>JAWMQM010000008.1:0-3201 GCA_033283175.1 Cellvibrionaceae bacterium SEMH9 | reverse complement strand
TCTTTAACAAGGTGGAATGTAAAGTTGTTAAATACATAGATTCAATATTCTTCGCGGGATGTTGGATCATGCTGACAAATCAAGTGTGTATTGTTTATCTGTACATACCTGTCCGGCGTAAAAATGTCATTTTACAATGAGAACTATGGTTGTTTTGTGAAAGCAAGACGATCACTAGTTATCCAATTGTAAGTCGCAACATCTAGTTGCTTGAGTTATATGGTCAAGCGACTAAGCGCATACGGTGGATGCCTAGGCAGTTAGAGGCGATGAAGGACGTAGGAGCCTGCGAAAAGTCACGGGGAGCCGGCAAACATGCTTTGATCCGTGAATGTCCGAATGGGGAAACCCACCGCTTCGGCGGTATCCTGCACTGAATACATAGGTGTAGGAGGCGAACCCGGGGAACTGAAACATCTAAGTACCCGGAGGAAAAGAAATCAACCGAGATTCCCTTAGTAGCGGCGAGCGAACGGGGATTAGCCCTTAAGTCTTTTGTGTTGTAGTGGAAAATTCTGGAAAGTTTTGCGATACAGGGTGATAGCCCCGTACACGAAACGGCACTTAAGATGAAATCGAGTAGGTCGGGACACGTGTTATCTTGACTGAACATGGGGGGACCATCCTCCAAGGCTAAATACTCCTAACTGACCGATAGTGAACCAGTACCGTGAGGGAAAGGCGAAAAGAACCCCGGAGAGGGGAGTGAAATAGAACCTGAAACCGTATGCGTACAAGCAGTAGGAGCAGACTTGTTCTGTGACTGCGTACCTTTTGTATAATGGGTCAGCGACTTATTGTCAGTTGCAAGGTTAACCGTTTAGGGGAGCCGTAGGGAAACCGAGTCTTAATAGGGCGTTTAGTAGCTGGCAATAGACCCGAAACCGAGCGATCTATCCATGGCCAGGTTGAAGGTGCCGTAACAGGCACTGGAGGACCGAACCCACGTCTGTTGAAAAAGACGGGGATGAGCTGTGGATCGGAGTGAAAGGCTAATCAAGCTCGGAGATAGCTGGTTCTCCCCGAAAACTATTTAGGTAGTGCGTCAGGTCTTACCCGCGGGGGTAGAGCACTGTTTGGGCTAGGGGGTCATCCCGACTTACCAACCCCATGCAAACTCCGAATACCGCGGAGTACAATCCTGGCAGACACACGGCGGGTGCTAACGTCCGTCGTGAAAAGGGCAACAACCCAGACCGCCAGCTAAGGTCCCAAATACCAGTTAAGTGGGAAACGATGTGGGAAGGCTTAGACAGCTAGGAGGTTGGCTTAGAAGCAGCCACCCTTTAAAGAAAGCGTAATAGCTCACTAGTCGAGTCGGCCTGCGCGGAAGATGTACCGGGGCTCAAACTGGTAACCGAAGCTGCGGATGCACTTTGTGCATGGTAGGGGAGCGTTCTGTAAGCCGCTGAAGGTGAACTGTGAGGTTTGCTGGAGGTATCAGAAGTGCGAATGCTGACATGAGTAACGACAAGGGGGGTGAAAAACCCCCCCGCCGGAAGACCAAGGGTTCCTGTCCAACGCTAATCGGGACAGGGTTAGTCGGCCCCTAAGGCGAGGCTGAAGAGCGTAGTCGATGGGAAGCAGGTTAATATTCCTGCACTTTGTATAACTGCGATGGAGGGACGGAGAAGGCTAGGCCAGCGCGGCGTTGGTTGTCCGCGTTTAAGCGTGTAGGCTGGGATCTTAGGCAAATCCGGGATCCTAAGGCTGAGACGTTATGACGAGACCCTTTTTGGGTTGGAGTGGTTGATGCCATACTTCCAAGAAAAGCTTCTAAGCTTCAGGTTATACAGAACCGTACTCTAAACCGACACAGGTGGTCAGGTAGAGAATACCAAGGCGCTTGAGAGAACTCGGGTGAAGGAACTAGGCAAAATAGCACCGTAACTTCGGGAGAAGGTGCGCCGGCTTTGGTGATGGGACTTGCTCCCTAAGCTGAGGCTGGTCGAAGTGACCAGTTCCCTGCAACTGTTTATTAAAAACATAGCACTCTGCAAACACGTAAGTGGACGTATAGGGTGTGACGCCTGCCCGGTGCCGGAAGGTTAATTGATGGGGTTATCTTCGGAGAAGCTCTTGATCGAAGCCCCGGTAAACGGCGGCCGTAACTATAACGGTCCTAAGGTAGCGAAATTCCTTGTCGGGTAAGTTCCGACCTGCACGAATGGCGTAATGATGGGGAAGCTGTCTCCACCCGAGACTCAGTGAAATTGAAATCGCGGTTAAGATGCCGTGTTCCCGCGGCTAGACGGAAAGACCCCGTGAACCTTTACTACAGCTTTGCACTGAACTCTGAGCCTATTTGTGTAGGATAGCTGGGAGGCTTTGAAGCGAGGACGCCAGTTCTCGTGGAGCCGTCCTTGAAATACCAGCCTGGTATGTTTGGGGTTCTAACTCTGGTCCGTTATCCGGATCGAGGACAGTGTATGGTGGGTAGTTTGACTGGGGCGGTCTCCTCCCAAAGAGTAACGGAGGAGCACGAAGGTACGCTAATCATGGTCGGAAATCATGAGGTTAGTGCAATGGCATAAGCGTGCTTGACTGCGAGACTGACACGTCGAGCAGGTACGAAAGTAGGTCATAGTGATCCGGTGGTTCTGTATGGAAGGGCCATCGCTCAACGGATAAAAGGTACTCCGGGGATAACAGGCTGATACCGCCCAAGAGTTCACATCGACGGCGGTGTTTGGCACCTCGATGTCGGCTCATCACATCCTGGGGCTGAAGCCGGTCCCAAGGGTATGGCTGTTCGCCATTTAAAGTGGTACGCGAGCTGGGTTTAGAACGTCGTGAGACAGTTCGGTCCCTATCTGCCGTGGGCGTTGGAAAGTTGAGAAGAGTTGCTCCTAGTACGAGAGGACCGGAGTGAACGAACCTCTGGTGTTCGGGTTGTCATGCCAATGGCACTGCCCGGTAGCTATGTTCGGACGGGATAACCGCTGAAAGCATCTAAGCGGGAAGCCTCCTTCAAGATAAGCTTTCCCTGGGACCTTGAGTCCCCTAAAGGGCCGTTGAAGACTACGACGTTGATAGGCTGGGTGTGGAAGCGTTGTGAGGCGTTGAGCTAACCAGTACTAATTGCCCGTGAGGCTTGACCATATAACTGATGTAACTAGGTGTTCAGACACTGATTACACCGGACGGATATGAGATAAACAGCACACAGATTGTCAGAAAGACTTTACGTTCTACCACCCT
>JAWMQM010000007.1:0-11028 GCA_033283175.1 Cellvibrionaceae bacterium SEMH9 | reverse complement strand
AAGCAACCGCAGTACCACCCCAAACTTCCGCACATACGCGGGTCAGAGCAGCGGTCAGGGTGGTTTTACCGTGGTCAACGTGACCAATGGTGCCCACGTTTACGTGGGGCTTAGTACGTTCAAATTGCGATTTTGCCATCGTGAGGGCCTCCTCAAAGTTTAATTACTTAGTTAAGCAATTCAGCGACCCTCACGGACCGCAAACTATCAAACACACAAAAGCGTCGTGAAGAAACTAAAAGCAACTTCACGACGCCTTAAAGTGGAGCTCTTGAGCGGATTTGAACCGCTGACCTCACCCTTACCAAGGGTGTGCTCTACCAACTGAGCTACAAGAGCGCTATTCTTGCCTTAAGGCAGAACCTGGAGCGGGTAGCGGGAATCGAACCCGCATCATCAGCTTGGAAGGCTGAGGTTCTACCATTGAACTATACCCGCCAAACCCTTTAGCGGAGCCCACCAGCCGTTCAGCCTGTGGCGCTTCTTAATGCCGACACCCAGTTCAAGGTGCCAGGCCAATATGGTGCAGGGGGGTGGATTCGAACCACCGAAGCTTTCGCGTCAGATTTACAGTCTGATCCCTTTGGCCACTCGGGAACCCCTGCGAAAAAGAGGCGCTATTTTCCGCCTCATCTTTGCCGCTGTCAACTGAATTCGCTTGCAAATCCACAACTTAGCAGACAAAGTTTTAAAAAAATGGAGCTGGCGAGAGGAATCGAACCCCCGACCGGCTGATTACAAGTCAGCTGCTCTACCTACTGAGCTACGCCAGCCCAATACTCGCGCAGCACGCCTGATAATCGGGGCGCCATGCAAGTGAGGTGCGCGATTCTAGAGAAAGTTTCAGCGGGAAGCAACAGCTGGGCAGAAATTTTGTCGACGCTCCAGACCTTCTTCGCGATTGAGCAGCTCGAGCCACAGTTCCTGGCCCAATTTCGCCTCTTCGCCCGCCCCCAGGACAACCCAGATCTCCTCGTAGGTGCGCTCCATGCGGTGGATGTCAGCAACATAACCAAGCCGCTTGACCTCGGCCAACCTGGCCTCGGCGCCCGACAAGCGACTGAAGACACCAAAAGAGATGCCGTTCTCCAGCTCGCCCTTGGGGATCACATAACTGTCGATCCCTTTGGCCTGCAACTCATGCAAGCGGCGCAAGGCCTCCTTGCGGGAAACCTCCGGCGCACGATAGACCCAGTAGCTCGGCTCACCCTGAACCTCCACCCGGCGTACCTGTGCCGCAACATCCAGAGCCCCCAGGTGCTCATCAAAGTTCTCAGCTTCCAACTGGCCAGGGAAGGGACCGACGAACTCGCACAAAGGCTGCGATACCGCCACGCCGTCACTATCTGCCCCCGCCTCCGCACCCGGCTCATGCATGGGCACCCGGTCAGCGGAAAACTCCCGCAGCTGCTGCTCCGACACCTCACTGAGCAATACCAGCGGTTCGCCAGCCAGCAGCTCCGTCCGCGACGGCACCACCTCTGCGGGAGCCTGTACCTGCTGGCCCTTCCACCAGAGCCCACCAAACACCAGCAGATTGACCACCAGCAACAGAATAAAAATGGAACGCATGTCCGCACTCAGCCTTATCTAACTTGCCTTTACCGCCACCCGGCCGTACACCATTAACGGTGCGACACTCCCTGCGACAGCCAGCTTATATACCCAACGGACGACACTCGGCCAACGGTAAACCGTCCAGCACCAGATCTTCCTCTATCCTCAGCCCCGGCCATTCCGGGAGAAGCCCTGCCACAACAACAGCATCACCGCCGGTCACCACCAGGCGCCAGGCGCCCGGATCCTCGAGGTAACAGACCACTTCACGCACCAGACCCGCCACCATCAGGCGCACACCACGACCCACCGCCTCTTCCGTATTGGCACCAGGCTGAGTACCCGCAACCTGAGGGAGGCCTACTTTAACCTGAGCCGTCTGCGCAAACAGTGATTCACTCATCAAGCGCAACCCCGGAACAATAAAGCCGCCAAGATGGTGACCTCCCCGAAGCACATCCAGCGTTACCGCACTGCCACAATCCAGCACCAGCCAGCGGTCTCCGGGCAGGCGGGATGCCGCCAGCACCGCCAGCCAGCGGTCCACGCCCAGGCGCTGCGGCTCACTGTAGCCGGATGTCACCCCGGCAGCCTCTGCCGTGGCACAGGCAAAGACCGGACGCACCCCGTAAACCCTACTGCAGTGAGACTCCAGCTGGCGATCGAATTCTGTCCCCGCCACCGAAGCCACCAGGACCTCAGCCACACCCTCGCCAACAGCAGTGGTCAGCTGATGCAGCAACTCCTGGTCGCCGCCGGCATTCCGGCGCACCACCGCACCACGGCCTGTCACAGCCCCACCCTGCAGGCGACGCCACTTGATCCGGGTATTGCCAATATCAAGCTGTAGCTGCATCAGACACTCACAGGACGCAGGGAGATCTCACCGCCGTGAAACTCCTGTTCGACACCATCCACCAACAAACGCAGGGCTCCACTGGACGTCACCCCAAGCGCAATACCCGTCACCTCTGTATTGCCAATCACCAGCCGCACCGGCTTGTCCGCGTGGGCGTGGCAGCGCTCCCACTCCTCGCGATAGGCGGCAAAGCCCTTCGTCTCAAACTCCGCCAGCAGTGGCAGCAACTGGTTCAACAGCTCCGCCACCAGCGCATTACGCGACACACCCGGCACCAGCTGCCGCAGATCAGCCCAGGGCTGATCAATCGCCTCCGCGCCGGCCGGAGTGAGGGCCATATTCAGGCCAACCCCCACCACCACCTGGCACTGCCCTGCCGGATCACCCGCCATTTCGAGCAGAATACCCGCAAGCTTGCGGTCGCCAGAGACCACATCGTTTGGCCACTTCAGCAAAACCTGCTCAGCCCCCAGGGCATTCAGCGCCCGCACCAGCGCCACACCCACCGCAAGACTTAAGCCCTCAAGGGCCGCAGCACCACCACTGAACTCTGCCACCACCGATAAATAGACACTTTGGGCGAACGGGCTGACCCAGGGGCGCCCCCTGCGGCCACGCCCCCTGGATTGATGCTCGGCCAGACAGACATAACCACCGGCAGCGCCGGCACCGGCACGCGCCATGGCCAGCGCATTGGTGGAGTCCACAGACTCGTGAATATCCAGCTCTCGCAGAAAGGCCTTCGCCGCTGGCGCCAGCCCCTGCTGAACCTGCGCAGCATCGAGCAACTGCAGGCCGCCGGGCACGCAGTAACCCCGCCCTTTTACCGATTCCAGCGGGATGCCATAGGCCTCAAGCTTTTGCAGGTGCTTCCACACCGCCGTGCGACTCACACCCAGCAGCTCGCCCAAGGCCTCGCCGGAATGAAACTCGCCGTCAGACATCAACTGCAATATTGCCCTGATACTCATTGATTCATCCTCATCAGCCGGCCCCTGAACTCAGGCATCGAGCAGCGCCTCAATCGCACCAGCCAGCTCCGCCGGCTTGGTGACCGGCGCAAAACGGCGCACCACCCGGCCATTGCGATCCACCAGAAACTTGGTGAAATTCCACTTCACCCCCTGAGTGCCAAGCAACCCCGGAGCGGCGGACTTCAGGTGGCGATAGAGCGGGTGGGCATTGTCGCCATTGACCTCAACCTTCGCAAACATGGGAAAGGAGACACCATAATTGCGCTGGCAGAATCCGGATATCTCCCCTGCGCCGCCCGGCTCCTGCTTGCCAAACTGGTTGCAGGGGAACCCAAGGATAACCAGGCCCCTGTCGGCAAAGCGCTGGTGCAACTCCTCCAGCCCCTCATACTGAGGCGTAAATCCACATTTGCTGGCCGTATTTACCACCAACACCACCTTACCGCGATACTCGCCAAGGGACTGCTCACTGCCACCCTCAAGCCGCTGTGCCGAAAAGCCGTAAATATCTCCCATACCCCCTCCCTGATGAAACGCGATCAATGACAAACCGGAATCAATGTATTTGACGAGGCAGCAGACGTCAAAACCAACCTGAAAAATTGCGACCGCACAAAGCAAAAAGGCCCTCGCCGGAGCGAGAGCCTTTTACGTACTTCTTTAATTTGGTGCCCAGGGCGGGACTTGAACCCGCACAGCCAATGGCCACTACCCCCTCAAGATAGCGTGTCTACCAATTCCACCACCTGGGCTAAAACTTTACTTGGGCAGGTCTTCTGCCTCCGGCGCGTCCGGCAGCTCACCCGCCGCGTCCGCCGGCGCCTGATCCACCACCGGAATGTCCGAATCTTCCACTATCGCCGGAATGGACTCATCCACAATCGGCATGCCCGCAGTGGCGCTGACCGCCGCCTGCTGCTTGGCCAGCACCGCCAGACCAAAGCTGGTCACAAAGAAAATTGCGGCCAGGATTGCAGTAGCGCGGGTAAAAAAGTTGCCACTGCCCTGACTGCCGAATACGGTCTGCGAAGCACCGGCACCAAAAGAGGCACCTGCCTCCGCGCCCTTGCCCTGCTGCAGCAAAATCAGGCCAATAATAGCCAGCGCTGTCAGCACATGAATCACCAAGATGATTTTATCCATCACTCTGCCTTTACTCTGCCGCCTGGCAGATTCTATAAAAGTCGTCGCTGTTCAGCGATGCGCCGCCCACCAGGGCGCCGTCAATATCCGGCTGGCCAAACAGCTCCGCCGCATTCGAGGGCTTGACGCTGCCACCGTACAATATGCGCACGGCAACTCCCGCCTCACCCAGCTGGTCACGAATGAATTCGTGCACCCCTTGTGCCTGCTCCGGTGTCGCCGTCAGGCCAGTGCCGATCGCCCAGACCGGCTCGTATGCTATCACTGCAGCGGTCATGGCTTTACGACCCGCCAACCCTACCACTGCCTGCAACTGCTCACCGATAACGGCAAGTGTTTCATCAGCCTCGCGCTGCGCCAGCGTCTCGCCAACACACAGGATTGGCGTCAACCCTGCGGACTGGGCCGCGACGAACTTGCGGGCCACCAGCTCGCTGCTTTCGGCATGGTACTCGCGGCGCTCGGAATGGCCAACAATGACATACTGGCAACCAACATCCGCCAGCATCGCCGCCGAGATCTCGCCTGTGTAAGCACCGGCCTCTGCCCAACTGACATCCTGCGCGCCACACCCAATATTGGTACTGGCAAGCAATTGACTGACCTGGGACAGATAAATTGCCGGCGGACAAACACCAACTTCCGCCAGATGCACACCCGACCACCGGGCGACAACTCCCTGCACCAGGGACTCATTGGCTTGCAATGAGCCGTGCATTTTCCAGTTACCAACTATCAGTGGTCGTCGCATTAACGCTCTTCCGTTTTGTTCCACTCTGCGAACAACCCGCGCCGCAGAAACACTGGTCCTGCGGGCAAAACGGGCGCAAATCTTAGCGGATTAGTTTCTAAGATACAATGCCTTATATGCATTTGTTTAAGTGTGTTTTCAGGCGTTGCCAGCACTCAACGCCTGCTCCACCACAGCAGCCAACTCTTCCGTCAGGCGATTGACGAGGGACAACTCCTCCCCCTCCACCATGACCCGAATCAGCGGCTCGGTACCGGACGCCCTCAACAGCACACGCCCGCTGTCACCGAGCTCCAACTCAGCCGCTGCCACCGCTTCGCGAATGCGATCATTAGCCTCAAACGAGGCCTGGTCCGACACCCGTACATTGATCATCCTTTGCGGAACCTTGCGCATACCCTGTTTGGCCAGGTGCAGGCTCTCATCCATGACCGACAGCGCCAGCAACACCTGTAGCGCCGCCACAATGCCATCGCCGGTAGTCGTCACATCGGCGCAGACAATATGGCCGGAACTCTCCCCGCCCAGACTCCAGCCTCGCCCCTGCATCTGCTCCAGCACATAGCGGTCACCCACCTTGGCGCGAGCGAAGGGCACCTCCAGCGCTTGCAGGGCTTTTTCAAAGCCGAAGTTGCTCATCAGCGTACCCACCACCCCGCTACAGCCACCGGCATAGCGCTGACGGTAGCTGGCAATCAGGTAGAGGATCTCGTCGCCATCGACGAGCTCACCCTTGTGGTCAACAAACGCCACACGATCACCGTCGCCATCAAAGGCAATTCCCAGGTCAGCGCCGAGCTCCAGCACTCTGGCCTGCAGCTTTTCCGGCTTGGTGGAACCACACTCGAAGTTGATATTTTCGCCGTTGGGACTGGCCGCGATGACATCCACCTCGGCCCCCATCTCCCGGAATACAGACGGGGCAATGTGGTAGGTGGCGCCGTTGGCACAATCCAGCACCAGTTTCAGCCCGGAGAGACTGAAGCCCCAGGGCAAGGTGCCTTTGCAGAATTCGATATAACGACCGGCAGCATCTTCAATCCGGCGAGCCTTGCCCAGCGTGGGTGCCGTCACCATGGCCTCATCCAGCTGCGCCTCAATGGCCAGCTCAATATCGTCGGGCAACTTACTGCCATTGGCACTGAAAAACTTGATGCCGTTGTCGTAGAAAGGGTTGTGGGAGGCACTGATCACAATGCCTGCCTGCGCCTGAAAGGTACGGGTGAGATAGGCTATTGCCGGGGTTGGCATGGGACCCAGCAGCCACACATCCACACCGGCGTTAATCAGACCCGCTTCCAGCGCGGACTCAAACATGTAGCCGGAGGTACGGGTATCCTTGCCAATCAGAATTCGTTTTGGCCCCTGAAAACGCTCAGCCAACACCTTGCCTGCAGCCCACCCCAGGCGCAGGACAAAATCCGGGGTAATAGCCCCCTCGCCCACACGGCCACGAATACCATCTGTGCCAAAATATTTTCTGGACATGCTTTCCTTTACCTTGATCATTGTTGTTATGAGCGATTACTGCGCCTGCTGCACTGCGCTGTAAAAACGCAGTACATCAACCGTCTCCTGCACGTCGTGCACCCGAATAATCGCCGCACCTCCCTGTGCCGCCAGCAGCGCTGCGGCCAAACTGCCCGCCATGCGGGCGTCCACATCCCGGCCCAATACAGCGCCGAACAGTGACTTTCTCGACAACCCCGCCAACACCGGGCACCCCAATTCTGCAAAGGCAGGGAGATGCTTCAGCAAGGCAAGATTGTGTTCAACACTTTTACCAAAACCAAATCCGGGGTCAACGACGACACGCCCCGCGGCAATCCCGGCGGCCTCCAGTTCAGCCATACGAGCCTGCAAATAGTCACGAACCTCAATCACCACATCACGGTAAACGGGGCTCTGCTGCATGGTCTTCGGCTGCCCCTGCATGTGCATAATGCACACCGGCAAACCGGTTACCGCCGCTGCTTGCAACGCACCATCCCGCGAGAGTGAACGCACATCATTGATCAGCCCGGCACCCGCATCGGCAACGGCCTGCATAACCAGCGGACTGCTGGTGTCGACTGAAATGACCACGTCCAGCTCAGCGGCCAGTCGTTCCACAACCGGCACGACTCGCTCCAGCTCTTCTTCATCACTGACGCTGGCAGCCCCCGGACGGGTGGACTCACCACCAACGTCAATAATAGAAGCGCCAGCGTTCACCATCGCAGCGGCGTGTAACAGGGATTTTTCCACACTCAGGCGCCCGGAGCTGTGGTGCAGACCACCATCCGAAAAAGAATCCGGAGTGACGTTCAGAATTCCCATGACCTGTGGCCGCCCCAGGTCCAGGGATCTGGCGCCAAAAGCAAAATCTGTCATCGGTGCTTCAGGTTTCCACGATTAAGGAGTGCGAATAAAAAAGGCCCAGCAAGCTGGGCCTTTCCACAGAGCCGCAGGTCAGTGGTTCTGGGCCGGGCCGCCAATAGGTTTGGAAGCATCGCCCTGACCCGCCTCACCCTCAGGCTTCACCCGGCCACCGAAGTTGCCGTCATGCCAATCCCTTGGTGGACGTACCTTGCGGCGCGCCATCAGGTCATCAACCTGTTCCGCATCAATGGTCTCGTACTCCATTAACGCATCTTTCATTGACTCAAGAATATCGCGATTCTCTTCCAGCAGGCGGGTGGCCTCTGCATAACAGCCATCAATAATCTTGCGCACCTCCTCATCAATGGTACGCGAGGTGTCACCTGAGTAATTGGGCATACCGCCGGCTCCCGGCATTCCGCCGTCGTCCTCACCGTAGTGCAAAGGCCCCAGGCGATCGGACATACCCCACTTCATTACCATGCTGCGGGACATATTGGTGGCCTGCTCAATATCACTGGTAGCACCATTGGACACCGCGTCCAGGCCACCGGTCATCTCTTCCGCGATACGCCCGCCGTAGGCAGAAGCAATGCGGGAGAGGATGTAGCGACGGCTGTAGCTGTGGCGATCATCTTCCGGCAGGTATTGGGTAACACCCAGCGCACGGCCGCGAGGGATAATGGTGACCTTGTGTACCGGATCGTGTTCGGGCGTGAGATAACCGACGATGGCGTGACCCGCCTCGTGATAAGCCGTCATCTCTTTCTCTTTCTCACTCATGACCATGGACTTGCGCTCGGCGCCCATCATGATCTTGTCCCGAGCCTTTTCAAACTCCTCCATGGTCACCAGGCGCTTGTTGGCGCGGGCGGCAAACAGGGCTGCCTCGTTAACCAGGTTGGCCAGATCAGCACCGGAGAATCCAGGGGTACCGCGGGCAATAATGGAAGCCTGGACCTTATCGTCCAATGGCACCTTGCGCATATGCACTTTGAGAATCTGTTCACGGCCACGAATGTCCGGCAGACCCACAAATACCTGGCGATCGAAACGACCGGGGCGCAGCAAAGCCTTATCCAGCACGTCCGGACGGTTGGTTGCCGCAATAACAATAATGCCTTCATTGCCTTCAAAACCATCCATCTCCACCAGCAACTGGTTGAGGGTCTGCTCACGCTCGTCATGGCCACCGCCGTGACCGCCGCCACGGTGGCGACCTACGGCGTCAATTTCATCGATAAAGATAATGCAGGGCGCCTGCTTCTTGGCCTGATCGAACATGTCGCGCACGCGGGATGCACCCACGCCCACAAACATCTCTACGAAATCGGAACCGGAAATGGAGAAAAACGGCACCTTGGCCTCTCCGGCAATGGCCTTGGCCAGCAGGGTTTTACCGGTACCGGGAGGACCCGCCATCAGTACGCCGCGGGGGATCTTGCCGCCGAGGCGCTGGAATTTGCTGGGATCACGCAGAAACTCAACCAGCTCCTGCACATCCTCTTTGGCCTCATCCACACCCGCCACATCGGCAAAGGTGGTCTTGATCTGATCTTCACCCAGCAGGCGCGCCTTGCTCTTGCCGAAGCTCATGGGGCCACCACGACCGCCAGCGCCGCCCTGCATCTGCCGCATAAAGAACATGAATACGAGAATAATCAACAGGATAGGGAAGCTGGCCACGAGCAGCTGCTGCCACAGACTGGGCTGTTCCGGCAACTGGCCTTTCACCTCAACACCGTGGTTAAGCAGGTCGTCCATCAGCCGGTCATCCTGGATCAGTGGACGCACAGTCTCAAAACGGGAGTTATTGTGGCGGGTACCCACAATCACCTGGCCATCAACCACCACTTCCCGCACGGAATCCTGCTGCACCTCTTTGACGAAATCAGAATAGGTGAGCGTCTCCTGCCCGGACTTGGTGTTGAAGTTCTGGAATACTGCCAGCAGTACCGCAGCGATCACCAGCCAGAGAAGCAGGTTTTTTACCATATCATTCAAAGAGATACCCTCATGTCATTGCTTGAGTGGTGCGTGGAAACCAGCCCGGACGCCTTTCAGCGACCGCTGCCTATGAGTATAGCGCTTATGCTGCAGGGAGCGCACCCGATGCTCACCCCTTAAAGCCCTTACCTACCAGATAAACCTCGCGGGAGCGGGAGCGGGAGGCATCAGGCTTGCGAATCACTACAGTCTTGAACAGCTCTTTTGCCTGTCGCAAATATTCGTCAAAGCCTTCGCCCTGGAACACCTTGGCCACAAAGCAGCCTCCCTGCTTCAGGGTGCTGCGCGCCATATCCAGCGCCAGCTCTACCAGATACATGGCCTTGGGCTGATCCACATCCGCCACTCCACTCATATTGGGGGCCATATCGGAAATTACAAGGTCAGCTTTACCCGGCCCCAGCAGCGCCATCAGGGCCTCGAAGACCTCATCCTCGGTGAAATCACCCTGGATAAAGTCGACCCCGGCCAGGGAGTCCATAGGAAGAATATCTGACGCTATAACCCGCCCCTGAGTTCCCACCTTGCGGGCTGCAATTTGACTCCAGCCCCCCGGGGCGGCGCCAAGATCGACCACTGTCATCCCTGATCGAAGTAATTTGTCCTTTTCGTCCAGCTCCAGCAGTTTGTAACTGGCGCGCGAGCGGTAGCCATCCTGCTGCGACTTTTTGACATACTGATCACTGAAATGCTCGTTCAGCCACCCTTTACTGCTTTTTGATCTGGCCATAGACACCGTTGCGCCGAACTTGAGTTACAATAGCCCGCTACGTGGCGCGAGCCCTAAATTGTCTGTTACAGAAGAGCTATTGTATGCCTTTAACCCCCGTCCTCAAAAAGCAATATCGCGCCCTTGGCCATAACCTGAAGCCCGTGCTGACCATTGCTGGCAATGGCCTCAGCGAAGGCGTGATGGAAGAGCTGGAGAGGGCCCTTAATGACCACGAACTCATTAAGGTTAAACTGGTCATCGCCGACCGCGAGCTGCGCAAGCAGGTCATTGCTGAATTGAGCAAAAAGGCGAGGGCCGAGATTGTGCAGGAGATCGGCAAGGTTGCGCTGATTTTCCGGGAAGCGAAGAAGCCGAACCTGCGACTGTCCAATATTCGTTAACTGCGGCGCAGAAATCAGCGTCACTGTCATAACAAAGATCTGACAAGATGTTTACAGCCTGAACACCGGCGGTATCCAGCCCCCCCCCAAGCCCGCGCCAGCGGGCTTTTTTGTGCCCGGCCGCTGCGTCCTGACGCAGCCGAAGCGGTTATCCCACTGCGCGCTACCCTGCTCCCCAGGAGCAAATTCCAGGCATAAAAAAACCCCTGACCATCTCTGATCAGGGGTTTTTAATTAAAAGGCTGACGATGACCTACTCTCAC
>JAWMQM010000006.1:0-16375 GCA_033283175.1 Cellvibrionaceae bacterium SEMH9 | reverse complement strand
CAACATTCAGATGACTGTTACCCTGATTCACCCAATTGCGATGGACGAAGGTCTGCGCTTTGCGATCCGTGAAGGCGGTCGTACTGTGGGTGCGGGCGTTGTAGCCAAGATCATCGAGTAATCGATAGTCCGCATGGCTCTGTGGGGGCGCGAGTGCTTCGGCACTTGCGCCTTTCATTAAGAGCAAGATTTAAAGGCCAGTAGTTCAATTGGTAGAGCATCGGTCTCCAAAACCGAAAGTTGGGGGTTCGAGTCCCTCCTGGCCTGCCACTTTCCCGAAATAACCGAGTTTGAGGTTACACGCCGCATGAATGCGAAAGCTGACACCAAGGAATTTCGCCTCGATGGCCTGAAGTGGCTGTTGGTGGTATTGCTGGTGGCTGCGGGCGTTGTAGGCAACTCCTATTTTGCTGAAGTGGCCGTGCTGTACCGCGTCCTGGCCATGGTGGCTGTGGGTGCTGTTGCAGCATTTGTTGCGGTGAATACCGCAAAAGGCACGGCGTTCTGGTCGCTGTTGCGCGAAGCGCAGGCGGAATTTCGTCGTGTAGTCTGGCCGTCCCGCCAGGAAGTGAACCAGACCACGCTGATCGTGGTTGCCGTCGTTGTTGTGATGTCAATCGTGCTGTGGCTGCTGGATACCTTCCTCGGCTGGGCAGCTTCTCAGATCATCGGTTAGAGGTGACGCATGGCTAAACGCTGGTATGTGGTGCACGCGTACTCCGGCTACGAGAAAAAAGTAGCTGCAGCGCTGAAGGAACGCGTCGAGTTGGCCGGTATGCAGGATCTATTTGGTGACATCCTGGTGCCGACCGAAGAGGTGGTAGAGATGCGCGGCGGGCAGAAGCGCAAGTCCGAGCGCAAGTTTTTCCCCGGCTACGTGCTGGTGCAGATGGAGCTCACCGATGAAACATGGCATCTGGTGAAAGAGACTCCGCGGGTCATGGGATTCATTGGTGGCAAGGCGGACAAGCCGGCACCAATTACCGAGAAGGAAGCCAACGCTATTTTGCAGCGCGTGGATGACTCGGTTGATAAGCCCAAGCCCAAAACCATCTTTGAGCCCGGCGAAATGGTGCGGGTTACTGATGGTCCGTTCAACGACTTTAATGGTGTCGTTGAAGAGGTGAATTACGAGAAGAGCAAGCTGCAGGTTGCGGTTTTGATCTTCGGTCGCTCAACCCCGGTTGAGTTGGAGTTCAGTCAGGTCGAAAAGGCCTGACAGAAAACCAAAGGTTTTTCGGCCCTCCTCTGCGCAAGCGGGGGAGGGTTTTCGCGTCTCCGTCCGTTTCTCGCGGGCGGGACAGGGGAGCCGGAGACGGTCAGCTGCGCCACAGCTGGCTTGAGGCGCTAACACCCAACGTTGGGAGTAATTAACTATGGCCAAGAAAGTTGAAGCTTATATTAAGCTGCAAGTGCCTGCTGGTCAGGCCAACCCAAGTCCACCCGTAGGTCCTGCCCTGGGCCAGAAGGGTGTGAACATCATGGAATTCTGTAAGGCGTTCAACGCCCAGACCCAAGGTATGGAAGCAGGTTCTCCTGTGCCTGTCGTCATCTCCGTATACGGTGACCGCAGCTTTACCTTCACCATGAAGACTCCTCCTGCCTCTTTCCTGCTGAAAAAGGCTGCTGGTATCAAGAGCGGTTCCGGCCGTCCGAATACCCAGAAAGTGGGCAAGGTTACCCGTGCTCAGCTGGAAGAGATTGCTACCGCCAAAATGCCTGACCTGACTGCAGCCGATATGGATGCAGCGGTGCGTACCATTGCTGGTTCCGCACGTGCCATGGGCCTTGAAACTGAAGGAGTTGTGTAATGGCTAAGTTGTCCAAGCGTCAGCGCGCAATTCGCGAAAAAATCGACCGCGCCAAGCAGTACAACATCGATGAAGCAGTAGCCCTGCTGAAAGAGCTGTCCGCTGTTAAGTTCGGTGAAACTGTTGATGTCGCTATCAACCTGGGTATCGACCCACGTAAATCCGACCAGTCTGTGCGTGGTGCTACCACCCTGCCAAACGGTTCCGGTAAAGACGTGCGCGTAGCGGTATTCACCCAGGGTGCTGCTGCTGAAGCTGCCAAAGAAGCCGGTGCTGACATCGTTGGTATGGAAGATCTGGCTGAGCAGGTTAAAGCCGGCAACATGGACTTCGACGTTGTGATCGCCGACCCGGCCGCTATGCGCGTTGTTGGTCAGCTGGGCCAGATCCTGGGTCCACGCGGTCTGATGCCGAACCCCAAGACCGGCACCGTGACTCCGGATGTTGCTACCGCGGTTAAGAATGCCAAGGCTGGTCAGGTGCGTTACCGCGCTGACAAAGGCGGCATCATCCACGGCGCCATCGGCAAACTGACTTTTGATACCAAGTCTCTGAAAGAGAACCTGGAAGCCCTGGTTGGCGACCTGAAGAAGGCCAAGCCTGCTTCCGCCAAGGGTGTGTACCTCAAGAAGATTTCTCTGAGTACCACCATGGGTCCTGGTCTGGTATTGGATCAAGCCAGCCTGGATATCTGATCCGGCTGGTAACGTACTTTGGGGTCTGGTGTGGCTACGGCTGTGCCAGGCCGTCAAAGACCGCAGGTGAGTACAGGTGGCGAGTCACAGGTTATCAGTGGCAAGCACCGGACTCTTAATGTCCTGCGCAGACGGTGACACCCAATTCAGTTTCAGGCAGGGCATGGTTTGCCATGTGCTGCCGCTGGATTTGATCACCGAGAACCGTCCCGCGGCTCCTTGTTTGAGGAACCAGAGGACTGACGTAACGATTGGCGCTCCTCGCGGTAAGTTATTGCTTACTCAAGAGTTGAGCTAATCAAATCCAGGAGAAATCTTGTGGCATTAGGACTCGAAGACAAAAAAGCGATTGTCGCTGAAGTCCAGGAAGCTGCTAAGAGCGCACTGTCTGCCGTAGTTGCCGATGCACGTGGTGTATCTGTATCTGCAATGACCGCTCTGCGCAAAGAGGCTCGTGCAAACGGCGTTTGGGTAAAAGTCGTTCGTAACACTCTGGCGCGTCGCGCAGTAGAAGGTACCGCTTACGAGTGTCTGACTGACTCTTTCGTAGGTCCAACTCTGATCGCATTCTCTACCGAACATCCTGGCGCCGGTGCGCGCATTTTCAAGGATTTCGCCAAGGGTAATGACAAGTTTGAGTTGAAAACGGCTGCCTTCGAAGGCTCTGTGGTTGATATCAGTCTGTTGGCAAGTCTGCCAACTTACGACGAAGCAATCGCCAAGCTGATGAGCGTGATGAAAGAAGCTGCTGCTGGCAAACTGGTTCGCACTATTGCGGCCATTCGCGACCAAAAAGAACAAGAAGCTGCTTAATCCCCCTACCGGGAAAGCGCTTTTTAAATCGTTTAACGAGCACTGGTCGCTGTGGCCGGGAACTGCTCAAGCAAATGTAGGAATAGACTCATGTCTCTGACTAAAGAAGATATCATCAATGCGATCGCTGAAATGTCTGTTAAGGACGTTGTTGAGCTGATCGAAGCTATGGAAGAGAAGTTCGGTGTAACTGCTGCTGTAGCTGCTGTAGCTGTAGCTGGTGGCGACGCTGGCGGCGCTGCTGCTGAAGAGAAGACCAACTTTGACGTTGTAATCTCCTCTGCTGGCGACAAGAAAGTGAACGTGATCAAAGCGATCCGCGCTATCACTGGTCTGGGCCTGAAAGAAGCCAAGGCCATGTCTGAAGCCACTCCAGCCGTTGTTCTGGAAGGTGCCGCTAAAGACGCAGCTGAAGACGCCAAGAAGCAACTGGAAGAAGCTGGCGCTGTTGTAGAGCTGAAGTAATCGCTGCTCTACAAAAATTAAGTCAGCCATCGATTTTTGTTGTCTGACTTGAGGGCTGGCGGGTGAACTACCCGCCGGCCTTTTTGCCGTTTGTGGCCAACGGCGCAATGCAGGCTTTCCCGGCGTGTGCGGGAACCCTGAAGGCCAAAGCAGAGATCGCAAGCACCGGAGTGTCCGGTTCAGAAAGTCTGCGCCTCTTATTACCGCGGTTGCTTGGGCCGTGGTGAGATAAAGCCTTATCCGTGAACAAGCTGGGGAATACTGATGGCTTACTCATATACTGAGAAAAAACGTATCCGCAAGGATTTCGGCAAGTTGCCGCACGTCATGGATGTCCCGTTCCTCCTGGCGATACAGTTGGACTCATATCGCAAGTTTACTCAGGCCGATGCATCGCCTGAGGCTCGCCTGGACGTCGGTCTCCATGCCGCTTTCAAATCTGTGTTTCCGATTGTCAGTTATTCCGGAAGCGCTGCCCTTGAATATGTAAGCTACACCCTGGGCAAAGCCGCTTTCGATGTTAACGAATGTATTCTGCGTGGCGTTACCTATGCGGTACCGCTGCGGGTGCGCGTTCGGCTGATCATCTACGATAAAGAGTCAGCGAACAAAAGCATCAAGGACATTAAAGAGCAAGAAGTGTACATGGGCGAAATTCCGCTCATGACTGATAACGGTACGTTTGTTATCAACGGTACTGAGCGTGTGATCGTTTCCCAGCTGCACCGCTCACCCGGCGTATTCTTTGATCACGATAAAGGTAAAACTCACTCATCCGGCAAACTGCTGTACTCCGCGCGTATTATTCCTTACCGCGGTTCATGGCTGGATTTCGAATTCGACCCGAAGGATCTGGTCTACGTTCGTATCGACCGTCGTCGCAAGCTGCCTGCGTCCATTCTGCTGCGTGCTCTGGGGTATACCTCCGAGCAGATGCTGGATATGTTCTTCGAAACCAGTACTTTCCGTATCACTGACGGCGAGTACAAGTTCGAAGTGGTGCCAGCGCGTCTGCGTGGTGACGTAGCTACCTTCGATATGACCGACAACAAGGGCAACGTTGTTGTTGAAGAAGGTCGTCGTATTACCGCCCGTCACATTCGCCAGCTGGAAAAAGCCAAAGTCAGCGAGATGGTGGTGCCGCGTGAGTACCTGCTGGGCCGCAGCCTGGCCAAAGACCTGATCGACGAAGCTACCGGCGAGCTGGCGTACGAGTGTAATACCGAGATTACCGAAGAGGTTCTGGACAAGGTCGAGGCCATGGGCCTGGACACTCTGGAAACCCTCTACACCAACGAACTGGATTGTGGTCCGTTCGTCTCCGAAACCCTGCGTATCGACCCGACCCGCAGCGAGCTGGAAGCACTGGTAGAGATCTACCGCATGATGCGTCCTGGCGAGCCGCCAACCAAGGAGTCCGCCGAAGCGCTGTTCCAGAACCTGTTCTTCAGTCAGGAGCGTTACGACCTGTCCGGCGTTGGCCGCATGAAGTTCAACCGTCGTCTTGAGCGTAACGAGGACACCGGTGAAGGCACTCTGTCCAAAGAGGACATCGTTGACGTACTGAAGACCCTGGTGGATATCCGTAACGGTAAAGGTTACGTGGATGATATCGATCACCTGGGTAACCGTCGCGTGCGTTCCGTGGGCGAGATGGCCGAGAACCAGTTCCGCGTTGGTCTGGTGCGTGTTGAGCGTGCCGTGAAAGAGCGTCTCTCCATGGCAGAGAGCGAAGGCCTGATGCCTCAGGACCTGATCAATGCCAAGCCGGTTGCGGCTGCGGTAAAAGAGTTCTTTGGCTCTTCCCAGCTGTCCCAGTTTATGGACCAGAACAACCCGCTCTCCGAAGTGACTCACAAGCGTCGTGTTTCGGCGTTGGGCCCGGGCGGTCTGACCCGTGAGCGTGCCGGCTTTGAGGTGCGCGACGTGCACCCGACTCACTACGGCCGCGTATGTCCAATTGAGACACCTGAAGGTCCGAACATTGGTCTGATCAACTCGCTGGCGACTTACTCCCGCACCAACAGCTACGGCTTCCTGGAAGCGCCTTACCGTAAGGTAGTGGATGGTGTTGCCACTGACGAGATCGAGTACCTGTCCGCCATTAACGAAGCGGGCTACGTGATTGCACAGGCCTCCTCTGTACTGGACGAGAACAATCGTCTGACCGAGGACCTGGTGTCTGTGCGTTTCATGGGTGAATTTACCTTCAAGACCGCCGACGAAGTCCAGTACATGGACGTATCCCCTCGTCAGGTAGTGTCGGTGGCCGCGTCCCTGATTCCATTCCTGGAGCACGATGACGCCAACCGCGCACTGATGGGATCGAACATGCAGCGTCAGGCTGTACCTACCCTGAAGGCCCAGAAGCCGCTGGTAGGTACCGGTATGGAGCGCAACGTCGCCTCCGACTCCGGCGTCTGTGTGGTGGCCAAGCGTGGTGGTGTGGTTGAGCGTGTTGATGCCGCCCGTATTGTGGTGAAGGCGCACGACGAAGAGACCGAAGCCGGTGATGCCGGTGTGGATATCTACAACCTCACCAAGTACACCCGTTCCAACCAGAACACCTGTATCAACCAGCGTCCGATTGTGACCACTGGTGATGTGATCGAGCGTGGCGACATCCTCGCTGACGGTCCTTCCGTAGACCTGGGTGAACTGGCTCTGGGCCAGAACATGCGCATCGCGTTCATGCCCTGGAATGGTTACAACTTCGAGGACTCCATCCTGGTGTCCGAGCGTGTGGTACAGGAAGACCGCTTCACCACCATTCACATCCAGGAGCTGACCTGTATTGCCCGTGACACCAAGCTGGGCAGCGAAGAGATCACCGCCGACATCCCCAACGTGGGTGAGAGCGCGCTGGCCAAACTGGACGAGTCCGGCATCGTGTACATCGGTGCGGAAGTGGGCCCCGGTGACATCCTGGTGGGCAAGGTTACGCCAAAAGGCGAAACCCAGCTGACGCCGGAAGAGAAACTGCTGCGCGCCATCTTCGGTGAGAAGGCGTCCGACGTTAAGGACACCTCCCTGCGTGTGCCGACCTCTACCCGTGGCACTGTGATCGATGTGCAGGTCTTTACCCGCGACGGTCTGGAAAAAGACCAGCGTTCCATGGAGATCGAAAAAGGCCAGCTGGACGCCATTCGCAAGGACCTGAACGAAGAGTACCGCATTGTTGAAGCCGCGACTTTCGAGCGTCTCTACAAAGCCCTGGATGGCCAGAAGGTCGCCAGCGGCAAAGGCGTGAAGAAAGGCGATGTCCTGTCTGCCGAAGTACTGGAAGGCATGGACAAGGAGCAGGTGTTCAAGCTGCGCATGGCCGATGAGGCCCTGAACGAGCAGCTGGATCGCGCTGAAGAGCAGCTGATCGAGCGTCGCAAGATCCTCGACGAGCGCTTCGAAGACAAGAAACGCAAGCTCTCCACCGGCGACGACCTGGCTCCGGGCGTACTGAAGATCGTCAAGGTTTACCTGGCCATCAAGCGTCGCATCCAGCCTGGTGACAAGATGGCGGGTCGTCACGGTAACAAGGGTGTTATCTCCGTGATCATGCCGATCGAGGATATGCCGCACGACGCCAATGGCGAGCCGGTGGACATCGTCCTCAACCCGCTGGGTGTACCGTCACGTATGAACGTGGGTCAGGTGCTGGAAATGCACCTGGGTATGGCTGCCAAGGGTCTGGGTGACAAGATCAACGCCATGCTGCAGGAGCAGCGCAAGGTGGCTGAGGTTCGTGACTTCCTCGAGGCGATCTACAACAAGACCGGCGTAGCGAAGGATAAGGAGGACCTGGCCAGCTTTACCGATGCCGAGATCCTGGAACTGGCTCGCAACCTGTCCGACGGTGTGCCAATGGCGACTGCCGTATTCGATGGTGCGAAAGAGTCCGAGATCAAGGATCTGCTGCGTCTGGCTGACCTCTCCGATACCGGTCAGGTGCAGTTGTACGATGGTCGTACCGGCGACGCCTTCCAGCGTCAGACCACGGTCGGCTACATGTACATGCTCAAGCTGAACCACCTGGTGGACGACAAGATGCACGCCCGTTCAACCGGTTCTTACAGTCTGGTTACCCAGCAGCCTCTGGGTGGTAAAGCCCAGTTCGGTGGCCAGCGCTTCGGTGAGATGGAGGTGTGGGCACTGGAAGCTTACGGTGCCGCCTACACTCTGCAGGAGATGCTGACTGTGAAATCGGACGACGTTACCGGTCGTACCAAGATGTACAAAAACATCGTCGACGGCGATCACCGCATGGAGCCTGGCATGCCAGAGTCCTTTAACGTACTGGTTAAAGAGATTCGCTCCCTCGGTATCAATATCGAGCTGGAAACTGACAACTGATGTCAGTCGCGCTGCGGGGCGTAAGCCCCGCAGCAGCCGGGAACTCCTGCGGGCGTGTAGTCTCAACTGAATGAGCTACTGAGCAGGACGAATTGTAAAACAGGGCCGGGCATTGAGCCTGGTTCCGGAGACAACTGGAGACAGTCCCTTGAAAGACTTACTTAATTTGCTGAAGTCCCAGGGTCAACCTGAAGAGTTTGATGCGATTCGCATTTCACTGGCGTCGCCAGAGATGATTCGTTCATGGTCTTTCGGTGAAGTGAAGAAGCCGGAGACCATCAACTACAGAACCTTCAAGCCTGAGCGTGAGGGTTTGTTCTGTGCCAAGATCTTTGGCCCGGTCAAAGACTACGAGTGCTTGTGCGGTAAGTACAAGCGCATGAAGCACCGCGGCATCATCTGTGAGAAGTGTGGCGTAGAAGTCACCCTCTCCAAGGTGCGTCGTGAGCGTATGGGCCACATCGAGCTGGCCAGCCCGGTTGCGCACATCTGGTTCCTCAAGTCCCTGCCTAGCCGCATGGGCCTGCTGCTGGACATGACCCTGCGCAACATCGAGCGCGTGCTCTACTTTGAATCCTATGTGGTAACCGATCCCGGTATGACCACTCTCGAGCGTGGCCAACTGCTGACTGATGATCAGTACTTTGAGTCCATGGAAGAGTTTGGTGACGAATTCGAAGCCAAGATGGGTGCTGAGGCGATCCAGGAACTGATGCGTGACATCGATCTGGAAGGCGAGATTCAGCAGCTGCGTGAAGAGATTCCGAGCACCAACTCCGAGACCAAGATCAAGAAACTGTCCAAGCGTCTGAAGCTGCTGGAAGCCTTCCAGACCTCCGGCAACAAGCCAGAGTGGATGGTGATGGAAGCCCTGCCTGTGCTGCCACCGGACCTGCGTCCGCTGGTACCGCTGGACGGCGGCCGTTTCGCGACTTCCGATCTGAACGACCTCTACCGTCGCGTGATCAACCGTAACAACCGTCTCAAGCGTCTGCTGGACCTGAACGCCCCTGACATCATCGTGCGCAACGAAAAGCGTATGCTGCAGGAAGCGGTGGATGCACTGCTGGATAACGGCCGTCGCGGCCGCGCCATCACCGGCTCCAACAAGCGTCCACTGAAGTCCCTGGCTGACATGATCAAAGGTAAGCAGGGTCGTTTCCGTCAGAACCTGCTCGGTAAGCGTGTGGACTACTCCGGTCGTTCCGTGATCGTGGTTGGTCCTACCCTGAAGCTGCACCAGTGTGGTCTGCCGAAGAAAATGGCGCTGGAGCTGTTCAAGCCGTTCATCTTCTCCAAGCTGGAGCTGCGTGGCCTGGCCACCACCATCAAAGCTGCCAAGAAGATGGTTGAGCGTGAAGAGGCGATCGTTTGGGACATCCTCGACGAAGTGATTCGCGAGCACCCGGTAATGCTGAACCGTGCACCAACCCTGCACCGTCTCGGTATCCAGGCGTTCGAGCCTGTGCTGATTGAAGGTAAGGCGATCCAGCTGCACCCGCTGGTGTGTGCGGCCTATAACGCCGACTTCGACGGTGACCAGATGGCGGTACACGTACCCCTGACCCTGGAAGCCCAGCTGGAAGCCCGCGCGCTGATGATGTCCACCAACAACATCCTCTCGCCCGCCTCCGGTGAGCCTATTATCGTGCCTTCCCAGGACGTGGTACTGGGTCTCTACTGGATGACCCGTGAGCGCGTTAACGCCCGTGGTGAAGGTATGGTGTTTGCGGACGCGAAAGAAGTGTCCCGTGCCTATCACGCCAAGCAGGTTGACCTGCAGGCACGCGTCAAGGTGCGTATCGAAGAGACCATCATCGGCGAAGACGGTGAGTCCGAAGACCGCCGCTACGTAATCGACACCACCGTCGGTCGTATCCTGCTGTGGGAGATCGTGCCCAAGGGTATGCCGTTCGAGCTGGTTAACCGCAACATGGTGAAGAAAGCCATCTCCGGTGTGATCAACTACTGCTACCGCGTGGTAGGCCTGAAGGCGACGGTTATCTTCGCTGACCGCCTGATGTACATGGGTTACGAGTACTCCACCAAGTCCGGTTCTTCCATTGGTGTAAACGACTTTGAAATCCCTGCCGAGAAGCACACCCTGGTGTCTGCGGCCGAGGAAGAAGTAAAAGAGATTGAAGCCCAGTTCGCTTCCGGTCTGGTAACCCAGGGCGAGAAGTACAACAAGGTGATCGACATCTGGTCCCGCGCCAACGACCTCGTGGCCAAGTCCATGATGGAAGGTATCTCCAAGGAGACCGTGGTTAACCGCGATGGCGAAGAGGAAGAGCAGGCCTCTTTCAACTCCGTCTATATGTACGCCGACTCCGGTGCCCGTGGTTCCCCCGCCCAGATCCGTCAGCTGGCCGGTATGCGCGGCCTGATGGCGAAGCCGGACGGCTCCATTATTGAGACGCCGATTACCGCCAACTTCCGTGAAGGTCTGAACGTAGGTCAGTACTTTATTTCTACCCACGGCGCCCGTAAGGGTCTGGCGGATACCGCACTGAAAACCGCGAACTCCGGTTACCTGACCCGTCGTCTGGTGGACGTGGCACAGGACGTGGTGGTGACCGAAACCGACTGTGGTACCGACGAAGGTCTGACCATGGCGCCGGTCATTGAGGGTGGTGACGTTATCGAATCCCTGGGTGATCGTATCCTCGGTCGTGTGGTAGCCCGTGACGTAACCCGTCCTGGCAGCGACGAGATCCTGATCTCCGCCGGCACCATGATCGACGAGAAGTGGATCGAGCGTATCGAAGAGATGGGTATCGACGAGGTGATGGTGCGTTCACCCATCTCCTGTGAAACCCGCTACGGTATCTGTGCCCAGTGTTACGGTCGCGACCTGGCCCGCGGTCACCGGGTTAACCCGGGTGAAGCGGTCGGTGTTATTGCCGCCCAGTCCATTGGTGAGCCGGGTACCCAGCTGACCATGCGTACCTTCCACATCGGTGGTGCGGCCTCCCGGGCCTCAGCCGTGGACAGCGTGCAGGTTAAGCAGGAAGGTGTGGTTCGCCTGCTCAACATCAAGGTAGTTGAAAACGCCGCTGGCAACCTGGTAGCGGTGTCCCGTTCCGGTGAGCTGGCTGTGGCTGACATGAACGGTCGTGAGCGTGAGCGCTACAAGGTGCCTTACGGTGCGGAAATCACCGTCAAGGACGGTGACAAGGTGGATGGCGGTCAGACCGTTGCCAAATGGGATCCGCACACTCACCCAATCGTTACCGAAGTGGCGGGTAAAGTGGTGTTCGCCGGTATGGAAGACGGTCTCTCCATCCGTCGCCAGACAGACGAGCTGACCGGCCTGACCTCTATTGAGGTACTGGATCCGGCTGAGCGTCCTGCCGCTGGTAAGGACCTGAAGCCTGCCATTACCCTGGTTGATGAAGCCGGTAATGAGCTGTGCCTGGCCAACACCAACGTGCCTGCGCACTACATGCTGCCGGCGAAAGCGATTCTGAGCATCTCCGACAGTGACACCATCAGTGTGGGTGACATTATCGCGCGTATCCCGCAAGAGAGCTCCAAGACCCGCGACATTACCGGTGGTCTGCCGCGCGTTGCTGACCTGTTCGAAGCCCGTAAGCCGAAAGAGCCGTCCATCCTGGCGGAGATCTCCGGTACCATCTCCTTCGGTAAGGAGACCAAAGGCAAGCGTCGTCTGGTGATTACCCCGACTGACGGTCAGCCTCTGGCGGACGGTTCCACCCACTACGAGGTGCTGATTCCCAAGCACCGCGTCATGACCGTGTTCGAAGGTGAGCAGGTCGAGAAGGGTGAAGTTGTATCCGACGGTCCAAGCAACCCGCACGATATCCTGCGTCTGCAGGGTGTGGAGATGCTGGCCCGCTACATCACCAACGAGATCCAGGACGTTTACCGTCTGCAGGGTGTAAAAATTAACGATAAGCACATCGAGGTGATTATTCGCCAGATGCTGCGCAAGGTGGAAATTACCTTCATGGGTGACTCCTCCTTCGTTAAGGGTGAGCAGGCGGAATACAACCGCGTCCTGGAAGAGAGCGAAAAACTGCGCGCTGAGAGCCGTCAGCCTGCACAGTATGAGCGTCAGCTGCTGGGTATCACCAAGGCGTCCCTGGCGACCGAATCCTTTATCTCCGCGGCCTCCTTCCAGGAGACCACCCGCGTACTGACCGAAGCTGCCGTAACCGGCAAGCAGGACAACCTGCGCGGTCTGAAGGAGAACGTTGTTGTAGGTCGTCTGATCCCGGCCGGTACCGGTCTGGCCTACCACGCCGAGCGTCGTCGCAAGCGTAATGCCGAGATGAGCCTCGAGGGTGAGGGTCCAACCGCAGCCGAGGTGGAAGCGGCACTGACCGAAGCACTGAAATCCAGCACCAGCTGATTCCGGTGCTGGCAGTAGCAGCCTGACCAGGCCGCGCCTCCCCCGGGAGTCTACGGCCAACCAGGAACCCCCGTCCGCTGGACGGGGGTTCCTGCGTATTGGGCCAGTGGTAATGGGGGATTAAGGCCCGCTGCCACTGGCCGGATCGCCCTGGCGGGGGGAGTCCCGGCAGGGCGCAAAAAGGGCGTAAACGGGCGCTGGCCACAGTGAATCCGGGCGGTGAAAACCTTGACCCACCTGGCCAGTGAACGTACAATGCGCGACCCCATCACCTTGGGGGCTTATTTCCGTGGTTCTGGCCGCTGTGCCGGGGTCGCGGGGTGAGGTAACTAAATCGCCTTGTGCCAGTTGCAAGGCAAGACAATTGTTGGAGTTATTTTTCATGGCAACGATCAACCAATTGGTTCGTAAGCCTAGAAAACGTAAGGTTCAGAAGAGCGACGTTCCCGCTCTGCAAGCGTGTCCTCAGCGCCGTGGTGTGTGCACCCGCGTGTACACCACCACTCCTAAGAAGCCAAACTCAGCTCTGCGTAAGGTTTGCCGTGTGCGCCTGACCAGTGGCTTTGAAGTAACTTCTTACATTGGCGGTGAAGGTCACAACCTGCAGGAGCACAGCGTGGTACTGATCCGTGGCGGTCGTGTAAAAGACCTGCCAGGTGTTCGTTATCACACTGTTCGCGGTAGCCTCGATACCTCTGGCGTGAGCGCCCGCCGTCAGGCCCGCTCCAAGTACGGTGCCAAGCGTCCTAAGTAATTAGGTCGTAGCACAGTACATACGTTTTCGGTTGAACCGAGTAAGGCTAAGCGCGCTCATAGTGTGAATCAGCGAAAGCATGAAGAAGTTGTGAGAGCGTTGTCTTAGAACAAACCTGAAGAGAGGCGAGCAAAATGCCAAGAAGACGCGTTGTTGCTAAGCGCGAAGTATTGCCAGATCCCAAGTTCGGCAATGTGACCTTAGCAAAATTCATGAACATGGTAATGGTCAGCGGTAAGAAGTCTGTCGCTGAGCGCATCGTTTACGGTGCACTGGATATCGTTGCCGACAAAACCAAGCAGGACCCTGTAGAGCTGTTCGACGACGCTCTGGAGAAGATCGCTCCACTGGTGGAAGTTAAGTCCCGCCGTGTGGGTGGTGCGACCTACCAGGTGCCTGTAGAAGTACGCCCTGCACGTCGTCAGGCGCTGGCAATGCGCTGGCTGGTAGAGTACTCCCGCAAGCGCGGCGAGAAGTCTATGGCCCAGCGTCTGGCTGGTGAGCTGATGGACGCAGCGCAGAGCAAAGGTGGTGCGGTTAAGAAGCGCGAAGACGTGCACCGCATGGCCGAAGCCAACAAGGCGTTCTCTCACTACCGTTTCTAAGGTGGTGGCGGCCTCCGGGCCGGGGGCGCGCAAGCGCCCCGAACGTCACAAGGCGACTCCAAAGGCAGCGGTTATCGCTGCCTTTGGCGTATCTGGCCCTGCCATATTGGTGGCCGGGGCAGGCGCGGGAGGTCCTCTCCCGCCCACAGCGCCGTCCGCTCCTGATGGACTGGCGCAACCGCAATTCACATCACGACTGGAGATTGTCCCGTGGCACGCAAGACTCCCATTGCCCGTTACCGCAACATCGGTATTTGTGCGCACGTAGATGCCGGCAAGACCACCACCACCGAGCGCGTTCTCTTCTACACCGGTCTCTCTCACAAGATCGGCGAGGTGCACGATGGCGCTGCCACCATGGACTGGATGGAGCAGGAGCAGGAGCGGGGTATTACCATTACCTCAGCGGCCACCACCTGTTTCTGGTCCGGCATGCAGCAGCAGTTTGACCAGCACCGCATCAACATCATTGACACGCCCGGGCACGTGGATTTCACCATTGAGGTGGAGCGCTCCCTGCGGGTTCTGGATGGTGCCGTGGTGGTACTCTGTGGTTCCTCCGGTGTGCAGCCGCAGACCGAGACCGTCTGGCGCCAGGCCAATAAATACGAAGTGCCGCGCATCGTGTTTGTGAACAAGATGGATCGCACCGGCGCCAATTTCGAATCCGTAGTGGTCCAGCTCAAGAGCCGCCTGAAGGCCAACCCGGTACCGCTGCAGATGACCATCGGCGCCGAGGATGAGTTCAGGGGCGTGGTCGATCTGGTGAAGATGAAAGCCATCTACTGGAACGAAGCCGACATGGGCATGACCTTTGACTACGGCGATATTCCGGAAGACCTGCAGGACCAGTGCGAAGAGATGCGCGAGTTCCTGGTGGAAGCAGCGGCGGAAGCGTCCGAAGAGCTGATGGAGAAGTACCTTGAGGATGGTGAACTCTCCGAAGAGGAGATCAAGGCGGCCATCCGCAAGCGTACCCTGGCCAACGAAATTATCCCTGTTATTGGTGGCTCAGCCTTCAAGAACAAGGGTGTGCAGGCCATGCTGGATGCCGTTGTTGAATACCTGCCATCACCCACCGAGGTGAAGGCCATTGAAGGTACCCTGGACGATGGCGAAACCATGGATACCCGCGAGGCGGATGACGCCGCGCCCTTCTCGGCGCTGGCGTTCAAGATCGCTACCGATCCCTATGTGGGCACCCTGACCTTCTTCCGCGTCTACTCCGGCAAGCTGGAGAGTGGTATGGCGGTCTACAACTCCGTTAAGGGCAAGAAGGAGCGCATCGGCCGTATGGTGCAGATGCACGCCAACTCCCGCGAGGAGATCAAGGAAGTGCTGGCAGGTGATATTGCTGCCGCCATCGGCCTCAAGGACACCACCACCGGTGATACCCTGTGTGCCGAAGATTCCCATATCATTCTGGAGCGTATGGAGTTCCCGGAGCCGGTTATTTCCGTCGCCGTGGAGCCGCGCACCCAGGCTGACCAGGAGAAGATGGGTATTGCGCTGAGCAAACTGGCGCAGGAAGACCCCTCCTTCAAGGTGAAAACCGACGAAGAGTCCGGTCAGACCATCATCTCCGGCATGGGGGAGTTGCACCTCGATATCATTGTCGACCGTATGCGTCGTGAATTCAGTGTCGAGGCCAATATCGGTAAGCCGCAGGTGGCCTATCGCGAACGTATTACCCGTCAGTCCGAGATTGAAGGCAAATTTGTGCGCCAATCCGGCGGTCGCGGTCAGTACGGTCACGTCTGGGTGCGGTTTGAGCCGGCGGCGGACGATAACGCCGAAGGTCTGGAGTTCGTCAATGAGATCGTGGGTGGCGTCGTACCGAAAGAGTACGTCCCGGCCATCGAGAAAGGTATCGCCGAGCAGATGCAGAATGGTGTGTTGGCGGGCTTCCCGCTGCTGGGCCTGAAGGCAACTGTGTTCGACGGTTCCTATCATGATGTTGACTCCAACGAGATGGCGTTTAAGATTGCAGCTTCCATGGCAACCAGGAAACTGGCGCAGGAAGGCGGTGCCGTCCTGCTGGAGCCGGTCATGAAGGTTGAGGTGGTGACGCCTGAAGAGAATCTGGGCGACGTGGTGGGTGATTTGAACCGTCGTCGTGGCCTGATTCAGGGCATGGAGGACAATCCGTCCGGTAAGGTGGTGAATGCAGAGGTGCCGCTGGCTGAAATGTTCGGCTACGCCACTGACCTGCGCTCCGCTACCCAGGGTCGTGCGACCTTCACCATGGAGTTTGCGCGTTACGCGGAAGCTCCGAAAAATGTCGCCGATGAGGTGATAGCGAAGAACAAGGGCGCCGACTGAGTCGGTGTGTACTGCCATTAATTGCATTTTTGATTAGAGGAAGAAGACAGTGGCAAAGTCACAATTTGAACGTACTAAGCCCCACGTAAACGTGGGCACCATTGGTCACGTTGACCACGGTAAAACCACCCTGACCGCTGCTCTGACCCGCGTATGTGCGGAAGTTTGGGGTGGTACTGCGGTTGCTT
>JAWMQM010000005.1:0-106835 GCA_033283175.1 Cellvibrionaceae bacterium SEMH9 | reverse complement strand
TTACCATTTCGCAAGCGCCCACACGCATTGCTTGATTAACTTGTTAAATAACAGCTGCTCGCTCTGGAGTTCAGCTTTTTGCTTCGGAGTGTCTCTCGAAGCGAGGAGGCGCATTCTACACTCTCCATCCGGTTTGGCAAGCACTTTTTGTCATTATTTTTTAATGACTTGGCTCAGTTTTGAGCCAGTGCCAAAAAGCGCTTCAGACCGATCAAAACACAACCAGAAACCGCTTTTGCCAACCGCCTGAAACACCGTCTTGGCCGTCTCAGGAGGCGCGCATTATACGCAGCCATTCGGACTGCGCAAGAGGCTTTTGTAAACTTTTTACAAAATTTTGCAGGCGCCTGCGCCAACGCCCGCAAACCTCAACTATTACCGAGCAGACAAGACAAAAAGGTGGTTCTTTTTCTTGCCCAGCTTGACCAGGAAATAGCGACCGTAGAGCGCAGCTCCCGGTGCAAAGCAACGGGCAGCTTCCATATTGTCAGCCATCCCCCGCGCCTCGCCATTAATAAGGACTGCATTGCGGGTCAGGGCATCCTTGGCTTCCCGTGCCGCCTTGACCATACCTGCATCCGCCAACAGGGTGGTCAATGGCTTTTCGGCAAAATCGGCGGGCAACTCGCTGCTGGGCAGGCCGTCCAGCGCCAACTGCGCCAGATCCGACTCACTGAGGTCCTGCAGCGAACCACTGAACATAGCCTCGGTGATGCGCTCTGCCGCCGCCAGCCCCTCTGCCCCATGGACCATGAGAGTCGCCTCACGGGCAAGAATGGACTGCGCCTGCGGGCGCCCCTCAGCAGCGGCATCGGCGGCCTCAATCGATTCAATATCGGCAACCGGCAGGAAGGTAAAATAGCGCAGGAACTTGTAGACATCCGCATCCGCAGTGTTGAGCCAGAACTGATAGAAGCTGTAAGGCGAGGTCTTGGCCGGGTCCAGCCACACGGCGCCGGATTCAGTCTTGCCAAATTTGGTACCGTCAGCCTTGGTGACCAGCGGCACGGTCAGACCGAAAGCCTGGGCCTGGTTCTGGCGCCGTGACAGATCGATACCGCCAACAATATTGCCCCACTGATCACTGCCACCCACCTGCAGGGTGCAGCCGTAACGCCGATTGAGTTCGGCAAAGTCCAGCCCCTGCAGCAGCGCGTAGGAGAACTCGGTAAAGGAGATGCCCGCCCCCTCCCGCTGCAGGCGCTGCTGCACGGACTCTTTGTTGATCATGTTGTTCACGGAGAAGTGCTTGCCCACATCACGCAGGAAATCCAGCACATTCATGGAGCCGATCCACTCGAGGTTGTTCACCACGCGGGCCGGATTATCCACCCCCTCAAATTTAATGAACTGGCTGACCTGGCCGCGAATCTTGTCCGCCCAGCCCGCCACCACGTCCGGAGTATTCAGCTGGCGCTCTGCCGCTTTAAAGCTCGGGTCGCCAATCAGGCCGGTGGCCCCACCCACCAGGGCGATCGGGTGGTGTCCCGCATCCTGGCAGCGCTTCAATACCAGCAGGGGCACCAGATGCCCCAGATGCAGGCTGTCGGCGGTAGGATCGAAACCACAATAGAGGACGCGCGGCCCTTCACTCAGATGAGCATTCAGCTCCTCTTCGGAAGTCATTTGCGCAATCAGGCCCCGGGCCCGCAACTCTTCGATAAGACTGCTGGTTGCTGCGGTCATAGCTCTCTATCCTGTAGAATCAGGCCCCGCAGGGGGCTCGGCTGAAAAATAAACGCGCACAATACCGAATCCCCCATCAAAAACAAGCGCGAAGGAGCGCCCTGCAAACCGCGACAGCGGTATTTTTAGGGAATCATTTCTGTTATAAACCCTCCAAGCGTTCCCGATAACACCACAGGTCTTCGCGAGTGCCGGAACCAGCAGCTGTATGACACCCAATAAAAAGCCTCAACCGCCCAAAAAAAGCACGCTGCTGATACGCAGTTTTCCCCGCCGCCACCTGCGCATCGCCATTGCGCTGCTGGCCTGTCTCGGCATTACCATGATGCTGATTCCCAGCGGGCCACCAGTGACCAAACGGCATCAGGAAAAGCTGACGCTGAATCTCAAGCCCTCTTCCCTCAAGCCCGGACTGCAAGAACTGCTGGACAAGCCCGTTGAACCAGTGACCGAGGATATCGTGCCCCCCATTAGCTGGCACAAGGAGGAGGTGCGCAGCGGCGACAGCCTGTCGCTGATCTTCCAGCGCGCCGGGCTCAGCGACCGCGCCCTGTGGGAGTTCATGTCCGGCAATCCGGAATCTTCCATCCTCAAGCGCATCCACCCCGGACACGAGCTGCAATTCCATATCGCCGATGGACAACTGCAGGGGTTGCAGTATCGACGCAACCGGCTGGAGAGCGAGCTGTTTACCCGCACCGATGCCACCCACTTCGACCACGAAACCAAAGTCCGTCAGCCTGACGTCCACCGCGCCTATCGCCAGGCCAGCATTGAGGACTCCCTTTTCCTGGCCGGCCAGCGGGAGGGGATGGACGCGGACCTGATCATGGAACTGGCCAACATCTTTGGCTGGGATATCGATTTTGGCCTCGATATCCGCAAGGGCGACCAGTTTATGGTGCTCTATGAAGAGCAGTTCCTGGATGGTGAGAAGATTGGCAACGGCGCCGTGCTGGCGGCCGAGTTTATCAACCAGAATCACCGCTTCCGCGCCGTGCGCTATGAGGATCCCCGGGGCCAGGTACACTATTTCACCCCGGACGGCAAAAGCATGCGCAAGGCGTTCCTGCGCGCGCCGCTGGACTTCCGCCGCATCAGCTCCAATTTCAACCCGAAACGGCTGCACCCGGTATTCAAGACCGTTAAACCCCACCGCGGTACCGACTACGCCGCCTCCCGGGGTACACCGGTATGGGCTGCCGGTGACGGCAAGGTCATTGCCTCCTCCTTTACCAAGGCCAACGGCAACTATGTGGTCATCCAGCATGGCAACAACATTCAGACCAAGTACCTGCACCTGCACAAGCGCACGGTCAAAAACGGCCAGCGGGTCAAACAGCGCCAGCAGATCGGCACTGTCGGCTCCACCGGCTACTCCACCGCGCCGCACCTGCACTACGAGTTCCTGCTTAACGGCGTGCACCGCAACCCGCGCACCATCCTCGACAAACTGCCCAAGGCGCAGCCGGTTCCGGAATCCGAGATGGACTACTTCCGCAACCAGACCCAGCCCATCCTGGCGTCACTGGATCAACACCGCGAGCAGACCCTGCTGGCCGGCAGCGGGCGCACCACACCATGAGCCACTACTACATCGGCCTGATGTCAGGCACCAGCGCCGATGGTATTGATGCCACACTGATCAGTATTGATAAAACCGGCATTCACACCAAGGCGCATCTGGAGCTGCCCTACGACCAAGACGTTCGACAGCAGATCCTGAACCTGTGCCAGCCGGGCGACAACGAAATCGACCGCCTGGGTGAGCTCGACCGGCAGCTGGGCGAAGCCTTCGCCGGCGCCGTGCAGCAACTGCTCGCCCGGCACGGACTCTCCGCCAGAGACATCGCTGCCATCGGCAGCCACGGCCAGACCGTGCGCCACCGCCCGGGCTACAGATCCCCCTTTACCCTGCAGATTGGTGACCCCAACATCATCGCCGAACGCAGCGCCATTACCGTGGTCGCTGACTTCCGGCGCCGCGATATGGCCGCAGGTGGGCAAGGAGCACCACTGGCTCCCGCCTTTCACCGGGCCGCGTTTCACTCGGACACAGAGAAACGCGTTGTCGCCAATATCGGCGGCATGGCCAATATTACCGACCTCACTCACGGCGATCTGGTTACCGGCTTCGACAGCGGTCCGGGCAATGCCCTGATGGACGCCTGGGCCAGCCTGCACCTGGGACGCAACTACGATGAGGATGGGCGCTGGGCTGCCAGCGGGACGGTAAACGAGGCATTACTGGAGCAGTGGCTGCGACATCCGTTTTTTTCCGCGCCCTTCCCCAAAAGCACCGGGCGGGAAGATTTTGACCGGCCCTGGCTGGAGCAAACACTGCAGGATCACGCAAACGTGCCAGCGGAGAATGTGCAGGCCAGCCTGATGGAGCTGACCAGCCGGTCCCTACTGCAGGCCATTGAAGCCTCGACGACAGACTATGACGCGCTCTATATCTGCGGCGGTGGCGCCTGCAACCTTGCACTGATGGAACGACTGCGGCAACTGTCCGGCAAGCCTTGCCGCTCCACCGCAGAGCTGGGCATAGCCCCTCAACAGGTGGAAGGCGCAGCCTTTGCCTGGCTGGCTCACCAGACCCTCAACCGGCTGCCCGGCAACCTGCCGTCAGTAACCGGCGCCAGTGGCAGCCGCATTCTCGGGGCTATTTACCCCGCCTGACGTGACCCCGCCGGGAATCTGCTTCGGTATATTGGGAAGCCCGCCCACACAGGGCAGGCGGAAAGAGAATTCAAGGAAAGTCCGTCTCAATCAGACGGCAAAAGAGGCCCCGCAACCGCAGGTAGAGCTGGCGTTGGGGTTCTGGATCACAAAGCGCGAGCCCTGCAGCCCCTCCTGGTAATCCACCTCGGAACCGGCGATGTAGGGATAGCTCATGGCATCCACCAGCACGGTAATACCACCGTTCTCGATCACCGCGTCGTCATCGGCCACCAGCTCGTCAAAGGTGAAGCCATACTGAAAACCGGAACAGCCGCCGCCGGTGACAAACACCCGCAACTTCAGCTCTTCGTTGGCCTCTTCCTCAATCAGGGATTTCACTTTGGCCACCGCGTTATCGGTGACCAGGACGGCTTGTGGGGTAAAAATCTCTGCGGTACTCATGCTCGCTCCCGTGGCTACAACCGCTGCAGGCCATTCTCAACAGGAGACCCTGTCAACAGGAAGCCCTGCAGCTGGACGGCATTATCCCTTTATCCCACTATTTTAGTCAAGTATTGCCAATGGCGCTGACGTTGCTGTCATCACTGACGGAAGGGGTTTCAGGCTTCGGCAGGGCCTTGCGCTGGGTGGCGTCGCTGAATACCAGACTGCCATTCACCTGGGCACCCTTGACCATCTCGATCATGCTGTAGTGAACATCACCCTCGACGATGGCTTTGGCAGCCAACTCGACATGCTTGGAGGAGTGCACATCACCCCGTACCGAACCGTTGATCACAATAGTGGGGGCATTGATATCACCCTCCACCATGCCATTCTCCATCACCCGAACCCGGGCATCGGAGCCCTCTTCGGCGTAGATGTTACCTCGTACACGCCCCTCAATTTCCAGATTGCCCTTGAAGTGGATATCACCCACCAGCTCGGTAGTTCCGGAAATCAGCGTTGTACCGCCCGCCGCGTATGCGGTGGATTTCTCTTTTTTGCCAAACACGTGACTTAACTCTCCTGCACCAGCCAGCCAAATTTCTTCTCAACCACCACCGCGTCTGCGCCGGTGGAGCTGGCAACCAACTCAATTCTTTCAGGTTCGAAGTTACCCGGCAGCACCAGGCGCCCTTCGATGGTCTGAAAGTACTTAAACCGTAGTCGAATCTCTTCTGAGTCGACATTGTCTGACACATCTTTCAATGGAAGCGTGACCAACCGCTCACCCTGACGCCCGACAATGGAGAAGCGCAGGCTGCCTTTCAACAGGACGTGACGCGTAGCCAGCTGTTGTACCACCACCTTATACTCAAACTGCCGGGGGGCCCCGGTGGAAATCACGTTGACGGAGCCAATGGTCAGGCCCCGCTGATTACCGCTGGGCGCCATCAGCCCGCGATAGAAACTGATATCCTCCTGCAGGGCAGCGATCTCGCTCTTCAGCGCGATAACCTCCTCCCGTACCCCTTCGCTGGCCTGCCGGTCGACAGTGGAACCCAGTTTCAGGTTGGCCACCTCCTGCCGCAGGTCATCCACTTCGGCCTGACTCTCACGCAACTCCACCCGCAGGCGGTCGCGCTCAGCGGTGGCCTCCTCCTGCAACGACTGGCCCAGAAACATGCCGCCACCAAAAGCGCCGGCGATGGCCGCAGCCACCAACAGGGTCAGAATGGCAATGACGGTAACCCGCACCCATGGCCGGTATTTCACCACCTTGAGACTGTACTGCTTGCTGCCTTTTACTGAGCTCATCAGATCCTTTCCGATTCCAGACGGGTTAAGGCATCAACGCGACCTGATTGAGGCCCGCCGTCTCGTCAAAACCAAACATGATGTTCATGTTCTGGATAGCCTGGCCGGAGGAGCCACGGGTGAGGTTGTCGATCACCGACAGCACCACCACCTTGCCGCGCTGCTGTGGCTCCAGAACCGCCAAACGGCAGACATTGGAGCCTTTCACGCTGCGGGTCTCCGGGTGGCTGCCAGCCGGCATCACATCCACAAACGGCTCGCTGGCAAAGCGCTCTTCAAACAGTGCCTGCAGATCTCCCGCCTCACCTTTAAGGTTAGCGTAGAGGGTGGCGTGGATACCCCGCACCATGGGCACCAGATGGGGCACAAACGTCACCTGAGCAGGTGTACTACCGGCCGGCTGTACATCATTCAGGGTCTGCTCAATTTCCGGCAGGTGGCGGTGTCCGCCTGCGCCATACGCCTTAAAGCTCTCGCCGGTTTCCGCCAGCAACATAGGCACTTTGGCCTGCCGCCCGGCACCACTGGAGCCGGAAGCTGCGCTGGCGATCAGGTCACCCGCGTCCACCAATCCCTGCTCCAGCAAGGGCAAAAAACCCAATTCAATGGCAGTGGGATAGCAGCCTGGGCAGGCCACCAGTTGCGCACCGGCAATCACCTCACGGTTGATTTCCGGCAGACCGTACACCGCCTTTGGCAACAACTCGGGGCAGCTGTGGGGCTGGTCGTACCACCGCGACCAGAGCGCCGCATCACGAATACGGAAATCGGCGGACAGATCCACCACCCGCACGCCGCGGTTAATCAGTTCCGGCATCATGGCCTGAGCCACACCGTGAGGCGTGGCGAAGAACACCAGATCACAGGTGGAGAGCTCGGCCACATCCGGCACACTGAACTGCAAATCGAAAAAACCACGCAGACTGGGATAGAGATCCGCCACCGGCAGCCCCTCTTCGGCACGGGAGGTAATTACCTTCACCTCGGCATGGGGATGGCTGGCCAAGAGACGCAGCAACTCCACTCCGGTGTACCCGGTTCCGCCGACAATACCAATCTGAATTTTACTCACTGCTGTTAACCTCTTCGCACCCGCCGGGTGCCCTGTACACGCACGGTCTGAATTTGCCCACCTGAGTTTGCCCGCCGCTCGCTTTGACGCCAGAATAGTACCCAACCCCTATACCGAATTCAGATATAGACGGGGCCATCCGGACCGGCGCGACCTCGGGCGCAGGTGAAAGCGCCCTAGTGTATATCAATGTTTGTTATAAGCAATGCACCCGCTACCGGTAGCCCTGGTTCATGAACGATCCCTCACCCGCACCTGCACCACCCGCCAAACCCGGCCTCCAACACCGCCTGCAGATGCGCATGGACAGGCTGCAGCACCGCCTAGCCCACCTCGATGCACTGCCACAACTGACGCTGCTGGGGCTGCTCAGCGGCATTGCTGCGGCAGGCCTGATCGTCGCTTTTCGTCTCAGTATAGAGCTACCCCTGCAAAGCCTGCTGCCCGGCGGGGCGGACAACTTTGAATCCCTGCCACAGCACTGGCACTTCCTGTTGCCCTTCGCGGGCGCGGTGATTCTGGGCCTGCTGTTACAGTGGCTGCCGGCCGAGAGTCGCCAGGTGAGCATTGGCCATGTGTTGGAGCGGCTGCACAACCACCAGGGCCGGCTGCCCGCCAGCAACTGGGCGCTGCAGTTCGTCGGTGGCATCCTGGCGCTGATCAGTGGCCAGTCCGTGGGCCGTGAAGGACCCGCCGTGCACCTGGGCGCCGGTGCCGCCAGCCAACTGGGGCAGTGGCTGCGACTGCCCAACAATTGCCAGCGCACCCTGGTGGGCTGCGGGGTAGCCTCCGCCATTGCCGCCTCCTTTAACACCCCCATGGCCGGTGTCATCTTCTCCATGGAGGTGATTTTGATGGAGTACACGGTGGCCGGGTTTATTCCGGTGATGCTGGCGTCTGTCACCGGCGCACTGATCGGACAGCTGGTGTTTGGCAACGACCCCGCCTTCAGCGTGGGGCCCCTGCAGCTGAACGTTCTGTGGGAGCTGCCGCTGATTGCCTTGGCCGGACTGGTGGTGGCGGTGTTTGCTGCGGCTTTTATCAAGCTGCAACTGCTGGTCAACCGGCAACTGACTCTGCCGGTGTGGCTGAAGGTGTCACTGGCCGGCGCAGTGACCGGTGCCCTGGCACTGCAGTACCCGCAAATCCTGGGCGTTGGCTACGACACTATTGGCCAGGCCATGCACGGACAATTGGCGGTAGATCTGCTGCTGGGGATTCTGCTGGCCAAATTGCTGGCAACCGCCATCAGTGGTGGCGTCGGTATCCCGGGGGGCTGTATCGGTCCCATGCTGTTTCTCGGCGCCGCACTGGGCGGGGTGATTGGCTGGCTGATTGGCACCATCACCCCGGACGCCGGCCCCAACCCCACCTTCTATGTGCTGCTGGGCATGACCGCCATGATGGCGGCGGTAATCAATGCGCCGCTGGCCGCCCTGATTTCGGTGTTCGAGCTGACCCAGAACCCCAACACCATCTTCCCTGCCATGCTGATGATCGTCGTGGCCGTGCTCACCACCCGGCAAGTCTTCCGCTGTGAGGGGCTGTTTGTCGCCCAACTGGAAGCCAACGGTTACTCCCTCAAGAGCGGCCCCATGCGACGGGTGCTGGACCGCATCGGCGTGCGCAGCGTGATGGAGACCCGCTTCCAGCGCAGCAACCACCGCCAGACCGTGACCCAGCTGCGCCAGCGTCTCCAGCAGCAACCCAAATGGCTGGTGGTGGACGAGCCGGAGCGGGAACGCTACCTGGTGGCGGCAGCCGATATCTCCGCCTACCTGAACAGTGAGGAGCGCGCGGACGATGAGAGTATCAACCTGCTGGAGATCCCCGGGCGCCGCTGGCTGCTGAAACCCATTGACCACCAGGCCAGCCTGTTCGAAGCACAGCAACAGCTGCGGCAACTGAAGGCCGACGCCCTCTGTGTGGAGCGCCAGGCCACCCCCTGGTTGTCCCCGGTGATTGGCATTGTCACCCAGCAACACATCGACGATCACTATCAGGTATGATGGCCGCCGCTGAGACACAGCCTCACCCACTGCCAAGGAACCCCCGTCCATGCTGATGCTCTGGCTGAAGGCCTTTCACATTATTTTTATGGTGTGCTGGTTCGCCGGTATCTTTTACCTGCCGCGACTGTTCGTGAATCACGCCATGGTGGAAGACACCGCCACCCGCGCGCAGCTGCTGCTGATGGAGCGCAAGCTCTACCGCTTCATCACGCCGTTTATGTTTCTCACCATCGGCTTCGGCATCGCCCTCGCCAGCCTCAACTGGGTCTACTACAGCGGCGCCATCTGGTTTCACATCAAGGTGGCACTGGTGGCACTGCTGGTGATCTATCACTTCTACTGCGGCCGCTGCATCCGCCTGCTGGAACGCAATCCGGAGAGTCGCAGCCATGTCTTCTACCGGGTGTTCAACGAACTGCCGGTACTGATCCTGTTTGCGGCGGTGCTGCTGGCGGTACTGAAACCGGGCGCCTGACCACAATCCCCCCAACCGGCCGGGACAAGCACCGAGGCTGTGTTAGACTCGAAGGAGGCACCGCTTCAGCGAGGGTAACAGCATGACCGAATTCGGGACCGCTACTCCGGTAGTACTCAGCCTCTCCAGCCACGACCCGTCCGGCGCCTCCGGCATCCAGGCGGATATTGAATGCGCTGCCAGCCTCGGCTGCCACGCCACCTCGGTGATCACCGCCCTCTGCAGCAAGAACAGCCGCCACACCCACAACATCTCCCCCCTGCCCGCCTCACTGCTGATAGAACAGACCCGCTCCCTGCTGGAAGACATGCCCGTGCAGGCGATCCGTATCGGCTTTGTCGGCAGCGTGGAAAATGCCGAGGCCATCCACTCCATCCTGCGGGACTATCCGCAACTGCCTGTGGTGCTGGATCCCGCCACCAGCATCTGCAACGGCGAACTGGCCAACGCCGACGCCATTGTCGATGCCACTGAAAACCTGCTGATGCCGCTGGCCACCGTGGTCACCCCGGACATGAGCGAGGCCCAGGAGATCTCCCCACAGAGCGATACCCTGGAAGCCTGCGCCCACCAGATACTGGAGAGCGGCTGCCACTACCTGTTGATCAGCGGCGCCCACCGCACCCAGGACACGGTGGAGAATCACCTCTACAACGAGCGCGGCCTGCTGCGCAAATACCAGTGGCAGCGACTGCCCATGCAATCCCACGGCAATGGCGCCACCCTGGCCGCCAGCATCGCCTGCTACCTGGCTCATGGACTGGTGCCGGAAGAGGCCATCTCCCAGGGGCAGAACTTCACCTGGCAGGCGCTGGCCCACAGCCGCCGGCTGGGCATGGGCCACCACCTGCCCAACCGCTTCTTCTGGGCCAACGGTCACCTCAGCCACTCCGGCAGCGGCCACGCCTGACGCCCTGAACTCGCAATCCGCCAACGCCTCGGGGATAATGCCGCCTCTGCGTTTTCGCCCGTTCCGTTTTCTTGTCCCGTTAAGGAAGTGCCATGAGCCGCTCTGCCGAACTGTTCCAACAAGCCCAGCAACATATTCCCGGAGGCGTTAACTCGCCAGTGCGCGCCTTCAAGGCCGTCGGCGGGACGCCGGTCTTTTTTGAGAAGGCAGAGGGCGCCTACCTGTTTGACGCCGACGGCAAGCGCTATGTGGATTACGTCCTCTCCTGGGGCCCAGCCATTCTCGGCCACGCCCACCCCGAGGTAATCGACGCCGTGGTGGAGAAGGCCCGGCTGGGCTTGAGCTTTGGCGCTCCCACCGCCATCGAAACCACCCTCGCCGACCGCCTGTGCGAGATCATGCCGGGCATGGACCTGGTGCGCTTCGTCAACTCCGGTACCGAGGCCACCATGAGCGCCATCCGCCTGGCCCGCGGCTACACCGGCCGCGACAAGATCATCAAGTTTGAAGGCTGCTACCACGGCCACTCCGACTCTCTGCTGGTGAAAGCCGGCTCCGGCGCCCTCACCCTCGGCGTCCCCAGCTCCCCCGGCGTGCCCGCGGCGCTGGCGGACCACACCATCACCCTCACCTACAACGATATCGCCGGTGTCGAGCAGGCGTTTGCCGAAGTGGGCGAGCAGGTGGCCTGTGTGATTGTGGAGCCGGTGGCGGGCAACATGAACTGCGTACCGCCGATCCCCGGTTTTCTCGAGTGCCTGCGGGCCCAGTGCGACCAGTTCGGCGCGGTGCTGATAATTGATGAAGTGATGACCGGCTTCCGCGTCAGCCCCACCGGTGCCCAGGGCCACTATGGCATCGAGGCGGACCTCACCACCCTGGGCAAGGTGATGGGTGGCGGCATGCCCGTGGGCGCCTTTGGCGGCAAGCGGGAGATCATGTCCCACATCGCCCCGCTGGGCCCGGTGTACCAGGCTGGCACCCTCTCCGGCAACCCGGTGGCCATGGCGGCGGGACTGAAAACCCTGGAGCTGATCTCGGTCGACGGTTTCTACCCGCAGCTGTTCGCCCGCACCGACCGCCTGGTGCAGGGGCTGCGCGACGTGGCCGCCAAACACGGTGTTCCCTTCACTACCAACCACGTGGGCAGCATGTTCGGCTTCTTCTTTACCGAAGAGTCACAGATCACCAACTACCAACAGGTGATGGCCTGCGACATTGAACGCTTCAACCGCTTCTTCCACGGCATGCTGGACGAGGGTGTTTACCTGGCACCCGCATCCTACGAAGCGGGCTTCCTCTCCATTGCCCACAGCGACGCCGATATCGACTTTACCCTGGCAGCGGCGGACAAGGTGATGGCGGCACTCTGAGCCCTGATGCCCGGCAGTCGTGCTACAACCGAACACAAAAAAGCCCGCTGACAGCGGGCTTTTTTGTGTTCGGTGTCTCGCTCACTCCAACGCAGTCACATCATCTCCATCAGCGCCTGCAGCTGACGCTCCGCCAGCTCCGACAGGTCGATAATCTGGAAACCCGACCAGTGCGAGGACGAGCCCTCATCGCAGCGGGTCCAGAGACAATCCACCCCCAGATGGAGCGTTTCCAACCCCTCCAGCGGCTCCGGCAGGTGCAGGTCCAACTGGTAGACGTGATCCACCTGCAGCGGCTGGTCGCCCATCAACATCAACCCCTCCCTGTGAATATCCACCAGTCGCCCCAGTTGCAGGTTGCGGTTGCAGTCGGACACCACCACCGGAACATTGAGACGGTGGCGCTGCAGGCGGCGCTGCTCGGTGTGGGGCTGCTGGTCATTCATACGGCTGTCTCCGAGCGCAGCTCTTCGGCGCGCGCATTGAGGCTCTGGAGGATGTTCTCCAGAGCGCGTTCAAAGAAGGGCTTGGAACTGCCGGCAATGACCTTGGCGGAGCGTGAGAGCATGGCCCGGGCCAGCTCCAGCCCGGACATCATGGCCACCTTCTTGCCCATCTGGTCCACCAGCATGTAGTGCATGGTCTTGGAGTTGTACCAGGCCACCTTGAGACGCTTGCCCCCTTCGAACTCGAACCAGGTACCAAACTCGATCATCTTCAGATGCTCTACCATGCGCTGCTCTTCCGGCGTCGCCGTCTCCTGTTCACCGCGGGACTGTCCGGCTTTCAGCGCTGCCATCTCTTCCAGCTTACTGCGCGCAGGTTCCGAGGCCGGCTCCACCGCCCGGCTCTGCAGTGCCATTTTTTGCAGGGAGAAGAGCGCCTCGAGCAATTTTTTGCCCTTGGCCTGCTCGTAACCGATGGTTTCAAAACCGGACTCCAGCGCATCCAGCAGGCTGTTCTGCATCTCCAGCTGGCGGGTCTTGTCAGCATTGGTCTGCTTCGGCTCAATGGTCCACAGCACCTCATCGATAACCCTGACCGCCCGCAACCAACTCTCGGAATCGTCACCGTAACGCAGCAGCAAAAAGGCGAGGTAATCGGACCAGGGCTGCAGCAACATCAACAAGACGGCGGAGGGTAGTTCGCGGCCATCAGTGCGTTTGCGCACTTCCTGATTGACCCGCAGTTTGACCTCCCGCAGTTTCTCCTCGCCCTGCACCTTCTCCATGGCGCGACGCTCCATCAGCTCCTGACGGCGGGAGATCTTCTTGGTGTAACCGCTGAAATCCAGCAGCAGCTCGGCAAACAGGCGCGTGTCGTTGGTGAACTCCTCCAGCACCCGGTTGACGATACTTTTGATCTTGTCGTAGATGTCGTACTGGCTGCTGCCATCGTTGCCGACCCACTTCACCGCCGCTTCCGCCATATTGTTCAGCAACAGGCGCGCCGGGTGACCGGTCTTCTCGAAGAAATTCTTGTCGATAAACGCCACTTTGAGAAAGGGCGTGTGCAGGTAACTGAGCAACGCCTTAATGGCATCGGGCAGGTTTTCGTCCGACAGCATGTACTCGAACAACAATCCCACCAGGTCGATGGTATGCAGATCGTTCTCGTCGATACTGCCGTCCTCGACCGCGGCCTGCAGATGCCCCAGCAACTGTTCGTTGACCTCGGCGATGCTCTGCGGCTCGAGTTTGCCAGGCTGCGCCACCGCCAGATGCTGTCCGGTGACGGCCAGCGCCTGGGTCTGGATACTCTGTAACGCTGTGACCAGCTGCTCATTGGAGTAGATCACCGCCGAACGGCCACCGGGCAGGGCTGCTCCGCCCTGCGGTGCCGTCCCCGGCTGCAGCACGCCCCCACCGCCCTGCTGTGGCACACCGGAAGCGGCCGGCCCGGCAACGGTTGCGCCGCCAGCACCGGAGCGTGTCAGCACACCGCCAATGTGGCTCTGCAGGCTGCGGATGGCCGCCAGCAGATGCCCCTGATACTGCTCGCTGGGCAGGGAGCTGTCCGGCATCGGCACGCCACCGGCAACCACTTCTCCGGCGGCAGGCACCCCGGCTGGGGGAGACACGCCAGCGGCAGCAGTGACCCCGGCCTGCTCCGGTGCAGCAGCCGCCACCTCCTGCACTTCCGCCACCGGCGGCGGCGACAGGTTCACCGGCCGATAGCGCAGGTTGGCAAGCAGCCCCTGCTTCTGCAGGTAGTCGTTAACCCCGTCGTAAACTTCATTCAAGGAGGGGATAAAACTGCGGTCAAATTCCTTGTAGGCGAGTATGCGGGTGCCCAGCCTGAGGCTGGTGCGGGCGAGCCCCTTACGCAGTGACTCGCAGTACTGAATCGGCCCCGCCGGATTGCCGCGATCCTGTACCCGCTCGCCACGGTTGAGCAGCGCCAGGCGCTGATTCATGGCCCAGAGGGGTTCGGAATACTGGTTTTCCGCGCGGTGGGTAATGGAGCTGATGGCGATGGTCTCTTCCAGATCATCGTTTTCCACCAGCGCCAGCATGTCATCCTGGTACTTCTCTTCGCCGGTGGTGGTGCGCAGTTCGCCGCGCTTGAATTTCACAAAGCCTTCGCCGAGATAGCCAAGGAAGTAGTGACGCAACTCTGCTCGCTGTTCGCGCAACAGCCGCAGCTGCTCCGCCAGTTCCACCTGTTCCTTGTTGCTGCGCGCCGAGTCCACACGCTCCTTCAGGTTGACCTGCAACTGCTCGATAAAGGTATCAAAGTGGGGATGCGCCTGCTCCAGCAGCAGCGCCTGACAGGCTTTCAGATGCCTGATCACCAGCTCGTCAGTCAGGTTGGCACCACCGGAGTGGCTTTCGGAGGGGGTATCTGCGCTGCTCATAGTATCCGGTTCTTATTGGTTGCTTCCTTGATCACACCAGGCGGTCGGCCGAGCCAGGTCCGCCGGTGACCAACGCGACAGGGCGAAGGACACGCCGCAATGGCGTCCAGCTGCCGACAGCACCGCTTATGCCGGAGAGGAATCCAATCGTTGCAGCCCGAGGGAAACTATATTCGAAAACCGCCCTGTGCCGAGCGGGTAACCGTGGTATGCCGCGTCAATAGTAGCATTGTTGTGATACATGTCACACACGCCACTTCGGGCGAAAGCCGCCACTTCAGGGATTGAGCTGCTGCCAGAGTCCCTGTTCGCGGCGACAGTCATCGCGGCAGAGGCGGGTCGCCTGGCGGGCGAAACGACGGGCCTGGGAAAGATTGCCCAGTTCGGCATAGGCCTCACCCAGCAGGCGGTAGAAACCACTGAAGCGGCGATCGACACGCAACCCCTGCTCCGCCACTTCAATCACCTGTTCCCATTCACCGGAGCGGGCCAGCTGGTCGCCGCGCTGTTCCAGTTCCAGCACCAGTCGCGGCGGTGGCTGCACGCCCGACTCCCGCCCTGGCTCAGGCGACTGTGGAACAACTTCCGGCTCCGGCGTGCCCGGGACCTGCTGCGGCGAATAGTCTCCGCTCTCCTGCTCCCCTGGCCCGGTTACCGGCGATGGCGGGCGGGTGGACTGGCAACCCGCCAGCAACAACAGGGAGGCGCACAGCAAACCGGGAACTACTCGCTTCAGAACCATTTTTTCATCCAATGCAAAACGGGATTTTCAACATAATCGCAGGGCGCACTCTGCAGTGGACGGTTGTTGCCGTCAAACGGAATCAGGCGCGCCCCGCGACAGTTTTCGCCGCTGAGCAAACCGCTGACCTGATCCACCCACAGATATTCGACCTTGTCATCGGCGTAGATATCCAGCCCCCGGGTGGGCCAATCGCGGAACATCTCCCGCCACACCGTGAGCGCTCCGGAGGCGCCGGTCAGCGGCGTTGCGCCGTTGTCATCCCGTCCCAGCCACACCACCGCCAGGTGCTGGCCGCTGAAACCGGCAAACCAGCTGTCGCGCTGGTTGTCCGTGGTACCGGTTTTACCCGCCAGCGACAGCTCCGGCGACAGCGCCTGATAGAGACCGCGGCCCGTGCCTTCCCGCACCACCGCCTGCAGCGCGTACTGCAACAGCGCCACACTGTTTTCATCCACCGACTGCTCCAGCTCGATGGCGTAACGGGAGAGAGGCTCGCCAGTCGCCGTCTCCACCGCACGAATGGCCCGCAGGGGCATCACCACACCGTCGTTGGCAATGCTGTGGTACATGGCGGATACCTGCAGCGGCGACAGCTCTATCGCTCCCAGCAGCATGGCGGGCACCACGTCGAAATCCGCCGTCACCCCCAGGTTGCGCAGGGTGCGCTCCACCTTGTCCAGCCCCACGGTCATACCGAGGCGGGCGGTGGCCTGATTGTAGGATCGGGTCAGGGCGTCAATCAGCAGCACATCGCCGTGGGATTCATGGTCAAAGTTCTTCGGCTCCCACAGCGATCCCCCGGGCCCGGCCACCTTCACCGGACCGTCACTGACAAGCGATGCCAGGTTGTAGCCATGCTGCAGAGCCGTCAGGTAGACCGCCGGCTTGGCCAGCGAGCCGATGGGACGGGTAGCATCCAGGGCGCGGTTAAAGCCGGAAAACTTGGTCTGCCGGTCCCCCACCAGCGCCAGTACCTCGCCGGTTCCCACACCGGTAACCACCACCGCCCCCTGCAGCTTCTGGCCCGGGATCTTATAGCCCCGCTCCAACTGCTGCAGCCGGCGACTGAGTGCCACCTCGGCGCGACGCTGGGCACTGAGGGAGAGGGTGGTAAACACCTTCAGCCCCTCGCTGCTCAACGCCTCCTCGCTGTAGTCACTGAGCAGCTGCCGCCGCACCAGGTCGATAAACGCGGGGTACTCCTGCAGCTTGCGGCGCTCCTCCGCAATAACCCCCAGCGGGGCACGGCGGGCGCGATCGGCCTCGGCCGCGGTGATCAGTTGCTGCTTCTGCAGCACGGTCAGCACCAGGTTGCGGCGCTCCCGTGCCCGCTGCGGGTTGCGCCAGGGGTTGTAGTAGGAGGCCCCCTTGACCATACCCACCAGCAGCGCCAGCTGTTCGGTCTTCAGCTGTGTCAGCGGACGCCCGAAGTAGTGGCGGGCCGCCAGTCCAAAGCCGTGGATCTGCCGCGGCCCGCTCTGCCCCAGGTAGACCTCGTTCATGTAGGTCTCGAGAATCTCCGCCTTGCTGTAGTGCAACTCCAGCAGCAGTGACATGGAGGCCTCTGTGAGCTTGCGTGAAAAGGTGCGGCGATCGTCGAGGAAGAAGTTTTTCACCAGCTGCTGGGTCAGCGTGCTGCCCCCCTGCACCACACGGCCCGAGCGCACATTGACCCAGGCGGCGCGGGCGATGGCCAGCGGTGACACGCCCCAGTGCTGGACGAAGCTGCGATCCTCTACTGCGATCAACGCCTCCCCCAACAGTGGCGGAATATCCTGCAGGCGGATCAGTTCACGATCCTCCTGGCGGGTGGGATAGATGCCGCCGACGATGGCCGGCTCCAGCAGCATCACCGATGCCGATGTACCTTTAGTGACCTGCAGTGACGCCACCCGGTCGTTGGCAACCTGCAGGCGCAGGCGCCGCTCGGGGTGCTGGCGCTGGTTGTAGGCGAAAGGGCGCACAAAAATATCGAATTCACTGCCGCGCTGTGACCACTGGCCGGGGGAGTAAACAGTGGCCACCTCGCGATAGCCGAGGACCTGCAGCTCAAAACGCAGGTCCTCCACGCTCACTACCCGCCCCTCGTACAGCTCCAGCGGCTGCGCGTAGACCCGGGCCGGCAGCGCCCACTTGCGACCGTCAAATTTGTCCCGCACTTCAAAGTCGAGCCACAACAGCCACAGGGCCACAACCACCACCGGCAATAACAGCACGATGGCGAGCCAGCGCCAGAAACGGGAGGGTTTGCGGGAGGGGCGTTTGCGGCCCCGGGAGGAAGTGCGCTTGCGTGTCATGGCGCAAGTGTACTGACTCGCGCCTTACTGACAAGGCATAATGTCAGCCTTTGTGGCCGGCAACCGCCTGAAACAGCTAAGGAATCACAATGAGCCAATATCACATCTACGGCATCGGCGCCGCGCTGGTGGATACCGAAATCGAGGTCAGTGACAGCGATCTGCACAACCTCAGTATCGACAAGGGCGTTATGACGCTGGTGGATGAAAGCCGTCAGCAGGAGTTGATCCGTCAGCTCTCCGATCACCTGGTGGCGTCCCGCCGCGCCAGCGGTGGCTCCGCCGCCAACACCATCATCGCCGCCAGCTACTTCGGTGCCAGCGCGTTCTACAGCTGCAAGGTGGCCAACGACGAGAACGGTGACTTCTACCTCAACGACCTGCAGGCCGCCGGTGTCGACTACCACCGGGAACTGCAGCGCGAAACCGGCATTACCGGCAAGTGCCTGGTGATGATCACGCCGGATGCCGAACGCACCATGAACACCTACCTCGGGATCAGCGAAACCCTCTCGGTCAACGAGCTGCATCCTGAAGCGATCGCCCGCTCCGGCTATGTGTATCTCGAAGGCTACCTGGTGTCATCGGAAACCGGCCGAGCCGCGGCCATTGAAGCCCGCCGCCAGGCCGAAGCCGCCGGGGTTAAAACCGCACTCAGCCTCTCCGACCCGGCCATGGTGCAGTTTTTCCGTGACGGTCTGCAGGAAATGCTGGGTGACGGTGTCGACCTGCTGTTCTGCAACGAGGGCGAAGCCCTGGGCTTTACCGGCTGCAGCGACCTGCAAAGTGCAGCCACCGAGCTGCAAAAAATCGCCCGCACCTACGCCATCACCCTGGGCAGCAAGGGCGCCTTGGTATTCGACGGCGAACAGCACCACCAGATCGCTGCGCACCCGGTAACTGCCATCGACAGCAACGGCGCCGGCGACATGTTTGCCGGTGCGTTCCTCTACGGCATCAGCCACGGTCTGGACTTCGCCCGCGCCGGAGCGCTGGCCAGTCGCGCCGCCGCCCAGGTGGTCAGCCAGTTTGGACCGCGCCTGCGCCCGGAGCAGCATGCGCAATTGCTGCAGGAGCTCGACGCCGGCTGAGCCGGACCAGGCCCACGCACAATAATAATTGCCGGCGCTCTGCGAGAGCGCCCTGGCACCAGTGGAAGGTAATGTTTAATGAGTACTGCTGACCCGGATCTCTTGTTTGATACGCCCCCGGCACACCCGCACTGGATTGACAGCGCCTGTTTCTATCTGACAGTGCCGGAATTGCACCTGCATGGAATCATCTTCTACTTTTTCCGCCCCAGCCTGAACATGCTGACCGGTGGTCCGGTTATCTGGGACAGGTCGGGGCAGACCGTACTCGACTGCCTGCACTACAACTTCAGCCAGAATCAGCCCCTGCCGCGGCTTGCGCAGAAGTTTGACTTCGAAGCGGCAAACTCCCTCTGCGTCACCACACTGGAGCCCCACGCCCGCTATGGCCTGAGCTACAACTCAGGCGGCCTGGAGCTGGCACTGGAGTGGCAGGCCACCAGCCCGCTGCATGCCGCTCCCCAACGCGACAGCAACAGTTTTCACGCCGAACAACCCGGCCGTATGACCGGCTGGCTCAGTCTCGATGGGCGACGCATTGCCGTCGATTGCGCCAGCCTGCGGGACCTCTCCTGGGGTGTGCGGGATTACGCCAGCATTTACCCTGGCGCCTACTGTTGGGGCTCCAGCGGCGACAACCTGTTTCAAACCCTCAGCATGGGCACAAAGCGAGAGCAGAAGATCATCACCGGATTTCTGCAGAAGGATGGCGAGACCGCCAGCCTGACCGAAGGTGTCCGCCGTATCGAAGAGTACGGTCGCTATGGTGCCCGCCGTGTCACCATTGACGCCGTTGATGCTCTGGGGCGCGACCTGCACGTGCAGGGTCAGCTGGATGACGGCCTGCTCTTCAGTGGCAATACGACTCACACCGTTGTCTGGTCCCTCACTGAGTGGCACTGGAACGGAAGCACCTGCTGGGGCGATAACCAGGAGTTCTACCCGGTGCCCACGTTCCGCCGGATGGCCCGGGGAGAGATTGCACCCGCCGATCTGGCAAAAGTAACCCAGGGGGTTTAACAACCACGCAGTTCACTGATGGCAGACACGAAAAAGCCGGGCTTAAACCCGGCTTTTTCGTGTCTGCCACAGGTTGCCGCGATCAGCCCTGGGCCAGCAACTCACGCAAATCAATAATGGCGGCGTTGGCGCGGGAGATGTAAGAGGCCATCACCAGTGAGTGGTTGGCCAGCATACCAAAGCCACCACCGTTGAGGATCATAGGACTGAATACGGTTTGCTGGGTGCCTTCCAGCTCGCGGATGATCTGCTGCAGGCTCACGCGAGCGTTCTTTTTCTCCAGCACATCGGCAAAGTCCACCTCCACCGCCTTGAGGAAGTGCAGCAGCGCCCAGGCGCTGCCGCGCGCCTCGTAAAACACATTGTCGATCTGGCTCCATTCGGTTTTGACTTCCATCTCCACCGGCGCCGGAGTGGAGCGCTGGGCGCGATCCTCTCCGGCCAGGTCAATGTTCAGGCGACGCTGCCCCACACTGGCACTGAGCCGCTGCGACAGGCTGCCGAGGCGGGTCTCCACCGTGGACAACCAGTAGCGCAGGTTATCGGCACGGGAAAAAAACTGGGCGTTGTGCTGGTCTTCATCCACCAGCCGTCCAAGGTAATTGTGCAGTTCGCGGATACCGTCACGGTACTCCGCCTCCGAGGCCGGCAGCGCCCAACTCCTGTTGTCGAAATTAAAACGGGATTCCGCCCGCGCCAGGGAGCGGTCCTCAGTGGACTGGGACTGGGAACGGCTGAAGGCCTCCCGCAGCGCCTTGGCGAGGTCGCGACTCTGGATCAATACGCCGTACTCCCAGCTGGGAATATCATCCAGCCAGACGCCCGGGGGCATAATATCGTTAGAGAGAAAACCACCGGGCTTTTCCAGCAGCGTGTCCATCACCCTGATCAGGGTACCGGTGGTTGCGGTACCCACCACCAGCGGCCGGCCATTGCTGTCCAGCGCCGCGGTATCGCGCACGGAAAAGGTTTCCGGCTCGCGGCTCCAGTAAAAGCCCAGCGCCAACGCAATCAGCAGGTAAACCAGCAGCGCAATGCCCAGCAAGCGCATCAACACACCGCTGCCGGCAAAGTCCTCCCGCCAGTCCTCCAACTGATCCCTGTATTTTTGTTTCCAGCCAGAGTGCTTTTCCATGGTTCGTGCCTTAGTAATTCCGGTATAAGGTGAGCAGAGACATCATCAGCCTACCACGAAGCGCAGCCACCTATCCCACTACAGGGTTGCCGGCGTAGCGTCCCGGCGCCTGCGGTTCTGCCAGGTGATACCCTTGCCCGCCATCAACACCAAGATCCAGCAAGGTGTGCCACTCGGCGTCGCTTTCGATGCCTTCTGCCAGCAGGCGGATGCCACAGCTGTGTGCGATCTGACGCAGGGATTTAACGAAAAACTGATGATCCTGGTTGTGGTCAATGCCCTGCACAAATGAGCGGTGCACCTTCAGCGCCTGCAGCGGCAGGCTCTGCAAGTAGGCAAAGGCGCGGGCGCCAACGCCAAAGTGATCCAGCGACAACGACGCGCCCGCCTGTGCCAGGCGCCGACCAAACTCCCGCACCAGCTCGTCGCCCAGATTGAGGGCATGTTCCGGCAGTTCGACCATCAGTCGCCGGGCAAACCCGGGGTGTTGCAACAACCACTGCTCCAACCACTGGCAGAAGGCCTCATCGGCCACAGCGCCGGAGGCCAGGTTGATACACAAACGCGGCCCATCAGCCTCGGTGTAATAGTCCGTCAGCAACTCGATCATCTGCTGATCAATAGCAGCGGCCAGTCCAAAGCGTTCCGCACGGGGCAGGAACTGTCCGGCACTGAGCAGGACGTCCCCGTCCCGTACGCGGCAGAGTACCTCCAACTGCTCAACCGTCTCCCCATCGCGCTGGAATACCGGCTGCACATGAAACTGGAACAGCCTCTGCTCCAGCGCCAGCTGCAGGAACTCATGCCACTCGGCCGCGCTGCGACCGCCGTGATGCTCGTGTTCGTACCAGTGCACCCCGCCGTCGGCCTGTACCTGACCGAGCGCGCTGTCAGCCTGATCCAGCAAGCTGCTGGAGACGGTCACCGAACGCTCGAATACCGCGCCAATGGTTACCTGCAGATCATTACCATTCTGAAACCAGCTGAGGCTCTGGATCTGCCGCCAGAGCTCCGCCGTCGCCTGTTCCGCTTCCGGCTGGGACAGCCAGGGCACAAACACGCACAGATCCGTACCGGAGCGCCGCGCCAGTATCGCCCCCTGTTGGCGCCCAAACTGTACGCCGAGTAAATTGGCCAGCTGGAAGAGACACAAATCACCGGCCTGACGCCCTTCGCGGGTGTTGAGACCAATCAGCCCCTCGACGTGCAACAGCAGCATCAAACCGCTGCTGCCACTGCTGTCGGAATTGACGAAGGCGGTGAAACGATTGTCGAAATCGCGACGCGTGGAGAGCCCGGTCACACTGTCGACACAGGCCTGCTGATGTAGCGACTCGGTCAACTCCAGCTGCTCCTGAAACATCACCTGCAGCCGGCGTACCATATGGTTCATAGCCTGCACCACGCTGCGCAGCTCCCGCGTGCGGGGCACCCGCTCCTGCAGTGGAAATTCCCGCCGGGTAATGGCATCCGCCTGCGCTTCCAGCCGCTGCAGCGGACGCAGCAAAATACGCAGTCCCAGCCCCAGCAACCCATAGCAGGCCAGGGCCGCCAGCAGGAAGAGCCACACCTGCCCCACGAATACCCGCCACAGGTCGTGATAAACCAGGCCGGAATGGGACACCACCGTCAACTCGCCCAGCCGCATCCAGCCAGTTACCACTTCGGCCTTGCCCTGCGACACCGGCACATCAATAAGTCGTACAAACCAGCCCGGTACCCCGATGATTTCGGCCGACGCCTGACGCTCCAGCACCAGCTGGCCGTTGTAACTGCGGTAGGCGACACGTTGGTAGAAGCCGCGGTCAAATACCGCATCGATAACGGACTGCACCTGGGCACGGTCGAGGCCCTGTGCCGCGTGGGAGATGGTGAGCCCCAGGGAAGTGGCGGTGTCCTGCGCATGCACCTGCATCTGCTCGGAGAGAAAGCTGCGCGCATTGAAGACCGTAACGGTCACATTACCGGCCATTAACACGACGATCAGCAAGGTGATGGCAATGCTCAATTGCCGGTAAAGTGTCATAACGACCATATCCTTAATGGTTGTGCTATAGAGCCAAAGCCGGTCCTGCTCCCCAACATCACAGCATTCGCCCCCAAAGGTACTGCCTTAGTCGATGGGTGGCAGTACGACAATATGTGGCTGCGGTCCCACCTTGATATCCCCGCGAATACGGTAGCCTTCGGCAAAATTGCGCAGCTGCTGATACACCCAGCGCCCCTCGGCATCGTTGCGGGCCACAATCAGCAGGGATTCATGACTCTCCCGCACCCGCGCCACCAGCTCTGCCAGTATTGGCAGCTGTTCGGCATCGCGCTGGTTGAGCGCCTGCAGCGCCAACGGGTATTCCAGCTCTTTGGTGGCTCTGGCCTGTTGCGCAGCGGCCCGTTCAATAGCCACCTGCAACTCCGGCAGCAGCGGGCTGTTTGGATCCACCAGCCGGGCACTGCGGGCGTACTCCCTGGCGATGGTCAGCTTGGAGTGCGCCAGTGCGTCGCGGGAGAGCTGCGCATAGCGAGCCGAAATCTGCTTCAGACCACTTTGCGCCTGCTGGTTGTCCGGCTGCAGCAACAACACCGCCTGAAAGCGGTCAAAGGCGTTATTGGCCTCGGGCTGCAGTAACTTGTCCGCTTCCAGGGCCGCCTCGCCCTGTGCCAGCAGGCTGCGCACCACCATCTCGCGACGCTCGGCCGCCGTGGGTCCGGGTGGCGGTGCCGGCACTGCCGGCGTGGCAACCACCGGCTGCACTGGCGGTGGTGGAGACTGCTGTTGGGCGCAGGCGCTTAACAGCAGGACAGCAAGGAGCAACGGGAAGCGGAAGCAGTTCATGCAGATTACAGGAGCCATTGTTACAATGCCGGCAACTCTGCCCCATATTATGCGACAACGCAATGTCAGGCGCCGCCCTTAAAAGCGCCGTCTGCACCCCCAAAACGGATAACTCTCGCATGCACGTCAGCCGTACCCTGCTTTTCTGCCTGACCCTGGCCACCCTGATTTTATCCCCCCTCAGCCAAGCCAGCGATGCCTTTCCCGGCACCGGCTCCTTCTCCTCTGGCAGCAACAGTGCGGCCCTGCTGACACCGCAACAGCAGACCTTTCTGCCGGTACATCTGGCTTATCAGCTGCAGGCCTCGTACCTGCCCGGGGAGCAACCCGAACTGCAACTGCGCTGGACCATTGCCCCGGACTACTTTCTCTACCAGCACGCGTTCAAGGTGGAGCTCAACGGTACGGCGCTGACCCTGAACCTGCCCGCCGGCAAGGCCAAGTACGATGAGCTGCTGCAGCGCGATGTGGTGCTCTACCGCGACCTGTTCACGCTGTCGGTGACACTGCCCGCTGACACGGCGCTGCCAGCGACACTGCAGGTTCATTCCCAGGGCTGCGCCGATGCCGGCCTCTGCTATCCGCCGCAGGTCGAGCTGGTCACCATCGACCGCGCCGGTATAGCCGCGGTAAGTCTTCCGGCCGGCCCTCTCCCCACCACCGCCCTGCCGGCACAGCCAGGCAGCAATGCCCTCTCCGGCAACCCGCTCTCCCTGGTCGGCGCGCTGCTGGCAGCGGTGCTGGGGGGCGTTTTGCTCAACCTGATGCCCTGTGTTTTCCCGGTCCTCTCGCTGAAGGCCCTGAGCCTGGCCGGCAGCCACCAGTCAGCCCACAGCCTCCACAAGCACGGCTGGAGCTACACCGCTGGCGCCGTCGCTACCTTTACCGCCATTGCCGCACTGATGCTGGCCCTGCGCGCCTCCGGCGAAGCCATCGGCTGGGGCTTTCAGTTGCAGAACCCGGTCTTTGTCGCCCTGCTGGTCTACCTGTTCCTGTTGATATCGCTGAACCTGCTGGGCTTCTGGCAGATCGGTCACCGCTTCAGCGGCGCAGGCCAATCCCTCACCGAAGGGCACAGCCTGCGCGCCTCCTTTTTCACCGGCGCGCTGGCCACCCTGGTGGCCAGCCCCTGTACCGCTCCCTTTATGGCTGGTGCACTGGGTTATGCCATCACCCAAACCACCGGACTCGCACTGGGGGTTTTCGCGGCACTGGGCTTCGGCATGGCCCTGCCCTATCTCTTGCTCACCTACTCCCCGACCCTGACCCGGCGCCTGCCCAGGCCCGGCGCCTGGATGGAAACCCTACGCCAGCTGCTCGCCTTCCCGCTGCTGCTGACCGCACTGTGGCTGCTGTGGGTGGCTGGCCGCCAGACCGGCAGTGACGGCCTGGTCGCCATCCTCTGTGGAGCCCTGGCGCTGGGCTTTGCCATCTGGCTGTGGCAACACCAGCCCCGTCGGCGCTGGCAACAGGTGATCGCCATTGCCGCGCTGCTGGCAGCCCTGTGGCCGCTGGCGAGCCTTGAATCCACCCCTGCCCGGGCCAGCGACAAGCACGACTGGCAGCCCTACAGCGACCAGCGCCTGCAGGAGTTGCTGCAACAGCGCCAGGCGGTGTTCGTCAACCTCACCGCCGACTGGTGCATCACCTGCCTGGCCAACGAGAAGAGTGCTCTGGATACCGACGCCACCGTCGCGGCCTTTCGCAAGGCCGGCATCGTGCGTCTCAAAGGTGACTGGACCAACTACAACCCGGAAATCACCCGCCTGCTGGCACAATTTGACCGCAGCGGCGTCCCCCTCTACCTCCTCTACAGTGGTGCGCCCGGTCGCCAGCCACTGATTCTGCCGCAGATCCTGCGGGAGAAGACCGTGCTGGAGGCCATTAACCAGGTGATCCCCGGCAATTAGGGTCACAATTGCCGATGATCGCCTCATTTTAGGATTAAAGTCCGACAACTTCGGCAATACGACGGACAATCGGACGCCATTGGCGCCCAATTTCGTCAAAACAGCCACAGACAGCTGTTCAATTACTCAACAAAGGTGTCCGATAATCGGCTATCTTGTCGTTAAAATTCATCAACTTCACAAGTTTCTGCCGTGCGCTGGACGCCCCCGGCATTTTACGTCACACTCAGTTGCATTCGAGCAAGAAATGGCTTTTTCCGCACCGGAACCCTCCCGGACGCGACAAAACAATAACTTTCACTACACGTTTGAGGCTAATAGGGATTATGGCGAGCATACTGGTTTTGCACGGCCCCAACCTGAACCTGCTGGGCACCCGTGAACCGGAAATCTACGGCTCCACCACACTGGCGGACATCGACCTGGCTCTGACCCAGCGCTGCCGCGAGGCAGGCCACCACCTGCAGACCCTGCAGAGTAACGCCGAATACGAACTGATTGACCGCATTCACGACGCCCGCCACGAGGGCATCAACTTCATCATCATCAACCCCGCTGCCTTCACCCACACCAGCGTCGCCATCCGCGATGCCCTGGCCGGAGTTGAAATCCCCTTTATCGAAGTACACCTCTCCAATGTGCACGCCCGCGAAGCCTTCCGGCAGCACTCCTACTTTTCCGATATCGCCAAAGGCGTGATCTGCGGTTTCGGTGCCCAGAGTTACGACCTGGCACTGACCGCGGCCTTTCATCATCTGTCGTCCAACTGACTTCCTTTCCTAAACCATCAACACAAAACGGTGGAACACTTATGGATATACGCAAAATCAAAAAACTGATCGAGCTGCTGGAAGAGTCCGATATCAGTGAACTGGAGATCAAAGAGGGTGAGGAATCTGTGCGCATCAGCCGCGGCGGGCACCAGGTAAGCGCCGCGCCCTATTACCCCCCAATGGCAGCACCGGCACCCCAGGCAGCAGCGCCTGCAGCCGCTGCCCCCGCCGGAGAGGAGAAGAAAGAAGCTCCCAAAACCTCAGGCCACGTCATCAAATCGCCGATGGTTGGTACTTACTACGCGTCCCCCAGCCCCGGCTCCCCCGCCTTTGTGGCTGTAGGGCAACACGTCAAGGCTGGCGACGTGATCTGCATTGTTGAAGCCATGAAGATGATGAACCAGATCGAAGCCGACAAGGCCGGCATAGTGGAAGCGATTCTGGTGGAAGACGGCGATCCGGTTGAGTTTGACCAGCCTCTGATCACCATCGTTTAAGGATCCGCTGAGCCAGAGGAGCCGGGCATGTTTAAGAAAATTCTGATCGCCAACCGCGGCGAGATCGCCCTGCGGGTACTGCGCGCCTGCAAGGAGATGGGCATCAAAACCGTGGCCGTTCACTCACAGATCGACCGCGACCTGAAACACGTACGCCTCGCCGATGAATCCGTTTGCATCGGCCCCAACCCGTCACCGGAAAGTTACCTGAACATCCCCCGCATCATCGCCGCCATGGAAATTACCGACGCCCAGGCGGTGCACCCGGGCTACGGCTTTCTGGCGGAAAACGCCGATTTTGCCGAACAGGTGCAGAAGAGCGGCTTCACCTTTATCGGCCCGGATCCCGACGTGATCCGCCTGATGGGGGACAAGGTCTCGGCCATCGCCGCCATGAAAAAGGCCGGCGTACCCACCGTGCCAGGCTCCAACGGCCCGCTGCCGGATGACCCGGAAATCTGTATGCGCCACGGTCGTAATATCGGCTACCCGGTGATTATCAAGGCGGCCGCCGGTGGTGGCGGTCGCGGCATGCGGGTGGTCAATACCGAGTCGGCCCTGCTCAACTCCATCCGCATCACCAAATCGGAAGCCAAGGCCGGTTTCGGCGACGACACGGTGTACATGGAGAAATTCCTGCAGAACCCGCGGCACGTGGAAATTCAGGTGCTGTCGGATGGCCAGGGCCACGCCGTGCACTTCGGTGACCGCGACTGCTCCCTGCAACGCCGCCACCAGAAGGTTCTGGAAGAGGCCCCGGCCCCCGGCATTGACCCACAGGCGCGCCAGGAGGTACTCGATTCCTGCGTCAAAGCCTGTATTGATATCGGCTATCGCGGTGCCGGCACCTTCGAGTTCCTCTACGAAGACGGTCGTTTCTACTTCATCGAGATGAACACCCGTATCCAGGTGGAACACCCGGTGACGGAAATGATCTCCGGTCGCGACCTCATCAAGGAGCAGATTCGTGTCTGCGCCGGTGAACGCCTGTCGATCAGGCAGGAGGATATCGTCTTTCGCGGTCACGCCTTCGAGTGCCGTATCAACGCCGAAGACCCGAAAACCTTTATGCCCTGCCCCGGCACGGTCCACCACTTCCACCAGCCCGGCGGACTCGGTGTACGGGTGGACTCGCATCTCTATGACGGCTACACGGTACCCGCCAACTACGACTCCATGATCGCCAAGGTCATCACTCACGCGGATACCCGCGAGGAAGCACTGGCACGCATGCGCCACGCCCTCGACGAGCTGGTGATCGACGGCATTCGTACCAACATCCCCCTGCAACAGGACCTGGTGCGGGATGCCGGCTTCGCCAAGGGCGGCGTCAACATTCACTACCTGGAGAAAAAGCTGGGGCTTTGATCCTGCCACCGCGGCCAGGTGCACCTGACGGTGCACCTGTCTCCCTCCCCTGAGCCCCACTGACCCATATCAAGCACTGCAACCGCAACGGTGGCAATTCAACCGGAGCGATGCTAATTTTTCCCTGTTAGCCCACAAGCGCTGACAACCGAATTCTTATTTGCACGGTGGCACACCACAGGCGCTGCCACCGGCAATCACATCAGGGAGTTAAGCAGTATGACAGATCCAGTTGACCCGGTTGATTACGGCCCACTGACCACACTGATTGGTGTATGGGAAGGCAACAGCGGCATGGACATATCCCCCGAGCCCGATGGCACGGAAGAGAACCCCTACTACGAGACCATCGTGTTTGAGGCAGGCGGCGACCTGGAGAACGCCGAGAAACAGCGTCTCGCGATTGTGCCTTACACCCAGATCGTCAAGCGCAAATCCAATGACGAAGTGTTTCACCACCAGTTCGGTTACTGGCTCTACGATGCCGCCGACGGCACCATTATGCAGACCATCACCATCCCCCGCGGCGTCTGCCTGCTGGCCGGCGGCAAGGCAACGGTCAGCGGTGACACCACCGTACTGGAAGTGAAAGCCACCGCCGGTGAAACCACCTGGGGCATCCTGCAATCTCCGTTTATGGAGAACAACGCCAAGACCACCGGCTTCACCCACCGCATTGAGGTGAAGGGTGACGAGATGAGCTATGCGGAATCCACCATGCTCGACATCTACGGCAAGACCTTCGACCACGGTGACAGCAACAAGCTGAAGCGGGTTCAGTAATTCGCTGCAATCCGAATCACAAAACCGGCGCCTGATGGCGCCGGTTTTGTTTCAGGACGCGTTGCTACAAGATTCAGGACGCTTCGCTACAGGACGCTGGCGCTACAGGGGGGATCTATTCTTGTGCAGGAGCGCACACCTGTGCGCGATCATTTAAATACCACCCGGTACCGGGGTGGGTAAATATATTGGAGCACACAAAAAGATCGCCCGGAGGACCGGGCTCCTACGCCAGCGCACAGTACCTGTAGGAGCCCGGTCCTCCGGGCGATCTTTTACGGTATCGACACAAAGCGACGCGGTTCAATCACCTGAAACCTGTAGCGAAGCGTCCTGAATCTTGTAGCAACGCGTCCTGAAACCTGTCACCCGGGCTCGCTGACTCCGCGGGCAAAATTGATATTGAATTCCACCCCCGAGCGGTCCTCCCGGTTACGGGCTTCAACCGTAGCGCCATGAAATTCAGCGATCAGACGCACGATGTGCAATCCCAGACCGAGATGCAAGCGCCCATCCTTGTCGGTGCCCTCCCGCACAGAGACCAGTGATTCAAACAGCTGGCCCTGCATGGTGTCCGGCAACAGGGGGCCGTCATTGCTCACCTGCAGCAACATCCCACCACTGTCAGCCTGCAGGCTCAGCTGAATGGTATGGCCGGACGGACAGTAGTCGATTGCGTTATCCATCAGTTTGTCGAGCATCTGCACCAGCAGTTCCGGTGCCGCTTCAACCTGCACATCTTCCAGCGAGGGATCGACCAGCAGCTGCAGCTGCTGTCCCTGCAGTAACGCCTCATAGACACCCGCCATATTGCGCAGCAACGGTGCCAGCGGCAGTGTTTCCGTCTCCGCCTGGCGGATCGCCTCCTCCACCCGGCTGGCGGAACTCATGGCGGTGAGGATGGCGGAGAGACGCTCACTGCCTTCCAGTGCGCGGCGCGCGTAAACTTCACCCTGTTCGCTCTGGGGCTCGTGGCCGAGGTTATCCAGCGAGGAGCGAATCACCGCCAGCGGTGTCCGCAACTCGTGAGAGAGTTTGCTCGCCAGCGTGCGCAGGTATTCGTTGTACTGCTGCAGGCGCTGTAACATCTGATGGTAGTGACGGGAGAGCTCACCAATCTCGTCGCCACTGCGGGAGGGAGAGAAATCACCGCGGATTTTACCCCCCTCATCCACCGAGTGGGCGACCTGCCGGCTGAGCCGTCCAATGCGCCAGGAGAGCAGTGAGGCATAAAACAGCAACGCCACGGCTGCCACTAATGTGGCGCCCAGCGCATACACCAGCAGACTCAGAGCGGCGCTGTCGGTGACCGCCAGCAGACGATCACTGCCCTGCGCCACGCTGACGGCACCAACGATGTTGCCGTCATTATCCTGTACCGCTTCCGCCACTCGCCCCAGCCGCCTCTGCCCCTGCAGGTACCACTGCGCGCCCTCACCCTGTTGCAGTGCCCGGGCGGTTTCCGGCGCGCGCAGGAAACCCGGCTGCTCATCCTCAGGTAGCGGCAGCAGCGCTGAACTGTGCAGCAAGGTGTTGTAGAGGTAACGCTTCCAGGCCGGCATCGCCGCCACATCCGCCGGCGCCGACAGGGCACCCGCCAATGCAACCTGTGCCTGGTTCGGCGCCAACAGCTGCAGTTGCAAGCCATCACGGGCGAAGACCTCAATAGCCCGCTGCAGGTCATCACTGGGCGTCAGCCACCAGGGCGGCGGATCACCCGGACCAATATTGCCCAGCCACTCGGACGCGGCCGGTCGCGGCGCCAGGCCATTGGGCTGGCGGCGACTGTCATGATGGGTATCGCGGTTTACCCAGGCCAGCCCCAGGCGCTCGCCCGGTAAGTTGCGGGGCAAACGCACCTCCAGCTGAAAACCATCCGAACGCTCCTGCCACTGGGCACGGATACGGGGCTCACTGCGCACCCGCCCGCTGTTGTCACGATAGAGGGCGGTTAACGAACCGGGTGCGCTGGCGCGCAGGATATAGTCCCGCAGGCGGCCATCCGCCCGCTCGGTGCGCAGCACCAGGTAATCGCCACTGGCCAGTTCATCCAGCGCAGGGTTGTGATAGACAATGTGCTGATCCGCCGCGTGGGCGAACAGCCACAGGTTGCTGCCACGGGTACCCAGCCACAGGGTGAGGCTGGCGTTGGACTGCGGCGCGGCGTAGCGTCGGAAGGGTTGCTGCCAGTAGCGCCACTCATCGTCATAGCCGTCCAGCTGCGGATCAATCCGCAGCGGCGAGGCGTAAAGCGCACCACCGGCATCCTGCTGCCACTGCGGCTGGCGCAGCTCGTCCAGCAGCGCCGGCTCACTGGTGATACGACTGGCGACGGCCTTGGCAGTTGCCGCCTGCGATTGCTGCTGACCAAATCGCAGCGCTGCGTCCATCTCCACGATGTACTGGTAGCCGGCCCACGGCAGCGCCAGGGTGAGCAGGCTCACCAGCAGCAGTTGGGTTTTCAGCTTCATCGCCAGCGGTAACCCATGCCATAGACGGTTTCGATAGCGTCGAAACTGCCGTCCATGCGGGCAAACTTTTTACGGATGCGCTTGATGTGTGAGGTGATGGTGTTGTCATCCAGCACGACGTTGGCCGCATCCATCAGTTGCTGGCGGTTTTTGACATGGCCGGGGTGGCGCGCCAGGGCGTGCACCATCCACAGCTCGGTTACCGTCAGGTCGATGCGCTGGCTGTTCCAGAGGGCGCACATGCGGTCCATATTGAGCGTCAGCGGGCCGCGCTGCAGCTCCTCTTCCGGCTGCGCCCCGACCCGCTGGCGCAGGGTGTCGACCCGCCGCAGCAGGGCCACGATGCGCGCCAGCATGTGCGGCTGGCTGATGTCCTTGCTGAGGTAGTCATCGGCCCCCAGGCGCAAGCCGGAAACCACATCAAAGTCACTGTCGCGAGCAGTGAGAAAAATGATCGGCAGCTCCGGAGCCAGCGAACGCAACTCACGGCAGAGCTCAAAACCACCCTCCACATCCTCCCCCAAACCCACATCAATGATGGCCAGGTCCGGCAGACTGTGACGGAAGACTTCCATCGCCGCCTGCCGGGTCTGGTAGAGCGTCACCCCATAGCCCTGACGGCTCAGGGCATCGCGGTAGTTTTCAGCAATGGCAATTTCGTCTTCCACGATGGCGATCTGACGGGCCATAAATCTCGGATCCTTGTATCGATTGTGGCGCCATTGTAACCAAATACGGCGGACCTGCAGCCCGCTGCCACAATTGATCACAATTGACCCGCCCATGGCCATGATTGTTCCGTCCCCGCGCCCGATTGCCCCGCTCTAATACCTCCATCGACACGGAGGAATCTGCATGAGCTTTCACAATCCACGCATACCCAGGCGCCGCCTGCTGACACCGGGGCCCTACCCGCGCAAAGCCCTGTGGCACCAACCCAACCGCTGGCGCCGCCGCCTGTGGCAGGTAACCGGCCTGTCGCTGTTACTGGCAGTCGCGCTTATCTGGCTGGCGGAACAGGCACGTGCCAGCGACCTTGAAGGCGGCAGCGGCGAACTGTTGCTGCAACAGGCAGATGGCCAGCGACTGCCGGCATTACTGCTCAGCAGCGAGGCGGAGATCACCGTCAACGGCATGGTCATCCACACCCGTTTCCGGCAGAGCTTCAGCAACCCATCCAGCGACGACTGGGTAGAGGGCACCTATCGCTTTCCACTACCGGACACCGCCGCCATTGGCCGCATGACCATGCAAATTGGCGAGCGCCTCATCGAAGGCGAGATCCGTGAAAAGCAGGCCGCCCGCCAGGAGTACCAGCAGGCCAAAGCCAGCGGCAAAACCGCCAGCCTAACGGAGCAGCAGCGTCCCAACCTGTTCACCCAGAGAGTGGCCAACATCGGCCCGGGGGAAACGGTTACCGTCACCCTGGAGTACACCGACACGGTCCACTATGAGCAGGGGCTGTTCAGTACCCGCCTGCCCACCACCATCACGCCGCGCTACATTCCCGGTGCCAACACCCTGCAGCACAGCGGGCGTGAAGAGACCGAAACGCAAGGCAAGCCCCAACCAACCACAGACCACACCAGCCTGCAGATGGATGGCAGCTGGGGCTGGGCCATGCCTACCAGAGCAGTGCCCGACGCCCACGAGATCACGCCTCCGCAAACCCTGAAGGCGACAGGCTCACACGAGATCCGCATCGCCATCGAACTCAATGCCGGCCTGCCGCTGCAGTCCATCACCAGCCCCTACCACGATCTGGTGATCGAGAAGCACGGCCCACAGCACAGTATCACCACCCGCTCCGAACGCATCCCCATGGACCGGGATTTTGTGCTGCAGTGGCGACCGGTGGCGGGGCGCGCGCCGCAGGCCGCCACCTTTACCGAGTCCCGCACGGAAGCCGACAACACGGTGGCCCACTACGCCCTGCTGATGCTGATGCCACCAGCGGCCAGGCAGAGCAGCCGCCTGACACGGGAGACGGTATTTATTATCGACACCTCCGGCTCCATGGGCGGCACCTCCATCGAACAGGCCCGTGCCAGCCTGCTGCTGGCACTGGATCGCCTGCAGCCACAGGACCGTTTCAACGTTATTGAATTTAACTCCCGCTATCGCCAACTGTTCAGCAACAGCCAGCTGGCCCGCCCCGAGCTGCTGCAAAAGGCGAAGCACTTTGTCAGTTCACTGGAGGCGAGTGGCGGTACCGAGATGCTGCCGGCACTGCAGTCGGCACTGCGCCACCACGACACCGGCGAACAACTGCGGCAGGTCATCTTTATCACCGATGGTAGTGTCGGCAATGAGGAGCAACTGTTCGAACTGATCGACCGGGAGCTGGGCAACACCCGCCTGTTTACCGTCGGCATCGGCTCCGCCCCCAACAGCCACTTTATGCGCAAGGCGGCCCAGTTTGGCCGCGGCAGCTTCACCCATATTGGTGACAGCGGCGAAGTCGGCGAAAAAATGGGCGAGCTTTTCAGCAAGCTGGAGAGCCCGGTGCTGCGCAACCTGAGTATCCGCTGGCCCGACGGCATCGAAACGCAAACCCTGCCGGGACGACTGCCGGACCTCTACCTGGGCGAGCCGCTGCTGATCAAAGCCCGCCTCGGCCAACTGCCAGCCAACGGGATCGAGGTGCAGCTGCAAGGGGAGCTGGGGCACAGCCGCTGGCAGCAGAGCCTCAGGCTGAAACCCGACGCCGACAACCAGGGCAAAGGCATCGCCCGCCTCTGGGCGCGGCAACGCATCAGCGATCTGCTGGACGATAAGGCGCGCGGGGCCGACGCTGACGAAACCCGTCAGCAGGTACTGGAGCTGGCCCTGCAACATCAGCTGCTGTCGCCCTACACCAGTTTTATTGCGGTGGATAAAACCCCGCGCCGCCCGGCGCCGGAAGACCTAAAAGGCAAAACCGTTGGCAATCTGGTGCCTCAGGGACAACAGGCACTGGCGCTGCCGAAAACTGCCACCAATGCCAGCCTCAACCTGCTGCTGGGTTTACTCACCTTTGCCCTGCTGCTGTCACTGCACCTGTGTGGAGGCCGCCATGCCCGCCGTGAGCACTAGCCGGTGGCAACAGTTGCGCCCCTGGATAACAGCCACTCTCGTGCTGCTGACCCTGTGGCACTGGGGCCAGGCCGGCTGGATTCACGCCAAGGCCTGGCTGGCACAGCAGCTTATTGCCGGCGCCTGGGCCGACACCCTGCAACAGCCCCGACAGGCCCACAAGCCCTGGCCCTGGGCAGATACCTGGCCGGTGGCGCGGTTGCAACTGGCACAGCAGGATCTCTATGTGCTGCACGGGGCCCAGGGCAATGCGCTGGCTTTCGGACCGGGGTATGCCACCGCCTCGCGCCCACCCGGGCAGGGTACCACCCTGATTGGCGGCCACCGCGACACCCACTTCCGGGGGCTGCGGCAGCTGCAACCCGGTGATCGGCTGCGCCTGCAAACCCGTAACGGCGAATGGCTCCGTTATCGGGTTGACCATGGCGCGGTCATCGACAGCCGCCAGGGCTTCGCGGTCGACCTCGGCCGGCAGCAACTGCTGCTGGTCACCTGCTACCCATTTGACGGCCTGCAGTCCGGACCCTTGCGCTACGTGCTCTACGCCAGCCCTGAAACAGTGCAGGGCGAGCGCCTGCAGCTGTAAACCAGTGAACGAATGGCCGGACTGACAACACGGCCGGCAGGCAACCAGCGGCGTGGCGAATTTGGACATCTGTTTGGCCAGTTAGGCAGTGCCCTGCCAACCGCCGCGCTTGCGGGGGCGGGTGAGAGTTTTAAGATGAAACAGTAGCTTTGCCCGCACACCCTTGCCCCCAAATCTCAGCTCTCACGCCCGCGCGCTCAAGGAGGAACCGAGATGAGCCAATATCGCCCCGCCGATTACCGCAACACAGGGCCGGAGTCTCTGCCAGCAGTGGAGGCCATCCCCCTGTCCGAGCGGGGCCTGCCGCCCAGTACCTACCAACTGTTCTGCGACCTGGCGGAACGCTACGAGGACCGGGTGGCCCTGCGCTTCCTGATACAGGGCACGCCGGAGGAAACGCCAGCCGGCTACAGCTACCGCGAGCTCTGCCAGCGCATCACCCAGACCGCCAATGCCCTGCACCATCTGGGCGTCGGGCCCACCGATACTATCGGCATCCTGCTACCCAACCTGCCGCAGACCGAATTCGCCCTCTGGGGTGGCGAGGCCGCCGGCATCATCAACCCCATCAATCCGCTGTTGGAAGTGGAGCACATCGCCGCCATCCTCAACGACACCGCCTGCCCGGTGCTGATCACCCTGGCGCCCTTCCCGGGCACGGAACTCTGGCAGAAGGCACTGGAGCTGAAAACCCAGGTGCCATCCCTGCACACTATTATCACGGTCGACCCGGCCGTCTTCCTGCCCGCCGGCATGCGCGATGCCATCGACCAGCAGCGGGGCAGCTACCTCGGCGACGGAGTGGTCGACTTCGACACGTTTATCAGCCAATACAACAGCGACGGGCTCGACAGCGGCCGCCAGATAACCAACACCGACATCGCCTCCTATTTCCACACCGGCGGCACCACCGGCACACCCAAGCTGGCCCCTCACAACCACCTTAACGAACTCGCCTGCGCCTTCCAGATCAGTACCGCCTGCAACATGGAAGAGGGTTACGTGATTCTCATCGGCCTTCCGCTGTTTCACGTCAACGCCGTCTTTACCGGCCTGTCGGCGTGGATGTGCGGTGGCGAGGTACTGCTCGCCACACCGCAGGGCTATCGCACACCGGAAGTCATGAAAAACTTCTGGCCGCTGGTGGAGAAATACCGGGTCACCCTGTTCAGTGCCGTGCCCACCATTCTCACCGGCCTGCTGAACTTCCCCACCACCGGCTTTGACCTCTCCTCGCTGAAGTTCGCCGTCTGCGGTGCGGCGCCCCTGGCCACCGAGCTGGCACGGCAGTTTGAAAGGCAGACCGGGCTGGTGCTGGTGGAGGGCTATGGCCAGACCGAAGGCACCTGCGTCAGTACGCTTAATCCGCGCTTTGGCGATCGCTTTATTGGCTCGGTGGGTGCGCGGGTACCCTACATGGGCATTCGCATCGTGGAGGTGGACGAGAAAACCGGCGCACTGCTGCGCGACTGCGACACCAACGAAGCCGGCATCATTGCCATCAGTGGCCCCAACGTCTTTAACGGCTACAAACACCCGGAACAGAACGAAGGCCAGTGGATTGAGCCCGGCTGGTTTAACACCGGTGACCTGGGGCGTCTGGACGAGCGCGGTTACCTGTGGCTCACCGGTCGCAGCAAGGACCTGATTATTCGCGGCGGCCACAACATCGACCCGCAGATGATTGAAGAGGCACTGTTCCAGCACGACGCCGTAGCGGCCGCTGCCGCTGTCGGCAAACCCGATCCCCGTGTCGGCGAACTGCCAGCCGCCTACGTGCAACTGAAGCCCGGCGCCGACGTCAGCGAAACAGAATTGCTGGCGTTCTGCGAGGAGCACATCCCCGAGCGCGCCGCCATTCCCAAACGCATACTGTTTATCGACGCCATGCCGCTGACGGCGGTGGGCAAGATTTTCAAACCGGATTTGCGCAATCACATCACCGAGCTCACCGTAAGCGAAGTGCTGGCAGAGCTGGGCGTGAAAAGCTATGGACTCAACGTGCGTATCGACAAGCAGCACGGGCAAGCAGTTACCGTGACATTGACCGACAGCAGTCAGGCCGATGCGGTAAAAGAGGCGTTGGGGCAGTACGCGTTTAAATCGGAAGTCGGCTAGCGACCGTCGACGCGGCTCGCTGTGGATTCCCGCCGCCGCGGGAATGACCTTATTCTGGAATGACCTTACCTTAAAGAGGCTCGGTACCGAGCCTCTTTAGTCCATCGCACTGTCAGCCAATCACGCTGTCAGACACAAAGGGGTTGGTCTTGCGCTCATGGCCGAAGGTAGAGACCGGGCCGTGGCCGGGAATGAACTGCACATCGTCACCCAGTGGCCAGAGACGTTCGCGGATCGAGTTGATCAGTGTGTCAAAATCACCGCGGGGGAAATCGGTGCGACCAATTGAGCCCTGAAACAACACATCACCCACCATGGCCACCTTACTGGCAGGGTGGAAGAAGATCACATGGCCAGGCGTGTGGCCGGGGCAGTGACGTACTTCGAGGGTTTCGTTGCCCACAGTAACGCTGTCACCGTCGTGCAGCCAGCGGTCAGGAACAAAAGCCTCGGATGGCGGAAAGCCCATCTGCTTGGTCTGGGCCGGCAGCTGCTCAATCCAGAAGGCGTCCTCCTCCTGTGGTCCCTCAATGGGGAGGCCTTTGGCCTTGGCCAGCGCATCCACACCGCCCACGTGGTCCAGGTGACCGTGGGTACAGAGAATCTTCTCCAGGGTCAGCCCCTGCTTTTCAATAGCCTGCTCGATGCGGCTCAGGTCTCCGCCCGGATCCACCACCGCTGCCTTTTTGGTCTCTTCACACCAGAGCAGGGTACAGTTTTGCTGGTAGGGGGTTACGGGAATCACCTGGAACTTCATCTGTTTGCCTCATGAATTGGACGGTGGTGGGCTCATGACTCACCGCCGTGGCTGTTTTGCGAGCGTTATAGCATACCACACCGGCACCGCCGCCGGTCTCAGCCGAACCAGTAGAGCACCAGCTGTAACACCGCCAGCAACATCACCAAGGGTAATACCCAGCGCGACATACGCGCGGTAGCCTGCGCATCCGGCCGTGGGCCGTAACGCTCGATCAGCGGCACCAATATCACCAATGCCAGCAATAGCAGCCCTAAAATCTTCAACAGGGTCATAGTGTTAGCTCCGATTTTGAATTAAGCGCCAACCAATCGTACCCCTTAACGTGCGCCAGCACACAGTTCTCCGGGTTGCCCATGCAGTGCACTGCCGCGCTGGGTACACTCGGTGCAATGTCCTGATTGGCCCAGTCTTTCGACCTAAATACTCGCCAGTCCTGACTGAATAATTAATCCGACGTCACGTCCATAATAACCATGAGGGAATCCCGACATGAAACCATTGATGACTACCGCCGCTATTGCTTTCGCCGCCATGCTGCTGACCGCCTGTAACCAGGAAGCTGCCACTGACACCGCTGCAGAAGCCGAGGCGCCTGTTGCAGAAATGGCTCAGGAAGCTGCTGACACTACCGCCGCTGCGGTGGAAGGCGCCCAGGAAATGGCTGAAGAAGCTGCTGAAGAAGTAAAAGACAGCGTTGCTGAAGCCGGCGAAGCCGTTGAAGAAGCTGCTGCCGACGCTGGTGAAGCCGCTGAAGAAGCTGCCGATGCAACTGCTGAAGCTGCTGAAGACGCCGCTGACGCCATGCAAGCCGCTGCTGACGACGCCAAGGCTGCTGTTGAAGGCACCAACTAAGTTGTGGACGCGCGCGATGCCGGTCGGTGTCGCGCGCCTCTGATCAGACAGAACAATCAATGGGCACGTCGCGCCAGCGCCGCCGCCAGCAAAATACAGCCCGCCCCCAGCCAGTGCACCGCACTGAGCCGCTCATCGAACACCACCACCCCCAGCAACACCGCACTCAACACTTCGCCATAGGCCAGCACCGACGCCACCGACGGCTTGACCCGGGCCAGTCCATAGTAGAGCAGTCCGTAGCCCAGTAACCCGATCAGTACTCCGTAGCCCACTCCGCCGACCACCTGCGGCACACTGAAGCCAGGCAGGTACCAGAGTATAAACGGCAGAAACACCACCCCGCCCAGCAGACAGTCGCGCAGCACCACCTCCATGGGAGACCGGGATTGCAGCGCCTGCCGGTAGATAAACATGTTGCCGGCGAACAGCAGCGCCGAGACGAACATACTCAGCAGGCCGAGGGTTTCACGACTATCCCAGCGCCACTCCGTGCCGTGCTGCAGCAGCACCAGTCCCGCGCACGCCAGTCCCAACAGTGCCAGCGCTCGCAGGGTCGGTTTTTCCTGCCCGGCAGCAATACTCATTAAAGTGTAGAGCAGCGGCCAACTGAACAGCACCACCACCGCTTTGCTGAGTGGCGCCCACGACAAGCCCGCCACCCACAGCAGTATCCGCACCACCGTGATGGCGGAGGCCAGCAGCAACAGGGGAGGATGGTGAGCGAGCACCCGTCGACGTAACGACGGGGCGAACAGTAGCAACAGCACACCGGGAACAAACAGGCGAAAGCCGGCAGCAACAGTGACCGGCATATCCAACTGCTTCACAAAGACACCGGCCAGGCCGAAAATACAGGCAGCGCTGAATACCGCCAACTCAGCGGGTGGGGTGACGAGTTTCATGTGGCAAACGACCGGGAGAACGGACGGCTATTCTACAGCCACTGCCGCCTTCACACAGCGACTTTGCACCCGATCCTGCCGCCACTCAGCGCGACTGACGATTACTGCGGTTGATAGCGCACCCAGAAAAGACCTCGAAAATCCCCGGCCTGATAACCTGTTGCCTGATCCTCCGGGTAGAGAGTGCTGAGCTGCTGCTGCACTTCCGGCTGAAGTTCCGCACCATGGCAATTGAGACACAACGGCCCCACTTTGATCGGGGATACATAGAGTTTACTACCGTCTTCCTGCTGCATTGTGCGGGCAGGCAATTCGCTGTTGGCCGCGTACTCCCGCAACAGGGCCCCCAACTCCGGCGACGGCTTATTGGCGGGATTGCGCAGCCGCTCACTGGTGCGGCCCACACTCCAGCCACCCTCTGTCAGACCCGCAGCAATGGCCGGCGCTTGCAGCCGGCAGGTTGCAATCGCCGCCACCGGACCACCCGCGGCCATACTTTCCTGCAGGGCCTGCTTCAGTTGTGCCCCCAGCAACTGCACACGTACGGCCGCCTGGGGTTCAAAGTTATCGCCCGCTGCGGCTATACATGCCCACCACGACAACGCTGCAACAATCCATCTGCTCATGCCAATACCTCTCTGCTGGCCACCTGAATCCAATCCGGATCCAGCAGGCAGACGTTATCCCAGTCACATGACAGACTCAGTGATTTTCATCAAGAAATTGCGAACTCCACGCCAGCTTACCGCCTGACGCAGACCGGGCGGCTACAGTCGCCTGTAGCCGCCCGGTGCGTGCAGCCTCTAAGGGCTCTGGTAAAGCCGCCGTGGATCAGAAGTTGACAGCCAGGGAAACACCCACAGTACGCGGCGCACCCCAGGTGACCAGCGGCCCGTAGAACTGCGGCAACACCTGTGAGTAGTACTCTTCGTCGGTCAGGTTATCCCCATAGAGGGCCACACTGTAAGTTTCCGAGGGATCGGTCCACTCTGCTCGCATGCTAAGCAACTGATAGCTGTCCTGCTCGAACAACTCGGAGGAGTCAAAGTAAAAGCTGGAGGTGTGGTAGAGGTTACCGGACAACACCAGCAGACCATCCTGTACCGGGGCTTCGTAACTTACACCCAATGTGGCGGTCAACTCGGGCGCACGCTGCATCTCCTTGCCGGAAGCATCGCCATAGCTGGGCAGGAACACACCCAAAAAGGAACCGCAACTCACCGCATCGAGACACTGATCCCAGGTTTGGGACTCCTCAAACTCGTCGTATTCGGCATCCAGATAAGCGACACCCAGATTGACGTGCAACTGCTCGGTAAAGGCGTAGCGCACCTGAGTCTCGACACCAAACACACTGGAACTGGCGGCGTTGCGGATAATACTGTCGGTCTGCGCGTAGCTGGCCACCTGCAGGCCTTCGTAATCGTAAGAGAAAACCGCCGCATCAAACACCAGGTTGCCGCCGCTGTACTTGTAGCCCACTTCCCAGGCTTTGATCTCCTCCGGATCCACATACACCGAATTGATATCACCGTTGTTCAGTGCACTGGTGCCGCCGGCCACGTTGATAATCCCGGCCTTGAAGCCCTCAGTGTAAGAGACATAGACACTGGAGCTGTCATTGATCTCATAACGCAGGGCAACCCGCGGAGTCACGCTATCATCATCGGCATCATCGAGGACGTATTTCTCGCCCGTATTGTCATAGACAAAGTAGGCATCCTGTACCTCATCAATACTGTAGCGTGCACCAATGGTGAGAAACAGGTTGTCCAGCAATGCATACGTGGCATCACCAAAAATTGCCATTGAACTGGACTTCACCCCGGAACCGCCGGTTGGCACAAACGCCGAGCCACCCACCGACGCCTCGTTGTGCGGATATTCGGTTTCATCCGTGAAATAGAACAGGCCTGTGGTCCACTGCAGTCGCCCATCACCATTGGAGGCAAGCAGAAACTCCTGCGAGAACACCTTGTCGGTGGTTTCAAAATTGTAGTGATAGATCGGCAGTGCCGAGCCATCAAAGTCGTAGTAGTGGGTACCGGACTCGTCACGGTACTGGGTGTAGGAGGTGAAGTCAGCAAAACTGAGTTCAGAGCGAATGGTCAGCTGAATCACATCCGCATCGGATTCATACTGTGACTTATAACCATAGGAGACCTCGTGAGGCTTGGTGGCCACAGTAGAACCGTAGACTGCGGCTGTGGACACTGGCATGCCGTTCTCTTCGTACAGACCGGTTGCCACCGGCGAAGGATCATCGGTATCGGAATGGGAATACCGCAACAGCATCGAGGTAGAATCTGTGATGTTCCACTTGGCGCCCAGGCGAATCGCCCAGTTTTCATATTCGCCATCGGAATCCGAGCCGGTGGTAATATTGTCGATATAACCATCACCTGTACGAACCAGCGCCGACACATCGAAGGCCAGATCTTCAGTGGGACCGCCGGTGGCATACACCTGATAACGCTGGGCGTTGTAGCTGCCATAAGACGCCTCAAAACGTCCTTGTGCCTCGCTTTGCGGATCCTTGCTGGTTACCAGAATGGCACCGCCGGTGGTGTTGCGACCAAACAGTGTCCCCTGTGGACCTTTCAGCACCTGCACACTTTCAACGTTCAGCAACTCCGAATCGGCCATCAGCATACTGGGCGAATAGAAACCATCGGTGTACACAGCCACATTGGAGCTGGCACCTGCCACCACCACTGATGTACCCACACCACGAATGGTGGGCTGGGCGTTCGCGCCCAGATCGTCATAGCGCAAGCCGGGGGTCAGTTTCATGATGTCGCCCAACTGCTGCACGTCACCCTTGCCGAGCTGGTCGGCGCTCAGTGCCGTAATGCTGATTGGAACATCCACTGCACTTTCACTACGGCGCTGCGCCGTTACGGTGACCTCTTCCAGCGCGTAACCGCCAGACTGGGTTTGCTGGGCAAAGGTAGCGGGGGCAACGGCGATTGCCAGTGCGGTTAACGAGCCAAGACCGAAGCCTTTGGAACTTCTCATGGGTACTCCTCCATTGATTATTTTTTTAGGGGTTGGATTCAGAGTGTGATTTTTTAAGCGCCACCACTTTCAGACTGGCTGTTTACCAGAGTGACGGTTTTTACATGCTGGAAATTGTGATGCTGTGCAGCCGGGCTACTGACCGGCTTTTTATTATTATCCGCTCCATGCTAAGGCAAAGCTGCCGCTGACAGCAAGCCGGCACAACCAAACTTTACGGCAACTCGTTGTTGCAGTTTTGGGGCAGCAACCTGCAGGCACAAAAAAACCCGCACTGTCGCCAGTGCGGGTTTTCGCAGCGCTGCGCGCCTGGTGACGAAGGTCGATTAGTTGACCTTGTTGATCACCTTGGCAAACAGCACGTCGTCCGCCGGAATCACTTTTGGTGTTGGCAGTGGCTTGGATACCCAGGTCACGTTCACCAGATGCTTCCAGTAGATGTTCTCATTGGTGGAGTTACCACCCCAGGTACCACAGCCCAGAGAGAAAGTCTGACGCATGCCGTTCCACAGGTTACCGGAGTTGGATGGCGCCTGTGGCTGGTTCACCATAACGCGGGAGGTTTTGGTGCCCATGGCCAGCTTGAGAATGTTCTCATCGCTGTTGGAGTAGATGCCACAGGAGTGACCCATGCCCTGGTAAGCCTGGATGTTGTTGGTCAGCTCAACCGCCTCATCAATGTCTTTCACTTTGTAGAAAGCCATAATCACGGACAGCTTCTCACCGGAGTATGGGTGCTCAGGGCCGTAACCGGTTTCGGGCATGATGATGAAGGTGCGGTCAGACGGAATTTCAACACCGGCCATTTCACACAGCACAGGCGCTGGCTTAACCACAGCCTTGGCATTCAGGTGACCGTCTTCCCACAGTACCGCGGCGATTTTTTCGTAATCGCCGGCCTGGGCCAGGTAACCGCCCTGCTCGATCAGCTTCTTCAGCAGCTCGTCATACACAGACTCAACCGCAATCACGGTGTTGTCGGAAGAGCAGCTGGCGGCCAGGTCGAGGGTCTTGGAGATGCGGATTTTCTCAGCCGCTTCGTCCAGGTTGGCAGTTTCGTCAACGGTGATACAGGCGTTACCTGCACCCACACCCAGAGCCGGGGTACCGGAGGAATAGGCAGACTTAACCATGCCAGGACCGCCGGTAGCCAGAATCAGGTCACACTGCTTCATCAGCTCGTTGGTCAGCTCCATGGAAGGCAGCTCGATGGCCTGAACCAGGTCAGCAGGGGCACCCAGCTGCTCCAGCGCAGAGCGCATGTTGTCCACGATCATCTTGTTGGTGATCTTGGCGCGTGGGTGTGGCGCGATGATGATGGCGTTGCGACCTTTAACGGCGTTGATCGCCTTAATCACAGGAGTCGCTTCCGGGTTGGTGGACGGTGACAGGGCACCGATTACACCCACAGGCTTGGCGATCTTGATCAGGTTACGCTCTTTGTCTTCCTCAATAATGCCGATGGACTTGTCATTGATGATGTCCATCAGGGCAGCACGGGTTTTGACAGAGATCTTCAGGAACTTGCCGTTGTAATCACCCAGCTGGCTCTCGTCCACAGTGTGCTGAGCAATCTTCTCGGCCACGCCCGGACGGCAGTTAACCCACACCATGGCAGTGATCAGTTCGTCGATCTGCTCCTGGGTGTAGTTTTCAATTTGTTTCTGAGCGGCACGGGCACGCTCCATCATGGCCGCGATTTGACGGGCCTCGTCGGTATCGGCAATCTGCTTGTCTAGTGCCATTGGAACCTCTATCTCTGTCGTTTGACGTGCAAGGGGGACGGGCCAGGGGCTTCTTACGCTGAGAAACCGTGACATCGCCCGGGTGGCTGAAAATAAACCAAACGCGCATCTTAATGGCGTTTAACGGTAACGTCCAATCCATTTTCCTGCACAAAAGGGGAGTACGGAATCTGGCCAAAGCGGCCTATACTCCAGCCTCCGGGACGGCTTCAGGCCAGTGCCACCTGTGCTGCAGGCAGCGGCCGACTCAACAGATACCCCTGGATGCCATCGCAACCAACCGCCTGCACCGCCTCCAGCTGGGCCGGGGTCTCCACCCCCAGGGCCACCACCTGGGTACCCATTTCCCGGGCCAGCGCCACCACACCACGCAGCAACCGACGCCCCTGCTCATCGGGCAGCCCGCGAAGCAGCCGCGGCGACAGTTTCAGCGCTGCCAGGGGCAGCTGCCGCAGCGCCTCCAGGGCCAGTCCGCTGTCACCAAACCCCTCTACAGACAACCCCACGCCCAGGGCTAGCAGCTGTTCCAGCACCTCGATATCCACCGCTCCCCGCCGCTGCAGGTGCGCAGCCCGCAGCTCCAGCAACAGTCCCCCGGCCGGCATGCCGTAGCGCTGCAGCACCGTTTGCAGGGTCTGCACTATGTCATCGTCCCTGACCTGCTCCACCGACAGATTGACGGTCACGACCGGCACCTGGTAGCCCTGCTGCTGCCACTGCTGCCACTGCCGGCCCACCTCCTCCAGCACCCAGGCGCCCAGCATCTTGATATGGCCCGCGCGCTCGGCGTGGGCGATAAACTCCTCCGGCAGCACACTGCCCATCAGCGGGTGCTGCCAGCGTAACAGCGCCTCCTGCCCCAGTACCGCATCGGTGCGGGGGCAGACAATAGGCTGAAAACAGAGCTCGAACTGATCCCGGCTGAGCGCCTCCGGCACCCCCTGCGCCAGCTGCACGCCAGCGTAGACCCGGGCACTGATGGCCTGGCTGTAGAATTGTACGCCGTCTCCGCCGGAGGCCTTCACCCGCTGCATGGCCACCTCGGCGCGCTGCAGCAACTGCTCCGCGTCCGACCCGTCCAGCGGACAACAGGCGACGCCGATACTGGTCTGCAGTGCCAGCTCCATGGCCTCGGTTCGATAGGGTCTGCCAATGGCCGAACGCACTTTCGCCACCACCGCGGCGGCATCGGAGAGGCAGACGTTCCCTCCCCGCAGGTCCTCCAGCAGCACCACAAACGCATCGCCACCCAACCGCGCCACACTGTCGCCACTGCGCAGGCTGCAGCGGATCCGCTCGCTCACCTGCCGCAACACACTGTCACCCACCTCGCAGCCCAGGGCCTCGTTGATCGACTGGAAATCGTCCACATTGATGTAGAGCACGGCGATCTGTGCCGCCCCGCGCCGCGCCCGGGCAATGGCCCGCTCCAGCCGGTCGAGGCAGAGGCTGCGATTGGGCAGCCGTGTCAGGGCATCCAGAAACGCCCTCGGGCCCACTCCGCTCTGGCAGCGGCCATCCTCCTCGGCATCGGCAAAGCAGCCCACATTGAACAGCACCCGGCCACTCTCATCGCGCAACTGGTTGATGTGCACGGCGGCGGCAAAGACGCTGCCGTCGCGGCGGCGCAGCAGCGCCTGACCTTCCCACACCCCGGCCGCCTCCAGCCTGGAGGCCACATGCGAGGTAAATTCGGCGGAGGCAAAATCTGCCCCCAGCAGCTCGGGCTTCTGCCCGGTCAGGAATTCGGTGTCATAGCCGGTCAGGCGTGAGAAGGCCCGGTTGACCTGCACCAGCCGCCCCTGGTTGTTGGTGATGTAGATAGCAGTGAGGCTGTTCTCGAAGATGCGCGTCGCCAGCGCGGTGGAGGCAAAGGTGTCGCGACGGCTGGTGAGGTCACGGCAGACACACACCGCGCCCCGGGACTCTCCCCGGCGCCCCTGCACCGTGGTGCAGCGTACCTGCAAGGTCACCCGGAAACCGTCGCGGTGGTTGAGCACCAGGGTTTCCGCCACCTGCTCCTCCCCCAGCAACTCGCTGATACCCTGCAGACGCTCCTGTACAAAATCCTGCAACATGCGGAAACGGGCATCGGCGGAGAAGGCCAGGGCACGGTTATAGAGACGGCGGAAGTCCTCGGCGCTGTAGCCCAGAATGGCCTCCACCGAAGGGCTGACGTAATAGAGCCCGCCACTGCTGTCGACGCCGAGCACCAGGTCACTGAGCTGATCGGCAACGCGCTGCAGCAGCTTGCCTACCCCGGCATTCCACGGCACACCGGACAACGCACTACCCTCGGATGAACTCATTGGCACATTCCTGGATTGAGGCTCGGACACTCAGACCCTCCACGGCTATTCTTATAATAGTGACGCCCACAAATCGCCGGGCATCCTTTGAGTATAGGCCGCCAAAGGCAAACGCAGGCGCCACAGTGCAAAACCGCCGAGCAGCGCACAGATCGCTGTGCAGGCCCTCTTTGTGTGGTGTGCGCATTGACTCCCTGCGGCCTTTTTCCCAAACTTGCGGCCAATTCCAAACCCAGCCAACGCATGAGGTTTCTGCCCCTATGGCACAGTACGTCTATTCAATGAACCGGGTGGGCAAAGTTGTTCCCCCAAAACGCGAAATCCTGAAAGACATCTCCCTGTCTTTCTTCCCCGGCGCCAAGATTGGTGTTCTGGGCCTCAACGGCGCCGGTAAATCCACCCTGCTGCGCATCATGGCGGGCATTGATACCGACATCAGCGGCGAAGCCCGCCCCATGCCCGGCATCAAGGTAGGCTACCTGCCACAGGAGCCGCAGCTGGACCCGGCCAAGGATGTGCGCGGCAACGTGGAAGACGGTATGCGCGAAGCCGTGGATGCCCTCGCCGAGCTGGATCAGGTCTACGCCGCCTACGCCGAGCCCGACGCCGATTTCGATGCCCTGGCCAAGAAGCAGGGGCAGCTGGAAGACATCATCCAGGCCTGGGACGCCCACAACCTGGAGCACACCCTGGAAGTGGCCGCCGACGCCCTGCGCCTGCCACCCTGGGACGCCGATGTCACCAAGCTCTCCGGTGGTGAGCGCCGCCGCGTGGCGCTGTGTCGCCTGCTGCTGTCACGCCCCGACATGCTGCTGCTGGACGAACCCACCAACCACCTGGATGCCGAATCCGTCTATTGGCTGGAGCGCTTCCTGGTGGACTTCCCCGGCACCGTGGTCGCCATTACCCACGACCGCTACTTCCTCGACAACGCCGCCGGCTGGATTCTGGAACTGGACCGCGGTCGCGGCATCCCGTACGAAGGCAACTACTCCAGCTGGCTGGAGCAGAAAGAGGCCCGCCTGGCACAGGAACAACGCACCGAAGCCTCACACCAGAAGGCCATGAAGGCGGAACTGGAGTGGGTTCGCCAGAACCCCAAAGGCCGTCACGCCAAGAACAAGGCACGTCTGGCGCGCTTTGAAGAGATGCAGTCGCAAGAGTTCCAGCAGCGCAACGAGACCAACGAGATCTACATTCCGCCAGGCGAGCGCCTGGGCGACAAGGTGATCAACTTCCACAATGTGTGCAAAAACTTTGATGGCCGCGAGCTCTACAACGGCCTCAGCTTCTCCATTCCCAAAGGTGCCATTGTCGGGATTGTGGGCGCCAACGGCGCCGGTAAATCCACCCTCTTCCGCCTGATCGCCGGCACCGAAACCCCGGATTCCGGCGAGATCGAGATCGGCGAAACCGTGCAGATCGCCTACGTTGAGCAGAGTCGCGAAAACCTGGATGACAACAAGACCGTGTGGGAAGAGATCTCCGACGGCCAGGACATCCTCAAGATCGGCAACTACGAAGTCAGCTCCCGCTCCTATGTGGGCCGCTTTAACTTCAAGGGCTCCGACCAGCAGAAGCGTGTCGGCGAACTCTCCGGTGGTGAACGCGGCCGCCTGCACCTGGCCCACACCCTCAAGCAGGGTGCCAACGTGCTGCTGCTGGACGAACCGTCCAACGACCTGGACGTGGAAACCCTGCGCGCCCTCGAGGAAGCCCTCAACAACTTCCCCGGCTGCGCCCTGGTGATCTCCCACGACCGTTGGTTCCTCGACCGCGTTGCCACCCACATCCTCGCCTACGAGGATGACGGCCATATCGAGTTCTTCGAGGGCAACTACACCGAGTACCACGAGGACCTGGTGAAGCGTAAGGGTGCCGACGCCCAGCCCAAGCGCACGCAGTACAAGAAGATCAAGACCTGATCTGACACCCGCAGGAGCCCGCTCCCGCGGGCGATTCTTTGGGGCCTCACCGGTCCCGGAGAAAAAGATCGCCCAGAGGACTGGGCTCCTACGATTGCCTCACCCCAGTCCCCAGTCCCCAGTCCCTCAACATTATTTGATCCAGCTCAACTCCTTTCCGGTTTTCCCGGCGGATACTATCCTTGGTCGGGAATCCCACTGTTGGTTTCGTCAACCGAGGAGGTCGCTATGAGTCTTGTTCCCAGAGGTTCACTGTTCGATTTCGATCACTTTTTTGACAATTTCCGTACCCCGGCAATCTTCAGCGACAAGGACGGCGGCAGTCTGGTACCTCGCATTGAGGTCAAGGAGAAAGCTGACCAGTACCTGATCAGCGCTGAACTGCCCGGCGTTAAGAAAGAAGACATCCACGTCACACTGGATAACGGCGTGCTGACACTGGAGGCGGAGAGCCACCAGGAAGACAAGGAAGAGAAAGACGGCAAGATCATTCGGCAGGAGCGTCGCTACGGCAAGTTTTCCCGCAGTTTCAACCTGGGCAGCGACGTGAAGGACAGCGATATTAACGCCAAATTCGACAATGGCGTGCTGACCCTGACCATCCCGCGCCATGAGCTGCCGCCGCCAACCAGTCGCCGCATTGATATCAGTTGAAACCCGTGGGCGGCAGTGCCGCCCACCTCACTCACAGGATCCGCGCGCACCTATGAACAACATCGAAGCCCGCAAGACGCTGCTGCGTCGCCAGCAGGAACTGTCAGTCCGACTCGCCACACTGGACGAGCACCTGCGTCGCAAAGGTACTACCGGGGAGAGCGGGCAAACCCAGGTCAGTGACAGTGACGACATGCTGGAGAAGCTGGCTGTCTACACCGCCAAAGAGCTGCTGCACGTAAAACACGTGCTGAAGAAACTGGGGGGGCGCGCGCAGGGAATCTGCATCAACTGCGGCAACAAGATTGGTCACCAGCGCCTGCGGGCCGTGCCCGACGCCGACCTCTGCCTGCACTGTGTCAACGGTACCCACTGACGCCCCTGCAGCGACGCCACCGGCCGTAAAGCGTTAAACGGCCGATGGATCCGGGGCGCGCCGGCCGCGCTCCAGCAGTAACCCTACCGCCCTCGCCTGCGGTACCGCTCCCGGCTTGCGCAGACGCAACCGCAGCCATTCCACCGCAAATTCCGTCAGCACGATATCGCAGACCTGCTCAGCCATGGCTTCCAGCAGCTGGAACTCGCTGCCCGCCACAAACTGGATCAGCCGGTCTGCTACCGATTTGTAGTTGAGGGCATCCTCGATATTGTCCGAGGCGGCTGCGGCGCGATTGTCCCAGGCCATCTCCAGGTCCAGGCTCAGGGTCTGGCGCACCTGCCGCTCCCAGTCGTAGATGCCGATAATGGCATCGATGCGCAGGTCTTCAATAAACACGATATCCATAAAACCAGCTCCATGTATGGGTGACGCAGGAAAATAGCGGGTTACAGCGCCGGCAAGGTATCCAGCGGCCAGCGCGGGGTAACCTTGACCGCCAGGTCCTGCCCCTGGCCCGCCAGCAGGCGCTGGGCGCCGGCGTAGGCAATCATGGCGCCATTGTCCGTACAGAACTCATGGCGGGCGTAGAACACCCGCGCTCCGATTTTGGCCAGCGCCGCTTCCAGCCGCTCCCGCAGCCGGGTATTGGCTGAAACACCGCCGGCGATCACCAAGGTCTTGAAGCCGGTCTCCTGTAGCGCCCGGCGGCACTTGATTACCAGCGTATCCACCACCGCCTCCTGGAAGGCGCAGGCGATATCGGCGCAGGTCTGGTCGTCGGGCAGGCCATCTTCCAGCGCGTGCTCGGCGACCGTGTTGAGGGTATAGGTTTTAAGGCCACTGAAGCTGAAGTCGAGGCCGGGACGATCCACCATGGGGCGGGGGAAGGTGAATCGGGCAGGATCACCCTTCTCCGCCAGCTTCGCCACCTGTGGCCCGCCCGGGTAATCCAGGTCCAGCATTTTCGCCGCCTTGTCGAAGGCCTCGCCGGCGGCATCATCCAGGGATTCCCCCAACAGCCGGTACTGGCCAATGCCCTTCACTTCCACCAGCTGGGTGTGGCCGCCAGAGACCAGCAGCGCCACAAACGGAAACGCCGGCGGCTCCGCCTCCAGCATGGGCGCCAGCAGGTGCCCCTCCATATGGTGCACACCGATGGCCGGCACACCCCAGCCATAGGCTAGAGCACGGCCGATACAGGCCCCCACCATCAGCGCCCCCACCAGGCCGGGGCCGGAGGTGTAGGCCACCGCGTCAATATCGCTCTTCTGCAGGCCGGCGGCCTCCAGCACTTCATTGATCAATGGCAGGGTCTTGCGCACATGATCGCGGGAGGCCAGCTCCGGCACCACGCCACCGTACTCGCTGTGCAGCGCGATCTGGCTGTAGAGCCGGTGCGCCAGCAGCCCGTTCTGGCTGTCATAGAGAGCGATGCCAGTCTCATCACAAGAGGTTTCAATGCCCAGTACGCGCATGTTTCTGCCTTCCCAGCGGGTAATCGTGTCTGCCCTGCACCAGCGATGCCAGTCCAGTTCAATACCAGTTCAATAATAGCCGCGCATAATAAACAGCCCCGGCGCCGGGAGCCAGCCACAGGGGCCTTTTCCACAACACCTAACTGCGTATTGCAGTCGTGGGGGTAAGCGTATAAAATCTGCGCCCCTTAGATATCGAGTTGGATTCCGACCGGATCCAGCTCCAGGTGAATTGACTAGTAAACAGGTAACCCGATGCCAGCAGTAAAACTGAAAGAAAACGAACCATTTGATGTAGCCCTGCGTCGCTTCAAGCGCGCTTGTGAGAAAGCCGGCGTTCTGTCCGAAGTTCGCAGCCGCGAATTCTACGAGAAGCCCACCACCGTTCGTAAGCGTGCTGCCGCTGCTGCCGTTAAGCGTCACGCCAAAAAAGTACAGCGCGAGTCCCGCAAGTTCCAGCGTCTGTACTGATAGCTGCTACCCAGCTCTTGCAATTCACCTGATGCCGCAGGCCCTGCCTGCGGCATTCGTGCGTGGAGAATAATCTTGTCCAGTAGCCTCAAAGAAACCATCAAAGCTGCCATGAAGGAAGCAATGCGCGCCAAAGAGAAGGAGCGCCTGCAGACCATTCGCAGCATTCAGGCCGAAATCAAGCGGGTTGAAGTGGATGAACGCATTGAGGTGGAAGACGATCGCCTGCTGGCGATTCTCGACAAGATGTGCAAACAGCGCCGCGACTCCATCAGCCAGTTTGAAGACGCCGGACGCGAAGATCTTGCCGCCATTGAACGCAGCGAGATGACGGTGATCCAGGAGTTTCTGCCCGCCGCACTGAGCGAGGCCGAACTGGATCAAATCGTCGCCCAGGCCATTACCGACAGTGGTGCCGAAGGCGCCCGCGACATGGGTAAAGTGATGGCACTGGTAAAACCGCAGGTACAGGGCCGCGCCGATATGGGCGCTGTCAGCCAGCGAGTGAAAGCTCAACTGGGCTGACCTAGCCGGCCACAACCTCCTGCCCCGCCTGAGTCTATCGGGCCACCTGAAAGGCCGCTACACTGTCGCGATGGCCGGACTTATCCCCCAAACCTTTATTGATGACCTACTGGATCGCATCGACATAGTCGATGTGGTGGACAGTCGCGTCAAACTGAAAAAGACCGGCAAGAACTACAGCGCCTGCTGCCCGTTCCACGACGAAAAGACCCCCTCCTTCACCGTCAGCCCGGACAAACAGTTCTACTACTGCTTCGGCTGCGGCGCCAGCGGCACCGCCCTGGGCTTCGTCATCGAGCACGACCACCTCTCCTTTCCCGACGCCGTGGAAAGCCTGGCCCGCATGGCCGGTGTCGAGGTGCCACGGGAGCAGCGCGACGACTCTCCGCAGCAAAAACTGCGCAAGGATCTCTACCAGGTACTGGAACAGGCCGACAAACACTTCCGCCTGCAACTGCGCCAGAGCCCGGCGCGCCAGCACGCCATCAACTACCTGCAGAGCAGGGGTTTAAGTGGCGAAATCGCCCGCGACTTCGGTATCGGCTACGCCCCGCCAGGCTGGGACAACCTGCTCAAGGAGCTGGGCAAAAATAGCGCTGAGGCGCGCCTGCTGACCGAGGCCGGCCTACTGATCGAACGCCCGGAAGACGGCCGCCAGTACGACCGCTTCCGCAACCGAATCATGTTTCCCATCCGCGATGTGCGCGGCCGGGTGATTGGCTTTGGTGGACGGGTCCTGAGCGCCGACGAGAAGCCCAAGTACCTCAACTCCCCGGAAACCCCGGTCTTCCACAAGGGCAAGGAGCTCTACGGCCTCTACGAGGCCCGCCAGTCCAACCGCCAGCTGGACCGACTGCTGGTGGTGGAAGGCTACATGGACGTGGTGGCGCTGGCGCAGTTCGGCATCCGCTACGGCGTCGCCACCCTGGGCACCGCCTGCGGCGAGGATCACCTGACCCTGGCCTTCAAATACACCCAGGAAGTGGTGTTCTGCTTCGACGGCGACCAGGCCGGCCGCAACGCCGCCCGCCGCGCCCTGGAGAACAGCCTCGGGGCCATGCAGGACGGCCGCCAGGTGAAATTCCTGTTCCTGCCCGACGGCGAAGACCCCGACTCACTGGTACGCCAGGTGGGCCAGGAGAAGTTCTCCCGTATGGTGGACCTGGCCCTGCCACTGGAAGACTTCCTGTTCGACAGCCTTGCCGACGGCATCGACATCCAGTCCATGGAGGGCCGCGCCCGCTACAGCAAGCGCGTGGCGCCCATGCTGCACCGGCTGCCCAACGGCGTCTTCCGGGAACTGATGTTTGCCAGCCTGGCGCAACGTACCGGACTGCCACTGGACACCCTGCTGGAGCTGGTGGACGCACCACCGGAACCCGCGGCACCGGCCCCGCAGCCACCCGCTCACCACCAAAGGAAGCCGGAACCCCGGCGCGACGCTCCGGCAGCCCACACGCCGCCGCCCATGAACCATGACGAGCCGCCCCCCTGGCTACAGGAGCAGCAAGACCCTCAGCCCCAGCCGGCACAGACGCGCCCGCGCCGCCAGCCAGCCCCTATCCCGGCCAGCAGCGGCCCCATCCGCATGCCGCCGGCCAAGCTGCTCTGCGCCATGCTGCTGCAACACCCGGAACTGGCCATCAACACCCCGGAGCTGCCGCAAATAGACGCCAGCCCGGACCCGCAACTGCAGCTGTTCCACCAGCTGCTGCAACTGCTGCAACAGCGCCCCGGCCTTAGCCTGCCCGGCATCCTCGGCCGCTGGCGCGGCAGCCACGGCCAGCAGGCCACCAACCAACTGGCCGAACTGGCGCAGATTGACCTGATCAACGCCGCCCGCCTCAGCGGCCAGTACGACGTCCAGCAGGAGTACCAGGAGATCCTCGCCCGCCTGGAAGCGCGCATGGCACGGGAAAAACAGGGCTCACAGTTGGAAATCCTGCGCCGCAAGAACTTTAATGAGCTGAGCGAATCTGAGAAGCAACTGATCCGCGAATACCATCAGGGCGGCCCGAAGCCCTGAAACCCCCGTATATCAAGGGGTTCGATAGCCGGATTCTCTTGCAGCATTGTGTTTTAACCCCTTGAACTTATAGAACATGACGCAATAAATAGGCTATAATTTCATGTTTTCCGCCACCCAAGTGAACAGGGTCTCGAATGTCTGAACAGCAACAGTCCCGCATCAAAGAGTTGATCGCCCGCGGCAAGGAACAGGGTTATCTCACCTATGCAGAGGTGAATGACCACCTGCCGGAAGATATCTCCGATCCAGATCAGGTCGAAGACATCATCCAGATGATCAACGACATGGGCATCCAGGTCTTTGAAACCGCTCCCGATGCCGACACCCTGCTGATGACCGACGGCGACTCGTCTGCAGACGAAATAGCCGCCGCCGAAGCAGCTGCAGCGCTGGCCGCCGTAGAGACAGAAGCCGGTCGCACCACCGACCCGGTGCGTATGTACATGCGCGAAATGGGTACCGTCGAACTGCTTACCCGCGAGGGCGAAATCGCCATCGCCAAGCGCATCGAAGAGGGCACCCGCGAGCTGATGCACGCCATGTCCTACTGGCCCGGCACCGTGCAGGCGCTGATCGAAGAATTCGCTCTGGTTGAGAAAGAGGAACGCCGCCTGCCCGACGTTATCGCCGGCTGGCTCGACCCTGCTGACGAAGTGCCCGAAGGCGCCCAGGCAGAGGCCCCGCAAGCGGCCGCTGCCAGTAAAGCCAAAAGCGACGACGATGATGATGACGACGAAGATAGCGACGACAACTCCGTCTCCGACGACGACGAAACCACTTCCGGCGTAGACCCGGAAGAGGCCAAGGCCCGCTTTGGTGAACTGGCCAAAGCCGCCGCCGCCGTCGACAAGATTCTGAAGAAGAGCGGTCGCGACAGCAAACAGGCCGAGAAGGCACTGGCTGCCCAGGGCGACCTGTTCAAGTTCTTCAAATTGCCGCCACGTCAGTTTGACCCACTCTACGTCAATGTCCGCAACAGCCTCGACCGTGTGCGCGCCGAAGAGCGCCGCATCATGGAGCTGTGCGTGCGCCACGCCAAGATGCCGCGCAAGACCTTCATCAAGGAGTTCCCCGGCAACGAGATCAACGAAGAGTGGATCCCAAACATTATCGGCAAGAAGCGCGACTACTCCGACGCCCTCAAAGCCGTATGTGACGAAGTTGTCCGCGCCCAGCGCAAGCTGAAGCAGATCGAGGAAGAGTGCTCCCTGGACCTGGCCAGCGTCAAAGAGATCAACCGTCGCATGTCCATCGGCGAAGCCCGTGCCCGCCGCGCCAAGAAAGAGATGGTGGAGGCCAACCTGCGTCTGGTGATCTCCATCGCCAAGAAGTACACCAACCGTGGCCTGCAGTTCCTCGACCTGATCCAGGAAGGCAACATCGGCCTGATGAAGGCAGTGGACAAGTTCGAATACCGTCGCGGCTACAAGTTCTCCACCTACGCCACCTGGTGGATCCGTCAGGCCATTACCCGCTCTATCGCCGACCAGGCGCGCACCATCCGTATTCCGGTGCACATGATTGAGACCATCAACAAGCTCAACCGTGTCAGCCGCCAGATGCTGCAGGAGATGGGTCGCGAGCCCACCCCGGAAGAGCTGGGTGAGCGCATGGACATGCCGGAAGACAAGGTGCGCAAGGTCCTGAAGATCGCCAAGGAGCCAATCTCCATGGAGACGCCCATCGGCGACGACGAAGATTCGCATCTGGGTGATTTTATCGAGGACAACACCATTGTCTCGCCGGTGGATTCTGCAACCACCCACGGCCTGCAGGAAGCCACCCGCGAAGTGCTGGCCGGCCTCACGGCCCGCGAAGCCAAGGTACTGCGCATGCGTTTCGGTATCGACATGAACACCGACCACACCCTGGAAGAAGTGGGCAAACAGTTCGATGTCACCCGTGAGCGTATCCGTCAGATCGAAGCCAAGGCGTTGCGCAAACTGCGCCACCCTTCCCGCTCCGATCACCTGCGCAGCTTTATCGACGAGCAATAAGGCCACTGGCCAGATTCAACGGGGCGCTTTATAATGCGCCCCGTTGTCTTTCTAAGTGTTTGAATATCAAGGACTTAGAAACGTGATTACGGGCCTATAGCTCAGTTGGTTAGAGCATCCGACTCATAATCGGCAGGTCGCTGGTTCAAGTCCAGCTGGGCCCACCAGATATAGAAGAACCTCCCTCGTGGAGGTTTTTTTATGTCTGCGGGTTTAGCGGGACTCGTTCGTTAAAGCGCACTGGTTCAGCGAACGCAACCAGCGTTCACAACAAGGCGCACAGCGCCGCAGCCCGCAGGGGACAAACAGGCCTTAGCCTGTTTGGATTCACTCCAGCCGGGCCCACCATCTATCGAAAATAGTCTCCGACCCCGGGGAGGGGGTTATTGTCGCCATCTACCACAATGCTATAAACTCCAATGATATTTGCTCCACAACCTCAGAGGCATTAGTGAAAAAGATCTGTTTATTTGCGCTTCTTTTTACATTCTCGGTTAGCGCTTTCAGTAGTGAGAATTACAAGATTTATGAGGACTCTGAGCTCCGCGCTGACGGCGCCAAGCGCTATTACATACTGATCCCGACGGTCGACCTCAGTGATAAAGCCTTCAAAATGCAAGTGAAGTCTGTCCTCTCCGCGGTTGCCGTGAAGTTAAAAACCAAAAAGTTTTCGGCAAAGATTTTTGACGATAAGAACACCTTGGGCTACTACCTCGCCACATTAAATAACAGCAAGGCTATACACCCTTTGGGTGAGAGGAGTCTGGAGACCCACTGGCTCGCGTGGTACGAAGGGGAGGATCCAGACACTTCGTCTCCCTACAACGTTAGCTTCTTCCCTTATGCCGACGTGGATAACGAAATTATCGGCGACTATTTTGGGAGTGAAGACTTCGAACCTTGAATAACGACTTACGTCAAACCGGCCTGCCCCTGAAAGCACAACCCGGAAGCAAAGCCCCGAAGTACAGAAAGCGGCTGCTTAAGAGTACCTGACAGTCTTTAATTGATCAGTGCGCATAGATGAGAAGATACAACACCACCTCTCCAGAACCGGTCTACACTGGAAGGGTCAGACTATAGCGATCACTAAATATAACGAGTGAAGATCAGGAGAAAGTTATGGATATGCCCCACATGCGCACTCTCTACGAAATCGGCCGTATCAGCAACGTCATGGCCATCCCCAACAACAAAGACGGCAGCTGGCACGTCGACTGCTGCGACCTCTGGGGCCATGTCCTTCACCTCACCACCGCCTCCGGCGAAGTGTGCCGCTTCCCGTCACTGGATGCCGCAACAGAAGCGGCGCACGATATTGGGTTTCGGGAGGTGCAAGTAGTGGAGCATTGAGGGAGCGTAGCTAAACGCTACGCTGCAAATGGTTCTAGGCAGCGGGTGCAGAAGCAAGAAGTCTTGCCATCACAGATTCCGAAGGTGATTGCCCACCGGGAGGCCACTGAAGGGCTCACCACCCGCCAAGCCAAAGCCGACACCTTCAATGACAGGGGACTGCGGCCAGCCCGGGCTATGCTGTGCATCCGTCGTCAGTCGGCTCAGGTTTAGCAGGGATGCTCGAAAGATCCTGTGCTGCCCATACCGGAGATTCGGAGATGTATGCCTGAGAATTCTATTATCCGGCCTCCTGCCGCGCCTCGCTCTCCCTCAGACGCCCAAGAATACGCATACCCCAGAACAACCCTGAAAAGTAGAAAATTCCAAGAGCCAGCCCTTTCAGCACTTCGAGCAGGACAAAACCCTGCGTCATCGCCGGGATTGTGCCCACTGTCAGGAACAGCATGGCCATCATATTGATAATGGGTTTGAAGTGCCCCATCAGAAGACAATAGACCACTGCCAGGCTCAGCCCGAGAAACGCCGCTCCCCCCGGCACCGCCCCCAGCCAGAGCGGGAAACCAGCCGCCAGATAAACCAGCAGCACACCGAAAAGGCTGCCACACACCGTATCACGCAGCTCACTGAAATCCATATGCTGTATGCCAGCCCAGTACATCAGAAATATGAAAGCTGGCCAGGTCTCTCCAATGCCCAGCCCATATGCCAACATGAAAAACGCACCGATGACCACAACAACACCCAGTAACATGGCAATCGCGGTTACCGGCGTCATAGGAGAACCCTCCGAATCGACGACGCCGCCATCCGAACCCGGAAATTGATTTGTATCGTTCATAGAAAAAATTCCTGATTATGCAAGGTCTGCCCTGCTCAATTTGTGCTTAGCGAAACCGCGGCAACTCGCGCTACGTCTACTGCCAACTTGTAGTGTCTCTCGTTTCTTTTATGGTTTCTGCTAATGGATTCTGTTGATACCTTCTATTGAAGCCACCTGTACAACCGAAGGGGTCGGACAATAAAAAGACACGCACCACACCGGCAATAGGTGTGGCACATGTAAAAAGGCAGCACATAGGAGCATCGAAGAAGCACTGCCGCTGAACGTACTCAGATAAACCAAAATATGACGATCAGAAAGAACTATCGCCGCCCGGATCAGAAATTCCAGCGCACCGAGCCACCAAAGGTTCTTGGCTCACCATAGGTTGCCGCTGACCACCCGAGCGAATCCAGTACGTTCAACCCGCCAATGATGTACTCTTCATCGAATGCGTTATTAACAAACAGATCAGCGTCCACATTAGATTGCAGCACGTTGTTCCAGACTACGCGAAAATTCCAGATGTCGTAGGCATCGATCTCCTGCGCGTCGTCAAAGACCTGCAGGGTTTCATCGCTGTATCCAAACTTATCCCAGTGCTGGGGGTATTGGCTGGTTTCTGTTTTGGTCTGCCAATAGACGTTGGCTACCAGAGAAACCTCACCCAAACTGGAATCCAGCGGCAGTGTGTATTTCGCTGAAACGGTAGCAGAGTGCTCAGGGACATACACAAACGGTGAATCCTCGTTATCCAGCACTACGACCGAACCGCCGATTGCCTTGGGAAGATCCCACTCCTTGTAATAGGCATCGATGTAAGAGTAGGAGAGGCTGAACATCAGGTCATAGGTGGGGGCCCAGGTGACATTCAGTTCCGCACCGCGCACCACGGCTTCGGCGGCATTCACCGTATTGGTGACGAACTGGCCACCGTCGGTTACTACACCCTGGGTTTTCTGAATATCTTCGTAGTCCTGCCAGTACAAAGCCGCAGAAGTCCGGAATGTACCGGCCCGACCGGCGTCCCAGTCGGCCTTGTGACCCAGCTCGTAGTTGAGTACCGTTTCCTCGTCAAAGGGCTCCAAAGTTAAATTGTCTGTACCCCGCATGTTGAAGCCGCCGGTCCGATAACCAGTGGAGATGCTGCCATAGAAGAGATGCATGTCATCTGGCATATAGTTCAGCGCTACCCGCCAGGTAGGACTGGAGAAGGACTCCTCGACAGTACGGGAACAACTGTCATCTGGCAGGATATTGCCGTCTTCATCCCGCACAGTACACTGGACAGGCAAGCTGGGATCAGCAAATGGCGTCGACCGGTTCTTTACTGTCAGCTCCCGCTTATCCCATGTCTGGCGGAGACCAAGGGTCGCGGACCACTGGTCACTGATCTCGTAGGTACCCTCACCAAATACGGCATAGGCTTCGTTCAGGGTGGATGCTTCCGAGGAGCTGTTGTAAAACCCGTACTGAGCAAAGGCCCAGACCGTGCTCAAGGAAGGGACTGGACTGGGACCGGCTGGCCAGGCTGCATTGGGGCCCAGGTTGTTCGCCAGGTACTTTTCCCGGCCTTCCATTTTGTACCAGTACACTCCCGCAACCCATTCCAGGCGGCCGTCGAATGAGTTACCCAGCAGCTGTATTTCATTACTGAACTGTTCAGACTCCACACTTCTCGGGCTCGGCACATTGATATCCGCAGGCAGAGTCGGGCTGTCTATTGTGATGGTTCCGAATAGCGGCACGGCCACACCATCCGTTTCCTGAAACTCTGACAGCTCCATCCTCCGGTAGCCAAAGATATTCTTGATCGTCAGATCGTCACTAATTTCTAACTCCGTAGAGTTGGAGAAGAACCAGTTTTCAATGGTTTGCTTTGGAATCTGCTCCACCTCCACATCGAACGGGGAGCGTGAGGCTTGTCGCTCCAGCGCATCATCCACCAGGGTTTCAGTCGGCAGGACCGGCCCCAGCAACGGGTTAAGCATCTGGCCGGCAGTACCGTTCCAGATCAGATCGTACAAAGTACCCAGCCCATCCTCTTTATTAAACCCTGTGGGAACGGGGGATCGACCAACAGAATCGTCTTCATCGTACGAAAATACCGAAAGGCTCTGGAAGCTTTCGCCATGGAAGTCGGTAACCAGGCGTGCGCCCTGGGACTCCTCACTCCAGAGACAATCGTCACAAGCAGCGTCGTTATCGGCTACGTTGCTCTGGTAGCCATCACGATCGGTAGAATACCCAGCTAACCGGAAGGCAAAATTCTCGCTAACCGGGACACTGACGGCACCCTCAAACTTTTTCAGGTCATAGTTTCCGGCAGTAACCTTGGCATACCCCTCGAACTCATTGGAAGGTGCCTTGGGCGTAATCAACAGGGCACCACCGGTTCCATTACGACCAAACAGGGTTCCCTGCGGTCCCTTCAAAACCTGTACGTCGGCCAAATCATACATCGACAGGTTTGTCCCATAGGTCGGCGTTACCACAATATCCGAGAAGTACAATGGGACTGCGGGATCCAGCGTCAACAAGGTTTCAGAGGGCCTCTGTCCGCGGAGGGAGATTAGCGGCGAGTTGGTAGAGCCACTCGATGAACCAATATTAAGACCAGGGACATTTTTACCCAGGTCCGTAAATTTGGTCACGCCCCTGTCCTCAAGAGCCTCAGTGGAAAGCGCGGTGACCGACAGCGGGATCTCCTGGGCCGATTCCGCCCGACGTCTGGCGGTAACAACCACCTCTTCAAGAACTATCGATTTTCTTTGACCGCTGTCAGCGCCATAGGATATCGGTGCCAGACCGGCAGATATCGCCAATGCCAGAACGCCTTTCGAAAGCCCTTTACCCGTTATCAGGTTGCCGCCTTTATCAGGCTGATTTCTTATATTGATTGAAGTCATTATTATTATCCGCTATCACTTTTCTAATCACCGGAGTCGATATCAAACCCCACCAGGGTTAACACAGAGACATTGAGTCCGAATGGATTCCCGCCAGAACCGGGGTTAAGACCACTTCAAGAAACTTAAAACTAGCGACGGAGACCGCGAGATTCAATGCAATGAAACCGGCAACAATTGAGGAACAGAAAGAAGTTTAAAATCTTTCAGAAATGCAGGTATGAATTGGTAATTAGAGGTTTATCTCTTACTTCTTTTAATTTATACCAACACTGTTTATTAAGATATTAAAGACCGACACCATACGTGCGAGCGCGTGAAAAAACACCGATTAAAACAAACCTAAGAGCGCAGGAAGAACGGAGTAATATCCGGAAATGAGGAGAATCCCTGCGTCGAAAGAGCACAGGAAAGAGAGTTTTCTATTCTTATCGGATCAGTATAAGCCAGGTAAAAACGTCACCAGACAGAGATCACCCGGCGAGCACACGGCCCAACACCTGCTCAACTTCTGCAACCGAACTGGGACGCAAAGCGCCAAGTAACAACAAGCCGACCCCGGACACCAATTGACGCAGCAACTGCTCCGAATCCTGATGGTCGGCCCAATCGTAGACGCAAATGGTATTTATCCTTGTCACCTGAAAGGCCAGCATTTCCGGATCCACAAAGCCACGCAACAGGTTGTCATTTTGCATCGACCGGAAAAGATTAGCCTTGTTACGCGTACTGTAAGGCTGAAGAAGATCCATGATAGGCCACTTGGGAGAGAATGCAGAAAGCACCATCTCCCGCAAAAACTCCGGCGTTTCTATTGCACATCGGTGGTACTGCTCAGCCAGTACCAGAAAGGTAACGGCGCCCGGCGAGGCATCGAAAGCGCACCGATCCATACTCAATGTATGCTCGTTGATAGCGGTGGCGAGTAGCTCGTGTCTTGCGCCAAAATTATTGTGAATGGTCTGGACCGTTAATTCACTCTCTTGTGCCACCCTTTGGACGCAGAGGTTCTTAAAGCCTTCCCGGGCGAGCAGTTTTCGGGTACAGGCCAGGACTTTCGCCCTGCGAAGCCTCTGCTTATTCACGTCCTCCAGCTTAATTCCGCTGGCAGACCCCGATATCAAATAGGGTGTATACGGATCGGGAAATGCCCCTCCCTGCGCTATTAGCGAAGGTCGACCTCCCAGAGCCGTGACTGAACTACCGCTATCCGGAATCATAATCTCTCCAGAAAACCTGTTTTATCTTTATTAGTTATATATGAGCTCCCGAAATCCAGATGCCATACCATCCGGGATCGCCTCCTGAGTTCTTCGCACACAGACGGACGATACGGGCTTCAGTCTGTGACAAGCACTATTTATCAGCTGGTAAGTTAGCAATGCATGCACCTGGAGTCAACCGGTAACGCAGCGCATCACGTCCCTGAACCGCGGCATGAAACTCAAGGGACGTCCTCCGCTAAGGGCCTGTCAAGACACCTATGTTCCCCGCCGCACGCTGCTCCCGTAAGCTGGTAGTCTCGAGCTCGAACTTCACACCCGGAATGGTTTCATTAACCATGGGGTTTCCGACCCACCAAATAATGCGACAGACCCTTTTCTTTATCCGCCAGCCCTCATTGGTTTTAGTCAGCTCATCGTCATACCAGCCACTACCATCCCAGAGGGGATTGCCATCCGTCGCCTTTCGCACCAAACGCCAGGTGCCATAGGTCAGCGCAGCCGCTCTGTCGCCCTCGACTTTAATCACATGATTCATCATGCAGTGCTGGGTAGCGTCGAATGGTTTATGAAAGTCAGCAAAATCCCGCTTAAAACTCTCCAGGTCATACCAGTGCGCCGGGGCACTGAAGAATGCATCGACATCACGGGTAAAGATCTGATCAAACAAGCTCCAGCTTTGGCTGTCCACAGCGATCCCGTACAAATTGATCAGTTGGGTAATTTCGATTACATCGTTATTTAACATTGTCACTCTTCCGCCGTCATTATCAGAACTCAACAGTAAAAAGCTAATGGCAGAAAACTACAGAAAAGACAGCTCGAAAGGAGAATAAAATTGTACGATCACCCCAAGATATCAAATAATTACCACTCCCGGCTTCTTTGACGTCACCAATGACAGGGGGGGACACACCCACGGGTTTACAGGCGTTCAGTCTATCTCTACAGTCTGATCAGCTGCCGAATCTTTCCCAACAAAGACCACCCCACAATCCAGCACCCATATACAGATGACGACTATCACACCCAAGAAACGACGCAATACAGAAGAAACCAAAGCGCGGATCATCCTGTCTGCACAGAAAGTGTTCTCTGAGCGGGGCTATGCACAGACGGGACTCAGGGACATCGCCAAAGACGCCGATGTAACCTCCCCTCTGTTGGTTACCCATTTCAAATCCAAAGGCGGGCTGTTTCTGGAAGCACTCAAAGGCGCCCTGAACATCGACTGGATAACCAAAGGAGAGAAAAGCGAATTTGGCAAACGTCTGGTTTACGCGATATTTGATCAAAAAACCCCTATCACACTCCCGGCCATGATCGCCTTGTCCATAGGTGATGATGAAGCCGCGCGGATCGCTTCAGCCTTCGCCAGAGAACACATCATAATCCCGCTGGAAAAATGGTTAGGGGCTCCTCGCGCCAAGGCGCGGGCGCATCTGATACTGATGCTCAGCAACAGCTTCATTGTTTACCATCGCCATCTGATGGCGGACAGCAGCCCGCGACGCAGCATTCCCGAAGCCAGATGGCTGGGCCGGGCAGTTCAGGAGTTGGTGGACGGTTCTGACGAGACTGTTCGCAAGTTTTTGAAGAACTGAAGCGATCTTCAAAGCCAACGGTTTACACTCCCCACCAGAACCGTAAATCTACACCGATCACCTTTCCTGTTAACTGCAGCTGTGCTGTGGGGGTAACTGCAGGGGCAATCGGGATAGTCTGATTACCTGCGCCCTACCAACCAGCTGTCTCCCGGATAAAAGATAGTAAGGCGCGGTATGACCTCAGTAAAAAACGAAACAACCGTTGCGCTTGATTTAAGCGATCTCGATAAGTGGGTAGGCAAACCCGTGGTCTTTGCTGAAATGTGGGATCCATGTAACGCCACCGACATCCGCCGCTGGGCTCAGGCTATGGACTACCCGAACCCCCTCCACTGGCATGAGAAATTTGCACGCAATTCCAGGTTTGGCGGCATCGTCGCCCCCCAGTCGTTCACTGTTGCCATGGACTATGGCCACGGCTGTCACCCGGCTGGCATCGGCAAAATTGAGGGTTCCCATCTGATATTTGGGGGCGAAGAGTGGTGGTTTTACGGCACACTCATCCGCCCGGGTGACAAACTCACCCAGGAACGCCGGTTTGACGGCTACGATGTAGCCGATACCAAATTCGCCGGACCAACAGTGTTTAGCAGGGGCGACACCCTGCACGTCAACCAACACGGAACCCCTATTGCCAAAGAGCGCTCAACAGCCATTCGCTATCTCGTGGAAGAAGCCAATAAGCGCGGCGTGTACGGAAAAGAGACTCGTACACCCAAGCGCTGGCAACCTGAAGAACTGGAAGAGATTCAGGCCATCAGGCTGGCGTGGATAAAGTCCAATCGTGAAGGCATCTCACCGCGATTCTCGGATGTCCGAGTCGGTGACAAGCTGCCGCGCCGGGTTATCGGGCCCCATTCAGCCCTCACATTTGCCTTTGAGTGCCGTGCCCACCGCCAGAATATCTGGGGGAGTTGGCACTGGAATGTACCCGACGGCATGGAAGATCCCGCCAAGGAAGACGCGGGCTTTTCGGACAACATGACCTATGACCACGACGCCCGCGAGATCGACCCCAGACAGGGTGACGGCCTTTTCTACGGGCCTTCCAGCGGTCATATCAACAGCGACAAGGCTGAGAAAATTGGAATGGGGGGTGCTTACGGGTACGGCGCCTCCATGAGCGCCTGGTTCCACGACTACGTTGCCTACTGGGCCGGCCACAATGGTTACCTTTGGCATACAAAATCCCAATTTCGGAGCCCGGCCTTCGAAGGTGACGTGACATTCTTCGAAGGGGAAGTTGTGGACAAGATCGAAAACTCCCCTTACGGCGTACCGATTGTGGTGATAAAGGTTAAGCAAACCACCCAGAATGGAGATGTTATTCTGAGCGCAACGGCTGAAGTGGAGATACCTTACTAAAAACCAGAGCCCAGGAAAGTATCTTTCCCCTCGAGATTACCTTCCTTGTTGCCCTTACACTTTCTCCGGGTTTTTGGGCCAACTGTGTGTTGGCTTCGTTAACATCGACACAGATCGCTCAACGTCACAGACTGCAGACAGTGATTCAGTAACTTTTTGGACAGGCAATACTGCCTCGACTGCATCCTCCGGATTATCAAACCAGATCTCCTGTATGGCCTCAAACGGAAAGTCCGGTGGCGGGGTATCCACAGTAAGATTCATAACCCAGCGACAAGCCGATGACGATACCGCAGAGTCACGGCAATGCTGTAAATATTCCCCCTGCAAATACTCGCTGAACTCGTCCAGACCGATACTGCCTTTTCGGGGAAGGAACTGAAACAGCACGGCGTTACCGAGTGGACCATCAACAACACAGGTTTCCGAGCAGTAGAAACTAAACTCCGGGGTATAGCGATCAAAGACACGCAGTTCATCTCCGTCGATCAGTTGCCTTTGCTCCGGGGTAAAGCCATTGCCATAGAAGACTTCCAACTGCGGCGCCTTGGCAACGCTCACACCATCATGGTCTGTAGACACAGGCAATCCTGCTACCGCGGGACCATCCATCCGTGTGGTATATCGCATCCAGTCAATAGTACCATTCATCGCGGGAAACTGGCTTGCAAAAATGGCATGTGATTTCCAGGTTCTGGGCCACTCATCCCATGACACACCTTTTGCCCGGCGAGCCAGGTAAAGCAATTTGTAAGACACGTTATTTACACTCCTTTTCGCCAGCGAGATCGTCCTCGGTAAATACGGGTATGGGCTGTACGGCCTTCATCATGATTAACGGGATAATCCGCGTGGTTTTCTGCTGATATTGGGCATAGAACGGATAATTATCCACCATGTAATCCCAAACTTTTTCGCGCTCCCCACCCTCCGGCTCGCGCCAGGCGCCACGGAAGGCCTGGGTTGCGATCTGAAAATCCACGGTGTCTGCTGCACGTATATTGTGGTACCACTGCGGGCTGTCGTCAGCACCTCCTTTGGACGCACAGATGACAACCTCACCGCCAATGTCACCGTAGGTAAGCCCTTGGATCATCGTTTTACCGCTTTTACGTCCGCGATAACGAATCAGGCAGTGGGTACCGAATGCAAAACCACCGGCGCCAGTGATATCCATAATGTGCCCGTATTGCCCACCGGAACTTAAATACAGGGCCCGATGTTGTTTTACCCACTCAAAAGTTCCTGCAGGAACCGTTACCGCGGCAATATTATTCACTGTAAATTGACCCCTCCAATACGTGGAGTTTTTTGTTTTCACGACCGCTTAAAAGACGTTGCAGAAGATAACCGTCCCCGATCCGAAGGTGTGTATCCAGCTCTGCGACAACGGAATGTCCCTGAAACACAATCATAGCGCTAGCAATACGCTTTTTGAGCGACAGATTCAGGCAGGGGTTGAAGTTCATGAGGATTATTCAAACATTATGGGAACGGGCACTTCGCCGACCAGCCAGTGAGCCCAAATTGGTATTTCGTCAGGAGATCAGGCCAGGTACGACAGCAGCACAGTATCGACCTGAAGAAGTTTTCCCCCGGAAGCCCCTTTAGATTTTTAGAGTTTTTCAGCAATGGAATCGGCACATGGGATGTCAAACATGGGTATCCGTTACAACTGAAGTCCACCGCCAATTGCGCTACAGACCACCTACTTTCATATGAAAGAGCGGAAAATCAGCCACATGAGAGTCTCCATTTCCTTTGCATAAGTGACTGCTACGTAGAAGGCAACCCCTATCAGCCGAAAAGTAGCTGCTCCTCGGGAAGCTGTGTCATGCGCTCCGGCAAGATCTCGTTGGAAGTTTGTGGCCATGTTAGGGTGCAACTCCGAAATTGGGCCACCAACACTGATCGTTTATAGACGCAAATCTTCCTGGCCACCCCATTCAGAATTTAATCATTACTACAAGTATGTATTTAGGCAGCCATTCAAACTCCAGGGACGGGAAAGATGAAGAATATTGTTTGTTTGATAGCCTTTTTGTTTTCCGGGATGGAAAATGCATCCATTTTTTACTTAGACTCCAATGCAGAAAACCCCTGGAACGAAACCAACAATTAAGCATCTATGGACGGTGTATTCGGAGCCGGAAACAGGACAAACGGAACGTTTGAAACAGCAAACACCGCAAGTCTTTTTTCTGCGTCCACCGACTTCATTTTTCTGGAGGGAGGGGATGATAACGCGAATGAACTCGAGGCCTTCCTTACGACGAACTTGCCTCCGATAGAAAGCTGGGTTTTCAATGGCGGACATATATTTATTAACTCCGCCCCCAATGAAGGGGGCGGAATGAGTTTCGGCTTTGGAGGAGTATCGCTTAACTATCAGGATTTCTCATCGAGCGTTACAGGCGTTGATGCAAGCCACCCTATATTCAATGGCCCCTATGGTGCTACCGGGACTGCATTTACCAGCAGCTCGTTTGCACATGCTTCAGTTTCCGGGCCAGGCCTGAACGGCTTGATCATTGATGCAATTGGCGGCGCATCGGTCCTAAGTGAAACGTTTTGGGAGACTGGTTACGCGATGTTCGGGGGCATGACCACCTTAAATTTTCAGCGGCCAAACTCGTTTGCTTTGAGACAGAATATTCTCTATTACGCTCTAATTGCAGAGGCAGAGGCAGAGGCAGCACAAGCCCCCGCCGCAACACCACTTGCGCTAATTGGCATTGGATTAGCGATCTTCGCAGGCTACACGCACAAAAAGAAACTAGCCTAACCTGCGCCAGGTTAGCCCCCCCCCAAGTAGCCTCAGTAAAATCTGGCGCTTTTTTATGCCAAAGGGCTTTTACCGCTCAACCAGCTTAATGGCCTATAGCTCAGAGAGTTAGAGCAGCTGGCTTATCATTGGCCAGCTGCTGGCGAGAGTGAACGCGACCGCGCGCTCACCAACAGTGTACACGGGGCTACAGCTCCCAGGGGGCAAACAGGCCCTAGCCTGTTTGAATTCATTTCCGCTGCCTCTGGTCATCCATAAGCCCTTGCCAATCAAGGCGCATACAACAGCTGCTCATACTCCTGCGCAGACGTATCCCACAAAAACCGCGACGCGGCGGCATTGGCCTTCAGAGCGGCCCAGGTGTCGGGCTTGTCACGGTAGAGCGTCACAGCGGTAGCTGTAGTCTCGATAAACGCCGCCGCCTTGCTGGCCATATCGCGACCGGTGAAGGTAAAGCCGTTGTGCCCATCAATCACCGTATCCTTCAGACCGCCCGTCGCATGGGCGACACAGGGCATGGCGCCGCGCATGGCCAGCATCTGGCTGATACCACAGGGCTCGTAGATGCTGGGCATAACAAACAGGTCGGCATAGTTGTAGAGCGCGTTGGCCAGCGCTTCCGAGTAGCCATTGAGGAACAGGAAGTTATCGTGGCTGGCCATGCAGCGGGTAAACAGCCGGTCATATTCCGGGTCGCCGCTGCCCACCATGATGAAGATACCCTGCTGCAGGCGCGACAGCAGCTCTTCCAGTACGGTGTGCTGACCATAGGGTGCGATCAACATCCCCAGCTTCTGGTAGGTCATGCGGCCGATGGAGAGCAATACCGGCAGGTGCGGTTTGCGCCGCTTGCGCCACTGGCTGAGCTTGCGCAGGGCGAAGTAGTAGCTGGCGGAGTGATTGTGAGAACTGCTGTTGGCGAGGGAGGCCCACTTGTCCAGGCACTCATCCATTAGCTGGTAGAGCGCCTTGCTGTCCAGCTCCGGTAGCGGATGACTGTAGTCGCAGCCATTCAGAATACCAAACAGGCGATGTTGCGCTTTCGCCTGCAACAGGTCTGTCTCCAGCCCTTCACCGCCGACCACGGCCTCTTCCCAGTGGCTGGGTTGGAGTATCTCTTCAGCATAGGTGGGGGAGACTGTATTCACCTTGTCCGCCAGGCGAATGCCGGCACGCATAAAGTTCACGCAGTCGTGGCTGAAATGGTCGCCCACATCGCGGACGTCATAGGCCAGGCCGGGAAACCAACTCTCCAGCGAAGAGTCATCCCCCTGCAGTGGCCGTACGCCCTGGATAGAGAGGTTGTGAATGGAGTAAACCGTGCGTGCTGATTGCAGCGGGCGGTAGGCCGGCGCGTACTCGCGCAGGATCAGCACATTGGCGCTGTGCCAGTCGTGACAGTGAATGACGTCGACCGCCGGCAACACCTTCTGCAGCAGCGCTTCACATACGGCGCTGCAAAACAGCGCGAACTTATGGGCATCGGTGGCAAAGGGGCCGTAATGATCGGAGCAGTAGATGGCCCCCACCCCACCGGCCGAAAACAACCAATGCTCCAGTACATAGTGGGTGACATTAGGGTGCGCATCCTTGGAGGCCGCCACGCGGAACAGATCCAGGGTTTGTGAGCCACCGGCAAAAGGCGCGTCGAAGGCGGTAACCCGTGTCGCCCGCTCATTGGCCGCGAGGACGCCATAGCCGGGACTGATCACCGATACGGTGTGCCCCCGGGCTGCCAGCGCCAGAGGCAGATCCCGAACCACATCCCCCAGGCCGCCAACCTTACCCCCCGCCAGGGCGTCGTTCTCTGCGGCCACCATTAAAATATGCATATTGCCCCTTACCACTTCGACGGCTCTCTCGCGCAGCCTTACTCGGTATAGTTTTGCTCAATGTAGTCTTGCTCAATCCAGCCTTGCCTAATAGCGTTTCAGAGCGCACCGCTATTGCCTGACGGTCAAGACAGGGCGGCCGGCGCCGCCCGATAAGGCCGGAGCCGGCCGCTATTATCCGAGACTGCCCACCTGCTGGCCAAGCATTTCCCGTGTCACCAGGGTGACGCCTTTGGCGGTCACACGAAAGCCCCGGTTCACATCCTCCTCATGATTGATGCCAATCTCCATACCTTCCGGGATAACACAGCCGCGATCAATAATAACCCGCTTCAATTTGCAATGACGCTGTACGATCACTTCCGGCAGCAGCACCGCCTCTTCGATCAGGGAATAGGAGTGGATACGCACGTTGGAAAACAGCAGGGATTTTCTCACCGTCGAACCGGAGATGATGCAGCCACCACCGACAATAGAGTCGTAAGCCGCACCGCGCCTCTCATCGTCATCAAAGACAAACTTGGCCGGCGGCTGCTGCTCCTGGAAGGTCCAGATGGGCCAGCGTGCATCGTAGAGATTCAGTGACGGTGTGGGGTCCACCAGCTCCATGTTGGCCTCAAAAAACGAATCCAGTGTACCCACGTCGCGCCAGTAGGGTGTTGTCCCCAGCGCCGGATCATTGAAGCGATAGGAGAAAACCTTGTGCTCCTTGATGATGGACGGAATGATGTTCTTGCCGAAGTCGTGATCCGAATTCATGTTCTCGGAATCGTAGCGCAACTGTTCAAACAGGAACTCGGTCTTGAACACATAGTTGCCCATGCTTGCCAGGCAGTGGTCGGCCCGGTCCGGCAGCGGATCGGGCTCTGCCGGCTTCTCGGTGAAATCCAGGATACGCCCATCTGTGTTAACAGTGATCACACCAAAGGCACCGGCCGCATCCTCAATGGGCACCTCCATGCAGGAGACGGTCATATCCGCGCCGGTCTCCACATGGTGGGCAAGCATATCGCCGTAGTCCTGGCGGTAGACATGATCGCCAGACAACACCAGTACGTACTCCGGAATTTCGCCGCGGATAATATCGATATTCTGGTAGACCGCATCCGCCGTGCCCATATACCAGTTATCGGAGAAGCGCTGCGAGGCGGGCAGGATCTCAATCCCCTCACCCAGCTCCTTTTTAAAATGGCCCCAGCCACGCACCAGGTGCTTGATCAGTGAGTGGGCCTTGTACTGGGTCACCACACCCACCCGGCGCACACCGGAGTTGATGCAGTTGGAGAGGGGGAAATCAATGATGCGGAACTTGCCCCCGAAGTAGAGCGCCGGCTTGGCACGCCAGTCGGTCAGCTCGTGCAGGCGCGAGCCCCGGCCGCCCGCCAGAATCAGGGCATAGGTGTTACGGGTTAAGTTACTGACGTACCTGGGTCCTGGAGTAATCATTATCGCTGTAGTCTCCATATTTCATCGGCGTATTGGCCAATAGTCCGATCACTGGAAAACATCCCGCTACTGGCCGTGTTCAAAATGCTTTTTCTGGTCCACAGTGCCTTTTGCTGATACACCTCCCCTACTGCCATCTGGGCGTCTGTGAAGCTTCTGAAATCCGCGGCGGTTACCCACTGGTCGTGGGGATCGCGAATGGTATTGACGATGGGGTTAAAGATACCCGGCTCACACAGGTTAAAATGGCCGGACTCCAGCAGGTGCATCACCGACTTGAGGTCGGCGTCGTTTTCAATAATGCTGTTCGGATCGTAGTTCGCCCGCACCTGCTCCACCTCATCAGCTTTCAGGCCAAACAGGAAAAAGTCCTCTTCGCCCACCGCGTCGCGGATCTCGATATTGGCGCCGTCGAGGGTGCCGATGGTCAGGGCACCGTTCATCATAAACTTCATGTTGCCGGTACCGGAGGCCTCCTTGCCGGCAGTGGATATCTGCTCCGACAGGTCGGCGCCGGCGCAGATCACCTCCATGGCGGTGACACGATAGTTGGGCAGGAACGCCACTTTCAGTAGCTTGTCCGCCAGCGGCTCGGCATTGACCACTTCGGCCACACTGTTGATCAGCTTGATGATCAGCTTCGCCATAAAATAGCCGGGCGCTGCCTTGCCACCGATCAGCACACAACGGGGCACCATACCGTCGGTATCGCCGCGCATGATCCGGTCGTACAGATGGATCACATGCAGGATATTGAGCAGCTGCCGCTTGTATTCGTGAATCCGCTTTACCTGTACATCGAACATCATTTCGGTATCGAAACTGACACCACAACTGCAGGTCACCATGTCAGCCAGTACGGCTTTATTGTGCTTCTTCACCGCCATCCACTTCTTCTGGAAAGCTTTATCGTCAGCCAGCGGTTTCAGTTGCTGCAGCTGATCCAGGTCCGTCAGCCAGCCCTCGCCGATGGTGTCATTGATAAGACTGGCCAGCTGCGGGTTACAGAAGCCCAGCCAGCGCCGCGGGGTAACACCGTTGGTCTTGTTGTTGAATTTTTCCGGCCACAGTTCGTAAAAGGTGCGAAACAGGCCGCTCTTTAACAACTCCGTGTGCAGTGCCGCCACACCGTTTACCGAATGACTGCCTACGATCGCCAGGTAGGCCATGCGCACCTGTGGCTCACCGCCCTCCTCGATGATGGAGAGCTCCCTGAGCTTGCTTTCATCGTGAGGCCAGTGGGATGAGACCTGACGCAGGAAGCGGGCGTTGATCTCGTAAATAATCTCCAGCAAGCGCGGCAGCATCTCCCGGAACAGGCGCACCGGCCAGCGCTCCAGCGCTTCCGGCAGCAGCGTGTGGTTGGTGTAGGCCATGGTGGAACGGGTGATCTCCCAGGCCTCATCCCAGCCCATGCCGTAATCGTCCATCAGCAAGCGCATCAACTCCGCCACGGCGATGGCCGGGTGAGTATCGTTGAGCTGGAAGCAGTTCTTGTCCGCAAAGCCCTCAAAGGTGTCGCCATTGCGCTGGCGCCAGCGAATAATTACGTCCTGCAGGCTGGCAGAGGAGAGAAAGTACTGCTGCCGCAAGCGCAGCACCTTGCCGTTCTCACTGACGTCATTGGGGTACAGCACCATGGAGATCTGTTCGGCCTCATTTTTGGCCGCCACAGCTTCGGTATAGCTGCCCTGGTTGAATTGATCCAGCTTGAACTCGTCGGTGGCAGAGGCTTTCCACAGGCGCAGGGTGTTCACTGTGTTGTTGCGATAGCCGGGAATGGGCATGTCGTAGGGCACAGCCAATACATCGTCGGTATCCACCCACTGCACGCGCAGGTTGCCGTCGGCGTCTGCCTGGGTCACTGTGTGGCCGTGAAATTTAATGCGGCGAATATTTTCCGGCGCTTCGAACTCCCACGGGTTGCCCTCTTTTAACCAGTGGTCCGGCAGCTCCAGCTGGTAACCATCCTTGATTTTCTGGTGGAACATACCGTAGTCATACCGGATACCATAGCCGGTGACCGGCAACTCCAGGGTGGCACAACTGTCCAGAAAGCAGGCCGCCAGCCGTCCCAGGCCACCGTTGCCCAGCCCCGCGTCCCGCTCTTCCTGCGCCAGCTCTTCCAGCGTTACGCCGTAGGACTTCAGCGCCTTGCGCAGGGCGTCATCCATATCCAGGTTGAGCACGGCGTTGGTCAGCGTTCGGCCCATCAGGAATTCGAGGGAGAGATAGGCGACCCGCTTCGGTCTTTCGCTGGCGTACTTGTCCCGTGTGGCACGCCAGCGCTCCACCAGACGGTCCCGTATGGTGAGGGCGGCAGCGTTGTAGAGGTAGAGGTGGCTGCCCTCCACCGGATCCTTACCGAGGGTGAGATTCAGGTGGCGGTCGAGATCGGTGGCAAAGGACTTCTCATCCAGCCCCAGCCACTCGTTGCCGGCCTTCTTGCCGGTTTTTTTTCCAGACGGCTTTCCAGGCGTTTTACCAGACTGTCCCATTGCAGTACCTCTCAGGATTCGGGTGATTCTGTGGCCGCGCCCGTGCGCGCCCGCAGCAGTACGGAAGAACAGGAAAATAACCGCAGCCGGCTTTCCACCGTGCAGTTATCAGGATCCGGTATACCGGTGACCAGACCGGTATCAAACAACACTTCCCAGCTGCTGACGCCGGGCAGTGCAGGCAATTGGAATGTGATGGCGTCGCGACCGGCGTGAAAGATCATCAGCACACGTTCCTGTTGGTCGGTGCCAGGAATCTTGCAGGTCGACAGACTGCCCACAGTTTTGGAATGGTGTTCGCCCCAGTGTCCCGCCTGCATCAGCTGACCGGTGGGGCCGTACCATTCCATACTGGGGTCATTGGGATCGCTGGGCTCATGGATATAGTCATCCAGTGAAAAAATGTGCAGCTGCCGGCGCAACGCCAACAGGTGGCGGGTAAAGATTTTCTGCTGGTCTGCGGTGTCGGAAATCTCTTCCCAGGGGAACCAGTTGAGTTCGTTGTCCTGACAGTAGGCGTTGTTGTTGCCGGCCTGGCTGCGGCCTATTTCGTCACCGGACAACAACATGGGAATGCCCTGGGAGAGGATATTGGTGGCCAGGATGTTACGCTGCTGGCGACGGCGCCAGATGTTCACACCGGTGTCTTCGGTGGGACCTTCAACGCCGAAGTTATCGCTGTAGTTCTCGTGATGCCCATCGCGATTGTCTTCGCCATTGGCCTGGTTATGGCGCTCTTTATAGCTCACCAGGTCCGCCAGGGTGTAGCCATCGTGACTGGTAACGAAATTGATGCTCGACGAAGGCCTGCGGCCCGAGTGCTCAAAGATGTCACTGGAGCCGTGTATGCGGCGGGCAAACTCCGGCAGCACCCCCGGGTCACCGCGCCAGAAGCGACGCACCGTATCCCGGAAGCGATCGTTCCACTCACTCCAGCCCGCCGGGAAGCGACCCAGCTGGTAACCGCCCGGGCCGATATCCCAGGGCTCGGCGATAAACTTGATACCCGCCAGCACCGGGTCCTGCAACAGGGCATCGAAAAAACCACTGCCCTGATCAAAGCCGTGAACTTCGCGGCCCAGTACCGGTGCCAGGTCAAAACGAAAGCCATCCACACCCATCACCGTCACCCAGTAACGCAGGCAATCCATCACCCACTGCACCACCCGCGGGTGTGACAGATTGACGGTGTTACCGCAGCCGGTGTCGTTGATGTAGAAGCGTTTGTCTTCCGCCTGCAGGCGATAGTAAGAGAGATTATCGATGCCGCGGAACGAGAGCGTCGGCCCCAGGCGGCTGCCTTCGGCGGTGTGGTTGAACACCACATCCAGGATCACCTCCATGCCGGCATCGTGAATGCGCTCAATGGCGTGACGACACTCGAGGATATCGTGACCACTCAGGTAGGACTGGTGCGGTGTAAAAAACGACAGGGTGTTGTAGCCCCAGTAGTTACTCAGCCCCTTGTTCACCAGAAACGATTCACTGATAAAACTTTGCACCGGCAGTAACTCAATGCTGGTCACGCCCAGGCTCTTTAAGTAAGCCAGAGACTCCGGGTGCGACAGGCCGGCAAAGGTACCACGATCCTGCGGCGGAATCGCCGGATGCAGCATGGTGAAGCCCTTCAGGTGAGTTTCGTAGATCACCGACTGCGACTTGGCAATACGGTTGGCCGGACTGACCTGCAGCGCCTGCGGATCCACCACCACCTTGCACTTGGGCATAAATTGCTGGTTATCGCGACTGTCCAGCAGCGTGTCCTTGTCCGCGTCACTGCTCTCAAAACCGTAGTGGGTATCGGACCAGACAAACTCACCCACCAGCGCTTTGGCGTAGGGATCGAGCAACAGTTTGTGGGGGTTGAAGCGATGCCCCAGGTGGGGCTGGTAAGGGCCGTGTACCCGGTAGCCATAAACCGTGCCCGGCCCCGCCTTGGGCAGGTAGCCGTTCCAGACGTGGTTGGAGACATCCGGCAGGTCATAGCGTTTGATTTCGTGCACGCCATCGTCACTGTAAAGGCACAACTCCACCCGCACCGCGTGCTCGGAAAAGAGGGCGAAATTAATGCCCTCACCATCCCAGGTGGCGCCCAACGGATAAGGCAGGCCAATACGGAGGGCTTCGACCGTCATATGCCTTCGGCCCCCTCTTCCTGCCCGCTGGCCAGCAAGTGCTCTGTGGCAAGCTCCTGCGCCACCGCAGACCCGTTCCCCTGATCCCACTGCAGCACCAGGGTGGCCAGTGGTGGCAAGGTGAGCTGCAACGACCAAGGGCAATGGTGACTGTCACAGGCCTCGGCGCTGAGACGGCCCAGGTTGCCCTGGCCGGTGCCGCCGTAGTATTCACTGTTGCTGTTGATGCACTCCAGGTAATCCCCTGGCTCCGGCACACCGACGCGGAAATTCTCGTACACCGTCGGCGTAAAGTTGCAGGCGATGATGGCCAGTGCACCGCTGTCCGGGTCGCGGCGGGCAAACACAAACACGGCGCCGGAAGGGTGCGCCGCTTCCAGCCATTCAAAACCGCGGTGATCAGAATCAAACCGGTACAGCGCGGGCAGCGATTCATAGACGCGGTTCAGGTCCCGCACCAGGCTCTGGATACCGGCGTGGCGGCCGTCCGCCAGCAGGTGCCAGTCGAGGCTCTGGTCGTGATTCCATTCGATACGCTGGGCGAACTCACAACCCATAAACAACAGCTTCTTGCCGGGGTGGGACCACATAAAGGTGAGGTAAGCCCGCAGGTTGGCAAACTTCTGCCAGTCATCGCCGGGCATTTTTTCCAGCAGCGAGCATTTACCGTGCACCACCTCATCGTGACTGATGGGCAGCACAAAATTTTCGTTAAAGGCGTAGAACAGGCCAAAGGTGATTTCGTTGGCGTGATACTGCTTGTGAATCGAATCGCGGGCCATGTAACGCAGGGTGTCGTTCATCCAGCCCAGGTTCCACTTGTAACCAAAGCCCAGGCCGCCGTTGGATGTCATGTGGGTAACGCCCGGCCAGGCGGTGGACTCCTCGGCGATCATCATAATGTCGGGGTAGTGATAGTATGCCCGCTCATTCACCAGGCGCAGCAGTTTGATGGCTCCCAGGTTTTCACGACCACCATACTCGTTGGCCAGCCACTCACCGGGTTGGCGGCTGTAGTCGAGATAGAGCATGGAGGCCACCGCATCAAAACGCAGGCCGTCAAAATGGAATTCACTCAACCAGTAGAGGGCGTTGCTGAGCAGATAGCTCACCACCTCCGGCCGGTCGTAGTCGAAGATCAGGGTGTTCCAGTCCGGGTGAAAGCCGCGGCGTGGATCTTCGTGCTCATAGAGCGAGGTGCCATCGAACACCCCCAGCCCGTGCTCATCGGTGGGGAAATGGCCCGGCACCCAATCCAGCAGGACACCGATGTTGTTCCGGTGTGCCGTGTCGATCAGGCAGCGCAGACCGTCAGGGTCGCCAAAGCGGGAGCTGGGGGCGAACATACCGATGGGCTGATAACCCCACGAGCCGTCGAAGGGGTGCTCGCTGACCGGCATCAGCTGTATATGGCTGAAGCCCATGTCGACTGCGTACTGCACCAGCTGTTCGGCAAAATCCTGATAGCTTAAAAACGCCTTACCGTCACCGCTGCGACGCCATGAACCCAGGTGCACTTCGTAGATGGAGATGGGGGCGTCGCGGCGCTGTTTGTCACCGCGGGCCTGCATCCACTGCTGATCGCGCCACGGGTAGGTCCCCTTCTCACTCACCACCGATGCGGTACTGGGTCGCAGCTGCATACGCCGCGCAAACGGGTCCGCCCGCAAGGGCAACAACGTTCCTGCGGCATTGGTAACGGCAAGCTTGTAATGGCTGCCACTGAGATCCGCGGGGATAAACATCTCCCAGATGCCACACTCGTGATTCTTGCGCATCACATGCACACGAGCATCCCAGTGATTGAAGTCACCGACAATGGCCACCCGGCTGGCGTTCGGTGCCCATACGGCAAACAGCACGCCGTCGATACCATCCACTTGCCGGTGGTTGGCTCCCAGAAACTCCCAGGCGCGCTCCTGTGTTCCCTGATTAAACAGGTAGCAATCCATCTCCCCGAGCTGTACGCCAAACCCGTAGGTGTCCACCAGGGTGATGGTGGCAAGCGGGTAGCGAACCCTGAGGCGGTAGGGGAAAAAACCGGGGCTGGCCACGAACGCCTCAAACAGGCCGTCATCGTGCAAGCGCGTCGCAGAGGCCAGCACTTCATCGCCATCCGCAGCGATAATATTGACCTGCAGGGCGCCCGGCAGAAAAGCGCGGATTACCTTGGCCTCCGGACTGCCGGTGGCGTGAATACCGAAGCAGGAAAAGTAGTCACAGAGCCGGCCACCGATAATGGCGTCGATGGTATGCGGCGTCAGGGTTTCACGCGCTTTGATCTCTGCAAGGTTCACCATCGTCACAGCCTTATTCACGGGTTCACCAGAGGACAGCCTATCCCGGCCCGAAGAGGTTGTTGGCCCGGCATAATCGTCGAAGCTACCCGGGGGACCGAAGTACAGGCCGGGGCTCATGATTGCCCGCGCCCCTCAATCAGGCCCGCGAGCAATTGCCGCGGTTGTTCACCAGCCAACAGCTCGTCCACCGTCAGCGGCAGCTTCCTGCGCCAGTTTGGGTATTCGTCACAGGTACCGGGAATATTGACCGGCAACTCGGTGAAACACAGGTCCTCAATTTGTACGGATACCAGCTGTGACGCCATACGCCCGCTGGTGTGGAAAATGGCCCGGCACAAGTCGCCATCGAACGGGCGGTGGATATTAAAGTCCTGCCAGCCCTGGGGCAGGAGACCGGCGTTGTTCACCCAGTGCAGCACCTGAATCAGGTCCGACTCGCGATGGTGAATGGTCACCGCCAGTACATCGTCGTCATCCAGCAGGCCGATTTCACGGCGCAGGGCGATGTCTGTCTTGTTCCACCAGGCGGTAAGGGTTGGCACATCGTGATTGGCCACCATCGCCAGGCACCGGGGGGCGAAATGTTCCGGGCGCTTGAAGACCACACCGTCGTACTTCTCAAAATAGAATAACGCGTTCGACAGGATGGACGAATGGGCCATGCGCTCGCGAATCTCCGGCGGCACCACACCCAGGTCCTCGCCGATCACAACACACTGCTGGCGCAGGCTTTCCAGTCGCAGGATGGCAAACAACTCCGCCACCGGATAATAAATATAGGCGCCAGTGCTGCTATCGCCAGGACCGGGACACCACCACAGTCGCATCAGCGCCATGATGTGGTCAATACGCAAGGCCCCGCAGTGGGCCATATTGTTCTGCAGCAGGGTGATGAAGTGGGCGTAGCCGCTGTCCACCAGCTCGGTCGGCTTCATGGGCGGCAGGCCCCAGTTCTGCCCCTGCGGCGCCAGCGGGTCCGGCGGCGCACCGATACTGGCGCGGGTGCAGAACAGGTCCGGGTTCAGTTGCACCTCGGCACTGTTGCTGCTGCTGGCCACCGCCAGGTCCCGCACCAGACCCACCGCCATGCCATGGCCCAGCGCCAGCTGCTGGCAGACCTCCAGCTGGATCTCCGCCAACCATTGCAGATAGAAGTGAAACAGTGGATCGCGGGCGTTATCAAACGAAAAACGGTTTTTACTGGCCTGGTCGCGGGCAAATACCTGGCCCGCTTCGCCCTTGGCGGCGATGTAGGCGTGAAACGCCTCGGCGCGCGGCGAGCCCGCCTTGAGGTGCTCTTTCTTAAAGTGGCGGTACATGCGGTTAAAGATGTTGAACTTCAGTTTTGTCACCGCGGTGTAATCCACCTGCGGCAGTTGCCGCAGCTCGCTCAGCTCCTGCTGTATCGACTCTTTGGCAACGTACTCCTGCAGGGTCGGGTTATCGGAGTAATCCTCCACCTGCCGGGGGTCTATGTACAGCGGGTTGAGGAAGCGTCGGTCCACGGGACTGTAGGGGCTGCAATTTTCCGGGTGGTCGGAGTCCAGCAAATGCAGCGGGTTCAGGACCAGGAAGTGCAGCCCCAGCTCGGCGGCTCGCAGCACTGTGTCCTGCAGATCCGAGAAGTCACCCATCCCCCAGTTATGCCCGGACTGCAGGCTGTAGACCTGCACCGACAGTCCCGCCAGCTTGTGGTTACGGGCCAGCCAGTCCGGGGTGTAAGCGGTGGCCGGCGCCACAATCAGGGTGGTCTGAATGCGCTGCTTGATGGAGGAGAGAGTCAGCTGGTGATAGCCAGGAGGCAACGGCGGCAATGGCAGACTGCGGCTGCTGATGGTGTGCGTGGCCAGGGTGTGGGTGTCGCTTTCCGCCAGATCGAGTGGCGCTACCGCACCCTCATGCCGGGTGCCGTCCTCGGCAACGATACTCCAGCGAATCTGGATGGGCAGGTCCACCACGTCCAGGTGCACGGGAATCTGTTCGGCCTGGCCGGCGTTGATCACCAGCGCCCTGGGCAACCAGGTATCAAAGCACTGGCTGTTGATCTGCAACAGGGACGCTTCGGCATCCGCTTTGGTGCTGACATCAACGTCCAGCAGTTCCAGTACCCTGAGCCGGTTTTCCCAGGGAATGGCAACGGTTTCACCCGCGTAATTGATAAAATCTGTAGCAACACCGTAGGCGCTGAGCAACTGCTCCAGACAGCCGTGTTCAGGTTCCGTATCCAAGAAAGCTCCCAAATAGCAACAACACTTACGAATAACTATTCTTAATAGAAATTGCGCTTGATAGAACTGTACTGCTACTGCCACACCAGGCATGACTGGCGTTGTAACCTGCCACCGGATTCGCCCGGCGCTACTGCGAAACGGAAACCTTCCCGGCCCCAAATCCCTGGCCGCTATCCCGCTACTCTCGCCTAGCATAAATCGTTCCTGTGACAACCGGTTGTCAGCAAGATGACGCGGCACAAAGACATTACCTGCCCGGCAAAGGGATTCAGCCACTGAATTCGGGAGAGAGATTGCCTGCCACCCCGGGACCTGTTGCCCCATCGCGGTACTGGCACGGCGTCTTTTTAAAAGAAGAATAGTCGAGACCGGCTTGAACAGCCCCGGCAAATTGATTCAAAACTGACCAGGAGAAAATCCGGGCGCCCCAAAACAGAGCGCCACCGATCTACGGTTGCTGCCTGTAAAGGAACGTCCGAAAACAGCCGGGACAGCCAATGACTGCGATGATCAGCCAGTGGCAGGACTCAGGAGATCACCCCTTCCATAACATCCGCCAACCCGCTCACCAGGCGCCGCTGCCAGGCGGGGGTCGGCGCAGACAGCACCCGGTCCTCCAGCGCATACAGTTGGTTGACGGTTTTATAGGTGAGCCAGCGCAACGGTTCAGGCTCCCAGCGCTTTAAGGCGGAGATGGGCTTGTCACGCAACACCCAGGGCTGGCGTACCAGCTCCGACTCCTGCTCCGTAATCAGGTGCGCCAGGGTGCGTCCCGCCAGGTTGCTGGCACCCACCCCTTCCCCGGCGTAGCCGCCAGCGACGGCGATGCGGGAGCCATAGTCACACAACATGTGCGGATGGAAACGGCGTGACAGCGCCAGGTTGCCGCCCCAGTTGTGGGTGATCCTGACGCCCTCCAGCTGAGGAAAACATTGCTGCATAAGGTGCCGGCGGAGTTCCATCTCACCGGCACTCAGGGGCGCATCGATACGCAAGCGACCACCAAACCGGTAACCGCCGCGGGCCCCGAAGATCATGCGATTGTCGGCGCTGCGCTGCCCGTAGCTGATCAGGCGGGACGCCTCGCAAAAGGCTTCGCCGTTGGCCAGACCGATGGATTGCCACACAGATTCCGGCAGCGGCTCGGTGGCCACAATCATGCTCTGCACTGCCAGTTGGTAGCGCTGCATGGGCTTGAGCTGGCTGCCGTAAGCTTCCACCGCCGGCACCACCCAGCGAGCCCTGACGGTCGCTGCGGGAGTGGCCACCTCACCGCTCTGCCAGCGCACTACCGGGCTGTTGCCGAAGATCTCTACGCCGCTCTGTTCCAGCACCGCGGCCAGCCCCAGGGCCAGTTTCGCGGGCTGAACCGTGGCGCAATGGGGACTGAACAGCGCGCCGTAGCTGTGGGCCATCTGCAGCCGCTGCTGCAGGCCGGCTTGATCCAGCCACTGCAGGTCACCGCTGCTGTAACCGTAATTCCGGCATTCGGCCAGGTGTGCCTGCAGGCGCTGCTCCTGTTCCGGGTAACGCGCCGCGCAATAGAGCACACCGCCTTTTTTAAAATCACACTGAATTCCCTCACTCCCTGTCACCTGCGCCACTTCATCGGGAATGCTCTGCAGCAGCCGGTGACCGGCCTGCCGTTCCGCTTCCGGCAGGGCTTGCAGCAGCTTGTCACCACCGGCGATCTCACCCAGCAGCCAGCCACCATTGCGGCCACTGGCCCCATAGCCGACCTGCCGCGCTTCAAGAATGGTGATACGCAATTGTGGCTGCAATTGCTTGAGGTAGTAAGCGGTCCAGAGACCGGTAAAACCCGCCCCCACGATAACGACATCCGTGTCTGTGTGCCGTTGCAGGGCCGGACGCTCCGGCTGCGGAGCGACCTGCTCCATCCACAGACTGATCATAATAATTTCCGAAAGCACCAAGGAGAAAGTTGCAGGAACGGCGCCTAGACTGAATAGCCGGACGGGCACACAACTACAGGATGGATTATTCCACAAAGTTACTCTTTTTCAGTCTGTGGCGGGAAAATTTCCGCTACAATCGGCCCCCTGAATGGACTCAGGGATTGATGGGTTCCATTTTTTGCTCAGCACTGACAAAACACAAAAGGGAATAAACAATGAAAAAAGTACTTGCCGGCCTGCTGGTTGTATTACCTTGCATTGCACAGGCTGCCGATAACCACCATACCGCTAATACCGGACGCTGGTTTGTGGGCGGCGGCTTTGGCTCGGTCGGCTTCGACGACGATGGTTTTTCGGACGACCTCGAAGATGAACTGCGCTACATCACCGGCGACCGCTACAAGGTCGATACCGAGACCGATGACACCGCCCTGCTGCTGAAAGCCGGCTACCGTTTTAACCGTATTGCCGGTGTCGAGCTGAGCTACATTGACTACGGCGATGTGGTGTACGAGATTAATGGCGATGAGGCCTTCACCTTCGGCATTACTGCCATCGCGCTGGCGGCTAACGTCGGCTACACCTTTAACAGCGGCTGGCGCCCCTTTGCTATTGTGGGACTCTCCAGTGTTGAGGTGGACGCCGATGATTCTGACCGCTATCTCGGCTTCCATTTCGGCTTCGGCGGTGAATTTACCCCACAGAGTCTGTCTGCCCTGACCTTCCGCATTGCCTACGAAGGTGACATCTTCGTTGATGACTCCCTGGAAGATGAGCCCGGCTTCGACCTGTACGCCATGGACATTGGTACCCTGAATATCGGCGCCACAATCAATTTCTGACACCGTACCCTGACCTCAGCGCATGAGCCCCGGCCTGTGTGAGTTCAGCCGCGGAGTGGCAGTCAATCCACTGCCACTCCTGCAGCCTGTGCAGACACGCCACACTTCATACCCCCGCGTTCGCCCCAATCTCCTGCTATTCAAAATCTCCCGCCATTCAAAATCTCCATGAGATACATCAAAACAACGACTCCTGAGTGGTCGTAGACTTTTCGGCGGACGCTGTATACCCGTAAACCACAACAGGAGAACGCAGAGTGAGTCAGCCCGATGAGGGAGCGCTGGACTTCTTCCGCGCCATGCATGAACAGTTCAGCGAGGTACTCACGGCACAACGCGGCAACGACACCATGCTCTCCGCCCTGCTGACCCTGCTCTTTACCAGTTACGAGGGTTCAGTGGAGTTGCAATCTGAAGGGTTGCCGGAACCGGACTGCACAAAAGGCTGCGCTACCTGCTGCAGCGTCCGCGTGGTGGCAACAGCGCCGGAGGTGTTTCTGGTGGCCCGCTACCTGCAAGCCACGGACGCGCAGTTGCGCAGCCAGGGACTGGATATCCGCCAGCGCCTGGCGGACGCCGATGAGATGACCCGTAACTGCAGTGAGGAGGAGCGCGTGGCCCTGCGGCAGCGTTGCCCCTACATCCATAAGGGCGCCTGTGTGATCTACCCGGTGCGGCCACTCGCCTGCCGCAGCCATATCTCCTACAGCCAGAAAGCCTGTGTCGATGCCGCCGCCGGTCACGTCGACGAGGTGCCGTTTTCGGACGTTCACATGAGCGTTCGCAGCCTGGTGCAGAACGCCATGCAATCAGCGCTGCGTTGCGCCAGCTTCCCCTGGGCCACCTACGAACTGAACCACGCCCTCAGTATCGCCCTGGCACATGAGGATGCCGAGCGAGCCTGGCTGGCCTCGGAAGATGTGCTGGCACCGGCGCAGGTAGCGGATGTCAGCAGCGAGGATATGGCAGTGACCTACGATCAGATTCTCAGCCACAGCGAGTAATCTTGCGTCAGTGCCGACCGCTTACGTTTGATTGGCAAGCCGTACGAAGAAGTCTGTGTATTGGGAGTAACCGCCAGGGAACAGCACGTTAATCTTCAGTGGGTCCGAGGTATCCGTTATACCTTGCAGGGCATGGATGGGCACCGGGGCGCCAGCGTCCACCGGGCGGGGATGAATGCCCGGGCGGTCCAGTTCACCACCACTGCTATCCACAAACACTACTGCAGTGTCACTGCCAAGCTCCGCACCCAAGCGTTGCAGCAGGGTTAAAAACCCACGATCACTGCCGCCACGGGTGTAGCTCCCGGACTCTGCCACAACCGAAGTTACAGTATCTCCCACCCCCACCAGGGTTGGCATCAGCTGCGGATCAAACTGCGCTTTTGCCAGTTCAAGCATGGACCCGATATCCGTCGGCGCCGTACGGGCACTGAAATCCGACCCCAGCGGAAATTCACCGGTTGCGGCAAAATAGTAATGGTTGAGCAGCACCAGTACGCCCGCCTCCTTGATGGCACCCCGCAACATAAACTGGAAATCCGTGGTCCCCATATCTGTGGCACTTGCCAGCTTCAGGCGCTCCACACCACCGCTGCTGCCAAGGTTGGGTGCCAGGTGAACAAAGAAGGAGTCTCCCAGCTGTTGTTGCCCGGCCTGCTGCATCAGCTCTGACAGCATGTCCAGCGCCATTTGCTGGGCACTCTGACTCAACACCAGGTCGCCGCGAAAATGGTTCAGCAAGGCGCCAATGTTCAGGGTCGGGGAGACCATATTATCCAATACGATAACCTGCAGGATTTGTGCAACGATCTCCGCTGAGAGATTGAATGGCGGGGCAATCAGGCGCGGCCGCAGGCGTTCAAGCAGCCAGGCGGGTACCGAGGCCAGGAATGCCAGCTCCCGCTCACTGACTCCCGGATGTGAAACATGGCCGCAGCTGTCCTGCAGCTGCACACCTCCTGCCGCGAGCCCGGGCAGATACCAGCCAGCGCCATTGGCAGCAGAAGATCCGCTTACCGATACCGCAGTGTCGACAATGCCATTCACCCCACGGGAACCAATGTGCTCGCCATTGGTGAGGACAAAGAAGCGGCCCTGCATGCGCCTGACGGCCTCGATGTAGGCCATATCCATAACGCGTTCACGGGGATCACGCACCAGCCCCATGCAGACGCCATCCAGGTCCTGTATGACCAGCAACCTGCGACAACCGGAAAGGGCGGAGAGAAACTGTTGATGTTCGGTAGAATAGTGAAAACGGGGCAACACAGACATAAAACGGCAGGGGCGTTACAGCTCAACACCACCCCATGCTAATCCGCTGGCCGGGACAACACAAACACGACCCTCCCGTTTGAACCCTGCAACTGCCAGCAGAGCGTGAGCAGGCGCACGACTCAGAGCAGAGCTCCAAACCCGGGCTGGGACTCGAGATCATCTTCAAAAGTGATCTCGGCTTCCATGCGTCGCCAGATAGACGTTGGCAGGTTGGGACTCTCTTCCCGCACCCGGTCCCACTCCAGCTCGATATCCGCCAACTCCCGCTTCAACGCCTCATCGGTGGCTGGCGGCAGTACCGCCAGCAACTCAATGCGATGTTTCAGGTGTGAGTATTTGGCACCGGCGTTTTTATGGCTGCTCGCCTGCTCGGAATATCGCAGGAAGGTCTGCAGCCCTACCAGCACCGCGGCAGTGACACTGAAAAAGCCAACAATAATTTTTGGATAGATCAGCGCCTGCTGATCGGAGAACTCCTGCAGCGAGGAGAACACCGCCGTGCCCACCAGGGTGGTGAGCACCACCGCGGGAATGCCGAGCCACAGATGGCGTCGCTCGCAGGCGCGGCCAGCTTCATAATGACCGATCTGCACCCGGTGTACCCGGAAGCGCCAGTGCCTTAACAAGTCTGATTTGGTCATGATCTTTTACTAACAAGTCCTTTGGTAACAGTCCCTGAGGTCGTTTTATTGTTGTTGTGGGTGAGCGGCTGCCCTGATAACCCGGGCGAAATCATAAACCGTTGCGGCTGTGGTGCAACGGTGTTCAGCGCCGGGCAGCGCAACCTGCCTGCGCCTTACACCGGCGCTGCGGCAAAGCTGCGCCGCAGGCGCCGTGAAACCGTGTCCACCACCATATTGAGCAGCGCCCCCACCACGATCAGCAGCATGGCACGATCGTAGCGGATCTCCTCAAACGCCGAGTCGATAAAAAAGCCCAGCGTCGCCACCCCCAGCAGTCCCATGATCGCACTCTCCCGCAGGATCACCTCCCAGCGATAGAAGAGCAGCGCCAGCAGGGCCGGAAAACGCCGCGGTGTCTCTACATAGGCGTAGCGTTTCAGCCCCGACGGATCATCCGGACGCGGGGTGCGGGTGGCCTGCTCCGCATCACTGGCGTTGGCTACCAGAAAAGCGATCAGACCGCCGTTGTGCAGCGCCAGCGCCAACACCACCGGCAGGCCGGAGGGACCAAACAGTAACAGGAACAGGTAGGCCAGCACCATCTCCGGTGCCGAGCGCAACGCCAGCAACAGGAAACGGCCGGGCCAGCGCATCCAGGGCCCTGCCAGTGACTTGGCCGCCAGCGGATAGGAGAGCAGTATCACCACGCCGGTCAGCACCACTGCCACCTGGGTCAGCAGCAGGGTCTGCAGCAATCCCGGCCATACCTGCTGCTGCCACATTCCCGCGCCCCACTCTGCCAGCGCCGGCCAATCCCCCTGCAGCAGCGGTGTGGGCCAGATATCCTCACTGATAAAGCGCCACAGTGAACCGCCACTGCTGAAACCCACCGTCTCCGGCAGCGCCCAGAGGGCGGCCAGCAGGTAGAGAGGAAGCAGCCGCGGACGCAGCCAGTAACGTATGGAGGCAATCAGTAGCAGAAAGGCCCACAACAGGGCCCCGGCTTCACTGTAGTGCCCCTGCTTGAAGGCGCTCTCCAGGTGAAATCCGAGAGTTGGCAGACCGATAAAACCGAGAATGGCACTGGAGCGCAGGGCGCACTCGAAGCGGTAGCGGGTGTAACTGAGCAGGGCCGGCAGTGACTGGGGGATCAGGGTATAGACGTAACGAGCCAACGCCGGGGCGGCCGGCGGCAGGGTTTGCGCCGGGGTACGGGATTGCTGCTCGAAGATCTCGGCAAACACCTTGGCGAACATACCGGTAAACGGCACCAGGATCGCCAGCAGGCCGGTGAGCGCACTGATGCCGTAGAGCTGCATAAAAATCAGCCCCCAGAACAACTCGTGCACCGAGCGCACCGCCGCACACAGCAGCCGCACCAGCCGCCAGCGGAACACCATGGCCAGCAACAGTCCGAGCGGTGCCGCGATGGCCACCGCCAACAGGGCGAAGGCAATGGTGTGCCCTATGGCCTGCAGCAACGACAGCGGCTGCTCCCAACCGGGCAGCAGCAGGCCAAGACCGATGCGCGACAGCTCACTCCAGGGGTCAACGCTGTAAATCCTGAAATCCGCAAAGGGCAGCGCCAGCAGCGCGGCACCAATCATTAACAGGCAGACGCTGTTAAGACTGCGGGCACTGGACTGCCGCAGGGGCTGCAACAGGGATTGGCTCAGGGCCTCGCGCAAAGCCACTCTCATGAGGTGCGGATGACCCAACCATCGGCATCGGCAGCTTCATGTCCGGGCGCAGTCTCCGGAGAGCCGGACTGCAGGTAGTATCGGTCCAGCTGCTCACTGCTCAATTCAGCCGCCGCACAGTCACAGCAGATACGTCCCTCCTGCAGCACCACCACACGGTCAAAATTCTCCAGCGCCAGGCGACGGTTGTGCAGGCTCACCACGGCGGTTTCGTGCTGCGCCAGTATATGACTCAACAGCAGCTGCGCCTGCAGCGGGTCCACCGAAGAGACCGGCTCGTCACCGAGATAGATGGGCTGGCGTCGATAGAGGGCGCGGCCGATGGCCACCCGCTGGCGCTGGCCGCCGGAGAGGCGATCCACCGAATGCCACAACTTCTCTTCCAGACCCAGCTGGACCGCGATGGCGGTGATCTCCTGCCGTGATGCCGCCAGCGGCCGCAACAGGTTCCACAGCGCCGCCAGGGTACCGACACGATCCAGGCCACCCATAAAGATGTTGTGGTAGACCGACAGTAACTCCACCAGCGCCCCGCCCTGGGGTTGCAGGGCACACTCCTGCGGACGCTGCGCATAGAGAAGATTCAGCAGCGTGGATTTGCCCGCTCCCGATGGCCCCAGCAGCGCCAGCTTTTCACCCCGCTGCACGCGCAGGTCAATCCCCTGCAGCACCGGCTGCTCGCCGTAGCTGTGGCTGGCGTTGGTGAGCTGAAACAGGAGCGTGTCGTCAGCCATACATCAGTCCAGCAGGTCGATGGCCTTGGCCGTCTCTTCGATGGGAGCGTAATCAGCGTTGCTGGCAGGCACAAAACTCTGCCGCGGGAAGCTGGCCAGCAGCCCGGGATCTTTCATAGCGAGCAGTGCCGCGCGCACCTTGCCCTGGAAGCCGTCACCGAAACGCTGATCCACATCCCCGCGGATGCTCCACTGGTAATCCGGGTAAGTCGGCGTGGTCCAGATCACCTGCACCTTGTCGGTGTCGATCTTGCCGGCGGCCAGTTCACTCTCCCACACGGCGTAGTTCACCGCACCCACCTGGTAGGCGCCGGCCTGTACCTGGGCGATGGTACGACTGTGGTCACCTGAGAAGCCCACACGGGAAAAGAGTTTTTCCGGTGCCATGGCAAACTGCTCCCGCAGGTAGAACTCCGGCATCAGGCGACCGGAGGTGGAACCCTTGCTGCCGAAGGTAAAGGTCTTGCCCTGCAGCGCCTTGGGCAGTGTGTCACCGGGCTGCAAACCTGCGCTCTTGTGGGCAATAAAGTAGCTCTTGAAGAACTGGTCCTCATAGCCCTGTGCCAGCGCGACTGAGCCAGGTACCAGGCGACGCGCCTGCACGCCGGAGAGGCCACCAAACCAGGCCAGCTGCACCTGGTTGTTGCGGAACGCGGTAATCGCCGCGGCGTAGGATTTCACCGGGATATAGCGCACCTCCACCCCCAGCTCCTTGCTCAGGTAGTCCGCCACCTTGCCGAAGCGCTCCTGCAGGTGTGTCTCGTCCTGATCCGGAATGGCGGTAAAAACAAAGGTCTCGGCCCGCACGCCGGCGCTGCAGAGCAGCAGAGCGACCAGGCAGGCGTGGCAAATGTAACGCAAAAAGCTCATAACAGTTCCCTGTATCCAATGAATAATACGTAGATGAATCAGTGCTGGTGCTGCAGGTAGTCACGCACCGCGGCGCGATCCCCGCGGAACACAATCAGCTGCTGGCGCTTGCTCAATTGATAGTCGTACATGGGGTCGTAGTATTCCACCAGCAGTGCCTGGATCCACTGCCTGTGCAAATCCGGGTTACCCTCCCGGTGCCCTTGTAAGGCCGCGGTTAACAGCTGCTCCAGTGCCTGGTAGAGCACACCGCCGAGACGCCGGCGCACACGGTGTAACGACTGTTGCAGGTCATCGGCGAACGCCGCAAACCCCTCCTCCTCACCCAGGAATTGCTGCCACTCCAACTGGCGATTGAGGATGTAATTGCGATAGGTGTGCTCAATACGCTCCTCCAGCGACACGTCCAACAGCACTATGGCAGAAGTGGCCATGGCTTTGGTCAGCGGCAACGGCAGGGAACAGCGGCCCACAAGGCGGCCCTCGTCCTCCAGCAGGATGGGCAGGCCGCGCTGCTGCGACTGCTGCTCCGCCTTGAGCATGGCAACCGCCACGGCGTTTTCGAAATTGAGCTGGGTCGGCTGGCCGCCGGGACGGCGACCGAAGCTGGAACCGAGATGGTTGGCCAGCTGCTCCAGGTCCACCGCCTGTGGCAGCTCGTGTACCAGCCCGGTCTTGTCGCAGCCGGTGCGCCCCCCCAGCAGCACCAACGGCTGCGTCGTGCAGATGCGCTCGAATTCATCGATCAGGAAGCGGCGCATGGCCTTGTAGCCACCACCGACGCGGGGGAAATCGCAACCCGCCTCGTGCATCCACTGCTGGCAAATCTGGCTGCGTAATCCGCCGCGCCAGCAATAGAGATAGCCTTCCGGGTGGCGGGAGGCGAAGTCGATCCAGGCGTCAACCCGCTGCTGCTTGATCTCCCCCTGCACCAGCTGGTGCCCCAGCTTGATCGCCTCCTGCTGGCCCTGCTGCTTGTAGCAGGTACCCACCTGAGCCCGCTCGTCGTTGGTCATCAACGGCAGGCTGACACTGGTAGGGAAGGCCCCTTTGGCAAACTCCACCGGTGCGCGGGTATCGATCAACGGAATATCGTTGAGGAAGATATGGCGGAAGTCCTCCGCGGAGGCTTTGGCATCCGGGCGACTCACAGCTCAATCTCTCCCCGCACCGTAACCGCAAACTCACCGGCGGAGGCCAGCTCACCAATACTTCCCGCACAGAGCCCGTGCTCCTGCAGCAGCGCCTCCAGCGCGACAGCCTGCTGTGGCCTTACCGCAATCAGCAGGCCGCCACTGGTCTGCGGATCACACAACAACTGCTGCACCGGGGGCGCCATGGGGGCCAGCTTATGACCGTAGCTCTCCAGGTTGCGACCGGTGCCGCCCGGCACACAACCCAACGCCAGGTACTCCCGCGCCTCTGCAATCACCGGCACAGTGGCCGCATCCACCAGGGCCTGCACACCGCTGCCTTCGGCCACCTCCAGCAGGTGCCCCATCAGGCCAAAACCGGTGACATCGGTAATGGCCGTCACGCCGTCCAGCTGTGCCGCCAGCGCCCCCACCTTATTCAGCTGGCACATAATGTCGCGGGCCAGGTGGGTGTGCTCCGGGCGCAGTTTCTTCTGTTTCTGAGCCGTAGTGAGAATGCCGATACCCAATGGCTTGGTGAGATAGAGGCGATCCCCCACCTGTGCCTGATTGTTCTGCTTCAGGTGTTCACGCCGGGTGAGCCCGGTGACCGCCAACCCAAAGATCGGCTCCGGGGCGTCGATACTGTGACCGCCGGCCAGCGGAATACCCGCATCGGCACAGGCCTGGCGCCCCCCTTCCACCACCTGCTGTGCCACTTCCGGCGGCAGGCTGTTGACCGGCCAGCCGAGAATGGCGATGGCCATCAATGGCTGACCGCCCATGGCGTAGATATCGCTGATGGCGTTGGTGGCGGCGATACGGCCAAAATCGAAGGGGTCGTCCACAATGGGCATAAAGAAGTCGGTGGTACTCAGCACCACCTGCCCGCCACCCAGTTCAAAGGCGGCGGCGTCGTCCTTGCTGCTGTTGCCCACCAGCAACCGGGGGAAATCCGGCAACTGCAGCTGTGAGACAAGAATCTGGTCCAGCACCCGGGGGGAGATCTTGCAGCCACAACCGGCGCCGTGGCTGTACTCGGTAAGGCGGATGGGGGAAGTGGTCATAGGCGGGTCTCCAGAGATTTCTGGAGGCAGATGATACGGACTGTGCCAGCCCTTGTCAGTGCTTGAAACCGCTCGTTGAACAGCGCGGGATGTAAAGGCTCGCCGTAATAACCCGGCCCCGGCAGTGCAACCGGGGCCCCGGATCTACGCGTTAGCCACCAGCCGCTACCGCCCTGGCCAAGCCCTCCTGCAACTGCGACATCCAGCGACGGAAGATGCGATCGGCATCGGCGCGATTGGTGACACTGTTACTCCACTCCATGCGTGAGCTGTCCGGATCCTTGCGACGATCCACCACCCGCGCCAGGATGGCGCCGGTAGTGGCGTCAAAGATCTCCAGGTAAAGGGTCATCTCACCGGAGGAGGTGGTGTAGGTACGGCTGATGCCGGGACTCATGGTGTCCGGTGCATTGATATCCAGATTGATGATAGCGGGCTTTAACAGCAGTGTCGGCTGCCCCGAGGCCCCGGCATCATCCACCAGGGCAAACTGTTGGCTGGCCGCCATGGTTTCGCGGAAATGGCTGTCACAGATGCTGCCCAGGTTCTCCTGAATACGCGCCATATCTTTTTGCGTCACACGGCTGCTGAGGTCCATCCGGGTATTGTTCTGATCCTGCAACCAGCGCTTGCGGAAGGCTACCCCGCAAGGCTCCAGGGCCACCTGGCCATAGACAGAAAAGTCGGCATCCGGTGCGCGGTAGACCATGGCAAAGCGGGTGTCGGGCACCAGCTGCAAGCCGTCGTGACTCACTGCCGGAGGCTGCGGATTCATCTGCGCGCAAGCGCCCAGCAGTCCCACTGCCAGAATGGCCATCGCCGCTCCTAAGCCGCGTATTTTCATCGGTCGAACTCCTTGTTATCTCTTATTTGTCCGGCGCCTGTCTGCGCCCCTGTTATGACGGTACCACTGTTAGTGCTGTGCCATGAGAGCATAGCAGAGTCGAAATCCCCTGCGACATTCAAGCCTCCTGAGCCGGCAGCGCCTTGCAATTACGCGCCATGAATGTTTTACCATTGAACCCACTGTACCGGCGCAAACGGAATCGATAACACAACCGGGGACAGCCTCGCCGTGGCACTGCATTCACTCGATATTACAATCCTGCTTATCTACCTGTTGTTGGTGGTTGGCGTCTGCGCCCTGGTTACCCGGCGCCAACCCAAAGCCGAGGAGCTGTTTCTCGCCGGTCGCAGCCTCGGCGCCGGCGTTATCGGCCTCTCCCTGTTTGCCTCCAACATCTCTTCCACCACGCTGATTGGCCTACCCGGCGCAGCCTGGGAGTACGGGATTTCGGTGGCCAACTACGAGTGGATGGCGGCACTGGTGCTGCTCTTCTCCGCCCTGTTTGTGGCGCCGGTGTTTATCCGCCAACGACTCACCACCGTACCGGAGATTCTTGAGCGGCGCTTCGACAGCCGCCTGCGTAAATATCTCTCCGCCTGCACCCTGTTTCTCAGTATCGTGCTGGATACCGCCGGCAGCCTCTACGCCGGCGCCCTCGTAATGATGTTGTTTATCCCCGGGCTGGAGCTGGCGCCCACCATCGCTGTGATGGCACTGTTTGCCGGTCTCTACACCACCGCCGGCGGTCTGCGGGCCGTGGCCTACACCGACGTTTTACAGGCTGTGATCCTGCTGGTGGGTTCCCTGGTGCTGACCATTATTGTGTTCGGTGAGTTCGACTACTCCTGGGAGGCTGTGACCGCGAGCGTGAGTGAAGAAAAGCTGTCATTGATCCGCCCCCTGGATGATCCCGCCCTGCCCTGGCTCGGCACTCTGATTGGCCTGCCCATTCTCGGCTTTTACTACTGGACCATGAACCAGTATGTGGCGCAGCGCCTGCTGGGTGCCCGCAGTGCCGAAGCGGCCGGGCGCGGCGCACTGATAGCCGCTGCACTCAAACTGCTGCCGCTGTTTATTATGGTGTTACCCGGGGTGATGGCGATAAGCCTGTTCGGCGACCTGGAACGGGCCGATACGGTGTTTCCGCGGCTGATTGCCGAATACGCCCCACCGGGACTGGCGGGCCTTATGCTGGCGGGACTGATGGCCGCAATCATGTCCAGTGTCGACTCCACCCTGAACTCCAGCTCGACACTGGTGATGGTGGACTTTGTGCAACCACGACACCCGCACCTGTCACCGCAGGCACTGGCCCGCTGGGGGCGGATTACTACGCTGGTATTAATGGTGCTGGCGGCACTGTGGGCACCAATGATTGACAGCTTCCCGGGAATATTCGCCTACCTGCAGCAGACCTTTGCCTTTGTAACGCCACCACTGGTAGCCCTGTTTGCCGCGGCGTTTATCAGCCGTCGTGTGGGCGCCCGCGCCGCCCTGACCGGCACGGTCGCCGGGCACGGGCTGTCACTAATCTGTTTTTGCGCCCGGCAACTGGAGTGGCTGGAGCTGCACTTCACCATCCTTGCCGGCATTCTCTTTGCAGCGACACTGATCTTTATCCTGCTGTTGCAGCGGCTCTGCGACTGGCCGCCCGCCGCAGCGGGCCAAACGGCGATCACCACTGCCAGGAGCGCAGCAGCCAGCGGCGGCGTGCGTATTGGCGCCACCCTGCTGACGCTGTTAACCGCGACTATCGTGATTGTTTTCTGGTAGCTACACATCCACACTCAGAAACGCTCGCTGACCATCGCCTTTTCTTCAACATCCCAATACTCGATGGTGGTGGTATTGAAGTTGAGATCCACAAACAGGCTGCAATAGTAGTCACCGTGGCGCCAGGCCATGCTGACACTGCAGGCGCTGGAGTAGTTAAGCTCGAAGTGACCGTCAAACGCCGGATAACGGCTGCGGAAACGGGTCAGTTCCAGCAGCCGCTGCACCACTGACTGCTCCACCGCGTCTGCGATCTCCGCCTTGCTGTAGAAATGGCGATTGATATCGCGCAGCTCCCCGGTGCTGTCCATCAGGTCGTAGTCGTTACACCCCGCCAACAAGCCAACGTAATAGACCTGTGGAATCCCCGGCGTGAAGTACTGTATAGCGCGGGCGGCGATGTAGGCGTCGTCGTTTTTCATCAACGCCTCATAGAAGGTGCAGGTGAGCTGATAAATAGCACCGACACTGTGCACATTCACCGCTGAGCGACGCAAAATCGGATCGGCACTGCGACTGTCGATGTTATCGATCAGGAAAGCGATCTTGTCATCCGGCAGGATGGACTCCACATCGGGAATGCAGATACCGTCGTGGGTATCCAGCACGGTCACCATATTGCGCGGGCACATCCGCAACCAGTCCTTGAGGTATTTGCTGTTGCGATCCAACAGGGTATAGAGCACCAGCGGTGGCAGGGCAAAGCCGTAGGGGTGCATATTGCGGCGGCTAATAGCGTACTGGTAACTGGGGTGATCGTGCACCTCCGGCAATATCTCCGCACCGTGCATCTGCGCCACCTCGTTAGCCCACTCCAGCAAGCGATAGACTTCCGGTTCCACCAGGAAACAACTGCTGCCGATACGCTTGGTGGTGTAACCAAAGGCATCGAGACGAAACAGCTTTACCCCCTTGCCGGCGAGGAACTGCATATTCTCCGCCATAAACTGGTAGGTTTTTTCGGACTGGTAATTGAGGTCAACCTGATGCTCGGTAAATGTGCACCACACCCGCCCCTGTGACCCATCAGCGAACACAACATCGCGAAACGGCTCTTTCTCCTTGCGTATGTGAATCTTTGCCAGATCGTCGTGACTGATCTCACCCAGAGCATCCACATCCACAAACAGCTCGGCAAACTCCGACGCCTTGCCTTTGGCGATATAGTCCTGAAACTCCACCGACTCGTCAGAGATATGATTGATGGTGACATCGCACACCAGGTCATATTCCGCGGAAATGGCCTCTATATCGCCCCAATCACCATAGCCGGGCTCCACTTCGCGGTGGGTCAGGGGAGAAAAGCCTCCATCGGCGTTGGAAGGGAAAAACGGCAGAATATGAACACCGCCGATGCAATCGGAGAAATATTGATTCAGGACCTGATGCAGATCCTGCAGGTTCTCTCCCATTCGGTTGGGATAACAGATCAACTGTACGGCATTACGCAAACTCATCCTGCCTCCTTTTCAACTGCGCAAAAGTAATTAATCACGCAAGTAATGTGCCGCCACACCTCCGGAAGCACTCGGGCTTTTCGCACAAGCAGTGATACAGGGCAACATAGCTGGCGACCGCACCTCAGGAATTCATCCTGATAACGTCTGATTGTTCGACTTTCCCTTAAACAAAACACGACCTAAGTCGTATTTCAGTTATCCATAACAGCGACTACCTTCCCACCGTCAGCAGGCAACACTATAAAACACCTGTGTATCGTTACATTGCAACCGACAGCGATGCGCCGAACTACTCTCACAATAACAACAGACCTCGCAACGGCAGAAAACCCAAACAGGCGGAGACTTGACGCTTAGCGGCCGCGCAACTGTGACCAAGTCTTCCTTTTCGACAATCAGTGAACATACTGCGGCAGAACTACGCCCCCAAAAAACCATTCGATTTTAATGGTTAATATGGACATCTTTCGAACAGCAGCCATACCGCAGCAAGCGATCTGAATAAAAGGTAACCATCGGGAAAGAAGTCAAACCGGGCATCAGAACCAAATTTGTCATAATGCAATTTAGCTGTGACAAAAACGTATAAAAAACCAATTGCTGGTGACACAAAACATGACTAGGATCAAAAACAAATCAGGAAGAGTCACTGCCAAAAGTTCAAACAATATTTTGTGATTCAGTTTTTCTTGTGACGACATCACCCAGGTCGTCAGCGTAGTGTGGTAAGCCAAGATGGCATTGGGGTTAAGTTATCCTATGAGACGAATCGCTTGCATTGGCAAGCTATCAAGTGCAAATCAAACCCAACTCTGTGAACAAGTCCTGGACATATTCAACCAATCCAGAATTTTTAATTCCAGCAAACAGATACACGGAATTTTTCTGGTCCAGGAGGAGATCATCCTCCAGGTTTTCGAGGGCAACCAGGACAACATCGGCGAAGCCATTTACAAAGCCCGACGCGACCACCAGATCGAAGACCTCACCATTATTGCCAACTACAGCTGCGCTAAACCGGCCTTCAGCAGTTGGAACATGCGCTACATTCGCCCGGGAGGACACACCAGCCAGGTCCATCTGGAGAGAATCAAAGCCGAACTGGAACCGCACCTGAAATCGGACCAGGCTGCAGCGCTGACACTCTTCCGAAGAATATTTCCCGCACCTGCAACAGACACCGGAACCACTGCAGCCACCCACGGCACTGCGCGCCTCGATCAGGCCACAGTAATCGCTACCGAGAACACCTCCCTGGATGCAGAGCAATTGCGCACACAGCTTTTATCGATCCGCGCCTGGCCCAAGGCCAGCCAGGTAAAGCTCTCTTCGCCGGTCATGAAGGCCTGCGCGCTGATGAGCAAAGGCAAGATCAGTTACCAGGAGTTGCAGCAGCGATGCTTGTGGGCAACAGAAACCGAGCTTACCCATTTTCTCAGCCAGCTGAATTACATCGGCATTCTGGTTTTGGCTCCCATGGCTGCAGTCGCCAATGATGCAGGCGTAGCCAATGATGCAGACCTTGCCACGGATGCAGAACAGGTACCCGCATCACAGGGCGACCGTTTTGGCATGCTGATGAAGAAATTCCTGACCAACACCAGATTGCGTGTCAGTTGATCCTATGACGAAAATATACAAGAAACTCGCCATTGTCGGCGAAGTTGGCGCCGGCAAGACCCAGCTGATATCCACCATCAGCGAAATCTCTCCGTTCGCTACAGAAGCCCGTTCCAGCGTTGATATCGGCAAGGAATTCACCACCGTCGGTATCGACTATGGACGGCTGTCGCTGGATGAAGATACCGCCCTTGGGCTCTACGGCCTGCCCGGCCAGCGACGTTTTTCCCTGCTCTGGGAAACTGTGAAACAAGGGCTCTGGGGGCTTTTGATACTGGTTAAATATGGCGATGGCCTGAATCTGGAAGACCTGGAACACATCCTGGAATTTTATCAGCCCCACGCGCATGGCCTGCCGGTTGTGATCGGCATCAGCCACACCGAAGACGCCCACGAAGATGAACTGGAAATACTCGTCGACTACATTGAGTTCGCCCTTTCCGGGCACAACCTGATAGCGCCCATACTGCCAGTGGATCCCAGGGACATTGAATCGTCCATTATGTTGCTGGAGCTGTTCCACTCACTGGACAGCGTCGGAGATATTTATCAGGAAACGGATTTTGTTGCAGGGAGAGTCGCCGATGCCAGCTAACACCGAACTGAGAAATTACGCCGATGACGCGTTTGCTCTTCACATGGAAAACTACGCCGCCATTGACCTGATCTGCCTGGCGACCTCTGATGGTTTTCCCATTGTCAGTCGATCGCTGGAAAAGATCCAGTTTGAACTGGATACCCTGGCCGCCGCTTCCAGCACCTTGCACTCCGTCAGCAATGCGGTTTCCAAACAGATTCTGATGAAGCCCTTCCGCGTGGCCTTTATCGAATCGGAAAAAGGCAATGTTGCCTTTGTCTCACTGCAATTACAGCAAGGCGAATATGTATTGACCATGTCCGCGGATGAGTCGATGAATATCGGTCAGCTGAGGGTCATGATCGGCCGCCTGGCCGAACAGCTCACCAGTAACTTTCACTGAATTTTTCACAGACAAAGCAGCAACAGTCTTTGTCAAACTACCAGCACTGAGGAATTAAAAAGATGGCCAATATTAATGAAACAATTTCAGGCTTGATGGAAATTGATGGTGCGCTGGGTTGCGCGATCGTCGACTACACCTCCGGTATGCTGCTGGGCAGCGCAGGTGCCGGTGTGGACCTGGAGCTGGCAGCGGCCGGCAACAGTGAAGTGGTGAAAGCCAAGCTCAACACCATGAAGTCACTGGGCATTGAAGGCGGTATTGAGGATATCCTCATTACCCTGGGTACCCAGCTGCACATTATCCGCCCCAGCGCGTCCAACGATGGCCTGTTCCTCTACCAGGTACTGGACAAAAAGAACTCCAACCTGGCGCTGGCGCGCCGTAAAGTGCTCGACCTGGAAAAATCCCTGCAACGAGTCTGATCACCCGCCACGGCAAGACTCAAGGCATGCCGGCCACGGCATGCCCTGCTGATCCCCAACACTAGCTGTGCGCTCTGCCACCGCATGAGCACAGCTCGCCTCATTCCGGAATTAACTTCTCAATAGCTGCATCCACTTCGGCCACAAAGTCGAATCCCTTCTCCTCCCGCAGCCACACCACCAGCAACCCGTCCAGCATCGCTTGCAGCTGCCGCGCAAGACGCAATGGCTCTGCCACCAGTCCGCTGCAGACACTGAGCAGCAGGTTGCGGGTTTGCCCGTCCACGCGCCGGAAATAGTCGTAGGCCGGATGGCCCGGCTGAGAGGACTCCACTTTCAGGGTGAGGAATACCTGCACCGCTGCGGGCCGGTCCTGGCCGGCCATGGCAATACCCCGGAGTAGTTGGCAAAGGGTTGCACGACTGACACCACCGCTGGCGAGTTCAGACTGCAGCTGATCAACCAACGGTTGCAGATTCGCCTCCTGCTGCAGGTGCAGGCCTTCCAGCATGGCCAGAAACAGGTGCTCTTTGGAGGGAAAGTGATAGAGCACACCGCCATTGGACAGGTTACAGCGACGCGCCAGGTCATGGAGGTTAAAGCCGTTGTAACCACACTCGCCAATCAGGCTGACAGCCTCTTCCATAATCAGCGCCCGGCGCACCGCGGGGTCAATACGCTTGCGGGTGGCTTTGGGCTCGGTTACCATTATTTTCCCTTACTGACCAGTTAGTCAGTAAGATACTAGGGATAGCCCGGAACCCCGTCAACCGACATGCCACGCGGTGGACATATGGGTGCAGGGAGAAATGGCGGGCGAGTGTACGCCGACAACAATAACCATAAAAACCACAACCCACTCAGGAATGAGATCCTATGTCGACCCTGGCCTCTACCCTCGGTGAGCACTACCAGTTTTTGCTCTCCCTCTATCTGGCGGTGGGCGTTGCCCTGATCCTTACCGCCCTGAACCTGTTAGGCAGGCTGATTCCGGTGCTGCGGCAAACCCAGGTGCTGAATCAACAGGTGGCCGACTCGCGCATGCAGAGGGACTACTATCGTAACGCCCAGTCCCGCAGCCGTTTCTGGGGAACAGTGCCCCTGCTGGCCGGCTTCCTGCTGGTGTTCCCCTTCTGTCTTACCGATGCCAGCCATCCCTGGTGGAAGATCGGCCTCGATATCGTCATCATCCTGATGTTCTATGACTTCTTCTATTACCTGACCCACCGCTTCCTGTTTCACGATGGCCCCCTGGGAGGCCCGCTGTTGCAGGTACACGCCATCCACCACCAGAACAAAAACCCCTGCCGCCAGGATTCCAACTACCTGCACCCGCTGGAAACGGTCATCGGGGTGGTGCTGTTTGTGGCCAGCGTCGGGGTACTGAGCCTGCTGCTGGGCAAATTCAGCCTGATTACCCTATTGGTTACCCACGTCGCCTACCTGGCGATCAATACCCACAACCACGATCAGGTGGAAGCGGAGGCCCGCTTTCCCTTCCGCTACTGGCACTATGCGGCGTTCCTGCACCACGTACACCACTCCCGCTTCACCAGTGGTAACTACGCCACTATCACCCCTTTCTACGACTGGCTGTTTGGCACCCTGGACCACGGTGCCGGCCACGGCCGAAAATAAGCGCCCGTACCAGCCCCGGCAATTACCCGGGGCGCTTCTATACTGGTTCTGCGGGCAGCAAATCCGACCTTCGGAGCGCCATATCCGGCACCGTTTTGCTCCCCTCTCCGGGGCTGTCGGAGCTTTGACTGACGCCCTCCGAGCGCGTAGTATGCCGCCGGTCGTTTTATCACCAGCTTTTCCGCCCTGCGGCGGCGCAGCACCCCTCCGGGCAAACCAGGATTTATCATGGCACTCAATACGATTGAAGAAATCATCCAGGACATCCGTCTCGGCAAAATGGTCATCCTCATGGATGACGAAGATCGCGAGAACGAAGGCGACATCGTTATGGCCGCCGAGTGTGTCGAGGCCGAGCACATCGCCTTTATGGCTCGCTATGCCTGCGGCCTGATCTGCCTGCCCATGTCCCGTGAGCGCAGCGAGCGCCTCAAGTTGCCGCTGATGGTAGAGCGCAACAAATCCGGTTTTGGTACCAAGTTCACCGTCTCCATCGAAGCCGCCCACGGGGTGGACACCGGCATTTCCGCCGCTGATCGCGCCCTCACCGTGCGCACCGCTGTAGCCCGCAACGCCAAGGCGGACGACATTGTGCAGCCCGGCCATATCTTCCCCCTGATTGCCGAGCCCGGCGGTGTACTGGTACGCGCCGGCCACACCGAAGCCGCCTGCGACCTCTCCCGACTGGCCGGTTTTGATGCTTCCGGTGTGATCTGCGAGATCATGAACCCGGACGGCACCATGGCCCGTCGCCCGGAACTGGAGAAGTTTGCCGAGGAGCACGGTATCAAGATCGGCACCATTGCCGACCTGATCCACTACCGAGTGCACAACGAAAGCAGCATTGAGAAGGTGAGTGAAGGCACCATCAACACCGACCACGGTGAGTTCACCCTGCACACCTACCGCGACACCTGCCACGGCGATGTGCACCTGGCCGTGACCAAGGGCGAGCTGGAGCCGGGTACCGAGCCCCTGGTGCGGGTGCAGTTCACCAGCACCCTGCGCGACATCATCTGCACCCAGCCCAGCGACAGTGTCGGCTGGAACACCCAGCGCTGCCTGCAGAAGATTCAGGCCGAAGGTGGTGTACTGCTGATCCTCGGCGGTCAGGAGCACCCCGATGACCTGCTGGCCAGTGTCGACATCGCCCTCGGCAAGCGGGAAACCCCTGCCCCTGCCGCCGTCGGTGGCCGCAGCACCCAGCTGACCATCGGCCTGGGCTCACAGATCCTGCGTGACCTTGGCGTACGCCAGTTCCGCCTGCTGGGGCGCCAGGTGAAATACAACGCCCTCTCCGGCTTTGACCTGGAAGTGACCGGGTACGTCGATCCCTGATCCGCACGTCTCCCGGTTATCCCCGAAAGCCCGGCATTTGCCGGGCTTTTTTGTGCCTGGCGGAAATCCCCTGGCCGCAGCCACTTGCGCGCTAACTCCGCGGCACCGACAATCCCCACAGGGCACAGGGATAACACGCCCCAGCATCTATACTTTCCGAACCGCACACCATTTCAGGGACAGCAGCATGGGCGTTCGTTTTGATTCCATTCTCCACACCATTGGCCATACGCCGGTGGTGCGCATCAACAATCTGGCCCCGGACGGGGTCAATCTCTACGTCAAGGTGGAGTCGTTCAACCCCATGGGTTCGGTGAAGGACCGGCTGGCACTGGGTGTGATCGAGGACGCGGAGCGACGGGGCGAACTCCGGCCAGGCCAGACCATTGTGGAAGCCACCAGCGGCAATACCGGTATCGGGCTGGCCATGGTCTGCGCACAGAAGGGCTACCCGCTGGTGATTACTATGGCGGAGAACTTCAGTGTGGAGCGCCGCCGCCTGATGCGCTTCCTCGGTGCCAAGGTGATCCTGACGCCCGCCTCGGAGAAAGGCAGTGGCATGGTGAACAAGGCCCGTGAGCTGGCGGAAAAGCACGGCTGGTGGCAGCCACGGCAGTTTGAAAACCCCGCCAATGCCGAGGTGCATGCCCGCACCACGGCGGTGGAGATCCTCGATGACTTTGCCGATATCACGCTGGATTACTGGGTCACCGGCTTTGGCACCTCCGGTACCCTGAGCGGCGTATCGCGGGTATTGCGCGAGCGCAGCCCACAGACACAGATTGTGGTCTGCGAGCCGGACAACTCCCCCATTCTGGGCAGCGGCGAGCCGCAACCCGCCGGCCAGAGCCACCCCCGTTTTCGCCCCCACCTGATGCAGGGCTGGACCCCGGACTTTATTCCCGCACTGGCCAACGAGGTGCTGGAGCAGCAGCGCATCGACCGCTTTATGCCCATTGATGGCAAGGACGCCCTGCACTGGTCGCGGCAGCTGGCCTGTCGCGAAGGCATACTGGTGGGCATCTCCTCCGGCGCCACCTTCGCCGGTGCGCTGGCCATCGCCCGCGAGGCGGCGCCCGGCAGCAACATTCTCTGCATGCTGCCGGACACCGGCGAGCGCTACATCAGCACACCGCTGTTCGAGGATATTCCGGCGGAGATGAGCGAACTGGAGCTTCAGCTCTCCCGCTCCACCCCCGGCTACCGTTTCGATGTCACCGGCAGCGCCGCCGCCCCCACCCAGGTACCGGAGGTGGATACCGAAACCGCCGCCTGGTTGCAGTCGGTGATCGCCGATAGTGACCAACCGGTGGTGATGTTTGCACTGGAGTGGTGTGAGTTCTGCTGGTCGGTACGCAAGCTGTTTGAGCGGCTGGAGATTCCCTATCGCAGCATTGATGTGGATTCGGTGGCCTATCAGGAGAACAACCGCGGCGGTGTCATTCGCGAGTGGCTGCGCCAGCAAACGGAGTCTGTCACCCTGCCGCAGATTTTTATCGGTGGAGAATTTCGCGGTGGCTGCACGGATATGTTTGATGGTTACAACAGCGGCACCCTGGCCGAATGGCTCGGCCAACACCACATCCAGCCCAAAGCCGTGGAAGGTCTCGATCCCTGGTCGCTGCTGCCGGGCTGGCTGCACCCCCGATAGCCTGAACCCTGCAGCCGTGTCTCAGCGGCTGCTCAGAACACAGGTCAACCTTTAAACGCTACCGTATAACCCAGCTGCTGCAGGAATGCACCCAGGGCGCGCTGGGCCTCCTCCCGGGTCTTGGCCTCGATGCCACCCTTGACGGCAACTGTCTTGATATTGGCGATCAACTGGTTCTGCCAACTGTTGCGATCGGCCTGGGTAATATTGCCCCAGTTGAGATAGCGCGAATTCGTGGAGTCATAGAGTACCGTGATGCCATTACGGCCGATCTCCGGGTCATGCACGGTAACCTTCCCCAGCGACATGCTCACGGTTTTGTTAGCGTTATCGATTTTGATCTCAATATCCTTCAGGTCGATACTGCCTAACACCACCCCCCGCCCCAGCAGGATCACCGTGTCCGAGCCCATAACACGTCCCTTGATCTCTTTTTTCAGCACCTCAGAGATATGGAACTCCACCACGGCCAGCTCCGCGATGACCCGAATCCCCTCCTCCGTCACATAGGAGTCGGTAGTGGTTTTGGGGCAACCGCTCAAGCCCAGTGCCAATAGCACCAGCACCGCTATCCGATAAACCGTGTGTCGCATACCTGCTTCCTCGCAGTTGGGGTCCACCTGTCTTTCAGGGATCACGCGGTGTGGGCAACTGATTCACTTTTTTCTGCCTCAGACCATGTACGCCCGCCCAGCCGAGCATCACCACGCCTACCATGGTTCCCACCACGGAATAGGGCACACCGGCAGTGATACCCATGACCATGCCCTTGGCAATGGCCGCACCCCAGGGGTCACCTTCGCTGTAGTGCTGCACCAGCGCCACCGCCAACCAGCAACTCAGTCCTGCGGCCAACATAGTGACAATAACCAGCGGCAACCCGGCGATACTGGCACTCTCACCGAATTCCAGTACACCCCACAACAGATCCAGAACGATAGTGACAAAGGCGGCCAGGACACCGACCGGCGGTGCCCCGGAGTTGGCAGGACCGGGCATCATTCACACTCCCTTGTGGCACACGACCATCCACAACGGCAGCAATACCACCCATGGATAGAGCTGTCAGAAATAAACGGTGATACCCGTTGAGTATAGGCACAGGAACGGAGACCTGCCTTTTGCATCAACCCACAGCCAGAAACGAGCCCTTTGCCGCAGCCAGGAATGAAGGTTGAGATCCCTACTCCAGCACCACGATGAGCAACTCCCGCGGCCCGTGGGCGCCCACCTGCAGGGTCTGCTCCACATCCGCTGTGCGCGACGGGCCGGTTATCAGGTGCATGGCGCGGGGCCTGTGGCCGGAGCTGATACCCGCACTGCGCCATGCCCCCTCCTGTCGCGCGACGATCTGTGTGCGCTCAATCACCACCACCAGAAACTCCACCAGGTAGAGCAAGGCACTGGGCACGCTGTGACTGCTCAGGCACAAGGTGCCGGTCTCGGCGATGGCCAGCTCGGCACAAGCAAGGCCCCACTGGGCCGTGCGCGCGTCGCTGAGAGTGGAATGCCAGTTGAGGGTGTTGAGTTCTGCCTGGGGTGACAGCGCCAGTGACTGGTCTGCCGGGATTCGAGCGGCCAGCAGCGCGGGCAGTTCATCCAGCGCTTGCACCTGCACCACTTCCGCACCGCTCACGGTGGCGTTGTGGCTGAAGGTAGCCAGCAGATCTTTAATGGGAGCCAGTCCGGCGTCTTTGCCTTTGTCGGCGGCAATCAGCTCGTGAAAGGCACTCTCCAGATCGGCAGGCAGCGATGTTTTGTTGTTGGCCGCCAGAATGCGGTTAAACAGTTTCTGGCGGAAGCTTGTATCAGCCACGGCCACCTCCTTGACGGGAAGGTTTGTTCGCCTTGCCTTGTCGGTGTCGGGCCCATTGGCTCTGGAAGCTGCTGCCCTGCGGTAGCGGCAACTCCCGCTGCTGCGACCAGCCTTTGGCCAGCGGCACCTTGTGTAAACGCCCTTTGTTGCGACCCAGCTTGTGCAGCAGCCAGCTGCCGGCGCTGGTGAGCTGGCGGTAGAGCACAGGTTTGCTGGCCAGCCAGGCAAAGCCGCCGAGCAGGGCGCGGTTCAGCAGCGGTGGTGGTGCCACCTCACGCTCCTGCTCCCGCAATTTGCGCATCAGTCCCGGCAGCGGAATGCGCACCGGGCACACCGACTCGCAGCGACCACAGAAGGACGAGGCGTTGGGCAGCTCGTAGTCCTGCGGGTAACCCCGCAGCAGCGGCGACAGTACCGCCCCCATGGGACCGGGGTAGACGCTGTCGTAGGCGTGACCGCCCACCGCCTGATAGACGGGGCAGTGGTTCATGCAGGCGCCGCAGCGGATGCAGTGCAGCATCTCACGGTAATCGCTGGCGAGGATTTCCGAGCGGTGGTTATCCAGCAGCACCACGTGGAAGGCGTCGGGACCGTCGTGATCGTCCCCGCTTTTGGGGCCGGAGAAGAAACTGGTGTAGGAGGTGATGGGCTGGCCGGTGGCGCTGCGGGCCAGCACACGGATGATCTTGCTGGCGTCCTCCCAGGTGGGCACCACCCGGTCAAAGGTGGTGGTGATGATGTGGGTTTTGGGCAGGCAGCTGCTCAGGTCGCCGTTGCCCTCGTTGGTCACCAGCACTGCGGTGCCGGTCTCGGCGATCAGCATGTTGGCGCCGGTGATGCCCACATCCGCGGTCAGGAAGCGCTCACGGATGACATCGCGGGCCTCGTCCACAATGGCCTTCACCTCCTGCAAGTCACGCTCCCCCAGTGGGTGGGCGTTGCGGAACAGGGCTTCGATCTCGCCCTTGGTCTTGTGCAGCGCCGGGGCGACGATGTGGCTGGGGGGCTCGTCCGCCAGCTGCAGGATGTACTCGCCGAGATCGGTCTCCCAGGGGAT
>JAWMQM010000004.1:0-366466 GCA_033283175.1 Cellvibrionaceae bacterium SEMH9 | reverse complement strand
CAACATTCAGATGACTGTTACCCTGATTCACCCAATTGCGATGGACGAAGGTCTGCGCTTTGCGATCCGTGAAGGCGGTCGTACTGTGGGTGCGGGCGTTGTAGCCAAGATCATCGAGTAATCGATAATCGCGTTATTGCCGCTGCGGGCTGCGGTCCGCACGCTGCCAGAAAAGGCCACCTCCGGGTGGCCTTTTTTGTTGCCCGTCGTTGGCCCCGGCCGGCGGGCTGCTAATGGCCTTAAGCTACAATCCTGCCTACTGGCTTATAATATTTGGGTCTAAGCATAGAAGCCGGGTGTGGCGTGGCCAGCTTCTGGGTGTGCAATTCGACCTAAGTGGCATCCATAAGTGGGGCGAAAGTGGAGGGATGATGCTTTTTTGCACCTTCCTGGGGCGTAAATGGTGAAAATCTTATAACCATATATTTTAAGTGGTTATAAGCAGGTTTTTTAAAATGTCGAGGCGCTCACATGATAGTGAAGAGTTGTGACGAGATTGGTACCATGTTGCGCTTAAAACAACATTGATGGTGGATTTTTGCGTCAGCAGGCCACCGCACACAACGACAAATAACGAGACACCACCTGTGCCGACCGGACATTACCGGCGACGGGGATGGCCATTGCAGGATTTTGGGGACTCAAGGACAGGGTGCTATGACAGTGCGACTACCGGGGGCAGTGGTTGCCCTCCTATGGCTGGCCAGCGGGACGACGTTGGCCAGTGAAGGTCTATTGGATGTTCTGAACAAGGCCAAGGACGCCGATCCCGCCTTCCGCGGGGCGGGCCACCAACAAGCAGCGGATCAGGAGGCGGTAAAACAGGCCCGTGCCCGGCTGCTGCCCACGCTGGCGTTCTCCGCTGAACGTACCGAAAACAGCGACGATATTGTGGATTCGGACAACCAGGTTACCAATGGCAGCTCGGCCGACTACGACACCACCTCCTTTGCCCTGACCCTCAATCAGTCGATCTACAACCACGAGTACTGGGTACGCTACAACCAGTCCAAGGTGGTGCGTGATCGTGCAGACATCGCGCTCGACAAGGCTCGCCAGGATCTGCTGATCGAGGTGGCGGAGCGCTACTTCACCGTATTGAAAACCGAAGAGCAGTTGCACGCCATCAGCGCTGAAAAAGAAGCACTGCAACGGCATGTGGAATTTGCCAGCAAGAGCCGCAGTGCCGGCCTCGGGCGGCGTGCGGAAGTGGTGGATGCCGAGGCCCGCTACTTCACCGCACTGGCGGAAGAGGCGCAGTACATGAAGGCGCTGGATGACGCTCGCTTTGCGCTGATGGAGAAGACCGGTCTGCTGCACGACGAGCTGCGGCCCATGCAGGAAGAGGTACCGCTGTTGCTGCCGGAACCCGCTGCACCGCAGGCGTGGATCGAGCGCGCCCTGAGTGGCAACCCGGACATCCAGACCCAGCAGTTCTCTCTCGAAGAGGCGCGCATGGAGGTGAAGGCGCAGACCTCCGGTCACTACCCCACGCTCAACCTGGTGTATCGCAAATTTGATGAGGATCAGGGCGGCTCCCTGTTCGGCGGTACCAGCCGTATCGAGGGCGACGAGATTGCCCTGCAGCTGGAAGTGCCTATCTATCAGGGCGGCTCTGTCTCCTCCCGCCGTCGTGAAGCCATCGAGCTGATGTACAAGAGCGAAGAGGAGCTGACCCGGGTCAAGCGCCAGGTGCAGTACGAAGTCAATTCCGCCTTCCAGGGTGTTATGGCCAATATCGCCCAGGTCAAGGCGCTGCAGAAAACCGTGTCTGCGCAGCGTGAAGTGGTGATGAACAAGGAGCGGGGCCTGCAGGCCGGGCTCTACTCCATGCTGGTGGTGCTGGACGCCCAGCGCGATCTGGCGGACGCCGAGCGCAACTACATCGAAGCGCGTTATGACTACGCCATCAACAGCCTGAAACTGAAGCGCGCCGCCGGCGTGCTGGTGGAAGGCGACCTGCAGGGCGTTAACGGCTGGCTGCAGTAAGACATTGTTATTCAGGGTGTGACGGACCGGTAGCTGCCGGTCAGTAACAAGAACGACACACGCCACAGGCGTGCACGACACTAAAGCTCAAGGGCTAGGGCTATGAAATACATCTTCGCGCGTTTAATGCAATCCCAATACGTTCGTGTTCGGGAGCTGCGCCGCTTCTTCTGGAATGCACAGTCGGTCAAGGCAAAACGCCGCAACCGCTACCTGGCGGAACAGATGGAGGCCCGCTACCTGTTGTCGGCAGACCTGGCACCTTTTGCCGGCGACCAGGCATTGCGCGAACAGATTGATCATCAGCAGGTGATTCAACAGGTTGTTGAAAACGGCCATTTTGAGAGCACGCGCGAGAATGACCAGCCTCGCCTGGAGCGGGAAGTCCTGCCCGAATTCTTCCATGCCAGCAATGACACCGCCCAGCCCGCGGACGGTCAGAGTGAAGGCTATGTGGCGCCGGATGATGAAGGTATCTACTACGTACAGCAGCTCAACGGTCATCAGTTGGTGGTTGTCGATACCGCTGTTGAAGATTACGAAAAGCTGTTGGACCGCTTTATGGGGCCGGCGGTTAACGAGCTGGAATTCAGTGCGCTGGAAGGCAGCAGCTCGCAGCTGGCGGAGTGGCAGAATGGCGATGCACGTGTCTCTGTGCTGTTGCTGGATGGCGCATCTGCACAGGACAGCCTGCAGGAAGTGGCCAATGTGCTGGCCGGCTACGGCGATGTGGCGGCGGTACATGTGCTCAGCCACGCCCAGGCCGGTGAGCTGACCCTGGGTAATGTCACCCTCAGCAACGACAACCTCGCCGACTACGACAGCATCCTGCGCAGCTGGGGCGAAGGTCTTACCGACAACGGCGATATTCTCTTCTACGGCTGTAACCTCGCTGCCGGCAGTGTCGGCTTTGAGTTTATCGAGCGCCTGGCGGGTGTCACGGCGGCCGATATTGCCGCTTCCACCGACCTTACCGGCAACAGCCGTATCGGTGGCGACTGGATCCTGGAGACCGAACTGGGTGTGGTGGAAGTGCCGGCCATGTTCTCTTCCAATGACCCCCGCTATGAGGGTGTGCTGGCCACCCAGACCGTGGCTACCAAGACGGTGCAGGCGTCCGCCGCCGACTTCAATAATGCCACGGCCGTTATCGAGTTGCAGGCGGGCATGGAGACTCTCGACTTCTCCGGCATTGATGCCAACCTGCAGCTGGTGCTGGTGAACAAGACTACCCTGACAGCCCAGCGGCTGAACTCCAGTGGCGCCCTCATAGAGCCCCTGCGCACCTACCAGTTTGCCGCCGGCGATACCACCTCGTCCATCAAGCAGATCAAGGTGGGCTACGGCTCCGACAAGATCAAGCTGGAGTTAAAGGCGGCCCTGGAGGTGCTGGACGTTTCCAATGTGGCGACCGCCAATATCGCCATCAGCAAGAAGGACACCTTTGGCACTCCGGATGACGCCTACGCCTGGGTCAAGGATCCGGCCTCCATGGGGCTCACTGACGAGAGCCAGCTGTTGACCCGCAACAGCATTGCGGTGGTGCTCACTGGTGCTGCCGAAATTGACACCCTGAAAGTGGGTCGGGCCAACGATATTACCAATACGCGCCTAATGATCGAGGGCACCGCTACGCCCTTTACCCTGGCCAAGGCCAACAGCGGCGTTAACGGTTACGACGGCAAGATTGACCTCTTTTACATGAAAGATGGCGGCCAGACCCTGGACACGGTGGTGGATACCTCCGGCGTTGTCCGGGTTAAGGGTATTGCCGGCTTCAGCGGCGGTTTCAGCGTTACAGATATTGTCTCCGTCACCACCGGTGCCGGTGCCCAGTCGCTGGATATGGGAGACCTCAATGACGCCAAAATCGATGCCGGTGCCGGCCACGATGTACTGATCTCCGGCGCCAACGCCCAGACCCTGATTGGCGGTGACGGTGACGACATCTATCAATTCAAGGACAACTGGGGCAAGGACACAGTTGTCGAGGCGCCGCCGCGTAAAGAGGGTCTCAACGACAACGTCAGCGGCGATGGCGACATGCTGGATTTCTCCGCTGTCACCACCGGCCTGACTGTGGACTTCTACCCGTCGGTCCACAAGGGCAGTGGCGATGACGTCAAGGGCTGGCTCTACACCGAGCCTACCGACGCGCAGCTGAACCCCAACAGTACGGTTTCCACGCCAGCCTATGGCGTTACCGCCAAGTCGGGCAGTAACGAAGTGCTGAACGCCGTCAACCTGGAGCAGGTGATCGGCGGCAGCGGCAGCAACCTCTACCAGTTTCACGACAACTGGGGTCAGTACTTTGTCGACACCAACACCACGGACCTGAACCCCACTGTTAACTTCCTGGTGGACGATACGGCCTCCACCGGCAAATTCGGCACGCTGGATTTCAGCGACGTCACCCACGACCTGATATTTGAACTGGACAGTACCAGTGCCGGTACACCGGCGGTAATTACCTCCACCGTCAAGGTCACCGCTGTTGCCACAGTGCAGGTCAATGTCGGCACCAGCAGCACGCCGGTGATGAAGGAGTTCACCTACACCTACGTGGTGAATGCCAAGAACATCGCCAACATTGTTGGCGGCCAGGGCAAGAACACCTACATCATTAAGGATCAGGACGCGCTGCAGGGCAAGATCACCACCGCTGCCGGTGGCATCAACGTCGTTGACTACTCTGAATACAAGTCCACCAATACCCAGGATGTGTTGATCGACCTGCAGAAGCAGGTCGGCGGTACCATCAACAAGGCCCTCACCGGTGTGCTCAACACCGCATCCGGCACCACCGCCACACCGGCGACCAAGGAAGTGCAGACGCTGACCGTACCCAAGGTCAAGACCGGCACCCTGACTGAAGCCCAGTCGCTGGCCAATATCACCACCTTCCGGCTGTCTCTGGGTGGGGTAGAGACCATTGAGATCAGCAACAGTGGCACCGTGGCACAGATCGCAGCCGAAATGCAGGCGGCACTCAATGGGCTGATTCAGAAGGCCAGCGTCAATACGGTAACTGGCACAGGCACAGGCACAGGCACAGGCTCCGTGGTGACGCCGGGTTTGGTGACCGTAACCGGCAGTACCAGCGGTACCGCCAATAACGCCTTTACCGTGACCTTTAATGTGCCGGGCGATGTGCCCGAGCTGAAACTGATTGGCGAAGCCCGCTACGAGAAAAAGAGCAGCGGCGGTACGCTGCAGGCGACCGTCTCCCTGAGCAACGAGACGGAAACCCGTCCCGATGCCAATACCATTATCAAGACTGTCACTTCCAGTGGCCCGACACCACTGGATCGTTACCTGCTCACCACCACCATCAAGAAGATTGAAATAGATGCGGTGCAGACCACCGCCGCCGCCACCGGACTGGTGGCAGGTGCTATCGACCGTATTGACGGTGTGGTCGGTACCCGTGACGGTGGTCTCGGCAACCCCAAACGGATGGTGGTGCTGGGTGATTTTGGTGTATTGCTCAACAGTACCGGTTCCGGCAGTGACCTGATCTTTGCTGACAACTACGAACAGGTAGCCAGCGGCCGTTTCTGGCAGGCCGGTGCCGGCGAGGATGTGGTGGGCGGTACCGATAAGGACGATGTACTTTACGGCGGCGCCGGTAACGACAGCCTGGGTGGCGGCCTGGGTGATGACAACCTGGTGGGTGAGGCGGGCAATGACCGCCTCGCCGGTGGCGACGGCGACGATGTCCTCAATGGCGGTGCCGGTAATGATCACCTCAATGGTGGTTGGGGCGACGACCTGCTTTACGGTGGCGCCGGCCACGATGTCCTCTATGGCGGTACCGGCAACGACACCCTGATCGGCGCCAAGGGCTACGATCACTATGTCTTCCTCAATGACTGGGGCCAGGACGAGGTCATCGAAAGCAAGTCACTGTTGAGCTCGGATGGCAAGACCACTGACGAGGGTCTGAAGGAGCGTGGCGACGTGCTGGATTTCTCCAATGTGACGGAGAAGATGACCTACCTGTTCAACAGCGCCAGCCTGATTGCCGGTACCGGCGTGTTTGTCAAAGACACCACCAGCTGGGTGAAAACCCTTACCGGCGTTGGTGACGTCAGTGGCCACTTTGCCGCTAACGCCAATACCGTGCGGGTTAACTCGGAAGGTAATGCCAACGAGGTACAGCGGGTCTTCCTGGGCGGCGCTACTGGGGGCACCTTCACCCTCAAGCTGAACAATTTCCCCAAGCCCGATGGCAACCTGGTGGCGTCTACGGTGACCGCTGCCATTACGGTTTCCACCACCAGTGCGACCACCGCTGCGGATATCAAGGCCAAGCTGGAAGAGAAACTGCGGCCACTGCTGGCCGTGGATGGCGCCCAGCCCACCGGTGACCTGGTCAAGGTCAGCTCTGCCGGTTTGGGTACCGGCGCCTTCGATGTGGAGTTCCTCAATCCCATCTACACCAACATTCCGCTGATGACCATTGAGTCGGCCACGGGGCTCACCTTCAAGGCGCCGACGGCTACGATCAGCAACCCGGGTGTCAACCTGCTGGATGCCGGCACCGGACTGGTGACCAAACACGTTAACGCCACCCTGTCCGTGGACCTGGGGCTGTCCCAGTCCGGCAGTTTCGCGCTGACCTTCAATTACAAAGAGACCCTGACCGGCGTGGTTTCCAATCGCTCGGTGGCTGCCAGCATCACTTTGCCTGCCGGTGGCGCGCCGCAGGATGTGGCGGCGGAGATACAGCGGGTACTGCAGACCAAAGGCATCAACGCCAGTGTGCTGCCCGCAGGCATTGGCAACAAGTTCAAGATCGAAATCTTCAACAGCGAGCTCAGTGACGTCAGTAACCTGCAGATTTCCGGTACGGCCCTCAAGGGTAAACCGGATGTGTGGGCGCACACCGAGGGCTCCTCGGTGCGGGAAATCAAGCAGCTGACGCTCAATAACGTCACCGATGGCACGTTTACCCTTACCGTGGGTGGCTACACCACCGGTCCGATTACCATTGCCACCGGCGGCAGTGTCGACGCCAACAAAGAGGCCACCCGGGCGGCCATTGAAACAGAACTCAACAAGCTGAAGCGCAACTTCTTCGAGACCTATACGGTGGAAGTGAAAACGCTCAGTTACACCAATGAGCTGAAGGATTGGCAGATCACCTTTAAATTCCCCGCCAAGAGCAATGTGGCGGAGATGAGTGTGGACATCACCGGTCTCAATGGTACCGCCACCAAGGCCGGTCGCGTCACCACCCTGGCCGAGGGCTCCCCCGCCGGTGACGTGCACGCCTTCGAAACCATTATGGCGCCGAACGCCGACGCGCACTTTATCTTTGGCTCGGCGTCACTGAGCGAGATGCTCAAGGCCATCGCGCTGCCTCCCATCCTGCGGCAGCAAAAAGAGGTGACCATCGATACCAGCACCCTGGTGGCCAACGGCCATGTGCTGGATATCGATTTCAGTCAGGTGGCGGACGAACTCAACTTCGAGTTTGAACAGGTTGGTGCGGTGAAAGAGGTGCAGCCGATCAAGCTGAGTGACACCACTGCCGGCCAGTTTGCCCTGGACTACAAGGTGCAGGAGAAACAGCGGCTCACCTTTACCGGCGCCGAAGATCCCCGTGGCAGCTTCCGCCTCACCTTTACCGATCCGGTCAGTGGTCAGCTGAAGACCACCGCCGATATCGTGATAGCGACCAACGCCGAAGGCAAAGTGGATGTGAAAACCACGGCCACCCGCATCCAGACGGAACTCAATAAGCTGGTGATCAGTGGCGGCACCCTGAACGTCAAGGTCAGCGGTGTAACCATCAACGGCGATGCCGTTACTGCCGACACCACTGCTACCGAGTTCAAGCCCAACACCTGGGATATTGTCTTCACCAACAAACAGCTGGTGGATGTGGGGCTGCTCACCATGACCGGTGCCTCCTTCACCTCCAGCGTCACCGAAGTGCGCAAGGGTGAACACCTGGTGACCGATCCCATTACCCTGGTGGCCGGCAACGCGGCGGTTAACAGTCTGGCGATCCAGAATGCGCTTAACAGCCTGCTGGGCGAGGGTGCGGTCCGGGTCAAGGAGCCGCTGTTGGCCACCGGCACCGGCACCACCCTCAATGTCACCTTCAACAACCCCGGCGATGTGGTGCTGAGTAAAGCCACCGCCAAAGCCGACGGTTCGGCGCTCACCTTTACCACGCCATTGACCGGCACACTCGATCTGCCCACCACCGGCAAGGTGGATGGCAATCGTGGCCAACTGCAGTTAACGGTGCAGCGCATGGCACCGCGCCCGGAGGCCTTCAGCACCGAATCCATTGCTTCCGGTATCGTGGATACCCTGCTGGATGAGGCGGTGTTTGAAACCTTTGTCTTCACCGACGTGGGTGAAAACACCATTGTGCGTGGCGGCGTAAACGCCAACACCTTCACCATCTCCGGCACCACCACCTTCAAGGGCACGGTCATCGGCGGCACCGGTATTCGCCCGCTGTCGACGCACCTGAACCTGGATACGCTGCAGGGACTGCTGGGACTGGAACTGCCGGACCTGACGGTGAAAAACACCGTGGATATCTCCGGTGGCGTTTTTGCCGACCTGGTGAAGATTGCCCAGGTGGACCTGGGCAAAACCTCCAGGTCATCGTTCCGGGTGGAGACCATCACCGATGGCCAGAGTAACGGTGAAGTGCAGCGGCTGCTGATCCCGGAGGCGAAGAGCGGTTCCTTCACGCTTACCCTGGGTGGGGTTACCACGGCTCCGATTAACATTGTGCAGCCGCTCAAGCAGCAACTGCTGGTCTCCGGCGCCGCTACGCTGCAGTTCAAGTATCAGACCGCCACCGGCGAAAAAGTGTTGCCGGGTAACCTGACGCTCAGCGGTACCGGCGATGAAGCCCTGCTGATCGAAAACGCCCTGAACAGTGCACTGGCGCTGGAATTTGGTCTGCCGGCGGGCAGCAAAGCGGTTACCGTCAGCAAGAACGCCGACGGTTACCTGATCAGCTTTATCAACCAGAACCATGTGGTGGAACTGGCGGCCAATGTCACCGCCGGTACGGCGGCGGTCTATACCAGCGGCAGTGGCGCGGTCAATTACGCCAACCTGGCCCAGCGTATCGAGAACGCTATCTTCGCCGCCCAGGGGGCGGCGCCCGGCACCACCAAAAGCGTATTGGTCACGACCGGTACCGAGCCGGGCAGTTTCAATTTCAGCTGGCGCACGCCGGGCGACCAGACGCCGCTGACTTTCAATAACCTGTCGCTGGCGGCAGCCGGCGGTACAGCTACCCTGACCCCGGGCACCGCGGCCACACCGCAGACCCACACGCTGGAGGCGCCGGTATCCGGCCTTGGCAGTCAGTTCAAGATTAAGTTGGGCGCGCACACTTCCGCCAACGCCTTCTCCTTTACCACCGCGGCAGACCTGAAGAGCGCCCTGCAGGCGCTGATCAACAGCAAGGCGGATTTGGCGGGCACTGTGGAGGTAACGGGCACCGGTCCCTATACCATCAACATCACTGGCGGCCAGTTGGCCAGCTTTGAGATCCAGGATGAAACTGGCACCACCGTCAAGAGCTCGACCATTACCCGGCAGGGGCAATCCGGGCAGGAGACCCAGACCCTGAAACTGGCGGATGCCACCCAGGGTGTGCTGGCCCTCAAGTACAGCCTGCGTGCTTTCGATGGCACTCTCACCACCCGCAGTGCCTATGTGGATCTGGCCAACGCGATTGATCTTGCCACCGGGCTGATTGATGACGCGAGGCTGATCACCGCCGTAACCACCGCCATGAACCAGTCACTGGGTGCACTGGGCAGCGTTACCGTGAATGGTACCGGCAGCGCCCTGGTGATCGCCTTTGATACCACCGTATTGGCCAGCTACCAGGTGGTGTCGATGGGGGTGACCGGCCTGGGCCTTGGCACGCCGCTGAGTGATCAGTCCCAGACTGCAGTGAAGGCCGGCATCCTGCCCTCCTGGCTGGATCGCAACACCGGCGGCGCCACCGTCAGTGCCAACCCGATCTACAAATTTGTCATGCCGCCGACGGCCGGTCAGACCATCGACGGCACCTTTACGGTCAGCTACGGCGGTGTGGTATCGCAGCCGATCACCTATGATGCTACCCCGGCCACGCTGGCCACGACCCTGCGCAATGTGCTGACAGCGGCCGGTAGCAAGCTGACCGTCACCGCCGTGACCGGCACCGGCACCGCCGTCGATCCGTTTGCCGTGGAGCTGACCGTGCCCCTGGGCGCGGCCGAGCAGCCGTTTGTGGTGGATGCCAGTGGCCTTACCATCACCCCGACCGGGGCTGTCGCGCCACAATACGCCCAGGTTGTGACCCTGGCTGATGGCAACACCGGTGTGGCGGTGGCGGAGCAGCAGCGGGTAACCCTGCTGGATCCGGCCATCGGCAGTTTCCGCCTCACCATCAACGGCATCACCACGGCGGAGATTCTGGTCAACCCCAACGACACCACCACCGCCACCAGTATCCAGAGTGCCATCAATGCGGCCCTCGGCCCCAACAAGGCCACCGTGGTGGCCAATACCGGTACCAGCAAGAGCTGGCTGATCTCCTTTGACGGCACCACCCGCAATGGCGAGAGCGACACCCTGGTGGCCGGCGAGAATATTGCGCCGGTAACCGCCTTTGCCAAGGACGACTATACCCAGACGATCCTCACCAGCATGCGGGGCAAGCAGACCGGCTTTACCGGTCGTATCCAGAATATCAACAACGTCACCTATGGTGCCGGCCTCAATATTCTCGGCGACACCACCCTCAATCCGGTGGAGGCACTGGGCAACTGGTCCCTGGGCAGCAACGTGTTCGAAGTGGGTGGTAACCTGATTGAGAACAGTCTCAATCTGCCGTTCCCGCTGGATCTGGTCGCCAACGGCATCGCCAGCACCGCCATCTCCGGTGAGCCCTCGCTGTTTTCCGAGCCGACCGTGGCACCGGGCATTCACCTGCTGGCCGGTGGCTGGGGTGCTGACACCTATAAATACAGCGGCCTGTGGGGCGCATCGGTGGTGTTTGAAGCGCCGGATGTGGAGGTGCTGGGCACCAACGCCCAGTTCTTCGACACCCTGGACCTCTCCGATGCCGGCTTTGGCAAGAAGGGCCAGGTCTCTGGTCGCGAAGTGAAAAATACCCTGCATTACGATATCTGGGAGATCACTACCGACAACATCAGCCAGATCCGTAACCTGCTCAGTGTGACCCTGGGCAGTGATCACGAAGTGCCGGCACTCTCCGTCGGCACCAACTTCATAATGGTGCGCGATGAGCTGGCCAGTGCGGCGCTGAGCAGTTTCGGAATTCCGGTAACCACCGACCTGTTGCTGGGTAACTACATTTTCGCCACCGGTATCGAGAACATCGTTGGTGGCGGCGGTGACAATATCTTTACCTTCCACGGTAACGCCCGCGTCAAGGGGGTTATCTCCTCCGAGGGGGATATCACCCTCAACTACGCGGACTACAGCGACGACCCGGACCACAGCTCCCTGCTGGATGTGCTGGCGGGCATAGGTACCACCATCGGGCAACAGGAAGACAACCCGGTCACCACCAACAACGGTGTCACCGTGGATGGTACCGCCGGTATCGAATACACCCTGTGGGATTCCTTCACCCTGCCAGGCTGGGGCGAACTCTCCGCCGCCAGTGTCAGCTTCGGCAGCGCCACCTCGGTATTGGGTGAGCGCTGGAACGGCCTCTCCGGTGTGCTCAACGACGCCGTCGATGGCAGCTCCATGTGGAAGCTCTCCAACAACGCCGTGGCGGGCTACACCAAGGTCATTGGCTCGGTTGGCGACGACACCCTGGTCGGTAACAAGAATGACAACATCTTCGTGGTGGGCCACGGCAGTGGCACCGACAGCGTCGATGGCAGCGACACGGACGAGAACGGCAACACCATCAGTGTCGATGGTGCGCTGGGCAACTTCTTTATCGATATTGCCACCGGCCAGGTGCTGCGTGACGGCTCAGTCGTGGGTACCGATGACGAAGAGGTGCAGCGGCTGCGGGTACGCGGCGTGGCAGGCGACCAGTTCACCCTGGCCCTGAGTGGCGACGCCAGGCTGGCTGACTTTACCACCGCCACCATCACCGTTGGCGCCGACGACAGCGAGACCCTGACCAACATCCAGGCCGCACTGGATGCGGCCGCAGTTGGCGGTTTCAGCGTGGCGCTGGAGCAGGGTGGCCAGTTCCTGATTACCTTCCTCGGCCTGGAGCGTTTCCAGGACGCGGTACAGCTGACGGTCACCGACCTCACCCTGGTGGCTCCGGCCAGCAGCAGTTATCAGTCCGCCAGCAGCGTGGCGGGCTCGGAGCAGAACTACATCCACCAGCTGACCCTGGGCAACCAGCTGGCCGGTGGCCGTTACAGTTTTGGTTTTGAGCACCCCGATGGTGTCACCGGTGCGGTGACTGTTGAGCTGGATATCCTCGATCCGACACCGGCGACTGTGGCCCTGGCGCTGCAGGAAGCACTGAACGGGCTGACCGGCATCACCACCACGGTGACGGTCGCAGATGCGACCAACACCGTTCTCAATATTGAGTTCAGTGATCCCCAGTACACCGACCTCACCGGTCTGGTGTTCGATGGCTCCGAGCTGTGGCAAGGCTCCGTGATCAGCACCGTTTCCGATGGCGCCAGCGTGGCGGCCACTTTCAAAAACATCCACATGATCGAAGGCGGGCAGGGCAACGATATCCTGCGCGATGACAGCCGTGAGGTGGTGATCACCGATCTGGTGGATCGCACAGTGACCCCGGATGCCAATGCGGCATTCACCCTGCAATTTACCGGCGGTATCTACGCTGAGGGCGAAAAGCTCAAACTCTCCTTCGTGAACCCGGACAAAACCGACGAGCGCATAGAGGTGGAGTTTGAAGTTGGTGAAGACGACGACGCCACCAAAGATAACCTGGCGGCGGCGCTCAACGCCGAGGACGGTATCAGTGTCAGCGTGGATGTGCTTTCCGCAGGAGAGTTGCGCCTGGAGTTTACCGGTCCCGCCTCTACCGCCATTGACGACCTGTCACTGGAAACGCCTGCCACCACCTTCTTTTTCTTCGATAAATTTGGTCTCGATACGGTCTTTGCCACTGGTGGCGATGACGTGCTGGATTTCTCCGGTGTCACCAGGAAGATTACCAAGTCCGCGGAGCAGAGTGACGCATTGGGCACCTATGTGACCTACAGCTACACCGATGAGAGTGGCGAGTATCACGAGGTCAAAGCCTACGGCACCTTCGAGGAAGAGGGACTGACCACCGAGTCTGCCGGCAGTGCGCTTGGGACCGCGGTGCTCAGCACCCAGGGTATCGGTTCACTCACCACTACCAGTGCCACCGGCAGCGGCGCCACCCTCAGCGGCAGTGACGATATCAGTGCCCTGGTGGATGAAGCGGTCGCCCGCTGGAAAGCGGTGCTGCCGGAGTCGGCCACCGCCGCCCTGGATAACATTACCGTCACTATCGCCGATATTGGCGATGCCGGCGTGGTGGGCAAAACCACCAGTGTGCTGAACAGCGGTGTGCGCGAGTACACCATTACCCTGGACAACAACGCCGCCGGCGGCACCTGGTACGTGGACAGCGATCTCACTACCGACGCCGATGTGGCCACCCAGGATGCCATCGACCTGTTTACCGTGCTGATGCATGAAATGGGGCACGTGCTGGGGATGAGCCATCCGGATCAGGGCACTCCTGACCTGATGGACGAAGAGATCAACCTTGGCCAGCGCCTGCTGCCCACCAGTGATCACTTTATGCTGCTGTCGGACCAGGCCAAGATCAGCGTCGGCCTCGGCCAGTTTGCCGAGTGGTCGCAGAACATGGGGCCCAAAATTGAGGCCTACCTGGATGATGCCACCGCGGTACCTTTTACCGGTATGTCCCTGTCCGACCTGCTGGATGGCTCGCTCTCGGATCTCGCCAGCGGTATCCAGCGAGTCATCAGCGACTTTGCCACCGATATCGATAACTACCTCACCGGCAACCTCAATACTTCTACCCGCGACCTGCTGGAAGATCTGCAGGCGGACTACGATATTGCCATCGCCTCCTCCTCCAACCAGAAGGAGTTCAGTGTCGCCCTGGCGCTGACAGAGTTCGATCAGCTGGTAGACCTGAACCTGGATGAGCTGCTCAACTTCAGTGAGACCTTCGGTTTCTCCCTGCCGCTGGAAATTACCCAATCGCAGCCACTGGTGATCAGTGGCGGTATCGACATGCTGTTTAATTTTGGTGTTGATGGCGACGGCCAGTTCTACATCAAGGAGCCGGGCCTGGATGCCCACTTCAACTTTGGCGAAGAGTACATCGACATCACCGGTATGACCGCCGGTGCGGCGGGCAGTGCCTCGGTCACCATCGCCGGTGACCATGTGGGAGCTATCCACAGCACCGAAACCGGTATGCTGATGGTGGGTGATACCTTCTACCTGGTGGGTTCCGGTGACAGCGACGCGCTCTACACCGTGAGTGATATCAGCTACGACATCACCACTGACACCACCACCGTGGTGGTGGCCGAGGCCATCGACGCCGAGGCGGTTGCCAGCGAGATCAGCGGCAACCTGATCAAGACCTACGATTTCGGCATCAACCTGGGGCCGGTTGGCCTCGACGCCAGCGACGCCGTGCTGTCGCTGGGCGCTTCCGTGGGCATGGGCTTTAACGGCCTGCTCACCTACGACGATATGGTCAGCGATGCCACCGGTTCGCTGGTGGGACTGCCGGAGCTGGAGGGCGATGCGCACTACGAAGTGGTGCTGCCCCTGAGCCTGTCCGGTGCCCTGGACGGTATCAGCAACACCCAGGGATTGATCAGTGCCAGCAGCAGCGGGCTGCCGGACGACGCCAGTTTCAGCCAGTTCCTCGGCAGCATTCCCTCCACCGTGCAGTTCTCCAACCTGGAAGAGATCTTCAGTTTCAGCGGCCTGTCACTGGATATGATTATTGGCGGTGTGGATGAGTTGCTGAAAGATGTGGTGGGCACCGATGCCGAAGTGGTCGGCCAGCTGAACGGCTCCTCCATCGACGTCTATGCAGAGCGCTGGTCCGCCACCACCGACCGCAGCAGTTACAGCGCAGTGGAAACCGATGGTGAACAGAACCGCAAGTACGTCATTCTGGAAGATGGCAAGGGCCTGACCCTGTACCAGTGGAATGACGGCAGCAGTGATCTCTGGGGCGTGGAGACCTATATCGGTGACGCGCTCACCCTGCAGGTCTACGAGCACACCTCCTGGGAGAAGAGCGACAGTTACAGCATCAGCGATGTGGCTTATGAACTGCTCGCCCAGGACGAGGTTACCGGTGCCACCTTTATCGACACCGGCAGTAAGGCCACGCTCAGCAGTGGTGAAAGCCTGAGCCGTTTCCATATCAGGGACGGCGCACTCTACGACGAGATCCCGTTTGTCGGCGTCAGCATCGCCGACATTCTCGGCGATGGCGTGGTGAGCTTTGCCGCTGGCCTCAGCAACGCCGTCTCCACCGTGCGCGACGCCGCGCGCAATATCCAGCAGCTGGAAGACCTGCTCAATGAAGAGCTGCGAATCCTGTTGCAGCCACTGGGTATTGCCGAGGATGCCGAAATCGTCAATATGAGTTACCTCGATTCCGCCTTCGACTTCGATCTCAATTTCGATGTGGTTGCGAAAAAGGCCTTTGACCTGGACCTGGACATCGACGATCTCAACCTGGCGGACTGGTTGGGGGTTGGCGCCCTCGATGCACTCAACGTGGAAGCAGACGCGCAGATCCAGCTGCGTGCAGAAGCGGGACTGGACCTGGGTTTTGGTTTTAACCTGAGCGATATCCGTAACCCGGTTTATTACGTCGACGGCCAGACCGGTATCCATGCCGCGGTCAGCGGCAGTGCCACGGATATGGGACTGCAACTTGGTTTTGACGTTGGTGGCGTCAACCTCGGGCTGGTGGGCAAGGGTGGTTCCGCCCTGATTGACCTGGGCTTCTACGCCAACCTCGCCGACCCCAACGGTGACACCGATGGCGACGGTTACCTGGAGTTCAATGAACTGCGTGATGGCTTCCAGGCCAAGGCCTACGGCAACGCCGCCATCAACCTGCCGCTGTTCTTCCCCATCGAGGCCCTGCCTCTGGGGGGCACCGACCGCGATCGCAACTCCGATGGTATTGCCGATAACGTGCTCTACGCCAAGGCCGCCTTTTCGGTCGACGAGAACGCCAACTTCGCCCACACGTTTAATTACAACCTGCCGAAGTTCAACATGAACTTCGATATCGCCGCGGCATTGCTGGGACTGCTCAATGATCCCGCCACCATGCGCGGCGGACTGGAAGGTTTCTTCGGTGCCATTGACGAAGTGGCCGCCGGTATCGACAACATCGAGCTGCCGCTGATCGGTGGCTCCGCCTTTGATGACCTGGCCAACAGCCTGCGCAGTATCGGCGCCAACATCATGGGCGAGAAGTCCGGCGACGACTACCTCGACGGTCTGGGTAAAAAACTGCAGGATCTTGAGGCCAGTGGCGGCAAGGTATTTGAAGCCCTGCTTAACGAGATACGCCAGGCGCTCTACGACGGCCTCAGTGTGCTGGACGACGACCTGTTTGCCTTTGTGGTACCGGACAAGGACGCCAACGGCGCCATCCGCTACGACGACAACGGCAAGATCCTCACCCGCAGGCCCACCAGCGCCGACGATATCGAGCTGATCCTGTCGGCCAATGGCTTGCTGAGTTTCAACATCAAGTTTGCCGGCACCCTGGTGGACGGCGAGCTGCCAGTGGACTTCAGTGTGGGCATGCCGGGCCTGGGCCTGGATGTGGATGCGGCGCTGCGGGCACAGATCGACTACCTCATGGGGATCGGCCTGGGCATCGGTAACATGGCGCTGCTGGGCGACCCGGCCAAGTGGGGTGTGTTCCTCGACACGTCCGGTATCAACAGCAAGGGTGAAGAGATCGCCCTGGATGTGGACGCCACCCTCACTTCAGGTTCCACCGCGCAAGGTACCCTCGGCTTCCTCAAGGTTGACGTCACCGACGTCAACACCAAGGGCGGCAGTGGCCTGCACGGCCATCTCGGTTTTGATATCCAGGACCTGGGCGGCGGTTCTGCCAGTGGCGGCGATGGGCGCCTGGAACTGGGTGAAAAAGTGGGCCTGGCGATCAACGCCAACGCCTATGCCGAAGCCGACCTGTATGCCAAGGTGTCCACCACCGCAGCGGATGTGCTGCCCTCTATCGATACCACCATTCATTACTTCCAGGACCTGGCCAGCGGTTCTATTTCCACCAGCAAGGGCGCCAGCATCTCCTTTGGTGATCCGCAGATTACCCTTTCCAATGTGCGCCTGGATGCGGGCTCGGTGTTTGAGAGCTTCCTCGGTGATACGTTTGAAACCATCTGGCAGATCGTCGGCCCGCTGAAGCCGGTGATTGACCTGCTTAACACCCAGGTTGATATGGGGGTGGCGAAACTCAAGTTTATCGATATCGCCTATTTGCGCTTGCCGGCTTCGCAGGTCGATACCGCCAAAAAAGTGATCGCCGCACTGGATGCCACCATCAAGTTCCTGGAGCAGGCCAGTACCCTGAAGAGTGCCGGTTATATCGACTTCGGCGACTTCAACCTTACCGGCGGCTACGCCACCGACACCTCGGCGCCAGTGACATCGAAGAATGTGGCTGGCGCGAAAACCGAAGCGGAACGTAACGCGCAGCTGGGCAGTCACGCCCAGACCATTGCCGGTCCCAACCAGCAGGGCCTGGACGGCGGTATCTCCAGCGCCAACCGCAATACGGCCACCTTCGGTAACCCGCCCGGACAGAAGAACTTCCGCATCCCGCTGCTGGAAGATCCCATGAGCCTGCTGCAGTTTATTACCGGTCGCGGTGAAGTGGATCTGTTCTGGTACGACCTGCCGGACCTGTCGCTGTTCTTCGAATACCAGAAGACCTTCCCGGTGTACCCCGGCTTTAACGTGGGCTTCTTCGGTGAGATTGGCGCTTACACCAACTTCGACTTCGGCTTCGATACCCGCGGTTTCCGCGAGTGGATGGAGACCGACTTCGACGCCGGGGAGAGCTGGCGTCTGTTCAACGGTTTCTACCTGGACGACCACGGTCAGGAGAACACCGCCACCGACAAGGCCGAGATTCAGCTGCGCGCCGCCATTGGTGTGGTGGCCAGCCTGGGCATTGGCGGTCTGGTGGAAGCCGGTGTGAAAGGTGGTATCGAAGCCATTATCGGCTTTGACCTCAACGACATGGAGACCAAGTTCCTCGACGACCTGCCGGTGGGCGACGGCAAGATGTACGGCAGCGAACTGGTGGAGCGCATCACCCACGGTCCACAGTGTCTGTTTGACATGAGCGGTCAGCTCAACCTGTTCCTCGAGGCCTTCCTGTGGGTGGGCGTAGACCTGGGGCTGAGCAAGATTACCCTGTTTGAAGCCCGCAACCGCTTCGTCAACGAAGTGTTGGCCCGCTTCGACCTCGAATGTATCCACGAGGCGCCGGAAGACATTGCCGTGCTGGACGAGAGCAGCGGCGAGCTGACCCTGCGTTACGCCGGCCGTGACTCCGATGGACAGCACTCTTACACCGTGGACGTGTTTACCCCGGACATGGACCTGTCACTGCAGAAGCTGGTGGAGGAGGGCTTCCTCAATACCGAGTACTACACCAAGGCGGAAGAGGTGGCGTTGCGGGATCAGATCCGTGCGCTGCGTCAGGACAACCCCGACGAAGACATTATTATTGTCAGTACCGGCCTGCGTGCCGAAGTGTTCCTTGCCAAGGACGTCAACACGCTCAAGATTGTCGGTACTAGTGGTAACGACCGCTACAGCCTCAAGCGGCTCAACGGCCGGGTGGCAGCCATCGAAGTCGCCACCCATGCCGGCGATGACTACCTGGAGATGATTGCCGACACCAACGTCACCGACATACTGCCCACCATGACCATCATCGGTGGCCTCGGCGACGATGTCTTCAACATCGATAACGCCATGCTTGGCACCGGCGGCAGCTATCGCATTGAAACCGGCGACGGCGACGACCAGGTGGACGTGCAGGGCGAAAACGGCAGCTACGACGGCGTTGTTATCTATGGTGGTGAGGGTGACGACGTTATCCTCACCGGTGACGGTGACGAGACAGTCTACGGTGAAGGCGGCTTCGACTTTATTGCCACCTACGGCGGCGATGACACCATCTACGGTGGTGATGAAACCCTGGCCTACTTTACCGGTGCCGATGGCAACCAGTACCTGACGCCCATCTACCAGGCTGACGGCACGCCGTTTGCGCGCTACAACGCTGCCGGTATTCCGGTGGAAGCGGACGGTGTTACCGAAATTGTCCTGACCAAGGAAAACTCCCTGTTCCGCTCCCAGTTCGGCGATTACATTCACGCCGGCCTCGGCAGCAACACCGTTTACGGTGGGCTCGGTAACGATGAAATCTTTGTCGGTGGCAAGGATGACGAAGGCAACCCACTGCCGCAGGGCAACAACTTCATTTACGGCGAGGGCGGCGATGACATTATCGATGCCGGAACCGGTTCGGTAAATGTGGACGCTGGCGAGGGCGACGACCGCGTCGTGTGGCAATTTGCACCGCTGGCGGCGGGCTCCAGCCTGCTGATGCTGGGTGGTGAGGGTAACGACACCTTTGATGTCACCATCGACAACAACGCCAGCCAGGTGGATCTGGAAAAAGCCGTTGCGGATATGCTGGATACCTCCGCCCGCCTGACAGTGAACCTCACCAACAGTGTGGTGCTGGACCAGATTGAAGCCCTCAAGCTGGATACCCAGCAGGAGAGCGACACCATTCGCATTGGCGACCTGATGGATACCTCGCTGCAGAGCGTGGATATCACCCTCGGCCAGCGCAAGGCGGTGGAGTGGCAGGTGGAGCGTGATGTTGATGGCAACCACCAGGTCTATCCGGATGGTTACAGCGCCTACCAGGATGAAGATGGCAACTACATCACCGATGTGCGTCGTGGCGAATACTTCTACCGCTACGACCTGCAGAGCGGTGGTCAGTATCTTTACAACAGCGACGGCTCGCCGAAACTGCTCTCGGTTACCAATGCCGCCGCCGTCAGCGGCGTCGATCCCCGCCAGCAGGTGCAGGAGATCTGGCTGGCCGACGGTCTGGACGAAGTCACTGTCTTCTACGGCTATGACAGCAGCCTGCCGGACAACAACCGCTCTGACAGCAACAGCGCTACCCTCAGTGCCGACATGACCACCGCTGAAGTGGTTGCGGCGCTGGAGTCGATTACCGCGATTGGCGCCGGTGGCGTGCAGGTCAGTGGTGCCGGTACCCAGGCCAACCCCTGGATTGTGACGCTGGTGGATGGCGTAGCCACCACCGACAGCAGCAACAACTACCGCCGATTTGCCCATCAATATTTTGTGCAGGATTACAGCGGTGCCCTGACCCAGCGTGACGACACCCGCGCCGCGGAGTACCTCTACCGCCTCGATGTGGATGGCGCAGTCTATCTGGCTGACGTCGATCAGACCCCGGCGGTCACCACTATTACCGATGCGGTGACGGCGGTAGACAAAAACTCCGCGCAGATGGTCTCCCTGACCCTGCTGGAGGGCCAGGGGATGCTCTGGTACGGCGATGAGGGCATCGCCCTCTCTGCCAGCCAGACCCTCAATGCCGCCGGTGACACCGTTGCCGGTATGGACGTGGTGGAGGTGAAACGCCGGCTGGAGCTGCTCAACGGTATCAGCGAAGTGGCGGTTTCCGGCCAGGGCATCGACAGCGATCCCTGGTTGATTACCCTGATCACTGCCGATACCGACGCGCAGGGTGACTTCCTGCTGTTTGAGATGGTGGCCGGTGGTGCTGCACTCTCTGACGCTGTGATTACCCGCACCCAGGCGAGTGCTGCCGATGCAGTGCTGCCCGCCAACGATCGCCAGCAGCTGGCCATAGACAGTGATGTGGTTACAGCGGAGTTCTCCTACAACGGTGACAGCGTACAGGTGGAGCTGGACGGCAGTGTGGCTGCGGTGAAGGCAGCGCTGCTGTCACTGGATGGTATTCGTGCCGTTGAGGTGGTGGCCGGTAACGCCGAGACACCATGGCTGATCCAACTGCTGGATGCTGATGCCGGCGCTGCAGGCTATTACGCGCTGGGTTACCAGATGCTGGAGCAACTGCACGATGCAGTGGCGGTGACAGCCGCCACCACTACCAACACCGGTGACACACAGTTCGTGGGCTTTGATACCCCGCGTGCACTGGTGTGGTATGGCTTGCAGAGTGTTGAACTCACTACTGGCATGAGCAGCGCCGACGTGGCCGCAGCACTGGCAGAGCTGGATGGCCTGCGTGCCGATACCGTCACCGTCAATGGTGGCAGCGGCACCGCCGCCGATCCGTGGCAGATTCTGTTGGCACCAGCGGATGACGTCGCGACCGAATACAGTGCCATGAAGGTTTCCCTCATCGACACGGTGGCCGCGCCACAACTTGTAACCGCCGAGGCGGTTGCCCAGGGCGGGCGTGTGCAGACTCTGGAGTGGGATACGGCCGCCAGTACGCTGTGGTATGGCGATCAGGGTATGGACTTGGGCGCCCTCACCGCGGCTGGTATTGAAGCGGCCCTGGAAGCTCTCGACACGGTCGACGATGTCGCCGTTGCCGGCAGCGGCACGGTTGCGGATCCGTGGCAGGTGGTCTTCCTGACCGCTGAAACCGACGCGGATGGCAATTATCTGCAACTGCGTGCCGAAGCCGAGCAGCAGGGCGGTGTAGCGGTACAGTCCACCAGCGAGCGTTACAGCCGCAGTGTGCGTGAGGCGCTGGTAGCCACCCATCAACTGTCCCTGGCCGACTGGCAGGATCACGCCTACTTCAGCTACAACGGCGCCGAAGTGGCGCTGGTGAAAGGCATGAGCGCGGCCGAAGTGGAGTACTGGCTGGAATCCCTCGACACCATCGACGATGTGGTGGTGAGCGGTACCGGTACCGAAGCCAATCCCTGGAGTGTGGCCTTTGTGGCGGCGGACACCGACGTCGACGGCTGGCTGGCCATGGAGCGCAACGCCTACATCCAGCAGATGCAGGTGCCGTCGCAAATTATTGCCACCGACAACCTGCAGCTGCAGTTCCTGAGCGGCAGTCAGGTGGTTGAAGGTGCGGTGATCTACTACGGCGACACCCAGATCACCCTGGGCAGTGGCGATCTCACTGCCAGCGCCCTGCAGACCCGTCTCACCAACGCCCTGCTGGAAGTTACCGTGACAGAGAACGCCGGTCTCTTCACCATCAGCTTTGATGCCGCTGACGCGACCCAGGCACTGATCATTAACGATGGCAGTGGTTTTACCACTGCCGCCCTGGGGCAGGACATCAATGCGGCCATTGAGCTGCCCCGTTCCATTGCCGGCGCGACCTTCTCGCTGGAGGGCTACAGCAGCTTTACCCTCACCGCGGCCGAGTTCTCCGCGGCCAACTTTATCGCCCAGCTGCACGCCAACTGGGGCATCGTTGCCAACGCTGCCGATGTACAGGTCTCCGGCGATGGCAGCGCTTTAGCGCCGTGGGTTATCGACCTCATTGGCTACACCGGCGGTGCGCCGATCATGGTCAGCTACGACCTCAGCGGTGCCGGTGTGCAGGCCATGCTCGACAACGCCGCCTCCAGTTACAAAACCGTGGAGCGTCGTGACGACAGCGACAACTGGGAGATCGAACTGGATGGCAGCGGCAATCACGCCGTGCTGCCGGCCTTTGCCAGCACCGGCTCGCTGGAGGGTTACCTCGCGGCCTTCCAGACCATTGAGAAGAACATGCCGCGCATGGTGGAGAAGCCCACCTGGAGCATCCCGGAAGGGGGCGGTGAGGCGGTTCTCGACGGCGGTACCGACTGGTTTGAAGATCCCACCTATGTCACCGACAAGGCGGTGGACAGTGTGCGCATTGAGGGTGGCGACGGTCGCGATTACTTTACCGTTGGCCACGAGCTGCAGGACACCGGCCTGCCGGACCTGCAGAAAAATGTGGATACGGTGCAGGTGACTCACCAGCGTGTGGGCAGCGATGACAGCCTCTCCACCGACAAGGTGGTGATCACCATTCGCGGTATTGACCTGACCGACGACTTCGGTGACGAGCGCCACGACAGTATCGAAGTGGATGCCGGTGCCGGCGATGACTTTATTATTGCCGGCCTGACGCCCAACAATGAGTTCATCCTCGGCAATGACATTCTCGCCAGCCAGGTGCTCACCTCCCGAGCGGTGGACCACCTGAAGCTCACCGGTGGTGACGGCGATGATCGCCTCATCGGTACCTCCCGCGATGACATCATCAACTCCGGTGAGGGCAGCGATACCGTCACCGGCGGTGCCGGTACCGATCAGTTTATCGACGAGGATAGCGACGGTATTGCCGACATCGATACCCTGATCGAGGCCCGTGACCTGGACTTCTCGCTGTCGGATGCCAGCCTGCATGTGACCGGTTCCGAGCAGTCACTGCTGGATCCGGAAGTGATGGTGGCGGTGGACGAGGCCGAAACCAACGTCAGCGTGTTTGAAGCGTTCTCCCTGTACGGCGGTGCCAGCAGCAACAGCTTCGCCCTCAGCGAATTCACCAAAACTGCCTTCCTCGACGGCAGCGAAGGTTCCGATACCTATGTCACCACCCTCAGTGGCGATGTGGTGGGCCAGTCCAACGTGCACGTGATGGACAGCGGCACCGGCGCTACCGACTCCGACTCACTGGAGATCTGGGGCGGTGATGCCAACGACACCATGCACCTGAATGTGGACGCCAGCTATCAGCGCCTGCAGCGCAACACCTCCAGTGGCAGTTTTGACCTGGGCTACAACGGTGGCAGTGTCACCATTGACGCCGGTGACGATGCCGCGGCGATACGCAGCAAGTTGCTGGGCGCCAACCTGGGTATTCGCGACCTCAATATCACCGGTACCGGCAGCTCGCTGCAGCCGTGGATTATTGAGCTGGTGGATGCCGATACCGACGCCGAAGGTAACTACTTCCTCTTTACCAGCTCTGCCACCACCGTGGCAGAGACCAGTGTGCTGCGGGCCTTTGCCGAGCGTATTGATGACGACAGTATTGCCGCGGCACTGCTGGCCGGCAAGCCGGACGTGGATGGCCTGTTCGAACGCGCTGCCAATGAGATCCAGGTGTTCAGCATCATGCCCGGCGAAACCGGCACTTACACCCTGACCTATGATGGCGATTCGACCACCGCCCTGACGGATACCTCTACCCGGGAGGAGATTGAAGCGGCATTGGAGGCTCTGGATTCCATTGTCTCCGCCACCGTAACCGGTTCCGGCAGCAGCCAGGATCCCTGGTACGTGTTGCTCAATGAGGCCACGCGGGACGAGCAGGACAACTTCCATCTTCTGACAAGTAACAACACCACGCTGATCAATGCACCGGTGGATATCGCCGATGCCATTGCCAGCACCCGTCCGTCTATTTCACTGGCGGCGCCGGCGGCTTACCAGCGCGTCTACTACAACACCTCGGCGGAAAACATTGTGGTGCACGGTGGTGGCGGCAACGACACCATCGTCTCCGATGCCACCATGGGGGCGCTCTACGTCTACGGTGACGAAGGCAACGACAACTTCCTCGTCGGCCGCGTTATCAAGACCACCTTCGTCGACGACGGACACGGTAACCAGATCGAAGTGGTGGATGGCGAGCAGGGCATTACCGCCGGTGTGAACTACAACGGTTACTTCTTTGGCGGTGATGGCAACGACTACTTTGAGGTCAACCACAACATCGGTGAACTGTCGCTGTTCGGTGAGCGCGGTGACGATACCTTCTTCCTCAAAGCGCACCTGCAAGCCGGTGCCGGCAGCAGCCTGCTGGATGTCAGTGGCGGCGAGATCTCTGCCGGCGCCGGTGACGAAAACTACAACGTGCAGGAAGATGAAACCGATACACTGATCAGCTACGTGAAGAACAACCGCGTCTCCATCTATGGCGGTTCCGGCTTCGACACCCTGGTGTTGTCCGGTACCCGCCTGGGTGACGAGTTCTTTATCTTCACCGACGAAAACAGCAAGCAGTACATCTATGGCGCCGGTCTCAAGGTGGAAGGCGTCAGCGGCGTGGAACGCCTGGCGCTGATCACCGGTGCCGGCGATGACACCATCAACCTCTACGGCCTGGATGCAAACATCAGCCTGGTGCTGAGCCTCGGCTCCGGCAACGACAAGGTCAACCTGGGCGGAGAGGAGCAATCATTCGACGTCACCTATCCGGCTTCCAACGCGGTCTACACCGTGGAGCAGCAGGTGCTGGAGGATATGTACCGTGACCAGACCTTCACCAACAACGACCTGAACTTCCTCAAGCGCGACATGAACTCCACTGAGCGCCAGCAGGCCTGGGCCGAGTTCTACAAGAAGTGGATCAAGAGCGGTGTGGAGACCACCATCAGCGAAGACCACTGGCGCCTGTTGGAGGCCAACCTGGCGGTAGGGCTGAAGCTCTACGCCCAGGGCTTCGAAAAAGCGCTGCGTGCGCCGGTGCACAACACCTACCTGTACGGTGTCAGCTGGCGCACCATCTCCGGTACCAATTTCTCCTATCCGGTGCTGGAGCGTAACTCTTCTGCCGTGTGGGCCTACAACGATCAGCTCAACCAGCTGGAGGCGATTCTCAACGCCGGTCAGGAGTGGGGCCAGAACCATCCGGACGGCGACTACGAGTTCGACTTCCTCAATGGTGGTACGGCGCCGGAGATGCCGGACGAGATCGACTTCGGAGTGCTGTCGGCGGTGGGTAACACCAGCGGCATCTACGCCGGTGGTCGCAGCCTGGATGAAATTCTCTACACCAACTTCGTGCGTGAAGTGGTGGCGCGCACCGTCTGGGGTGATTTCATTCACACCGACCAGGTGCGCCAGGGAACGGAACTCAACAGCCCGCGTATCGACGATTGGGGTTACGAGCCGGACTTTTATAAAGGTGATATCTACGCCGACCAGATGCCCGCTGATTATGTGGACCTGTGGATCTTCGGTGGCTACTACACCAACATGCCGCACATCAGCGGCGAAGAGGGGGTGTGGGCCGCCGAGGGACTCTCCGGCAAGGATATGTTCTGGGACCTGATCTCCCTCTTCTACGATGTGGAGGCAGAGAAGAATGTCTCCATCAACCTGGTGCAGAACTACGAGGCGGAGCAGGTGGATGGTGTTGCCTCCTACCGCTTTGACGGTCTGCCGGAGCGCACGGTCACCAAGATCCTGCCGGAGAACTACGACATCTCCCGTATCGCGGGCCTGGTGAAGATTGCCGGCGGTGCTGGCAGCGACACCATTGAAGTCAACGCCAAGGACAGCACCGGGCTGGACGTGAAACTGGTCAAGCAGGAGCAGGAGAAAGTCAGCTTCGAATTTGATCCGGCGGCGTTCACCGGCACCATACCTGCCGGCATGACCCACGACGATCTGCAGGCGGCGTTGCTGCGTGCGCACAAGGATCTGCAGGTGGGCGTGCTGGATGACCTGCTGTCCGGCGAACTCGCCAGCGCCGATGTGGTGCTGACGGAAGACAGTGTCACCAATACCTTCTACGCACTGGATTACCTCGACGACCTGGCGCAAGCGCTGGTGGCGCTGAAGGGCTCCGGCGCGCTGGACACCAGTGCCAAGCTGGCCTATGCCGACAAGCTTGAGGGCTTCACCCTGCGGGGGCTGCAGCTGATGGGTGAAAACGTCATCAGCAGCTACGACTTCTCCATGGCGGCGCTGGAGCAGCTGCTGCTGGATCCCCAGCTGGACAATATCAGCGGCAGCAGTGACCTGCGCGCAGCCCTGGCGGCGCTGCAGGGATACCTGAACCTCTCCTCTGTACGTTCTGAGCTGAAAGCCGACGGCTTCGATATCAGCTCCGATTCGGCGCTCAAGGTTTATCAGCAGACACAGCTGGATACCTCGGTGCGCTCGGTCACCTACGAGTACTCCCAGCACATCTGGGATAATGACGAGTACGACCTGGCAGTGGACTGGAACGCTTCCACCGGTGCTTACGCCACACGTCTCGACCCTAACGCCGACGACGTGCAGGCACTGGCCGATAACGACAACGGCTATGCGGCGCTGGCATCGGGCAAAACCGATTACAGCACCCAGCAGGTGCCGGACACCCGCGAGCTGATCGCCATCCACTACACCGTTGGCGATCCTGCCGGCAGCCAGGTCACTGGCACCGTTGGCGGTCTCAATGACCCGCTGCGGGGCAAGGAGATCGAACTCAACAAGGCGTATATCGCCGAGGTCGATAACCTCGACCACTCCTATTACAGCTACTCCTACTATGGCGTGGGCAGCAGTCACGAAGTGATCCTGGAAACCGTGGCCATCCGCCGCCTGAACCAGGGCGGCAGCTACGATGTGGCGGCTGCGGCTGTGCTGGAGAACGGTATCTATCTCAATGCCGATAACTGGGCCGACTATGTGGCTGCCAATGGCCAGTCCACCTATATGTCCGGTTATATGGCGTTCAATGACGCTAACGTCCAGCGCCTGATCGAAACCTTCGATGGTGGCCAGCGCCTGCGCAGCGATGTGGAAGCACCGCTGATCGATGGCCTGATTATCGAAAAGGATGTGGCCGGAACCTCCCGTGAACACACCATTGATATCGGCTCGGTGCAGGATGACGCCGGCTTCTACCTGCCGGAGTATGTTGAGGTCAATCTCAGCATTGACTTCAACATCACCGTCAACAGCGAGTACGTGACCGGCAAGGGCGAGGTGGAAGACATCATCAGCTTCGACACCCTGCAGGGGCTGAACCAGTACGGCCTGCGCATGGCTGGCCTGGAGGTGATCGAACTCAACCTCAACGCCACCTCTTCCGGTGACGACAGCCAGCTGGTTGCCGACCGGGTTGCAGTGGAAAGTGTGCACCACCTGGATGACATTACCGTCAATACCGGTGGCGGTGACGACCAGGTGTATATGTCGGCGGCTACCGCCGACGCCGTGGTCATCAATACCGGTGCCGGCGACGATATCATCAATATTGCCGCCACCGGTGCCATGGCTGACATCAACGCCGGCGCTGACGACGACACCATTCGCGTTAACTACAACAGCGTCGGTGAGCAGACCTTTGCCAACGGCATTGGCGGCACCATCAACCTGCATGGCCAGCTGGGCAGCGATCACTATCACGTGGCGCTGGCCGGTGAAGGTTCGTCGATCATCAATGTGGACGACCAGTCCGCCGGTGACCTGACTGCCATCAACCTGCTCAATGTGTACGGTACTGATGGCGTCGACAACTTCCTCTTCCGTCCACACTCCATCAATGCCATGCAGACCGACGCCGATGGTCAGCGTGTGGTTGGCGGTACGGTTGAGCGCATTAACTACGGCAGCGACCTCAATGGTGGCATCACTGTGTTTGGTCGCGATGGCGACGATAACTTTGTCTTCGATGACACCTCAGCGGTACTGACGGTGTTTGGTGATGGTGGCGACGACAGCTTCCAGGTGGGACAGATCTTCAACTCACCGCGGGACGGCGACGCCGGCCTGGCGCCGGAAGATTATTTCGACACAACCCGTATTACCCAGGGCTTTATCAGCAACGGTATCAGCTACGCGACCACCCTGCGCGGCGGTGTGGGTGAAGACAGTTTCACCATCTATCGCAACGTGGCGGAGATTTCGCTCTACGGTGACGAAGATAACGATACCTTCCTGATCCGCAGCTTCGTGCTGGTGGACCCCAACGACCCCAACGCGCCGTTTACCAACATTAACGGTGGTCAGGGTGCTGACTTTATCAGTTACGCCATGAACGCCCCGGTCAATATCGCCGGCGGTGATGGCCTCGATACCGTCACCATTCTCGGTACCGAGATGGGAGATGACTTTGTCATTACCGCTACCGGTGTCTACGGTGCCGGTCGCTTCACCAACTTCGACGGTATCGAGAAGCTGGTGATCGACGGCATGGAAGGTAACGATACCTTCTACGTGCACAGCACCGACGAAGGGGTGCAGGTGAACCTGGTGGGCGGCCTTGGCAGTGACACCTTTGAAACTGCCGGCGGCAACGACGGTGAACCGGTAGCGGTGGTCGCAGACGACCTGCTGGGTCACAGCGGCAGCATCGAGAATGTGATCAGCAGTAACGATGCGCGCCTGCAGGCGATCCAGCAGCTGCTGGTGGCCAATGTGCAGGATGACGACGAAGCGGGCATTATCATTCGTCCGGTGGCGGGCTCACTGCGTGCCTGGGAAGACGAAGACGGAGCCATGCTCGCCGACCCTAACGCCATCAATACCTATGAAGTGGTGCTAACCCGTCCGCCGGAAGATGTGGTGCGGGTAACTGCCACTGCCACCCTGCCGGAGGAGGCCATTGCCGCCGCCGGAGGTGAAGGTGTGACCCTGAACGGTAACAGCAACGCCACCACTCTGCTGTTTGACCGCAGCAACTGGTTTATTGCCCAGACCATTACGGTGCGCGCCATCGATGATCTGCTGGCGGAAGGCAACACCAACATCGAGATCCGTCACAGTGTGATGGAAGGCCTGAGCGACGAGGACGGTGGTGCCTACGACCGCCTGGTGGCCAGCCGTATGGTGGTGGAGGTGATCGACAACGATGCGCCTTCGGTCGTGATCAGCCAGAACAACAACCAGCCGCTGGTGGCGGAGGACATTGCCCAGCTCAATGAGGACTCCTACCGCGTGGTGCTGAGCAAGCAGCCGACGGAAGATGTCACCATTACCGTCAACGCCGACGGTCAGCTGCAACTGCGCAAGGCAGGTGATACCGACTTCGCCGGTTCTGCCGCGCTGACCTTTACCGCCGACAACTGGGATGAGCCGCAAACCGTTGAGTTCAGTGCCGTGGCCGACGACCTGGTGGAAGGCACCCACTATGGCCGTATCTCCCATGTGGTCAGCAGTGCGGACAGCGACTACGACGGCCTCGCCATGGGTGTGGTGGATGTCACCATCGCTGACGGCGATTACCCGACCCTGTTGCTGCTGGAACGCCACCAGATCGACATGGACGGTGACGCCACCACCACCGGTGACATCATCACCTCCTACAGCCTGCAGGATGGCTCCAGTACCCAGGTGTCAGAGCGTGCCGAGACCGGTGTGCTGGCCCAGGGCGAAGTGATCAGTGGCAGTGGCACCACCTTTACCGGCAGTGTGGGTATTGCCGAAGTGGATGAGCTGCAGGGCAACGATGCCTGGTTCTACGCCCAGGATCTCTCCCTGGCGCGCTGGAGTACGGCGGTCAACACCGCTATCCAGGATTCCGAGACAGTCCCGCACCTGACCGTGAACGCCACCGGCGACGGCAGTCGCGACTACTACGAAGTGCAGGTAACCGAGGCCATGCTCACGGCTGCCGGTGGCAGCCTGACGCTGGTGGCGGATGTGGATCACGGCTACGAAGCTGGCGACAGTGTCTGGTGGCAGAGTGCGCTCACCATCTCCCGTGTGGTCAGTGGTGAGACGCAGCAGCTGGCCAGTTCCGGCTTTGGCAGTGCCTCCACCGACGCCGGCAGCAGCACGCTCAACGACGCGCGCCTGTCGGCTCTGATCTCCGCAGCCGGCACCTACGTGATTGCCGTGGATGGCCGCACCGACGGTGGTGCAGCTTACGGTACCGGCGTGCCGGAAGGGGCGGATTACCAGCTGCATCTCAGCCTGCCACAGCAAGAGGTGGCAGACTTCAAGTTTGTACCGGCTCCGGTACTGGAAAACGAATCCCAATCTTCCGGCGCGGGCCAGTCCCTCAGTGGTGGCGCCAACACCGGTTGGTACGACACGCCCAACGCCAATATTGGCAATACGGATATTGGTGGCAACATCGATGACAGCATGTCCCACATCACCATTGAGGGCAGCGGCTCCGGTTACAAGGATCGCTACACCTTCGAAGTGACTGATGACATGCTCTCGGGTACCGCCGGCGTTATTAATTCCGGCCTGTCCAGCGCCGGCTCCACCACGGGCTGGTACACCACCGCGGTGGTGGGTTTCCCCGCCACGGTCACCGTGGGTGACAGCTGGGTGGTAGATGTCAGTGGCAGCAGTTACACCGTGACCGCTACCAGCACCAGTGGTGCGGATCTGGCCACGGACCTGCGCAATCAGTTGCAGGCTTCCGGCAGCGGTTTGCCATCCGGGTTCACTACGCAAATGGTGGCTGGCAGCACGCAGGTGACTATCGATAATGCCAGCGCCGGCTTCACCCTGGCAGTGCAGCACAAGAGCACGCTCAGTGCCTCGGCCACCGGTACCAGCCTGACGGTCAACACTCTGACGCTCCCCGATGCGGCAAGCGTGGCCGATGGGCAGACCTGGGTACTGACAGTGGGTGGCAAGGAGTACCCGGTGAACACCGACAGTACGCCGCTCTACATGGAGATTGGTAACGCTCTGGTGAGCGCACTGCAGGCCGATTTGGGCAGCGACTATCGTGTTGAATATTCCGTGCTGAATCGCGAGCTGGTGATTACGGACCTGGCCTCCGTGGGTGTCAGTCTCAAGGTAATCGATAACGACCAGAGCACGGCCACCAGCAGCAGCCAGTTGACCCAGAGCACCTTTACCCTGGGTGGCACTGTGGTGGAAAACCGCAGCTGGTCGGTGACAGTAGATGGCCAGACCAGCCAGGTTATCGCCAACAAGGACGCCGGCGGTAACCTGCCGACGTTGGCGGAGCTGACCGACCAGCTGCAGGCCGACCTCGACAGCAAGCTGGGCGCGGATTATACCGTTACCTACACCAGCGGCACCGGCTTTACGGTTGCCCGCACCGATGGTGATGGCATGACTGTCTCCTCCACCGCCTCCGGTGCGGGTAGCGTGGCCGAATCCGGCAAGCGCTACCAGCAGAAGCTGGTGCTGGACAGCTCCGTATTGGCAACCGGCTGGCAATTGATGAACGGTTCCACGGCACTGGCCACGGTCAGCGATACCACACTCAGCCTGGACGAGATCGGCGCCTATTTCGCGGCCAATATCGGCAGCGGCTACAGCGCCACATACGACGATGCCAGCGATACCCTGGTGGTCACCCGTACCAGTGGTATTGATCCGGCGCTGTCGGTGATTGCGGATGTGGATATCACCACCAGCGGCACGCCGGCCACGACCACCACTACGGTCTACACCCAGAGCATTGCCCTGGGCAGTTACACTTTCAGCGGTGATCAGTGGGCCCTGACCCTGGATGGCGTGACCAAAACCATCACCGCCAACAGTGACCTGGCCGCGGCCGCCAGCGCGCTCAACAGTCAGTTCACCGGCTACGATATCAGTGCCGGCAGTGGCGAGCTGGTGATTGTGGCCAATGATGAAAGTGCGGTCACTGCCAGCCTGCTGATCACCAGCGACGAAGCCCTGGCGGATTCGACGGCGGATACGCGGGAGCGCTGGGACAGCTTTGTGCTGGATCTCGCCAGCGACAGCTCGCCGGCGGTGGGTGACAAGTGGACGATCACCGTCAATGGCGTGGACTACACCCACACCGTCACCCAGCCCGATATCGACAACAGTGCGCCCATCAACAATGTCGTGGCCGATGGCCTGATGGCGAAGTTGTACGCTGCCGGTCTCACCAGCAGCGCCAGTGCCAGCGGTGCACGGGTGGTGATCAACAGCATCGACGATGCGGTGGTCACCCATGCGCGGCAGGCGTTTGTGCAGGGGCTGTTTGATATCGACTTCGGACGCTCCTACACCGACAACTACAACTACAGCTACTCCTCCTACAACAGCTGGAGTACCGGCAGTGCTGGCTTCGACCAGACCGTCTACGAGGAGAGCGTTACTACCACCACCAGCTACAGCTATACCTACGTGCCCTACCTGAAGGTGTTCGACAGCAGTGGCCAGCAAGTCTCTGTCTCCACCGACTTCAGCGACCAGCTGGATGCGGGCAGCAGCGACCTGCGCGACCCGATGCAACTGATGTTGCTGGACAAGGCGGACACCTACACGGTTGAAGTGGGTTACAGCGTTACCTACAACGGTTACCGTACCGTCATGACCACCCTGACCCAGCACAGTTACGGCCTGTTTGGGATTGCTTCAGGGACTACCACCAGCAGCACGTCGACGCAGAGCAGTCTGGGCAGTGGCAGTTATGAGCAGGGCATTACCCGCGATTACCAGCTCAACATCTCCCTTGACGGCCACCCGCTGGATACCGACTTTGTCGACCTGGTGGGCATGACCCTGACGGTCATCAGCGAGGACTCCGCCGCCTATGGCGAGAGCTCGGTGATTACCGGCTACGACGTGGAGCTGGATCAGTTCACGCTGGCATCGGGGCTGACCCTGGCGGCGGGCGATCGCTATGAAATCACCTACAAGGTGGCCGACGAGTACAGTGCTTACAACGATGCGGCCAATACCAGCTGGCAGCGCGACCAGTACTTTATGGTGCTCTCCGGCCAGCCCACGGATACGGTTACCGTGGCGATCGATGGTGTTGCAACCCGCACCTACGATGGCGACCGCGCTTTCAGTGACGATGCTGAACACAACGAGATACAGGTCGATACCAGCAGCAGCGAAGTGGTGTTCGAAACCAGTACCTGGAACACCATCCATCAGGTGGATGTGACCGCGGTTGAGGACCTGTTCATTGATGGTGGCGATGTGAAAGTGTTCGCCGCCGGTACCGAGCGTGTAAACCAGATCCGCGGACCGCTGTTTATCAACGGCGGCGAGCAACTGGGTGCTGACTACCTGCTCAACGATCCGGTGATGCTGCCGGATGAGACCAACCTGTTCCCGGCCGAAGGCGAGATCACCCTGCTGGGCGGCAACCAGATTACCAACGCCGATGCCGAGTACTGGGATCCGGTCAGCAAGGCCTTTGTCGCCGGTTTCGATGCCCGTATTGCCGAGTCCCCTTACGAAATCAGCATTGTCCGCGACGGCAAGTTGCTGGCACTGGTGGACATTGAAGGTATCAGTGCAGACCTGGCGACCCTCACCCTGGCGGCGTTGCCGGAGGGTGTGGTGCTGCAGGATGGTGACGAGTACTTTATCCGTCCGGTCAACCTCAACTCCCGCGTGGATGAGTCAGTGCAGGTGGATGTGCTCAACCTCTACAACGCCGGCAGCCCGGCCGAAGAGTCTCTCACCCTGACCCACAACCACATTACCGGCCTGGGAATGGGTGACGACGTGGTGATTGGCGGCACAGTCATTGCCGGTGGTATCCACTACGAGAACCTGGAAGGCCTCAACATCAACCTGGGCTCCGGTGTGGATCATGTCACCGTCGAATCCACCCACAGCGGCAACACCCACATCGATACCGGTCTCGGTGCCGATGAGGTCACCGTGAAAACGGTGGCTGGTGTCACTGCCCTCACTACCGGCGGCGGTGACGATACCGTCACGGTCAGCAGCAATGAGCAGTTGGTGGATGAGATTGCCAACCTGCTGGCGGTGGATATGGGCGGCAATGGCAACGATCAGCTCCATGTCGATGACCGCGGTGACTCGGCGGACAACAGCATGACTCTGACCGACACCACCCTCACAGGGCTGGACATGCCTTCGCTGGCTGAGATCCAGACGCTGAAAGTGCGGGCGGCAGCCGGCAGCTACGACGTTGATTTTGGCAGCTATGGTGTGCTGACCCTGGACTACGGTCTGGATGCCGGCGCCATGGCTGCGGCACTCAACAATCACTTCGGCATCGCCAGTGGCATCACGGTAACGCTGGAGATCTCCGCCAGTGGTTACCTCTACCAGATCACCTTTGGCGGTGAACTGGCGGGTGCGGACCTGGCGTCTATGGTGGTGGATAGCGCGAACCTCAGCGGCGACGCCAGCACCTCGGTGGCTGCGGAAGTGGCGGTGGTGCGTGAAGGCGCCACCAGCGCCACCAGCGGCACCGTGCAGGCGCTCACCGTGACTGCCACCAGCGGCGACTATGTGCTGGAAGTGCTGGGGCAACAGGTCGCGGTGGCCTGGGATGCGGACGCCAGTGCCCTGCTGGCGGCGCTGCAGCCGGTACTCAACCCTAACAACAGTAACCCGGCGTTGCCTCACACCAACAATGTGCAGGTGACCCGCCTGGGCAGTGACTGGCTGATCAGCCTGCGCGGCGAGTACGCCGACGAGTTGATCACGGTTGTCTCCGGCGCAGAGATTGCCACCCGTATGGACGGCATCAGCTACTACGGTGTTGACCAGCTGACCATCGACACCGGTTCCGGTGCCGACCAGATCAATGTGCAGGCCACTGCAGCGGCGACCACCACCAGCATCAACACCAACGCTGGCGATGACCGCATCGAGGTGGCCAGCGACGCGGTGGGTGATTTCGCTAACAGCGAGACAGCGCACGGTACCCTGGATGGTATTGCCGGCGAGCTTAACCTGGACGCCGGTGAGGGCAGTAACCACCTCTACATCAGTGACTTCGACAGCAGTGCAGCGGACACCGATGTGGAGATTACCTCCACCACCGTCAGTGGCCTGGCGCCGGCATTGATCAACTACAGCGCCACCGGTGGCAGCTTCGACAGCGACCTGGTGATCTGGAGTGGCAGCGGTGACGACCAGATTACGGTCAGCAGTGTTTACACCGGCAGCGTCACAGTCACCACGGTCTACAGCAACAGCGGTAACGACACCATTGTGGTGACCGCCAGTGATGATCTCCTCAATCCCGCCCACAGTGTGCTGGTACCGGTGTGGGGCGACGAGGCGCGCAGGCTCTCCCTGCGCACCCAGGATGGTAATGACCTGGTGGACGCTACCGACGCCTCCCTGGCGATACAGGTCTACGCCGGCAATGGCGACGACCTGGTGCTGGGCAGCAGCGGTGATGATGTCCTGCACGGTGATGCCGGCAACGACCGTATCTTTGGCCAGGGCGGCAATGACCTCATTTATGGTGACGCCGGTTTCGATACCCTGGAGGGTAACGACGGCGACGATCAGATCCTTGGCGGCGACGACATGGACCTGATCCGCGGTAATGCCGGTGATGACGTGATCGAAGGCGGCGCCGGTGACGATATCCTCTTCGGTGACAGCGGCGACGCACAGGATGAGCTGGGCAATTCCCTGCTGGCCAGTGAGCTGGCCAGCCTGGCCACCATCATCACCCTGGACCTGAATCTCGAAGGCGATGACACCATCGACGGTGGCCTCGGTGCCGACCGCATTATTGCCGGCCTCGGCGACGATACGGTCACCGACACCGATGGCGACAATATTATCCTCGGCGACCTGGGTGATATCGCCTATCTGGCCGGCACCCTGTTGCGGGTGCGCGCCCGTGAAGAGCTGGGTGGCGACGATACCCTCACCGCCGGTGGCATTGGTGGCTTCAACCTGATCCTGGGTGGTCAGGGGGCGGACACCATTCGCATCCTCGCCGGTGACAGCCTGCTGGTGGGTGACAGCGCCAATGTCAGCTGGCAGGACGGCGTGTTGCGTGAAGTCATCAGTAGCGATGAGCATCTGGGTGGCGATGACAACATCACGGTCGACAGCGGCAACGGTGTTGTGGTGGCCGGGCAGGGGGCTGACAGCATCAGCTCCGGTGCCGGTGATCAACTGGTGCTGGGTGATAACGGCCTGGTGCGCTGGAGTGCTGCCGGTGTGCGGGAGCGGGTGGAAACCACCACACCTTACCAGGGTGGTGACGACACCTTTGCGCTGTTCGGTGGCAATAACACCGTGCTGGCGGGTATTGGTAACGATGTCATCTCCACCGGCGACGGCAACGATGACATCATCGGCGACAACGGCCAGATCGATTTTGACGCGGCCGGCAACGCCACCCTGATGCAGACCACCGACCTGGATGCGAGCACTGCCGGCAACGACGTGATTGATGCCGCTGATGGCTTCAACCGCGTACTGGCCGGCCTCGGTCAGGACAGCGTGGTCACCGGTGCCGGCGTGGATCATATCCTCGGCGACAGCGGTGAACTGCAGTATGTGGACAACGTTCTGGTGCGGGTAACCTCCACTGTCACCGGCGAAGGTGGCGACGACAGCATCTTCGACAGTGGCAATGATGGCGTGCTTGTCGGCGGTCAGGGCAGTGACACCATCACCACCGGTAACGGCAATCACACGATTCTGGGTGATAGTGGTGAACTGTTGTGGAGCAATGACGGCGTGGCGCTGCAGTTCCGCACCACCGCCGCCGACCAGGGCGGTGACGATACCGTTACTACCGGCACAGAGGGCAACAACACCGTGCTGGCCGGTACCGGCGACGATGTCATCACCACCGGCGACGGCAGGGACGATATCCTCGGGGATAACGGCCAGATCCTCTACGACGGCAATGGTGATCTGACGCTGATGCGTACCACCGACCTGGATGACTCCACGGCGGGCAACGACACCATCAACAGCGGTGGTGGCGATGACCGTATCATGGCCGGTTTTGGTCAGGATATCGTCCGCGCCGGCAGCGGCAACGACCTGGTAATGGGTGATCAGGGGATTTTCCTCTACCGCAACAACACCTTCCTGTTTGCCTCGACCATCTCCGAGCCGGCCGGTGGTAACGATCTGCTGCTGCTGGGCGACGGTAATGACCGCGCCTTTGGTGGCGGTGGTGACGACCAGCTGCTGGGCGGTGCCGGCAACGACATCCTGGTGGGTGACTTTGCCGATATGGGTTACGACCGCGCCGGCAACTTCTATGTCGACACCTCGCACCTGGGCATGGGCGGCAATGACATCCTCGCGGGCGGCGACGACTATGACTGGCTGCTGGGTGGCGGTGGCAGTGACTACTTCCTGGGTCGTTTCAGTACCGACCTGATTCTGGGTAACTACGGTCGTATCACCCTCAAGTCCTCGCTGGACGGTGTGCAGGTCTCTGCGGTGCCGGACAAGCTGGACCTGATCGGCAGCAAGCAGACGGGGCTTTACAACAACCGTCAGCTGGATGCCCGTTTCCAGTGGGATCCGGTGCTGGAAGGCTTCGTGTTACTGAATGAAGATGTGCAGAGCGACTCGGCCCTTACCCTGACACCCCTGATGGGTGGCAGTGGTGACCTGGCACAGTTGAGCGATGTACAGCTGCAGCAGTTCCTGCAGAACCTGCCGACACCGGCCGCCGGCGATTGTGAGCAGGTGGATGACGAAGGCAAGTGTGTGGCGCCGGTACAGGCACCGGCCGGGGAACAGCAGGAGTCGGTTCCCGGGCAGCAGCCTGAGTCTGAGCCGCCGGCGCAGATGAATGAGTCTGGCGACAGTGCTATGATCGATGCGGCCATGGCTGCCTCGCTGCTGGCCGTGGCCCGTGGACGTGGCTGGCGCCTGCCGCAGAGAGAGCGGCAGCGTCAGTTGCAACTGCAGGAGGAGTGGCTACAACGGCGTTCCGAAACGCCGGAGAGCAGCCGCGCGCAACGCTGGCTGGCGGAGGAGAATCCGCTGCGCCGCGATCCGCACTAGGTTGCCAGCGTTGGCAGGGGTTGCTGTCGGGAGACGGTAACCCCTGTCTTTAAACAGGACTTTTAAAATTGCACAGTGGCACTTGCGCCACAGGGGTGAAAAATGAGCGATACCGACAACAAACCAAACGCCAATGTTCCAAAGCTGGTCTGGGATGACAGCAAGATGCGCAGCAGCTACGCCAACGTCTGCAATGTCTCCAGTACCCGTGAAGAGGTGACGCTGCTGTTCGGTACCAACTCCACCTGGCACACCGGCCAGAAAGAGGTGGCCATTACCCTCTCTGACCGCATTATCCTCAACCCGCACGCCGCCAAGCGTCTCAGTGTGTTACTGAGCAAGGTGGTGGAAGAGTACGAAACCCGTTTCGGGAAAGTGGGCGACGCCTGATAACACTGACTGCACCAGCGCAGGGTTTGAATGAGCGTAAACCACACAACCTCACTTGAGGCGGAGCCGACGCTTGCGGCCACTGGCCGACGCCTGACGCTGGAGCAGCTCAATCAGCTGGCAGAGCACGATGGCTGGTATGACGCCTGGTTGCAGAGCCTGTTGGCTGACCTGCCACAATTCAGCGCCGCCTTACTGGCGGTGCAGGGGGCGGAGGCGGTACTGCAGCCGGTGGCGCTGTGGCCCCGCTCCCAGCAACAGCTGCAGCGCCTCGCCGACCTGGTGGATGAGTGCTGCTGCGAGCAGCACCCGTTACTCCTGCCTCCCCACGAACAGCAACAGCAATTCGGTATCGCCTATCCGGTGATGGTGGACGGCCGCCTGGTGGCGGTGTTCGCCGGGTTTGTGCCGTTGCAGGAAGAGGCCGCGCTGGATCGGTTGATGGCGGCGGTGGAAAAGCAGGCGCTGTGGATCGAGAGCTGGTTTACCCGTGCCGACAGTCGCCGTCACCAGCAGCAGATTCGCCGCCAGAGCGCTGTGATCGATGGCTTTGTCGCCGTTGGCAAGGGGGCTGCCCTGCAGGAGGCGGCGCTGCACTGGGTGGACAGCCTGGCGCGGGATTTTCGCTGTGACCGGGTCAGTCTCGGCCGCGTACACCAGCAGCAGGTTAAGCTGGAGGTGATCTCCGGCAGCACCGAGTACAACCTCAGCAGTGTCCCGGCCCGGCAGATTCGCCGCGCCATGCAGGAGGCCTGCGACCAACGCGCCAGTCTGCAGTGGCCGCCGCAGGAAGGTACGGCGGGGATCTGCCTGCAGGCGGAGAAATTGTCCGTTGCCCATCGCAATGCCAGCGTGCTGACGGTTCCGGTGTACCACGACGAGCAACCCTATCTGGTACTGACCTTCGAACGCCCGGCGGGCACGCCTTTCAGTGCTGAAGAGACCGAACACCTGGAGGCCGCACTGGCCCTGGTGGGGGTGGCGTTTCACCACCGCCGGCAGGCGGAGTTGTCGCTGTGGGGCGGGCTGGCGAAGCACGCGCGGGTGCAACTGGAGCGCCTGCTGGCGCCCGGCTACGTCAAGCGCAAACTGTTTTTTATCGCCCTGGTGGCGCTGGTGGTGTTCCTCGGCGTGGCCCGCGGTGAGTATCAGATCAACGCTGATGCGGTACTGGAACCGCGCCAGATCCGCATCGTCTCCGCCCCGTTTGGCGGTTACCTGAAGGCCGCCGATGTGCGCGCCGGTGACCGGGTGGCGGCGGGGCAGGCGCTGGCGGCTATGGAAGATAACGAGCTGCGGCTGGAGCGCATCAAGGCCAGCAGTCGACTGTCGCAGAACAACAAACACTACACCGAGGCTCTGGCCGGCGGCGACCGCGCCCAGGCGCAGATCTATTTTGCGCAGATGGAAGAGGCGCGGGCGGCGCTGGCGTCGGCAGAGAGCAAGCTGGAGCGCTCGCGGCTGACGGCACCGTTTGACGCGCTGGTGGTGAGTGGCGACCTCAGCCAGCGCATCGGTGGCTCGGTCAATCAGGGGGAAGAGTTGTTCCGCCTCTCGCCGATGACCGATTACCGCCTGATCCTCTATGTGAACGAGTATCGCATCAGTGACCTGGCCATCGACCAGCAGGGCAGGGTGGTGCTCTCCTCCATGCCCAACCAGGGGTTCGATTTTGTGGTGGAGTCGCTGACCCCGGTGACCGAGGTGCGCGACGGCAGTACGGTGTTCCGGGTGGAGGCACGCCTGCTGCAGCACCACGCGCAGTTCCGGCCGGGGCTGGTGGGTATCGCCAAAGTCTCCGCGGGGCGCCGTCACCTGATCGATATCTGGACGCTGGAGCTGCGCAAATGGCTGCAGCTGAAAATCTGGTCCTTCTGGGGCTGACGGCGGGCGCGGATCATCATGGCATCGCTGTTCAGCAAAAACTGGTATCGGGTCGAGCTGCTGCAGCCGCGGCTGCAACCGCAGGTGGAGATCTCGCCGCAGCAGCAGCGCGGTGAGTTGAGCTACGCCCTGCGCGACCCGGTGTCCGGCTCCATCCAGTTATTCTCCGCCCAGGCCTATACCGTGATTGGCCTGATGGATGGCAGCCGCACACTCAATGACATCTGGTTGACCGCGGGAGAGATGTTGCCCGACGATGTGCCCACCCAGGAAGATGTCATCTCCCTGATCTCCTCGCTCTACCAGCTGGACATGCTCTACCTGGATGTGCCGGCCAACGCCGCCGACCTGTTCCAGCGCAAGGACCAGAAGCAGGAGAAGAAGGCGCTGCAGAAGGTCTGGTCGCCGCTGTCGGTGCAGATCCCGCTGTTTGATCCCACCCGCCTGCTGGACCGGGTCTGCCCCTGGCTGGATCGCCTGCCGGGTCGCAAGCTGTTGCCCATCTACCTGCTGGTGGTGGCAGCCGGGCTGGTGGTGATGGCGCAGAACTTTACCGCGCTGACCGCCAACGCCGCCGACCGCATCCTGGCGGCGGACAACCTGTTCCTGCTGTGGGTGCTCTACCCGCTGATCAAGATCATTCACGAATTCGGCCACGCCTATGCGGTGCGGCGCTTTGGTGGGCAGGTGCACGAAGTGGGGGTAATGCTGCTGGTGTTCTTCCCCATGCCCTACGTCAACGCCTCGGAGTCGGCGGCCTTCTCCAGCAAGTACGAGCGCATGACGGTGGCGGCGGCGGGCCTGATTGTGGAGCTGTTTATTGCCGCCATCGCGGTGATCCTCTGGTCCATGGCGGCGGACGGCGTAACCAAGTCCATTCTCTACAACGTGGCGTTTATGGCGGGGGTGTCGACGCTGCTGTTTAACGGCAATCCGCTGCTCAAATTTGATGCCTACTATGTGCTGTCGGACTGGCTGGAGATTCCCGGTCTGGCCAAGAAAGCGGTGGGCTATTGGGGCTACCTGGCCAAGCGTTACCTGTTCCGCTTCCGCGAACTGGAGGATCCCTGCAGTGACCAGCGTGAACGCTGCTGGCTGTTCGGCTATCACATCGCCTCACTCGTTTACCGCATCATCATTTCCATCTCCATCATCCTGTTTATCGGCAGCCAGTATTTTGTGGTGGGGGTGATCCTGGGAATCTGGACCTTGGTCTCCAGCTGGGTCGTGCCCTTTACCAAAACCCTGGCCAAGCCCTTCCAGGAGCCGCAGTTCGCCGCCCTGGGGCTGAACCCGAAGCTGGTGATGGCGGTGCTGGCGCTGGTGAGCTGGCTGCTGCTGGCGGTGGTGCCGCTGCCACGCAGTTACACCACCAGCGGTGTCTCCTGGCCGCTGCCGGAGGAGCGGGTCTACCCGGGCGAGTCCGGCTTTGTCACCGCCATGTCCCTGCCGGAGGATGGGCAGGTGACGGTGGGGCAGCCGCTGCTGGAGCTGACCAACTACGAGCTGCAGGGGCGCCTGGCGGCGGTCACGGCTCAGCTGGCGGAGGCCCAGGCGCGCTTGCGCTCGGCCTATCAGGATCGCAGTCGCGCCGGCGTTGCCGCCGCCGAGCTGACCCGTTTCCAGGAAGAGAAAGCGGATATCGAGCAGGCGCTGGCGGAAACCGCCGTGCGCGCCCGTGCCGATGGCCAGCTGGTGATGGCACAGGCAGGCACCCTGCCGGAGCGCTTCCTGCAGCGCGGCGAGATTATCGGTTACGTGCTCAATCCGCAGCGCCCGCTGCGCATAAGGGTGGTAGTGGCGGAGAATTCCGCCGAGCAGGTGCTGCAACAGGTGCGTACCGTCACCCTGCGACCGGCCTCGGACCGGGGGCTGGAGTTAGCGGCTACCATGACCGCCGTGGTGCCCGGTGTCAGTCGGGAAATTCCCAGCCCGGTGCTGGCGACCCTGGGGGGCGGGGAGATACTGCTGGACCCCTCCGCCGACAGCCAGCTGCAGGCACTGGAAAACTACATCACGCTGGAAGTGCAGGCGCCGGATGTACCGATGGAGCACGTGTTTGAGCGTTTCTATGTGCGCTTTGAGCTGACGCCGGAACCGCTGATACAGCGCCTCTACCGGCAGGTACGACAGGTGTTTATCGAGAAGTTTGATGTCTGATCGCCAGCCCCGCAGCGCTTACCCCCGTCGCCACGCGGTATCGGTTACCCTGCGGCCGGAGCGGGCCTGGTACCAGCTCTCCTGGCTGGACCGTTTGCTGCGCGGGCTCTACAGCGGCTGGCTGTGGCCCTGGCGCCGGCGCCTGCTGCGGCAGTCCGGTTTTGCCCGCCAGGTTATTGCGGCGTCGGAGGCGCTGGCGGAGCTGTCCGAAGAGGCATTCCTCGCCCACCGCGACCAGGTGCGTGAGCGCCTGTTGCGGGAAGGTATCACCCCCCGCACCCTGGTACCGGCCTTTGCCATGGTGCGCGAAGCCGCCGGCCGCAGCCTCGGTATGCGTCACCACCACACCCAGATCCGTGCCTCGCTGATCATGCTGCGGGGTATGGTGGCGGAGATGGCCACCGGTGAGGGCAAGACCCTGGCCTGTACCCTGGCCTCCGCCACGGCGGCACTGGCGGGTGTGAAAGTGCACGTGGTGACCACCAACGACTATCTGGCAGAGCGGGACTGTGAGGAGACGCTGCCGCTGTTCCACTATCTGGGCCTCAGTGCCGCCTCCCTGCTGGCGGATGCCGAGGTGCCGCAGCGGCAGCAGATCTACGCCTGTGACATTGTCTACTGCTCCAACAACGAGCTGGTCTTCGACTACCTCAAGGATCTGCTGGTGTTGGGTGACCGGCGCGACAGCATCGATGTCTACCGCGATATGGTCAAGGCCGCCCGCCAGGGACCGGGGCTGAAGCTGATGCAGCAGGGGCTGGTGTTTGCCATTGTGGACGAGGCCGACAGTGTCTTTATTGATGAGTCGCGCACGCCGCTGGTGATCTCCGGTGGCGATGTGCCGCTGGCGGACAGCGAGGAGTTCCTGCGCTACATCATGGCGGTAGCGCAGGCCATGCAGCCGGAAGAGGACTACCGCATTGACCACAGCGGGCGCCGTATCCTGCTGCTGCAGGGGGGGCGTGACCAGCTGGAAGAGGCGCTGTCGGCGGAGCAAGGGCTTACTATCGATGGTCAGCCCCTGCGCTGGCACCAGAAGGCGAGGGGGGAGGAGTTGCTGCTGCAGGCCCTCAGCGCCCTCCACCTCTACCAGCGCGACAAGCACTATATCGTTGGCAAGGAGCCTGCCGATGATAAGGACGCTGCCGCTGACGCAGAGGCTGACGACAAGGTGATGATTGTTGACGAATACACCGGCCGTCTCGCCGCCGATCGTTCCTGGGAAGGCGGCCTGCATCAGATGATTGAGGTGAAGGAGGGGTGTCCCCTCACCAAACCGCAGAAAACCCTGGCCAAAATCAGCTACCAGCAGTTCTTCCGCAAGTACTTCTACCTCTCCGGCATGACCGGTACCGCCCAGGAGGTCATGGACGAGTTCTACGGCGTATATGGCCTGCTGGTGTGCAAGGTGCCGCTATTGCGCGCCAGTCGCCGGCGGCGGGTGGGTTATCGGGTGTTGCCCACCATGGTTGCCAAGGAACAGGCGGTGGTGGAGGCGGTACGCTACCGCACTGGCCTGGGGCAGTCGGTACTGGTGGGCACGGCGACGGTGGACCAGTCCGAGGGGCTGGCTGCCAGTCTGCAGCGGGCCGGCATCCCCTTTGAGCTGCTCACCGCCAAACAGGACGCCGACGAGGCCGCCATTGTGGCTCGCGCCGGTGAGCCCGGGCGGGTTACCATAGCCACCTCTATGGCGGGGCGGGGCACCGATATCAAATTGCGGCCCGAGACCCGCGAGGCCGGCGGCCTGCATGTCATCATTTGTGAGCTGCAGGATGCCAGCCGCATCGACCGCCAGCTGGAGGGGCGCTGTGCCCGCCAGGGGGATCCGGGCACCGTCGAATACTGCCTGTCGTGGGAAGACCCGTTGGTGAATGTTTACGGTCGCCAGCTGTTGCGGCTGGCATTGCCGCTGCTGCCACTGCCATGGCTGGGGCCGCGCCTGGCGCAAGCCATACAGCGCTACTGCCAGTGGCGGCTGGAGCGCAAGCACGCCCGCGAGCGGCGCATGACCCAGCGCACCGACGAGCGCGAGCGCAAGACCCTGGCCTTTCTCGGGGGCGGGCGCTGGGGCTGACGCAGTCCCGGGGCACGGCAGCGCGACAGATATAGCAACACTATATAAAGAAGGAAGATTTGTGGGGGCGGGATTGAATAAGTGGATCGGTTGGCTGGTGACCGCGACAGCGCTGTGGAGCGCAGCAGTGGTGGCCCAAGAGGTGGAATACCTGCCAGCCGTGGGCTGCATTATTGAGCCCAGCGTGCGGGTGGCGGTGTCGAGCCCGGTGGAGGGTGTGCTGGAGAAGCGCCCCCTGCGCCTGGGTGACGCCGTCAAAAAGGGCGACCCGCTCTTCTCCCTGCGTTCCGATGTGGAGCAGGCCTCCGTGGAGCTGGCGAGGATCCGCTCGGAGTTTGCCCTGCGCCACTACCAGCGCAACGAGGACATGTATCAGGAGGAGTTGATCTCCATCCACGAGCGGGATGAATTCCAGACCGAGTACCAGGTGGCAGTCAAAGAGTACCAGCAGGCCCAGGCGATACTGGCGCTGCGTTCGGTTAAAAGTCCCATTAACGGAGTGGTGGTGGACTACTTCGCCGAAGCCGGGGAGTTTGTCACCAGTGAGCCGGTGATGGTGGTGGCCACCCTCGATCCCCTCAAGGTAGAGGTGGTGATGCCCTACAGCTCGGTTGGCAGTGTACCTGACAAGGCCCAACTGATGGTCTACCCGTCGGCGCCGGTGGGCGGCGCCTACCCGGCGAAGGTGACCCTGATCGACCCCATTATTGACGCCGCCAGCGGTACCTACCGCATTCGTGCCAATATCCCCAATCCCCGCCGCCAGCTGCCCGCTGGCATCGAGTGCCGCGTGGCTCTCAGCCCCTGATCCGACCCCCCGTCCCGCGGGGGGAGGCCGTTGCTGCAACGGGTTAAATATTATTCAAAATAGTGGTTGACTCTGGTTGGGCGCGTCATTAGAATTCCGCTTCCTATTTTGGGCGTCATGTCTGGAGTGGGAGTGTGTAGGATCGCAATTAAACGCGGTTCTGGTTCTTTATAGATTTTTGGAGTTTGGTTCACATGCAGAATCAACGCATTCGGATTCGCCTTAAGGCTTTCGATCATAAGCTCATCGACACTTCTACCCAGGAGATCGTTGAGACCGCTAAGCGTACAGGTGCCCAGGTGCGCGGCCCAATCCCGCTGCCGACTCGCAAAGAGCGTTTCACCGTTCTGATCTCCCCGCACGTCAACAAAGACGCGCGTGATCAGTATGAAATCCGCACACATAAGCGTTTGCTTGACATTGTTGAGCCGACTGAGAAAACCGTAGACGCCCTGATGAAGCTGGATCTGGCTGCAGGCGTAGAGGTTCAGATCAGTCTCGGCTGATCTGCAGAAGGTCCTCAGTAAGAAAATCAAGTTTTACATACAATTTGTGCCGATGCCCGGGCAACCGGGTTGTGTAACGCTCTGAAATGGGCGGCCATAGCGGGTAAAAGCCCCGTACACTGAGAGGTTTAAAGAAATGACTATTGGTATAGTCGGTCGTAAGAGCGGTATGACCCGTATCTTCACCGAAGAAGGTGTTTCCCTTCCTGTATCTGTGATTGAGGTTGAGCCCAATCGCATCACTCAGGTAAAGAGCGGAGAAACCGATGGTTACAATGCTGTGCAGGTAACTGTTGGCTCTCGTCGCGCCTCCCGTGTGACCAAGTCTCAAGCAGGTCATTTTGCCAAAGCAAACACCGAAGCCGGTCGCGGCATTTGGGAATTGCGCAACAACGAAGGTGAAGCTTTCGAAGTTGGTGGCGAAATTACTGTTGCTGCATTCGAGGCTGGTCAATTCGTCGATGTAACCGGTACCTCCAAAGGTAAAGGTTTCGCCGGTGCTATCAAGCGCTGGAACTTCAGCATGCAAGACGCTACTCACGGTAACTCTCTGTCCCACCGTGCTCCCGGTTCTATTGGTCAGTGTCAAACTCCAGGTCGTGTGTTCAAGGGCAAGAAAATGTCCGGTCACATGGGTGCCGAGCGTGTGACTGTCCAGAATCTGGAAATCGTACGTGTAGACGTCGAACGTAATCTGTTGCTGGTTAAAGGTGCCATCCCTGGTGCTCCAGGTGGTGACGTATTCGTTCGTCCAGCAGTTAAGAAACGTAGCGCGTAAGTCCGAGGGTTTCGACGATGGATTTGAATATTGCAACTCCCGAAGGCGCCAAAGGTACAGTTTCTGTATCCGAAGTGACTTTCGGCAAAGAGTTTAATCAAGACCTGGTTCACCAGGCGGTAACTGCCTACCTGGCAGGTGCTCGTCAGGGTACCAAGGCACAAAAAACCCGTTCAGAAGTATCTGGCGGTGGTAAGAAGCCATGGCGTCAGAAGGGCACTGGTCGTGCTCGTGCTGGTACCATCCGCAGCCCAATCTGGCGCACCGGTGGTGTGACCTTTGCTGCCAAGCCACGCAACCACGATCAGAAGCTGAACAAGAAAATGTATCGTGCAGCGCTGCGTTGCATTCTGTCTGAGCTGAATCGTCAGGAGCGTCTGGTTGTTGTTGAATCTTTTGATATCGACGCGCCAAAGACCAAGGCTCTGGTTCAGCAGCTGGCTCAATACGATCTGAAAGATGCTCTGATTGTGTCTGAGAACGTAAGCGAAAACCTGTACCTGGCTTCACGCAACCTGCACAAGGTTGACGTACGTGATGTTCAGGGTGTTGATCCGGTTAGCCTGATCCGCTTTGACAAGGTTGTTGTGACTGTCGCTGCTCTGAAGAAATTTGAGGAGATCCTGGGATGAGTCAAGAACGCCTTTACAAAGTGCTGCTGGGTCCAGTGATTTCTGAGAAAGCAGCGATGGCCGGCGATGCCGCCAATCAAGTGGTTTTCAAAGTGCTGCGTAATGCTGCCAAGCAGGAAGTCAAAGCCGCAGTTGAAAAGCTTTTTAACGTTAAAGTTGAAAGCGTGCGTACTCTGGTTGTCAAAGGCAAGACCAAGCGTACCAAACATGGTATGGGTCAGCGCAGCGACTGGAAAAAAGCTTACGTACGTCTGGCTGAAGGTCAAGAAATTGACTTTTCAGTAGCGGAATAAGGGGATAGTTGCGATGCCTATTGTAAAACGTAAACCAACTTCTCCGGGTCGCCGCTTTGTCGTCAGCGTTGTACACGCTGATCTGCACAAAGGTGCGCCACATGCGCCGCTGCTGGAGAAGAAATCCAAGTCCGGTGGTCGTAACAACAATGGTCGTATTACCACTCGTCATGTGGGTGGCGGCCATAAGCAACACTACCGTGTTATTGATTTCAAGCGTAATAAGGACGGCATTCCTGGAAAGGTTGAGCGTCTGGAATACGATCCAAACCGCAGCGCTAACATCGCTCTGGTTTGCTACCTGGATGGTGAGCGCCGCTACATCATTGCCCCTAAGGGCGTGAAGGCCGGTGATCAGGTCCAATCTGGTGAAGATGCACCAATTAAAGTGGGTAACACCCTGCCAATCCGCAACATTCCGGTTGGTAGCGTAATTCACTGCGTTGAGCTGAAGCCTGGTAAGGGTGCGCAAGTTGCGCGTTCCGCCGGTACTTCCGTTCAGTTGGTGGCGCGTGATGGCCAATATGCGACCCTGCGTCTGCGTAGCGGCGAAATGCGCAAAGTACTCAGTGAGTGTCGTGCAACTCTGGGCGAAGTGTCCAACAGTGAGCACAACCTGCGTTCCCTGGGTAAGGCTGGTGCTTCTCGTTGGCGCGGTGTGCGTCCGACTGTTCGCGGTGTCGCGATGAACCCTGTTGACCACCCACACGGTGGTGGTGAGGGTCGTACTTCTGGTGGCCGTCATCCGGTTTCTCCATGGGGTACACCTACTAAGGGTGCCAAGACTCGCAAGAACAAGCGCACCGATAAGATGATTGTTCGCCGTCGCGGCAAGAAATAAGCGACTGGCTAAACACTAGCTGAAGAGGAAAGAGCAGTGCCACGTTCACTGAAAAAAGGTCCTTTCATCGATCTTCATCTCCTGAAGAAGATCGAAACAGCGATCGAAAGCAATGACCGTCGTCCGATCAAGACCTGGTCTCGTCGTTCGATGATCATGCCCGAAATGGTTGGCCTGACAATCGCTGTGCACAACGGACGTCAACATGTTCCAGTCCTGGTCAACGAAGAGATGATCGGGCACAAACTGGGCGAGTTTGCAGCTACCCGTAACTATCGCGGCCACGTTGCAGACAAGAAAGCCAAGAAGCGCTAAGAGGTTAAACGATGGAAGTAGCAGCAAAATTACGCGGTGCTCAGCTGTCGGCACAAAAAGCGCGTCTGGTAGCTGATCAGATTCGTGGTAAACACGTTGAAGAGGCTCTGGACATCCTGGCTTTCAGCACCAAGAAAGGTGCCGCGATTGTCAAGAAAGTGCTTGAGTCTGCTATTGCAAACGCAGAGCACAACGAAGGCGCTGATGTAGATGAGTTGAAAGTGTCCACGATCTTTGTGGATGAAGGCCTGACCATGAAGCGGATCAGACCTCGCGCTAAAGGACGTGCAGATCGCATTTTCAAGCGTACTTGTCACATCACCGTTAAAGTAGCCGATCAGTAAGAGACAGACGTTATGGGTCAGAAAGTACATCCGACAGGTATTCGTCTGGGCATCGTTAAAAAGCATACCTCTACCTGGTATGCCGGTAGCGATGAATACGCAGACAAGCTCTACACCGACCTGACTGTACGTAAGTACATTGAAAAGCAGCTGGCGCACGCGTCAGTAAGTCGTGTAGATATCGAGCGTCCGGCCAACACCGCACGCATTACCATCCACACTGCCCGTCCAGGCATCGTGATTGGTAAGAAAGGTGAAGATGTGGAAAAACTGCGCGCTGAAATCAGCAAGCAGATGGGTGTTCCCGTCCACATCAACATCGAAGAAATCCGCAAACCTGATCTGGATGCGGCTCTGGTAGCACAAAGCGTAGCTCAGCAACTTGAGCGTCGTGTAATGTTCCGCCGTGCTATGAAGCGCGCAGTGCAAAATGCAATGCGCCAGGGCGCTGAAGGTATCAAGATTCAGGTAAGTGGCCGACTGGGTGGCGCTGAGATTGCGCGCACTGAGTGGTACCGCGAAGGCCGTGTGCCTCTGCATACCCTGCGTGCCGACATCGACTACGCCACTGCTGAAGGTCTGACCACCTACGGCATCATCGGCGTGAAAGTATGGATCTTCAAGGGTGAGATCATCGGCGGTATCGAAGCTGCTGAAGAGAACAAGCCCAAGAAGAAAAAAGGCTCTAAGTAAGGGGTACGCAACATGCTGCAACCGAAGCGTACAAAGTTTCGTAAGCAACAGAAAGGCCGTAACCGCGGTCTGGCCCAACGTGGCTCCAAGGTCAGCTTTGGCGAATACGCACTGAAATCCGTTTCTCGCGGCCGTATCACGGCTCGTCAGATCGAAGCGGCTCGTCGTGCGATGACTCGTCACATTAAGCGTGGTGGTAAAATCTGGATCCGTGTGTTCCCGGATAAGCCAATCACCAGCAAGCCTCTGGAAGTTCGTCAGGGTAAAGGTAAGGGTAACGTTGAGTACTGGGTATGCCAGATTCAGCCAGGTAAGGTTCTTTATGAAATGGAAGGTGTTTCTGAAGAGCTGGCGCGTGAAGCGTTTGCACTGGCTGCCGCCAAGTTGCCTGTAAATACAACTTTCGTGAAACGTTCGGTGATGTGATGAAAGCTACAGAACTCCGCGAAAAATCTGTTGAAGAGCTGAATGCTGAGTTGCTGAAGCAGCTGGAAGAGCAGTTCAAGCTGCGCATGCAGGCTTCCACTGGACAGCTGAATCAGACTCACCTCCTCAAGCAGGCGCGTCGCGATATCGCTCGTATTAAAACAGTGCTGAATCAAAAGGCAGGTGAGTGACATGACAGATAAGTTGGTACGTCAGGTAACCGGCAAAGTAGTTAGCGACAAGATGGATAAAACCGTCACTGTCCTGATCGAACGCCGTGTTAAGCACCCGATCTATGGTAAGTACGTCAGTAAATCATCCAAGCTGAAAGCTCATGACGAAAACAATGAGTGCAAGGCCGGCGATGTAGTCACTATTGAAGAGACTCGTCCGCTGTCTAAGTCTAAGTCTTGGACCTTGGTTAAAATTGAAGAGCGCGCTGCTGAGATCTGAGGATTTCAGGCGTTCTAAGAGTTTCGGAGACGGACGATGATTCAAGCGCAATCATACTTGGATGTGGCAGACAATAGTGGTGCCCGTCGCGTAATGTGCATCAAAGTGCTCGGCGGTTCGCATCGTCGTTACGCTGCCGTTGGTGACATTATCAAAGTTACCGTAAAGGAAGCGATTCCTCGCGGTAAAGTGAAAAAAGGTCAGGTAATGAAGGCCGTGGTTGTACGCACCAAAAAAGGTGTGCGTCGCCAGGATGGTTCTCTGATCAAGTTCGATGACAATGCCGCGGTATTGCTGAATAACCAGGAAGCCCCTGTAGGTACTCGTATCTTTGGCCCTGTTACCCGCGAGCTGCGTGGCGAGAAATTCATGAAGATCATCTCTTTGGCCCCAGAAGTACTGTAAGCCGAAAGAGAGTTGAGGACAGGGTTATGCGTAAGATCAAACGTGATGACGAAGTGATTGTGATCGCAGGTCGCGATAAAGGTAAGCGCGGTAAGGTAGTTAAGGTGCTTACTGACGATCGCTTGATCGTGTCTGGTGTGCACATGATCAAAAAACACCAAAAACCAAACCCGCAAATGGGTGTGGCCGGCGGAATCGTGGAGAAAGAAGCTCCGATTCAGGTTTCCAATGTTGCTCTCTTTAACAGTGCAACCGGTAAAGCTGATCGTGTTGGTTTCAAAGTCCTCGAAGACGGCACCAAAGTGCGAGTTTTCAAATCCAACGGCGAAGCCGTTGACGCGTAATTTTAAGTGCTCACTCACTTATTTAATTACGCAGTGTTAACGGTAAAAGCAGACGGTAATTAAAAATGGCTAAGTTGAAAGAACTTTACCAAAGCGATATCCAGGCCAAGCTGAAAGAAGAGCTGAAGCTGGAAAACGTGATGGAAGTGCCTAAGATCACCAAGATCACCGTGAATATGGGTGTTGGTGAGGCAATCGGAGACAAAAAGGTCCTGGAAGCTGCGGTTAGCGATCTGGAAAAGATCACTGGTCAGAAGGCAGTTATCACCAAGGCTCGTAAGTCTATCGCTGGTTTCAAAGTGCGTGAGGGTTGGCCCATTGGTGCCAAGGTTACTCTGCGTTCCGATCGTATGTACGAGTTTCTGGAGCGTCTGATCAGCATCGCGATTCCACGTATTCGTGACTTCCGCGGCATCAGCCCCAAGCAGTTCGATGGTCGTGGTAACTTCTCCATGGGTGTGACTGAGCAGATTATTTTCCCGGAAATCGAGTACGACAAAGTCGACAAGCTCCGCGGTCTGGATATCTGTATCACCACTACTGCTCGTAGTAACGAAGAAGGTCTGGCGCTGCTGAAGGCGTTTGACTTCCCGTTTAAAGGCTGAGGATAGGGATCATGGCTAAGAAATCTATGATTGCGCGCGAAACCAAGCGTGCTAACGCAGTTGCCAAGTACGCTGCCAAGCGTCAGGAACTGAAGGCTATCATCGCCAACCCGGAGTCCTCTGAAGAGCAGGTTTGGGAAGCCCAGATCAAGCTGCAGAAGTTGCCACGTGATGCCAGCCCAGTGCGTCAGCAGCGTCGCTGCCGTATCACTGGTCGTCCGCACGCGGTGTACCGTAAGTTCGGCCTGTGCCGTAACAAGCTGCGTGAAGCAGCTATGCGCGGCGATGTACCAGGTCTGGTCAAGGCCAGCTGGTAAGCAGACGGCAGAAATTAGGAGCATAGACTTATGAGTATGCAAGATCCGTTGGCAGATATGCTGACTCGCATCCGCAACGCGCAGCAAGTAGGCAAGTTTGAAGTGACCATGCCTTCTTCCAAGCTGAAAGTGAATGTAGCCCGCGTTCTGAAAGATGAAGGCTACATCGTCGATTTCGCTGTTAGCGAGGACGTTCAGCCTCAGTTGAACATTGAGCTGAAGTACTTCGAGGGCAAGCCTGTAATTGAAGAGCTTGACCGTGTAAGCCGTCCTGGCCTGCGTAATTACGCTGGTAAAGACGCCCTGCCTTCCGTTCGCGGTGGTCTGGGAATCGCAATTGTCTCCACCAGTAAAGGTGTTATGACTGACCGTGCCGCACGCGCCCAGGGCGTTGGTGGTGAGGTTCTCTGCACCGTATTTTAATTTAAGCCGCCCGCAAGGGCGGTTGTTTAAGTTTTAACGGGAATTCGTTATGTCACGAGTTGCAAATAGTCCGGTTGAAGTACCAGCTGGTGTAACTGTAACCCTGAATGGTCAGGAGCTTACAGTTAAAGGCAGCAACGGTACATTGGCCCACACCATCCACGGCAGTGTAGAAGTTGCTCAAAACGACAACGCTCTGAACTTTGCTGCCCGCGATGGCGCCAAGCAGTCCCGCGCTCTGGCAGGCACTACACGTGCCCTGGTAAACAACATGGTAGTCGGCGTGTCTCAAGGTTTTGAGCGCAAGCTGCAGCTGCAAGGTGTTGGTTATCGTGCTAAAGCCGCAGGAAAAACTGTAGACCTGACTCTGGGTTTCTCCCACCCGGTTGTTTATGACCTGCCAGAAGGTGTAACCGCCGAGACCCCAAGTCAGACAGAGATCGTACTGAAGAGCGCCGACAAGCAGCTCCTCGGTCAGGTAGCGGCCGATATTCGTGCCGTGCGTCCGCCAGAGCCTTACAAGGGCAAGGGTGTGCGTTACTCTGACGAGCAAGTACGTCGTAAAGAAGCTAAGAAGAAGTAAGGGCAAGGTCATGAACGAAAAAAAATTGTCTCGTTTGCGCCGCGCTCGTCGTGCTCGCGCAAAGATGAGTGAGCAGGGTGTGACCCGTTTGTGCGTTAACCGCACTCCACGTCACATCTACGCTCAGGTCATCGCACCGGAAGGTAACAAGGTTCTGGCCCAGGCTTCTACGCTGGACAAGGAGCTGCGCGACGGCAAGACCGGTAACAAAGAAGCCGCACAGGCTGTTGGCAAGCTGATCGCTGAGCGCGCCAAGGCCGCCGGTGTAACTCAGGTTGCTTTCGATCGCAGCGGCTACAAGTACCACGGCCGTGTTCAGGCGCTGGCAGATGCCGCCCGTGAAGCTGGTTTGGAATTCTAAAGGTTGAGTTATGGCTTTTAACAAGAAAGAAGAACGTAACGACGAAGGCTTCCAGGAGAAGCTGGTTCAGGTTAACCGCGTTGCCAAGACTGTTAAAGGTGGCCGTATCTTTACCTTTACAGCTCTGACTGTCATTGGTGATGGTAATGGTCGCGTTGGTTTTGGTCGCGGTAAAGCCCGCGAAGTACCAGCCGCTATCCAGAAAGCTATGGAAGCTGCTCGTCGCAACATGATCCAGGTTGAACTGAACGGTGACACCATTCAGTACCCAACCAAAGGTCGTCACGGCGGCTCCAAAGTATTTATGCAGCCCGCTTCTCAGGGTACCGGTGTAATTGCCGGCGGTGCGATGCGCTCCGTATTTGAGATGGCTGGTGTGCAGAACGTACTGGCGAAGTGCTACGGTTCCACCAACCCCGTAAACGTGGTTCGTGCGACCTTCCAGGCACTGAAAGAGATGGCATCTCCGGAATCCGTAGCTGCCAAGCGTGGCAAAAGCGTTGAAGAAATTCTGAACTGATGGCGCCGGGCTGCCGAACGGCGGCCCGCTCCTGACGGAATTTCCGGCACTGAATAGAGTTGGATAGGACCATGGCTAAGAAAATGATTAAGGTGACTCAGGTTAAAAGCACCGCTGGTCGCCTGAAGAACCATCAAGCCTGCGTCGCTGGTCTCGGACTGCGCCGCATTGGCCACTCTGTGGAAGTAGAAGATACTCCATCAGTACGTGGCATGATCAACAAAGTAAATTACCTGGTTAAGGTAGAGGGAGAGTAAGATGCGTCTGAATACTCTGAGTCCTGCACCTGGCCGCACTCACAGCAAGAAGCGCTTGGGCCGTGGTATCGGTAGCGGTTTGGGTAAAACCGGTGGTCGCGGTCACAAAGGTCTGAAGTCTCGTTCCGGCGGTAGTGTTAAGCCTGGTTTCGAAGGCGGTCAGATGCCTTTGCAGAAGCGTCTGCCAAAGTTTGGTTTCACTTCCCGCATTGGTCGTGTGACTGCTGAAGTGCGCCTGGCTGAGCTGAACGCCGTAGAAGGTGATGTAGTCGATCTGGACGCTCTGAAGCGTGCCGATATTGTGAATATCAATATCAAGCGCGCCAAGATCTTCCTGTCTGGCGAACTGACCAAAGCCGTTACCGTAAAAGGTCTGGCGGTTACCAAAGGCGCTAAAGCTGCCATCGAAGCAGCTGGCGGCAAAGTCGAAGAATAAGCGAAGTAACGAGTGGCGGTGGCGGGCTGTCAGTGTTATAACACTGCGCTCGCCATTGGCGACTCGTAACTTGCAATTAGAGACTTGATTATGGCTTCCGCAGGAAATCTGCCAGTAGGAAACCAGAAAGGACTGGGCGAGCTTTGGGCTCGCCTTCGTTTTCTGTTTTTAGCGATTGTGGTCTACCGAGTTGGTACCCACATTCCAGTACCCGGAATCGATCCGGATCGTGTTGCTGCACTGTTCAACCAGAACCAGGGCACCATTCTCGGTCTGTTTAATATGTTCTCAGGTGGCGCGCTGGAGCGCATGAGTATCCTGGCCCTGGGCATCATGCCCTATATTTCGGCCTCGATTATCATGCAGCTTATGTCTGCAGTGGTGCCATCCCTGGAGCAGCTTAAGAAAGAGGGGGACGCCGGTCGTCGCAAGATCAACCAGTACACCCGCTACCTGACTGTAGCGCTTGCCTTGGTGCAAGGTACCGGTATGACCGTCGGTTTCTCCGGTCAGGCGTATATGACCGGCTTCAGCTTCTATTTCGTGGCTGTCAGCTCCCTGGTAACAGGTGCTGTGTTCATGATGTGGCTGGGTGAGCAGGTAACCGAGCGCGGTATTGGTAACGGCATTTCGATGCTGATCTTTGCCGGTATTGTTGCGGGTCTGCCCAGTGCTATCGGTCAGGCGTTTGAAAGTGCCCGTCAGGGTGATTTGCACATCCTGCTGTTGTTGGGTGTGGCTTTTCTGGCTGTTGCGGTTATCTGGCTGGTTGTACGGATGGAGCGCGGTCAGCGTCGCATCACCGTGAACTATGCCAAGCGTCAACAGGGACGCAAGATGTTTGCTGCTCAGTCCAGCCATCTGCCCCTGAAGGTGAATATGGCTGGTGTTATTCCGGCTATTTTTGCCAGCAGCATCCTGCTGTTCCCGGCCTCTGTGGCGCAGTGGTTCGGTCAGGGTGGTGAAGGTCTCGGCAGTGAGATCCTGCAGGAGGTCGCTCTGGCGATCGGCCCGGGTCAGCCGCTGAACTTCATCCTGTTTGCGGCATTGATCGTGTTCTTCTGCTTCTTCTATACGGCGTTGATGTTCAACCCCAATGAGGTAGCGGATAACCTGAAAAAGTCCGGCGCGTATATCCCTGGTATCCGCCCCGGCGAGCAGTCGGCGAAATACATCGACAATGTTCTGACCCGTCTTACTGTAGTTGGCGCGGTTTACATTGCGGCGGTCTGCCTGCTGCCCCAGTTCCTGGTAGTGGCGACTAACGTGCCATTCTACCTGGGCGGGACCTCACTGCTCATCGTGGTAGTGGTTGTCATGGATTTCATGGCGCAGGTGCAGTCACATTTGATGTCCCATCAATATGACTCGCTGATGAAAAAAGCTAACCTCAAGGGGTATGGTTCGGCGCGATAATGGTGTATTATCCGCCGCCGCTGAATTTTAGAAGGTGTTGTAAAACATGAAAGTTCGTGCATCTGTTAAGAAAATTTGCCGCAGCTGCAAAGTTGTACGTCGCAAAGGTGTTCTGCGGGTAATCTGCAGCTCCGAGCCACGCCACAAGCAGCGTCAAGGCTAAGACCCCTGCGGCTGGCTGCAAGGCTGGCAACAGGGTATCGGTGGGGGCTTTTAAACGGAGCCCCAGCCCCTGACACCCACAGAGTGGGGGTTGGAAATCGGGGGCGCTGACTGTCGCCAGGGGGGAAACCCTCTGGCTATTGCTTTTTGGGTGTACAGTCGCTATCCTTCGCGCCTTTTCCTGGCGTTGGGGTGGTGGCTTATGCCGTTAGCGCCGCAAATTGAGTTATACGTGGAGTAATCTGAATGGCCCGTATTGCTGGTGTCAACATACCAGATAACAAACATGCCGTTATCTCCCTGACCTACGTCTATGGGATTGGTCGCACTACTGCGAAGCAAATTTGTGCCTCAGCCGGCATCGCTGAAACTATCAAGATCGGCGAGCTGAGCGACGAGCAAATGGACGCAGTGCGTAACGCAGTGGCAAAAATCACCGTTGAAGGTGATCTGCGCCGCGAAGTTTCCATGAGCATCAAGCGTTTGATGGATCTGGGCTGCTACCGCGGTCTGCGTCATCGTCGCAGCCTGCCTGCTCGTGGCCAGCGTTCCAAGACGAATGCACGTACCCGTAAGGGCCCGCGCAAGCCAATCAAGAAGTAAGTTAACGTTTCATCGTTAGCTTTTACTGGATAAAGGTTAGGAAGAGTTGCTATGGCAAAGCCAAGTAAAACTACTAAGAAAAAGGTTAAAAAGACGGTTGTCGATGGTGTTGCACACATCCACGCCTCTTTTAACAACACGATCGTGACTATCACTGATCGTCAGGGGAACACCCTGTCCTGGGCCACTTCCGGTGGTTCCGGCTTCCGCGGTTCCCGTAAGTCTACCCCGTTCGCGGCCCAGGTGGCGGCTGAGCGCGCCGGTGAGGCAGCTAAAGAGTACGGTCTGAAGAACCTGGACGTTGAAGTTAAAGGTCCTGGCCCGGGTCGTGAGTCTGCAGTTCGCGCTCTGAACAATGTTGGCTACAAGATTACCAACATCACCGACGTCACGCCGATTCCACACAACGGCTGTCGTCCGCCGAAGAAACGTCGCGTATAAGGGGGCTTAGACAATGGCACGTTATATTGGACCAACTTGTAAGCTGTCACGCCGCGAAGGAACTGATCTGTTCCTGAAGTCCGGTGCTCGTCCGCTGGATTCCAAGTGTAAGGTTGAAAATGCTCCTGGTCAGCACGGCGTTCGTCGTGGTCGTCTGTCTGACTATGGTGTACAGCTGCGTGAGAAGCAAAAAGTCCGTCGTACCTACGGCGTACTGGAAAAGCAATTCCGTGGATATTACAAAGAAGCGGCCCGCCGCAAGGGTGCAACTGGTGAAAACCTGCTGCAACTGCTGGAGTGTCGTCTGGACAACGTGGTTTACCGCATGGGCTTTGGCGCTACCCGCGCAGAATCCCGTCAGCTGGTTTCCCACAAAGCGATCTCTGTGAATGGCCAAACCGTTAACATCCCATCCTTCCAGGTGAAGGCCGGTGATGTGGTGGCTGTGCGTGAGAAGTCCAAGAACCAACTGCGTATCGCTCAGGCTCTGGCTTACGCTTCACAGCGCGCCGATGTTGAGTGGGTTTCTGTGAACAACGACAAGAAAGAAGGTACTTTCACTCGTGTTCCGGACCGCGCCGACTTGCCAGCCGAGATCAACGAAAACCTCATCGTTGAGCTCTACTCCAAGTAAGGGACTTAATCACTAAAGGTGTGACTATGCAGAGTGCTGTAAACGAGTTTTTGACCCCGCGTCATATCGACGTTACCGAAAACGGCCCAACGCGCGCTAAGGTGGTTCTCGAGCCGCTGGAGCGTGGGTTTGGTCATACGCTCGGTAACGCACTGCGTCGGATTCTCCTCTCTTCCATGCCCGGCTGCGCCGTGACTGAAGTGGAGATCGACGGTGTATTGCACGAGTACAGTGCTATTGAAGGTGTGCAGGAAGACGTTATCGAAATCCTGCTCAACCTGAAAGGCGTAGCGGTTGTTATGCACGGTAAGGATCAGGCAGTCCTGACCCTGAGCAAAAAAGGCCCAGGCGTTGTTACTGCTGGCGATATCCAGGTTGATCACGAAGTAGAGATCAAGAATCCTGAGCATGTTATCGCCAACATCACTGGTGATGTTGATCTGAACATGCGTCTCACTGTCGCACGCGGCCGCGGCTACCAGCCAGCGGATGCGCGTCGCAACGATGAAGACGAAACCCGCGCTATCGGCCGTCTGCAGCTCGACGCGTCTTTCTCTCCGGTTAAGCGTCTGGCTTACCAGGTAGAGAGCGCCCGTGTTGAGCAGCGCACCGACCTGGACAAGCTGATTCTCGACCTGGAAACCAACGGTACTATCGATCCTGAAGAGGCGATCCGCCGCGCTGCTACTATCCTGCAGCAGCAGCTGGCTGTATTCGTCGACCTCGAGGGTGAGAAAGAGTCCGTACCAGAAGAGAAAGAAGAGGCCATCGATCCTGTTCTGCTGCGTCCGGTAGATGATCTTGAGTTGACTGTTCGTTCAGCCAACTGTCTGAAAGCGGAAAATATTTACTACATTGGTGACCTGATCCAGCGCACCGAAGTAGAGCTGCTGAAGACCCCGAACCTTGGCAAAAAGTCTCTTACCGAGATCAAGGACATCCTCGCTTCCCGCGGTCTGTCCCTCGGTATGCGTCTGGAGAACTGGCCACCCGCCAGCATCGCCAGCGACGACAAGTTAGCGTAAGTGTATTGAATGCCGCCGCTTGGCGCTGAGTCCTGACTCGGTTGTTGAAGCGAACAGTGCCCGGCGGTGGTTGTTAATTAGTGCTACTGAGAACGTTGTGAAAAGTGCCCAGTAGCCGGTTTGTAAGGATTTAGAGTTATGCGTCATCGTCACAGTGGCCGTCAACTGAATCGTAACAGCTCACACCGCAAAGCCATGTTCAAGAACATGACTATCTCTCTGGTTGAGCATGAGCTGATCAAAACTACTTTGGCCAAAGCAAAAGAGCTGCGTATGGTAGCTGAGCCTATTATTACCCTGTCCAAGAACGACAGCGTCGCGAATCGTCGTCTGGCGTTCAGCCGTCTGGGTAGCAAGCAGGCTGTAGGTAAACTGTTCAACGAGCTGGGCCCCCGTTACCAGGGTCGTCCAGGCGGCTACGTTCGCATCCTCAAGTGCGGTTACCGCGCTGGCGACAAAGCCCCTATGGCTTACGTTGAGCTGGTAGACCGTCCAGCAGTAGCAGAGGCTGTTGAAGAGGATTAATTCCTCCCAACAGCTGATGTGCGAAAAAGGCGTCCTTCGGGACGCCTTTTTTGTTTTCCAGGGGCGAGGAGCGAGAGACGAGGACGCTTCGCTACAGGACGCGTTGCTACAGGACGCTTCGCTACGGGACGCGTTGCTACAGGACGCTTCGCTACAGGACGCTTCGCTACGGGACGCTTCGTACGGGACGCGTTGCTACAGGACGCTTCGCTACGGGACGCGTTGCTACAGGACGCTTCGCTACAGGACGCTGGCGCTACAGATTGTAGGAGCCCGCTCCCGCGGGCGATCTTTTCGTTGGCCACCTGTATACCACGGGCTCGGGGTGCAGTGCTTGAGCGCTGGAAATTGCGCATGACCACGACTGCTCCTGGGGCTCAGGATCAGAAAAATCGCTCCTACCGGAGGTAAGGCCCTGTAGCGCCAGCGTCCTGTAGCGAAGCGTCCTGAGCCCTGAAGCGCAGCGTCCTCGCTCCTGGCCCCTCGCCACTCCATTACCTTTATTGCTAAACTCCCCACGGATATAACTACCCGAAATCAAAGGATTGTTTTGATGATCGTGCCCGTAATCATGGCTGGCGGCTCCGGTACGCGCCTGTGGCCCATGTCCCGCTCCCTCTACCCCAAGCAGTTCCTGTCGCTGACGGCGCCTGCCACCATGCTGCAGGAGACCTGTGGACGGCTGACGGGCTTGAACATTACCAACACGCTGGTGATCTGTGGTGAAGACCATCGCTTCACCGTGGCTGAGCAATTGCGGGAAATCGGCCTCGGAGCCGATTCCGGTATTGTGCTGGAGCCAGCGGGTCGCAACACCGCGCCGGCCGTGGCGCTGGCCGCGCTGCGGGCCACCGCGGGTGGGGCTGACCCCCTGTTGCTGGTACTGGCGGCGGATCACGTGATTCGTGATGTGACGGCGTTCCACGCAGCAGTGGAAAAGGCCGGCGTGCACGCAGAGCAGGGCAAGCTGGTCACGTTTGGCGTGGTGCCAACAGCGCCTGAGACCGGTTATGGGTACATTCGCCAGGGTAACCCCTGTGGCGACGCCTTCGAAGTGGCCGAGTTTGTGGAAAAGCCGGATCAGGCCACCGCCGAAGGCTATCTCGCCAGCGGCAATTTTGCCTGGAACAGCGGCATGTTTATGTTCCGTGCCAGCCGCTATCTGGAAGAGCTGGCGTTGCACCGTCCTGACATCCTCAGCGCCTGCAAGGAGTCCATGTCTGCAGCAAAAGAGGATGAGGATTTCGTACGCCCAGGCAAAGACGCCTTCCTCTCCTGCCCGGATGACTCCATCGATTACGCGGTTATGGAGCGCACTAAAGAAGCGGTGGTGGTGCCCATGGAGTGTGGCTGGAGTGATGTGGGCTCCTGGTCGGCACTGTGGGACGTTTCCAAAAAGGACGAAGCAGGTAACGCCCTGATCGGCGACGTGATTTCCGTCGACAGCCGCAACTGCTACATCCGCTCCGAATCCAAGCTGGTGGCCACGGTAGGTCTGGACGATATCGTGGTGGTGGAGAGTGATGATTCCATCCTTGTAGCCCATAAAGACCGGGTGCAGGAGGTGAAGGATGTTGTCAGCCAGCTCAAGTCCGCCTCACGCAGCGAAGCCAGCGTACACCGCAAGGTCTATCGACCCTGGGGATACTACGACTCTATCGACAATGGTGAGCGCTTCCAGGTGAAGCGTATTGTGGTTAAGCCGGGCGGGAAGCTGAGCCTGCAGATGCATCACCATCGCGCCGAACACTGGATTGTGGTGAGTGGCACCGCGAAAGTGGTCAGAGGGGATGACTCCTTCCTGGTGGCAGAAAACGAGTCTACCTATATCCCGCTGGGCGTTACCCATCGTCTGGAAAACCCGGGCACCATCCAGTTAGAAATGATCGAGGTGCAGTCGGGATCCTATCTGGGTGAGGATGATATTGTCCGGTTTGAGGATACCTACGGCAGAAACTAAGATCAGTTGCCGACAAGATCGCCCGCAGGAGCGGGCTCCTGCAGGGCGCACGGACCACCGTAGGAGCGCGGTCCTCCGCGCGATCTCTTAATACTCCGCGAAAAGCTCGCCCGCAGGAGCGGGCTCCTACAGGGTGCATGGACCAACGTAGGAGCGCGGTCCACCGCGCGATCTCTTGATGCCCTGCGGCAAGGCAGCTGTCTGAGCTTTGTTGCCGTCTCAGCTTAACCCCCCTCAAGCCAAACACATCTCCATCCAGTATTGGGCCGCACTGCTCACCGCCATCTTGCGGTGGGTGACAAAGTAAAACATGCGATCCATGGGGCGCCCCTGTATCTCCAGCGCGGTGAGCGTGCCCTGCTCAATCTCGTCGGCAATGGCGATCTCCGACAGGCAACCCAGTCCCAGCCCGGCTTTCACCGCATTCTTGATCGCTTCGTTGTGAGTCAGCTCCAGCACAATATTCAGGTCCGGCAATAACCCCTGCATCGAGCGGTCGAAGGTCTGGCGGTGGCCGGAGTCCGGCTCCCGCAGGATCCAGCTGGCATTGAGGGCGTCCTTGCGGCTGAGCTGGCGTCGACCGGCAAGGGGGTGGCTGGGGTGGCAGAAGACCATCATCCGATCCTTGCGCCAGGGGGTGAGCAGCAGATCTTCGTGGTGGATCTCGGCCTCAATAAGCCCCAGATCCAGCTCAAGGTTGAGCATCTTGCTCACCACTTCCGGGGTGCTGCCAACCGTCAGGGCCACGTCGGCGGCGGGGTAGTGCTCCAGGTATAGCGCCAGCTGCTTTACGGTCAGGTAGTTGCCAATGGTGAGGCTTGCCCCCAGCCGCAGGCTGCCCACGTCCTGCTGTCCCAGCAGCTCCTGCTCAAATTCACGGGCGTGGTTCATCAGTGCCTCGGCCTGCATCCGCAGGGCTTCGCCGCGGGGGTTGAGGTGCAGGCGTTTGCCGCTGCGGTCGAACAGCTGCACCTCGTAGCGGTTCTCCAGCTCCTGCAGCGCGGCGCTGGTGGCAGACTGGGACATGGCCAGCTCGGTGGCCGCTTTGCTGATGCTCTGGTGGCGGGCGACGGTCAAAAAGACCTGCAGGTGGCGGAGGGTGTACTTCATCGCAGGGGTCCAAAAAACCACAGTAAAATCGAATATCTATTCCATAATATCCTGATTTTTCGAAAAGTCACCCTATACTATACTGCCTGAATATCTGCTATCGACGGTTAAGCGACACCTATGAATGCATCAACGGCTCACGGCGGAACTCTGGTCAACCTCTACGCAGAGGGAGAGGCGCTGCAACTGGAAAAAGAGAAGGCTAAATCCAATGTCTCCTGGGATCTCAACCCCAAGCAGATGCTGGATATCGAGCTGCTCCTCAACGGTGCTTTCTCGCCGCTGACCGGCTACCTGTGCAAGGCGGATTATGACAGCGTGGTGGACACCATGCGTCTTGCCGATGGCACCCTGTGGCCCATGCCTATTGCGCTTGATGTGACCACTGAATTCGCCGAGTCCCTGGAGCCGGGTCAATGCATCACCCTGCGTGATCCCGAAGGTGTGGTTATCGCCAACCTGACCGTCGGGGAAAAGTGGCAGGCTGATCGCGAGGGTGAAGCACAGCAGCTGTTTGGTACCACCGATACCAGCCATCCCGGTGTTAACTACCTGCTCAATAGCTGCAATCCGGTTTATCTGGGTGGTTCCCTGATGGGTGTTACACCACCACTGCACTACGACTTCCAGCAGTATCGCCGCGACCCTCATGCCCTGCGCGCTCACTTTGCCGAGCTGGGCTGGAATAAGGTTATCGCTTTCCAGACCCGCAACCCGGTCCACAAGGCGCACGTCATCATGATGAAGCGCCTGATGGCCAAACAGCAGGCCAGCCTGGTGATCCACACCGCGGTGGGCCGAACCAAGCCCGGTGATATCGATCACTTCTGCCGCGTGCGTTGCTACGAAAAAATCCTGCCCAAGTTTCCGGCCGGTACCTGCGAGATCAGCATCCTGCCTCTGGCCATGCGCATGGCGGGTCCACGCGAAGCCCTGTGGCACGCCATCATTCGCCAGAACTACGGCTTTACCCACTTTATTGTCGGGCGCGACCACGCCGGTCCCGGCCGTAACAATCTGGGCGGACTTTTCTACGGTCCCACCGAAGCCCAGGAATTGGTCAGCTCACTGCAGTCAGAGTTGAACATTCAAATTCTCAGGGCGCCGTTCCTGCGCTATGTGGAAGGCCGCGGTGAGTTTTGTGAAGAGCACGAGCTGCTTTCCGGCGAGGCGGGGCTTTATATCTCCGGTGCCGAACTCAAGCAGCTGCTGGTCAATGGCGATGAGGTGCCCGAGTGGTTTGCCTTCCCGGAAGTGGTGGAAGAGCTGCGTCGCACCATGCCGCCGCGCAACAAGCAGGGCATCACCCTGTTCTTTACCGGCCTCTCCGGTTCCGGTAAGTCCACACTGGCCAACGGTGTGATGGTTAAGTTGCGCGAGCTGGGGGGCCGTCATGTCTCCCTGCTGGATGGTGATGTGGTGCGCAAGCATCTCTCCAGCGAGCTGACCTTTTCCAAAGAGCACCGCGACCTCAACATCCAGCGCATTGGTTACGTGGCCAGCGAGATCAGCAAGAACGGCGGTATCGCCATTTGTGCACCTATCGCGCCCTACACCAAGACCCGCCGCGCCGTGCGTTCCATGGTGGAAGAGGTGGGTGTGTTTGTGGAGATTCACGTAGCTACACCAATTGAAGTGTGCGAAGCTCGCGACCGCAAAGGCTTCTATGCCATGGCTCGCGCCGGCAAGATCAAGGGCTTTACCGGAGTCGATGATCCCTACGAGACCCCGGAAAATCCCGAGATGCGAATTGATACTTCGCAACACACCATGACTGACGCCGTCAGCCAGGTGATTGAACGACTGAAAGAGATGAAGCTCTTGTAGGAGCGCAGTCCCCTGCGCGATGGGTTTCACCTTAAGGGATCGCCCGGGGGACCGGGCTCCTACAAGGCAGGACACACCCGTAGGAGCGCAGTCCCCTGCGCGATGGGTTTTACCTTAGGGGATCGCCCGGGGGATAAGGTGAATTCCGGCACAGCCGGAAGAGAAGATGGCCTGGACCACCGGGCTCCTACACAAAGACAATTTCGTAAACGACGACATGAACAGGTAAAGGTCATGGATTCAAAAACACTGACTCACTTAAAACTCCTGGAAGCAGAGAGTATTCATATCTTCCGCGAAGTAGCGGCAGAATTTGATAACCCTGTAATGCTCTACTCCGTGGGTAAAGACTCCTCCGTGCTGCTGCACCTGGCGCGCAAGGCGTTTGCACCGGGCAAGATTCCCTTCCCGCTGCTGCACGTAGACACCACGTGGAAATTCCACGAGATGATCGAGTTCCGTGACACCATGGCGAAGAAGTACGACTTCGACCTGCTGGTACACATCAACCCCGATGGCGTGGCCATGGGCGTCGGTCCGTTTACCCACGGCAGTGCCAAGCACACCGACATCATGAAGACCGAAGGTCTGAAGCAGGCGCTGAACCACTACAAGTTCGACGCCGCTTTCGGTGGTGCCCGTCGTGACGAAGAGAAATCCCGCGCGAAAGAGCGTGTCTACTCCTTCCGTGACAAGAACCACCGCTGGGATCCCAAAAACCAGCGTCCGGAACTGTGGAACATCTACAACAGTGCCGTGGATCCAGGTGAAAGCATCCGTGTGTTCCCGCTCTCCAACTGGACCGAGCTGGACATTTGGCAGTACATCTTCAAAGAGAACATCGAAATCCCAAGCCTCTACTTCTCCAAAGAGCGTCCGGTAGTCGAGCGCGATGGTGTGCTGATCATGGTCGACGACGACCGCATGCCGCTGGAAGAGGGCGAAGTGCCAGAGATGAAGAAAGTGCGTTTCCGTACCCTGGGCTGCTACCCGCTGACCGGTGCCGTGGAGTCTTCCGCAGAAACCCTGCCTGAGATTATCCAGGAGATGCTGCTGACCAAAACGTCCGAGCGCCAGGGCCGCGTGATCGACTCCGACTCCGCCGGCTCCATGGAGAAGAAGAAAATGGAAGGTTACTTCTAACCTCCGGATTCGAGTCACGAGTTGCGAGTGGCGAGCGGGATCAAGCGCTCGCTGATCAAGAACAGAATTTAGAAACGAGATTGTTATGATTGAATCAACTTCTCTGCTTGAACAGGATATCCTCGGCTACCTGGATCAACACGAAAACAAAGAGCTGCTGCGTTTCCTGACCTGCGGTAGCGTGGACGACGGTAAAAGTACCCTCATCGGTCGTCTGCTGCACGACTCCAAGATGATCTTCGAAGATCACCTGTCTGCCATCAAGAACGACTCCAAGAAGTTCAACACCACCGACGAAGAGTTCGACCTGGCGCTGCTGGTTGACGGTCTGCAGAGTGAGCGTGAGCAGGGCATCACCATCGACGTGGCCTACCGCTACTTCTCTACAGACAAGCGCAAGTTCATCATCGCGGACACCCCCGGCCACGAGCAGTACACCCGCAACATGGCCACCGGTGCTTCCAACTGTGACCTGGCCATCGTTATGGTGGATGCCCGTCACGGTGTGATGACCCAGACCAAGCGTCACAGCTTTATTGCCTCCCTGCTGGGCATCAAGCACGTCATCGTGGCCATCAACAAGATGGACCTGGTGGCGTTCAGTGAAGAGCGCTTCAACCAGATCGTGGCTGACTACAAAGAGTTCGCCAAAGAGCTGAACATTCCGGACATCCAGTTCACCCCGATCTCCGCCCTGCGCGGTGACAACGTGGTAAACCGTTCCGAGCAGACCGGTTGGTACACTGGCAAGACCCTGATGGAGACCCTGGAAACCATCGAGATCGCCAGCGACCGCAACCTGGAAAACTTCCGTCTGCCTGTGCAGTACGTGATCCGTCCCAACCTGGACTTCCGCGGTTTTGCCGGCACCATCGCGTCCGGCACCATCCGTCCCGGTGACGAAGTGGTCTCCCTGCCTTCCGGCAAGCGCAGCAAGGTGAAGTCCATCTCCACCTTCGACGGCGACCTGGAAGAGGCGATTGCCGATCAGGCCATCACCCTCACCCTGCAGGACGAGATCGACGTCAGCCGTGGCGACATGCTGGTAAAAGCCGGTGACCTGCCCACCGTCAGCCGTGGTGTGAAAGCGCACGTGATCTGGATGGCCGAAGACGCGCTGAAACTGCACAAGCAGTACGCAGTGAAATTCGCCACCAAGAAAGCCATGGGTAACGTGGTTAACATCGAGCACAAGATCGATGTAAACACCATGGCCACCAGCGCTGCCGAAGGTCTGGAGCTGAACGAAATCGCCCTGTGTGATCTCAGCTTCGATATGCCGGTGATCTTTGACCGCTACGATGACAACCGTGTCACCGGTGCGTTCATCATCATCGACCGCATTACCAACGGTACTGTGGGTGCGGGCATGATCGTCAGCGACCTGAGCCTTAAAGGCCTGGATACCGGTGTCGAAACTTCCGACCTGAAGAACGACATCAGGGCCCGTCTGCAGGAGCTGGGCGAGCAGGTCGATAGCCTGAGCGAAGCGCAACTGGTTGGCCTCTACAAAGCCCTGAAAGACGTACTGTAATTTTGGTGGCTACGACAAAACCCGGCTGATGCCGGGTTTTGTTTGTCTGGGCTCTCCCATTGTAGGAGCCCGGTCCCCCGGGCGATCAGCCCGACGGTTGAAAAGATCGCGCAGAGGATAAGGTGAATTCCTGCACCGCAGGAAGAGAGAATGGTCTGGGCCACTGCGCTCCTACGGAGTGTATTCCCATTGTAGGAGCCCGGTCCCCCGGCCGATCAGTCCGACGGTTGAAAAGATCGCGCAGAGGATAAGGTGAATTCCTGCACCGCAGGAAGAGAGAATGGTCTGGGCCACTGCGCTCCTACGGGGTGTATTCCCATTGTAGGAGCCCGGTCCTCCGGGCGATCCGTTAAGCCCTCGTTCTAACCATAGAGACAAAGAATCTAATAAAGTGGTGCGGCGTCTACTTCGTGTTCTAAATCACTGTGATAATATCCCGCCCCATCATCCCTAATCCAGCTGGCAACAGAGTGCCGGCATTTCGCAGTGCGTCAGCGTAAGGAACAACATGCTGTCTTTTATAGAAGAATATGCAGCCGCCCTGGTGGCGTTGGATCTGCTGATCATTATCGCATTGCTGATCTTCACCCGTATTCAGCCCTGGATTATCTTCCTGGGCTCCAGCGTTGTGCTCTACTTGCTCAACGTCTTGCCGTTGCCCGAGCTACTCAAGGGTTACACCAACCCGTCGCTGCTGACCCTGATGCTGCTGTTTCTGGTGGCTGTGCCGCTGGAGCGTACCGGCTTTATGCGGCGTATGATTTCCACCATCGCCAACGGCTCTATACATCGCTCAACACTGAAGCTCTCCGCTCTCGTGGGTATCTGCTCGGCGTTCGTCAACAACACCGCCGTGGTTTCCGCCATGCTCGGCCCACTCAAGCGTCAGGCCGACGGCTCCGCGTCGCGTTTGTTGCTGCCGCTCTCCTATGCCTCAATTCTTGGCGGCACACTGACCCTGATTGGTACCTCCACCAACCTGATCGTAAACGGTTTTGTGCAGCAAGCGGGCTACGAATCCCTGGGCTTCTTTGATTTCACCTTCATTGGCCTGCCGGTTTTTATCACCTGTCTGGTGGTGATGGTCCTTCTGGCGCCGCGACTGCTGCCCAAACAAAAGCTGGCACAGGAAAGCAGCAGCCAGGACTACTTTATCGAGCGGCAGATAGCCGCCGGCTCCCCCCTGATCGGGCACTCGGTGCAGGACAACGGCCTGCGTCGGCTGGAGCGAATCTTCCTGGTGGAAGTGATCCGGGAACACCAGATCATGGCGCCGGTCAGCCCGCAGGAAGTGCTGATGGAAGGGGACGTGCTGGTGTTTACCGGTGACCTCTCCGCCTTGGATGTGCTGGACGAATTCAGCGGCCTCGTATCGCCCGACGAGTTTGATCAGTCGGTCCGTGACAACCTGGTGGAGGTGATCGTGTCACCCACGGCGGGACTGGTAGGGCGCACCATCAAGCAGGTAGATTTCCGTTCCCGCTTTGACGCTGCCGTGGTGGCGGTGCGTCGCGGTGACCAACGCCTCAAGGGTGGCCTCGGCAGGCTGGAGCTGCAAGCCGGTGACTCGCTGGTGCTGGCGGTGGGTGACGACTTTAACCGTCGTCGCGACATTGCCGCCGACTTTATTGTGGTGGGCGGTGTCGAGACCAGCCGTCCGCTCACCGGCAGTCGCGAGTGGCTGGTGTTCGGCAGCTTTATGGCGGTAGTCGCCCTCGGCGCGGCCGGGCTGCTGCCACTGATCAAGGGCCTGGTTATCCTGCTGGCGGCACTGGTGCTGACCGGCACCCTCACCATGGAAGAGATCAAGGCCCGTTTCCCATACCAGTTGCTGGTGGTCATCGGCGGTGCACTGGGCCTCTCCCAGGCCATGATCAGCAGCGGTATGGCCGAGGCTATTTCTGCCTGGGCCGGCGGTACCCTCGGCGGCCTCAGCCCCCTGGGTGCATTGATTGGGGTCTTTATCCTCACCTGGCTGTTTACCGAGTTGGTCACCAACAACGCCGCCGCCGCCATCATGTTCCCCCTGGCCATGGCACTGTCTAGCCACTGGGGTGAGAGCTATATGGCGTTTGTCATGGCAGTGGCCTTCGGCGCCAGCGCCAGCTTCCTCTCCCCCTATGGCTACCAGACCAACCTGATGGTCTACACCGCCGGTAACTACCGCCTGCTGGACTACCTCAAGCTGGGATTGCCGCTGCTGCTTACCTACAGTGTGGTGAGTGTTGGGGTGATTGGCTGGCTGTATTTGGCTTGAGGGCGCTATCTACCGCAGGAGCCCGGTCCTCCGGGCGATCCTTTAATCTCAGATCGGCGAAAATCCTGCCCGGGGATGTTGGCACACAAGACTGGAAAATACCGGCTACGGCGGCCTGACATTTTAAGACCGGCACCCGAAAAGATCGCCAGCGGGAGCGGGCTCCTACAGCTGTAGCGCCAGCGTCCTGGATCCTCGCTCCTCTGCGTAATCCTCGAAATTCCCCGTCATCTGCAGTAGTCTAACCGGCGTTCTATTACCCCTGACCTCAGCGGTAATTTCTCTGAAAAGGTGGCCTAAACGGACACAAATTGATTGCAGGGTAAGCATGCAGGTTATTAAAACAGGGCTGCCAGGAGTGGTCATCATCGAGCCCAAGGTATTTGGTGATCATCGCGGGTTCTTTCTCGAAACATTCCAGCAACAGCGCTATCGGGACGAAGCGGGGATCGAACTGCCTTTCGTGCAGGATAACCACTCCCGCTCAGCCCGTGGTGTATTGCGCGGGTTACATTTCCAGCGCACACGGCCCCAGGGCAAGCTGGTGCGTGTAGTCAGCGGTGAGGTTTTGGATGTGGCGCTGGATATAAACCCGGACTCGGCCACCTTTGGCCAGTACGAAGCGGTATTGCTGTCCGCCGACAACCACCGCCAGTTCTGGGTGCCACCCGGCTATGCTCACGGTTTTGTAGTGCTTTCGGAATACGCGGACTTTGAGTACAAATGCACCGATTACTACGACCCCAGCGATGAGGGCGGTATTATCTGGAATGATCCTGCCGTGGGCATCGACTGGGGCATTGAGAACCCCCAGCTCTCCGAAAAGGACCTGCAGCTGCCAACACTGGAAGAGTATCGCCAGCAGTTACTGCAGGAGCCTAGCTGATGAGGGTGCTGCTCTTTGGCGCTAATGGCCAGGTGGGCTCAGCCTGTCGCCAAAGCCTGACCAAGGCGGGATTGGACGTGGTCGCCCTGACCCGGGCCGATGCCGATTTTGCCGAGCCGATGCAGGTGATATCAGCGGTGCAAAGCCACGCACCGCAATTCGTGGTTAACGCTTGCGCTTACACCGCTGTTGATAAGGCCGAATCAGAAGAAGCCCTGGCGCAGATGGTCAACGGTGACAGTGTCGGTCTGCTGGCCCAGGCCTGTGCCGCGCAGGGCATCCCGCTACTGCACATCTCCACCGATTACGTCTTCAATGGTAAGTCTGACAGGCCCTATACCGAATCCGACCCGGTCGACCCCGTGGGCGTGTACGGTGCGTCGAAGCTGGCGGGGGAGCGACAACTGCAGGTACTGCAGCCACAGCACATCATCCTGCGTACCAGCTGGGTGTTTGGTGAGCAGGGCAACAACTTCGTCAAAACCATGGTCAGACTGGGCCAGTCGCGGCCGGAGCTGGGTGTGGTGGCAGACCAGGTCGGCTGTCCAACCTATGCCGGTGATATCGCGCGTGTCATCACCGAATTTGTCACAGCCTATAGCAAAGATCACGAGCTGCCCTGGGGAATCTACCACTGCAGCAACCAGGGCCAGTGCAGTTGGTACGACTTTGCCTGCGCGATTTTTGCTGAGGCGGTAGAGCAGGGCATTTTGCCGCGAGCACCAAAGGTAAACCCCATCACTACCGCGGATTACCCGACGCCGGCTGCTCGTCCGGCCTGGTCAGTGTTGGACACCGGCCGCCTCAATGGCTGGCTGTCTGAGCCTATGCCGCACTGGCAGCAGGGCCTGAAGAGTGTTCTGGCCAGTTTGCAGGCATCGTAACAGAGACGGATTCATTCAGCGCCGGGCGAGAAGATGCCGCGGCGTATTTAAGGACGTGATATGAAAATTCTGGTGACCGGCGGTGCCGGTTTTATTGGCAGCGCTGTAGTGCGCTACTTGATAGGCGAGACAGAGCATCAGGTGCTCAACATCGACGCGCTCACCTACGCTGGTAACCTGGAGTCCATCCCCTGTAGTGATTCCCCCCGCTATCTATTCCGGCAGATTGATATTCGTGACCAGTCCGCGCTGGAGCAAGCGTTTAATGACTTCCTCCCCGATGCGGTAATGCACCTCGCTGCCGAGAGTCATGTGGACCGCTCCATCGACGGTCCCGCGGACTTTATACAGACCAATATAGTCGGTACCTATAACCTGCTGGAAGTGGCCCGCCGTTATTGGCAGTCGCTGGATCCAGAACAAAAGGCCGGGTTTCGGTTTCACCATATCTCCACCGATGAAGTGTATGGCGACCTGGGGCCGGAAGGACTGTTTACCGAAACCACAGCCTATGAGCCCAGCTCACCGTATTCAGCCAGTAAGGCCTCCAGTGATCATTTGGTCAGGGCGTGGTTACGCACCTACGGTCTGCCCACCGTCGTCACCAACTGCTCCAACAACTATGGCCCTTACCACTTCCCCGAGAAGCTTATTCCGTTAATGATTCTCAACGCACTGGCAGGTAAGCCATTGCCGGTGTACGGCGATGGCACCCAGGTGCGTGACTGGCTCTATGTGGAGGACCACGCCCGGGCACTGGTGAAAGTGGTAACTGAAGGTGTAGTAGGGGAGACCTATAATATCGGCGGCCACAACGAGCGTCGCAATATCGATGTGGTACACACTATCTGTGACATCCTAGAAGATCTGGCCCCGGACAATCGTCATTCCCGCGCAGGCGGGAATCCAGGCGGGTTCGCCTCCCTGATAGCCCACGTCACCGACCGCCCGGGACATGATGTACGCTACGCCATTGATGCCGGCAAAATTGAGCGCGAACTGGGCTGGGTGCCGCAGGAGACCTTCGAAAGCGGTATCCGCAAAACCGTGGCCTGGTATCTGGCCAATGAAACGTGGTGGCGGCGTGTACAGGATGGCTCTTATCAGGGGCAGCGCCTGGGCGTTATTGGTTAAGTACGGAGTAGAAAATGAAAGGAATTATTCTGGCCGGAGGTTCCGGTACACGTCTTTACCCCATCACTATGGGTGTGTGTAAACAACTGCTGCCGGTGTACGACAAGCCGATGATCTATTACCCGCTCAGCACGTTGATGCTGGCGGGGATTCGCGAGATCCTGATTATTTCCACTCCTGAGGATACCCCCCGCTTTTCCCAGATGCTGGGCGATGGCAGCCAGTGGGGTATCTCCCTTCAATATGCCATCCAGCCTTCACCGGACGGCTTGGCTCAGGCGTTCCTGATCGGCGAGGAGTTTATCGGTGGTGACAGCTGTGCGCTGGTGCTTGGCGACAACCTGTTTTTCAGCCATGGCCTAAGTGGTGCCATGACAGCTGCCACCCAAAAGCAGCAGGGAGCTACGGTCTTCGCCTATCCGGTGAAAGACCCGGAGCGCTTTGGTGTGGTGGAGTTCGATGACGAGGGCAAGGCTATCAGCATTGAAGAGAAGCCGGCGCACCCCAAATCCCGTTATGCGATTACCGGCCTCTATTTTTATGACAAAAACGTGGTCGAGATGGCCAAGCAAATCAAGCCCTCCGCTCGCGGCGAGCTGGAAATCACCGACCTCAACAAAATGTACCTTGAGAGTGGTGACCTGCAGGTGGAGCTAATGGGACGCGGCTCCGCCTGGCTCGATACCGGAACCCACGACTCCCTGATGGACGCAGGCCTCTTCGTCCAGACCATCGAACAACGCCAGGGCCTCAAAATCGCCTGCCCCGAAGAGATCGCCTGGCGCCAGAAATGGATCTCCGACGCCGAGATGCGCGATCTGGCACAACCACTGCTGAAGGGTGGCTATGGGCAATATTTGCTCGATGTGATGGAGTTTTAGTCTCGAGGGCGCTGCGCTTCTAGGTTCGAGGACGCTGCGCTTCTAGGACGCTTCGCTACAGGACGCTGGCGCTACAGGGTTCAGGGCGCTTCGCTACATTCTCCCTCTTGTAGGAGCCCGGTCCTCCGGGCGATCTCTTGGGGTGCTCCGGGATGTACCGCCGTCGCCCTGCCGGACAGGATTAAAAGATCGCGCAGGGGACTGCGCTCCTACGGCAGAGCGATGCCCCTGTAGCGCAGCGTCCTTGCCCCTCCGCCCCTCGCCCCAAGATTGATCAGCCTCCCCCTAAGTGGTAACTTGTGCCGCTGTCAGAACCGTCGCAGTTTACAGGGCGTAGAACGGGGATTTGCCGGAGGTTTCAGGTTTGGATGGTCTGTCGACAGGTCCCTTCCCCCTAAGCGCACCACAGCCAAATCACCGCTATGCTCAACGGATCGAGCGGCGCTAGAAAACCCATAAAGGAATATAGAATATGTCCACCTCAGCTCCCGTCACCAAGGCAGTTATCCCCGTGGCTGGCCTGGGCACCCGTATGTTGCCCGCCACCAAGGCGATTCCCAAAGAGATGCTGCCTATCGTCGACAAGCCGCTGATTCAGTACGTCGTCAACGAGGCGATTGCCGCGGGCATCAAAGAGATTGTGCTGGTGACCCACGCCAGTAAGAACGCCATCGAAAACCACTTCGACACCACCTTCGAGCTGGAAGCCCAGCTGGAGAAGCGCCTCAAGCGCCAGCTGTTGGAAGAGGTACGCTCCATCGTGCCGCAGGACGTGACCGTCATCTCCGTACGCCAGGCCGAAGCCAAGGGCCTGGGGCACGCCATCCTCTGCGCCAAGCCGGTGGTGGGCGATGCCCCCTTTGCCGTGCTGCTGCCGGATGTGCTGGTAGACCAGCACCGCTCCGACCTGGGTCGTGATAACCTCGCCGCCATGGTGCGTAACTTCCACACCAGCGGTGCCAGCCAGATCATGGTAGAGCCAGTGGCCTGGGAAGAGGTGACCAAATACGGCGTGGTTGACTGTCTTGGCGCCGAATTGAACGAAGGCGGCAGCGCCCGCATCGACGGCATGGTGGAAAAGCCCTCTGTGGATGCCGCCCCGTCCAATATGGCCGTGGTAGGGCGCTACGTACTGCCTGCCTCCATCTGGGACCTGCTGGCCCGCACCCAGCCTGGTGCCGGCGGCGAAATCCAGCTTACTGACGCCATCGACGACCTGCTGAAGCAGGCCCAGGTAGACGCCTACCGCATCGTTGGCAAGAGCCACGACTGTGGCAACAAGCTGGGTTATATGCGCGCGCAAATGGAATACGCCCTGCAGCACAGCGAAGTGGGTGCTGGTGTGCGAGAATTGCTGCAGGAACTGACCCAAACACAAAATGAAACAGCCAACGGCTAACCTTGTCGTTCAGCCCCGGGGCTGTCATCTGACTTGAATGCCAAAGTAGTAACTGGAACGCTATGAAAATTACCGTATTTGGAATCGGCTACGTCGGCCTGGTACAGGCCGCCGTACTGGCAGACGCAGGACACCAGGTCTGCTGTGTGGACGTGGACGCGCAGAAGATCGAAAAGCTCAAGCAGGGCAGTATCCCCATCTATGAGCCGGGCCTGACCCCACTGGTTAAAGAGCACTACGAAGCCGGCCTGCTGCACTTCACCACCGATGCCGCCGAAGGCGTCAAGTTTGGCGAAGTGCAGTTTATCGCCGTAGGCACCCCGCCCGACGAAGACGGCAGTGCCGACCTCAAATACGTGCTGGCGGTAGCGAACACCATCGCCACCCACATGGACGACTACAAAATCGTAGTGGACAAGTCCACCGTCCCTGTAGGCACCGCCGACAAAGTGGCGAACACCATCGCTGCCACACTGGCAGCCCGCGATGCCGTCATTGCGAGCGCAGCGAAGCAATCCAGTGCTGGCACCCAGCCCTTCGCCGTGGTGTCCAACCCCGAATTCCTCAAGGAAGGCGCCGCGGTGGCTGACTGCATGAGCCCCGACCGCATCGTCATCGGTATTCGTCCCGGCGACGACGAAGAGCACATCACCAAGGTGATGCGTGAACTCTACGCACCGTTTAACCGTAACCACGATCGCATGATCTTTATGGATGCCCGCAGTGCCGAGCTGACCAAGTACGCCGCCAACTGCATGCTGGCCACCAAAATCAGCTTCATGAACGAGATGGCCAACATCGCCGAACAGGTGGGTGCCGACATCGAAAACGTGCGCAAGGGTATCGGCAGCGACACCCGTATCGGTTACCAGTTTATCTACCCCGGCGCCGGTTACGGCGGCTCCTGCTTCCCCAAGGATGTACAGGCCCTGATCCGCACCGCTGACGGTATCGGCTACAACAGCCAGATCCTGAAAGCGGTAGAAGCGGTCAACTACCGCCAGAAAGAGAAGCTGTTTGGTTACCTCAACCACTACTTCAACAGCGACCTGGCGGGCAAAACCATTGCCCTGTGGGGGCTCTCCTTCAAGCCCAAAACCGATGACATGCGCGAAGCCTCCAGTCGCGCGCTGATGGAAGCCCTGTGGAACGTAGGTGCCAACGTCCAGGCCTACGACCCGGAAGCCATGGAAGAGTGCCAGCGCATCTACGGCAGCCGCGACGACCTGCACCTGATGGGCACCAAAGAAGCCACCCTCAAAGGCGCCGATGCCCTGGTCATCTGCACCGAATGGCCCAACTTCCGCGCCCCGGACTTCGACCTGATCAAATCCCAGCTCAGTAACCCCGTGATCGTCGACGGCCGCAACCTGTTCGATCCGCAAGTGATGCAGGGTAAAGGCATTGCCTACTACGCCATTGGGCGCGGGTTGTCGGTGGAGCCGAAGATATAAGGGAATTCAGGACGCTGCGCTTCCAGGGGCGAGGACGCTTCGCTACAGGACGCTGCGCTACAGGAAAACATTAAAACCCCAGATGAAGGCAGCGCAGCTGCCTTCGCTTTTGTAGGAGCGCGGTCCCCCGCGCGATCTTTTCGCCCAGACATGCCCCGGCACCATGCCGGACTCCATGCACGAAAAGATCTTGCGAAGGAGTGACAATATCCGTTATCACAGGATACAAAGATCGCGCGGGGGATAAGGTGAATTCCGGTGCAACCGGAAGATGAGATGGTCTGGGCCACCGCGCACCTACGGTGCTGGTCCTGTAGCAAAGCGTCCTGCTCTTAAATAGGATTTATCGTGAAATATCTCGTAACAGGAGCCGCAGGCTTCATAGGCATGTACACCGCCAAACGCCTGCTGGAGCAGGGGCACGACGTCGTGGGTATCGATAACCTCAACGACTACTACGACGTACGCCTCAAGGACTATCGTCTCGCCCAGCTCGCCCCCTACGACAACTTCCGCTTTATCAAACTCGACCTCGCCGACCGCGAAGGCATGGCCGAACTGTTTGCCAAAGAACAATTCCAGCGGGTTATCCATCTGGCAGCACAAGCGGGCGTGCGCTACTCCCTACAAAACCCCATGGCCTACGCCGACTCCAACCTGACGGGCCATATGACCATTCTCGAAGGCTGCCGCCACCACAAGGTCGAGCACCTGGTCTACGCCTCATCCAGCTCCGTCTACGGCATGAACCCCAAGATCCCGTTCTCCACAAGCGACGGCGTCGATCACCCGGTCTCCCTCTACGCCGCCACCAAAAAATCCAACGAGCTGATGTCGCACGCCTATTCGCACCTCTACGACATCCCCACCACCGGCCTGCGCTTCTTCACCGTCTACGGCCCGGCGGGCCGCCCCGACATGGCACCGTGGCTGTTTACTGACGCCATCCTCAAGGGTGAGCCCATCAAAGTCTTTAACAATGGCCAGATGCAGCGCGACTTCACCTACGTCGACGATATCGTTGAAGGTGTCATCCGCATCCAGGATGTTATCCCTAAAGCCGATCCCGACTGGCACGGCACCGACCCCGCCATGAGCAGCGCGCCTTACCGTGTCTACAACATCGGCAACAACCAACCCATCCAGCTCACCGAATTTATCGAAGCCATCGAAGCCGCCTGCGGCAAAGAGGCCGATAAAATCTACCTCCCCATGCAGCCAGGCGATGTGCCCAGAACCTACGCCGACATCGATAGCCTGCAACAAGCCACAGGCTTCAAGCCCAGCACCAGTATTCAGGAGGGGATGAAGAGGTTTGTGGAATGGTTTAAAGGTGGGTACTAGGAAAATCAGGACGCTGGCGCTACAGGGCTGAGGACGCTTCGCTACAGGACGCGTTGCTACAGGTGGTAGGAGCCCGGTCCCCCGGGCGATCTTTTAAGAGGCACCCATCGCGCAGAGGATAAGGTGAATTTCTGCACCGCAGGAAGAGAGGATGGTCTGGGCCACTGCGCTCCTACATCGTGGTGCTGCCCCGTAGGAGCCCGGTCCCCCGGGCGATCTTTTAAATAGTGCCCATCGCGCAGAGGATAAGGTGAATTCCTGCACCGCAGGAAGAGAGGATGGTCTGGGCCACTGCGCTCCCACATCGTGGCACTGTCCCGTAGGAGCTCGCTCCCGCGGGCGATCCTTTCCCGGAGATGGTTTACATGCTGACGTTTTGTAATGCCCGATAGGTCGAATCTGAAGTGCCAGGATTTACGGCTAAATGCAGATCAAAAGATCGCCCGCGGGAGCGGGCTCCTACGGAGGTGAGGCCCCTGCAGCAACGCGTCCTATAGCGCAGCGCCCCACGCCCCCGTCATTCCCGCGCAGGCGGGAATCCACAGGGCCTCAAATCGCGCCCACTCGTAAACGATTTCTCTTGCCGCAAGTCTCAATTCACCTTGCCCGCGAATGAACGGGAGAAAAACTTCCGCACGCGTTATAACCAAATAGCCCCTGAAATCGTCCAATAGTAGAAATCAGACAATATCGCCCTGCACAATATTTAATCTATGTTTGAGTAAAAACTATTCAGCAAGTGCTCCGTACCTTGGTGACTAGTCATTACTACCCGCACCAATTCCATCTGGCCCGAAACTCCGCGCCCTCCCGTCAAACACCCAACTCCCGGTATTCCTTCAAACAATGGTTTTAAAATCAGAATTCATTCTTTGCGCGAATGACTCCGTGTCTGTGGTTTTCTTTCCCGAGGCTCCGGCAGATTGGTTCGTTCCTATCGGAGTCAAGGTGTGTGACTCTTCGGGTTCCACTTCCTGCAAATCACAAATACGGCGTGCTACCAGCATCGCAGAGCGGTGTGCCTCCTCAGACAAAGTAACCCAAAATTCTTTAAGCGGTTTGTTATTCCGAGCGCATGTGCGCCGTATCAAAAAACAAACTTTATCCGGTTATAGATATTCCAGATTTCCCCTCGTTTTGTGATAAGAATCACGGCTTGCACATGCGGTTATGTGACGTCAAAATAGCTCGCTTGCCATTGGGGGCATCAGGACCAAGGACCAAGCGTTACAGTGAAGTATCTCAATTGTGATTTAGCCCTCAAGCGGGGTGCTGTGTTTTATTGGCGAACGCTTTGTCTGCTCTGTTGTTCACTAATCACACCGATTGCCGCAGCAGGTCCATGGGTAAACCCCGGCGACGAAGTGCTGCGTCACCACATCCAGTCGCTGGCCGATGCGGGCATCATCAAAGTGCCCGTCAACACCTGGCCCCTGATGTGGAGTGGCATCAAACAAAATCTTGAAGACGTGAATGCTGGCGACCTGACAGATGGCCAGCGTGTGTCATTGCGCTACGTACGCTTTGCCTTGCGACGCGATACCGGCAGCGATGTGCGCTTTAGCTGGCGTACCGATGTCAGGCAGGACCCACACCTGTTTACAGACTTCGCCGATAGCCAGCGCGACAAGGCCGAGACCAGCCTCTCCGCAGACTGGGTGGGTGACCGTTTGGCTGGGCGGCTGAAAGCCTCCTGGACCGATGACGTCAACGGCGACGCCGATGCCAAACTGGATGGCAGCTACCTGAGCCTGGTGCTGGGTAACTGGGTCTTCTCCGCTGGCGAGATAGAACGCTGGTGGGGCCCCGGTTGGCAGAACAGCCTGATCCTGGGCACCAACGCCCGGCCGACACCGGGCGTGAGTCTGCAGCGCAATCAGGCCAAAGCCTTCGAGACACCGTTGCTGAGCTGGCTGGGCCCCTGGACATTCGAAACCTTTATGTCCCAGCTGGAATCCGACCGGGCTGTCAGCGAAGCCTTACTGTGGGGATTCCGGGTTACCCTGCGGCCATTCTCCGCGCTGGAAATCGGTCTCACCCGCACCGCGCAGTGGGGTGGGGAAGGGCGCCCGCAGGACTGGAGTACATTTGGTGACCTCCTGCTTGGCCGGGACAACCGCGGTGATGACGGCATCGAACAAAGCAACGAGCCGGGTAACCAACTGGGCGGGTTCGACTGGCGCCTGAGCGGCACCTTCTGGGGCGATACCGGTTTGGGCTTCTACGGCCAGTGGATCGGTGAAGACGAAGCCACCGGTGCGCCAAGCCGCTATGTCTACCTGATGGGGGTGGACGCCTCTGTGGTTGGCCCGGTTGTGCACCAGCGCTTCTCGCTGGAGTTCAGCGATACCACGGCAGAAGGCTACAAAGGCAACGGCAGTGATCTGCCCAACTACGCCTACGAGCACGGCATATACAGCAGCGGCTATCGCTATCGCAACCGATCGCTGGGCGCCAGTACCGACAACGACAGTCGTATGCTGACCTTCTCGCACGATGTGTACGCCGCCGATGATCACCAGTTCAGTTGGTCGGTGTCACGGGTAGAGCTCAATCGCGACGGCATTGATCGCGCGCTGCCTGGCGGCAGCACCGTCGGCTACGGCCAGCGCACCGACCTGTGGTTGGCCGATGCACGCTACAGTTTTTTGTTTGATCCCTGGCAGTTCACCATTGGGTTGGATTACCAGAGTGAAGATTTGATTTATGCAGGCGAGAGCATCGGCGGTGTCGGTGGCTACCTCGCGTGGGAAGCACGCTGGTAAACGTCCGCTGGTAAACATCTGCTGGTGAAAAATCCACTGGCAAAAGACTGCTGGTAAATGTCCGGCGCATACATAGGTTCCAACGACTCAATGAGAATTCTTGCTTTAATCACGATGATCTCCCTGACCACGGGCTGCGCCCTGGCGCCAGGGTCCAACATCAGTTCCGGTTCCAGTCAGTGGTTTTCCTCCGGTAACGAAACCAGGGAAGACGACAACGAAGACTGGGCCGACAAGGTCAATATCCAGAGAATCTCCCCCGGCCTCATTGCACGCATGAACCAGCCGGAGCCGGCACCCCAGGGCGTACCGGCTACAGTCGCTGATGCGCTCACCGGTTACGACTACCAGATTGGTATTGGCGATATCCTCAACATCACCGTATGGGATCACCCCGAGCTTACCATCCCCCAGGGGCCGGAACGCGCCCCGGCCGAATCCGGTAACTGGGTCCACAGCGATGGCACCATCTTCTATCCCTATGTGGGCAAGATCATGGTGCAAGGCCTGAACGTGACCGAAGTTCGGGACAAACTGATCAAGGCCCTGGACGAATACATCCCCAACCCCCAGGTAGATGTCACCGTTGCCGCCTTTATGTCCAAAAAGGTCTATGTCACCGGCGAGGTCAACAAGCCGGGCCCGGTGGCCATTACCAATATCCCCTTAACACTGCTGGATGCCGTAAACGCGGCGCAGGGCATGGGTGAATCGGCCGATTGGCAAAACGTAGTGGTAACGCGCAGCGGTAACGAGACAGTGTTCTCCCTGCAGCGCCTCTATCAGCAGGGCGACCTGACCCAGAATATGTTGCTGCAGCATGGCGACGTGGTACATGTCAGCCGTAACGACGACCAGAAAATCTTTGTCCTGGGGGAGGTTGTTAAAGCGCAGCCAGTCGCCATTCAGCGCAGCCGCATCACGCTGGCTGAGGCACTCACCAGTGCCGGCGGCCTTAACGAGTTGCAGGCCAATGCTTCGGGGGTTTTCGTGTTACGCGCCTCCAGCAATCCGGATCAGGTGGCTGATGTTTTTCAGCTGGACGCGAAAAATGCGCTGGCATTGGTACTGGCTGACAAGTTTCCCCTGCAATCGCGGGACATTGTCTACGTGACGGCTGCCCCTGTGGCGCGCTGGAACAGACTGGTTTTGCAGCTTCTGCCAACAATCAGCGGTCTGAATCTGGCGGCCGAGATTGAATCAAAAAGTTTTAGTGGCGATTAAAGCCTGTCGGGTATGAAACGTGTTTGAGAATATTTTGTTTGTCTGTGTAGGCAATATCTGCCGAAGCCCCACTGCCGAAGTGTTGCTAAAGCACAAACTGGGTGATGTGGGTAAAACCGTGCACTCGGCTGGTCTGGGTGCCCTGGTCGATAAAGATCTTGAGCCAACCGCCAGGGAGGTATTGTTGGAAAACGGCATAGAAGCAGAAATCCATCTGGCACGACAGCTGACTGCGGAAATGCTGGCGCAGGCAGACTTGATACTCACCATGGAAAAAAAGCACATCAGCCGGATCGGCGAAATTGCGCCGCAAGCCAGGGGTAAGTGCTTCCTGCTTGGCAAATGGCTGGACGAGAAAGAAATACCCGACCCCTATAGGCAACAGAAGCCAGCGTTTGAGCACGTATACCAATTGATCGATCAATCCCTCAATGAATGGGTCAAACACCTCGCATGAACAGTATGAATGAGAAAGCGCCAATGCGGTCTTCGATAGACAGCGAAGAAATTGATCTGATGCAGTTGGTTGGTACGGTGTGGGATGGCCGCTGGATTATTATTGCCTGTACCGTGGCTTTTACATTTTTAGGTGTCTGTTATGCATTGCTGGCAACCCCACAGTATCAGGCTGACGCAATGCTGCAGGTGGAAGAAAAGAGCGCCGCAATGCCAGGGCTCTCCGATATAGGTGAGATGTTCGGCACACCATCAGCAGCCGTTACCGAAATCGAGCTGCTTAAGTCCCGGGCGGTTATGGGCGAAACCGTTGCCGACTTGCATCTGGATATTGAGGTAAGCCCAAACCGGGTACCACTTCTTGGCGGACTCCTTGCCCGCCGAGCCAGCTATGACGAAACCGGCCTGGCCGTGCCATGGTGGAATAGTAACTACGCCTGGGGCGGAGAGGAGCTGGAGATCACCAGATTTGAAGTTCCGGAATCGACTTACGGTACTGAATACCAACTTCTGGCCACAGAAGGCGGCTGGACGCTTCTTAACAATGACGGCTTAGAACTGTTGAAAGGGAAGGTGGGTGAGAGGGCTACCGCTGCTGCTTACACTTTATTTGTAAAGCGTTTGCACGCCCGCCCCGGAAGTAGCTTTACCGTGATCAAACACCACACATTACCGAAAATACTTGCGCTGCAAGGCAGTATCTCGGCCAGTGAAAAAGGCCGGGAATCCGGAATTATCGTGCTCAAGTATCAGGATTCTGATCCGCAGCGTGCTAAGAGAATCTTAAATCACGTGGCGCAAACCTATGTGCGCATGAACGTAGAGCGCAATAGCGCCGAGGCATCTCAATCGTTGGAGTTTCTCAGGTCTCGGCTGCCATCAGTACGCAAAGACCTGGAAGAGGCAGAGCAAAAGCTGAATGAGTACCAGGTAGAGTCTGAATCGGTAGACGTCACGGCTGAAGGGCAGGCGCTGCTGGATCAGATCATAGAGCTGGAAAAAAGTATCTCCGAACTGCAGATGCAAAAGGCAGAGATCGATCGCAAGTTCAAATCCAGTCATCCCACCTACCAGGCATGGGAGCGCCAAATGGCTGAGTTGGCGCAGCGTCGCAAGGAGCTTGACAGAAGGGTTTCCAAGTTGCCCATCACTCAGCAAAAAGTGGTACGTCTCACCCGCGATGTAAAAGTGGGTAACGAAATCTACCTGCAAATGCTGGCCAATGTTCAGGAGCTGGATATTGTGCGCGCCGGAACTGTGGGCAATGTACGAGTAGTAGACGAGGCTGTGGTGAATGCCTCACGGCCAGTCGCTCCCAATAAGTCGCTGATTGTAGTAATAAGCTTTCTTTTGGGAGGCTTGCTATCGGTCGCTGGCATTCTTATTCGTGCCGCGTTCAATCGAGGGATCGAAACGCCGGATCAATTGGAGGCCATCGGCTTACCGGTTTACGCTACCGTTCCCCTGTCAAATGACCAGCAGTCAATTGAGGTAAACATGGCGAAAGGCAAGGCCAGGAGTGGTGCTCCATCTTTGTTGGCCGTTTCCAATCCTGCGGATCTCTCCATTGAAGCATTGCGCGGACTTCGCACCAGCATTCACTTTGCCATGATGGGCGCTAAGAACAATGTTCTTATGATCTCAGGCCCCAGTCCGGGTGTGGGTAAGTCATTTGTGTCCGTTAACTTTGCATCGATTTTTGCCACTTCTGGTAAGCGGATCCTTGTAGTAGACGCTGACTTGCGTCGTGGCCACTTGCACCAGTGGTTAACCAACAATAATGACAAGGGCTTATCCGAGGCGCTAAGCGGGAAGCATGGGGTTGAGGCGGTCATACAGGATACGGTGGTTGAGGGGCTGGACTTTGTGAGCCGTGGTGCATCACCACCAAATCCATCAGAGCTATTGATGGCTCAATCCTTTGAAAGCTTTATTGATCATGTAAAAGGTAATTACGACTTGGTCATTATTGATACCCCGCCAATTCTTGCGGTCACGGATGCCGCTATTGTGGGGCGGCATGCCGGAACTTCGATGATTATCACTCGGTATGGCCTGAATAGTGTCAGAGAGGTTGAGTGGACCATTAGTCGTTTTAAGCAAAATGGTGTTGAGGTTAAGGGTGCTGTGTTGAATGCGGTAGAACGTAAGGCAATGTCGCGTGATGCATACAGTTACTATGGATATCAGTACAAATGAGGAGTTTCTGCCACACGCTACAAATGGAAAACGAATTGGCCATTATGGATCAATATCGGCTTGGTCGTTTCTAATGTCGATAAAGGCACGATTTATTGCGGCGATGGGAGCTAATCTTACGACGCCAGCTATCTCTGCGCTGATTCAAATATGCTCTGTACCCATTTTTCTGCATGTCTGGTCGTTGGAGGAATATGGTGCGTGGTTAATACTGTCAGCTGTTCCAACCTATTTCGCACTTTCAGATATCGGTTTCCTGGCTGTCATCATAAATAAGATGAGTATGGCAGCCGCCGCTGGCGATGGAGGCAAAGCCAAGGTTTTATTTCATTCCGCAATCAAGTTGTATCTGTATGTATTGGGGGCAGCAGTTATCTTGGCCAGTATTGTGGCGGTCCTTCTTAATCACGCTCCATTTGGCTCAATACAGAACAAGCTGGCTTTGGTGATTATGGTCATTGCAACCGTATTGGCAATGACCAGTGCCTTGGTGGATGCGGTATTTCGCTCAAAAGGCGAATTTGCTCTGGGCACGCAGATCGGGAATGTGGCAAGGCTGATTGAGTGGGTGGGTTTGATAGTTGGAGTACTTGTTAGCAGAACCTTTCTCGGCGCCGCGGTGGGCTATCTATGTGCTTGCCTCTTCACAGCTGTGATCAAGTGGGCGCTATCCAGTCGCTGTCACCCGGAATTTCGCTGGAGTACCAAAGACGCGAGTTGGGAAGAACTCAGAAGCCTGCTTAAACCAGCAGCGGCATTCATGGCTTTCCCGTTAGGAAATGCCATCAGTATACAGGGTATGACACTGTTGGTTGGACACTTATTTGGACCTGCCTTCGTGGCGATATTTAACTCCTATCGCACCATTGCGCGAATTCAGACGCAAGCAATTACAATAATTGGCAGATCACTTTGGCCGGAAATCTCGCGACAGGCTGGTTCAGGGAAATTCGGTATCCTTCGAAAGCTTTATGCGCGGGGAACGATTGCATCTGTCGCAGTGGGTGCGGCGACCAGTCTGGTGCTCTTGTTCTTTGGGTCACAACTTTTGCAACTTTGGACAGCTGGCCGTATCCCGCATCTCTCTGCTCTTTTTAACCTTTTTATTGCGGCCACCTTCCTGACTTCCGCCTGGCAAATGGGCCAAGTGACACTTAGTGCTATCAATCGTCACGAGGTACTGTCGATCGCCTTTTTGACGGCTTCAATCGCATCGTTGGCTTTAACGTTGGTTTTAAAGCCGATGATCGGCGAGAGTTCAGCCGTTGTCACACTGATTGGTTTTGAACTGGTGATGATGGTGCTTACATTTATCCTGATGAAGATATTTTTTGAAGGGCATAAATAACTCGATGTTTGCATTTCTTTGGAAAAACAGGGAGCGCCCTCGTTTACTATCACAAAGGTGGTTTGTCGTCTGGATAAAGAGGCTGCTCCGTTCGCGTGACTTGTTAGGGATATACAGAAACCGAAACTCAATGGAGAGAAGGGGGGCGAGGATTGGATCGCTTTCCATTGTCTACGGTCTGGAAGTCAACGGTAAGTATTCAAATATTGCAGTTGGTGCGCATACCTTTATAAGTCGTAATGTTCATATGGCACCACATGCGGAAATTAACGTTGGGTCTTTTTGCTGCATAAACGATGGGGTACGAATTTTAACCGCCAGTCATGATTTGTCCGATCCGAAATGGCGCATGTTTTCAAAAGAGATTGTAGTAGAAGATTACGCATGGATAGCAACAGGGGCAATGCTTCTTCCGGGCGCCCGCATTGGTCGAGGCGCTGTAGTTGGTGCTGGTGCAGTTGTGGCCTGTGATGTTCCTGCATACGCCCTGGCGACAGGGAATCCTGCCACTGTGAAGCTGGATCGTAGAACCAGGGATTTGGACTATGACCCGGTTATCTTTGCTGCTCCCTATGAGTCCTGGATTGGACGGAACATGGAATTGAAAAAAGAGCCGGAGCTTAAATGACAAAGGTTGATGTCTTGATCGCTCACCCATTGAAGCACCATGTCTTTCCTCTTGCTGCGGGAATTCAAAGAAGTGGGCTTTCGTTGCGGTTGGTGACGCCATTCTATAGCAAAGGGTTTGGCCGGTTGGTGTCCATGTTGCCCGGGAGCGCAGGGCGAAAGGCCCAAGGCTACCACCTTTCATCACTCGAAGTAGATAATGTTATTTCTCCTCTTGCGTGGCAGGTGCGTCGCTTACTTCGGGGGCATGACTTAGCTACGCTAATTTCGGATTTCGATGAGTATGTGGCTGGGCTTATTGACAGGGGTGCTTATCGATTCGGCACATTGATTACTCTGCAAGACTATATGCCAAAGACAGTACGCGCGGCGAAAAAGAATGGCGCATTAATTTGGAGTGATCAAATTTTGAATCAATCAAATGCTGCCTGTAGTCGTATTAATAGTCACTATCAAGCATTAGGTTGGGATAAAAAATATAACCACGATGAATCTGTGAATGATGAAATATTAGGTTGTGCCGATATCGTCACAGTTCCCTCCCGCTACACCGCTGAAGGCCTGAAAGGGCGTATGCAACCAGTCGCCCGATTGTTCCGGATCCCTTATGGGGTTGACTCTGAAAAGTTCAGCTATCCCGCAAAGATGGGGGATTTCGGTGTTGTTAGAGTGCTGGCACGGGCAAATAATGTTCGCAAAGGCGGGCATGTGTTAATCGAAGCCCTACGGCAGTGCTCAAGTGAGTTGATGCTTCTAACCAAGGGGAGCTCCATTGAAGTGCTCATTATTGGCACGCTTGAGTGTTCAATTATTGATCTACTTAGTGCATGTCAACTTCCGTCGGGCTTCTCTGTCCGTTCAGTCACGGTGCCACACAAGGACATGCCAGCACTTCTGGCTTCCAGTCATCTCTTTGTTATGCCTTCGCTTTCAGAAAGCATGTCACTGATTTGTGTTGAAGCTATGCAGTGTGCTCTTCCGTTAGTAATTACGCCCTATTGCGGTATAGATGGTTTCGAGCCTCTGCGAATGGGCGTTGAGGTTGAGGATAATGTAGTGTCAGTTGCTGAGGGTCTGAAAACCGCTTTTAAGAATATAGAGCAGTGGCCGGCATGGGGAGAAGCCTGTAGACAAGCAGCCGGGAAATTGGATTGGCGTGTATATGAGGAAAGTATTGCAGTCATTGCGAGGGGATTGGCTTAACCTATGCTTCGTTGGTTGCGTGTTGAAACCTTTCTCCCACTCGTCTTTTTGGTTGGTATTTCGCAATATGGGATAGTGGCTTTCAAGGTGACGCTAAGTGGCGACATCGTGGGGTGGACTCTTGGCGTTAGTACACAGGAATCTTCTGGTTTTTTTCGGTATCTAAAAGATGGATTTCTTTTATTGCTCTCTGTGATTTGGCCTGTGTATGTAATGCGACAAAAGTGGCCGCCGAGTATAAATTCCCTTGTTGTTGGGTATGTCGCGTGGGTGGTTGCGGTCCTGACGATTGGTTCAGTAGGTTTCTTGGCAAGTGGCGGTCCCTCACTATTTTTGATTGCAGGACTTCGCTGGTTAATGCTTATGCATGTGTGTTTCGGAATATTTTTTTTGATGTCTACATTTAAAAGCTCCCAAGTGAAACATCCTGTTGTTGTAAGTTGGCTTGCCATTTTTGCTACCTTGGATATTTTTTTGATTGTACTTCAGGCTGGTCATTTTGGTCTTTCCAGTTTAGGCGCATTCCGTCTGACGGGGCTGTTCAATAACGCAGGTATTGCAGGCTTCTTCGGGTTTTCACTGGCGCTTTGCGGCTGGGTGCTTAGTGGGGCGTCTTTGAGCGGTAGATTGTTAATATCGGCTCTCGCGTTACTCATCTCGCTGTCATCAGGAACACGGTCGATGATGATTGGTGTAGCAATTATCTTTGCCTTTCAGCTCCTGGAGTTCACAAAATCGCATTCATTGGGCAGATATAGGTTGGCTTTAAGAGTATTTCTTTTGCCTGCATTATTGCTTATGGCCTTGGTGGGGTATGGAAGCATGATCTCCGCAGTCAACAGGGGAGGGATTGTCGAGGCAGCATTGTCTGAGGGGGGGCGGATATCAAATTTCCTGAATATGCTGGATACACTCTACACGGCTGATATGTTTGAGATTTTGCTGGGGAGAGGAATAGGGGTTGGCACTAACACCGCCTATACAATGCTTGCCGTCCGTGGAGTAGATCCAACCATATATAGATTTAATTGGCTGATAGATAACGCGTTCCTGACACAGTTTTTTCAGTTTGGGTTGTTGGGCTCTCTGGTTTTCTGGGGGGGAATAGCATTCTTTATTTGGTTCGCCGGGAAAGGGTCTGTTGGATATTTTCGGACTATGCACAGAGTAGCGGCAACCTTATTCTTCCTGTTGCTTTGGGCAGGTAACCCATTTGAACACTATTTCCTGGTCATTCCATTTGCGGTTGCTTTCGGCGCCTCATACTGGGGGTCAAGAAGTTTGGTTCTTCGGGTGGGCTGACGGCAGCTGTTCAAAATTTACTGCCTATTGATACTGAGAATACCCAATGCTAGTAGTAATTGCTCCATATTCCCCCGTTGGCCGGAGTCAAAAGCCTCACTTGGGCGCGGCCAGAAAAATCGAATCTGTAGTTGTGGCTCTGGCACAGCTTGGAGAGCCGATAGTATTTATCAATACCGCTCATGAGAACGAGATTCCTAGCGATTTATCCATTGATGGTTCTGTAATCGCAGGTGTTTCGCTAACGGAAATCACGCCGCCAACCTATGCCAAACGTCGTTATGGGAAGTTTTTGAATCTGTTTGATGTGGCTCATGTTGCTGATGCAGTTCTGACGTTCGGTAATCCGCAACTTGTGTGGCTATACAATGGCTATGCGATGGAGTCCCTGCTGGGCGTGGAATTATACAAGCGAACAAATTGTAAGATTGTGCAAGAAATGGAGGATTGGCACTTCTCCAGAGGGCGAGGTGTAAATCCGAAGCCGCTGGTTGATTGGTGGTGCTGGCGTAGCGCGGCCCGAAAGGCAGCGCATATTTTTGCAGTTAACGAATCAGTAGCAGATAAAGCCCGCCGGTTGAATTCGCACGTTTCCTTGTTTCCAGGCGTGGTAACTGATGATGTGGCTGTGCTGCCCAGACAGTATCCGCCTTTTTCGTCAGCCAATGCAGAAGTCATACTTGGCTACTTTGGAGGGTTGTCCAATGAGAAGGGTACTGATCAAATCCTCTCGCTGTATAACAGCTTACCACCGCAATACCGATTCATAGTGACCGGTGCAGGTCCCTTAGAGGATGATGTCAAACTGGCAGCGTCCCGGAGCGGTGGTCGGCTGGAGTTTCATGGGCGTGTAGATGATGAGACCCTAGTCGGTCTGATTGCCCGTTGTGATGTGCTGCTCAACCCGCATTCCCCAATTGCTGATATGAGCAATGGTGTATTTCCTTTCAAGGTTATTGAAAGTATTGCCAGCGGTAGGCTGCTGATATCCACGCCCTTGCCAACGGAAGGGCTTGAAGATGTCATTCAAGGTGTTTGTTTTGCGAATCATGATACAGAACACCTACAGCAAGCAGTACTGGAAGCGCGCAACTGGTTTAACGCTCACAATGGGCGGGTGGAGGCAGGTGCCGACGCCGCAGTGCGACGCTTCGGACTAACTGTCATCCTGACTGTGGTCAAGCGCTTGTTGCCGGAGGTCGCAGCATGAAGATACTGCGAGTAATAGCCTCTACCAACCCCAAAGGAGGTGGCCCGATAGAGGGTATTCGGCAGCTTCAGGAACCGCTGGTGCGGATGGGGCACTTGGTCGATATCGTTTGCTGTGACGCGCTAGATGCACCGTGGTTGAATCAACTTGGTGCTATCAATATTTATGCGTGTGGCCCTGGGCGCTCTGGATACGGCTATGCGCCACTTCTGTTGCCGTGGCTAAAGGCCAATGTCTCCAACTATGACGTGGTGATTGTCCACGGCATCTGGCAATACCACAGTTTTGCTGCATGGCGCGCCTTGGCGGGTGGTAAGACACCCTATTTTGTCTTTACGCACGGCATGCTTGATCCATGGTTCAAGCGTACGTATCCGCTGAAACATCTGAAGAAATGGCTGTACTGGCCGTGGGCTGAATACCGTGTTCTGCGAGATGCCCAGTCTGTCATCTTTACTTGCGAGGAGGAACGTATTCTCGCTCGTGAGTCATTCTGGCTCTATCGATGCCAGGAGACGGTGACCAGTTACGGAACGGCTACTCCGCCGGAGTCTAGCGCCGAACTGGCTGGCAATTTTTTGGATGAATACCCCGAGCTACGCGGTAAGCGGTTGTTTCTGTTCCTCAGCAGAATCCATGAGAAAAAGGGCTGCGATCTTTTGATAGATGCATTTTCTCAAGTGGCGTCCAGCGATCAATCCTTGCACCTCGTCATTGCCGGGCCGGACCAGACGGGATGGCGGGCAAAGTTACAAGCCCAGGCGTTGGCATTGGGAATTGCTGACCGGATTACCTGGCCGGGGATGCTAGAGGGCGATATGAAGTGGGGTGCGTATCACTCGGCAGAGGTGTTTTGCCTGCCATCGCATCAGGAAAATTTCGGTATTGTCGTGGCTGAGGCGCTGGGCTGCGGCAAGCCTGTGCTTATAAGCAACAAGGTAAATATATGGCGCGAGATTGAGACCGATGGGGCAGGTTTCGTGAATGAAGATACCGTCGAAGGAACGGTTGCCGGCCTTCGGCAATGGCTAGCTACGACAAACGAGCAGAAGATAGACATGACTTTATCTGCAAAAGCCTGCTTTGAGGCTCGCTATAAGATCGATAAGGTCGCGGAAAACCTGATACGTATTATATCCAATAAATGAAAATTCCGATCACGCTATAGGTAACTAAGAGCCCTAGGTACTAACTAATCCTCTTAGATACCAGATTTCTCCAACTGTTTGGTGGAGACCCATTATGTATATAAATTTTCCTGAGAATAAGGTGACTCTAAGTTGCCGCCGGTATTGGTGAAATTGAGTTATTTGGATATGAATCAAACGAACGATCATTGCCGGCGCCGCGATATGGGTGTGGCTGGAGCAGCGAATCAATCATCAGATAAACACGATACCTTTACGGGGGCACCCTCTTTCCCTCTTGAGCATCGGATTCTGCGCCTGGCTTGGCGAATAGTTTGGTTTCTTTTAGCTGCATGGACACCTGCACCGCTGCATCGCTGGCGAATTTTTCTGCTTAGATTATTTGGTGCGAATGTTTCCTGGAGTGCCTTTATATATGGAAGTGTTAATGTCTGGTTCCCTCCGAACCTGACTATGCATGCTCGCTCTACGCTGGGGCCCGGTGTCGATTGCTATTCAATGGGACCAATCACTGTTGGGGAACAGGCGGTGGTTTCTCAGCGGGCGTTTATATGTACAGGTACACACGACTTCCAGAGACCTGAATTTCAGATTTACGCAAAACCTATCGTGATTGGTGCCTATGCGTGGGTATGCGCAGAAGCTTTTGTCGGTCCCGGGGTTACCATCGCAGAGGGAGCGGTATTGGGCGCGCGTGGCGTTACCTTCAAAAATTTGAATTCCTGGACTGTTTACTCGGGAAATCCAGTGGTAGAGGTTGGAAGGCGGACGATTTTGACAAATGGATGAGAAGATTAGTTATTCTTCGCCGGGAAGTTCTGGCGGTATGCCAGTGGTTCTTCTTCCTGGCACAGGGCTGCAAGTGTCGCGGTTCATTTTTGGGACTGCCAGCCTCTTTAATGCGGGGCGGAAACAGGAGCGAAACCGATTGTTGCATGCTGCAGTCGAAGCGGGATTCACCCATTTTGATACAGCGCCATATTATGGCTTTGGGGCCGCAGAGCGGGATCTTGCCTCAGTGCTGCGAGATTATCCGTCTATTACAGTTACCTCTAAGGTGGGGATTTATTCGCCTGGAGGAGAGAAGCAACCTGACGGTTTGGTATTTGCTCGGAAGGCAGCAGGCCGTTTAGTCCCTTACTTTTCCAGGCCAACTATTGATTTTTCCCTGAAGCGTGCGCAGGTGGCGCTTGAAGGTAGTCTGAGACGTATGGGGCGAGAGCATATCAATTTGTATCTACTGCATGAGCCCAGTATCGAGTTGATTACATCGGACGAATGGCTGCGATGGCTTGAGGATATGATGTCTGCGGGTAAGGTCGGTAGTTTTGGCCTCGCTTTGGAAGCACACCTTCTGGAACCGTTTCTTAAGTATGCGCCGGACTTATGCGGCTTCGTTCAGGTACTCGATAGTCTTTATCGTCGCGAGGCGGATCTGCTTTTGCAATATGGAAAGAGCTTACAGGTCACTTATGGATATGTCTCGGCGGCCCTAGCTGCCGGAGACGGACGCCCGACAACAGAAGTATTGCGTGAAGCCCTGCGCCGAAACCCACATGGGGCAATTATTGTCAGCACTCGAAAGCTAAGCCGCCTATCGCAGTATGCAGCGTTACTTAATCAAGAAGGTCAGCTGGATGATTAGTGACCTTGTTGGTTCTGGTAATGTAAAACTTGATGCCGATATTCTGATTATTGGTGCCGGCACTGCAGGCTTGGTGATGGCTGTGAAGCTGGCCCACACCGGGCGGCGTGTGGTGTGCGTTGAATCAGGCGGGTATGAGCAAGAGTACGATACACACCCACTAAATGCTGTTGAGCACGGATGCACACCGTACAATGGTGCCAAAGACGGTCGATTTCGCTGTCTGGGTGGAACTTCAACACGCTGGGGGGGGGCACTTATCCCTTTCCAGGAAGCTGATCTGTCGTGTGCAGATTGGCCCCTTCATTTTGACGAGTTGCGACCGTACGTATCCCGAGTTGAAGAGTTGTTTGACCTGCCTGAGGGTAATTATGTTGAACCTGATCTGAGCTGGGGTGATGACTATGTCGCGCGGTTGGCGAAATGGCCGCCATTTCGCAGGCGAAATGTCTTCAACTTGACTCGAGCTCAGGCGAGTTCACCATCCGGCCCTGAAATCTGGATGAATGCGACAATTTGTTCTTTTGTGTCAGTTGCCGGTGAGATACGAGAAGTCACGGCGAAAGCGCCTGATGGGGCATCGCTAACAGTGCAAGCCGACACCATTATTATTGCCGCCGGGGCAATAGAATCCACTCGACTTTTGTTGTTAGCGGATCAGCAAAATGGCGGGATGATTAGTGGCGGATATGATCATCTGGGTCGGTATTTTCATGATCATTTGTCGACTGTTGTTGCAGATCTGGATGTAAAAGAGGTCGGAGCACTGAATCGGCTTGTGGGGTTTAGATTCGATAGGCGTGGCGCAATGCGCAATATTCGTTTTGAGCTTGCAAGGTGCTCTAAGTTGCGTGTAACCGTCGTTCCGTGTTTTGCGCATGTTGGATTCGCGGATAAAGGAAAGGGCGGCTTTGATGCACTTAGAGACGTATTTAGGCAGCTTCAGCGTCGGCGTCTTCCGGGCTTGAAAACCGTTATTCAATTGCTGGCTGCCACGCCATGGTTGGTCCGCGCCAGCTGGTGGCGTTATGTTGAAAAACGTCTGTTATATCCGCAGGGAGCAAAGTTAGAGCTGCATATGGTAATTGAGCAAAAGCCAGTGGCAGATAACCGTATCACTCTATCTAACACGCAGAAAGACCAATATGGCATGCCACTTGCGCGTATTGACTGGGATGTTAAGAGCCACGATGTTGCCGCTATGCAGGTGGCTACAGATGCTTTCCTGGATGCTTGGGAAAAGTCACCCTATCAAAACCTGGCAACCCTTGTTCGTCGCTCTTCTGACCAAATAGAGCAGGGCATGCGTGAGGGAGGTGGTATTTTCCACCCGGGCGGAGCTACTCGTATGGGTATTAGTCCTGAGAGTGGGGTAGTTGATGACAAGTTGCGTCTCTTCGCTTCTCCGAATGTTCGGGTGATTTCAACATCGGTATTGCCGAGTGGGGGAGGGGCAAATCCCACAATGATGTTGTTGATTCTGGCGTTACGTTGTGCTGATGAACTTTCCCTTTCTCTAGATTGCAACCCTTTGACTAATGACAAGATTTTATGACTAGCCTCACAGCCATCATTTTGACCTTTAACGAAGAGAAGCATATTGGTAGAGCGATCGACTCTATTTCAGGGTTTGCGCGCGAAGTTTTTGTTATCGACTCAGGCTCTACGGATAACACAGTCTCCATTGCCCGAGGATTGGGCGCTCAGGTGCTTCAGAATCCATTTACCAATTATGCGCAGCAGTTTCAGTGGGCTTTGGATAATGCCCCGATCTCATCTTCATGGGTTATGCGATTAGACGCCGACGAGATCATAGAGCCAGACCTTGCGCGCGAAATTTCCAATCAACTACCTCTGCTCTCTGCTGATGTGGTAGGTATTAACCTTGATCGTAAGCATATTTTCATGGGTCGTTGGGTGAGGCATGGTGGGCGCTATCCCTTGCGATTGTTACGCATCTGGCGTCACGGTCAAGGGCGTATTGAAGATAGGTGGATGGACGAGCACATGGTGGTTTGGGGTGGCCGTACTATCACCTTGAAGGGTGGCTTTTCGGATCATAATTTAAATGACCTAACTTTCTTTACTGAAAAGCACAACAAGTACGCGACACGGGAAGCAATAGATGTTTTGAACCAGCGCTTGGATCTCTTTCCTCGTGATGAGGCTCTAACAAGCGATAGTGCATCGTGGCAGGCCTCGTTCAAGCGCTGGGCTAAAGAGAGAATCTACAACCGTATACCCTTCACAGTTAGTACAACGCTCTATTTTCTCTGGCGCTATATCTTTCAGTTGGGATTCCTGGATGGGCGTGAAGGTCTCACTTATCACTTTCTTCAGGGCTGGTGGTATCGATTTTTAGTTGGCGCCAAGTTGATGGAGTTGGAGGCGGCCACGACGCACCTTCATGGCAAAGCAGAGAAATTAGCTGAGATTTCGCGACTCACTGGACATGATTTAGTGGCCGAGGCGAGGCGCAAACACATTGAGAGTGAAGTCTCGTTATGAGGTTGTTGTTTTTAGGTATCAACTACTCTCCAGAATTGACGGGTATAGGGAAGTACAGTGGTGAAATGGCGCCGTGGTTGGCTGAATCGTCGGGGCATGATGTTAGGGTTATTGCTGCCCCTCCCTATTATCCGGCCTGGAAGCTAGGGCGGGGCTATAGCGCCCTACGCTTTATGCGTGAACGGATTTCCGGTGTGGACGTTATTCGCTGTCCGTTATATGTACCCTCTGCCCTCAATACTGTTAAGCGGATTATTCACCTGATGAGTTTTTCGCTAAGTAGTGCACTGGCGTTGGCCGGGCAGATATTATGGCGGCCTCAAGTGGTAATAGTTGTGGTGCCTGCATTTTTCTGTGCACCTTTTGCCTGGATTTTCTCTCGTATATGTGGGGCCAGGTGCGTCATCCATATTCAGGACTATGAACTGGATGCGATGCTTGGGCTCGGCATGGGGAGATCAGGTTTTATGGCGAGTTTTGCGGCAAGGACAGAGCGCTTTATTCTGCGTCGATTCGACAGAGTTAGCACCATTTCCCGAAGCATGATGAGTAAGGCAGAGGAAAAGGGTGTAGACGCAGAAAAGATTGTTTTCTTCCCCAATTGGGTCGACACAGACTTTATTACGCCTCAGGCTGACAAAAGCCGATTTCGCGAAACCTGGGGGATTTCTCCACAGCAAAAGGTGGTGTTGTATTCGGGTAATATTGGCGCCAAGCAGGGGTTAGAGCTGGTATTGGAAGCCGCAGCGGCCATGCAGGAAGAAGGCACAAGCAATGTGCTGTTCGTTGTTGTTGGCCAGGGTGCTTACCGTTCTACACTGGAGTCGATGGCTGAAGCGTTACAATTAACCAATATTCAGTATCACGATTTGGTGGCTTATGAAGATTTGCCTGATCTGATGGTTATGCCGGATGTGCATTTGGTGGTTCAGCGATGCGGTGCGGCAGATGTTGTTCTGCCATCCAAATTGACGGGAATTTTGTCTGCCGGTGGCCATGCCTTAATTACAGCTGAACCTCACACGGAGCTCGGGTTGCTGTGTGCGAATTTCCCTGGTATTGCAGAATGTGTTGAGCCAGAAAATCTTGCAGAATTTTTAAAAGGGCTGAAGAATCTTCTGGCAAAGGATGCCCGGCAGTATAATACCGTTGCTAGAGAATATGCTCTGCGATTCTTAAACAGGGGGGCTGTTTTAGGACAATTTAATGATGAACTTTGTAGGCTGGCGGTCAGCAAGTGATAATGGTCTTCCTTTGGTGTAAAAGCACACCTATTTGATTACAAGATATGAGTGAACAGATGAAAAAAGTTGCACTGATTACAGGTATTACAGGTCAGGATGGTTCCTATCTGGCGGAGTTCTTGTTAGAAAAAGGATATGAAGTTCACGGTATCAAGCGTCGGGCATCTTCCTTCAATACTGAGCGTATTGACCATATCTACGAAGATCCGCATGTCGATAACCAGCGCTTTCACCTGCATTACGGTGACCTGACGGACACCTCTAACCTGACTCGCATTATGCGCGAGGTCCAGCCCGACGAGGTGTATAACCTGGGCGCGCAGTCTCACGTGGCGGTGTCGTTTGAGTCACCTGAGTATACGGCCGATGTGGATGCGATGGGTACTTTACGACTGCTGGAGGCGATTCGCTTTCTGGGGCTGGAGAAGAAGACCCGCTTTTATCAGGCATCTACGTCTGAGCTGTATGGTCTGGTGCAGGAGATCCCGCAGAAGGAAACTACACCTTTCCACCCGCGCTCTCCTTACGCTGTAGCCAAGATGTATGCCTACTGGATTACGGTGAATTACCGGGAGTCCTATGGCATGTACGCCTGTAACGGGATTTTGTTTAACCACGAATCCCCTCGCCGTGGTGAGACCTTCGTTACCCGCAAGATTACACGTGGCCTGTCCAACATTGCCCAGGGGCTGGAGAAGTGCCTCTTTATGGGCAATATGGATGCGTTGCGCGATTGGGGCCACGCCAAGGATTACGTCCGTATGCAGTGGATGATGCTGCAGCAGGAGCAGGCTGACGATTTTGTGATTGCCACTGGCAAGCAGATCAGTGTGCGGGAATTTATTCGTATGTCTGCTAAAGAGCTGGGTATAGAGCTTCAGTTCAGTGGTTTTGGCGTGGACGAGATTGCTACTATTGTGGCGATAGAAGGTGATAAGGCTCCCGCGCTGAATGTGGGTGATGTGATTGTTCACGTTGATCCGCGGTACTTCCGTCCCGCAGAAGTGGAGACTCTGTTGGGTGATCCAGCCAAGGCGAAAGAGAAACTGGGTTGGGTGCCTGAAATTACCGTGGAAGAGATGTGTGCCGAGATGGTGGCGCAGGACCTGGATAAGGCCAAGCGTCATGCGTTGCTGAAGGCGCATGGGTATGATGTTTCTATCTCTGTTGAGTGATTTTTTTGTAACCACAGAGGGCACAGAGCACATAGAGAAAAGATTTTTCTTTTTTTAAATTTAAAAAGGAAATAATTAAGCCTCTCTGTGTGGCGTAGCCTCGGTGTGCTCGGTGGTGAATATCCTGTTAATCTCATGGAGGAGATTGCATGGAGAGGGATTCTCTGACTCAGAAAGTTATCGGATGTGCAATTGAGGTGCATCGGGAGTTGGGGCCGGGGTTATTGGAGTCCGGTTATGAAAAATGTCTGCTGCATGAGCTGGTGCAAGCTGGGTTCGCGGTTCAGTCTCAAGTGGCGCTGCCGATTCGATACAAAAGTGTCATTGTTGATGCTGGTTATCGGTTGGATCTGGTTGTGAATCAGCGTCTGGTGGTTGAGTTAAAAGCGGTGGATCGGTTGCAGCCCATCCATACTGCACAGGTCATAACCTACTTAAAGCTTTCCGGTATAAAGACAGGTCTGCTGATCAACTTCAATGTCCAAAAACTTATCGACGGCGTGAAGCGTGTCAGCTATTAAGAAATCGAGGTTTTTCCCGGTGCTCTCAGTGCGCTCGGTGGTTAAAAGGTCTGTTAAATGAAAAGAGTGTTTGTAGCCGGCCATAAGGGTATGGTGGGATCGGCGATCGTACGTCAGCTGCATAAGCAGGATGGCGTGGAGCTGGTCTTGCGCGATCGTTCCCAGCTGAACCTGGTGAGTCAGGCGGCGGTTAGTGAGTTCTTTGCAGAAGAAAAGATCGATCAGGTGTACCTGGCGGCGGCCAAGGTGGGTGGGATTCATGCCAATAATGAGTACCCCGCTGAATTCATCTACGAGAATCTGCTGATTGAGGCCAATATCATTCACGCGGCGCACCAGAACGGCGTACAACAGCTGCTGTTTTTGGGGTCGAGCTGCATTTATCCCAAGCTGGCCGAGCAGCCAATGACTGAGGCGGCGTTGTTGACGGGTACCCTGGAGCCTACCAACGAGCCCTATGCGATTGCCAAGATCGCCGGGATTAAGCTGTGTGAATCCTACAATCGTCAGTACGGTCGCGATTACCGCAGTGTGATGCCCACTAACCTGTATGGTGAAAATGACAACTTTCATCCCGATAACTCTCATGTTATTCCGGCATTGATGCGCCGCTTTCATGAGGCGAAGTTGGCCAATGCGCCGGAGGTGGTGGTGTGGGGCAGCGGCAAGCCGATGCGGGAGTTTTTACATGTGGACGATATGGCGGCGGCCAGTGTGCATGTGATGAATCTGGATACAGCCACCTATCAGGCTAATAGCCAGCCAATGCTGTCCCATATCAATGTAGGTACGGGTGTGGATTGCACCATTCGCGAAATGGCTGAGACCATGAAAAGGGTGGTTGGGTTTGAAGGAGAGCTCACCTTTGATGCCACTAAGCCTGATGGTGCCCCGCGTAAGCTGATGAATGTGGATCGTCTTAAGGCCTTGGGGTGGGAGTATTCCATTTCTCTGGAAGAGGGCCTTGCCATGACCTATCAGTGGTTCCTGGATAATCAGGGCAGCTTCCGCAAGTAATCGTATCCCGTAGGAGCCCGGTCCCCCGGGCGATCTTTTCTATCAGCGCGCCTGCCACACCCTCTGTGGCAGTGGCGATACTCTTGTGTTGAAAGATCGCGCAGGGTGTGCGTTCCTACTGGCCCGGCGGCCCAGGCTATCTCATCTTCTGGTTGCACCAGAATTCACCTTATTCCCCGGGCGATCTTTTTTATCCGTGCGCCTGTTTAGCCCCTGTGGCAGTGGCGATGTTCGTGGGTTGAAAGATCGCGCAGGGGACTGCGCTCCTACGGGGGGGAGTTGATATGTTGCTTGATGCGGAAACATTCAAAACGGTGGTGGCGAGTACACCGCTGATCTCAATGGACCTGGTGGTGATCAACTCCAGGGGGCAGGTTCTGCTCGGGCAGCGCAAGAACCGCCCCGCCCAGGGGTACTGGTTCGTGCCCGGGGGCCGGATTCTTAAGGGTGAGCGCTTTCCGCAAGCTTTTGCGCGACTAACTCGGGAGGAGTTGGGTTTGGAGCTGTCCCTGACGGACGCCGAGTTTCTTGGGCCATTTGAGCATCACTATACCGATAACTTCGCGGGAGCCGACTTCTCAACCCATTATGTGGTGTTGGGCTACCGCTTACGGTTGGATGTCGATCTGGCTTCCTTGCCCGATCAGCAGCACGGGCGTTATCGCTGGTTCGATCTGGATGAGGCTCGCTCGTCGAACGAGGTTCACCTCCATACTCAGTGGTATTTGGAGTGCTGAGTATCTTTCCCTAATTGCCTCTGTATCAGGGCTGCGGTTTTGGTTTAACAACCGTTTTTAAGCAGTGGGGGAAATAGGACTGTTGCCGGTGTCTGGCCCGTTGACCATCAAGTTCCAGTGTTTCTGATGCCATCTACTGACTACCCGGCATTGTTTTGAGGTTGTCTCTGTTTGTTTCTTGAACATCTCTTGCACGGCTACCGAGCCTGAGGGCGGTGTATCTCTGTATTTTTGCCCGATACCCGGATTCCAACGTTGATGAATAATTGATCCTCACGCTGGTTTTAGGGTGTCGGGCGTCAGTTGTTGTACTTCGGGATTGCTGACAGGAGTTGCTCAGGTTTGTTGTCCTGAAGCCAGTAGCTGATAGGGGATTAGCGGTTGGAGGCAGAGCTCGGAGTACCAGAAAAGCGGTCTGCCTGCAGCGTGATATAACCGCAGGGTTAGACGGTTTTTAAAACCCGCATCCGGAGGAATAAGCCACAAAAAATCAAGCCCGAAATGCTGAAAAATCGCATACTTTTCGAGACTTTACGCACAAAACGGTTGTGAATATGTGACTCAATTTTTAAAATGAATAGTGTGCCATCAAGGATTTGGGGGCGGTGCGAAGGAGCACCACCGCCTTGATGCAAGTTTGTAACGACTGTTGTTGTACCCCAGCACAGGCGTCCATCGCCAACGGTGTTTAAGAAGGACTTTTTGTGCCTGGCTCTAACGGATTTATTAAGCCCTACGCATCCCAGTTTGCGTTTCTGGCCCGCGTAGTGGATTCCACCTTGATCGTCCTGACGGTCGGGATTGTATTGCACCTCAATGGCGTAAAACTGAGCAGCGACTACTGGATCGTCGGTCTGGTAGGCGGCTTACTGCATCAAGTGCTCGCCGACTTTACCGAGATCTACCGTTCCTGGCGCTCCGAAACCTTGTGGTCCGAAGCGCGGCAGGTGTTCGTGTGCTGGACCATTGGGTTTGTGGCTATCTTCGCGGGTGGTCAATTTTTCAGCAGTGTCGACTCATTGTTTGTCTGGCCACTCTACGCCCAGTGGTTCGCACTGGCGCTGACGTCGATGTTGTCCTGGCGCCTGGTGGCGCGTATCGGCCTGCGTGGCCTGCGTCGTAACGGCTTTAATACCCGCACCGCAGCCATCGTTGGCACCGGTGCGCTGGCAGAGCAAGTGGCGGCTCGCCTGACCCACGCCACCTGGACAGGCTACAAGATTTACGGCTTCTTTGATGATCGCCAGGCGAATCACCCCATCACCGGTAGTTGCCGCCGTGATAAAAGCGATCTGTCGGTAGCGGCTCGTGCCACCGTGGGCAATTTTGACTTGCTGGTGGAGCTGGCTGAGCAGGGCAAGCTGGACAGCGTCTATATTGCCCTGCCCATGCGGGCGGAAGAGCGTATCCAGGAGTTGCTGGATCGTCTCTCAAACTCCACCGCGGCGGTTTATGTGGTGCCCGACGTGTTTGTGTTCGAGCTGCTGCACGCACGCAGTATCAACCTCAATGGTATTCCCGCCTATGGGCTCATCGGTGAGCCGATGCGTGGCCTGAATGGCTGGATCAAGCGGCTGGAAGATGTTGTGATCTCCTGCGTTATCCTGACGCTGATCTCGCCTCTGTTGCTGCTGATCTCCCTGGCGGTCAAGTTAACCTCTCGCGGCCCGGTGATCTTCAAGCAGAAACGCTATGGCATGGATGGCAAGCCCATTGATGTGTGGAAATTCCGCACCATGCGGGTGATGGAGAACGGCGCAGACTTCAGGCAAGCCACCCGCAACGACCCCCGAATCACGGCAGTTGGCGCGTTTCTGCGCAAGACCTCACTGGATGAGCTGCCACAGTTTATCAATGTACTGCAGGGCAGCATGTCCATCGTCGGCCCCCGCCCCCATGCCGTGGCCCACAACGAAGAGTTCCGCAAGCAGATTAAGAGCTACATGCGCCGCCACAAGATCAAACCCGGCATCACCGGCTGGGCCCAGATCAACGGCTGGCGTGGCGAAACCGATACGCTGGAGAAGATGGAAAAGCGCATTGAGCACGACCTGCACTACATCCACCACTGGTCGGTATGGTGGGATCTGAAGATCATTGCCAAGACCGTGTTTAAGGGGTTTGTGGGGAAGGATGTTTATTAAGAGTTTCAGGAGCTAGGACGCTTCGCTACAGGGGGCTCCTACAGGTGGGTATCGCTCTTCGTAGGAGCCCGGTCCCCCGGGCGATCTTTAACGACGCGCGAGAGCGTACCTGAATTCTAAAGGATCGCGCGGAGGATAAGGTGAATTCCGGTGCAACCGGAAGATGAGATGGTCTGGGCCACCGCGCTCCTACAGATGGGTATCGCTCCTCGTAGGAGCCCAGTCCCCTGGGCGATCTTTAACGACGCGCGAGAGCGTACCTGAATTCTAAAAGATCGCGCGGAGGACCGTGCTCCTACAGGTTGGGTGTCGCTCCTCGTAGGAGCCCAGTCCCCTGGGCGATCTTTAACGACGCGCGAGAGCGTACCTGAATTCTAAAAGATCGCGCGGAGGTCCGCGCTCCTACAGGTTGGGTATCGCTCTTCGTAGGAGCCCGGTCCCCCGGGCGAGCTCTTCAGTCGATCCAATGCCTGGTCGTATTCCCACAACACCTGCACTGAAGAACCGGCATTTTTTGAGCGCTGGCGCAGGCTTTTGAATATCAACCTTGTTACCGCGGTTGTTGGGCGGCACACTTGGACCGCTCTACCTGACACCACCGAGGTAATAATGATCCCCCCTGTATTCTGGCGCTGGTTGGCGCTGGCGGCCTTGATTGTCATCCTGTGGGCCGGCTTCCGTCCTGATCCCATTCCCCAATACACCACTGACTTTGATAAGTGGACTCATGCTGTGGGCTTTGGTGTGCTGACCTTGCTGTCGTTACTCGCCATACCACGCCGTTTCGGTTGGCTGGTGGTTACAGTTTTGATCGCACTGGGAGCTGCGATTGAAGTGGGGCAGGATTGGTTGCTGCCACGGCGCACGTTTGATTGGGCTGATTTTGCTATGGACGCCGTGGGGGTAGGGCTGGGGCTGGTGGTTTATCTGTTGGGGCTGTTGGCTAAAAGAGCATTTTCTAACAGCTAATGACCGTTGGTTACGTATCACCTAACCTTCTTACGGCACGAGGCTCTGGTAGGGGTAAAAAGCTCGCCCGGGGGACCGGGCTCCTACGATGAAGACCTTACCACCGTAGGAGCGCGTTGGCCCAGACCATCTCATCTTCCGGTTGCACCGGAATTCACCTTATCCCCTGCGCGATCTTTTAAACGTTCTGGATCCTGTGGCATTGGGTAGGGGTAGAAGAGCTCGCCCGGGGGACCGGGCTCCTACGATGAAGACCTTACCACCGTAGGAGCGCAGTGGCCCAGACCATCTCATCTTCCGGTCGCACCGGAATTCACCTTATCCCCTGCGCGATCTTTTATTCCTCTACGTATTACACCTGTCGCGCATGTGGCTACATCAGCTCGTACGTAAGTACTGATATCTTCAGAAAAGCCGTATCTGAATTACGGTTCGCGACATTCTCAAACTCCTTTCTCTTGGCCTGCGAGGTAGTGTGAAAGCTCCGACAATCAATGGAGCTAGGGCCACACATGACACATGCATATCGGCTACGGAAAGGCCGGGTTTCTCTCGAAGGGCAGATTTACCTGATTACTACAGTCACTGGAAAGCGGGAGCCCTTATTTTCAAACTGGAGGGAGGGCAGATGTGTGGTCCGGGCTCTGCAAGCTGCAGTCCCCTCTGCGAAAACATTATGCTATGTGGTAATGCCGGATCACCTGCATTGGCTGATGCAGCTGCAACCAGGTTCTCAGCTGTCTGATACCGTTAGGTTGGTGAAATCGTTAGCCACAAAGAATATCCAGGAATTTTCTCCTGATATCGAAGCGGTTTGGCAACGCGGGTTTCATGACAGGGCGTTGCGCAAAGATGAGGATATTCGGGCGGTAGCAAGGTATGTGGTGGCAAACCCATTGCGGGCAGGGCTGGTGCGGTCTGTGAGGGAGTATGGGTTTTGGGATGCGGTGTGGTTATAGGGCGGAAGTAGCGAATGTTGAGCCTGAATTGTAGGAGCGCGGTGGCCCAGACCATCTCATCTTCCGGTTGCACCGGAATTCACCTTATCCTCTGCGCGATCTTTTGCGGTGTGTGTTTTTGGTTGAGAAGAGGGTGGCGTCTAGATCAAGGGCTCGCCCGGAGGACCGGGCTCCTACGGGGGCTGAGCCCGGATTGTAGGAGCGCAGTCCTCTGCGCGATCTTTAAAGTCTTGCGCGATCCTTTGCGGTGTGTGTTTTTGGTTGAGAAGAGGGTGGCGCGTATGAAGGGCTCGCCCGGAGGACCGGGCTCCTACGGGGGGCTGAGCCCGGATTGTAGGAGCGCAGTCCTCTGCGCGATCTTTAAAGCCTTGCGCGATCTTTTCAGGTAAGGCCATCCCACAACAACTTCAATCCCACCACAAACAGGAAGAAATAACAGAACCGGTAGATCCAGGTTTCGTTAACCCTGTGCAGCATGAAGTAGCCCAGCCGTACACCAATCGGCGCCAGTGGGATCAGCACCAGCGAGGTGGTGAGGTTGGTGCCGTCGAACTGTCCCAGCCAGGTGTATGGAATGAGTTTGGTGAGGTTGACCACGGTGAAGAACACCGCGAAGGTGCCCATCAGCAAGGTCTTTTCCATCTGCTGTGGCAGGTAGAAAACACTGATGGGCGGCCCGCCGGAGTGGATGCCGAAGCTGGTAAAGCCCGCCAGTCCACCCCAGAAGGTGCCGCGGATAGCATCCGGCTCGCGTTTTTGCGTGGCTTTGTGGCGGAACCAGTAGTCGAGGCAGAAGACCACGGCGATGGTGCCGATTAGAATGCGGATGGCGTCTTCAGAAAGATAGCGGAAGGTAAAAGCGCCGACCACAATGCCGAGAACGGCACCGGGCAGGGTGTAGATCAGGTTGCGTTTGCTCCAGCGGCCGCGAAAGCTCCACAGCGCCACCATATCCATCGCCACCAGAATCGGCATCAGGATCGCTGCCGCTTGCACCGGCGACACCGCCAACGCCATCAGCGGCACAGACACCACCGAAATCCCGCCACCAAAACCACCCTTGGCCATACCGAAGATGAGGATGGCGGGAATGGCGCAGAGGTAGAAGAGGGGGTCGGTGATCATTTGGGTTAGGACGCTTCGCTACAGGTTATGAGGACGCTGCGCTACAGGACGCTTCGCTACAGGGGTTAGGGCGCTGCGCTTCAGGGGGTAGGGGCATCCCTTAGCTTCTGAATTAACATGCCCAGCATCTTACTTAGTTGTTCACTTTCCTCGATCCACATTCGGCCAACTTCAAAGGGGATCAAACCTACTTCAGCCCCGATATCAGCCTGAGTTTTGAACTCTCCCAGCGAACCTTTCGCTATCTCGAGAAAGCGCTTCCGATCCTTAAGTGATCCTCGCTGGTAGCCTTCTGCAATGTTACTTGGCACCGAGAGTACAGAACGGGTTATCTGATCTTTAAAGCCCCAATCCCTGCAGCCGGACAGCTCCCGGTAAACCTGTATTGCCATAGTGCGGCTGCGCTTCCACACATCCAAACTTTAATGAATCATCCTTGACTCCTATCGACAAAAGATCGCCTGGAAGAGAGGCTGGTCTGGGCCACCGGACTCCTACTCGGTCAAACGCCCCATTCCCTGTAGCGCCAGCGTCCTGAACCCTGTAAGCGCAGCGCCCTTGCTTTCTTACATCTTCTCCATCGTCTCAATACCCAACAACCCCAACCCGGTCTTCATGGTCTGCGCTGTTACGCGGGCAATACCCATACGGCTTTGGCGGGTGTCGGCGTCCACATCGTCTTTGAGGATGGGGCAGGCTTCGTAGAAGCGCATAAACAGGGCGGCCAGGTCGTAGAGGTAGGTGCACAGCACGTGCGGCAGGGCTTCGCGGCTGACCTGTTGCAGCACTTCGGAGAATTGCAGCTGCTTGAGGATCAGTGCGGTCTCTTCCGGAGTGGTCGCGGTGATGGCGGCGGGCAGTTGTGCCGGCTCGATCTGGGCGCGACGGAAGATGCTCTGGATACGGGTGTAGGCGTACTGCAGATAGGGCGCGGTGTTGCCTTCGAAGCTGAGCATGCTGGCCCAGCTGAAGACATAGTCGTTGGTGCGGGTCTTGGAGAGGTCGGCGTATTTCACCGCGCCGATGCCCACCTTCTGCGCCACTTCGACTTTCTCTTCTTCGGTCAGCTCCGGCTCTTTCTCGGCGATCAGGGCGGCGGCGCGATCCACCGCCTCGTCCAGCAGTTCCGCCAGTTTGACGGTACCGCCGCTGCGGGTTTTGAACGGTTTGCCGTCGGCGCCCATCATGGTGCCGAAGGGGTGGTGTTCCAGGCTAATTTGCGCCGGCACAAAGCCGGCCTTGCGGGCCAGCGTGAACACCTGATTCATGTGCAGTGACTGGCGCGCATCGATGAAGTACATGATGCGGTCGGCCTGCAGCACGTTGGCGCGGTAGCGCAACGCCGCCAGGTCGCTGGTGGCGTAGAGGAAACCGCCGCCCTGCTTCTGCACGATCACGGGGCTGGGGTTGCCCTCTTTATCGGCCAGCTCATCCAGGAAGACCACCTGTGCACCCTGGTCTTCCACCGCCAGGCCTTGCTCCTGCAGCTCGGAAACCACTTTGGCGAGGTCGTCGTTGTAGGCGCTTTCGCCGCGCACGTCGGCGGCGGTGAGGGTGACGTTCAGCTGTTCGTAAATCTCTTCGCTGTGGTGCAGGGAGACTTTCTTGAACTGTTCCCACAGGGCCAGTACGCGCTCGTCGCCGGACTGCAGTTTGACCACGTAGTCGCGGGCGCGGTTGGCGAAGGCTTCGTCGTGATCGAAGTGACGCTTGGCCTGCTGGTAGAACACTTCCAGGTCCTTGAGGGCGAATTCTGGCTCGTCGCCATCGTCCATCTGCTCTTCCAGCTCGGCGATCAGCATGCCGAACTGGGTACCCCAGTCGCCCACATGGTTCTGGCGCACCACTTTGTGGCCCTGGAACTCCAGGGTGCGCACCAGCGCGTCGCCGATGATGGTGGAGCGCAGGTGGCCCACGTGCATCTCTTTGGCGAGGTTGGGGGAGGAGTAGTCCACCACCACGGTCTGCGGGGCGGCTTCGGCGGCGATGCCGAGGCGCTCGTCCTGCAGGATGGTGTTGGCCTGTTCTGACAGCCACGCCTGGCTCAGGTGAATATTGATAAAACCGGGCCCGGCGATCTCCACCTTGTCGGCAATGCCGGACAGGTCGAGGTTGTCGAGGATCTTCTGCGCCAGTTCACGGGGGTTGCTCTTGACGGCCTTTGCCGCCGCCATGGCACCGTTGGCCTGATAGTCACCAAAACCGGCTTTCTTGGCCGGAGCCACGGCCGGGCCGTATTCGGCGGGTACACCTGCGGCCAGCATGGCTTGCTGGACCTTGTCGCTGAGAAGATCACGAATATTCATAGGGGAGTAAAACAGCTGTCTGATCGAAGGGCGCGATTTTACCTTTTATGGGGGGGTATAACCACCGCTGGGGCAGGACGCTTTGCTACAGGTTTGAGGACGCTTCGCTACAGGGTTCAGGACGCTTCGCTACAGGTTGGAGGACGCTTCGCTACAGGACGCTGGCGCTACAAGGTGCCGGGCTCCCACAGGGAGGCTATTTCTGTAGGAGCGCGGTCCTTTTGTGGGTATGTCATTGGAAGGGAAGGGGGCAAGATTGTTTAACGGCTCGCCCGGAGGACCGGGCTCCTACGCAGCGCGCCGATCTCTTAGGAGCGCGGTCCCCCGCGCGATTTTTTGTTGTAGGAGTGCAGTGGCCCAGTCCATCTCATCTTCCGGTTGCACCGGAATTCACCTTATCCCCTGCGCGATCCTTTTGTGGGTATGCCATTGGAAGGGAAGGGCAAGGTTGTTTAACGGCTCGCCCGGAGGACCGGGCTCCTACGGCAGCGCGCCGACCTCGTAGGAGCGCGGTCCCCCGCGCGATCTTTTCCTGTAGCGAAGCGTCCTCAAACCTGTAGCAACGCGTCCTGTAGCGCCAGCGTCCTCTGCTCTGATCAATTCCAAAACGCCTCAATAATTGGACTCTTCAATCGCTTCTTCAGGGTACACAGCCCCACATCGTAGTGACCCATGCTGGTCGGGGTATCCAGCACCTGCACCCGGCCGGCCAGGGGGCTGTTGTCGAGCACGATTTTAGGGACGACTCCGATGCCAAAACCGAGGCTTACCATGCTCACCATGGCCTCGTGGCCGGTGACCTGGGCGTAGATGCGGGGCTTGATGTTCATGCTGCGGAACCACTGGTCCACCCGCTCCCGGCTGAGGCCGTCCTCCGGCAGGATCATGGGGGTGTTGGCCCACTCGGGCCCTTTGTTTGGCGGGTTGTGGGGTAAGTTGTCGCTCGCTTCGTTGGGGCCGATCAGGAGTAGGGGGGAGACGGTAATGCGGCGGAAGGCGAGGTTGGCGGGCAGCCGTTCCGGGCGTGCGACGATGGCGATGTCCTCCTGGCCGTTCTGCACGCGGTGGATTCCGGGTTCCGGGTCGCCGGTGTGGATCTTGAGTTCGATACCGGGGTGTTGGCGGCGGAAGTCGCTGAGGATGTCGTAGAGGAAGGAGTAGCTGGCGGTGACCGAGCAGTAGATGCTGATCTCCCCCCGCAGCTGCTGGCTGTCGCTCATCAGTGACTCGCGGAAGGCGTCCCACTCCTGCAGGGTATCGCGGGCGTAAGTTTGCAGTAACTTACCTTCGTGGGTTAGTGCCACGCGGCGGTTGTCCCGCTCGAAGAGCATGACCCCCAGTTTCTCCTCCAGCTGCTTGATGGTGCGGCTCAGGGCCGAGGGGCTGATGTGCAGCTCTTCGCTGGAGCGCCCGAAATGCAGGGTGTCGGAGAGGTTGAGGAAGAGGCGCAGGGAGCGGGTGTCCATGGGGGGAAAGCCTTTTATGCAGTTAGCTGATGGTTTTTCAGGCAAAACAGGATTCTGGTCATGATCCAAGCGAAGCTGCGATTCAGGAGCTAAATACCCACCCGTCGTCGCGAGCGCAGCGTGGCGACCCATGTGTGGCACGGTGTTGGCTGCAAGGTGCCACACATGGTTTGCTTCGGGGCCAAAAACGCCCCTCGCAATGACGGTCTGACGTTTGTGGTGGTCGGTGCCAGCGGTCAGGTGGTACCTCTCCGACGCTCCAAACCCCTCACCCGTCGTCGCGAGCGCAGCGTGGCGACCCATGTCTGGCACAGCTTGGCTGCATCGTGCTGCACATGGATGATCCACATCACCCTCTCTTGCCCGTTGGGCAATTCACCTTGTTGCTTCGGGGCAAAAGCGCCCCTCGCAATGACGGTGTTGGGGGGGAGTAGCCTCGCCAGCGGTCAGGTGGCACCTCTCCGACGCACCAAACTCCCGCCGTCGTCGCGAGCGCAGCGTGGCGACCCATGATCGGCACGGTGTTGGCTAAAAGGTGCCAGACATGGTTTGCTTCGGGGCCAAAAACGCCCCTCGCAATGACGGATCAGGGGGTGTTAGCGCTCGTAATTATGCCGCTTACTGTTTCGGTGTTGCAAAAATGTAAACGTAGTATTGCAAATAGTTCATTTTACGCAACATGGCGGATGGCGTACACTGCGCGCCGTCAAGCTGTCCCCTGGTGCTCCCAGAGCCATCCCGGCGACAGTATCCGGCTTATAGAGCGGGCTGCACGGGCGGCCCGCGTTTACTCCGAGAGGTGCATCATGCAAGTTTATTACGATAAGGACTGTAACCTGTCCATTATCCAGGGCAAGAAAGTTGCCGTTATCGGTTACGGCTCCCAGGGCCACGCCCACGCCTGTAACCTGAAAGATTCCGGTGTTGACGTGACCGTTGGTCTGCGTCCTTCTTCCAGCTCTGTGCGCAAGGCTGAAGCTCACGGTCTGAAAGTTGCTGATGTACCTACCGCTGTTGCCCAGGCAGACCTGGTAATGATCCTGACTCCTGACGAGTTCCAGGGCCAGCTGTACCGCGACGAGATTGAGCCAAACATCAAGCAGGGCGCTACCCTGGCTTTCGCTCACGGTTTTGCCATCTTCTACAACCAGGTTGTGCCACGCGCTGACCTGGACGTGATCATGATTGCTCCTAAAGCCCCAGGCCACACCGTACGTAACGAGTTCGTTAACGGCGGCGGTATCCCTGACCTGATCGCTATCTGGCAGGACGTTTCCGGCAACGCTAAAGAAGTTGCCCTGTCTTACGCCATGGGCGTGGGCGGCGGCCGTTCCGGTATCATCGAAACCACTTTCAAAGACGAAACCGAAACTGACCTGTTTGGTGAGCAAGCGGTTCTGTGTGGCGGCTGTGTTGAGCTGGTTAAAGCGGGCTTCGAAACCCTGACTGAAGCCGGTTACGCCCCTGAAATGGCCTACTTTGAGTGTCTGCACGAGCTGAAGCTGATCGTTGACCTGATGTACGAAGGCGGTATCGCCAACATGAACTACTCCATCTCCAACAATGCGGAGTACGGTGAGTACGTGACTGGCCCAGAGGTCATCAACGAGCAGTCCAAGCAGGCTATGCGCAACGCCCTGAAGCGTATTCAGGACGGTGAGTACGCCAAGATGTTCATCGCTGAAGGTCAGACCAACTACCCATCCATGACCGCTCGTCGTCGCAACAACGCTGCGCACCCAATCGAGCAGGTGGGTGAGAAGCTGCGTGGCATGATGCCATGGATCGAAGCGAACAAAATCATCGACAAAACCAAGAACTAAGTTTTTCTTAAGTTCGGTTTAAAACGATGCGAAACGCGGCCCCCGGGCCGCGTTTTTTGTTTATGGAGGGCAGGACGCTTCGCTATTAGGATCTAGGACGCTTCGCTACAGGGGCCAGGACGCTTCGCTACAGGACACTGCGCCCCGCCCTGTAGGAGCGCAGTGGCCCAGACCATCTCATCTTCCGGTTGCATCGGGATTCATCTTATCCCCTGCGCGATCTTTTAGTCGGTTTGGGTCTGTACCGTAAGTTTGGATCGGGTAAAGGCGGAAGGGCTCGCCCGGAGGACCGGGCTCCTACGGCAGTGCGCCGACCTCGTAGGAGCGCGGTCCCCCGCGCGATCTTTTAGTCGGTTTGGGCCTGTACCGTAAGTTTGGATCGGGTAAAGGCGGAAGGGCTCGCCCGGAGGACCGGGCTCCTACGGCAGCGCGCCGATCTCGTAGGAGCGCGGTCCCTCGCGCGATCCTTTTTCGTAGGCGTGCAGTGGCCCAGACCATCTCATCTTCCGGTTGCACCGGGATTCATCTTATCCCCTGCGCGATCTTTACATGTGGTCAATGATCGCCCGGAGGACCGGGCTCCTACGCTAAATCACGCACCAGCGTTCGCAATCCTGTAGCGAAGCGTCCTGTAGCACAGCGTCCTGGCCCCTGTAGCGTAAGCGCGCCGATCTCGTAGGAGCGCGGTCCCCCGCGCGATCCTTTTTCGTAGGCGTGCAGTGGCCCAGACCATCTCATCTTCCGGTTGCACCGGGATTCATCTTATCCCCTGCGCGATCTTTACATGTGGTCAATGATCGCCCGGAGGACCGGGCTCCTACGCTAAATCACGCCCCAGCGTTCGCAATCCTGTAGCGAAGCGTCCTGTAGCGCAGCGTCCTGGCCCCTGTAGCGTAAGCGTCCTAATCTCCATAGCGGGCTGGGCTCCCCCGGTGAGAACAAGTATGATGCTGCCCCTGATATGCCAGTTCTGACCCAGAGGTTGTATGAGCGATCACAAGCAGGAAAACGATAATCCCACTCCAGGCGGCAAGCTACGCAGTAGCAGTCTGCTGGATGAGACGCTGTTGCCGGTGGATGAGCATGTGGAGGAGGTGCAGGAGAACGGCGAGAAGGTACGCCGCAAGGGCATTTACCTGCTGCCTAACCTGTTTACCACGGCGGCCCTGTTCAGTGGTTTCTACGCCATTATGTCTGCCATGCAGGGCCATTTTGAATTTGCCGCGCTGGCGATCTTTGCCGCGATGATTTTTGATGGCCTGGATGGCCGCGTGGCGCGTCTGACCAACACCACCAGCGAGTTTGGCGTGCAATATGACAGCCTCTCGGACATGGTCTCCTTTGGTGTGGCGCCGGCGCTGGTGATGTACCAGTGGGCGCTGGTGGACCTGGGCAAGTTCGGTGTCGGTGCGGCGTTTGTTTATGTGGCTGGCGCGGCCCTGCGACTGGCGCGCTTCAACACCCAGGTGGGTACCGTGGACAGCCGCTATTTTGTGGGACTGGCGAGCCCGGCTGCCGCTGCCGTTGTAGCGGGTATGGTATGGGCCGGTTACGACGTGGCCATGTCCGGCCGACCCTCCATTGTGGCGGGTGTGATTACCGCGTTGATGGGGCTGTTGATGGTGTCCAACGTCAAATACAGCAGTTTCAAGAAGCTGGACCTGCGCGGTCGGGTGCCGTTTGTGATGATGCTGGCAGTGGTGCTGATCTTCGGTGTGGTGTCCATTGATCCGCCGCGCATTCTGCTGGCGCTGTTTGGTCTGTACGCGGCTTCAGGGCTGGTGATGTGGGGCTGGGCGCTGCGGAATAAAAAGAGCGGTTGATCAGAAGGCTGTCATCCCCCAATAAAAAACCGGCCATTGGCCGGTTTTTTATTGGCTGGAACAAATGTGTCCGGGGATAAGGTGTCTGTACGTAACTGAAGAAAAGATCGCCCGCGGGAGCGGGCTCCTACGTAGGAGCGCAGTCCTCTGCGCGATCTTTTACACCCTTGCCGGCACTGGGTTTGTGCTGAATCAACTGAAACATCACCAAAGGCCTCCCGGGGGATATGATGCTCATGCGAGCCTGCAAAAGGATCGCCCGGAGGACCGGGCTCCTACGTAGGAGCGCACTCCCCTGCGCGATTTTTTCGGGCGCTGTTGTCAGAACCGCATACTCAAATCCACACCATACATCCTTGGCGGCATGCGCCACACGGTGTGTGATCCAATGGCGCTGGCCGGCCCGATATAACCACCGATAATCTCTTCATCGGTAAGATTGTTGACCCAGGCAGACAGGGCCCAGCGATTGCCGGTGGGGGTGAAGGTGGCCCGCGCGTTCCACAGCTGGTAGTCGTCCACCGCCTGATAGCTCACCTGCGAGAGGCGGTCGTCGGTCCAGTTGCCATCCACCCGGGTGACCAGGGCGCCCAGGTCACTGAGCGGTAAGGTGTACTGCGCCACCAGGTTGATCTTGTGTTGCGGGGTGTCGGCCAGCGGCTGGCCGCTGCGGTCCTGGGAGGTAATGGCAGCGCTGTGGTCGTTGGTGATCTCGGTGTCCAGGTAGCTGTAGTTGGCGCCCAGCAACCAGCGGTCGGTGGCTTGCCACATCAATTCCAGTTCGGCGCCGCTGCCCCGGGCGTCCACCAGTGCAACGTAGTAGGTGGCTACGGGCTCGCCTGCCAGGATCAGGTCCTGTTTGTTGTCATACTCGTAGAAGTAGGTGGCGGCGTTGAAGCGCAGCTGGCCATCTAACCAATCGCTTTTGATCCCCAATTCGTAGCTGATAACCGTCTCTTCATCGAAGGAGGGATCAATGCCACTGCCGATGTTGAGGCTGTTAAAGCCGCCGGACTTGAAACCACTGGCCACCGAGCCATAGACCATGGCGGCTTCAGAAAGGCTGTAATCGAGTACCAGCCGGCCGGAGACCGCGTCCCAGTTGTCCTTGTACTTCACCGGCACAAAGTTGTGGTTGACGCCGTCGGCGTAGAAGGAGAAACCCACCAGCAGCGGATCGCCATTGGTGTCGTTGAAGAAGTAGTTGTTGGGGTTGTAGCCGGTGGCGATGGTGAACTCTTTGCGATCGTAGGTATAGCGGGCACCGGCGCTGAGGTTGAGTTTCTTCGTCAGGGCGTAAGTGAAATCGCCGTAGAGGGCGCTGCTCTCAAAGGTGCCGGTGTTGCGCACGGTCTCCTGCCAGGGATCTTCTGTCAGGCGTGCCTGGATCATGGGCAGTACCGCACAGCCGATGGCGGTGCTGGGGCTGGTGGCGCCCATGACGGCCAGCAGGTTGGTGTCGCTGGCGGGCAGGCCACAGCCGCTGGCCACCGCTGCCGGTACCAGGATGTTGTTCAGCTGGAAGTTCTGCGGGCTGCCGTAGTAGCTGCTGCCCACCAGGAAGCTGCTGATAAACAGCCCGTCGATGTTGTAGCCCGCCGGGAACAGGGTGCCGTTGAAGGCGGGGTTGGCACCGGCCTGGTTGAGCGAGCGGATCAGGTTGGTGCGCTCGGCAATGGCAAAGGGTTCGGCGTCAGGCCCCAGCCCCACCAGTGCCGGGTTGGCCAGTGCGCCCTGGTAGAGGGCAAAGGTTTCAAAGGTGGTGTAGTTGTATTCGGTGAGGGTGGTGTGGTCCACATGCTCGCGGTTGTAGACCGCACCCAGTGTCCACTGCATCCGCTCGGTCTCACCGCTGAAACGAAACTCCTGCGACAACTGATCCTGGTCGTCGGTGTTGTTGGAGTGGAAGCGGTGCTGGATGTCGGCGGAGCCGTCCTCATCGTTGATAAAACCGGCATTCATGGAGCGATAGCCGGTGAGGGAGGTGAGGCGGAAGTGTTCAAAGTCGTGCTGTATTTCCAGCGAGGTGCCAAACAGTTCGCGCTGCTCCACCGAGTCCAGGTCCACGGCGATATCACCGAAGGGATCAAACGGTTCATTCACGCCGCCGGCGGCGTACACGCTCCCGGTGGTGGTGTAGACGGCGCCGGAATTCTGGTCCATGTGGCTGTAGTCCGCCCGCCAGATGACATCGGTGCGGTCATTGGGTTGCCAGCGCAGGGACAGGCGCAGGTTCTGGTCGTCGACGCTGTTCATGTCGGCGCCGGTAAGGTTATTGAGGTAGCCATTGCGACGGTTGATGGCACCGCTGACGCGCATGGCGATGGTGTCTGTCAGGGGGGTGTTGTAGACGAAGTCGACATTGCGCTGCTGGTAGTTGCCGATAGACAGGGTGGCGCTGCCGCTGGTCTCCTGCACTGGCTTGTGGGTGACCAGGTGAATGGCGCCGCCGGTGGCGTTGCGGCCAAACAGGGTGCCCTGTGGACCCTTGAGGATTTCGACCCGCTCCAGGTCGTTGAAGATCAGCTCGGCACCGGCGCCGCGGGCGGAGTAGATGCCGTCCACATAGACCGCTACCGCCGGCTCGGAACCGACAGTGAAGTCGGTGGTGTGAATGCCACGGATGCTGTATTCGGGCTGGGTGGAGGAGTCGTTGTGCATCTCCGCCCCCGGGGTGAACTTGCCCAGGTCGGTGAGGCTGCGGGCACCGAGGTCGCGAATGGTGCTGGTGCTGAACGCCGAGATGGCAATGGGCACCTGCTGCAGGTTCTCGTCGCGCTTCTGGGCGCTGACAGTAATCTCTTCCAGCAGGGCAGCTGTATACGCCGCTTGTGCAAAAAACAGTGGCACAGCGAAGGCCACCACCCGCACAGGGGCGTGTATTTGTCGAAACTTCATTGGGTGTGCTCGGCTCTTTCGTCCCCGGAGTGGGGAGCGGCTCTTTTTGCAGCGGCCCTGCTGGCTATTCGTGTCCCGTTAGTGACGTTAATCCTAAACTTTAGCGCCAAACAAGAAAAGGAGAATTAGTTCACAGGACTGGCGTTATGAGCAACTCATCAGGAAGTGATGGGCAGGCGTACCTGAAATTCAGCCCCGCCGAGGCTTTTGCTGCGGGTGATGTCGAGGCTGCCACGATAGGCGCTGATGATGTCGGTGGCCACCGCCAGGCCAATGCCCTGGCCGGGCTGGGCGGTGTCGGCGCGGGCGCCGCGCTGCAGGATGGTGTGACGCTGTTCGCTGGCCACCCCGGGGCCGTTATCCGCCACGGTGATGAGCAGGCTCTCCGCCAGGGTGGCAGCACGGATGGTGACCTGGTCCCGACCGTATTTGCAGGCGTTCTCGATCAGGTTACCGAGCATTTCGAACAGGTCCTGGCTTTCGATGGGGTAGCGTGTGTCGGCCAGTATGTCGATGTCGAAGTGGATGTTTTTGTCCCGGTAGACCTTGCTCATGGCGGCACACAGGCGCTCGGCTACCGGGGCGATGTCGAGATCACTGTGGCGCTTCTGGTCGGTCTGCAGCACGGCGCGCTGCAATTGGTGACGGATGATGGCTCCCATGCGCTCCAGCTGCTCACGCATCAGGGGCAGGTTTTGCTGCTCCTGTTGCACCTCCCCCTGAAGGATGGCCAGCGGTGTCTTGAGGCTGTGGGCCAGGTCGCCAAGGGTGTTTTTGTAACGTTCGCGCTGCTGCTGTTCACTGCTGAGCAGGTCATTGAGGCTGTCGGTGAGGGGGCGGATCTCGTCCGGGTAGCGGCCGCTGAGGCGCTGCCGCGGGGTGCCAGGCAGGCGGCGTATCTGCCGGGTCAGCCGCCGCAGGGGGCGCAGGCCCCAGGCGAGGATCGCCAGCTGGATCAGCAGCAGCCCCATGGAGAGCATCGCCAGCCCGTACCAAAGCTGCTGGCGGTAGGTTTTCAGCTGCTGCTTGTAGCTGTCGCGGCTGTGGAAGATCTCTACCCGCAAGGAGATGGGTTGGTCGTTGGCGTTCAGCCACTGCAGGTCGCGGGTAAAGCGGAACAGCTGCTTGTCGGAGCTTAAGCGCTTGTAGTTGAGGCGGTAGGGGGCCTTGCTCACCGGCAGGGGGTGTCCCAGCAGGCGGGCGGACTCAGACTGCCACTGCACCTGCCAGGGCGGCTCACCGCTGCCGGCAACGGCGATCTGGCCATAGAGCCCGGAGTTGATGCCGCTGTAGCGGGGATCCGGCAACTGGGCCGGCATATAGAGCTCGCCATCCTGCAGTTCGGCGGCGCCCAGCAATACATAAAACTGGCTCTGCAGCTGTTCCAGCTCGCCGGCAATCAGGCTGTCCTTGAAGGCGCGCTCCAACAGCAGGCCGCTGGCACCGGTGAACAGTGGCAGGGTCAACAAGCTGGCGGCGATCAGACGGCCGCGCAGTGAGTTGAGGAAGTTAAAGGGTGTGTCAGGCCTGCGGCTCAAAACGGTAGCCTTGGCCGCGAATGGTGTGGATAAAGCCCATGCCTTCGCTGTTCTCCAGTTTCTTGCGCAGGCGGCCGATAAAGACCTCGATGGTGTTGCTGTCGCGCTCGAAATCCTGGGCGTAGATGTACTCGGTCAGCTCCGATTTGGAGATCACTTTGCCCTGGTTGCGGGCCAGGTACTCCAGCACATTGAATTCGTAACTGGTAAGGTCAACGGTTTGCCCCTGCAGCTGCACCAGCTTTTTGTCGTAATTGATGGTCAGCGGTCCAAACTGCCAGCTGTTGCTGGCCTGGCCGGCGGAGCGGCGCACCAGGGCCTGCACCCGTGCGCGCAGCTCCTCCTGGTGAAACGGTTTGGTGAGGTAGTCGTCAGCGCCGGCTTCCAGGCCTTCTACCTTGTCCTGCCAGTCACCGCGGGCGGTGAGGATAAGGATGGGCATATCCTTGCCGCTCTCGCGCAGCTGGCGAATCAGCTCTATGCCGTTGATCTGGGGCAGGCCCAGGTCAATGATGGCGAGGTCGTAGCGGTACTCTTCGCCAAAGTAGAGGCCTTCACGGCCGTCGCTGGCGCTGTCTACGGTAAAACCCAGCGCCTCCATCTGGCGGCGGATCTGCAGTTGCAACTGGGTTTCGTCTTCAACAATCAGCAGGTGCATGGCGGTTCCTGTTATTCGGGCTGGCGGTCAGCTTATTTGCGGGCACTGATGGTGACGACACGCACCTGACCTTCGTGCAGCAGCTTGACCTTGTAGCTGCCATTGTTGCGCTTCACGCTGACCACCTTGCCGGGGTAGCGTTGCTGGGCGATGGCCGCTGCCTGTGAGGGGCTGATTTCGGCGCCCTTGCTGGATTGAGCCTGAACGCTGCCGGCGCACAGTGTCAGCAGAAGTAAAAGCGCCAACACACGACCGCTGTGGCCGCGGATGGCGCTGAAGCTGCTGAACATTTTATCGACTGCCGTCATGGCTCACTCCGTTACGGGTATTGCTTGTGGGGGTATTGAATTCGGGTGAGCCGGATGCGATCAGCGCACCGGTCTCACATTTACCGCCACCTTGATTCTCTTGCCTGGGTCGTAGTCCGTCTGCGTGCGGTAGTCCTGACCCTGGTAGCGGTAGTCGACATTGTAACCAACAATGCGCTGTTCGTGCTCGGTACGGTATTGGGTTTCACACACTTCCTCTTCCACCGCGCGGCTGTGACCACTGTCGCGGTAACGCGAGTTGCCGATATCACGACCGATGCTGCCACCGAGAATGCCGCCTACCGCTGCGCCCACCTTTTTATTGCTGCTGTTGTGGCCCAGCTCGTTGCCCAGGGCACCGCCGAGGATGGCGCCGAGGATCATGGGGGTGTGAGAGCGGGACTGCTCAACCGGCACATAGCGGGTCTCGATGTAGCAGCTCTGCTGCGGAATGCGGTGGGCGATGGTTTCGTAAATGGGCTCGACGTGCGTGACCCGGGCGAAGTCTTCGCGATGATTGCTGTAACCCTTGTCCTTGTAGTGGCCGTAGGCGTGTCCGGGAGGAGTCGCCAGCGCCGGGGTTGCCATTGCCAGGCTCAGCAGTGAGGCACTGACGGCGGTTGCAATACGGGATTTCAGTTGGCTTTTCATAACAGGGCTCCTTGCGGTGCTGTTCTCTGACTGTTGATGACAGCGTAAGCCCGTTAAACTGAACCTTGTCTGAAGCAAACCACCGAAGCCGGAAAAAATCATGTCTGCCACCACCGACTACCCCCTGTTTCCCCTGTCGCAGCCACTGTTCCCGCAGCAGGTCATCCCGCTGAAAATCTTTGAACAGCGCTATCTCGACCTCATCAGCCGCTGTTTGAAAGAGGGCAGCACCTTCGGTGTGGTGCAGATCCGCGAGGGCAGGGAGGTGGGCAACGTGCCGCTGATCTTCCAGGTGGGGGTGGAGGCCCGCATCGTCGACTGGAGCCAGATGCCCAATGGCCTGCTGGGCATCCAGATCCGCGGCGAGCGCAAGTTCTCCGTTACCGGCACCCGCATCGGTGAGCGTAACCTGACCCTGGCAGAAGTGGAGTGGTTACCGGACGAACCGGAACTGCCTATTCCCCCGCACTTCGACGGGCTGGTGGAACTGCAGAAGCAACTGACCCAACACCCGGTGGTGCAGGCCATGAACCTGCCGCAGCTGACCGATTCCCGCACTCTCGGCTGGCAGCTCTCCATGCTGCTGCCCATGAGCATGCCCGAGCGGGTCAACCTGCTGTCGCTCAGTGACCCGTTGCTGAGGCTGGAGAAGCTGGCGGTGATTGTGGAGCAGTTGGGGGAGGGGGAGTAGGGGCAGGACGCTGGCGCTACAGGCTTTAGGACGCTTCGCTGCAGGACGCTGGCGCTAGAGGGGGGGCGCTGCGCTATTTATCGTAGGAGCCCGGTCCTCCGGGCGATCCCTTACATCCATAAAAGATCGCCCGGAGGACCGGGCTCCTACAAGGTCGGCGCTTCGTTAAGGTTTCGGTTTTCCCCTGTAGCGAAGCGTCCTGTAGCGTCAGCGTCCTCCCCCCCTGTAGCGCAGCGTCCTTTCCCCTATCAATTCAAAGAAGCCGACAAATACTCCGCCAACCGATCCACCGCCTGGCTGGAGGCCGGCTGCGGTTTCACCAGGCTGATGGCCATTTGCCCCAGCTTGGGGTAGCGGTCGCTGACGGGCAGTACGCGCAGATTGGCAGGCACGGTGCTCTTGGCCAGCACGGTTACTCCCAGCCCCTCTTCGATGGCGGAGCGGATGCCGGCCAGGTCGGGGTTGGTGTAGACCAGTCGCCAGGGGATGTGGCTGTGGCGCAGGGTGTCGATGGCCCGGGCCCTGTAGATGCAGCCATCCGGGGCGACAATCAACGGGGTGGGGGTCTGCAGGTAGGTGTCGTGGCTGGCGCTGGTGACCCATACCAGCTCGTCCAGTTTGACCCGGTCTTCTGCGGCAATTTGTTCCGGGTCGCGGTGCAGTCCGAGGATCAGGTCGAAATCCAGTCGTCGCCGCTCGTGCAGCAGGTTTTTGCTCAGGTCGCTGGTCACCTCCAGGGTGACGTTAGGGTAGGAGTGGGAAAACAGGCCGACGATCTTGGGCAGCAGGGTGGAGGCAAACTCGCTGGGAATGCCCAGCCGCACCTTGCCCGCCAGCAACTCCTCGTTAAACAGGTCGATGGCCTCATCGTTGAGGTTGAGGATCTGTCGCGCGTAGGGTTTGAACGACTGCCCCGCCTTGGTCAGGGTGACCGAACTGCCTCGGCGTACCAGCAGGGTCTGCCCCAGCAACTGTTCCAGTTTCTTGATCTGCTGGCTGATGGCGGGCTGGGTGCGCCCCAGCACTTCGCCGGCCTGGGTAAAACCACCCAGTTCGCTGACGGTGATAAAGGCGCGCAGGGCGTCGATGGATAGGTTTTTCATGGTACGGGTGAGTAAGGACGCTCGCTACAGGGTTGAGGACGCTGGCGCTACAGGGTTAGTTATCGTAGGAGCCCGGTCCCCCGGGCGATCTTTTGCGGTCTTAAAAGATCGCCCGGGGGACCGGGCTCCTACAAGGGAGGCGCTTCGATATAGGTTTCGGTTTTCCCCTGTAGCGAAGCGTCCTGAATCCTGTAGCAACGCGTCCTGTAGCGCAGCGTCCTATAAAAATTCCTAATACCCCAATAATACCCATTACATTCGCTAATCACCAACTGTGACCAGGCTGTTGCCCCTCACCCCACTTCCTCAACCGTGATCAGGTAATCCGACAGGTACAGCCGGGTGCCCGGGGCAATACGGATCGGTTTGCCGGCGGCGACGGGGAGCTGGGGTGAGGTCTCCCCGCCACTCTGGATGCTGGAACCGTAGGAGGAGCCCAGGTCCTCGTAGTACCAGTGACCCAGCCGGAAGGTGATCTTGCCGTGGGTTGAGGATACCGACGGGTGTTGCACCACCAGGTCGGCGTTGGCGCCGCGTCCCAGGGTGTAGCCATCGCCCACGTTGGCGGAGCTGAGTTTGGCCCGCAGGCCTTCTCCGGTTAACAGAATCTTGCGGGTGTCGCTGGTGGGTTTCTGACGGCTGGGCGCATCGCGGGAGTGGCTGGCATCGCCCTGCTGTGGGCCGGAGACCTTGAACCGGTGATCAGACAGGCTGAATTCGCAGGGTAGAGCGACAGACAGCGGTTGGCCGCTGGGGATCTTGCTGCCGTTAATGGCGGTGCCGTAGCTGGAACCGAGATCCTCCAGGTAGCAACTGGAGCCATTGGTGGTCAGGCGCGCGTGCATGCTGGATACCGACGGGTTGTCGATAACGATATCGCAGCGTTCAGAGCGACCGATTACCACGCCCTTGCCGGACAGTTTGGCCGCGTCGAGCTTGTGTGTGCGGCCGGACTCTTCCAGTAGCAGCTCGATGCCCGCCGCACGTTTGTCGGGAGTCGGAGCCGGTGGCGGGTAGAAGGGCGCTGCGGATTCTGATCGGGAGTGATCATACGCCGTGTTGGTGGCGGTCTCGGGGCGTGCCCGGCGGATGATGGTAACAATCCCCAGGATCATCAGGCCGGCGGCAATGGCGGCGGCCAGCGCCAGCGTCGGGGAGGGGCCGGTAGGCTCAGGCTCCGGCTTGGGTTCCTTCACCGGCGGCTTGGGCGCGGGTGGCTTGACCTCCGGCTCAGGCTTCACTTCCGGAGCAGGTTTCACTTCCGGGGCCGGTTTAACCGGCGGTTTGGCCACGGGAGGTTTGGGCGGCAAGCTCCAGCTGCCGGGCACACCGACGGCGTCCATGGCTTCATGCACCGCCTGCCACTCGGTGCCGTGCTTGCCATAGAGGCGCTCGGCCGCCTTGGCAAACATCATGCGGGCATTGGCAAAGTTGGTGGTGGGGGTGAAGTGTTCAGTAATCGCCAGAAACCAGATGTTGAGGGCTTTCTCTACACCGATACCGGTGACGGCCTTGCCGCCCAGACGCCTGTGTGGACCCCCTTCGGCCAGCAGGTAGTAGGCGTGGTTAATAATGGAGGAATTGATGTGCACGCCGCCATGATCCTCCCGCCCCTGATAACGCTCCCGGTAGTGATCCGGGTAAGGTTTGGGAGAGCGGAGGTCGGGCAGGCGGTAGGTCAGTTTGGCGGGCTCCTTGAAATCCCGGGAGGTCCCCTTGCGCCAATCCCCGCGAGCCGGGCTGCTTTCACGACCGTTCAGCCAGATCTTGAACGACACGCCCACAGCATCGGAAAAGGCCTCGTTGAGGGCGCCGGATTCATTGCGGTAAATCAGCCCGGAGGAGTAATCCACTATCCCGTGGGTGTACTCGTGCATGATGGTGTCGGGATGATCCAGCTGGGCGTGGGGGATGTGCATGTAGCCATAGGCGCGGCCATTGATCTCGATGTTGGTCCACATGGCATTAAAGCCGTTACCCGAGCAGTTGACACCGGTTGCCTCGGGGTGGCTGCTCCACCAGCTGCCCGATGCCACGGCAAAGGGCACCGGGCCGCCGCTAGACAGGCCCTGGTGAAATTTCATGTTCAGGAACGCATCGATCTTTTCAAACAGGTCGGCAAGTTTGCGGGGCTTGGGGTTGGTGGTGCCACTGGTGGAGGTGATCGCGCGTTTACCGAGGATCTGCTTTTCCACCAGGAATGCAAGTTCCTCGAAGAGGATCAGACCACCGGTACGATTGTATTGCTGGCAGAGTTTATCCACGTCGACAATATGATATTGGTCGCTGTACTCGCGGGTAAATTCGTCCAGCAGCTCGCCGTTGGTGTTGGTGACATATTCCGTCAGCAGCCCCGACTGCGGCGACTTCAACTCACCGCTGATACGAATGGCGCTGAGCAGCTCGCTGCCCTGACGCCAATAGATTTTTTCCGCCTGCCACTGGCCACTGTCACTGATACTGTTTTGCTGCAGGAAGCGTTTGGCTACGGATCGCGGATCGATGCTGTCGCGGTAGGTCTGGTAAGTCGCATCGCTGGCGTTCAGGTAAAAACTGTCCGGCTGGCCCTGCCGGGTCACCAGTACCGATTGCTGCAGGTAGACCGGAATACCCTGCAGCATTTGCTGAATGCGGAAGCTCTGGTAGCCGCCGGCGTCTGCCTTGCCACTGTTGCTGGCCGGGGTAACCAGTAACTCCGAGTCCGGGTGAAAGCCGTATTCCTGTTTGTTGTCTTGTAACCACTGCGCCACTGCGGCGCTGCCTTGCAGCGGTTGGGGAGCGGCCGGCAGCTGGTTCAGCGCCAGGGGCGGCTGTACGGCGCTGGCCTCACTTTCGCCCTTGCGCTCGCCTGCCGCATGCAGTCCGCCGCTGAGCAGCAACCCCATTCCGAGCAGTGGGTACAACCAGGGTTTCATGGCGTCTCTCCGCCAGTGAAGGTGAGGGGTTCGGTTAACACCACTGAGCAGTCGCTGGCCAGGAGGTAATAGCGGGCTGGCTCGTTATTGATGACCAGCTCGTCCACCCACAGAAAATCCTGGTGTGCGGCGCTGACCAGCAGGGTGGGTTCCGGCGTCTGGCGTTGGCCCGCCGGTACCGCGCTGTGCTGCTGCAGGCAGTCGGCAAAAGCGTTGGCCGGTTTTTCCGGCAGCTCATTCAATTGCGGAATACGACCGGACAGCACATCCACCTGGGTAACGGTGGAGCCGTCCACAATCAGGCGCACTTTCAGTTCCCCGCCAAACACCGGCACCAGCTTATGCAGAAATTGCACAGTGGCGATCCATTCCCGGGTCAGCTCTGACGGAGTGCTTGGCCCCAGCAGCAGTTTGTCCTGCTGGCGCATATAGCCGTTGTTGACCAGATAAGTCTTGATGGCATCCACCACATTGGGTTCACCCGCCGGCACGGCAATACTGATGTCCTCGACATAGAGCAGCCCCTGGTTAAGGCCGTCCTCGCCGCTAAAACCGGGAGCGGCTATGGAAGCCTCCTCACTGTTGCTGTCCACCGGTTTGGTGACAGGGTCCGGAGTGCTGCCTTCGTTTTCACCTGCGCTCTGGTTTTCACTTTCGCCCTGGTTTTCGCCTTCGCCCCGCCCGGAGCCCTTCTGGCGATTGTTCTCTTCTCCTCCCGCCGCTGCGACGACAGCGGGATTGGTGTCACTGGTTGTGGGCGACAGGTGGCGCCAGGCGCTGTAGCCCAGGATCAGCGCAGTCACGATTAAAACCGCTGCCAGCAGTGCACGGTGACGCGGTGGTTGCCAGGTCTTGCGAACCACCACCACCGGGGAACCGGTAGTCGTTGTTTTCCCGGCGGTAGCGATGGCGCTGGCCGGTATTTCTGCGGCCGTGGGCATCAGCAGCAGGGCGCTGGTGTTGTCGTGGCCGGGGTGTGCGGCAAGATAGTCATCGACGCGATTGAGAAGCAGCGCTTCGCAATTGCGCGCTCGCACCAGGGCTGGCAGTTCGGCATCGGTAAAAATATCCCAGAAGCCATCGCTGCATACCAGATAGCCGGCGTCGTTGTCGGCCTCCCAGTGGTGGACGTCGAACCTGCTCTCTACGCGGCCATCAATACAGTTCAGCAACTGGTTGCGGGCCGGGTGAGTGTCCAGCTCCTCCTGTTTCAAAGCGCCCAACAGAAATTGTGCGTAGACCCAGGAGTGGTCACGGCTGTGCTCTGCGCTGTTGTTGCGCAGCTGATAGATACGACTGTCCCCGGCGTGTACGGACCAGGCCTGGCCGTTATGCAGGTAGAGGGCGGCGAGGGTGGATTTGCTGCTGCGACCGCTGGAGGCCTGCACCGCACCCACGCGATCATTGCAACGCTGGGCAAAGGCTTGCAGCCAGGTTTCAACGTCGGTTGCCGGTGCCCCCTCAGCCCACACCTCAGCGGCTACATCCACAATCGCCTGCGCCGCCAGCTCGCCCTGTTCAGAGCCGCCCACACCATCGGCGACCACCAGCAACCACTGTTCCGCGGAGGGATTGGAGAAGTGGGCGATTCGGTCCTGGTTACTTTTGCGACCGCCGATATCGTTCAGTTCGAAAACGAGGGAGTAGGGAGTCATGGGCATCATAGTTCCTTGAGATCGGGTGGCGGGGTCAGCGATAGCGGCCAACCTGCCTCAGTCGTTGCTGCAATTCCGGAATGGTCTGTATGCGGGATTTCACCGATGGCCTCAGGGCCGACCAGAGCACTTCCGCCAGTGCGACGCTTTCATTCATGGCCACCACGTCGATCAGTTGTGACATGGGGTCCTGTTCTGCCGGGCCATCCACCATGGGTCGGTCTTCAATGTAGGGCAGTTGCTGCGCACTCAGCATGCGCACAATGGTGGCGGCGATGCCGTGTACATCGGTCCAGGGGCCGATGTAATCGTTGCCCCCGCGCTGTTCCGGCGCCGCGTAGCCTTCGGTGCGCGGGGCGTAGCGGCTGATGCGGTCGCTGGTGAGCTTGATCGCGCCGAAGTCCAGTAACAGCGGCTGCTGGGAGGGTTGGCGAATAAAGATATTTTGCGGTTTGACGTCGCGGTGGTAGATGCTGCGTTCATGGATAAACGCCAGCGCATCCATAATGCAAAACATGGGCTCCTCAATCTCGTCCCAGTAACAGCCGCGCTGGTGTTGGTCTACGAAGCGGAAAAAGTAGTGGTCCAGGGTCATGCCCTGCTCATAGTGCATCACCATGTAAGCGGTGTTGTTGGCGTAGAAGCTGTCGTACACATAAACCACATTGGGGTGATCCAGGTTGAGCAGGGTCTGGCACTCCTGCTCAAAGCGACGCAGGGCGATCTGGTAGAACTCCATCTCCTCGGAGAGCAGTGGCAGCACCTCGCCATTTTTGCGGCACACCGCGTTTTCGGGGAAGTACTCCTTGATCACCACCTCATAACCCAGCCAGCAGTGCTGCGCCAGGTAGACGATGCCAAAGCCGCCCTCGCCGAGGACGGATTTGACCACGTAGCGCTGGATGCGCTCGCCGGGTTTGAGGGCGTTGGGTGATACAGACATGGGCGCTGTTACTTGGGGAACAGCGACAGGATCAGGGAGGACGTCAGTGTCGTCATGCCCTTGGACTGAACTATCAGGTCGCCGTTACCCCGCTGGCTAACTGTCTTGTAAAACGTCTCCTGGTCTGCATCTGTGCCGGTATAAATCACCGAGACTTTATTGCCCTTATTCCGGGCGGCAAACGTGTCGACCGCGCTCAGCAGGCGTTGGTTGTCTCCCGGGTGAGGCTTATCGTCAGTCATGATGACAATAACCTTGTTTTTGGAGCCGCTGCGCCAGCCGGTATCAACAGCTTCCGCAAAGCCCGGGTAGACCGATTCTCCGTTGCCGGAAATATTCCGGCCGCTGCCCATACCCATATCGATCTTCACCTGATTCAGTACCTTCTGCACGGCTGCCAGGTCTTTGGTGGGGGTGAGGGGAAACTGACTGGATACCGGCACATCAAATCCCGCGTCTCCAAATGGCACAATGCGGATATACGAGGTCTCTGCCAGTTTATCCAGCAGCGCCGCCACACCGCCGATCTCAGCCCGCAATCCGTTCAGCTCATCGTCCATACTGCCGGAGATATCCAGCACCACCACAAAGTCCAGGTCCGGCAGTTTCTTGAAGCCGGGTTCCGGTGGCGGGCAGGTCATACACACCACCGGTTTTGGACAGACGATGGGCTCGGGGCAGACCTGGGGGCCCGCCGCCGGCACCTTGGAGATGTTGGAGAAAAATGGCAATGCAATTACCGCCAACAGAATGAAAGCACCCATGCCTGAAGCGAACAGGTCGAGGGCCGACATGCTGAAGATATTGATTTCGCGGTTTTTCAGTTTCATGGCCGTGTCCCGTTACCGCTCCCTCAGTTGTAGGAGACATCCAGTTCAATGGTGCTCAGGGCCAGTTTGCTGCCACTGGGCAGGGCCACATCCTGGTTGGGCTCAAGACGCTCACGATTGAGGTAGGTGCCGTTAAAACTGCCCAGGTCACGCACGTAGAGAGAGTCGTCCCTGAGAATCAGCTTCAGGTGCTGACGGGAGATCTCCTCGGAGGTGAGTACACAGTCCACCTGCTTGGCTTCCCGGCCGATGGACTGTTCGCCGTTCATGGCGAGCGCCTTGCCGCTCACCTTGAGCTTGACCGGTTTGCCGTCGGCATCGACACCGTTCAACAGAATGTCGCTGAAGGTTTTGGCGGACGCGGACTTGGCGGATTCCAGCTCCTGGTTGAGTTGCTGGTTGGCACTGGAGAGCATTGCCGCCTGTGAACGTTGCTGGGCCACTTCCTGCTCCTTGGCGGCAATGGCTTTCTTGCGGCGGGAGAGCACAAACAGGAAGATCAACAGGAGCAGCACAATAACTGCCGCGGCGACGGCCACCAGAATCAATTTCTGCTGCTGTTCCTGGGCGGCTTTTTGGTCGCTCTCTTCCTTGATCTGTTTAGCCAGTGCTTCGGCCTTTTCCTTTTCAATACGGGTCTGCTCGGCCTGTTCCTGCAGCTCTTTCAGACGCTGTTGTTCTTTCTCCATGGCGGCCTTGGCATCTGCCAGTGCCTTCTCTTTGTCCTTCAGCCGTTGTTCTGCGGCAGCGGCATCGCTGGCAGCCTTGGTGGCGCCGGCTTTGACGGCAGCTTCGGCTTTGGCTTTCTCCTCCTCAGCCCGGGCTTTCTCCTCTTCGGCTTTCTGCAGATCCAGAGCAGCCTGAGCCTCTTTGCTGAGACAGATACTGGGCTCGGTGGTGTAGGCCACAGAGTGTTTGTCCAGCACGGCTTTAAGCTCATTGGTACCCAGGGCGTACGCCAGTTGTTCCGGCGCTTTCATGGCGTTCAGGAATGAACCTTCCGCCAGACTGACGCCGGCCAGTGCCTGGCAGTTGTTGAGCAGGGGCGCACCCCATTCGCCTTTGCTGTAGAGGGCGTGGTGTACGTAAACGGTGTTGTCGTCGACTGACTTGACGGGCTCCAGTCGCAGTACAACACCGGGACGTGATTCCGTGGTGGTGGCGAGAAACACTTCCCGGCCTGCCTGCAGTGGCTCTTTGGCCAGCTGCACGGCATCGCCGCTGATACCGGTGGCGGAGATCACGGCTACCGGAGTGTCATCGTCATTGACCTTGATGTCGGCAATCACCCGGGTCGCGGGGGTGCGGCTGGCATCCAGCAGGACCACCTGGGCTGCGGAGGAGAGCAGTTTGTGGTCCACCACAAAATCGGTGTCGTTGACCTTGGTGGCCAGGCCGGATTTTTGTTTGCCGTCGCGGTCGGTCACTTCCACCTTGTAGGCAGTGCTGGCCATGGCTTGCGCTGACAGCAGCAGGCCGGTAAAGGATGCCGCAACCAGCGCGGTCTTTGACAAATACTTAATCACCCCAATCCCCTTAAACTTCTATTCTGTTATACGTTTAACGGGACGCCGATGTCGTGGCGTCCGCTCTCTGTTCCTGCAACCACGCCGCGACTCAGGCCCCGGCGCTCTCTTCGTTGTCGGTGTCAAACTGGCCCACCTTCAGTACCGCGAGGGTGGCGTTGTCCTGATAGGGACGATCCAGTTGGTCGACGTACTGAATAACCTGTTCGGCCAGTGCCTGTGCGTCGGCGTCGGCGAATTGCTGGCACAGCTGCAGCAGCTCGGTCTCGGTAGCGGACTCGATACCATCGGACGCCAGCAGGAACAGGTCCCCTGGCCGGGCTTCGATGGCGTTCATGTCCAGCAGGGCGACTTCATAGCCCATCACCGCGGAGGTCACCTGATTGCGTTCCGGATGGTTGGCGGCCTGCTCTTCGGTCATCTCGCCCTGCTGCACCAGTTGCTGGATCTGCGCCTTGCGGGAGTGATCTTCGTTGATGCGGCGGATCTCACCGTTGCGTACCAGCCACAGGGGGCTGTCCCCCACGCTGACCCAATCCAGGCGGTCGCCGGTGTAGAGTGTTGCCAGCAGGGTGCCACCCATGCCGTCGCACTCCGGGTACTGGGCGATATAGTCGTTGAGGTGTCGATTGGCGCGGTCCACACCGGTGTAGAGGCGGGCGGCCAGATCGTCGTCGTCGCTGTTGCGAAAGCTGTCGAGAAACGCGGCGAGGATTTCACGGCTGGCAATTTCGCCATGCACTGCGCCACCCATGCCATCCGACAGTACGCTCAGGGTCAGGCCGCTGCTGTACATCAGGTTGTTGACGGCGTCTTCCTGATAACCGCGCTTGCCCTGGGTCTGGGCTACTCCGATATCAAGCATAATTACTCCCAGCAGAAGCTCTTGTCACAGAAGGCGACAAACCGTAGGGTGGTTTTGCCCACCTTCAGGGTATCGCCGGTGTTGAGCAGCATCTGGCTGCCCACCACCTGACCGTTGAGGCGGTTGAGGCTGGAGCCGTTGCCGGGGCTGATAAAGAACTCCCGCTCTTCGTCGTCGAACAGAATGCGCAGCTGCTCCTTGCTGGTGATGGTGTCATCACCGAAGTTGAGGCAGATACGCTGCTCCGGCGAACGGGAGACAATGCTTTGACCCGCGCCGACTACCAGAGAGGTGCCTTTGCCGGGGCCGTCAATAATGACCAGCCAACCACACACCAGCTCACCGGAACTGCCGGCGGTTTGCATACGACTGCCCATGGCGATCTGGGTGCGGGGCTCTGCCTGTGGGGCCGGCGGTGGTGTCGGGGCCGGGTTGGCCTGTACATGATCGAACAACCCCTTGCGCTCGGCCGGTCTGGTGGCGGGCTCTTCGCCGCCGGAGATACGGTCCGGACGCACATCCGGAGTGGCATTGCGGTCGCCCGCAGGCGCCGTGCGATCGTCGACATGAGCAAACAGGCCGGCACCGCCGCTGCGATTGGGTGGCTGTGTGGCTGGCTCCTGCACGCCCTGGTCTCTGCGAGGTGGCGGAATGGTTGCTTCTTCATTGCGCGGGCGCGGCGGCTGGGTGCCCACGTCGTCCTTGTTGTAGCTGCTTTTAACTTCTTGCGGTTTGCCGTCGGGGCCTAAGCGGTAAGCCATGTTCAATTCCTCACAGGTTCTGCGGATCAGGGTTCTTCAATCAGTCGGTTGACCAGCCGGTCGAGACAGTACTGGCCCACCATGTTCAGGGTGGCTTCTTCCCGGCCCTGGGCCAGGTGCATCATAAATACGAGAATCGCTGACAGGATCAGCGACAGCAGGGTGGTGTTAAAGGCAACACCCAGTTTGGTGGTTAACACCGCAACCCACTCCTTGATGGCGGCGCCATTGGTGAGGTCCGGCATATCGCCCGCGGTGGAGAGGGCCAGTGCAATACCCACTACCGTGCCAATAAAGCCCAGGGTCGGGATCAGCCACACCATGTAGCGGATCATGTTGTACTTCAGGTCCACTTCGTGCTGCATCAATTCCAGTGACGAGTTCATCAGGCTGTTGGCCTGGTCGGTGCTGTTGGTGAGCTGGAATTGCAATGACACACGTCCTACCAGACGCTGCAGGAAGAAGTGGCGGCTGGCTTTGTCTGCGGACAGCGTCTGGTAGATCTTGCCCACTTCCTTGGTGCGGTAGAGCATGGAGTCGTCGTCACTCAGCAGGCCGCGGCGCAACTGCTGCTTCTCTTCGGTGGCGCGGTGCCAGCGGCACCAGAGCTCGCCGGCGCAGACAAAGAAGAAGATCCACATGGCGTTCTGGATGGTGAACGGGTAGATGGGGGAGCTGCGATCATAGAGCACATCGCTCAGACGCAATTCGGTACTTGTGGCCTCCTGGGGTGAGGTAACAAATGAAGCGATCACCACCCACAAGAAGCCGATAAATGCCGCCCCCAGCGCTACCAGCAAGCGAAAATAGAGATCTTCTTGATCCTTGTTGTTCATACCTTCATCTCATACATATAACGGTTGATTGTTGCTTGCCTGTCGCCGCTCCGCTGTCGATCAATGCCGTTGGTTACGCCGCTTCACCTGATAGGCGATCAGCAGCTCCATGACCCGCAATTTGGCATTGCCAATCATGATGTAACTGTTGACGGACAGATCGATGCTTTGGAACGGCAGCCAGGCCTGTTGCTGCTCATGCCAGTAAAAAGACCCGTAACTGCTGTTCTGGTCCTGCAGCGTAATGGCCTGCGAACTGTATGCCTCAACCTGCAGGTGCACGCGGGAGACGCTGTCGTCACTGACGATAACGTCACACTGTTGCGCGCTGCGGCCGACGTAAAACTTCACTGCTCATCCACTCCCTGGTCAGCCTGCCGCTTCCAGCAGCGCGATAAACAGGAACACAGCAAGGGCTGCGGTGCTGAGTCCCAGGTAGATCTTGACCAGAGTCTTGAGGCCGGATTTCAGGCGCTCGGCGCCGGAGATTGAACCTTCAGCAACGGTTTGTTGTGGCCCTGCAGCAGTAGGGGTGGGTTCAAGATTCTCGTTACCGGAAACTGCTTTTATGGACAGGGATACCTTGCCTCCGTTATCGACGTCCAGGCATTTCACTTGCACGGTTTGGCCTTCACTCAGGTAGTCAGTTACCCGGTCCACGCGCTCGTTGGCTATCTGGGAGATGTGCACCAGCCCATACTTGCCGGGCAAAAAGTTGACGAAAGCACCGTAGTCGACAACGCGAGCAACTGTGGCTTCGTAGATTTTTCCGATTTCTGCTTGGTGGGTGTCAGCCGTTGTCGGTTGCGGCGTGACGTTAGCTGACTCTTTGGGGGTGGAGCCCCCCAGCTCGGTGATCAATGATCGGGAATAGCTGTTCTTCTCCACTAACTGCGCGTTGTTGCCCGAAGTCTTCTGTAAATACTGCCGGCATGCTTGCATGGCATCGGCAATATCCAGGCGCATTCCGCGACGGTTGGCGATGCCGTCATAAGGTGATTTTGGTGTGCTTGCCTTGATCAATACCGGCTCACTGGCCGGCGTCAGGTACAGGGCTTGCTCAACCACGGTGGCAAGTTCTGACCAGCTGCCAATACGCTTGCCTGCGTCCAGTTCCCAGCAGGCGGCGATGAGTTTGGCCAGAACCTCACTGTAGCCCGGGCGCAGCTGCCGGAGGACGCTGTCGGCGGGGATGTTGTCCCGCTGGCGGGCACTGAAATTGGGGGCTTCGAAACCGCAGGCCAGACGGTAGAGAATGGCGCCCATGGAGTAGATGCCGCCGCGCTCAAATTCCTGGTCGCGGATCTGCTGGTCGGTGTCGGTGCCGGACTCGGGAAAATCGTAGGCGGTAAAGCCGGAGCGGCTGCGACCGGGCTCCTGCAGCCATCCGGGCTGGCGTAGCTGGCCAAAGTGCAGCCAGCGATCGGGCATCAACATCAGCTCCGGGTGGATACTGTTGTTGACCCGTGGTCCGCTCTGGCAGGGCAACTTGTCGAGAAATCCCTTCACCATTTTCAGAAGGGCGTGCTCGCTGTAGCGAAAGCCTTCGGCTTCCAGATACTCCATGTGCTCCAGCAGTGTTTCTTCGCCGCCAATGGCTGCGGTAAAGGTCATACTGCCCGGATCAAACTGCCCAATTTCAACCTGATGCTGCTCAATGTCATGGGCGTATTCATCCCAATAATATTCGGTCTCTTCTTCGACGAATTCCCGCAGTGAGTCATCCTGCAGCGCCGGGTACCACTGCAACAGCAGTTGAGGCGAAGTTATTGCCTGACTTGCAGGACGGGCGAAATAGAGTCGCCAGCCGGAACGCTTTTCTCCACCGTCGTTTTTGGATATGGGCTTCAGATAATAAGTGGAACCTTTGTGCTCAATCTCGGCACCGTAGGGGAACTGAACCGGTTTCAGGGGTACGACCTTCTGGCCGGCAATCTTTGACACGGATTTGCGGGATCGCTTGCCGGCTGCTGGCTTGCTGTCGGCAGTCGTCGCTTCAGCTCCGGCGGACTGCTGCAGGGCAACCAGCTGCTGCAGCACTTCTTCCATGGTTTGTGGCCGCTCTGCGGCCTTCAGGGCCAGGCATTGATCGATCAGTTGCAGCAGCGTGTCGCTGTAGTGACCGGCGGCCCGGGTGGCAGAGGGTTGCAGCGGGTCCGGATTGCCAAACGACACCTCCATCAGGCGCTTCTGGGCGTCGGGACCTGTGACGCCACAAACCATGCGGTACATCAGGCCACCAAAGGCGTGGATGTCCAGTGTGGGCAGGGGCTTGGCTTGGGTGTCCATCTGCTCAATGGGGGCGTAAAACGGCGTGAAGGGGGCGTGGGTCTGGGTAACACTGAGGTAGTTCTGGCGGGCGGCGCCGAAGTCGATAATCACCGGACTCTCATCACTGCGACGCATAAAGATGTTATCGGGTTTGATGTCCCGGTGCAGGACGTCCCGCGAGTGCACGTAGGCCAAACCGCCGGCCAGCGGTACCAGGATCGCCAGCAGTTGCTGCTCGCTGTAACGGGTGCCCCGGGACTCGTGGATTTCGATCAGCTGGTTCAGCGGCAGGCCGTCCTCGAAGTCCATGATCAGGTAGGAGGTGTTGTTGCCGTCAAACAGGTCCTGGCAATGGACGACGTTGTTGTGCTGCAGCGCTGCCAGTGTACGCCCCTCATTCCTGAAGCGTTGCAGGTTGTCGCTGTACAGGGGCTGGTCGGAGCTGGTGTGTGGCACCACGGTGCTGCCCTGGCGACCGGCCATCTCCCGGGGCAGGAACTCCTTGATCGCCACCACCCGGTCGTCGAGGAATTCGTGCCGGGCCTTGTAGACAATGCCAAAGCCGCCCATGCCGAGGACCGATTCGATCTTGTAGTGGCTGATGCTGCTGCCAATGGGCAGGGCCAGGTTGTTCTCTTCTCTATCGGTCATAGTGTGTCTTGCGTGTCCGTGTCCTGCGAATGTCCATGTTCTGACTGGTTAATACCCTGCCCCGTTAAGACGGCCGGCTGACGTCTGGTACCGGTTGTCAGTCCGGAGCAGTGTGTTTTCCTCTCAGCTGTTACTGTCCCGGGACAGTACCCTGTTCAGGTTTTTACTGAATCTTTTGCCCTTCTTCTGCCAATACTTCGTCGATTATTGCATCTAAGTGCTTCTCAAAAAATTCTTTGTGGCTCAGTTGCTCGCCTTGCCACCAGTACTGCCTTTCCGTGCGGCCGTTGGCCGCAATGAAATCACCTTCACCGTGGCGCTTATTCCCTTGCCACTCTCCGCTATAGGAGCTGCCATCCTTCCAGAAGTACTTGCCTTTGCCGTGTCGTTCGCTGTTTTGCCAAAGGCCGCTGTATTTGCCGTTGGTATATTTCCAGGTGCCATAGCCGTTGGTGCAATTGCCGTCGCAGCCAAGATCCGGCGGCAGGTACACATCGAGCTCGTACTTCGTTCGGAAATCGTCAATGGTGATAGTCTTCAGGCGATCCTTGTAGCCATCGGCTGATAGCTTGAGTTGGTAGGTTCCGGGAGGCAGCTCAATGCCCTGATAGAAATCGGTGCCGTAATTGAGGAGCTGGATTCGGGCAACCGCCTGCTCAGGCTGAGTCGTCACATAAAGGGGAATGGTTTTGACTGCCGCTGGTGGCGTCGGCGGTGCAGTGATCTGTGGTGGGGCTGGCTGCGGGCTATTGGACACCTTGAGCCATACAGCGAGTGGTGCCGCCACAAAAATTCCGAAGATGACCAGCGTGGCCAGTTTGCGAATAGTGCTTTTGGAGCTGGCCGATGATGGAGCTGTAGCTTCCGAGCCTTGCGACACGGAATTGGTTTGCTGTGAATCCGGACTCGAAGCTTGTTGGGCTTCAGGTGATGCCAGCTGTTCCAGCTTCTCCCGCACCTCGGTCATGGTTTGTGGACGCTGCCCGGGTTTCAGCGCCAGGCACTGGTCGATCATGGCCAGGAAGTCGGCACTGTAAACACCGGCCATGCGTACCTGTGCTGGCTCCAGTGGATCCTTCTGGCCGAAGGAGAAGTCCATCAGCCGCTTCTGGGCATCGGGTCCTACGGCGCCGCACACCATGCGGTACATCAGGCCGCCAAAGGCGTGGATGTCCAGCGTGGGCAGGGGTTTGGCGTTGGCGTCCATCTGCTCAATGGGCGCGTAAAAGGGGGTGAAGGGCGACTGGGTCCGGGTGGCGCTGAGGTAGTTCTGCCGGGCTGCACCAAAATCGATGATGACAGGACTTTCATCGGCACGGCGCAGGAAAATATTGTCCGGCTTGATATCCCGGTGCAGTACACCCTGTGCATGAACATATTCGAGCCCTTTGGCCACAGGGATCAGGATGGCCAGCAACTGCTGCTCGGTGTAGCGGGTGCCCTGGGCTTCGTGTTTCCTGATCAACTCATCCAGCGGGGCACCGTCTTCAAAGTGCATGATCAGGTAGGCGGTGTCGTTAGCGTCAAACAGATCCTGACAGTAGACCACATTGGGGTGGCTGAGGGCTGACAGTGTGCGGCCTTCGTTTCTGAAGCGTTGCAGGCTGTCATTGTAGAGTCCCTGGTCCGAGGTACTGTGTGGCACGACGGTAGTGCCACGACGCCCCGCCAGATCCCGTGGCAGGAACTCCTTGATCGCCACTACCCGGTCGTCGAGAAACTGGTGCCTGGCCTTGTACACAATGCCGAAGCCGCCCATGCCCAGCACCGACTCAATCCGGTACTGGCTGATGCTGCTGCCGATGGGCAGGGCCAGGTTGTGTGTTTCTCTATCAGTCATAGTGTGTCTTGGTGGTCAGTCTGTCGTGGATTTCCGGAATCCATTGGTTCATAAAGGTGTCCTGATAAGACGGACAACCCGGTGGTTTGGCGCGCTGCCGTTGGCCCAGGGGAATCGGGTTAGCGGTTGATCTGCTCGCCGTTCTGCCACTGTTGCTCAACCGTGCTGCCATTGGTACGGGTGTACACACCGGAACCGTGCCGTTTGCTCTGCTTCCAGCCTCCGGTGTAGGAACTGCCATCGCCCCAGGTGTAGGTACCGAGGCCCTGCCTGTTGCCGTTGTCGAAGCCGCCGATGTAGGAATCACCATTGGTCCATTTATAGAAACCTTGCCCGGTACGCACATCGGCTCGCCAGTCGCCATCGTAGGACTGGCCGTTGTTCCAGACGAACCGGCCCTCGCCGTGTCTTTTGCCGTTCATCCACTGGCCACGATAGACCCCGTCGGAGTATGTGCTGACGCCATTGCCGTTCCAGCAATCCCCGTCGCAGTTATCGAGCCCCGGTATTTTCTGCAGGACGATATTGGCTGTATAACCGCTCGTGTTGTCGAGGGTTACTGTCTGAAAGTGGTCGCGATAGCCGTCCGCGGTGATCTGCAGGTTGTAGTCACCGGGCGCCAGACGCATGCCCTGCTTAAATTTGGGTTTGATATTGAGGACATAAACCCGGGCGTTGGCGGGTGTGGTCTTCACGTACAGGGGAGCATCGGTTGTGGCGCTTGCAGGCGCGGGGGCAGCTGTGACCTCGGGGGGGAAGCTCAATGACGAGCTGGACCCGCTGCGGTGATAGCTGTTGGATTCGTTGAGCCAGGCGAAGAACGGGATCGCCATAAAGATCACCACAACCCCCAGAACCGCCAGTTTCTGCTGGCGTTTGCCGGTGCTGGCACTGCTGGTGGTAACGGGGCCCGGATCCGGTTCGGCCGCAGGCTTGTTGCTTGGGCGGTTGGCGGCTTTTTCCGGTTGGGGCTGTTCCGGGCGGGAATGTGCGGCAGCGGATGGTTGGGGTTTCTCCGCGGATGATTCAGCGGTGCGCTGCTGTGGCTTTGCATCGGCAGGGCGGTTGGCGCTGCCATTGCTGGTACTGGTGTCGGCGCTCTGTTCGCCGATCTTATCCAGCAGCCAGCAGGAGTAGGGGTGATCCAGCAGCAACGCTTCCCCGGCAATGTTGTCTGTGCCGTGGCGGCGACAGCGCTTGTAGGCCTCCACCATGCCGAAGCTCATGCCCGGGCCGTTGTGTACCCCGACAAAGGGAGAGCGGTTGGGGGCGGCTTGCACCAATACCGGTTCGCTGGTGTTTGCCTCTTTGGCCAGCGCCTTGACTCTGGACTCCAGCGTCATCAGGTCGTCCGGGCGGTCGGCGGCATTGAGGGAGATGCACTGGTCGATCAGCTGCCCCAGGGCACTGCTGTAACCGGCGCGTTTCAGTTGGCTGGCGGAAAACCGGATGTTCTCCGGGCGTGCGCGGTCGACAAAGTTGGGGGGCTCAAAACCGCAGACCATGCGGAACATGATGGCGCCGAGGGCGTAGACATCACCGCGTTGCAGCTCCAGGTCGGCCAGGGCTTTGTGCTCCGGGTTGCTAAAGAACTGCTCGGTCTGGGGGAAGTCGTAGGGGTTAAAGCCGGCCTGTTGCCTGCCGGGTTCCCTGAACCAGCCGGGTTGGCGGATATTGCCGAAGTACATCCAGCGGACGCTGTTGAAGCCCTCCAGCAGGATCAGTTCCGGGTGTACCAGATGGCCCGGCTCAAAGGAACGTATCCCCGGTGCTGCATCGAGGATTTTTTCCATCAGGCGCAGTAAGCCGGCTTCACTGTAGCGATAGCCCTGTTGCTCAAGGTATTGCAGGTGCTCCTGCAGGCTTTCGCTGCAGGCGTCTTCAACCGAGATGCAATGGCTGAAGGTGTCATTGGGGAAGTTGCAGCACGGGGTGTATTCGAACCGGTAATCCGTCCAGTCGTCGTCGTGCTCACGGAACTGCCGGATAAAGGCGGGAGTGTCCACCTCATTGGGGTTCGGGAACCACTGGAACAGCAGCTGTGGCAGCTCCTCAGCATCGTCTGGCTTGCCGAAGTAGAGTCGCCAGCCGGAACGCCCGGGGAGCTGGTCGTCGCGTCCGATCAGCTGCAGACGGCAGTCGGCATAGGCGTTGTTCAGGGTGCCGTCCGCGAAGGGCACAGAGGGCGTACGCTTTGGCTCGCTCGCTGAAGCTTGCGCGCCCTTGCCAGCACCGGTCCGGCGCTTTTTGCGCGGTGGTTCAGCGGATGCCAGTTGCTCCAGGCGTTCACGCACTTCCGTCATGGTTTGCGGGCGCTTCTCCGGCCGCAGGGCCAGGCACTGGTCGATCAACGCCAGGAACTGATCGCTGTAGTCGCCGGCCATGCGCACCCTGGACCACTCCAGCGGGTCATCCTTGCCAAAGGTGATCTCCATCATGCGCTTCTGCGCGTCTGGCCCCACAGCTCCGCAGACCATGCGGTACATCAGGCCGCCAAAGGCGTGGATGTCCAGTGTGGGGCGTGGGCTGCGATCGGTGTCCATCTGCTCCGCAGGGGCGTAAAACGGGGTAAAGGGGGCCTGGGTCTGGGTGACGCTGAGGTAGTTCTGGCGCGCGGCACCAAAGTCGATGATGACCGGGCTCTCGTCGGCACGGCGCAGGAAGATGTTATCCGGCTTGATATCCCGGTGGATGACCTCCCGGGAGTGGATAAACTCCAGTCCTGCGGCCAGGGGAATCAGGATGGCGAGCAGTTGCTCTTCGGTGTAGCGCGAGCCCTGTGCTTCATGGGCTTTGATCAGCACGTCCAGCGGCGCGCCATCTTCATAATCCATGAACAGGTAGGCGGTGCCGTTGGCCTTGAACAGGTCGATGCAGTGCACAACGTTGGGATGCTGGAGCTTGACCAGGGTCTGGCCTTCTTTAACAAAGCGCTCCAGGTTGTCGTCATAGAGTGTCTGGTCCGAGGTGGTGTGGGGCACCACGGTGCTGCCGTGGCGTCCGGCCATATCCCGGGGCAGGAACTCCTTGATGGCCACCAGCCTGTCTTCGAAGAGGGTGTGACGCGCCTTGTAGACGATGCCAAAGCCGCCCATCCCCAGCACCGCTTCGATGCGGTAGCTGCCGATTTCGGTGCCGGGGGGCAGGGCCAGATGGTTGTGATCAGAAGTCTGCATAACGTGCTTTGGGTCTGGTGTCTGTCGGTGGCGTCGTCGGTTGTTTGGGGTGAGTCTGGATAACCACGGTGTTCACCCGGTAAACATAAATAGCAGAAAGGCTAACCAGCCTGTGCCGAAACAAATCCAGAACACATTGAGCCATCGCGGGTTTATGTGCCGGCTCGAGACCAGCGCACCGGCGTTCCATTCCTGCAGTTCAGGGAAGTATTTCAACGATGAGAAACGACCGCCTTTTTTAAATATGCCGGAACCGTGTTTTTTGTGGTTGCGCCATTCGCCGGTAAAGGTGCTGCCATCGCTCCAGGTGTAGACGCCTTTGCCATGCCGTTTGCCGTTTGCCCACTCGCCCTCATGGGTGTCGCCGTTGTGGCCGGTCCAGGTGCCCTGACCATGGGGCAGGCCATCTTGCAGTTGACCAAGAAAGTTGCCGTCCGGGAAGGTGCAAGTCCGGGCGTTGGCAATTGGTGGGCTTGTGCTCTGCTTTGGCGTGGGTGCAGGTTTTTGCCCGGTAAAAATCGCCAAGCCCTGAGGATCGATGTACCACTGACCATCGATCAGCCGGCCACTGCAAAAGCCTTCCCGGGTCATGGCGATGATTTGCTGGACATCGCGGTTGGCTTTAGCGGCAAATTCTTCCGCCGGGATGAAGCCATTGGTGTCGACTGCATCGGTGGCGGGCTTTGCGGATTTGTCCCCGGCGGTGCCGGCTGCCATTTGGGCAGGCTGCTCCCGCGCAGTATGGTTAGCCTTGTTGCCTTGTGTTTCCGATTGTGGCTGCGATTGGCGTTTTCCAGGGGGGCTCTTTGCGGATGCAGTAGCGGCTCCATCCACCACAAGCTGCTCCAGTCGCTGGCGTACTTCGGCCATGGATTGCGGGCGTTGATCCGGCATAAATGCCAGGCACTGGTCGATCAGGGCCAGAAATGGGTCGCTGTAGACGCCGGCCATGCGCACCCGGGACCATTCCAGCGGATCCCCATTGCCCTGGGAAGCTCCTAACATACGCTTTTGTGCGTCTGGCCCCACTTCACCACAGACCATGCGGTACATCAGGCCGCCAAAGGCGTGTATGTCCAGCGTGGGTCGCGGGCTGCGGTCGGTGTCCATCTGCTCAGCAGGGGCATAAAAGGGGGTAAAGGGGGCCCGGGTCTGGGTGACGCTGAGGTAGTTCTGGCGCGCGGCCCCAAAGTCGATGATGACCGGGCTCTCGTCGGCACGGCGCAGGAAGATGTTATCCGGCTTGATATCCCGGTGGATCACCTCCCGGGAGTGGATAAACTCCAGTCCTGCGGCCAGGGGAATCAGGATGGCGAGCAGTTGCTCTTCGGTGTAGCGCGAGCCCTGTGCTTCATGGGCTTTGATCAGCACGTCCAGCGGCGCGCCATCTTCATAATCCATGAACAGGTAGGCGGTGCCGTTGGCCTTGAACAGGTCGATGCAGTGCACAACGTTGGGATGCTGGAGCTTGACCAGGGTCTGGCCTTCTTTAACAAAGCGCTCCAGGTTGTCGTCATAGAGTGTCTGGTCCGAGGTGGTGTGGGGCACCACGGTGCTGCCGTGGCGTCCGGCCATATCACGGGGCAGGAACTCCTTGATGGCCACCAGCCTGTCTTCGAAGAGGGTGTGACGCGCCTTGTAGACGATGCCAAAGCCGCCCATCCCCAGTATCGCTTCGATGCGGTAGCTGCCGATTTCTGTACCTTGGGGGAGGGCGAGGTGATTCTGCTGCTCTGACATTCCAATCCAGCCGGAGGCTATCCATACGAGTTTTTGACACAAGTCAGAGAATGTAAACGACGTCACATTATTAGGCAATTATGTGATCAAAATTATGAGCTTTTATATCCAAATGGTCTGGAAGCATCGAAAAGCACGGTTTTTGCTTATAATTTTTGTGAGTTTTGAGGGGCAGCGGGTTTCCCTGGAGGGGCGACCCCGGTGATTCAGGGATATAACGATTTCTAATCCAAAAATAATAACTATTAATTTAACTAATCCATTAGCGAGCCTTATCATGCCCGCTTATTCTGTAGTACACGGGCGGGTTTTCTGTTGCTGTGTTAAACGTCCGGGACTGTCAGAACATATCTCCAGCAGCGTCATCAGCCAATCAACGTCGGGAAACGTCATGACTGAACTTCTGCAAACCCCCCTGCACGCCATGCACCTGGCGGCGGGTGCCAAGATGGTGCCTTTCGCCGGTTACGATATGCCCGTCCAGTACCCGGACGGCATCAAGACAGAACACCTGCACACCCGCGACGCCGCGGGCCTGTTTGACGTCTCTCACATGGGGCAGGCTGTGCTCAGTGGTCCGCAGGTGCGCGCTGACCTGGAAAAACTGTTGCCGCTGGACCTGGATCTGCTGCAGCCGGGCCAGCAGGTCTATACTTTCCTGCCCAACGCCGATGGCGGCATCGTTGACGACCTGATTGTCACTTGCTGGAACGACGCGACCTATTTCGTAGTTTTCAATGCGGGCTGCAAGGCCAAGGACGAGGCGCACTTCCGCGCTCACCTCTCCGCCGACACCACGCTGGAGCTGCTGGACGATCGCGCGCTGCTGGCCCTGCAGGGCCCCAAAGCGGTGGAAGTACTGGCGGCGTTGGCGCCCGAGGTGCAGCAGCTGGTGTTTATGACAGGCAAGCGTGTCTCACTGGTTGGCGCTGAGTGCTTTGTCACCCGTTCCGGTTATACCGGTGAAGATGGCTTCGAAATCTCCGTACCGGCTACCGCTGCCGGGCAGCTGGCCGAGGCGCTGCTGCAGTCGTCGCTGGTGAAGTGGATTGGTCTCGGTGCCCGTGATTCCCTGCGCCTTGAGGCAGGCCTCTGTCTTTATAGCCACGATATGACTGACGACACCTCACCGGTGGCGGCCAGCCTGATGTGGGCGGTGGCAAAGAGTCGTCGTGTAGGCGGCAGCAAAGAGGGTGGCTTTATCGGTGCCGAGAAGATCTTTGCGGTGCAGAAAAACGGTGTGGCAGAGATGCGCGTCGGTTTCCTGGTTGACGGCAAGGCCCCGGTGCGTGAAGACGCAGACATCGTTGATGAAGATGGTGAAGTGATTGGTCGTGTCACCAGCGGCGGTTTCTCGCCCAGCCTGAATGCCCCCATCGCCATGGGCTACGTCAAGGCGGGTTATGCCATTCTCGGTACGCCAGTGGCGGCCATGGTGCGCGACAAGCCGCGCCCGATGACGGTGAGCAAGATGCCGTTTGTGCCGCAGCGGTACTTTCGCGGTTAAGAACAGAGGTTAAGAACAGAGGCTGATGCAGCCGCCGGCGCCGGTTCACACTGGCGCAGGTCCCACGGCGTAGGAGCGCACTCCTGTGCGCGATGGGTGTGAACAGATCGCGCACGGGAGTGCGCTCCTACAACACATTGTCAATCCGGAACCCATCATGATTCACGCAGATTTCCAGTCCCGTCACATCGGTCCCGACGCCAACGAACAGCAGCAGATGGTGGAGTCGCTGGGCTATAACAGCCTCGCCGAGTTCATCAGTGCCGTAATCCCGGGCAATATCCGTCTACCGGCCGCGCTGGACCTGGCGGAAGCCAGCAGTGAAACCCAGGCGCTGAAACTGATGCGCGAGCTGGCGGACAAGAATCAGGTGCTGCGCTCCTTTATCGGACAGGGGTACTACAACACCCATACCCCGCTGGTGATCCTGCGTAACGTGATGGAAAACCCCGCCTGGTACACCGCCTACACACCCTACCAGCCGGAGATCTCCCAGGGCCGCCTGGAAGCGCTGCTGAACTACCAGACCATGATTTGCGACCTCACCGGAATGGAGCTGGCCAACGCCTCCATGCTGGACGAGGCTACTGCCGCGGCGGAAGCCATGACCCTCTGTCAGCGCATGTCCAAATCCAAATCGCTGAACTTCTTTGTCGACGCCGACTGCCTGCCACAGACCATCGATGTGGTGATCACCCGCGCCGAGCCGCTGGATATCAATGTCATTATCGGCAACCCGGAAATTGACCTGGATGTGGACGATGTGTTCGGTGTGCTGCTGCAGTACCCCGGCGCCAGCGGCCAGATCAACGACTACCGTGCCCTGATTGAAAGAATTCACGCCGGTAAGGCGCTGGTGGCGGTGGCCGCCGATATCCTGGCGCTGACCCTGCTGACCTCTCCCGGCGAGCTGGGTGCAGATGTGGCCATTGGCTCTGCCCAGCGCTTTGGTGTGCCGCTCGGCTTTGGTGGTCCACACGCGGCCTATATGGCCACCCGCGAACAGTACAAGCGTTCACTGCCTGGTCGTCTGGTGGGGCGCTCCAAAGACTCCCAGGGGAACGACGCCCTGCGTCTGGCGCTGCAGACCCGCGAGCAGCACATCCGTCGCGAGAAGGCTACCTCCAACATCTGTACCGCCCAGGTACTGCTGGCAGTGATGGCGAGCATGTACGGTGTCTACCATGGCCCCCACGGCCTGCGCGCTATCGCCAATACCATTCACGCCAAAACCTCAGTGCTGGCGGCGGAACTGAAGACCGCTGGTTTTGTGGTGGAAAACAGCAGCTGGTTTGACACCCTCACCATTGCCACCGGTGACAAGACCGGCGAGATTCACGCGGCGGCTCGCGCGCTGGGTATCAACCTGCGGGAAATCAATGAGACCAAACTGGGTGTGTCGCTGGACGAAACCGTGGAAGCGGAAGACCTGCACACCATCCTGGCGGCGTTTGGCATCGACTCCCTTGCCGCCGGTGAGGCGAAACTGCTGATTCCGGAAGCCCTGCGTCGCAGCAGTGACTTTATGACCCATCCGGTGTTCAACAGCTACCACTCCGAAACCGAAATGCTGCGCTACCTGCGTGGTCTGGCGGACAAGGACCTGGCGTTGGATCGTGCCATGATCCCACTCGGTTCCTGCACCATGAAGCTCAATGCCACCGCCGAAATGATTCCGGTGACCTGGCCGGAGTTTGGTGCCCTGCATCCGTTTATTCCGGCGGCTCAGGCACAGGGTTACGCCGAGTTGGACAAGCAGCTGCAGGTGGCACTGTGTGAAGCCACCGGTTACGACAATATCTCTTTCCAGCCCAACGCCGGTTCCCAGGGCGAGTACGCCGGCCTGCTGGCGATCCGCGGTTATCACCACTCCCGCGGCGACAGCCACCGCAATATCTGCCTGATCCCCAGCTCTGCCCACGGCACCAACCCGGCGTCGGCGCAGATGTGTGGCATGAAGGTGGTGGTGACTGCCTGTAACGCCAACGGCGAAGTGGATATGGAAGACCTGCGTGCGAAGGCAGAGCAGCACAGCGATAACCTCGCGGCCATCATGATCACCTACCCCTCCACCCACGGCGTGTTCGAAGAGAACGTGCGTGAGATCTGTGAGCTGATCCACGGTCACGGCGGTCAGGTCTATGTGGATGGCGCCAACTTCAATGCCATGGTGGGCCTGTGCAAGCCGGGTGAGTTTGGTGGCGACGTATCGCACCTCAACCTGCACAAGACCTTCTGTATTCCTCACGGCGGCGGTGGCCCCGGTGTAGGTCCGGTGGCGGTGAAGTCACACCTGGCGCCTTTCCTGCCCGGTCACCGCGTGATGGATAACAAAGCCTCGGCGGTTTCAGCAGCACAGTTGGGCAGTGCCAGCATCCTGCCCATCACCTGGATGTACATCACCATGATGGGTGCTGCTGGTCTGCAGCGCGCCACCGAAGTGGCGATCCTCAACGCCAACTACATTGCCAAACGGTTGTCTGTGGCCTTCCCGATTCTCTACACCGGCAGTCGCGGCCTGGTGGCCCATGAATGCATCGTCGACCTGCGTCCCATTAAGGATGAAACCGGTGTGGACGTAGAGGATGTTGCCAAGCGCCTGATCGACTACGGTTTCCACGCGCCCACCATGTCCTTCCCGGTGGCGGGCACACTGATGATCGAGCCTACCGAATCGGAAAGCCTGTATGAGCTGGATCGCTTCTGCGACGCCATGCTGAAAATCGGCGAGGAGATCGAGGCAGTGCGCAACGGTTCCATGCCGCTGGAAGCCAGCCCGCTGGTGAATGCCCCCCACACCGTGGAGATGGTTTCCGCCGACAGCTGGGACAAGGCATACCCCCGTTCCCAGGGCGGCTTCCCGCTGGAGTCCCTGCGCAAAAACAAGTACTGGCCACCGGTGGGTCGCATCGACAACGTCTACGGCGATCGCAACCTGGCGTGTTCCTGTGCGCCGATTGAGAGCTACATGGAGTAAGTTGCTCAGCTGGCATTGCGCGCACAGAAAAAACGGGCCCCTGGGCCCGTTTTTTCGTTGGAATGCCCTTACCATTGCCTGGAAAGCCCACTGTCTTCAGGGCGTTTGCTTTTAATATCTGGCAGGATAAATATGTTTTGTTTTTACCGGGCGTCGGATAATGCACTGGTTTAATTTTTTCAGGTTTTGCGGGGCAGTCCCGTTTCGGAAGGCCTTATGACAGATCAACACGAAACGCAGCCACAGGCCTCTGCCGGTGCTGTGCATTGGCAGACCTTTGCTTCGCATTGGAGCAGTCTGGGGCCGCCTCTGCGCCCGGTAGATACTGATATCCAACTGATCGATCAGTTGCTGAAAGAGCAGTTGCTGAAAGGTACCGCCGTGCCCCGGTCGTCACCTGCAGACATACTGGTTTTGGGTGTGACGCCGGAGTACTACCATTTCTTTTCTGCGCAAGGTGATCGCGTCAGGGCTCTGGATAAATCCCCGCAGATGATTGCCAGCGTATGGCCCGGCAGCCCGGAGTATGCGGTGCAGGGCAGCTGGTTGGCCATGCCCTATGCAGACAATAGCTTTGATCTGATCCTCTGTGATGGCGGCCTGCAGCTATTGCCTTTCCCTAAGGGCCTGGGCCAGTTACAGCAAGAGCTGCTGCGCTGCCTTCGCCCCGGCGGTCGCTTTTGCGTGAGGTTGTTTGCGCGTCCCGCAGAGCCTCTCTCCATAAGGTCTGTGTTGGATCAGGTTGTCGATGGTCGCCTGAACAATCTCCACGCTTTAAAAATTCTGGCTGGAATGGGTTTGCAGGAAACGACGGAGCAGGGCGTGGTTTTGGACGCTATCTGGAGTGCACTTCAGCAGCGTTTCAGTGATTGGGGGCAGTTGGCTGAGTTATTGGCTATGGATGTGCACGAGGTGGCAATGCTTGATGCGTATCGGGGCAACAGCGCGGTCTACCATTTTCTCAGTGAGGCTGAGGTCATTGACGTCTTTTCACAGCAGAAGGATGGATTTGGGCTTGAGCACAGTGTCACCCGTTACCCGGATTATCGCTATGGCGAATTCTGTCCGACCCTGCTTTTTGAAAAACAGGCCGGCTGATCGTTTTCTAGCTGATTTTCTCTGGCTTGGTGAGGCCTGGAATGTCACCTTTGAGCAGGTGGCGGAGACGCCCCTCAAGGCCGATTTTGACCAGGTGGTTAAAGCGGCTGACCGGTATTTTTGCCAGTATTTCCCTGGCCAGTTGGGGTTTGGCATTGGGTCCGGTGAGGCGAAATTGCGTGCTCTGGGTTGGCCCGTAGACCATGCGCAGCCACAGGCGGGGGTGGCGCCACAAATAGCGCCATAGCGGTGGCAGGCAGCCCATCAGTCCGGCCAGATCGTCCAGGTAGTGATGAAAATCCACCAGTGCGTGCACCCGTTCGGCGCTGTGGCCCAGCTGTGCAGTATAGCGTTCCCGATCCGCGTGAATGCTTTGCTGCATAGGTGCCAGCTCGGGCAGACTCAGGCGTTTGGCAAACACCAGTGCGGTATACCGGGCTTGCATCTCCATTAACGGAAACTGGCTGCCAAAGCAGGGTCTGGCCGTACCGACAAAACTGAGCCGGTCGCCATAGGCCGGGTGAAACATCTGTTTATACAAATCTCTCGGGTTGCTGCCGGCCGCCTGCAGTGCCGGTGGCAGAAAGCCGGCTTCGTTGCGATAACCTGTGCAGAAGAGCGCGTAATCGACATCCTCTAATGCCTGACCACAATGGTCGATAAGCTGCCTGCCGCCATTTGATACCTGAACAATATCGCCGACCAGTTCTGCGTCGTATTCAGCGATGGCTTCGGCCAGCGCGGTAGTCTTGGTGCCAAAGTTGCCAAACGGCCCCTTGCTGTCGATAAGGCTGCTGTTCAGGTCGGCAATGACATCGAATACCGGATGTTTCAGGCTGCGATCGAAGGCGACAATGCGCGAGGCTGCTGTGCGACCAAAGGCTCTGGGCAGTCCCCAGAAGCCGCGGTGAGTGGATAGGTCGGCGGGCTCTTCGCCGCGTCGGCGCGGTGTGATCCAGCCGGGGGAGTGGCGCAGGCTGATCCAGGTTTTGCTGGCCACCCTGGCCACTTCCAGCGCGATATCGGCGGCGGATTCGCCACCGCCGACAACCAATACGCGCTTGCCTGCCAGTGCCTCGGCGCTCTTGTAGCTGGAGGAGTGCTGATAGCTGATACCGCTCAGTGCACTATGCCAGTCGGGCAGTGCGGGAATACGGCTGGCCCCCGTTGCCACTATCAGGCGTTTTGCACTGAACTGACGCCCGGATTGCAATTGGACTTGCCAGTGTTGCCGGGCGTCTTCAGATACGTTGGTGACGGTTTCATTGAGTAAAAACTTATCGCCGATCTGGTAGTGCGCGATATAGCGTTGCCAGTAATCCAGTACCTGCGCCTTGGTCCAGAAGGATTTTTCAAAACCATCGCCGATCCAGAAGTCGGAGAACATGCTGACGGTGCAGGAGGAGGTGAGTAGCAGGCTGTCGTAGGCCTTGGCAAAGTTGCCGCCGATAGCGGCGCTGGCGTCTATGGCCAGCACCTTGCCGAGCTGGTTCTCAGTGCATTCCTTAACGGCTACAATCCCTGCCGGGCCGGCGCCAATCACAATACAGTCGTAGTCGGTGTTCATGCGTTGCAGGTCATCTGATTTATCGTGTTGTTGCTTGGCGACAGGCGGTGTGACAAGGCGAAAACCAAATTCATAAAGTGAGAAGGCGCGTTTTGTGGGCAGCATTATAGAGGTCGAGGGTATTCTCTGGCCACCAATAGAGGATCCGCGAGGTCAGCCGTTACGGCATTTGCTGGATTTTCTGGCGGTCAGCGAGAGGGCTGATCCTGCCGCAATACGCGCCGGGCAAGCGCAGCAGTTTGCTGCTTTGAATGAGTGGTGTTGGCAGCACTCGGCTGTTTATCGTGAGCGGCTGAAGAGGGCTGGATTTCACGGGGGCGATGCGCTGAGCCTCGATACGCTGGTCAAACTCCCCCTGTTAACACGTCGCGATCTGCAACAGCAGGCACAGGCGCTGTACTGCCAGCCGCCGGCTTCCCACCTGCCGGTGGCCGAGACCTTTACCTCCGGCTCTACCGGCGAGCCGGTTACACTGCATCGCAGCGCCGTCTCGCAGCTGTTCTGGCAGGCCCTGACCATGCGCGAGCACCAGTGGTGGCAGCGCGACCTCAGTGGCAGGCTGGCCGCGATCAAGGCCAGTTTTAACCAGCCGCGGGTAGATACCCCGAGTTGGGGGGCTCCGGCCAGTCTGTTTGCCAGCACCGGACCGGCGGTGGCACTGAGTATGTCCATGGGCTCAGAGGCACTCGCCGATGCCCTGATCGATATCGATCCGGATTATCTGCTGGTCTTTCCCAGTCAGCTGCAGGCGATCCTGCAGTGTTATCGCGAGCAGGGCAGGCGCCCGGCCAGGCTGAAACAGATCCGCTGTATGAGCGAGGTGGTGACGCCGGAATTGCGTGCAACCGTTGCGGAAGATTTTTCCCTGCCTTTGTGCGATGTCTACAGCTCGCAGGAGGCGGGCGTTATCGCGATCCAGTGCCCGCACAGCGGCCTCTATCACATCATGGCAGAGAGTCTGTTGGTCGAAGTGGTGAATGATCAGCTGCAACCCTGTGCCGAAGGTGAAGTGGGCAGGGTGGTGATCACCGACCTGCACAACTTTGCCACCCCGCTGGTGCGTTACGAGATAGGCGATTACGCCGAGGTTGGCCCGCCCTGTGGCTGCGGTCGTCAGCTGCCCACGCTCAAGCGCATTCTGGGGCGGCAGAGAAACATGGCCATCTACCCCGATGGGCACCACTACTGGCCGCGGCTGGGCTTTTACCGTTTTCGCGACATCGCACCGATCCTGCAGTTTCAAGTGGCTCAGTTGTCGGTGGACACGCTGGAATGCCGGCTGTATTCAGAGCGCCCCTTAAACAGCGCCGAAGAGGGTGCTATTGCCGAGGTCATCCGCTCGGCCATGGGCTACCCGTTTGCGATTGGCTTTCGCTATTTTGACCAACCCATACCAGCCAGCGGCGGCAAGTATGAGGAGTTTGTGCGGTTGTTCTGATGGTGGGCTGCGAGGCCTGTGTCGTGGCGCGTATTTCTACGTGTGACACAGCTCGCATTTAGTGTTTTTCCATCTAATCAATTTCTTATTTATTACCTTTTGAACTGATATCCTGATCGGGATCATTTCCCCACGCGCAGATGTTTTAGCGGAGCCTGTCCCTTCCGCGCTATCCCTCATTCACTTGGCGTGGTCACCTGCCCAGCTACTCAGGATTCTGGCTTCATGCAACTTCGTGCTCGTCCTCCGGCATTGTCCGGCATTTCCCGTAACTCCCTGCGCCTGCGTCGCACGCCTCTGAGCCTCGCTATTCTGGCGGCACTCAGTGCGACCGATGGTCTGGTGCCCCAGGCGCAAGCGGTGGCCTGTCCTGCGCCGTCTGGCGGCCAGGTGCTGGTGGCCGACGGAGTGACGGTTACCGAGACGGGACTGGCGGGCTGCGAGCTCTCCGGTGGCGATGCCCTGATCGTTGAGAACGCAGGCGCCATTGAGTTTGAGCTGGATAGCCCTTACGCGGCAGTTGGTGTACTTGTTGATGCGGGTAATACCGCAGTGGACATAGAAAATCGCGGCACCATTGATATCGCCAATGCCTCCAGTAGTGCTTACGGGATCGGCATATACGGCACCGCCACCGGTGCGATCCTTAACAGCGGCACTATCACTGTCATTGGGTCGAATAGCCCAGCTGGCATCTCAGTGGATGGACAGGTCGATGGTGGTATCAGCAATACCGGCACTATTACCGCTGCCGGTGGGGCCGCTGTGCAGGTCTGGGGAGGGGTGACCGGCGGCATCAGTAATGCCGGCACGATAACGGGTGACAGGGTGATTTCTGTCCAGGGTAGCGTCGATGAGATCATCAACAGCGGCAGTCTTGTTGGCACCAGCACCAGTGTCAGTTCAAGTGGGCTTCAGGTAGCCCAAGGTTACAGTGATACGATCGTCGATATTATTGTCAACTTAAGCACCGGTGAAATCGCCTCCGATTTTGGTTCGGCCCTGCGCATGATGAACACCAGCAGTGTGGGCAGACTCGACAACCAGGGGCGTATCGATGGCGCCACCAGTGGTGTGTATATCGCCGGAGACTTCACTCTCTCTGACGCTTTCATCAATAGCGGAACCATTCAGGGGGATGACCAGGCGATCCTGGTGACGACGGCGAATTTCGAAGCCCCCACAGTGGTTGCTCTGCAAAACAGCGGTCTGATCAATCTTGGCGACGCGGATGGCGATGCGATTGTCGTCGATGGGGCCGAGGGCAATGTGGGTTTTGGTCTCAATAACAGTGGCACGGTTGCCAGCGGTACCGACAGCGGCAGCGCTTTTGTGATTCGGAACGATGGCATGACCGGCGATATCGTTAACGCCGAGGGCGGCATCATCACCGCCGCCGATTACGGGCTGTATATCATCGCCAGCAGTCTGACCGGAGATTTCACCAACAGCGGTAGCCTCACCGCCAGCAGTGGCGTGGTGTTGACGTCGGCGACCATGACCGGTGATCTCGATAATCTGGGCAGTATCACCGCCAGCGACCGCGCCATCGATCTCAGCAACAGCAGCGTGACCGGCAATATCAGCAACAGCGGCAGCTTGAGTGGCAGCGAAGGAATTTATCTGGCCGCGGGCACCGTCATTGGCAGTATCAGCAACAGCGGCACTATCACCGGTTCCAACTATGCCATACAGCTTGATGCAGCGAGCAGCGTGACCGGTGGTATCAGTAACAGCGGGCTGTTGGATGGCGCGGTGGAGCTGGCCGATGCCACGCTGACCCTGACCGGCAGCAGTGGCCGCATAACCGGTGCGGTCACCGGTTCGGTCAATTCCACCGTGATGCTCAACGGGGATTTCACCACAGAAAATACCTTTAATATCGGGCATTTCGAAATCGCCGACGGCGCTTCGCTGGATATGCGCCACAGCATCAGTGCCAGCAGCCCCACGACTTTCGTTAACGCCGGCACGCTGATTGTTAATGCCGACCAGGCGCCAACGATTACCGGTAATTTCAGTCAATTGGCCAGTGGTATCTTGCAGATCGGTGCCGTGAGCAGCAGCGAGTACGGCCAGTTGACGATCGACGGTATGGCCACCTTACCCAGCGATGCCAAAATATTTGTCGATGTGGCGTCGGTGAATGCCCTGGCTGGCAACGAAACACTGGCAGATGTGCTGTCGGCCACCAGCCTGACCTCGGACGGCAGTTTTGTGGTGACCGATAACTCGGCCATGCTGGGTTTTACCGCTGTACTGGATGGCAATACTGTCGATCTGGTCAGCGAGGTTGTTCTGTCGGCCACTCAGGCCGTGACTGCCCAGAGTAATTCTCCAGCCTATGCCGCCGCCGCAGTTCTCGATGATCTGATGGACGCCGGTGGCGGTTCTGCCGATATGGCGGCAGTGATCACTACACTGGCCATGCAGCCCAGCCTGCAGGCGGTATCGCAGGCGGTGACAGAAACATTGCCGTTGCTTAATGGTGACGCGGGCATGGCAACACGCTATGCCCTGGCGGCCACCAACCAGATTGTCCAGCAGCGCATGGCGTCTTACAGTGATCGCCAGATCGGTGATGAGCTGATGGTGGATCGCTATCTGTGGGCGCGGCCCTTTGGTGGCTGGGGCGATCAGGACGGCAGTGGCCACGTTGCAGGGTTTGAGTCCGACTCGCACGGGGTGATTATCGGGGCGGATGGCGCCCTCTCGGCGAGCACCCGTCTGGGGGTGGCGGTTTCCTACGCCGAAACCGATATCGATAGCGATTCCACTATGGCGCCGCATCGACTGGATATCGAATCCTGGCAGCTGTATGCCTATGGCAATCACGCTTTAGGCTCTGCCACCGAGCTGAATGTGCAGCTGGATATCGGCCATCACAATCTGGATGGTCTGCGCAGTATGCCCACTTTCAGTCGCGAGGCGCATGCCGACTACGATAGCTTGTCCTACCACTTCAGCGTTGGTGCCGCGCAGCAGTTCACTCTCAATACCAATAATGTGCTGAGCGCATCGCTGCGCGCCGAGTATCTGCTGGTGGACAGCGACAGTTATACCGAAAGCGGTGCCGGGGCGCTGAATCTGGTGGCCTCCGGTCAAGACAGCGAAGAGTTGGTGCTGTGGCTGGGCGCTACTCATCGCTATCAGCTCAATAATTCCACGCAGTTCAGAGTGGGACTGGAGGCTGGTTACGATACGCTCGCCGAGCAGCAGTCGATCCGGGTGCGTTACGCCGGTGGTGGCAGTGCTTTTGTCAGTCACGGCCTGGATACGGACCCGTGGTTGGGGCGTGCCAGTGTGCAGCTACTGCATCAGGTGACGGATGCCACCGATGTTAGTGTCACGGTCGAGGGTATGACTCGCGACGACTATATTTATCACTCTCTGTCTGCCCGGGTACGCTGGGCGTTTTAATGTCGCTACAGGAGCGATTGATAGCCCTCCCGGCTATTAAAGTTTAGTGTGGCCGCTTTAGCGCCGCAGAGCATAGGCTGCTCCGGCATGAGTTTAACGCGCGATCGTGCGGTTATGGTGGCGCCTCTGTTGCTGGCGGCCGTGACCTGAATCTGGTGAGGTTTTCTGTTGTCTGAGCTGATCAGTCCGGTTGGCTGCGATACTGCCGGTGCTCGGAAAACACCTGTAACAGGTTAATGGGCTCGCGGTTCAGGCGTTTAAGAAACAGGTGCATGCCAAAGTGGTTTGACAGCCAGGCTTTGATCAGCAGGTATTTGGCCAGGCTGTTGTCGGTGTAGAGGTGTCGCTTCACATAGGGGTTTTTATACCAGCGTGGTGAGCGCACAGCGAGCCAGTCCAGTCCCATTTGCAACAGTTGTATGCCGGCGCCGAGTCCCTGGGTACGGTAGGTCACCCGGCAATTTATGAAGAAATCCTTCACCAGAATATATTCGGTCACCTGACTGGCATGGTTCGTCTGCTCCCCGCATTGGTCCAGCATGGCACCGTAGGCCAGCATCAGGCTCTCCGGGTCGCCCCTCTGTTCGGCCATGATGGAACCTTCCCGCTGTCGGTAAAAATAGTAGAGCTCTTTGCGGTAGTAAATGCGTTCTGCCCTGGCGAGTACTATGGGCATGACCGCCATGTCTTCAAAGATCAGGCGCCTGGGAAAGGTTAGGTCCTTGAAGAGGGATGTGCGGAACACCTTGGACCAGCAGGTGACGGTCACATGGGTGTAAAAATCCTGCCGGTGTTGGTTGTCGAGGAACTGTGATGCCTTGATCGCTGGCAGGGTGGTTCGGGTTTCGGTGTGGGTGGGCCAGTGCCGCTTGTGATCGAAAAACAGCAGGTCAAAATCCGGCACCGCCAGCAGGGTGTCGAGGAGGGTGTCCATGGTGCCTTCCTCCAGCCAGTCATCGGAATCCACAAACATCAGAAACTCGGTGTCGCAGTGGGCGATGCCGGTGTTGCGCGCTTCGGATAGCCCGGAGTTTGCCTCGTGGGTTATCACCTCGACGGTCATCGCTGCGTCACGTCTGAACTGCTCCACAATCTCCATGCTGTTGTCGCTGCCGCGGTCGTCAATCAGCAGCAAGCGGCACAGGTGACTGTGGGTGCTTGGTACCAACGATGCCAGGCACGCCTGCAGATAGGGCTCGACGTTATAGATAGGGACGATAATGGTGAGCAGGCGGGGACTGGCCGTCCCACAGTTGTCGTGTACTGCTGGCATGGGTCTTCCGTGATCCGTAAAACGAGGTGTTGGGAAGGATCTGGTTTGGCCGTGAACCGGCGTTGACAGGTATCTCCTGAATCCCGGCTCAGATCCCTGTCCGAAGCCTAAAGAGTAGCCTAACGGAAAGAGTGAATCGACGGGGAAACTGTGAATTTTTCAGTGCCGATGACCTGCGTGCCAGAGGTTGGGGGAATTGTTCGTTATTGGTGCTGCGGCCGGCAGATTTGCCCCGTTTTTTGGCAGTGGGGATCCTGCTGCCCCCGCCTTTGTGATGTCGGTCGCATGGCACAGAAAGTGCTCTTTGAACCTGTTTGTTATGGTGGGAAAAGCGTTCCCGCGTTTATCACGACGAGGTTCTGCAGGCAGTTATGGTCAGTCAGCTTTATATCAATGGTGCGTGGGTGGATGCGTCGTCCGCTGGTGTCTTTGAGGTTATCAATCCTGCCGATGAGTCGGTTATCGCCACTGTCGCTGCGGCGCAGCCGGAGGATGTGAGCACCGCGGTAGCTGCTGCGCGACAGGCGTTTGACGAAGGTCCCTGGCCGCAGATGAGTGGCGCTGAACGGGCGCACTATTTACGTTGTATTGCGGCGGCCATTCGGCAGCGCCTGCCGGAGATCGCGCGCCTGGAAGTGGCGGACAACGGTAAGCCTCTGCCGGAAGCCGAGTGGGATATTGAAGACACTGCCGGTACGTTTGAGTTTTATGCAGATCTGGCGGAAGCGATGGATCTGGGTACGGGAGAGGTGGTGGAGCTTCCCGATGACCGTTTCGCCTCCCAGGTGGTCAGGGAGCCGGTGGGTGTGGTGGGGGCTATCATTCCCTGGAATTTTCCCATGCTGATGGCGTCGTGGAAGGTAGCGCCGGCGTTGGCGGCTGGGTGCACGGTGGTTCTGAAACCGTCGGAAGTCACACCGCTGACGGCGTTGGTGCTGGCGGAGATTGCCGATGAGGTGGAGCTGCCCGCCGGTGTGCTGAATGTGATTACCGGTACCGGCCCGGAAGCGGGGGCGCCGCTGTCGGATCACCCGGATGTGGACAAGCTGGCCTTTACCGGGTCAGTGGCCACCGGCTCGGCAGTGATGCAGGCGGCGGCGAAAAACATCAAGGCGGTCAGCTTGGAGCTGGGGGGCAAGTCGCCATTTATCGTATTTGACGATGCCAGCATCGACGCGGCGGTGGAGTGGATTCTGTTCGGCATCTTCTGGAATCAGGGTGAAGTGTGCTCGGCCACGTCGCGTGTACTGGTGCAGGAGGGCATCTACGGGCGTTTACTGCAGCGGCTGCAGGAAGAGACCGCAAAGATTACCATCGGTCACGGCCTGGACGATGGCGTGTTACTTGGCCCGTTGGTAAACCGCACCCAGTACGAGAAGGTGCTGACTGCCATTGAGCGCGGCGTGGAAGATGGCGCAACACTGCTCTGTGGTGGCAAGCGCCCGCCGGGCTTTGCCAAAGGTTATTACGTAGAACCAACCATCTTTGTGGATGTGGATGAGGCGAGCTGGATCTGGAAAGAGGAGATTTTCGGCCCGGTGGTCTGCATCAAATCGTTTGCCGACGAGGCGCAAGCCATTCGCCTGGCCAACGATTCCCGCTTTGGCCTGGCGGCCGCGGTGATGTCGAAGGATACAGCCTGCTGCCAGCGGGTATCGCGCAAGTTGCGGGCGGGTATTGTCTGGATTAACTGCTCCCAGCCCACCTTTACCCAGGCGCCCTGGGGAGGCTTCAAGCAGTCGGGCATCGGCCGTGAGCTGGGCCGTTGGGGGCTGGAGAGTTATCTGGAGGTGAAGCAGATTACCGAGTACGTCAGCGATGAGCCCTGGGGCTGGTACCTGAAATCCTGACGCCTTCAGGCTTGCGGCTCGCCTCTCAATAGGTCCATATATATGGACCTATTTTTATTTGTTACAGCAAGTTGTTGCGACAGCCTATCAATGTTGCTATAAAAATCAGCAGATAAAGCCTGATTATTTTTTTGGTTCCTGTTTTAACTCTTTATGTGTCCACTATTTTGGATCTATATGCGGGCCGTTCTGACGGTCCGCCGGGAGTCTTCAAACAGGCCATGGCGGCTTATATCCTCCGTGCACATTAAAGTTTCCACATAAAAATAATTAAAGAAGCGATCAACGCAGTCATTTCAAGACCTTGCATTACTGACCAGCTGGTACCGGTCTCTCATTACACCGGCGTTTTCTGATGCCTGATATTTGCTGTCCGTAATTGTGGCGTACGGTAATACCGCCGCCGTGTATTCCCTACAACGATAATAAAAGGTGACAACATGAAACATCTCAGTAGCAGTAGAGTGACATCGATGGCCCTGGCTCTGGCCATCCCGGCAGCAACGTCTTTTCCGGCGCTGGCCGCTTCACAAAAGGTGCTGGAAGAAATTACGGTAACAGCCGAACACCGGGAAGCGGGTCTGCAGGATACCGAGATCTCTCTGTCGGCTTTTTCGTCCGATGCCATTTCCCAGTTGGGCATCAGTAACGGTCTCGATATTGGCGAATACGTTCCCAACCTCAATGCCCAACCGTACGTTGGCGGCCGCACGGGTGTCTCCTACAACATTCGCGGCGTTGGTAACGCCGAAACCCTGATTACCTTCGATCCCGCGGTGAGTGTGTATATTGATGGCGTACTGATTGCGAAAAATACCGGCGCCCTGCTGGATGTGCTGGAGCTGGAGCGGGTGGAGGTACTGCGTGGCCCGCAGGGTACTCTGTATGGCCGAAACACCATGGGCGGGGCGGTGAACTACATCACCAAAAAGCCGGTCGATGACTTCGAGGGCAGCTTTAAAACCACGCTGGGGAAATACAATCAGCGCGATGTACGCGGCATGTTGAATGTGCCACTGATGCCGGCGAGCAGTGCCATAGGTTCCCTCGATATGCGGGCGTCGCTGGCCTCGCTGAACCGGGATGGTACGCAGGACAATGACTTCGCCGGCAGCACGCAGGACGAGCTGGGCACCAAGGACCGCAATGTGGGCATGGTGCATTTTGCCTGGAATCCAACGGATGACCTGGCAGTGGCCTACAGTTACGACCGCACCCGTATTGACGAAGTGCAGGAGACGGCCTGGGTGACCCAGGTGCGGCCGGGAAGTACTGTCGCGGGGCTTGGGCTTGGCGATTACCTGGCCAGGTCGGAAAGTGACCGGCCGAGCTCCATCTCAGTTAATGATCCTCATCACGCCATCACCGATGTGGATGGTCATGCCCTGAATATCAGTTGGGACCTGAATGACCAGATGACTCTGAGCTCCATCACCGGTTACCGAACCATGGAGAATTTCGGTGAGCAGGATTCGGATGGCTCGCCACTGACTCTAATTTCAACTCGCGACCGGCAAGAGAATGAATCCCTGTCACAGGAGTTCCGTCTGGTGGGGTCGTCGTGGGAAAGCCGGATGAACTACTCCGTGGGTTTGTTCTACATGGAAGAGGAGGGTGATGTGTTCAACGAGACCAAGGTGTTTGGCGGTCCGCGTGTCAACCTGGCGTCCTATGATAACGAAGCCTGGGCGGCCTACGGGCAGCTCACCTTTGCGCTGACGGATCGCTTCGATATCACGGTTGGCCTCCGTTACACCGAAGAGGAACGGGAGATGGAGAAGGCGGTGATTAATGGTGTGGCCTTCACCAATCCGGTCTACCTGAGTGACGTTCGTTCCAGTTACGCTTCCAACTTTTTCCCCATTGCGAACAAGGACTATGACAATGTGTCAGGACTGGTGTCGGTCAGTTACGACTGGACCGATGACCTTATGACCTATTTTAAAGTCAGCTCCGGTTATCAGTCCGGTGGCTTTAATGTTCGGGATGCCACCCCGGAAGATTTCACCCGCGGCTTTGATGAGGAGACGCTGATCGCCTACGAGCTGGGTATGAAGGCGCAGTTCCTGGATCGTTACCAGTTAAACGGTGCCCTGTGGTACAGCGATTACGACGACAAGCGGGTCAACAACTTCAACCCGCAGACCTTGAGCCAAACCGTGCGCAATGCCGGTGTGGTGGAGATCTGGGGACTGGAAGCGGAATTCCTGGCGCAGCTGACCGACAGTGTGCAGGTGGGCGTTAACTATGGTTATGTCGATCCCGAGTACGTGGAGTATGACTTCCTGGAGAGCAACGGTTCGGTAACGGATCGCACGGATACCACCAACTTCCCATACACGCCGAAGAACAGTGTCAGTGCCCATATCAGCTATGAGCAGCCGTTGAACGTTGGTCTTTTCCGTGCCCGCCTGGACTGGAGTTATCGCAACAAGATGACCTTCCTGGTGGGACAGCCGGAGCGTAACTCGTCGGATCAGGCCGAAACGGTTAACGCCAGGGTCTCGCTGGAAGAGATCAAAGGCCCCAGCGATACCGAAATGCGGGTGTCCCTGTGGGGTAAGAACCTGACCGACGAGGGTTACTACAATTTCGGCGTGAACATCTACGATACCTTCGGTTTTGACGTGAACACCTATGGTGAACCCAGAACCTACGGTCTCGATTTCGAAGTGCTCTTCTGAGTAGTCTGAGTGAACAAGGGCGGGCCTGCGGGGCCGCCCGGCGCTTCCCTGGTTCAGGAGCTTGCGTTGTTTGTTGTGCTGGTTATGGTCGCGACCTGCGGCTTCCTCTTCTGAACAGGAAAAGTATTGATGCGATCTGATTACCCGACCCCAGGGGAGGCAGCAGTGGCCATGCCCTCCGCCGCCATCGCCTGGTACACCACCGTCCTCATGGCCGTACTGTACTGGCTCTCCATTCTCGACCGTTTCATCATCTCGCTGCTGGTGGATCCCATCAAGCAGGATCTGGGTATCAGCGATGTGCAGTTCGGGATGCTGCACGGGCTGGCGTTTGCGGTGACCTTTTCCTTGTTCGGGCTGTTGGCCGGCGTGTTGGCGGATCGCTATTCCCGTCGCACCATTGTCTATGTCAGCGTCACCGTGTGGTCTCTCTGCACCGCCCTGTGTGGTACAGCCCACAGCTTCTGGCAACTGATGCTGGCGCGGGTGGGTGTGGGTGCCGGAGAGGCCGGTTTGAATCCCGCGGCCACCTCCATGATTACCGATCTCTTCCCGCGGGAGAAGTTGACCAGCGCCCTGGCGGTCTATTCCCTTGGCGCGTCGGTGGGCAGTGGCTGCGCCTACCTGTTCGGTGGGATATTGATTACCAGCGTGGCCAGTGCTCAAGCCGTCAGCTTGCCACTGCTTGGTGAAATCAAACCGTGGCAGATGGTGTTTTTCATTATTGGTCTGCCTGGTGTGCTGGTTGCGCTGTTGAGTTTCACTGTGCCCGAGCCCCGGCGTACCGGCGACAGCCGTACCGTCGTGCCCGGAGAGCGGTTGAACCTGTTCAAGGGCTATGGCGAGCTGATCCGCTTTATGAAGGGCCGGCGCGCATTCTTCATCGCACACTATCTCGGCTTCGGACTGGCCTCGATTGTGTTTTCCGGCTGTGGTGCCTGGTATCCGGCACATATCGGTCGTACCTTTGGCTGGGATGCGTCGCAGATTGGTCTCGCTCTGGGACTGACTCTGGTGGGGGCGGGCATAGCTGGCAAGCTGTTGTGCGGGTTGTGTGTTGACTGGCTCTACCGTCGCGGCTATCGCGATGCGCAGTTTCGCTGGTATGCAGGGTGTCTGCTGGTAGCAATGCCGGCGGGTGCAATTGCCACCAGCAGTGACAATCCCTGGATATTCTTTAGCGGCCTGTCGGTATTCCTGCTGTTTCTGTCACCTTTGGCGGCGGTATACATCTCGTCCCTGAACCTGGTGACGCCGAACAAATTGCGGGGAGCGGGTGTTGCGTTTTATTCCACGACTGTGGGCTTGGTGGCGCTGAGCCTGGGGCCGTTTCTGGTGGCGGCGATCTCGGATTATGTCTATGGCGGCAACGCCATTGGCCTGGGCATGGCTACCATGATGTTGCTCTTCTGCCCGCTTGCAGCCTTGCTGCTCTACCTGGGGATGAAACATATGCGGGTGTCGGTGCTGGAGTAAGCGTGGGCGCCCGGGTTTTATCGGAAGTGATTTTTCGGCCATAAAACCAGGGGTGTTAATGGCTACCTTTGTTTAAGCCCAAGCGGTTTAACTGCCGGAATACCGCGCCACTATACTGACAGTAACAGTCGTGAATACGGTGAACGGGGAGGTTGGTATGTTGCACCCTGACTTCAAAAACGGCGAACAGCTGGACCTGCACTACGCCCTGGCTCTGTTTGTGATGGGGATGGGCTTTCTCTTCTATATCGACGCGGCGCCGGGGACACATGCACTGGTGGCGCAATTGACGGTGCTGGCGGGTTTGTTCTGGCTGGCGGGTCACTACCTGTGGAAACACTGGAAGCTGCCGCACTAGGGCCTGCAGCAGCTTCCGGGCAGTTGTATCAGCGGGGGAACAGCAGAATCACGTTCAGGCGGAATCCCCAGTCCGGTGCGCTGGACGGTGCTTCGGCGTAGTATTTCAAGCCGCCTCCCAGCTGTACCATCTGGCTGCCGATGGTGGTCACTTTATTGACCTGGAAGTTGATTGGTACCGTCCACTGGTCGGCCTCGTGGTCGTAGGTGGATTCAGTGTTGATAGCGTAAGTCCAGCCACCGCCCGCGCCATAGACCAGGAAGGGTTGCAGGAAAGTGGAGCGCACATCGGAGCGATTGTCTTCGCCGGCAAAGTCACGAATGTGGTTCAGCAGGGCACCGTAAGTCCAGATGCCTTCCTGAAAGAGGAACACAGCAGTAGGACCTGCGCCCCACTTTTCCGCACTGAGACTGTCATTGGAGCCGGTGGGCAGCAGAAATGCGGGCCCCACACCCCAGATCATGCCTCCGGACGTGGGCTCCTTGGGTGAGAAAAAGAGACTCTGTACCGTGTCGCTGGTACCGGACTGGGACATCCCGCCATCGTTGACGAAGTCATCCTGGTACACCAGCGGCAGAATGGTACGTGAAATCAGGTTCCAGTCGTCGCTGAGATCAAACGGGATCACCGGCTGGACATTGAGGGTGTAACGGAAGCCGTCATCGTCGACGCCGCCGCCAAAATCGAAATTATTCTGGAACGGCACACTGATAAGTGCAGCGACGGGATTGGCCAGCTGTTTGGCGATATCGTCAGGGTTTTTGGCCTGCGCGAGAGAAAAGGACAGGCTGGTAATAGTGGCCAGTAGCAGTGTGGCGTATGTTGTGCGCATGGGGGCAAATCCTTTGTGACGTCCATTGCCAGCCTGACGGGCGAGGTGTCAGGCGGTAGTGGGCGCAAGCATAGCACGCAGAATTAATGATCCACACTCTTCTGTATGGATCGCTCCCGGCGGGTTGGTTCGACGCTGCTAGTTACCTGCGATGCAGCTGATATCGGCGTTGCGCAGTTCGTAACTTTTCAGCTGCGGGTTCCAGCTCATGTCGGGCTCGTGTTCGAGCTTGAGCCCGGGAATGTGGAACAGCAGGTCCAGGAAGATGCGGGTCTCGTGCAGGGCCACCTGCCAGCCGGGACAGCTGTGAGGGCCATCGCCAAAGCTCATGTAGCGGCCGGTGTTCTGCATTTTCTGCGCGCGCTCCGGGTCGACGGCGAAGGGGCATTCGCCGGCCATCTCCTCGGTGACATTAATGCGGCGGATATCGATGCCGTAGGTTTCACCGGCGGGCTGTGAGCCTTCTTCCAGACCCGCGACCTCCTCACCCACCTTGCGGTGAATCATGGCGGCGACGGGCTCGAGGCGCAGGATCTCCAGCAGGATATCCAGTTGTCCTTTGCTGTCGCTGTCGAGGTAGCGCTGGCGCAGGTCTGCATCTTCAAACAGGTACCAGGAGCACATGGTGATGAACTCCCGGGTGGTGAGCATGCCGGCGGTACCGTAGGTCAGGCACTCAACGATGATGGCTTTGGTGGGGTAGCCCTCCTCCAGGTAGAAGGAGATGGCGTCATTGCGCGGTTGTTGCTTGCGAGCCTCAATGGCCGGCTTCACGTCGCGCCAGAAAAAGTTCATGGTGTGGAAGGTCTGCTTTGCCCGCAGCAGCAGGCGCGGCAAGCCTGGCTTCGATTGCGCCAGTGAGCTGTGCAGCACCCGCTGGATGCGTTTGGCGCGAGCGGCCTGGTCACTGTTGGTGAGTCCCAGGATCTCCCCGACGACTTCAATCGCCAGCTGAAAACTGATGTTCTCCAGCTTGCCCTGTCCCTCTTTCTGAAAGTCCTGCAGCAGTTCTGTGGCAATACGCTGCATGATTTCCGTGTGCTGTTCGGTGACCGCCTTGGGGGAGAGGAAGCGACCGGTTTTCTGGCGTTTGCTGAAATGCTCCTTGCCATCGAGGAAAAACACCGGCGCGTGCTGGGGATCGTCAAAGTGCAGTTGGTCTGCACCGGCACCGGCCTGCAGGGCGTACTTGCTGCGTAACACCTTGCGCGCAATAGAGGCCGATTTGACCCAATGGGCACCGGCATCCGGCTCGGTATTGCGGGTCGCCAGGGCGGCTGACTTGCGGCGGTCAACGTTCTGTCGGTGCATCGGGCAGGTGGATTCAGTCATCAGGGATCTCGTTATGGTTATGATCGCAATGATCTAATCATCCTGCCAAACCCATATTGGTGTCAATATAATGACATCAATATAAGTGAGGGATCTAACGGCATGCCTGCAAAGAGCTGTTGGTTCAGAGGGCGGGACAATACGAATCCCGTCGTCGCGAGCGCAGCGCGGCGACCCATGTTCGGCAGCAGGGTTCAGCAACAGAGTTCGGCAGCGGATCCGGGCAATGTGCCACACATGGATTGCTTCGGGGCAAAGGGCGCCCCTCGCAATGACGGTTGGGGGGGAGATTATGATTCCCCGTCGTCGCGAGCGCAGCGTGGCGACCCATGTTCGGCAGCAGGGTTCAGCAACAGAGTTCGGCAGCGGATCCGGGCAATGTGCCACACATGGATTGCTTCGGGGCAAAAGGCGCCCCTCCCAATGACGGTTTGGGGGGCGGTAGTTCTAAACCTCACCCCCGTCGTCGCGAGCGCAGCGTGGCGACCCATGTTCGGCAACAGAGGTCGGCAACCGAGTTCGGAAGCAGACCCGGGCAGTGTGCCACACATGGATCACCACGGCGTCAAAAGGCGCGCCTGGTGATGACGGGTTGGAAGTGACAGCGCTTTCAGTTTGCAGGTAGCAGCGAAGTAATACCGGCAGTGCTGCCACCAAACTCCTGTAGGGCGTCCAGCAGCGCCTGCCACATATAGGTGGCGGAGGTGCTGTCGCTGAGGATGGAGAATACCGGCACACCCTGCAGTTCGTGACTGACCACAATGGCACTGACCCGCGCCACCGAGGTCATGGCCAGGGCGCCGCTGCCAAACACTGACTCGCGCATATCCACACCGCAGAGTTTGGCCATCACGGCGCTGCGGCACTTGCCGCTGAGCGCAAACCAGCTGTGGCTATGCTGACAGCTGAGTGGGTAGCAACCGGCAGTGGCCGGCGCGCTCTGCAGCTGCCGCGCCAGTGCACCATTCTCCCGCAGGGGATTGCCCAGAATCCAGAACTCGCTGTTGCCCAGGCGCAGGATCAGCTCCCCGTCTCCGGTGGTGACTGACTGGTTGGCCTGCGCCGGCAACGGCAGCTGTTGCTGGGTCAGCCACTGGCTGGCGGCGCGTCCCCGCGCGCCGGTGCGGAAGGTGGCAGAGAGATCCAGCAGGGCACCCTGTTGCAGTTGCGCGCGGCTCTCATCGTCACTCACCTGCAGCGCAATGGCAGCGCCGTCGCGTTCACCAAACAGCGCACCCGCCTGCTGCCGGTAGATGGGACTGCGTCTGCTGAACTGGGTGCGCGTTGGGGTATCGAATTTTATCTGGCTCATGACTCAGAGCTCCTGTCTGGCGTTGTCGGCGTCGTAGAAGGGCAGGCTCACTACTTCGGCGGCTACGGTCTGCCCGCCATCGACACGGATATGAATGCGACTGCCGGGTGTGGCGTCGGCAACCGCGGCGTAGGCCATGCCGATAATGCCACCCATAGTGCCGGAGTATTCGCAGGAGGTGACGTTGCCGGTGACGTTGTCACCGCGCAGCACCAGATGCCCCTCCTGCGGCCGCGGGCTGTCGCCGGGCAGGCGGAAGCCCACCAGTTGTCTCTTCTGCGGCAGCGCCATCATGATGTCCACCGAGCGGCAGCCAACGAAGAAGGGCTTCTTGCGATTGACCGCCCACTCCAGGCCCACTTCACCCGGGTGGCTCATGCCGTCGGTGTCCTGGCTGACAATGATGTGCCCCTTCTCCAGCCGCAGCAGTCGCTGGCTCTCTACGCCGAAGGGGCGGATTGCCCAGGGCTTACCCGCCTCCAGCAGCAGGTCCCACAGCGCTTCGCCATAGCTGCTGGGCACGTGGATTTCATAGCCGAGTTCACCCACAAAGCCCACCCGCATCATGCGCGCGGGTATGCCGCCGATGGTACCCTCGCGGTAGGCCAGGTAGGGAAAGCCCTCGGGGCTCAGGTCTACATCCTGTACCAGTTGCTCCATCACCTTGCGGGCGTCGGGGCCGGCCACGTTCACGGCAGAAAAGGCGGAAGTGACGTTGTAGATATCCACATCCAGCCGCCACTGGGCGTTCCAGCGGGTCATTTCGCGATAGACCGCGTCGGCGCCGCTGGTGGTGGTGGAGACGTAGAAGTGGTCCTCCGCCAGGCGGCTGGCAACGCCATCGTCCACCACCACCCCCTGTTCGTTGGTGAACACCGCGTAGCGGGTGCGACCGACGGGTTGCTTGAGAAAGGCGAAGGTGTAGATACGGTTCATAAACTCCGCCGCATCCGGGCCGCGCACTTCGATACCGCCGAGGGTGCTGACATCAATCACGCCCACCTTGCTGCGCACATGCTGCGCCTCTTCCTGTACCCAGCGGTCTCTCTCAGCGGCGGGGCCATAGTAGGCGGGGCGCTGCCAGCTGCCGGCGGGCATCATCTGTGCGCCCATCTCCAGGTGCCGGTGATGCATGGCGGTCTGGCGGTAGGGACTGAAGATGCGGCCGGCAATATGGGCGAGCTTTTCCGCGTGGAAGGGTGGCCGTGCGGTGGTGACACCGGTCTCCGTAACGCTGCGGTCGGTGGCGTCTGCCACCAGTCGTGCAGTTGGTAATGCCGAGTGGCGGCCTTGCGATGGTCCCATGCCCACGGTGGAAAAACGTTTTACCAGCTGGATATCGCGGTAGCCCAGTTTGGTGGCGTTGACGATATCCTTCGCCTGCAGGTCCTCGTCGAAGTCGACAAACTCCTTGCCCTTGGGGTGGGGGAAGATGGGCCACTCCGGGTTGACTACCCGGGTGCAGGTGACGGTCTCAGGCGTGCCGTCACTGAGACCCATATTCACCAGTGCCCGGGTCGCGGCGCGCACGCCGTCGGCCAGCACCTTGTCGAGGCTGTGTATGCCATTGACCGAGCCGGCAATGTGCAGGTGGTCCGGCAGGTTGGAGAGCGAGAACGCGCAGCGTTCGTCGCTGTAACTCAGTTGCGCGCCGGCCTGACACAGCAGCTGGTAGGCGGGCATGTAACCGCCGGACATGCACAGCAGGTCGCAGTCGATGATGGTGCTGTGGCCGTCCACCTGACCGCGACCGCTGATGCGCCGGATGTCGACGCCGCGCAGGTGTTTGTTGCCTTTGGTAGCCAGCGCTTCGAACACGGTTGAATGCTGCATCAGTGGGATCTGCTGTTCGGCCAGCGCCTGCGCCAAAGTCGGGCTGTGCAACTCCGGGCGCAGGTCCACCACCGCGGCCACATCCACGCCCTGGGCGTGCAGCATCAGTGCCGTGCTGTAGCCCTCATCATTGCCGGTCAGAACCACGGCACGCTGGCCGGGTTTGACCGCGTACCAGCTCATCAGGCGTTCAGCGGCGCTGCACAACAGGATGCCGGGCAGGTCGTTGTTGCGGAACACCACGTGCTGTTCGTAGGCGCCGCTGGCGACGATACACTCGCGGGCGCGCACCTTGTGCATGCGATTGCCCTGAATCACCGGCAGGTAGTTATCGGTAAACCAGCCGTTGCAGGTGGCATTGAGCATCACGTCGATATTGGGCGTGCTCTGCACCTGCTCAACCAGCGCATGGCGCTGTTGTGCCGTGCGCTCGCCGTCAGCGTCAAACTGGTGATAGGAGAGGGCGCCGCCCAACAGGGATTGTTCTTCCACCAGCAGCACCGATACCCCGGCCGTGGCAGCAGTCAATGCGGCCTGCAGCCCGGCGGGGCCGGCGCCCACAATGACCACATCGTAGAAGCGGTACGCCTTGTCGTGGTACTGCGGTTTGAAATCCAGGTCAGCGTGACCGAGGCCGGCGGTTTTACGGATAAACTTTTCCCACTGATCCCACACGCCCAGCGGGCGGAAAAAGGTGCGATAGTAAAAGCCGACTGGCAGGAAGCGTCCCAGCAGCCCCAGGGCGGCACCGCGGTCGTTGTCGAGAGAACCGGAGTAGTTCTGTCCTTCCGCCCGCAGGCCAGCGGTGAGCGGGAAGCGATCCGCCAGCACATTGGGTTCGTCCGGCAGTTGCACCAGGGTGTTGGCGTCCTGGCCGGCCATGGTCAGTGGCCCACGGGGGCGATGGTATTTGAAGGAGCGCGACAATAGCCAGCGCTGGTTGGCCAGCAGGGCGCTGGCAATGGAGTCGCCGGCAAGGCCCTGGTAATGCTGTCCGGCAAACTCAAACGTCAGCGGTTGGCCGCGGTCGATCAGCAGTCCCATCGGGGCGGGTAAACGTGTGCTGGTCATGCGGCGGACACCTCCGGGTTGGGAGCGAATTCGACGCGCTCCTTAAAGCGTTCGGATGGGTCAAAGGTGCGCACAATATCGTCGCTGGCGGTATGGCGTTCGGCGATAAACCAGTAGCCGGAAGGGGCGTGCAACCACCACTCCTGCACCAGGCCGATCTGGTTGTCGTGAAAGAAAACGTATTCTGCCCACTCCTCATCGCTGCACAGGTTGGGCTCGGGCATCTGCCGCACTTCACCGCCGTAGACAAACTCGCTGATGTTGCGCGGACCGTTTAATGGACACTGCATAATTTTCATAAATGTCTCCCAGGCGTCGCGCCAAAGTTAATGGCTGGCCGCCGTTGCACCCATTTCGTTTACCTGACGGAAGCTGCGGAAGCGCTCCATGGCAAACGGTTCGATCAGCTCCGGCACCTTGCCGCCGCTGGCCACCAGTTGCGCCATGGTCCAGCCGCAGATGGGGGTGGCCTTGAAGCCCCAGGTGCCCCAGCCGGCGTCGAGGTAGTAGTTGTCCACAGGGCTCAGTCCCATGATGGGGCTGTAGTCGGAGGTCATGTCGGTGAGACCGGTCCACTGCCGCATCAGCCGCAGGTTGGCCATAAACGGAAACAGCTCCACCGCGTGCGCCAGCAAACTCTCTTTCAGGTCGAGGGTGGAGCGGGTGTTGTAGAGCGGGTAGGGATCGGAGCCGCCGCCAAACACCAGCTCGCCGCGACCGGTCTGCTGCACGTAGCAGTGCAGCGCCGGTGAACTCACCAGCGGATTGAGGAACGGCTTTACCGGTTGCGTCACCATTGCCTGCAGCGGGTAGGTAAGGATCGGCATGCGGAAGCCGGCCTTGGCTGCCAGCAGCGAACTGTGGCCGGCTACCGCCTGTACCACGCAACCGCACTGCACGGTGCCGCGATTGGTTTTCACCGCGCGCACGGTGTTGTTCTCCACCTCGAAGCCGGTCACTTCGGTAAGCTGGTGCAGTTCCACGCCGCGCTGGGTGGCGCCCTTGGCGTAGCCCCAGGCCACGGCGTCGTGACGGGCGGTGGCGCCGTCCCTGTGCCAGAGCCCGGCCAGCACCGGCAGGTCACCGGGGTTCATGTTCAGTGTGGGCACCAGCTCGCGAATCTGTTGCGGATCGATCAGCTCGGTATCGCCGCCAAAGTGGCGATTGATTTCGGCGCGCTGACGGAAGGCGCGAATGGCGGAGTCGGTGTGCGCCAGGGTCAGCTGGCCGCGACGCGAGTACATGATGTTGAAGTCGAACTCGTTGGAGAGGCCTTTGAACAGCTTCACCGACTCGGTGTAGAACTTCACCCCTTCCGGTGTCAGGTAGTTGGAGCGGATCACCGCGGTGTTGCGTGCGGTGTTACCGCCCCCCAGATAACCCTTCTCCAGAATTGCCACGTTGGTGATGCCGTGGTATTTGGCCAGGTAGTAGGCGGTGGCCACGCCGTGACCGCCGCCGCCCACAATCACCACGTCGTAGTGGCGTTTCAGTTCTGTGGGTGCTGGCAGGTCCGGGTCTTTCTCGAACGGGTAGTCGTCACGCAAACCGTATTTCAGCAGGGAAAAGGGCATATCAACTCCGCGATTCTGTTTGTGCGAGTGCCGCTGTCAGGGTGTTCTGCATCAGACAGGCGATGGTCATGGGGCCCACCCCGCCGGGGACCGGGGTAATGGCGCCGGCTGTGGCTTCCACGTCGGCAAAGTGTACGTCGCCCACCAGCTTGCGCTGGCCGCCCAGTTCAATGGCGTTGATGCCCACATCGATCACTGTGGCGCCGGGTTTGATCCAGCTGCGGTTGACGAACTCCGGTACACCGATGGCCGCCACCACAATATCCGCTTCTGCACAGAGTGCCGGTGCGTCGACGGTTTTCGAGTGCACCATGGTGACGGTGCAGTTGGCCTGCAGCAGCAGCGCGGCCATGGGTTTGCCCACAATGTTGGAGCGGCCAATCACCACGGCACGTTTGCCGCTGAGATCCCCCAGGGTTTGTTTCAGCATGATCATGCAGCCCAGGGGGGTACAGGGCACCAGTTGCGGCTGACCGGAGGCCAGGGCGCCGACGTTGAGCGGGTGAAAACCGTCCACGTCCTTGTCGGCGCGGATGCGGGCGATCACTGAACTCTCATCCAGCTGTGGCGGCAGTGGCAGTTGCACCAGAATGCCGTGCACGCTGTCGTCACTGTTGAGTTCATCAATCACCGCATCCAGTTCTGCCTGGGTGGTGTCGGCGGGCAGGCGCCGTTCGATGGAGCGGATGCCCACTTCACCGGCACGCTTCACCTTGTTGCGCACGTAGACGTGGCTGGCGGGATCGTCGCCCACCAGTACCACCGCCAGTGCCGGGGCAAAACCGTGCTGCGTAATAAAGTTGTCGACACCCGCGGCCACGTCGTCAATGACCTGCTGGGAGATAACCTTGCCGTCAATTCGCGTCGCCATGACGGTACCCCTACTTGAAAACCACAGTGCGATTGCCGTTGAGGAAGACGCGGTGTTCCACATGCATCTTTACCGCACGCGCCAGCGCCACGGTTTCGGTATCGCGACCCACGGCCACCAGCGCATCGGCGCTGTAGGTGTGGTCCACCGGCTGTACTGACTGCTCGATGATCGGGCCTTCGTCCAGGTCGGAGGTGACGTAGTGGGCGGTGGCACCAATCAGTTTTACGCCGCGCTCGTGGGCCTGGTGGTAGGGCTTGGCGCCTTTAAAGCCGGGCAGGAAAGAGTGGTGAATGTTGATGGCGCGGCCGCTGAGCTCCTTGCACAGGGAGTCGGAAAGGATCTGCATGTAGCGCGCCAGCACCACCAGTTCGGTGCCGGTTTCGTTGACGATATCCAGCAGCGCTTGCTCCTGTTCCGGTTTGTTCTCTTTGGTTACCGGCAGGTAGATAAAGCGGATGCCTTCGCGCTCCGCCAGCGGACGCAGGTCCTTGTGGTTGGAGACAATGGCGGTGATCTCCATGTTCAGCTCGCCCTTGTGCAGGCGATAGAGCAGGTCCACCAGGCAGTGGTCAAACTTGCTCACCATAATCAGGGTTTTGGTGGGCGCAGTGGCTGGCATCATCTCCCACTGCATGTCAAAACGGGCGGCAACCTCGCTGAATTCGCCCTGGAAATCCTCTACGGTGTAGGCGCCATCCACGGCGTGGAAACGGCAGCGGGTAAAGAACTGCTCGCTGTCCGGATCGTCGTACTGGCTCATTTCGCTGATAAAGCAATTGCGTTGCGCCAGGAAGCTGGTCATTGCCGCAACAATACCGACGCCGGCGGGGCAGCTGGCTTTAAGAATAAACTCCTGTTTGGTTGTGCTATCACTGGCCATCACTAAAACCTCGTAATCTTTCTTCAATCGTGTCGTTGAATGAATTTGGTTGTCGTTCTGAAAATGCCTGGCGTTGGTTCGCCCCGGTTGGGTTGTTCCTCCCTGACTGGAAGCGGCTCGCCATTGGTCTTGCTGATCAACCTGAACTCCGTCATCGCGAGCGCAGCGCGGCGATCTATGCGTGTTGCTACCCAATCCAAATTCCGTCATCGCGAGCGTAGCGCGGCGATCTATGTCTGCCACCGGGTGCTCAACACGGTGCCAAACATGGATCGCTTCGGCGCTGAAAGGCGCGCCTCGCAATGGCGGGGGCAGTAATTACTGCCTGGTACGGGCTCGCAGCTGTCTCTTAAAAAGATTGCCCCGGAATCCAGCTGGTACCCGCCAGTGGCACCCGCGCCATGGCGGCGGACTCCACCGTCAGGGCCACCAGGTCTTCCGGCTCCAGGTTGCGCAGGTCGTTCTTGCCGCAGGCGCGGGCCAGGGTCTGCGCTTCCAGGGTCAGCACGTTCAGGTAGTTGGCCAGTTTACGGCCGGCCACTACCGGATCGAGACGCTGCATCAGGTCCGGGTTCTGGGTGGAGATACCGGTGGGGTCCTTGCCCTCGTGGTAGTCGTCGTAGTAGCCGGCGGCGGAACCGATCTTGCGGAATTCATCGTCGTATTTGGGATCGTTACAGCCCAGTGCGATGAGGGCAGCGGTACCGATGGCCACGGCGTCGGCACCCAGTGCCATGCACTTGGCCACGTCGGCGCCGTTGCGGATACCGCCGGAGACAATCAGCTGCACCTTGCGGTGCATGCCCATCTCCTGCAGTGCCTGTACGGCTTGCGGGATGGCGGCCAGGGTGGGAATGCCCACGTGTTCGATAAACACATCCTGGGTGGCGGCGGTGCCGCCCTGCATGCCGTCCACCACAATCACATCGGCACCGGCTTTGACCGCCAGTTTGACGTCGTAGTAGGTGCGGGTGGCGCCCACCTTGATGTAGATAGGTACCTGCCAGTCGGTAATCTCACGCAGCTCCAGAATCTTGATGGCCAGATCGTCCGGGCCGGTCCAGTCGGGGTGGCGACAGGCGGAGCGCTGGTCCACGCCCATGGGCAGGGTGCGCATCTTCGCCACGCGATCGGTGACCTTCTGCCCCAGCAGCATGCCGCCACCGCCGGGCTTGGCACCCTGGCCCAGCACCACTTCAATGGCGTCGGCCTTGCGCAGGTCGTCCGGGTTCATGCCGTAGCGCGACGGCAGGTACTGGTACACCAGCTTGCTGGACTGGCCGCGCTCTTCCGGGGTCATGCCGCCATCACCGGTGGTGGTGGAGGTGCCCATCAGTGAGGCGCCGCGCCCCAGGGCCTCTTTGGCGTTGGCCGACAGGGCGCCGAAGCTCATGCCGGCGATGGTGATGGGAATATCCAGTTCAATGGGCTTCTTGGCGAAGCGGGTGCCGAGGGTGACCGAGGTGTTGCACTTTTCGCGGTAACCTTCCAGCGGGTAGCGGGACATACTCGCGCCCAGGAACAGCAGGTCGTCGAAGTGGGGCAGCTTGCGCTTGGCGCCGAAGCCGCGAATGTCGTAGATGCCGGTGTCGGCGGCGCGACGGATTTCGGCCATGGTGGTGCGGTCAAAGGTGGCTGATTCCCGCAGGCCGGCGTTTACGTCGATGTCTTTGCTCATGTTGCTATCCTCAGAAATTCGGAGCGGGATCAATAGGCCGACGCGTTGTCGACTTTGAAGTTGTAGAGCTGGCGCGCGGAGCCGTAGCGCTTGAAGGCGGCGGGGTCTTCCTCCACACCGGCGCGATTGAGCAGTTCGCTCAGCTCACTGAGGTGCTCGGGGCGCATCTCTTTTTCCACACAGTCGGCACCGAGGGATTTGACGCTGCCCTTGACGTAGATGTGCACTTCGTAGAGGGAGTCCCCCAGTGCGTCACCGGCGTCGCCGCACACCACCAGGTTGCCCGCCTGTCCCATAAAGCAGCTCATGTGACCGACGCTGCCCTTCACCACAATGTCCACGCCTTTCATGGAGATGCCGCAGCGGGCACCGGCGTTGCCTTCGATCACCAGCAGGCCACCGTGGGCGGTGGCGCCGGCGGCCTGGGAGGCGTCGCCTTTGACGCGCACCACACCGGACATCATGTTTTCCGCCACACCCTGGCCCACGTTGCCGTGCACGGTGATGTGGGCTTTCTTGTTCATGCCGGCACAGTAGTAGCCGGCGTGACCCTGGATATCCACGGTCAGATTCTGGTCTAGGCCACAGGCGATGTTGTGGGCGCCTTTGGGTTCGGTGACTACCCACTCGCGCTCGGTGCATTCAGCCACCTGGTCGTGCAGGGCCTGGTTCAGTTCGCGCACGCTTTGTTTTTGCAGATCAACGGTTTTCATAATCTTGTCCTGGCTGAATTACTGATCGCGTTCCCACACGTAGAGGGTGGCGGGTTCCGGTTCCCAGACTTTGGCGTTTTCAATGCCGGGCAGGGTGGTCAGTGCCTGGTACTCCGAGGCCATGGCGACATAGTCATCGGTCTCGGCCAGCACCGCCGGTTTGCAGGCAATGGGATCGCGCATGACGGCAAAGCCGTTGCGGGTACCGATGGCGAAGGTGAAGAAGCCATCCAGGTCCTTGAGGGCGTGCTCCAGTGCTTCACCCAGGGTGTCGCCCTGCTTCAGGCGCCAGGTGAGGTAACCGGCGGCGACTTCGGAGTCGTTCTCGGTTTCAAAACGGATGCCTTCGCGTTGCAGTTCCAGGCGCAGGCGGTTGTGGTTGGAGAGGGAGCCGTTGTGCACCAGACACAGGTCTTCACCGGTGGAGAAAGGGTGGCTGCCCTCCATGGTCACGGCTGACTCGGTGGCCATGCGGGTGTGGCCGATGATGTGGCTGCCCTGCATGCCCGGCAGGTTGAAGGTTTTGGCGATATCGGCCGGCAGTCCCACCTCTTTCAGGATTTCGATGGAGCGGCCGGCACTCAGTACCAGCACCTCCGGCGCCTGCTCGGCAATAAAGGGTTCCAGCTGCTCGGCGCTGGCCTGCACCTTGAATACGGCCACCTTGTTGTTGCTGAACCACTCCACCGGCGCGGCAAAGGCTTCCTTGATGCGGCCGGCGAGAATCTCCCAGTCGTAGTTGATGTCGGGGTGACGCAGGGTCAGCTTGACCCAGTCGGCGGGCACTTCATCTCCATAGATGGCAAAGCCGGCGCTGTCGGGACCGCGATCGGTCATGGCGATCAGCATGGGGGTAAACAGGGCGCCGAGTTCGCTCTCCAGCGCCTTGTTTTTCAGGTAGAGACCAACAATTCCACACATAAGGTTTTACTCTCAAAAATCGGGTGAGCGACGGGATCAGAAAAACTCGGCGTACTGCTTCAGTTCCCAATCGGAAACGTGGCGGCTGTACTCGATCCACTCGGCGCGTTTCACCTTGATGAATTCACTCACGACTTCCTTGCCCAGGCGCTCAGTGAAGAGGGTGTCGGCCTCCAGCGCGTCCAGTGCCTCATTGAGGTTCTGTGGCAGGATGTCGATGCCCATGGCTTCACGTTCTGCGGCGGTCAATGAGTAGAGATTGATGTTCTGGGCCTCGCCCGGATCCAGTTCACGCTCGATGCCGTCCATACCGGCAGCCAGCAGGGCGGCGTGCACCAGGTAGGGGTTGCAGCCGGAGTCGGGCAGGCGGAACTCGATGCGGCCATAGGGCACCCGCACCATGGCCGAGCGGTTGTTGTCGCCGTAGGCGATGTAGGCCGGGGCCCAGGTGGCACCGGAGGCGGAACCGCCAACCACCAGGCGCTTGTAGGAGTTCACGGTCGGTGCGGCGATGGCACACAGGGCCTTGGCGTGAGCCAGCAGGCCGCCAATAAAGTGGTAGGCCATCTTCGACAGGCCCATGCCGCTCTTGTCACCGGCGTCGTGGAACAGGTTTTTGCCGTCTTCATCGGTGATGGAGAGATGGAAGTGCATGCCGTTGCCGGTGCGGTTGGACATGGGCTTGGGCATAAAGGAGCAGACCATACCCAGGCTGTTGGCGATCTCGCCGGCGGCCATGCGCACAAAGGTAAAGCGGTCGGCGGATTCCAGCGCATTGCCGTAGGTGTAGTTGATCTCGAACTGGCCGTTGGCGTCTTCGTGGTCGATCTGGTAGACATCGAAGTCCACCGCCTGCAGGGATTCCACCAGGGTCTCGAGGAATTCGCGGGAGCGGGAGAGGCCTTTGTAGTCGTAGCAGGGCTTGGCCAGCACGTCGCTGTCGTCCACCGGTGCCAGACCGCCCTCGGCGGTGCGCTGGAAGAGGGAGAATTCGGGCTCGAGACCGGAGTTCAGGGTCCAGCCACGGTCTTCCAGCTGCTGCAGCTGCTTCTTCAGCACCACACGGCTGTCGTAAGGGTAGGGTTTGCCGTTGACGTAGCCGTCACAGACGATGCGGGCGTAGCCCGGTTGCCAGGGCACAATGGAGAGGGTGTCGAGATCACCGCGGGCCATAAAGTCGGGGCCGTGGGGTTCCATGCCCAGGCCCCAGACGGCGAAACCGGCAAAGCCTGCGCCCTGTTCCACCACGTCCATCAGGCAGTGGGCGGGTACCGACTTGGTTTTGGCCACGCCATGGATATCCACAAATTGGGCGAGAATGTATTTGATGCCGTTCTCACTGATAAAAGTATCGATATCGTTGCTCATTTTTTTGCTCCCGCGGTTGCGTTCATAGGGCTAAAAAGTGGTGCGTTTCTTTGTGGTAAATAAACTTTCTTAATGTGAAAGCAAAGGTTGTGCCAGCGGGTTTCGTGGTGGGAATATTTATTTCATTGCATGTAAGTACCTGATTTCGCTTTAAGTAGAAAACTTTTTTTCATTGTGGGAATATAATTTCGCGCGTAGGCGACTCACTCGAGAGCCGGGTTGGTGTGCAATCCCGGTGCGGCAGCACTAAAACGGAGCAGGTGGATGCAGGACGAAGCAGGGCAGAAGATGGGCCTCGACCAGTACATTGGTCTGAAGGTTAAAAAAGCCCGCATGAAGCAGGGATTAAAGCTGATCGATGTGGCCAAGATGTCCGGTATCAGCCAGGGCATGGTCAGCAAGATAGAAAACGCTCAGGTCTCCACCAGCCTGGAAACCCTGAGTCGTATCTGTTCTGTGCTGGGACTGCCGATCTCGCAGCTGTTCGGCGACTACGACCGTCCAGACAGTCGCGCCCAGTTTGTCAAAGCCGGTACTGGCATTGAGGTGGTTCGCAGGGGCACGGATAAGGGCCACACCTACCACCTGCTGAACTACCAGCGGGGGGCCAGTCGCTCCTTTGAACCCTTCCTTATTAGCCTGGATGACGCATCGGAGGTGTTTCCTTCGTTTTCACATCCTGGCGAAGTGTTTATGTACCTGCTGGAAGGGAGGGTGAGCTATCGCCACGGTAATCAGGTGTATGAGATGGAGCCTGGGGATTCCCTCAGCTTTGATGCCGAGGTGCCCCACGGGCCGGAAGTATTGTCCGAGGTGCCGATACGCTTCCTGTCTATCGTGATCTATGAAAAGGAGGATTGAGGCCGGCGGCAGCGCGCCCGGCCTGTGATCAGATCGCCAGCGCGCCACTCTCCCCGGTGCGGATACGCAGCGCCTGCTGCATACCGCTTACCAGTACCTTGCCGCTTCCCTGGTCACAACCACTGCTGATCAGCTGAATGGCATCGGCAACCAGATCTGCCTGATCTTCCGGAAGCACCAGTTCAACTTTTATGTGAGGCAAAAAAGTCTGTATAAAGGGTGTGCCTCGCACGGTCAGAGAGGCCTCCAGCGGGTGGCCAAAGCCTTTCACTTCACTGACGCTCATGCCAGCGACATCCATGCTGGCCAGAACTTCCCTCACCGCATCCAGCGCGTTGGGTTTGATAATTGCGGTTACAAGCTTCACGGGACCTCCTGCGAAACATCGGTTTGTTATTGTTGCTTTTTCTGCGCCAATGAAATTTCTGTGCCATAGCTGTTTAGGTCTTTTAAATCAGATGGTTACTGGCGTTTTATCAGCTTTGTGCCGGATTGGACGACAGTTTCCCCGACCACTTTCGGCGCAGGCGGAGGGAATCTTCGGTGCCGTTTGCTCAGTTGCGGTGCGATGCCATTCGCGAGGCTTTGGCAGACAACAAAATTTAACACTATGAATGTTTAATATTTTATGAATCATATTCATAATGCCCTGCTCAACTCAGGCAGGGGTGCGATACGTGGGAGTCCAGGACAGGAAAAAGCGACAGTTCGCTGAACGCGAGGCGCTGTTCCTTGACCGTGCCTGGGCCATGATCGAACGCGACGGCCTGCTCAACCTGCAAATGGCCCGCCTCGCCGCCGAGAGCGAATACGCTGTAGGCACCCTCTATCTGCACTTCAGCTGCAAGGAAGACCTGCTGGTGGCATTGGCCACCCGAACCGTGGCACAGCGCATGGAGCTCTATGAACGAGCTGCCCTCTGGTCCGCCCCTCACCGTCACCGCCTGCTCGCCATCCTGGTTGCCGAAGTACTCTATGCCCAAAGTGCACCGGAGAATTTCCGCCTGGTGCAGTACGCGTCCACGCCGGCGGTGTGGATGGCGGCGTCCGCTGCCCGCCGCGAGGCGGCACTGGAGGCGTCCAAGCCACTGGGGTCGCTGGTGATGGGGGTCGCGGCGGCCGCGGTTGCCCGCGGTGACGTGAGTTGTTCTGCCCTGCAGCCCCATGAACTTACCAGTGGTCTCTGGGCCATGACCGAAGGTATGCACGTGCTGGTGGGGGCAGCGGGCTTGCTGGATGCCCACTCAGTCCCGCGTCCCTATCAATTGTTGCTGGTGAATGCACACGCCCTGCTCAACGGTTTGGGCTGGCAGCCATTGATGGCCCTGGAAGATGCGGCAGCGCAGACGGCGCTGGCGGAAAGAATAGTGTTGGAAGTGTTTCCGGAGTTGGCGCAGGCCGCTTGTGATGCACAACCGCAAGAATAATGTAATTGGGAAGTGATCTATGAATAGGCGCATGAAAGTGTTGTTGGGCATCACCGTACTGGTGTTTGGTGGCCTGATCGCCGCCAAGGCGATGATGAACCGCTTCATGAACGAGTTCTTCGATAACATGCCGGTACCCGCGGCAACGGTGTCGTCGGCCAGGGTGGCCAGTGACACCTGGGTGCGCGAGATTACTTCCGTGGGCACCGTGGTGGCGGTACAGGGCGCCGACCTGACCACTGAGGTGAGCGGTATCGTCGAGAAGATTCACTTCGACAGTGGCAGTGCGGTAAAGGCCGGGGATGTGATAGTCACTCTTGACAGCGCCACCGACCAGGCCGACCTGAAAACCCTGCAGTCCGCCGAGCGCCTGGCAGTACTGGAGCGCGACCGGGTGCGCGAGTTGTGGCAGCGCAAGAGTATTTCCAAGTCGGAATTTGATCGTCGCCAGAGCGAGCTGGAGCAGGCGGAGGCCCGGGTGGCGGCGCAGCAGGCCCGCATTGAGCAGAAGCGTCTGCGGGCTCCCTACGCCGGCAGCCTGGGGATTCGCCGCATCAACATCGGCCAGTACGTACACGCCGGTGACCCGATGATCGGCCTGCAATCCCTGGAGCAGGTGTTTGTGGACTTTACCCTGCCGGAGCAGCGTTTCAGTGATATTCATGTTGGGCTGCCAGTGACAGCCCGCATGGACGCCCTGGCAGATGCGGTATTCACTGGCAAGGTATCCGCCATTGAGCCTGTCATTGACGAGGACACCCGTAACTTCATGGTGCGTGCGGTTTTTGACAATGGGGAGCGTCTGCTGCGTCCGGGTATGTTTGCCCGTATTGCCCTCAATATTGGTGACGAGCGGCAGGTGGTGGTGGTGCCGCAGACCGCTATCAGCTTCAAGCCCTACGGCAATTCGGTGTATGTGCTGACCGCGTCCGAAGAGAGCGCTGAGAATGGCCAGCCGGTACTGAAAGCGAAGCAGCGCCTGATTACCACTGGCGAGACCCGTGGTGACCTGATTGCTGTGGAGGAGGGCCTGGCCATAGGTGAAGAGGTAGCGACCAGCGGGCTGTTGAAAATCCGCAGCGGTGGCAGCGTCATCGTCAATAACAGCGTGACACCGGACGCTGAAATAGCGCCGACTCCGGACAACAAGTAAGGAAGCGGTTGTGAAATTTACCGATATTTTTATTAACAAACCGGTACTGGCCACTGTCGTCAGCCTGGTGATCCTGCTGATGGGATTACGCGCTGGCAGCGAGCTCAATGTGCGCCAGTTTCCGGAATTGCAGAATGCCAACATCAACGTTTCCACCGCTTATGTGGGGGCGGATGCCGACCTGGTGCAGGGCTTTATCACCACGCCTATCGAGCGCGAGGTGGCGACGGTTGACGGCATCAACTACATCAAGTCATCCAGTGTGGCCGGTGTCTCCACAGTCAGTGCGATTGTGCGCCTGGATGCCAACCCGGATGTGGTGCTGACCAAGGTCATCGCCAAGGTTAATAAACTGAAGAGCACCATGCCGCCGTCGGCGGAGAACTCGGTGATTGAGCTGCGGGTAGGTGATCCCGCCGCTCACGGTTACCTGGCGTTTTTCAGTGACTCCATGGAAATTAACCAGATTACCGACTATTTGGTGCGGGAAGTGGAACCGCGTATCTCGACGGTGCCGGGCATTCAGCGCGCCGAGATTATGGGGGCGCGTACCTTTGCCGTGCGCGCGTGGCTGAAGCCGGAGCGTATGCGGGCCTTTAATCTCTCCGCCTCCGACATCAATGAAGCCCTGCGTTCCAATAATGTGCTGTCAGCGGTGGGCGCGACCAAGGGATCGATGATGTCCATTGATCTGAAGGCCGACACCGACCTGCGCGACCTGGACCAGTTCAAGCGCATGATCGTGCGCGCTGATAACGGTTCCATCATTCGCCTGGAAGATGTGGCAGATGTTGAGCTGGGAGCGGAGAGTTACCAGGTCTCGGCGCGCTTTAACGGCAAGCAGGCCACTTTTATCGCTGTCTTTATGACCCCGGATGCCAACGCCATTGAAGTGCTGGCAGAGCTGCGCCGTGTCTGGGATGAAGAGGTGGTGCCACAGTTACCGGAAGGGCTGGAGGCGGACTTCAGCTATGACAGCTCTACCTACATTCGCGATGCCCTGGACGAGGTGCAGTCCACCATTGTGGAGGCGATCCTGATTGTGATCGTGGTGATCTTTGCGTTCCTCGGCTCCATGCGTTCCGTTATTGTGCCGGCGGTAGCGGTGCCTCTGTCCCTGGTAGGGGCGCTGTTCCTGATGCTGTTATTTGGCTTTTCCCTCAATTTGCTGACGCTGCTGGCCATGGTGCTGGCCATCGGCATTGTGGTGGACGATGCTATTATCGTGCTGGAGAACATCCACCGGCATATTGAAGAGGGGATGACGCCGCATGCGGCGGCCCTGCGCGGTGCCCGTGAGCTGGCGTGGCCGGTGGTGGCCATGACTACCACGCTGGTAGCGGTGTATCTGCCCATCGGCTTCCTCAGCGGTATTACCGGTATCCTGTTTGTGGAGTTCGCCTTCACCTTGGCCGGTGCGGTGCTGATCTCCGGTGTGGTGGCGCTGACTCTGTCGCCAATGATGTGCGCCAAGTTGCTGCGCCCCCACCGTGAAGGTGAAAAGGCTGGTCTGGAAGCGTGGTTGGATCGCCAGTTTGAGCGTTTGCAGCACGCCTACCAGCGCGACCTGCATTCCACCCTCAATCAGATGCCCGGGATTATCCTCTTTGGCCTGATCGTGCTGACCTCTTGTTACTTCTTTTTTCAGATGGCGCCCAACGAACTGGCCCCCCAGGAAGACATCGGGCTGGCCTTTTACATGGGCGAGAGTGACCCGGGTGTATCGCTGGAGTATCTGGAGCGCTACTCGGACAAGGCTTGGGAGATTGACCAGGGCAGCGATGCCATTGCCGCTAACTTCCAGTTCAACGGTGTCAGCCTGACCGCACCGGGAGCGTCCAATGGAGCCTTCGGTGGCATGATCATGGCGCCCTGGAGTCAGCGCAGTGAAACCCTGCCCGAGGTGCTGAACAATCACATTACCCCTGAGTTCGCCAACGTGGCCGGCCTGCAGGTGGCGGCCATGATTCCACCATCGCTGCCTACCGGTGGTACCGGTATGCCGATTGAGTTTGTGGTGCTGAGTACGGCAGCGCCGGAAACGGTAAAAGAGCTGGCGGACCAGGTGGTGGAGAAGGCGCACGAGAGCCGCAAGTTCATCTTTCTCAACACCGACGTGAAGATCAACAAGCCGCGCGCCGATATATTGGTAGACCGTGACAAGGCGTCGCAGCTGGGTATTGATATGGGACAGTTGTCGGCCGACCTGTCGGCGATGCTGTCCGGTGGTTACGTCAATCGCTTCTCGCTGGAGAATCGCTCTTACAAGGTGATCCCGCAGGTGGAGCGGGCCGACCGGTTGAACGCCGAGCAGCTGGAGAACTACTACACCCGCACCCGCAGTGGTGAGCTGGTGCCTCTCTCCACCATTGTTACCCTGAAGGAATCGGTACAGCCGCAGGTGCTGAGCCGCTTCCAGCAGCTCAACGCGGTCAACATCGGTGCCGTGCCTCGCCCGGGTGTTGCCTATGGTGAAGCCCTGGGAGTGCTGGAAACTGCGGCGGCAGAGGTACTGCCGAGAGGTTACACCGTGGACTACGCCGGGCAATCCCGTCAGTTCAAGAGTGAGGGCTCAGCGCTGGTGGTAACTTTCTTCTTCGCGCTGGTGATTATCTACCTGGTGCTGGCAGCGCAGTTCGAATCCTTCCGCGATCCCATCATCATGCTGGTGACGGTGCCCATGTCTATCTGTGGTGCCCTGTTTGTACTGAACGTGCTGGGCTTTTTCCGGGTACCGGGGGCGACGCTCAACATCTACACCCAGATCGGCCTGCTGACGTTGATTGGCGTGATCTCCAAGCACGGCATCCTGATTGTGGAGTTTGCCAACAAGCTGCAACAGGAGGGGGTTGCCAAGCGTGAAGCCATCGAGCAGGCGGCGGCCATTCGCCTGCGCCCGGTCCTGATGACCACCGCCGCTCTGGTATTGGCCATGGTGCCCATGCTGATCGCCTCGGGCCCCGGTGCGGTCTCGCGTTTCTCCATGGGTGTGGTGATTGCCGCCGGCATGACCATTGGCACCGCCTTTACCCTGTATGTACTGCCGGCGGTCTACCTGCTGTTCGGCCGGGACTATGCCCTGTCGCCCCGGGTGCCAGCCCCGGAACCGGCGCATGAGACAGACGGCTGACCGGCCACCTGCTCTCATTACCGGCCTGCTCTGCAGGCCGGTTTTGTTTTGCATCCCCAACGCTTCAACAGTTGTTTTTTCAGCGCGTTGCAGTAGAGTGCGCAGCTGTGCAAATACAGCAGCCTGGGGAGATTGTCATGGCGCAGGTAAGAGCAGTTCAGGACACCGACTGGCCGGCCATTGTGGCTATCCAGGCGCAGGCCTATGCCCCCGAATTGCTTGAGTCTGAAGCGGCGCTGCGAGCCAAGGCACAGATGCTCCCCAACCTCTGTTCGGTGCTGGAAGACGCTGAAGGTGTGCGGGCCTACTGTCTGGCCCACGCCTGGAGCGCTGCCTCTGCCCCGAGCCTGCACGCCACCAGTCACCAGCGCATTGATGGTGATAATATCTTCCTGCACGATCTTGCCTTACAACCCTCCTGTCGCGGTCTCGGTTATGCCCGGCTGCTGCTGGAAGACATCCTGGCTCAGGCCCGTGCAGCCAATTTCCGCAGCTTTACCCTGGTAGCGGTGCAAAATTCTGCCCCATTCTGGAGCCGTTTCGGCTTTGTTGCCGATGAGCGCAGCCTCCCTGCCAGCTATGGTGAGGGGGCGGTGTTTATGAGTTTGCGGCTCTAGGAACTCTCTCTTTTTGCGCCGTTCTGGCGCATAAACAGTCCTAATGTTTTATTTTGGTGCGCTTTTCCGTCTTCTGATGGTGCGCGGTAGATTCGACCCGTTTGGCATCTTAATCCTCTGATGCCAATTGGGGGTTGATTCATCCTCAAAAGTCAGTATTTAATGGCGCTGTACAATAAAACGAACACAGTGTTCTAAATAGCGAAAGTTTTGGCCGCTATCTTGCTAGGTAAGAACTCTCTGTCTGCACCCGCTCAAGCGACCTTGTGGACAGAGCCGAATTACCACCAACCGTGCGGCAGGAGAGACTCACCCAATGCCACAGGAACAGTCCGGCCAGAAACCGGAAAAAAATAAACGTGTCAAATTAGAGATCCGTCAGGTCAGCAAAGAGTTCGACGGATTTAAAGCAGTTAACGATGTCTCATTGGACATCTATCAGGGTGAAATCTTCGCTTTGCTCGGCGCCTCTGGTTGCGGCAAGTCCACCTTGCTGCGCATGCTGGCCGGATTCGAGTCACCCACCAGTGGTGAAATCCTGCTGGATGGCGTCTCCCTTAATGGTGTGCCGGCCTACGAGCGCCCCATCAACATGATGTTCCAGTCCTACGCGCTGTTTCCGCACATGACGGTGGAGCAGAATATCGCCTTCGGGCTCAAGTACAACAAGCTGTCCAAGCCTGCCATGCAGGCCAAGATCGACGAGGCGCTGAGCCTGGTGCAGATGAGCGCCTATGCCAAGCGCAAGCCGCATCAGCTGTCCGGCGGTCAACAGCAGCGGGTGGCGCTGGCGCGCAGTCTGGCCAAGGAGCCGAAGCTGTTGTTGCTGGACGAGCCCATGGGGGCCCTGGACAAAAAGTTGCGCACCCAGATGCAGCTGGAGATTGTCGACATTATCGAGTCCGTGGGTGTGACCTGTGTGATGGTAACCCACGATCAGGAAGAGGCGATGACCATGGCCTCGCGGGTGGGCATTATGGATGCCGGCGTCATCCGCCAGGTGGGTGCTCCCTACGAGGTGTATGAGCAACCCAACTGCCGTATGACCGCTGAGTTCATCGGCTCGGTGAATATTTTTGACGGCAAGCTGACGGTGGATGAGGCGGACCACGTTGAAATCACTACCCCGGATTGCGACAAGCCATTGCGTATGGCCCACGGGATATCCGGCTCTCTCGGTATGGATATCGGCTACGCCATTCGCCCGGAAAAAGTGACGGTCTCCCGCCACGAGCCGGATCAGCCCCACAATGTGGCGCGAGGCAAGGTGATGGATATCGCCTACCTCGGCAGTCACTCTATCCTGCACATCGAGTTGCCCAGTGGTAAGAAGTTTCAGGCTTCGGTGGCCAACAGCGACCGCAAGGTGGTGGGAGATGATGAAGATCGCATCACCTGGAACGATGAGGTCTTTGTCAGCTGGGGTGACCGCAGCGGGGTGGTACTGACATCATGAAGGGGCTCAATCTGTCACTGCTGATGGGCGCGGGTAAACGACTGGTGATGGCAGTCCCCTATTTGTGGTTGCTGCTGTTTTTCCTGATCCCGTTTATCATCGTTCTGAAGATCAGCTTCGCGGAAGCGCTGATTGCCCAGCCGCCGTTCACCGACCTGGTGGAGTTTACCGACGACATCCTGACGCTGAGCCTCAATCTTTTTAACTACATCGATCTCTACGAGTACGATCTCTACCTTACCGGTTATATCAGCTCGGTAAAAATTGCGGCCGCTGCTACGTTCATAGCGTTCTTGATCGGTTATCCCATCGCCTACGCCATCGCCCGCTTGCCGGAACATTCCCGTAACCTGGCGCTGATGCTGGTGATCCTGCCGTCCTGGACCTCTTTCCTGATTCGTATCTACGCCTGGATTGGGTTGCTGAAGAATAACGGCCTTATCAACAACTTCCTCATGTGGTTGGGCATTATTGATGAGCCGCTGATCATGCTGCACACCCCGTTTGCGGTCTACATCGGTATTGTCTATGCCTACCTGCCGTTTATGGTGTTGCCCATCTACACCAACCTGGTGAAGCACGATGGACGTTTGCTGGAAGCTGCAGCGGATCTCGGCGCCTCCCCGGTAGAGAGCTTTTTCAAAATCACCCTGCCACTGTCCATGGGCGGCATTATCGCCGGCGCCATGCTGGTGTTTATTCCGGCGGTGGGTGAGTTTGTGATTCCGGAACTGCTGGGCGGTCCCGATACCCTGATGATAGGCAAGATGCTGTGGAACGAATTCTTCAACGCCCGCAACTGGCCGGGAGCTTCCGCAGTCGCGGTTGTAATGCTGGTACTGTTGATCATTCCGATCACTATCTTCCAGCGCTACCAGGCGAAAGAGGCTGAGGAGGCTGAACGTGGCTGATCACAAAACCAAAGCCGGCTGGCCTTCGTGGCTGATTCTGGGACTGGGCTTCCTATTCCTCTATCTGCCGATCTTCGTGCTGATGTTCTACTCGTTCAATGAGTCGCGCCTGGTGACCGTCTGGTCCGGCTTCTCCACCAAATGGTACGGGGAGCTTTTCCGCGATGACCAGATGATGGGTGCGGTATGGATGAGTTTGAAAATCGCGTTTCTCAGTGCCTCCATGGCGGTGGTGTTGGGCACCATGGCGTCGGTGGCGCTGGTGCGTTTCGGGCGCTTCCGTGGCAAGACCGTGTTTACCGCCATGATGACCGCGCCGCTGGTAATGCCCGAGGTGATTACCGGTCTGTCGCTGTTACTGTTGTTTGTGACTCTCGCACAGATGATCGGCTGGCCTGCTGAGCGCGGTATGCTCACCATTTGGATCGCCCACACCACGTTTAACATGGCCTATGTGGCGGTGGTGGTGTCGGCCCGCCTGCGGGAGCTGGACAAATCACTGGAAGAGGCTGCCATGGACCTTGGCGCCAATCGTCTGGCGGTGTTCTTCAAGGTCACCCTGCCCATTGTGGCTCCGGCGCTGTTTTCAGGCTGGTTACTGGCGTTCACCCTGTCGCTGGATGACCTGGTGATTGCCAGCTTCGTTTCCGGCCCCGGTTCCACCACCTTGCCGATGGTGGTCTTCTCCAGCGTACGACTGGGGGTAAGCCCCAAGATCAACGCGCTGGCGACTATACTGGTGCTGTCAGTGGCGGCGGTCTCGCTGCTGGGATGGTGGCTCATGCGACGCAAGGAGTTGCAGCGCCAGAAAGAGATGCGTGCAGCCTACGCCTCACAGAATTAAAACCAACAAGTACAGCAGAACAACTTTTTTGCCCGACGACACTACGAGGAGTATCCCGTGAAAACCTTAACCAAACTGGCAATTGCCGCGTCTGTCTCACTGGCGTCTACCATGACACTGGCAGCGGACAAGACTCTGAATGTCTACAACTGGTCTGACTACATTGCCGAGGACACCCTGCCAACTTTTGAGAAAGAGACTGGCATCAAGGTGACCTACGATGTGTTCGACAGTAACGATGTGCTGGAAGCCAAGCTGCTGTCCGGTAAGACTGGCTACGATGTGGTGGTTCCTTCTTCCACCTTCCTGGCGCGTCAGATCAAGGCCGGCGTTTTCCAGAAGCTGGACATGAGCAAGCTCCCGAACCACAAGAATCTTGATCCGGCGATGATGAAAAAGCTGGCCGCCCTGGATCCTGACAACGCCTATGCGGTGCCTTACCTGTGGGGTACCACGGGTATCGGTATTAACGTTGCCAAAGTAAAAGAGCGTCTGGGTGAGGACTTCCCGGTGGATACCTGGGATATCGTCTTCAAGCCTGAGCTGGCTGCCAAGCTGGCAGATTGTGGTATCACTGTGCTGGACGCCTATGATGAAGTTGTGCCAACCGTGCTCAATTACATCGGTGAGGACCCCAAGTCCCAGGACCAGAAAATCCTGAAGAAAAAGGTGACGCCGGTACTGGATGCGATTCGACCTTACGTACGTTACTTCCACTCTTCGCAGTACATTAACGACCTGGCCAACGGTGACGTGTGTGTTTCCATCGGCTGGTCCGGCGACATTCTGCAGGCGGTGGATCGCGCTGCCGAAGCGGATAATGGTGTAGAAGTGGCTTACATCATTCCAAAAGAGGGTGCTGGCCTGTGGTTCGATATGCTGGCAATTCCAAACGATGCTGGCAGTGTGGATGAGGCTCACAAGTTCCTTAACTACCTGATGGACCCGAAGGTTATGGCCGGTGTATCCAACTACGTCTGGTACCCGAATGCCGTACCTGCTTCCAAGCCCATGATCGACGAAGAGATTACGTCTGACCCGGCGATCTACCCGACTCCGGAAGTGGAAGCCAACCTGTTCACCTTCCCGGTCTACGAGCCCAAGTTTGACCGCGCCGGCACCCGTATGTGGACCGCGCTGAAAGCCGGTAAGTAATTAGGGTAAATTGTGGCAACCCAGGTTGCCGCGAAGAAACGCCTCCCCAGGGAGGCGTTTTTTTATGCCTGATATTTGGTCGTCAGGATGGGTTTTAAGGTTGGCTCGATACGTTGGCTCCAGGCAGGAGCACACTGGCCCAGACCACCCCCTCTTGCAGCAGAGCTGCAATTCACCTTGTCCCGTGCGCGATCCCTTTGCCGCAGGATTTGGTGTCCTCGGTGTGGCGTTGCGTTGTGCCGGAAAGATCGCCCGGGGGACCGGGCTCCTGCGTGCAGGGTTCGGTGCCCGCAGTGAGGTGTTGCGTCGTGTGGAAAAGCCCGCCGGTAGGGCGGGCTCCTGCTTTGTTGTGGGCTTTGCTTAGCGCAGCTTTTCCAGCATCTGGTAGTACCACATACCCAGTACCAGCAATTGATTGCCCACCCATTCGCTGCCGGGGATGCGCACGTGTTTGCAGGCGGCAAAGACGTCGAACTCCCGCAGCTGACCATCAATGGCGTTGGCCATGATCTCACTGACAATGTGCGTGGTGGCAATGCCATGACCGGAGTAGCCCTGGGCGTAGTAGACGTTATCGCTGATGCGGCCCAGCTGCGGAATACGGTTCATGACAATGCCCATCATGCCGCTCCATTGGTAGTCGATGGCGATACCGCGCAGGCGCGGGAAGGTACGTTCAATGGCGGGGCGCAGTTCGGCGGCAATATCCCGTGAGGGTTTACCGCTGTAGTTGGCGCCGCCACCAAACAGCAGGCGCTTGTCGGCAGTCAGCCGATAGTAATCGAGCACAAATCGGCAGTCGTAGACCGCCAGGTCTTTGGGGTTGATGGCCGCCGCCACTTCATCGGGCAGTGGTGCCGTGGCGACAATGCCACCGGCGGCCGGGAAAATCTTGCCGCTCATTTTGGCGCGTTCGAGACGGTGATAGGCGTTGCCCGCCAGCATTACGGTGTTGGCTGTCAGCTGTCCCTTGGCGGTCTGTATTACCGGTTTGGCACCGTGACGGATGCGCAGCACCGGACTCTGTTCGAAGATCTGCACACCCAGGGACGCCGCCGCGGCGGCCTCACCCAGACACAGGTTCAGAGGGTGCAGGTGCATGTTCTTACGGTTGTAGAGTGCGCCGTGGTAGATGTCGGTTTCCAGATAGTCGGGAATATCGGCACGACTGAGCAGGGTGACCTGATCACCCATGCCGCGGCGTTCGGCTTCGGCGAAGCTGGCTTCCAGTTCGCGCATGTGGCCGGGTTTGTAGGCGGCGTGCAGGTGACCCTGTTTCAGGTCACACTGAATGCCGTACTTTTCCACCCGCTGGCGAATGATGTCATGGCCGCGCCAGCGCAGCTGCCAGATAAAGTCGTCAACCTCGTGGCCGAGGCTGTGACGCATCTGGCGGCGCATGGCTTCATCGCCGGAGAGGCTGCCGGTGACCTGGCCGCCATTGCGGCCAGAGGCGCCCCAGGCAATCTTGCTCGCTTCCACCACGCCAACCCGGTACCCGCGCTCGGCCAGCTCCAGGGCGGTATTGATACCGGTGAAGCCGCCACCGATGATGGCGATATCCACACTGTGATCGCCAATCAGTTCGGGGTAGCCGCTCTCCTGGTTGATGCTGGCTGTGTAATACGCGTTAACGCGTGGTTCCGGGTGGGGTTGTGGCATGGTGTCTCCTTCAAGCGGTGGTGATGTCAGGCGGCGCTGGTGATGTGTGAATTTTCGGCCAGCGCAGCCCGTGGTTCCACAAAGCGATAGCCGAGCGCTTCACAGACGGCGGCATTGGTCAGCTGACCGCGGTGCAGGTTGAGCCCGGCCAGGAAGCCGTCGTTGGCCAGCAGTGCGTCAATACCGCCATTGGCCAATTGCACCACGTAAGGCATGGTGGCATTGGTGAGGGCAAAGGTGGAGGTGCGGGCAACGGCGCCGGGCATATTGGCAACGCAGTAGTGGATGATACCGTCAACTTCATAGGTTGGCTCGGCGTGTGTGGTGGCCCGGGAGGTTTCAAAGCAGCCGCCCTGGTCGATGGCCACATCCACCAGTACGCTGCCGGGCTTCATCAGCGACAGCATGTCGCGGGTGACCAGCTTGGGTGCTGCAGCACCGGGGATCAGTACGGCACCGATCACCAGGTCGGCAGTGGCAAGGCAGCGCTCCACGGCATCAATGGTGCTGTAGAGGGTTTTGATGCGGCCACCCTGGGTTTCGTCAATATCTTTCAGGCGCGGCAGGCTGCGATCCAGCAGGGTTACGTCGGCACCGAGGCCGGCAGCCATACGGGCGGCGTTCAGTCCAACCACACCACCACCGATTACCACTACATTGGCGGGCTCTACACCGGGCACACCACCCAGCAGCAGGCCGTTACCACCCTGGGTTTTCTCCAGGCAGTGGGCACCGGCCTGAATCGACAGGCGTCCGGCCACCTCACTCATGGGGGCCAGCAGGGGCAGGGCGCCGACGCGATCTGTCACCGTCTCATAGGCAACCGCTGTGACGCCGGATTGCAGCAGCAGTTCTGCCTGCTCAGGGTCCGCTGCCAGGTGCAGGTAGGTAAACAGCAGCTGGCCGGCGCGCATCTGGCGGCACTCGTGTGGCTGCGGCTCTTTTACCTTCACGATCATTTCGGCACGGGCGAAGATCTCTTCCGCTGTGGCGACTACTTCCGCGCCGGCAGCGATGTAAGCGTCGTTATCCAGGCCGATGGCAGCGCCACAGTTGGTCTCCACCATGACTTTGTGGCCATTGGCCACCAGCTCGCGGACGCCGGCCGGGGTCAGGCCTACGCGGTATTCGTGTACTTTGATTTCCTTTGGAACGCCGATCAACATGGTTATCACCTCAAGTGTTCATTTTATAAAACATCAGTGTGTTAATACTAGAACACTGGAGTTAAAATATGCTCGGCAAATGTTATGGAAATATGTCTTTTTTCCGGCAAATCATTCTTATAATTTTAGGATTAAAGTTGATTGTTAATTAATAGGTATAATTTTTGGTAGATTATATGGTTTCAAAAAAAGAGGGTGCCGAACGGGCTTTGACCCGCATAGATCGCCGTATTCTCAAGGAGCTGCAAGGCAATGCCCGCATCAGTTACGCCGAGCTGGCACGCCGGGTGGGGCTGACCACCAGTCCCTGTATCGAGCGGGTAAAGCGGCTGGAAAACGATGGGTATATCAGGGGTTACACCGCGGTGCTGGATCCGGACAAGCTGGGCTCTGGATTGGTGGTGTTTGTGCAGATTCGCCTGGTGCGTATGTCGCAGGATATTTTTGCCGAGTTCGCAGCGGCAGCCGCAGCCCTGCAGGAGGTGCAGGAGTGCTTTCTGATTTCCGGCAGCTTTGACTACCTGATCAAGGCGCGGGTGGCGGACATGCATGAGTACCGGCGTTTTCTGGGGGAGACGCTGTTGTCCCTGCCGCACGTACAGGAGTCCACCAGTTTCGTGGTGATGGAGGAGGTCAAGGAGTCGACGCTGTTGTCGTTCTGAGTGGTTGGTGCGAGATAACGGGGGGAGGAGGAAAGCAGGGCGCCGGTGGTAACCCGGCGCCTGCAGGGTGGAGCTTAGACGGTGGAGAGCAGGAATTCCCGCTCCCAGGAGCTGATGACGCGCTTGAAGCCTTCGTACTCGGCCCAGCGGGTGCCGATAAAGCCGTCCACAAAGCTGCTGCCCAGCACGTCGCGGATCTCGTCACAGTTGGCCATGGCCTCCAGTGCCGCCTCCAGGTTGAAGGGAATGTCCGGATCGCTGACGGCGCCCAGGCGGCCGGTCACTGGTTTACGCGGCGTCAGCTTCTGGGTCATGCCCAGGTAACCGCAGATCAGGTTGCCGGCCAGCACCAGGTAGGGGTTGGTATCGGCGCCGGGCAGGCGATTCTCTATGCGGCGGTTCTTGGAGTTGGATTGCGGCACGCGCAGGCCAACGGTGCGATTTTCCTCACCCCACTCGATATTGACCGGCGCGTTGCCGGTGGCACCGGGCAGGTAGCGACGGTAGCTGTTCACGTTGGGGGCGAAGATCGGCATGATCTGCGGAATGTAGGTCTGCAGGCCTGCCAGGTAGCTGAAAAACTGTTTCGAGGCGGAGCCATCTTCGTTGGAGAAGATATTGCGTCCGGTTTTCGCATCCAGCAGTGACTGGTGGATGTGCATGGCGCTGCCGGGCTCGTCGGCAATGGGCTTGGCCATAAAGGTGGCGTCGATGTTGTGCTTCAGGGCCGCTTCGCGCACCGCACGTTTGAACACGAATACCTGGTCTGCCAGCTTCAGCGCTTCGCCGTGACGGAAGTTGAACTCCATCTGCGCCGGGCCTTCCTCGTGGATCAGGGTGTCGATGTCCAGTTGCATCAGTTCGCACCAGTCATAGACGTCTTCCATGATCGGGTCGAACTCGTTGGCTGCGTCAATGCTGAAGGACTGGCGACCGCTCTCCTGGCGTCCGGAGCGGCCCATAGGGGGTTCCAGCGGCAGGTCGGGGTCGATGCAGCGCTTGGTCAGGTAGAACTCCACCTCGGGGGCCACAATGGGCAGCAGGCCTTTCTCTTCGTAGAGTGCCAGCACACGCTTGAGGGTGGCGCGGGGGGACAGGGTAATGGCGTTTCCCATGCTGTCGTAGCAGTCGTGAATAATCTGCGCGGATGGCTCCAGTGCCCAGGGCACCAGGAACTTGGCGCTGTCATCGGGCCGCAGCAGCATATCAATGTCGGCCGGGTCGAGAAGGCTGTAGTAGAGCTCTTCGTCAGGGTAATCACCGGTGGCGGTTTGCAGCATCACGCTTTCGGGCAGGCGAATGCCGCCTTCGGCAATGAACTTCTCCGTGGGCATGATCTTGCCGCGGGCAATACCGGTCTGGTCAGGAGTGATGCACTCCACTTCCGTAATGTTGTTGTCTTTCAACCACTTCGCGAGGTTATCAAGGTTTTCCATAATTACACTTTGGTTGCAGACGCTCTGCACGCCTGGCCAAATGCCTCAAATATCAGTTTTTGGGTAGGGTTTTCGTTGACGCGCCATTCAGGGTGCCACTGCACGCCGAGGCCGAAGGTCATGCCCTTGACGCTGACCGCTTCGATCAGGCTGTCTTCGGCGATGGCTTCCGGCTGCAGGTCATCGGCCAGGCGGCGGATCCCCTGCGAGTGCAGTGAATTTACGCGGATGCTTTCACGGTCAACGATGTGATGCAGCAAGCCGCCGGGTACCAGGGTCACATCGTGCACTGGACCGTACTGAATTTCTATATCTCCCTCTTTGTCCTCGCGGTGGTCGCGGAGGTCGGCCTCATCGTGTACCGCCTGATAGAGGGAGCCGCCGAGGGCGACGTTCATATCCTGCATGCCGCGGCAGACCCCAAACAGGGGTTTGTCTGCGGCGCGCAGGGCATGAATCAGTGCCGCAGACTGGGCGTCGCGACGGGCATCGTATTCGTAAGGGCGATCGATCTTCTCCTCGCCATAGAGGGTGGGGTCGGCCATGGAGTAGGCGCCGGTGAGAAAGACGCCGTCGACGCGGCTCAGCCACTGTTCGATTTCAAGCTCGTCGGCCATGGCCGGGATCAGAACCGGGACCACATCGGCGGCCTGGGTCAGGGCCAGCAGGTACTTGTCGCCGGCGGTATGGTATTCGTGCAGGTCGTAACGGCGGATATCGCAGATCACACCAACCAGAGGTTTAAGCGCGGGTGCGGACATATAAATCCTGTTGTGTTGTATTTTGAACATCGGCATGAAAACTGCCTGCTGTAAGCGGTGAGAATGGCTTGGCATTCCCTGCTAAACAGCTTGGGTCAAGCGTACTCGCTTATTGACCGATGTCAAATATATTTTATATGATGTTCGAAATATCATTCATTTGGTGTTTCCTGTTCCTGTCTGCGCAATTGTCACCTGAGCGTGCAGAAGGTTTGCGATGAAGCAAATTTCGGCTTCACTAAATGAAAGCAATATCAGTGCCCCCGAGCCCGAGATAAATCATGTCAGAACGCAGTCGAGAAGTTGATGAATTCCTTAAGCACCATCCCAATGTAACTACCATTGAATTGCTGGTTACCGACCTGGATGGAATCATTCGTGGCAAGCGCATCGAGCGCAGTCTGCTGCACGATGTCTATAACAAGGGCTTCCACCTGCCCCAATCTGTGCTGGGTTTGGACTCAACCGGCACCACTGTGGAGCAGACCGATCTGGGCATGACCACCGGTGACTCCGATCGCCGCTGCCGCCCCATTCCGGGAACCCTCAAACTGGTGCCCTGGCATGAGGACGGCGACCGCGCCCAGGCACTCTGTATTATGTACGAAGATGATGGCAGCCTGCTGTCATTCTACCCGCGTAATGTGCTGCAGCGCGCCGTGGAGAAGTTCGGTGAGCTGGGCTACACCCCTGGTATTGCGCTGGAGCTGGAGTTCTACCTGATCGACCAGGAGCTGGACGTGCAGGGTAATATCCAGCCGCCCGTATCCCCGGTCACCGGTAAGCGCATGAGCTCTACCCAGGTCTACTCCATGCAGGATCTGGACGATTACGACTTCTTTATCCGCGATGTCCTGGCCATGGCGCGGGAGCAGGATATCCCGGCTGATGCCGTGATCGCCGAGTATGCGCCGGGTCAGTTCGAGGTTAACCTGGATTACGGCAACGACATCCTGGCAGCGGCGGACCAGGCGGTGCTGCTGAAACGTGTGATCAGTGCGGTGGCCCATAAGCACGGTATGCATGCTTCGTTTATGGCCAAGCCCTATATCGCCGAGAGCGGTTCCGGTCTGCATATCCACCTGAGCCTGATGGACGACGAAGGCAACAACATCTTTGCTGCCGATGATCCCACCACTAACCCCTATATGCGTCAGGCGGTTGCCGGGCTGCTGGATATGGCCGACTCGGCACAGGCGTTGTGTTGCCCCACCGTCAACAGCTACCGGCGGCTGGCTCCCAAGTCTTTTGCTCCTACCAGCAAGACCTGGGGCTGGGACAACCGTACCGTGGCCATGCGTATCCCATCCGGCAGTAAAAATGCCACACGTATTGAGCATCGAATGAGTGGTGCTGATGCGAACCCTTACCTGGCAGTGACAGCCATGCTGGCCGGTGTCACCGAGGGGCTGCTGAAGCAGATGACTCCGCCGGAGCCTCTGGATGGCAACGCCTACGAAGAAGACGTACCCGTGGTGCCGGACAATCAGCGCGATTCACTGCGAGCCATGGAGGCCGACGAGCGCATCCGCGACTGGTTTGGTGAGGACCTGGTGCGTATCTACTCGGCGGTGAAGTGGCACAACATCTACCTGTTTGAGCAGCAGGTGACGCCGATGGAGTATGAGTTGCTGTTGCCGGTGGTGTAAGCCGGCAGCAGCAGTACCTGCAGGGCAGCAAAAGTCAATGCAGGGTAAAAAGAAAGGGGCCAATCGGCCCCTTTCTTTTTGTGTGCTCTTTGCGTAACGGGTAGCCGGTTAAATACCCAGCTTGTCCCGCAGTCCGTAATAGAGCGCGCCGACTGCGGTGTAGGGGACCCGTAACAGCTGGCCGCCCGGGAAGGGGAAGTGGCGCAGGCTGGCAAAGGCGTCAAAACGCTCGGCGCTGCCTTTAATGGCTTCAGCAATCAGGCGGCCAGCCAGGTGGGTGGTGGTAACACCGTGACCACTGTAGCCCTGGGCGTAGTAGATGCTGTTGGTGAGGCGGCCAAATTGTGGCAGGCGGCTCATGGTGAGCAGGAAGTCTCCGCCCCAGGTGTAGTCAAAGCGCACGCCTTTGAGCTGGGGGAAGGTGGTCTCCACATGCTTGCGCAAAAATCGTTCGATAGAGGCCGGATCGCCGCCACCGTAGGTGACGCCACCACCGTAGAGCAAGCGGTTATCGCCGGTGATGCGGAAGTAATCCAGTTTGTAATTACAGTCTTCCACACAGTGCTGGTTGGGGATTAGCGAACGGGCAACGTCTTCGCCCAGCGGTTCTGTAGTGATGATCTGGGTACCGCATGGCATGGATTTGGCGGCCAGTTCAGGAATCAGGCCTCCCATGTAAGCGTTGCCGGCCAGCAGCACGTAGTTAGCCGTAACGGAGCCCTGCTCGGTGTGTACTACCGGTGTGTCGGTGCGATCGACACGGATCACCTTGGAATCTTCGTAGATAGTGCCGCCGAGGTTTTCTATGGCGGCGGCTTCGCCCAGCAACAGGTTGAGCGGATGAATGTGGCCACCGCGCATATCCAGCATACCGCCACAATAGACATCGGTCTGGATCTGGTCGCGGATCTCGTTGCCATCCATCAGGGTCAGGCCATCGTGACCCAGTTTGCGCCAGCGTGCTGCCTGCTCTTCCAGCTCGTGGATCTGACGCTTGTTAAACGCCGCAAAAATACCGCCCGGCTTGTAGTCACAGTCGATATTGTAGGTGGCGATGCGCTCGCGGATGATGTCGGCACCCTCAAAAATCATGCTGCTGAGGGCGCGGGAAGTTTCGCCACCGTAATTTTTTTCGATCACGTCCACGTCGCGGCTGTAACTATTCACCAGTTGGCCGCCGTTACGGCCACTGGCGCCAAAGCCCATACGTGCGGCCTCCAGAACAACTACCTTGAAACCGGCTTCTGCGAGATGGAGGGCGCTGGATATGCCGGTATAACCTGCACCAATAATGCAAACATCGGCGCGGATATTGTCAGTCAGGGGCGGCCGGTCGCGCTTGTCGTTGCGGGTATCGGCGTAGTACGAAGGGGTGTGAGGTGTGTGCATGAATCTACCTGTGCCTTGTGTCGGTGGCATTTGCAGAGGGTTACACGAATACGCGGCCCTAAGGCCGCGTATAGGTGGCAATTGCCAGTTATCAGTAGAGCGATTTGATCGCCGCGCGCAGCGCAGTCATCAGCTCGTCAATATGCTCGCGCTCCAGGATCAGCGGTGGTGACAGGGCAATAATGTCACCGGTGCAGCGCACCAGTGCATTGCTCTTCCAGAAACAGTGCTGGAAGACGTCATAGCCACGCTGGCCAATCTTGTCACCGGACTTGAAGTCGATGGCACCCATTAGGCCGAAGTTGCGAATGTCTTTAATGACATCGAACTCTGCCAGGCTGTGCAGGGACTCTTCCCAGTAGCCTTCCAGTGCCAGAGCCTTGTCAAACAGCTTGTCGTCTTCGTAGCAGGAGAGGGTGGCGAGACCGGCAGCTGCGGCAACCGGGTGACCGGAGTAAGTGTAGCCGTGGAACAGCTCAATCAGCTCTTCCGGGCCCTGCATAAAGGCATCGTGTATGGCGTTGTGCACGAATACGGCACCCATGGGGATGGCACCATTGGTGAGGCCCTTGGCGGTAGTCATGATGTCCGGAGTAACACCCATGCGGTTGGAGGCGAACGCCTGGCCAACGCGGCCGTAACCGGTGATCACTTCGTCAAAAATCAGCACGATGTCGTGGGCAGCGGTAATCTCGCGCAGGCGCTTGAGGTAGCCCGCGGGTGGGATCCACACACCGCCGGAGCCAACCACTGGCTCGACAATCACGGCTGCGATATTTTCAGCGCCGTGCAGGTTGATCATGTCCAGCAGCTCATCCGCCAGTTCGGCGCCCTGCTGTGGCTGGCCACGGGTGAACTCGGTGCCTGGCAGCCAGGCGTGTTTCAGGTGATCGGTACCGGTCAGGCCGCTGCCGAAGGAGCGACGATTGTTGACCAGTCCGCCGACGGAAATACCGCCGAAGTTAACACCGTGATAGCCCTTCTCGCGGCCGATCAGGCGCGTCTTGGAGGGGTTGCCCTTGGCGCGGTGGTAGGCAAGTGCAATCTTCAGGGCGGTCTCCACCGACTCGGAGCCGGAGTTGGTATAGAAGACGCGATCCAGTCCGTCCGGAGTGTGCTTCACCAGGCGCTCAGCCAGTTCAAATGGCAGCGGGTGGCCCATCTGGAAGGTGGGGGCATAGTCCAGCGTATTGATCTGCTGGCTTACGGCGTCACTGATGGCCTGCCGACCATGACCGGCATTTACACACCACAAACCGGCGGTACCGTCGAGAATCTGACGATTGTCGGCGGTGGTGTAGTACATATCCTTGGCCGCGACCAACATACGTGGCTCGGATTTGAATTGGCGGTTAGCCGTAAAGGGCATCCAGAACGCGTCAAGCGAGGATGGGGCAGACATAAAAAACACCTCTGTGTGTTATATCGAACAACTTCCCCGCAGTGTATGTAAAAAAAATAAAACATCAAGTGACTTTTTGGTTATGGGGTCTTTTATGTTAAAAAGTTATTTTAAATCAAATACATAATGTCATTTACCGAAAAAGGTTGATGTTCAAGATATTGATACACTGGGGCGGTGTGAGGTAGTCTTAGCCCAATATTCACTCACACTCTTTATTTTCCGGGGGCACTATGTGTTCGGCAAAGACTCTCGCGGACTGGCAGACGGCAGCCCAGCAGCTGCAAATCGAAGGTCGCGCGTTTATTAATGGCAGCTATAGCGACGCCGCAGACGGCCAGACGTTTACCTGTCTCAGTCCGGTAGACGGGCGGGAGCTGGCGCAGGTGGCGTCCTGTGATGCGGTGGATGCGGATCGCGCCGTGGCAGTCGCCCGGGCCGCGTTTGAATCCGGTATCTGGGCGCAGAAGGCCCCGGCGGTGCGCAAAAAGATCCTGCTGCGCTTTGCCGACCTGATTGAGCAGCATCGCGAGGAGCTGGCGCTGCTGGAGACGCTGGATATGGGCAAGCCCATCAGTGACGCGCTCGGGGTTGATGTTGGCGGCACCGTGCGTGCGCTGCGCTGGACTGCCGAAGCCATCGACAAGATCTATGACGAGGTGGCGCCCACACCGCACGATGAGCTGGGTCTGGTGACCCGCGAAGCCATTGGGGTCGTGGCTGCCATTGTGCCCTGGAACTTCCCCATGCTGATGGCCACCTGGAAATTTGCACCGGCGTTGGCAATGGGCAACTCACTGATTCTCAAGCCTTCGGAAAAATCTCCCCTGACCGCTATTCGCCTGGCGGCACTCGCTTCCGAAGCCGGTATCCCTGACGGTGTGTTTAACGTGCTGCCGGGCTTCGGTCACACAGTGGGTGCGGCCCTCGCCAGCCATATGGATGTCGATACACTGGTGTTCACCGGTTCCACCGGCACCGCCAAGCGCCTGATGGTGTTAGCTGGTGAAAGCAATATGAAGCGGGTGTGGTCCGAGGCTGGCGGCAAGTCTGCCAACGTGGTGTTTGCCGATGCACCGGATCTGGATGCCGCAGCAGAAGCTGCCGCCAGCGCCATCTGTTTTAACCAGGGCGAGGTGTGTACAGCGGGCTCACGCCTGTTGGTGGAAGAGAGTATCGCCGATGAGTTTATGGCCAAGGTGCGTGCCGCGGTAGGCAAGTGGCGTCCCGGCCATCCGCTGGACCCGGAGACTTCGGTCGGCGCGATCGTTGACGAGGCGCAGTTGCAGCGGGTGATGAGTTACATCGATACCGCCCATGCTGAAGGCTGTCAGCTCACCGTGGGCGGCCAGCGTCTGGATGTGGTGACCGGTGGTACCTACATCGAACCCACCGTGTTTGAGTGTGTGACCCGGGATAAGACCATCGCCCAGGAAGAGATTTTTGGTCCGGTGTTGTCCGTGATTCGCTTTACCGATGAGCAGGAAGCGCTGCAGATTGCCAACGACAGCATCTACGGCCTGGCAGCGGCGGTGTGGACCAGTAACTTCAGCCGCGCCCACCGCTTTGCCCGTGGCCTACGCGCCGGCTCAGTATGGGTTAACCAGTACGATGGCGGCGACATGACCGCACCGTTTGGTGGCTACAAGCAGAGCGGTAACGGTCGCGACAAGTCGCTGCACGCTTTCGACAAGTACAGCGAACTGAAAGCCACCTGGTTCAAGCTGTAAGCCTGTAGTTGGCAGCAGATAAAAAAGGGGCTTAGAGCCACTGCTGTCCCACAGTTTGGGATAAATAAGAAAGCCTGAATCTCTGTTGTTACAATGCATGTGCGACCAAACACAGTAGCAACAAGGGATTCAGGCTTTGTCACATCATAACACCGCCTTTCATCAGCTCCTAAAACCCCTGTCGAGACATGACTTTGAGGCCTTGGCCAAACAGCACCACATAGGCCAAAAGCTGCGCTCTGCCAGCCGATGGGATCAGTTTGTCGGCATGGCGATGTCTCAACTTTCTGGCCGGCAAAGCCTCAGGGATATCCAGTCAAATCTCGAAGCTCAGCAGCATAAGCTCTACCACCTTGGCGCCAAGCCGATCGCCCGCACCACGCTGGCTCGGCTGAACGAAAAGCAGCCCGCAGAGCTGTATGAGGCGCTGTTTTACAAACTGCTGTCCCGCTGTAAATCTCAGCCCGGACAACATAAGCTCCGCTTCAAAAACCCCCTCTATTCGCTGGATGCCAGTGCCCTGGACCTGTCAATGAAGCTCTTTCCATGGGCGGGTCACCGGGAGGACACGGCCAATGTAAAGCTCAGCGTTGGCCTGAATCACGCAACGGACATCCCCGAATTTGTGGCGCTGAGCGAGGGCAACGAAAACGATATGGTTGAGGGGCGAAAGTTTACGTTTCCCAAAGGCAGCATTGTGGCTTTTGACAAGGGCTATGTGGATTATCAGTGGTTCGGAACGCTTACAAAACAGGGGGTTAGCTTCGTTACCCGGCTTCGCGCCAAAGCGGTTTATCGTGTATTGGAGCGTCGCTCGGTTCACCCGGAGAACGGCATTACCAGTGACCAGATCATTCAGCTGAGCAGTGCTCATGCCATTAAGCGCGGAGCACCAAGGCTGCGACGGGTGGGCTATCGGGATGCAGAGACCGGGCGGCACTATGAGTTTTTAACCAACAACTTCAGTCTGTCTGCGGCCACCATTGCGGGCATCTACAAGGATCGCTGGAAAGTGGAGTTATTCTTCAAGGCGATCAAGCAGAATCTCAAGATCAAGTCCTTTGTGGGTACATCAAAGAATGCCGTACTCACGCAGGTATGGATTGCCCTGATTGTTTATCTGCTGGTGGCCTTTGCCCGCTACAGTGCGAGAGAAGGCTGGACAGTACAGCGGATGCTGAGGGTATTACCGTTGAATTTGTTTGAGCGAAAAGGCTTGAAGGAGATCTTTAATCCAAGCCCGCCGCCCAACCAAAAAGACCAGCCTCAGATGAGGCTGGTCTTATGACTCTCCAACTGTGGGACAGTAGTGGCTTAGGGCCCCTTTTTTTATCGGTTGCACTGCAGCTTTGGTTTCAGAACAGATCCATAAAACGATGGTAGCTCATGCCCAGGGCCAGCAGTGGCGAGCGGAAACGGGGGCCGCCGGGGAAGCGCATGTGCTTCACTTTTTCGTAGATGGAGAGACGGCTGTCGTCGCCGTTTATAGCCTCGGCAATCACGCGCCCGGCCAGGTGACTGGCGGCCAGGCCATGCCCGGCATAGGCCTGGGCGTAGTAGAGGTTTTCCCGCAGGCGACCGATCTGTGGCAGGCGGTTGGCGCCGATGCCGATCAGGCCTCCCCACTGGTAATCAATGCGGGTGTTGCGCAGTTCCGGGAACACCTTGTCCATATTGGGCTTGAGGGCCGCGATGATGGATTTGGGGTCGCGTCCTGAATAGGTACAGAGCCCGCCAAAGATCATGCGGCCATCGCCGCTGAGGCGATAGTAGTCGAGGGCAATGCGCTCATCAGCGACGGCGGCATTGGTGGGGAGCAGGCGTTGTTGCAGCTCCTTATCCAGCGGTTCAGTCGCCATGACGTAACTGCCGGCAGGCAGGACGGTGGCTTCCAGCGCTTCATCTAGACCGCGCACATAGGCGTTGGCGCACACCACCAGCTGCTCGGCACGGACACTGCCGCTGGCGGTGCGAATGGTAAAGCCGTTGCTCTCGTCGATCTCTTGCACCCGGGCATTTTCAAAGATTCGCACACCTTGCTGTTGCGCGGCGCGCGCCTCACCCACCACCAGGTTCAGTGGGTGCAGGTGGCCGCTGCCCATATCCAGCAGTGCACCCTGGTAACAATCCGATCCCACCAGTGTGTGTATTTCGGGTTGTTCTATGACCTTTACATCATAGGCATAGCCAATGCTGTTCAGGTGCGCCTTTTCCTCACGGAATGCCTGCATATGACGGGGTTTCATGGCCAGGCAGGCGTGCCCCATGACAAGGTCACAGTTGATGCGGTGTTGTTTGATACGGTCGAGTACGATGTCCACCGCCTCAAAGCCCATCTGCTCAATGGCGTCGATACCTTGCTGGCCGATGCTGTTGCGGAACTGATCCAGGCCGTGGCCTATGCCGCGAATCATCTGTCCGCCATTGCGTCCGGAGGCGCCCCAGCCAATCCTGTAAGCCTCCAGCAGCACCACATCGAAGCCACGCTCAACCAGTTCCAGTGCAGTGTTGACGCCACTGAAGCCGCCGCCAATCACGCAAACCTGGGCGGAAATGTCGCCCTGCAGCTGATCAAAGCCGGCGCGGTCGTTAAGGGTGGCGTGGTAGTAGGATTCGGGGTAGTTGGTGCTGTGAGTTCCGGGATTTAGCATGAGGGTACCGCAGTTCTGAGGTTGTTTGATATTTCAATCGGTTGTGTGGGATAATGCACGAAGTTGCAAGCCAACTCAACGTGCAGGCCTTAGGGGAGATAAAAGCGAAGTGGATGTCGGTTATCGATTGCGAGAAGTGAGAAAGAGTGCCGGGTTGTCCCAGCGTGAGCTGGCCAAACGCGCCGGCGTTACCAATTCCACCATTTCCATGATCGAAAAGAACAGTGTCAGCCCCAGTGTCAGTTCGTTGAAAAAGGTGCTGTCCGGTATCCCCATGTCACTGATGGAATTCTTTGGTTCAGAGGACTCCGCTGACCTGGAAACGCCAGTGGTTTACAGCGCTGACGAGTTCAAGGATGCGACGGTTGGTGATATCGATTGGAAGTTGATTGGCCAGGCGTTTCCCAATCGTGCCATGTCCTTCATGGTGGAAACCATGCCACCGGGTTCCGATACCGGTGAGGGCATGTACATGCACGATGGTGAAGAGGTGGGCTACGTGGTCTCCGGCAAGCTGGAGCTGACGGTGGACACCCAGATTTATGTGGTTGAAGCCGGTCAGGGTTACTACTTCGACTCCCGCAAGGAACACCGTTTCCGCAATCCCTTTGATGAAGAGTGCAAACTGGTATCCTGCACCACCCCTGCCAACTTCTGATGTTGGCGGATTCGCCGGGTGCTATTGCCCCGGCGAATTTACCCCCATTTTAATCAGTACTAACTCCCTCGCGTGTTGCTGCACAGTATCTCCAGCTTTGTTCAGACCCGGGAGCCGGGCCAGACCTGACCTGCCTGGCGAAAGGCTGTCGTAGTTTGTTCCCTGGTCGCACATTACGATACCTGCCGGGCCAGCCGGCGGTACTTTGGCTGTGATTCTTTTCCTGTTCTTCAACCTGCCCGGATACTGCTCCGCGCTGGCATTGGCCAGCGCCTTCACAGAATCGCAGGAGAACACCATGTCATGGATAAAACGTCTTTCCACCACACTCACGGCTAGTATGGATCAGCTGGTGGGGGAGCTGGAAAATCACGATGCGCTCATTCGCGTCTCGATTCGGGAACAGAAACAGCGGATCGCTACTGCACGCCTGCAGTTGTCCCGAATTCAAAACAGTGAAAAAGAGGTGGCCCGGCAACTGGCAGAACTGCAGCTGGCGCAGAAGCAGTGGGCTCAGCGTGCCTTGCGTGAAGCCAGCAGTGACGAGCAGAGAGCGTTACAGTGCATGGAACGGCGGGCGGCGGTGCAGGAGAAGTTGCACAAGCTTCAGGCTATGCGCACGGAGTACCAGAGCACCGCAGCGCGCATCAGCGGGGACATCCAGCGCTGCGAGGAGGCGCTGGTTTCCATGCAGCATAAACACGACCTGATGCGTGCACGGCAGAGCAGCGTGAACGCCAAGGCCGTGATTGATGAGTTGGGCGGTTCACAGCTGGAACAGGTGCAGGATCAGTTTGAGCGCTGGGAGTTGCGGCTGGCACAGGGCGAATACACCCTGAATCTGCAGGGCGCCGGGGATGAACTGGAAGAGCAGTATCTGAGCGAAGAGCGGCAGCAGGCCTTGCGGGCAGAGCTGGATGGGCTGTTGGCTCAACAGGCGGCCGGGGAGGGTGGAAGCCATGAGCGTTGAAACTGTCGTTGCTCAAACTCTCCCGGAGGGCGCGCATGACCAGTCCGCTCCCTCGCTACCGGGAAAACTGCCGCTGCTCTTGCGCACCGGCGGCGCACTGGCGGTGCTGGGTTCTCTCTACTTTTTCTTTATGCAGGGCTGGCAGGGCAGTGACGACCTGGTGCGTTACAGTATGTTGTTGGGCCATACCCTGCTACTGGCCCTGCTGGCGGTTGCCAGCGGTCACTGGCTCCGGGAGGGCAAAGGCGCACGCCTGCTGCTGGTTCTGGCACTGATATCGGTGACGGCAAACTTTTCCATCCTCGGCTCATTTCTCTACGCGCAGGTGGGGCCACCGCTGTCGGCGCAATTTAACGGCAGTCTGCTATGGAACCTGCACAGCCTCTGGCTGAGTGTGGCGCTGGCTCTGATCGTACCAGTGTTGCTTTTGCCGGTGGTCGTGCTGGGCTTCCGGGTGCTGGCGCGGGATTGCAGCGCCAGGTTGATCGGCCTCTTTGTCCTCAGTAACGGGGTGCTCCTGATACCGGTACGTGATCCAGTACTGGTGTCGGTCATGGCCGTCGGGCTGACGGCCTATACGCTGATGTTTGCGTTTACCACCCAGCGCCAGCGTATCGAAGCTCGTACACTGGAGGGGCATATGGCGTTGGCGTTGCAGTTTTTGCCTCTGGCCACCTTGCTGGTGCGCAATCTCTGGCTGCATGGTGGCAGCGAGATTCTGGCGGCGGTAGCGGCAGGATGCAGCTTCCTGGCCTTGCGACAGCTGGCCGCCGTCCTGTCATCCTGGCGTTGGGCCTTACTGGCACTGGAGCTGGTCTCGGCGCTGCTTAGCCTGGTCGTGGCTGTCTGTCTGGGCGCAGCGGTTGATCATGTGGGGCCGGAGAGTATGGCGCTGGTTGTGGCGGTGTTTGTGGCCGCGGCCATGTTGTATGAACTCTCACTGCGGGCCTCCTGTTTTGCCGCGGGCTGGCGGGTGATTGCCGCCTTGCTGATGGCCTGGTGCCTGGGACTTGGAGTCTTCCTGCAGGATGACTGGGTGATTCACCTGGCGCTGCTGTTCGCCGGCGCCACAGTCGTCTGGATTGGCTGGTTGCAGCGTCAGCGGGTCCTGCTGTGGTTGGGGATGCTAATGGTACTGGTGACCCTGGGCCATGGGTTGGCGCAACTGTGGGGGCGCTTCGATATCAATCTCTGGCTGTTGGCAACGCTCTGCGGCATGGCGGCCATAGTCATTGCATCGCTGCTGGAGTCCCGTTCCGGGCAGGTGCGGCAGTGGTTGCTGGTGTCCGGACAAACCTGACACGCCGGGAGTTAAAGACAGGGATGGTCCACTACGGCCGGCGCCGGGGGTTACTCCGGTTGCCGGCTTTTCAGTAGTGGGCGGAACAGGTCGTAGTTCCAGCCGCGGATTGCCAATACCACGGTGGCGCCTTTGCGTTGACTGAAATCCAGTGCCGCATCTTCGCGGTTCAGCTCCTCAAACTCCCGCGCCAGTCGCTGCATCTTGCGCTGGAACGACTGGTTTGAGCCTTTTGACAACATGCCGTTGAGCACCAGCAGTTGCTCCCCCTCCTCACGAAAGCGGGTATTAAAGAACTCGTTGGCCACCGTCTGATGGAAGAATTGCTGGATGGGGCCGTTGTCGATCCAGCCGAAGTTGGAGGCCACCTTCAGCTTGATCTGGTTCTTCGGCAGCAGGTCGATAATTTTCAGACGATCCAGGTGGGCCAGCTTCTGGATACAGGTGTGGGGGTCGATGGCGTAGGCGCCGAGAATCTCCGACAGGGTCCAGCGATTGAGCACACACACAGTGATCAACAGCAGGGTCAGATCACGGCTGATCTCCAGCTCCTGCTCCCGGGTCAGCTGCTGGATACGGCCACTCTGCTCTTCCAGCTGGTGCACCAGGTCACCGATTTCCATCCCCATCATGTGACAAATTTGCTCCAGGCGGCCCAGGGACAGCTGCTGCGAGGAGAGCAGGCGCTTGATGCTGGCCTCGGAGAGGTCGAGGGTTCTGGCCACATCTGCATAGGTTTTGCCGTGTGCTTTCAGGCTGCGCTTGAGGGTATCGATCAGGGATTGGGTCTGTCCTGCCATGGTGGGGGTGGTATCCATAAGGGGGGTGAGGCGTCAAAAGTATCAAAATGCGCCACTTTCCGGTAGTCATGGTGGCACATTGCTCAACGAAGTTGTGCCATAGGCGCCTGGCCTCAAAATGCGTCCATCACACAGACAAGGAGTGCCAGGCGACATGCAACCCCTACGCAAACTCAGTGGTTTTTTACCCTACCTACTGGTGGTTTTTCTCAATGCCTTTGTGGATCTGGGCCACAAGATCATTATCCAGAACACCGTGTTCAAATCCTGGGATGGCAATCTGCAGGTCATCCTCACCGCCGTGGTAAACGGGCTGATTTTGCTGCCCTTTATCCTGCTCTTTTCTCCTTCCGGCTTTATTTCGGACCGATTTCCCAAGCACAAGGTGATGCGCTGGGGGGCACTGGCGGCGGTAGTGGCTACCTTGCTGATTACCTGGAGCTACTATATTGGCTGGTTCTGGCTGGCGTTTGCCCTGACCCTGGCGCTGGCGGTACAGAGCGCCATCTACTCCCCGGCCAAGTACGGTTATATCCGCGAGATGGTGGGGGATGAGCAGCTGGCGGCCGCCAATGGTCGGGTGCAGGCAGTTACCATCGTCGCCATTCTGGCCGGAACCTTTGTCTTTTCCCTGCTGTTTGAAGCCCTTTACCTGGATTCCGCGGGGGCTCCCGGTGTGGCGTTGCAGCGGATGTATCCCCTCGGCTTTGTGCTGGTTGGCCTGTCGCTGGTGGAGTGGCTGCTGGCCTGCCGGCTGCCGGAGCGCAGTGCCGGCGATGTCTCTCGAGAGTTTGAAGCCGGTGCGTTCCTGCGTGGCAGTTACCTGCGTGACAACCTGACGACGATTCGTGGTAACCGGGCTGTGTGGTTATCGATCGTGGGCCTGTCGGTTTTCTGGGGCGTGTCGCAGGTGATGCTGGCGGCTTTCCCGGCCCATGCCAAAGAGGTGTTGGCGGAAACCAATACGGTGGTGATTCAGGGGCTGCTGGCCGCCAGTGGCATCGGCATTATGTTGGGATCGCTGCTGGCCGGGCGCCTTTCCCGGGCGCACCTGGAGCTGGGCTGGCTGCCCATCGCCGCGGCCGGTATTACCCTGTCGCTGTACTTGCTGCCACAGCTGCACAGTGCCACTGCCATTGCGCTTCTGTTTGCCATACTGGGCCTGTGTGGCGGTCTGTTTATCGTGCCTCTTAATGCCTTGATCCAGTACTCCGCGCCGGAGGCTCAAGCTGGTACCGTGCTGGCGGGTAACAACTGGATCCAGAACCTGACCATGGTGGGCTTTTTGGCTCTGACCGTGGCGGTGGCGTTACTGGGTTTGTCCACCACGGCTCTGTTCTGGCTGCTGGCGGCCGTGGCACTGGTAGGCTCGTTCTATACCCTGGTGCAGTTGCCCCATGCTTTCGCGCGTATCGTGGCAGGTTTGATCCTGCGTCGTCGCTACCAGATTACCGTTTCAGGCTTTGAGCATTTACCCAGGCAGGGTGGTGTGTTGCTGCTGGGTAATCACATCAGCTGGATTGACTGGGCGCTGGTGCAGATTGCCAGTCCCCGTCCGGTGCGCTTTGTGATGCTGCGCTCCATCTATGAAACCTGGTACCTGAAGCCGGTGCTCAAATTTTTCGGGGCTATTCCCATCAGCTCCGGCAACAGTGCCGAGTCACTGGCTGAAGTGAATGCCTGCCTGAAAAACGGCGAAGTGGTGTGCCTGTTCCCCGAAGGGGCAATCAGCCGCAATGGTCACCTGGGACAGTTCAAGCGCGGTTATGAACGCGCTGTAGAGGGTTTGGCTGGCGCCGATGCGGTGATTGTGCCCTTCTACCTGCGCGGGCTGTGGGGCAGCAAGCTGTCCCGCTCCCACAGCGCCAAACTGCGTCGCAATACCGTGGTTGGGGCCAAGCGCCATATTATTGTGGCCTTTGGCGAATCCCTGCCAGTGACCACCCTGGCTCATCAGCTCAAACAAAAGGTATTCGAGCTCTCTATCGATGCCTGGGATGTCTACACCAGTGAACTCGATTGCCTGCCGTTGGCCTGGCTGAAGCAGGCTCGACGCAACCTGTTGGCTGATAGCCTGCTGGAGTCCGATGGTCGTCGTCTCAATAACTTGCGGGTGATTACCGCCACCACGGTGATGGCCGCTGCCATGCGTCCGGCGGCGACCGGGCAGAATGTTGGTCTGCTGTTGCCCACCTGTGCGGCAGGCATCATGGCCAATCTGGCGGTAATGATGAAAGGCTGCACCGCTGTGAATCTCAACTACTCTACCGGCGCCGGGGCTGTGTCTGCGGCGGTGGCGTCTGCCGGTTTGCAGACGGTCTATACCTCAGCGCGGTTTCTCGACAAGTTGCGGGCACGGGGTGTGGCGGTGGAGCAGATGCTGGCGGGCGTAAAAGTCGTGTATCTGGAAACGCTGCTGCAACCGGTCTCCAAAGTGCGTTGGGTGTTGCACGCCCTGGCTGCGGCAACTCTCCCGGCGACGGTGTTGTACCGGCTGATGGGCAAGCGGGTCCCGGTTGAGCAGCCGGCGCAGATACTGTTTTCCAGTGGCAGCGAAGGTGCGCCCAAGGGAATTGTGCTCAGTCACCGCAACCTGATGGGCAATATCAAACAGATCAGTGATGTGCTCAATCTGCAGGGCAGTGATCGCATGGTGGCGAGCCTGCCGATGTTTCACTCCTTTGGCCTGACGGTAAACTGCCTGTTGCCAGTGGTGGAGGGCTTGCCGGCCATTTGTCATCCGGACCCCACCGACGCGCTGGGTGTGGCCCGCGCCGTGGCCCGCCACAAGGGCACCATTCTCTGCGGCACCGCCAGTTTCCTGCGGCTCTATAGTCGCAACAGCAAAGTGGAGCCGTTGATGCTGGATTCCCTGCGGGTGGTGGTGGCAGGCGCCGAGAAACTCACCGGGGATGTACGCGATGCCTTTGAGCTGAAGTTCCGCAAGCCTGTGTTCGAAGGCTACGGTGCTACCGAGACTACGCCGGTGGCCAGCGTAAACATCCCCAATATGCTGGATCACCACAACTGGAAAGTGCAGGCCGGCCAGAGGGCCGGTTCCGTGGGCCTGCCACTGCCGGGCAGCTGCTTTCGTGTGGTGGACCCGGACACTTTGGAGTCGCTGCCTGCCGGTGAAGATGGCCTGATCCTGATTGCCGGTGGCCAGGTGATGCTGGGTTACCTCAACGATAAGCAAAAAACGGCGGATGCGGTGGTGACCCTGGATGGCCGGCGTTGGTATAAGACCGGCGACAAGGGCCAGCTGGATGAAGATGGCTTTCTGACCATCGTCGATCGCTACTCCCACTTTGCCAAAATCGGTGGAGAGATGGTAAGCCTGTCGGTGGTGGAGCAGCAGGCGCGTACCGTCCTGATGGACGCCGGGACTGAAGTGGCCGCCATCAATATTGGCGATGACAAAAAAGGTGAGCGTATTGTGTTGTTGGTGGCGGGGGCAGACGAGCCGGCGACTATTCGCCAGCGTATGATTGCCGCTGGTATTCCGCCGCTGCAGATACCTGCCAGTGTGATGGCGCTGGAGCAGATTCCCAAACTGGGCAGTGGCAAGCCGGATTTTGCCGGTATGAAGCGGGTAGCCAGTGCTGGTTGATGTGTGCCGGCAGCCGTGACAGCGATAAAAAGAGAGGAGGCGATGGTGACAAAAGCGGACCGACAGCTGGAGCAGGAAATCCTGCAGAGCTGGCAGCAAAATGCCGGGGCCTGGGTGAGTGCGGTGCAAGCCGGCAGTATCGCCAGTCGCAAGCTGGTCACTGATAACGCGGTGCTGGAGGCTATTGCCGGTTGCAGGCCGGCCAGCGTACTGGATGTGGGTTGTGGTGAGGGCTGGTTGATGCAGGCCCTGCACCAGCGCCACATTGTTGCCTGTGGTATTGATGCGCAGGCGTCACTGGTACTGGCGGCACAGCAGCGTGGGCTGCAAGCCGCTGTGCTCAGTTATCAGGAGTTGCTGGAGCAGGGACCGCCACAGGTGGCAGAGATGATGGTGGCTAACTTTTCCCTGCTGGGGCTCGACTCCACCGCACAGGTTGTGGCGGCCGCACAACGCTGGTTGCCGGAGGAGGGCTGGTTGTTGATACAGACCCTGCACCCGCTGCAGGTGTGTGGCGACCTGCCCTATGTGGATGGTTGGCGGGAGGGCTCCTGGGACGGTTGCGGTGAAGGCTTTGTGTCGCCGGCGCCCTGGTATTTCCGCACCCTCGAGAGCTGGCTGGCGTTGTTACGGCGACATGGCTTGCAGTTGCAGAGGTTGATTGAACCCCTGTATCCACAGACGCAACGGCCAGCCTCCCTGCTGCTGTTGGCGCAGAAGGGAGGGCCTCAGGCCGGGGCCCGTTGATCAGGTCAGGGATGGGCGGCGCTGGCTTGCAGGTGGTATTTTTTTACCCGCGAGGCCAGTGTGGTGGGCTTGATGCCCAGCAGTTCGGCGGCGCCGCCAGGGCCTGAAATTTTGCCGCCGCACAGTGCCAGCGCGCGGCGGATGTTGCTTTTATCCAGCTCCACCAGCTGCGCTTCGGTCAGTACCTCCTCCTGGTGAGGGCAGTTGGGTGGCAGGGCTTCCGGCAGTACCGGCAGGTTACCCGGGTTGAGGTTGTCGAAGCGCAGGGTTCCGCCCTTGGTCAGGATCACCTGCCGCTCAATCACATTTTCCAGTTCACGAATGTTGCCCGGCCAGTGGTATTGCTGCAGCTTTTCCATCTCCGTCAGTGGAATCCGCAGCAGTTGCTTGTTGGCCCGTGTGCAGGCTTTCTGCAGGAAGTGTTGGGTCAGCAGTGGAATATCTTCCAGCCGTTTGCGCAGTGGTACCGATTCCACGGGAAAGACGTTGAGGCGGTAGTAGAGGTCCTCACGGAACTGTCCCGCTTCCACCATGCTTTTCAGGTCCTTGTTGGTGGCGGCGAGGATGCGCACATCCACGTGCCGGGTGCGCCCCTCACCGACGCGTTCAAACTGCTGTTCCTGTAACACCCGCAACAACTTTCCCTGCAGGTGCAGGGGGATCTCTCCCACTTCGTCCAGAAACAGGGTGCCGCCGTCGGCCAGCTCAAAGCGCCCGGTGCGATCGGTATGGGCACCGGTGAAGGCGCCCTTGCTGTGGCCGAAAAATTCGCTTTCGAACAGCTCGGCGGGGATGGCGGCGCAGTTAACGCGAATCAGGGAGCGGTGTGAGCGCGGGCTGTGATCGTGAATGGCGCGGGCAATCAGCTCCTTGCCGGTGCCGGACTCGCCGTGAATCAGTACGGTGGCGTCCGAGGGGGCCACCAGCTGAATCTGCTGCACGATCTGCTGTACCGCGGCGCTGCGACCGACAATGTGGCGATAGTTGTATTCGGCCTTGATCTCCTCCTGCAGGTAGGCGTTCTCCAGCTCCAGACGGTGCTTCAGCTGCTGCACCTCGGCCATGGTCTCCAGCAGTTTGCGGCGATCCGCTTTTTTCTGGCTGACATCGCGAAAGATAACCACCGCGCCGACAATAAAGCCGTTGTCGCGAATCGGGGTGCTGGTGTACTCCACATCGATGGGGGTGCCGTCCTTGCGCCAGAACACGTCGTCATCCACTTCGTGCACGGTACCGTCCTTGAAGGCGGCAAAGATCGGGCACTCGTGGGCACTGTAGTGACTGCCGTCGGCGTGGTGATAGTGCACCATACTGTGCATATTGCGCCCCGCCAGCTCCTCGGCGCTGTAGCCGAGGATGCGCTGCGCGGCGGGATTCACAAAGGTGGTGATGCCGTCCGCATCCACGCCGTAGATCCCTTCACCAGCGGCGTCCAGCAGCAACTGGTTTTCCCGTTCGAACTCCTGAAACACCTGGCTGACCCGGTTCCAGTGGCCGATGCCCGAGAGGTAATGACGCTGGGCGGCGGAGTGCTGGCGTTCGTCGTTCATCTCATCGGCCACCTGCAGGCTCAGGAACAGGTGCCAGTCGTCACCCGCCCGGTTGCTGCGCCCGGCCACCTCCAGTCGCAGGTCGCTTTCACCGGTATTGATCAGCAGGTGGTCGCACCAGCCGCGCCCCTTCTCCAGCAGCTCCTGGCTGAATACCACCAGCCCGGGAAAGTTGGGGGCAAACAGCTCGCTGGCGCGCTGGCCTTCCAGTTGGGTGATGTCGCGCCGCCACAGGCGGCAGGCCTCCTGGTTGGCGCAGATGACGCGGTCGGTCAGAGGGTCCAGCACGATCTGTGCGGTGGCGGCCTGGCGGAAGTAGGTATGTGGGTTCATGGCAAACCTGGGCTGAAAAATATTCAGGGAAAAGGGATACAAGTTTCAGGCCGGATTAACGAAATATCGTTAATTTCTGCACGAAAAATCGTTACTTACGAAATATCGTTAGCCGGGTAAATTTCGACCGATTGAAAATAGTTAGTAATTTCAATGGGTTGTGGTTTCTATCGGATTTGGCATCGGGGTTGCTATGTACAGGGGCAACAAGGCATCCGTCGAAAGATGCCGGGACACCAATCGCACCAGGGGAGTGTTTGAAGCCGGGCCTGCACCAGAAGCGGGCAGGCTGGTGCGCAAAACAGGTTTTGCTAAACCCGGGACCAGAACAATCCGTTCACAGAGGACAGACGAACATGGCTTCAAAAAGTTTGGGCAACCCTTTTGATCACACCACGAAACTCACTCACACCGTTGGCTGCGACTGCAAAGTCTGTAAGGCCGAGACCCTGACCCCCGGTGGGCTCAGTGACAGCGAGCGCACCCAATTGCTGGAGCAGCAGGCGGAGAGCAACGCGGCCTCTCACTCCCACACCCATAGCGCCGGTGATGCTGCACCGCAGTTCGACAGCAGCGAAGATATGATGGATCGCGCTATCGAAAGCGCCATCGTACGGGGCATTTTTGGCCACAACGATGCTTCCCGTCGCAACTTCATCAAACTGGTGGGCGGCGGCACCCTGGCGTCGGTGCTGGGCACCATGATCCCCATGGATAAGGTCAAGGCGGCAGTGAAAGAGTCCATGGGGCCGCTGGAAAAATCCAAACTGAAAGTGGGCTTTGTACCCATCACCTGTGCCACGCCCATCATTATGGCCCAGCCTATGGGCTTCTACGCCAAATACGGCCTGGATGTGGACGTCATCAAAACCGCCGGCTGGGCGGTGGCGCGGGACAAATCATTGAACGGCGAGTACGACGCTTCCCACATGCTGACCCCTATGCCGCTGGCCATGAGTATGGGGGCCGGTTCCACCGCCACCCCGTACATCATGCCGGCGGTGGAAAACATCAACGGCCAGGCCATTGTGCTGCACAACAAGCACAAGGATAAGCGTGATCCCAAACAGTGGAAGGGCTTTAAATTCGGTGTGCCCTTCGACTACTCCATGCACAACTTCCTGCTGCGCTACTACGTGGCCGAGCATGGCATTGATCCGGACCAGGATATCCAGATCCGCGTGGTGCCGCCGCCGGAGATGGTGGCCAACCTGCGCGCCGGTAACCTCGATGGCTATCTGTCCCCCGATCCCTTCAACCAGCGCGCGGTGTACGAGAAGGTGGGCTTCATCCATATGCTGACCAAGGACATCTGGCAGGGGCACCCCTGCTGCGCGTTCGCCTGCAGCCAGAAGTTTGCCACTGAAATGCCCAACACCTACGCGGCGTTGTTCAAGTCCATCGTTGATGCCACGCACTTCTCTGCCAAGCCGGAAAATCGCGATGAGATCGCCAAGGCCATCTCGCCGAAAAACTACCTCAACCAGCCGGAGATCGTGGTGCGCCAGGTGCTGACCGGTCGCTATGTGGATGGCCTGGAGGCCAAGGTGCTGGATGTGCCGGATCGTATCGACTTTGACCCGTTCCCGTGGCAATCCATGGCGGTGTGGATCCTGACCCAGATGAAACGCTGGGGCTATGTGCAGGGCGACATCGACTACAAGGGCATCGCCGAGCAGGTTTACGTGGCGTCCGAGACGGCGGAAGTGATGAAGAGTCTCGGCTATGAGCCGCCGGCCACCACCTACGAAAACTACACCATCATGGGCAAGGTGTTCGATTACACCAAGCCGGAAGAGTACATCAACAGCTTCGCCATCAAGAGGGGATAAGCGTGCAGTCACTGAACCTGAGAGCAGCGCTGACTTCACTGGTGTTCCTAGTGGTGTTGCTGGGCCTGTGGGAGGCCTTCAACCAGCCACCGGAAGCTTCGGGCGAGCTGTCGGAGTTTGAGTTGCTCATGGGCGGTGCCGATCAGGAGGCGAGGGTGCCACCACCCTCGCAGGTTCTCGGTCACGCCTGGGATGAGTTGAGCAATCCGTTCTATGACGCCGGCCCCAACGATAAGGGGATTGGTATTCAGCTGGCCTACTCCCTGTATCGGGTTTTGACCGGCTACTTCTTTGCTGCGCTGATTGCGATTCCGTTGGGGTTTGTGATCGGCATGTCGCCGCTGATGTACAAGGCGTTGAACCCGTTTATCCAGGTGTTGCGGCCCATCTCGCCGCTGGCGTGGATGCCGCTGGCCCTGTTTATCATCAAGGACTCAGAGCAGTCAGCCATCTTCGTTATCTTTATCTGTTCCATCTGGCCCATGCTGATCAACACCGCGTTTGGCGTGGCCAATGTGCGCAAGGACTGGATCAAGGTTGCCCGGACCCACGAGCTGGGCGCGCTGAAAACCGCGTTCCTGGTGATCCTGCCTGCGGCCGCCCCAACCATTCTTACCGGCATGCGTATCTCCATCGGTATTGCCTGGCTGGTGATTGTGGCGGCGGAGATGCTGGTGGGTGGTACCGGCATTGGCTACTACGTGTGGAACGAATGGAACAATCTCGACCTTAACAGTGTGATTTTTTCGATCCTGATGATCGGTGTGGTGGGCATGCTGCTCGATCTGGCTCTCGGAGCGGTTGCGAAGCTGGTGCAATACGAGGAGTAACCCATGAGTAAATCTTTTGTCAGCGTGGAAGGACTGGCTCGCAAGTACCCGCAGAAAGAGGGTGAGCTGGTGGTCTTCGAAGATGTGAATATCGGCATCGAAAAGGGCGAGTTCGTTTGCATCATTGGTCACTCCGGCTGCGGCAAGTCCACCATTCTCAATGTGCTGGCGGGGCTGGATACGCCCTCTGCCGGCGCAGTGATCATGGATGGCAAGGAGGTCTCCGGCCCCAGCCTGGATCGCGGTGTGGTGTTTCAGAACTACAGCCTGCTGCCCTGGCTGACGGCTCTGCACAATGTGTCGTTCGGGGTAAAGGCTCGCTTCCCGCAGTGGAACAAGCAACAGGTAAACGACCACAGCCGGAAATTCCTGGAGATGGTCGGGCTGGGCCACTCCCTCGATAAAAAGCCATCACAGCTTTCCGGCGGCATGCGCCAGCGGGTCAGTATCGCCCGCGCTTTTGCTACCAGTCCCAAGTTGCTGCTGTTGGACGAGCCATTTGGTGCGCTGGACGCGCTCACCCGCGGTGTGATCCAGGATGAGCTGATCAAGATCTGGGGCGAAACCCAGCAGACCGTATTCATGATCACCCACGACGTGGACGAAGCAATTCTTTTGGCGGATCGCATCCTGCTGATGACCAATGGTCCGCACGCGCGGGTGGCGGAGTCGGTGACTATCAACCTGCCACGTCCGCGTCAGCGCGCCAGCGTGGTGAAAGATCCCGGTTACTACAAAATCCGCAACTATCTGGTCAACTTTCTGGTGGAGCGCTCCGGCGATCTGGCGGGCTCGGCCGGTGACGAGAGCGGCAGTTTTAAAACGGTGGAGGTTGATCCCACCCAGCTGGCCGACACTGGCGAGGCCAATAATCCGATGGTGGAGATGCCCGACCTGGTGGCGTCCCACTGATTCACTGAATTGTCTGCACACTACCGGGTGCAGATGCCAATAACTGCCTGAGGAGGGCGTATGGACAAGCAAATGATGACCGACATCATTGTTTCAACCAAAGTAGAGAAAGGCCTGACCTGGGAAACCATGGGCAAGGACCTGGGGATGTCACCGGTATGGCTGGCGTCGGCGTGTCTGGGGATGAACAGTGCCCCGGCGGAGAAGGCGGAAGCCATTGCCAGCTACCTGGGACTGCCGGCAGAGGTGGCGACGGCGTTGAAGGGCTTCCCCACCAAGATCTGGGATCAGGCCGTGCCTACGGATCCGTTGATCTATCGTCTCTATGAGGTGGTCGGTGTCTACGGCGAGACCCTGAAAGAGGTGATCCAGGAAAAATTCGGTGACGGCATTATGAGTGCGATCGATTTTTCCATGGAGGTGGACAAGATCGAAGACCCCAAAGGCGATCGTGTACTGCTGACCCTGAACGGTAAGTTCCTGCCGTACAAAAGCTGGTAAGCAAACTCAACCTGCGTGCGAGTGGTTGTCAGAGGCGACCGCTCGCGGCTCGTATACCCGACTCTTCAGGGGAGTAGCCGCAACTTATGTCAGAAATTGTACCACGCCCGCCGCTGCCGCCTTTCACTTATGAAGACGCCGTATTGAAGGTGCGCAGGGCGGAAGACGCCTGGAACGGCCGCGATCCGCAGAAGGTGTCGCTGGCTTATACTCCGGACTCCCGCTGGCGCAATCGCTCGGAATTTATTCGGGGGCGCGACGACATTGTGGCGTTTCTGTCGCGCAAGTGGGAGCGGGAGCTGGACTATCGGCTGATCAAGGAGATATGGGCGCACAGTGACAAGCGTATAGCGGTGCGTTTTGCCTACGAATGGCACGACCAGTACGGCAACTGGTTCCGCTCCTACGGCAATGAAAACTGGGAATTTGATGACAACGGCCTGATGGCCGAGCGTCACGCCAGTATCAATGACCTGCCGATCACCGAGCGCGAACGGTTGTTCCGCTGGCCCGCCGGTCCGCGGCCGGAAGATCATCCCGGCCTGTCAGGGTTGGGGCTTTAGTCGCCCCGATGGGGTCCCTGGATTGACAGCCCCGATCTATTCGGCGGCGGGTGTCTTGCTGATCAGCTCCACCAGCTGGTAGCGGTAGAGACCGGCGTCTGCCGGCGCAGTTTCTGGCGTGTGCACCTGCACCTGACGGATTTTGAGTCGGTAATCAAAGCCTTCTTCGAAGGTGAAGCCGTCAATCTTCTGGTAGAACATCTTGCCGTCCACGACCAGGCATTTCATCGGGCCTACACCTGCGCAATCCACTTTGGCCGGGCCTACGGTCACTTCCATGATTTTGTCTGTCACTGTCTTCTCCGGCATTGTCTTCTCCGGCTCAGGCGCTGCCGGGTCGCCGCCGCAGGCGCTTAACAGGATTGCTGCGGCAGCCGCCAGCATCAGTTTGTTCAGTCCCATAATGTTGTCTCCCTTGCGATGCCTAAATGGACAGGGCTGGCTGCCGCTGTCTGCGGCAACGCCTACGGTATAGCACAAATGTCTGGTACGAGCCTTGCAGGAGCCTCTACAGGAGCAGACGCCGGAATCCTTTCACAGGGCTTTCTGATCCGCGTCTGTGCCTTATCAGCCAAATTGTTGCTGTTGTGTTCCAAACCGGTGCAAGTGTGACACGCCCGGTGAGGGATGCAACCCAGGCAGGTCAAGGAGGCCAGATGGACAAAATAGGACTCTTTTACGGTACGGAGACAGGTTCAACCCGGGTGATTGCCAGAAAGATCTATCACCAGCTGGGTGACGCCCTTGTGGCCAAGCCGCTGAACGTCAATCGCATTACACCCGCCGAGTTTTTAAAGTACGACGCTTACATTCTCGGCACGCCCAGTTACGGGGAGGGTGCCATACCCGGACACAGCGCCGGTTGTCTTGAGCGCAACTGGCAGGAGTTCCTGGCGCAGTTGGGTAACGCCAATCTCTATGGCAAGCGCATCGCCATGTTCGGCCTGGGTTCCCAGGAGCGATACCCTGACAACTTTGCCAGCTCGCTGATGCCGCTGCACCAGGCGTTTGCCGGTTTCGGTGCCGAAATGGTGGGAGAGTGGCCGACTACCGGCTACCACTTCAATCATTCCGCCGCGGTGGAGGGCGATCACTTTGTGGGGCTGGTGCTGGATCAACGGGCGCAGGGCACACAGAGTGGCGAGCGGCTGGCCTCCTGGCTCGACCTGGTGACACCGCGGCTGCTTAAACGCTTGCACCAGGCGGCGTGATGACGTTGATCACTACTGCCGGGAGTTAGTCCGCCAGCTCTTCCTGGCGCAGCAGTTGGCCTGCAGGGTCGAAGATCAGGCGGCAGGCATCGTCGTCCAGCGCCCGGATCTCGGCCCACTGCAGGCGGCCCTGCTCGTCATAGCCGTAACGGTGCTCGAGTTCCACCTCGCCGTAAACCCGTTTGTGGATGAGGGTTACGCGGCCTGCATCGTCCTCGCAGACGCCAAAGAAGGTATTGCGGTTGGCGATTTCATCGGTGCTGATGGGACTAACCATCTGCAGTGGCAGGCCGGTACCGCTGTAGCTCAGATAGTAGCGTTGGTATTGATTGACTGGTTCCATGTGCCGGACTCCCCGCTGACGTTACTGTTGACTGGCTCCGCCGGTTGCAGTTTTTCTGCTGTGGCGGAGATAACGGGCGCATCTTGTAACACAACCGACAGTGTGGTGTCAGTCACTTTTCCCTGAGTCCTGAGCAGAAAGTTTTGTCGCGTTTGCTGCAAACAAAACTGACAAAGATACGACAACAGCCTTGCCGGAGTCGTTGTCGTATTTCCTCCAGCAATAGTCAACACCATGATTTTTATTGGGTTTTCCTGTCGCCGGAAATCGGTGGCAGGTGGTCTGACTATTGCTCTCTGACTATTGGATCAGTGCTTCACTCCGGGTGATGCGCTGAGGATATTTTTGTCAGACCTTGTTAGAGAGTGTTTATGTCCATTACACAAATTGCCGCGTTTTCCGCGAAAGCCAAAACGGATGCCGGGCTGGGTGAAGAGCTCAAAGCCTGTCAGAAACTGAAAGAGATGTTTGCCCTCGCCAAAGATCACGGATTTGATTTTGACGAAGACAGTCTCTACCCGCCCAATGAGCCGCAGTTCACCGAAGACCAGCTCTCCGAGCGCCTCGCCAAGGCTCTGCTGCGCGCCTGATTGCATCAGGTTGTGACTTTCGTTTCAGCAGCCGGAGGTGCTGATCTGTCGGCCCGGGTCGGGGCGGCGCCCGCACCATGCACCTGGCAACAGGTGCCCGGTTGCGCCTCTCTGTGGCTGGCGACAGATTTTCTGGAAGAACCTGTACAGCGCACCTACTGCAACACCTTTGTCACCGAACACCCGTGGCCGGCCAACCACTATGAAGTCTTTGGTCGACGCTTTACCCTGCCGCGTTTGCAGACCTGGCACGCGGACGAGGGCATCGTCTATCGCTACAGCGATAACCTGTTAACCACCACACCCTGGACTCCATTGCTGTCAGCGTTGCGGCAACAGGTGGAGCTAGCCTGCGGTCATCCATTTAACGCTGTGCTGGTCAATCACTACCGCAATGGTGGTGATTATGTCGGGTGGCACAGTGACGATGAGCGGGAGCTGGGCGAGTCGCCGGTCATTGCATCCCTGTCGCTGGGGATCGCACGGGAGTTTGCCTTTCGTGGCAAGGATAACCATGAGCGCAGTGGCACGGTGCTGCTGCCCGGTGGCAGCCTGGTGTTGATGGCGCCGGAATTTCAGCGCGATTGGCAGCACAGTGTGCCGGTCAGCGCCGCGACCGCCGCGCGTGTCAATCTCACCTTTCGTTACGTCTATCCGCCGCAGCCCTGAGTTGGTCTCAGTTGCCCCTGGGTCTCGGGGGGAATCCCTCAAAGCGGTGAATCAATTCCAGCTCGTTGTCCCAATTGGCCCGACTGCCGGTAAACAGGTGCGCCTCCGGCTTGATGGGCAGGTCTTCGTCCAGACTGCCAGCCGGCACGATACAGATGTCGCCACCCATGCTGGTATTGGGCACCGCTGAGCCGCAGTTGATACAGAAACTGCGCACGTGGTGTGTGGGCTCAAGCCTGAAATTCCTGACGTTGTCCCGGCCCGCCAGCCAGGTCAGTTGCGACGCCTTGGTAAAGAGATTGGCGGCGTGGGCGGAGCCGGTATCCTTGCGGCACCAGGAGCAGTGACACAGGTAGAAGTGATCAAAGTCACCGGTGATTTCAAAGTGCACGGTGCCGCAGAGGCAGGATCCTTTCATAAGTGTGCTTCCCTGTTTGTTATGTCCGTATGGGGATATAAAGCCGGTGTCAGTGGCTCTGCATGTTGCGGATATCCCTGGGGGTAATACAGGCCAGCACGCCACCGTCACAGGGGATGTCGACTCCGGTCAGGTAGCCCGCCTTGTCGCTGGCACAAAACACCAGCAGCTGCGCTACCTCCTCGGGCCTGCCAAAGCGCTTCAGGGCGGAGTAATTGACCAGTTCGCCGGAGCCGGCCTCCTTCTCCAGTCGCCCCATCTCGGTATCAAAGCTACCCGGTGACACCGCTACTACACGGGCACCTTTGCTGCCAAAGCGACCCGCAATGGATTTGCTGTACCAGCTGACAAAGTTCTTGCTGAGGGCGTAGGCGACTCCGGGACGCGCCTTTTTGGGGAAGAAGTTGGTGACAAACAGCATCCGCTTCAGGAAACGACCTATGTCGCTGTGGGCGAGGCGATAACCGCGTTTGGGAATCAGCAGGCCCGGCAGCATATGACCGGACACGGATGAGACGTTAACCATGGCGAAACCTTCGTCGGCCAGCCGGTAGAACGCCTCATTAATGTTGATGGTGCCCACCGCGTTCACCTTCCAGATGGTGCCGGGATCGGCCATCTGCGGGCTCAGGCCGGCGGTGTGAATCACCGAGCGAACCTTGCCCAGCGATGCTGCCGTCTGTACCAGTGCTTCCACGGATTTGCGATCGGTGATATCGCAGCGCTCGGCGTCACAGGTTATGCCGGCGGCGATGAGTTCTGCTTTGGCAGTATCCAGTCGGGCCTGATTTACGTCGCAGATGAGGATATGGTGGTCACGGCCCATCAGTCTGGCGGCCGCCAGTCCCATACCTCCGGCGCCGCCGGTGATAACGGAGAGGTTTTTGCTTGTCTGTTCTTCCATGGTGTCTGCTGTGTTGTCGGGTGAGTGGTGTATCTCGGGCTAATCCGGTACTGTGGACTAGGCACATTAGGTAGGTAATAAAGAAAAAGCAAACGGCGATTTTTTGAGCAGCGGTTCCCGTTTTCCTGCCACACCGGCAGTGAGGACTTTGTCGCCGGGAACCGGATTGCGGTCTTCCGGTCATTAAATCATCGTCGCGTTTCTCTTTTTTGTTTGCCCGGTTTTTGAACACTCCGCACAAAGTTTCATCGCTATTGGTGCGGGTGCCCGGGCTCGCTTGCACTGGGCGAGGGAAAGGGCTATACAGCTCCGCCAATTGTTTCCGGAAAAAGTGACCGCTGATTGTATGAGCACCGTCGAGAACAGCACGCTGGAAAGCCAGCCGCCATCCAGCTTTCGCCTGAAGGCCGGCTTGTTTCCGCTCACCTTGCTGGAAGTGCAGGGCCTGGACAGGCAGAGCTTCGAGCGCGACCTGCAACTCAAAGTGGCCGAGGCGCCGGCCTTTTTCCAGCAGACTCCGGTCATCCTCAGTATTGAAGCAGAGGCCCGTGGCACTATGGGCCTGGCAGAGCTGATCGAGTTGTGTCGCGGCCAGGGCCTGGTGCCGGTGGTGCTGCGGGGTGGCAGCGAGGCGTTGCAACAGCAGGCTTTGCAACAGGGGCTGGCGCTGATGCCTGAGGGCCGCAGCCGGACGCCGAAAGCCGATCCCGAGCCGCAGCCAGCCGCTGCAGTGGCAGCGCCTGCCGCTGAGGAAGAGCCCGTTGCACCGGTGCCGGGTGGCGGCAACCGGGTGATTACCACTCCCATCCGCTCGGGGCAGCAGGTGTACGCTGCCGGCGGTGACCTGATCGTATTGTCGTCCGTATCCGCCGGCGCTGAAGTGCTGGCCGATGGCAATATCCATGTCTACGGGCCACTGCGCGGACGCGCACTGGCGGGGGTGCGTGGTGACACCGGAGCCAGAATCTTTTGCCAGAGTCTGGAGGCAGAACTGATCTCCATAGCCGGTGATTTCCAGCTGTCGGATGATCTGCGTGGCAAGCTGTGGAAGCAGCCGGTGCAGATCTGCCTCAGTGACCAAAAACTTACCGTTGAGCCACTGGCTTGAGCGTCTGGCTCCTTGCCGTGGTGTTCACTCAACCTCACAGGGCTGTCGCAGACAGCGTTGACACAGAAAAAGGACTGTAATCTTGGCCAAGATCATTGTTGTTACATCGGGTAAAGGTGGCGTCGGTAAAACCACAACCAGCGCTGCCATCAGCAGCGGGCTTGCCATGCGCGGGCACAAGACCGCCGTGATCGATTTCGATATCGGTCTGCGCAACCTGGATATCATCATGAACTGTGAGCGGCGTGTGGTGTATGACTTCGTTAATGTCATTAATAACGAAGCGACACTGAGGCAGGCTCTGATCAAGGATAAGCGGGCAGATAACCTGTACATCCTGCCGGCCTCCCAGACCCGGGACAAGGACGCCCTCAGCAGCGAAGGTGTAGAGCGGGTGCTCAATGAGTTGGCCGACGATGGTTTTGAATACATTATCTGCGACTCCCCCGCCGGTATTGAACACGGCGCCTTTATGGCACTCTACTTCGCAGACATGGCGATCGTGGTCGCCAACCCGGAAGTCTCTTCCGTGCGCGACTCAGACCGCATCCTGGGTATCCTGCAGAGCAAGTCCCGTCGTGCCGAGAAGGGCGAGCGGGTGGAAGAGTGCCTGCTGATTACCCGTTACAATCCGGAGCGGGTGGCCAAGGGTGAAATGCTGGGCGTCAGCGATGTGGAAGAGATCCTGGCTACCAAACTGCTGGCAGTGATTCCGGAGTCCGAGTCGGTCCTGAAGGCTTCCAACCAGGGGGTGCCGGTCATTCATGACAAGGAATCCAAAGCTGGCCAGGCCTACGATGACGCCGTTGCCCGCCTGCTGGGTGAAGAGCGTGACCACCGTTTTGTTGACGTGGAACACAAGGGATTGTTTCAGCGATTGTTCGGGAGGAAGTGATGAGCATCTTTGACTATTTCCGCAGTAATAAACAGGATTCGGCGGCCGTAGCCAAGGAGCGCCTGCAGATCATCGTGGCGCACGAGCGCAGGCAGCGTAATCAGCCCGATTACCTGCCGAAGCTGCAGCGGGAACTGCTGGAAGTGATCCGCAAGTACGTCGAAATCGAACAGGACCAGATAGAAGTACAGCTGGAGCAGAACGATGACTGCTCCGTACTGGAACTCAATATCGTCCTGCCCGACGCCCGCTAGGGACGTACGGAATCCCCCTGTTGCCGGTTACCCTGCCACGGGTAGCCGGCAATGCTGACCGGCCCTGTTGCTGGCCGTTAAGCACAACTTCCCGTCATCACCCCGTCAGAGTTGCACCATCAGGTTGGCAATATCGAGCATACGGTTTGAGTAGCCCCACTCGTTGTCATACCAGGCCATCACCTTCACCAGCTTGTCTTCCGCCCGCGTCTGGCTCGCATCGAAAATGCACGAGGTGGGGTTGTGGTTGAAGTCGACAGAGACCAGCGGTTTGTCGTTCCATGCCAGTACGCCGGCGGGCAGGCGGCTAACCGCATCCTGCATCAGCTGGTTGACCTCGGCGGTGCTGGTGGCGCGGGCGGGAATAAACACCAGGTCGACCAGCGACACGTTGGCCGTGGGAACCCTTACCGCCAGCCCATCCAGCTTGCCCGCCAGTTGCGGCAGCACTTTGCCCACGGCGCCGGCGGCCCCGGTTTTGGTGGGGATCATGGATTGTGGGGCCGAGCGCGAGCGATAGAGATCCTTGTGCAGTTTGTCGATCAGGTTCTGGTCGTTGGTGTAGGCGTGGATGGTGGTCATATAGCCCTGTTCAATGCCAATCGCCTCATGCAGGACTTTGGCCATGGGAGCCAGGCAGTTGGTGGTACAGGAAGCGTTGGAGACAATGCGTTGCCCGGCCTCCAGGCTGTCGTGGTTAACACCGTAGACCACCATGTTATCTGCATCGCCTACCGGATAGGCCACCAACACTCGTGCGGCACCGGCGTCCAGTTGTGGTTGCAGCAGTTCGCGCTTCTTGAATTTGCCACTGCACTCCAGCACCAGGTCAATCTGCAGTTCCTTCCAGGGCAGGGCGGCGGGATCGGCTTCAGAGATCAGTTTGATCCGGTCGCCGTTCACAATCAGCTCGTCCCCTTCCAGTTCCACGTCAGCGGCGAAAATGCCGTGGGTGCTGTCGTACTTGGTGAGGTGCTGGCTGACTTCGGCCGGTGCAAGATCGTTGATGGCGACAATCTTCAGATGCGGATACAGGTTGCTCTCATACAGCGCCCGCAAAATATCGCGACCGATGCGGCCATAGCCATTGATTGCCAGACGTTTCATACGCACTCCTTTGTGAATGATGACAGGTCAGTTGGGATCTTCCGTATCTTGCAGCCGGGGCGGTGACGACCGCCACCTTTACGGTTTGCATTGGCACAGCCTAACGGAAAGCAGGATTGGGCAGCGTTGCGTCAGATCATTGTGCGCCAACTTTACGCTGTTCATGTTGCAACAAGCCTCTGCCATAACGGGTGTGGCAGGTCATGCAATTAGCTTGCCCTGATGTGTAAGCGGGCGACAGGTGTTGTTGCCGGTCAGGGCACCATACGCACCGGCACCCGGCGGGCGCCCCAGCGCCCCGGCTCCGCTTCAAACACACCGGCGCAATACGTGCCGCAATGAGGGCAGTTGCCGCTGGCGTCCAGGTGCCACTCCTGTAATTGATACCAGTCGCGCACAATCAGTGGTGCCCCACAGTGATGACAGCTGGTGGTGTCGCCGTCCCTGTCATGCACATTACCGGTGTAGACATAGCGCAGCCCCGCCTGCAGGGCGATTTGGCGGGCACGGCTGAGGGTTTCCTGCGGGGTGTGGCCGATATGGGTCATCTTGTAGTCCGGGTGAAAGGCGGAGAAGTGCAGGGGCACATCCGGCCCCAGTTTCTCGCTCACCCACTGGCTCAGGGCTTCCAGTTCGGCCTGCGAGTCGTTCTCGCCGGGAATCAGCAGTGTTGTGATCTCCAGCCAGGTATCGGTTTCGTGGCGGATATATTGCAGGGTTTCCAGCACCGGCTGTAGCTCACTGCCGGTGAGCTGTAGATAGAAGCGCTCGCTGAAGGCCTTCAGGTCAACATTGGCGGCGTCCATATAGGGGAAGAACTTCGACGCCGGCTCCGGGCAGATATAGCCGGCGGTGACCGCCACTGAGCAAATGTCGCGCTCGTGACAGGCGTTGGCGGTGTCTACTGCGTACTCGAGAAAGATCACCGGATCGTTGTAGGTAAATGCCACACTGCGACAGCCCATCTCAGCGGCGCGACGGGCCAGGGTGGCGGGACTGGCCTGGTCGGCGAGGGTGTGCATCTCCCGCGATTTACTCATGTCCCAATTCTGGCAGAACTTGCAGGCCAGATTGCAGCCAGCGGTGCCGAATGAGAGGACAGGTGTTCCGGGAAGAAAGTGATTGAGGGGCTTTTTCTCTATTGGATCAATGCAGAAGCCGCTGGAGCGGCCGTAGCTGGTAAGCACCATATGGTTGTCGAGGCGACCGCGCACAAAACAGAGGCCGCGCTGTCCCTCCCGCAGTTTGCAGTAGCGCGGGCAGAGGTCGCACTGGATGCGTCCATCGTCCAGCCAGTGCCAGTGTTGCGCGTTGACCACGTTGTTGTCGCGCAGGATGGGGGCGTCGCTCACAGTCAGTCACCTGTCTATTTTTTGTGCACTTGATAGTTATGGTGCCAGCACCTATATCTATCAAGGTCAGGGATGAATTTTTTGCTACCGCGGTGAGGAGAACGATCCATGCACAGCAGTATCCGACCGGCAGCTGTCGCCGGTCTCTTCTATCCCCGGGAGAGCGGCCAGTTGACGCAGCTCCTGCAGGAATACCTGCGCCAGGCTTCTGTCCCGGAAGGAAGCGTTCGTCCCCGTGCCATTGTTACTCCTCATGCCGGCTACGTGTACTCCGGCAGTACCGCGGCGGTCGCCTGGGCCAGCGCCTCGCCCTGGGCGGAGCAGATACAACGGGTACTGCTGCTGGGACCCGCCCACCGGGTGGCACTGCGGGGCATCGCCACCAGTCCCGCTGCTGCCTGGCAGACGCCACTGGGTGCCGTGGCTCTGGACCAGCGTGGCGCGCGTCAGTTGCAGGAGTTGCCTTTTGTGGTGGAGTCGGCCCTGGCCCATGCCGAAGAGCACAGCCTGGAAGTACAGGTACCTTTTATCCAGACTCTCTATCCCCAGGCGGAGCTGTTGCCTCTGGTGGTGGGCGACGCCAGCCCGGAAGAGGTGGCTGAGTTGCTGCGGCCCTACTGGCAGGACCCCCACACGCTGATCGCCATCAGTACCGATCTCAGCCATTACCACGATTACGCCACCGCCCAGCAGCTGGACGGCAGCACCGCTCTGGCGATTGAGCAGAGGCGCTGGTCCGTGATTGGTCCCGAGCAGGCGTGCGGTTGTCGCGCACTTAATGGTCTGTTGCAGTTGGCGGGGGATGAGGGGCGGCCGGTACAGACGCTGGCGTTGTGCAATTCCGGCGATACCGCCGGCGACAAACGCCGGGTGGTGGGCTACGGCGCCTTCGTGGTGCATTGAGGAGGCGCGTATGCAGATGATTGATGTCACTGCCAGGGGGCGCAGCCAGCCGCAGATCAACAGCGACGACCAGGTTCGCCTGTTGCAACTGGCGCATGATGCCATCGCTCACGTGCTGAAAACCGGCGAAGAGCTGGCGGTGGACAAGAAATCCTGGCCTGACTACCTGCGTCGTCAGGCCGCCACCTTTGTAACCCTGAAAATGCACGGCAAGCTGCGGGGCTGTATCGGTACCCTGGAACCGCACCGTCCGCTGATAGAGGATATCCGCAGTAATGCGGTCAGTGCCGCGTTGCACGATCCGCGTTTTCCACAGTTACTGCCGTCGGAATTTGCGGATGTGGAGATCAGTGTGTCGGTGCTGGGCGAGGCGGAAGCGGTGGCGTTTCACTCCTGTCAGGAGCTGGAAGGATTGCTGCGCCCCGGTGTGGACGGTTTGATCCTGGAAGCCAATGGCCGCCGTGCCGTGTTCCTGCCACAGGTGTGGGAAAGCTTGCCGCAACCGCGGGATTTTATCCTCCAGTTGAAACAGAAAGCCCAACTGCCGGACGATCTGGAACCGCCGCAGCTGAGTGGCAGGATTTTTCAGGTGCAGTACTTCTGAGCAAGTCTGTTCACAGCCTGTCTTTTAAGGCCTCCCGAGATCTGCGTCCCTTCTCTTTCAGTCTTTTTGCAAAAACAGACGCCAATAATTCACAGCATCCACGTTGGGACTGGGCAATCGCCGGAGATGTGCCAGACTGAGTGCAGGAGCGTTTGCGTGTCGTCCGGCTGCGCATTGCCTGACAACCTCAGGGAGGAGATCCGTTATGAGCGCCGCACTCGTAGGTCAGGTGTTAAGCCTGGTATCCGGTGGTCTCACCGATATCTTCAAATTGAAACGCGACAAGATGCAGCAGGAGCTGCAGAAACGCGGTCTTGATCTGGACGAGAAAAAGCTCGACGCCATGCTCGAAGTGACCGAGATCGAGCTGCAGAAATACGTGCTTGCCAACTCCCTCAAGATCGATACGGACTTCCGCGACTTCGTCACCCGATACGAGGGGGCGGCGGAGGATGTGCATCCGGCGGTACAGTTCCTGCGCGCCATTATCCGTCCGGTCATTACCCTCTGGTCTGTGGGTATTATCTCCTGGCTGATGTTTGCCGATCCTGCGTTTATCTCCGATGTGGCAGATAACATCAAAAAGATTCCGGAGGAGTTGTGGGACATCTTCTACATCGTGTTTCTCTTCTGGTTCGGTGGTCGTGCTGCCCAGCACCTGATGGAGAAATACGCCCAGGGGCGGGTGGCGGAGCGCAAGGTGGAGGCGCGGGGTAATGTGGAGGTGGCCATCGAAAGCACCAACCGTGAGCGGGTGATTGTGGGTGGTGCAGCGGCGCATGAGCTGCCCAATACCCACTTTACCCAGGAGGAGCTGGAAGACGCGATGCCCAAGGCGCGGCGCCAGCGTTCCGGGAGGAAGTTCCGATGATCCAGCTGCAGTTGAGTGAAAACTTCTGGCTCAGCGAATTTCTCTCCTCCCAGACCGCTGAGCGCAATCCGGAAGTGGCAGAAGACCAGTTCAACCCGCCCAACGAGGTGGTCGACTGCCTGCGCTACCTGTGTGAAAACACCATTCAGCCTTTGCGGACCTTGCTCAAAACCCCCATGCGTATCTCCAGCGGTTATCGCTCGCCAGCCCTCAATGCTGCCATCGGTGGCAGCAAGAGCAGTCAGCATATGCGCGGTGAGGCGGCGGATATTATTTTATCGGAGCAGTTACTGCACAACGCCGCCCTGCAGCGCCAGAAAGAGATTGTGGAGAACCTGATCTACGAGCGGGTTGGGCGCTGGGTAAGGGATGATGTGAACAGCAACTTCTACCTGTTTGCCGCAGCTTGCCTCTATCTCAACGAGCTGGATGTGGATCAGCTTATTCACGAGTACGGTACACCAGGTGCGCCGGCGTGGGTGCATGTCAGCGCCTCCCGACACAACAACAAACGGCAGATATTAATGTTGCCGCAGAAGCAGAACCTGACTCTGGAAGAAGCGTTGTTGTTGGGGTGTTAGTGGTGGCCAGGGTGATATGGCTGCGGTGCCGTTTTTCCGGCGGGGATTTCACTGATCCGTTAACAGCAAGGCATTGAGGCAGTGTGCGGTCAGGTCGACCTGCATCAGGGGATGTTCCATGGAAAGAATAAAAGCACCCTGATACCGGGCTGTCTCTTCGCTGTAGGCATGCCGGAAATCCTGTGATTCAAACTGCTCATCTATTTGCAGTTGCCGATTAAAGGCCATTTCCCTGGAGAGATACTGATTGGCAGCCTGTGTCAGGGCGTGTTGACTGAGTTTGCGGTCAGTCATGATGTTGGCAAAGGTGGCGACACCTTCAATCGTGGCGCAACTGTTGGTGCCGGAGTGGGCAAGATTTCTCTCTTCTGCAAACAGCCATTCGGACATGGCCACGGCAAAGTCGTAATAGCGTTTGTCGCCGGTGCTGTCCAGGCGCACCTTCAGGCCCATCATTCCCCAGGAGTAGAACAGTTTGTCAGGGTGCTGCCGGTGGCGCTGGAGCAGGTAGTCTTCAAATTTCATTAAAGTGGTGTGAATCTCCGGGTCGTCCGGAAACACTGCCTGATATGCCGCGAATGCCAGCCACGTTTGCCCATTCACATAAGGTGATTCAGACAAGTAGTGAGGCGCTTCCCTGACCCCTCGGCCTGCAACCATCAATGCCTGCAGTCCCTCTTTCCAGTGCCGGATATCGGTATCAAACCTAGCGTCCCCGGTAATGTTCCGGTATTTCAGGGCGGCAAACAGGGTGAGTGCGGTAGCCCCCGGCAACGCGCGCTCGTAATCCTGGTGGGCGGTGACAAGTTTTCCGGGACCTTCCGTTGAGAACAGCAGGCCGGATTTGTACAACGGTTCCCTGAGCGGACGCCACAGCTGCCAGCGATTGTAGAGACCGGTGAATTCGAGAGTGCGTTGTACATAGCCCTTGCTGATCGGAACAGACTGCCTGGCGGCCATCTGCAGGAACCTGACTATGGCTTTCTCTGTAGAGGGATCCCGGGTGTGCTCCAGATAGACCGCCAAAGCGAAAAGCGCACAGCTCTGTCGCACCAGGTTTACGCCGGAGATGTCATCCATGCTCGTCGACTTGCCGTTACTGAAATCGAAATCGTAAGGAAACAGGCCGGCTTCCGTCTGGTTGCGAAGGAGCTGTGCGACAGCGTAACCGGCTTGTCGCAAGTTCTCCGGCGGGGATTTTCCGTCAGCTGTGCCTGGGTCGGAGTCGGCCAGCACGCTGCTGCCGATAAGCGTCATCATGAAGACAAGAATAGAAGTGTTCAGGCCGTATTTTCGAATCACACACGATTATCCCGGGAGCAGCGTAGTGTCGGAGCAACGATCCCGGATGATGATCCCTCTGGTTCCGGATCATCACTCCCGGACCTATCTGTTTTGTGTCGATTTTTTATACAGATCTGTCGCTGTTCAATATTCTTAATTTTGTAACATATTGTTTATTAGGTGAGTTTCTGGTCTGGCATCAATTATGCCTTCACCCTGAAGCCCCTTTTTTCAGGGTGGCCTTCGGGCCAGGTGGCTTGCACCCGGATAGTGGCAGCTGTGTTCGAGTTTTAAAGTTGAACAGGAATCCAAGGAGGATCCGCATATGCTGAAACATATTAAACATCAGGCATTATTTCTAGGTTTTTCGGCCATAACCGCCGCGCAGGCGTTTGCACAGGCACAGGATGGCGTCAGGCCGTTGCCGTTTGGCGATGGTTCCGTAATCGCCGTAGCCGTTGCCTGTGGTGTTGGGCTGGTGTGGCTGGCTCGCAGAAAGAAATAGACCGGCTTGCCGACAGCCTGGAGTTTATATCTCGCTGCTCAGGCTGTCGGCGCCGTGCGGGTGTCTGATCTTTTCAGCGAGACTGAGGAGAAACCGATAATGCAGAATCATGTTATTTCCAGGCTGTCGCTGGCAGCACTGATCTCTTTTGTTTCCATGCATTCCCTGGCGGGATTCCCGGGTACACCACCCCAATCATTACCCTTCGGTGATGGAGCTCTGGTTGCGCTTGCAGCCGCTTGTGTCATCGGTGTGGTGTGGCTGGCTCGGGGAAAGGGAAAATAGACTTCCAAATTTTCCACTTTCTTTATTGTTTCCGTTCTGTGTTGTTAAAACGTGCCGGAGGGTCACGGCTGATGAAGCAGATAAACCGATGGTTGCCAATGTTGGTGTGGGGCGCGATGCTCTCGTCTACGTCCTATGCCAGCGACGCCTTGAGGCCACTACCGCTGGGCGATGGCTCCCTGGCTGGCTTCGTAGCAGCTTGTGTGCTGGGCGTGGTCTGGCTAATGCGCAGCAAGAAGTGATCTGATGCATGGGCCATCTCGATCGTTTGGCAAAAAAATATTTCTGATCCGGATTTAATCCTGGGAGATAAAAATGATGAAACGCATACAATTACAAGTGTCAACGCTGGCTGTTCTGTCTCTCTTTGCTGTCCAGTCGTTCGCTGGCTCCACTCTTCCTCCCCGCAGCCTTCCCTTTGGTGACGGTGCGCTGTTTGCTGTAGGTGCGGCTTGCGTGGTCGGTGTTGTCTGGTTGCTGCGCAGCAAGAAAAAGTAAATTGGCAGGTTGTCGATGGTGAAGGCAGGGAGCACGTCCCATGGCGTATCAGCTGTTACCGGCAGGGCATAATTCAGTGGCGTGGTGTCATATGTGTATGATGGTCAAGGCGTTAACAACTCGCGGGTGCTGGGGTTTGATAATCTTCGTTTTGGCATTACCGGCGCGCGCGGACGCTGTCGAGCCGTTACCATTTGGTGACGGCAGCCTGTTGGCTTTGGGCATCGGTTGTATGATGGCAATCGCCTGGATGATGCGACGTAATCGAAAGTAGTTTCTCCGGCGTTGTGTGATGCATCGACTGCCCTTTCCCGGGGGCGCTTCGGACGATCCCCTGTCTGCCCACCACCACCTGTAGGCCGATATGTCTGAGCAACTTACCCTATTCAGTGCCTATCTGTTCTTCGGCCTGGCGGTACTGCTGGCGATACTGGAGATGGTTCAGCCGGCAAGCAAGCCGGATTCTGCGTCTGTCAATCGGCGGTGGGGGGCAAACCTCGGGCTTTATCTGGTCAACGCGTCGACGTCCCGTTTTCTGTTGCCGCTTTCGGCGGCGGCTGTCAGTGAGATGCCGATATCCAGAGAGCTGGGTTTGCTGCATCAATGGCCGGTGGCGTTCCCGCTTGCGGTTGTCACAGGCTTTCTGGCGCTCGATTTATTGGCCTACTTTCAACATCGACTCTTTCACGCGTGGCGCCCCTTATGGCGCTTGCATCTGATTCACCACACCGACGTTGAGACAGATTTTACCACCACGGTACGGCATCACCCTGTTGAGGTCGTCCTGGGCACACTCATTCTCTATGGCTTTGTGGTTGTATCAGGGATACCGGCACTGTCCATTTTGTTGTACGTACTGGCGGAAACGGTCGTTGCACTGCTGTCTCATGCCAACCTGCGATTCCCGGCAAAGTGGGAGAGAGTGCTGTCGCTGCTGTTGGTGACGCCCGCGGTACACGCGGTCCATCACTCCGCCAGCAGACCGGAAACGGACAGCAATTTTGGTACTGTATTCACGCTTTGGGACAGGATGTTCAGCACCTACCGGAAACTGCCCGATGGCCAGGTCGGGCCGCTGAAGTGCGGTCTTGAGTATTTCCGGGCACCAGAGGATGGCCGTTTCCTGCGCCTGCTGTGGCTGCCGTTGCGCCCCATTCCAGCAGTGGCGGAGGAAACGGAATCGGCAGGCATACCATCAGATGATAAGAGCCCGTGTCGTGACTGACACATGCCAGCATCAAAGCAGGGAGTATCCCGAAGGTCGTATAAGCCAGGAGTGGCTGTGGGCGCTGGCCACGCTGGTAATCACACTGCTGTGTGTTGTCATTGCGTACAGCGATACCTTTGTGGAGACTGCTGCGGTCTGGAGTCAGTCGTCCCATTTTAAAATCGGGCGTTTTGTCGTTCCGCTTACCTTGATACTGCTGTGGTATAACCGACAGCAGTTTTTGTCCTCGCCCCCTCGGGCCTGTGGCTGGGGGATCCCGCTGGCGGCACTCTCTGCTGCGGCCTGGTTGCTGGGCGAGTGGACCAATATCTCGCTGCTCAGGCAGTTGGCGCTGCTGGGTGTTTTAATCAGTCTGGTTCTGTCGGTGTTGGGACCGTCACTGTTCCTGCGAGCGTTACCCTATCTGGCGATGCTGCTGTTTGCCTTGCCAGTGTGGGAGCTTTTCCTGCCCGCGCTGAAGTCAGTGGCCATATTGCTGGTTAAGGGTTACGCCTTCATAGTCCAGCTGCCTCTCGAGTCTGAAGGTTACTCCCTGTACGTTGACGGTAAACGCTACATCGTCATCGATTACTGTGCCGGCTTGCAGTTTATCCTGCTGGGATTGCTGGCGGGCTGGACGTTCGGTTTGTTGATCTACCGCTCACTGTCGAGGATTTTCCTGCTCTCCCTGCTGGGAGGAGCGCTGGCTCTGCTGGCCAATGCCCTCAGGATAGCGGGCATTATTACCTACGATTATGTCGTGGGGGGTAGCAGCCAACTGGATCACGCCTGGTTTGAAATGCCGGCGCTGATTCCCTGTTTTGCGCTACTGTTTTTTGTCTTTTACAAACTTCAGCCAGAAAATACCGCGCAGGAGCTGGCTGTTATGGCCGGCCGGCAGGCGACAGCACCAGGGCCCGCTGGCCTGCTTGGGGTGGGCATAACAGTGGTGGTGTTGATTGCAGGGCCGTTGCTGGCAGCTTATTCCCGGGGGCATGGCACTGTGGCCACAGACGCGGTGTCGTTGCCGATGGATGTGGGGGGATGGCAAAAAACTGCCGGGCAGCCATTGTGGCAGCCAGTGGTGATAACCGGCCAGGTAGCGGAAGACGCCGCCATTTATCGTCAGGGCGACCGGGAAATTCTGGTCTATCGCGTTATACCGTTAACCCAGGCGAGCAAGATCAGTGGCGGCGCGGTCCAGCTGTTCCGGCCGGGCTATCCCTATAACTATTCAGAGGTGCACGATCTGTGTAACGACGGGGTTTGCCGGGGGACCTATGTACGGGCAACCTACATGGCGCAACGGGGACGACAGTTGGGCCAGCTCTACTACGCCTATCAAATGAATGATCGCTTTACCGCTTCGGTACTGGTCTTCCGCTTGTGGCGTGGTTATCGGCGGTTGGTGGGCGAGACCGGGCAGCAGGTGAGCCTGATCGTCATCGCCTCTGACAGCGGCCATGAGATCACACCCGGGGAGTTGGCGCGGCTCTTTACCACCACCGGTCGGGGCGCTGGCCCTTGAAGAGAAAACAGGCTTTACCACGCAGATTCCCCTCCTTATTGGTCACTGGCTTGCAACAGCGCGGTCACCAGGCTCTGTAACCCCTTGCCCCGATTAACCGCCTTCCAGGCCACCAGAGTGTCGCTGACAAAGGACTCCGCGCCTTCAATGGCCAGTTCGACCAATGCGCCGCTGTCCAGTTGCTCCCGGATGCGCATTTTCGGCAGGTAGCCGATTCCCAGTCCTGCCTGTTGGGCTGCGATCTTCTGGGCGATGGTGCGGACATAGAGCCGCTCTTCGCTGCTGATACGCCCGGTGTCGCGGGGCACTGAGAAGCGGGAGCTATCGTGTACCACAACCCAGCGGTGATCCTTCAGTTGTTCCTTTAGCAAGGGGGACGTTTCCCGGGCCAGGGGGTGGTCGGCGGCGACGGCAAACACCATCTCCAGGGTGCCAAATTTCTCGGAGCGAATGCCCTGCTGGGTGGGCACCGGCCCGCCGGCGCCGATTAACAGATCCACCCTGTCCTCAATCAACGCTTCCCAGGTACCGCCCAGCACCTCCTCGCCAATATCCAGTTCGATTTGTGGGTGTTGCAGCAGGAAGGTATTCAGGGTCGGCAGCAGTTGATCAAAGTCGAGGATGGTGTCGAAGGCGATGCGGATACGGGGCTCCCAGCCGATGGCGATCTCCCGGGTCTGGTTGGCAAGACGTTCGGCGGCCTGCAGCAGCTGGCGCCCCTCCTCCAGCAGGTGGCGACCGGCAGGGGTTAGCACCGAGCGCCGCCCCTGGCGCTGGAACAGGGTTACGCCCAGCTGCTCCTCCAGCTTCTGCACAATGTACGAGAGCGCGGATGGCACCTTGTTGAGGTGCTCGGCGGCGCTGGCAAAGCTGCCGCGGCGCTCAATCTGGTCGATGACTTCCAGGGCTTCCAGGGTCAGGGGGGAGTGATTCATGGCAGGTGCCCCACAGGCTGTTCAAAATCTTTGAACAAATCTATCGGAAATCCACCGTTATTCAAGCTCTTCCGCGGCGATAGACTGTCTTTACTGAAGATTACAACCCCTTAATGGCCAGACGCGGTGAATGGTTCACCGGGAGCGGCCCAGATAACGGAGCGAGTCATGAGCAATTCCAACCTGTTAGTGCGTATCGACAGCAGTGCCCGCGGCACCGCATCCAACTCCCGTCACCTCACTGACTACCTGACACAGCAACTGCTGGCGCGGGAAGAAGCGCTGCAGCTGGTCAGTCACGACGTGGGTGAGAATCCGTTCCCGCAGGTGACTGCTGAACAGCTGACCGCTATTCATGGCAGCTTCGACTCTGAAGATCCGGATATCCTGATGCAGCAGGCGCTCTCCGATGAGTTGGTGGATGAGGTACTGCAAACACGCTACCTGATAATCGGTGCGCCTATGTACAACTTCGGTATTCCGGCCAACCTGAAAACCTGGATTGACCACATCTGTCGCGCCCGCAAGACATTCCGCTACACCGAGAATGGTCCCGAAGGCCTGAGCGGTATCGAGGAAGCCTTTGTGGTGGTGGCCAGTGGTGGCGCGCCGGTAGGTTCCGCGGTGGATTTTGTCAGCAGCTATCTGCGCCAGGTGCTGGGTTTTATCGGTGTGCGCAAGGTGCATATTGTTGATGCCGGCGGCTCCGGCGCAGATGCCGACGGTGTGAGGGCCAAAGCAAAGGCCCAGATTGATGAGCTGGTAGGCAGCCTGGCAGAGGCATAATCAAAGCCGGGACAGATGCAAAGCCGGAAGACAGGACAGAGAGGAGCAAAGATCATGGGTGTATTGCAGCAGGGTGAGTGGCGTGACCAGTGGTACGACACCGAGAGCACCGGCGGCGCGTTCAAACGCCAGGAGAGCCGCTTCCGCAACCAGATTACCGCGGATGGCAGCAGTGACTTCAGGGCCGAAGCGGGACGCTACCACCTCTATGTCTCCCTGGCCTGTCCCTGGGCGCACCGTACCCTGATTATGCGTCGCCTGAAAAAGCTGGAAGGGCTGATCGATGTCACCGTGGTGCAGCCGCTGATGCTGGAGAACGGTTGGGAGTTTGGCGCAGGTGGCGACGATCTTTACGGGCTGGACTATCTCTACCAGCTCTACCTGAAAGCGGATCCCGGCTACGAAGGTCGGGTCACGGTGCCGGTACTGTGGGACAAGCAGACACAGACCATCGTTAACAACGAGTCGTCGGAGATTATTCGCATCTTCAACAGCGCCTTTAATCACCTTACCGGTGATCAGGCTGACTACAGTCCGTCGTCACTGCGCACTGAAATTGATGCCATCAACAGCCGTGTTTACGACAGTGTGAATAACGGGGTCTACAAGGCGGGTTTTGCCACCGACCAGACGGTTTACGAGTCGGCGGTGACAGAGCTGTTTGAGGCATTGGATTGGCTGGAGCAGCGGCTGGAGAACCAGGACTACCTGGTGGGTAACCAGCTGACGGAGGCGGATATCCGCCTGTTTACCACCCTGGTGCGCTTTGACCCGGTCTATGTGGGGCACTTCAAGTGCAACCTGCGCACCCTGGCCAGTTACCCGAACCTGTCAGCCTACCTGCGGGGCATTTACCACCTGCCGGGGGTAGCAGAGACGGTCAACTTTACCCATATCAAGCAGCACTACTACGGCAGCCACAAGACCATCAATCCCACCGGCATCGTGCCCCTGGGGCCGTTGCTGGAGCTGTGATGGCAGTTGTACCATTCGTGGCGTAATCCACAGACGAAAAAAAAGCAGGCCGAAGCCTGCTTTTTTTGGTTCAAGCGGAACGGTTGGCCTTACAGCGCAACGATGTTCTCAGCCTGAGGACCTTTCTGGCCTTGAGTTACGGTGAACTCAACAGCTTGGCCTTCGGCCAGGGTTTTGAAGCCTGAACCGGAAATGGCGCTGAAATGGGCAAAAACGTCTGGACCGGATTCTTGCTGAATGAAACCGAAACCTTTGGATTCGTTGAACCACTTAACGGTGCCTTTAACTCTGTTAGACATAATAACGTCCTGATATTCAAATAAATTTAACGGGTGCCTGTGTCAGAGGCGGAATAGCTTGGAAATAGAGACTGTACCTTGGAAAACTGCAGGACGGTATGCAAGAGCAGGAGACCGTGAAATGTAGATTTTCATTTGGAGGCTTTCTTTCTAGCCGGGACCCACTATACCCCCATTGCAGGGGCCTGTATACAGATATCTCGGATTGGTCAGAAAATAATCTGAGACCCCTTTGGTGGCGCTGCCTGGCGCCTTTCCCCTGACGTCGGTTCTTCCCTAGAATAGCCAAAACCCCGGACGATACCTGCATGCTCAACTGGATTTGGCTCTTCTTTTTTCTCGCCGCGTTTGTCTCGGCGCTGGCGCAGCTGCTGTTGCAGGGCAATACCGAGATCTTCAACACCCTGGTCACGGCACTGTTTGAGATGTCGAAGCTCTCCTTCGATATCGCCCTGGGGCTGGTGGGCATCCTGACCCTGTGGATGGGCATCCTGAAAATTGGTGAGCACTCCGGTCTGGTGGAGAAGCTGGCACGGCTGCTGTCGCCGCTGTTTGCTCACCTGATGCCGGAGGTGCCGCGCAATCACCCGGCGCTGGGTCACATCACCATGAACTTTGCCGCCAATATGATGGGGCTGGACAATGCCGCCACACCCATTGGTATCAAGGCGATGCAGAGCCTGCAGACGCTCAACCCGAAGCCCGACAGCGCTTCCAATGCCCAGATCCTGTTCCTGGTGCTTAACACCTCGTCCCTGACCCTGTTTCCCATCGCCATCCTTATGTACCGGGCACAACAGGGAGCACCGGAACCGGCCACTGTATTCCTGCCCATACTGCTGGCCACCAGCGCCTCCAGTATTGCCGGTTTGCTGGCGGTGGCGATGGTGCAGAAACTCAATATTCTCAACCGTGTGGTACTGGCCTACCTGGGCAGTGCTGCGGCTCTGCTGCTGGGGCTTATCCTCTACCTGACACGGCTGACGCCGGAGCAACTCGCCAGCGTCTCCTCGCTGATCGCCAACCTCCTGCTCTTCTCGGTGGTGATCCTGTTTATGGTGGCCGGTATCCGCCGCCGCATTAATGTCTACGAGAGTTTTATTGAAGGCGCCAAAGAGGGTTTCCAGCTGGCCATTACCATCCTCCCTTACCTGTTGGCGATGTTGGTGGCCATTGGGGTCTTCCGCGCCAGCGGCATGCTCGACTACCTGCTGCAGGTACTGCGCTGGTGTTTCGAGTTTGTGGGCATGGATACCCGCTTTGTGGAGGCGCTGCCCACGGCCTTTATGAAACCCCTGAGTGGCTCCGGTGCCCGCGCCATGATGCTGGAGACCATGAACAACTACGGCGTGGATTCCTTCCCGGCGTTAATTGCTGCTACGGTGCAGGGCAGCACCGAAACCACCTTTTACGTGCTGGCGGTCTACTTCGGCGCGGTGGGCATCAAGCGCATCCGTCACGCCGCTGCCTGTGGCCTGTTTGCCGACGCCGTCGGCATAGTGACGGCGATTGCCGTCGGCTACTGGTTTTTCGGCTGAAGGCGGAAAGCCCGTGTCAGATGGCGCGCATTATCTATACTCTTGCGGAAGGTAAGTTGATAGCAACGACAGATTGATCCGGGCCTATGCAGATCAGGGAAGAATAACATTGGCAATCCATAAGAGAGGGCGGTGGTGCCGGACCGCTTTACTGCCGCTTTTGAGTGCCCTGCTGATGAGGGTCCTGCTTATCCCGCTGGCGCTGCCTGCCCATGCCATTGAGGAATTTGAGGATAATGAGCCTGGCGCTGAAGCCGGTCTCTCAGCAGAGGGCACTCTGGAGGCGGGCCTGTCCCTGCCCACCATCACCCTGAAGACCGCTGAGGGCGCCCCGGTTCTCGACGGCTATGTGGAGAGCGCCTTCTGGTCCTCCAGCCCGGCCCTGGAGCTGCCCTGGGAGATGTTCCCGGTGCGCCTGGCGCCAGCCGAGGTCACGACCCGGGTGTGGGTTCGCATCTCTTCCTCCCACGTTTACGTCGCCTTTGAAGCCGACGATGATGATATGTCCCAATTGCGCAGCGGTGTGCGCTCCAGGGATGGCATCAAGAACGATGACTACGTCTCCATTGTGGTGGACCCCAGCGGTCGCGGCCTGCGCAAGTACGAGTTCCGGGTCAATCCCAGCGGTTCTGTCTCTGATGTGCTGCAGGATACGCCCAGCGACCGCTACATCTACGACTGGGATGCGCAGTGGCAAGCCGCCGCCCGTATCTCGCCCCATGGCTACAGCGTGGAAATGGCCATACCCAGGCCGGAAACACGTATGGCCAGTGACGCGGAGCCCGGTGCCGAAGCCCGGTTGCCACTGGTGATATTGAAGCGCCACCACCCGCGGCGGGTAGACCGGACACTGGGTAATGTTTTTCAGCTGGTCCTGCTGGAGCCGCCCGACAAGCTGCCGCCGTCCGGAGCGCTATCGGAGGTGGCCCCGGCAGGGGGGGGCTCCGTTCCTGCTGCCACGGACGATGGTGACGCAGGCCAGGCCAGCAGCGCCAGCGCAGCCGGTGACGGGGAGGGCGAGGGTGCCCGCAATCCGCAGGATAAGGTGCCCCGGCTGACCCTGGTGCCCCACTTTGTCTTTGATAAAAATGAGGAGCGGAGCCTGGGGGGCAGCTTCGAACAGGTGGATGACCAGCGACGCTATGCGGTTGGCTTTTCCATGAAATACGCGGTCAGTGAACAGAGCTGGCTGGGTATGACCGTCAACCCCAACTACTCGGAAACCGAATCGGATATTGCCCGCGACAGCATCAACAACCAGTTCGATCCGTTCCAGCCGGAACAGCGCACCATGTTTGTGGATGTGGGCGAGTATTTCCAGACCCTCAACAAGGCGGTCTACACCCGCAATATCGTGCAGCCCGATATTGCCATCTCCTATCTGGGCAGCGGCCAGGAATACACCAGTGGTGTGCTGTTGGCACTGGACCAGCAGACCCAGATCACCATGCCCGACAACCTGGGTTCGGACACGGTCAGCGTGGACGATGAGAGTACCGCGTTGGCGTTTAATTCGGAGCACTACTTTGGCAAGCGCAGCCTTGGCCTGCTGGGCACCTTCCGTTCCGGCGAGGATTACCACAACGCCCTGTTGAGCGTGGCGGGTACCGGCAACCTGGGGGTGGATGACAAGGTGCGTGGCCAGCTGATGGTCTCCGACACCGAGTACCCGCAACGTTTTGCCGAGGACCTGTGTAACAGCAGTGGCTGTACCACCACACCGCCGGTGGCGGATTGTGAGCTGGGTTACTGCACGGTGAACCCGTTTGTAAAACGGGCAGAGTTTGACAGCAGCCTGCAAGGCTACAACTTGCAGTTGCGTTACAAGCACGACGGCCCGGAGTCCCTCTACTGGGCGCGCTATTACGACGTCTCACCGGACTTTCGTGCCGACCTGGGCTTTATCAAGCGGGTGGATTTCCGGGCCATCAATTTTGCCTATGGCCGCAAGTGGTACTTCCAGACGGCCGAGAAGGACGAGAGCCAGTCACGGCTGCGTGGCTATCTCGTGGCAGGTCATATGCGCTCCCACGAAGAGGATGACGCCCTTGAAACCAGCTATACCGGCTGGCTGGAGTTTCGTGGCAGTTACCAGACCACGCTGCGGGTAGGGCGCTGGTTGCGCGACCGTGCGGTCAACCGCCTGGACCAGGCAGATCTCTCTGTCGCCGATAACGCCCCGATGTTCCGGGAACAGTATTGGCAGTGGTATTCCCAGACATCGCCTTTTGCCTCATGGACCCTCTATTTTGATGGGCGCTGGGGCCGCACCGCCGATCCGGAAAACCTGGTGCTGGGCGACCTGCGGGAGATGATACCCAAGCTGGAGTGGTTCTCCGGTCGGCTCAGCCTGATGACATCCCTGACCTGGCGCACCTTCCATGTGGATGATGCGAGACTCTACAAAGAGGAGTTTTTCACCCTGCGCGCCATGTACTACCAAAGCCCGAAAATCACCCATCGCATGCTCTGGACCCGTGACCTGACCAAGCGTGATATCGATCGCTGGCGGGGTGACGAGCTGGACAAGGAGACCGATGGCATCTTCGAATACACCGTTATCTACCAGCCGGATCCGAAGTGGAAACTGCTCAGTGGTGTGCGCTTCGAGCAGGAGTACCAGTCGGACGTGGATGAACGGGGACTTACTGCGAGAGAGATCTATTTTAAGGCGGAGCGCATGCTGCAGTTTTAATGCGGTTGGGCGAGAGTGCTCTTTTGGCGGCGCTGCGCTGAGGTGCACACTGATTGCTATCCTCCAGGATAACCACGCACTCAAGGCATTGAATACACTCGTTGTAATCGATGTGTCCATCCGCTGCGATGGCCTGCACGCCGCAGCGCCGACGGCAAAGCTGGCAGGGGGAGCCGCATTCCACCCGTCGCTGTAACCACTCGAAGCGATGCAGTTTGCCCGCCAGTGCCAGAAAGGCGCCCAGCGGGCAGAGGTAGCGGCAATAGAATTTATGGATAAACAGGCCGGCACCCAGTAACAGCAGGGCGTACACCACAAACGGCCACTCGCGCACAAACCCCAGGGTCACCGCCGTCTTGAAGGGCTCCACTTCGGCCGCCTTTTCGGCGGCGGTAATCGATACCAACGCTGTCCCCACCAGACTCGCCAGAATCAGGTATTTCACCCACAGCAGTCGTTGGTGTACGCGCTCCGGGATACGCCACTGGCGGATACCCAGCCGTTGCGCCAGCAGGGCGGTCCACTCCTGCATGACCCCGAAAGGGCAGAGCCAGCCGCAGAAGAGTCCGCGCCCCCACAGCAGCAGGGTCACCAGCACATAGAGCCAGAGAATCAGGATGACGGGATCCAGCAGGTAGACGCTGAGATCAAAGTCGTTCTGTAACGCCAGCAGCAGGGGATAGAGATTCACCACCGACAGCTGGCCCTGGGCATGGAAGCCGATAAACAGCAGGGTAAAGGCGAGAAAACCGTGACGGATGCGGAAGAAGCGTGGCGCCGGTGTGATGAGGTTTCGCTGACGGATAAAGAGCCGTGTCAGCAGGGCCAGTGCGGCCACCAGTAGCGCGATGTCCGGCAGTCGTCCCAACCACAGTTTGACCCAGGGTTTGTCCCGCCAGCTGGCCCTCTCCTGCGCAACAATTTCGAACAGTGCGGAGGGCAGGGTGTGTGTGTCACTGAAGGTAGTGGAGACCGAAGTGAGGTGATTTTTGCGAAGGTTAATGGTCAGTGACAGTTGTGTCGGCGCGGCTGGATTAAAGCCCGCCTGGGGGCGGATGCGAAACAGTCGCAGGTTATCGGCCAGTGGTACGTCACTGTGTAACTGGGGTTCGGTGATATGGAAAAAGTTAAGGTCACGGATACCGATAGGCAGCGCCTGTTGTAACAGGCTGACCCGCGCCGGGGCGGTGCCGGGACGGAACTCCTCCCCCAGGTAGTCATAGGGGCCGGTGGAGAAGAGGGCTATGGCGTGTTCACCCGGCTCCAGCGTTTGCAATAGTCGCTGGTAGTCGCTGTCGCCGAGGAGGTTGCGACCGAGCAGCGGCGGATTGAGGTAGAGCAGGTAGAGAGTGATCACGGTTTGCTCTTCGCCTGCACCGCTGGAATCCGCGGTCAGGCTAGTACCGGGCAGGGCCTGTTGCAGCTGCTGTGCGCTGATGGTGAGCCGCTGCACCAGCCCCTGGTCCAGCAATTGCTGCCATCGCATGGGGCTGAAGTTGTCCTCCCGCACCCGTACGGCGGCCACCTGGGCAAAATCGGCAATGACCTGCCGCGCCACGTCGCGGGCGGCGGAGATGATGGTGTCGTTGATCACCATCACCGACACCGTGGCTTTGGTGATGCCGTCGAAATAGACGTTGTTGTCGCTGGTGCTGCTATCCGCCTTGCCATCGATGATGATGCGTTCTGACAAACGATGGCCGCGATACTGCCCGACAAATTGTAGCAGCGGTTCCGGTCCCAGTCCGTGCAGGAAAATAGGCTCGTGGTGATGCAGTATCTGCAGCCCCTGCAGGGTGCCTTGGCGATCCATGCCGATCAGCAGGTTAATGCGTTCGCCGGAGAAGCCTTTCAGGTCCACATGGTCGTTACTCACCAGGGCGTAGCCGATGACTTCATTAAGCTGGTAGGCCACCCGTATGGGACGGCCCTCAGCGTCGGCGGCAAAGCGGGTGGCACTGGGGAAAAACTTCCGCAGGGTGTCGTCGTAACCACCATCCTGCACACCGGAGTCGGCCACAGTGAGCTGTGCCAGCAACAACAGCAGGCCAGCAATCCAGGCGGCCGCAAGGCGCCGCAGCAGCGGTGGCTGACGAGAGGGGGGATACGAGCACATTGGCGGGAGTCTCATGGCTCCAGTGTGCTCGTTCGGGAGCCGCTCCCCCATACCACCTGAGGCGAAGTTGCATACGACTTTGGTCGTTTTTTGGCAGTAGATTTCGGGACGACCCGTCGCCGATATGAGAATAAATTGATACCAAAGTCGTAAATTCCCTCGCCGACATTAGACCTTACTGCCAATTGCCGCAGAGCCTCGCTCCGTTAGCATGAAGGTCCAGAGAGAAAGCTTCGGCAGGCATCACCCACCGTGCGCAGGCAAAGAACCGCAGGCACGACAGGCCGCCGGAAACAGCAATAAGAAAGGTGGCTACCAGCCCATGACAATCCTCAGACAATCCCTGGCCACGTTGATGGGCGGCTGTATGGCGCTGCCGGCGCTGGCGCAATTCGGGTATGGCGAGACAACGTTCGCTTACCTGGAAGAGATAGAAATTGTGGGTACCACGCCCATGGTGGTGGGACAGGTAGACGGCAGTGAGCCGTTTCATGTGCAGGTGTTCTCCGCCGCAGAGCTGGAAAAGGTTGAAGGCTATTCCGTATCCCGCTTCCTCGATCGGCAGGCGGCATCGGTGAGTGTCAACGATGCCCAGAACAATGTCCTGCAACCGGATATCCGTTTTCGCGGTTACTCGGCCTCGCCATTGCTGGGGGTCTCCCAGGGAGTGGCCGTCTATTTTAACGGTGTGCGCATCAATGAAAGCTTTGGCGATACCGTCAACTGGGACCTGCTGCCGGCGTCGACGGTAAAGCGTATGGGGCTGGTGGCTGGCGCCAATCCCATCTACGGGCAGAATGCCCTCGGCGGTGCTCTGGTGCTGGAGGGCAAAAACGCTTTCAATACGGGCGACGGTGAGCTGTCCCTGACCACGTCGTCCTGGCAGGGACGGCAGGCTACCCTTGCCGATGGCATTCGCGGTGAGCGTTGGGGCCTTTATATTTCGGCCGATTACTTTGCCGAAGACGGCTGGCGCGATTACTCCGACAGTGAAGCGGCCAGTGTCTACAGTGTCCTCAGCAATCGCCACGACAGCGGCAATATCGATCTCTCCTGGCTGTGGGCCGATACCCGCATGCAGGGCAATGGTGCTTCCCCGGTGGGGCTGCTGGAGCAGGATCGGGAAGCGGTCTTTACCCATCCGGACCGCACAGAAAACCGGCTCAATATGGTGACGTTGAATGCTCGCCAGGATCTCAGTTACAACAGCTGGCTGGCGGCAACGCTCTTTTACCGCGACCTGCAGACCGACAGCTTTAACGGCGATGGCAGTGATAACGAAGAGTGTCCCGCTACCCAGCTGCTGTGTGAGGAAGAGGGCGGAATTTTCGAACAGCTGGAGGACCAGTTTGGCCGGCCAGTCAGTGCCGGCTTTGACGCCATCAATAACATCAGCCGCCGCGACCAGCAGAGCTGGGGCGCGTCGCTGCAGTGGAACAAAACGGCCCACACATGGGGTGGTTTGCATCATCTGGGTATTGGTGGCGACTACTTTGCCGGGCGTACCCGATTTACCTCTGCGGTGGAATACGCGGCGCTGACGGAGGAGCGATCCACCACCCGCTCGGGCCTGTTTAACCCGGAGGAGGGCAACCGTCTCGACGCCACCCAGGATATGTTCGCCCTCTGGTTGAGCGACACCATTGAGATATCCGAGCAGTGGCAACTGTTGCTGGGGGTGCGCTACAACCGCGTCAAGGTGTCCGCCGACGATCTCAGCGGTATGCGTCCGGAGTTAACAGCTACCCATCACTACAACAGACTTAACGGCGGTGCCGGACTCTCCTGGTCGTTCTCGGACACCATGACCGCCTACGCCGGTTTGTACCAAACCTCCAGGGCACCATCACCGGTGGAGCTGGCCTGCTCCCACGAGGATGCCCCCTGTAACCTGCCCAACACCTTTCTGGCGGATCCGCCATTAAAGGACATTGTCGCCCGCAGCGCCGAGCTGGGCCTGAGAGGGCGCGGTGAGTACAGCCAGTGGCACCTGGGGTTGTTCCATACCCGTAACCGTAACGACATCCACTTCCAGACCACCGGCGGTGTCTCTTCCAACCAGGGTTTCTTCCGCAACATTGGCGACACCGTATTCCAGGGCGTGGAAGCCAGCTATGGCTGGACACGGGATGCGCTTTCCATGGAGTGGCAGTACAGCTGGGTGGAGGCCACCTATCGCGACGACTTCCAGTCGTTTTCGCCTAACCACCCCGGTGCCAATGGCGGTGCCCTGCCGGTGGAGTCCGGTAATCACCTGCCGGGCATACCGGAGCACACGGTCCGCTGGTTGCTGGACTATCAGTGGACGGACGCAGTGCAGTCCGGTTTCGATGTGACCGCCAGCAGTGGCGTCTACCTGCGTGGCGATGAGGCTAATCTCGACGAGCGTACCGACAGCTATTGGGTGGCCAACGCCTGGGTGAGCTGGCAGCTGTTGCAGGATATGGCCCTGAAGTTTGAAGTCAGCAACCTGTTTGATCGCGAGTACGAACGTTTTGGGCTCTATGGTGAGCCCGATGAGGTGATCGATAACATCGGTGATGATCCGCGTTTTCTCAGTCCCGCCGCCCCGCGTTCCCTCTCGCTCTCCCTGCAATTGCGCTGGTAATTTCCCAGCGCTTTTCCGCTTCGCTTTGCCGTTTTAATTTTCTGGCAACCAATACTTTTCTTCGCCTTTGGTGCTGCCACCTTGGCAGCAGTTTCCCCCTGACTAAATGACCACTTTTTTCGCCTCTTGGTCGTATGTGTTTCCCGTCAGGTGCGCGTCATCCTGTATCCGTCGAAGCAAGACACGGTCCCTCACACTGATGGTCGCTCTGGCGCCGCAGGACGAGCCGTTGAATAAAAATCAGATAATGGAAACTCAGGAGACGTCATGAAAAGATCGACAATAAATCAGTGCATGATCTCTGGCGCTGCGGCGATGGTGCTGAGCATGCCCGGTCACGCAGCCGTAGAGCTTTACAACACCGACGAAACCACAGTCTCTGTGGATGCGTCCTTCAATACTTTCTATGTGCGCAGCGATTCCGACAATGAAATTGCCGATACCGATCGCACACAGTCGCGGGTGAAAATGGGCCTGCTGCCCAACTGGATCGGTTTCAACTTCAGCAAGAAAATTGACGACCTTACCGTCGGCGGCCGCTCCTCCTTCTGGGTCACCATCAACGACAGCGACACCGCCATCACCAGCACCGGTATCGATGTGCGCCAGTTCTACGGCACCGTGGATGGCAGCTGGGGCCAGATTCTGTTTGGTAAGGACTTTACCCTCTTCAGCCGCTCCAACATTTTTCTCGATGAGATGCTGATGGGTTACGGCGCCGTTAACGATACCCTCGGGCTGATCGATGGCCAGGGCGTCTCTTTCGGCCACATCGGCAGCGGTTACTTCTATCCGTTCCCCCATTCCCAGATTACCTACCGCACACCGGATATGGGCGGCTTTAAGGTGGCGGTGGGAATTGTGGATCCGGGTAATGCCACCACAGATACCGGTGCCGGTCGCACCAGTGAAGAGGAGAATCCCCGCTTCGAGGCCGAGGCCACTTACCACACCGCGATTGGCGACAACAGTGCCGTCACCGCCTGGTTGGGTTTCCTGCAGCAGAGCTCCGAAAGCCAGGATCCGGCGGTAGACGATGTGGATTCCCTGGGCACCTCTTACGGTGTGAAGGTGAAGCTGGGTGGCCTGTCGCTGCACGCGTCCGGTTTCCAGGGTGAAGGGCTCGGCTTGCTGCTCGGCCCCGGTACCGATGCGGGACTGGGCCTGCAGGGGCTGATCTCTGAGAACGGTGAGGAAGTGGACAGCGATGGTTACGTGGCGCAGGCCTCTTACGCCTTTGGGAGTGAGCGCTTTGTGGTCTCCTACGGTGAAACCACGGTAGAGACTGCCACCGAGTGGAACAATGAGACCTCCCAGATCGCCTGGTTCCACGACGTGAACTCCGTGCTGCGCACCGTGGTGGAGTACAACATCAACACACTGGCAATCGGCTCGGCGGAAGAAGAGACCAAGACCGTGGCTCTCGGCCTGATCGCCAACTTCTGATTGTCAGCACACAGGTTGGGTGTTTACCGGGCTCTCTGATCCTTTCCCCAGAAGCCCGGTCTTTTTTGCCCATACTGCGAAGAGACCGTTGGCGACCTGAGTGAGAGCAGTACGGCTTCAGGTGCCACTTTCCCACCACGTATCTACAACTAAATGATTAGAACCATGCACACCAAAGTACACTTATGCCGCCCATGGGTCAGGCCTAGTATGAAGGTGTCCGGTTCTGCCGCGAAGGGATCCCCGAGAGAGATCCCCACCCGACACCTACTAAGAGGTTAATAATCATGATCTACGCACAACCCGGCCATGAAGGCTCAGTCATCACGTTCAAACCCCGCTACGACAACTTCATTGGCGGCGAGTGGGTGCCACCGGTAGAAGGTCGTTATTTCGCCAATATCACCCCCGTTACCGGCGAGCCCTACTGCGAAGTAGCCCGTTCCTCCGCTGCCGATATTGAGCTGGCGCTGGATGCGGCCCACAAGGCGAAAGACGCCTGGGGTGCAACCTCTGTGGGTGAGCGCTCCAACATGCTGCTGCGCATCGCCGATCGCATCGAACAGAATCTGGAGATGCTGGCCGTTGCCGAGACCTGGGAGAACGGCAAGGCCATCCGCGAGACCCTTAACGCCGACATCCCGCTGGTGGTGGACCACTTCCGCTACTTCGCCGGTTGTATCCGCGCCCAGGAAGGTAGTGCCGCTGAAATTGATGCCACCACTGCCAGCTACCATTTCCACGAGCCCTACGGTGTGGTGGGTCAGATCATTCCCTGGAACTTCCCGCTGCTGATGGCTGCCTGGAAACTGGCGCCGGCACTGGCCGCCGGTAACTGCATTGTTATGAAGCCTGCCGAGCAGACCCCGGTAAGCATCCTGGTGATGATGGAACTGATTGGCGACCTGCTGCCACCGGGTACCATCAACATCGTTAATGGCTTTGGTTCCGAGGCCGGCGCGCCCCTGGCCACCAGTTCCCGTATTGCCAAGCTGGCCTTTACCGGTTCCACCGCTGTGGGCACCGAGATCCTCAAGTGTGCAGCCAACAGCCTGATCCCCTCCACTGTAGAGCTGGGCGGTAAATCCCCCAACATCTACTTCGCCGATGTCATGGATTTCGAGGATGACTTCATCAGCAAGGCGGTGGAAGGTTTGCTGTTGGGCTTCTTCAACCAGGGTGAGGTCTGTACCTGCCCATCCCGTGCACTGGTGCACGAGAGCATCTACGACGACTTCCTGGAGCGGGTGCTGGAGCGTTCCCGTGCCATCAAGCAGGGCGACCCGCTGGATACCGAGACCATGATTGGCGCCCAGGCCTCCCAGGAGCAGCTGGATAAGATCCTCTCTTACATGGATATCGGTCGCAACGAAGGTGCCGACCTGATTCTCGGTGGTAACCGCAAGATGCTGTCTGGTCACCTGTCCGGTGGCTACTACGTGGAGCCAACCCTGATGGTGGGCCACAACAAGATGCGCGTGTTCCAGGAGGAGATCTTCGGCCCGGTGCTGGGTATCACCACCTTCAAGGATGAGGCGGAGGCACTGGCGATAGCCAACGACACCGCCTACGGTCTTGGCTCCGGCGTCTGGACCCGCGACATCAACCGCGCCTACCGCATGGGTCGCGGCATCCAGGCGGGCCGTGTGTGGACCAACTGCTACCACGCCTATCCGGCCCACGCCGCTTTCGGTGGTTACAAGAAGTCCGGTATCGGTCGCGAGACCCACAAGATGATGCTGGATCACTATCAGCAGACCAAGAACCTGCTGGTGAGCTACAGCACTAATCCATTGGGCTTCTTCTGACGTACACAGTCTTGTATGTAAGCAGGATCAGAGCAGCGTTACCCTGAGCCTCTGAAGTTGTACCCCTCCTCCCCGGACGCTGTCTGCCCTGAACAGGGCAGGTCCGGGTCAGGAGGCTGTTTCGTTGTTATCTCGTCTTTCCCCGCAAGGTTGTCACCGGTCCCCCCACCGGTGCTTGCGGGCTTTTTTACGTATCCCGCCCATGTTTCCCGCCGCGCCGGCACCCGCCAGTGACCCTTTAATCCCGTGGTCTGCCCCAGGTACTGCCGCTACCAAAGCCAGCCGGAATTGCTCCCAAAGTACAGTATTCCCTCGCCATAGCCCTGATTAGACTGAGGTTAATGGTGGCGAAAGCAGTATGGCGCTAACCATTGCAGAGCAAATTCAAAATGGTCAGTACGAGGAGCATGTTATGTGGACTAAACCCGCTTATCAGGATCTGCGAATCGGTTTTGAAGTCACTATGTACTTCAGCGTTCGCTAAATGAGTGGGGTTACCCTGGGGTAGCCCCGGATCCTGCCCGCTGACGAAGTAAACCTGCATGAGAATTCATATTTTAGGATCAGCAGCCGGTGGCGGTTTTCCGCAGTGGAACTGCAACTGCAGCAACTGTTACGGCGTGCGCAACGGCAAGATCAAGGCCACACCGCGCACCCAGTCCTCCATTGCGGTGAGCATGGACGATGAGCACTGGTTGCTGATCAACGCCTCCCCCGATATTCGCGCCCAGCTGGAGTCCTTCCGCGACATCCAGCCGCAGCGTGGCCTGCGGGGAACCGGCATCCGCTCGGTGCTGCTGGTGGACAGCCAGATCGATCACACCACCGGCCTGCTGATGTTGCGCGAGGGCTGTCCCTTCGATGTCTACACCACCGAGATGGTGTATCAGGACCTGACCACCGGCTTCCCGGTGTTCAATATCCTCAAAAGCTGGGATGGCGGCATTCGCCACCAGCGCCTGCCCATCGACGGTTCCTCCCTGCAGGTGCCAGGCTTTGAGGGCCTGCGCATCACCCCGGTACCGCTGCAGGGCAAGGCGCCGCCTTATTCGCCCCACCGCAATGATCCCCATCCGGGGGACAATATTGCCCTCTTCCTGGAGGACCTGGAGTCCGGCCAGAGTCTTTTCTATGCCCCGGGTCTCGGTGGCCTGGATGAGAACCTGGCGGGTTACATGGAGCGCAGCGATTGCCTGCTGGTGGATGGTACCTTCTGGCGCGAGGACGAGATGATCCTCGCCGGTGTTGGTACCAAACTGGCGCGGGAGATGGGGCACCTGCCCCAGTCCGGCAAGGGTGGCATGATCGAAGTACTGCGGCGCTTCGGTGAGCAGCGCAAGATTCTTATCCATATCAACAATACCAACCCGATCCTCGACGACGAATCGCCGGAGCGGGCCGAGTTGCTGGCTGAAGGTATCGAAGTGGCCAGCGATGGTATGGATATCTTCCTCGGGGCCAGTCGGTCCCAGGCCCTTACCCATAACAGAAGCCAGAAACTGCCTGGAAGAGGCCCTGATCTTTCCGGCAGAAAGGAGGCCATCGGATGAATACCCAACCCAATACAGCAGCGATGGACATTCCCGCGATGGACATTGCATCCTTCGAGCAGGCTTTGCGCGACAAGGGGCGCCTGTATCACATCCACCATCCGTTTCATGTGGCCATGCACAGCGGCCAGTGCACGCCGGAACAGATTCGCGGCTGGGTAGCCAACCGCTTCTACTACCAGACCAGCATCCCGCTGAAGGACGCCGCCATCATGGCCAACTGCCCCGATCGCTCCGTGCGCCGGCAGTGGATCCAGCGCATCCTCGACCACGACGGTCGCGGCGATGACGACAGTGGTATCGAGGCCTGGCTGGACCTGGGCGAGGCCTGTGGACTAAGTCGTGAAGAGCTGCTGGATCATCGCCATGTGTTGCCGGCGGTGCGTTTCGCGGTTGACGCCTACGTCAACTTTGCCCGCAGCGCCACCTGGCAGGAGGCGGTTTGCTCGTCACTGACCGAGATGTTTGCCCCCGAGATCCACCAGCGCCGTCTCGATACCTGGCCCGAGCACTATCCCTGGATCAATCTCGACGGTATGCGCTATTTCCGTAAGCGCCTGGGTGAAGCCCGCCGCGATGTGGACCATGGCCTGACGGTCACGCTGCAATATTTCCGTAGCGCCGGGCAGCAACAGCGGGCGCTGGAGATCCTGCAGTTCAAGCTGGATGTACTCTGGAGTCTGCTCGATGCGGTGACCATGGCCTATGTCTACGAGCGGCCTCCGTATCACCATGATCTGGAGCAACGCCAGTTGCGCGACAGACAGCGGGAGGTGCAGACAGCATGATGAATCCACAACTGATACCCACGCTTAACCGTCACTTCCGTTTGCAATGGGAGCCGGTACAGGATGCCTATGTACTGCTCTATCCAGAGGGGATGGTGAAACTCAACCACAGTGCCGCGGAGATCCTGCGCGCCTGCAATGGCGACCGCACCATTGCCGAAATCAGCCTGGAGCTGCAACAGCGTTACCCGGAGGTGGAGGATATCGACAACGACATCGACGAGTTCTTCGAAGGTGCCACACGCAACGGCTGGACACGCTGTGAGTGCCGCGACTAGTCCTGCGCCGCCGCTGTGGCTACTGGCGGAGCTCACCTATCGCTGCCCGCTGCAGTGTCCTTATTGCTCCAACCCCGTGGATTTTGCCCACATCAAGGAGGAGCTGAGCACTGAGCAGTGGCTGCAGGTGCTGCAGCAGGGCAGGGCCATGGGGGCGGCGCAGCTGGGCTTTTCCGGCGGCGAGCCACTGGTGCGGCAGGACCTTGAAATCCTGGTTGCCGAGGGGCGGCAGCTGGGTTACTACACCAACCTGATTACCTCCGGCATGGGGCTCAGTCGCGAGCGCATCGCCAGCCTCAAGCAGGCAGGGCTCGATCATATCCAGCTCAGCTTCCAGGACAGCGACGCCGACATCAATAACTACCTGGCGGGCAGCCGCAAGGCGTTTGCCAACAAGTTGGAGATGGCTGCGGCGGTGAAGGAGTTCGACTACCCGATGGTGGTGAACTTCGTGTTGCACCGCATGAATATCGATCACATAGAGTCGATCCTGGATCTCTGTGTGGAGCTGGGGGCCGACTACGTGGAGCTGGCCAATACCCAGTATTACGGCTGGGCTTTTCATAATCGTCAGCAATTACTGCCCACCCGGGAACAGCTGCAGCACGCGGAAGCCGTGACCAACGCCTACCGCGAACGGTTGCAGGAGCGCATGAAGATCTACTTTGTGGTGCCGGACTACTTTGAAGAGCGCCCCAAACCCTGCATGAATGGCTGGGGCTCTATCTTCCTCACCATCGCCCCGGATGGCCGCGCACTGCCCTGCCACAGTGCCCGGGTACTGCCGCTGGACTTCCCCAATGTAAAAACCGTACCGCTGCAGGAGATCTGGTACGACTCCCCGGGATTCAACCACTTCCGTGGCGATGAGTGGATGCAGGAGCCCTGTCGCAGCTGTCCGGAAAAGCAGAAGGACTTCGGCGGCTGTCGCTGCCAGGCGTATATGCTCACAGGTGACGCCAGCAATGCGGACCCGGTGTGCAGCAAATCCCCCCATCACCACCGGGTGGCGGATGTTGTGGCGGCCGCGCAGGAGACCGATCCGGAGGTGCAGCCGCTGCGGTTCCGCAATCCGGAGAACTCCCGCCAGCTGGTGGCCGGTGACCGGAATGAGCTGCAATCCGGGTGCGGTCGTAAGTAAGGGTGGCGGGCAGCAGCGCCCGGCCGGCTGTCGGGAGGGGCAGGGTATATAGGCAACCATGATTGCCCGGCGCGTTTCAATTCGCTAAACGACTAAGCTGGTAGACCAAAAGCTGATAAAATTAGCGGGACAAATACAACACAATAACCATAACAATAACGATTACACCCGAGGTAATAGCCATGCTAGCGGCTGGAAACCCAACCTACACCCTGCCGGAGAACGCTGTTCGCAGCGGCGGCTCCAGCGCCAGTGACCCTGCCATCGCCGCGCAGGAGCTCTACCGTGACCTGGCCATGGACAACACAGCCTGCGTTTTTTTCTTCTGCTGTGTGGAGTACGACCGTGAAAAACTGGGCCGGGAACTGACCCGGCTGTTTGGCGACACCCTGGTGGTGGGCTGTACCACCGCCGGAGAAATCATGCCTTCCGGCCTCGCCACCGGCTCCATCAGTGGTTTCAGCCTCAGCGCTGACGGGTTTGTGGTGGAAGCACGGCTGCTGGAAGACCTGGCCACCTTCAGTGAACGCCAGGCCGCCAATATAATAACCCCCATGCTGGAGTCGCTGGACAATCGCGCCATTGCACCGGTGCTGGATCATAGCTTCGCCCTCTCCCTGCTGGATGGCCTGTCGGTACGGGAAGAGCAGGTGCTTAGCGCCCTTAACGATGCCCTGCAGGGGATTCCTCTGGTGGGCGGCTCCGCCGGGGACAGCCTGCACCTGCGAGATACCCACATCTATTTCAATCACCAGTTTTACAACAATGCCGCCTGCATCATCCTCATCAATACCATCTACCCCTTTGCGGTGATGAGCGGTCACCACATGCCGGCGTCGGCAGAAAAACTGGTGGTGACCAAGGCCGATCCCAACAAGCGCATCGCCTACGAGTTCAATGCCGAACCGGCGGCACTGGAGTACTGTCGCATGATGGGGCTCTCCCTGGATGAGCTGCAGCCCGCCAGTTTTGCCCGCCACCCGCTGGCGGTGCAGGTGGGCGATAACTACTACATACGCTCCATCCAGCGGGTCAATGACGACATGAGCCTGAAGTTCTTCTGCGCCATCGACAATGGCATCGTGCTCACCCGCATGGACGAGGGGGATCTGGTGGGGGAGTTTGAGCAGCGCATGCAGTCGCTGGTGGAGGAGATGGGTGAGCCGCAGCTGGTGATTGGTTACGACTGTATCCATCGTCGTATCGAAGCCACCCAGAAGCGACTCACGGGCCAGCTCTCGCAGCTGTACCAGCGCTACAAGGTGATTGGCTTTAACACCTATGGCGAACACATTGATGCCATGCACGTAAACCACACCTTTACCGGAGTCGCCATCGGCGGCGTGGAATCCTGAGCATTCGGCAAACAGGCGGTTGCACCATGCAAATCAAAGAGACCGTATCCAGCGAAGGTCAGGAGAGCGTCATTGAGGCGCTGCGTTACGAAAACGACAAGCTGAAAAAGATCAACCAGGTCCTGATCCAGCGGGTGGAGCAGGGCTGGGGCAACTCGGCGGAAGCCTACCGCTCATTTCAGAATGCTGCGATCCTGGCGGACAAGGTCAAGGAGCGCACCTTCAAGCTGCGCAAGACGCTGTTCAAACTGGAAGAGGCCAACCAGAACCTGTCGCAAACGCGACTGGAGTCGGCCCATTCCCGACAGCGCCTGCTGGATACCATCGAGAATATCTCTGACGCTATCGTGCTGTTCGATCGCGAGCGCAAGCTGGTACTGGCCAATAGTCACTTTTTTGAATTCTGGAAAACCACCGACGCGCGTATTGAAGCCGGTGTAACCACCTATCGAGACCTGACTGTGCTGGCAGTAAAGTACGGTATCTATGACCAATCGCTGCAGCCGTCAGAGAAAATGGTGCAGCGGGGCGATCATCACGATGCGGTGATCCGTCTCACTGACGGTCGCTGGTTGCAGGTGTCCGAGCGTGCCACCGCCGACGATGGCCTGGTGGTGGCCTACAGCGATATCACCTCCCTCAAGCAGAACGAGATCGCCCGCCAGGAGAAGGTGCTGTCGGACCAGAACCGCCTGCTGCAGTCCATGATCTCCAACCTGCCGCTGGGGGTGGTGATGGTCAACGCCCACAACCAGGTCGAGTCCTGGAACGGCCGCGTTATCGACCTGTTGGGAGTACAGCACGGTTACGCGGTGCGGCATGCGGATTTCAACCAGCTGCTTAGTGATACCGTGCTGGCCAATATCGACCTGTCGGTGACGGAGTCAGTCAGTCGCGGTCAGCGGGATCTCTACGAGCGGGAATGCATGCTCGACGACGGCAGGGTTATTGCGGTCACCTGTCACCTGATTCCCGGCGGTGGTTTTGTCTACACTTTCCGCGATGTGACAGAGCAGCGGCGCACCGCCGAAGCGTTGAAGAACGCCTACAAACACATGGAGAAACGGGTGCATGAACGCACCCTGGAACTGTCGGAGCTGAATCACCAGCTGCTCGTAGAGATTGAAGATCGCACCCATGCCGAGCGCAGCCTGTTGCTGGCCAAGCGCGAAGCGGAGGCCGCCAACCAGTCCAAGACCCGTTTTATTACCGCGGCCAGTCACGACCTGTTGCAGCCGCTTAACGCCGCACGCCTGTTTGCCACGGCGCTACAGGATTTCGACCTGCCGGACAATGTGGCCAAACTGGTGAAGTCCCTCAGTTTCTCCCTCAACGATGTGGAGACGCTGCTGGGTACGCTGGTGGATATCTCCAAACTGGAAGCCGGTATCGTTGAACCGATCCGCGATAACTTCCCGGTCAACGAATTACTGCAGAACCTCTCCAACGAATTCAATCAGCACGCCCGCCGCGAAGGGCTCGAGTTTGATTTTGTACCATCGTCGGTCAACGTCTTCTCCGACAGCCAGTTGCTGGCCCGTATCCTGCGAAACTTCCTCACCAACGCCATTCGCTACACCGATAAAGGCAAGTTGCTGCTGGGCTGTCGCCGGCGCAAGGAGTGTCTGGAAATCCAGGTGTGGGACACCGGCATTGGTATTGCGGAAGATCAGCTGCAGGAGATCTTTATCGAGTTCAAACGCCTGAGTGGTCAGAAGCAGCGGGAGGACAAGGGGCTCGGGCTGGGACTGGCCATTGTCGACAAGCTCTCCGGGGTGCTGGGGCATGAGGTAAAGCTCAACTCCATCCTCGGCAAGGGTTCGGTGTTTTCCGTTTGTGTACCCTACGCCTCGGCAGACTATCAACACAGTAAGCACAGCGATCCGGGTGGTGATTTTGACGATCCCTTTTCCGGCAAGCGCATCCTGGTGGTGGATAATGACAAGGCCATCTGCCAGGGCATGTCGGTGGTATTGGAGAGTTGGGGCTGCGACGTGGTGACGGCGCAGACGCTGGAGGAGTTGCGTACCCGCAAGAGTTTGCTGGCGCCGGCACCGGACGTATTGATCCTGGATTATCACCTGGACGATGACGACACCGGGCTGCAGGCGGAAGCCATTGTGCGCCGCAAGCTGAAGCGGCCGGTGCCAAGCCTGTTTATTACCGCCAACTACAACAATGAGCTGCGCCAGCAGGTGAAAGAGATGGGTTTCCGCCTGATCAACAAGCCGGTAAAGCCCCTCAAGCTGAAGTCAGTGTTGAGTTTTCTACTGTCGCCGAACAATCAGGGGCAGTAGCGTTTCCATAGTCGGTGAATTGCAACTATACCGGACGCCGTCATCGCGAGGCGCTTCCTTTTGCGCTGCGGCGATCCATGCCTGGCAGGGTGTTGAAGGTCAGGAGTGAGTATGGATTGCTTCGCTGCGCTCGCAATGACGTAGGGATAAGAAACGGGCTCCGGTAAATGTGAGTACGTCAGCGAGTAAAAACACACCAGACCCCGTCATCGCGAGGCGCGTATTTTGCGCCGCGGCGATCCATGTCTGGCAGGGTGTTGATGGTCAGGAGTAGACATGGATTGCTTCGCTGCGCTCGCAATGACGTAGGGATAAGAAACGGGCTCCGGTAAATGTGAGTACGTCAGCGAGTAAAAATACACCAGCCCCCGTCATCGCGAGGCGCTTCCTTTTGCGCTACGGCGATCCATGTCTGGCAGGGGGTTCAGGTCAGCGGCTGGGCATGGATTGCTTCGCTGCGCTCGTTATGACGTTGTCCGGAATTGTCAGTAGTTTTCGGATACGAACTCCCCTCCACCCATCAATCATCCATTGATACCGTCATCGCGAGGCGCGTCCTTTTGCGCCGCGGCGATCCATGCCAGGCACAAGGGTGAAGGTTATAAGCCGCATGCGGACGCCCGCATCACTCAGGAGCGATGCAGGTAGCGGTCAAAATCAATGGACGCGGCACACAGCACCGCTTTCATACGGTTGTGTACCTTGAGTTTGCGCAGGATGGCAGAGACATGGGCCTTGACGGTGGTCTCGGCAATGTTCAGCTCATAACCTATCTGCTTGTTGGATTCCCCCATGGCCAGGCGCTCAAACACCAGCAGTTGTTTGCGGGTCAGGGAGGAGATCACTTCCGAAGAGAGTTCGTGGTCGGAGTTGCTGTGACTGCGGCCACTGTCGCTGCCGCGACGGATAATGTCCGGTGGCAGGAACGCCTGACCATCCAGTACCTGCCGAATGGCCTGGATGATTTTTTCACGGGGCATGGATTTGGTGATAAACCCCACCGCACCGTAGGTCATGGATTGCAGTACCACGTTCTTGTTCTCCTCGGCGGAGAGAATCACCACCGGGATTTCCGGGTAGTTGCTGCGCAGGCTGACAATACCGTTAAGGCCGTCCATGCCGGGCATGTTGAGGTCCAGCAGCACCAGGTCCAGGTCGTCGTGTTCTTCGATGTAGGCAATGGCCTCGTCCAGCGAGCCGGCCTCCTGTATGACGGCATCGTCGAACTGGGCCTGGGTGGCGTCGCGGATGGCTTCACGGAACAGTGGGTGGTCATCGGCTATCAGAATGTGAATCATGGTTTTTCTCTCCCGGTCACTTGCGTGCTTGCGTGGCAATGCCGCGTTGTGACTCTCAAACTATAGAACAGATAATACACGACATTGGCAGTCATGCCCCGGCTTTAACCTGTTGCAGGCCCCGACGGGGATTAAAACCCCGCACGGCGGCAAAGGTGATCACCAGCGTCAGCCCCAGGCAGACACACAACGAGGTCAGGTTCAGCTGTCCGTAGAGGGCAAAGCGCATCAACTCCACCGCGTGGGTAAAGGGGTTAATGGCGCTGATGGTGTAGAGCCACTCGCTCGATTCACGCAATTTCCACAGCGGGTAAAGTGCGGAGGAGAGAAAGAAGAGCGGGAACACCACAAAGTTCATCACCCCGGCAAAGTTCTCCAGCTGGCGAATCAGTGACGACAGCAGCAGTCCCATCGCCGCCAACATAAAGGCCGCCAGCAGGGCAGCGGGGATCAGTGTCAGATAACCGCTCAGCGGAGGCCGGATTTCAAAGAACCAGGCCACCAGCAGGAACGCCGCCACCTGGAACAGCGACACCAGTGACAGCGCCAGCAACTTGCTCACCAGTACAAAGGCGCGGGGCAAAGGGCTGGTGAGCAGAACGCGCATGCTGCCCATCTCGCGGTCGTAGACCATGGACAGGGAGCCCTGCATACCGTTAAACAACAGGATGATGCCCAGCAATCCGGGCGTGATGTAGACCTCGTAGGTGATGTAAGTCTCGTAGGGCGGGATGATGGCCACACCCAGTACCGCACGAAAGCCGGCGGCAAACACCATCAGCCACAACAGGGGCCGCACCAGCGACGACAGGAAGCGACTGCGCTGCTGCACAAAGCGCAGCAGCTCGCGGTAGAGGATGCCGTGGAAACAGTAGCCGTACTGACTCAATTTCATGCCGCCTCCGTCAGTTTGTTGAACAGACCATTAAGGTTGTCGCTGTGGTGCTGCAGCAGTAGCTCGGCGACCCGCCCCTGTGCCTGGGCGCGCCCCTTGTGCAACACCAGCAACTGGTCCTGCGGTAACAGTTCGTCCAGCAAGTGGGTCGTCCAGAGTACAGCGACACCGCTCTGCAGGCACAGTGCCCGCACGTGTTCATTCAGTTCACGGCGGGACTGGATATCCAGTCCCACACTGGGCTCATCCAGCAACAGCAGGCGAGGGGAGTGCAGCAGGGCGCGGGCCAGCTCAACCCGGCGGCGGTGGCCGCCATTGAGGCTGCGCACGCGGCGCTGGCGACAATCGTCCAGGGCAAAGCGCTGCAGCTGTTCGCTGATGGCCAGTTTTGCGGCTCCGGGGGAAAGCCCCTGCAGGGCGCAGTGGTAGCGCAGGTTCTGCTCCACGCTCAGGTCCAGGTCCAGCGTTGGTTGCTGGAACACCACGCCCAGCTGGCGCATGGCCAGTGACGGTTGGCGACTGAGGTCGTAACCGAAGATCTCCAGCCTGCCACTGGCCGGGCGCAGCAAACCGGTGAGCAGTGCCATCAGCGTACTCTTGCCGGCGCCGTTGGGACCCAGCAGTGCGAGAAACCCGCCCGCCGCCAGTTGCAGGCTGAGGTGATCCAGTGCCGCGGTGCGCTCATAGCTGAAGCATACCTGCTCCACCCTCAGGGCTATCCCGCTTGTTCTGCATGCATTGCTGTCACTGTTCATCATTCTCACCGCTTGTGCCTGATACCGTCATCGCGAGGTGCGTCATTTTTGCGCCGTGGCGAACCATATCTGTCAGCATGGTACAAACCTGAGTGCGGACATGGATTGCTTCGCTACGCTCGCAATGACGATTGCTGTATGCATTGCTGTCACTGGTTATCAAGCACGCCACTCGCCACTGACCCCGTCATCGCGAGGCGCGTCTTTTTTGCGCCGTGGCGAACCATATCTGTCAGCATGGTACAAACCTGAGTGCGGACATGGATTGCTTCGCTACGCTCGCGATGACGATTGCTGTATGCATTGCTGTCATTGGTCATCACGCTCGCCACTCGCCACTCGCCACTCGCCACTCGCCACTCGCCACTCGCCACTCTCTCCTGACCCCGTCATCGCGAGGCGTGTCTTTTGCGCCGTGGCGATCCATGCCTGGCCGCGTATACAGGCCAGGGTGCGGACATGGATTGCTTCGCTGCGCTGCGCTCGCAATGACGTTAGCTGGAATAGTAAGCCGTCGTCGAAACCCGCACAGTCGTGACTCAGGGTTTAATGGCAACACCCCAGGGGTAGCGCCCCACCTTGATACTCTTGATCACTTGCAGTTTTTTCACATCCACCACGGACACGTCGCCGCTGACACCGTTGGTGGTCAGCAGCAGTGACTCGTCACTGTTCAGTGCCAGGTGCCAGACCCGCTGGCCCACCAGCAGGTACTTGATCACTTGCAGGGTTTTTACATCCACCACGGCAATGTGATTGCTGGGGCCCAGAGCAATAAAGGCGTAACGATCGTCACGGGTCAGCTGGATACCCACCGGCTGGATGCGGTCGCGGTGTACTCCCGGGATCCTGAATTGCAGAACCTTGCGCACGCTGCGGTCATCGACATTGAGAATGGTGACGGTGCCGCCGATCTCGGACGACGCCCAGAGGGTGTCACCCTTGTGTGAGAACTCCACATGGCGGGGACGCTGGTCCACCAAGGTGTTGTCCACCAGTTCATTGGTGGTGCTGTCGATCCAGTGCAGCATGTTGCTGGTTTCCGAAGTGTTCACCACCCAGCGGCCATCCGGGCTTACTGCCATACCTTCCGGCTCTATGCCCACTTCGATCTGCGCCACCACATCCCGCGCTTCGGTATCCACCACCGTGACAATGGCGTTGTCCTCGTTGGAGATATAGAGCAGGCGGTTGTCCGGGTGCAGGGCAAACTGCTCCGGGTCTTCACCGGAGGGGAGGTTGGCGATTACGCGCTTGCTGGCCACGTCAAACACCTGCACCGCATCGGAGTCGCTGGCGCAGATGTAGAGCGTGCGGTAATCGTTGCTGAAGGTAATGCCCCGCGGCCGCATGCCCACCTCCAGGGTCTCCACCACTTTCAGTGTTTGCAAGTCGATGATGGAGAGGGTGTTGTCTTTCTCATTGGAGACGTAGGCCTGCTCCGCCTGCGCCGCACCGGTGCACAGCAGCAGGGCAATCCAGGCCCGTGGCAGGCGCTGGATAGAAACCGTGAACAAATGACCTGGGCGCATGGCATCAACTCGCTGTGTGGCCGACCGACATGGAGCATTGCACCTCGCTGCGATCGAAACCGAGGGTGTCCATGGTGGAGTAGGGGTGCAGGTAACCGTCCTGTGGTGACTGGCTCACCACCGCGTTCGGCTGTACCAGGGGAATGGGCTGGCGCAGCTGGCCGTTCCAGGGGCGGAAGCTGAGGGCGCGTCCCTTGAAGGCGCTGAGCTGGAAGTCCTCGCTCAGCAGGTAGTCGTATACGGTGGCACGGTCCGAGCTGCGGCTGCGGGTTACTGCCTCACCCAGGGCCCGCAGGGCCAGCCAGGCGGCGTAATCGGTTGCGGCCATGTCGCGCTGGTGCAGGTCACGGAAGCGGTTTTGCAGCTGCGTCGCGCCCCACTGCTCAATACTCCAGTGCCAGGCGGTGGCGGTGAGACCCTGGGTGCCCGCAACCGGCCTGGGCAGCCAGGTGTTGTAGGGCAGGTACTCGCCGATATCACCGGGCTCGTCTGCCACCAGTACCACATCGTAATCCCGCGCCTGGGTAAAGCGCGGTATCTCTTGCTGCGCAGAGCGGCGCAAGTCCGATTCGGTTTGCCATTGCCGGCTGTCCACAAACTTGCCGCCAAAACGTTTGGCGGAGCGCTGCAGGGCGGCGGCGTAAAGTTGATCTCCCGGTTGCAGCCCGGTTACCAGCAGCCAGTTCTGCCAGCGTTTTTTGATCAGGAATTGGGTCAGCGCATCGGTGAGCATGGCGCGGCTGGGAATGGTGTGCAGCAGGTGCGGCTGACAGTCCTGCTGACGCAGCTGATCATCCTTGTTCGCCGCGTTAAAGACGATGGCCCGGTCGCGCAGCGTGGGCTGCTGCAGCATGGCCAGCAGGGTGGGTGTTGGCAGGTCGGCAACGATATAGCTGTTGCCGTCGGCAACCCATTGGCTGGCGGCTGCCTGCAGCTCATCCGCATTGGCAGAGGCGAAGGTTTCAACCGCAAAGCGCAGTCCGACAAAGCGGGCAACGGTGTTGTTGTCATCACGTCCCAGCAGCGCGCCGGCGACGCCCAGGTTTGCAGGCTCTTCCCTCACGTTGGAGAGCACCGGTCTGGGTGGCAGCTGCTGCCGCAGGTAGAGCACACCGACCACTTCGGACTCTGTGGCCAGCACTGTCCCGGGCCGGAGCAGGCATATCCAGCACAGCAGCAACAGCAGGTGGCAGGGCGTCGGTTTTGTCATTGTTATGGGGCGGCGGCCATGACCCGGCTGGCGGGGACACAGCGTTCACAGCCGCTCTCTCTTCTGTTATTCGGATGTCCTTATCCTAAGTCGCGACTTTAGGCGGGGGTATATGCAAATGGTCGCGCTGGATTGCTACTTAAGTAGTAGGTTTTGCGCGGCTGGGTGGGGTTGCGCCCGTCAGGTGTGGCGTTGCAGTAGTTTTTTGCGACTTTAGGTCTATACCGGTCGCGGGTCGATGACACCAAAGCACAATTGTTCGCCGGGAGGGGTTTGATAGCATTTTCAACAGACGGTGGCAGTCCTCTTTGGCATAACCCATCGCCACAGACTTTTCATTCATAACCAACGAGTCGAGGCTGATTATGCGTGCTCTCTCTCAGCAAAAAAAATCGAAACTGGCGCAGCATATGGCCAGACAACTGGGCGCCGCCATCCTGCTTTCCCTGCCTTTTGGCCTGGCCATGGGCCATGGTGATGTCACACCGCAGGCCGTCAACACCGATACCTTGCCGGACCTGGGTGAAGAGTGGCGCGATGAGAATCCCTTCCGCGGCAACGAAGAGGCAATTCGTATTGGTACTTCTGCCTATACCCAGAACTGTGCCCGCTGCCACGGTCTGGATGCCATCTCCGGTGGCATCACGCCCGACCTGCGCAAACTCAATGACGAATTTGAGTTTCCCGACAAGGCTGAATCGGACCAGTGGTTTATGGAGCGCATCCGCCACGGTGCGGTGGTAGACGGCCGCGTCTACATGCCTCCGTTTGAAGGCATCCTGAGTCAGGAGGCCATGTGGTCCATCCGCTCTTACCTCGATACCCGCAAGCTGGAAGAGTAACCGTTCCGGCCTGTGCCGTTTGCTGGAGACTGTGATGAAGTGTCGGGTCGCTGCCAGGGTCCTGCTGGGCCTGCTGATGAGTCTGTCCCTTTGGGTGCAGGCTCGTTCCTATGACGACATTCTGGCCTCCGGCTATATCGAGTTCGCGGTTTACCAGAACTTTCCTCCCTACTCCTGGCAGGAGAAGGGGCGGCCAACCGGTATCGACGTAGAGCTCGGCGAGGCCATTGCGGCCGGGCTCGGTGTCGAGGCGCGCTGGCTGTGGATCGCCGCCGGCGAAACCGTCGAGGACGACATGCGCAACACCCTGTGGAAGGGGCACATTGTCACTCGCCACAAGGCCGACGTTATGCTGCGCGCCCCCTACGACCGAAAATTCAGCTACAGCATGGATGGCTATGGGTTGCCGCGTAACGACATGGTCTTTATGACTGCCCCCTACCACAGTGAATCCTGGCAGCTGGCCCGCAACCTGGATAAGGTTGGCTCGGTGCGCAACCTGGCGATTTTTCAGTACCAGCCCATCGGTGTGGAGATCGACAGCCTGCCGGACTTCTACCTGGCCGGTGCCTATCAGGGACGCCTCACCAAGAACCTGCACCACTATCCCACGGTGTTTGAGGCGCTGGGGGATTTTGCCAGCGGCAAGCTGAGCGCAGTGGCGGGTATGGGCAGTCAGCTGGAGTGGTGGCTGGCAAAACACCAGCCGCCGCTACTGCTGGATATTGACAACGATGGCTTCGAGGCTATTGGCAAGCTGCGCTGGGACATCGGTATCGCGGTCAAAAGTGACTACCGACAACTGGGCTACGCCATTGAAAGTATCGTTAACCAGTTGATCGACGATGGCCAGATGCGAGAATTGTTTGGCCGCTATCAGGTCGCCTGGCAGTTGCCGTCCCTGTTGCAGGAAACTGCATCTGCAGAGTAGGTGGTTAACTGCAGCTAAAGGATCGCCCGGGGGACCGGGCTCCTACGGATGTGGTTGTCGCGTACCGCAGGAGCCCGGTGGCCCAGACCATCCTCTCTCCCGGCCCAGCTGGAATTCACCTTATCCTCCGGGCGATCTTTTATCTCCGGGCGATCCAATCATGAACAACCTTAAAATATTTCGCCCCTCCGGGAAAAATCCCTGCAGTTCAATCTCCCACCCCATACCAAATTACTACCAAGGAACAATCCAGTCGCGCCCCTTGGTTAATGGTGCATTGACCGCCCCCTGCACATACTGAGACTGGACTCGTAGAGCGCTGAAGCAGTTTTTTTACTCCCTAAAAAATTTGCCCGCCCAGAGAGCGATACGAAACGACTCACCACATAAAAATGGTTCTGTAAAAGAGAGTAGGAGACCTCCTATGAAGATGCGATTACTGGCGAAATCGGTTGGCATGACCGCAGCTTTCAGTGTTGCTCTGTGTGCGGCTCAAGTGCATGCGAAGGTGACAGACAAAGACATTGTGAATGATGCCAAGACGGTTGAAGATGTTGTTTCCAATGGCCTCGGCCCCCAGGGACAGCGTTACAGTCCACTGAAACAGGTAAATACCAAAAACGTAAAATCCCTCTCCCCCATCTGGTCCTTCTCCTTTGGTGGTGAAAAACAGCGTGGCCAGGAGTCACAGCCACTGGTAAAAGATGGCGTCATGTACGTGACTGCCTCTTACTCCCGTATTTTTGCGGTGGATGTGAAAACCGGTGAGGAGCTGTGGCAGTACGACGCACGCCTCCCCGACGGCATTATGCCTTGCTGTGACGTGATCAACCGCGGTGCGGCACTCTACGACGACCTGGTGATCTTCGGCACCCTGGACGCCAAGCTGGTAGCACTGGATGCGAAAACCGGTAAGCCTCGCTGGCGCAAAACCGTCGGTGACTACCAGGCCGGTTACTCCCTGACTGCAGCGCCACTGATCGCCAAGGGCAAGGTCATTACCGGTGTGTCCGGCGGTGAGTTCGGTATTGTTGGTAAAGTGGAAGCCCGCGATGCCAAAACCGGTGAGTTGATCTGGAGTCGTCCTACCGTGGAAGGCCACATGGGCTATCTCAACGGCAAGGAGAATGGCATTACCGGTGGCGAAGCCGGCAAGACCTGGCCCGGTGATATGTGGAAAACCGGCGGTGCTGCAACCTGGCTGGGTGGAACCTACGATCCCGACGTAGACCTGCTGTTCTTCGGTACCGGTAACCCTGCACCCTGGAACTCCCACCTGCGCCCTGGCGACAACCTCTACAGTGCCTCACGCCTGGCCATCGACCCCGACACCGGCAAGATTGTCTGGCACTTCCAGACTACCCCGCACGACGGTTGGGATTTCGATGGTGTGAACGAGCTGGTCTCTTTCGATTACAAGGAGAAGGGCAAAACCATCAAGGCGGCGGCCACCGCAGACCGCAACGGGTTCTTCTACGTGCTGGATCGGACCAACGGTGACTTTATCCGCGGCATGCCGTTTGTGAAGAAACTCAACTGGGCCAAGGGGCTGGATGAGAAAGGTCGTCCACTCTACGCCGATGAGTTCCGCCCGGGTAATCCTGCCGATGCCAAAGACGGCGCCAAAGGCAAAACCGTGTTCTCCATCCCATCTTTCCTGGGTGGCAAGAACTGGATGCCAATGGCCTACAGCCAGGACACCGGCCTGTTCTACGTGCCTTCCAACGAATGGGGCATGGACATCTGGAACGAACCTGTGAACTACAAGAAAGGTGCGGCTTACCTGGGCTCCGGTTTCACCATCAAGCCTGTGTTTGACGACCACATCGGTTCGCTGAAAGCGATCAACCCGATCACCGGCAAGGTGGAGTGGGAATACAAGAACACCGCTCCTCTGTGGGGTGGCGTACTGGCTACCGCTGGTAACCTGGTATTCATGGGTAACCCTGAAGGCTACCTGATGGCCATGAACGCCAAAACCGGTGAAGTACTATACAAGTTCAACACCGGTACCGGCATCGTCAGCTCACCCATCACCTGGGAGCAGGACGGTGAGCAGTATGTGACCATCGTTGCCGGCTGGGGTGGTGCGATTCCTCTCTGGGGTGGCGAAGTGGCCAAGCTGGTCAAGGACTTCAACCAGGGCGGCAGTGTCTGGACCTTCAAGCTGCCTAAGTCCTGATTCACTGAAGTTTGAAGTTACACAACGAAACCCGCGCACAAGCGCGGGTTTTTTTGTTTCTGGTAGGAGCCCGGTCCCCCGGGCGATCTTTTGTCCATATGTGGCGCCAACGCCTTTTGAATAAGGGATAGTTGCCCCCCAACAAAAAGATCGCCCGCGGGAGCGGGCTCCTACGCGATAAGCGGCACACGCCCGTGGGTTTCACTGGTAATAATTTCGGCGGCGGCACAGAGGCGATCGGCGTAACGCGCGACTTCCGTTGCACTCAGGTTGCCGGGAACCCCACTGACCACAACCTCGAAAACCACTTCACCGGCGGGTGAAAATACCGGCGCTGACAGGTAGGTAATGCCGTCCTGCTGCGCATCCTCAAGGTCGATCAGTTGCAGTTCGCTCTCCGACAGGGTGGCGGTCCACTGCAACAAATTATTCCAGTAGGTTTCGTCCCGGGCTTCACCAATGGGCAGGAACATCACCTTGCGCAGCCGCTGCATGGCCGGGCCAAAGCCGGCAATGGAGTAGCCGCGCTGACGGATCAGCGCCAGGGCATCCAGCAGGTAGTGCTGCTGCGCCTCGCTCATGTAGCCATCCGTCTGGCCGATGTAGCGGCGGATGGTTTCCGCATCACTCCAGGCAATATGGGATAGCCCTACGGGCGGCAACAGGGGTTGCCGTTCGCCCACCCGACTCATGCCTTTCAGGGATTGGGGTGAGCCCTCTTTAGCCAGCAGTAACAGTTCATCGTCCATTCGCGCCGCAATGGAACACTGCAGGTCCAGCTCTACCGCCAGGCGGGTTATCTCCCGTCGTGCCACCTCGATACCACGGTGCTTTGTCACCGCCGCCTCTCCCACGGCCACCAGGGTGATGCCCAGCGAATAGGTTTTGTGGCGTTCATTGCGGCTGAGATAGCGCGCTTCCACCATGGTGGTGAGGATGCGGTGAGCGGAGCCGTTGCTGAGTCCCAGGTGGCGGGCTATCTCTGCCAGCGTAAAGGCCTCGGTAGGGTGGGCGGCCAGGAAGTTGATGACCGACAGTACCCGGGTGGTGGGGTTGGAGGGATCGGGCACGGGCGGGGGACCTCGGGTGTGAAGATTTGTCAGGTGTGCCGGGTGATTATTGACAGGGAGAGCTCCCTTTCTATAATCGTTCCAGAAATAAACATAAGTGTTCCAATATTGGAATTATAAGCAAAACAAACCAGTTCGCAACCCATCCGGTGTTTCCGCCTGACCTGACCCATACTGTCAGAGGAAATCTATCGGAATCGCTGCCTGGCAAAGGAGAATCCCATGACCATCGTCAACTACATCGATCACGACGGTACTGCCCACGAGGTGGACGTTCCCAATGGAGACAGCGTTATGCAGGGCGCCGTGGATCAGGCCCTGGAAGGCATTCTGGGTGAATGCGGTGGTGGCCTCGCCTGTGCCACCTGTCTCTGCTTTGTGGATCCCGAATGGCAGGATCGCACCGGTGAAGCCTCGGACATGGAAAAGGAGATGCTGGAGTTCTCGGCCCACGGCACCGAGCCCGGTGCACGCCTCAGCTGCCAGATTACCGTCAGCGATGAGCTGGAAGGCCTGGTAGTGCGCCTGCCGGAATCCCAGTACTGATTGAAAGGATAAAGGAGAGAATACGATGCCTATTGATGCAACCAACCCGGTGCCACCGGCGTACCCGCGTCTCGCCGGCCGAGACAATATTCCCGCCCACGTGCCAGAGGAACTGGTGCGCTCTGTGGGACTCACATTCGGCCCCGAGTTTCTGGCCGCGCCCCATAAATTTATGGCGGCCATGCATGAAACCTTGCCGCCGATCTTCTACGATACCAGTGAGTTTATGAACGCCTGGCAGCTTATCAAGCACGAAGATGCCTTCTACATGCTGCGTCACCCGGAGATCTTTTCCAACGAAGGGGCAACGCCGTTTCCCCGCGATCCGGACGATTACTTTTATTTCATTCCTATCGAAATTGACCCGCCGGATCATCGCAAATACCGCGCGATCCTGGACCCTATTTTCTCACCCAAAGGGGTGCTGGCGCTGGAGCAGAAAATCCGCGACCTGGCCAATGACCTGATCGACGAATTTATCGACAAGGGCGAGTGCGAGTACACCGAGGATTTCGGTCGTCCGCTGCCGGTGTCGGTCTTTCTCGACCTGATGGGCTTGCCACAGGAGAAGCGCGATACCTTTGTGAAGTGGGCCATGGATCTGCTGCACTCCAACGACCGTGCCATCATGGCCCAGTCCATGGCGTCCATCACCTCCTACCTGAAAGAGATGATCGCCGAGAAACAGGCCAGCCCGGACGACAAGGTGATCAGCCGTATTGTGCACGCCGAAGTGGATGGCCGCCCCATGACGCCACCGGAAATTTTCGGCTTTGTGGTGTTCCTGTTTATCGGGGGCCTGGATACGGTATTTGCCACCCTCAACAACATCTGGATGTGGCTGGCGCAGAACCCGGAGCGGGTGAAGGAGATGATTGCCAATCCCGATGGCATCAACGCCCAGGTGGAAGAGCTGTTGCGGGTTTGGGCTGTGACCTTTTCTGGCCGGGTGGTTGCGCAGGACACTGAGTTACGCGGTGTGAAATTGAAAAAGGGGGATCGGGTAACGTCAGTACTGCCCGCCTGCAATTTTGATCCCGAGGTTTTTCCCAATCCCACCGAAGTGGATTTCACCCGCCCGCGCAAACCCATCCTCTCTTTCGCCGGCGGGCCGCACAGCTGCATGGGCGCTCACCTGGCACGTCTGGAGCTGAAGGTGGCACTGCAGGAGTGGTTGCGTCGTATCCCGGAGTTTGCACTCAAAGAGGGGACCCAAATCGAATACCGTCCCGGTGGGGTAGTGGGGCCGGAGCATCTGCCGCTGGTGTGGTAGTCTCCGGGCGGCGAGTTGATTCGGTGGTAGGAGCCTGGTGGCCCAGATCACGCTCTCTTCCAGCTGTGCTGGAATTCACCTTATCCCCCGGGGATCGTGCTTGTATGTTTGGTCCTATTGGTCTGCCTAAAGGCCTGCTTGGGTTAGACTGTAGGAGCGCACTCCTGTGCGCGATCTTTCACTTCGGAGGCGAATAGGCCCGTGCACAATCGAATCCGGATGAAAGGCTCGCCCGGGGGACCGGGCTCCTACGGTGGTTCCGGGATTGTATTACTTGATTACTTGCGCCACTTCGACCAGGGATCGCCACCCTCTTTAGAGGCTGCAGGTTTGGCTGCGTAGGGCTTGCCCGCTGAGGATTTGCCGTCAGAGGAACGGCTGGTACGGCTCGGCGCCCGCTCCTGGCGGGGCTTGCCTGAGCCGTAACCTTGACGCCGCTGCCCAAAGCTGGCCGCTTTTTTCTCCCGCTTGGCCTGCAGTTGCTCGGCGTCCTCCAGGCTCAGCTCGGCCGGTTCGCCGGGAAGATCGCCGTCGGGCACAATGCGGTCGCGGGGGGAGAGCTCAAACTGGTCGTCTGCGGCCCGTGGCAGGCTCTTGAACTGATACAGGTAAAAGTTCTCCACCTTCTCCCGCGCCCAGTCGGTCTGCTTGAGAAACTTCACACTGGACTCGACGCTGGGATTGGTTTTGAAGCAGTTGATGCGCAGGTAGGCGAAGAGGATTTCAAAGCCGTAGTGATCGACAAGCTCGGTCAGCATGTTCTTCAGGCTGATCCCATGCAGGGGGTTGTTCTTGTAGTTAATCTCGTCGTTCATGGTCTGTTCCGGCGCAAAAGTGGCAGTGGTGCTCATAGCGCCAGTATAGCGGTCATGGCTGCCGGTAAATACCCGAATCATGCCCGGCCGGGTTAATTCCGGGGTTGCCGCGGCAGTAACTTCGCTTCCTGCGGGGGGCGGAAGCTGTTATAACATTGGGGTCTTCGCCGCAATCAAAGGAAATCTCTCCATCGGCGAACCCCCCATTGCCACGAGCAGTCACTTATCCTGGATAGCTGGCTTAATCCCACAGAGCCCAGCTGATCAGCACAGGATAAGCCATGGAATCCCCCCTCCGGGTCCGTTACCAGACCATCGAATTCGGTGACACCGACATCCACCTCTGCACCTTACGCGACCGCCAGCAGTTCAGCGATCCCGATGGCATTGCCGCCAAACTGGGTATTTGCTCTGCCGCCTGGCCCATTTTCGGGGTGATCTGGCCCTCCAGCCTGGTGCTGGCCAACTGCATGCTCGACCACGCCACCGAGGGCAAACGTATCCTGGAGGTGGGGTGCGGCATGGCGCTCTCCAGCCTGATGCTGAATAAACAGCAGCGTGACATTACCGCTACTGACAATCACCCCGAGGTCGGCGCTTTTCTGGCGCGCAATACCAGTCTCAATGGCGATGAGCCCATTGCCTACGAGCGCACCGACTGGAGTGACGATGACGACTCCCTGGGCCTGTTCGACCTGATTATCGGCAGCGACCTGCTCTACGAAGACCAGCACATCCGCCAGCTGGCGGACTTTATCGACAATCACGCACAGCCCACCTGCGAGGTGATCGTGGTGGATCCCGGGCGCGGTCGCAAAAACAAGATGCGCCAGCGCATGGAGCAATTGGGCTACCACAGCGAGCAAAACAGCCCGTCGCACACTGACTACCTGGACACTCCTTTCAAGGGTCACATTCTCAGGTACTGGCGTGATGAGCCGGCAGAGGCGGTGGGCTGATGGCCAGTTCAATCATTACCCCGGAAGAGTTGGGGCGGGATAACCAAAACTGGTTGCAGATGTGGAACGACAGCCAGACAGAGTTTCACCAGCTGCAGGTGAGCCCGCTGCTGCAGCGCTGCTGGGAAAAGTTGCCAGCTCGTAAAGGCCGTCGGGTACTGGTGCCGCTCTGTGGCAAAAGCCTGGATATGATCTGGCTGGCGCAGCAAGGCTGTGAAGTGGTGGGTGTGGAGTTAAGTCCGGTAGCTGCCAGGGCGTTCTTCAAGGAGGCTGGGCTCAAGGCCCGCAAGCAGCGCATCGGCAACTTTGTGCGCTGGCACAGTGGCGCCATCACCATCTGGTGTGGGGACCTGTTCGCCTTGCAGCCCGGCCAGCTGGGGCAGATTGACCGGGTGTTTGACCGCGCCGCGCTGACGGCGTTGCCACCGGACCTGCGTCCCCGTTATGTGGCCCAGATTGGTGAGCTGGTGTCGGCGGCTGCCGATATGCTGATGCTGACGCTGGAAGACCTGGAGCCCGGTGAGATCACCAGTGACCCGGTCCCGGCGATTGATCCGGAGCTGCAGCGGTTGTACAGCGAGCGGTTTGGATTGCAGCTGCTGGATGACATCCCGCCGGTGATTACACCGGAAAATGATCCGTCCGGATCACCGCTCCGGGGCGGGCAAGAGCTCCCGGGCGGTCACCATAAAGCCTATCACCTGACGCCTTTGGCGGGGCCGCGGCCGTAAGCCGGAATCCTCTAACCCTTACTTGCGGGAACCGTCGCCGGTAGAGGGAAACTTGTTGGAGCCGATGCGAATGACCAGGGTGGCCAGCGCCAGCATCAGGATTGCACCGGAGACAATGACAATACCCATATCCGGCTTGTGGTGTGCCTGCACCACATCAATCAGCAGCCGGGTCAGTGCGGTAATGGCCACATAGATCAGGAAGCGCACGGGCATGTGGTTGGTTTTGAAGTAGATGCCCACCATGGCACCCAGTTCGAGGTAGATAAACAACAGCAGGATATCGCTGATGGCCACATGGCCCTTGCTGATCATCTCATACACGGCGTGCACGCCGGCCCAGGCAATACAGGCGCCGATAATAAACAGCCCGGCGTAGTGGTAGCCGTCTACCAGCAAACTGCCAATGGCATCGCCGCGTGAGTGCATGCGACCGTTAATCTCTTCCGCTTTATCTTTCATGCTTACTGCCTTTTCCTGTACCGATGGTGTTCAGTGCCCTCTCTGCAGGGGATTTATCGTGCACGAGGGCACAGGGAGGGGGGCAGGGGGGGCGCCGCATTATGACCGACTTCCGGGGAGGGAAGCAGCGCTACCATCGAATAATGTGAGTTCTCTTTCGCACTGGTCCAAAAGGTCCGGAGGCCAAAGACACCGAACCTCCTTGTTTCAGACCGGAAAACCGGTTTTCTGCAGCAGCGCTTCAGTGGCCTGCCAAAAACGCTCGATAAACGCCTCATCGTGAGCCAGTGGGTGGGGCTTGCGGGGCGCCCGCTGGTAAAAATAACCGCCGCTGCTGCGCCCGGGCTCCGCCGCGGTAGCCAGCCATACCAGCGTGTCGGCGCCCTGCTCCGGTGACAGTTTGTCCACATGCTCGTAGGCATCCCGCACCGTCTGGTCGGTGTGGGAGAAGAAGTTGGAGCCTACCGTGCCGGGATGCATGGAGTGGGCAATGATCCCTTCGGCCGCCAGGCGCCTGGCCAGCGCACAGGCAAACAGCACATTGGCCAGTTTGCTGCTGCAGTAGGCCAGCCCGTTGCTGTAGTTGGCCAGGTTCTGCATGTCGTCGAGATTCAGCGTCGGGATCATCTCGCTGCCATCGGAGGAGGTGTTGATGATGCGCACACTGCCTGGCGGGGCGATGCTGGCGGCTTGGCGCAGCAGTGGCAGCAGTCGCAGTGTCAGCAGGAAGGGGCCAAGGTGGTTGGTGGCAAAGCTGGCCTCCAGCCCCTCACTGGTCATCACCTTTTCGCTGGCCATGTAACCGGCATTATTGATCAGCACATCAATGCGATCGGTGATCGCGGCAATTTCGGTGGCTGCCCGCTCCGCATCCGCCATCAGGCCCAGATCGGCCTGCACCATATTCACCCGTCCGCTGCCGGCGGCTTTTATCGCCAGCTCCGCAGCGGCGGCGCGTTCCGCGTTGCGTCCCAGCGCAATAATCCGGTAGCCCTGTCCGGCCAGTGCTTTGGCGGCTGCCAGGCCGATGCCGGAGCTGGCGCCCGTGATGATGGCCACAGGCGTTGTTGTGTCACTCATGCGCTTGCTCTCCGCGATTTTTTATATTGTGAGAATCTTCAACCAGCATCATTCCCGCGCACAAGGTGAATTGCAGATTTTCTGCAAGAGAGGGCACTCTGGGGTGGGCGGGAATCCATGACTCACCATTCCTGAACATGTGTACCAGGCTCGTCATTACCGTGCTGATTTGACGGCCGGACAGGGTGTCCTGAATTGGGCTTGCACGCAAGGCGGGACTGGCGGGCGGACAAATTACGTGCAGGACGGAGCTGGATCGCGGGTGATCAGGGGCTTTCCAGTCGCGGCCAATCACTAACAAGCAAGTATCCAGTGGCGCAGGCTTCAGGGAGAGGATATTTTTATAACTTATTGGTTTTTCTAGTATTTTTGTTTGTGGCTCGGCTCTTGCTCTACTGCCGCGGATAACGTGAGTTCCAGTGCCGGAATTCGATAAAAAGCTCCGCGGTGACCGCTGGTCTTACCTTACGGGAGAAGCCTGACCATGATCGAAACCTTTTATGATGTGATGCGACGCCAGGGAATTTCCCGTCGCAGCTTTGTCAAATTCTGCAGCCTGACGGCATCGGCGCTGGGCCTGGGCCCCGCAGTGGTGCCGCAGATTGTGCACGCAATGGAAACCAAGCCCCGCATCCCGGTGCTGTGGCTCCACGGCCTCGAGTGCACCTGCTGTTCCGAGTCTTTCATTCGTTCCGCTCACCCGCTGGCCAAAGATGTGGTGCTGTCGATGATCTCGCTGGACTATGACGACACACTCATGGCGGCGGCGGGTCACCAGGCTGAGGCGATTATTGAAGAGACCATTGAAAAGTACGACGGCAATTACATCCTCGCAGTGGAGGGCAACCCGCCGCTGAATGAAGACGGTATGTTCTGCATCATCGGTGGCAAGCCGTTTACCGAGCAGCTACTGCACGCCGCTGAGCACGCCAAGGCCATTATCTCCTGGGGCTCCTGCGCCTCCTGGGGCTGCGTACAGGCGGCGCGCCCCAACCCCACCCAGGCAACACCAATTCACAAAGTGCCGGGTATGCCCAACAAGCCGATTATCAAAGTACCTGGCTGCCCGCCCATCGCCGAGGTGATGACCGCAGTCATCACTTACATGCTTACCTTTGAGCAAATTCCGGCGCTGGATCGCCAGGGGCGCCCGAAAATGTTCTACAGCCAGCGGGTACACGACAAGTGCTACCGCCGCCCCCACTTCGACGCCGGACAGTTTGTCGAGGATTTCGATGACGAGGGTGCACGCAAGGGCTACTGCCTCTACAAAATGGGTTGCAAAGGGCCGACCACCTACAACGCCTGTTCCACCATTCGCTGGAACGGCGGGCTCTCATTCCCCATTCAGGCCGGTCACCCCTGTATCGGCTGCTCCGAAGACGGCTTCTGGGATAAAGGATCGTTCTATCAGCACACCACTGACTCGCATCAGTTCGGGATCGAAGCCAATGCCGACAAGGTGGGGCTGGCCGCCGCCGGTATTGTTGGGGGTGCCATCGCCGCGCATGCCGCAGTCAGCGCACTGAAGAGCGCGCAAAAGAAAGGAGGAGATAATTCATGAGCAGCTTTACGACTCCCACCGGCTTCACCATGGACAACTCGGGGCAGCGGGTCATTGTTGACCCGGTGACCCGCATTGAAGGTCACATGCGCTGCGAAGTGAACGTGGATGACAACAATATCATTCGCAACGCGGTCTCCACCGGCACCATGTGGCGTGGACTGGAGGTGATTCTCAAGGGCCGTGACCCGCGCGATGCCTGGGCATTTGTGCAGCGTATCTGTGGCGTCTGCACCGGTACCCACGCACTCACCTCTGTGCGCTGTGTGGAAGATGCCCTGGGCATCATGATTCCCGAGAACGCCAACTCCATCCGCAACATCATGCAGCTCACCCTGCAGGCCCACGACCACCTGGTGCATTTCTATCACCTGCACGCGCTGGATTGGGTGAATCCCGTTAACGCGTTGAAGGCGGATCCGAAGGCCACTTCAGAACTGCAGCAGATGGTGTCGCCGCACCACCCCAAGTCGTCTCCCGGTTACTTCCGCGACATCCAGAATCGCCTGAAAAAATTTGTCGAGAGTGGCCAGCTGGGGCCGTTTAAAAACGGCTACTGGAGCAACCCGGCCTACTTGTTGCCGCCAGAAGCGGATCTGATGGCGGTGACTCACTACCTGGAAGCGCTGGATTTCCAGAAAGAGATCATGAAGATTCGTACCATTTTCGGTGGCAAGGACCCGCACCCCAACTGGATGGTGGGTGGTGTGCCCTGCGCCATCAACATGAACGATGACATGGCCGCCGGTGCGCCACTGAATATGGTCACGCTGAACCAGATTTCAGAGATCATCAACCAGACCCGCGAGTTCATCAAAAACGTCTACATTCCCGATATCCTCGCGGTGGGTAAGTTCTACAAGGGCTGGCTCTACGGTGGTGGTCTTTCCGGCATCAACGTGCTGGCCTACGGCGACATTCCGGATCGCGCCAACGACTACTCGGCGTCCAATCTGATGATGCCCCAGGGCGCTATCATCAATGGCAAGCTGGAAGAGGTGCACCCGGTCAACCTGCGTGATCCCAATGAGATCCAGGAGTTTGTACCGCACTCCTGGTACCAGTACCCGGACGAGGCCAGAGGACTGCATCCCTGGGATGGCATCACCGAGCCCAAATACGAGCTGGGCCCCAACACCAAGGGAACCCGCACCAACATCCAGGAGATTGACGAAAGCGCCAAGTACTCCTGGATCAAGGCGCCGCGCTGGAAAGGTCATGCGATGGAAGTGGGGCCGCTGGCCCGCTACGTCATCGGCTACGCCTCCGGCCACGAGGCCATCACCGAGCAGATCAACTTTGTCCTGAAAGAGCTGGATGTTCCCGTGTCGGCGCTCTTCTCCACCCTCGGTCGCACCGCGGCACGGGCACTGGAGGCTGACTGGGCCGCTGACCAGATGCGTTACTTCATGGACAAGCTGATGGCCAATATCAAGGCCGGCGACCTGGCTACCGCCAACACCGACAACTGGGATCCATCCACCTGGCCGAAAGAGGTGAAAGGCGTGGGCTTCTCCGAAGCACCCCGTGGCGCGCTGGGTCACTGGATTCAGATCAAAGACGCCAAGATCGACAACTACCAGTGCATCGTGCCCACCACCTGGAATGGTTCCCCGCGGGACAGCCAGGGTGGCATTGGCGCCTTTGAAGCTTCACTGATGAACACGAAGGTGGAGCGGAAGGAAGAGCCGGTTGAAATTCTTCGCACCTTGCACAGCTTCGACCCCTGTCTTGCCTGCTCCACTCATGTGATGAGCGAAGACGGTGAAGAGCTGGCCACGGTAAAAGTTCGCTAAGAGGGTAAGGCTATGAAAACAAGCGTGATAGCAAATCAGGTCGCGGCCTTGTCCGGCGTGGTACTGGTGATGGGCGGGTCTCTGGCAGAGGCCCATGAAGGACACCACGAAGGTGACCTGGCCAATGGCATCTGGCATCTGCTGACCCAGCCGGATCACTGGATATTGCTGGCGGGCCTGGTAGGCACGGGAGTGCTGGTTGCTGCTGCGCTTCGTCGTCGCAGCAGCCGCAAAGCGGAAGACATGACCAACTGATCCGGAGCTCATCATGGCACAGACGATCAAACAAACTGCGGTATATGTCTACGAGGCGCCGGTCCGCTTGTGGCACTGGGTGAACGCCCTCTGCATCGTCGTATTGGGCGTAACCGGATACCTGATTGCCAACCCGTTACCGACCTTACCTGGCGAAGCCAGCGACTGGTATGTCATGGGTTATATCCGATTTGCGCACTTTGCGGCGGCGTACGTGTTTACAGTCGGTTTTATCGGCCGTATCTACTGGGCATTTGTGGGCAATCATTACGCTCGTGAAATCTTTATGCCGCAACTCTTCTCTGCCAGTTATTGGCGGGAATTGATGCACGAAATTCGCTGGTACGCCTTTGTTGCCAAAGAACCGAAGAAGTACCTGGGCCACAATCCCCTGGCCGGCGTCTTCATGATCTGCATTATGGTGGTGGGGGGTATTGTGATGCTGTTTACCGGCTTTGCCCTCTATGCGGAGCAAACAGGTCCCGGGACCTGGCAGGACCACCTGTTCGGCTGGATTATCCCACTGGTGGGGCAGAGCCAGGATGTGCGGATGTGGCATCACTGGGGGCTGTGGATTATCACTGTGTTTGTCATGTTGCATATCTACGCGGCCATTCGCGAAGATATTATGTCCCGCCAGAGTCTGGTGAGCACCATGATCAGTGGTTGGCGCATGTTCAAGGATGATCGGGAGTGAAGGTGTGGCCGGTAAAGCTGAAAGAATGCTTGTGTAATGGTTTTTAAGTCTCGGTAAGTCTTCCTTTCGTTCATTGAGACAGCCCGCTGCAGTGCAGCGGGCTTTTTTTTCTGTTTTGGGGTCCGTTTGTGGTGATGGCAGTTCCAGCGTATCGCGTTATATGGAATTTTTTATGTCTTGTTTGAAACAGATTTTTTGCAGTGTTTGTTGCCTTTGATTGGTTTCTGATAATTTCCTGAGGTGATTTAGTCCTACAGCCTTTCTTTATCGGCTTCGTTTTATTTTTGTTTTTACGTTTCGGGCGGGTTGGCTTGCAAATGCTGATCAATTTTTTCTCTCGTATAAGGTTTCACGGAAACTATATTTCGTAATGAGAAATTATTTCATTTTTTCCTGTTTTTTCGCGCTCAAGGGTATGTTTATTGCTCTTGGAACTTTTGATTTTTGAAAACTATTACTTCCATGAGTTTTATCTTGTGTCCTGAGGTATTTGGCTTTTGAGTTCTTGAATTTGGGTGAGTATAACTCAGGGAGTCCAGAATTTTGGTTGCTGTCGGGGTTCTCCTGTTTAATCCCATGCAGTCGAAAAGGGCGATGATTTTCTGAATGGAAAGCGGATTTCAGGTTGTTGGGCGGAAATGATGGTCGGTATTCCGTGATGTTAGCAGCGCCATGTCCATCTCATTTTTTGATGGCTATGGTCGCCTGGAATTATGGATGTAGGGTCTATGACGGCGTTGTCACTAAGGGCAGCTATTTTCACACTGGTTGAAAAGGAGTTGTTGAAGGGTGTTGGCTTCAGGGTGTTGCTGGGGGAGAGTTCGCATACGCTTGACGTCACCAGCGAGGGATTCTTTCTCAGGTCCAACAATCTCTTCGAGTTCTTTTCCGCCAACAAGTCTGATTATCGTGTCTTCTCTCTCGGTGAAGATGCTGCGGTCATTCGCGATCGGTCTGTCTGGCGACCCCTGGATGAGCTTTACTGGACCATTGCCTACGTCACCCATGAGGTGGCCGGGCTCGATTCATTTCTGCGTAGCGACCTGGTGTTTCTGAAGCGTTGGCCAAATTTCCCCAGGATTCTGCACGGCACCAGTGATTATCAGATCGCGGCACTGCTAAGCCGGCGTAAATCCTCAGTCGACTTGTGTGCTCGAATCCTGAAAATTGAACTGCAGGAGGTGATGCGGTTTTGTATTGCCAGCAAGGCCGCAGGCTATCTGGATCAGGGGGATGGGGCATCGGAAGTTGTGGAGTTTGGGGCATCTGGTCATGACTCGGTTCTGAAATCCCTGTTCAGGCGTTTGTCGAAAGGAGTCGGTCGTGGAGTATAAGATCGTTTTTGCCGGGCAGCCGGGCGCTGGCAAAACTACTGCCATTCAGGTGTTAAGTGACATAGAGGTCGGCAGTACAGAGGCAAGGACCAGCGATGACCTGGCATTCAGAAAGGCGACCACCACGGTGGCAATGGATTACGGGGTTATCCGTCTTGATGATGACTGCCTCGTTCACCTATACGGCACCCCCGGTCAGGCTCGTTTCAGTTTTATGTGGGATATTCTCGCCAACGGGGCCATGGGGGTTGTTGTACTGATCGATGCCACCGCACCGGAGGCATTGCAGGAGCTTGCAGTCTACCTGGAAGCGTTCAAAACGTTTTCGCAAAAAGGATCAGTGGTGATCGGCCTGACCCACATTGACAGGGGAGGGGCAGCGGGGCTGGACGCGTTTTACACGCACCTGGCTCACCACGGCTACCAGCTACCGGTGATGGAAGTGGATGCCCGTAATCACAAGGATCTTTCCGTATTGCTATTGTCGTTCCTGGCAATGTTACAGCTACCGGTTCTTTCCCGGCAATAACATCTTACAGTGTGAATCATCGATCGGTGGTTGCTCTTCCCGGTTCGTCCGGGCTGCAATCTTTCCGGGTCATAAGTTCAGATAACAGAATCAGTATGGAGTAGCCAAATGTCTATGTTTGAAGAGGTGCTCGGCCAGGCGGTCGCCGCCGTCCCCGACTGTCTTGCCGCCGGTTATATTGATATGGAAAGCGGTATGTTACTGGGTGTTCAAACCGTCGATTCGCACCCTGAAGAGGTTTTGAACCTGCTGGCCGCAGCGACCACGGACCTGTTTCAGGGGCCGACTGTGGTGAATATCGAGCAGATCTTTAAAAGACTGCGAGGTCTGCCTGACGATGACTTCCACTATTTCAGGGAGATTATGGTCAATTCAGAAAACCTGATTCACGTCTTCCTGCGGGCCAGGGGTAATCATAGCCATGTGGCCTGCTTTGTCTGCCGGCTCAGTGCCAACCTCGGCATGATATTGACCAAAGCGCGAGGCCAGCTGCCATTGCTGGAAGCGGGCTTTTAACGATTGTTCTCAGGCCGGGGACGTGTTCCCCACCCACCCAAACATGGATCAGTGAGTCAGATGAAATCAGAAGAGAGTAATCCGCTGTCGAGCAAGATTCGTTCGATTTTGCGGAAATTGAATGCGGATTCCGGGGGGCAGATCCACGCCTCTGCCACCATGTCCACCGATGGCCATATTATCAGTTCGGCTCTGGCCAAGGAGACGGATAAAAACCGCTTTGCGGCCATGTGCGCCTCCTTGCTGGTACTGGCTGACCAGACGACCCAGCAGGTGTCGATTGGCCAGATGCGTCAGCTTATGGTGACCGGTAACCAGGGAGTCATGTTGGTGACCTATGCGGGTAGTGATGCGGTTTTGGCGCTTTCCGCCCGCCCCAAAATCAGTATTGGCAAGGTATTGATCGATGCCAACCGTGCGGCCGAAGAGATACGGGCGCTGATACAGGCTGGTTAAAACCGGCCTGCAGAGATCCCGGGTAACTGCCTGCAGGTGACCTGCTGGCAGTTACCCGCTAGCTCAGGGATTGGGGTATGAGCGTGAACCCTGTACGCATTGAATACTTGCCTTCCAGTTGTACAGCACAGCGACACCAATCAGTCCGGCTTACTGGTAAGTTGTCGTACTTTTCCCAACAAAACTGACAAGACGATGACCAGTGTGTCTGTTTTCCTCGTTGCTCACACTCATAAAACCTTAATAATTTCAGCCGCTTAGTCTTTTTCCCCGGTTGGCACAAGGGTTGCCATAGTCTCTCCTGATAACAAGCTGCCGCGCCTGTGTGCAACAGAGTGCGCCAGCATAACCAGAGACGGGAAATACAACGTGCCCGGAGAGAGCAAGCCACAAGTATTGATTTTGGGTATCGGCAACATCTTGTGGGCCGATGAGGGCTTTGGTGTGCGTGCAGTAGAAGCCCTGCAGCGTCAGTACGAGTTTGATGACAATGTGCAGTTACTGGATGGCGGCACCCAGGGCATTTACCTGGTGCAGTACATTCGGGAGGCCGACATTCTGGTGGTGTTTGACGCTGTCGACTACGACCTTCCCGGCGGCACCCTGAAGCTGGTGGAAGGTGAGCAGGTGCCGAAGTTTCTTGGCGCGAAAAAAGTCAGCCTGCATCAGACCGGTTTTCAGGAGGTGCTGGCGCTGGCGGAGATGATGGGCGACTACCCCCGGCACCTGTTACTGGTGGGAGTCCAGCCGGTGGCGCTGGAAGACTACGGCGGTAGCCTGAGGCCGGAAGTTAAGGCGCAAATGCCGGCCGCCCTGCAGGCCGCCCTGGATTACCTCTCTGCACTGGGGGTTCATGCCCGGCGGCGGCAACAGCCGCTTACCGCCAACGTCGCTGCCAGCGGCACCATCTCCGATATAGAGCTCTACGAACAGCAGCGTCCCGGTGAGACGGAGGCCTGTCGTGTGGGTGACTCCCGGGTACTTAATTCGGCGGACTACCAGGTGGCTTACCGCCCTGCGGATATTGACGGCATGAGTGTGGCGCTGGACCAGCACCTTGATGCCTACCGGCAGACAGAAGCTGCCGTGCCTGACAGCGGTTTGGGGGAGTAGTCGATATGTGTATCGGTATCCCCATGCAGATCGTCACCCATCACGGCAGTCGCGCCACCTGCGAGGACGCTGATGGTCAGCGCTTTGACATCGATATGATGCTGCTCGGCGAACTGCCAACCGGCACCTGGGTACTCACCTTTCTCGATACCGCCCGCGAAGTCCTTAGCGGACAGCAGGCGCTGGAGATCCAGCAGGCGCTGCTGGCCCTGCAGGGAGCCCTGCGGGGCGAGAGTATTGACCACCTGTTTGCCGACCTGATTGATCGTGAGCCGCAACTGCCGGAGTTTCTCCGCATCCAGGCCAGTGAGTTGCAGCACGAGGCTGGGCCCTCACAGGACGAACCTCAACTACAGACGCAACCCGGGGAGCACTGATGTCTTCACCACTGATCGAGCGCATGTTGCAGAAACACAATTTAACGAGCGTCCACGCCGACAACTGCGAAAGTTTTCTGCAGGCCCATGGTAAGGCGGTGCTTTTCTTTGCCGAGGACCCGGCGCGCTACCCGGAGAGCAACGACGTGGCCATGGTGCTGCCGGAGCTGTTGAAACATTTCAGTGGCCTCAGTGGGGCCATTGTGGACAGCAGTTTCGAGCACCAGCTGCAGGGGTATTTTGATTTCACCCGTTGGCCGGCACTGGCTTTCTTTGTGAGCGGCGAGTATCGCGGTGCCATTACCGGCATTCACAACTGGGAGGACTACCTGCGTGAAATACCTGCGCTGCTGCAGGCCCGTGACCACAATGCCATTCCGGTGATCAATCTTCAGGAGAGCAGCAGTGACTGACAATAACGACTTTTCATCGCTCACCAATGTATTGATGGGGCCGGGCAGCCAACCTGCCGGGATTGATGGTGCCGAGCTCGATATCCTGCAGCTGCCCTCGGGTATGGATACCTACAGCGCACCTATCCTGCCGGAACCGGAGGAGGTGACCCATCTCAGTGCCGCCTTGCAGCGACTGGACGAACTGCTGCAGTTTACTGAGGCGTGGCGCGCGGGCCAGGAGAATATTCGCGTTGAGGTCAGTGATCTGGATGCTGCCAACCGCGAGCTGGTGGATCAGGTGATGGGGGAGGGGGAGGTCGGTATCCTCTTCGGCGCCGACGGTCGCACCCGTATCCAGGAGTCGGTACTGACCGGTGTCTGGCGAGTGCAACAGTTTGCCGCAAGTGGCGAGTTGTTACAGGACGCCATCGAGGTGGGACCAGTACCGCAGCTGGTTATGAAGGATACCTTCTCCGCCGCAGCGCCGTCGGTATCCGTCTCCCTGCAGGAACTGCCTGCCGGCGTCTGCAATGCGCCGCCGCTGCTGGCCGAGATCAACGAGTTCCTGGCAAATTACCAGCCTGGTGATATGCCCCACACCATCAACCTGACCCTGCTGCCCCAGAGTGACGAGGACCTGATGTTTCTCGATTACTGCCTGGGTGCGGGCAACACCACCATTCTGTCGCGGGGTTATGGCAACTGCCGAATTACCAGCAGCGCCACCCGCAACGTCTGGTGGGTGCGCTACTTCAACTCCCAGGACAAGAACATCCTCAATTCACTGGAGCTCTGCACCGTGCCGGAAGCGGCCTGTGCAGCGCCGGAAGATATTGCCGACAGCGCCGGGCGCCTGCGGGAAATCCTGGAGATCTACCGGTGAGAGAGGATGTATTTTTTGAAGGCTCCTACGGCGGCGACAACAGCAAGCTGAGCGATGACAGCAAGCTGGAGTGCAAAATCTGCTGGTACCTCTACGATCCCGCGGTCGGTGATGAATACTGGCAGGTGGCAGCGGGGACACCGTTTTCACAGCTGCCGTCCCACTGGGCGTGTCCCGTGTGTGACGGTAACAGGGATGAGTTCCTGGTGGTGGAGTCTTGACGGTGGCAATGGCTGTCCGCTCCCTGCCTGAGTGGCAGCAGACATTACGGCAGACCTTTACCCATATCCTGCAGACCCGTATGCAGGGGATACCGGTTATTCATCCGCTGCTGCAGGTCAATGCCGACAACTTTGTTTGTTGGCAGGGATGGTACCTGGGCGTGCTGGTCACGCCCTGGTTTATGAATCTGATGCTGTTGCCGGCCACGGACGATGCTGTGGAAACCTTGGCAACCCTGCGCATTGGCAACAAACAGACGCACTGTTTTCCGTCCGGCAGTTACGAATTTATGGTCGGCGCCGAGGAGGGGATAGGGCGCTACCTGAGCTGCTCACTTTTTTCGCCCATGTACCAGTTCCAGGATCAGGCGGCGGTGCTGGATACGGCCACGGCCGTGCTGGCGGAGCTGATGAACTTCGACAACCTGGAGCTGCTGGACGCCGGTGGTAATCCGCTGGTCACCGATGCCGGGCCAACAGTGGAGGCATCTGATGCAGCCGCGGGAGACCCGCCTGGCGCGGGACAGTCCGTATCGGAACTGTCCGGACCAGAGCTGTCTGGATCAGAACCGCGAGGGGCGCAACGAGCTGCCGCACCCAGGCCGCTGAGCCGGCGACAGCTGTTTACCGGCAGGCGTTCGTGAACCTGCCGCTGCGCACTGAGGGCCAGATCACGGTAGAGCTGCACTGGACGGGGCGCAGCGAAGCAGCCGCGATCTCCGCCGTCGGGGTGCAGTCGTCACGACGGGTCATGGCCAGCAAGCTGCTTGCCGGACGCGACATAGAACACGCGGTGCCGCTGGTGCAGGCACTGTTCAGCGTTTGTGGTCGCTCCCAGGCCTGCGCCTGTGCCACCGCGATTGAAAATGCCTGTGGTGCGGTGGCCAGTGCCGAAACCCAGGTGTTGCGCCGTGCAGCCGTGGATATGGAGACCTTGCGTGAACACCTGTGGCGGATCTTTCTCGACTGGCCCAAACACCTTGGGCTGCAGCCACAGCGTCAGGCGCTGGCACTGGTACTGCAACTGCAACAGGAGTTTGAGCTGGCCTTCGGGGATATCCACCGCTGGTTCGTGCCGCAGTTATCGGCGGCGTCGGTCCACAGCGCCACGGTGGACAGTCCATCGGTGGACTACGTCGCCATTAACGCCACGTTGAAGCGGTTGGAAAGCTTGATAGGTGGGCAGCTTCTGGGCGGCACGGTAGCGGGCTGGCGTGCGCTGCACAGTCATCAGCAAATGCGCACCTGGCTCGCCACCACCTCAGGCCGCCAACGGCCAGTGGCAGTGGCGATGCTGGGCAAGATCGAGGAGAGCGGCTGGAGTGCCGCAGGCCAGGGGGCGGTAGAGGCCTTGTCACTGGCGGGCGAGACATCGCTGGGGACGCTGGTGCAACGGCTGCAGAGTTGGGATTTTATTGCCCGCCCGGAGTGGTTGGGCGAACCCCGTGAGAGTAGCAGCCTGATGCGCAATCACACCCCGCTGCTGACCGACCTGCGGGAAACCTGTGGCACCGGACTCCTGACACGGGCCGCAGCGCTGGTGAGTGAAGTGGTGGCGCTGCTGCAGCGCTTGCAGGGGTTGTTTACGGAGCGGGGTCTGGCGTGGGAAGCCTGGCCGGCAACCCACGCAGGCTCCGCACTGCCGGTGGGGCTGGTGAATGCGGCGCGCGGCCAACTGCTGCACTGGTTGCAGTTGCAGGGCAGCACCATCACTGACTACCGCATCCTCGCTCCCACCGAGTGGAACTTTCATCCCCGTGGTGTGGTTGCCAGGAGTTTGCAGTCGCTGCGGGGTTCCGTCAGTGCCATTCACCATCAGGCGGCGCTGCTGATCGAACTGGTGGATCCCTGTGTCGGGTATCAACTGACCTTGCGTGAAGCGGAGGCAAGCCATGCATGAGTTATCGCTCTGCGAGGGCATTGTGCAGATCCTGGAGAGCAGCGCCAGCGCCCAGGGCTTCAGCCGGGTGAAAACCGTGTGGCTGGAAATTGGTGCCTTGGCCGGGGTGGAACAGTCGGCGCTGCGATTCAATTTTGAGGTGGTCACCCGCGGTACCCTGGCAGAGGCAGCGCGACTGGAAATTATTGATGTGCCCGCCGAGGCCTGGTGCCTGCAGTGCGGCAAGCTGGTGCCGGTGCAGCAGCGCTTTGATGCCTGTCCGGAGTGCGACAGCTACCAGCTGCAGGTGACCGGTGGTGACGAAATGAAAATCAAGGAACTGGAGGTGGAGTAATGTGTACGGTTTGCGGTTGTGCCGAAGGTGAGGTGCAGGTAGAGGGCGTGCTTCATCAACACGATCATGCCCATGATCATGATCACAGCCATCATCACCACGATCACGGGCATCATCACCACGCACAGGATCACCATGATCACCCGGCCGCCAGCGACACGGCGTTGCACGACTATGGCGCCGGTCCCGCCCATGCCCATGCACCGGGGATGAGCCAGGCGCGCATGGTACAGATCGAACAGGACATTCTCTCCAAGAATAATCACTATGCTGCGGCCAACCGCCAGTGGTTTGCCGAGCGCCATATCCTCGCTCTCAATCTGGTCTCCAGCCCCGGCTCCGGTAAGACCACACTCCTCACCCGTACCATCACCGACCTCAAGGAGCGTTTCTCCATGGCGGTGATTGAAGGCGACCAGCAGACCGTCAACGACGCTGAGCGCATCCGCGCCACTGGCGTGAAAGCGCTGCAGATCAATACCGGTAAGGGCTGCCATCTCGACGGCCACATGGTGGGACATGCACTGGAAGCACTGGCACCGGAGGCGAACAGCATCCTGTTTATCGAGAACGTCGGCAACCTGGTGTGTCCGGCGGCCTTTGACCTGGGAGAGGCGCACAAGGTGGCGATCCTGTCGGTCACCGAAGGTGAGGACAAGCCGCTCAAGTATCCGGATATGTTTCACGCTGCCGACATGATGCTGCTGAACAAGACTGACTTGCTGCCGCACCTGCAGTTTGATGTGCAGCAGTGCATCGCCAACGCCCGCCGGGTGAATCCGAAAATCCGCGTACTTCAGGTCTCCGCCACCACCGGCGAGGGTATGCAGGCCTGGTATGACTGGCTCGCGGCCTCACGGCAGCTGGCAGCCATCGGTCAATAAAGAACAGAGGAACCCTCGCTATGTGTCTCGCCATTCCCGCCGCCGTTGTCACTATCGACAGCGCCGGCGACAACGCCACCGTAGCCATTGGTGAAGTGCACAAGAGCATCTCCCTGGCACTGGTGGAAAACGTCAGTGTTGGCGATTACGTGCTGGTGCATGTGGGCTATGCGCTGGAGAAGATCGATCCACAGGAAGCGGAGAAAACCCTGGCCCTGTTTGCCGAGTTGGCAACGGTGGATTTGGCAGAAGTGACAAGCGCGGGGGAGACCACGCCGTGAAATACATCCAGGAGTTTCGTGACCAGCAGTTGGCCCGGCAGATCGCCGCCAATATCGCCGCCATCGCCGACCCGCAGCGTCATTATCATTTTATGGAGTTTTGCGGTGGCCACACCCACGCCATCTTCCGTTACGGCGTACAGGACCTGATGCCGGACAACGTGCGTTTTGTGCACGGCCCCGGCTGCCCGGTGTGCGTGTTGCCCATGGGGCGCATCGACCTGATGATCCGCCTGTTGCGGGAGCACGACGTCATTCTCTGCACCTACGGTGACCTGTTGCGGGTTCCGGCCAGCGGCCGCACCAGCCTGATGAAAGTAAAGGCGGAGGGGGCCGACGTGCGTATGGTCTACTCCACCCGGGACGCCCTCAATATCGCCCGCGACAATCCCGCTCGCGAGGTGGTCTTTTTTGCCATCGGTTTTGAAACCACCACGCCCCCGACGGCGGTGGCTATTCTGCAGGCGCAGCAGCTGGGACTGCGCAACTTCTCTGTTTTCTGCAACCACGTGCTCACCCCGTCGGCCATCAGTGGCCTGCTGGATACGCCTGCAACAGAACCAAAGGCAACCGATGAGCCGGCGCTGCGGCTGGATGGCTTTCTCGGTCCCTCCCATGTCAGCTCCATCATCGGCACCCGACCTTACGAATTTGTTCCGCAGCGTTACCACAAGCCGGTGGTGATTGCCGGCTTTGAACCGCTGGACGTGATGCAGGCAACGCTGATGCTGATTGCCCAGCTCAACGAGGGGCGTTGCGAAGTGGAGAACGAGTACACCCGGGTGGTTACCCGCGATGGCAACCGCAAGGCCATGGCGCTGGTGGACAGCGTCATGGAGCGCCGTGACAGCTTCGAGTGGCGCGGGCTGGGGTGGATACCCGACAGTGCCCTGCAGATTCGCGATCAATTCGCCGACTTTGACGCCGAGCGGCGCTTTGCTTCCCTTGCCGATGGTGACGCGCCACAGAGTGTGGATCACAAGGCCTGCGCCTGCCCCAGTATCCTGCGCGGTGTCAAAAAGCCCATTGACTGCAAACTGTTTGGCACCGCCTGTACACCGGAAAACCCCATGGGTTCCTGCATGGTCTCCTCCGAAGGTGCCTGCGCCGCCTACTGGAGTTACGGCCGCTTCCGCGACCCGATGCCACGCCCAATGCCAAATTCTGCTGGCCAGCGCGAGGTGGCTGCCCCATGAACCAGATGGTGAAACGTTTTGCCCGGGGGCTGGATATTCGCAACGGCCACGTGGACATGAGCCACGGCAGTGGTGGCCGATCCTCGGCACAACTGATCGAAGAGTTGTTTGTCCGCCATCTGGACAACGAGTTGCTGCGCCAGGGGAACGACAACGCACTCTTTAGCGTGACTGCCGGGCGCATGGTAATGGCCACCGACAGTCATGTGATTGCGCCACTGTTTTTTCCCGGTGGCGATATCGGTGCACTGTCGGTACACGGCACTATCAACGATATCGCCATGGCCGGCGCCAGACCCCTCTACCTCAGCGCCGGATTTATCCTGGAAGAGGGCTTTCCGCTGGCACAGCTGGATCGCATTGTCGCCAGCATGGCGGCGGCTGCCCGTGACGCCGGGGTGCCCGTGATCACCGGCGATACCAAGGTGGTGGAGAAGGGCAAGGGTGACGGTGTGTTTATCAACACCAGCGGAGTGGGCGTGGTGCCCGACGGCCTGAACATCTCCGGCGACCAGGCACGGCCCGGTGATGCGGTATTGGTGAGCGGTACCCTGGGCGACCATGGCGTCACCATTATGTCGACACGGGAAAACCTGCAGTTTGAAACCAGCCTCTGTTCCGACTCCGCTGCACTGCACACCCTGGTGGCAGGGATGGTGAGTGTAGCGCCGGATATTCACTGCCTGCGGGACCCTACCCGCGGTGGCCTGGCCACCACCCTCAATGAATTGGCCCAGGCCTCCGGGGTGGGTATCAAAATTCGCGAGACCTCGCTGCCAATCCGGCCGGCGGTACAGGCCGCCTGTGAACTGCTGGGGCTGGACCCCCTCTATGTGGCCAACGAGGGCAAGCTGGTGTGTATCTGTCCCGCTGACCGTGCCGCGCAGTTGCTGGAGCTGATGCGCAATCACCCGCTGGGGCGGGACGCCGCCATTATCGGTGAGGTGATTGAGGACCCTCACCACTTTGTGCAAATGGAAACCGGCTTCGGTGGTCAGCGTGTGGTGGATTGGCTGGCGGGCGAGCAGCTGCCGCGTATTTGTTGAATCTGACCGGTATAGGTAACGACTATGTCTACACTACCGACCATCCTGATTGTCGATGATGAGGTTCGCAGTCTGGAGACCATCCAGCGCACGCTGGATGACGACTTCGACGTAAAGACTGCCGCCACCATCGCCGATGCCCAGCGCATTCTGGAGCAGGAGTGGGTGCAGATTATCCTGTGTGACCAGCGCATGCCGGAGATGACCGGTGTGGAGTTCCTGAAGCAGATTCGCGACCAATGGCCGGATGTAATCCGCATGGTGATCTCCGGCTACACCGATGCCGCCGATATTATCTGCGCCGTTAACGATGCCGGTATCTACCAGTACATCACCAAACCCTGGCAACCGGACAACCTCATCCTCACCCTCAAAAATGCCACCCGTCTGTTTGAACTGCAGCGCCAGAACGAGGCACTGGCCATCGAACTGAGGATGATGCCCCATCAGCTGGGTGCCGCCATCAGCGACAAGCGCGAACAGTTGCGTCGCAACTACGAACACGACGACGGTATCGTGCGCACCGCCAACAGCCCCATGAACGAGATCTGCGACCACCTGCGCCAGGTGGCACCCTACGATGTATCAGTACTGATCATGGGTGAGTCGGGTACCGGCAAGGAGTTGGCGGCCAGGGCCCTGCACTACAACAGCCTGCGCTGGGACCGGCCGTTTGTGGTGGAGAACTGTGGCGCATTGCCGGATGAGCTGCTGGAAAGCGAACTGTTTGGTTACAAGCGCGGCGCTTTTACCGGCGCGGTGGAAGATCGCATTGGCCTGTTTGAGCGCGCCGATGGTGGTACGGTCTTTCTCGATGAGATTGGCGAACTGTCGCCGGCCTTCCAGGTGAAGTTGTTGCGCGTGCTGCAGGAGGGGGAGATCCGGCCGCTGGGCAGCAGCCGCACCCGCAATGTGGATGTGCGGGTGGTCGCTGCCACCAACCGCAACCTGGAAGAGGAGGTCAGTGCCGGTCGTTTCCGCGAGGATCTCTACTACCGTTTGGCAACGGTAACCGTCACCCTGCCACCACTGCGGGAGCGCCGCAGCGATATACCCGAGCTGGCCAACGCGCTGCTGGAACAGACCATGCACAATCTCGGCAAGCGGGTGGAGGGCTTTACCGCCGAAGCGCTGCAGTGCCTGCAGGAGTATCACTGGCCGGGCAATGTGCGCGAACTGCAGAACGAAGTGAGCCACATGCTGGTCACCTGCCGCGGCAATGAACTGGGTGCGGAACTGCTCAACCCGAGAGTGCTGCGCGCTGCACCACAGGATGAGATGCCGGTGCTGGACAGTCTTGCCGGTCTCAATGGTTCGTTGAAGGAGCGGGTGGAATCTCTGGAGGCCATCATCCTCAAGGAGACACTGATTCGCCATCGCTGGAACAAGAGCCGTGCTGCCAGCGAGCTGGGGCTCTCCCGCGTTGGCCTGCGCAGCAAGCTGGAGCGCTACGGACTGGAGCCTGCAGCTGCCAACAGAGAATCCGCCGCTGTTGCAGCCGGTGGTGTGGAGCGGGAAGAGAAGGTGGCCAGCTAGTGTCCGACCAGCGTCCGCATTTCGGCGGCGATCATTCCGACAGCTTCAGCCTGACAGTGGCGCCGGAGTTCTTTGAGGCAGCAGAGGGCGCGTGGCTGGAAGTGATTCACAAGATGGAGGCCGTGTACGCCGACCTGGTACAGAACCAGATCGAACTGGAGGCCAAGAACTCCGAGCTGGAGGCGGCGCAGCAATTTATCAGCAGCGTCATTTCCGCCATGACCGATACGCTGCTGGTGTGCGATACCGTGGGTAATATCGAACAGACCAACGCCGCACTGGAAGCCCTTACCGGCAAACCGGCGACGGCGTTTCTTCATCAGCCTCTGGACAGTGTCTTCAGTATCAAGTGCGGCGCCAGGGTGGCGCAGCTGGCGCAGGCGCTGCATCACCAGCGGGTGATTGACCTGGAGGTGGACGTACTCTGTGCCGACAACAGCACCACGCCTCTGGCGCTGAACTGTTCACCCCGCTACGACCACGATGGCCGGGTGGTGGGCATGGTGCTGATCGGCCGGCCGGTGGGTGAGTTACGACGCGCCTATGAGCAGCTCAAGCAGACCCAGCAGCAACTGGTGCATTCGGAAAAGATGGCCTCCCTTGGTCGTCTGGTGGCGGGTGTGGCCCATGAACTCAACAACCCCATCAGTTTTGTCTTTGGCAACATGCACGCCCTCAAGCGTTATGGCGATCGCATCACCGAATACCTGCGTCATGTCGACACACTGGCCGCCAGCGCAGAACTGGATGAACTCAAACAGCGCCTCAAAATCAATCGCATCATTGACGACATTAACCCGTTGATTGATGGCACCCTGGAAGGCGCCGAACGGGTCAGCGATATCGTCCGTGACCTGCTGCGCTACTCCGGCGGCCAGCGCGAGCCGCTGGAGATAGTGGACCTGCCCCAGGCCGTCTGCAAGGCGGTGGAGTGGGTGGTACGTGCCAGTCGCATCCAGCCACAGGTGCAGTACCAGCTGCCGGCAAAACTGGAGCTGCAGACTCGCACCGGACAGCTGCACCAGATACTGGTAAACCTGGTACAGAACGCGGTGGACGCGGTTGCCGACATGCCGGAGCCACGTCTGCTGATTGATCATGTCTTGCAGAAGGATCGCATCCTGATTCATGTCATCGACAACGGGCCCGGCATCGCGGAGCAGGATCTGGCCCGCATCTTCGAGCCGTTTTTCAGCGGCAAGCCGGTGGGCAAGGGCACCGGCCTTGGGCTCTACATCAGCTACGGCCTGGCCCAGGACCTGGGCGGCGAACTGTCGGCCTGTAACAACGCTGACCGGGGCGCCTGCCTGACCTTAATGTTACCGATCTGCAGGGCAGGGAGAGGCGCTGGTGGTGACTGATACTGTGAATTTACTCTGGTTGCAGTCCGGTGGTTGCGGTGGCTGCTCCATGTCACTGCTCGCCGCCGAGGCGCCCGACCTCGTCACCACCCTGAAGGCGGCGGGTATCAACCTGCTTTGGCATCCATCGCTCAGTGAAGCCTGTGGCGGCGAGTTGCTGAGCCTGTTGCAGCGCATTGTGGCTGGTGAGCAGCGGCTGGACATCTTCTGTCTGGAAGGAGCGGTGATACAGGGCCCAAACGGCAGCGGCCTGTTCCACAAGCTGGCACGCAGTGAGCGGCCCATGCGCGACTGGATTGACGATCTCTGCCGGGCAGCGACCCATGTGGTGGCGGTGGGTAACTGTGCTGCCTATGGGGGTATTACCGCCGCCGGTGGCAACCCCAGTGAAGCCTGTGGCCTGCAGTACTCCGAGAAAAGCTGCGGTGGTCTGCTGGGCGGTGAGTTTCTGGCCGCTGGCGGATTGCCGGTGGTGAATATTGCCGGTTGCCCCACCCACCCCAACTGGGTGACTGACACCCTGTCGCAACTGGCCGCTGGCGAACTGGGCCTTGAACAGCTGGATGGATTTGAGCGGCCACGCAGCTACACCGATCACCTGGTGCATCACGGCTGTCCGCGTAACGAGTACTACGAGTACAAGGCCAGTGCCGAGAAGCCGTCAGATCTCGGTTGCATGATGGAGCACATGGGTTGCATCGGTACCCAAGCCCACGCCGACTGCAACACCCGGCTCTGGAACGGGGCCGGTTCCTGCCTGCGGGGCGGCTATCCCTGTATCAATTGCACTGCACCGGATTTTCACGAGCCGGGTCACAGCTTCACCCTGACGCCCAAGGTGGCCGGTATTCCGGTGGGACTGCCTACCGATATGCCCAAGGCCTGGTTTGTGGCGTTGTCGGCGCTGGCCAAGGCGGCCACACCGGATCGCCTGCGCCGCAACGCCCTGGTGGACCATATCGAGATTGCGCCGCAGACCAAAGGCGAACCCTCCCTGGAGAATAGGCTAAGAGGTAAACACAAAAAGTGAGCAGTAAGCCGCGCCGTATTGCCGGCCCTTTCAATCGAGTCGAGGGGGACCTGGAAGTTCAGCTGGAAGTGGAGGGGGATCGCGTTGCCCGTGCCTGGGTGGTGTCGCCGCTGTACCGCGGTTTTGAGCAGATACTGCAGGGCAAGCCGGCGCTGGATGCACTGGTCTATGTGCCGCGTATCTGCGGTATCTGTTCGGTGGCACAGTCTGTGGCCTCGGCAACGGCACTGGCCAACCTCAGTGGTGTGGCGCCCCCCGTCAATGGCCAGCTGGCCAGCAACCTGATCCTGGCCAACGAAAATCTCGCCGATCACCTGACCCACTTCTATCTCTTTTTTATGCCCGACTTTGCCCGCGCTACCTATCAACAGGAGCCCTGGTATGGGGCAGTGGCAGCGCGTTTTCAGGCGGTGGCCGGCACAGCGACCCGCGACGTGCTGCCGGCACGGGCGCAATTTCTGCACCTGATGGGATTGTTGGCCGGCAAGTGGCCTCACAGCCTGGCGTTGCAGCCCGGTGGTACCACCCGTGCCATCGACAGCAGTGACCGTACCCGCATGCTCGGTATCCTGTTTGGCTTTCGCCAGTTTCTGGAGCGAGTGTTGTTTGGCGACAGTCTGGAAAACATTGCCGCTCTCAGCTCGGTCACGGCACTGCAGAACTGGTGCGCACAATGGCCACCGCAGCACAGCGATTTTCGTCAGTTCCTGGAGCTGGCAGAGCAGTTGCATCTGCACAAGCTGGGGCGGGCGCAGGATCGCTTTATGAGTTACGGCGTTTACAGCGATGCGGCTGATCGCAGCCGGACGCTGTTTGACGCGGGCGTGTTTGACGGCAAGCAGGGGCTGCTGTTGCCGCTGGACCAGAGCGATATTGTGGAGGATGTGAGCCACAGCTGGATGCAGAACCAGCCACAGGCAGCCCATCCCTACGACGGCGTGACCCAGCCATCGCTGGATAACAGCGACGCCTACAGCTGGTGCAAGTCACCACGCTGGCAGGGACAGTCCATGGAGGTTGGGGCGCTGGCGCGGCAACTGGTGAACAGACACCCGCTGATGGTGGACCTGGTGGCGGAGAGTGGTGGCAACGTGCGCAATCGTATTGTGGCGCGTCTGCTGGAGATAGCACTGGTGGTGATGGAGATGGAATCCTGGGCCGGGGCACTGCAGCCGAAAGAGCCCTTCTGCAACCAATTGCCGCTACCGGAAGAGGGACGTGGCTTCGGCATGATGGAGGCGGCCCGCGGCAGCCTCGGTCACTGGCTTAGCGTCAAGCGCGGACGTATCGCCAACTACCAGATTATCGCCCCCACCACCTGGAATTTTTCGCCCCGGGATGCCGGTGGCCAGCCCGGTGCCCTGGAGCTGGCACTGGAGCAGGCGCCACTGCGTGCTGACGAGATCGACAATATGGAGAAGGACCCGGTGGCGGTACAACACATTGTGCGCTCATTCGATCCCTGCATGGTGTGCACCGTGCATTAGGCACAGAGTCAGCAGGGGACAGACGCAACAGGGGACAGGAGCAGCAGGAGAGTCGGAGTCGGACCATGCAGGCAGAGTGCATTCGCATCAACGGTACCGTACAGGGGGTCGGATTTCGTCCCCATGTCTGGCGCCTCGCCCGGCAGTTTGGTGTGCGCGGCACGGTCAGTAACGACAACTGTGGTGTGGTGATCCACGCCTGGGGCGACCGGACATCGCTGGAGCAGTTTGCAGCCAGCATTCAAGCGCAGAAGCCGCCCCTGGCCATCATCACCCAGGTTGAGCGTGCTCCACTGGTGTCGGGGTCGATACCGGAGGATTTCCGGATTGTTGCCAGCACAGCGGGCCAGACATTGACGGCGGTCTCCGCCGATGCGGCTACTTGTCCCCAGTGCTTGCAGGAGATAAACGACTCCGCCAACAGACGTCACGGTTACCCCTTTACCAACTGCACCCATTGCGGGCCGCGCTACTCCATTATTCAGGCCGTTCCCTACGACCGTATTAACACCAGCATGGCGGGCTTCGTGATGTGCGAAGCCTGTGGTCGCGAGTACGCTGATCCCGGTGATCGTCGTTTTCACGCCCAGCCCAACGCCTGTCCGGAGTGCGGACCAACCCTGTGGCTGGAGGGGCGCGAGCTGAGTGTGGTGGCTGAACGACTGATCAACCACGACGCCATCGTCGAAGCGGCCAACCAGATCCGCCAGGGGCGTATTGTGGCCATCAAGGGCATTGGCGGGTTTCACCTGGCCTGCGACGCCGGCAACAGTGACGCGGTGGCCACACTGCGCCAGCGTAAACGGCGCTATGGCAAACCGCTGGCCGTGATGGCTACGGATGTGGCGATGGTTCGCCGCTACGCCAACCCCGATGAGCTGGAGCTGGAAGCCTTGCAGTCCACGGCGGCACCGATTGTATTGCTGGATAAGTGCAGGATCGAGGGCATAGCACCACTGGCGGACGCGTTGGCGCCGGGGCAACACTCACTCGGCTTTATGTTGCCTTACTCGCCGCTACACCACCTGCTGATGCGGCAACTGCAGAATCCCATCGTGCTTACCTCCGGCAACCTCAGTGATGAGCCGCAGTGTATTGCCAACGATGAAGCCAAGCAGCGCCTGGGAGAGATCGCCGACCTGTTTCTGCTGCATAACCGTGAGATTGTGAACCGCACCGATGATTCTGTGGTGGTTGTCGCCGGTGGTGAGTTGCAGCTTATTCGCCGCGCCCGGGGCTATGCACCACAGCCGCTGCCATTGCCTGCCGGTTTTGAAAACGCCTCCGGTGTACTGGCGCTGGGGGCGGACCTGAAGAATACTTTTTGCCTGCTGCATAACGGACAGGCCATCGTCTCCACTCATATCGGCGACCTGGAAGAGGTGGCCACACAGCAGGCGTGCCACGCCAATATCGGGCTGATGTCACAGCTGTATGACTTTGAGCCCGCATTGGTGGCCGTTGACAAGCACCCCAACTACCACGCCAGTCACATAGGGCGAGGGCTGGCGGGAGAGCGTGGGATTCACTGTGAAGAGGTACAGCACCACCACGCCCATATCGCCAGCGTGATGGCGGAAAACCAGTTGCCCATAAACAGCGACGCGGTACTGGGCATTGCACTGGATGGTCTGGGTTTTGGTGACGATGGCCACTTCTGGGGTGGGGAGTTTTTGCTGGCGGACTACCGCTGCAGCCAGCGACTGGCGCGCTTTAAACCCGCCGCCATGCTGGGTGGCAACCTGGCCATGAAGGAGCCTTGGCGCAACACCCTGGCACAACTCCTGGCCAGTGGGCAGTGGCCGCAGCTGCAGCAGCAGTTTGCCACCACAGAGATGCTGCAGTTTCTCGCCGCCAAGCCACTGGAGATACTGCAAACCATGGCTGACCGCGGACTCAATTCACCGCAGAGCTCGTCCGCCGGTCGACTGTTCGATGCGGTGGCCGCCCTGCTGGGACTCTGTCGCGAGCAGCAGTGGTACGAAGGCGAGGCGGCCATGCGTCTTGAGGCGTTGGCCAATACCTTCACCGCCAGCCCGACCGATAGCTTCCCTTTTAGCTGGCAGTTGCAGGAGGCAGAAAACGTGCTGGAGATTGACTGGGCGCCCATGTGGAGTGAGCTGCTGCAGGCCTGTACAGAGGGGGGCGCGTCGGCGAGGCTGGCCCGCCGCTTTCACCACACGGTCAGTGCAGCCATTGTGGCGGTGGTGCAAGAGCTTCAGCGGCAGTGTCCGTTCAGGGTGGTGGTTTTGAGTGGTGGTGTGCTGCAGAACCGGTTGCTGCGACAGCTGCTGCAAGCCGGGTTGCAGGCGTGTGGCTGCGCGATCTGTTTCCCCCGACAGCTGCCTGCCAACGACGCCGGTATTGCATTGGGGCAAGCGGTGATCGCCTTTGCCCGGGGAGAATTGCCCCGGGGAGAGATGCCATGAGTGATTCCCTGCACACCAGTCCGTACTCCCACCAGCCGTCACTCTCAAAAGATAGCGGTCCCGGGGACTGGCTGACACAGCTGCCCCCGGGGCGGCAGCGCCGTTACCCCCGGCGCACCATTATGACCTCGCCGGGTAATGATGATGACGAGTTCTTCCTGTTGCTGGAGGGCAGTGCGCGCATCTGCCTGCTGTCAGAAGAGCGTGAACAGACCCTTGGCTATATGAAGCCCGGCAGCATCTATGTCTCACACACCCCGGCCTGGGTGGAGTCTATTGAGCCTTGCACCATACAGTGCTGGCCACTGGCACAGATACGCTCGCTGTTTATCACACAACCGGCACTGGCGCTGGGGGCCTTCCGGGAGGTGGGTATGATGCTGCAGACAGCGATCAATGTGATAGAAGACCTCGCCTTCCGCCCGGTGGAGAGCCGCCTGGCCCGTTACCTGTTGAGTGAAGCGGAAAGCCAGCAGGGCAACTGCATACAGCTGGTGGGCACAACCGAATCCCTCGCCAGTTTGCTCGGCACCACCCGCCAGACACTCTCCACCATCCTCAGCCGCTTTGCCAAGCAGGGGCTGATTGAACGCCGCGGCCGTCAGCAAGTGGTGCTGCTGCAACCAGACCTTTTGCAGGAAGTGTCAGCCAGCTGACAGACCCTCCTGAAGGCGCTGACTAGACTGGAACTCATTCAGTTTGTCAGGGCTAACGGGGGGAGGAGAAGATGGAGCAGCAGGCGACAGATCGCTATGTGAGTTTCTGCGGTATCGAGTGTGATCGCTGGGCGCAGGAGTTGATGGCCTACCTGGTGGAGACGTTGCAGAAGCCGGAGACTGACAGCCGCTGGGCAGACTATTTCGGGCAGAAGTTCGCAGAGCGCCAGCGTATGGGGCAGGATGAGCTCTTTTTTATCGGTGCGCAGATGAACAATCTCTACAGCCTGTTCGAAGCCTGCGACGATGATGCGGCGCTGGAGATGTTGTGGCGACTGGAGCAGCAGTGCTGCTGAGTTCGGTGTTATTGCCGCGTTGGCGGGAATCCATCCTTTTAAGTTAAGAGTAGTCCGCACCACCCGCTGTCATTCCCGCGCAGGCGGGAATGACATGAATTGGAACCTGCGCAATGTCCTGGCCAGCGCGCAAGCATAGCGTCCGCAGTCCGCAGTCCGCAGTGAGCGGCCGAATACGCGTCCTTCACTTGGCCTGCCGCGCCTGAGACGTAATAATGGATCAGGTATTGGTAGAAGCCGGGACCGATCCCGGCCGCAGGGACGACTATGGACAGCACCATTACCGCACTCGACTGGTGGATTATCGGCGCTTACTGCGCGGGCTTGCTGCTGATGGCCTGGTGGCTGGCGCGGCGGCAGGAGAGTCGCGAAGACTACTACGTCGCCGGACGCAATGTGGGGCCCTGGCCGGTGGGTTTGTCGATCATGGCCACCCAGTGTTCCACCAACAGCATTCTGGGTGCGCCGGCCTTCGTTGCTTTTACCGCCAGTGGCGGCCTGTTGTGGTTGCAGTACGAGCTGGCGGTACCGCTGGCCATGGTGGTGTTGATACTGTTTGTCATGCCGCTGTTTCGCCACCTGCAACTGGTATCGGTGTACGCCTATCTGGAACGGCGCTTTGACCTTTCCACCCGCCTGATCCTCAGTGGCCTGTTCCTGTTTGTGCGGGCCTTTGCCACCGCCGTCACCGTCTACAGCATCGCGTTGGTGATCGACCTGATCACCGGTCTGGGCTTTACCCCATCCGTCTTGCTGCTGGGCGCCTTCACGGTGCTCTACGATGTGATGGGTGGTATTCGCGGTGTGATCTACTCCGATGTGATACAGCTGCTGATACTCGCCGTGATGCTGGCGGTGGTGCTGCTTTTTTTGATGGACGCCAGCGGCGGCTTCGGTGCCATGTGGCAGGCCTTTTCTGCCGAGCGCAAACAGACACTGGATTTCTCCCATCACGGGTTTGGCGATGGCCACACCTTTGCCTTCTGGCCCATGTTGCTGGGCGGGCTGTTTCTCTATGTCGCCTACTACGGCTGCGACCAGAGCCAGGTGCAGCGACAACTGAGTACCCGCGATATCGACGCCACCAACAACGCGCTGCTGATCAACGGCCTGCTGCGCTTCCCGCTGGTATTGCTCTACTGCCTGGTGGGGGTGGGGATTGGTGTCTATGCCCTGCAGCACCCGCAGTTTATTGACGCGCTGCCCGATAATGGCGGTGGGCCGCAATACAACCTCGCCGTACCTCTCTACATGATTCAGGTACTGCCGGCGGGGCTGGTAGGCCTGAGCCTGGTGGCCCTGTTTGCCGCCGCCATGTCGTCGCTGGATTCGGTGCTCAACTCACTGAGTGCTACCACCATGGAGGACTTCGTGCGTCGCTTCCATCGCGGTACATGGACGCCCAGTAAAGAGCTGGTGCTGTCGCGGTTGATTACCGCTCTCTGGGGCGTGGTCACGCTGGTGATGGCGTTTTACGTGGGTGATATTGCCCCCACGGTGCTGGAGGCCATCAACAAGATTGGTTCGCTGGCCAATGGCCCCATCCTCGCAGTCTTTGCGCTGGGTATTCTCACCCACCGGGTCAGTGGCCCCCACGCCATTGCCGGCTTGCTGTTGGGTATTGCGGGTAATGGCGCCTGCTGGTTGCTGCTGCCGGAGATCTCCTGGCTGTGGTGGAACGTCATGGGCTTTGCGGTGACGGTGGGGGTGGCGCTGCTGCTGTCGGTGATCCCGGCGACGCGGGTGGCTATGCCACACCCGTTGGATGTTTACGAAAGCGTGATCGGGGATTACCTGCGGGAGGAGTCGCGCTGTAACTGGTACCGGCGCAGTGGTTGGTTGGTGGTGTGGTTTGTGGGATTGCTGGCAGTATTGTTTTTGATGCAGGGGTGGTGAGTGGCCAAAAGATCGCCCGGGGGAGAAGGTGAATTCCAGCGCAGCTGGAAGAGAGGCTGGTCTGGGCCACCGGGCTCCTACGAGGGCGGCACACGGCTGTAGGAGCGCACTCCTGTGCGCGATCTTTTCATGGTGAATCAGGACGCCCGCTCCAACAGCGCATCCCGGGCTACCGTAATTTCCACAAACTGTTCCTGACTGCCACCCGCATCCGGATGGAATTTCTGCGCCAGCTTGCGATAGGCAGCCTTGATCTGGGCGGCCTTCAGCGAGCCTTCCGCTGGCAGTTTCAAGACTTCGCGGTGTTGCTGGTCATTGCCGTGCTGCTGGAAACGGAAGCGGCTGTGCGAGTTTTGCCGGCGCTCATTGTAGCGGGCGAACTCCTCATACATCCGCTCCTGCGCCTCACGCCGTAACTGGCGGGCCTTCAGACGCAGCGCCACCTGGTCGGCACGCCACTTCTCCCGCGACATCACCACACAGGCGGCAAAGGCGATCTCGCCGTTGTTCTCCAGCTCGTCCAGGCTGAAGGGGCCTACCATGTCATAGGGCTCATCCAGCCAGGCGTTGCGACCTCCCGGACCGGATTCGATGTCGCCAATGGCTACGGTATCGAGAATGCCCAGTGTGCCATTCCAGATGACCCACTGTTCCTCTTCGATATATTGATGACGACTGTACATGGCGCTTCCCGGGCAAAAGACAGAATACCAGGGGTGACGGTGCAAGAATCACACCCGTGGGTCTGGCGTATGAAAGTCCTGAGGGTTCAAGGAGTTAATAGAGGGAAGGGAGATAAGCCGGCTACGGTAGACAGGCCATCGCTGCGACAATGAATACAAAATGTCGTGATACAAACACGGGCCGGACATCTGCTGTCGAAGTGTTCGTCCAGGGCCTCAAATTGGTGTATGGGGTAGGCAGTACGCCGGGATGGATGGGTAGTTTAAAACCGTGTTGGCCGTGTGCGGAAGGTCGCTCCCGGGAAACTGCGGTTGCTATTCTCAAGAGCAGCGGCGGCGTTGTTCCCAACTTGAAAACGCTGTCCGCCAAAGAACAGAATCAGCAGCAGGATAGTTATCCAGATACACAGATGGGAAAGGATCTTGTTGAATCTCTTCCCTGTGATAACCCGCAAAAACCTGTCTTTAATGTTCAATCAAAATCCTTATGATGAATGCTGGTCGAAGGTCGCGATTGTATTGGTTTGGCTGCAATTGTGTATGCAGCCCATGGCCGTCTGCAAGCGCCGGAGTAACCGGTATTACGGGACTGGTTCGACTCTGACGTGAAGCAGACCCGACGACGTGTGGCCGATGCTTTCGAACGCCGATTTTGACAGGTCAATGATGCGTCCCTTCACAAACGGTCCACGGTCATTGATCCGCACAAGCACGCTTTTGCCGTTTTTGATGTTGGTGACCTGCACTATGGAGCCAAACGGCAATTTCTTGTGGGCGGCGGTCTTTAACTCGTGTTTATAGCGTTCGCCGTTAGCGGTCTTGCGGTTCTGGAACTTGTCGGCGTAAAACGAGGCCTTGCCCGATTGTGTAAGGGCTGGCGAGTTGTCGTTGCTCGCGGATGACGCCAGGGCACAGCTTGACGTTAGTAGCCAGAAGGCGAAGGAGAGAATTTTGTGCTTGTGGCAGATCATCGATTGTCGCGTGTGGTAGGGCCGGCAGTTGGTGACTACCGGGATTGTTGCGGGATGGCTGGGCCGGTCATGGAAAAATTCGTCAGGTATTGCCCGTTTCTTTCTACGCTGTTTTCTGCCGTTTGCACAAAGCCCCGCTGTTCGAAAAACGGCTTGGCGACAATGCTGGCATCTACCGACAGGGTGGTGTGGCCGTGCTGGATTGCCACTTTGCTGGCGTAGGCAAAGAGCGCTGCGGCGATACCTTGTCGTTGGTGTTGGCTGTGAACATACAGGCAATCAATATGTCCATCGGCTTGTAGCTCTATAAAACCGACGATGCAGTTGTCGATCATGGCTACAAAAGGCCTGCTGCGCTCCAGCCTGGCTGCCCACGACTCATAATCCGGCGGTGTTGGGGCCCAGGCTTCGAGTTGCCCGGGACTATAAACACCGGGACTTATCGCATGGATGGCATCGTGAAAGAGATCGGCAATCTCACGGCTGTCAGAGGCGGCATAGTGGCGTATTTTCATGTGGGGTCAGAAGGTCGTGTGATTGGGGCAGCGGCTTCAAACAGGGCCTGCAAGACGTGATAGACAGGGTCCGGTGCTCCTGCCTGGGCATCGGCAGGACCTGTGTGACTGCAACGTTTCGGCAATGTTCCATACATTGTGCCGGTCGGCAATGCCGGGGACTTCCCGGTCCCCGTTTTTGCGAAGTGGTTACTGATTAATCAGGATTAACTTGCCTGTCTGCGGATCGCGATAGACCTTGCCCAGCGATTCCATCCCCTCACTGCCGGATTGCATGGCTCGCTCTACGCCTTCCGGCATTTCTACCAGCTCTTCACCGGCCTGCACCACCATCTCCTTCTCCAGGTTGAAGTGCTGGCGCATCTGCTCGCTCTGGCTGAGCAGGGCGATCAACAGCCCCAGGGCAAACACCAGCATCACATCCATGATGTTGGCGAAGCCGGACAGGGGATCGTTATCGGCGTCGGAGAAGTGGTTGTGGTGCCAGCGGGGTGAGCCATTGGGTCGGTTCATGAGTTGGCCTCCAGCCGTTGCCAGACGGCGTCGTACCAGCGGCGCCGTACGCGGCTGATGATGTAGGCCAGCAGGCCGATCAGCAGCCCCAGCACCGTGGTGTCGAAGGCCACGGTGAGGGCGGTGGCCAGCAGGGTGATATCGCCATTGCCCAGCGCCATCAGGCCCGGTCCCAGCGGGATCAGGGTGCCCATCAATCCCAGGATAGGCCCGGTGCGCGCCAGCAGGTCGGCCCGCTCCAGACGTTTGAGGGCGTAGCGTTCAAAGTCGGCGGTGGCTACGCCGTCGCTGTCGATGCGTGACAGCAGCCGCAGGCGCTCCGCCAGGGCAATGCCCAGCTCCCACAGTATGGCCAGCAGGGCCAGTCCCAGCGCAATCACCACAGGGTAGAGCAGCCAGTTGACCAGTTGGTGCAGGGCACCGAGGGTAAGTCCGTGCAGCATGTGAACTCCTTTGGTTAGTCGCGAGTGGCGAGCAGTGAGTGACGGGAGGTGCGGTAGTAGCCGGCGGCGATGACAGCAAGGATCACCAGCAGCAACCAGTAGTAGTGTGTATTACTGGTCGCTTGTGGATCGCTGTTCTCCGAGGCCTGTGCGGCATTGTTGTCGGCCTGTGATGGTTGCGCGTCCTGCAGTTCGATTTCGGTGGCGCGGTGCAGCTCCGGTTCTGCCTCAGCCTGCTGGCCTTTGGCTTTGTCGATGACGGTCTGCAGCGCCTGTTGCTGCTCCTGCGGCAGGTACTGTTGCACCCACTGCAGCATGGGGTTGTCCGGTGAGGTGTGGCCGCTGCCGGGCAGGCCGTTGTCGAGCACCAGCCGCGCGAACTCGCCGGCCAGTTGTTCGCGGGTCTGCTGGTCCGCATTCCAGAACTCCTTGTGAATCGCCACCAGCATGATGGCCAGCATATTGCTCTTCACGTGCACGTTGTGGCCCTGCTCAAGGAATTCATCCAGTTGCAGTTCGTAGCGGTCATCCACGTAGACGCTCTTCACCTCTTCCCAGGCCCAGTCGCCCACCAGTCCCGGGTTGGTCACCTGCCAGCCCCACAGGTATTCCAGGAACTCGCTGCCCATGGTGCGGGCACCGGCGTAGTCGTGCGCCATCAATCCCTTGAGCCATTCGGGATTGAGGAAGCGACCGCGCAGCTCCTGCCGCAGTGCCAGCGCCAGCGGCTGGGACTTGATGTTGTCGGGATCAGCGTGGTTGAGCACAAAGTTATTGGGCGCGGTGCCGGTCAGGGTTTCCACAGCCAGACTCAGGCCGCCCAGATAATCGAAGGCGTCGTTGTTGTCGATCAGGCCGTAGAGGTTGCTGGAGCGGCCCAAATAGGTGTTCTCCACATCACTGAGCAGGGTACGGAACACTTGCTGTGCCGGCGCGCCAAAACCGTTGCCGTTGACACCACCTGTGCTGAAGCTGTGGCCGAGGCGGCGCATATAGACCTCAGCCAGCTCGCTACGCTGCTGCCACGCGCCGGAGCGTTCCACCAGGCGGTTCACGCCGGCGCCATAGCTGCCGGGTGCGTCGCCGAACACCCGCAGGCTGGCAAGGGCGCCGGCCTTTTCGGCAGGGGTACCAGCGGCCAGCAGTTGCTGTGCTTCTTTCACCCAGTGGGCGGCCACCTGGTTCTGTTGCAGCGATTCGCTGCCGGCTTTGTCCAGTGCCAGCCCGGAATCCTGCAGTGGTTGCAGGGCGCTGTAGAGCGCCTGGGTCAGTGCCGGGTGGTCACGCACAATGGTGTTGGCACTGGCTTGCAGGGCGATGAGGGTGGCCTGGTCGAGCAGCAGCATCTGGCGGCTGTAGAGATCGCGGAACAGCCCTGAGGTGGTGAACACCACGTCGCGGCGCACACGCTCATCCGCCAGCTCCTGTCGTTGCAGCCCCTTCACCAGTCCGCGGCTGTTCCATATGGGCTTCAGTCCCAGCATGTCGAGACCGAAGGCAATCATGACGCCTTCGTCGCGCACCACGTCGGAAGCCCACAGCACCAGCGCTTCGCGCTTGTCACTGTTCTGGGGATTATTTTTGCGCGCTTCCTGCGCCAGCTCCTGCCCCAGTTCCCACGCCACCGGGCTGGGAATCAGGCTGTTGTCCAGCGCGTAAAAGTTGCGCCCGGTGGGCAGGGCCGCAGGGCTGCGTATGGGGTCGTTACCGGGGCCGGGAGCTACAAAGCCGCCGTCCAGACCGTTAAGCAAACTGCGCATTTCGGCGGCGGGTGAACCGCTCAACAACTGCTGCCACTGCTGCTGTTGTTCGTCGCCGTCCGGCGCCATGGAGGCCAGCATCTTGTCGATACCCCGGCGCTCCCAGTCGCGACCGAACACATGCAGGCCGTAGGGCATAAAGCGCTCCTGCAGGTCGGTGAGGTAGTGGCCCACCTCGTGCACCAGCATATCGTCGTCCACCTCGTCGAAGCTGATGCCCATTACTGCCAGCTCGGCGGACATGGCTTCACTGAGTTCTTCCTTCAGTTCCAGTGCGTCCACCTTGGCGCGGATCTGCTGCACCAGTCGTTGCGACAGGGCATTGTTGTTGCCGTGGCTGGCTTCAAAACTTTCAATCAGCTGGCGCAGTTGCAACAGGTCGTCGTAGAGCGGTGTGCTCTCCAGTGGTGGCGTCAGGTGATCGATCATCACCGCCAGCCCGCGACGCTTGGCCTGGATACCTTCACCAACACCGTCGACGATGTAGGGATAGATACCGGGAATGTTGCCGGCCATGATGCGCGAGTAGTCATCCTCCGCCAGACCCACGGAGCGGTGGGGCAGGAATTCGTAGGTGGAGTGGCGGCCCAGGTGCACGATGGCGTCGGCCTTAAAGTCCTGCTGCAGGAACTGGTAGAAGGCCAGGTACTGGTGCGGCGGCGGGAAAGCGAGGTTGGCGTGCAGCAGTTCCTCGTTCACTTCCCAGCCACGGGGCGGCTGCGGACCGATAAACACATTGCCAAAGCGCAGTCCCGGCAGCAGCATGCGGTTGTCCACCGTCATCACCTTGCCCGGTGCCGCGCCCCAGCCACCGAGACCCTCGATACCGGTGTGGCGCAGGGCGCTGATGATCTTGCGGGCCTGCTCCCAGCAGGGGGTGCCACCCTCCAGTGTGGTCTGGTAGCACTGCTGCAGCTGCTCCACCAGTGCCAGCGCCCGCTGCCGTCCCGGGTGATCCACCCCTTCCAGCAGGTGGCGGATCTCTTCCAAGGTGTGGTCCAGTGTACCCTGCGCCATGTCGGCGTGGCCGGCTTCCACGGTCTGCTGCAGCTGCTCCTGCAGGCGTCCCAGCGGGCCATCGACCACTTCAGACTGTACTGCCGCCGGCAAGGTGTTGAACCACTGCTGGTAGTGGTCTGTATCGATGCGGGTGATCTCCCTGCTCATGGATTGCAGCGCCTGCTGATCGTTGGGCAGGTTGATGCCGCGGGCCTGTATCTGGTCCAGCAGTGCCGCCGGGGAGTCGGGCAGGGGACCGGTGTTATAGCCTTCGGCCTTGAGGCGGGTAAGGATCTGGAACAGCGAGGCGGGTACGTCCAGGTTGTCCGCGCCGATGTTGTGGCGGCCAGGCGGGTGGTTGTAGTAGACAATGGCCACGCGCTTGTCGGCATTATTCAGGGTTTGCAATCGCTGCCAGTTGGCTGCGCGGGCCAGCAGGGTGTCGATGCCGGCAAGGTGCGGGGCAATGGGTTGCACGCGGATGCCGGTGAGTTCGTCCAGGCTCTGCTCTCCGGCGGTGGCCATCACCAGTGGCTGGCTCGCACCCTGCAGTTCCGGCATGGCCACCTGGTAGTAGACCTTGTCGTTGGCCAGGCCATCGCTGGAGAGCTGCCACTCCAGCGCGGTGCGATCCCGCAGCTTGATGGCCTTGATAACCGGCACGTTGCGTTGGGTGAACAGCTCAGTCACCGCTTCGCGCCCTTCACCACCCCCCACTACAAAATCCTGCAGCATCACCACGGCGGCCACCGGCGCGGTGATGGTCTGCAATTGTTGCGCGGCTTCCACACCGGCTTCACCCCAGTAGGCCAGCGCCGTCAGGCACTCCAGCTGGTGCTGGTTGCGGGCCCGCTCACAGGCCTGCTGCAACAGGGCGCTGTCGGCAGGGCGGTCGCCGCCGGCGTGGTCCAGTATCACCAGCAGTGGCTGTTTGCCGCTGATCTGTGGCAGCTGCGCACTGGCCTGGTCGCGGTACTGCCAGCGCAGGCGCGGCAGTGGCTCTGGTTCAGCTGCAGCGATGGCCTCCCCCATCTGCGCAAAGGCCCAGGCAAACAGTTGTGCGGCGTTGTCGGCACCGCCGGCCTGCCAGTAGCGGCGGCCGGCAATCCACTGCGCCTGCTGTGGGTAACGTGCCTGCAGCTCTGCCAGTCGCGCTTCAAAATCGGTGCCGTGGTGCATGCCAGCGACGCTGCGCAGCTGCTCATGATTGTCAAACATGGGGCCTTTGTATAACCGGCTCAGCTGCATCAGGCGGTCGTCACTGCTGTAGAGCAGGCGTGGGGTTTTGCTGTGGCGAAAGCGCGACTCCAGCTCCGCCACACTGGCACCAAACAGGCCGATGCCCAGCACCAGGCTGCTGCTGTCGATCAGCTGTTGCTGCGCGGCCGGGTTCATCTCCCACAGTTGGGTGTCGGTGCGGGCGATGACCTTGAGTTGCGGGTGCTGCTGATGGAACAGGCGTGCCGCTTCAGCGATGGTTTCGGCGTTGCGCTGTGAGGCCAGTACCAGCAGTTGCGATTGGCTGGCGTGTGCAACACATGATCCAAGCAGGGCGCCGAAGAAGGTCAGCAACAGCGCCAGCATCAGTGAGTGGAGTGGCCGGCAAACTGCGCGGTGCGGGGCAGGGTGGAGCATAGGTGTAACCTCAAACGTTGTTGTTGGCAGCAACGTCAGAGGTGGTAAGGCGGGATCAGGAAGTGTGGCCAGTGGTGTAGCGGTTGGCCGGTTACCTGGATCGCGCACCAGAACCCTCCGTTCCATTGCCGCAAGACTGCATCACGTATGAGGGGAGGTAAACAGCAACTGGCCGGCCCGGTGGGCGGAACTGTAGCGCCGTCATGAAGCCCTCCGCTTCATCGTTCAAGCTCAGCAAAAGGCCGGTTTCGGGCTCTGGATGCTATCCATTACCGTTGCGGGGGCAGCGCAGGGGTTGCTGTGACGGCCACACACCCGAGGGTGTTGCCACAGTGCACCTGACTTCCCGTTTACCCTGTTCAAACACGTCCTGGCGGTGGGCGTGCTAACAGGCACCTTTAGCGGGGGCTGATTCTACGGGGAGGGGTGAGGTGGGTCAAACCGGAGAGACCATGTCCCGGAGGCTCACTGCACAGTGATGGTGTACTCGATATCCTGCACCATGCGCCCGAACTCGCTGGATTGGTTATTGTAGCGGCCACCAAACTTCAGGGTATGGGTGCCTTTGGACAGTGGCTTCAGCAGCAGCCAGTAGCCGTCCGACGCTGAGGGGTGGGCATTAAAGCCTCCGAGTGAAGCCGGGCGACGCTTGAAAATATTGAAGCACTCACGGCTGGCGACGCGATAGTTTTTCACGTTGTCGATCCCTTCCCCGTCCAGCTCTGCAAACAGGTCGATGGCGGTATCGTTGTTCAGGGCGGCAGCGTGTTTCACCGTGTCGCAGGTCATGCCATTGTTTTCTGACTCGGGCCAGTAGGACATGTTAACCACAGGGAAGAAGAGGTATTTGTCCGCAGGAACGGTGCAGTTGCGGTGAATCTTGGCCGAACCGAAGCCTCCCGCGAGAAACCAGACATCACCCCGCTGGCCAACTGCGCAGCGTATTCCAGTGTTATCCCTGACCGGATTGATGTTGCGGGGAAACGCCATTGCCCATTGCCACCATTCCGCTGAGAGCGTAGAACTATCGCGGCCATCTACCTGATAATCGGAAGGCAGAACAACGGAGCTTGAGAAAAAGTCGCAGCCCGTCAAGAGCAGGACCAGGAGTCCGGCCAGTTTCTTCATCGTGTATTCTTCGCTTTGTCTATGTGTAGGCCCATTAGCAGGCAGTGCCAGACAGGTAGTTGGATAGTCAGGATTCAGTAAACCAAAAAAAGACATCGCCCGACGGATCGGGCGACGTGGGCGATCTTATTGGCGGAGGTTATTCCACCGCAACAGACCATGCGCTGCTAACGAAGCACGAGGCTGGTGTCAGGCAACAGCTTCCTTGGGAGAGGCACCATAGCTGTTCTGGCCCGGAGAGCTGTCCAGAACGGTGAAGATGAACACCACCAGCGGACCGACAAACGGGATAATGCTGAGCAACAGCCACCAGCCACTGCGATCGGTATCGTGCAGGCGGCGCACGGCGACAGCCAGGCTGGGGATAATGGTGCCGAGGATGTAAAGAAGACCAATAGCACCTGGGCCACCCAGCATCATCTCAATCATGAGCAGGGAGAAGGCCATCACGTTGTTGAACAGGTAGAACATCCAGTACTCCTTCCGGCGTGCACGACCGCTGAAAGTTGCGTATTTCTTCAAAACCTCAAAGTACCAATCCATACATTTTCCTTATAAATCCCCCAGGTTTTTGAGTTGGAGTGCAGCGGGGTATATCTGCCCTCCAGCGCCACGCCTTAATCAAAGGCGAATTCTTGCCGTGGCCAGAGAGCTCTGGCTACAGCGCCCTGACGGGCAACAGGCTCTCCACAAACACCTTAGACGGACGCAAGTCGCCATTGCCGCTCTGCAGAATTTCGGGCGAGGGGCCGGCGTAGTCGGAATGGTTGTTGGCTGGTGAAGAGATGTCGAAGATGCCTGATGCTCCCTGGCTTAATTCAACAGATTTATCCGGTCTGTTGAGTAATGTTTGGTCGGCTTTATAGTCGTTAATCCACACAGCTTGTGTGCGGATGGTGGTACAGAAGGGAATATTCCTGCTGCGGGTTTGCTGTCAGCAACGGAGGATAGTTAGAGCAGTGCAGTGATTACCGCGTGAGAGCTATCCGTGTCTGCAATATTTCATATTTTGGGGGGTAGGACAATGTTTTATGTGCCACGGGTTTGCTGTGGCTGGTGAGCTTACGGGATGCGCCGAGGTGAAGAGAAAATTTTTGCCCGATGAAGTGCGGAAGTGGTAGCTGGAGTTGAGCTATGGGCGTGAGCTGGGTTTTAGTCATGGACGGCGCAGCCGGGATTGAATCACCGGCCCAGCGCCCACAGCCACTTACTGAAATAAATGCGCCTCCACTTCAATCCAGGTGGCCTTTGCCGTAGCCGCCACCTCACCATCCTGATTCACAATGGCCGATGCGGAGTAGAGCTTCCTGCCATCCTGGCCCAGCGGCCAGCCCAGCGCGATGCAGTGTTCGCCGGCGCTTATGTCCTCGTGAATCTGCACCGACATCTGCCCCAGCACCAACGCTTTGCCTTCCCCGGTGGGAAACATGGGGAAGGCGCTGGTGCAATCGAGGGCCGCCCAGATAAAGACCCGGTCTATGTGGTTGCTCTTGTCTTTCTGGCTGATCAGGGAGTTGTCGGGAATCCAGGGCCCGGCGACCACCTCGGTGCCGGGCAGCCTGCCGGGGAATATGCGCAGGCCATCACCTTCATGCCGGCCAGGGCCACAGACAAAGCAGCCGGGGAAGGGGTGTTGCTGAAAACCAATAAAGGATTTGGTGGCTTCCAGTGCCTCGGCCCAGGAGGGTATCTCCGGACATTGCACATCTACGGCTTCGGTCCAGCCCTTGGCGACCAGCTTCTCGCCGTCCAGCAATTGTGCGCTGGTGTCGTCGAGGTCCAGTGTCAGCGGGCGGCCCAACGGCGGGGGCAGGAACAGGCGCACGGTGGCCTTGCCGCCCAATGCCTCTCCGATAATGCCACTGACATAACCCCCATTGCCGGAATCGGGTGGGCCGCAGAAACGGTGCTGGATGACGACGGGTGTGTTCATGGCGTTACTCCCTGTTGTACCTCGTGGGTTGATTTGCGGTCTGCCCGCTCCGTAATCCAGATAACTATAGTGGGTGTCCGGCATTTTGGGATGGCGAATGACGCCAGCGATGCCGGTGGGATGAGCCTTTGGGTCAATGGAACACCAAAGGCTCAGGGGGAGTGATCAACGCCTAGGCTTGGGTTTGCTCTTCGGTGTTTTTCGTATCACCTGAAGCCCATTCGTTAAGCATGCCAAAGCTCAGGGACAGCAAGCAGATTTCTATAGCGCCGACGATTAACCAAATGACTTCGTAGCAGAGCTGCCCGACGATGCTGGTGCCAAAGGGCAGCAGGGAGAGAAGAATATCTGTTGTGAACGGAATAATGCCGATCAGGATAAACAGTTGCAGGCTGTGTCCTTTGGTCATATGCCATGACCAGCCAATACTCTTGTGTGTTTGGTCTATAGCTGTGGCAGGTAGAACCATGGCCCACCGGCTGAAGACGTACGCTATTGGAAGATAAAAAAAGCTTGAAATAAGAATAACCAGATAGGATGTCTCAAAAGAGGCGCCCCACATTCTCGGGATAACGGCAATCTCAATCAATAACACAGGCAGGATTACGACCAGAAGGCGGACAGCCAGGGCAATCGACCATCCCAGAAATCTGGTTTCCCTCATGGTCCACCTCAGAGCCCTGGTTTGTGATGCATCCTCCCTTGAAAGCAAAAAGACCCGGTGAGCACCGACAGTCGCATTCAGGAGAGTCAATACATAGGCGAGTCCGAGAAGAATGGATATGAAATTGAACGATGGCTCGGGATTGCTTGCAGCTACGTGAGAGTAGATCTGGCTGAATGTGACTACGACAAGTAAAGGGAGTGCCAATCGCAGTAGTTGAGCCCTGTTTTCTATAACCATGTTAATGGCTGTTAGGGTGGTTGCTCGTATGGGTATTGCCTGGGACTGCATTTTCAGGGCTCTGGCGGGTATAGGGTTAGGTATTAGTTTTTAGTTGTCCGTGGAAATCAAAGGCTCCGACCCCATTGAACAGACCCCATTGAACACAGCCTGGCGCAGGTTGCCCGGCGCCACAGGAGCAAAGCTAGTTGGCCTTGTTTGCAGGCTTTTTCATGTGCAGCGCAATGGATACACCTTTCTTGCATGTCACGCCAGACCCCCGTGTTCAGGATACTTAATTTGAGTTCAGGTTTTCCTCTACCTCTGTGAGCAGGGAATTAAACAGACCGATAAATCGGGGATCACTCAATGTTCCTACATGGGTATTGGAGAATCCATACATCCGTTTCGCGTCGTCCTGAATTTTATAGGGGATTTCATCTGCCACACTTACCACGCCGTCTCCATCCTCGCCCTCGGCGAAGGAAAACACCAGGTGGTAGGGAATATGCTCTGGCCACGGCCATTCAGTGATTTCATTTAAAAACTCACTGCCTTTTGCTACATCCACCCATGATGGGATGACAATAGGCGAATAGTTGATGCCTTTCGCTGCACTGGACATGCCCCCAAAAGGGCTGTTCACGGTTATCACCATCTTAAGTGCGTCAAAGTCGAGGGGATGTTGCTCCTGATACTTTTTCACCAATGATCGGGTAACCAGGCCACCCATACTGTGCGCCGCAATAACCAGCGAGTGAAACTCATAGCGCTTTTGAAGTTCGGTTATGCCCTGAAGCAAGGTGTCGCTGACTATATCCAACTGCATGCCACTGGCGTAGTAGTAAATCCAGGGCTGAAACGCGCGTCTGTCGAGTTGGCTGATAACCGGCTCCCAGTCGGTGGGTCCAGCATCGATACCGTGGACAAACAGTACAGGAGTCTTGCTGCTGTCGTACTCGTCCAGAAGAAACAGGCCACCACCGATCGTGGTTAAAAAATCTATGGGGCGCCACAATCCCATGGCGTAATTTTCGGGCGTAAAAATGGGCGAATTCAGGGAGATGATTTTGCCCAGGTTTTCGTAATGGGAACTGTTGCCGGAAGAAGTATCCAAGGTAAAAGCCTGACCATGGTCGTCGGTTATTTCCAGCACGGCTACATCGACCGTAGCACCAGGCTCAAGCTCCAGGAAATCGGGGGAAGAGATGCTGCGAGCCGGCTCTCCCTTTTGGTACTTCCCGTCGCGATTGACATCCACATGGGCAGAAATCTGATAGGTCCCCGGCGTCACACTAAACTGATAATGGCCGGACTTGCTGGCATAAGCGGCGCCATCGTAGCTCGGCAGGCCATCCTTGATTTCAAATACCATTACACTGACAGGCCCTTGCTTGTCTGTGGTATTGGCCACCTTACCTCGAATCAGCGCTGCGCTCGTCAGGGTTTCTGTCTGGGCACTGATATCGAGTAATGAACAGCCTCCGACCAAAAGGAGAACACAAGAAACAAGAGACAGGGCTCTGAGGTGTATCCGGTTAAAGTGTTTCATTTAAGCTAATTCCTGTAGCCAAAAACCGAATCTGCACCAACAAAAAGGATGCGATGAGTGAATTCTTTGAAGGCAGCCCATTTTACTTTAGTAGGCTGGTTAGCTTTTGTTCCGGGTGGCTGGTCTAATAAACATTATTTGGTGACGAGATCAGATCTTTTACAGGCAGGAACAGCTTCCTGGTTAGATCCTGTTAGTGTAAAGGACAGACCATGAGAAGAGTTGTTGCCGTGTGGAAACCATCCGTGTCTGCCGGCGTCAGGTAAATATTCCATATTTTCAATTTTTGGACAATGTTTTATGTGCTGTATCGGTCGGCCTATAGCTCGACATCAATGAACACCTAAGCGATTCACTACTCCGCCCCTTCCAGTCGCTGTCTGGTGCTCTGCTCCAGCAGGCTATCCAGGTTATCCTGCAGATTATCCAGATCCTCTTTGCTGTTGGGTGCCGCGGTGTGCGGAAGACCGGTCTCGTCACCGCCAACGGTGGTGGGTGTATTCAACTGCTTGGTCACCAGAAAACCGATGATCAAGAGGGTGACTAACAGGGCCAGGATTCGCATGGGGTCTTCTCAGTATTCAGGGGCTTATGTTTACTCAATAGCGCAGCAGTGTAGCGCTTTTGCAGAGCATAGCGGTATCAGTCCGCTACAGTCGCTGCGCCGAATTGTTCACACATCAACCAATTAAGGGCTGGCGGCCAGCAGGGCATCGGCCAGTTGGGTAATCTCGCCAGCCATCACAATTTTCTCCCGCCAGCTTGCGGGAATTGCCTCCACTCCATAAAACGCCCCCGCGATCTGCCCGCAGATGGCAGCGGTGGTATCCGCATCGTCCCCCAGGTTGGCGGCCAGCAGGATGGCGTCGGCAAAGGTGTCGGTCTGGTCAAAACACCACAGCGCTGCTTCTAAACTTTCCACCACATAGCCGCTACCCTTGATCTGTTCCACGGTTTTGTTGCGGTAGTCACCCTGTTGAATCGCGGCAATCTTGCGAGTTTCCGGTTGGTAGAGTTCGCAGGTGAGCAGCGCCTCTTTATCCGCGCCTTCGAAAACGCTGTGCAGCAGGGCGGCAAAGTAGCGGCAGGCGTCGATGCACTCTTTGGCGGCGTGGGTGGTGCGGGAGCTTTCACCGGCGTAGTGGATGGCCTGTTTCAGATTGGGGCTGTAGTACATGACTACCGGGGCCAGGCGCATGAGGGAGCCGTTGCCGGCGGAGAAAGGGTTGGTGGAGCCGGCGAAGGGGTTGCCGTGGCTGAGGTATTGGCTCAGTGCCTCGGAGACGGTGGTACCGATATCGAAACAGCGGCCGTTGCTGCTCATGTAGCCGTGCAGGCGCCAGTTGTTGTAGCGCTGCATCTGGTCGTTGGCGTCGAAGCCCTGTTTTTCCAGCAGGGAGTGGGCCAGGCACAGCGCCATGGAGGTGTCGTCGGTCCATTGACCGGCGTGCAGGCCGAAGGGGCCACCACCCACCATATCGGTGAGCGGTTCAAAGCTGCCACGGCGTTTGAACTCTACCGTGGTGCCGACGGCGTCCCCGGCGGCGAGCCCCAGCAGGCATCCCTGGTAGCGTTGTTGTCGGTCTGGCATTACTCTCTTCCTTAATTGATAAAGCAACCGTAACGGTCTATTTAATAGTAAAGAGGATGACCGATAAACACATGACCCAGCTCAATTCAGGTGCAACCGAAACCACTCACCCGGTGAGCCTGCCGCTGTTTGCCCGTCTTTCCATCAATCGTTGCAACCAGCCGGCGGTGATTCTGGGCAGTCGTACTTTTCAGTTGCACCCTGTACGGCTCTGCCTGGATGGTGTGCAGGAGTTACACAGCCAGCTGTTCCGCGCGCTGGACGATATCGACGAGGCGGAGGTGCGGGCGCTGCACTTTCGCCAGTATATGAGTTCGGCGTTTCTGTTGGGCAAAAGTGACGAAGCCGGCTTTGATCCGGACAATCGGGGAGTGCGGCGTGACAAGGCCGACTACCTGCGGCTGTTGCGCGGCTGGATGTTCAATGCCGATGGTGTGGAGGCGGCGGTGCTGAAGCGCTGGGTGGAGTCGCGCTTTGGCCTGCGGGCACTGAATCATCGCGGTTCGCTCAGTGATCCCAACAGTGAGACTTACGCGCTTTTCGAGGGTGACTTCCAGCGCGGCCTTTACAACAGCAATGCGCTGGAGTCACAGCTGGACCTGCTCTACAGCTACTGCCAGTACGAGTTACAGCGGCGCTGGCCGACCGATACCCACCGGACACTCTATCGCGGCCTTAACTGGTTGGAGGATCACTATGTGATCGAACAGCCGTCGGCGGATGAGTGTGTGTTACTACTCAATAACCTTAACTCCTTTAGCTGCGACCGGGATCATGCGTCGGCCTTTGGTGATGTGATTCTGGAGGCAACGATTCCGCTCTGTAAGCTGGTCTACTTTCCCGGGTTGTTGCCGGGGGTGCTGCAGGGGGAGAGTGAGTATCTGGTGTTGGGTGGGGTGTGTGCGGCGACTATGAGTCATTATTGATCCGCACAGCTTGGGATGTCGGTTGGGGTGATAATCTGCAATCAGGTCGGGTGAGCATCGGCAATCGGGTGTCTGGTCAGAAAAGATCGCCCGGGGGACCGGGCTCCTACGGTAGGAGCCCGGTCCCCCGGGCGATTATGTGTGTTAAAGATCAAGCACAGACCTCAAACGCTTCAATCCAGTCCTTCGACCACAGCGCGGCTTTCAGCGGTGCATTGGCATCGGCGCGGGCGTCGATGGTGAGTACGTCGCCAACACGTCTGGCGCCGCAGCGGTAGAGGGCGTCTTCCAGCAACAGGCCGGCGTGGGCAAAGCGGGAGTAGCCGCGATCACCCAGGGCAATCACTCCGTAGCGGCGGCCGCTGAGGTCGACGCGCTCGTTATCCAGCGCGGAAAAGACCGGCAGGAGGTTGCGGGGGATTTCGCCATCGCCTGTGGTGGAGCAGCAGATCAGCAGGATCTCGTCGGTGTCGCGGGTGAGGTCGGTGGCTATGGCTTCGTCGTTGGCGACCGCCTCGTGCCCCAATTTACCCAGCAGGGCGCTGACCGCTTCAGCGGTGAATTTGGCGTTGCCGTAGACGCTGCCGACAATAACTTGCACCTTGGCCATGGTGACTTTCCTCGCTTCTGTGAAGTGCCTAAAGACTCTCTGTATCAAACCCTTTCAATGACCGCTCATCACTTACGCCGCGTGTCATCAATCACAAACTCCACCCCGTCATTGCGAGGCGCGTTTTTCAGCGCCGAAGCAATCCATATTTGGCACATTGTCGCCTACTTGGTGGTAAGCCGGAGTGGCCCGCCCGCTTCCTGCTGCTGAGTGTCAGCCACTCACCTCGTCACCACGCTGCGCTCGCGATATTTTGTTCGCGAACCCTGCACGCTGAGATCACGCTGCATCGGCCGCAGCCACAGCCTGCTCATAGGACCACAGGATCAACGCCTTCAGCCGTTCATCGTCAAAGTTTTCCACCCGCAGTATTACCAGCCAGTGGCCGGGGCCGCGGTCACTGGTGCGGATATGGGGCGGGTCGTAGAGCTCCTCGCAATCCGCTTCGGTGGCGCGGACCAGGAACTGCCACTGGATGGGGGCGCCGGTTTCGAACAGGGCGAAGGGTTCATCACCGGCCAGCAGGGTGAAGCGTTGACCCTGTCCGGTCTCGCTCTCCTTGCGGGTGCCCGGCAGCGACAGGCAGTACTGCAGAACTTCGATGTATTTCATGGCGATCACTTTTGGCTATCACGGATAACGGCATCTTTTTAAGCCCATCTGTTCGATGAGCGCGCCTTTTGGGAAGGACCGGTGCAATATTCCGGCCGCGCCTTACAGACTCAATAAATCAGTGACTTAGGTGGTGTGTGCCGGTTGGGCTTGTCGTTTCCCCTGCAAAGTGGAACGACATTTGATGTCGTATGTTCGACAGTGGGAGGGGAAATTGAGGGCAGGAGGGTGAGTTGGCGCGCCCTGCGGTACCGCTGGTGGCTGGCACAGTTTGTGAAGCTCAGGTGACAGAGAGCGATTTACCAACTTGTCGCCAGACAGAGACCGGCAACGAGAGCTGTAACGAGAGCCACACTGAAAACCGAAAAGGCCAAGCCAGAGATATGTCACGCCCCCCGTTTCCCATTTCCGCCAAAACCAACCAGCTGCGGCTGGTGAAAACCGATACCGCAGCATCTGATAGCGTCCGCCCGGCCGCGAAGAGCAAAACCCCGTCGCTGGTGCGGGGGCTGGCCTACCCGGCCTCGCAGTTAACGCAGGCACGACCCGCGGGACTGGTGGGTGGGCTCGACTATAGCGTCAGTGCCGGGCGGGTATTGCCTGCCGGTGGCGTTGAGCCGGTGTTTTTGTGGGACTGGGATGCCATGCCGGCCGGTGACCGCGACAACGGCGTGGCCAGCAACAGCCTGCAGTTGCAGAATCCCACCTTGCTTGGGCCGGAGATCTACAGCGTGCGTAATACCCACTGGCTGACGGTAAAGGCAGAGTTTCCGCTGCACTATCGCAGCAAGGATTTCGCTGCCCGCCTGGGGGAGATCCGGCTGGTGGAGTCACAGCGTTTCCTCACCCTGGCGGATGGCTCGCGACGGGAGATCCTGAACACTGGTGAGGAGCCGGTGCTCTATCTGGAACCGGGTGAGGAGCCCACGGTGGTACGTCAGCAGACCCCCTGGCAGCCGGTGGGAGAGAGTCGCGACTACTGTTTTGATTATCGTATCTCCCAGCGCCTGCCCATTGAGGCGGAGGGGCAGCTGGTGCAGAGCGTGACGGTGCTGGAGCAGTTCACCAGCTATTTTCTCGAGCGGCCGTTGAGCGACAGGCCCGGGGAGTCCATCTGGGTGCCGGCGGCGGCACCGGTAAGTTGGGGCTGGAGTATGCGCGCCGAACCGGACGATGGCGGCTGGCAGATCACTCGCCGTAAACTGATATTGCCCACGGTGGGACATGAAGGTTGGATATTGCCGGAGTGGGGCAGCAATACTGAGGAGTGCTTATGCTGGATGTAGCGATTATTGGCGGCGGGCTGTCGGGGTTGGCCCTGGCAGGCCGTTTGCTGGAAGCGGGCACTTACTCCATAGGTGTGTTCGAGGCCCGGTCGCGGCTCGGTGGACGCATTCTCAGCACTCCGGCCACTGGACCTGATCCCGAAACCCGCTTCGACCTGGGCCCTACCTGGGTGTGGCCGGGGGATCAGCCGCTGCTGCGGGAGCTTATCCGCCGCTATGACCTGCAGTTGTTTCCCCAGTATCAGTATGGTCGTGCCCTGTTTCAGTCGGAGGTGGGTCAGGAGCCACTGCGGATTCCCGATCCCCAGGCCTACAGTGGTGCCTACCGCATTCGCGGTGGCGCGCAGCGGCTGATCGATGTGCTGGCTGAACAGCTGTCCCCGGGACAGGTTCATCTCGAGCATCGTTTGCTGCAGGTACAGCAACAGGACGATGGGGTGGCGTTGACCTTCGAGCATCGGGGTGAGCCGGTGGTGCAGCTGGCCCGCAGGGTGGTGTTGTGCCTGCCGCCACGACTGTTGCAACAGCAGGTGGTGTTTGAGCCCGCGCTGGATGACCGGCTGCAGCAGATGTTTGCCGCTACCCCGACCTGGATGGCGGGGCAGGCCAAGGTGATTGTGGAGTACGAGCGACCTTTCTGGCGTGAGCAGGGGCTTTCCGGCAACGGTTATGGCCAGTACCCGGGCGCCGTATTGGGGGAGATCTTTGATGCCTGCGATGTGGGTAACGGCACTGATCCCGGTCGTGCAGCGTTGGGTGGTTTCTTTGCCTTGCCGGCGGCGGTGCGGGCGGAACACCGGGCACGGCTGGAAGAGGCGGTGATCAGCCAGCTGCAGGAGTTGTATGGCCCGGCTGCAGCTGAACCGGTGGCGGTTCACCTGCTGGACTGGTTTCAGGAGCCATCCTCCGCGGTACCGGCCGATGCCGATGTGCCTACCGAGCACCCCAGCTACGGCCACCCCTGGCTGCGGTTGGATCACTGGGGGGAGAGGCTCTGGTTCGGCGCCACCGAGACCGACCATCGTTATGGTGGCTATCTTGAGGGGGCGCTGCAGGCCGCGGCCCGGGTGGCGGCGGATATGGTGTCTGGGTGATGTGTTGTTTGTATGGGCGAGTGTTGTGGCTATCTCGCTCCGTTGGAGAGAAAAAGATCGCGCGGGGGACCGCGCTCCTACGGCAACTCCGCGACACAGAGCACTTCTCTCGTAGGAGCGCGGTCCCCCGCGCGATCCTTCGGGTGTGGTATCGATCCCCAATATTTCCCGCTGTTTAGTCAGTCATACCCCGTTCGATTCAGCAGGCTTGCTACTGATCTCTCGCTGGGGGGCTCTCAATTTGTGCTGACGGCTCTCAATTTGTGCTGATGGCTCTTAATCCGCTGATGGCACTCTGATAGCCTCTGGCAAAACGGGTTCTGGTGTGCCGATGTGACTTGCCGGGCGAGCTGCAACCTGTTGATTTTGCGAATAATACGGGTATTGTTAACCCCTTGTGGGTAAGGGGGCTGCAGGCCCGCGCTATGTTTCACTATTTTGGTTTTGGCTCCAATCTGAGCATCACGTCACTACGGGCCAAAGGGGTGGAGCCGCTGTCCGCACGCCGGGCCGTGTTGTATGGCTGGCGGTTGCGCTTCAACGTGCAGCACTTTTTCCGTCACGAAGGTGGCGTGGCCAATGTGGAACCGTCGGATAACCCGCGGGATCGGGTCCTGGGTGTTCTCTATACCTGTCCTGACGAGTCACTGGCCCCGCTGGATGCCACCGAAGCCTGCGGCCACGGTTACGACCGTATCCGGGTCGAGGTGGAGACCGAGTCGGGCGAACGCGTCAGCGCCTATACCTACGTAGGCATGCCATTATTTATCGAAGAGTCCTGCCGTCCCAGCAGCCGCTACCTGGATATCCTCGTGAGTGGCGCCCGCGCGGCCGGGCTGGACGAGACCTATGTTCGGGATCTGATGGCGCAGCCCCTGCACGAGCAGGAGGTGTATCCTCCCTTTGCGCCCCCGGCAGGGGAGTTTCCCAGTTTTACGGCGGATACACTGGCCGCCGAGCCGATGTATACCGCCTTGTGGGGCTCTGTGTTTGATATGTCCGGGGCGCGCGCCCTGCACGAATACCTGAAAAGTTTTTTTGGCCGCCGCGACATGACGCTGTTTCACCTCAAGCGCTTAAACAGCAGCGACGGCAGTGAATCCATGGACGACATCCGGCACGGACGCTTCAATGAGGCCCAGCGCAATTACCTCAACGCTTACCTGAATGAGTACGCACGGGAGTATCGCTATGTGGGCTGCTTCGATTACGACCAGCAGTGAGAGCTACAGCTATGGATTGCTTATCCGCGGCACAATTTCCCCGGGCACTGGGGAACGGGCCCATTGAGGAGATCTTCCCCAACGTCTTTTTTGTCACCGGCGCTATGGAGACAGTGTTGCAGGGCATGGATTGGGCTTTCAGCCGCAACATGACCATTGTGCGCGAAGGCGAGCGACTGATTATTCTCAACAGCGTGCGCCTGACGGACGAGGCTTTGGCCGGGTTGGACACTCTGGGCCGGGTGACGGATGTGGTGCGTCTCGGTGCGCTGCACGGTCGCGATGACCCCTTTTACGTGGATCGCTATCAGGCCAACTACTGGGCGCTGCCGGACATGACCCACGAGAGCGGCCTGCAGGCGACACACACGCTTGCGCCCGACTCACTGCCGCTCACCGATGCCGGATTGTTTGTCTTTCAGACCACGAAAATCCCCGAAGCTATTGTGATCCTCAAGTGCGACGGTGGTATCGCCATCGCCTGTGACGCGCTGCAGAACTGGCTGGCGCCGGACCGGTTTTTCTCCGCTGCGTCGAGCGAATTGATGCAGCAGGTGGGTTTTTTTACCCCGGCCAACATCGGCCCGGTATGGATGCAGGCGGCGGAGCCCGCCGCCGGGGATTTTGTGCGTCTCGCTGAGATCCCGTTCAGCCACGCGTTGTGTGGCCATGGTGAGCCGCTGCTCGACAGCGCGCAGGCGGACTACCGGGCTACTTTCAGTCGTCTGTTCGGTATCTGATGCCCCTGCCACCATGCCCTCCGACGTGACCACACCAAGCTTTATAGAGCGGGCCGGGGTGCAGGTGCCCGGCTACCGTATTGAAGAACTGCTCTACCGCCTGGAGGGGCGTGTGGTCTATCGTGCGTGTCGCCTGGTGGATGGCGCTGAAGTGGCGATTGAAACCCTCGATACGCAATACCCGGAGCGCCAGCAGGTGGCGGCGATCCGGCGTGAGGCTGCCATTGCCCAACGCCTCGCCGGGATTGACGGGGTGCGGCAGGTTTTTGCCACCGTGGCCCACGGCAGCGGCAACCTGGCGTTGGTGGGGGAGCTGTTCGAAGGCACCCTGCGCACCCGGCTGGAATACAGCGGCGGCGCAGGCTTGCCGTTGGGCACCGTACTGGATATCGCACTGCGTCTGGTGCGCGCGCTGGACGGCGTGCACAGCCACGATCTGGTGCACAAGGCGCTGATGCCCGAGCACATTCTCTACGAGCCCTTGACCGGGCGCCTGGCTGTGGCCGGTTTTGGCATTGCCTCCGAGCTGGACCAGGAGCGTCAGGCCCTGCAGATGTCACGACGTCTTGAAGGGGCCCCGGGTTACATCTCGCCGGAACAGACCGGGCGTATGAACCGCGACCTGGATTACCGCTCCGATTACTACTCCCTTGGCATCCTGCTGTTTGAGCTGCTCACCGGGCGTTCGCCCTTTCAGGCGGAGACGTTGCTGGAGTGGGTGCACAGTCACATCAGTCGTCTGCCGTCATCGCCACACGAGTTGGCGCCGCATGTGCCGGAGGCGCTATCTGCGGTGGTGTTGCGCCTGTTGGCGAAAAGTCCGGAGGCACGTTACCAGAGTGCACGGGGGCTGCTGCACGATTTGAATGCCTGCGCTGACGCTGTGGCTGCCGGACGCACGCCGGAGCTGTTTGTGCCGGGGCGACATGACCAAGTACAAAAATTTCTGGTGCCGCAGCAGCTGTACGGTCGCGATGGCGAGCTACGTGAACTGCTGGGGCTGTTTGAGACGGTGGTGGCTGGTGCTACAGAGTTTTGTCTGGTGCACGGTTATTCCGGCGTCGGTAAATCGGCGCTGGTGAATGAGATTGATCGCCCGCTGGTGCGCGAGCGCGGCTTTTTTGTGCAGGGCAAGTTTGACCAGTTTCAGCAGGGCGACGCCTATACCGCGCTGGCGGCGACGTTTCGTGGATTGGTGCAGCAGATACTGGCGGAGCCGGAAGCGTCACTGGCCGGGTGGCGCCAGCGCCTGCAGGAGGCGCTGGCACCCAACGCCCGACTGGTGATCAATCTGGTGCCGGAGCTGGAGCTGATCATCGGTACACAGCCGGCCGTGGTCGCCTTGCCTCCGGCGGAGGAGCGCAATCGCCTGCACCTGGTGCTCACCGCTTTTCTGCGTGTCTTCGCCGCAGAAGGGCATCCGGTGGTGCTGTTTCTCGACGATTTGCAATGGAGCGATGTGCCGACGCTGGAGTTGTTGCATCGTCTGGTGACCTCGCGCGAGCTGACACACCTGTTGTTGATCGGCGCTTATCGCAGCAACGAAGTCGGTGCCGGGCACCCGTTGCGGCTGTTGCTGGATGATCTGCAGGCGCAGAAAAATATACGTCAGTTACCCGTCGGCCCACTCGAACGTTCTGCCGTCGCCCAACTGGTGGCCGATGCCCTTTGTGGTAGCCTGGAGGAGATGCGCCCGTTAAGCGACATGCTCTACGACAAGGCACAGGGCAACCCCTTCTTTACCAACGAGCTGTTGCGCCAGCTGCACAAGCAGGGCGCGATTACGCCGGACCCGGAGAGCGGTCGCTGGCACTGGGAGCCGGCTGCAGCGCGCTGGTCGGGCATGAGCAACGACGTCGTCGAATTTATGATGGCGAGCCTGCGTCGCCTGCCGGCAGAGACACAGCAGGCGCTGCAATTGGCGGCCTGCATCGGCGGTACTTTTGATCTGTACACGCTGGCCACCATTTACGAACACTCGACAGAGGAAACAGCGGCGGTATTGCTGCCGGCGCTGAAGCAGCACACGATTCTGCCACTGCACAGCGAATACCGCCTGGTCGGTGGGAATTTGCAGGATAACGAGTGCGACGAACTCAACCTGAACCCCGGCTATCGCTTTCAGCACGACCGGGTGCAGCAGGCGGCCTACGGCCTGATTGATCCTGAGCGGCTACCGGAAGTGCATCTTTCCATGGGGCGTCTGCTGTACGCCGACGCGGGTGAGGCGGCTTTGAACGAGCGCCTGATCGATATTGTCGGACACTTTAACGAAGGCCGAGTGTTGATGGTTGATGCTGGCGAGCGGCAACAACTGGCGCAGCTGAATCTGAGCGCGGCGATACGGGCGCGGCACTCGGCGGCGTTTGAAGCGGCGTTTACCTATTTGTGCGTTGCCCAGGAGTTGCTGCCGGATGACCCCTGGCAGCAACAGCCACAATTTATGTCGGCGCTGGCGGCGGAAATCCAGCAGTGTGCCTATCTCACCAATCGCACCGAAGAAGCCGAGCAGTGGATTGAGATTCTGCTTACCCATGCGGCGACCGACCTGGAACGCAGCAATATTCTCGTGACCCGCACCCGCCAGTACGCCACGCTGGGTCGGATGGACGACTCTATAGGTGCCGCTATTGAAGGGTTACGTTTGCTCGGTGTGCGCTTTACCGATCAGCCGACTTTGGAAGATATAGCAGAAGAGCGGCGACTGGTGTTGGCGAACCTTGGTGGACGCCGCATTGAGGATCTGGTGGATGCCCCGCTGGTGGAGGATGAAGCCACACTCACCGCCATGCGTCTGCTGATGGAGATTTTTGCCGCGGCGTTTCTCTCCGGCAGTGGCAACATCTTCCCTTATCTGGTGCTCAAGTCCGCTAACTTTTCGCTGCAGCACGGTAACTGTCCGGAGTCGGCATTTGCCTACGCCGCTTACGGTATGCTGCTCTGTGGTGAGCTGGATGAGCCAGCCCTGGGATTTGAATACGCCAGGGTGGGACTGGCCATTAACGAGCGCCTCGATGATCTCACCCTGCGCGCGCGGGTGATTTATGTGTACGCCATGTTTGTGCACCACTGGAGTCGCCACTGGTCGAGTCTGACGCCCTGGTTCCGCAAGGGGATTGAGGCGGGGTATCAATCCGGTGACCTGCTCTATCTCGCCTACAGCGCACAGGATTGTGTGATCTGGGACCCAACCCTGGATCTGCAAAGCGCTGAACGATTGCACGCCGAGCATCTGGAGATTGTGCGCGAATGCGCGTATCAGGACTCGCTCGATTCCGGCACGCTGTTTCTGCAGTTGCAGCGCAACTTGATGGGGCTGACCGATGGGCTCTGCTCGCTGAGCGATGACACCTTCGATGTGCAGCAGTGTCTGGCGGGGATGCGGCAGCGGGGCTTTATGACCGGTATTGCCAACTACCACATCTACAGCGCTGAGATCTGTCAGCTCTACGGCCATAATGAACAGGCACTGGAGCATGTGCGTGCGCAGGATAAGCTCATCAAGTCCGCCATGTCACTACCACAGCTGGTGCGTTTTTATGTGGTCGCCTGCCTGACATTGGCGACAAGTCATGCCGAGATGCCCGTTGCAGAGCAGCAGGTGACCCGCGCGCGCATGGAGTACGACTTATCCCGTATCCGTCACTGGGCTGACAACTGCCCGGAAAACTTTCTGCATTTGCAATATTTAATGGAGGCGGAGCTGGCGCGCCTGGATGGCAATAACGATCTGGCGCTGGACAGGTTTGATGCCGCTATCGATGCTGCGCGCAACAGCGGCTTCCTGCGGGATGAGGCCACCGCCAATGAGCGAGCTGCGCGTCACTTGCTGGCACTTGGGCGCCAGCGCTCTGCGGAAGGCTATCTGCGCGCGGCGCACCGTGTTTATGATCGCTGGGGCGCGCGTCGTAAAGTGGCCCACCTGGAACAGGAGTTTCCGGTATTGCGTGAAATGCTGGCGGGCAGCGGGATATCAGTGCTGGGTGACACGCGCGGTGATCTTGATCTGGCGTCGGTAATGAAGGCGTCGCGGGAAATTTCCGGCGAGATTGTGCTTGACCGATTGCTCAAAACTACGGTGGCCATTCTGCTGGAAAACGCCGGTGGTCAGTGGGGCTGCCTGGTGGTACGACAGGAAGGCCGCTTGCGGGTGGCGGCCAGTAAACTGCCGGGTGAAAGTGCACCGTCGATCGTGTTGCCGGGTCACTCCATGGTGCCGATGCTTGAGGGCGGTCAATTGCCATTGCCTGTGACCCTTATCAGTCAGGTGTTGCACAGTGGTGAAGCGCTGGTGTTGCGCGATGCCTGTCGTGAAGGCCAGTTCGTACAGGATCCCTATATGCTCAAGGCCAAACCCCGTTCGGTGCTGTGTGTGCCGCTGCGCAGGGAGGGTGTCGAGGGCGTGCTCTACATGGAGAACAATCTCGCCAGCGATATCTTCACGCGCGATCGTTTAGAGGTGATTCGCCTGCTGGCCGCGCAAGCGTCGGTGGCGATGGAAAATGCACAGCTCTATGAACAGGTACAGGATCACTCGCGCCTGCTGGAAGAAAAGGTTGCCGAACGCACGGCGCGGCTGGAGCAGCTCAACCGTGAGCTGCAAAGCCTGGTGGATCGCGATGGTCTTACAGGTGTGGCCAACCGTCGCAAGGGGGATATCTACCTGCAGGAGGTGTGGGTGCGCCTGCGTCGCGAGCAGCGGCCGCTGTCGGTAATCATGCTCGATGTGGATCACTTCAAGGCCTATAACGACACTTACGGTCACCAGGCCGGTGACGACTGCCTCAAGGTTGTCGCACAAGCCGTGGTGTCAGAGCTGCATCGCCCGGCCGATCTGGTAGCCCGTTACGGCGGTGAAGAGTTTATGCTGATCCTGCCGGATACCGATGCGGAAGGTGTGAAACAGATTGGCGAGAAAGTTCGCAGCACTATTGAAACGTTGGCCATTGCTCACCAGCACTCATCGGTTGGCGAGGTGGTCACCATCAGTGCCGGTGCTGCATCGGTCATACCGCAACAGGACGGCGGCGTGGCACAGCTGCTGCGGGATGCGGACCTGGCGCTCTATCAGGCCAAACGTGAGGGCCGCAACCGGGTCTTGCATGCTGCGCAGTCGTGATGGGAATCCCTATCCTGCGATCTTGTGTCACACACATCTGTCATTCCCGCGCAGGCGGGAATCCATGTCCCCTTTGCCCCAATTGTGGGGATTGGCACAGCCCTGGTCACGGGTAACGAAGGGGCGCCATTTCTAACCGACTGAATTGCTTCAGGTTTATTTTTGCATCCCGGGAAAAGTGCTGGAGCGAATTTTGCTCCGCTTGTCTGGTAAGCACAGCGAAAGAGCCAGACATGTCCACTATCTACCAGAGCAGCCCGGCCCCGGGTTCCACCGCCAGTTTCAGTAACCAGCCCTATGGTGAGCGCCTGCAACAGGCCGGCAATAGCCGTCACGCTGCCATCTGCTCCGCCTTTGATTCCGAACCCTTCCTGCTCACCTCCCTGATGGGGCCGGTGGATGGCCCTGAGTGGCCTTCGGACCCGGCATGGCTGGCGCTGGAGGTGGACGGCTGCGGCGCCATTCTCTCTGACGGTCTCTCCGATCCCTGGGTGGAGAAGGACCGGCTGGCCACCGGCCTCGGCCTGGAGGTGATGGTGCGCAGCCCGGAGATAGCCCCCTTGCAAGGGGAGCTGCTGACACTGGCAGACAGCTGGCTCTTTCCCATGACCGCCGAGATCAGTCATACCCTGGCCAGCTACCCGCGCCTGTGCGGTCGCCTGCTGGAAGGTGAACCGCTCTCCATGCGCTTCAACATCGAGCACATCAAGGATGGCCGTGGACTGGCCGGCGCACTGCTGCACCAGCCACGGGATCTTCCCGCGGGCGTGAACAGCCTGGCGACGGCGGGTGGCGACGTGACCCTGATTGTGGCCACGCTGCTGACCCAGGAGGAACTGCGCTGGCTCGGCGGTCGCGGTGAAGAGGGGCGTTGTACCCTGCTGGAACGCCTGTACGCAGAGGGCGTGGGCTCGCGCTCACTGGCCAGGCGCGATTCTGTCTGCCTGGAGGAGGCTGCATGAGCACTGACCTGCCAACGACTGACCTGCCACTGTACGGCTCCGGCGATTCCACCTATCAATCGGTGGGTGGGCTGGAGGGTATCACCCAATTGGTGGATCGTTTTTACGATCTGATGGAGAGCCTGCCGGAGGCCAAAGCCCTGCGCGATATGCACCCGCAGGACCTTACCGGTTCGCGGCAGAAGCTGGTCTACTTTCTCTCCGGCTGGATGGGCGGCCCCAAACTGTTTGCCGAGCACTTTGGTTCCATCAGCCTGCCGGTGGCTCACGCACACCTGCCGGTGGATGGGGACAGCAAGGCGATGTGGCTGCACTGCATGGCGACGGCGCTGGAGCAGCTGCGCTATCCGCAGGCGCTGCGCGACTACCTGGTGGCAAAATTTGAAACGCCGGCAGAGAGCATCCGTCTGATGGCGGAGTTTGAGCAGAGTAAAAAGCCGCAGCCGAACGCCGGGCTGTGACACCCACGCTGGAGGCAGGCCTATGATGCGTATCCTGGTAACCCGCGAACTGGCCAAGGCGCTGGGGCGCCACGTCAAACCGGCCCGCAACGGTGACGCCGACCTGCTCTGGCGTGCCGATTTAAAAATCATCGGCATGGAAGCCTGTGTGGTACTGCAGGAGCAGCAGACCGGCTACATCCTGTTGCTGTGCGGTCTTAATGCCGATCAGTTCGCCAGCTTCCCGCAGCTGTTGCAGGATCGCTTCTGGCGTGAGTTGGCGTCCATCTGCCAGCAGGCCGGCCTGTATGATAAGGCGAAGCTGATCGAATCCCTGCAGGCCCTGGCCACAGAGCAGCACTACCAGCTGGACCCGGAGCCGCCGGAAGAGGGCAAGATTATCAGCGTTATGGAGAAGCTGGAGCGCCGTGTTCTGTACGACAACCTGCCCCTGCCGGTGGATGGTCGCTCCGCCTTCGATTTCGGTTTCCTGATCAATACCCGCCTCTCCAAACAGGCGGCGCAGAATGGCGATTCCAATGCCGCCGAGGGGCTGGGTAATCTCTGCCTGAACCTGATTGAGATGCGGCTGGAAGCGGAAAATCTCTCACCTGTGGTCTCCATTGACGACAATGTGGTGAGTGTCGATTTCAGTCGTCGCACTTGAACGCCAGTCGCTGAAGCCCGCCTGTTGTTTCGCAATCTTGCGCATGCTTTCGTTTTCCTGATGCTAAATGCCCCGGCCGGGGCGGATCACGTTTACACCCTCACTGTGCACTTTTAGAGTCCTCTCTGCTACGAAGGTGTCTGCTGTTGTCGCAGGCACGGATAACAATAATGAGGACAGCGTCATGCAAACGGCACAACCGCAAGGATTGATCGACGACCTGCGCAGAGAGAAGAGTGTAGGCATGCAGGAGGCGGGCTTTGACCGCAGCAACCTGTCAGTCTCCACCGACCGCTATGTCTCCGGGGAGTACGCCGGGCGCGAGCGGGAGAGGATCTGGATGAAAACCTGGCAGGCGGTGGGACGCGAGGACCAGATCCCCAATGCCGGCGACTGGAAGGAGTACCGGCTCTTTGACCAGTCCTTCCTGGTGGTGCGTGGCAGCGACCAGCAGGTGCGCGGCTTTGTGAACGCCTGTCCCCACCGTGGCAATGTGCTGTGTACGGAAAAACAGGGTAATAACGGGCGCTTTACCTGCCCTTACCACCACTGGTCTTTTGCCCTGGACGGCAAGCTGGTGGGGGTGGGGCGGCCGGACCTGGTGGGCCCCATCGACAAGAGCCGGCACGGCCTGGTGCCGGTGTCGGTGGACACCTTCGGCGGCTTTATCTTCCTCAACCCCGATGCCAACGCCCAGCCACTGCGGGAGTATCTGGGGGAGGATGTGGTGCAGTTCCTGGAACCCTACCACCTGGAAAGACTGACGCCGGTGATGGATGTGCGCGAGGCGCTGGATTGCAACTGGAAGGTGGTGGTGGATGCCTTCCAGGAGGGTTACCACATCGACGGTATCCATCCTGAACTGCTGTCGGTGATTGTGATCGACCCGTTCCGTACCCGCTATAACTTTCCTTCCCACCACAACCTGGCGGTGGCGCCGTTCGATGTGAAACACGCCAACGATCCCGATTTCAGCGCCAACCGGGAGGTGGAGGCGATTCGTGCCTTGCCCGGCACCTTCCCCGGTGTGGCGGCGATCCTGCCGAAGTTTGAGGAGCTGGCGGCGGCCTATCAGGATACGCAGGGGGAATTCACCTTCCCGGACGGTGTTTCCGGTCGTTCGCTGTTACAGCAGGCCACCCGCGAGACGCTGACCGCCAGTGGCCTGGATGTGAGCGGTCTCACTGATGACCAGATGAGCGATAACCACGGCTACCTGCTGTTCCCCAATTTCTTTATGACCGTGCGCGCCGGTGAGTGCCACATCATCCTGCCGACGCCGCATCCGGATGGCGATCCCAATCGCTGCGTCTGGCATGTCACCAGTTACATGTGGCTGCCGCCGGGTATGGAAGAGTTCCGCGCCGGGTTGGTGGAAGTCACCGAGCCGGGCACCTATCCTTATTTCCTGGCACTGCAGCAGGATTACGAACAGATGTCGCGCCAGCAGAAGGGCTTGCGCAACAGCCTGTTAAAGCAGTTGACCCTGGCGCAGGAGGAGGTTTGTGTGGCCCACTTCCACTCCGTGGTGGACAGGTTTATGGCTGGTGAGGCCTGACAGTATGCCGCACCGGCTTGGCAGGCGAAGTATTTAAAACTGTAAAGCTGTGCGGATGCCGCTACCCGCCGGAGCGCAGGCGCGGTATGTTTGATAGCCGGTTGTCGGACCGCTGCCGCCTTGCAGCGGGCACGAACAGCCAAGTGACAAAAATAATAAGGCGCGCCGGTACACTCAGCTCCGTCAGCGCGCACAGGAGTTCACAATGTCTCTACCCCTGCAGGACGTTAACGACGTCATCGGTAACTACACCGGTAAATCCCGCACCATTCTCGACTACTGCCAGATCATGACCGACATGATGGCAGAGGCCAAACAACCCGGTTTCTCCGAAGACAGCTGGGCGCCGCTGGCGGCGCTGTGCGATACGGAAAATTTCAGTCGTATCGGCAACTTCAAGGAGGAGATGACCTGGGAGAGCTATATCAGTTTCCTCACCCCCTGGGCCATGGCATCGGAGTGGGAGTGCTCCTTCAAGCGCATTACCGAGTCCGGCAACACGGTGTTCCTGGAGCTGGAGGAGCGCACGGTGATGGGCGGCCACCACAGCACAGTGAATTCCGTGTCAGTGTACGAATTCAATGCCGCCGGCAAGATTGAGCACATCGACATCTACCTGCAAATGGAACTGCCCGACCCTGCCATGCTCAAAAATTATGACGGCGTGCTGTAAGCGGCATCCGGCAGAAAAATCCAATAACCGCGGCACCCTGAGGGGCTGCGGTTGTTCGCGTTACGGAGTAACACATTATGACTGTTAGCGATAAAACTGAATTTGAGGTGGTGGATCTCAATCCCAATATCGGCAGCAGGATCCTGGCCGATAAAGCAACCCTGATCAGCGGCAAATACGCCGGCCGGATTCGTGAGCTGCTGGAGCAGCGTGGCGTGCTGGTATTTCCCGGGGTGCACATGACGGATCCCGAGCAGGTGGCATTTACCAAAACCCTTGGCGAATTCTCGCCGGAAATTTTCGGCGATGAAATTTACAAGGTCACCCTCGATACCGAAGAGAACGCACGCGCGGATTACCTTAAGGGCGCCTTCTACTGGCATATCGATGGCACCATGTCGGATGTGCCGATCCTGGCTTCCATCCTGTCGGCCAAGGTGCTGCCGAAAGAGGGGGGCAATACTGAGTTCTGTAACACCTACGCCGCCTACGATGCGTTACCGGAGGAGAAAAAACAGGAGCTGGAAGGTCTGGAAGTGCTCCACTCCTTTGCCGCATCACAGTTCTATCACAACCCGGAACCGACGGCGGCCAAGCTGGAAGAGTGGATCAATATGGGCAACAAGGTGTTGCCGCTGGTGTGGGAACACCGTTCCGGGCGCAAGTCTCTGGTGTTGGGGAATACGGCGGAGCGCGTGCTGAACGTCGATCCCGTCACCAGTGCCCGATTGCTGCACGGCCTGCGGGACTGGGCTACCAGCGAGCCGTTCTTTTACAGCCATCACTGGGAACCCGGTGATATGGTGATGTGGGACAACACCGGCACCATGCACCGCGCCACCCACTACGATCCGGCCAGCGGTCGCATGATGCACCGCACCAAACTGGAAGGCGAAGAGCCGGTTATCTGAGGCTGTGACCGGCTGTGGCTGATCAGCCGGCGTCGGGTGCCGTATCGATAATCTCGATGGGGTCGCCCACCCGGATAACTCCGTCCCGGATCACCCGGCAGCAGACGCCGCCGCGCCAATCCTGGTTGAGGAACCCCATCAGGCCTTCGTGCAGTTCATCCATACGACGACAGGGCATGGTTTCGCGGGTGATTTTCAGGATCAGCTCGCCGATTCTGAGATGTTTGCCCTGGTCCTCCCAGCCAAACCGGTAGCCGCTCAGCAGCAGGTTGGCGCGTCGGGTCTGCCAGGGTAATTCGATGCCGAGATCCCGGCAGGTGTCCAGCCAGCTCTCATCACTCAGGACGGTGACCTGGCGGCTACCGGGTCTGCTCTGGTGATCGCCGGCCAGTCCTTCCTCACAAGTCACTTCACACTGTTGTAACAGGCGCAACTCCGCCCTCTGCCCGGGGCGCACCGCAATACCTTTCAAACGGATGCTGCTCATAGCCATACCTCCCTATGCAAGCGGCCGCCAATATAGAGAGTTTCTGCTCTGTTGCAAGGGCTGAAATCCCTGTTTTTCGTGGCCCGAATGTCGTCAGAAGCTGTAAAATAGCCGACTTTCAGGACTTGGCTTGGGGGATGTATGTCTCAAGGTTTAACCAACGCGCTGACCGGGAAGCCCTGGTCGCTATCCGAACTGCTGTTCTCACTGGATCATGTCCTGGATGCGGAGGGGCGACCGGTTACCGAACGCCGGGCTCCGGCGTCAGTTCGCATGGGGGTGGAGATGGAGATGCGGGCCTGCCCTTACACCGATGGTCGTGAGGACAAGCTCATGAATCACTCGGCCCTGACCCAGGTCACCCGCTTCTATAACGATGTCATGGCAGAAGTGGCGGGTGTGCGGCAACTGGCCGATGAGGGCCAGCTCAGTTGGTCGGATATCCTGGTACCGGTCCTCTATCAGCTGCTGGGGCCGACCCTCTTCCTCCTGAAACAGAAGGGTGGAGATGCCCCGCTACCCGCCAAGGAGGCAGTGGGCTACAAACTGGGCGCGGGTTACTTCGGGGTGATGCAGACCCTGTTTGAACGCCGGGCCCTGGGGGGTGATATTCCGGTGACCACTCCCGCGTTTCTGGATCTGGTGTATGAAACCAGGGCGCTGGTGGGTGGTGCCGAGGTCTGTGCCGGTTCACCGGAGATGTTGCGCAACGCCAGCAGAACCCTGATGCAGGGTGATCCCGGCAGTGCCGGCGACATTGATGCCGTGCAACTGCAGCTGGCCCGCACCCTGGCCCTGCAGTTTGAGCTGGGCACCTTCTGGCGATTGTTTGACGCCACCCACTATTTCAACCTGATCCGCGGTCATGATCGCCAACACCTGGTGCCGTTTAACGACTTCCTGCAGCGCAAGCTGGATGAAGCCGCTGCTGCGCTCGGCAGCAAGCCAGCGCCAGCGCCGGTGGCCGAACGTTTGCCCCAGGGGCTGGACAGCGGCGTGCGGGAGCAGCTGCTGCAGGCGTTGCAGCACACAACCCCGGCCGAGACTCTGTCGGTGGATTTCAAGGCGGCGGTCAACCTGCTGAAAACACCAGGCAGTGTGATCAGCTTCGGCGGCAGCAAGGTGGGGCTGGCGCTGCAATTTACCCGCTACCTGCACTGTATGCGGCTGTTCCGCCAGACGATGAGCGATCTGGAAATCGGGTTGCGCCAATCCCTCGGCATGAAAGCAGACAGCGGTGTGAAATTGGGGCCGGTGGTGTTTGCCAAGCCGCTGGCCTTGCCCTGGTACGAGCGTATTGTCGGCTGTCGCCTGGGTGACAGCGGTCACCTGGATGGGTCCCAAACCGGTTTGCGGGTTCCCGCGGCGACAGCAGGCTGAAGCTGCACGGCCTCCGGCCGGTCTCAGTTGGGGGGGCTGGTCCGTGCCGGCACCGACTGGCGCCGGAACTCCGTGGGCGTTTTACCGGTGATGCGGCGAAAGGCGGTGGAGAAGTAGGCGGCACTGCGGAATCCCAGCCGTGCGGCCACTTCCTCGCAGCTGAGGTTGTCGTCCAGCAGCAACGCCTTGGCGGTTTTCATGCGCTCGGCGGTAACGTACTTGTGAATCTGCCAGCCGGTGGCGGCCTTGAAGGAGCGGGCCAGATGTCCCTCGCTGATGTTACAGAGCAGGGCCAGTTCGGCGAGGCTCGGATACCCCGCTTGTGGTGAGGCCTGTATGCGCTCCTGCACGCGTCGCAATTGCCACGGTGCCAGTCCCAACCCTTCATTCCCCTTGCCGCTTTTGCGTTGCAGCTGGCGCATATAGCGGGCCAGCTCCACCAGGATCATATTGGCGACCGACTCAATCAGTATCTCGCTGCCAAAACCGGGTTGCTCGATCTCGGCGTGAATCTCCTGCATCAACGTTTCCAGCCGCTGGTTGCGCATAAACACCAGGGCGCTGGTGTACTTTTCCCACTGCTCGGCAGGTACCTGGGTGGTCTCTTCGAAATAGCTCTCGTCGTAAATGCAGTTAAGAACCCGCAGCGGGTGTTCCATCGGATAGAGCCGGATGGCCTGGCCCGGTGGCAGCAGGCCAACGGCGTGTACCCGGGGCATGACTTCCGCGGTGGAGAGCCTGCCAATGCGCAGGGGGGAGTGGTTGTCGGACAGTCGTTGGCTGAGGTTATAGCCACGATAGGCTGGGGTATCCTCTACTCCATCCCATGACACGGTGTGCAGCAGCACTGAGAAGTGGGGGGTGGTAACTATCTGTTCGCTGATCTGTTCCATGGGGCTATCGTTATTATCACGGGCAGAAGAAGTCGCATAACTAGGCCACAGCAGGGCTGGGCTCGTCAACGTGACACCGCAACGGGGGGTAGATTGGACATAATTGTGGCCTCTTCGGAAATGCCGGCTGGCAAAGACCCAATGTTCTGCGGTGGCGCGTGACAGGTGGGGAACTAAAGTGCTATCTAATGTCTATAGCAGTAAGCGGTGCGTAATGGCCATTGGCCTCTGACCCGGTTTGTCGGGGCGCCGCTCCCCTACCCAAGGTGACACAATGCTTCGTATTCTGGTCTATTTGAGTTTGCTGGTTGCCTCAGGCGTCTGCCTGGGCAATGGCCTCAATGCGCCTGATACGGACGCACAGTGGTCGGCGGTTACTACCCTTGAGGGTAACTCCTTAAGCGGTGATGGTGATGGCACCGACCCTGGTACCGATGAAGAGAGCCAGGCTTGGTTAACCCCAGCTGCGCTCCCCAGCTTCCCTCTTTCCGCTGTTGCACCGATAGCCACCGACGCTTCTGCACCGGTTGCCATAGCTTCGGCTACTCCTCCTATTCGCGCTCCCCCGATTGCCTGACTTCGATTTGTGAACTTGTGTTAGCCATGGCGGGCTGCCGGGCGCAGCCTGCCATCCAAAAAAATCGAAGCGCGTGATACCTGACCCTTACTGCGGCGGGATCACGAGGAGTAAGGCAAATGAAAAAGTTAACTCTCTATCCCGTTTCCAGCATTGATCAACTGGCCCAGCCTGAAGCGCCTGTGCAGCTGACCCTGGACAGCCCTGCGCTGGAGTTCTTCACCGATTTCAGTCACTCCCAGCCACTGGTCATTCACGATAGCGCCAGTGCGGTTGAAGCCCGGGAAATGATGATCAAGACCCATGTACGGCTGAAGCTGGTGGTCATCGCCGGCGGCGATTTTGCCGGTGTGATCAGCGCCGATGATCTCTCCGAGCAGAACATCCTGCAGCGTGCCATCGCCATGCGTGCCAATCGCGGGGATCTGCGGGTGCGGGATTTGATGACCCCCAAGGGGGAGCTGCTGGCACTCAGCATTGATGAGGTGAGTCGGGTCAGTATTGGTGACGTTGTGGCCATGCTGAAGGATAACTACCAGCAGCACTGCCTGGTGCTGGACCCTGCCAGTCACAAGATCCGCGGCATCTTCTCGGCCAGCGATATCTCCCGCAAACTGAAACTGCGCATTGATATCCGTGACCAGTCCAACTTCTACAAGGTGTTTGCAGCTATTGGCTGAGCAGGTCACTAACCGCAGCTGCGGTTAGTGACCATACTCCTCCAGCAGTGCTGCCAGGCCCGGCTTGTTCCGGGCCAGTTCAGTTCTGTCCAAACCATCAATTTCGTGGGGAAACACCAGCCACTGGTCGGTCTCGTGCAGGTAGTAGTCGGGATTTACCGGCGTCTGGTTGTTGCCGGGTTTGAACCAGGGGGTGGCGATGCGGATATCCACGGTGGGTTTGTCGCTGCACAAATGCCGCAGCCGCTGCACCACGGCCTGGACACTGAGGCCGGTGTCGTAGACGTCGTCCACCAGCAGCAACCGGCTGTCGGGCTGCATGCGCTCCACCAGGTAGCTGAGGCCAAACACCCGAACCTCCCGGTCGCGGGTGCCAATGCCGGTATAGCTGGCGGTGCGGATGGCGATGTGATCGCAGTCGTGACCGCAATAGCCCAGGATCTCCTGCACTGCGATGCCTACCGGCGTGCCGCCGCGCCAGACGCCGACGATAAAGTCGGGCCGGAACCCACTGTTGTAGACCTCCAGACCCAGTCGGAATGAGTCCTGCAGTAACGCCTCGGCGCTGATGTAATGCTTGTCCACCTGCTGTTTTCCCCTGTTGAGGCTGTCTGTCGGGCCCCTATTGTGTGGCAGGGAGCGTGTAATCACCAAACCTTCCCGGCGGCCCCCGGGTGCGTCCTGCGTCACAATTTTATCGCTGTTTGCCAGCCTGAGGGTTGCCTTAAGTTTGTCTTAAGTTTGCCCGCCTAATCTCACCATCAAGGAAATCTCCCCAACCTTACAGCACAGGAGCTGAACCATGGTTGCGATGACAGAGAGCGGACAAACAGCCCGGATGCCAGAGGGGCGCCTCGCGCCAGCCCCCCAGACGCTGCCGGACTTTGCTCTGCACGATGCCGACAGCCCAATGCGTCAGCGGTGTGAGCACTACATTACCAGCCAGTACAGCACGGTTTACGGCGCCCGCCTCAAGGCCTTCCTGCCGCAGCTGCTGAGTATGAGCCGCGAGGGTGTATTGCAGGCCTGTGTGGGCTTGCGCGCCGGTGCCGAGACGCCACTTTTCCTGGAGCACTACCTGGATATGCCGGTAGAGCAGGCCATTGCGGTGGTCTGCCGTCGTCCGGTCAATCGCCACTCCATAGTCGAGATCGGCAACCTGGTCTCCACCCAGGGGGGCGGCAGCTTGCTGCTGTTCCTGCTGATGGCGGAGTCCCTGGAGAAGGCCGGTTTTCAATGGCTGGTATTCACCGCCACACCCCAGGTGGAGAAGCTGGTGAAGCGGTTGGGGGTGGAGCCCTGTTTTATTGCCTCGGCCGATGGCGAGCGTCTTGGCGAGAAGTTGCAGGACTGGGGCAGCTACTACCGCAGTCGTCCCAACGTGATGGCGGTGAATATCACATCGGCGCTGCAGGCGGTGCGGGAGCACGAGTTGCTGGGGCGGATTCTGGAACAACACGGTGGCAGCAGTGATCGCCTGGGGCGTGAATTGCGTCCGGTGCGCTGGCAGGAGGCTCACGCCTGATGACACTGCACAACCAGCAGTTGCTGGCGGAGCGGCTGCGCGCGGTTATTGCCTGGGTGGGTGCCGACGCCATTGCCCTGCAGCAGGGTGAGGAGCAGGTGAGCTACGGCCAACTGCTGCAGCGGGTGACGGAACTGAGTCACTGGCTGCAAAAGCAGCCGGTGCAGGTGGTGGCTATATTGAGTGACAACTGCCCCGAGTGGGTGGTTGTGGATCTTGCCTGCCAGATGGCGGGCAAGGTGTGTTTGCCGGTACCGGGATTCTTCTCGGCCCAGCAGCGCCGCCACTGCCTGTCGGCGGCGGACTTACTGGTCTGTGACAGCTGGATGCCGGACGACGTGGCAGCCATCTGCGCCGGCGCCGTGGATTCCCCCCTCAGCAGCCTGACGGTATGGCGGTTGGCCCTGGTCAGCAGTGCCGATACGGACATGCCCCAGGGTACCGGCAAGGTGACCTTTACCTCCGGTTCCACCGGACAGCCCAAGGGTGTCTGCCTCAGCAGTGCCCAGCAGTGGCAGGTGGCGCAGTCGCTGGCACAGGTGATTGGCCTGCAGCGCCCGCGGCACCTCTGCCTGCTGCCACTGGCTACCCTGCTGGAGAACATTGCCGGTATCTACGTGCCGCTGCTGTGTGGTGGCACGGTGCTGCTGCCAACACTGGCGGAGCGGGGCATGAGCGGCAGTTCCGGCCTGCAGTTGCCGCAGTTGTTGCAGTGCCTGCAGCAGCTGCAGCCCACCAGCCTGATTCTGTTGCCGCAGTTGCTGGCCGCGCTGGTGTCGGCGGCCCTGCAGGGGTGGCAATTACCCGCATCGCTGAGCTTCCTGGCGGTGGGGGGCGGCAAAGTAGCGGCAGAACTGCTGCTGCAGGCCCGTTCGTTGGGTATGCCGGTTTACGAGGGCTACGGTCTCTCCGAGTGCGCTTCGGTGGTGGCTCTCAATACGCCGGCAGCGGATCGCCCCGGCAGTGTTGGACAGCCGCTGCCTCACTGCGAGGTGCAGATCCTCGACGGTGAGGTGCCAGGCCGCGCCGGCGAAGTAATTGTCTCCGGCAGTGTCTTTCTTGGCTACTGGGGCGACCCCGCGAGCTGGTATCCCCGGCAGGTGGCCACCGGTGACCTGGGCGAACGGGATGGGGCCGGTTGGCTCGCCATCGAAGGCCGCCGCAAGAACCTGATTATCAGCAGTTTTGGCCGCAACATCAGCCCCGAGTGGGTAGAGAGCGCCTGTCAGGCCCGCCCGCTGCTTAGCCAGTGTGTGGTGGCCGGTGAAGCGCGCCCCTGGCTGGTGGCGCTGCTGTCAGCGCCGGAGGCGGTGACAGACGAACAGATTGACCAGTGGTTGCAGCTGGTGAACCGGGAGTTGCCGGATTATGCCCGGGTGCTGCGCTGGTTGCGCTTGCCACAGAATGCCTGGTCCGGCTACCTGACTGCCAATGGCCGCCCGCGCCGGGCGCAGCTGCTGGCCGACTACGATGAACAACTCTGCGCCCTTTACGGCACGGACCACAACCTAAGCAGCCCGCTGGCGCCAGAGCCCCGGGCCATCAATCAGTAAGGTGGTGAAGCATGAATTTTTATCAGCGTTTGCAGATGGAAACGGAACAGGAGCGCAAGCAGCTGTGGCAGCACACGCCCCTGATCGGCCGTGCCTTCAACGGTGATATCAGCCTGGATGAGTATGTTGCCTATCTGGCGCAGGCGTACCATCACGTCAAACACACCACGCCGTTCCTGATGGCTACTGGCGCCCGGGTGCCCATGGAGCAGGAGTGGCTGCGTACCGCCATCGCCGAATACATTGAGGAAGAGGTGGGGCACCAGGAGTGGATCCTGAATGACATCGCGGCCTGCGGCTTTGACAAGGAGAAGGTGCGTCATGCGCGCCCCAACTTCTCTACAGAGCTGTGGATCGCCTATGCCTACGACACCATTAACCGGGTCAACCCCCTGGGCTTTTTTGGTTCGGTACAGGTGCTGGAGGGCACCAGTATCCAGATGGCTGATTCGGCGGCAGAGCGCATCCAGCAGTCGCTGGGTTTGCCGGACCAGGCCTTTACCTACCTGCGCTCCCACGGGGCGCTGGACCAGGAGCATATCTGCTTTTTTGAGAGTCTCATGAACCGCATCACCGATGCTGGCGACCAGCAGCAGATAATTCACAGTGCCCGCTGCTTTTACCAGCTCTACCGCAATATCCTGATGGAAGTGGATGCGGGGCAGGCGCTCTCCTGGGCCGCATAAGTGGCGCTGTGATTAACTGAATTGGAAAACTGAAACGTGAAACTGGAAGGTAAACGAGTTCTGCTTACCGGCGCCACCGGTGGGCTGGGTGAGGCAATGGCGCGGCAGTTGGCCGCGGCCGGGGCGCGGCTGATTCTCACTGGCCGCACCCAGGAGAAATTGCAGGCGCTGAAACAGCAGTTGGCGGGTGGTCCGCACACCACGGTGGTGGTGGATCTGCACAACGCCGGCCAGCGTACCCGGCTGGTGGATGCGGTCAGCGAGACCGGCATTGATATTCTGCTCAACAACGCCGGTATCAACTACCTGCAGTTGTTTGCAGATGCCCCGGAAGAGGATGTCGCCCTGCAGCTGGAGATGAACCTGCTGGTGCCCATGCAGCTGACACGGGCGTTGTTGCCGGTGTTGCAGGCGCAGCCCGAAGCGTTGATTATCAACGTCGGTTCCATCCTGGGCAGTATCGGCTTTGCCGGTTCAGTGGCGTACAGTGCCAGTAAGTTCGGCCTGCGGGGTTTCTCCGAAGCGTTGCGACGGGAGCTGGCCGATACCAGAGTGGGGGTGCTTTACTTCGCGCCTCGCGCCACGGCCACACCGATTCACACCGATAGCATGGTGCAGATGAACGAGTCGCTGGGCACGTCGGTGGACAAACCCGATTATGTTGCACAACAGTTGCTGCGCTGCATAGCCGGCAAGCGGCCCCACAACCATTACCTGGGTTGGCCGGAGAAGCTGTTTGTCCGACTTAACGGCCTGCTGCCGACGCTGGTGGACAAGTCGCTGTTCAAACAATTGCCGGTGATTAAACAGTTCGCCGGCCAATAACAACGACCGGAATATCCGGAACCGCAGTGAGTGACTGCGACAGAGAGGAGCAACCTGTGATGAACAGACAGTTTCGTAATGTGGTACAGGCCAGCGCGCTGGTGTGGATGCTGGTTCTGGGCCAGTCAGTACTGGCCGATGGTGCTGATGCTGCGCTGGCCCTGCAGCAACAGTGGGAAAAAGCCCGCTACCAGATGGAGGGTGATGCCCAGTTACAGGCCTATGAGCAGCTGATGGCGCAGGCCGAGAAAGACAAGGCCGCCTACCCTGACAGCGCCGACGTGTTCGCCTGGAGCGGTATCATCAAAGCCACCTACGCCGGTGCCAAGGGTGGGCTGGGTGCACTCAAGTACGCCAAAAGCTCCAAAAGTGATCTGGAAACCGCGCTCGGCCTGAACGAGGCGGTGATGGATGGCGGCGCCCACAACACCCTGGGCACCCTCTATTACAAGGTGCCCGGCTGGCCTGTGGGTTTTGGTGATAGCGACAAAGCCAAAGAGCAGCTGCAGCGTTCCCTGGCGCTCAATCCCAAAGGCATCGACAGCAACTATTTCTACGGTGAGTTCCTGCGTGACCAGGGGGATTACCAGGGCGCCTGGCAATATTACGAGAAAGCGCTGGCGGCACCACCCCGTCCTGCGCGGCCACTGGCTGATAGCGGTCGCCGCGGTGAAGTCGAAGATGCCATGGAGGCGATCCGCACCAAGCTCGATTAAGATGGGAGCTTGATGGAAGTGTTGGTGAGGATGCCGGGTGAATTTGCTGTTGGTTGAGGATGACGCCACGCTGTCGGCGGCCCTGGTCAGGGCGCTGCGCAGTGAGGGCTTCAGTGTGAACGATGTGGATTGCGGTCGCCTGGCCCTGGAGGCTGTCGCCACTGCGCCACCGGACCTGGTGGTGCTGGATCTGGGCCTGCCGGATATGGATGGCGTCAGCGTGTTGCGCCAATTGCGTCAGCGGCAAGCCAGCTTGCCGGTGTTGATCCTCACCGCCCGTGACGGCGTGGAGGACAAGGTGGCGGCGCTCGACCTGGGCGCCGACGATTACCTCGCCAAACCGTTCGAGATGGCCGAGCTGCTGGCTCGCCTGCGGGTGTTGGCGCGGCGACTGGGCACCGCCAGCAGCAGTCAGGTGCAGGTGGGGCCGGTGAGCCTCGACACTGCCAGCCATCAGGTCACCAGCGATGGAGAGCTGCTGTCCCTGTCGCGGCGCGAGTACATGTTGCTGCTGGCGCTGATGGAGAACAGCGGCCGTGTACTGACCAAGGATGCACTGGAGCACAAGCTCTACGGCTGGGGGGAAGAGGTGGCCAGTAACGCCATCGAAGTGCACATCAGTAACCTGCGTAAGAAACTGCCACCACAATTTATCCAGACCATCCGCGGTGTGGGATACACTGTGGCTAAAGCCCCGGTCTGACAGCGGCAGGTACTCTTGGCATCCATCCGCAGTTTTCTCGTAATTGTCCTTCTCTCCACCATCTGCCTGGTGAACTTCGCCGCGGCCATTAATGGCTATCGCAGCAGCCTGCGCGAAGCTGACTCCCTGTTGCACAAGCAGTTGCAGGAGACCGCCCAGCTACTGGAAGGAACGTTGCTGGACGGCGCCGCCGATTACGCCAACACCGAACTGGCCAGTACTTCGGAGCACGCCTGGTTCCAGATCTGGCAGCAGCAGCGCTTGCGGCTGCGTTCACCACTGGCGCCCGGACCCGATTTCGCGTTGCAGGATGCCGGGTTTCATCGCCTCAGTTTTAACGGTCACAGCTGGATGGTGCTGGTGCATCCGGCACACCACGATACCGCGGTGCATCGGGTAATTGTGGTGGCGCAGCGGGCCGATATTTACCAGGGGTTGATGGAGCGCATGCTGCTGGAATCGATCCTGCCCATTGTGTGGGTGTTACCACTGCTGGGCCTGGTGATCTGGATGATCGTGGGTTTCGGCCTGCGTCCGCTCAATCGGCTGGCGCGCCTGCTGCGCTCACGTCGCGGCGGCGACTTTACGCCCTTGCAACTGCACGGTTGCCCGGAGGAGCTGGATGAAGTGGTGCGTTCCACCAACACCCTGTTGGCGGAACTGGCGCGGGCTTTTGAGCGCGAACAGCGCTTCGCTGCCGATGCTGCTCACGAGTTACGTACGCCGCTGGCAGCGTTGAAAGTGAACCTGCACAACCTCGCGCAAGAAGGGCGAATCCCCGGGGAGGACATCAAGCCATTGATGGATAGTACCGAGCGCATGGGGCACGCCATTGAGCAGCTGCTGGCGCTCTACCGCCTGGCGCCGGGGGAGGGCAGCCTGCCCGTGCAGCTGCTGGATCTGGCGGCGCTGGCCCGCGAAGTGGTGGCCGACAGCTACCCGCAGTGGGAGGCGCGTCAGCAGCAGGTGGAGCTGGATGCCCGGACGGCCAATGTGCGCGGCGACCGTTTTGCCTTGCAAACCCTGCTGCGCAATTTGCTGGATAACGCCATTAAGTACACTCCGGCTGGCGGGCAGATTCAGCTGCAGATAAAAACGTCCGGCACCGGCGATGGTGTGGAGGTGCGGCTGGAGGATTCGGGCCCCGGTATTCCGGAGGAGGCCAGGTTGCGGGTTTTCGACCGGTTTTATCGCTTGGGCGGCGATCGCCATGCCTCCAAAACCATCGGCAGCGGGCTGGGTCTCTCCATCGTCGATCATATTGTCAGGCTACATCACGGCACCATCGAGCTGGGGCATTCCGCCGCGCTGGGTGGGTTACAGGTGCGGGTCTGGCTGCCCGTTTTACCGGCCGCCGGGGCCGGGGAGTAGAGTTTGGTGAGTATGGCGAAACAGGTTTTATTGGTGTTGGGAGTGTGGCTGGCGGGCACGGCGGTGGCGCAGGCAGCGCCAGTGGTAGAACTGGAGATACGCAATCACCTGTTCTATCCGGCGGAGCTGGTGGTGCCGGCCAATACCAAGGTCAAGTTACTGGTCATTAACCACGATGCCACACCGGAGGAGTTTGAAAGTTACGAGCTCAATCGGGAGAAGGTGATTATGGGCAACAGCAAGGCGGTGATTTTTATCGGCCCGCTGTCACCCGGTGAGTACCCTTTCTTTGGTGAGTTCAACATGAATACCGCGCAGGGCAAGGTCATTGCGCAATAACGGCGGGCTGTCAGCAAGATGTTACTGAATGCCATCATCATAGTTTTGCGCGAAACACTGGAAGCCGGTGTGCTGATCAGTGTGCTGCTGAGTGTGGCCCGGCACCAGCAGCTGGCGCGCGGGGCGGTGGTGCAGGGACTGTTGCTGGGGGTGGCCGGTGCCATGATCTATGCCGTCAATCTGCAAACCGTGTCGGAGTGGTTTGATTACGCCGGCCAGGAAGTGATTAACGCGGCCATGCAGTACCTGATCTACGCTTGCCTGCTGCTGGTGTGCCTCTCCATTGGCCGCGCGCCACTGTTGCCGGGACTCGCCCTGCAGCGTTTGCTGCGGTTGGTGGTGATGCTGGCGGTGATACGCGAAGGGGCCGAGATCCTGCTGTTCTACTCCAGTTACTGGCATCGCAGTGATGTGCTGTTGCGGGTACTCACCAGTGGCTTTATGGGGCTGATGATCGGCTTCAGCGTGGGGGCACTCTGTTACTACACCCTGATCAATTTGCCACTGATGTGGGCCGGGCGCGTGCAGCGGGTAGTACTGACCTTTATGGCCGCCGGTATGGTGGCACAGGCCACACAGCTGCTGTTGCAGGTGGACTGGCTGCCGGGAGGTGCGCCCCTGTGGGACATGTCGGCCTGGCTGCCGGAGTCCTCGCTGCTGGGCGAGCTGGCTTACGCCACCTTGGGCTACGAAGCGGCGCCGACGCCGGTAGAGGTGGGCCTGTACCTGGGTGCGCTGTTATTGATACCTGTTGCTTACACCATCGCGCGTAAGTGGCGAACCGGAACCTTGCTGCATGATTGAGAGTCGCTTTAACTCCCGCTGGATGGTTGCGGGTGCTGTGCTGGGCAGTCTGCTGCCGGCTGCCGTAGTCCGCGCCGATGGTCTCTACGTGGACCAGGTCTACGATCCCTATGTGCAACCCATGGAGAAGGAGTTTGAGTATCTGGGTGTCTACCCGGTGGATGACAACCATGAGCTGGATGGAGCGCAGATGCATTTGTTGTCGGCCGGTATGTCGCTTAACGATCGTTGGTACGCAGAACTGGGCGTGGAAGGTGAGGCTGGTGAAGCGGGCGCGGGTTTTGAGTGGAGTGCTGCCGAAGCCGAAGTGAAGTGGCAGCTGACAGAGCAGGGTGAGTATGCCTTCGATTGGGGCCTGCTGTTTGAACTGGAGGTGGAGCGGGAGACGCACGCCCGGGAGTTCTCCACCAGTGTGATTGTGTTGCGCGAGTGGCAGCGCTGGGTGGGTACGCTCAACGCCGGACTGGTCTATGAGTGGGGCAACGACATTAACAACGAGTGGGAGACCCAGTTGGCCTCCCAGTTGCGTTATCGCTGGAGCAGCGCACTGGAGCCGGCACTGGAGCTCTACCTGGCAGAAAACTCCCGCTCGCTGGGGCCGGTGCTGACCGGCCGCGTTCGCTTCGGTGGCGGCCGCTCCCTGCGTTGGGAGACCGGTGTGCTGCTGGGGCTGGATGGCGACACACCGGACAGCAACTGGAAACTGTTGCTGGAGTACGAGTTTTACTGAGTTCCACCCCTTCTCCTCATGGGCCTGCAGTGCCCTCGTCATCTTCCGCATACCCGCTGACTTATTGCCCAACCCGCGGCCGCTAAATTGACTTGGCCGCAGTGCATCACTAAAGTGCAGGTCCGGTTTGTTTACCGAGTTTTGTGTCTGGGAAGTCCGGTGGGATACCGGCGCTGCCCCCGCAACGGTGTGTGGACAGAGTATGTTCACAAGCCCGATACCAGACGGTGAAACCGGGTCGATCCTGCGGAGGGCGGGATTGTCGTCAGTTACTGACCCCCCTTTCAGCACTGACCCCCTTATAGCCGCAGTCTGCGTACTGCCGCTTACGCCCTCCCTGTAACGCGCACATTGGCTGCGCTCCCCCATCCCGCCCGGTAAGCACCGGCGAGTAACTGCGACGGAGACTGAATTATGTCTGCAGACGACAGGAAGAATGACAAGCACAAGGCCGCCATGCAGAAGCAGAAGGCCAAGGTGGATGCCCGCATTGAGCAGGCTGCCACGGAACGCGGTGTAGCAGTGCTGCTGACCGGCAACGGCAAGGGCAAATCCAGCTCAGCCTTCGGCATGGTGCTGCGCGCGCTGGGCTATGGCCAGAAGGTGGGCGTGGTGCAATTTATCAAGGGGCAGCAGCTCTCCGGTGAAGAGATCTACCTGCGTGACCACTGTCCACAGGTGGCCTTCTACCAGATGGGTACCGGTTTTACCTGGAACACCCAGGATCGCAGTGGCGATATCGCGGCCGCCGAGGCTACCTGGGAGAAGGCACTGCCCATGTTGCAGGACCCGTCCTTTGATTTGGTGGTGCTGGATGAGATGACCTACATGCTGGCCTACAAGTACCTGGACGAAGAGAAGGTGCTGGACGCCATCCGCAATCGCCCGCCGGAGCAGAGTGTGGTGGTCACCGGGCGCGGCGGCGGCTCTGCGCTGCAGGAGATTATGGACACAGTCTCCGAGGTGAAAGAGGTGAAGCACGCCTTTAAGGCCGGTGTTAAAGCCCGCCAGGGTGTGGACTTCTGACACCGACGTTCCCCCACAGCCCCGGCCGGGGCTGGATTCCTGCCGCTGGCGTCATGCCGGAGGCTGGGGTGGCGGCAGGAAAAGTGGTATACTGGTTCGAATTTGACCAATCCGAATGAGTAGACACCTTGATAGGTAACCTGTTTCGTAAAAAATCCGGTGCAGAAGCGCCGGTCGCTTCCACTTCCTCCAAGCCGGCCACAGCCAGATCTTCTGGTCACGCCAAATCCGGCAAGCCTGCCCAGGAAGCCGCTGCTGCCCAGCTGCATCACCCGCGTGAAGGCAATAAAAAACGTACCCGCAAGCGTCGCCCGGCCAAGCCGGCTGCCGCCGCGCCCTGGTCCCTGGATGAGTTCAAGGTGCCGGAGGTGGAGGGCAAGACCCGTTTCCACGATCTCGACCTGCCTCTGGAGTTGATGCACGCCATCGCCGATCTCGGCTTTGAGTACTGCTCCCCCATTCAGGCCCAGTCCCTGCCACATACCCTGAACGGCCACGATATGGTGGGTAAGGCGCAGACCGGTACCGGTAAAACCGCGGCCTTCCTGGTCTCCATCATCGACGATTTGCTGCGTCACCCCATCGAGGGTGAGCGCTACGCCGGTGAGGCTCGTAGCCTGATTATCGCGCCCACCCGCGAGCTGGTTATCCAGATCGCTGACGATGCCAAACTGCTGACCAAGCACACCGACCTCAAGGTGCACACCCTGGTGGGCGGTATGGACTACGGCAAGCAGCAGAAACACCTGCAGGAGTCACTGGTGGATATCCTGGTGGCAACGCCGGGCCGTTTGCTGGACTTCTGTGGTAACGGAGATGTCTATCTCGATCAGATCGAAGTGATGGTGATCGACGAGGCGGACCGCATGCTGGACATGGGCTTTATCCCCCAGGTCAAACGCATCATCCGCCAGACACCGAAAAAGACCCACCGCCAGACCCTGCTTTTCTCCGCCACCTTTACCGAGGATGTGCTGCACCTCGCCGAGCAGTGGACCGATGACCCGCGCCGGATCGAGATTGAGCCCGAGAGCGTAGCCACCGACCGCGTCACCCAGCACGTCTACCTGTCCTCCACCGATGAGAAGTACACGCTGCTCTACAACATCCTGCAGCAGCCGGATGTGGACAGCCTGATTGTGTTTGCCAACCGTCGTGACGAGTGTCGTCGCCTGCATGAGAAGCTGCAGCGCCACGGCTTCAGCGCTGGCCTGCTGTCTGGTGAAATCGCCCAGAACAAGCGCGTGAAAACCCTGGATGGCTTCAAGTCCGGTGAGTTGAAGGTGCTGGTGGCTACCGATGTGGCGGGTCGTGGTATTCACATTGACGGTATCAGTCATGTGGTGAACTACACCCTGCCGGAAGAGCCGGAAGATTACGTTCACCGCATTGGCCGTACCGGCCGTGCCGGCAAGACCGGTACTTCCATCAGCTTCGCCTGTGAAGATGACGCCTTCCGCCTGATGCCTATCCAGGAGCTGGTGGGCAGTCACCTGCGCTGTGAGCAGCCTCCCATGGAGCTGCTGGCCGAGACCCCACCCATGGGGCCGCGCCTGCGCTCCGCCGAGGATGATGACCGTGAGCGCAATCGCGATCGTGGTCCCCGTCGAGGCAACTCCTCCCGCGGTGGTCGCGGCTCTTCCTCCGGCCAGCGCAGCCGTCGCTCCTGACGGCGTACAGCGGCCATCCTGCGATGGCCGCTGTACTTTTCACTCAGAATCCCTCTATATCCTGTTTGGCTGGCGCATTGCGCAGACAAGCGGCGTCTCAGCGATCACACACCTGGCGGAAGCCGGCCGCGATAAACGGAATCATACGGTCGTAGGCAGCCTGGAAATCATCCGAGCGGCAGAGCCCGCCTGACATCTTGTCGATACGGCCGGTGTTGGCAAAGGTCAGTGACATGGCCCCGGACATGTAGTGATAACACCAGTAGAGGTCGGCGTCGTCGGCCTTGGGCAGGGCCTGGCGCAGGGCGTCGATAAACACATCCACCAGATCGTTGTAGTGCTTGCTCATCAGCACCGGACCCCAGACCGCGGAGTTGTTGACGTAAGCCAGCAGGGCGCAATAGTTGCGCCAGCCTTCGTCGTCGCTCTCCTGGGCCACTTCCAGTGGTCGCAGAAACGCTTCAATAATCTTCTCTACCGCTATGACGTCCGGTGCGGCGGCTTGCTGTGCACTCTCCAGCGCTGTCAGGCGTTCCTGGTTGAGGATCTCGGCACGGCGCTTGAAGACGGTATCGAACAGCTGCTGCTTGGGGCCGAAGTAGTAATTGATCAATGCGACGTCGACACCGGCGGCATTGGCCAGTGTGCGCAGGGTGACCCCATCATAGCCATGCAGGGCAAACAGCTCTTCGGCGGCATTAAGAATACGCTCACCGCGTTCCGACTTCTCGTTATCGGAACTGCGCGGGCGCCCGACCTTTGTGGTTTTTCTGGGGCACATGGGATTGGATTCACTGAATACTCGTCGAGGGATTCTACGGAAACCTTGACAATTCAACAAGCGATGAATTTAAATGCGGGATAGACTGCCGTCCTGTCGGGGGCCTTTTGTGCCCGTGCCCCGGGGCGGCTGATAATGCTTACTAACAATAATGAAAGAGAGCACGCCTATGTCTGCCGAGCTGTTCAAGTGGGTCTGTGTCGGACTCTATGTGGGTTTGACCCTGTGGTTGTCCTGGATTGGGATGCGCAAGACGCGGGATATCAAAGGGTTTTCGATCGGCAATAAGGACATGAGCCCCTGGGTGGTGGGGGTGACCATGGCGGCCTCTATCTCTTCCACGGCCACCTTCGTAATTAACCCCGGCTTTGTCTATGTCCACGGGGTGTCGGCGTTTGTGCACTACGCCGTGGCGGGTACCGCGGGCATCATGACAGCATTCCTGTTACTCACCCGTCGCTTCCGCCAGTTGGGGGACGACAGTGGTGCTATAACCATCCCCGACTGGATCTACCAGCGTTACCAGAGTCGTTCGCTGAGCGTGTTCTTTGCATTGATCAATTTGCTGTCGGTGGCGTTTGTGGTGCTGATCCTGGTGGGTTGCAGCCTGTTGATGAGCGAATTGTTTCCCATCTCCCAGACTGTATCGCTGACACTGATCCTGCTGTTTGTCTTCTCCTATGTACTGATGGGGGGCAGCTACGCCCATGCCTACACCAACACCTTTCAGGGGTTGATGATGGTGGGGGTGTCGCTGTTTATTTTTGTGCAGGGGTTTCACTACTTCCAGGGCGATATTGTCGGCAACCTGCGGGCGGTGGGTGAGCACTATGTCAGTGTGTTTAATCCGCAAAGTAATCTCTACTACGATTTCTTTTCGGTCTTTCTCAGCGGATTTGTCATCACCTTTGCGCTGATGATGCAGCCGCACATTCTCACCAAGATGCTCTACCTGAAGAGTGACCGCGATGTGAATCGCTTCCTCTGGTCCACCTTTCTTTCCGGCGGCTGTTTCATGCTGATGCTCGCGGTGGGTTTCTTTGCCCGTCTCAAGGGGCTCGATATCCCCCGCCAGGATGGCGTGGTGGTGGCCTACATCACGTCCGAGTTCGGCGCCTTTGACTGGGGGCCTTACGCCCTGGTGTTTATCTCTATCACCCTGCTGGCCGCAGGCATGAGCACGCTGGACGGCATCCTGGTCTCGCTGTCGGCCATGGTGGTGAAAGACCTCTACCTGCCGTTGAGCGGACGTGACAGCTTTGAGCAGGGCAGGGGCTTGCTGCTCTCCCGCGTGGTGTTGATTGTGGTGGGAGTACTGGCCTATCTGGTGGCGTTGAACCCGCCGGCACTGGTGGGCCTGTTCGCGCAGAAAGGCGTGTACGGACTTGCCAGCGCGTCACTGGTGCCCATTGTACTGGGCACCCTGCTGCGACAGCAGCCGTCTGTGGCGGTGGCCTGGAGCTCAGCGGCAGTGGGATTGGCTGCGCACCTCGTGGGAATCCTGCTGCTGGGTATTGCCAACCCTGCGGTGGCCGCGACCTGGGCGATTGGTCTCTCGGCGCTGGTGGCGGCGGTGATGATGGCGCTGGATGGACGCCGCAAAATTGCCACCCAGGTGCTCTGAAAATATTTATTCAACATCTGATGAAAAAAGTCGTTGACAATTCATCAAGTGATGAATTTAAATGCAATTCATGGTGGCGCCATACTCCTCGGCGCAATCTGGCGATGTACTGAAAGCATGGCGTCCTTAGCCGGCGCCAAGAATAAAAACGAATCAGAGCAGGCTCAGACCAATGAAAAACTATTCTCTAGTTCAGCACCCCCTTGCCCGCGCTATTGCCGTGGCCGCCGCACTCTGTGGCGCCGACGCAGCCGTGGCGCAAGCCCAAACCAAAAAAATTGCCCTTGAAGAAGTGGTGGTGACCGCGCAGAAGCGTGAGCAGAACCTGCAGGATGTACCGGTAGCGGTAACGGCGTTCAGCGCCGCCGACCTGGAAAATGCCGGCGTGCAGGATGTGACCGAACTGCAGAAAAGCGCTCCCAACGTCACCATGCAGGTGAGCCGTGGCACCAACACCACACTCACCGCCTATGTGCGTGGTATCGGCCAGGCGGATCCCCTGTGGGGCTTTGAGCCGGGCGTTGGCCTTTACATCGACGATGTCTATATCGCCCGCCCCCAGGGTGGGGTGCTGGATGTCTACGACGTGGAGCGCATCGAGGTTTTGCGTGGCCCCCAGGGTACCCTGTACGGCAAGAACACCATCGGTGGTGCGGTCAAGTATGTCACCAAGCGCCTGACCGGCGAGCCGGAGTTGAGCATCAACGGCACTGTGGGCTCCTACGACCAGCGCGATCTCAAGGTCTCGGGACAGTTGCCACTGATTCAGGACAAGCTGCTGTTTGGCGCGTCCGTGGCAAAGTTTGAGCGCGACGGTTTCGGCGAGTTTTTGCTGAACGGTGAAGAGAACTACAACAAGGATATCGAAACGGCCCGCGTCAGTCTGGAGTTCCTGCCCACCGAAAGCCTGGCGTTTTTGCTGAACGCTGACAAGACCAACGACAACTCCAACGCCAAGGGTGGTCATCGAATGACCCCCAGCCTGCTGGTTCCCGATCTGCCAACACCATCAAACGTATTTGACTCCTGGGCGGATATGGATACCAACAACTCGGTGGATACCTCCGGTGTGTCACTGACGGTGAAGTGGGACCTGAGCGACGCCTGGACCTTCAAGTCCATCAGTGCTTATCGCGAGGGTGAAACCTTTACCAATATCGATTTTGACAGTACCCCGTTGGCCAGTGTGCATGTGCCGGCGATCTACGACGATGACCAGACCACCCAGGAATTCCAGCTCACTTATGCCGGTGACAAATTGAATCTGGTGACCGGCCTCTATTACTACGAAGGCTCGGCTTCGGGTGCCTTTGATGTGCTGTTGGGCGCCTTCAACGTGGCAGGTCCTTTCGATCCGTCACTGGGTATCTTCGATGCTGTCACAGCGGGCACCGTGGATACCACCAGCTACTCCGCTTATATGCACGCCACCTATGCCATCAACGACTCCTGGTCGGTGACCCTGGGTGGACGCTACACCTACGACGAGAAAGAAGCGGAGGTCTACAAGGAGCAGTTGTTTGTGGACGGCATGTCCTCGCAGCTGGGCGGTCAGGACCTGATGTCTCTGGCGGTGCTGACCGACTACACCAACGACAATGACTGGAGTGAGTTCTCTCCCCGGGTCGGCGTCGAGTACACCATGAATGATGACACCCTGCTGTACGCTTCCTACAGTCAGGGCTTCAAGAGCGGCGGCTTTGATATGCGCGGCGATGCCTCGGTCAACCCCAATACGGTTAATGGTTTCGATCCGGAAATTGTCGACACCTGGGAGGTGGGCGCTAAAACCGAATTTGCCGATGGTCGTGTGCGCATGAACGCCGCGGTGTTCTATTCCGATTACACCGATATGCAGGTTACCGTGCAGGAAGCTGTGGGCGGTGGCAGCAACTACGTCAGCTCTGTGCTGAATGCCGGTGAGTCGGAGATCCAGGGTGTGGAGCTGGAAGCGATTGCCCAGTTGACCGAGAACCTGTCAGCCACTGTGATGCTGGGTTACCTGGATGCGGAGTACAAAAAGGTGGAATCCGGTGGTACTGATATTGCAGATCTTTGGGAGTTCGCCAATACACCGGAGAAGACAGGCGCCATTCGCCTGAACTACAACCGCTCGCTGGGCAATCTGGGTGATATTGTGCTCTCCGGTGGTGCTTCTTACCGCAGTGAAACCCAGATCTTCGCCACGGCGTCACCGCTGGATGAGAAGAGTTACACCCTCTGGGATGCCAGCGCTGTGTGGTACTCCACCGATGAGCACTGGACTGTGGGCCTGCACGGCAAGAACCTCACCGACGAAGAGTATCGGGTGGGCGGTTACAACTTCCCCGGACTGGGCCTTGAGGATTCCATCACTGCCTATTACGGCAACCCCAGGACGGTCAGCCTGAACCTCGGCTATACCTTCTGACAGACGTTTATCCTCTCCATCGATGTGGCTTGCGGGGTTTCGGAACAGGGTACTGAAACCCCGCTTTTTTCCGCCGCCTATCCATTCAGGGTCTGGGGATCATGAAGAACTACAGCGATTTTTATTACCGCGTCAATGATGGGCTGCAGCTCTACGCCCGCGATTATGCCGGCGCCGGACGGTCCGGAAGCCAGGGCCGTGCCGAAGCCACACTAACCGTACTCTGCCTGCACGGTTTGTCCCGTAACTCCGCCGATTTTGAGCAGCTGGCAGACCAGCTCTGCGATCGCTATCGGGTGCTGGTGCCGGATCAGCGCGGCCGGGGTTTGTCCCAGTGGGACAGTGACAATAGCCGCTACCAGCCGCTCACCTATGTTCAGGATATGTGGCAACTGCTGGATGCACTGGGTATCGGAAAAGTGGTGGTTATCGGCACCTCCATGGGAGGTTTGATGGGTATGCTGATGGCCGCCCAGCAGCCGCAGCGCATTGCCGGCCTGGTGATCAATGATGTGGGGCCGGAAGTGGATCCGGCGGGACTGGCACGCCTTATGAGTTACGTCGGCCGTGATCAGGTGATCCGCAATTGGGATGACGCGGTGGCGTATACCCGCAAGCTGAATCAGGTCTGCTTCCCGTTCTACAACGATGAACAGTGGCAGGCTATGGCGCGCCGCTTGTATCGCGAAAACGAACAGGGTGTGCCTGTCGCCGCCTACGACCCGGCTATAGCAGCCCCCATTCACAGCGATCAGGACAACGCGGTACCGCCGGATTTGTGGCCGCTCTACCAGACGCTGCGGGAAGTGCCGCTGCTGCTGTTGCGGGGTGAATTGTCTGACCTGCTGTCGGTGACCTGCTTTGTGCGAATGCAGCAGGAGGTGCCTGCGGCGATGGCGGTTACCGTGCCGGGAGTAGGGCACGCGCCGATGCTGGACGAGCCCGACGCGCTTGACGCAATTGAAGAATTTCTCGCTGCCTGTGACCTGGCAGTGACCACGGAGTAATGTGCATGTTGCAAGCTAAAGTGGCGCTGGTGACGGGATCCACCAGCGGTATTGGCCTGGCAGTGGCTGAGGCCCTGGCGGCTTCCGGTTGTCACCTGATGCTGAATGGCTTCGGGGACAGTGATGAGATAGAACAGCTGCGCCAGAGACTGACGAGTACTTACGCGATCAAGGTCTGTTACTCACCGGCTGATGTTTCCAGCCCGGATGAGATCGCGGGTATGTTGCGTGACGCGCAAGAGCAGCTGGGCGGTATTGATATCCTGGTGAACAACGCCGGCGTGCAGCACGTGGCACCGGTGACGGAATTTCCGCCGGAGCAGTGGGACCGGATTATCGCCATCAACCTCAGCAGTGCGTTTCACACCATTCAGGGCACGCTGCCGGGGATGCTGAAAAACGGGTGGGGGCGCATTATCAACGTCGCTTCCATTCACGGCCTGGTGGCTTCGCCTTACAAGAGCGCCTATGTGGCGGCCAAGCACGGCGTGCTGGGCCTGACCAAAACCGTGGCGCTGGAGGTGGCGAAATCCGGGGTCACCTGTAACGCCATTTGTCCCGGTTATGTGATGACGCCGCTGGTGCAAAACCAGCTGGCGGATACGGCCCGGGCCCGTGGCATTACGGAGCAGCAGGTGATGGATGAGGTGCTGCTGGGTACCCAGCCTACCGGGCGTTTTACCGACGCCGCGGATATCGCCGCCATGGCGGTGTTTCTGTGTGGCCCGGCCAGTGGCAATGTCACCGGCAGCGTGCAGGTGATGGATGGAGGCTACAGCGCCACCTGACACGCTGGCGCAGTGCGGGAAGGTGGGTCAGAGGTCTTCCAGCTCTTCGGTCCAGAAAACCGTACCGCCTACCACGGCGATGGGCAAGATAAAGATATTGGCCAGGGGCAGCATGGTGCCCACCATCACCAGTCCACCAAAGCCGATGCTGGTGTATTTGCGGGCGGCGAGGCGGTCGCGCATGTTGCTGAAGGGCAGCTGGTGGTTATCGGCGGAGTAGTCCACGTACTGGATCGCCATGGACCAGGCGCCCCAGATAAACACGATCACCGGAATCAGGAAGTTCAGCAGCGGTATCCACGACAGCACCAGGCTCAGGATCAGGATCGCCACGCCGCGTACAATGAAGTACCACAGCTTCACCATCTCCCGCCCGAGGGTGCGGGGGATCATGTGCAACAGGGTTTCCGGCTTGGGGCCCGAACCCTTGATGAGGATTTCTGTCCGCTCAGCCAGTACGCCGTAGAACGGTGCGGCAATGATATTGGTGATGACGCTGAAGCTGTAGCCATAGACCAGCAGCAACACGATTGAGAACAGCACCCACAGAATCCAGGCCAGAAAATCCAGCCAGCCGGGCAGGCCGCCCAGTAGCCAATCCAGCGCGGCGCCAAACTGACCGATCAGCATGCTGGTGAGAATCACGAACAGCACGATGTTGATCAGTACCGGCACCAGCACAAACCAGCGCAGTTGCGGGTGCACAATCAGTTGTGCACCGCGGGTCAGGTAAGTCAGTCCGTTGATCAGGTGGTTGGGCACTGGCCGCTCCTTGCTGTGGGTGGTGAATTACTGTGCGCCGGCCTGCTTGAGGATGTCGGCGTACTCTTCACCCAGGCGATGCTCACTCACCACCTGCAGGATGGTTTTGCCATCGCCGTTGGTGGCATTGAGATCGCGACCCGCTTCCTTGAAGAAACCGACGAAGGTGGCGAAGTTTTCCGCCTTCATGCCGCGGTAGGCCTTTTCCAGCACGTGGTAATCGGCGTTCATGTCGCCGTAGGCGTCGTACTCCAGGAAGGATTTGATACGGGCGTCGTCAAAGATTTCGCCGAGAACTTTCTGTTTGTCTTTCTTCAGTGCCATGTTGGTATACCTCAAATAATTCTGTAAGCCGGTAGAGTGAATCTGCTGTGGGGTATCAGAGTTTTTCCCGCAGTTTCTTCTCCAGCAGCTGGTTGGCCATGCCGGGGTTGGCCTGGCCTTTGGTGGCTTTCATGATGGGACCCATAAAGCCGCCCATCTTCTTCTTGCGCTTGTCCTCTTCGGAACTGAGCCAGTCTTCCACCATGGCCGGGTTGGCGGCGATCACCTCGTCGATGATCTTTTCCAGTTCGCCGGTATCGGACATCTGCTTCAGGCCCTTGGCTTCGATAACGGCATCGGCATCGCCCTCGCCATTGAACATGGCCTCGAACACCTGCTTGGCAATCTTGTTGGAGATGGTGTTGTCTTTGATGCGGATGATCAGGCCGGCCAGCAGGGCGCCGGAGACCGGACTCTGTTGAATGGTCAGTTCGGCGGCGTTCAGTTTTGCTGCCAGGTCACCCATGATCCAGTTGGCCGACAGTTTTGCGTCGCCGCAGGCCTTGGCGCAGGCTTCGAAGAAGTGGGCGGTGGCCGCGTCAGCGGCAATCAGGCCGGCGTCGTAGTCGGACAGGCCGTACTCGCGTGAGAAGCGCTGTTGACGGGCGTCCGGCAGTTCCGGCAGGTCCTGGCGGATGGCTTCGATGTAATCCTCGTCGATGATCACCGGCAGCAGGTCAGGGCAGGGGAAGTAGCGGTAGTCGTTGGCTTCTTCCTTGCTGCGCATGGAGCGGGCGGTGCGGGTGTCACCGTTGTAGAGGCGGGTTTCCTGGATGACCTTGCCGCCGTCCTCGATCAGTTCGATCTGGCGCTCCACCTCCAGTTTGATGGCGTCTTCCATAAACTTGAAGGAGTTGAGGTTCTTGGTCTCGGTGCGGGTGCCGAACTCTTCCTGGCCCTTGGGGCGCACGGAGATGTTCACATCAAAACGCATGGAACCCTGGGACATGTCGCCGTCGCAGATGCCCAGTGAGGTGACGATGGAGTGCAGCTTGCGGGCAAAGGCCACCGCCTCTTCAGCGTTGCTCATGTCGGGTTCGGAGACGATTTCGATCAGCGGGGTGCCGGCGCGGTTGAGGTCGATGCCGGACATGCCATGAAAGTCTTCGTGCAGGGATTTACCCGCGTCCTCTTCCAGGTGGGCATGGTGAATGCGGATCGACTTGCTGCTGCCGTCGGCCAGCTGGATCTCCACATGGCCGGTACCAACGATAGGCGCTTCCAGCTGGGTGGTCTGGTAGCCCTTGGGCAGGTCCGGGTAAAAGTAGTTCTTGCGCTCAAACATCGAGCGGGTGCCGATCTCGGCGTCGATGGCGAGGCCAAACATCACCGCAAAGCGGAAGGCTTCGCCGTTGGGCACCGGCAGGGTGCCGGGCATGGCCAGGTCAATGGCGCAGGCCTGGGTGTTGGGCGCGGCACCAAACGCGGTGCTGGCGCCGGAAAAGATTTTGGTTTTGGTGGCCAGTTGCACGTGCACTTCCAGGCCGATAACGGTTTCCCATTGCATAGTCTTGATTCTCGTATCAGACGACTTGCGGGCCGGATACGCCGGCCGCGCTGCTTACTGTTTCAATTGCCGTTTATTCAATACCGGGTGCGGTCTGCTGATGGAAATCGGTCACCTGCTGGAACTGGTGCGCCACGTTCAGCAGTTTGGCTTCACTGAAGTAGTTGCCAATGATCTGCAGTCCCACCGGTTTGTTGTCCACCAGTCCGCAGGGAATGGAGAGACCGGGCAGGCCGGCGAGGTTGGTGGCGATGGTGTAAATATCTTCCAGATACATGGCCACCGGGTCGTCGCCCTTGGAGCCAAACGCAAATGCCGGTGAGGTGGCGGTCGGGCCCATCACCACATCAACATCGGCAAAGGCATCGACAAAATCCTGCTTGATCAGACGACGTACCTGTTGCGCCTTGCGGTAGTAGGCGTCGTAGTAACCGGCAGAGAGGGCGTAGGTGCCCACCAGGATGCGACGCTTCACTTCCTCGCCGAAACCTTCACCGCGGGAGCGCTTGTAGAGGTCTTCCAGGTCTTTCGGGTTGTCGCAACGGTGGCCATAGCGCACACCGTCAAAACGCGACAGGTTGGCGGAACACTCTGCCGGTGCAATCACGTAGTAGGCCGGTACTGACAGCGCCGAGTGGGGCAGGCTGATGCTTTTGACGGTCGCACCCAGTTTTTCAAATTCGGCGATGGCGGCGTGTACACGTTCAGCCGTCTGCGGGTTGAGGCCTTCACCAAAATACTGCTCCGGCATACCGATGCGCAGTCCCTTGAGTGGCTCGTTGAGGCTGGCCGTGTGGTCGCTCAGGGGCTCGTCGACGCAGGTGGAGTCCTTGTCGTCGAAGCTGGTCATGGCGTTGAGCATGATGGCGGCGTCTTCTGCGGTGCGGGTCAGCACACCGGCCTGGTCCAGGCTGGAAGCAAAAGCGATCATGCCCCAGCGGGATACGCGACCGTAGGTAGGCTTGATGCCGGTCAGGCCACAGAGGCTGGCGGGCTGGCGAATGGAACCGCCGGTGTCACTGGCGGTGGCGCCGGGCGCCAGGTGGGCGGCCACAGCGGCAGCGGAACCACCGGAAGAGCCGCCGGGTACGCAGTTGGTATCCCAGGGGTTTTTCACCGGCCCGTAGTAGCTGGTTTCGTTGGAGGAGCCCATGGCGAACTCGTCCATGTTGACCTTGCCCAGCATCACCGCGCCATCGCGCAGGTAGTTTTCGACGATGGTGGCGTTGTAGGGGGGCACGAAGTTGTCGAGCATTTTCGAGCCACAGCTGGTGCGCACGCCTTCGGTGCAGAAGATGTCCTTGTGGGCGATGGGCACGCCACACAGTGCCGGGGCGTTGCCGGCGGCCAGGCGCGCGTCGGCCGCTGCGGCCTGTTGCAGGGCGATCTCTTCGGTGACGGTCACGTAGCTGTTGTAGGTGGCGTCGAGTCGGTTGATGCGATCCAGGTAGTGCCTGGTCAGCTCAACACTGGAAAAGTCCTTGTTGCGCAAGCCTTGGATCAGCTCAGCAATGGTCAGTTTGTGCATGTGTTTTCCCTTGGGAGGCGCCGGACGACTCCGGCGCAGAGAGCGGGGCAGGAGCCCGGTTAATCAATGACCTTGGGTACCAGGTACAGGCCGTCTTCGGTGGCGGGGGCGATAGCCTGAAAGGCATCGCGCACATCCGCCTCGGTCACCTGGTCGGCGCGCAGGCGCTGTACCGCATCCAGGGGGTGGGCCATGGGGGCAATACCCTGGGTGTCGGCGGACTGCAGCTGATCAACCAGTTTCAGTACATCGGTGATGCTGCGGGCCACATCGTCGACGGTAGCATCGGATATTTCGATGCGTGCCAGATGCGCCAGTTTGGCAATGTCGGAACGGTCCACAAGGGTCTCCAGATAGGTGGTTTGGCCGGGCCTGGTTCACGCTCCCTGAGGGTAAACTTTGCGGCCTTGGGCATTTGTGAAGTAAAGGCGGTAAAGTACCATATTTGCGCCTTGCCCTGAATCCCCGCCATTGATAGAGTTCGTTCATTTATGGGAAGCCGCGTGGCAACCCCCTTTTCCCGCCACCCGGTTGGCCGTTTCCCAATCGCTGTCTGCCTGCTGTTTTCCGAGGTGAAAACAGGGGTGTATCCGGCTTTCTATGTTGGGCTCAGGCGGGTGACCCCGGACGCCGGCTGTGACCGGCTTCCCGCGCGGATAACGACTACGATTAAAAGGTTTGAATACATCAATGCTTAAGCGCCTTCGCGGAATCTTCTCCAACGACCTGTCCATTGATCTCGGCACCGCCAATACCCTGATTTACGTTCGCGACCGTGGCATCGTCCTCAATGAGCCTTCGGTAGTGGCCATCCGTCACCATAACGGCCAGAAAATCGTCGAAGCCGTGGGTGTGGAGGCCAAGCGTATGCTCGGTCGTACCCCGGGCAATATCACCGCCATTCGCCCCCTCAAGGATGGGGTTATTGCCGATTTCCAGGTGACCGAAAAGATGCTGCAGCACTTTATCAAGAAAGTGCACGAAAACAGCTGGTTCCAGCCCAGCCCCCGGGTGCTGGTGTGTGTACCTTGCCTGTCCACCGAAGTTGAGAAGCGGGCCATCCGGGAGTCGGCACTGGGCGCCGGTGCCCGTGAAGTGCGCCTGATCGAGGAGCCCATGGCCGCTGCCATCGGTGCCGGCCTCAAGGTTGAGGAAGCCAGCGGTTCCATGGTGGTGGATATCGGCGGTGGTACCACCGAAATCGCCATTATCTCCCTCAACGGTATCGTCTATTCCGATTCTGTGCGCATCGGTGGCGACCGCTTTGACGAGGCGATTGTCAACTACGTGCGCCGTAACTACGGCAGCGTCATCGGCGATGCCACCGCCGAGCGCATCAAGACCGAGATCGGTTGCGCCTACGCCGGCAGCGAAGTGCGCGAGATCGACGTCCGTGGCCGCAACCTGGCCGAAGGGGTGCCGCGCCAGTTTACCCTGAATAGCGATGAGATCCTGGAAGCCCTGCAGGAGCCGCTGACCGGTATTGTGCAGGCGGTGAAAAGCGCGCTTGAGCAGTCGCCGCCGGAACTGGCGTCCGATATCGCCGATGGCGGAATTGTCCTCACCGGTGGTGGCGCCCTGCTGCGGGACATCGATCGCCTGATCGCCGAAGAGACCGGCCTGCCGGTTATCGTGGCGGAAGACCCCCTGACCTGTGTGGCCCGAGGGGGCGGCAAGGCGATGGACATCATGGATCGTCGCAGCATCGACCTGCTTTCCAGTTGATCCGGGTCCCGATGCCTCCCTGCAAGGCTGACCGGTGAAACCGCTCTTTTCCAAAGGTCCTTCCACGGCTTCCCGGGTGTTTACACTTGGGGGGCTGGCCCTGCTCCTGATTCTTGTGAATACCTACACCTCGCTGCTGGACCCGGTGCGGGCCCAGCTGGCGAACCTGGTGGCCCCTCTTTATATGATTGCCGATGCGCCTGGCCGGGCCGTGGACCAGGTCTCGGATTCCCTGCGCACCCGCAGTGATCTGGAGGAGGAGAATTCGGCTCTCAAGGCCGAGCTGCTGATCCACAAGCGCAAGCTGCAGCAGATGGCTACCCTGGCCGCCGAGAACGTGCGCCTGCGGCAGCTGCTCAATTCGGCCGAAGTGGTGCAGGACCGGGTGCTGGTGGCGGAGCTGATTGGTATCTCGCCGGATCCCCTGAGTCATAAGGTGATCGTCAACAAGGGTGCCAGCCATGGAGTCTATCTGGGCCAGCCGTTGCTGGATGCCTACGGCCTGATGGGGCAGGTGGTTGAGGTGAGCGAATACACCTCGCAGGTGCTGCTGATTACCGACGCCTCCCACGCCCTGCCGGTGCAGGTGAATCGCAACGGCGTGCGGGCTGTGGCGGAGGGTACTGGTGATCTTTACGAGCTGAAGCTGCGTTACCTCTCCAACACCGTCGATATCCGCGTTGGCGACCTGTTGGTCAGCTCCGGCCTGGGGCAGCGGTTCCCGGTGGGTTATCCCGTGGCGACTGTAGAGTCGGTGGTGCACGATCCGGGTCAGCCGTTTGCGACCGTTGTGGCACGCCCGAAGGCCCAGCTTAACCGCAGCCGCCATGTACTGCTGGTGTTCAGTGGCGATCGCGCCAAGGATGCGGTGGACGCGGTGGAGCTCTCTATTCCCGAAGAGTCTGAAGTGCCGGAGGAGTCTGAAGGTGGTTCCGGTTAAGGCTCACAACCGTTGGGTCATCGTCTTTTCCTATCTGTTGGCGCTGCTGTTGATGGCGGTGCCGCTGAGTCCCCCCAATGGCTGGTTGCGGCCTGAATTTGTGGCCATACTGGTAATCTACTGGCTGATGGTGATGCCTCAGCAGACCAGTATTATTACCATCTGGGTGGTGGGTTGCCTGCAGGATCTGCTGGAAGGTGTGGCCCTGGGGCAACACGCCATGGCGTTAATGGTGGTCGCCTATGTGGGTCTGCTTTCATACCAGCGTATGCAAAACACCACTGTGTGGCGGCAGATGTTTGCCGTGTTTGTCGTGCTCGGCCTTCATCAGTTGGTGATCAACTGGGTGCACAGTCTGTACGGGAAGGCGGCGCCCTCGCTGGTGTTCCTGTTGCCAGCCTTTGTCAGTGCGCTCTTGTGGCCGGTGTTTTACATGTTGCTGGAGCGTATGCGCCGTTACTGGCGAGTCGCCTGAATTGCGGTCGGCGTCCTGTCGTCGACGCACAGATTGGCTACAATGCGGTGCTGATGATCAAGGACCGTGTTCATGACTTCCCTTTACCTCGCCTCCCAATCTCCCCGGCGCCGTGAATTGCTGGGCCAGATTGGTGTCCATATTGAAACCCTGTCTGTCGATGTGCCTGAGGTGCATACTCCCGGTGAGAGCCCTGAGGCCTATGTCAGTCGTCTGGCACTGGAGAAGTCCCGCGCCGGCGTACTGCGGTTGCAGGCGTTGAGTCTCCCCGGTCGGCCGGTGCTGGGGGCAGATACTATCGGAGTGTGTGCCGGGCGTTTGCTGGAAAAGCCGCTGGACGAAGAGGATGCGGTCGCCATGCTGATGCTGATGTCCGGGCGTGATCATCTGGTGCATACGGCGCTGGCGCTCTCCACCCCGACCCGGGAGGAGGTGCGCCTTGTTACCACGGAAGTGCGTTTCCGCCCGTTTGATGAAGCGGTTGCCCGTCGCTACTGGGCCACCGGTGAACCTGCCGACAAGGCCGGTGCCTATGGTATACAGGGGCGGGGTGCGGCACTGGTAGAGCACATCAACGGCAGTTACAGTGGGGTAGTGGGGTTGCCGCTGGCCCAGACCTGTGAACTGCTGGATCTTTTCGGGGTACCCTACTGGCAGAGCTGATACACAGGCAGGTCTGAACACCTCAGTGACTGTTGCAGTCGTCCCAAAATAACAAGCGTCAGGTAATCCTGCGGACAGAAAGAGACTATGAGCGAAGAATTACTGGTCAACGCCTCGCCCACCGAAACCCGTACTGCACTGGTGGAAAACGGTATGTTGCAGGAGGTCTACATTGAACGCACCCAGCGCAAGGGGCATGTAGGCAATATCTATAAAGGCAAGGTGGTGCGGGTGCTGCCGGGCATGCAGGCGGCGTTTGTGGACATCGGCCTGGAGCGGGCCGGCTTTATTCACGCCGCCGATATCGCCCCGCTGGGCAAGGATGGTATGGAGGATCGCAGTGCGCCGGTGGAGGATATTCGCGGTGCGGTGCGTGAGGGCCAGGTGCTGGTGGTGCAGGTGGTCAAGGACCCCATTGGTACCAAGGGCGCTCGCCTGACCACCCATTTATCCGTTTCCGGCCGCTATCTGGTCTATATGCCACAGACCCGCCACATCGGTATCTCCACCCGTATCGAGGATGAGCAGGAGCGCGCGCGCCTGAAAACCCTGGTAGAAGAGCAGGTGGCCGAACTGGAGCAGGAGCCGGAGGCGCGCAAGGCCAATGGCGGCTTTATTATCCGTACCGTTGCCGAAGGGGTGGTCGGGGAAGAGCTTTGTGCTGATATCCCGTTTCTCTATCGTCTCTGGAACGACATTGAGGAGCGGGCCCGCACGGCGCCGGCAGGCTCGGTCATTCACGAAGACTTGCCGCTGTTCCTGCGCACCGTGCGTGACCTGATCAAGCCCCACATAGAAAAGGTGCGGGTGGACTCCCGTGAGGTACACGGCAAGATGGTGCATTTCGCCCGCAAATACGCCCCCGAAGTGGTGGAAAAGATCGAGCACTACCCCGGGGAACGGCCGCTGTTTGAACTCTATGGCGTAGAAGAAGAGATTCAGAAGGCCCTGGTGCACAAGGTACAGCTCAAGTCCGGTGGCTACCTGATTATTGAGCAGACCGAGGCCATGACCACGGTGGATGTGAACACCGGCGCCTTCGTCGGCCATCGCAATCTGGAAGAGACCATCTTCAAAACCAATCTGGAAGCTGCCACCGCCATTGCGCGCCAGCTGCGGCTGCGCAACATCGGCGGCATTATTATTCTCGACTTTATCGACATGAAAGAGTCCGAGCACCAACGCCAGGTGCTGCGCACGCTGGAAAAAATGATGGAGCGGGACCACGCCAAAACCTCCATCACCGGCGTCTCCGAGCTGGGACTGGTGGAGATGACCCGCAAGCGCACCCGTGAATCCCTGGGCCAGGTTATGTGTGAGCCCTGCCCGGTGTGTCAGGGCCGCGGTTCGCTCAAGTCGGCCGAGACGGTCTGCTACGAGATCTTTCGCGAAATCCTGCGTGAAGCCCGGGCTTACAACAACGAGAAGTTTCTGGTGCTGGCCTCGCAGGTGGTTATCGACCGGCTGCTGGACGAGGAGTCCTCCAACGTTGCCGACCTGGAAGAGTTCATCAGTTGCACCATCCAGTTTCAGGTGGAAAGCATCTACACCCAGGAACAGTACGACATCATTCTGGTTTAGTGCATGGTGAGGCAAACGGCCGGTTGGCTGGCGCGAAAATTCTGGGGCACGCTGGCGCTGTTGCTGATTGTGGCAGCGGTGCTGGTACAACTGGGCCGGGAGATGGCGCCCAGCCTGACCCTGCATCGTGATTTTCTTCAGGAATACTTTTCAGAGCGCCTCTCCTCCCGGGTGGAGCTGGGGGCGCTGCACGCCCGTTGGGAGGGGCTGAAGCCGGAGCTGCTGGTACGGGATTTCCGGCTTTATAACCCTGCCGGCCAGCCGGTACTGTCCGCCGAGCGGGTAGAGTTGAGACTGGATGTCCTGAACAGCGTCATGAGTCGCAGTCTGCGTTTTGAAGAACTGCGTTTTGGCGGCTTGCAGGCCGAATTACAGCAGGGCCAGGAAGGGCGTTGGGGGCTGTTTGGCATCGCGCGGGCGGAGCCGAAAAAGGACGAGATCGCCGATCCGCTGGATATTTTTCTGGTGGGTCGGGACGTGGAGCTTACCGGGGCCAGGATAGCGCTTACCTTTGCCGACGGTTCCCAGCGGGACTTCAGGGCCAACGCCGTCACTCTGGAAAACGATGGCGACTTTCACCGCTTTGTGGCCTCTATCGGCCACGCACAGCAACAGCAAGCCAGGTTAATCTTTGAGGGCAGCGGCAATCCGCGGGAAGCAGATGAGTTCAGCGGTCGCGGCTATTTGCGCTTGCAGGCATTCAGTACCGCGGGGCTGATGGAGTTGGCAGGTACAGCCCTGCCGGGCAGTGACTATCTTGGCGGCGGGGTGGTGGATGCCGAGGTGTGGCTGGCCATTGAGCCTGAGCGGGCTATGGAGCTCTCGGGTCGCTGGGAGTTTACGGTGCCGGATGGCGTCGCTGCAGGGCTGCCTGGCCGACTGGCTTCGGAACTGAACGGCACGCTGAAGCCGGATGGTCAGTGGCGCTTTGATTTGCGGCAGCTGCAGGTGCGCTGGCCCGATGGTGACATGTCGCCACTGGATGTATCGCTCAGTGGTGGACTGCAGGGGGGCGCGGTGAAGCTGGCCATGCCGGAGCTGGATCTGGAGCAGTTGACCGGTTATCTGGCGGGGGTGCAGCAACTGCCGGAGCTGGCGCACAGACTGCTGGAAGAGCTGGGCGTCGCTGGAACTATGCGACAGCTGCTGGTGACAGTACCGGTGTCCCAGCCTGCGAACTTCCGCCTGCAGGCGAATTTGCAGAAGGTGGGCATTGCGGCCTGGAAAGGCGTGCCACAGCTGTCCAATGTCACCGGCTATCTCGATACCGGCTTGCTGGATGGCGTGGTAACGCTCGACAGTGAAGACGGCTTCCTTATGCATTACCCGGGTATCTATGAGCAGCCCTTCCGGTTCGCTCACGCCTCCGGTCGGGTGGCGTGGAAAGTGGACAAAGAGGCCAATCAGGTGCTGGTCAACAGTGGCTTGTTGAGCATGCAGGGCGACCTTGGGGATGCACACGGCTTTTTCTACCTGGATGTACCTTTTCAGCCTCATACCCGGCCGCTGGAACTGACGCTGCAGATCGGCTTGCGCGATGGCGAGGTGGCGAATCATAAACGCCTGGTGCCACAGGTGGTGCCGGAGTCTCTGTTGGGCTGGCTGGATGCGGCATTGCAGGGCGGCAGGGTTCCTTCCGGCGGCTTTGTGTTTAACGGCAGGTTTGGCGAGGGGGCCAGCCACAGCCGGGCTGTACAGCTGGCGCTCAATGTTGTCGATGGTGATCTCGCTTACCATCCCGACTGGCCGGCGGCTACCAGGGTGCATGGGTTAGTGCAGGTGGATGATCGCTGGGTGCACGCTTCTATTGATGGGGGACAGCTATTGGGTGCCTCTGTGCAGGGGGTCGAGGTGGACACCCGTCCCTCGGGTGGAGCCGCTGGCGGGACCTTGCTGGGTATTCGGGGCTCCCTCACGGGGCCTGCCCAAACCGGGCTTGATATTCTGGCGGTGCCCCCCCTGCGGGAGCGCATTGGTGAGGCCATGCAGACCTGGCGGGCGAAGGGTGAAATCGATGCCCGGGTGGCGTTACAGATTCCGCTTTCGGCGGACGAGCAGCAACTGCAGAAGCAGGATGTGCGTGTGCAGCTGCGGGATGTGGATCTCTCTATGGATGGGCCCGGCCTCGAATTCAACCGTGTACGGGGCGATCTGCGCTTTAACAATCGCACGGGCCTGAGCGCCACATCGCTGCAGGGACGTTTTTGGGAGCAGCCGGTGCGGGCAACCATTAACAGTCAGTGGCAGGGTGATGTGCAAAGCACCCGGGTCGGCTTTTCCGGCACCCTGGACCCTGAGCGGCTGATGCGCTGGTCGCGGCGGCCGGAACTCGGGTTTGTTGCCGGTCTCACCGAGGTTCGTGGCAGTGCCACTATCCGGGCCGGGGAGCCGCTGCAGCTGGCGTTCTCCTCGTCCTTGCAGGGCGCGGCGGTGGAGCTGCCGGCGCCGTTTGGCAAGACACCTGAGGAGGCCCGGGAGCTCACGGTTACCGTGCCGGTTGATAGCGACGGCTTTCGTATCAATCTGGTGTATGACGATATCCTCGGTTTGAACTATCTCCACACGGGCGCAGAAGACCGTGGCGATATCGCCCTCGGTCAGGCCGCAGTGGTGCAGTTGCTTGGCAGTGCAAACGCGCCTGCAGTGGACGGCTTACGGGTCAAGGGCCGGGTGGATTGGTTTGATGTTCCGGAGTGGTCGGCAATCCTCAGCCGCTATCAGGAGTATTCCAGGGTGGGTGCCGGGACGAAGGGGGGCAGCTCCACGGGCGACTTGAAGCTCAGCCTGGATGTGCAACTGGGAACCTTGCATTGGGGGGATGTGGATCTCAGCGGTGTTGCTATCAGTGGCGGTCACGATTACGACCGCTGGAAAATCAACCTCGATGATGAAAAGCTCCGCGGCAGTATCACTATCGCCGACAGTGGCGAGCCTATGCTGCTGGACCTGGACTATGTTCGCTGGATACTGCCCCCGGCGTCATCCGCTGCTTCAGAAGAGAAGGTGGCGACGGATAGCTGGCTGACCCGGGCAACCGCCGGGCTGGATCCGCAAAGTATTCCTCCCATTCGTTTTGCCGTGCGGGAGATCCGTGTTGATGGACAGGACTTTGGTGCCTGGAAAGGTGACTTGCGCACTGATGCCAGCGGCTACTACGTCACTGGTATCGTTGGCGGTGCCCGCGGTTTGCAGGTCAGTGGCCTGGGTGAAACCGGAGCCTTGCTCAGCTGGCAGTTGGGCGGCAACTCGGCGTTCAGTGGTCTCCTGAGTGGTAGTGAGCTGGCAGAGATCGCCAAAGCGTGGGACATGCCGGTTACCTTCGATGCCACCCAGGGGGCGGCGGGGATAGACCTGAACTGGCCGGGAGATCCGCTGCAGTTCTCGCTACCGGACAGTCAGGGGCGCATGGATTTCAATATTCGCAAGGGCCGCTTCTTTAAGACCACTGGCCAGGCCAGTGATGCCTTCCTGAGGCTGGTGGGTCTGTTTAACTTCGACAGCTGGGTGCGACGCCTGCAGCTCGACTTCTCCGATGTCTACAAGTCAGGTACTCCCTTTGATACCGTCAGCGGCGAGCTGCAGATGGAGCGCGGCATGCTGTACCTGGCGTCACCCATTGAGGTCACCAACAGCTCTTCGAGGTTGCAAATGGGCGGACAGGTAAACCTGCGGGAGGAGACGCTGGATGCCTCGCTGGTGGCCACCCTGCCTGTGGGTGGTAACGCTACACTGCTTACCGCAATGGCGGCCGGATTGCCGGCTGCCGCGGGGGTCTACCTGATCAGTAAGCTGTTCGCCAAGCAAGTGGACCGGGTTGCCAGTGTCAGCTATCGCATCACCGGTGAGTGGAGTGATCCGGAAATCCGTTTCGATCGCCTGTTCGATAACCGCTCTGCAGAAAAGGCGGCGGAAGCCAGTCGTGAGCAGAGTAACGGCTCCCGATAACGGAGCGTTAAGTAGGGTGCTGTGGCGCCTTGAAATCGCGGTTTGCTGGCCTATAGTAAAAGTGAAGGCTTCCGGCGGGTGTTCTAACCCGTAGAGTCTGGTTTCGACCTTGCGGCGGTATTGCTGCAAGCGCCTCAGAAAAATGATCTTCTTTGCAGAACCTCATTGACCAGCCCGCCCCGGATAGGCATAATGCGCCTCCCTTCAGATGAGGCGGCGTCTTCCCAGTAATATCAACGGGTTAGCGCTGTATTCTAGGATCTCGATGAGGTTCAGAAAAGATTGTTTGAGGGGCTTGCGCAGCGCAAATTGATGCGTATAATGCGCGCCTCCTGAGACGGCCAAGACGGTGTTTCAGGCGGTTGGCAAAAGCGGTTTCTGGTTGTGTTTTGATCGATCTGAAGCGCTTTTTGGCACTGGCTCAAAACTGAGCCAAGTCATTAAAAAATAATGACAAAAAGTGCTTGCCAAACCGGGTGGAGAGTGTAGAATGCGCCTCCTCGCTTCGAGAGACACTCCGAAGCAAAAAGCTGAACTCCAGAGCGAGCAGCTGTTATTTAACAAGTTAATCAAGCAATGCGTGTGGGCGCTTGCGAAATGGTAATGCGACATAAAATTATCATTTGCAAGTGACTCATTAATTCATTTATGTGAAGTAATTAGTTCAATTGCGAATGAGCCAAATTTAGAGATCAGCTTGTATCGATCTCGAAAA
>JAWMQM010000003.1:0-655653 GCA_033283175.1 Cellvibrionaceae bacterium SEMH9 | reverse complement strand
CCGGCATGCCGCTGTTGAAGTTCACCTGCCCGCAACAGCTCTGCGGCGGTACCTCCACCGCAAAACCGGCGCGCTGCAACAGGGTGGCGCTGGCAAAGCCGACGCTGGGTCGCAACAGGTCCACCGGGCAGGAGGCAAACAAGCCCACCCGCTGACCCAAAGTCAACGTATCACCGTGCTTCATGACAGCCTCTCAGCGCAATCTGCTATTCCCGCCAATCAGATAATGCCGGAACCACTATGGCCTGAAGCCGGACGCTTGCCTGCCACTGCCTGACGATAACCACTCTGGCGATAGACCGCGATAGGTGCGATGGCGCCCTCTTTCTGGTAACGCGCCATGGCGAGGATGGGGGCAACATCCACATTGAACGCTGCTTTCAACGTGTTGGTCGCCATCAGTGCGTCGTTCTCGTCCTGATAGCCATAGAGCGCTTCGCGATCCACCAGCAGGGCCTTGACGTAGGAACGCTGTACTTCTTCGGCGGAGTTCATCAGGCTCTCAATCGGGTCGGTTACGTTGTGGGACTGATCCAGCATGTAGGCGGGATTGAAGCCTGGCTCCCGACGGTGCTCGGCATCCACCAGTTCGTTAAAGATCAGGAACTGCTGGTAGGGGTGCAGTGAGCCTGAGTCCAGGTCGTCATCGCCGTATTTACTGTCGTTGAAATGGAAGCCCGCCAGCTTGCCGAACTGGATCAGGCGCGCGACGATCATTTCAATATTCACATTCGGTGCGTGGTGACCCAGATCCACCAGCGACTTGGCTTTATCCCCCAGTTCCATGGCGCAGAGCACGCTGGTACCCCAGTCCTGTATCACCGTGGAGTAGAAGGCTGGCTCAAACATCTTGTGTTCAAGGAACATGTTCCAGTCATCGGGCAGGGCGTTGTAAATGGTGCGGGTGCTCTCCAGGTAGCGCTCCAGCTGACGCTGGAAATGGGACTGGCCGGCAAAATTGGAACCGTCACCAATCCACACCGTCAGGGCGTTGGAACCGAGAGCTTTACCCCACTCAATGCACTCCAGATTGTGCTCCACCGCTTGCGCGCGCACTGCTTCATTGGTGTGGGTTAGGCTGCCGTACTTGTAAGAGAGCTTTTGACCAGGCTGATCCTGAAAGGTGTTGGAGTTGATGGCGTCAAAGCCCAGACCCAGTTCGTCGGCAAAGCCTTTCAGTTCGGTGAAGTCATCCACCCGATCCCACGGGAAGTGGGGTGAAACGCTGGCGGTGCAACGAGCCAACTGATTGATCACCGAGCAATCTTCCAGCTTTTCGAAAATATTACGCGGCTCGCCAAGACCGGGGAAACGCGCAAAGCGGGTGCCGCCGGTGCCAGTTCCCCAGCTGGGCACCGCAACCTGAAAATGGCAGGCCTGGGCGGTAATGGCGTCGATGTCGATACCGCGACGTTGCAATTGCAAGCCTAGGTAGCCGTAATCTTCTTTCAGGGACTGGATCTGTGACTCGTTGTGAGCAGCCACAACTTCGTTATTAATCATGGTTTTCATTGTGTTATCCACCAGAAATCTGCGCGCTGTAATCAGCGCAGGAACGCTTCGTGCAAACCGCCGTCGACCGAAATAATCTGGCCGGTGGTCTTGCTCAGTTGACCGGATACCAACGCATAGGCCGCTTCCGCCTGATCCTCAGGGGTGATGGGCTGCTTGGTCAGGGTGCGCTGGGCATAGAATCCCGCCAGTTTATCGCGCAGCTCGTCATCGCTGTCGTCGCTACTGTGGGCAATGTTGTACTTGCTCAGTGATGCCATTACCCGATCGCGGGGGAACATGGTACTGCCTTTAACCACAGTTGCCGGGGCCAGACCGTTGACGTTCACCAGCGGGGCCAGTTCCATTGCCAGTTCGCGAACCAGGTGATTGGCGGCAGCCTTGCTGGTGTCGTAAGCCAGCGAGCCTTTCTTCGCTACCGCTGCATTGACGCTGGTGGTGAGCACCAGTGCGCCACGCAGGCCCTGGGCTTGCCAGATAGGTGCCGCTTCGGTAGCCACCACATAGCCGCCCTTCACATTTACAGCATAGCTAACGTCGAACATCCGATCGTCGCTCATGCCTGATTGGCCGGGGGCGAGGAACACACCGGCGGTGACAATCACCTTATCAATACCCCCGTAGGCCAGGGTAACCTGACGGAACATGGCAGCCACACTGTCACGGTTGGTGATATCCACTGCCTGGGCAATGGCGGGACCGCAAGCTGATATACCACTGCCCGCCACGCCAATACCCTGTCCGTAGATGTCGGTAATTTCGGCCGCGGTACGCTCTGCGGCTTCTGCGCGGAGGTCGGCGCACACCACATGGGCGCCTTCGGCAGCCATCTTCAACGCTGTAGCTTTGCCAATGCCATCACCGGCACCAATCACTACCACCACATCGCGGGCCAGTGCTTTCTCTTTTGGCATGCGCTGCAGTTTGGCTTCTTCCAGCAACCAGTATTCGATATCAAAGGCTTCCTGTTGTGGCAGGGCCACGTAGCCACCGATGACCTCCGCACCACGCATTACTTCCACGGCGCAGTTGTAGAATTCCGCCGTTACCCGCGACTCGCTCTTGTTTTTGCCCCACGCGATCATGCCGATACCAGGGATCAGGCAGACGGTGGGGCTGGCAGGCCGCAAAGCTGGGGAGTTGTCGTGGTGACAGGCGTCGTAATAGCGCTGGTAGTCCGCACGGTAATGCTCCACGCCCTCACTCAGCAATCGCTTCAGCTGGCCGATATCGCCACTGGCTGGATCCCAGGCTACGTACAGCGGCTTGATCTTGGTGCGCAGGAAATGGTCCGGGCAGGAGGTGCCCAGTTCTGCCAGGCGCGGCGCATCGGCGGAGTTTACGAAACGCTGGATAGTGTCATCCCACTGCACGGTGGCGATCATTTTCTTCTCGGAGCCGAGCTCTTTTTCACTACTTATCAGGCCACGCAGGAACGGCAACACTTCGGCGAGCACAGTGTCACGCTCGGCTTGCGCCAGAGCTGCGTAACGCTGACCACCAAAAGTCTGCTCGCCCCGGTCGCGGGCTTCAATGTAATCCGCCGCGCGCTCAATGATGGATAGCGTCGCGTCGTAGCAACCCTTGCTGGTCGATCCCCAGTTAATCACCCCGTGGCCGCCCAGCAGCACGCCTTTGGCATCCGGGTGCTGCCGGCACACATCGCGCAGCACCAGGCCCAGGTCAAAGCCTGGACGCTGCCAGTCGGTCCAGACCAGCTCACCACCCCAGATCTCCTCGGTAAGCTGCTTGCCATTGGCGCTGGCCGCCACCGCGATCACCGCGTTGGGGTGCATGTGATCCACATGGGGATGGGGAATGTAGGCGTGCAGAGGTGTGTCAATGGAGGGCGCACGCGGGTTGAGATTGAAGGTGGCGTGGGGGTACATGCCCACCATGGCGTCTTCAATGTCGGTCTTGGGGCCTCTGACGGCGCTGGCCTGATAAAGCTTTTCCAACGACAGCAGCTTATCCTGGTAGAGCGAGGAGAAGTTCTCCTTGCCGGAGGTGCGCAGGTCGCCGCCGGAACCTTTTACCCACAACACCTGCACCGATTCGCCGGTGAGGGGATCGGTTTCGGTAATCTTGGCGGAGGTATTGCCGCCACCAGTATTGGTAATACGCTGGTCGTCGCCGAGGCGGTTGGAGCGGTAAACCAGGGACTCTACCGGGCTGAGTGAAACGGCCTCACTCTCATCCCAGAGGTAGTTGACGTGCTTGAAGATGCTGTCGTTATTCATCGTTATCCTGTCCAACGGACGTGTATGTCTGCAAGGGACGGGCTTCCAAAAGGGATTCGCCCAATCTTGCTTCGCATCTTAAATTCACAAACAATCAAAATCAATCACAATATTGCAATACCAATTATTAGTGATAATATTCAGTCGTCATATGGAGTCGCCTCAGCGACACCTGAATCACTTCTCAATTAATAACAGACATAACAATAACTATGAGCACAAACGAATTTGACCGTTCACCGGTCCCCCCTCAGCAGTTGCAACCTGCCCGCCATTTCGCCGCCAGCTACGCCGGTGAGCACGCCGCGGGAACCGAATTCGTCATTGGTGCTACCTTCGTAGCCTGGGGCGTGGGTACTATGGATATCCTCTGGGGGCTGCTGCTGGGTAACCTGCTGGCCGTGCTGAGCTGGGCGCTGGTCTGCGCCCCCATTGCCGTCGATACCCGCCTGACTCTCTACGCCTATCTGGAGAAGATCACCGGTCGCGGTACCGTGCGACTCTACTCGGTGGTCAACGGCATCATGTTCTGCGTGTTGGCCGGCGCCATGATCACCGTATCAGCGTCGGCAGTGCGTATCCTGTTTGACCTGCCGCCGGAGGTTCACTGGTACCCCACCTCGGTGGGCTTTGTGGTCATCGCACTGGTGGTGGGTTTGGTGGTGGCGGCCATTGCCACCAAAGGCTTTACCCGTGTGGCCCAGTTCGCCGAAGTCTGTGCACCGTGGATGGTGATGATGTTCCTGGTTGGCGGCATCGCCATTGTGCCAACACTGGTTGATGCCACGCCGGGTATTGATGGCATCGGCGGCTGGAACGATGTCCGCACCATTGCCGATACCTGGATCTGGAAAGACAGCGACAGCGAGCTGGGCTTCTGGCACGTAGCGGCGTTTGCCTGGATCTGCAACCTGGCCATGCACGGCGGCCTGGCCGACCTGACCATCCTGCGGTTTGCGCGTAAATCACAGTACGGTTACTTCTCGGCCCTTGGTATGTTTATCGGTCACTACATGGCTTGGGTGTGTGCAGGCATTATGGGCGCCGGTGCAGCCCTGCTGCTCTCCACCCCTATCTCGCAGCTGGACGCCGGCGCCGTTGCCTATCAGGCACTGGGTGCCGCTGGTATTGTGGCGGTCATCATTGCCGGCTGGACCACGGCCAATCCCACCATTTACCGCGCCGGGCTGGCCTTTCAGTCTCTGAAACCCAGCTGGTCGCGGGAGAAGGTCACCGCGGTTACCGGTGTCGTAACCACAGTAATTGCCTGCTTCCCGTTTGTGTTTACCAAGCTGCTGGATTTTGTCGGATTGATGGGACTGATACTGGCACCGGTGGGCGCTATTATCGTGACGGAACACTGGCTGTTTCCCAAGCTGGGGCTGACCCGCTACTGGAACAACTACCGGCAGAACACCATCAACTGGCCAGCAGTGATTACCTGGGCTGCAGCCCTGCTGTTTGCCTTCGCGCTCAACCGTGCCGGCCTGCACCTCTTCTTCCTGCTGCTGCCGGCCTGGGCCTTCACCATGGTGGTCTACACCCTGCTGGCACGTATGGCAGGCGCCACCGAGCCATTTACCACCCAGGTTAACGCCGAGGTACACAGCGAACAGGCCCGCAAGGGGCGCGAGTACGACTTTCTGCAACAGCAACGTGCCGAAGGAAATACCCGGCAGAGCCCGCTGCGAAAACTGTTTGTGGCGATGTCCACGGGCACACTGGTGCTGTGCCTGCTGCTATCCGTGATGGCGCTGAACAACCAGATTACACTCGAGGAGTTCCGCACTTATCTCACCTGGCCAACGGTGGCCTACTTCGCCTTTGCCGTGCTCTGGGTCTGGCTGCAGAACCTCGCCGACCAGCGCAGCAAACAGCGCTTCCGGGAGAGCGCCAAGAGCACCTGATTATGCACACCTTTGTTCTCGACATTGGAAAAACCAACCTCAAGTGCCACGTGCTGGACGAGGAGGGTCACTCCCTCTGGTCGGTGAGCCAGAGCAATCGCACCGTTGAGCGCGGCCCCTATCCCCACTTTGACGTGGACGGTATACAACGCTGGCTGGAGGAGGCCCTGCGGCAAGCTGCGGAGCATTACACCATTGCGGCCATCAATATCAGCACGCATGGCGCTTGCGCCGTGCTGCTGGATGCCCAGGGAGAAGTGTTGCTGCCAGTTATGGACTACGAGTACCAGGGCCTCGACGAAGCTGACGACGGTTACGACCAGATACGTCCCCCCTTCAGTGAAACCTTTTCTCCGCGCCTGCCCGCCGGCCTCAACCTGGGCCGCCAGCTGTGGTGGCTCCGGCACCGATTCAGCGACCGGTTTGCACAATTGCATACGCTACTGATGTACCCGCAATTCTGGGCCAGCCGCCTGTGTGGGCAGCAGGTCATGGAACGGACGTCACTGGGCTGCCATACGGATCTGTGGAACCCGGCCCGGGACGATTTCTCTGACCTCGTGGATACGCTCGGTATACAGTCCGCACTGCCACCTCTGGTGGACAACTGGCAACCCATCGGACATGTGACGGCAGAACTGGCGGCCCGTACCGGCTTGTCCCAACAGTGCCGTGTGTTTGCCGGGGTACATGATTCCAACGCCAGTCTCTCCAGCCACTTGTTCAACCTGCCGAATGACCCTTTCACGGTAGTCTCGACCGGCACCTGGATCATTACCATGGCAATAGGTAGTGATACCCGTTCCCTGCAGGAAGAGAGGGACATGCTCGCCAACGTCAGTGTGACACGTCAACCCGTGGCCTGTGCCCGCTTTATGGGTGGCCGGGAATTCGAGACCATTTGTCAAAAAACAGGCGCCAACCTGTCGGACCCTGTGGATATAAACCACATTGCGCGTCTGTTGCATGACAAGGTATATGCCCTGCCGGACTTTGCTGATGGCTCCGGGCCTTTCCCCCAACAGCGGGGGAAATTGGTTGGTCATGTACCGCAGAACCACGGCAAAGCGCTGGCAACGCTGTACACGGCACTGATGATAGATGTGGAGCTCGATTTGCTCGAAAGCAGTGGAGACATCGTCTTCGGCAGCAGCGCCCAAAAGAACCCCCTGCTCTGTCAACTGATTGCCCAGCTGCGCCCGTCGCAGCGGGTCCTCCTGTCAGGCGACCAGACCAGTACAGTTACCGGAACCTGGGCTCTGACCCGCTGGGATCACCCGCATCCGCCGCAAACACCCTATAAACTCGCCCAGGCCACTCAGCTGGGCGAACTGGCCAAGTATCAACAGGCCTGGAGAGCCCTGATAGAGTTTGATGCCTGACACCAGGCTTGTGGATGTAGTCCACCGCGTGCCTCAGAGACCCGATTGTTAATGGTCAAGAACACGGTGTGGTATAAGGCCCCGTCGTCGTCATCTTTTGACGGTGGTCTGATGATAGCCCTGTCTGATGCCTGTCGACGGTAATATCGCAGCTCCAACACCAGCCGGCTTTCCACCAACTTGCCGCCGAAATATCCCGCTGCAACGGGTTCAGTTGACTGTGGCGCGTTTCAGATACCGGGAACCCTCCTGTCCGGTCACATCCTCAGCTTCAACATCAAGTTATAGAGCACATCGAACCTCCGGCCGTACGGCGGTGCCAACAGCTGCATACCGCTGAAGCGAGCCTGGGCGAATACCGGCCGCAGTTTTGAAAACTCGTTAAACCCCTCCCTGCCGTAATAATGGCCCATACCGCTGTTGCCAATACCACCAAAGGGCATATCGTGCTGTGCGACGTGCAAGATACAATCGTTGAGGCACCCCCCTGACAGGGTGTGATGCAGAACCCGGTCCTGCAAACCGCGATCATAGGAATAGAGTTAGAGGGCCAGCGGGCGCTCGTTACGGTTAATGAGAGAGATTACTTCATCCATGGAATCGTAAGGCAGCACCGGCAGAATCGGGCCAAAAATTTCATCTGGCCAGCTATACAGGACGGCGATATTAAAGTGGTTTTCCAGGCTTTAATGAGATCTCGCACCTGCGGAAAGGAGGATTCGTCGACTAATCGACAGAATCACCAGCGATGGCCTTTCGGCGTATGTCCCAGATCAAGATTTTGGCTGTAGGAAAGATCTTCCCTACTGCGCAGGCCCTTCAGAAATCCCATATCCCTGAAATAGTCGGAATTCATAAATGCAGCGTCAGCGGTCAATCCCACCTCAACCGTACAGCGTCGCAAGGCAATTTTCCATTTGCCATCGCGCTTCTCCAGCCTGTCAATATAGCGCCCTGACAGAAGACGGGCGGTTTTTCCATCGGCGTTAAAAAACAGGCCAATCACGTAGCTTTCAGCGTGGGCGACATCGCCCAGGATCTCACACGTGTGATTGGTAATATTGTGCAGGTTCTGAATCGAACCCTGGGTATGGACCTGGTTGGCCCACAGAGGGTACTCAGACCCTTTTAGGATATTCGCACTGCCATGCTCGTCTATGCCTTCCGCCAGATAACTGTTGGAAAGGAGGTCACTGTCATGGCGATCGCACCCCCGGGCGTTGTCCAGAATACAATCCAGTATGGCCTTGCGGTCTTCCATGTCCTTTATTTTTTCTTCCAGCTCCGCCAGCCGGCTCTCAATCGAACGCATCAACAGGCCTCCACTCTCTAGCTGTTAATAGCTTAATCCCTGTGCAGCAGGAGAAGCTCACACAACTTGCTGAACTCAACTTCTCCCCTGCCGGCACCGCGAATGCCGCTCAAACCGGCAGCTGAACTTCCGCCACCGCGGTGGCCATGGTGGTGCCGTTCTGGTTGGCCATGGTGACTTTGATCTGTACCAGGTGACATCCGTTCTCGTCCTGGAGCTTATCCACCACCTCACCGGTCATCACGGTAATGTCCCCGGAAAATGCAGGTCCGCGGTATTGGCATTTACAGTGAACGACATCACCCCACTCACCAGCCCAGCCGGCAAGGTAATCCAGGATCCATGCCCCCATGGAAGCACCATAACCGTAGGGACGAGGCATGCCGATGTATTGCGCCCAGCGCGTAAACAGGTGGCCGCGGGACGGACCGATGTAGGCGCCGTCGGTATTCTCAGGATTGATCCGCTCTTCCACCGGGTCCATCTCGTAGCCCGCCATGGGACCCGTAAAGCCCAGCTTGGCCGGATCGTTCTCGTCATTGCGGTGGGCGGAACCCCACAGGGTCATGAGATAAGAACGCCACTCAGTGGCGAAACTGGCCACACTGTGCACACCGATCACACGGGTGGCGATGGTGTCGCCGATGCTGACACTGTTCCAGTAGCGCTTGTCATGACCCAGTTCGTGCATCATGTTGATGTATTCGAGCTTACGCTCCTCAATATTGGCCAGCTCGTCGTCCGTCCATTTGGGTTCTTCGGTCTCGGTCAGTGCGCCCTTTTCCAGCGCCAGGTCCTGACGGTAGCGAATGGACGTGGAGCGCTGCTTGGCAAACAGCGTTCCGTCCTGCTTGTAGTAGTTGTTGTCACCGCGCTGGAAGCAGGTGGGACCGGCAAACGAGGTCTCCTTGACCACATAGTCAAAGGGTATTTTTTCCTGAATCACCCGATCACCGGCAAACAAACGGCCACCGTAGAACCACCACTCATCGCCACCGAAGATCAGATGCGAGCCGGGAATGTTACCCACCGCCGCCGGACAGGCCCCGTGCCCTTCGGCAGCGGCAATGGTGAACGACTGAGGCGCCACCAGGCGGCCGTAGCGCCCCACTGCGGCGAACTCGTGATCGTAGTGCAGCAGGTTCGGGTAGTGCATCGCCTGCACCCAGCGCCGAATATCACTGTTGTGGAGATCCTCTTTCAGGCTCCAGGGGGTCAGGGCCTTACCCATGTATCTGTCCAGGTCGGAACAATCCAGCGTTTTATCATTCATAATCTACTACCGTTGTTATTGTGTGATGGTCAGTTGTTGAGGCCGGGTAAGTACGCTTACCGGACGTGTGGCATCACCTCTTTGGCGAACAGGCGCAACTCCCTGATCTGTTGATCCGGATCGGGAACACCGGTCGGGGTAATAAAGAAGTAATCCGGGTCGGTCAGGCTCTGGATGCTCTGAATTTCCTGGATACAGTCGTCTGGCGTACCCACCACCGCGCGGTGTGGCGCAAACTCCTCCAGCGATACCTCCTTGCCGCCAAACATGACCTGCTCGGAGAGATCATCGCGGTCGGCACTGGAACCCAGATTGTCATAGCTCTGCCAGACCTTGATCACATTGGGCAGGAAGCTGGGATCAATGGCCGCCCGACTCGGCGCGACGTGTACATCCCGCATCAGCGCCACGGTGGATGGCCGGTTGTTTTCCGCCGCCAGGGCGCGGTAACGGCTGACTTTTTGCTCCAGTTCCAGCATGTGTTCGGCAAAACTGATTTCCCAGCCATCGCCATAGCGGGCGGCCCTGAGCATACCCGGCTCGCTCACCGCTCCGATCCAGATGGGTGTTTCCCGCCCGGGCAACGGCGGTGGCGTTACCTTTACTTCGTCAATATCAAAATGAGTGCCGTGAAAGGAAAATCGCTCACCGCTCAACGCCATGCGCAGTATTTGCAGGCACTCGTCCATACGCCTGGCGCGGGTTTTAAAACCCCAACCGACGTTTTCAAACTCATCGGCCTTGTAACCAATACCCCCTCCAAGAATAAAGCGATGGTTGCTCATCTCCTGCAGGGTGTTGATCTCCTCCGCCAGCTCCAGCGGGTGGTGGGCCGGGAGCAGCATGATATTGGTGGCGAACTCCATGCTGGTGGTACGAGCCATCAAAGGCGCCAGCATCGCCAGCGGCGCCGAGGGCTCAGTCGCGGTCTCGCCGCCGAACGCGGTGCTGTCACTGAAGCGATGCTGCCCACACCAGGCCAGGTCGTAGCCGAGATCTTCCATCTCCGCCACGTAATTAAACAGCTGCCGGTATGGCGAAGAAGAGTTCCGGTCAATAAGCTTGCGGGACACCATAATGCCGAATTTCATAGGCTCTCCATGTAATCGTTGTTATTGGCTTCAGCGCTTGCGATCAGGCATCCTCGAACCGGATCATGCCCTCGCTGTAATCGATATCACCCAGAATAAAGGTGCTGTTCATCACCACACCGCCCATCCGCTCATACAGACGGATACGGTTATGCCAGGGCGAATTCGGGTGGTCGTCCATAAGCGGACCAACCTCAAACCCTTCCGCTTCAAGCCGCCGCTTATGGGCGTCGAGATCACGCACGCCAAAAATCACGCCCATCAGCCCTTCACCGCGCTCCTCCAGCCAGTTGTAGAGCAGTTGATTGAACTCGGTGGGCTGCGCCATAGGGGTCACCACTTCCAGGCCGGCTTCCCAATCCAGGTACATCACAAAACCCATATCCTCGCGCTCGAATCGGGTCAATTTCCCGCCGGAGAGCTTTTCCAGGCGTTCAACGTTGGCCTCGATATTCTCCGGATGGGATATCCAGGTGACATGATCAATGTGATTGACGAGTTTCTTCATGGCACTCTCCAGCTGATGGGACTTTCAGATTCCCGGGCTTGGCCCTGTCAGGAGTCAGAATCAAACGCAATGGGCAGCCTCAAGGGGCCGTACACCCCCGGGAAAAGCCGCCAGACGATCTCACCGTCGCGGCGGGGGTTTTTCAGCCGTTGCGCCATCAGATGCAGACCTTCCGCCATCTGCAGCTTGGCCAGAAACTGCCCCAGACAAATGTGCATACCGCGGCCGAATACCGTATTGCGGCGGCTGTTGTCACGGCCAGGCACAAACTCCATAGGACTTTCAAAAGGGCCGGTGAAACGGCACACGATGCCCACCGGGAATATCAGCATGGTGCCTGCCGGGAAGCTGACACCGTTGTACTCGAATTCAGTCGCCACATTGCGATAGCTGGTGGATACCCCCGAGTGACGCAAGGTTTCATACATCACGTCTTCACAGAATTCCCGATCTTGCGCACAGCGCTGCCACATCTCCGGGCGATCCAGCATAAAGTTCATGATGTGCCCCAGCTGGTTCTTGGAGGTGTCGTAGCCACCGGCAAACATAAACAGAATCAGGTCTATCACCTCGGTGTGAGAGAGCGTTGCCTCATCCTCGGCACTGATAAGCACATCGAGCACATCGTGCTCTGCCAACGGCCCCTCCTCACGCCGTTTCGCCACCAGGTCTTCGGCAAAACCCCACAAACCATTGAACGCGGCGTCGATCTGGGGGAATAGGTCCCGGTTCAAACTAAAGCTCTGCCCAAAAGCTTCCAACCAGTGCTTGACGTCTTCGATCTTATTGCGGGGAATTCCCAGCATCCCGAACATCACCGCCACAGGAAAACGGGAGGCAAAGTCTTCAAAATCAAACCGTCCCCTGGGCGCCCACTCATCCAGGAGTTCCGAGATTACGCCCTGAATACGGGCGGTATAGGCCGCTACAGCACGAGGTGTAAAGGCGCGGTTGACCGCGCCCCGAATACGCTCGTGTATGGCGCCGTCCTGCGCGATCAGGCACTGATGCTGAAAGCGGGCCCAGTTGGTACCCTCGCCCCCCATAATCTCAATCACGTGGGTGGCAGGCGTTTTCAACACCGCATCCATACGCATGATCTGGTCTACCGCTTCGCGCTCGGTAATGACAATGCCCATATCGCACTTGGCCAGCCAGGAATGTTGCTCCAGTGCGGCCAGCATATGCGGGTTGGGATCGTCGGCGAATCGCTGCTCGCCAATCGGCAAGTGATACAGATTCAGGTTTGTCACGCTGGTCATAATTCGCTCCCGGGCCGTGGCCGATCAGGTAAAACAGCCACCGTTCACACCCAACACCTGGTTGGTGATATAACCGGCCTCATCCGACGCGAAGAAACTGACGGCCGCGGCGATATCGTCCGCGGTGCCCAGACGGGGAATGGGGTAGCTGGCAATGATCACTTCCGGATCGACGGGAAAGGCATTGGTCTCAATGGCCCGGCGCGCCATCGGCGTATCGATAAACCCGGGCGACACAGAGTTAACCGTAATGCCCTTGGCACCCAGGCCAATGGCCAGCGACTGGGTAAAGGTAATCATGCCGCCCTTGGTGGCGTTGTAGTGTGTCATGTCGTAGACGCCGCCCATCTGGCCGCCCAGGGCAGAGACGTTGATGATGCGCCCCCACTGTGCCTTCTCCATGTCAGGCAAGACCTTCTGGGTGACCATAAAAGTCCCCTTGAGGTTCACGTCAAAGGTCTTGTCCCACAGCTCTTCTGACAACTCTTCAAACTTGCACCACCCCTCGATGGCCGCATTATTGACCAGCGTATCGATGGGGCCGAACTCGGCACGCACCTGCTCAAGCGCCTGCTCAATATTGCTACTGCTACTGACATCACAGGCAACCGCCATGGCCTGGCCACCGTCGTCGTTAATGGACTTCGCCACCTGGCCGGCTCCGGCCACATTGATATCGAGCACCGCAACCTTCATGCCCAGGGCCGCGAATTTACGACAAATGGCGGCGCCCATACCGGCTGGATCACCGGCGCCGGTGACAAGTGCTACACGCTGCGTTGGAGCTGTATTCATGGTCTCTACCTGCTGTTAAAAGTTATTTTGGGTCTGTATGAATCAGACTCTGCGGGCCCACCCGGTCAAAGCATGGTGCTGCCACCGTCCACCCCAATGGTTTGCCCGGTGACGTAATTGGAATCATCGCTGGCGAGAAACAGCGCTGTTGGCGCAATGTCTTCGGGTTCTCCAAATTTACCCATGGCTACCTTGGCCAGCTCATCGTCGTAACTGTTGCTCTCCTTCAGATACCAGAGCGCTTTTGGAGACATGGCGGACGGCAGCAGGGTGTTGACCCGAATACCCTCCGGGCCCCACTCCCTGGCGGCGGTCTTTGTCAGTGCCCGGATGGCTTCCTTACTGGCGGCGTAGGCGAGAAAGCCCTTTTCGCAGCGAATGCCGTAACTGGAGCCAAAGTTGATAATGGAACCCCCACCCTGCTTCACCATGTGCGGGTAACACAGCTGCATCAACTGCAACGAGCCAAGAAAGCCGGACTGCATGTCCACCAGACAATTCTCTTCCATCTTCGGATCCGTTAAGGGCAGGTAATCGGTAAAGGTGTGTGCGTTGTTGACCAGCACATCCACCCGCCCCCACTTCCGCAGGGCCAGTGCGACTGTCTTTTCCGAATCGGATCGGTCTCCGGCCAGTGCCTGTAACGGCTCTGCGACACCACCCTTTTCAACGATGCGACCGGCAACCTCCTCCAGCTTGCCCAGCGTGCGCCCGGTGATCAGTACGCAGGCGCCATGGGCGGCATAACATTCGGCGATGGCGGCGCCGATACCCTGGCCGGCGCCGGTTATGATGGCCACCTTGCCCTTCAGCCGCTGTTCAAATTTGCTCATCGTAAAACTCCCGATCATGTGTTTAATAGTCAGCTGTAGCTACTCTTCGATGGTGACCACACCATCGGCGTACTCGATTTCGCTGAACACCATGTAGGTGTTCAGGTGCATACCCAGGTCGCACTCACGGATGGTGACCTTGTCGCGCCAGGGCGAATCCGGGTGATTGCCCCACATCTCTCCCGGCGTAAATCCCTCCTGCTGCAGTCTCTCCCGGGTCTTCTGCAGATCCTTCACCCCGAAGATTACCGACATCAAGCCTTCACCCCGCAGCGCCAGATAGTCGTGCAGTGTTTTGTTGAAGGGTGTTTCATGGGCCAGGGGACACACCACCTCCAGACCCGACTCCCAGCAGAAATACATGATGAACCCCATGGTTTCATCAATACGCGGGGGATCGAACTGCACATCAAAGAAGCGCTCCATGTAGGCCACGTTCTTTTCAATATTCTGCTGGTGAAAAACCCAGGTTATGTGATCAATCCGGTTCACAAATTTCATAGGCTTATCCGCAATTGGGGTTCGGTTGCTTTGAGTGAAAACAACGCGCTTTCTATACCAGCTGGAAATTGGCAGTCTGCACCAATACACCCGCCGTTTCTGAACGACCGCGATACAGGTAGGACCCCCCGGACAGAGGCTTACCATCCTTGAGACTGTCGCCGCCGTCACCGGGCACAATATTGATGTAGTAGTCCCGGGCGTCTGCACCGCCGAAGCGCAGCTGGGTGGTAGAGCCATTGGGGGTCAGCAAGGGCGCCAGCTCCTCGCCGTCAGGGGAGACATGCACAATAACGCCGGGAGAACGGAATCCTGTGAGCAGAACCGTACCGTCCGCATACAGAGCCAGCCCGTCACAATCTTCTTTATTGAATAACCGGCGTTGATTGGTCAGTGACAGGTCGTCAGCCACATCCCAGGCCCAGGCGGTGTTGAAGGTATCACTGCAGTAAAACTTCCGGCGCGCCTCATCAAAGGCAAGGCCGTTGGAAAAATGGACTCCGTCGGCGAGTTTGATCACCCGGCGATCCGCGGTGAGGCGGTAGATACAGGTGGGGCGGGTCTCTTTCGCCTCGATCACCCGCTCGATATCGTTGGTGCCGAAATAGATACCACCCTGCCCATCAGGCCACATCTCGTTGATACCATTTATGGGCTTGCCTTCCAGCTCCTGCAGTAACCAGCCGCTCTTGCCAGTGTCGGGGTGGTTCCACATGATGCCACCCTGTCCGGTAGAGAGGACGGAACCATCGCTGTTCATCATGATGCCACCGGTCCACATGCGATCTTCGTTGAGGCTGCCCACGTATTTGCCCTCGGGCGTCACACCATGCACACCGCCCTTGATCACATCGCTGTACCAAATCACGTTGCGCTGGTGATCTACCGAAAGGCCTTCGAGATACACACCCTCCGCTATCGCCTCATACTCACCAACCTGTAATGACCTCATAGGGCTCTCCTCTCTGTCGTACTTGTATTAATCTGTATCTGGCGAACCGCTGTCAGGAAACACGGGTGGCTATGACTTTGGAATCGAGAAACTCCTCAATACCCTCGCGACCCCACTCGCGACCCATGCCGCTGCCTTTGAATCCGCCAAACGGCAGGTCTCCGGTAATGCTGATACCACCATTCACGCTGACAGCACCGGCGTGTATCCGGCGGGCGATAGACTGCGCACGCTCAACATCGGCCGACACCACCATACCGCCCAAGGCGTAGTCGCTATCATTGGCAATGCGTACTGCGTCGTCGTCATCCTCGAACGGCAGTACCACCAGTACCGGGCCAAAGATCTCCTCCTGGGCGATACGCATATCAGGGGTTACATCCACAAAGCAGGTGGGCTCAACAAAATAGCCGCCGCCCATATCGGTGCGCACGTTGCCTCCGGCCAATAAACGAGCCCCTTCCTGTTGACCAATATCGATATAGCTTTTGACCCGATCCAATTGGCGGGCCGAGATTAATGGCCCCATGACACAACTGGGCTCCTCGTATTTACCCCACTGATCCGCGAAGCCGGCATAGGCCATTTGCAGCAGGCCCACCGCCTCTTCGTAACGGGATTTGGGCACCAGCAGGCGAGTCGGCACAGCGCAGCCCTGGCCCGCGTGGAACACCACCATGGAGCGCATCACCGCTTCAGCAAAGTTGGGCAGGTCTTCCAGCACGATATTGACCGACTTGCCACCCAGTTCCAGGAATACCCGTTTCAGGGTCGCCGCGCCCTGCGCCATTATCCTTTTGCCGGTGCCGGTCGAGCCGGTAAAAGAGATCAGGTCCACCCGTTTGTCAGCCACCAGCATTTCACCTGCCATGGCTGGGTCCTCAGAGGTGACTACATTGAACACACCAGCAGGAACGCCCGCCTCCAGCGCCAGCTCTGCCATGTAGGTGGCCGCCAGTGGCGTATCCGGTGCCGGCTTGAGAACCACCGTGCAACCGGCCAGTAAAGCAGCCACCACTTTGCCAATGTTGACGTACAGAGGTACATTCCAGGGGGTAATAGCACCAACCACGCCCAGCGGCTCGTGCACAATGGTGCGGTGGCTGTCGAACCCGTAGGTGGTACGTAACCCCCGGTCCTCCTCCCAGGTCACTCGCGGGAAGCATTCGAGCAATCCGTCCATACCCTCCAGCGCGCCGTCCACCAGCGCGAACGAAGCAGCTCCCAGCGTCGCGCCCGCCTCGCAGCGGGCAATCTCAACCAGGGTCTCCCGGTTGGCATATAGCAGATCACGGTATTTCTGCATCAATTCAAACCGGTAGTGATGGCGGCGGGACCAGTCGGTGTGGTCAAAGGCATGTCGTGCTGCGGCAATAGCATCATTGACGTCATTGGCACTGGCATCCGGAGCCACCCCGATCACCTCGCCACTCCAGGGGCCGATATTGTTGTAGGTGCGCTTATCCTCCGCTCCGCGCAAGACTCCGTTAATACACATTTTTGCTTCTGGTAATGCCATCCGGGTACTCCTCTTATTAGTCTGTTCTCTTATGACTCGCACGCCACCGTGCCGGATTCCGTGCCAGATCGCCTCGCTGTGCCAGTGACCAATCCGAGATCCTGCAAAATAAAATCAGCTGCCCGGTACGCAATCATCATGGTGGGTGCGTTCAATGCCGATACCGGCACGTCGGGAATGACAGAGGCATCCGCCACGCGCACATTACCGGTGCCCTTGAGGCGCAGGCGGGTATCCACCGGGAACGCATCGCCTTCGCCCATGGAACAGGTACCGGAAAAGTGAAATGCCGTCGCAACAGAGGCCTCGATCCACTTTTGCAATTCTTGCTTGTCATCTGAGGCTGCCGCTTTGGAAAGCAGTTTGTTGCCCCACTCAGACATCGATGGCTGCTGCATCATCCGCTGCATCTGCCTGACCCCCGTCATAAGGGTTTCCATGTCCTCCGGCGCAGAGAAATAGGACAGATCAATCTCTGCCTGATCGCAGGGGTCAGTGGACCGGAGGCCAAGCCGGCCGCGGGAAACCGGCTTGCCCAAAATAACCACCATGCCGTACATTCGGGATACAAATCTGCTCATCGCCGGGATTTTGAAGACCAGGTCAATACAGCCCCGAATGCACTTTCTCAACGTTTGGATCTGATACAGAGCGCCTGGCAGCATCATTAGCGGAATCATCCGATGCAGGGTCTTTTGCATCACTGAACTTGCGGCAAAAAGGGTTACGCAGGTGTCAGCCTGGCCCGCCGGGAGGGATGTAGCACGATTAAATCGGTGGAAACCATAGAGCTGGGGGTAATTAAAGTCGGACTCCCGGTTACCTTCGTAGAAGAGGCAGACCATGGGATGATCCTGAAGATTGCAACCGATCTGGCTGGACTCCAGAATCAGGGGGAGGTGAAATTTATCCAACTCCCTGCGCGGCCCCACCCCTGACAACATCAGGAGTTTTGGCGTCTCCAGGGCTCCGGCGCAAAGTATTAATTCTCGATTGATCCCGGCTCTCTTTTTGACACCACCTTCCCAATAATCGATGGATTTGGCCGTTTTCTCGTCATCGAAATGTATCTTTTTCAGCACGCAATGGTGTTTGATAGTCAATGACTGCAGCGCGTCCCTTTTCTCCCTGATAAAAGAGACGTATGAGCTACGACGGCTTTCGCCCTCATAATTCATATCGTTGTAACCGATATATCCGCATAGATCGCCGTCATTGAGTCCATTTTTTTGCTGAAACCCGATGGCAGCGGCTGCCTCGATACAGCGGCCAGTCAGCTCAGTAGGCTCACGAGTGCGCACCCGCAATTCCGCTTCCACAGCCTGAAAGGCCGGTGCCACATCCTGCCACTTCCAGCCTACGGGCCAGCACTCGAAATCCTTCTTGTCGCCGCGGGTATAGACAGTCCCGTTTACAGAACCCGATCCACCCATCCCCCGACCAGAACCGACGTAAACCGAACGCCTTACCAGGCGTCCCTGTTTGGAACTAAGGCGATCCAGCATGGTTTTGTCATTGGCGAAAGCCTCTTTAAAGCCGTCTGCAGCGAGAATTTCCGGGTTTTGCAGCTCATCAGAGCCCCGCTCCAGCAACAACACTGATGCCTCTCCGCTCTCCGCAAGTCTCGACGCAACCACGCACCCCGCAGAACCTCCACCAACAACGATGTAATCAAAGCTCTCTGGGTAAACCATAAGCAAATCCGTAGCAGCGATATTTATTATAGTTACTCGATGTTCGTCATATTGTTAGCAAATGTCAATACCCCCTATCGCCGAGCCTCATTGGACAAACGCCAGAGGGCCACCAGAGTGTCGCCTGAAAATAACAGGGCGTCATACCTCAGTAGCTCAGGAAGGGTTATACGAAAATATAAAATGTGGCAAACATGAATGCGGAGACTGAGCGACAGACGCCAAAGCTAAGCCACAACTGATTTGAACAGGATTCAGAAAGGTGCTGCTGCGCCCTACAAATGTATTTCAATATGAAATAAGGGCGATAAGAAAAAATAGTAATTTAAATTAACGATTATAGAATTTCAGATGCAGTACAAGCCGACACATACCTTTTCCTCTCGTGGCGAACAATAAGAGTGTCAGCTTAACCAGGATATCGTTTAGGCGAACGGCGACACCACCTATCCCTCGAGGCGCTCAAAAAACTGTTTAATCATCTTATGGGTGGCCGAATGCCCGAGGGAAACACCCAAAAGGCTTTCTCTATTGAGGGTGAGGGCCAAACTGGTCCCTATCAAGGCGATCGCATCTGCGGACATATCACTCGCCTCACCCCTGGCTTTCATGGCCTTTTTAAGGGTGCGTATCTGAATCTTTCTGGTCTCTTCAATAAAAGCAATGACCTCTACTTTCAGATCCTCATGGTGATTGGCCAGGGCCATAAACTCGGCGATGATTCTGGAATCCGACGTATTGATAAACACATCCCAGATCTCATGCAGTGGGCGCTCAGAGGAAATCCCGAGTTTAAGCCGTTCCAGATCTCGCTCGGCCAGCCGCTTGAAGGTTTCCAGAACCAGATCGTCCATGGTGCGGAAGTAGTAATAGACCAGACGCTGCTTAACGCCCAGCTGCTCTGCCACCCGTCTTGAGGTCAACGCGGCATAACCGAATTCCGTCAGAATGTGTTCGGCGGCGTCAAGCATGGCCGCCGCCTTATCGGAATCCAGTGATCCCATCCGTCGTGTTGAAGTCAAGTGCTATTCCCTTGTGGCTGACCTGAAACTATGACGGGGTGACAAAATCCCCCCACCGCTACTTGTAATCTGCAGGGAATTCTAAGACTTATTTCAGCTTCTGTCAGTGGCCACCTGGATTTTAGCTTCACAAGACTCCCGCAAGCGCTTCTGGTTGGGTGACCGCACCAGGGCCTGCACCGGACCTGAATCTCTTGCAGACGCACGCAACTTCACATACGCTCGCTAACACATCGACGAACAGCAACCAGAAGGCCGCAACACTTCAACAGCGGTCAGAGGGATAAAACCAATAAGAGGGCCTGTCATGAACCTGAAAAACGTCGTAGCTGTTGTCACCGGAGCCAGCCGGGGAGCCGGCAGAGGCATTGCCACAGCACTGGGCAGCTATGGCTGCACCGTATACGTCACCGGGCGCTCCGAAAGGCCGACGGACGCCCCCTCGGTGGGCGGTGTACAACTGCCTGGCACCATTTACGAGACCGCTGAGGCGGTCACTGCAGCGGGAGGTAGAGGCATCCCCGTGCGGGTCGATCACAGCAAGGGTGAAGAGATTGCCGCCCTGTTTGCCCGCATAGAACGCGATCAGGGAAAGCTGGACATCCTGGTTAACAATGCCTGGCCGAATGCGGACCAGATGACTGCGCCCGGCACTTTCTGGGAAAAACCGGTCGATCTTATAGACATGCTGGATGTGGGTGTAAGAGGCACCTATCTGGCCTGCTGGCATGCCGCGCCCCTCCTGCTCAAAGGCGACAAGGGATTAGTGGTGTTCACCTCTGCCTCGGGAGCCGCTCACTACGTCTTCGGGCCGGTATACGGTGCCCACAAAGCCAGCCTGGACAAATTTGCCGCGGATATGGCAGTTGATTTTCTAGATTACAATATCGCCAGCGTCTCCATCTGGATGGGAACACTGCTGACCGAGCGTATGCGGGCTATGATCGAGCTGGACCCCAAGCGCTTTGGGCATCTGCTGAATACCGCAGAGACACCGGAATTTACCGGCCACGTCATCTGGGGGCTCTACCAGGACCAAAAGCTCATGGACAAAAGCGGACAGACCTTGATTGGTGCTGAGCTGGCCGGGGAATACGGCATCAAGGACGAAGGCGGCAGGCAACCCCCCTCGTATCGCTACCTTATGGGTGTCTACCCTCGTCAGCAGTTTGCCGAGATCATTCGCTGAATTAACGTCCCGGACTCTTTCGGCCCCATGGGCCGCCAGCACAGCCCCCTGGCGGCTGCGCTGGCCCGGGAATGCCTACTCGTCCGTCATCAGGTAGCGGTCCAGCTCCCGATGCATGTTGTGGATGATCTTTTCATTGTGGCTCGCCAACCAGACGTGGTTGCAGCCAAAGGAATGCAGCCCCTTCTGGATCCGGGGGATATTGGCAAAATCCTGCCGCGGGATCAGTAACAACTGTTCCGGATCTTCCGGATCCGTCACTTTCGTCACTGTCGCTCGCGGTGGCTTTTGCCCTTCCGGATAGCCCGTGGTGGAGAAGATTTCAAATACGCAGGCATCCGGATCCATACCTTTCGGGCGAATCCGGTACATCATCACCCGACCGGGACCCGGCAGTATCAGCAAGTTGGGGAAGACAAACACCTCTCCCCCCCAGTGGCTGATGACATCCGGAGTCGGTGCAGGCATCGGCCTGTTCTGTGCTGCCGCCTTGGCGTAGAGCGCCTTGATGAACTCCTCCCCATAACTGGAGCCTTCCGGTACCGCCTTGCCGCGCAGTGACTTGGCCGTCTCGATATCGTCCTGGAGATACATCGCGTCCATGCCAGTGCAGAGACTTTCCAGGAAATAGATCATTCCCTCCAGCGCATCCTCCGCTGGCGCGTGGCTTTCGGCATTCACACTGGTATCACTGCGATCATCCCAAAAGCGACCGTGCCCCTGAGGCAAGGCTTCATAGCCACAGTGGGCGTGAATCATTTCTGTCTTGTCAGCCTCACCCCTGCCATATATGACATCCGCACCGGGGGCATCCAACTGAGGGTGGGTGGCGGCCACGTGATAGGTTTCATGGAACGCTTCCTGGGCGACCTTCCAGTTGGCGGGTGCATCTATTTCCTTCCACCAGTAGTGATGCATGTATCCCAGGCCGAGACTTTCAATGCGCTCGCGCACGGGGGCTATGAATTCGTCAAAGGGCTGTGGATGCTCTGCAAAACTGATAAAAATAAAACCGGCGAAGATCTCCAGCTTTACCTGGCGCAGGGCTACATCACTGTCTTGCAGCTTGCCGCCACGAAATTCCTGCCTCTCATGGACATACTGATTATTGCCCTCCAGATCCCATTTCCAGCCATGGAACGGACAAATTATCGCGTTGTTTTGCAGGGAGCCGCAGCCGTCCGAGAGCGCGGTCGCTCGATGGGGGCAAAAGTTGTAATAGGCCTTGATCGTGCTCTCATTTACCCGGACGATCATAACGGACTGATCCATTATCTCGTAGGTCGTGTAATCACCCGGCTCCGGCACCTCATCCACTCGCGCCGCAAACTGCCACACCCGCTTCCAAAGCCGGTCTCGCTCCAGCTGGGCAAACGCCGGGTCGGTATAGCGGCCCTTGCCCAGGCCGCCCTTCAGTGTGGCCCAACTTTCTGGCCAGGCCTGGCTGTTATAAGCACCCATATCTCACCTCTCCGTTCTGATTTTTATTGAACTAATGCCGAATCCGGCTCGCTCCGGGAGCATTTTCGCAAGCCAACAACCGTTTTCGTCACATTGTTAGCAGAAAGGTATAAACCAATTGCTCAGTAAGTTCAACATAGCCCGGAGACCGACTGCCGGTCCGGAAAGACCCTGCCAAACCAGGAAAATTATTTGCAAAGTCGGCCCGGTGCCCACGCGGGCTTTATCGCATCGCACGATGCGTGCCATGCAAAATAGTCTCAGCGATCAATGATTTCCTGAAGCGTGTCGGCCAACCATTCCCGCATAGCCGGACTTGTCTCACCCTTCATTGCATCCAGCGGCAGCATCAGGCGGTAGGTGAAAAAGCCGGTAACTAGTGCCATAAGCTGAGCCGCCCGATCCTCACCGTCAGCGGAGCCGAACCATTCAATCAACGGCACCTCGATCTGCTCCTTGAGAAGACGCACTGCCACCTCTCTGGCCGCAGAGTCCCCCGCAGCCAGCACCAGTGCCGGAACCGCCAGTGCCTGATCCTCTGTAGCCAGGCAAAACAACTCGGCCACCTGCTGGCCAAAACCCGGCTTATCAAAGTCCGTGAAAAAGCTGACATCCAGTGATGACTCCAGAGCGGCCTCAAACAGGGCGATCTTGGATCCGAAATAGCGGGCAATCAACGCCGGATTAACATTCGCGTGAGCCGCGATATCACGGACCCCGGCCTCTGTATAACCTCTTGTCGCAAATAAATATTGCGCGGCCTCCAGGATCGATGCCTTGGTTTGGTCCGCGTATGCCTGGCGGATAGATGGACGTTTTACAGCGGTGTTTGTCATCTGAACTTGACTCTCGTTAAACCCGTGATTACATTGTAAACCATGGTTTACCCAAATTCACCCTCCCCCCAACAGAAACCTCTGCGCTTGGGAGGGCAGAGTCATTCTAATAACAATGCCCAGACTCATGGAGCCAAAGATGAATCAGATATGTGCACCTGCGCGCTCAATGGAGCACGTGCCGGAAGCGTTGATTATCGACTTCGACGCCACCAACGATCTCCTGCTGAAATCAGATCTGTTTCGGCGCCTGAATGACGTTCGCAACAGCGCGCCGCCCATTGCCTACTCACGTTATAACGGCGGCCACTGGCTGGTTTTCGATAAGGATGCCATACGGGAGGTGCTGGGCAGCCCGGATCGCTTTACCAGTACCCATATCAGTAAAGGCAGCATGTCACAGGGCGGGCCGGAGATGATTCCGCTGGGCATGGATCCGCCCGAGCACGGCCCCTGGCGCATGATTCTGAACAAGTATCTGGGACCGGCAAAGGTCAAACAGCTGGAATCTGTTATTCGCCGGAAAGCCGACGAGTTCGTCGTGTCTCTGCAAGGCGCAACACAGTGTGACTTTGTCGCAGAGGTGGCCGAACCCATGCCCATCTCCATTTTTATGGCGTTGATGGGCTTACCGTTTGAGCGCTTTAATGAGTTCCGAACCCTTGCGGTATTGGTCCTCGGAGGCTCTAACCCCGGCGCAGGCCCCTCACCGGAAGTCATTGATGCCAACATCCAAATTCTGGGCATTTTGCACGAACTGATCGAGCAGCGCCGACAGCAACCGCGGGACGACCTGGTCAGTCATCTCATCGGAGAGACGGTCAACGGGGAGACCATTACCCCGGAGCAGCTGATGTCCATCTGTTATGTGCTGTTTCTGGGAGGACTGGATACGGTCACCAACGCCGTGTCGTTTGGCATGCGACTGTTGGCGCAAAATCCGGAACTCCAGCAACAGTTGCGGGCCGAACCGCAGCGGATCCCGGAGATGGTAGAAGACCTGTTGCGCCAGACCGCCTTTGTGAACACCCAGCGTATGGTAGCAGTGGATACTGAGCTCCACGGCGTACAGCTGAAAGCCGGTGATATTGTCTGGAACATCTCCTGGGCCGGCAGCAACGATACCAACGGTAAGCCCCTGGATTCCCGTCATCTGGCCTTCGGTGCGGGTGCCCACATGTGCGCGGGCATGCACCTGGCGAGGCTGGAGCTCAGAGCCCTCTACGAAGCCTGGTTCAGGCACATGGGCGAATTTTCGCTGCTACCCGACAGCGATTCCATGCAGGGTGGCAACATTATGCACATTAAACGCCTGCTTCTGACCCTGCACCCTTCGTCCTGAACCCCCGGCCTCTGAATCGCACGCAAGGAACTGTAGCGCATGATTTCCATCACTTTTATCGATCACCAGGGCAGCCCACAACAAGTGCAGGCTGAGCCGGGGCAATCACTGATGGAGGTTGCCGTCAGCCAGCAACTGGCAGGTATCGTCGGTGAATGCGGCGGCGGCATGGCTTGTGGAAGCTGCCACCTATACATTGATGAAGGCTGGCAACAGCTCACCGGATCACCCTCGGATCTGGAGCTTTGCATGATTGAAGTCAGCACCAACTTTCGCCCATCCAGTCGCCTGGGCTGCCAGGTCACTGTGACCACAGAGATGGATGGGCTGGTGGTCAGAACCCCCAAAGACCAGCTGGTCTGATCCGCTCCCCGAAATTGGTTTCCAGGATTACCTTATGGAACAGCTGTACCGGATTTTCTTCGACACTGGCAACGCCATTGTCAACACCTGGATTATGGTGTTTGTTCTTCGTGGCGCACTGGCCGGGCTGGCCAGATATTTCAGTCCGGTCCGCAGTAACAAAATCCAGACACGAAAATTGCGAGCATCGCTGCTAAAACACGAACTCTCCTGGTCAGCATTTAACCTGGCGACCACCGCGATTGTTCTGACCTACCTGTCCGGCGTGCTGGTGAAGCACGGGTTTATCGAAACCAACCATAGTCCTGCGGCGTGGTATATAATCCTGATCGAGTTCGCGCTCTACTTTTTCATTTTCGATCTGTACTTCTACACGGTTCACAGGCTGCTGCATACGGAACCCCTGTATCGCTGGTTTCATAAAACACACCATGTGTCCGTACAGCCAAACCCTCTCAGCTCCTCGTCCATGACACCGGTAGAGGGTATTGCCGAGGGTCTTATCATTCCGATTTTTCTGGCTGTTTTTACCGTTCATGAACAGTCCACCTATCTGATCCTGCCGCTGGCGACAGTGATGGGACTATACGTACACAGCGGTTACGATTTCATGCCTGGCTGGTGGTACAAGCGCTGGTACAGCAAGTGGATGCAAAGCCCCATTTTCCACGACCAGCACCATCAGTATTTTTCCTGCAACTACGGCGGTTTCACCACCATATGGGACAGGGCTTTCAAGACCTTACGCCCCAGAATGGAACAGGATTTCGAGCGCCTGAAAAAGCGCCGGAATACTCCAGCAGCCGAGACCACCACTCAAGCCACCCGGTAAGTAAACATCAACCAGGTACCCGATTGACAGCCAGCCCCCAATACATGCAGCGAGTTTAGTTCCCGTAAAAACCACTAGCGGAAAGTATTACCGGTAATTATCAGGAATCCGGCTCCGGGCATCGGGGCCTGGAGCCCGTGATCGCAGGCACCCTCACCGCTCAAGCAGGCCTTTTCCGTCACCAGCGAGACGAAAACGCAGAGAATTCTGAAAATAGGTAACCAAGGTAAACTGACCCACCAATACGATTAGCTCGAACAGCTGCTTCTCACTAAATGTTTTGGCAAGCTCGGACCACACCCCGTCAGATAACATAGCATTACCATGCAATTCTTCCGCGGCCCGTACCAACGCCCGATCATGGGCACTCCAGCCCTCCGCGTCAGAGCCCTGAGTAATGCGCTCAATTTCGTCTTCGGTCACACCAAAACGCTTGGCAATCGTGACATGCTCTCCCCAGTTGTAGGGTGATTGGCACAGCCAATCTGTGCGCAAAACCACCAGCTCCAGATCGCGCCGGGGCAGACAGGATTTGGCCATCAACGCGACCGAAACATCAGCCACATTTTCGTACAACTCCGGGTGACAGCCCATCAGCGCAACAACCATCTCCGGTATATGCTTGATATCGATTGAGCCAGGATCTACAGATTCAGCGCCGCCACCGGTGGTTTTCAATTTGGCTACGTGCTGCTGGGAAGCCCGAATTACATCTTCGTTATCATAAGGGGTAGGAATACGGGGTGGCTGCCCCAAAATTTCCTGTTGGCGCCGCTCAATTACGGACTTGGTGTCGGTGGACTCTGGCATAAGACTCTCTAAGATCCTCTTTCAGGTTTGGATACCTTCGATCGGGCAATTGCATTTTTCCGTCTGTTTTGCACGGCATAAACGACTCACCCTGGGTGATCGAATCGTTCCACAGCTCGCTGTTCGTCGGTATGATAGCAAACTCTGATCAACTCAGAACAGTAGCAATCGCCCTACCACAGCACACGAAAGGGTATTCACGTCTTAACAGCACATCCATAGAGGCAATAGTAATGTTTAGTCATGTAGTTCTAGGCAGCGATGATATTCCAGCCGCAAAACGATTCTACGATGCCACCCTGGCAGCACTTGGCCACCAACCGGGTATGGTGACACCTGACGGCAGCCGGATCATCTATCAATCGGCAACCTTACCGCTAATGATCACCAAACCCCTGAACGGAGAACCAGCCACCTGCGCCAACGGTGGTACGATCGGCCTGATCGCCCCTTCCAAAGAGGCTGTCAACGCCTTTCACGCAGCCGCACTCAGCAACGGCGGCAGTGACGCTGGTGCCCCAGGGCCCCGTGATGCCATCCCCGGAAGTTACGCCGCTTATGTCCGCGATACCTGCGGCAACAAGCTGGTCGCCTGGTGCGCTCCCACGCCAGACTAAGTACGGATCAGTGCTGCGGCGCAGTAATCAACATGCGACTGTCTTCGCTGCGATGTAACCGAACACACTGGAGCAACCGATGCTCTGCCCTGCACCGACGTAATGAGGACCGCAGAGCGAGGCCGCACAGTTACCTGCAGCGTACAAACCGTCTATGACACTGCCATCGCTGCGCAGCACCTGAGCAAGTTCATTCGTCATCACTCCGCCACAGGTACCCACATCGCCGGGGTAAAGTGGCGCCGCCCAAAATGGGGGCTGGGCTATGGTGCCAAGTGAGGAATTGGGTTTATGGGTGCGGTCAGCATAATAGCGGTTGTACGCGCTTTTCCCCCGCCCAAAATCCCTATCCTCACCAGCTTCGGCAAATTTATTAAATCGCCCAATGGTGGCCTCAAGGCCCTGGACATCGATACCGCATTTTTCAGCCAGCCCTGCAATGGTGTCGTCGTGCTTGATATAGCCCCCGTCGAGCCAGTTAGGCGGAAATTTTCCGGGCATCTTCATCGCAAACAGATACCGCTCTCTGGCGCGGGCATCCATTACCAGCCAAGCTGGAATGGCCGGCGTCTGCGCATGACGCTCGTACATGGCGCGACCGATTTCCATATAGGAGTTCGCCTCATTGACCATACGGCGCCCTGCGTGATCAACCAGTATTCCGTGGGGCTTGGCCAGCTCTGGCACAATCTGTTCTTTATTGTCAGGGCCACGCCAGGTCGGCAGCCACCAGGATTCCTCCATTAGCGCCAGTCCAGCCCCGGCTCGAGCCATCGCTACTATGGGTTCGCCGGTATCCCCCGGATTGGCATGGGTCCATTCATCTGATATCGGATGGCGCTGGTACTGTTGGCGCATGGCAGCGTTATGGGAGAATCCCCCGGCACAAACCAGCACCCCCCTGGGGGCGGCAATTGTCTGCGGTTGTCCCTGCCGGGAGATATGGACCCCTTCTACCCGGCCATTGCGACAATCGAGATCCTCCAGAGCCGCGCCCGTCCAGATATCGACTCCCAGCCTCAGAGCTATTTCCAACATCCGTCCCTGCAGCGCACCGCCACTCCCCAGCACTTGCCGGCCCGAGAGGCGCCCCGCCAAATAGCGGGCAGCCACTCTTGCCATCATCCACCTGCCCTGCCATGAATAGCCAGCCGACATGAGTTGCGCCCCCTCCGAGGTCCGCACCGGCAGAGCAACGTAGGGCAGGCGCAGGCGGGACTTCCACGCCCCCAGGCGGTTGGCATCAAACAGCTCGGCCTGGATCGAGCGCCCCACCGCATTACCACCGGGAAGCAAATCGTAATAGTCGCTATAGCCTGGGCAGCGCAGGTACCTCATACCCTGCGCCTCCATCTGTTCAATCATCGGCTGGATATTGTCGAGATAGGCCTCGCGCCGAGCCGGACTGGAGTAGGCGCACACCCGCTCCACAAAATTTTCCATATAGCGCAGCGCGTCTTCCCGCGAGTCGTGGATTCCTTCCCGTTTCATAAGCGGGTTATTTGGCAGCCACAATACTCCGCCGGACATGACCGAGGAGCCTCCCAGCAGCTCGGTTTTCTCCAACAGCAGCGGTCTGAGTCCCTGCAGCCTGGCGGTAATCGCCGCTGCCAGACCACCAGCTCCGCTTCCTACAACCACAAAATCAAATCCTGACATGCGTTTCACTTTATTGTTATTGTCGGCGGCAATCGCATCCTCACCGATGGCCCCTAACGCAACCACAACGCCACTGGTGTTATTGGCTGTCGTGCTGTTTGGCCGGGAAAGGTGCTCCGGTGCCCATATAACGCGACAGGACTTCGTGGAAATGGGAAATGGCCACCTCCTCCACTGGATTGGTCCTTGCGCCTCTATAGCCTTTCGACTTCATGCCCCGCTGGACCTCGGGCATATTGCTGAAGTCCTGAGTCAGAATCAGCCGCCACTTTTCCTCGCTCTGATCGGGTTCGTATACCCACCCGGTCTCCGGTGCTTCACCGTCAGCAAAACGCTCCAGAGCGCAGACTTCAAAGATGCAGCTGTCCGGGTCATAGCCATTGGGCCTGGCACGGTAACAGAGTGCAGAGGTCAGGCTCGGCAGCACCACCGAATTTGGAAACAGGTGCCAATCGTAGCCAGCCGCCTGCAGTTGCTCTGGAGTAATCTCAGGCCAGCGTATGCCACGCGCCTCATCATCGCGTCTGGCGGAAGCCATCAGGTGCGCAGAGACATCCGCTGCCGATGTCCCCTCCGGCAACTCCTCAATCAGTCGCCTCGCCGCAGCCACGACACTGCGGGGCGTAGTCGCATCCAGAGTACGCACCATTTCCTCAATCTGCTCGATGGCAGCGACGCGTGCATCCGCATCACCACGAACATTAACACCGAGAAAGCCGGAGCCGCCCTGTTCCGGATCACCGCTGTCGCGGGGCCTGAGGACACCGTGGTGGCCATGCAGCCCAACTGCACGACTCCAGTTTTTGTAACTTACCCAGCGATTCAGCTGTGGATGGGATGCGTGCACATGGTAGCTTTCGCTGAATGCCTCCAGCGCGGTTTTCCAGTTGCAGGGGAAATAGAGCCACTGACGCCACTTGAAACGCATTTTGTCCAGATCAAAGGGATCCAGTAAATCTTTAGCCTCACCCAGGAATTCGGCCAGTGATTCACTGTCCGGATCCATGTTGATCCAGACCCAGCCACCCCAGGTTTCCGCCTTGACTGCCGGCAGCCGGATGTCCTCGGCATCCAGAGTACCGCCCCAATCCTCCTCATCAAGCACAGAGTGATTGGAGCCATCGAGATTCCAGGACCAGCCGTGAAAGCGACAATAGAAGCGTTTGGAGTGTCCACAGCCCTCAGTGAGCCGGCGTCCCCGATGCTGGCAAACATTGTAGTAGGCTGAAATTTTGTCCACCGCCGAGCGCACAACGATAATGGATTCATCAAGAATGTCGTAGGTAACGTAGTCACCTACATTCTCAAGCTCTTCTGCACGGCAGGCGATTTGCCAGACTTTGGGCCACAGTTTCTCACCCTCCGCCCGGACGTACTCCGCGGAGATGTAGGCCTCGGCAGGAACGATCACCGGGGCCGATATCGCTTCCACGCCAGAATGGGAGTTGTTCATAGTTCCCTCCAAATTAGACTATCGAATCAAAGTCACGATCACAGCTCTGAGCCGATCTTTCACGCTACCGCACTTGCCGGCGGAATTCCTCAGGCATCTGCATCAACCGCACGCCAACCTCGGGGGACCGCACCGTTTGCGTACCATCTCATCACACTATTCGCAAATGCGCCGAAACCTAGAAAAACAGGCCACCACTGACTTCGATGACCTGTCCTGTTACGTACCCCATCTGTGGTGAGACCAGCGCCAGGGCGACACCGGACAGGTCGGAAGGCTCCCCCAGCCGCCCCAACAACACATTTTCCTCAAAATGTTTTCGAGCCACAGGATCTGCGCGCAGGTCGGCGTTGGCATCCGACGCGATGAGCCCCGGCATAATGCAGTTCACCGTGATGCCGCGCGGTCCCAGTTCCTTGGCCATCACAAAGGTAAAGGTCTCAACGGCGGACTTGCTCATGGCATAGACGACAAACTGAGGGCGTGAATGTCTGGCGCCCAGTGAACTCATAAACAGAACGCTGCCGCCTCTGCGCAGCCTCGGCTTCAGCACTTTTGTAACGTAAAACGGTGCCCGCATATTGTCCGAGACGACCTGCTCAAAAATTTCCGTCGTAGTATGATCGATATCGGCGACCGGCCCACCCCCTGCGTTGTTGATCAGTATGTCCAGGCCGGTGCTACCGGTGCGGTCGCTTAACTGTGCATCGAGCTCGGCTGCCAATTGCTCCGCGGCTGCGAGGCTACCCTGTGCGCCTTTGAGCAGAAATCCCTGCCCACCCTCCGCCTCTATAGAGGCGAGGGTTTCATGCGCTGCGGCATCGTTCGTCGCGTAGTTGATGGCGACCAAGGCGCCCTGCCGTGCCAGTTCTTCGGCTATCGCACGACCCAGGCCGCGCGATGCCCCGGTAACCAGCGCAGTCTTTCCTTCCAGAATTTTAGCCATGATAGATCCTGTCCCATTTGGCAAAACAGTACCGCTTGTCTGGTTATGTTATGTGTCACTTCATGAATAAACTTCTGAGAGACAGCAGAAAACCAACACTGACTTCACGGGTCAATTGCGCAGTGGAGTACTATTATTTTTTTTCAGTACCCAGAATCAGGACATTTTTCTCTTCCTGGGCCTGTTGCATATACACCCTGAGAGCGGTCACCTTGTCATCATCGTTAAACTCAAACACGGACATGGTATAGACCACATTTTCTCCGTGCGGCCGGGTAATGGTTTCCTCAAGCTCCTGAAAAACAATATTGTCGGTGGCATGAATGAAGCGCAACTTCCCCGTCCACAGGGACGTGCCTGCAAACTGCAGATATTTCTCCAGACACAGCGGCCAGTCCGCTTCATCCTTGAAAACACCGATACGGGTGAACACATCGGTTGCAATAACCGCTGTAATCGGATCGAAATCTGCCGCCGTACATTCACGATCCTGCGTCTGCTTGCAGATCTGTTCGTAGTCATCCGCCCAGTTGCGGACAATTTTGATGAGGCGCTCGCCACGGTTGGTTTGTGTAGTCATTGTTACTTTCTCCTTTTTTGCTTTTATAAATAGAAGTTTTGACATTGCATCCCGGAAAGGGTCAACCAGGAACGAAAAATTAACTGCGCATTGTTGTACCACCATCGACGCAAATAACCTGCCCGGTGATATAGCTTCCTTCGTCCGACAACAATAGTGTTCCGAGGCTGGCGATATCGGCGGGCCTCCCCGCTCTCGATCGGAGACTGGTTCTTGCCAGACACCATTCGAGCAGATCCGGAGGCAACTCTGCCTCCCGTCTGGCATCGAGGATCAGGCCCGGTGCAATGGTATTCGCCCGCACACCCATAGGACCATAGCGGGTCGCCACATGGCGCATCAGTGCGTGCCCTGCTGCCTTACTCATGGCATAAGCTACTTGCGAGGCGCCTGAAGTGTAGGCGCCAATGGAGCTGGTATAGACAATGGCGCCACCACTTTCAATCAGGGCCGGCAGCGCCGCACGAGTACACAGATAGTAGCCCCGTGCATTCACTCGCTGGGTCTCGTCATAAATATCGAGAGGCAATTCCAGAACACCCTGCTCACGATTACTATCGGCAAGACAGGCAAAATTGGCATGCAGACCATCCAGTCCACCGTAGATTTTTATACAACTTGCAACGGCCTCATTGGCAGACAGTTCATCGGCGCCATCGAGACGAATCGCCGTGGCGTCGCCGCCCGCTGTCACAATGTCGCTGACGATCTGCTCCGCTGACGGCAGGTCGATATCACCCAGCACTACGCGCGCACCTTCTGTGGCATAGTGCATTGCCAGCCCTTTACCGATACTCCCCGCACCGGCAACCAAAATTACTTTTCCTTCAAGTCGCTTCATCGTGGTCTCGTCAGCTAAAGATTTAAACGGCTCGTTCGCTAGGGTGTCAGCACCAGGTGGAGGCTGGACAGCCCTCTGACAATGTAGCTGGGTTCAAACTGGAGATCGCGATTGCCGGGCTTGCCGTGTACGGCTTCGTTGAGGCTGATATCCGAGCAGTGATCCAGAAACTGATTGATTACAACCCGGGCTTCGGTGCGCGCCAGCGGTGCTCCCGCGCAAGTATGGGCGCCGCGCCCAAAGGCCAGATGCTCCCTTATCTTCGGGCGACCCAGTTGAAACTCATCCGGGCTGTCCCAGCGTCGGGGATCACGGTTGGCCGCCCCGAAAAGAACCACCACTTTGGTACCGGTCGGAACGTCTACATCGCCAATTTTTGTCTTTCTGCGCGCGAGCCGAAACGTTGCTTTGGTGGTTCCCTGCAGGCGCAGAACCTCCTCGATAAACGTGGGAATCAGCTCCCGATTGTCACGCAATTTTTGTTGCATTCCGGGATCATCGGCGACAAACATCAGGCAGGTGGCGAGAAACTTTGCACTGCTGCCCCGCCCGCCCACAAACAAAAACATGGCGAGCTTGACAATCTCCATCAGGTCCGGAATCGATCCATCTGGATAGCTGGCGGTCGCCAGTTCATGCAGCACGTCGGGCCTGGGGTTAGCGCGACGGTCCTTGATGTAGCTGGTGAAAAACTCCGACATAAATTCAAAATGCGGAATTTGTGTTCGTACATCATCGCTTCTGACCGCTCCCGGCGGCGGTGACGCCGAGATCACATCCATAAACAGCTGGCGGTCCTCCATGGGAACGCCGAGCAAGTCGGAGATGACATTGGTACCAAACGGCAGGGCAACATCCTGGATAAACTCACACCCTCCCCGGGTCACGACATCGGCAGCCAGACGTCCTGCATAGTCCGTCATGAAGACTTCGTTGTCCCGCAGCCTCGTAGGAGTAAACAGCTTGTTAAGGATTGACCGGTTGGCCGCATGCAACGGCCCGTCCTGCGTAACCAGCAAGTCGGTGGGCTGGCGGAAAGCCTCAAGCTGTTCTGAAATGTCATCGCCTATCGGCTCGAAGGGCAGCGGCGCACCGGCGCCATAGGGAGAAAACGAAAAAATCGATGAGAAATCGTCGGTGTTTCTTACCACCTCCACACACTCATCAAAACCCGTCACCATCAGGTAATCCCGGCCCGGTATCCGGTAAACAGGACCTTGCTTAAAAACACTGCGGAAATATTGATTGGGATCCAGCAGCACAGACTGGTCCGTAAAATAGTCGCGGGTTTCGATCTTCTGGGTTGTCATACTTAGATTCCTGATCAGATGTGCGCGCGCTATCGCGCATTCGCAGGGTTTCGGATTTGGCTGACGGATACCAGGTCAGTCCTCGGGCGCAACAGTCACTCGCAGCCCATCCATCTCCACGGTCACCGGGATTTGGCAGGACAAGCGGGAAGATTCCCGGCGGTACTCCGTACCTTCGAGCAAGCCATCCTCGTCCTCACTCATCGGCGGCAAGCGATCTGCGAAATCGGCATCGACGTAGATGTGACATGTGGCGCAGGAGCACATACCGCCACACAACGCCATCAGGTCACCGGTATCGCGTATGACCTCCATCAACGTGTACCCGGGGGCAGAGTCGAGTGTCTGTACGTTTCCATTCCTGTCAGTTACAACTATTGCCACCATATAAGGCTCCCTGCTGTTCAATATCGTCGTTTTTGAGCCTTATTGGCGATAATCCTGTTTCAAATCTACAGGCGCTCGTTCAGACTCCTGCCTGATGCATAACTCAATGGAGCCCCATAAAGATATGCGACACTGTGTAGCATAAATAGACAGAGGAAATTATGTCAAGCATTAAGGATGCCCGTATCGTTCGCACCCGGCAGGCCCTGCGGGATGCACTGCTTGCGCTGATAGAGCGCAAGCCACTGCAAGACGTGACAATCCGGGAAATCGCCGCCGAGGCGGGCATACACTATGCAACTTTCTTTCGTCATCATGAGAGCAAAGAGGCATTGCTGAACGACATAGCCGCAGACCAGATCAACCATGTGGTGGAGCTGATGCTGCCCGTCGTTTATGGATCCGATCGCCACTCTGTGCACGTTGCCTTGTGCAGCTATGTCGATGAACACCGCAGCTTGTGGACCATATTGCTGACCGGGGGCGCGGCCGAAACTCTGAAATCAGAGATGATCCGCCTATGCAAGGCTCCTGGAGAAGACCGTATACCCAGCGATAACGAAATCCCCGCAGAACTGGTGGTCATTGGCGGTGTGAGTGTCATAGTCGAAACACTGGCGTGGTGGCTTGTTCAGCCCAAGGGATCAGTCAGCATTGAGACGCTTGCACGATATCTCGATCGCATGATTTATTCGGCTCTGGAGTCACGCTAGAGCCTGGGGTGATTCCTCACCCAAAAACGTAGGTCCCACAGCATTCCCAATGAAATCACATAATCTCTTGATGTGACTTTCCAAGAGGAAAAAGCGGGGCGGACCGCTGAAACCGGTTCGCCCCAAAGCAGTGGACATGGGATACGCCCTCAAGCGCTTAGAAGGTCACCTCCAAATCGATGCCGTAGGTTCTCGGCTCTGCGTAGGAGTTGATGTCGAAGCCAAAGGTCTGGTAGATGTTTACACCCGTGGTGTAGTAGGACTCATCCGTCAGATTCTTGCCCCACAACGAAACCCGCATTCTTGAATCCCCAGCCAACTGGATATCATCAAGACTCACGCGAAGATTCCATAAATCATAGGCTTCCTGGGAGTTGAGCTCAGGTTGTGGCGCCAGGAAGTTGTAATCGTCTTTATAGGACCAGTCGAGTCGGGCATTCAACAGCGCAAACCCCAACGAATACTCGTAGTTCAGGTAGACACTGGCGGTATTTTCCGGTGAGTTCACGAAGTTGGTGGTACCAGAAAGGTCGGTGGTATTACCGGTGCCAGGGTCCACGTAGTCGTATTTTTTGAACTCCGGATGCAGGTAGCCGTAATTCAGACCAAATCGCAGGTTATCGGTAAGCTGGGCCAGAAATTCCACTTCAAGACCATAAATTTCCACGCTTTCCGCGTTAGTCACAATATTGCCGAGCGTTTGCGCATTAAAGTTATTAATGTTTTTGTCGGAGTAATCACTGTACCAAAGCGCTGTATTAAGACGCATGCGGTCGGTGAGATCGGCTTTCATACCCAGTTCGTAGGCAATCAGCGTCTCTTTATCATAGCCTTCAGCAAAGGTGACTGGATCGGCATCACGAACATTGAGACCACCGGACTGATAGCCGGAGCTGACCTTGAAGTAGGTCATCACCCCATCACTCCAGTCGTAACTGATCGAGGCCATCGGCGAAACCTGGCTGTAATCCTCGGAGGCAGGGTCATAGCTCACATTATTACCCGGCACCCAGCCGAGATTGTATTCGGCCTTTTCGAGCTTCTTTTCCTCTTCGGTATAGCGGACGCCCAAGGTCAGCCGCCACTGACTGGTCAATGCGTAGGTGGCCTGGCCGTACAGAGCCCAGCTGGTGTTATCCATTTTGCCGGTGGTGTAGGCGTTGGTTCCAAACACTTCAACACCGTTAACAATATCGCCCTTTTCTTCGATGTAGAAAATGCCCGTCGAATAATCGAGCCGCTCATCCATTGCGGTTCCGATAAAGCGAAACTCCTGGGTGAACTGATCCAGTTCATTGGACGTGTTGGTGGCAATAATGGGCAACGGTGAACCATCGGAATCGCCGGTTTCGTAGTTGTCCATCTTCCGCTGCGCGGTGATCGATTTAACCGTCAGTGAAGGCGATATTTCATAATCAATATGCAGTGAATGTCCATCCACGTTGGTTTTACCCAAACCAGCCCGGTCTACAGAGATCTCGTCGGGGCGATCTGCCCCCACTCCGATGGAATAGGGAGCCAAGGCGACGCCAGCAGCTCTTGCCGGGTTGGTCACGGTGGTAAATGGCACACCAGGCGTTTCATCAATGCGCGTCCGGTCGTAGGAGTAGAGTACACTCACCGAGTCAGTAGGCAGCCAACTGAGGTGCACCAGTGCCGCGTTTCGATCCGTGGTCTCCAGCTCCGAGTCCGGCGCACTGGGGTTAATATTGTCAATCAGCCCATCCCGGGTCATACGGGCTACTGTAGCCCTCATGTTCACAGCACCAATCCCGCTGTCGGCACCAACCAAGGGCACATTGATCGTACCCTTGGCGTCTTTTTGCCCGAATTTCCCAAAGGTGACGGCTACACTGCCTTCCAGCTCATCAACCGGCTTCTTGGTGACATAGTTCAGCGCCCCCCCCATGGTGTTGCGACCGTAGAGAGTACCCTGCGGTCCCCTCAGGATTTCAACCCGCTCCAGTTCCAGCAAGTCAGTCAACGCCCCGACATTCTTCGAGATCAGCACATCATCAACATACACCCCTACCCCCGGATCGAAGGAGATAATGGTTTCATTCTGGCCAATACCACGAATATTGACACCGACGCCGGCCTTACCGCCCTGGTAGGTGGTCATGGTGACATTTGGCGCAAAATCACCCAGATCCTTGGTGCTGTTAATACCCATTTCCTTAATGTCTGCTGAGGAAAGTGCAGTGATGGAAATTTGCGTATCCTGGAGCGAGGCTTCTTTGTGCTCAGCCGTCACAACAATCTCTTCCAGAACACGGGCTTCTTGTTCCTGGGCCAAAACTGTGGATGCGATGGAAAGTGAAATTGCAGTTGCAAGTAATCGCTTTGGCGTTCCGCCTTTTGCAAATCGGGGCGTTGGTATACTGATGGATTTATTCATTATTATTCTCCCAGACCTGAATTTTTATACGTAACGTTATCTGTCACTGTCCCGGTGAAATACTCAGCTCACTGGCCTGCACAATACGGGGGGCGCTACTACTTACCCGCCATCCGCTCCTGCAGCTACTGGTAACAGCCCTGCTGTGGCACAAAAATCATCCATAATAGATATGCGACAGTGTGTAGCGTAAGTTGGCTCAGCCAATCCTGTCAACTTTTTCAAGAATGGCTTCTTTCGCGCCATCTGGCGTCAATAACAGAAGCACCAGATCCCCACCCAAATACAGGTGCTCGTGGTCATTTTGGGGAAAAGTGGCTAGAGCAAACCTTGGTCCACCAGCCAGACTAACCCGACCACCATGACCACAAATCGCCCCATCCCTTGGTTATCCACCTGTGTCTGTGGGCCTTGCGGACGAGTGATTATGACTTCATCCACAAAAGTGGATTTCGCGGTCATGTGAAAGAAGGCGAGTCACGGCGATACTGCAAAGCGCAGGCTAGAGCACAACCCTGAGGCACCAATGCCTGAGAAATCGCGCGGCGCTGGTCTCAGCGCATCGATTGAACTTGAATTGAGTAGGTAAAAGAGGCTCCAGAAATACTCCGGGGAGAGTTGCCCTGCGCCCTGTGAAAGAATTTTCATGATGAATCAAAAGAGTCCTTATTGTTGAAGGAAAAACTCTCTCTGCATGCACCAGCAAATAGAAGTAACCAAATGTGGATTCAGTGGTTAGTTACCTGGGATTCGATTGCGGTAATACCTGGAACAGACATTAGCTTAAGCTGTCTCGCCTGCGACTGAATCCTGCCCACTCTCTTTTCACTGTTTTTGAAAACAAACCGGACAGGCCAGCCAAGGCTGGCCGCTGAGCGCTCGTTTCAGGCCAATATCGGAGAATTTTGTACGAATTTAAACTGACACCTTAAAGCGACTTTAACCCGCCTTATGATGTCTGTTTATGATCGGAGTGGGCGGATGTAGCCCACCGAAACAGGAAGGATTATAAACTGTAACATACTGTTTTTTATATATTTTTCTGGATTTTAACGGTCTGAGAATTAAGACTTTTTGGATTTCTCAGCGTTATCCATACAGGGGCCACCTTCGGTACTCACCTACCAAATACTGCCTCGCCCTACGTACCATCCCGAACACCACTCCGGGCCATGACTTTCCAGCTGGTCAGCGGCAGCTCATCAACCCAACCATTCTTAACCTGTAAACGTTTACATAAGGCTGTCCACTATCTAGAATGCCGTTCTACTGTCAGAAAGAGTGGCTGATACACCACCCGCCCCCCGGCGGCCAGAACTATAAACAGGAACTCATATTGATTGCCCAGCCGAACCCTTCCGGGAAGTGCGCAATCGATTTACTGGTGCAGCAGTAACCTATCCAAAGCGCGCCAGAAGAATTGAGGTAAACACAATGGCAAAAATCCGCATGGGCATGGTCGGCGGGGGCGAAGGCGCGTTTATCGGCGCCGTGCACCGCTGGGCCTCCGCCCTTGATGGCGAAATCGAACTGGTGTGTGGCGCCTTCAGCAGCGACCCAGGCAAGTCAGCACATTCCGGAGCAGCTCTGCATCTTCCATCATCCCGTGTATACGCCAACTACCAGCAGATGATGCTGCAGGAAGCTGCCCTGCCCGCGGAGCAGCGCATGCAGTTTGTGGCCATCGTCACCCCCAACCATACCCACTTCCCCATAGCCGCAGCAGCCTTGGGAGCGGGCTTCCACGTGATGTCCGACAAACCGGCCACCTATAACCTGGATGAGGTGCTCAGACTGCGGGATCTGGTAGAAGAGACCGGCCTGCTGTACGGCCTTTCCCACGCCTACACCGGTTACCCCATGGTGAAAGAGGCCCGCCAGCGGGTAGCCGCCGGCGCCCTGGGCCGTATTCATAAGGTGGTGGTGGAATACCCGCAGGGCTGGCTGGCCACACGCGAAGAAGACAGTGGTAACAAGCAGGCCAGTTGGCGTCTGGATCCGGCTCAGTCCGGTATCAGCTGCACCATTGGCGATATCGGCGTACACGCTGCCAATCTTGCCGAGTACATCAGCGGACTGCAGATCAGCGAAATGTGTGCCGATCTGACTCCGGTGATTAGCGGTCGTGAGCTGGACGACGACGGCTCCATATTGCTGCGCTTTAACAACGGCGCCAAAGGCGTGTTGATCGCCAGCCAGGTCAGCGTCGGAGAAGAGAACAATCTGCGCATTCGGCTCTATGGCGACAAAGGTGGACTGGAGTGGTCGCAACAGGAGCCCAACACCCTGTGGCTCAAATGGAGTGACCAACCCACACAGATGCTCCGCACCGGTATGCCCTACCTCAGCACGCTTGCTGCCGCCAACACCCGCACACCCAACGGCCATCCGGAGGGCTACCTGGAAGCCTTTGCCAATCTCTACATGGCCTTCGCCGGACAGATCCGCGCCTGCGAGAATGGCACCGAACCCGATGAGCGCGCAACCGACTGTCCCGGAATTGCCGAAGCGGTACGGGGTATGGCGTTTATTGAGCACGCTGTTGCCGCCAGCAACAGCACGTTGAAGTGGCATACCCTGCCACAGTACTGATCGATAACCGATTGACCGTCCGGAGTAAGTACTATGTCTGGCATTAAAGGCCCCGCGATTTTCCTGGCACAGTTTGCCGGCGACGAGGCACCTTTTGACAACCTGAACAACATCACCCGCTGGGCCGGTGAACTCGGCTACCAGGGGGTACAAATCCCTACCTGGGAGACGAGGCTGATCGACCTGCAGCTGGCCGCCACCAGTAAGGATTACTGTGATGAATTGACCAGCATCTGTGCCGGCAACGGCGTAGCCATCACCGAGCTGTCTACCCACCTGCAGGGACAGCTGGTCGCCGTGCATCCGGCCTACAACGAACTGTTTGATGGCTTTGCACCGGAAGCCCTGCGCGGCAACGCCCGCGCTCGCCAGCAGTGGGCAGTCGAGCAGCTCCTGCTTGCGGCTAAAGCCAGCCACAACCTGGGCCTTAACGCTCATGCCACCTTCTCCGGCGCCCTCCTCTGGCATACCGTCTACCCCTGGCCCCAACGTCCAACCGGCCTGGTCGAAACAGGCTTTAAAGAGCTGGCGAAGCGCTGGCTACCCATTCTGGACGCCTTTGATGAAGCTGGCGTAGACCTCTGCTACGAAATTCACCCCGGCGAAGACCTGCACGACGGCGTCACCTTTGAGCGTTTCCTGGAAGCCACCGGCAACCATCCGCGCTGTAACATGCTCTACGACCCCAGTCACTTTGTACTGCAGCAGCTGGACTATTTACAGTTCATTGATATCTACCACGAACGCATTCGTATGTTTCATGTGAAGGATGCGGAGTTTACCCCCAATGGCCGCAGTGGCGTGTATGGCGGTTATCAGGGCTGGAAAGAGCGCCCCGGCCGTTTCCGCTCCCTCGGCGACGGGCAGATCGATTTCGGCGGCATCTTCAGCAAACTCACCCAATACGGCTTCGACGGCTGGGCAGTACTGGAGTGGGAGTGTTGCCTCAAACATCCGGAGGACGGCGCCCGTGAAGGCGTCGACTTTATCAACCACCACCTGATTCGCACCACGGACAAGGCCTTTGATGATTTCGCCAGCAGTGGTGCCGACGAAGCCACCAACCGCCGTATTCTTGGACTGGATTAAGACCATGTCATATACACCAAAAGCAACTGCCCTGTGTCCTGCCATTTTGCGAGCCCTGCACCTGAGCTCCGGTTTACTCACGGCCCTGTTTCTATATGCAGCCATCACTACAAGCGCAACGGCTGCAGAACAAATCGATTGCCCCCTGCGGGATCAGCCCTATTCACTGGATACACCGTTAATTGACATCATGCTGAAACCGGAGGCCCGGGCCATCGTCAATGCCCGGATGGATGGCGCCCTGGACAAGATGCCCACCACCTTCGCCAGCACCACGCCCCCCTCGTTCAGCGCGATTCTCAATGTCCGCTGGATTGCCGCCATGGCACATTTGCCCGACGAAGCACTCAACCAGATTGGAGCCGAACTGGCATCGCTCACTGTCACCGACACGGATCGCAGCGCTCGTTGTGCGCGTTATGACAGCGAGGCGCCCGAGCTGCATATCGCCAAAGGCAAACCCCGCCTGCTGGTGATGGAAAAAATCAACGGTTTTAAGGATGTCCCCTCCTTCGACGCCGCCACCGCCCTGCTGAAATCCCTGGCGAAAGCCAACGGCTGGAGCCTGACCACCACGGACAACGGCGCCGCCTTTAATCCGGCAACACTGAAACAGTTCGACGCCGTCATCTGGAACAATATCAGTGGCGACGTACTCACGCTCGAGCAAAGGAAAGCTTTTCGCAACTACATCGAACAGGGGGGAGGCTTCCTTGGTATCCACGGCAGCGGCGGCGACCCCACCTATTTCTGGGACTGGTATGTGGACGAGCTGATCGGTGCCCGCTTTATCGGCCACACCCAGGATCCACAGTTTCAGCGGGCGCGTATTGCAGTAGAGCCCAGTGGTACCGGCATTGAACGTGGGCTGCCGGCGCAGTGGGAGCTCACCGAGGAGTGGTACTCCTTTGCCAGCAGCCCCCGGGACAATGGGGCCATGGTGATTGCGACACTGGATGAAAGCAGCTATCAACCGGTGGGACGCGGCGGCCAGAAACTTGCCATGGGCGATCATCCCATCGCCTGGGCTCGCTGTATTGGCAAAGGGCGATCCTTCTATTCGGCGATTGGCCATGTGCCCGAGGTCTACCAGGATCAGCATCACCGCGCCCTGTTGCGCCAGGCCATCGAGTGGGCAGCCGGACTCAACCACAATCAATGTGACAAACAGTAAGCACTGCCAACAACAGATTGCTCAATCGGAGACGTTTATGAACGACACGCGCCCTCCCTCACCCATCGGCATCGGTGTTAACGCCTGGGTATGGGAATCCCCGTTTACCAGAGACTCCGTGGCACTCATTGGCAAAGCCAAAGCCATGGGCTTTGATGTGTTTACACTGCCCATTGAGGATCCGGCCACCATTGATATTGCAGCGGTAAAAGCAGCACTGGCAGAGCACCCCATGCGCCTGCATGTCTCCGCCGCCTATGGTCCGGATCGTGACCTGACCCACGAAGATCCACGGGTGCGCCAGAACAGCCTCAATTATATGCAGCAGACCATGGCGATCTGCGAGCAACTGGGCGTCAGGTTGATGGTTGGGCCGGCCTATTCCGCTGTCGGCAAACGTCGCAAAGTCTCCGATGAGCAAAAGCAGCGGGAATGGCAACTGGCCGTAGAGGGACTGACGGCTGCGGGAAACATGGCAGCCGATTACGGCGTCACACTGGCGGTTGAGCCCCTGAACCGTTTTGAAACCGATCTGATCAACACTGCCGCACAGGTGAAGCAGTTGATTGGCAATATCGACCTGCCCTCTGTAAAAATCCACCTCGATACCTTTCACATGAATATCGAGGAAGAGAGCATCTTCGATGCGATAGTGCTGGCCGGTGACGATCTGGTGTATGTGGATGCCAGTGAAAGCCATCGTGGCACCCCGGGCAAGGGGCAGGTCAAATGGGACGAAGTGTTGCGCGGCCTGAAGGCCATTGGTTACCAGGGCGACTGCGTAATCGAATCCTTCACACCCGACTGTGTGACCATTGCCGATGCCGCCGCCATCTGGCGTCCGCTCGCTCCCAGTCAGGATGCCCTGGCCCAGGACGGCTATTACTTTCTGCAACAACTGTTACGCTGAACCTTTGCCCCCGCGTGAACAATAACCACTATAAAAAGAGATATTCACCAGATGGAACCTACCCACAATTCCGGTATTGATCGCAAACGCCTCTACCTTATCGGCAATCTGTCCATTTTTATGATTGGCCTTGGTTTCGCAGTACGAGCCAACATCGCTCCCGATCTACAGTCGGACATCTACGACAAGATTGATCTTGCCACCTCCGCCACCAAAGTAGGCGAAGCACTGGGCGCCACCTTTACCGGCTTTGCCTTGACCCTGTTATTTGGCAGTGCGCTGGTGGATCTGATTGGCATGAAGCGCATGCTGCTGCTCTCTGCCCTGGGTTATGTGCTCGGCTCTGCCGGTTTGCTGGTGGCCTCAATCATGCCGCCCGATCAACTGGTGGAGACACTGGTGCTGTTCAGCCTGCTGTTGACCGGCCTTGGCTGGGGTGCGGTGGAAGCGGCCTCCAACCCGATGGTGGCAGCACTCTACCCGGAGGAGAAAACCCATCGCCTTAATATACTGCACGCCTGGTGGCCAGCGGGTATCGTCATCGGCGGCTTGCTGGGCGTAGGGATCAGCGCCGTACAACTGCCCTGGCAGCTCAATCTGTTGGTACTGCTGCTGCCGTCACTACTGATGGCCTGGCTTGTAGTAGGGGCTCAATTTCCGGTCACCGAACGGGTGGCCGCCGGCATCAGCTACACGGGGATGCTCAGCGAGTTGATCCGGCGCCCGCTGTTCTGGGTGTTCTGGGCCTGTATGTGGCTGACGGCTGCCACCGAACTGGCACCCGGCCAATGGGTCAATATCACACTCTCCAACATCGTGGGCATGCAAGGGATTCTGCTGCTGGTCTACGTCAGTGCACTGATGTTTGTCATGCGCCACTTCGCCGGTGCCATTGTTGAGCGTATCTCCTCCGTCGGCCTGATGTTTGCCTCCTGTATCGCCGCCGCAACAGGGCTCTATGCCCTCAGCCTCGCCAATACGCCGCTGCTGGCCTTTGGTGCCGCTACCATCTGGGGTATAGGTGTGTGCTACCTGTGGCCCACCATGCTGGCCATCACCTCCGAGCGCTTCCCCCGGGGCGGCGCGTTGGCTATGGGATTGATGGGTTTTGCCGGCGGTATGTCGATACAGTTTGTGCTGCCGCAGATGGGGGCCATTTTTGACAGCGCCAAAGCCGAAGCGGCCGGCGGCACAGCGGCCCTGGCCACCCTCACCCCCGAAGCCATGACAGAGGTCATTCGCTACGCCTCGGTTGAATCCTTCCAGTCAGTGGCCTTTGTGCCTGTATTGCTGCTACCGGTGTTCGGCCTGATCTGGTTACTGGACCGCAGGCGTGGCGGCCACCAGCCTCAGGTGATTGGCGAACCAGGCACACCAATGGCAAACGGGGATAAGTGAAAAACGGGGTAACGGGGGCAGGAGCCTGGCTTGATGCCAAGCCGACCTGCCCACTAGTCGGCAGCGACGGTAGAGGCTCGCAAAACCAGCTCATGGGGCAGGATGACCTGCCGTGGCGTCGAAGGACGATCGCCAAGGGCTTCCAGCATCAGTGCCATGGCGGTCTGGCCTATTTCGCTGCGCGGCTGCCGCACGGTGGTCAGGGGTGGATAGGCGTACGCTGCCGCGTCGATATCGTCAAAGCCGGCGATGGCAAGATCACCGGGGATCTCCAGCCCCATGTCCCGCGCGGCGTGCATGGCGCCAATTGCCATCTCATCACAGGCACAGAACAGTGCTGTGGGCTTGTCGCGTTGCTTAAGCAGGCGCTGGGCGGCAGCATAGCCTGATGCCAGGGTGAAATCGCCGCCGTCGACCAGCGAGCCCTTCAAGCCAATCTTTGCTGCCTTCAGAGTCCCCTTGTAGCCAAGCAAACGATCCTCGCAGAGCGGAGATTCCGCCGGGCCGTTGATAAAGCCGATACTCGTGTGCCCCAGTTCCAGCAAGTGCTGCACTATCTCCCGAGCGGCCTGAACATTGTCAATAACCACGGACGGCACCTTTAGGGGACCAGAGTATTCACAAGCCATCACCACTGGCAGTACCTCGTCCGGACTCTTCTCCCGCGATTCATGGTCCGCTGGAATCTCCCGTCCCAGGCAGATCAAACCGTCGGCCTGGCGTTGACGCACCAATTGGGCGTACGCCTTCTCCCGCTCCCGATTGTGCAGCGTATCACCGAGCAGAATGCGGTATCCCGCATCCATCGCCCGGATCTCAATCCCCTGAATCACCGCGGCATAAAACGGGTTGCTGATATCCGGCACCAGAACGACGACGTTGTTGGTTTGACGGCGGCGGAAATTACTGGCTAACGCGTTGGTGACATAACCACTTTTGGTCACCGCCTTCATCACCCGAGCGCGGGTCGTCTCCGCCACACTGTCGGGCTTTGAGAGTGTGCGCGACACCGTAGCGATGGAGACACCGGCGAGCCTGGCAACGTCTTTGATGGTGACCATGATCTGTCCGTCTTGCAAAAGTGGCCCTATTCTACCCGGATCTGAACCCAGCGAAACCCCGGTGGCGGCCCACGATTTACTCTGCTGACACAGCCACCTGGACTAACTTCGGCTTTACGGCGAACCCCGATCCTGCAGTGGCCAAACCAGAAGTGACGGACAAGCTGATGCGGATCAGGGTGATCCGGCAGCCCCCTCATCAGCCAACCTTGGGATCAGTGCGCGCGTGCAGCGGACTCCATAGCCCACTCCATGGCCCTAGTGATCAATTCCTGATATTCAGGGATGCCATAAGTGGCAGCCTGATGGCCAATGGCAGAGTAGAATACCCTGCCCTCGCCCAGCTGATGGCGCCAGGCAATGGGGTGCTCGCCCTCCATACGATCCTGCCCCATCCAGGTCTCCCCCTGAGTGATGTAAGAAGATTCATCGAGAGCCAGCAGAATGTCATAACCACGCTCGCGGGGGTTGCGATCGAAGGCGTACCACTCCTCGGCCGGAACACGCCATGGCTTGCTCAGATGCGCTGTCAGCCCCTCAGCCGGGTCGTCAACTAACACATCGGCATCCTGAAATTGCGGTTCCATGGTATGACCGACAAACTGCGCACCAATGAGTGTGTCCACATACCACTGCCACTGATATTTGAAATCCCCCCCGCTGGCGTGTAAGCCGACCCAACCGCCACCCTGTTGTAACCACTGCTGCAGAGCGGTGCGCTGCTCCGCCGTCAGCACATCGCCGGAGACGTTGTTCCAGACAACGAGATCAAACTTTTTCAGTTCCCCGGCATTGTGAGTGGCAGCGTTGTTGCTGATAAAAATATCCCACCCCCGCTGCTCAGCGATACGCCGCAGCATGGCATCTGCAGCGGGAATACCGTCCTTATGGATAAAGCCGTTGGTTTTGTTTAACACCAGAACGGCGGGGCGTTGCATCTCCGGAATCGCCGGAGCCACAGTTTCATAGTCAGCCCGGGGAATAATACCGCTTGCCTTCAATTTGAAGTAAATCCCGACACCAAAAGCAAGCAACACGACAACGACCACTACCGCAGTGATTTTCAGTGTTTTCCTGATATTCATCGACAACCTTTCCTCAAATAACACCGGCAGCCATCTGTTTGACCGCATAGTCACAGGCACGGGCTGTAAACGCCATATACGTCAACGACGGGTTCACACATGAGGACGACGCCATAAAGGAGCCATCTGTGACAAACAGGTTAGGCACATCGTGGGCCTGGTTATACTTGTTCAAAACAGATTGAGTCGGGTCATCCCCCATACGTGCTGTACCCATTTCATGGATGCCGGAGCCAGGGATTGACAAATTCTCCACATCACCAAAAGACATCGTGAAAACAGAGCCTGCAGCATCTACGATGCGCTTGCCCTGTGCCTGAATGTCCCTCGCCATAGCCTTTTCATTCTCGCCCCAATTAAACTCGAAGGCGACCTGGGGAATACCGAAGCGATCTTTCTTCTGGCTCAGGTAAATTCGGTTTTTGGGATTCGGCAAACATTCGCCGAAACCACCGGCATAAAAAATCCACTGACCGGGTATGCCACTCAGATTGTTCTTCAGGCCGGCACCAAATCCCTTCTGGTTCATGCCGGTTGTCCAGTTGGTGCTGTTGATCATGGTCTGGTAGCCGTAACCACGCACAAAACCGAGCTCCTCTTTTTTGCCGGGCAAATTGCGAAAACGCGGAATATACAGCCCGGTGGGCCTGTTACCGTAATAGTAACTGTCGAGATGTTCGGTAAACATGCCAACCGTGCCGATACCGAGGAAGTGATCCATCAGGTTTTTCCCCAACACACCGCTGCTGTTAGCCAGCCCGTTGGGAAACTCTTCACTGGTAGAGTTGAGCAGCAATTGCGCGGTGCCAACCGTGGATGCACACAGGAATACCACCCTGGCAGTGAACACATGACGCTCCATGGTTTCCGAGTCGATGACGTGCACGCCACTGATCTTGCCGCTGGCTTTGTCATACTCCAGTCGCTCGACCACCGAATTGGGGCGCAGGGTCATCTTTTTGGTGGCACGTGCGGCCGGCAAGGTAGAGCTCTGCGAGCTGAAGTAACTGCCGGTGGAACAGCCGTTTTCACAAGGGCCGCAGTAGTGACAGGCGCTGCGCCCTGGCAAGTCTTCGGTCAGTATTGCGGTGCGGGCGTTGGTAAGGGTAATTTCCGGCGCGCTCTTCTTCAGTCTCTTCTGGATGGTTTCTTCCAGCGCGAACCACGGCATCGGCTTCTGGAATTCACCATCTGGCAGTTGTGGCAAGCCCTCCTTGCGACCGTTTACACCTATGAACTTTTCAACATAGCTGTACCAGGGAGCAATCTCCTCATAGTTCACCGGCCAGGGGATACCGTGGCCATCTTTGGCATTCGCCTTGAAATCCTCATCACTCCAGCGGTAGGTCTGGCGCCCCCACATCAGGGATCGACCACCCACCACACCACCGCGGAACCACTGAAAAGGCGTGCCCTCGTCGGTGGCGTAGGGGTTCAGTTTGTCATTATTCCAAAACTGCATGTTTGCCGTACGAAAGGCATAAACCTGACTCTGTACGGGGTAGTTTTCTGCCTCCAGCTCACGCTGGGGCTTCCCGTTGAACGGCAGCTTCCAGCTCGGTGCATGTTCTCCAAGGTAGCCTGTACCATGCTGAAGATCGCGCCCGCGTTCCAGTACCAATACACGCAGGCCCTTTTCAGTCAGTTCTTTGGCCGCCCAGCCGCCGGTAATACCGGAACCCACCACAATGGCATCGAAGTCGTAATTTTTGGTTGTAATCATAATCAGGTTATCCGTATTCAGGTCCGTCAACTCAGCGGTAAAACGCAAAAGGCGCCCAGGTGGTATCCCCAGGCTGACGCGGATAGTGGCCATCAAATTTCATCGGCATAGGGTTGTAACGCAACACTTGTTTGGCCCCAACCTCTGACGTAAAGAAACCCCAGATGGTGAGCTCCTTGAGCTGACCGATAAAAGGGGCTTCACCGGGTGCGGCGCGGCGCATTCCCTGGGCATACCAGGGGCTGTCGCTGGCATCGGCTTCGAGAGCTTCGAGAACGGCCAATTGGCGGTCAGCATCAAGTTTATGGAAGTCTGCTCCCTGCTCTGTGGGCACCCGGGTTTCCAGGTCTTTAAGCCCCGCCATGAAAATGGTCCGCTCGTCATCATTGAACCAGTCCTGCACCATCAGCTCGATAAAGTGAGGAACGCCGGCATCATTGGCACCAGGGGTATCGGTTCGTGGAATGATGATCTCTGCGGCAGCCGCAATAATGGCACGCTGCCGGCTGGAGAACAGGCTGGCGGGCTGCTTGACATAGTCGTCCGCCGCCGCAAGATAGGTCATCTGTTCTGAGGTCAGGGCCAGAGCCCCCGAGGGGATGCCTGCACTACCCACCAGGACGGCAGCACACTGCAGAAACTCTCTTCGATTCATTGTGGATTCCTCTGTTTTTTTATATGAGGTTTTTCACTTTCCCGTAGAGGCCACTACCTCTTCAGGGCAACGCTCTCCGATCCTCCGGGCACCAGGGCCGGATCACTATTGAAACACAGGCATGTAAACGTTTACAGTACGCTTTGGATAATTATTGTTAACGAAGAATCAGGGGGCCATGAACACTCGATAGTCATCCCTCCCTCACTCCCGCGGGTCTGTTTACCGGATACGGGCGTCCTCCACAACCAGGTCCGGGATCAACTATCGATGATCCAATATCGGTAACCAAGGTAACGAAGCCGGTCGGGCACAAACGCACCAATGCTTGCTCCTGCAGACCAGAAGGTTTCGACCACAAAAAACATGCTATAAAAGTAGAAGACACTTTATGAACCACAGAGCAAAATTAGTCTCAGAATCACTCTTAAACAAGGCCGAATGAACAGCTGATGGAATCGATATTGTTAACACACTCACAACTGGCCGCAGCCCTGGCCGGCTTCGCCAGCGTTGTCGCTGCATTTCAGCGCCCCTTGCCTCCTATTGAAAGGCACCGGTTTTTAACCATTTTGCTGTCATCCCTGGTGCAGATGATTGCCTGTCTGGTGCCCGTGTGGCTATCGGCTATTCGCGAGATTGGTCCGCTGTTCTGGGGCGTTGTTTCCGGAGTTCATCTCGGCTTTTCAGTGCTGCTGTGGATTGTGCTCGTCTACCCCTTGCGAAAACTGGGAAAGTCGAGCGTGATAGCCATTAACAAGCCTGTCACCGTCACCATCCATCTTCTGGCCGCCTCCACGATGGGCGTCCTCATCGTAAACACATTTCTATCTGAAATTTCCGGGTTTGCCCTTTATTACTCGTCCCTGCTCGGGGGACTCAGCATTATCTTTCTTGTCTTCGCAGATGTTGCCACCCGCGAAGCCTGAGCTCCAAAGATCTACACCATGAATTGCCGGAACCTTTTTCATTCCGGCATCCACTGTCACTCAGGAACGGCACCTGACCAACCAGCTGTTGCCTGTCGTAACAGAAGGTCGGCAGAAATAGGTGACCAAATACAAAAAACCTTGCATGTGTCGACACAATATAAGGTTTGAAAGTTCGCCCCCTACACAACAGGAGGCGTATCACTTTATTTAACGGATGTTGTCATGAGTGTTACAGGTCCCATCAGGCCGGACTCCCGCAGTGGCGCATCAGCCTGATAGGTTGGCGTGACTGTGAAGGTAATCTTCTCAGCATCTGGCTGCATATCACCAATGAGCCGATTTACCCAACGATTGGCGACACGTATTTCCAGCTGATTTTCCCCCACCGTCGTCAAGCCACTGATATCAACCCGATAGGGTGGCAACCAAGCAATTCCGGCAGACTTACCATTAACCAGGACCTCAGCCAAATCACCAACTTTGCCAAGATCCAGTAACAGCGAGCTCAGTTGCTGCATTCCGCTTGTTACGTCAAACGTAGTGCGATAGGACGAAACGCCCGAGAAATACTTGATTCCAACATCGCTGTTCTCGTTCAACGGTGTCAGCTCTTCCATTACTACGCCAGACGGCACGCCGTGTCCCTCCTGGAAGGAGACACTCCAGAAGCCGCCGAGCTCGGCCACAGGGACGGCACGAACTTCCGGTGCACGGTATGAATCCTCTGCAGCCGTATCCAGAAACACCAGGAAACCGGATTCTTCAGCAGCAAACCCAAGCGGAACTGTTGTCACCCCATCATCGATACGGTAGGAGACAGGACTCATCTCACCGGTGGCTGCATTCCAGAGTTGAGGCGCTTTACCACTTACCCGGAAGCGCAGGTCTACGGTTTCAGCGTGGTTATTGCGATTACTCAGAAAATAGATATCGCCGCCCGGTAACTGGCGGTGAACAAACTGAATATCGGTATCCTGGCGCTGAGAAAGCACTTCAACATCTGGCACAACGTCAATCATACCCAGCGCAGACTCCACATCATTACTGGCAATAACACGTCCTTTACCCACATTGGTTACCTGCTTGCCAGACCAGAGGCGATTGACAAGGGTATGAAATTGATCCTCGTCGTCCGATCGTGCGGGAGAGCTACCTGGCGGCTGCCCCACGATAGTGGCACCGTCAAGCACCAGCGCTTCAAGGCGTTTCAACATGCCCAATGTCATACGCCTGGATGTCCCCCCAAGATAGAGCACCTTGTAGCTGGCGCCCCCTGCGGTCACCAGATTGCCATCCTTAACACTGAAAAGCGTCATTACCGCATCCGGGTTCACGAAATCGTAGCCGTAACGTGTTGGCACATCGGTGAAATAGCCATCCCATGTCTGTGGCCCCAGTGGGGCTTCTTCGCCATAGAAATAGCCCACATCGGCGACAAAACGACCTTGCTGCAGAAGGTAACTGCTCCTGGCAATGTAATCGATCCAGGGACGAGCCATATCGGCCCACGCCGTATGGCGGTTGAAGAACTGGCCGATATGCCGCAGGGATAGCCCGGGCTTCCTGTCATCGACTGGCTGATGTACCGAAGAATGAATAACAATCCGGTTGATCCCATGCAGCATTTCCAGATCCACAACGCGCTTCAGATCCTTAGGCACGTGCTCCCAAGGGTGACGGGTGGAGGTCATGGACTCAGCCGCTGCCATCTTCCGGCCATACAGGTGCGCGACCGATGCGGCGCCACGGGTATCGGCAAAATAGAGTGGTTTGGGCCCCTCTTCCCGCCGATAGGACCAGAAGGCGGCCATGGGGTAATCCGCAAAGCGCCGCATTCCCATATCGTCGCCTAATGATGGACGCCAACCTTCCAGGGATTCACTGTAAACTTCAAGGCCATTCTCATGGGCCACCTGAGCCACGGTACCATAGTGCTCTGTCGCGTGAAGTTCCGAGATGGTACGACGAAAATCATAGAGGAACTTATCGCTCTCCTTACGTGAGCCAACGATTTTTCCCACTAATGTCGGCAACCATGGTCTTGCATCATAGCCGCGCAGTTCACTGAACTTTTCCAGCATGCCGGGCGTCCAGTTAAACGCCCCAACTTCGGTACTGTCGGTCAGTATGGCACTGATGCCTTTAGGCCCAATCAGATCGGCTCCAACGGCTTCGCGATAATTCTGAATATAGGTTTCAACATAAGCACGAACGGCTTTCCCATCGAGCTTATCCACTTCAAGACCAGTCGCCTCTGCCACTGCCGGATGATTGGTCTTGCCAAGCAGCGAGTATCCCACGCGCAGAACAGTCCATTTCCCTGCAGGGGGTGTCCACTCCAGGCTACCGTCGGCCTGTAACCTGTCGGTCAGGTCGATGACAGCCTCGACGGGGACTGCAACATCAGCCAGTGCCTCCCGGGATTCGAGAGCGTAGTAATCCCTGGCTACAGAAAATCCGGCTTTCACCTCAAACTGGTGAATACGTGGCTCGCTTGACAGTTGCAGCTCATTGATGGCCATGGACTTCGCGCCAAAGAGTTTGGCGATAGCCTCCATGTAGGCCATGTTAAAGCCCGGCGCAAAACCATTGGAATTGGATTGGGTCTTTTCCACAGGCTTCAGTGATACCCGAAACTGACTGGCCTCTACAGTCTCAAAGCTCACCGTCGTGGGCACGGTGCTGAGATGGATATCGCTCAGACTTCGCCAGTCACCGTCAGGCTCACGCACCTCCAACGCTGCCTCCATGGTGGCTCCGGAATAGATATCCGCCACATCCGGGAAGAATACCGTTGCTGAACGAACGGTTTGGGCTGCAGGGTATGTGACCAGCAACTGCAGCGGTTTGTCAGCGGTAGGACGAGGAAGCTCGGTACCGGTATTGAATTTACCGTCGATGAGTGTATCAACCGCAACCCCTGTGCCATCCGCCAATGTTATAACCGGGTTGGCGCCACCGACCTCGTCATCAATCGCCGGATACGCCAGTACGGCCACATCCCCATAGAAGGTCGGCTCAACTTCACTTTTCGGGGTTGGATTCAACTCCTTCGGAGGCGCCATATCCTGAAATGGCCCGGTGGTAGTGGGTGGCATGGCCAGCTTACCGTGGAATGGGGTCCCGCCCTGGAGTTGCGTTTCACTCCACACCAGCTTTTTCATGCCGTCTTCTGGCTTAACCCAGGGGCCGCCCGTCTCACTCCAACCTGGAGAAGCGGCAATGCCGAACTCCAAATCAAGCTCATTCGCGAGGGTAACGCTGTACCGATAAACGTCCTTCCACTCGTCTGACATATAGGGGATGCGTTGATCGACAATCGTCGGGACCGCGAAGTTCACATCAAAGTTCTGCAGGCCTCCAATACCAATACTTTGCATCCACTCCAGGTCTTTCCTGATGCCCTCCCTTGAGATATTGCCATTGAGCCAGTGCCACCATACCCTGGGTCTCGCTTCGGCCGGAGGGGATTGGAAATTGCTAACCAGCTCTTCCCTGACCATCGGATCTATTGAAGTATCCTCTGATGCTGAACAACCAGCCAAAGTCACAGCGAGAATTACCGCTGAAATCTCATTTATTTTTCTTGAAGGAAACATAGACATCTATCATCAATCAGCTTGTTAATATCGCGTGCAGAAACGTTTTTCCGCACTCTTCACTGCGTATTTTCGACTTTCAAAGCGGATATCCATCCCTGATCGATCAGCCACGACTCAAATTCATTCATCCAGTCGTCCGACGATTTTCCGTAAGGTTTGGCACCGAACCCATGCCCCCCCTCTTCATAGATCTGCATTGCCACCGGCAAGCCAGCCCTGTCCCAGGCAGCCTGCATTTTCAGGCTTCGCTCCACGGGCACTACATCATCATCCTTCGCGTGAACAATAAACAGAGGCGGAGCACCTTCCGGCGCCACATCTCCGGGCATGGCGCCATAAACTGAGGCAGCAAGATCTGGCATTTCCTCATTACCCCCTTCCACCACGGCGCTCATGGTAGTCATCGCGCCGGCAGAGAAACCGATCATGCCTATGCGATCGGGGTCGATATTGAGCTCAGAGGCGTGTTCACGCAAATAGCGCATTGTCTGCAAAGCGTCTGCCGTAGCTAGCTTTCTGCCAGCGTCCAATGCACGGATACGCTGGTCAAAGCTATCTCCCGCCTCGGATGGTGGGAGATCAAGATCGCGGCGAACGCGATACTTGAGAACAATACCGGTCACACCTCGATCTGCCAGCCACTCGGCAACCATACTGCCCTCTTTAATAACCGAGAGCCCCTGAAAACCACCGCCCGGGCATACAACAAACACAGAGCCATTAGCCAATGCCGGGTTGGGCCTGAAAACAGTGATAGAAGGGGTTTTTACATCGGTGACCGAGTTGAAGCCTGCGACCTCATCTATCGTCCAATCTTCAGACCCAGGCGCAACTCCCGGCCAGATATTGAGAGTTTGATGTCCCTCAAAGACCTTATTTGCCCTGCAGCCGGTGATACCGACAACTAAAATTACTGACTGCACCAATAAAATCAGTGCTGAAATGATGGTTTTCGTTCCAGATTTCATAGTAACCAAAACATTCGCCTCCGGAATTCCAGCTTCTGATACTGGGCTATTACCGTCAGTGCATGAGTCGTCCTGCAAAGGAACATGAGTCCGTGTAATTAAATGCTGCCTGGCATCCAGGGATCACATTTAGGGCCAAAAAGGAACGACAGGTGACAGGCGTTACTATCGCCCCTCTCTTTCATTGCATGCGTTAAAGCCTTCTATCTCCCGGCGTATCAGGGACTGGAAACAGAACTGAAAATCAGAAACCTCTGCTTTTATTATTTCTTCTGAAAAAGTACCACGCCAGGAAGCTGACCTCCCTGGTCGTGGTAAAGAGCATTGACAACCGTTCTGCGACACGGCACAGAACCCGGAATCTACCCCTTAGAAGTTGTAGTGGACATTAATGCCAATCTCTCTCGGAGACGTCACCTCTACTGCCCTGTAGTTTGAAGAGACCGTCGATCCGAACGGCTGCAGGATAACGGAACCTGTAGACGCATCCCTGGCAGTAACCTCTTCTGTGTCAGCGACATTCTTCACATAAAGCATGGCAGACCAGACATCGTCCGGCGACCGCAACCCGGCGTACAAATTCACAATTCCATAGGCATCCACATCATCAACCGGATTATTTACCGCGTTATCTGTCGAACCATAATAGGAATACAGACCTCGCACATAGGCATCCATACCAGCGACGGTGAAGCCGTATTCAGCACTTAAAGACGCTGAGAAATCAGGTGCAATATTGGTCTTCTGCGAGGAGACACAGGAGGTTACGTAATCGGAACCCGCTGCAGCATCGATCTGCGCCAGAGTCGGTGGAGTACTTACGCTATCAGGAACACCATCCTGTGGCTGGTAGTCATTACAGGGGATAACACCGTCCTGAATTTCGCCCTTGGCGTAGTTCAGAAGCGCGTTCAACCTGAGCTGATCGGTGGCGAGGAAACTGACTTCCACTTCAACACCATTGACTTCTACAGGAACGCCTGACTGCAGATTGTAGGAACCCACTTCGTCAGCACCACTGGCATTAAAGCTGTGATAATAGATCCCTTCCGATGGTCGGTAAGCAAGGTTATCAAACTTTTGCTGATAGACCGCCGCGTTCACCCGAAGTCTCCGATCCAGAAAGTCGGTTTTAACACCAATTTCAAAGGACTCAGAGGTTTCGGAAGGAAGGTTGCTAAAGCTCTCAAGAAGATCCGATTTCTGAGTTGTCGTGATACCTACCAGGGATGGTCCATACCGCCATGAGGTACCCCAGCTGGCATAGGTCATTACTGACTCGTTAAACCGATGGCTGATAGATGCGGTAAAAATTTCTGCATCTTCGTCGTAGGTCTGGTTCTGCAGGACGGTACCCGATGACAGCTGCTGATAGGCATCGTTATTAAACTCGATCTTACGAGCCCCAAAAGACACTTCGGTGTCATCGGTAATGTAGTAGTTAAGATTAAAGAACAACGAATATTCTTTCAGGTCAGTGTCTTCTGAATCACTGAAATTGTTTACAACTGTAGGAACTACTGCGGTGATGAAGTTCGGGATATAGACATAGTTATCCAGAGTTGTGGTCACCGTGTCGTGGCGCTCCATGTATAAACCGCCGACGACAAAGTCCAGCTTGCCAAACAAAGGCTCCTGTGACTGCAGACGTATTTCGTGGGAAAAAACGTCTGAATCCACATCAAGCGCCGTCCCCGCCCCGAAAAACTCGTCCGGATAGCTTGAATCCAATGCATTGGTTGGGTCCGATGGATCCTTGCGCTGCAGCACGTCGCTGGTATAACCACCCGTATAATTCAACAGATAATCATCGGAAATCTCCCAGGCAATGTTTAAGGTCGTGTACTCCATTGTCTGAGTGGACGTTTCGGGGATGTCCGACACCGATTTCCGGTCTTCTGCATCGAGATTCAGGGAGGCGCCAGCTGCGGACTCTGAAATCGGGAAGATCTTACGTTCAGGCTCCATTCTTTGATAGGCGAGATCAATCGTCACCGTATCGATCGGGGCTGCGCTCAGGGAGAGTCGATAGCCTCGGCCATCGTAAGACGATTCCCCATAGCCATACGCGCTGGATGTATCATTGAGGTTACTTTCATCCCAGAAGCCGGCCACCCTCACCGCCAGGCGATCTTCCACCAGTGGCAGGTTGATAGCGGCCTGGTAGTTCTGGTCCCCGTCATCAGTCAACGTGGCGTCCACATATCCGCCAAATTGGTCCATTTTCGCTTTTTGGGTGGTTACAGTAATGGAACCTGACGGCGCGGCTCGACCACGAAGGGTACCTTGCGGCCCCCGCAGGACTTCCACCTGGGACACATCGAACACTTTCTGAATCGTCTGCAGAGCGGTGGTCGGGACATCGTTCACGTAGAACTCTACTGACGCTGGCGCCTGGGCCAATACTTCATAGCGGACACCACGCAGCGAGGCCCCGGAGTCAACCACATCCTCATCCAGAGTCAGGCCAGCGACGACAGAGGAAATGTCGGCAAAATTTGTGATGTTCAGGTCTTTCAACGCCTGATCTGATACCGCATTAACGCTCAGAGGCGCATCCTGCATCGACTCCTCTTTTCGACGAGCGGTGACGATGACTTCTTCCAGGGCCGCTCGCTCGCCGTCCTGACTGAAGGCAACAGACGGAAAGGCTCCGGATCCTGCGGCAATTACACTTGCGGCTAACAGACTTAATTTATATTTATTGTTCATAAGTTTTCCCATAGCGATGTTGTACAAAATTATTCTTATTTTGCCCGTGCACTGCTTAATGCCTGGTACTACTCACTGTGCCCCGCGAATACGAGCCTACCCGCGTCACCACCCACAGATGTAAACGTTTACAAACAGGGGTAAATTTTTACCGCTATAAACACGGTTACCCCCAAAGCACCACATTAGTGACCTCTTCCCCAACCGCCCTTTACTGCAATTCCAGGCGGCTGGGGAGATGTTCAACCGAATCAGGCCTTGGTAAATTTCAAATGCACCGCACACAGCGCACGCTGGGTGTAATTGGCCTCGTATTCATAGTGCCGATTGCCAACCGGACCATGAAACTCCTCATCAATATCAATCAGTGATGTGTGTTTGAAAATATGTTCCAGCGCAATCTTGGCTTCGGTCCGGGCAAGGGGCGCTCCCATGCACATATGAATACCCTGACCAAATGCCATTTGCGGCTGCAGGTTTTTCCGATCCAGGCGGAACTCGTTAGGAGATTCAAACCGACGGGGATCGCGTCGCATGGCACTCTGCATCAGCATGACAGTGGTACCCGGCTCCACTTCCAGGTCACCCACTTTGGCACGTCTTTTTGCCAGTCGGAAATGTGCCTTGGTAGGCCCATCCAGCCTCAGGACCTCTTCAATGAAGTTGGAAAATAGCTGGGGATTGTCACGCAGGTAAGCCTGGAGCTCATGGTCTTCACCCAGGGTCTTCAGCATAGCCACCAACAGTCGAACCGTGGTGTCCTGCCCTGCACCAAACAGCGTCGCCGCATGGCCGGTTATCTCGACGATGTCCGGCAGCTCACCATCGGGATATCTGGCATTGGCGAGTTCAGTCATAATGTCATTTTTGGGTTCACGACGACGCTCATCAATGTACTTGAAGAAGTGCATTCCGATTTCCATCATCGGATTATTCTCCAGTGGTATATCCCCGCCAATCTGACCTGGCAGCGGCCCCAGCAGACTGCAGAACAGCTCATGATCCTCTTCCGGCACGCCCAGCAAGTCAGCGATTGTGAGTGTCGCCAGTGGATGGCCAAACTGGGATACCGCCTCAAACTTGCCATCCTCGATAAATTCGCTGATTTTTCGGTCGGCGGCCTGATGAATGAAATCCTCATTCTCTTTGAGACGTCTTGGGGTCAGCAATCCGGTCAACAGCGCCCTGGACTTGGTATGGTCAGGTGGATCCTGAGTAACCAGCATGGAGCCAAACGCCATTTCTCCCCGGCATTTTGCAATCTGGTCAGTGATATCTTCACCTTCGGGCTTAAACGGCAGGGGTGGCAACGGACCGGTAGCAGAGTTGATTGAGGAAAAGGTTTCATGATCACGCAAAACCTTCATTCCCTCTTCATAGCCAACTACTGCAACCACATTATGCTTCGGCAGGGGCACTACCGGGCCCTTTGCACGCAAGTATTCAAAATAGGGGTAAGGATCTGCGACCAGGCCAAGTTCATTGAAGTAGTCGACCGTTTCAAAATCCATCATTTAGATTACCTCTGAGTGTTAGTCCCAGCCTTTTGCCAATCATGCTGCTGAGCTTTTTATTTTCTATTGGGCACAGACTACTGCCCACAATTACAGGAGTCAACGAAAATTAGTCCAAGTGGTCGAAAAAAGAGACCACGAGGACTACTATTTAAAAATGCTATATAAATGCAGCGCTTGGCGAACACAGTGCAATAAGTTCCTGGGCCGGAATTTTAGCCAGGTATGATTGGATAGCAGGCGCAGAAATGCGTTTTTTAAGGGGTAACAGCACCCAAAACCTGGCTGCTGCCACAGAGATTTTTAAAGAGAGTTAATTGGTAACGCCAAACCAATTCCAGCAATACCTGCGGGATACCCGGAACTGCTGTGGCCACTCAGGCAAGAGAACCCAGCGGGTAGACAATGGTTCCACTGGGATGTTGAGAGAGTTCATTTGATGGCAAAGAGGGGCAAGCCGGACGTCTGAGATCACAGCCTGCTATTCCAGTGTCGATGCCGCCCCTACTATCGGCTCAACTTCGTCATTCGCCTCACCGCTTGCCTCGAAATGCGATAGAGAGCGCTCGACCAGGGCCTCCACTTCTTCATGACCGCCATGTATGCCAAGGGTCGACTCCTGCACCAGTAGCCTGGCCAGGGCTGACGTCATGATCGACACCATTTGCGGTGACACCCGCGGCTTAATGCCTCTCTGCTCCAGGTAGCGGGCAATACCTTCGGTTTCAAGTTCACGTAACGTCTCTGAGTTTTTTGCCAGCTCGGCGCGTATCATTTCGTTATGGTTGGCCAGCGCCAGAAACTCCAGGCCTATCTTGGCGAATTCGGGATTACTGATCAGGCTCCACATGGCACGCAATGGTTGAGGAGACACAATAGCCTCCTGAAGGCATTTCTTATGAGCCTCCATAGACCGGTGCAGCACCTCCATCAACAGCTCATCCTGTGAGCCGAAGTAATAAAATACCGCCTGATGTCTCATCCCGACTTCACTGGCGATGCGTCGCGCCGTAGCAGCAGCATAGCCTTCTTCCCGCACAATCTTTTCCGCTGCAACCAACAGAGTCTCGCGAACGTCAGGTCGTGGTACGTGTCGTTTTTTTCCGGTGCTTTTTGAGCTGGCAGTCATTTAACTCACCTGGTGCAAATCATTACAAGCTGACTACTCCGCAGAGTATTCCTCCGATTATATACTGATGCACCGGCAATGTTGACGGGAACCCGTCAACAATCGTATTGCACCTCCTCCTGACACGCCTCCCGGGGCAGCCCCACCAATGCCGCTCAGAAATCCGGCGCACCAAACCTGGCCGCCAACTCCAGCAACTCCTCTTCGCGCTCAATGCCTATGCTGTTGATCACCAGTGACAACAGCACATAGGTCCCCACAGTAAAAAGGAAATCCATGAGCTGCTCAGTAGAGAGGAATGCCCGTAAGCTATCCCAGTGCGGGTTATCCAGACTACCCTCCTCCAACAGCTGATCGGTGGCCCTGATGATATCCCGCTCCTGATCCGTCCAGTACTCCGATTCCGCCCCATGCTTTACCTGGCCAAACTCTTCACCGTCAAACCCCCGCAATAATGAGGTTCGCAGGTGACTGGACCACATGTATCGTGCGTTTTTTAGCCAACACACACGTAATATGGCCACCTGCCGCAGTCGGACAGGCAGGGTGGACGACTTCAGCAGGTAATTGTTGAAAGGCAGAAACGCCTTTGCCAGCTGCGGGTGTTGGCAGAAGGTGTTGAGTACCGGATTGTCGTCCACATTGATGCGGGCAGTACCGGCGAATATATCAATGATTTCCCGGGCTTCTGCCGTCCGCTCTTCAGCCCTTACCGGGCCAATACGGGCAACGGGATCTTTTTGCTGGCTATTCACAGGTATACAGACCTCCCTGCATCTCTACTGGAGATAACGACCACCATTCACACTAAGGGTTTGGCCGGTAACGTATCCTGCATCATCAGACACCAGGTATGCGCAGGCTGCAGCCACCTCTTCCGGTTTGCCGGCACGCTTCATCGGAGTGTGCTCCGCAAAGCCGTCCACATCTACCGGGGACGCGCGCAGCATTGGGGTATCCACAAAGCCCGGTGGGACGTGGTTTACCGTGATGCCTGAAGCCGCAAATTCGATGGCCAACGTTTTGGTCAATCCAACAATGCCGCCTTTGGTGGCACCATAATGTGTCATACCGGTAGAGCCAGCCTGCGCAGACGACGACGAAATATTAACAATCCTTCCCCATCCGGCAGAGAGCATATCCGGAATCACCTTTTGGGTAAGAATGAAGGGCCCCCTGAGGTTAATTCGTATCATCTGATCCAGTTTCTCAGCTTTCACATCGAGAAATTTGCAGAAATCAGAGAGCGCTGCATTATTTACCAAAACCGTAATCGCCCCCAGCTTTTCCCGGGTCAAGGCCAGCGATGCATCAATCTGTGATTCGTCGGAGGCATCGCCAATACAGGCAAGCCCTTCCCCACCACCCTTCCGGATCAGCTCAGCCGTCTCTTCGGCGCCCTGGGCATTGATATCCCAAACAGCTACTTTGATACCCTGCTCTGCCAGTCTCAACGCGATTGCACGGCCAATGCCACTGCCAGCACCTGTCACTACTGCTACCTTATCAACCATCACGACCCTTGCTCTCAATCTTAATTATTAATACTTCAGATTCACCACCGGGCAAGGCTGATACAGCAGAAAGACTTGCCCGGCCATTGGTAAAGCCGACGATTATTGACCCATCTCTGGCCAATGCGCCCGACTGAAGAGACCTCCATCCAGATGGATTCCTTCACCCGTAATGTAAGACGAACGATCTGATAACAGGAAGACGGCGGCGTTGCCAATCTCTTCCGGGGTACCCGACCTTCTGAGGCAAGTGAGGTCCGTAAAGCCTCGTGTCATTTCTGCAGGCACCTCCACCGGCATAACGAACGGGTACAGGCAGTTTGCGCGGATATTGTCGGGGCCGTAACGTCTGGCAATATGACGTACCACGGCGTCGAGCCCCGCCTTGGAGACGCTGTAGCCCAGACGGATACCATCGGCGTACTTACCAGCTGCAGAAGAATTGAACACGAAACTCCCGCCGCCATTTTCGATCATGGCGGGAACAGCATATTTCGCCGTGGCAATTGCCCCCATGAGATTGATATCCATGGTGGTTTTCCACAACTCCGGATCAATATCCAGCCCATCGTGCGCATGATCGTAGAAAGGCGCGTTGTAGAACACCCCATTGATGACGCCGAGCTCGGCTGTCACCTTTTCCACAGCCGCTTTAATGGTGGCTTCGTCCGTTACATCGCACTGGACCGCCATGGCGGTACCGCCGGCAGCGTTGATTTCCGCCGCCAGCGACTCAATTGTATCCCTGCTGCGTGCCGCAACCGCGACTTTCGCACCTTCTGCGGCAGCGATACGTGCTACCGCCTGTCCCATCAACGGACCAATACCGATCATCAGGATGACCTTGCCATCCAACAACCCTGCACCACCTTGAATTCCCATATCAATTTCCCTCACCGTTTCAACAGGCCCGATTTAACCGGGCCTACAGACCTTCAGTTCGCCACACCAAGGCATGGCTTGCTTGCACGCTGTTACTCGGCAATTCCTTCGTAACCCTTTGGAATGTCGTCGGCAGACTGCGGTGCCTGTTGCAGGTACACATCAAGTCGATAGACCTTTCCGGTGTCATTGAATTCGTAGATGGAAACGGTATTGACCACGTTGGTCATACCTGAAAACGTAGCGCGCTCTTCCAGCTCCAGGACCACTACATTGTCCAACTCCGTGATACGCTTGAAGGAACACTCCCAGGATGATATTGGTGCCCACTGCGTCTGAAAACGAAGATAGGTGGGATAATCCATAACCTCTTTCAGGTGACCTATTCGCTGGAAGTTCTCGGTATCGAAAAATTGGGAGAAATGTTCATCCCACGCTTCATCGCTAAATGCTGACTGCTTACACAGCTCATTCATTTCCTTGGTCACAACGTTGTAATCCAGGACTTTTCTGGACAGGCCGGTGTAATCATTGATGATGTCGGATACGTCTTTGTAGACTTTGGCTACCATTGCATGAACCTCTCAAACTTGATTTATATTTATGGCTGTTAACTTCAAAGTATCACGAGTAACGTCACTTTCTGCGCATCAGGCACGAATGATAGTTCCACCGTCAACACACATAACCTGACCCGTTATGTAGGAACCCTCGTCTGACATAAGCAGCGCGGCCATGGCGGCAATGTCCTCAGGACGACCCACACGGGATTTGATGCAGGCTGCAGCTTTCGCACCTTCAATAAACGCTGGCGGCAACACCTCTTCCAGCGCAGGATGGATGGTCATGGCCGGCGCGATGGTATTTGCTCTCACGCCCACAGGCCCATATCGGGTCGCGACGTGCCGCATCAGTGCCTGCCCTGCGGCCTTACTCATGGCATAGGCTACAAAAGCCCCGCCACCGCTGTAGGCAGCAGCTGAGCTGGTATACACGATAGATCCGCCACCCTGCTCAATCATCACCGGTAACACCGCGCGAGTGCAGAGATAAAACCCACGTGCATTAATGCGCTGGGTTTCGTCGTACACCTCCAGCGGCAGCTCCAGTATTCCTTCCATAGGATTGCTGTCTGCCATAAGAGCGAAATTGGCGTGCAATCCATCAATGCGACCATAGGCGTGAACTGCGGCTTCTACCGCAGCGTTAACTGACGCCTCGTCAGATCCGTCCAGGTGCAACGCAAGTGCTTCACCACCAGAGGCCTTTATCCCCTCTACCACTTGCTTTGCGGCGTCCTCATTAATATCACCCAACACCACCTTTGCGCCCTCCTCAGCGTAGCGCTGGGCCAGGCCTGTCCCAATCCCGCCCGCTCCGGCGAGCAAAATGACTTTATCTTTCAGTCTATCCACAAAATTGTCTCCCACACTTTCCTGATATCCGATCACCGCTCACGCTGCCTTCGGCTGGAACAAAAGACTTCCCGAACCAACCGTTTTGCCGTGATGCAATCTCCCCGAAAAACCGGGATCAACAAATATTAGACCACTTGGACTAATTATACTACCATGCGGACTAATTAAATGTGGGCACCTCTCACCCGCCCCTTGAAGCTAACGACTAAAATTAGTACCCAACCATGGCGCTGAGCCCCGGAGAGCATGTCATGACAACACAAAATACAAACCTGATCCGCACCGACCTTACCCCCCTGATTGCCAGCCAGCTGGAAGCCAATATCGACGACCTGATCAGCGGCAAATTCTCCACGGAGATCCGCGAGCTGCTGGAACAGCGGGGCGTCGTTGCTTTCCGTGAATTGAACCTGACGGATGAGCAGCAGCTGGCCTTCACCCAGACCCTCAATACCACCGACATTCAGGATTACAAGGTAACCAAGATCACCATGGATCCCCTGGAAAACCCCAATGCCGATTACATCAAGGGCGCCTTCTACTGGCACATTGATGGCACCATGCTGGACATTCCGGTGTTTGCCTCGGTGATGACTTCACGAAGATTGTCAGAAACCGGCGGACGCACCGAGTTCTCCAACACCTATGCCGCCTATGACGCACTGCCTGAAGACGAGCAGGCCGCTCTGGAAGGATTGCAGGTAGTGCACATGTTTGAAACCTCGCAACTCTATGTCGACCCGGAACCGAGCTACGAGACCCTGCAAATGTGGCAGAGCTTTAAGCCCAATACCCTGCCGTTGGTCTGGACCCATCGCTCTGGCCGCAAGTCCCTGGTGCTGGGCTCCACCGCCTCCCATATTGAAGGTATGAGCCTGAGAGAGGGGCGGGCACTGCTGACCAGATTGCGCGACTGGGCTACCAGGCCTGAATTTGTCTACAGCCATGAATGGAAACTGGGTGATCTGGTGATCTGGGATAACACCGGTACAATGCATCGCGCTACGCCATATCCTCTGGACAGCGGCCGACTGATGTACCGCACCCAGATCGCCGGCGATGAGCCATTTATGTGACCGAATTGTTACAACGGAAAAACAACACACAATAACAACAGCAGCCGACCAGGCGCAGAGGAAATTCCACATGTCAGAGAAGCCACCCGTAGCGGTAGTGACCGGTGCCAGCCGCGGCGCCGGTCGAGGTATTGCCATTGCCTTGGGCAGCCATGGATGCACGGTCTATGTTACCGGCCGATCAGAACAGGCCGCCGACTCTCCCCTACCCGGCACCATCTACGAAACAGCAGAGGCAGTCACTGCAGCCGGTGGCAAAGGCATCGCGGTACGGGTGGATCACGGCAATGACGAAGAGGTCAAAGCGCTGTTTGAAAAAGTGCAACAGGAGCAGGGTCAGCTGGATATTCTGGTGAATAACGCCTGTGCACTGCACGATGATCTCACCCTCCCCGGCAACTTCTGGGAAAAGTCACTGGGCATAGTCAATATGCTGGATGTGGGCCTGCGCAGCAGCTACGTCGCCAGTTACTACGCGGCACCGTTGATGGTGGAAAACAAGCACGGCCTGATTGTCTTCACCTCGGCTTCCGGGTCAGTACATTACGTCTACGGACCCGTATACGGCGCCCACAAAGCCGGCATGGACAAGTTTGCCGCCGACATGGGTCTCGACCTCAAGCCCTTCAACGTCGCCGCCGTATCGGTGTGGATGGGCGCACTGAAAGCGGAACGACTGATGCAACTGATTGAGTCAGACCGTGAAAAGTACGGCTATCTTGAAAATGTGACCGAAACACCGGAGTTTACCGGGCATGTGATCTGGGGTCTCTATAACGATCCGGAGCTGATGAGCATCAGCGGGGAAACGATTATCGGTGCCGAGATGGCTGTGAAGTATGGGTTTACAGATAGCGATGGCCGCCAGCCAAGATCCTGTCGGGAGAATGGCGTCGAACCACGGGTACAGCACCCCTACACCATCCGCTAATAGTCCGAGCATAAACGCAGGAAATCTACGTCATGAACACTGAAGAACAGCTGGCTCAATTGCTGAAGGATGTACAGTACCTCAAGGATCGCCAGACAATCCTGGATTGCGTCAACAATCACGCACGGGGATGTGACCGCTTCGATGAAGCCCTGCTCTCTTCCACCTACCATGAGGACGGCATCGACGAGCATGGCTTCGTGATCAACCCCGGCCCGCAATACGCCGGCTGGGCCAATAAAATTCACGCTGCAGGATCCCTGATGCACACCCACAACATCACAACACACACCTGTGAGATTGATGGCGATGAGGCTTTCGCAGAGAGCTATGTGATGGTGGCGCTGCTCAATAACGACGGCGCCAGTGCACGCATCATCAGCGGTCGCTATGTGGATCACCTGCAAAAACGGGATGGTGTATGGAGAATCAAACTTCGTCGCTCCACCGTGGATCTGCTGCTCTCTGGCGACGCTTCGATCCTGAACGCGCCCATGTTCAGGGATCAGGGCTATACCAAAGGTATTCGGGGAGCGGAAGACGTATCCTATCAGCGCCCCCTGGCTCTCGATGAGACACCTGAACGCTGGTAGCCCTGTTTGAATCCCTCTGCCTCCAGACTCCTGCGGGTTTTTTAAAACCCGGGAGCCTGGTACCCGCCCTGTCCGAGACTCAGCCTACTCCCCCTTTGAAGTACTGAACCGCTGCGATTGGTAAATCGCTAACTGCTGTTAGCTGAGCCCGCCGAATAATGAACACTAGCATCTGGTCGCGCCTAAGCCAGGTTATCACCATGGGTCAGAACTGATGCTATTGGTTGCGAAGCATCGCTTGTAAAATGTGTTAGAGCCGGAACAACAGTAACCCCTGCGCACCGGGAACATTTGTCCCTGGACTCGAATCAGGTCGTTATGCCTAAACGTTTGCGAAGTGCATTATTTGGGAGGACGACCGTGAGTTTCACTGGTAACCGTTGCTGCCGACAATCGCAGCCTTTCGGCGTACTCCGCAATGCCGCTCCCGGTCAGGTTCATCGGCATACCGGTGAGCATCAGCGCCAGTGAGACCGCCCCATTGGGCGTAAACACCGGTGCCGAGATATGGCTGATATCACTACCACACAAGTGGTCGAATTCGGTCAATTGAATTTCGTCCCTCGGCCGTCCAATGGGCTGAATCACCGTTTTCCGGAGGCGACGCAATGCCGGACCTGCAGCCGTGATTGAATAGCCACGGTGACAGATCACTCCCAGCGAGATCCCCACACTGGTCCTGTCATACCATTAAATCGGTGACGGTGCGATTGGTCTCCATGGAGAGGGCTCCCCAGCGCTCCACCTGCACCCCCATAGCCTGCTGCACCGTCAGCCCGACACGGGTAATCGGGTCGGCACCACCAGCCAGGTGAAAACCGGTTTTCATCCGGCCGCCGCCACTGCCGGCAATCATCATCGGAATGCCCTCCACGGCGTGGGCCTTGGCAATGGAACAATCGGAGTGCGCCAGCACCAGACAATTATCCAGCAGCGTGCCGTCACCCTCACGAATGGACGACAGCTCATCGAGAAAATCCTTCCACGCCAGCATGCTCTGTTGTGCAAACCAGGCCACCTCGCGCTGATAGCCCAACGCCTTATCATCCGGCTCTTCATGGGTGAGGGTGTGATGGGTGGTGGTGGCCCCCGGGCGACGCAGATTGGATGTGGTATCGGACAACAACACATTGAATACCCGTGTCTGGTTACACTGCAGCGCTTTGGCCAGCAGACCAGACATAAGCTTATGATTTTGCATAACGTTGCCCATTTCGGAATCGAGCGATGTGGACGGCGGTGCGTCCGGCATCACAAATCCCTGCACCGGCGCCGGCGGCTCCAGCTGCAGCGCCAGTTGCTGCTCCAGCTGGCGCAGGGAGGTAAAGTATTCATCCAGTCGTTGGCGATCCGCCACCCCCACCTGCCGCATCAGCTTGCGCCGCTCTTCACCCACCGCCGACAACACGCTCTGACGCACCATCACTTCGGTATCCGGAGTGAACGCCATGGCGTTGGGATCCTGAAAACCCTCACCAAAAATACGCTTGTAGAGCGCCAACGGCGAAACCTCACTGGGGTTGGCAGAACCGGCGGCGCGGTAGGAGTAGGATCGCTGAATGCCGGAGGTGCTCAGTTCCAGTGAACGGAAACGGGTGCCAGTACCTATCTGATCGGCAATCAACACATCCAGGGTCGGGGCTTTTACATTTTCATTGGGTACCGGCACACCGGTGCGCAAGCCGAGGCAGCCGGTAACGTGGGGCTTGTTGGGTACCCCGTCCAGCTTCACGTCAAAGCCGCTGAGAATGGCCAACTGATCGCGATAGGACTCCACTGGCTTGAGGTGCTCGGGCATCTGGTAATCACGCCCCGTGCTGGAGGGCACCCATAACTCCGGGATAAAACCGCAGCCCCAGATCCAGGTGCCGAAACGCACTGGCAATCTTGCACCGGTAGCCGCGAACGCTTTTCCATTGGTATCCAGAAAACAATCCAGTAACGGCAAGGCAACGCCAACTCCTATGCCTTGCAACGCGCCTCTCAACAGTGTGCGACGATTAAACTTACTCATAAGCGAACCTCCTTCTCAGTTGCCGCACTGGCGTGCTTGTTGGTGACGCCGTGACCGGAGTCGGGGTTAATGGCAAAAAAGTTTTTACTCAGGGCTATGGTTTGCATCAGCTCAGGGATGCGATAACCAACGTCCACAAAGCGGTGAATGAGATAGTCCATATACGCGCGCTCATCCCAAACGGTGTCGCGCCCTACTGCGAAACGGTACATCTTCTCTACCACGCAGCGGGGTGTTTCCGGGTGATCGTGCAGCGCCTGCGCCAACCCATCGACGTCATTAAAGTCCGGGCCATCGAGCGAGCCACTGCTGTCAATCAGAGCGCCGTTTTCATGGGTGCGATAACTGCCCAGGCCATCGTAGTTCTCCAGCGTCAGTCCCACCGGGTCCATGATCTTGTGGCAGCCGGCGCAGGAGGGCTCAGTGCGGTGTGCGGTGAGGCGATCCCGCGCCGTAGGCATGGACTGGTTGGACGGATCCTGTACCACGGCGAAGTTAACATTGGCGGGTGGGTCGGGCACCTCCTGGCAGAGGAAAATTTCCCGCAGCGCCTCTCCCCGCAGCGTGGGCGAGGAGCGCCCCGGGTGCGAGTGCAGCGCCAGGAAATCTATGTTGGACTGGATACCAACACGATGACTGTCAGGCGGGTATTGCGTCTCTTCCCAGCCATTGCGGGTCACCACCGGCAGGCGATAGACAATTCCCAGCGAACGGGTCAAAAAGGTTTTGCGGGTGGTAAACAGATCCCGGTAATCACCCTGCCGGGCAATCAGATGATCAACCACCGTACGCAGGGTCTGCTCACGGGCATCAGCAGCGACCTGTGAATTAAAGGCCGGATAGATACTCGGGTCTTTGGCGAGGTCTGCGAAGCGCTCGTACTGCAACATGTCTTCAAAAAACGCTCGCACCGCGGCCTCAAAACGGGGCGACCGGATCAGTCTCTCCACCTGCCGCTGCAAACCGTCTTCACTGTCCAGCTCACCTGCTGCGGCCGCACGTAACAATTCCACATCCGGTGTCGAATTGGTGAGGAAGTAGCTGAGCCTGGAAGCTTTGGACCAGGCATCCAGTTTTTGCAGCTCGCCATCCGTATCCGACTCACCGGCCGTGCTGCGCTCAATGCGCAGCAGAAAATCCGGCGACATCAACATACCCACCAGGGCGTGTTTCACGCCGGCGTAAAAATCGTGTAGCTGTTCACTTGCCTGCTGCACGGTCGCCACAAACTGATCCTGCTCCGCGCTGCTCAGCGGACGCCGGAACAGTCGCAAACCATAATCGCTGACAATCCGCTCGGCACAACCGGCATCAAATATCTGATCGTCCTGCGGCTGGCAGGGCAACAGCACTGCGCGTTTCCCCGGCGACACCGCGGCGGTTGCCACCGAACGCGCCGCGGCGTCGTATTGCTCAATACTGAACGGCGACATACCTGACTCACCGGTACCAATAGCCAGCAAACCTTCCGCTCGCAGCCCCCGCTCGAAACGGGCGACCACCGGAATATCGGCACCGAAAATATCAGCAATGGTGGCGCGGTACTGGGACTCGGTCAGGCGTCGCATCACTGTGGGACCGCCAACCGGCTCGGGCTCAGCCGCCACTTGCGACTTGCTGTCACAACCGACCAGAATGGCTGTCGACAGCAGGCTCGCCGCCAGCACAACACGCGTTAACAACGGGGGTATCTGCAATTCAGTAACCATCGACACGCTCCGACTTTTCCAGTGCAGCGTTGCTGGAGGCGGTCGCCGCATCCACCACAAACGCCGGTATTGCCTGTAAGCGATACTGGGTGGAAATGGATTGACACTCGCCACCACTCTCATCGCAGTCGCCGTCCGCCAGACGATGCAGCGCCTGCCAGGCACCGTTGCAGGTATGTCCCAGAACAAACGCCGCGCCGTTGGCTGTTCCCAGGCGCCGCCTCAGTGGCCCCAGCTCACCGTCACCGCCGCGGCCACTGCGATAGCCATATTGCATGTCATACATCGCGTCCACCGGTGTATAACCCGCCAAAAAGCCCTCTAGTCCCGCCTCATCATTGAGCGTCACCTGCAGGCGCGCACGACGCAGCGGCCGCTCCAGGCGCAAGCTGTTGACTATGGAATGAAAGCGCACGTCCACCGGCTCGGTGTAGAGCACACCGTCGCGGATATAGCCGCGGGTTTGGGCCCGAAAACGCGGATCCTGATCCATAGCGTAGGTGCCATAAGCCAGCGGCTCGCGCCTGGTGCTTAGCTGGATCGGATCGGCGTTGGCGTAAATGCCCACCTGCACCTCATCGTCGTTGCGCAGGTCGTCTATCCCCTCCAGGGTCACCAGAATGCCCCAGGCACCGGTCAGCATCTCAGTACCGAATATGTTGGACGGGCCGTTGGACTGAAACGAACGGCTGCAGCCCACCACACGGTAGAACTGGTTGTCGATGCCCCGGGTGCCATCGGCACTGGTGAAGTCGTCCACCGGGTATTGGCCACTGTCAGCACCCACACCATCCAGATCAATACCCGCGACAGGTACATCGGTGCGTGTCAGGGTGCGGAAATACGGGTCGACCGGAGCCGACTCCGGATGGAGACAAACATTGTCACCGTTGGGCAGTGTCGCCAGCACAGCCACGGCCTTACTCACCCGCTCGGTGTAGGCCGCGTCAGACTCCCCTTGCTGCTGCCGCCCGGCAGGTTTAAGGGCGTAGATTTCGGCCAGGTTTTTACTCATGCCATCGGCGCAGGCACCAGTGTCTTCAGCATCCGGCCCCAGTGAATAGGCGAAACTCGTCACCACAAAGCCGGCCTTACCCTGATACACCGCCAGCTGACTGGCCTGCTGCCCGGAGGGTTCCGCTTGTACCAGCCACGCTGTGGACACCAGCGCCAAACCCGCCAGGGTCGCACGCACTCGCGCAGGCTTACTGTTGATATGAGCTGTTTTCATTATTATTCCGACCAACTGTAAATAACTAACCATAGTGTTAGATTTATTCTGACACCACTGTTAGTATTGTCAACCAGTTAACTCCAAGGTGGCACCTGAGCCACGTTAATATTGGTTAAGCCGCGACTGTGTACGGCTTACCTTTAGCCACTGCCAACCTACCGGACGCCCCACTATGGCAAGAACACCCTCTGTGAGCGATGAAGCGATTCTTCAAACAGCCCAAGCCGTACTGTCGGAGCGTGGCTCGGCCATGTTTTCCATTGCCGAAGTCGCCAAGCGGGTTGGACTCTCCCGAGCCGCCATTATCCTGCGCTTTAACAGCACCGAAGCGCTGAAAGAGCTGCTGGTAGAACGCAGCGTAGAACGCTTTATTCAGCAGTTAACCACCCTTCCCAAAGACCCGGACGGGACCGGCCTGCTCGCCATCGCCAGCTTTATTGGCCGACACCTGCGCAGTCGCCGCGGTTCATCGGCGTTCTTTTCCGATCACTCAGACAAGATTAAAAACGGCGAGCTGGCCAAACTGGAGTGGAAACGGGGACAAGCATTACGGCAGGCCATTCTGGAGGTAATGCCGCCAACCAGGATTTCTTCAGAGTCCGCCGCCGCCGCATTTGGCGCCCACCTGACAGGCAGTATTTTTGCCTGGCTCTCCAGCGAGTATCCGGATGCCGAGCAGTACCTGTGCGAGCGCTCCCTGGAATGGCTCAAGCTCGCCGGCATCCCCTGCCCGGCTACCACAATGAGTGCCAGCGTCGCTGCGGAGACAACACCACCCTGAAGCGGCTACTGATCGCTCTTACAGCGAATATTCACACACTGAACACAACCCACTTTCCATAAAAGCAATAACACGGAGAGGCTTGATGGCCCGTTTAACCCGAAAGTTCGGCGGCCTTGCACTGGCATTGACCGGTATCGCCGCATTCACCGCACTGCTACTCAAATACCCCGACAGCACCGCCGCCCCGGCGCCCGATCTCGCTACCCTCGCTGCCAGCGCCACGCAGGGCGAGTACCTGGCCCGCGCCGGCAACTGCGCCAGCTGCCATAGCGTCGACGCCGACCATCCCTATGCCGGGGGCGTGGAATTCAAAACGCCGTTTGGCACCCTCTACTCCACCAACATTTCCAGTGACAAAGATACCGGTATAGGCGCCTGGAGCTTTGCCGACTTCTACCGCTCCATGAAACACGGCATCCGCCCGGATGGCAGCCATCTCTATCCTGCCTTTCCCTATACCGCCTTTGCCAAACTGTCAGACGCCGATATCGGCTCGCTGTACCTGTATCTGAAGACACTGGAACCGGTAGCCGGCTCACCACCCGCCAATGATCTCAACTTCCCCTTTAACCTGCGGCCACTGCTGTCTTTCTGGAAAGGTTTGTTTCACAACCCTGAGAGCTACGTTGCCAATGACAGCAAATCGGCAGAATGGAATCGCGGCGCCTATCTGGTTCAGGGGCCCGGACACTGTGGCGCCTGCCACACGCCCCGCAATCTGCTGGGCGCCGAGCAACAACACCTGGCACTGACCGGTGGCGTGTATCTGGACAAGGTCAAACTCGGCAACTATCGCCCCTGGGCTGCGGTCAATCTCACTCCGTCACCGAGCGGCCTGGCCAGCTGGAGCGCGGACGACATCAGCGGCTACCTGAAAACCGGCCTCACCAACCGCTCTGTGGTACACGGTCCCATGAACGAAGTGATCCTGAACTCCACCAGTCACCTCAGCGACACCGATACCCGTGCCATTGCCACCTACCTGCAGGGCATACCGGCCAACGCACAATCGCCCGGCGCCGCCGTGGATGCCAAAACCCTGGCCGCCGGTGAGGTGGTCTATACGGTTCACTGCGGCTCCTGTCACCTGCCCGACGGCCTGGGTGACAGCATTCTCGGACTGCCACTGGCCGGCAACGCCATAGTCAACGCGCCCGATCCGTCGTCACTGATCAATGTCATCCTTTACGGCCCGCACCTGCCACCGGCGCCGTTTATCGCCGACCGCTCGCGCATGAAGATGATGGGGAAACGTTTGTCGGACCAGGATATTGCCGCGGTAAGCACCTACCTGCGCAACAGTTTTGGTAACCGCGCCAGTGCCGTCAGCCCTCAGCAGGTCAACGCGCAACGCTGAACACCCAACCACAGATCACGAGAGACAGAAACATGCAGAGCGCGAACCTGAAAATCGGTCTGTTGTGGATGATGGCCGGGGTGTTGTGCGTATGGGGAGTAACCGCGAGCGCCCTGCAGTCCGCCACTACGGCTCAGCCTGCTGTACCAGTAACGGCCATGACCCTCATGGGCACATCCATGACGTGTGGCGACTTTGAACGCTCCACCGACTTTTACACCAGGGGCCTGGGCATGACAGTGGCAGCCGGGGCCGGGGCCGGTCCCAACGAACTGGTGCTGCAGTTTCCCGGCGGTGGGCCCGTCTTGCTGTGCCAGAAACCACTCGGCGCCGCAGTACCCGGGCAAAGGCACTGCGGGCCTGCCCGTCTGACCATTCTGGTGCCTGACATTACCGCACTGACTGAACGGCTGACGGCCGCCGGCTATCCGCTCGCGGCACCCGTCAGGCTGCTGGCACAATACGATATGGCCGTCGCGCATGTCACCGACCCCAACGGCAACCAGCTCGAACTGGTACAGCGCGGCGGCATCAAACCGTGAACGACAGCTCTCCTTCTGAGCAATCCCTGACGAGCACAGCGCGCCGGGGCGACCTGACCCAGGGACCCATCTTGCGTACCCTGGTCAGTTTCTCGATCCCAATGCTGATCGGCAATGTGATCCAGACCCTCAACGGCTCGATCAATGCCATCTGGGTGGGTCGCCTGATCGGCGAAAGCGCGCTGGCCGCCACCGCCAACGCCAACGTCGTTATGTTCCTGCTGTTCGCCGCCATATTCGGCCTGGGCAATGCCACCACCATCCGCGTGGGCCAGCATTTTGGTGCACGCAATATTGTGGCGGCGCGCCGTACCTTTGGCAGCGGTGTGGGTTTCTGCCTGATCATCGCTCTGCTGGTTGGCGCCGGCGGCTGGTTTCTCTCACTCACGCTGCTGAACCTGATGGCCACGCCCGAGGCCAGCCTGGAGCAGGCGGACGCCTATCTGCGGGTGATCTTTGTGACTCTGCCCCTGGGCACACTGTCGATGATGCTCGGTATGGGCCTGCGCGGTACCGGCGATTCGAAAACACCGTTGCACGCCATGATCCTTACCGTGGCCCTCGACATCGTGCTCAACCCCCTTCTGATCCTTGGCATCGGGCCGCTACCTGCCCTGGGCATTACCGGCTCGGCGCTGGCGACGGGGCTGGCCAACTTCGGCGGCGTGCTGCTGATCCTCTACCGGCTCTACGGCCACGACCTGCCATTGCGCCTGCGCGGGCCCGAACTCGGCTTTCTGATACCACGCCGGGACGATCTCGCCTATATCGTCAGCAAGGGCGTCCCCATGAGCGCACAGATGCTGCTGGTCTCGTCTTCCCAGGTGGTTGCGATAGGCCTGGTCAATCGCGAAGGCCTGGATGCCACGGCCGCCTATGGGGCTTCCATGCAACTGTGGAATTTCCTGCAAATGCCGGCGTTCGCCATCAGCTCAGCGATTAGTGCGATGGTCGCCCAGAACATGGGAGCCGGCCAGCACGACCGGGTGAACGAAATCACCCGGATCGGCATGCTGGCCAATCTGGTGATGACCGGCCTGCTCACCAGCGTGATTGTCATGGCATCACGCCCATTGCTGGCACTGTTCCTGGGCAGCGACAGCCCGGCATTAGCCGTGGCGCAACACATCCAGAACCTGGTCACCTGGTCCTATATCATCATGGGGGCGATGATGGTCTTGTCGGGAACAATGCGCGCCTATGGCGTGGTGTGGGCACCGCTGATTATCCAGCTGCTGGCGCTCTACCCGGTACGCCTCGGCTTCTATGCGATACTTTATCCGGTTCTGCAGGGCGACGCGCTGTGGTGGTCTTTCCCTGTCAGCTCGATCACGTCAGCATTACTGACCTATTTGCTGTATACCCGCGGAAGCTGGCGCCAGCGAAGCTTGTCCACAGCCGCGCAAGCGCGGTAGATAATGGCCTCGACTCATGTGGCCCGCAAAGGAAAATCGTTGGTATAACCCCGACATCAGAAACTGTGCTCGGCACGAAAGGTTGATGTTCAAACCACTTAAACACCGGAGCAATGATCAGGAAGATCTTGCCGTTCAAGAACAAATTGGATGTCAGGCAGGTTTCTTCAAGCCAAAGAAAGGCTACAATACTCTCCGAAAATCCAACCCTGTATTTAAAGTATATAGCGCTTTATACAACGCCTGTTTTTCCTGCAGGGGCATACAGGCGCTAAGGATAGCCAGCCAACGAACGTATGAAACATCTAGAGTTTTCCATCAAACAGTGGGTTCCCCGTAAACGGCTGCTTCTGAAGGACAGGGTCAGCTGGCGGCAAGGTTACTTTGATTTTTATCAGAAAAGACGCCTGTCCAGTCTCACTGATGTCAAATTTATCCATGCCGACACGTTACTCGTAGCTCATCGAGCTGCGGCCCGCCTGTATTTGGTTGATATCAGTGAACCACACCATCGCATTATTTCAGAGCTGGAAATTTCTGACACCGGGTCAAAACGTGGCCACTTTCACCCTGATCTTATGACGATACACGGGGACAGTGTTTACATCTCATCTTTTACTGATCGGGCAGCAAAGGTTCGTGTTCAGGACAATGAATTGATTGTCGACGAAATCAAATCCGTCGGCACAGACAGATACCATGGTTGCTATGCAGATCAAGACTCACTGTTACTTGGCCCCATCCACACGGACCAGATCGCCTGCATAAATTATAAAAGCGGTGAAACAGAATACCTTACTTACAACAATTTCAATGAACGGCGGGTCAAAACTCTCGGTCGCCATGAAAATCTCTATGTCATGGGACAGGATATCAAGTGGCACAAAGGCATTACCGGCTACAGCTATTTTGCATTGTATGAAAGAGCGGCCAATGCCCTGGTTTTACTTGATGAATTTCAGTTTACTCACACACAAACGGATGGACATATTTACATTCGTGATCAAGATGTGCACCTGATTACCATTCAGGACGGCGCTGACAATTGTGGATACATTGTCAGCTTTAAGATTGAGGACAAAAAGATCAAACTTCTCAAGAAAACCCAAGTGGCTGACTTTCCTCACGGCATTGACGCATGCGATGGACAGGTGGCCTATACGCTCTATTCAAACAGCTCGGTGGTACTTGCACCACTTACTGATTTCATTTGACCCTGGTAAGGGAATAGCCCGCGCTGCGTAAAGCGTCTTTTCCGAGCTGCAGTGTTCGATTGGATAAAGGCAGCTGCCAGCAGCGGAAAAGGCTCTCCTGCCGTTTTGTAAACCGCGACGTTCACTTGAACCCATCCAGCAACCGCCTAAACGCAAAAGGTCACCCGATTGGGTGGCCTTTTTATTTGTATGGTCGGAGTGGCCGGATTTGAATCGACCACCACCACCCCCAGTAAGGGTTGTGCAAATAATATCTTATTGATTTAAATGAGATTTAATATAAAAACACCAACATAAAAAATCCGAGTTCCAGTGTTTTGTAGCGCCCAGGCAGCCACCGACGTATCTCCTCCCTTCCATCGAACACCTGTCGCTCCTGCAAGCTGGTCGACTCTTACACTGATACAGCCCCAAAAACTGATTACCCGTCAACAACTATTGATATATGCCTCAATCAGTGCCAGCATTATAACTGTTACACGGTGTAACATTAAAAATAACATCCCCCGACTATCCAAAATCAGTCACTACGGCGTTCAACATACAGAGAGAGGATTCAGCCATGGAGTTTCGCATTCTGATCAAGGGAGGGACCGTGGTAGACGGTTCCGGCGCACCAGCCTACAAGGCTGATGTGCGGGTCAACAAAGGCTTGATTCAGGAGATTGGACCCGACCTGGCGGCCGCTCAGGGAGAGCGGGTGGTTGATGCTACCGGTTGCTACGTGACTCCAGGCTTTATCGAGACCCACAACCACTGGGATGCTGGCGTCTGGTGGTCCCCCATGATGGAACCAGCCGCGGCATACGGCATTACCACTTCCATCAACGGTAACTGTGGCTTCTCCATGGCACCCGCCAAGCCTGAGACCCTGCGCGACGTTGTTGATATATTCAACTTCTTCGAAGATATTCCCGAAGAGCCCATGACCAATCTCATTCCCTGGGACTGGGAGACCTGGAGCGAGTACAAGGCCTCCTTCCAGCGCAACGTCAGAACCCCGGTACACTTCGCTGCCTTTTGCGGTCACATCCCCCTGCGCCTGTATGTGATGGGCAACGCTGCCTGGGACCGGTCCGCCACCGACCATGAAATCGCGCAGATGTGTGAACTGCTGGACGACGCCTTGCAGGCTGGTGCCATGGGGCTCTCCTCCAACCAGCTGGACTACGACAAGCACGACCGTCCTCTCCCCTCGCAACAGGCAGATGACGCTGAATACCTGGCGCTGATGAAAGTGGTGGCTAAATACCCGGGCGCCACGGTGCAGATTATTGTCGACCACTTTATGCGCATGACCGGACCGGATCAGGCAGAGCGCCTGGGCTTGCTGGCTCACGAAGCTGGTGTGCGCCTGCAGTGGGCCGGTGTGCCTACCCTGCAATTCCAGTCAAAGATCGCTGACCAATCGCTGGCGGTGCACGAGCGCTTCAAGGCCGAAAACATGGATAACTGGACCGGTTATCATCACCAGTCCCCCACCTCTGTGATCAACTTCAGCCGCTCACTGGTGTTTGCACAAAACGGTAATCAGGTGTGGCAGGAACTTATCGACACCAGTGGCTATGAGGCCAAGAACGCCCTGCTGCTGGACCCACAGTGGCTGGCGCGGGCCCGCGACTCCTGGGACAACCAATACGCCCACTCCTATTTCCACGACCCCAGCGCCCTGACCTTTAAAGAGAGTGAGTCCGGCTACGGTCCGGTGGGTATTACCCTGGCTGACTACATGCAGCAGACCGGCATTGAACACGCATCCGATGCGCTGGCACAGTGGGTCTATAACAACGGTCCTGAATCCGTGCTGCACAAGCGTAGCTGGGAAAAGAACATGGATATTCTTGTCCGGATGCTGAAAGACCCCCGCTCGGTGGGCAACATTTCCGACGGCGGCGCGCACGGTAAAATGTTCTGCGGCTACGGTGACAATATCTCTCTGCTGACCGAGTTCGTCCGCGACCAACCGCTACTGACCATCGAGGAAGCCGTGCACGTCATGACCGGTAAACTGGCAGACTTCTTCGGCCTGAATCGACGCGGTCTTATTAAGGTTGGCAAGGTTGCCGATGTTACCGTCTTTAATCTGGATGAAGTCGAACGTCGCCCGGAAGAGAAAGTCTGGGACGTCTGGGACGGCAAAGGCGGCAGGACTTATCGCTACAGTCGCGCCGCTGCGCCCATGCTGATCACGCTGGTTAATGGTGTGCCCACCTTTGATAACGGTGCCGCAACCGGCCGCTTCCCCGGGGACTTTGTGCACCCTGAGCCTGAGACGGTGGCCTGACATGAGTAAAGCCCCCCTCCCGGAAGGTTCCTCCTCCCTGGCCTCAGTACGGGAGGAGGACTCTGATAACCTGCCATCTTCACGCAAGCTCGCCAGCCGCAGGCGATTACTGGGCGCGGCAGCCCATCGCTTTTTGCAGGACGGCTACTTCGCGGTTTCCGTAGATGACATCGCAAAGTCTGCCGGCGTCAGTCGCATGACTTTCTATCGACACTTCTCCGACAAATCCGATCTGGCCATTCAGTTGTTTCAGCAGGAGTCGGAGAAAAGCAAGCCCCGATTTCTGCAAATTGCCGAGCAGGACTATAGCGACCCTCACGTGGTTAACGCCTGGCTGACCGAACTGTTTCAGTCCGACCAGAACAATCGCGGGCTGCTGCGGGTATTCACCCAGATCACCGCAGAAGATATGGGCTTCACCAGAAAGGCGCAGTCCTTGATCACCAATTTGATCACCGCGCTGGGGGACAACATCCCGGCCTTCAGACTGCAGGAGAACCGCCGTGAACACCGGCGCCGATGGCTGGAAGCGTGGCTGTTGATCTACGAAATACTGGATCAGAGCAATCACGCCGCACTGCAATCGGGTGTCGCCGATGACCCACTGGTGATCGATATTCTGGCAAGCCGCTTTGTGCGCTTTGTCAGCGACGAGCCCGCGAAGCACTGAGGCACCCACTTCAGGCACAAATACTCACTCCAGCGCTTGTGTATTGGCAGCACTATAAATAACATATCGTCAGTTAATAATAATGATCGTCTCCCGGCACACTCCCTGTCCGTGCCGGAGATACCGCCTGCATTCAACAAGTAAAACAACAGGCTGCAGCGGCCGAATCCGGATATGTCCCTATGCGCAACCCCGACGCCATTGCGGCGAGCCACACCGCCACCCACTCTTCCTGGTACCTTCGCTATGTCATGCTGATCGCCTTCCTGGTTGTCATGATCAGTCTGATGGACCGCTATGTGGTCTCCATCCTGATGGAACAGATCAAACACGACCTGTCCCTGACCGATACCCAACTGGGCTGGCTGGTGGGGCCAGCATTTGTGGTGGTACATATCCTCTGTCAGCTGCCACTGGCACGACTGGCGGACCGCAGCGCGCGCACGATGATGATCTCGGTTTCCATGGCCCTGTGGAGCCTGTTCACCATGGCTGCGGGCTTTGCCAAGAGCTTTCCGGTGCTGCTGGTGACCCGTATGGGGGTTGGCATCACCGAAGCGGCCAGCTCTCCGGCATTGGCGTCGTTGCTGTCGGACTTCTTCAGTGCCAACCGCCGCGGGCTGGCCATGTCCATGCTCTCCGTTGGCGGCGTGGCCGGCATTGGGGCCGGTATGATCCTGGGTGGCTTTGTCGGTGAGAGCTACGGCTGGCGCAATGCCCTTATTGTCGCCGGGGTACCTGGCCTATTGTTATCAATCGTGGTCTGGCTAACAGTGAAAGAGCCAGCCCGCGGTGCCGCGGACCAGCCCGCAGAGCTCATTTCCCATGCTCCGATTGCCACCGACCGCACCACCCTGCAAGTGCTGAAAACACTGTTCAGCAACCGCACCTTCTGTTGGCTAATCCTGGGGGCAAGCCTCTCCATGGTCACCAGTATCGGCAGGGGCGCCTGGGAGCCTGTATTTCTGATGCGGGTGTATGAATTAAACCAGAGCTCGGCCGGCTTTATCTACTTCCTGATTTCACCGGTGCCCTCCATGCTGGGCGGCTTCTGTGGCGGACTGCTGCTGGACCGACTGGTACGCCGGGACAAACGCTGGTACCTGTGGTTCCCCGCTGGCGCCCTGCTGCTCAGCTTTCCCTTTGCCCTTGGATTCTATCTCTGGCCACAGGAACACACCCTGTTCGGGGCAATCCCCACCGGCTTTGTGCTGTCCATCACCAGCTCAATCATTGGTGCCATGCTCGGGCCCGCCATCATCGCCGCTGCCCAGACCCTGTTTGACGCCTCCATGCGCGCCATGACCCATGCGGTGTGGAGCATGGCGGCCAATCTGGTGGGCATGGGTGTGGGGCCGCTGATGGCCGGCTGGTTCAGCGAACAGTTGACACCGACCTACGGCAGCGAAGCCATCCGCTATTCACTGGCTGCGGTTTCCGCCATTGCCCTGCCCGCCACGCTGGCACTACTGATCGCGTCCCGCAGCGTGCGCCGGGATATGCCCGACCATCACTGATCACTTCGTTTCATACACAAAGCCCTGGGAGGCCCCATGCGCAAACAATTTGAACATCGGTCGCTGTATCTGCACGAAACCATCAACCTGGGCATCGGTGATATGGACACCTTCAACAGCGCCTTCGCCACCTACTACCAGCCCCTGATGACCGAGGCCGGCGCGCGCCTGTTTGGCCACTGGCAAGGGGCGCCCTTCAACTCCAACTGGCCGGAGATCACCACCATCTGGGAGATTGATGGCTACGACCATTTTGGCCAGCTGAGCGCAATGCGCACGGCCCACGACACCAAAGCCAGCGGCTTTCACGAATGGAACAAGGTGCTGGCACAACTGCAGGCCAGCGGTGAAGGTCGCATCTGTTACGCCAACAGTGGCATCAAGCCCGCCAGCGAGTTGATTTCTACCGGCTATGATGCGCGGGTGGTGATCCAGGAGATCATGACCACCAAACCGGGCCGGCAGGAGGACTACATCGAGCAGCTGGAGTACGCCTACGTGCCCTGGTCGGAACGCACCGGCAAAAAATGGCTGGGCTCGTTTGTGCCCATCTTCCGCAACCAGGAGGTGATCCACTACTGGGCCATCGAAGGCGGCTGGGACGACATCGGCAAATGGTACCCCAGCTGGAAAGGCGATATTCCGGATGACATCAAGAGCTGGATGAAACTGGCTCCCGCACTGCGTGACAGCTGGGACGATTCGTTCCTGTCAGCGTTGCCACAACACCCCCTACAGGCGACGAGCTGATAGCACCATCATAGAAATAGAACTAATGCATTCCACCATACAAGTCCGTCAATACTTGTACACACACTGACGCCTCCTCAACTACAACCCCATATAACTAACACTTATTCAGCTATTGATTTATAATGACAGTTGCTTGTTGGCATCCTGCAGATGCGATTCCAACCTGAACCAACCAAGTCCGTTATGAAAAATAATAAATGTACCGATTTGAGGTAGCCATTATGAAAATGGATGATTTGATCATCATCAGCGTAGACGACCACGTCAGTGAGCCGCCACATTTCCTGGATTCCCACCTGCCCGCGTCACTGCAACAGGAAGCCCCGGTGCTCAAGACAGTGGATGGAAAGGATTTCTGGGTGTTCGGGGATATCGTCCTGCCCAATGTCGGGCTCAATTCCGTGGTGGGCCGTCCGAAAGAAGAGTACGGCATGGAGCCCCAGAGCTACACGCAGATCCGTCCGGCCAACTATGACATTGATAAACGTATCGACGATATGAACGTCAATGGCATACTCAGCAGTATCTGCTTCCCCACTGTCTGCGGCATGGATGGTTCCATCTTCAGCCACCACAAAGACAAGAGCATTGCTCTCAGTATTATTCAGGCTTACAACAACTGGCAAATCGACGAATGGGCCGCGGCTCACCCCGGACGCATAATCCCCATCGCGGTACTGCCGCTGTGGGACGGCCAGCTGGCTGCAGATGAGGTTAAGCGGGTTGCCGCCAAGGGCTGTCACGCCATTACCTTCCCCGACAACCCTTTCCGCAAGGGCTTTGCGTCTATCCACTCCCCCGCCTGGGAGCCGCTGTGGCAGGCCTGTAACGACAACAAGGTGGTAATCAACTGCCACATTGGCACTGGCTCCGAGCCCCAGCATCCGTCCGACCTGTCGCCGATGAATGCCTGGATTACCGCCATGCCCATCGCCATTGCCAACTCCGCGGCAGACTGGCTGCACCTGGAGGCATTGCAGCGTTACCCGGACATGAAGATTGCCCTGTCTGAAGGCAGTATCGGCTGGATCCCCTACTTCCTGGAGCGTGCTGAATTTACCAACCAGCAGCACATCTGGACCAACGTGAACTGGGGTGGGAAATCCCCCACTCAGGTCTTCCGTGAGCACTTCCTCTGCTGCTTTATCGAGGACAATTTTGGCCTCAAAAACTATCAGGATGTAGGTGAAGATATCATCGCCTATGAGTGCGACTACCCGCACTCCGACTGCCTGTGGCCGGAAGTGCCGGAGCGCCTGTGGGAGTCGGTGAAAGCGCTGCCGGAATCGGTTATCAACAAAGTCACCCATGAGAACGTGATGCGCCTGTACAGCTTCGATCCTATCTCCATGCTGGGTCGCGAGAACTGCACCGTAGGTGCACTGCGTGCTCAGGCCAGAGATGTGGATATCACGGTCAAAGCCACCCCGGGCCTGAAGCCTGGCGATGGCAACAAAGTGGTTACATCAGGCGACGTGCAGAAGATGTTTGCCTCCATGATGCCACGCAGCTGATGCTCGACCGGGGGCTCTCCTGCCGGGGCCCCTACCCTCCCTTCAGGAAACACCGTTTCCGATTGCTGCAACGCACCTCCGACATTGTCCGGTTGCTGGTCACCTTTTAAAGCTGACCCCGGACACGCTGTACGCCAGACATAAGCACTGACAGAAAACTGACCAACGCAGCCGGAACACCCGCCGTCAAGTTATCAGCGTCCCCAACACAGGAAGCCTCCTTGCCATCTCGAATAGCCAGCAAGCTGAACAGAGGATTGCTCTTGCGTAATAATCTTATTCGGGCACATAAAAAAACACCCGCTGGAAGCGGGTGTTTTTCTGCATCACGGTCTCGATCAGTTAAAGTCGACGCGGAACTCGATACCGTAGGTTCGCGGATCCATATAAGTGCTCGCGGCGACCGGACCCAGCCCCAGCGGAAACTCGATGGTGTCCTCGTCTAGCAGGTTGCGACCCCATAGGGCAACTTCACCAGTCAGGGAATCTGTCAGAGAGATTTCCTTCAGGGCAATGCGCGCATTAACGACCCAGGTCTCAGGCTTGAACTTGGCTTCCTGAGTAGGAGTAGATTCCTGCTGGAAGCGAATCTTGTCTGTCCAGACAGCATTAAAGCCAGCAGACAGATAGGCAGTTCCAAACAGAGGATCTGACGCGTAGTTCATACCCAGGGTACCACTCCAGGGAGCCGTCAATGTCGGGTCGTAATCACTGGCGGAATCAACATCGTCAATAGCCATCAGCTCAGGAGACAGCTCGGTGTACTCTGAATCCACATAGCTCAGGGAGGCACTCACGGTCAGGCCATCGAGCGGCAAGGCAGTAACTTCCAACTCCACACCCTGGGCTTCCAGTGTACCCGCCTGGACAATAAAGGTGCCCGCGTTTTGTACGTCTGCCCACTTGACAGGATCCAGAGCCAGCAGTTCAGCAGCGACTGTAGCGCCGTTCTGAGAGGACTGCAGGTCATCGTAGGTCACATCAAACAGAGCCACGTTGGTTCTCAAGCGGCCGTCCATAAAATCGGCTTTCATACCAATTTCGAAGGATTCAACATCTTCCGGCTTAAACTCATAGCCGCTGGAAACACCGCCAGACACATACGCGGTAGACCACTTACCATATACCATCATGTTGTCTGTCATGCGATAAGTGGCACCCAACAGGTAGCTGGCCTGATCATCTTTATAATCAATCTTACCCTGTCTGTAGATACCAGCACCGCTATAGTAGGTGTAGTCACCGGTCTTCTCGTCCCAGGTCTGACGGACACCCGCCTGGACAGAGAGCTCGTCGGTCAACTCATACTCAATATGGCCGTAGAGAGCCTGAGACTGTGAGTCGTTCCGAAGGTCCACCCTATTGGTATTATTGATAACAAATGGCGATTGGCCAATAAAGATACCCTGGGCTCCGGAGAAGGTATTACCACCGGTCCAGTCTTCGGAGTCATAATACAAGGCACCAAATGTACCCGTCATATTCTCCCCATCAAAGTTCAACTGAACTTCGTTACTGGTCTGCTCAGCGGTTCCAAGAGAGAAGGAGCAAGCGAGACAAAAGCGTCCGGGGAATGTACCAAATGGTGTCGCGACCAGAGCCTCAAAACTGCCGCCACCAATATCCGCCGCCTGATTCACCTCTGACTCCCGATAGGCCAAGGTATTTTTCAAGGTCCAGGTGTCGTTAATTTCCCATTCCGCTACCAGGCTATGCCCTTCAACAGTTTGATCGCGGTTGGTCGACCAGGCATTCTCCACCTTATCCGGCCGCGATGTACCAAACTCCGGCACGGGGCTAGTTATGGTAATACCTGCGAATGCAAGACCAGCGAACAGATTGGAAGGGTCGGAAGTAAACGCCGATGCCCGTGGAGTTCCTTCGTCTGTACTGCGATCGTATTTATAGGTCAGGGTTACTGCATCCAGATCCAGACGAGCCGCCAGGAACAGACTGTCGTTATCAACCTCGCCAAGAGTCTCCGGTGACCGGTTAACACCCACGCCAAAGGCACTTCTATCCCACGCAGTACCGGCAGCGGTGTTATCGACAGCACCATCCCGCTCTTCCATCGCATAGCTGACATAGGCGCTCAACGGCCCCATGGCAGGGAAATCAATGGTGGTCCGGCTGGAGAAAGCATCCAGGTTGCCGAAGCCCAGTACCTGGGTAATGCCAAATTCACCATCAGGATCACGGGTACGTACGTTTACTGCACCTCCTGTGGCGTTACGCCCAAACAGCGTGCCCTGTGGGCCGCGAAGGACTTCCAGCTGCTGAATGTCCGGCAGATTGAAAATGGCACCGCGGGGTGAACCGATGTACACGCCGTCCAGGTAAGTGGAGATTTGCTTGTCAGAGCCAGGCACCACCCCATAACTGGTAATACCACGCATATTGAATGAAGGGATATTGGTACCGCCAGCAGCAGGACGAACCGTCAGGCCCGGCGCCAGGCCGCTCAAGTCGTTCACCGTGAGCACTTTGTTAACTTCCAGGGCATCCTGGGTAAGGGCGGTTACCGCTACCGGAACCTCCTGCAAACTTTGCTCGCGTTTTTGTGCAGTAACGATGACCTCTTCCAGTGTTTGCGTCGCAGCCAGAGTTGACTCCGCCATGGCCCCCAGGCTGGACAGGATTGCAACACTCAGCAGATGCCGGGAGAGACCGTTTGTCTCTTTGTTCGTCATGCTCATATGACTATCTCCACTTGTCGGAACTTATTGTTATTTTGTTAGAGCTCTACACCGCGCCTGCATTCAACCTGCGCCCAGCATAGGATTCAGCAAAAACTGACGACTATTCAATAATAAAAGAATATCAAAATCAACACATGATCGAAAAATAATAGATAATTCCTTAAAAGTCCCAAAATAACGCAGATGCAGGCGCACAGGCACCCACGTCAAACCGCAGGAGCCACGGAGGAATATAACTAATCGTCATCTTTACAGGATGATAAATACGAAAGTTCAGGGAAGGAAAAGGCAGGTCTGAGGAACCAAAAGCCATGTCTGGCAGCAGGAGCGCAGGGGGCTGACAACAAGAAGATCGTTGCAACAAACCGAAGACCTGTTGCAACTTATGAGAAGGATATTTTCAGCATTGCCGCCCTGATCAGAACCCGATATCCAGAATCGTCTCATCAAAGCCACTGTTAACAACTTGCGACCCTTTGGCGAGAGTCTCACTATCGAGATCCGCCAGATAACCGTCCAGTAATCGCTGATAGTTACTGATCATCCCCTCACCCGGCAAACCATCCCCCCCTTTACCGAGGCGCATGTAGTCGAGATTGTGCAGACCCTTCTGCTGTAATGGCAGGTTCGAATAATCCTGGCGGGGGATTTCTGGGAATTCCGGTGAGTCGTAGGGCAGCATGGTAGGTTCCGAGGGGGGATCCCGCTCCTCACCCTCCGCCGGCAACACCAGGGACCAGATCTCGAACAGACAAGTCTCCGGCGTTAGGGGCCTGATGCGGTAAGAGGACATGGCGCCGAAGGTGGGCAGCAGGAAGAAATGCGGGAACATAAACTCCACCGCGTTGAAGTCCCCCGCCTGCACGCTCTTGAGCATGTCAAAAATGGGGACACCCCGCGCCTTGGCATCTTCCGCAATGGCAGCGTAGGCGGTGCCATGGAAGATCTGGAACGCCAGATCGGAATCTTCCGGCACATCCATCTGCCGCAGTTTTTCCAGCACATCCACTTCCGTTTGATGCACCATGCCGTCCATGCCTTCGCTGAGTTTGGCGTAGAAATTGACTGCCAGGTCAATCACCTCCCGCGGGGTGGCCGAGTCGTTTTTGGTGACGCCATCCCCATCGGGACCGTAGGTGCGACTGCCCTTGTACATGGTCTCGATGAGCTGGGGATGGGTCTGCATCACATGGTAGCCTTCCATGAAGGCCTCCATCGCCAGCTTCCAGTTAGTAGGCAGTATGGTGCCGCACCACCACTCCATCTTCAGCTTGTCGGCATTGCGGTCGTCCATGCGTTGCGCCACCGGGCCCAGCGAGGTGCGCAGGTCCGGCGCCTCAGCGTCGAAATTGATAAAGACACAGCCAGCCCACTGCTCGGCCCTCACAGGCGCCAGATTAATGGCATCCTGATCCAGCAGTTCCTCGGAGAAGATGTGACGACCAAAGACAAAGGTACAGTCTCCTTCCGCATTAAAGCGCCAGCCGTGAAACGGACACACAAAACCCGCCTCGCCCACCGCGCCCGGGCCGTGTACCAGCCGCACACCGCGGTGACGACAGGCATTGAGAAACGCCTTGATACCACTGGCGGTATTCACCACTATCACCGAGCGATCGAGGATCTCGTACACCACATAGTCCCCTACCTCGGGAATCTCCTCCTGACGACACGCCATTTGCCAGGTCTTCGACCAGACTTTCTCCTGCTCCAGCTTGAAAAAGTCTTCATCGTAGTAGCGCTGGGTGGGAATCAGCTCCGGATTAGTAATGCGGAACGGAACCTGCTTCAGGCGCTTGCTGCTCTCTTCATTCATAGGGTTTCGCTCTTATTCTGTTTGCTGCGAGTGGCGGCCGTCGCAGCCCGATCGCTGCTGACAACCCCAATAACTGACCATGATTCAGTTAATAAAACCAGAAAACCACTAAATTTGCAAAACTTTAGCCACCCGTAGCAGGGTCCCCAGCGGCCGCGTGTTTGGCGGCCAGATAACCGAACACAAAGGACGGACCGATGCTGGAGCCGGCGCCCGGGTAGATACGCCCCATCACCGAGGCGGTGGTGGTTCCGGTGGCGTAGAGCCCCTCCACGGGGGTGCCGTCCGCCAGCAGCACGCGACCATGCACATCGGTGACCACGCCGCCGTAGGTGCCCACATCGCCCGGCACCACTGGCGCCGCATAAAACGGCCCCTTTTCAATGGGTGCCAGGGTGTTGGAAGGCTGGTGGTAGCGGTCTCCCAGCCACTGATCGTAGGCCCGGTCACCGCGCCCAAACTCAGGATCTCTGCCGACCCTCGCACCCTCGTTAAAGCGTGCCACCGTCTCCTGCAGCACTGGTGCTGGCACGCCGATTTTACCGGCCAGCTCTTCCAGAGTATCGGCACGCTTCAGATAACCGCTGTCGTACCACTCCTGTGGCTTCTCGCTGCCCGCCATGGTGCCGGAAAACATGTAGCGCTCCATGTATTGCTGATCCACGATCCACCAGCTGGGTACCGCCGGCACAGTTTGATGACGCTGCAGCATGTTCTGGCAAAAGGCCATGTAGGAGCCGCACTCATTCATGTAGCGCACGCCGGACTGGTCGATGACGATGGAGTGGGGTTTGGAGAAGTTCATCTGCCCGCTCAGAGAGCCCAGCGCCACGCCGTCGCCGTCGCGGTTCTCACGCCCGGGGGGAATGCTCATCTGGTTGCCAACCCGCTCATTGAGCTGACCGGTCGCAGCGCCCATCCCCATCATCACACGGATCATCTCCCCGGTATCGCCGGGGCCGGCCGCCGTCCATTCCGCCGAAGTGCCGGGAATATACTGATCCCGCATAGCCTGGTTCTGGGCAAAACCACCGGCGTTCACCAACACCCCCAATCCCGCCCCGATACGCCAGGGCTGGCCATCGCGCTCAATCACCACACCGGTGACCTTGTTGCCCTCCATCACAAAATCGCTCACACCGCTGTCGGTGCGGATATCCACACCCGCTTTCAGGCACGCCTGCAGCATCCTTCCCTGCAGCGCCGTGCCCGCCGGCACCCACTGCTTGCCGGTGAGTTTGGCCATCGCCATACGCGCCACCAGTTTCAGCATGGTCAGCTTGCCGTTGATGGAGGAGCGCATGGTGGCGAGCTCGAAGCCTTCACTGTGATAGGCAGGCACACTGAGGAAACTGGGACGCAACTTGTGCTTCCATTCTCCCAACTCATTGACGTTAAACAGATCGGCAATCACCGTGCGCCCCGGCACTGAACCGCCGGGCCGCTCATCGTAGTAATCCGGCCAGCTGGGCGAGCGCCGTAACTTGATACCCTGCCCCACCAGAAAATCCACCATCTCGGAGCCCGTTTCCACATAGGCCCGACGGCGCTCCAGGGTTGAACCGGGTGCATCTTCTGTGGCGCCGGCAGTGGCCTCCATATACGCCATGGCCTGCTCGACACTGTCCTCAATGCCCGCGGCCTGCATAAAGCGGTTGTTGGGGATCCACATCACACCGCCGGAGCGGGAGGTAGTGCCGCCCACCAGATCGGTCTTTTCCAGTATCACGGTGTTGTAGCCCTGACTCTTCATGTACAGGGCAGCACACATGGAACCGCCGCCACTGCCAACGACCACAAAGTCGGCGACCTCATCAAACTCGGGTTTATTCATTATTGTTCCCAGACGGTAGGATATCCGCGTGGCCCCGGAGCTAATGCCGAGGCCGCTGGCGGATCAGTTAAAAGGTAGTACCTGGTCCGATCTCCGCGTCTTTGGCAAAGATAATCTCTGCCACACGGGTTTTATGAAAGCCAGCATCGCCCCAGCTGTTGGCCAACGCCCAGGCTTTTTTCATAAAGATGTGCAGATCCACTTCCCAGGTGTAGCCCATGGCGCCGTGCACCTGGATGCTGTTTTTGGCCCCCAGGGCGGCCGCGTCACAAGCCACCAGTTTGGCGTGGGATAGCGCAAAGTCTGCGTTACCACCATGTACCAGCACATAGGCGGCGCGGTATACCGGCGCCTTGGCGTACTCCAGCTGTACCGCCACATTGGCCATGTGATGCTTGACCGCCTGGAAACTGCCGATGGGCACACCAAACTGCTGGCGGTCGGTGGTATAGGCGACGGAAATATCAATCATTCGCTGGGTAAGACCCAGAGCCTGAGCGGCGCATGCCAGTGCACCCCGGTTCAGAGCTGCCCCCATCAAAGCCGCCGCAGCGCTCCCTTCAGCCACAGGCTCTACAGCTGGATCGATAGCGACACTGAACAGACGCCGTGAAGGGTCCACGGACTCGTTCAACTCAAGGGCGTACTGATCCCGGGTCAACGCGTAGAAGGCACCGTCCTGCTCCCACAGCAGCAGATCGGCGATATGGGCATCTTCCGCCACCAGGTTTTGCGACAGCCCCGCCACCACCACCGCTTCGCCCGAGGCGATTTTCGGTAGCCACTGCGCCGCCAGCTCGCCGCCAAGCTGCTGCAGCAAGGGCACGGCCACCAGAGCACAATTTACCAGTGGCTCCGGCAGCGCCACGTAACCACACTCCTGCGCCAGCAGCACGAAATCCAGCTCCGACATGCCCAGCCCGCCGAACTCTTCCGGCACAGTCATGGCCGGCAAACCCATCTCTGCCAGCTGTTGCCACAGGGCGCTGCTGCGACCAGTCTCGGTGTCCCAGCCGGAGCGGATGTATTCCGGCGTGACTTCATTGGTCAGGAAATCCCGTACGCTTTGCTGGAACAGGAGCTGATCGTCAGTAAAGGTAAAATCCATCAGTCACAGCTCCTTACTTGCGCGGCATGCCCAGCATACGCTCGGCAATAATGTTGCGTTGAATCTCGTTACTACCCGCGTAGATGGGGCCTGACTGGGCAAACAGGAAATCGTCCAGCCAGCTGCCCACACCTGCGGCCGCAGGTGCGTGGGGTAACAGCTCGGCCCGTGCCCCGAGTATGCTCATGGCGGTGGCGCACATGGTCTGATCCAGTTCCGACCAGAAGATCTTGTTGGTGGAGGATTCCGGGCCAATCTTGCCCCCCTGATTCAGACGACAGGCGGTCTGGTAGGTGGTCAGGGCGTAGCTCTCCGCATCCAGATAGCAGCGGATCACCGCATCCTTCACTGCCGGGTCGCGGTCGGCCAGCTCGCAGTTCTGGCGGTACAGCTCCACCAGGCGACGGGCGGTCTGCTGGAAGCGCGCCGGCGCCCGCAACATCAGGCCGCGCTCGAAGCCGGCGGTGGCCATGGCCACACTCCAGCCCGCGCCCTCGTCGCCCAGGCGGTTCTCCACCGGCACTTCCACGTTGTCGAAAAATATCTCGGCGAAACCGGGCAGACCATCCAGCTGCGGGATCGGACGCACAGTAATTCCCGGCAGATCCAGCGGCACCAGAATAAAGGTCAACCCGTGATGACGCTGGGATTCGGGGTCGGTGCGGAAAATGCCAAAGCACCAGTCCGCCCACACCGCCCGGGTGGACCAGATCTTCTGGCCATTGAGGATATAGCTATCGCCGCGGCGCTCGGCTTTGGTGCGAATCGCCGCCATATCGGAACCGGCACCGGGCTCGGACCAGGCCTGCGCCCAGATCTCCTCGCCACTGGCCATCTTCGGCAGAATACGCGCCTTCTGCGCCTCGGTGCCGTACTCCATCAGGGTCGGCCCCAGCAGGCAGATACCATTGATATTGACCCGCTTCGGGGCTTGGGCGCGGTTATACTCCTCCTCGAAGATCAACCACTCGATCAAGTCGGCGTCACGCCCACCGAGGGCCTCCGGCCAGGTCACCATGGTCCAGCGCCCCTGATGCAACACCGCCTCCCATTCACGGTGCTGGCGGAAGCCCTCTTCGGTATCGTAGGTCTGCAGGGGTTGCTTTGGCACGTTGTCGGCCAACCAACCGCGAATCTCTTCTCTGAAGGCTTTCTGTTTGTCTGTGTACTCTAAATCCACGATCACCCATCCACGTTGCAGGTTTGGAGGCTGGACACTGGCGTGAAGGCCAGGACACGAGCTGCGCCGAAGTCAGGCACTGTTTATTCTTGTCCGCCCACGACCACGGCAATGTATCCAGCCGCGTCTGGCATAGAATCAACGAAAATTAACGATTCGTCAATTATTGTTGACAGGGCTCAGCCGGCTAAGTAATCATAAGTCCCATAATCAACAAGAACTGTACACACTGCCCCTACCCGCCCGTTCCGGGCCCTGGACCCGGTCCCCGTCGGGTAGTGTCTGCCTCAGGAGGTGAAGAGTGCCAACCCATCAGAGAGAATTGCGCTATGTCATTATCGGCGCAGGAATGGCGGGCGTGCTGACCGGCATCCGTCTGAAAGAGCGCGGTGAAGAGAACTTTGTTATTTACGAGAAGGGCTCCACCCTGGGAGGCACCTGGCGGGAAAATACCTACCCCGGCGTTGCCTGCGACACCCCGGCCCACTCCTACTCCTATTCCTTTGCCTTCAACCCGGAATGGAGCTCCTTCTACGCCCCGGGCAGCGAGATCCAGAACTATTTCGAGCGCATGGCGGACCAGTACGACGTCCGCAACAAGATGGTCTTCAACACGGAAATTGCCAGCTGTCACTACGCCGATGGCCAATGGCAGATCCGCACCACCGACGGCCGCAGCGACACCGCCGATGTTGTGGTGGCAGCTACCGGTGTGCTGCACCACCCCAATGTACCGGACATTCCCGGGCTGGAAGATTACCAGGGTGACGCCTTTCACAGCGCCCGCTGGGACCACAGTATCGACCTGAGCAACAAGCGCGTCGGCGTCATCGGCAGCGGCTCCACCGGCATACAGATTGTTGCCGCGCTGGCCGGTAAAACCGCTCACCTGACCCATTTCCAGCGCTCGCCCCAGTGGATCATGCCCTGTGAAAACCCGGGCTACAGCGATGAGGAGAAACAGAACTTCCGCGCCGATCCGGACAATATCGAGTATGTGCGCAACGGGCCGGAAGCCCAGAAACGCCGCGGCCGCTTCCTCGCCGCCATCATTGATGCCAACTCACCGGAACTGAAGGAAATTCAGGGCATTGTAGAAAAGAACCTGGAAGAGAGCGTGACGGATCCGGTACTGCGGGAGAAGCTGCGCCCCAACTACCGCGCCGCCTGTAAACGGCTGGTGTTCTCGCCGGACTACTACCAGAAAATTCAGCAGCACTCAGTGGCTGTTGAAACCGTCGGCATTGAGCGCATTGAAGCCAACGGCATCCGCCTCAAGGATGGTAGCTTTCACGAACTGGATGTGATCGCGCTGGCCACCGGTTTCAAGGTGGATGCCTTTGTCCGCCCGATGGAGATTGTTGGCGAACAGGGGCTGGACCTGAACGACGTCTGGCAGAATGGCCCGTCGGCCTACTACGCCATCAATGTGCCTCACTTCCCCAACTTCTTTATGCTCAACGGCCCCAGCGGACCGGTGGGTAACTTTTCGCTGATCGACATCGCCGAGCGCCAATGGGGCTATATCGATCAGCTGGTGGATCTGCTGCGCAGCGGCGAATACAAAGCGGTCGCCCCCAGTGAAGCAGCTCTGCAGAGCTACAACGAGCGACGCACCGAGGCGGCCAAAAACACCGTTTTCGCCTCGGGCTGTAAAAGCTGGTATCTGAATGACGAGGGTGTGCCGCAAGTGTGGCCCTGGCCCTACGAGTACTTTATGGAGGTGATGTCCAAGCCGGACCTGCAGGATTACGACCTTACACCCAGCTGAAACGGGTCTTCCTTTTTAGGGTAGCTTCAGTGTGCTTGCCTCCGGCGGTGTTGCGGAGGCTTTTTTCGTTTCAGGCACCAGCCGACCTTCACAGGATCTACCAAGCCCCTACCGGGGCTGACAGTCTGCAAGTGTCAGCCAATCAGGTGCGGCCGTGCCGCTTGCCTGATCGCTTCTGGCAGAGACTCCGGCCCCGACTCCCCCAGCATAACCAGGGTAATCTGTGCGTACAGCGCGTTGCGGCCACACTGTTGCGCTTTCTGTGAGAAGACGACAGAACTGTTGCCCAGGCGGGAGATGGCGGTGAACACTTCTATCGGATGTTCGACACTCATTTCCGACGCGTACTCCACCAGTTTCGACACCACCACCGGACGCCGTTGCGCCTGGCGGATGGCGTCGGCCATACCCGAATCCCGCATAAAATGAAAACGCGCCTCCTGCAGCAATTCGGTGGCACGCACATTATTCACGTGCCACTGCATATCCAGATCTGCCATGCGCACCGGAATGATCACTGAGGATTTAAACTCGGCACTGTCCAGCAACGCCCTGTCGATTCGCATAACCCTACCCCGTTAGTTCTGCGTACTGCGCACACGCGCAATCTGCTGCCGGATCCACAGCGCTGCCTGGGCAACCGCGTCAGCCGCCAGCGGCACTGCGGCGGCCGCACTCAGGTAGCCATGCAACATCCCCGGGTCACAGCGGGTCTGGATCTCTACCCCACTCTCCGCCAGGCGCCGGGCGTAGGCCAGACCTTCCGAGCGCAGGGGGTCCAGTTGCGCCACGTAGATCAGACTGGGCGGCAAGCCTTCCAGACTGGCAGCCCGCAGGGGCGATGCCATTGGATCATCGCGCAATTGCGGCGGGCAGTACTGATCCCAGAACCAGCGCATCTCGGCGCCGGACAACAGATAGTTTTTCTCACCCAGCTCCTGATAGGAAGCCGAACTGAAGTCGTGATCGGTTACCGGGTAGGCCAGAAACTGCCCCGCCAACTGCACATCGCCTGCGTCTGCCACACGCAAGGCCACCGCAGCGGCCAGGTTGCCACCGGCGCTCTCGCCGGCCAGCACCACTGGGCCTGCGCCCTGTTCCAGCACCCATTGCAGCACATCAAAAACGTCGTCCACCGGACCGGGAAACCCGTGCTCCGGCGCCAGACCGTAATCCACGCTGATCACTTCACAGCCGGCGCCGGCTGCCAGACGGCGACACAGTGCATCCCCGGTATCCAGATCACCGATCACCCAGCCTCCGGCGTGCATATACACGCAAACGCCCGTGACTTCACCCCGCGGACGGTAGCGGCGAATCGGAACGGCTCCATGAGTGCCGGCAACCGTTGCATCGCTCACCGATTCCAGCTCGGGCAGACCGCTCTGCGGTGGCGCTGCCGCCAGGCTGGTGCGCAGCATCTCTCTCGCCTGCGCAGGCGTCAGCTGATCGTAAGTCGGGCGACCGCCTTCCTGGTAGAGATCAAGAATTTTTTGGTAGTACGGGTGAACCGTGTGGGTAACCTGTTGCATATGGACTTGTCTTTAATTATTGGAATGGTTTGATGTGCTGAATAACATTAAGGAGCGGAATTTTAGTTCAGCGCGGCAGCCAGTCTTATCACTGAGCCGCCTTTATTGTTCTCATGGCTGCCGACCCACCATCCACTGCCAGGTCGACCCCATTGATGCAGGCAGCACGCGCACTGTTCAGCATCACCAGTGCCCACGCCTGCTCTTCCGGCGTACTGCAACGCCCCATGGGCTGACTCGCCACATCGACGCCTTTAGCACCAATATTACCCTCAATGACATCCAGCATTGGCGTACGTGTCGTGCCGGGGCTGGTGCAGTTAATGCGGATGCCCTGCCGGATCAAATCCGGTGCCCGCCGCTTGGTCCACACCACCAGTGCCTCTTTGGAAAAGGAGTAGGCATTGGGCGCCAGGTGCTTGTGGTGCTGATACCAGTTGAGGGCCTCGTCTGTGTCCTGCAGCTCCAGAAACTCCAGCAGGGCCGAAACATGGTCGGGCCAGCCCGCACCGCCAATGGAGGCAATACTGGCAATAGCACTCCCGGGCCCCATCCGCGGAATCACGCTCTCGGTAAAATAACGGGTGCCAAACAGATTTACCTGCAGCACCAGCTCGTCCGCCAGCGAGGGGCCCAGCCCCGCACAATTAAACAGTGCATCCACAGAATCCGGCAGCTTCTGCAAAGCAGCGTCGATACTGTCGCGTTGCAGAAAATCTGCCTGCACAAATTGACCGGCAGTTCTCTCAGGTTGATGACGATCCACACCGGTGACCCGCGCTCCTAGCTCGGTCAGCAAAATGGTGGTAGCGAGACCGATACCCGAGGCACATCCAGTGACGACGACATTTTTATTGTTATAACCCAGCAAATCCATACACAGCCCAAAATTCATTGATAGTCAGAGGCCCACCGCACTGATGCTGTTGACAAAAGCCATTGACTGTAAAGAAGCTTCAATGCACTAGGAACGCCCGGGGGATGGGTTTATACTCTAAAATTACTGACTATATGTCAATTTTTAGGTTGTAACTGGCTCACCAGTCACCCCCCAACACACTCAGCAGGCAGAGGAAATTACGATAATGGTCATGATCACATTTATCCAACCAGATGGCGTCGAGAAGACCTTGGATGTGGAGGTGGGTACTACGCTCATGACCGCAGCGGTGGATAATGCCGTGGATGGTATCCAGGGCGACTGTGGTGGCGCCTGCAGCTGTGCCACCTGTCACTGCTACATCGACGACGGCTACAAGGACAAGATTCCGGCTGCGGAAGATGTGGAACTGTCTATGATCGATTTTGCCATCGACCCGCAGCCCAACAGCCGTCTCGGTTGTCAGGTGCAGGTGACCGAAGCGCTGGAAGGCATGGTGGTGAAACTGCCCGAGTCCCAATACTGAATTAACGAAGCGACCAACAAAAAGCCCGGATTGATATCCGGGCTTTTTGTTGGTGGGCATTGTTGCCCGCTAAAAATGCTCGGGCAGTCACCGCCCTCTTTACTGATTGTTCTTTTTCAGCTTCGACACATCCCGGGTCAACACCGCGGTCTGGCCTTTGGACAGCGCAATACACTGGGCATGCTGGAATTCATGCAGGTCAAACGCCGACTGCAGAGCCGCCGGCTGGCCCATGGTGTCCATGGTCTGATTGACCACACGCTTGGCCATCATCAGCGAAAACATATCCTGCTCGGCGATTTTCCGGGCCAGGGCTTCGGAAAACCCGGCCAGCTCCTCAGCAGGCACCACTTCGTTGACCATACCCAGCTTTTCCGCTTCCAGCGCCTTGATCTTATCGGCCGTGAACAGCATCTGCTTGGCCTTACGGGGGCCCAGCTCCCAGGTGTGACCGTGATACTCCACACCGGCGATGCCCATCATAATGGTGGGATCACTGAACCAGGCGTTGTCGGCAGCGACGATCAGGTCACAGGGCCAGGCCAGCATCAGGCCAGCGGCGATACAGGCGCCCTGTACGGCGGCAATGGAGGGCTTGGGATTGTTGCGCCAACGGCGGCTGTACTCAAAATAGTGAGACTGCTCCCACAGGTACTGACCGGTAATGCCGCGGGTCTCGTAGTCAAAACTGGAGAACACATCCTTCTTGTCTTCCGGTACGGACAGGTCGTGGCCGGCAGAGAAGTGCTTGCCATTGGCCCGCAGCAGAATGACTTTTACCGAATTATCCTTGGCAGCCCGGGTCCAGTAGCCATCCAGAATTTCCAGCAATTCCGGGCTCTGGGCGTTGTGCACTTCGGGCCGGTTAAGGGTAATAAACGCAATCCCGTCACGGGCTTCATACAACACCATATCACTCATAAAAACTCTCTCCTGTCCCGGGTTTGACGGCGGGAAAATAGGCGCGGCGCATTAACCTGCGATGCGCCGCTTAACACAGAAACTCAACTATTACCGGGCCTGCTTATTTTTAAAAACACCGGGCTGGCTTACTTTTTAAGGACAATAGGCACGTGCGAATAGCCACGCACGGTACTGGTACGCACCCGTACCAGCTTATCGGATTCCACATCCCAATCCGGAATGCGCTTCAACACCTCTTCCAGAGCTATTTTAGACTCCAGACGTGCCAGCGAGGCGCCGAGGCAGGTGTGGGTGCCGTAACCCAGACCCACGTGACGCTTGGGCGCCCGCTCGATATTAAACTCTTCCGGGTTCTCCCACTGACGATCATCGCGGTTGGCGGCGGCGGTGAGCAGCGCCACGTTGTCGCCCGCTTTCATGGTCACACCGTGCATCTCGATGTCTTTGGTCACACGGCGGAACTGAATGGGCGATGGCGGCTCGAAGCGCAGTAACTCTTCAATGGCGCGGGGAATCAGGCTGGGGTCATCGCGCAGCTTCTGCCGCTGATCCGGGTGTTTGGCAAACAGCACGCCGGCGTTGCTCAGCAGACGCGCCACGGTTTCGTTACCGGCTGAGGCCAGCAGCAACATAAACATGGTGCTTTCGTCTTCGCTGAACGGACGGGTGGAGCCGTCTTCCAGGGTCAGGTCGGCGTGCGCCAGCTCGGACAGGAAGTCACCGCAGGGGTTGGCCTTGCGATCCGCCAGCACCTTGCCCATGTACTCCATGGTTTTGCCGATGGCGTTAATACCACGCTCGGTAAAACCGCCGTTTTCGTCGCGGCTGAGGGAATCATCGGCCCACTGGTTGATCTGGCGGCGATCTTCGTGGGGAATACCCAGCAGGTGACTGATCACATCCATGGGGATCCAGCGACCGAAGTCCTGGATAAAGTCGAAACTGTCCCTGCCCTCCAGCGGCTGCAAGTGACCTCTCACAATCTCGCGAATATCCGCTTCCAGTACGGCGATCTTGGCCGGGGAAAAGCGGGGGGCAACCACCTTGCGCAGCTGATCGTGATAGGGAGGATCGTTGTTGATCATCAGGCTGGTATCGCCCGGGTTCTCGGACATCAGTTCCAGCACGGTACCCCAGGCGGAGCTGAAGGTCTGCCAGTCCATGGAGGCTTTCTGCACGTCTTCGTAACGACTCAGTACCCAGTAGTTGTACTTCTCGTTGCGCCACACCGGCGCTTCGTCACGCAGGCGCTTCCAGATGGCGTAGGGATTATCATCGATCTCGTAACTGTACTGATCGTAGTAGAGTTCTGCACCGCTCATTATTTTCCTCCTGCAGGCCTGCCTGCTCATGGTCTGACGCGCAACACGTCAACCACCCAGGCGAGCTCTGCGAGCTTGTTATTGTTGCAGTCCCGGTACCCGGGATGGCTTGTGAATAGCGTTTTGGTGGTATTGCTGCTGAGCCTTCAGCTGACCCACCAAATAACTAAATAGATGTCAGCTTTCAGATTAACACGACGTCTAATGGCAAGGCAATTTGCCCCGTCCGCACCTTTATAAAAATTTACCCTGAGCGGCCGATACTGTGGGATCAGAGACTGACACCACCATCAATAAGGTTATCCGTACCGGTGGTAGAACCGGACTCGTCGGACGCCAGGAACACCATCAGCGAGGAGATATGATCCCGGGGGATCAGCTTCCCGAGAGGGATACTGGCTTCCACTTTGGTCCGCTGTTCGGGAGTGACCCGGCCACTGAACAGACCGGTTTCATCCACCGCTCCGGGGAGAATGGAGTTGACCCGGATACGCTGGGGTGCCAGCTCTTTCGCCATGTGACTGGTGAGTCCGCGGATCGCCCACTTGGAACAGCCGTAGACGCTGTAGTTATTCCAGGCGCGATAGCCCACCTGGGAGGAGACATTGATGATCGATCCCCCACCCCGTTTGGCCATCACCGGGCTGACAGCGCGGATACCCAGCCAGGTGCCCACCACATTCACGTCCAGTACCTTGCGCAAAGTATCGGCAGTTTCACTCTGGATATCACCATTGGTGAGAATACCAGCGTTGTTCACCAGTACATCGATACCACCAAAGTGATCACAGGCAGCCTGCACCACCCGCTCCCAATCCGCCTCAACGGAGATATCCTGCTGCACAAACCGGGCGCGCTCACCCAGCTCTGCCGCCAGGGCCTCTCCCGCCTCAACGTTGATGTCCGTCATCAGCAGGTAACCACCCTCCTTGATGACCCGTCGGGCGTGGGATTCCCCCATACCACTGGCCGCTCCGGTCAGCACTACTACTTTATTTTCCAGCCGCATCTTTTTCTGTCCTGTCTCTTTTGTCACTACAGCCCGGCGTTACAAGCCATAAGGCGCGTGTACGCGTTCGTGGGCAATCTTCCAGCGGCCATCCTGTTTCACCAGATCAAAGCGGTACTCCACAAACAGCGCCGCCGTAGCCGGCTTGGTGGCCCAGTCGGTCACCAGCCCGTAGGCGTTAACGGTGGCACGTTCGTCGTCAGAGTCCGGCTCCAGATACACATTGGTCATGGAGTGGCGATATTCCCAGCGGGACCTCTGCAGGAACCGGGCCTGCTTGATAATGCCCTCCGGGGCAACCACATCCTCCAGCGGCGCACACTCAAGACGCGCGCCCTCGACAAACAGGGCTGCCCACTCCTCGCCCCGGTAGTTGTCCACATGGTGGGAGTATTCAGCGAGCAATTCGTAGATTGCCAAACGGTTTTCCAAAGAGATTCCGGACATCTTACGCGGGCCTCTCCATAGTCAGGTTGCGGTTATTGTTATGTTTCTGTTCGCTTGCGCGACGTGGCAACCGGCAGCAGCCACCGAATCCATTTTTGCAGTTTCCTGCCGGTACGAAAACCCGGCAGGAAAGCTCTATACCCCATTTCGCTGTGGGCCCTCTATCTGGCTCTGGGTTCTCTATCTGAATCTGAGCGCTTTATCTCGCTCTGGGCAGTTCCAACAGCTGGTCGGCAATAATTTCCCGCTGAATCTCGGAGGTGCCACCGGCGATGGTGTAGACCCAGCTCCACAGGTACTCATAAGTCCAGGGATTGTCCGCCCGGTCATCGTTGTACTCCATGAATTCCCAGCCCACCAATTCAGCTACCAGATGACTCAGCGCCTTGGAAGTACTGGTGACCATCAACTTCATCACCGAGCCCTTGGGGCCGGGCTTGCCAGACTGCTGAATCTCGCTGATCTGGGCGAAGGTCATGGCCTTGATGGCCATGGTGTCGGCCTTGATCAGCGCCAGGCGACCAGCGATGTTGCTGTCGTTGATGGCCAGGGTGCCATCGGCCAGACGGGTTTTTCCTGCCAGTGCTATGGCCTGATTGACGCGCTGGTAGAGTGCCAGCTGATCACCGATAAAGCCGGTGCCGCGCTCGAAGGCCAGTGTGGACATGGCGGTCTGCCAGCCCTTACCCAGCTCCCCCACCACATTGCTGAGCGGAATCTTCACATCGTCGTAAAAGGTGGTATTCACGTGCTCGTCGCCGAGCATGGTCTTGATGGGTTTGACATCGATACCGGCGCTGCGCATGTCGCAGATCACCCAGCTCAGGCCCTTGTGACGCTCGGAGCCCGGCGTGGTGCGAATCAGCAGCTCCTGGTAATCGGCGTGCTGGCCATCGGTGGTCCAGGTCTTGCTGCCATTGACGATCAGATAGTCGCCCTCCACCACACCGGTGGTTTTCAGCGACGCCAGGTCAGAGCCGGCATTGGGCTCGGAGAAGCCCTGGCACCAGAGCTGCTCACCGGACAGAATTTGCTGAAGGTGGGCTTTTTTCTGAGCGTCGGTACCACAGGCAATAATGGTGGGACCGGCGTGCATCAGCGCCACGTAGGTGGTGTTGATATAGTGTGGCGCACCGGCACGGGCCATCTCTTCGTACCAGATGACCTGCTGAATTTCAGACAGACCCAGACCGCCGTACTCTTTCGGCCAGTTGATGCCGGCCCAGCCGTGCTCGAACAGCTTTCTCTGCCAGTCGCGGTCGAACTGCGCCGACGCCTCACCGTGGGCGGGGCGACGGGCGGTTGGAATATTGTCTTTTAGCCAGGCGCGGGCACGAGCGCGAAAATCCAGATCTTCTTCTGTAAATACCAGATCCATACTCAGACTCCTGCCTCCAGTTCACTCTCTACATCCAGCAAGCTGGCGATGCCCTGCTTGCCATGCCCCACCAAACGGCCGAGCAGATTGGCTCGCTTCATCAGCAGGTGGGCGCTGTGTTCGTCAGTCACCCCGATACCGCCGTGCAGCTGGATATTGGCATCGGTGTTCAGGCGCGCCGCGCGCTCCGCCAGCAGCTGGGCTGCGTCCGTCTGCATGTCGATGTCACGGTGACCTTCCTTGATCGCGGTAGCGGCGTAGTACAGCTGACTGCGTGCGCCTTCAATGCGTACCGCCATATCGGAACAGGGGTGACGCACCGCCTGATAGGAACCGATGGCGCGACCGAAGGTTTGCCGCTCGCGGGCGTACTCCACAATCATATCCAGCGCGCGCTCGGCGATACCCACTTGCATGGCCGACACCATAATCAGTAGCTGACGCCAGATGCCATTGCCAACCCTGGCCACCACTGTGGAGACACAATCGGCGTCGCCGATATGCATGGCCACCGACCGGTCGAGACACAGCCGTGTTTGCAGTCGGCTGGCGTCAAGGCGATAGAGGGTGGCAGAACCCGGAGTCACCCGCACGGCATAGCGGGCATCTTTATGCCCAATCAGGCGGGCACCGCTCTCTGGCTGGCACTCAACCAGCAGGGCCACACCGTACTCGCCCGCCAGCAGGGGTGCGGCCAGCTCGGCATTATCCTGAGCGACCGCCACAGCCAGCACCTGCGCCAGCACTTCCAGCGGCCCAACTTCCCGACCCAGCTCCAGAAAAAAGAGCATCTCTTCGACGATACTGAAACCGACACCGCCTGCGCTTTCCGGGGCACTCAGGCCAAACCAGCCGAGCTCGGCGAAGGGTTGCAGTTGGGATGGGTCCTGCGGCGCCTTGTGCAAGCGTTCCAAGGGAAACTCCTTGCCCAAAAAGATCGCCGCCGCACGGGATATTTCTAATTCATCACTGCCGAGGGCTAAAAACATGATTCGCTTCCGGTGACGCTGATTGGCAACCGTACGCGGCAACCACAAAGGCCGTCAGCGCGCCGGTCAATTTATTCTTTTAAATGTCAGACAGTATTACTGTACTTTGGGTATAGCGGTGGGCTGATAGGCTATCAGACGCCAGCTGTCTTGCTCCAGCGTCCACACCGACAGCGTGTAGTTATCAATCGCCCGGGGATTTCCACCCACCGTGACAGAGGCGGTCAGGCGCGAGCTCAGCAGCGCCGTTTCACCCAGATCGATCACCTGCGCTTCTGTCACCGACAGCGTCTTATAGACGATGGTGCCAGCCTCCATCTTTTTCAACAGGCTGACCTTGTCTTCAAAGGTGGCGTTGGCATGGGCAAACAGCAGCCGTTCCGATAGCAACCCGGCCAAAGCATCCACATCGCCTTTCAACAGGGCATCGCAGCGCTTCTGCTCACGCTCCAGAATGGTCTCGGTAATTCCGCTCACAAATAAACTCCTGTCCAGGGCAGGCTCAGTTATTCACTGAGGCCTCTCCCAGCCGGCGCGTGGAGTACTCCGACATATCGATGTCGGCAGTAAACTGACGGTACACCGCCAGGCGCCAGGGAGAGTTCATAACAACCCTGCCATTTTTATTTTTATACCAGCTGGTGACGCCCGGGTGAGACCAGACCAGCTGACGGTGCTCAGCATCCACCTTGGCATTATAAGCCTCGAAAGGCTCCTCTTTCACTTCCAGCTCATCCCAGTCGCCCTCAATCATCTCTCGCAGCGCTTCGGTGATATAGCGTACCTGGCACTCACTGTGGAAAAAGGCGCTGCCGCCATGGGCCAGATTGGTGTTGGGGCCATACAACACAAAGAAGTTGGGGAAGCCCGGCACCGTGATTCCCAGGTGCGCGCGGGGATCGTCTTCGCCCCACTGGTCCCGAATGGTGACGCCGTTACGGCCACGGATATCCATGGGTGCGAGGATGCTGTGGGCCTCGAAGCCCGTGGCCAGCACAATCACATCGGCCTCGATTTTCCGGCCTTCGGCCACCACGCCATCGGCTTCAATACGGTCAATGCCGCCGTTGATCAATTCAACATTGGGGCGACAGAGCATCTTGTACCAGTCGTTATCACGCAACATACGCTTGCCGAATGGCGGGTAGTCCGGAATGGTTTTTTCCAGCAGATCGGTACGATCCCCCACTTCGGATCTGGCATAGGCGATCAGCTCTTCACGCATCTGCGCATTTTCGGCGTTCAGCGAATGCTGGGGGTCAGTCCAATCCGGATCCATCTTCAGGGTATGGTAGAACCCGTCCGAGGCCGCCCAGAAGAGGCCGAAACGGAACCAGTCCATGTAGTAGGGAATGTTCTTGGTGGCCCAGGTAACCGCTTCCGGCACACCTTCATGGTACATGGGGTGACGAATAATCCAGTGTTTGGAGCGCTGCACAATGGTCAGGCAGCCGACCTTGTCACAGATGGCTGGACCCACCTGAATGCCGGTAGCGCCAGTACCGATCATCACCACTTTTTTGCCGGTCAGATCTACGCTGTGGTCCCAACGGGCGGTGTGGAACATGTCGCCTGTAAAACTGTCCAGACCGGGAAACCTGGGTACTGAAGGTCTGTTCAGCACACCCACGGCACTGATAAAGGCGCGCGCCTCGATCTCATCCACCGAGCCGTCAGACTTGCGGGTTTTGACCGTCCAGCTGCAGCTCGCGTCGTCGTACTCCGCAGCGGTCACCTCTTCCTGGAAGCGGATGTGCTCACGCACACCGAAGTGATCGGCGATGCGCTTGATGTACGCCAGCAATTCAGGCCCCTTGCTGAAGAAGTCAGGCCAATCCGGGTTGGGCATCAACGAGAATGAGTAGAAGTGGCAAGGGGTATCCACGCCAATCCCCGGGTAGGTATTTTCGTACCAGGTACCGGCAACCTCGTCATTTTTTTCGATGATGACAAAGGGAATACCAGCCTGCTTCAGGCGCACGCCCATCACCACACCGGAGAAACCGGCACCGGCAATCACGACCTTGCACTTTTCCCGGGTCTTTTCAGAAACCGGTTTGCGCCACTCCACCGAGCGGTAATCCTTATCACCAAAGCAGGTCTCTTCGTAGAAGATAGGCAGGTACATCTCTGGCACCTCGGCGCCGCAGGCGACATTGATCATTTCCATCAGCTCGGCTTTGGATGGCTCAACGTGCTCGACCCCTCCCTCTTCGGCCCGGCGCTGAATCGCAGCGATCAGATCTTTACGGATTCGCCCCTGGATCTCTTCGGGAATCTCCTGCTGATAATCCCAGCCACCCTTGATATAAGAGCGCACTTCGTCGAAGTATTTTTTGTCACCGGTGAGGTGCACGTAGCTCATCATCAACGGCACAATGTGTGCGCCATTAACGGCCTGCTGCAGTGCTTGTGGATCTGCGGCCGCACGCTTGAGTTGCTGATTTAAATCCATAAAGCTCGCCTCTGAATTTCAATTTCTTATTAATATGAGAAGGTTGGTTATACCGTTGCCACCGCAGTGACCGGAGAGCCTACAGCCTCAGGTAACCGCAACGGCGGGGCAGTGATCAGGAAGCGGGATCTGCCCGCCTCGCGCAACCAATCAGCAAGATCACTGAGCAGAAACAGCTCCCCCAGGGGGATACCCAACTTAAACAAACAGTGTTCGTGAATGGGGAAGTGCGCACCGCGTCCCTCTGGGGGGTTGACCACCGGCAGAAACTCCACCGCTTCGTTGTCGGAGATCAGCGCAGCCAGTCCGGTGTCGGTAATCCACTGCAGAATGGCGGGATCGGAACCATCGAGCCCGGCGCACAGATCGTGCTGCACACCCGCCGGTGGATTCTTGCCGTGACCCAGCAATACGCGATCGAAACCGGTGCGCAGGCAGACGATATCGCCCTCTTCCACCGTCACGCCGTCAGCCTTAAGAACCTGCATCAGAGCGTCATAGCCCACCGCCTTGCGCTGGGTACCGAAGTGGGCGTACAGATCGATCATCACCCCGCGACCCTGCAGGCCGGTTTCGGCCAGACCATCAATACCCAGCGGACCCGCGCCATAGGGGCCCGGGCGTTCCTGCCCGGCGCTCAAATAATCTTTCGGGCCGCGCACCTCCACCCCGGCACGGTAGCCGTTGTAGAACACCACCTCTTCCTGACCATCACCGTCAGCGTCAAACAGCGCACCCATGTGCGCCAGGCTGTCCCACTGGGTGGAATACTGGGTTGAGAGGGTCACACGGTCGTCGCAGACCACATCAGTCTGCCCCGGCTGCACCTTCTCCATCGGGTAACACATGGCCGGATCGTCGCCGCGCATGGAATAACTGATCTGTGGAGGGAAGCGTCGTGGATTGAGCACACTGCCACCGGGATAATCCAATGGCAGCGAGAGGCAGAAACTGCGTCCCGCCTTGACCTCTTGCACCGCCTGCAGAACCTTCTCGGGGGTAATCAGGTTCAGGCGACCGACCCGGTCGTCCTCTCCAAAATCTCCCCAGTTGGAACCCTCGGGCCTGTTAATCCATCGCTTCACGCCTATACCCTGCACTCTCTCTGGTTATTCAGGAATATAATTCAGCGAAAAACTGACATCAAGTCATTTTTTAAATTATTGACGGTTCGCCAGTAATTATACGGACAACCCCGGTGCGGGGGCAGCAGCACTGCGCAGCTATTAACGCACCGTACCCGCACCGCGGACAGCCGCAGGGGCGAGGCTCACAAAATTGAGGGAATCCCGGAATAACACGTTAAAAAGAGCAGCGGATGCGCAAAGACTCCCTCACACAGCACACTTTTGGGTGAACCGGTCACATCTTCCGGAGCGGGCCCTGAGGCAGACAGAAAAAGGCTGGGACACCCCAGCCAATAAATGACGCAGAATTATCTTTATCCACTCTCAGCGGGTGAGAATCACGGACGAACCATGGCCGAACAACCCCTGGTTGGCGGTAATGCCCACATTGGCATTGAGCACCTGCCGCTCACCGGCCTGGCCACGCAGCTGGGCGGTTAATTCGCACACCTGCGCCAGGGCCTGGGCCGGCACCGCCTCGCCGAAACAGGCCAGGCCGCCGGAGGGGTTCACAGGAATCCGCCCGCCAACGGTGGTGTCGCCACGCCGCACCAGTTGCGCCGCCTCACCCCTGGGGCACAACTGCAGGTCCTCGTACCAGTCCAGCTCCAACGCCGTCGACAGGTCGTAGACCTCCGCCACAGACACATCCTCCGGCCCCACACCCGCCTCCTCATAAGCCTTCAGTGGAATGGAGGCGCGAAAGCTGTGGGCATCAGCCACTGCCGCTGAATCGGTGGCGATGTCCGGCATCTCCACCAGCCCCGACGCGAAGGTGGGGGTCACTGTGGAGATGGCCGCTATGCGTACCGCATCCCCCCGCCCCATGCGGCGGGCATAATCCATGGAACACACCACCAGGGCGGCCGCGCCATCGGAGGTGGCACAGATATCCATCAGCCGCAGCGGATCAGCCACCATGGCGGAGGCGGAGACATCGTCAACGGTGAAGCGCTTGCGATAGCGGGCGTAGGGATTGGCCGAACCATGGGCTGCGTTCTTTACCTTCACCTGCGCAAAGTCATCCACACTGTCGCCGTACAGCGCCATGCGGCGGCGGGCATAGAGCGCAAAATAGGAGGGGTTAGTGATCCCCAGCCGGAAACGGACCCAATCCGGATCATCCGGACGCTCACCCGGTGCCGGCTTCAGGAAACCCTTGGGTGTGGTATCCGCCCCCACCACCAGCGCCACATCACACTGCCCCGCTAATATCTTGCTGCGCGCTGCCGCCAGCGCCTGGGAGCCGGAGGCGCAGGCGGCATAGGAGGTATTCACCTCAGCCCCCTGCCAGCCCAGCGCCTGGGCGAAGGTGGCACCGGCCACATAGCCGGGATAGCCACAGCGCATGGTGGCCGCGCCGGAGACAAAACTCACATCGCGCCAATTCACGCCGGCGTCGCGGATGGCGTCGCGACAGGCCGCCACGCCGTACTCCACAAAACTCTTCCCCCATTTACCCCAGGGGTGCATACCAATGCCCAGAACCGCAATCTCGTTATCGTTACTCATAATCACCTACTGCTCCCGCGGAGCCCACTTCCAGGTCATGGTCTGCTGCTCATCGGTTTCGAAAAGCACTTCGGTCCGCAGCTCCACTGCCATACCCACCTGCAGATCATCCGTGGTCAGCCCGCGGATACCCTGCCCCAGCACAATCATCTTCTCGCGCTCCAGCTGCACCGCAATGATGGTGTAGGGCACGTGGGGATCTTCCGCCACAAAGGGCTCCGGTGGCTGGTACATGGCGTTGGTGAACGACCAGATGGTCCCTTCCCGCGACAGCGGCACCTCCACAAAGACGTCACTGTCACAATCCGGATTGCGGCAGAAATGCTGCTGGCGGGGAAAATAGTAGGTGCCACAGCCTTCACAGCGGGTACCAATCAAATGGGGTTTGCCGTCATTGTCTGCAAACCAGCCGGCTAAAACCGGCACTTGCTTCTTGCTCATAGCGCCTTTCTCGTGGGCGTTAAGGGAAAATCGAGACAGAAAACTTAACCTCATAGTTGACTATATGTCAATTTTATAAGGACAATACCAACTCGCCCGAAACACGATAATAACGGGTAAATCCCAACAGAAACCTTCGGATCAGCTGCCCCTGTTTATGCCGGGGCGTCAGTTATTGGTGACGACAGATGCAGACAAATTTCTTCCCGCAACAACTGGCCATCCGCCCTGACGCCATGGCCATCACCGATCTGACACAGCAGCGCAGCTGGCGGGAGCTGGACCGCAATATCGCCGCCCTTGCCAATTTCCTGATCCGTGAGATTGGCGCCAGGCCCGGTGACCATATGGCCCTGCTGATCGGCAACCGGGTGGAATATATTGAGGCCATGCTGGCAGGCATGCTGGCGGGTTTATGGGTGACCCCCATCAACACCCATCTGACGGCGTCGGAGGTGAGCTATATCCGCGACGACTGCGGCGCATCGGTGGTGTTCTACGATCCCGAGCACCAGCACCTGCTGCTGGAAGGGAGCGGTACGGCGCTGAATGTGTGCGAGGTTGTCAGCGATCTGCACAACTGGCTGCCGGAGACCGCTGTCAGTAACAGTGCCCCCGCCGGCGGCAACATGCTCTACACCAGCGGCACCACCGGTAAACCCAAAGGGGTACAGCGCGCCAAGGCCACCACCGTGGGGGAGATGATTGAGCGCATGCGCAATACCGGCGAGGCCTTTGGCCTCACCGGCCGCGGCCCCCACCTGGTCACCGGCCCGCTCTATCATGCGGCGCCCGGCATGTTTGCCCTCTATGACCTGATGAACGGCGCCCCCATGGTGATCATGCCCAAGTGGGATTGCGACACCTTCTTCCGCTGCGTGCGCGAGTATCAGGTCGCCACCACCCATCTGGTGCCCACCATGTTTGTGCGCCTGCTGGACGCACGCCACAACACAGCTGAAAGGATTGACCTCAGCTCCCTGCGCTATGTGCTGCACGGCGCGGCCCCTATCACCAGACCGGTAAAAGAGAGTGTGCTGCAGTGGTTTGGCCCGCTGCTCACCGAATACTGGGGCGCTACCGAGTCGGGCGTGGTCACGCTGGTCAACAGCGAGGAGTGGCTTAAACACCCCGGCACTGTTGGCCGGGCCGTGGGCAGTTTTTCCGTCTATGTGGGCGATGAACACGGCAACCCCAGTGATCAGGAAGAAGGCTTGCTGTTCTGCCGCCACGCGCAACTGCCGCTGGTGTTCAGCTACCACAAAGATCCGCAAAAAACCCTCAAGGCCCACCCCCGCCCGCACATTTTTTACCTCGGCGACATCGGCCAGGTAGACAGCGAAGGCTTTGTCTACTTATCGGACCGCGAATCCCACATGATTATTTCCGGCGGTGTGAACATCTACCCCAGCGAGGTGGAGCAAGCGCTGCTGGAGCATGCCGACGTTACCGACGCCGCGGTGTTTGGCATCCCCAATCCCGAATGGGGCGAAGAGGTCAAAGCGGTAGTGGAGCTGCGCACCGGTGCATCTGCCAGCACCGATCAACTGCGGGATTTCCTGCGCGGCAAGATTGCCTCCTTCAAAATTCCACGGTCCATGGAGTTTGTATCCGAGCTGCCACGCACCCCATCGGGCAAGGTGCAGATTCACAAGCTTAAAGCCAAATACCTGGCCGCCAATCCGTAAAGCGCTCGCGCAACGGATCACGCACGCGCGCCAATGCAAGAGACAGAAACGATTGAATGCGCCCCTCAATACCCGCATTCAACCGCTTAACTCTGTCGCAGCATACCACCTGCTGCGTTATGATTTGCGCAGGAGTGATCGCTACAAGAGAGATAACAATATGGCAAACCCTGCAACGCTGCGGAGCCCAACATCCACCCAAGCCACAGACACGCCGGGCGCAGAGGCCTACTACGCCCTCGCCATTTTGCTGGCTGCCTACATCCTGTCCTTCATCGACCGCAATATCATGGCGGTGCTGATTGGCCCCATTCGCCAGGACCTGGAGATCTCCGACTTTCAGTACAGCCTGCTGCACGGCTTTGCCTTCTCCATGTTCTATATTGCCCTGGGCATCCCCATAGCCCGGCTCGCGGATCAGAAAAACCGCAAGTGGATCGTCACCATCGGCATTTTTTTCTGGAGCATTATGTGCTGCCTCTGTGGCCTGGCCCGCAGCCTGACCACACTGTTTATCGCCAGGATCGGTGTGGGTGTGGGCGAAGCGGCCTTGTCACCGCCAGCGTTTTCCATGCTTTCCGACTTCTTCCCCCCCAACAAACAGGCCAGGGCGTTTGCGGTCTACAGCCTGGGAGTCACGGTCGGCGGCGGCCTGTCCGCCATTATCGGTGGCTTCGTCTACAACTTTTTTGCCGCCACAGACGGCACCACCCTGCCACTCCTGGGACATATTAATGCCTGGCAGATGACCTTTATCAGCGTGGGATTACCGGGGCTGCTGATTGTGGCCCTGCTGGCGCGGGTAAAGGAGCCGGTGCGCCGCACCGACCGCGACCCGGTGGCGGTTAAAGAGGGTGCCAGCCTGAAGGACTTCTGGCTCTACCTGAAAGCCCACAGTCGCATCTACTTTGGCATCATGGGAGCCAACTCGCTGCTGACCATCATGACCTACGGCACACTCGCCTGGTTTATTGAGTTCCTGATTCGCACCTACGATGTGCCGCGGGCCAGTGCCGGCCTGAACTTTGGCCTGATCAATATTTTTATCGGCAGCCTGGGCGCTCTGACCATCGGCTGGCTGGTGCAACCCATGGTGGCGCGAGGCATGACAGATGCGCCGGCACGAATGCTGATGATTATTGCCTGCCTGCTGTTTATACCGGCCATTGCCGGACCGCTCAGCCCCACACCCACTCTCGCCATCCTGCTGGCCTGCCCCTCCATATTTCTGTTGAGCGGTTTTTACGGCCCGGGTATTACGGCCCTGCAGGCCATTACCCCCAACCGCATGAAGGCGCAGGTCACCGCCCTGTCGCTGTTTTTTGCCAACCTGTTCGGCCTGGCCCTGGGCCCCACCATCGTCGCCAGCCTCACCGACTTTGTCTTCGCCGATGACGCCGCGCTGCGCTATTCACTGGCACTGCTGCCGCTGATTTTATGCCCACTGGCGGCCCTGCTGGCCTACCTCTCCCTGAAACCCTACCGGGAACTGGTGGGCACCGTGGCACACCGTGAGGCCAGCCAGGCAGCCGCCAGGGCCTGATGCCCTTGGGGTAACTGACTTAACGATCGGATTGAGAAGCGGGGGCTTTAAGGCGGTAAATTGAAGACCGGGGAGTGCCGCCGGATGCAGAGTCCGGCCCCGGCAGAAGGTCGGCACGGCGGGTGCCGCGGCCGGGCCAGGGGGCCAGGCTGATGGCGTGCCTCCCCCGAACCGGATTCAGTTTTGCAACAGCTTGCAGATCATCTCCACCACAGCCGCACTGAGCTGCTTGCGGGTCTGACGGGTGGCACCGGTAATACCGATTTCGTGCTGGGCCGCCAGGGTACCCATGGCGGCGTGTATCACCACCGCTATCTGATTGGGGTACTTCAGGCTGGGATTGAGCTGGCTGATCTTCTTGCCCAGCATCTGCAAAATATCCTTGGTGGTCTCTATGCGGATGTTGAGGAATTTCAGGTTGCCCTGATCCGCCTCCAGGTTCCGCACCCGCAGCTCGACCCGGTATTTTTCCCACAACTTGTTGTAGACATCCACATAGCGCTGTACACAACTCTGCAGGTTGTCCGCCGACCAATCCTGCTTCAGCGTGTCGTAGAGCTCACCCAGGTCCAGCGCCGCACTTTGCACACAGGCGAACAGCACATCTTCAATGTCTTCGAAATAAACATAAAACGTGGAGCTGGAGACGCCCGCCTCCTGGGCCACTTCGGCCACTGTCAGGTCTTTATAGGAGCGGTGCTCCAGCATCTGCAAGGCAACATTCATAATTTTCTGACGGGTCTCCCTGCCTTTGCGACCCATCTTTTGACCGTGCTGATTCAGTTCACCGGAGCTCATGCGAGTGTGCCTCTGTCAAATTGCTGAGGAATTCTAATGAAAAAACAACGCACCATCAATTTTTACCGACCAATACGCTTGACGGGCAATGCCCCCTTCTGATCATCAACTGTCTAACTGTGGGTTTTCTGCAACTTGACTTTGGTGTGGCTGATTTTCCAGCCATCCGGGGTGCGCACCAGCGTGCGGTAGTACCAGCCCTGGTTGGAGTACTGACTGTCATCACCCACAAAGATGTAATTTTGAATGGTCTCGGCCTGATCCCCCTCCAGCGTGATCCGTGCCGCCCCGCCGATATGCACACCATGGGGCGCCTGGGAGAGCATGGCGGCAACTTCCTCACGCCCGCGCAGCGTCTGACGAAACACCTCATAGACTGTGTCATCGGTAAACAGGTCCAGCCACTCCTCGAAAGGATTGACCTCAAGGCGCAGGCAGTATTCGTCCAGCACCTCGCGTATGGCTTGCTTGTCGGCCAGGGCTTGCCGGGAGAGATCGTTATTCATGATGCATTTCCAGTTGTTGTTTTGGTTATAAAGCGCACTGACCTGCCGCACAGGCTCAGGGGTTTCCCGGCTGTTGCCGAGTCCGTAAGTACAGCTCAAATAGATGACCATTAGTTATTTATAAATTAATTTTACCTGGCCAGAAGCTTTTGGCAATCACTCATTCCCGGACCACAAAAAGGAGATAAATTCTATAATTTAGGTGAGTTTAATCCATATCACCCTTCCATCCGGAAGACATCACGACACACAGAAGATATACTGCCAAATCATAAAAGTAACACCCATTCACTAATAATAAAGACGACAGATACAGGGGACAGGCACATGATACAAGCCACCAACGTGCTCGCCAGCAACAACCACCTGGGAGAGACCCCCATCTGGTCGGGCCGGGAGGAGTCTCTCTACTGGGTCAACTGCGAACAGCCCCCGGAGATTCACCGCTGGCACCCGGCCACAGGCCAACACGATGTCTGGCCCATGCCCGCCCGGGTTGGTGGTATCGCACTGCGGGAAGCCGGCGGACTGCTGGTGGTGCTCTCTCACGGGATCTACGACTTTGACACTGTCAGCGGCAGCCTGAGTCTGAAAGTGCCCTCCCCCCTGCCCGACTATATCTCACTTCACGAGTGCGCGTGCGACCAGCAGGGACGGCTGTGGGTGGGCAGCTACGATCACCGCTTTAACCCACAGGCCCGCGATTTCAACGGCGGCAGTATTTTTCGCCTGGACGGGGAGCAACTCACCCCGGTCATCGATGGCATCAGCGTCGCCAACGGGCTCGCCATCAGTCCCGACGGCAAAACCCTGTACGTCTCGGACTCCCCCACCCGCCGGGTGGATGCCTACGACCTCAACCCGGAGACCGGCGAGCTCGCCAACGGGCGCCCCTTTGTGGCGCTGCAGGATGGTGAAGGCTATGTGGATGGCGCCAATGTCGATGCGCAAGGGGGCTACTGGCTGGCGGCAGTCGGTGCAGGCACCCTGCGCCGCTACAATCCGGATGGAACACTGGATGCGCTGGTCAGGCTGGAGGCCAGCAACCCCACCAAAGCTGCTTTCGGCGGCCCCGGGCTCGACACCCTCTACATCACCACCACACAGCTGCTTATCGGTCCCAGCTGCGAAGCCAACGGTGACCTGTTTGCCGCTGAGACCGGCTACCGCGGCGTGGCCGAACCGCTCTTTAAGGAGTAAGACCCGGGGCCGCGAGAAAGCCGCCCATTCAGCGGGCGACTTTTTGTCCGCTAATACCCGGAGTGGGCGCGCCACAGCGATTTTATGGCGATCCGATGACCTTACCCGGATTCAGAATGTTGTGGGGGTCCAGCGCCTGCTTCAGCACCGCCATCAGCTGTAACTCCGCCTCTGAACGGGTGCAGCCCAGGTAGCGCGCACGCCCCACCCCGACGCCATGCTCGGCAGAGATAGAACCATTCACCTCCTGCACCGCTTCGTACACACAGCTGTCCAACTGGTGGGCGATATCGTCGTTCAGCTCACCCACACTCACCAGTGCGTGCAAGTTGCCATCGCCGGCGTGACCGTAAAAAATCACATCCACATCCGGATACGCGGTGCGCAGATTGCTTTGCGCCTGCTCCACAAAGGCCGGCATATCCGCCTGCCCCATACTCACATCGTAACTACGGAATGGACGCATCGGGGCTATACCCTGCTGCATCTCTTCCCGTATATCCCACAAGCCACGGCGCTCGCGCTCGGACTGGGCGATCACCGCGTCCTGCACCACACCCGCCTCAAGCAACTGCATCAGCGCACGCTCAAATTGTGCGTTGTCGCCTTCGGGATCGCCTCCCATGGCTTCCACCAGGGCGTAGTAGGGATAGTCCCCCGGCAGCGGCCGGGCATTGCCGGAGCCCTCACCGCTCATGCGCTGGTAAAATCCCTGCCACATCAATTCATAGGACGACAGGCGCCCGGAAAGCGCTGTCCCCAGCTGCCGCAGGACCTGCATACACTGGTCAAAACTGTCCAGCGCCAGCAGAGCGGTCTGCGTGGTGGTGGGCTGTGGCCGCAAGCGCAACACCGCGCGGGTCACAATGCCAAGGGTTCCCTCGCTGCCGATGAGCAGCTGTTTCCAGTTGTAACCGGCGTTGTCCTTTAACATTTTGGTCAGGGAGGAAACCACAGTGCCGTCGGCCAGCACCGCCTCCATGCCAATCACCATGTCGCGCATCATGCCCCAGCGCAGCACCCGGTTACCGCCGGCATTGGTGCCAATCACGCCACCGATCATCGCTGAGCCGCGCGCGCCCAGATCCAGCGGCAGCATCAGGCCCGCCTCTTCCGCGGCCTCCTGCGCCAACTGCAGAATGCAGCCCGCCTCCACCGTGATAGTCATGGCCGCGGAATCGATTTCGATAATGTTGTTCATGCGTTCCAGCGACAGAGCGATACCCCCATCGGCCGGAACGGCGGCGCCACAGGTACCGGTTTGTCCACCCACTACCGTCACCGGCACCCCGAATTCAGAGGCGGCCTTCAGGACCGCAGACACCTCTTCCGTGCTGGCCGGGCGCACCAGGCAGGCCGGCGTCGATTGATATTTGCGGGTCACATCCACGCGGTAGCGCTCACCGATCTCGTCGCCGGTGAGCACGTAGCGCTCGCCAAGAGTGGCGATCAAAGTTTGTTCTAGCGTTTTCATGAGCACTGTTCTCTATTGCGCAGTGGTTACTGCCTTTTATTGTTATCTGCCTGGGACGGGACTCAATCCGCTGCCGCCTGCGCCTGCTGCACAGCCCTGAACCGGGCCACCGACTCGCCGGCGCCGCGACGGACAAAACCGATGTCGCTGCCCTGCACAATCAACTGTACGCCGCTACCCAACAGCGCTTCGCTGTAAGCGGCGTCAAAACTGGCACTGGCACAGATCTTACCGTGGCGGGAGCAGGCGGCGGCAATGCGCTGAATCTCCGCCATAACCGCGTCGTCTACCTTCAGCACCACTCCCAGCCCCAGCGCCAGTCCCAGATCCACCGGCCCCACGAACAGTCCATCCACCCCCTCAACGGCGGCGATGGCATCCAGATTGCGCACACCTTCTGCGGTTTCGATCATGACAAAACAGAGCGGATCCGGTTGCACACCCGGTTCACTGTAATAGCTGCGCACCTTGCCAAACGACCGACTGCCTCGCGGCGGGTAGTACATGGCGTCCACCACCGCGGCGGCTTCTTCCGCGGTGGAGACCATGGGCACAATCACGCCGGCGGCACCGAGATCCAGCGCGCGCATAATCTGCACGCCGTCCAGCCCTCCCACCCTCACCAGGCTGGGCACACGATTGAGATCAATGGCCTGAATGACGCCGCCCAGCTGCTCCCAGGTGACGGCACCGTGCTGCAGGTCAATCACCAGCGCATCGTAGCCGGCGGCGCCCAGTTGTTCCGCCGTGTAGGTACTGCCAAGCGCTACCCAGGTGGCGAAGGCAGAGCCTCGACACTCGCGCAATGTGGACCAGTCCATCACGTTGCACCCCTCTGTTTTTTATCAGCTATGGAATTTATCGGGTCAGTGCGATACATTAGAACAAATAACTGACTACTTGTCAGCTAATTGCAACTCGAATAATACAAAACCCACTATCCAAAGGGTACTGCAATGAGCTCCGAACTGCATTCTGCCGAATTTAACTACGACCCCTTCACCCCGGAGGTCATGAAAGATCCCCAGCCCTTCTACGAAGTGTTGCGGCGCGATCATCCGATGTATTACGTGGCCAAGTACGACGCGTATTTTATCTCCCGCTTTGAGGACATCGCCGAAGTCCTCTCCTACAACGACAACACCTTTATGCAGTCGGAGGGGTCACTGCCAACACCGGCCGCCGTGCGCAACCACAATCAGGGGATTGCACCAGCCACCCCGCCCACCGATCCGTTTCCCATGTCACAGCGACTGGGACACCCGGTGCACGCGCAGGTGCGACGGGCGCACATCGCACCCATGATGCCGGGCCAGCTGAAACAACTGCAGGATCTGGTGACCCAGCTGGCCCACGAGCGGCTGGACGAGCTGCTGCCCCAAGGTCGCTTTAACCTGACCGCCGATTTTGGTGGCTATGTCTCCTCCAACGTCATTATGCATCTCATGGGCATGCCCAAAGAGGAGGCCCGGGTGTGCCTGGATATGGTGAACTCCGGCACCACCACCGACCCTGACCTGGGGGGCTTCGACTCGGCCGCCACCGCACAGAAATGTATCCAGCACTACCTGCCCTACGTGCAGGCACGCATGGACGCCGGTGCCGACGGCAGCGTGCCAATGGTGGATGGGCTCATCAACTTCCGCCAGGACGGCAAGGCCCTGACCGCCGCACAGGTGGCCCAGAACCTGGTGTGCGCCTTTATTGGCGGTATCGAGTCCGTGCCCAAGGTGACCGCCCACGGTCTGATGGAGCTGGCCAACCACCCCGATCAGTTAGAGGCCGTGCGCTCGGACCTCGAGGGCAATGCGCCCAAGGCGGTGGAAGAGATGTTGCGCTACTGCGCACCGGCACAGTGGTTTATGCGCACAGTCCACAAAGAGGTGACCATCGCCGGCCAGGTGTTGAAACCCGGACAGCGCGTCTTTCTAATCTACGCCTCCGCCCTGCGCGATGAACGTGAATTCGAGGATCCTTTTGCGTTCCGCTGGGATCGCCCCATTCCCCGTACGCTCGCCTTCGGTCAGGGTATGCACTTCTGTATCGGCGCGCATTTGGCACGCCTGGAAATCCGCACCATGATCAAGGCGTTCCTCAGCCGCGTGCCCAACTACAGCTTCGACATGGTAACGGCAGAGCGGCCGGCATCCAGCTTCCAGATTGGCTGGAATTATCTGCCGGTAATCATTGGCGAAGGCTGGCACTGACGCCGCCATCGCCCGATGAACACGGTTGTCATAGCCGGAGCCAGCGGGCTGGTGGGACAGGCCGCTGTGCAGCACTTCGCCTCGCTTGAGGGCTGGGAGGTGGTCGCCCTCTCCCGCCGCCGCCCCGCCAACTGCCCAGCGCAGGTCAAACACCACCCCCTCGATCTGACGGATTCTGAAGCCTGCTCTCAACTGGCCCCAGAACTGCGACCGGTCACCCATGTCATCTACAGCGCGGTGGCCGAACAGCCGGGTCTGGTGGCCGGCTGGCACAATCAGCAGCAGATGCAATTGAACCTGAGCATGCTGCAGAACCTGCTGCAACCGCTGCTGCCTCAGGCCCACGACCTGCAGCATGTCACCCTGTTGCAGGGCGCCAAGGCCTACGGCGCTCACACTGGCCACCTGCCGCCGATTCCCGCGCGGGAATCCGACCCCCGGGTGGTACACAGCAACTTCTACTGGCTGCAGGAAGATTGCATCAAGGAGCTGGCTAAAACCCACGGCTTTCACTGGACCATTTTCAGACCGCAAGTCATCATCGGGGCGGCCACCGGTGTGGCCATGAACCCTCTGCTGCCGCTGGCCGCCTACGCCGCCATGCGCAAAGCCCAACAGCTGCCCTTCAGTTTTCCCGGTGGCGTCGCCCAACCCAGCGAACTCACCGATACCGGCCTGCTGGCCAGAGCCATGGCCTGGGCGGCCACGAGCCCTGCAGCCAGAGACGAAGTGTTCAATATCACCAACGGTGATCTCTTCTGCTGGCGCGATGGCTGGGCCACACTGGCTAACGCCTTTGGGGTGGTAGCGGGAGATGCCGAGCCGCTGCAGCTGTCACGCTACCTGGAAGATAACCACGCGCTGTGGGATGCCGCGGTTGCCGAACACCGCTTGCAACCTCTTTCGCTGAATGAATTTCTCGGCCAGAGCCATCACTACATTGACCTGCTGCTGAGACGCGACGCCACCACCATCACACATCCGACGCTGCTCAGCACCATCAAGCTGCGGCAGGCGGGATTCAGCGAATGCGTCGACAGTTACCACTCTCTGACTTACTGGGTTGAGCAGCTGCAACGCCAGCGCCTGATACCGGGCTGAGCGGCCAAAGACCATCGGCAAAATCCAACGACTTAACCTCAGCTGCGGCGGGGCTCCGCAATCATGGCGGCAGGTTCGATATTGCCAGCTTCGTCTGCCGCCACGTCACTGCTCTGGAAGCCGGGATAGGGCCCCAGCGTAAACAGCGCCAGCGATGCCAGCACCAACAGCGGCATGGAGAGCCACAACGCCAGGTCGTAACTGCCCGTGGTGTCGTAGATGTAGCTTGAACACAATGGCCCCAGGCCCGTTGCCACACTCCAGAGGCTGACAATAATGCCGAAGATAGCGCCATAGCTGCGCAGGCCAAAGTGACGGGTCACCAGGTAGGCCACCACATCCAGCTCCGCCCCCAGCGCCAGCCCCAACAACATGGCGGCCAGCACTGCAAAGCCCACCGATTGCGGCGCCCACAAAAAGCAGAAGAAGGTAATGATGGGTATGAGCACCACCACGCCACCGATGCGATTGCCGTCCAGGCGATCGAGAAAATAACCGGTGGCCAGGCGGCCGCAGACCGAGGTAATCCCCACAATACCGGCAATGGATGCCGCCATATCCCGCGACAAACCATTGCCGGTCATGATGGGCACCAGGTTCATCAGGCAGGAGATAATCGCCAGCGTAATGCAAAAGGCCGCGATGGCAATTTTGAAGAAGCGCAGTGACATCAGCGTCTCCTTCACCGTCATGCCACTGAGCTGCATGGGTTGCGATGGCTCGCCGTTGTCGCGTTTGTTCAGCCGATGATTGTCCGTGGCGCTCTGCAGACAAAAGAAGGCCACCGGAAACAGGATCAGCGCACCGATCGCGCCAATGCCCACATAGCCGCCACGCCAGCCGAATTCATTGATCAAGGCGTTACTCAACACCGGAAACACCGCCGAGCCCAATCCAGTGCCGCACAGGGTTACCGCCAGGGCCAGACCGCGGCCGCGGTTAAACAGGCTCGATACGGCCACGGTCCATACCGTCGGCTTGACCATCAAACCACCCAGCGCCAGCAGGAACCACAGCCCCCACCACACCATAATATTGGCCGTCGCCAGTGACAGCGCCGCCAGACAGGCCGTGTAGAGCAGAATACCGGTGAGGCCAATCCGCCGTGGCCCCAGGCGATCAATCAGCATGCCCACAAACGGCGCGCACAGCGCCCCGACAATGGTAAACAGGGTAAAGCCGGTCATGATCCGCGCCCGGCTCCAGCCGAACTCCTCTTCCAGCGGGCCGATAAAAACGCCGGTGGAATAGACATGCACCGTATTGATCGCCATGCCCAATGCCCCCACCAGCACCACCGGCCAGTAGCGTTGCCACTCTGACCTCTGATCAGTGGCGGATAGTGCCGCGCTGTTGTCCATACTCAACCCTGTTTGACAGAAGGCGGAACGGCGGCACGCCACTGTTCGCGATTATCCCGGCAGGCCTGCTCTGCTTTTTCCCAGAAGGCGCTGTTGTGGGACAGGTTTACAAAGTTAAAACTGCCGCTGTGCCTGAACTCCAGCACTTCAACCCCATCCGGCCCGGGAGCGTAGGTATAGGGCACATCGGCCGGCACAAAAAAGCTGTCCTTTGGCCCCAACTCCTCCGTCCCCAGTCGCAGGCTGCCAGCCACTATGTAGTAGAGGCAGTCACTGTTGTGGCTATGCCTGGTCAGTGGATAGCCGCTTTTCAGCCAGGCGTGCGCCAGGCTGAAGCCGGGCAGATCCACCAGAATTTTGACCTCTTCGCCTTCCAGATAGCCCGCTTGCACCAGTTCCCTGAAGCCCTGCTTTTGCAGGTCGGTCATGGGCTCCATGGTCATACAGCCGGCCTCGGTCAGGGAAGGCGCCTCGCCAGCCCTGAAAATCTGCAATTGCGCTTTTGTGTTCTCTGCCGTCACGGTTCAAATCTCCGCATTGCCCAGGTTATGTTTTTTTACCCGTTAGGGAGATCAGCCCCACAGCGATACGGGAGTTGCCGATGGGATTAAGCCCGAACAAGGCCCTGCCGCGCTCGCCCAGACTGGCCTGTACCTCAGCTGGCAGGGTCAGCGCCCAATTGGCCTGTTGGCGAATAAAGTCGGTGCTGTAATAGGCGAACATCATGCGTCGCTGTTGATCGGCCGTGCGGTTTTCGCCCGAGGTGTGCCACAGTCGGCCGTCCATGGCGATAAAGGAGCCCGCCGGCGCTTCGAACGGCACGGTGAGTTCAAGCGCGTTGTCCGGCACCTCCTCCGGCGAGGTAAAACGATGGCTGCCCGGCAGGTAGCGGGTGGCGCCGTTGGCCTCGCAGACATCGTCCAGACACCAGATGATGTTCATGGCCCACGGCTGTAGCCAGGGTGGCGGAACTACCAAAGCCTGATCCGAGTGCAGGCTCATGGAACCCGCCCCGGGCAGCGCGATGTTGGCGGTAAAGTTGGAAATCAGGAAATGCTCGCCGATGGTCATGGCCACGGCTTGCAGGGCATCGTCCCGCAGCAGCAGTTCGATAAAGACCGGGTCAATGGCGGGCAGGTTGTTGACCCGCACGCTGGCAGCATTGGGGTCGAGCATGGGCATATGGGTAGTGCCCAGCAACTCCCGGGTCAGCGCCACACCGGCATCAAGTCCCTGCCGCGCCCGCTCCAGCTCCCGCACGCTGAGCACCTGTGGAAACAGACAGAAACCATCTTCCTGAAGACGCTGCCGGACGCTGCGATTATCGAGGTGATTTGCCATTGATCAATCCGAACCCCTGAGATTTGTAGCCCAGCAGCGTCAGCATCGTGTCCGAACCAAACTGCTGTATTTCCGGTTTCAGCGACAGAAACCAGTTTTCCTGTGTACGTACCCAGGTCTTCGTATACCAGGCAAAGACCCCCGCCCGCATACTGTCAGAACTGACATTGGCTCCGGTTTTGTGCCAGAGCCGCGACTCGAAGACCATCATTGAACCAGCCGCTGCCTCCAGCGGCACGGCCGTTGCGGCCATATCCTCCGGCGCCACCGGGCGATTGAAACGGTGACTGCCCGGCACAACACTGGTGGCGCCGTTGTCGGCGGTAAAATCATCCAGCGCCCAGGCGCAATTCAAGCCCTGCGGCCCCGCATCCGGCCAGGGGACTGGCAGGAACGTCTGATCCGCGTGCAGATAGCCACCGCTGCAACCGGGCGCGCAAATATTGGCGGAAATATTGCCCAGCAGCGCCGGCCAACCGAGGATGTGGCGCACGTACTCCAGCGCCAGCGGGTGTTCGGCCAGGTCCTCAAACACGGGGTCACGGCTGAGCACATTCCAAATGCGCTGGTTGGCCTGCACCTCACCGAAATCCAGGGCAAAGGTTTCAATTTCACGCTGGCGCCGGCGGTCTTCTGCAGCGGCGCGGTACAGTGCGTCACGGGTGCGGGTTAACACCGGGCCGGTGAGCACATCGGGCACCACCGTAAAGCCGAACTCAACAATGTTGCGGAGCCCCTCTTCGACACTCCGGGTGGGATTAGGTAGCTCAGCCATAACTGGCCTCATATTGATTTTATGCGTTATTTTTATAGGTATTTTGCGTAATTGCTAATGGTCACCGTGCCACAGTGCGGCGCCGACTGAAGGGCCGGAACCTTCAAAGAAAGCGCCCGTCTGCGGGCAATCCCCAGGTGACGTCATCACCCGCTTCCAGCACCCGCTGCGACGACAGGTCGATATACTCATCCAGACGCTGTATACGCCCATCAAAGATACGCGCCAGGATGCAGCAGGGCTTGCCGATGCGGGTGCCGTCGGCTCTGCCCATCACAAACAGGTGACGCTGTATCACCGTGTCACCCAATATCTCCCGCCGCACGTCCAGCGGCCCATGTTCCTGCAGAGAGTCAAACATGCCCCGCCACCCCTCTGCCGCCTGTTCCGGACTCTGACAGATGCCATCGAAGTTATGCCAGAAGATCGCGTCCGGCGCACAGCAAGCCAGCACCCCCGGCAGATCCTTGCGGGCAAGCGCGCTGTAGAAATCGTCCAGTATCTGGCCGTTTGAATCTGTCACTACAGACCTCTGCTGTCCCGTCGCACCCGTAACGCCGCTGCGCTCAGAGCAACAGTCAGCACCGGCAGTCGTCACCAGCGTCCGGGCGGTACAGGCACTTTGGTATTTGTCTCTAGGGTACCGCCTGCCTATAATCCTGACAACAATAAATGATGAATAGTCAGTTTAAAGAGGCCCGCCGCCACGCGCCCGCGGTCTCCCGCTGACACCGGAGAAGAAAAACCATGGGGTACAGCCACGTTGATATCACCCGCTTTGGCGGGCCGGAAGCACTGACCGTGATTGAGGAGCAGAGCCTGCCGGAACCGGGGCCGGGCGAGATCCGCGTGCGGGTACTGACCGCCGGCACCGGCTTCACCGATACCATCATTCGCCAGGGGCAGTACATCGATGTGAAGGACCAGCCCCCCTTTACCCTCGGCTACGACTGGTTTGGGGTGGTGGACAAGCTCGGTGCCGGGGTGAATACGCTGCGGGTGGGACAATATGTGGCAGACATGCCGGTGATTGGCGGCTATACCCAGTTTCTGTGCGTGGCGGCGGATCGTGTTATCGCCGCACCGGCCGGCCTGGATCCGGTACAGGCGGTGGCCATGATCCTCTCCTACACCACCGCCTGGCAAATGCTCACCCGCATCCGCGACATCCCGCCCGGCAGCACCTGCCTGGTTCACGCCGCCGGCGGCGCCGTGGGCACCGCCCTGCTGGAGCTCGGCAGGCTGCGGGGCCTGAAGATGTTTGGCACGGCGTCCGCCGCCAAACATGGGTTGATTCGCAAGCTGGGCGGCACCCCCATCGACTACCGCTCACAGGACTTTGTGCAGGAGGTTCGCAAGGCGACCGGCGGCGCCGGTGTGGATGTGGTGTTTGACACCATCGGTGGCGCGGAGCACTGGACCCGCTCCCGCAAGGCGCTGAAACGCGGCGGCTTGCTGGTCTGTTTTGGGGTGCTGCACTACACCACCGGCGCCGTCAGCAAGGCGTCGGTATTGTGGGGATTCCTCAAGTTACAGCTGCTGTGGAAGAGGTTTCCCGCCGGCAAACAGGCGCTGTTCTACAACATCAGCCACCGCCGCGATTCACACCCGCAGGAGTTCAGGGAGGATGTGCAGACCCTGTTTGGGATGTTGAAACAGGAACAACTGCAGCCCGCCATTGCCGATGTCGTGCCCCTGAGTCAGGCCGCGGAGGTACACCGGCTGATTGACCGCGCCGCCATCGAGGGCAAGGTGGTGTTACGTTGCAGCGAAGATTTTGTGTAGAGCGGGCACAGGGACAGAGGCAAGCGAGGGCTGAGGCGCTAGCGCCCCAGTCGCTCAATCATCAACTGTTCGATCTGCCGCCGGGCCACCTTGTTGCTGGGCAGCATGGGCACCTCATCACGCTGCAGGGCGACGTAGGCACGGGGCACCTTGAAAGAGGACAAGCGCTGCGCCAACTGCTGCTGGATAGCGCCGAAATCCAGCTCAACTCCCTCGCGCGGCACCACGGCGGCCACCACCAACTGGCCTCGCTGCGCGTCGGGAATGCCCACCACATAGGCGGAGTGAACACCGTCGAGCGACTGCATCTCCTGCTCCACCTCGGCGGGTGACACATTGGTGTTGGCGGTTTTGATCATATCGCCGGCACGACCGACAAAATGGATGCGCTGACCCTCCCGCTGACCGAGATCACCGGTGCGGTAAAAGCCATCGGCCGTGAGGTAATAATCGGGCTCAATTTTGTGCAGCCCCGGCGTCAGTGCGTAGCCCCGCACCTGGATCTCTCCCACCTCGCCATCGGCCACTTCCTGATGGTTGTCGTCAGCGACGCGCACCTCAAAACGATCGGCGATATGATCCAGCGGCGGGCACAGCGGGTACCCCTCCTCCCGCATCTTGTCGGCGAAGGAGTAGGGCCCCAGGGTTTCGGTCATACCCAACGCCCAGATGGTGACCCCCTCGGGCAGTTCAAATTCGTCATCCGCCGCCAGCACACTGCCCATGGCAATTTTACTGTTGGTGGAAGTGCCCTCGGTGCAAACGGTTTTCGCCCCCATTGACCAATTGGGCAACAGGAACATCATCATGCCGCCCACCCAGAACAGCGGCATGGGCAAGGGACTCTCGGCGCCACGTGGCAGCTCGCGTTTGCCCGACAGATAGTGGGTGCGAAACAGCAATGGACCGTGGTTGTGCTTGACCCCTTTGGGCATGGCCATGGAGCCGGAGGTGTAAATCTCCATCACCTGATCCGAGGGACAGATTTCCGCTTCGATTTCTGTCAGCAGCTCGTCGCTCACACTCTCAGCCGCCGACAGCAACCACTGCTGAGCATGAATGCCCGACGGTAAGCCTTCGCCTGTGGACACCACCCAGCGCAAATACGGCACCGCGGCCAGTCGCAAGGTGTCAGCATCGGCATCGCGCAATTGCGGCAGAGCATCACAAACCCGCTCGACGTAGTCCTTGCCCAGCAGAGTCCGCTGCAACAGCAGGCCGGCAATGTCCGCCTGCCGCAGCACCCGTACCATCTCGCCTGCTTTGATAAAGGTGCTGATAGGAACCGCCACCGCCCCGGTCCGCGCGATGGCGGCAAACATGAGAGCAAACGAGGGTCCGTTACCGTAGATAAAGCCGACACGGGTACCCTTGCCTACCCCCCTGGCAATCAGTCCACGAGCCAACAGCGCAGAACGCTGATTCAGCTCGTTGAAGGACAGACTTTCTTCAATATCACCATCACGCAGAACGATGGCTTTGTCATCGCCATAGGCGGCTGCCGCCGCGCGAACCAGCTGCGGCAGGGTACTGACGTGCCGCGGGTCTTTTTCTTCTGTTATAGCAGACACAGAACCTCCTGCTCCTTGTCCAGGCTTTCTACCAACCGGTTTTTAATGGCAAAGATCACGCAGTCTCAGGGACATTCACCCGGCCGACATCCTGTGCGACGTAGCGGCCACACGTCACCAGGAAGCCACAACCAATCACGATCAGCAGAGTCACCGCTGCCAGGGCATAGCGAATGGAGTCGGCGCCATAGGCAGGGGCAAACAAATCACTCAGAGCGCCCACAATAAACGGGCCTGCGCCAGCACCCACAATATTGATCAGAAACAGGCAAATAGCAGAAGCAGTCGCCCGCATCTTTAGTTTTGCCAGGCTCTGGTTGACGCTGTACATCGCCGGGATATAGGCATTCATCAGGATGTAGTAGGGGAAAAAGCAGATCAGCGACAAGGTCAGGGAATCCGTAAGCAGGAATATCAGGCAAAGAGGCGCCCCGGCCATTGTCAGCAAGCCAGGCACCAGAATGCGCCAGGACTGCTTCACCTGACCCATTTTATCGGTCACCAAACCGCCAAGAATTGTGCCTCCTACACCCCCTACTCCAACAATCAATGCCATCCATTTGCCGGTCTCTACCGGTGAGAGCTCGTGCACGCGGGCAAAGAATTCATACCCCCACATAAGCACTCCATACCCGGGGATAGACAGGAAGGCGCAACCGATCATCAACAGCACCCAGGCCCGGGATTGCGACAGAAACTTCAGTGTTTCAGCAAAGGTCGTATCTTCCGCTGCTACTGGCTGCCCCCCATCGGACATCCCTCTCGCAGGCTCACGCACTGTAAATCGCAACACCAGGGCGAATAACAAACCGGGCGCACCAAGAATGAAGAAAGCGGTACGCCAATCAAAATGCTCCAGCAAATAACCGCCACCGAGATAAGCAATGGCAGAACCGGCAAACACACCAGAGGAGTAGATCGCCAGTGCCGTACCTCGCTTGTGGGAGGGGAAATAATCGGCAATCAGGGAATGCGCGGGGGGCGTGCCTGCCGCCTCGCCAATACCCACGCCAATACGTGCGACCACCAGGTGGGCAAAACTCTTCGCCATGCCCGAAGCGATGGTCATGGCACTCCAGATAGCCAAACCTATGGCGATGATATTACGGCGATTAGCCCGGTCAGCCCAACGGGCAATGGGTATACCTGCAAAGGTGTACAACAGGGCAAAGGCAAAACCTACCAGCAATCCCATGGCTGTATCAGATGCGCCAAATTCCGCCTTGATCGGCCCAATAAAAACCGACATAACCTGGCGGTCAATAAAGTTGAACACGTACACCACAAACAGCACGCCGAGTACGTAATTGGCGTAGGCCGCGGACCCCGCCGGGGTCTCATTGGCCGGCACGGCCGGATTGGCATTACTGGTTGCTGGGAGACTTTTCGATGAATTCATGACTTACCGTTGATCGTTATTATGTAATCCGGACGACACCCGTGCCGTCGCTGGCTGTCGTGCCAAGGGAATATTATGCGCAAACTTGCAGAGCCCGAGAAGTAACCAGCGCCAGCTATTTGCGCAAATTGCGCAAAGTTACCTAAAGCTGGCAGCGCAGCTGCGGTCAGACCCGCACCAGCTATTGCTGCGCCAGGGCCCTGAGCCCGGCACTCAGCAGGCGCGCGGTCTTTTCCTGAAAGTCCGGGGTCATGCGCCGACCCTGCAGATAGCGCCAGTGATGCACCGGGGCCACCACATAGGTCCAGGCATAGACGCTGGACGGCAAAGTCTCCAGCTCACCCCGGTCAAAGGCGCGCTTCAGGATAGACTCCAGCATCTGCATCCGCGGCCGGGCAAACATGGCCGCCACCTCCTGGCGAATCGCCTCCGGCGCCCTCGGGGCACTGGCCTCGGAAACCGCCACGTCTTCCATGTGATCCAGTGCCTTTGACAGGTAGTCGATAAAGGCCTTCAGATCTTCATCCAACGAGCCGGTGTCAATATCAATGGGCTCCGGCTGGATGGAGCGCAACACCGCCAGCACCAGCTCATCGGCGGTGGCCCAACGCCGGTACAGCGTCGCCGAGGAGACCCCCGCGCGGGCGATCACCTTGTTCATGGTGAAGCCGCCGTAACCCTCTTCCACCAGGATATCCAGGGCCGCCGCCATAATCGACTGGTCAGCCTCTGTGCTGCGCTGGCGGCCGGGCCGCTTTGCCAGGGCAGACGCCTTGTCGGCTGCACGACTCATGGTGACACCCCTTCCCGAACTGAATTGGTCAACGTCATAACGCTCCTGCAGATTGCCTCATACAGCCACAGGGCTCTGGGTTTTGCGCGCTCATTATACGTATTGCTCCGCACAAGACCACTTGGCCGCAACGGCGGACGGCACCAGTTAACCACACGGCATATTGTAAATCACCATATTTCGAAATATATTGGTTTCGTAATTAATGGTAGACCTATAACCGATAACAAGCCTACGCCGAGGGAATCACCATGGCCGTGCCAACAGACAGCAAGATACCTGCGGAAATAGCGCAAAAGCTGGTCAATCCCAAAACCTACGCCAGCGACGAACTCTATGAGACTTACGCCTGGTTGCGTGCCAACCAGCCCCTGGGGCGCGCCGAAGTGGAGGGCTTTGACCCCTTCTGGGTGGTGACCAAACACGCCGATCTGATGGAGATCAGCCGCGACAACAAAAAATTTCCCTACGGCAATCGTCCGTCCACCCTGATGGATAAAGCCAGCCTCAAGCAGTCCATGCAGATGAAAGAGTCTCCCATGGCGCTGTCGCTGATCCAGATGGATGAGCCCATGCACATGAAGTACCGGCTGCTGACCCAGTCGTGGTTTACCCCCGCCAACCTGAAAAAGCGGGAGGAGGAAATTCGTCAAATTGCCCACAAGTCCGCGCAGCGACTGAAGGCCATGAATGGTCAGGGTGACTTTGTCTCGGCGGTCTCGCTCAATTATCCGCTGGAAGTGGTGATGAACATTCTGGGCGTCCCTGAAGAGGACTTCCCCATGATGTTGAAAATCACCCAGGAAATTTTTGGCCCGCTGGATCCCGACGTTAAGGAAACCATGTCGCAAATGTCGCAGGAGGATGTGTCGGCGATTCAGCAAGCGGTAGTTAAGGAATTAATCACCTACTTCAACTCCATTACCGAAGACCGCCGCAACAACCCGAAGGATGATCTGGCCACGGTGATCGTCAACGCCGAAGTGGATGGCCAGCCCATCAGCGCCAAGGCCATCAACGGCTACTACCTGATTATTGCCACCGCCGGCCACGACACCACCTCCTCGTCCACCTCCATGGGCATGTGGGCACTGGCGACCCAGCCTGGCTTGCTGCAGCGGCTGCAGGAAGATCCCTCTCTGATCCCTGCGTTTGTGGACGAAAGCATTCGCTGGGCTACACCAGTGAAAAGCTTTATGCGCTCTGCCGCCGAGGATGTGGAGATACGCGGCCAACAGATCAAAAAAGGCGACTGGATCATGCTCTGTTACGCATCCGCCAACCGCGATGAAGAGGCCCTCTCCGGGCCGGACACTTTTGACATTGACCGCAAACCCAATCGCCACGTCGCCTTCGGTTTCGGCGCACACCTGTGTCTGGGCCAGGCACTGGCAAAAATGGAGATGCGTATTCTCTGGGAAGAGATATTGCCCCAACTGAAATCCGTGTCACTGGATGGCGATCCACAAATACTGGAAAGCTTTTTTGCCAACGGTCTGAAAAAGCTGCCCATTCAATTTGAGCTGAAGGAGTAAGTTCAGCGACCGCCTCTGTTACTGCACCACCACAATCCGAAATAAAAATAAAAAAGGAATTTGCTATGCACAAACCACCCTTCGTCCCACTTCTGCTGGGGGCTGCCGTTGCGGCCAGCAACCCGGCAATCGCAGAGGACGGCCAGCCATCCACCACGGCTTCCGGTCAGGTGCTGGAGACCATTCTGGTTACCGCACAGCGCCGGGAAGAGCGGTTGGTGGACGTGCCGATTTCCATCACCTCACTCTCCGCCGATGATCTGGCGCGCTCGGGCATCACCGCCACCCCGGATCTGGACCGGGTCACACCCGGTCTGCAACTGACCTTCAACGGCGGCTATCTGCAACCGGCGATTCGCGGTGTCTCCTCCCAGGGCTCCAACGCCGGCGACAGCTCCAACGTCGCTTTCTATCTGGATGGTGTCTATGTCGCCAGTCAGGTGGGCCAGCTGATGGACCTGCCGGATGTGGAGCAGGTGCAGGTACTGAAAGGCCCGCAGGGAACCCTCTACGGCCAGAACGCCACCGGCGGCGCCATTATCGTCAACACCAAAACCCCGTCGCTGGAGGAGACCAGCGGCAAGCTCAGCCTCAGCTACGGCAATTACAACGATGCCTACGTCAATGGCTACATTTCCATCCCGCTGACCGACAAATTCGCCGGCAGCATCGCGGTGGCCAAGCGCGAGCGCGATGGCTTCCGCGACGATCTGGTGTACGGCGGCGAAGATAAAGGACTGCGCTCGGAACTGATCCGCGGCAAACTGCTGTTTGCCCCCACCGACACTGTGCAACTGCTGCTGACCGCCTACGCGTCGGACCGCAAGGACAGCGCCCCCTACGCCGGCCAGGCCTGGAAGCAGGAGTCCTTCGACTACCTGATCTATCCCACGGCGCCCTTCCCCGACGCCCAGGAGACCGCCACCAGCAAACGACCCGATACGCATTTGAAGTCCAAAGGCACCAGCCTGAAAGCCGACTTCGGTCTCTCCTTCGGCACCCTGACCAGCACCACCGCCTGGAGCGAGAACAAAACCCACCTGGAGGTGGACGTGGATTATGGCCCCGCCCACTATGCCGAAGTCACCGTCAATCAGGAGCAGGAGACCTTTGTCCAGGAGCTCAACTTCACCTCCGAGCAGATGGGCAAGTGGCTCTTCACCGGCGGCCTCTTCTATCTGCAATCGGAAGATGAATTCACCCCCAACATCTTCAATATTCACTACCCGCCACTGCTGGCACCGGCACCCGCCGGCCCGGTCATCTTCAGCAGCTACTCGTGGGGCGGCGTGGACAAGGAGATCTACGCGGTCTACGCCGAGGTGACCTACGACATCACCGATCACCTGCAATTCAATATCGGTGGTCGCTACAGCGAAGAGGAGCAGGAATCCACCACCAACCCCAACACCACCAACCCCGACAAAATCCTGGTGGAATCGCCCTACAGTCCGGAGACCTTCAGTCAGTTTACCCCGCGGGTGTCACTGCGCTACGCCCTCAGCGGTCGCTCCAACGTCTACGCCAACTACAGCGAAGGTTTCAAAAGCGGCATCCTCTCCGGCCAGAATCCACCGGCGGATCCGGAAGAGTTGAAGGCCTTCGAAGTGGGCTACAAGGGCGACCTGACCGATACCGTCTCGGTGAGTGCGGCAGTCTACTACTACGACTACAAGGACCTGCAGGTAGCGCGCTATGAGGCGCCGAACTACATCTATCAAAACGCCGCGTCAGCCGAGATTAAGGGTGCCGAGCTGAGTGCCACCTGGCAGGCTACCGAGCAGCTGAGACTGGCGGCCGGCGTCTCCGCCATGGACGCCGAGTACGACGATTTCCCGCAAGCCGGCAGCTACACCTGGAATCCCGCCAACTTCGCCACCCCCAACGAGAGTGTCAACATCGACGCCAGCGGCGCCACCATGGTGCGCGCGCCGGACATCACCGGTTTCGTCAATGTGGATTACCGCGTCGCCACTGCCCTCGGTGAATTCGGCGCGTTTGCCTCGCTCTACTACAACGACGGCTACAGCCTGGAATTCAGCGAGCATGTCACGCAGGACTCCTACACCATGCTGGACGGCGAACTGTCTTTCACACCCGCAGCCGCGAGCAACACTCGCATCGTCTTGTGGGGTAAAAACCTGACCGATGAAGATGTGCTGCAGGGACTGTTGCAGACCAACTTTGCCAGCGGGGTGGCCTATGAAGCACCGCGCACCTTTGGTGTAAGGCTGGACCTGGAGTTTTAGGTTACCAATGACTTAAACCGAATCGGGTAAGGGCGCGTAAAAGGGCGCGTAAGCAGTCATCCCTTAACGCGCCACTACCTGTCATTCCGGATAACACACTATGGACTTTACCGCTCAATACCAGCCTGCCCTGTGGGGCGTCTTTCTCATTTTGGTGACCTGGCAGCTGCAGTGGCTGGTGGCCACCGGTGCCCGCTCTGCCCTGCCCAACCCCATACCCGGAAAATTCGACGATACCCTGGGACACAGTAGTTTTGCGTTCCGGGCACACCGCACGTTTATCAATTCACTGGAGAATCTGCCGCTGATGCTGGGCAGCTGCCTGCTGGCGTTCTTGGCCGGTGCCTCGCCGCTGTGGACCAGCGTCTGCATCTGGCTGTTCGCGATTGCCCGACTGGGCCATATGGCTCTCTACTACGCCATTGCCACGGAGAAAAATCCCAGCCCACGCAGCTACTTCTTTCTGCTCGGGCTGGCCGCCAATGTGGCGCTGTTGATCGTCTGCGCACTGGCTCTGCTGGCGCCTGCCTGACAGAGCCAACTCACGCAGAAGCGGGCTGGTGTCAGCCCGCTGTGATTTTGGGAATGGTAACCACACAGCCCTGGGTAAACTCCAGCAAGCCCTCGGTTCCCAGCTCTACCCCCATACCCGACTGCTTGGCACCCCGGAACGGCACTTCCGGATCCAGTGCCATGTGACTATTTACCCATACGGTGCCGGAATCAATTCGCTGTGCCACTGCCGCGGCACGCTCAGGGTCGCGACTCCAGACAGAGCCCGCCAAACCAAACTCGGTGGCGTTGATGCGGGCAACCGCATCGTCCAGGTTGCTGTATTTGAGCACCGGCAAAATGGGGGCGAACTGTTCGTCGGCCACAATACTGGCATCGTCCATCACGTCGCGCACGATGGCCGGGGTAATAAAGAAGCCGGGGCCTGCCAGTACTTCCCCGCCCGCCACCACATTACCTTCGGCGCGGGTTCTCTCCAGCAAGGCAGATACTTTCTCAAACTGCATTTTGTTTTGCAGCGGACCGACTTGTGTACCGCTCTGCATGCCATCGCCCACCACCGCAGCGTTGGCCAGATTCACCAGCTGCTGGCAGAAGTCGTCGTACATGGCTTCGGGTACATAGACCCGCTTGACCGCCACACAGATCTGGCCGGCGTTGTAGGTGGCGGCGTTGTAAATTTGCGCCGCCACGGACGCCACATCCACATCGTCCAGCACCAGCGCCGCATCGTTGCCACCCAGCTCCAGAGTGACGCGCTTAAGCGTCGGTGTGGCACTGGACAGAACTTTCTTGCCAGTGGCGGTAGAACCGGTGAAGGAGACCTTGGCCACATCCGGGTGCGACGTCAGCTGTGCCCCGAGGTCATTGTTATCCACCAGTGTGTTGACAACACCGGGCGGGAAACAGTCAGCACACAGCTCGCCCAGCAGTAACGTGGTCAGCGGTGTGGTCGGCGCCGGCTTGACCACCAGGGTATTGCCCGCCAGCAGCGCCGGTGCAATTTTGTTGACCACCATCAGCATGGGGAAATTCCACGGTGTAATGGTAACCACCACGCCCAGCGGCTTGTGATACTCCACTACTTTGGCGTGATCATTTTCTTTTAAAACCGTCGGAGCCAGATCCATACCGGCCACCAGGCGCAGGGTGTAGACACAGAAGAACACTTCACCCTGGGCCTGATCCAGAGGTTTCCCCTGCTCGCGGGTGAGCAACTCGGCAAACTCTCCCAAACGCCCTTCCAGCGCGTCAGCCAGTTTCAGCAACCCTTGTGCGCGCTCGCTGAATTCGGTCATGGACCAAGCCGGGAATGCTGCCTTGGCAGCGGCGACAGCAGCGTTCAGTTGCAACTCACTGGCCTTCGGTGCTTGCTGGAACGCCTCTCCGGTAGCCGGATTGATTACGTCCATACTGGTATCGCCGTCCACCAGCGTGCCGCCGATAAGTAATTTAAACGCCTTCACTGTGGTTCTCTCCTGCAGAAAGATAGTTCGGATTTATTGTTGGGTGCCATGCGAGACAGTCACGGCATCCGCACGATGGCCTTGATGGTGTCGCCGGACTCCGAGTCGTCAATGGCGGAATTGATGTCGATAAAGTCGTAGTACTTCACCAATTTGTCCACCGGAAAGCGACCCTGCTTGTGGTACTCCAGCAGCGCGGGAATAAAGGTATGGATATCGGAATCCCCTTCCATCACCCCCTGGATTCTGCGGCCACCGCTAAACAGATGCAGGACATCCACACTCAGGTTGGCTCCCGGGGGGTACGAAGCCACCAGGCCCAATACACCCTGTGACGCCATCAGTGGCAAGCAGCTTTCCACCAGCGGCAAATAACCGGTGGTATCAATGATGTAATCCACACCGCGCGGACAGATACCGGCGACCTGATCAGCAAGATCTTCGTCAGATCCAATAATGGTGTCTGACGCCCCCACGGTCCTGGCCAACTCCAGCCGCCCCGGCTGCAGGTCCACCGCTATCACAGTGCCTGCTTCGGCAATATAGGCCGCGGCCATCACCGCTGCCAGACCAACGGCTCCCGCGCCCAATACCATGACCGAAGCACCGGCAGCCACCTTGAGGGAGTTCAATACAGCACCCGCGCCGGTCTGAAAGCCACAACCAAAAGGACCTACCAGCTCGAGCGGCACCGAGTCGTCAACCCTGACCAGATTGCCAGCACTGCAAACCGCATGGGTTGAGAAAGACGATTGACCAAACACATGGGAGTGAATGGTTTCACCGTTCTTGCTGAGACTACAGGAACCATCGGCCCTCGCCCCAAAAAAATTCAGCGGGAAGAACTGCTCACAATAGCCCGGGGCATGTTTTTCACAGGAAGGGCAGCTGCCGCAGGAGGCAAAACTGATGGCCACCCTGTCGCCCACGCCGAAACCTTCAACGCCTTCACCGACCTGCTCCACAATTCCGGAGCCTTCGTGCCCCAGAACAATCGGTCGCGGTGCAATACCGGCGTCACGCAGCACCATATCGGTGTGGCAAATACCCGAGGCCACCACCTTTACCAGCACCTCCCCGGCACGAGGGGCTTCCATTTGCAGCTGCTCGATGGAGAACCGATTGGTCTTCGGTCGCAACACAGCGGATTTAACAGTTTTCATTTCTGTACCTCATTGCGGGAATAGCAACGTCGTTAAGTATCACGCACCGTAAACAGGGTGGCGCAGAGCCACAACGTGTCAGGCGGCGCCGTCAAACCACTCTTTAAAGCCGTAGGGTTGGTAGGGACCGATGTGCATCTGTTCCAGCACCCCGTAGCCCACCTCATCGCCGCAGCGCGCGATCACCAACTGCTGAATATGCAAGTTGTCCCAGGTCAGGGGATCCAGTTCATCATTGCTCCAGCTCTCACTGCCAATGGCCAGCTCACCTTTCCAGAAGCCGTGTCCCCAGATGGGGTGCTGATAACCGATGCCTTTCATCCGGAACAGCACTTGCGGCTGTAAACAGATCTCCAGCGACTCACCGGTGACATTATTCATGGTAATGGTAGCGGTCTCCGCCCGACGGGTACCGGGCTGGTAATCAAACTTGTGCTCAACCCGTCCCTTCCACAGGGCTACGGCGGGGTCGGTGCCGACGGGAATCTGCGACTGTTCGGCGTACACCGGGGTAATCACCTGATCGGCATGCCACTGATGGCCACTGCTGTTTTCATACCAGCCGACCAGAGTGCAGCGATCGGACCAGTGAATGGGCGCCCACATAAAATGGGTTCCCTCGTGCTGGTGCTGCAGGGGTGCGCCGCCCTTGAAGCGCTCACCCACCTGGCGAATGCCCCAGGAGCGGTCCTTGAGGCCAAAGGTGTCGGCTTTCAGCACCGGAATCTCGGTACCGTTGACGCGGATCACCCCTTCCCAGCTTCCAAACTGATCAAAGCGGGTGACATCCTGAATCAGGTGACGCTCGTTGCGCTGGGTCTGACGCCCTTCCTGAATAGCGGCGGTTTTCGGGGTGAAAATCAGGTCGCATTCGATACCGGTGTCGTTGGCCGCAATCACCAGCCGGTGACGCCCCATGGGTTCCAGAATCTTCAGCTGGAAAGGTCCCACCTGAGTCTCTGCCGGATCCACCGGCGCGCGACGGGAGGCGAAGAAGGCGTGCTGGCGGCCATCCACCACCACACTGAAAGAGCAATCCACGATACCCAGGTTGGGATAGCGGCCCATGGCCACGCCGAAGTAGACGTCGCCGTCGCGGCTGTGGCCGTTGTACCAGTAGCGGTCGTAGGTGTAGCGGTCGCTCGACGCGGTAAAGGCAATCGGGTCAACCGTTTGGTGAATCGGAAAATCGTCCAGACTGGTAATCATTTTACATCTCTCATTACACGGCAAGTTCTACGGATGTCTGCGGCAGCGCATCGGCCGCCCAACGGGTCTGCGGGCCCACAGTCAGGCTGGGATCGGTGCCGCCTATGACCGGCAGCCAGATTCGTGCAATGCGGCCATCGACCAGTTCAAAAGCCTGCACCCAGTCCCACTGGCGCTCGCCATCCAGCTTCCAGCTGCAGGTGGCAAACACCACGTTGTTCTCTTCAATCAGGAAATACCGGAAGTCCGACACCTCACCCGACTGCATGACCGATTGCATCGCACTGAAATACTCGGCGGCGCTCAGCCGGCGATCGGCCCCGTGCTGATCGTGCACACGCACAGTTGCCGCGAGGTAATCTTGCGCACGATCGCTGCCACTGCGCGCCAGCAGCTGCAACCACTCCCGCACTGCAGTCTTGTTGACACTGTCAGCCAACACCTCGGTCGGTATCTCCGTACCGCTCCAGACGTTGCGGGCGTGGGGATAACCCATAGGGTCTGTGCCCCCCATACCGGCCAGCCAGGTTTCCTGCAGCCGTCCATCGCCAACCCGGAACAGTTGTACCCAGTCCCACTGTTTATCCCCGGGCAGCAGGTAACGGCCCAGCGCCCCGACGTACTCCCCTTCACACACCAGGTAGTAGGTAAACGCCTGCACTTCCAGATGGCCCAGTACCGGCTTCAACATATCGCGGTAGTTTTCCGCCGGCATCAGGTTATTGGCGCCGGTGATATCGTGACGCAGATACAGTGGCGCTGCGATGGAGGGAATCAGATCGAAATCGGTCTTGCCCCACATGTTGTTGTACCAGTGCTCCAGCACCTGGCGGTTCTGCTCTGTCTGACTCATTGGTGGGTATCCTCAATCGCGACGGGGAAACGGTCGATGTAGTAATCGAACTCCTTGCGGATCTGGTCGCGGGTCAGACCGAAGTCCGCCTCCAGGTCATAGACCACCTTGCCGCGGCGGTCGCGGGTGTGGGTCTGGGTCTGCTCACTGATGCGCTGTTCCACTTGCGCATCAAACTCCAGGCCCGCGGCGCGATAGATCCGCTCCACCGCTTCGTGCTTGTCCTGCATAAAGCGATCAAAGTAGACGTGTTCCACCGGCCCTGTCAGGGAGTCGATATCGCGCACCAGACCGCGCAAAAAGCCGTGCTGCATGCGCAGGGTTTTATCAATAATCTGCTGCCGCGTGGCCGACGAATAGGTCGAGCGGATGACGTAGCCGATCATGGTCACCAGCGAGGTGAATACCGAGGCGGGATCGCGGTGGGTGAATACCAGGCAGGCATCCGGAAAGACATTTTTTACCGCACTCAACGCGCCCAGATGCTGGGGCGACTTTAACAACCAGCGACTGCCCGGCGCGTAACCTTCGCTCCACTGCACCGCCTGCAAATAGCGGTAGAGAAACCGATAGGCGTCCGTCTGGTCTGTACCGTAAAACGCGTTATCGAACTCCGGCACATCACCCTGGAACGACAGGGTAACGCCGTAGCAGCCCTTGGCCATCACCTCGATCTCTTCGGTGGCGTCCGACGCCTCCACATCAAACAGGCTGCGAAAATGCGGCAGGGTAATATCCAGCATGGCGTCTTTCTGCGCACCGGTCTCCCGGCGGTTGTCCGGCTCGCGACCATCCAGCATGGCCTTCGACGGAAACGAGCGGTAGGTCTGCCAGCGATAGAGCGTGTGCAGCGCCGGGTCCGATGCCAGCAATTTCAGCAGGTGGGTGGTGCCGGAGCGCGGCATGCCGGCAACAATCAGCGGGCGTTCAATGGGGGTATCGCTCACCGCCGGGTAGGTGTCGTGCAGGTACTCCATACGACTGACGTCGGCGATACCATCCACCGCCCGGCTGTGCAGCGCCATGCGGCCCACCGGGTGTACCGGCCCGTTGGCCAGCACTTCCCGGTACAGCGCCTGAAAACGCTGCATCATCCCCTCGTCATAATGCAGCGGCACGTCGAGATCTTTCTGCGCCAGCTGCAACAAGGTATTGGTATCGAGCGGGATCTCCTTGTCCTGCAACGCCGCCATCATCTGCGTCATCTGCTCGGTGTAGAGCGGTGTTTCAAAATCTGTAATGCGTATGGTGTTACTCATGGCTTCCCCGGGAATTGTCGTTATGGGTTTTGCTCGCGGGATTAATCCATGTCAGCGGTGCTGACCAGTGACAGAGTGTCCAGATCGCGTATGGCCGCACAAGAGCGTTTGGCCATGGCCAGGAACATGCCGTCGCTCTCCGCCGACTGCTCGCCAGTGGCATTGACCCAGCCAATGGTGGTGATCATGGTGGCCTGCAGATGCCCGAGGCGATAATCCTCAAAACACTGCTCCAGGGTGTAGTCCTCCACACCCCGCGCCAGCAGTTGCTGGTGGTACAGTTCCACCAGTTCACGCTCTGACTGACGTCGCTGCGCCGGCTCCAGGCAGGTGCCCAAAAAGTAGGCCAGGTCCCGGGCACCGGGCCCCACGCCTGCGGTTTGCCAGTCGAGTACATAGATATCGTCTTCCGCCTCGCCAAACATGAGGTTGTCGAGGCGATAATCCCCGTGCAGCACGGTGATGCGGGGTTGCGGCATGGCCAGCCAGTCACCCACCCGCGCGGCGGCCTGCTGCAGGGTTGCCACATCGTCTGCGCCCAGCGCGTCGGCAAACTGCTCTGCATACTTTGCCGCCGCCGAGACGGTCATACCGCCGAGGAACGCGGCCGCTTGCGGGTGCGAGGCATTCATCAGAAACCCCTGTTGCGGCACCGACGGGTCGTTCCAGAGGGGCGCGTGCAGCGCCGCCAGATTACAGATGGCGGCTTGCGCCCGCGGCAGCGAGCAGCCCTGCGCCTGGACTCCGGCGACCCGCGGGGCCAGATCCTCCAGCAACAGGGTAAAGTGCAGGTGATCGTCGGAGATGGCGGCATACCAGCAGGCCGGCGTACGCACATCCACCCGCTTGACCAGTTGGTCATAAAAGCCCACTTCGGCGGCGTAGCCACCCTTGACCCGTGCGCGGGCTTCCAGATCGCCGGCGGCCACCTTGGCCAACAGGGTGGCAGGCCCCTGCTCGCTCACCAGCCGCAGCCGATAGGAGGCACCGGTCTGCCCGGTACCCACTTTGGTAATCTCTACCGAGTCCACGGCAAACCCCAGCATCTCCGACAGGGTCTGCGCATCCAGCTCTTCTATATCAACGGCGTTGTGATCGTTGCTCATCACTTGTTCCATCCTGGGTTAACAGGGGTTGCGGACTGTTTGGCATCACGCACCTCGCGGTAGGCCGGTAACACCGGCGCCAGTTCTTCGGGGGTGGCGCCGTGCAGAATCACACTGTCGCAGCCCAGATCCAGTTGATGCTGAATGGCGGTCGCACACTGCTGCGGCGTGCCATTGGCACAGACTCGCAGCCACTCCTCCGGAATCAGTTCGGCAATCTGTTCCAGCTGCTCGGTGGTGGCCACCGCATCAATAGCACCCTTGAAATCGCGAATGATCGGCGCCTCACGGTAGCGCTGCAGCGCCGCCGGATCCCAGTCGTTGACCTTCACCATCATGTCGCCATAGCCCTGCAGGTAGGACGCCAGCCGGGCCACGGTTTTCTTCAACCGCTGATCGTAGGGGATGTGGTCGCCGACCGTTGCCAGGATCGACCAGATACGAACCTCAGCAGGATCCCGGCCCGCCTGCTCCGCACCGCGGCGCACGGCGGCGACAGCTTTCTCCACCGCCGGGTCATCAAAAAAGGTGTGCAGGTAAACCGCATCCATACAGCGCCCCGCCAGCTCCTGGGTTTTCTCACCCATGGCCACCAGCGACACGGGAATCGCCTCATCAAAACGCCCCAGCAGCTGCAGCATGGGGAAATTACCCAGTGCGCCGTCGTAGCCCTTGATCGTCTCGCCCTTCCACAGGCGGCGGAATACTGTTGCCGCCTCTTCCAGCTGTTTGCTGGTAATGGGGTTCAGCCCCATGGCCCGGAACAGACCGTCGAAACCCCGACCCAGGCCCAGCGAAAAACGCCCCTGTGTCAGGCGATGCATGGTCATGGCAAAGGTGGCGGTCACCATGGGGTGACGGGTGTTGTGATTGGTGGCGGCGGTGGCCAAACCCAGGCGGGTGGAGACGCCAGCGGCGGCTCCGCACAGGGTGGGCGCATCCTTATTGTTGAAACGTTCCGAGATAAAGCCACTGCCCAGCCCCAGGGCTTCCGCCTGGCGTACCTGATCCAGCAGATCCACGGGGGAGTCCGAGTGCCCTGCCAGCATATAGAAACCCAGCTCGTGCAATGCCTCGGGGTAAGAGGTGTCGTTATTCATTATTTTCCCCTGTACGGGTGCAAGCCAAATGCCTCACCCGAAAACCGACGATCCGTTAATTATATACACCAATTTAAAACCGAAACAATAATGTTTCGAAAAGTGGTTGTTTTCGATTTCAGTTGCTGAGATGATCCATTCACAATAGTATAACTGTCGCCCCATCAGTTTTTAGGCGAGACCTGCGGGTCACGCCTTAAACATCTGCTACCAGAGGGATTACAACGATAATGAACAATAAACCGAGAGCCCTTCCACGCCCCACGCCGGAGAGCCGGCACTTCTGGGACGGCTGCAAAGCGGGTGAACTGCGCCTGCAGCGCTGTTGCGAGTGCCACACCTCCTACTTCCCGCCACGGCCTTTCTGCCCCCACTGCGGCAACCGTGAAGTGGAAGTCTATGCCGCCAGCGGCAAGGCCACGCTCTACTCCTACATCATCAATCACCGCCCGCGGCCCGATATGGGCAGTGAGCCACACTCCATTGCGGTGGTGACCCTGGCCGAGGGCCCGCGCATGATGACCAATATCGTCGGCTGCCCGCAAACCCCGGAGGCACTGCAGCTGGACATGCCACTGCAGGTGGTGTTCGAGCCCCAGAGCGACACCATCACCCTTCCCTTCTTTACCCCGGTGGAGTAACGGCATGCCCCTGAAACCCAACAGCATTGCGGTGGTTGGCGCAGCAGAAACCACCGAAATGGGCGTCATTCCCAATGTCTCTGCACTGGGTCTGCATCTGGATGCGGCCCTCAACGCGCTGGCCGATGCGGGCCTGAAACCCCAGGACATCGACGGTATTGCCTGTGCCGGCGAACACCCCTGGAACGTCTCCACCATGCTCGGCATTACGCCCAAATGGGTGGACGGCACCAACGTAGGTGGCTGCTCCTTTATGCTGCACCTGCGCCATGCCGCCGCGGCTATCGAAGCCGGCTACTGCTCCACGGTGCTGATCACCCACGGCGAATCCGGTCGCTCCCAGGTGGCACCGCCGGCCTATGCCCCGGCCCCGGCCAGTCTGTTTGGTCAGTATGAAGTGCCCTATGGCGTCAGTATTCCCGCCACCATGTTCACCATTCCGGTGCTGCGCTATCTGAAAGAGACCGGCGGCGAAATTGCAGACCTGGCCCGGGTGGCGGTGGCGCAGCGGCAGTGGGCAGCCAAAAACCCACGGGCATTTGCCAAAAATCCCATCACGGTTGATGACGTGATGAATGACAAGATGATTGCCTACCCCTACACCAAATCCATGTGCTGCCTGGTGACCGACGGCGGCGGCGCGCTGATTGTGACCAAGGCAGAACGGGCCAAAGACTTCCCCACCAAACCCGTATATGTCATGGGCAGCGGTGAAGCGGTGGAGTGCGTGAGCATCAGCATGATGGAGGACTTCACCACCTCCAAAGCCTTCCGCATCTCCGGCCAGCAGGCGTTTGCCAGCGCCCGCATCAGCCACGCGGATGTAGACCACCTTATGGTCTACGACGCCTTTGCCCATCTGCCGCTGTACGGTCTGGAAGACCTGGGCTTTTGTGAGCGCGGCGAGGCCAAACACTACTTCCGCGAAGGTAAAACCCTGCCCGGCGGCGAGCTGCCCATGAACACCAACGGTGGCGGGCTCTCCTACATGCACTCCGGCATGTACGGCATGTACGCCCTGCAGGAGAGTATTCGGCAGATGCGCGGCGTAGCGCCGGCACAGGTAGAAGGCGCAAAGATCTCCGTCTGTCATGGCGTGGGCAATATGTTCAGTGCCGCCGGCACCATTATTTTTACCAACGAAGCCTGAGCCAGAGAGAAGGTCTGACACCATGTACCCAGGTACCCACGCACAAACACAGCCGGACAAACTGGCCATCATCCACCCGTCGTCGGGTATTCAGCTCACGTACCGTGAGCTGAATGAGCAATCCAACCAGCTGGCTCAACTGCTGTGGCAGAAGGGGTTACGCAAAGGCGATCACGTCGCCCTGTTTATGGAGAACCACCCCACCTTTCTGGTGGTAACCTGGGCCTGCCTGCGCTCCGGCATCTATATCACGCCCATCAATCGCCACCTGGCGGCGACTGAAGCCGCCTATATTGTGGACGATTGCGATGCCCGCGTGCTGCTGGCTTCGGCCGCACTGGCGCACGCCGAAGCATTGGGTGAACTGTCACCGCGCTGTGAACTGAAGCTGGCCATCGGTGGCGACATTGCCGGATACACCCGTTATGAAGAGGCGGTAGCCGCTCAGCCGGTGGACAACCTGCCGGAAGAATACATCGGCACCGTTATGCTCTACTCGTCCGGCACCACCGGACGCCCCAAGGGGATTTTGCGACCGCTGTACCCGGCCAGTCCCGATCAGGGCAACCCGGCCATGATGGCCGCCGCGCGCATGTTCAACATGGACAGCGACACCATCTATCTGGCGCCCGCGCCCATGTACCACAGTGCACCGCTGGGCTACAGCAACGCCACCATTCTGTCCGGCGGTACCGTAGTGATGATGGACAAGTTCGAGCCGGAGCTGGCGCTGCAATTGATTGAGCGCTACCGGGTTACGCACAGCCAGTGGGTGCCCACCATGTTTATCCGCATGCTCAAGCTGCCCAAAGAGGTGCGGGAGAGTTATGACCTCTCCAGCCAGCGTCACGCCATTCACGCCTCGGCCCCCTGCCCGGTGGACGTTAAGCGGAAAATGATCGAGTGGTGGGGTCCCATCATCGACGAGTACTACTCCTCCACCGAGGCGGTGGGTTACACCCGTATCTCCAGTGAGGAGTGGCTGCAACACCCCGGCTCCGTCGGGCGCTCCACCGGCAAGCCATTCCATATCTGCGACGAGGACGGCAATGAGCTGCCCACCGGAACGCCCGGCCTGATCTACGCCGAGATGACCGAGGGCGCCGAGATCAGCTATCACAAGGATGGCGACAAGACCGCCTCGGCGCTGCATCCCGTGCACAGCCATTGGCTCTGTGTCGGTGATCTTGGTTACCTGGATGACGAGGGCTTTCTTTACCTCACCGATCGCAAGTCGTTCATGATTATTTCCGGCGGCGTGAACATCTACCCGCAACAGATTGAAGATGTGCTGGCGCTGCACCCGCAGCTGGAAGACGTCGCCGTGATCGGCGTGCCCAATGAAGACCTGGGCGAGGAGGCCAAGGCCGTTATCCAGCTGGCCCCCGGCGTCGCTCCCAGCGCCGAATTGGCGGAAGCATTCAAGACCTTTGTCGGGGAGCGGCTGGGCAAACAACTGATGCCGCGCTCGGTGGATTTTGTGGAGCAGTTGCCACGCATGCCCACCGGCAAACTGAACAAGAAAGAGCTGCGCGCTCGCTACTGGCCGCAGGCAAACGCCTGACAATGACACACCTGTTTATGAGACTACCCAGCGAGACGTCTGATGCCTTTTACCTTTGAAGAAATCAGCGCATGCCGCGCCGACAACATTGCCTTCAGCTACAACGACACCCGCATGCTGCTCTACAACCTGAGCGTGGGTATGGGCCAGGATCCGGCGCTGGAACAGGAACTGCCCTACGTCTTCGAAGGCGCGGGCCTGCAGGTGGTACCCACCGCCGCTGCAGTGCTGGGTGGCGGCGGCGCCAATATCCTGGCCGGCGTGGACATCAACTGGACCAAACTGCTGCACGGTGAACAGCGCCTGCGGCTGCACCGTCCGATTCCGCCCGCAGCCGATCTGATCGGCACCACCTGCATCTCGGAAGTGGTGGACAAGGGGCCGGACAAGGGCGCCATTGTGACCCTGGAGATGGATGTCCGGCTCGCCAGCGGCGAACCTCTCTACACCATGGAGAACGTCATCTTCTGTCGCGGTGACGGCGGCTGTGGCGGTGCCACCAGCTCCGCCAGCAAGCCGCACCCGTTGCCGGAGCGGCAGCCGGATCTGGTGCATGAAACCGTCACCCGCCCGGACCAGGCCCTGCTCTACCGACTCAACGGCGACCGCAACCCCCTGCACGCCGATCCAGCCTTTGCCCGCAAAGCCGGCTTTGGCAAACCGATCCTGCACGGGCTGTGCAGCTATGGCATTGCCTGCCGCGCCGTGCTGGCCAGTGTGTGTGACTACGATGCGGCGCGCCTGCAGACCTTCGATGTGCGCATGACATCACCGGTCTACCCCGGTGAAACCATCCTCACCGATATCTGGGTAGACGGCGCCGTGGTCTCGTTTCGCTGTCGCGTCAAAGAGCGCGACGTCACCCTGATCAATAACGGACGTTGCGAGCTGCGCAACTGACGACCTTCGTTTTAAGGAGCTAACCCATGTCAGCCACTATTTCTGACCACCCCGTTGCCATTGTCACCGGTGCCGGCCGCGGCCTCGGCCGTGAACACGCCCTGGCGCTGGCCCGCGCCGGCTACAACCTGGTGATCAACGACCTCGGTGCCGCCAACGACGGCACCGGCGCTGACGCTTCCCCCGCTGCCGCCGTGGCCGCCGAAGTGAAAGCCCTGGGCCGCGAGGCTATTATTGATGGCTCCGATGTCTCCAACTGGCAGGCCGCCGGTGAACTGATTCAGAAAGCCGTGGATACCTTTGGCCGTCTGGATGCGCTGGTGAATAACGCCGGCATCCTGCGCGACCGCACCATTGCCAATATCTCCGAGGAAGATTGGGATCTGTCGATTGCCGTCAACCTGAAAGGCACCGCCGCGCCCATGCACCACGCCGCCGCCTACTGGCGCGATCTGAGCAAGGCCACCGGTCAAGCGGTGAATGCCGCCATCGTCAACACCACCTCCGCCTCCGGCCTCTACTCGGCGCCTGGCCAGTCCAACTATGTGGCCGCCAAGGCCGGTGTTGCCGCTATGAGCATCGTTGCCGCCCGCGAACTGGCCCGCTACGGTGTGCGCGTCAACGTGCTGGCCCCGGCAGCCGTCACCCGCCTCACCGAAGGCGTGATGAGCAGTGAGGAACTGAAACGCAAACTCGACCCGGCCTTTGTGGCGCCATTGGTGGTGTACCTGCTCAGCGCACAGGCCGCCGACATCAGTGGCCGCGTGTTCGAGATGGGAGGCGGTGCACTGGCCACCGTCGACATGCCCATGCAGCGCGAGACGGTTCGCGTTGAAGGCGGCCTGTGGACCACCGAACAGCTAGCTGAAGCGGTTCCTGCCCTGCTGGCCAAAATGGATGAACCGATGAATTCCGTAATGGCGATGCAACGCATGATGCAAGCGCCGCTGCTGGATAACCACTGAGCACCCGCTCGTCACGAGTAAATGCACGGATAGATCGACCGCCTGCGGTCGATCTGACAGGAAGAGATATCATGAACACAACCGCCAGCGGCTGCCCCTTTGCCAACCTGATGGACCCGGCCTTTATCGCCAACGGCATGCCGAACGACAAGCTGAAAGAAATTCAGGATGCCGGTCTGGCCGTCAAGATTGACGATCCCATCACCGGCATTCCCTTCTGGGCCATCACCCACAAGTCGGCCATTGATTACGTCTCCACCAATACCGATATTTTCTCCTCCGCCCTGCGTGGCGCGCCGCCGATGGAACAGACGCAACAGAGCGTGGACACGGTGCTGTCCAGAATGTTTCTCAACATGGACCCGCCCAAGAGCCTGGAGTACCGCAAGCTGATCAGTGATAACTTCACGCCAGTGGCCGTGGCCAAGTACAAGGAGACGCTGGAGAGAGTCGCCAAAGAGGTGGTGGACAACGTCATCGATCGCGGCGAGTGTGAATTTGTGGAGGACGTGGCTGCCGAGATGCCACTCATCACCATCCTCGCGCTGTTTGATATCGACATCGCCGAGCGCAAGCAGTTTTTTGACTGGACCAATGTGCTGATGTTCGCCGACGACCCCGAATTCCAGTACAAGGTCAACCCCGACGCCGCCCTGCCCATCAGGATCTTTGAGTTTTTCAAAAGCAAGATCCTCAACGGTTATCACCGTACCCGCACCATCAAGGCCAGTATTGAAGTGTTTAATTATTTCAAACGTCTGGCTCCCAAATGGCGCGGCAGGGACGATGACAACATCTGTACGCAACTGCTGAATGGCACGGTTAACGGCAAAGCCCTGTCGGATACCGATTTCGCCTGGACCTGCCTGATGCTGGTCACCGCCGGCAACGAAAGTACCCGCACCGCCATTTCCCACGGCATGCGCAACCTGATGGAAAACCCGGAGCAGTACCGGCACCTGCAGGAGCATCCGGAGGACCTGGACAAGGCCATCGACGAGATGCTGCGTCACAACACTTCGTTTATCACCATGCGCCGCACCGCCACCCAGGATCACAAAGTCCCCGAGCTGGGCAACGCCGACATCAAAAAGGGCGACAAGGTGATCATGTACTACCACGCCGCCAACTATGAAACGGAGCTGTTTGGTGACGATGCCGAGAAATTCGACATTCACCGCTCGGATCGCATTCCCCGTATGCGTATGAATATCCGCTCTTTCGGTTATGGCAAGCACAGCTGCATGGGTATGCACCTGGCGCGCCTGGAGATGAAAACCCAATTCACGGAGATCCTGAAGCGCATCAAGAACCCCCGCTTTGCCGGACCGGTGACATACATTCAGTCGAACTTTGTGCAGGGCATTCGTGAAATGCCGATCACCTTCGAAAAAGTTTGATCGGCAGTGGTATAAGCCAACCAAAGACCAGCCAACAACCTCTTGATAACGAGATAAGAACAGAGAAGATTATGGTTTCCAGCGCTTCGAACTACGACTTTATTGTGATTGGCGGCGGCTCGGCCGGCTGCGTGGTGGCGGCCCGACTCGCGGAACAGCGCCTCGGTTCGGTGTTATTGCTGGAAAGCGGGCAATCGGGCAACGACAATCCCGAAGTTCTCTCGGCCGACGGCTTCCAGCAGGCCTTCGCCAATGACAATACCATGTGGGACCGCATGAGTGCGGTGCAGCCCCATTCCGCTAACCGCTCTGTCTACGTGGGCTCCGGAACCGGTCTGGGCGGCTCCGGTTCGGTCAACGGTATGGTCTACACCCGTGGCGACAAACTGGATTTCGCCCAGTGGCCTGAAGGCTGGCAGTGGGACGACGTGGTGCCGGCGTTTGAGGCGCTGGAGCAACGCCTCGGCGTACAGCCCCGCGCCGCCACCGTATTTTCCGAAGCCGCCATCGACGCGGCAAAAAGCGCCGGGTTTGACCAGAAAGACGGTTTGAATGACGGCACCCTGTGCGGCTTTATTGGCTACAACGATATGAACTTTCGCGGTGACCAGCGCCGCAGCTCCTACACCTCGCTGATTTACGGCCGCGAGCAGGAGCTGGACCTGCTCACCATCAAAACCGAGGTGAAAGCGCACAAGATTATTTTCGACAACCAGCAAACCGCCGTGGCAGTGGAGTTTGAGGCCAATGGCGTTATCTGCCGCGCTGGCATCCGCAAGGAGGTTATTCTCTGCGCCGGCGCGCTGGAAACGCCCAAGCTGCTGATGCTCTCCGGTGTGGGTCCCGAGGATGAACTGAACCGCCATGCCATTCCCCGGGTACTGAATGCCCCGGGCATCGGCCAGAACCTGCACGATCACCCCAGCGTGCCGGTGTTCTACAAGGCTGACCGTCACGTGGACTTTTACTACCCACAGGTCTACGGCTTCCAGCGCGTCAACCCGGCCCTCAACCTGCCAGCGGGCCAGGCCGATGTCTGTATGGTGCTGCTCGCCGCCGGTGCCATCATGAAACACACCATGTTGCGCATGGTGCCACTGATGCTGTTACCGCCCGGTCTCTACAAAAAACGCCGCGCCCGCAAAGCGGTCAGGGCCCTGATCGAGTTGATCTTCAAAATCCCCGCCCTGCAGAAATTCTGCAGTGAACTCTATGGGGTGGTGGCCATTCTCGGCAAGCCGGTATCCCGCGGGCGCCTGACGCTGAAGTCGGCGAATCCAGAGGACAGCGCGGTGATTAACCCCGCCTACTACTCCGACCCCGCCGATATGGACACCATGCTGGCGGCGGTGGATCTGGCCCACACCATCGGTCAGGCCCCCCCCCTGAAAGAGGGGTGGTCGGGTAAGCTGCTGACCAAAGTGGTGGCATCCGGCTCGCGCAAGAAACTGCAACAGTGGATTGAGAAGACCTCAATCACGGTCTTCCACTACTGCGGCACCTGCAGCATGGGTGATCAGCCCGGGCAGCCGGTGACAACAGACCTCAAAGTGAAGGGGCTGACCAATGTGCGCGTAGCAGATGCGTCGGTGATGCCAGAGGTGCCCGTCTCGGCCCTCAATTCACCCAGCATGATGATTGGCTACCGGGCGGCGGAGTTTATTGCCCGGGAACACGCCACCGTCGGGGAGCAATTGACCAGCGCTTGCTGAGACACACAAAAGCATACCCTGGTGGCGCCCAGTCGCCCGGCTGTGCCCCGAAGTGATAACAATAACTGTACACATGGGGACACCACTATGGCGGCAGCGAGACACGCCCCGACCACCACCATCGATTTGATGGACGACACACTGGCGGCCAAGCCCTGGCCCGCCCTGGCCCAACTGCGTGAACAGGGACCGGTCATCTGGCACGAGACCCAGCAGCGCTGGCTGATCACCACCGATCAGGCGATCCGCGAGGTGGTTCTCAACAGCGACCGCTTCACCGTCCAGGGCACCGTGGTGGAAGAGCTGTTTGGCAGCGACGCCTTTATCGCCATGGATGAGCGCCTGCGACACAACCAGCTGCGAAATATCTGGGCCAATGCCTTCCGCCCGCAGGCGCTGCACGCCCTGCGCAACGACATCATCGCACTGGTCAATGAGCTGCTCTCCCCGCTGTGCCAACAGCTGCTGGACGGCGAGACCGTCAACGTCAGCGACGCTCTCTGCCGGCCGCTGCCCACCCTGGTGATCGCACGAATGATGGGTGTGCCGCGAGAGCAGCTGGATGATGTGGTGCGCTGGAGCGACGCCATGGCCGGAGGCGGCCCCGCCTATCTGGATCCGGTGCTGCGGGACGCTGCCATCCGCGCCCGCGAGGAAGCCAAAGTCTCACTGGCGAACTGCCTGCAGGATCTGATTGATCAGCGCCGCCGGCATCCCGCCGACGATTTAATTGGCCTGCTGGCCACCGCCGAGGCTGCCCAAGGGCTCAGCGATGGCCAGCTGATCCAGAACCTGCGCCAGCTGCTGTTTGCCGGCAACGAAACCACGGCGCGCTGGCTGGGGCATCTGTTTGTGGCCTATGGGCGGGACTCCGCCGTGCAGCGGCAAATCGCCACCGACCGCAGCCTGATTCGCGCCGCCAATGAAGAGGTCCTGCGCTGGCAGGGGGTCATTGGCACCCTGCCCCGCCGGGTCTGTGGCGGCGACATCGCGGTTGCCGGCATGCCACTGGCCGATGGCGATCACATCACCTGCCTGCTGGCCTCTGCCAACCGCGACCCGGCCCGCTTTCACGAGCCTGACCGGTTCGATATTCATCGCAAGCCCGAACCCCATCTGGGCTTTGGCGCCGGCCTGCACAACTGCCTGGGTGCGGCGCTGGCGCGTCTGGAAGTGGAGCTGGCCATGAATGGCCTGTTTGACCGCATCCCGGCGTTTCACCAGCTGGGTGAAGTGCACTACACCGCACTGCCGGTGCGCGGGCCACAAGCGGTCTGCATTGCCCGGGGGGATGCCTGACCATGGCGTTTAACTTTACCCTCACCGACCGCAGCCCACCGGTCAGCATCGACGCCTGGCGCCAACGGGCCCGCAAGCGCCTGCCGCAACTGGCCTGGAATTATGTGGACGGTGGCGCCGACGACGAGGTGACGTTGTCCAACAATGAAAATGACTTCCTCCGCTGGCGCCTGCGCCAGCGCAGCCTCACCGGTATCACCGCGCCGCGGCTGACCACCGCTATGGCCGATGACACCCTGGCACTGCCCATCGCCCTGGCACCCACGGGAGCCGCCGGCCTCAGCCACTGGAGCGGCGATCTGGCTGCCACCCGCGCCGCCGAAGCCAATGGCACCCGCGCCGTCCTCAGTACCGCCTCCAGCTACACCCTGGAAGAGGTGGCCGAGGCCACCGATGCCAATCACTGGTTCCAGCTCTACCCCTTCGGCAACCGGGAGAAGGTGAGCCAACTGATGCAGCGCGCCCGCGCCGCCGGTTACACGGCGCTGTTTGTCACCGTCGACGTACCGGCGCTGGGCAATCGCGAAGGCGAGCGCCGGGCCGGCATGACCCGCCCCTGGACCCTGACGCCATCAAGGGTGCTCAATTTTGCCTGTCACCCGCGCTGGACCTGGGAGATGCTCAAGCACCAGCGCATCGCCGCCGTGCACTATCTGGAGCGCGATGAGGGTCAGAGCAGCAATGCCCTGCAGGGCTTCCGCCAGACCATCGCCGGTGCGGCCAACGATGCCATCGCCTCCGCCGACGCCCAGGCCCGATACATGCAGGGCGACCTGCACTGGGATGACCTGGCCTGGATGCGGGAGCAGTGGCAGGGACCGCTCTATGTCAAAGGTATCCTGGACGCCGACGACGCCGCCCGGGCTGTGGATCAGATCGGCGCCGATGGCGTGGTGGTCTCCAACCATGGCGGCCGCCAGCTGGATCGCACACTGTCGGCCGTACAGGCCCTGCCGGCCATCGCCGCCCGCATTGGTGATCGCGCCGATGTCTATCTGGATGGCGGCATCCGCCGCGGCACCGACGTGATTACCGCGCTGGCGCTGGGAGCCAAGGGGGTCTTTATCGGTCGCCCTTACCTGTACGGGCTGGCCGCCGGAGGCGAGCAAGGCGTGAGTTCGGTACTGGAGATTTTCCGCAGTGAAATGGAGCGAGCCATGATTCTGATGGGCTGTGCCGACGTCTCCCAGCTGGATGCCAGCTGGCTGCACCCGGTCGATTCGCAACCGCTCACAAGGAGACGACAATGAAACGCTGGCTGCAACGCCCGGCAGGTTCCAACTGGGGAGAGTTCGGTCCTGATGATCAGGTGGGACGTATGAACCTGATTACACCGGAAATTCGCCGCCGTGCGCTGGCCGAAGCACGCGAGGGTCTGGTGTTCCTGCTGGGGATGCCGCTGGACTATCCCAAAGGACCCATTTTTGCCGGCCGCAACCCGCCGCGCCTGGAAGCCACCACCGCCGCCGACGGCCGCACCATGTACGACTGGACGGTCAGTCAGGGCAAGGATGTGGTCAACGACGACCGCGTCGTCATGGACCTGCAGTACTCCACCCAGTGGGATGGTCTCAGTCATTACGGTGTCAGTTTTGACGCCGACGCTGACGGCGTGGACGAACACATCTTTTATAACGGCTACCGCGCCGACCGAGACTTTGTGCAACCGGTGGATGGCAAGGCTCCCTTTGCCAACGCCCTGGGCATTGAACAATTGGCGCAAACCGGTGTGCAGGGGCGCGGTGTGCTGCTGGATATCCGCCGTTATGGCAGCGGCCCCCAGCAACTGGTCAACTTCGATGGCTTGCTACAGGCACTGAAAGAACAACACCTACAAGTGACTGAGGGAGATTTTCTCTGTCTCTACACCGGCTACGCCGATCTGCTGTTGCGCGACGGCAGTGACGTGCTGGCTGAAGAGCTGGCCGCCTGCCCGGGGCTGGATGGCAGCGACGCCCGCCTGCTGCAGTGGATAACTGACTCCGGCATCGCCGCTATCTGCGCTGACAACCCCATGGTGGAAAAAGTGGTGGGCGTGGCGCGCTGTCACCACGAGGCCATGCTGCCCCTGCACGAACACTGCCTGGTAAAACTGGGCATTCACCTGGGGGAACTGTGGTGGCTTGCTGAACTGGCGGAGTGGCTGGCCGCCAACCAACGCAGTGCATTTTTACTGACCGCACCGCCATTGAATCTGCCCGGTGCGGTGGGCTCACCGGTGACACCCATTGCGACTGTGTGAACCCGGGGTTGGGAAACGCCTAAACTGCTGGTGGCGAAAACGCAAAAGGCCACCCGACTGGGTGGCCTTTTGCGTTAAATATGGTCGGAGTGGCCGGATTTGAACCGACGACCACCACACCCCCAGTGGTTTCAGGGGCTAAATTGGGGTGAATCTGAATGAACAAAAAAGAACCTCAAAAACAGATATTAGCATTATAAATCAATAGGTTATAAATTCACCGCTGTTCACTGTCATTCAGCTAGCATTCAGCTGAGTTCAGTACATTTGGACTTAATATGGACTTAAATTTTTAAGGTCAGTTAAGGACAATGAAAGCCAAGCTCACCGCCAGAACTATCAAAGAGCTCAAACCAGCAGACCAGGCTTATGAGGTAGTAGACACCGAGATCAAAGGTTTCCTGCTCCGGGTACAGCCCACCGGACGTATGACCTTCTACTACTCCTACCGCTCGACAGAGGGTGCTCGCAAGCGGATCAAAATCGGCACCCTAGGGTCTGAGCTGACCTTAAATCAGGCCAGAGATATCGCTCTAAAACATGCTGCCCAGGTGGTTGAAGGCCAGGACATACAGGCCACCAAGCAGAAGACCCGTGCGCTGGCAGCAGGAGCCAAGGAAAAGACACTGGAGCGGTTTATAGACGCCCGCTACCGATCATGGGCGTTAGCCAACCTGAAAAGCGGCCAGGCCACTATTCAAAGCATCCACTACAGTTTCCCCAAACTGCTGAAACAGCCGCTCAACAAGATAAGTCTCTCCTACATTGAAAGCTGGCGGACTGAGCGCTTGGAAGCAGGCATCAAACCTAGCACCATAAACCGCTGTGCGAATGCGCTCCGCGGAGTTCTCTCTAAAGCCGTCGAATGGGATGTGATTGAGGAGCACCCCCTCAAAAAGCTTAAGGCGCTACACGTCGATTCTGCCGCCAAGATCCGCTACCTCTCTGCCGATGAGGAAGCCCGACTACTTCAATGCCTCGCCGACAGGGATCAGGAGCTCAAGGACGCTCGCGCCCGAGCTAACGAACACCGCAAGGTCCGTGGCTATAAGCGCTACCCGGACCTGAGCGCCCTCACCTATGCCGATCACATGACCCCAATGGTAATCCTGTCGCTAAAGACAGGTATGCGCCGTGGAGAAGTGTTTGACCTCACTTGGGATAATGTCTGTCTTAACCAGAGGGTGATCACTATTACCGGTGAGATAGCCAAATCGAAGCGGACCCGACATATTCCACTGAGCCCAACTGCTTATAACGTGCTTTTAGAATGGAAAGACCAGTCCCCTACCCTCTCTGGTCGGGTGTTCCCCGGGGACAAGGGAGAACGCCTGGGAGATATCCGCAAGTCCTGGGGCACAATCCTCTCAACAGCCCAGATCACCAATTTCCGCTGGCATGATATGCGCCATGACTTTGCCTCCAAGCTGGTCATGAAGGGAGTTCCGTTAAATACAGTCCGGGAACTCTGCGGCCATTCGGACCTGAACACCACTCTGCGCTATGCCCACCTTGCCCCGGACCACAAATCTGAAGCCGTCGCTCTGATTGGCTAAACAAGTAAAGGATTATCATCAGATGACTATTCTCGAAGGACCTTATTACCCTTTGGCCGAAGCCGCTCAGAACATGGACTTAAGTGTTACGGAACTCAAGCACCACATTGAGAATGATGAGCTACAGGCCATTGTCTATACAAAGCCCCGGTCTATGTTGCTCCTTAGAAAAAACGGGGATGGCGACTGGACCGGTTACGCAACCTGTAATTACCGGGGGCACTACACCCTGCATAAGAGCTATGTTCAGCAGCTTTTAGATGGTGAAGATATTTTCATTGGAACCGGGTTCGGAAAAATTGTGAACAGGGACGGTATCTCAGCTCTCTCGACAAGTTACCCTTATAAATTACTTCCACCCCGTCCGCCTATCACTGTATGGGCAGCGATTGAGCTGGAGGAACTCAAACCCTATCTCGGTAACCTCAGCGCTACTCCACTGCCAATCGAGAAAGAGGCCGCCACCAAAAAAATGGACGACCTGTTAAAGCAGTTCGCCGGCCTAATCGACAAGGGAGATGGCGTCGGATCACCGCCACCGTCACTGCATAACGGCCCGGACTATGTATTGGACTTTAAGAGCAATTCCGAATTTTCCCCACCAGACTTGAGAGTAGCCAGCTCAGAAATTCGTCGTTTCCTTGATGACAAGGCACAAAAGGCCAAAGAGGCCTCTCTTTTGACATCAATGCAGCCTTGGGGGCGCAAAGGTGACAGTACACGTGAGAACCAGCTCCACTCCATGATTGAGCGCATTTTAACCAAAATACCCTCAGCAAGCCCAAAACAGGTTTGGAAAATCATAGAACAAGATTTCAACAGTGATGACCCGCTCTTTGACGTGGACTGTATCATCCAGCATGTCAGCCCGGAGACCATAGAATGGAGCAGCCGACATGGAAAAGATCAAACATTGCGGTGGAACTCTCTCCCTCCTCTGCTCAGCAAATTGAAAAAGAGGGCCTTGGCATGATTGCAGAGCCCTTTCGAATTATTTACTATCTCGACAGTCATATATTGCAGGCCGGATGGGTCTGATAGCGTCTTAATGACCACGATTTCAAGAGAGACGGGGTCAGGAATGGCTTTCTCTGGCGCTAGTGGCACACCAGTAAGGGTGTCAGGCAATATTAAATTGGGCATACACCGGAATGGGTATGCTTACCCTCTTAGGCAAGCCAGGCGCCGGGAGGGGTCCAATTTAATGGTGCCCCTATGCCCGTAAAAAATGCCCCTCAGAAAGAATCTCACGCTCGCCACTACCACAATCACTCCTTTGAATCCCTTTGCGCCAGCTGGTTGCTAGCCGATGGCTGGGATGTATTCTCCCCCCTTATCGATCACGGCTCCAAGACGGATATTCTGATATCTGACGGGTCAAATTATTACCGTATTCAGATTAAAACTGTGAACACAGCCGACGAATCTACTGTGGTTGAAAACAAGTGGGATGACGCACCGATTGACTATGTCATCTACTTTTCCAAACAGAAGGAATGGGGATACATTGCCAAGCCATTCCGGCAAAGGCTGAAACGGCTTAATAGCCCTGACCATCTCCGCTTTCACCAACACCCCAAGAACTTCATAAAGGTATTCAGAAAAGCATGAGACCGGTGATGATAAACTAAAGCCTTTTATGTAGCCCGCCGCCAGTCAATTCAGACGGATCGCCTTTGTGCTTGGGACCAACCGTTTTCGAAATCCAAATACTCCCGGGCACCCCTCCTATAAGGGTTAATATAATTGCCTCGGTTTTTCACGTGGCTGAGCATACCCTCACGGTATGCTCTACTATCTGCCCAGTCACCACCCGCCCTGGACAACCCTCTATGCTTCAAATAGAGTTCATCTGCGTCCTGCCGGAGCAGCCCCACCCAACCGGGCTTATCAGGGTCTAATCCCCGTTTCTCATGGAACTGAGCCCTAGCCAAGTCCATACAATGATCAAATAGCTTGCTATCCGTCCACGTCTCGTAATTAGGCAGTCCGTCGCTACTTACAGCCTCTTCCGCCATGGAGTCATAAGTCTCTCTCAACTCAGCCAAAAGCTGCTCGGTGTTACTTTGTAAAAGATCCATATCACGAGCGCTCAACAGCCGTTCCATACTCCGGATAGGTGGAGCCAAGGTACGATCAATCACGCGCTCGCTTCCCAACAATTTCTTGGCACAGGTCGACCCGTAGATCCCAAGCCCAGACTGCCTTCGAATGACGTGAATACGCTTATATACCTTGGCTCCGCATCCATCCGCGCCACAAAGTATCGCGTTTTCTTCAGTCGTACTGATCACAGCTAACAATTCTACTTCTTCCACTCTTCAATCCCTTAAATCTTCATCCCTAACCGCCAAGCAGTTATCTCCTGGTGATCCAGTATCGAACACCAAACACAATATCGGTTAAATCGAGGCAAACTTTCGGTTAAATCGCCGAAGTTTAACCGAAATACCTCACAATATTTAACCTACCCTGGACCTAACAATGCTCCGGTTAACCGGTAGGCCAAAAATTATCACTAAGCTTATCGGTAAGACTAAAAATTAGCGCTAACCTTATCGCCCTATTCCCGCCCCCTAAAGTGCCTCCACGTTCATCAACAACCAACGAGGCACTACATGAATATACCGAAAACCACTACCACCCCACGAGCTCTGACCGAGCACGAAGCCGCCAGTTATATAGGCATGAGCCGTTCTTACCTAGCTCAAGCCCGTATGGATGGCCACCGGGAAAACCGTACCCCTGCCCCACCCTTTATCAAGATCGGGCGCTCCGTACGTTACCTGAAGGAAGACCTGGACCACTGGCTGGATCAGTTCATGAAGCGGGAGCACCTGGGCCAAGTCGACCAAGCCCGGCCGGAGGTCCTGGCGTGAAGGCTGGAGGAACCCGGGCTGAACCCGGGTGGTACCCGAATCGAACCCGGGCGATACCTGAACCGAGCCCGGGAGGTGCCCGGGCCGAACCTGGATGGTTCTCGAACCGAAACCCGGGTTGTACCCGGACCAAACCCGGGTTGTACCCGGACCAACCCCGGACCAACCCCGGACCGAACCCGGACCGAACCCGGACCGAACCTAGACCGAACCCGGACCGATCCCGGACCGAACCCGGACCGATCCCGGACCGATCCCGGACCGATCCCGGACCGATCCCGGACCGATCCCGGACCAAGCCTAGACCGAACCTAGACCGAACCCAGTCAGGGCGAGGTTGAACAAAAGCGAATTAGGAAAACAGACTTATGAGCAACAACTATTCACAGTACACCGCTCAAACCGAGCGACCCAGCCAGGCCACCAAGATCGTGAAACTGGTTGAAAAATACCCACTATTTCATGACCAACTGAAGCAGACATTTATCTGCATCCAGAAAGAGGGGCATACAGAAAACTGGCTCCTGAGCGACGAGCGCTTCCACGAGTTTCTGTCCTATCAGTACTTCTCCACCTACGGAGGTGCAGCCCCCAAAGCCGCAATTAGCGATGCCATAGCCACCTTGAAGGGCCAAGCACGCTTTCAGGGGGAGTTTAGGGAGACCTCCCTTCGGGTGGCAGCTCACGAAGACGCTTATTACCTAGACCTCTGTAACGACAAATGGGAGGCCGTGAGGATAAGCAAGGATGGCTGGGCGGTTGAAGAGAACCCCCACCCTGCGTTTTATCGCAGCTCGGCTTCTAGTCCGCTTCCCACACCAGTTGCTGGAGGCTCAATAGACCCACTCTGGAGTTTGATCAATGTTCCAGAGGAAGAACGGCTACTGGTGCTGGCCTATCTACTGGAATGCTTGCGGTCTAACACCAATTACCCACTGTTGGTGCTGGAGGGGGAACAAGGTAGTGCCAAATCGACAACACAGCGCCTACTGAAAGAGCTAATAGACCCCTCAGCTATGGCTCTCCGGGTCCCACCGCGAAAGATCCAGGACGTGAATGTAGCCGCCAACAATGACTACTTGCTGAGTTATAACAACCTCAGCCGCCTTCAGAGCGAAATGCAGGATACATTGTGCTGCTTTTCTACCGGGGGGACTCATGCAGAACGGGCTCTGTACACCAACAATCAGGAAGTGGTGATCAATATCCAGCGTCCAATCATGTTTAACGGGATCGGAGGGCTGGTTACGCGGCAAGACCTAATAGATCGGGCGATATACCTGGATTTACCCCGCATCCGGGATGGGCAGAGGAAGACTGAGCAAGATTTGTACAAAGAGTTTGAAAATCTTCGTCCTCAGCTGTTGGGTGCCCTGCTGGACCTCATGGTGAGAACCTTGCAGCAACTGCCCTATATCCCCAAAGAGAACCTGCCCCGAATGGCGGATTTCTGCCTTCTTGGCAGAGCACTGGCTCAGGCCAGCAGTCTTTCCTCCTCAGAATTCGACCGTACTTACACCGCGAACCAACGGAGGGGACTGGAAAAGGGGCTGGAATCTTGCCCTATATACTCCGCGCTGACCAGCTTCCTGGAAACTCGGGTGAACGGATACACCGGTACCTATCGAGAGCTACTGAATAAAATCAAACTTCACCGCGACAGCGAAGTACCAGGGTGGCCACAAAGTTCTAAGGCACTTTCAACCATGCTAAAACGCCAAGCGCCCGCTCTGCGAAAAATTGGTATAGATGTACATTTTGATGAGCAGCGCCGCCAGGAGGGCTATTACGTTACGGTCAGGCAGACCCACCAGTGAAGTACACCATGTACATAATGTACTTCCTGGTGGCTATCATTTTTCGCGGTGTGTTAACCTCGGGGGGAGAAAACCCCCTGAGAGCCCCCCTAAAATGTCAGACCATCCCATAACTGTCGTAGCAGCAGTTATACGCTGCGGAGACCGTTACTTAGTATGCAGAAGGCCCCCGCAGAAGCGGCATGGCGGCATGTGGGAGTTCCCCGGAGGAAAAGTCGATGATGGAGAGGACCTGGCTCAAGCGGCCGCGAGAGAGCTAGACGAAGAACTATCCCTCACTGCCCAGAGCTTTGGGCAAGTCTTGTTTTCAGCCCAAGATAAGGGTTCCCCTTTTTTGATTCAGTTTTTAGAAGTTCAGGCGACCGGCACGCCAGTATTACATGAACACACGGAGGTTTGCTGGGCTACTGTGCAAGAGTTGGGAAACCTGTCTCTAGCGCCCGTAGACCGTCTATTTGTTGAACACATGGAGACAGTGGAATGCTCTTCCCGTATCAAATAGGCCAGGAATATAACCGAGTTAGAGACCTTCATGAACCCTTCGGGGGGAGCCGCCAAAGCGGAATGTGCCCGTGCGCGAACTATCCCATTATCTTCTTGTTTACCGGGTCAGGAGGTGAACAACACGGCTACGAAGATCGGTTCACAGATGATGGCCGCTTTTTGTACACCGGAGAAGGGCAAATAGGTCACATGGAGTTTGTAAAGGGAAGGGGGAATGCAGCTCTTCGAGATCACATTACAGCCAAAAAACACGTTCTAGTATTCGAGCAAACTCGTAAAGGACATTGCCGCTATTTAGGTGAATTTACTTACATAGGCCACCAATGGGAGACTCGCCCCGACCGAGACGGAAATCCCCGACAAGCGATCATATTTGAACTTGCTAAGGAATCTCTCGAACTAGCAACGACGCTTGAACGAGAAGCCACTTCCTCAAGCAAGAGCTATCAAAAACTTCCCCGGCGCTTAAGCTTGGAAGAACTTCGGTCTATCGCGATTTCTGGAAGCTCAAAGACAGTTCAGTCTAAGACCATGGAGGCCCGGCTCTACTACCGAAGTAACGCTGTAAAACAGTACGCTCTAGCACGTTCAAACGGGGTCTGTGAATATTGTGGTCACAAGGCCCCTTTCAAAACTAAGCAGGGAGCACCTTACTTAGAGGTACACCACCTTCTTCGGGTTGCTGACGGAGGCCCAGATTCTCCTGACGGCGTTGCAGCTCTATGTCCGAACTGCCACCGCAATATTCATCTTGGTAGCACTGGTGCCGACATAAACGACAAACTAATAAGGCATATCTCTACGAAAGAGAGGCACACGCCCCAGTAGTGCACCCTACATTCAAATCACATAATCTGAAGTGCCGGCACTCTAGATAAGATTGCGATGTTTATCCAGTTGAGACTCGAGGCGAACTGAAAGCCTGCTGGGCTTCACAGTAATCATATAAATTTTGAATAACCCTCAGCATGATGCCAATCAATTGATCCCACTGAACATCTTCTACAACTAGAGTACCGAGGGCCTTACGATAATGAACTGTGGAGTTCCTAAGCCTGTAAATAAAATTATGTGCACCAGCGGGTGCCCCATTCACCTGGCCGGCAAGAGTCTCAATTTCCGATCTTAGACTTTCAGGCAAATACTTGAAAAGCTGCTCTAAGGCATTATTTTCTATAGGCCGCCAGCTAATTGTGCTTTCAAGAATCGCAGCCAATTCGATACTGCACTCGTCTCTTAATACTGTCTCTTTCAACTTACTTAACGATGGTATGGGATACAGCTTCTCTACGCATCGATACAGATCCACAAACGAGTTCTTAAAATGAGAGCTTCCATACGCATGCACAACCAGCTCATACGGTAATTCATGACTTGAGTTCTGAAAGGTCAATTTAAACTCTGCAATTGTACCGCCAGAAAACTTTAACGAAGGCCTAACATTTCCTATCAAAAAATAGCCCAAGATTTTGTTGACGTCGACATCAAAGAATACCGACTCTTGATCGATCTCAAACACTCTTATTTTCGGAAAACAACACTCAACCGTAGAGAAACTAACCGGCCTCGGAACTTCTGGCCCCTCATCTACGAATAGAATTTCGTCATAAACATCTAATGCCGATTTATTTGAATTAGGAATTACCGCCAGTTCAAAAATTAGTGCCGTCCACACCCCGGCATCTAAATCAACAGGAACCAACTGCCCCCCTACATCATCAGGGAGCTCCATATCACTTTCTGAATAGCACGCAAAATACCTCATCCCATCAAGCTCGTAGGTACAACCACCTACATCAGGCCGATATTTTACATGATGATGAACATCTAACCTCTCAAGACGCTGATCCTCGACGTCTGTAGTATCCACATATACAGCACTGTGCAATGCATACTCTACCCCGCCTTCTGAACAAAACGCCCTCAGCCGATCGAAAACTCCACTAAAGGTCGGAGTTTTTTTCCTTTTCCTGACAACCACCTGCACTAGGCCCTCCAACACACTTCTAGGCTTTGCAGGTCAAAATTTTCCTCTAGAATTACCTTAAAGGCATTTTTGAAAAAACTTCTTTCCTCATCTCCAATCTTGCTACCTTTACTATAAATGGAGATTTGCTCATTCAGAACAGGCAAGGCACAAAAGCCGACCAGCTCATCACTATCCATTCGCTCAAGCCTTTTTATTAAGCACTCAAACCCGATAATACATTTTTTAAGCGCCTTGTTCTGGTCATCCAAATGTTTATTCTGCCCTGGCCGTCCAAAAACAAATTGTGAGAAAGCAACAACAAAGCCAACCAACGCTGGCTTGCTGGAAAGTAAGTCCACTCCTTTTGAAAATCGGCCCTCACAATGGATCAAATTTTCACGACTAATTGCGAGATCAAAATTCACAATTATTTGAAGCAATTTAAAATAAACATCTGTTAGAGGCTTATCGCTCGCATTTTCAATAAAGTCCAACCGCAGAAACTCATCGGCAAGCTTTTCTTTTACATCCAACCTTTCAGACCTAGTCCCAAGTATCAAGAAGATTTCAATTAGCTTATCTGCTTGAAATACTCCCGGATTGGTTCGACGCTGCCCTTCATCCACCTCAACGATGTTCAGATTTGAAACCTGGGACTTCATTTCCTTTTTAAGACTATGAAATACCACTTCAACTTGTCGCCTTAACGACCACGGTACCTGCCCTGTATTCAGAACAAGCATTCGGTATAGCAGGGAATGAAGTTTTTGAGCTATCCAAAACTCCACCCTTACCATTCGCGCATCCAGTTCGCCTTCATTCGAACTTGAGACAGCCTCTATCATGGCCGTAGTTCTCTGCATTCCATCTAAAATGGATATATTATCTTCAGGCGTATTTTTGATTAACTCCTCGAAGTCACCAAAATTTTCTTTCGAAAATGACCCAAATTCATCTATCTCCACGCCTATAACAATTGGCGGGAGAATACCGCCGTTCTTGAAATCTTCTACCATCTGGCTACGAATTCTACGGCCAGTTTTTGTACTTAATGCAGTGCGCTGCCCATCAATCCCACCGCCACTGTTATAGACACCTTCAACTAAATCCAAGTACCACTTCAAAGGCACGGTAACCAAGATAGAGTGGCTTTCCGCCTTTTCGTCATAGAGATGACTTAGGTCATTGATCATACAGTTGTCCTTAATGGGTGGTGCTACGCTAACCGAGTAGTCAAACGGGGAACTTTAAGCTGATTCGTTATATTACTTAAATACATCAGCTATAAAAAAGCCCATCACGTCACTTGGACTTAATATGGACTTAAATTTCAGGCACAAAAAAGCCGCTCTAGGACAAGAATCTCTAAGCGGCTAATTTGAAAGGGATTTTATGGTCGGAGTGGCCGGATTTGAACCGACGACCACCACACCCCCAGTGTGGTGCGCTACCAGGCTGCGCTACACTCCGAAATCGCTGGATAACCCGTTGATTTCTATTGGGTTAACCGTAAAAAGCGAGGTGTGCATCATACCCAAAACGGGTTGGATTGCAAGTGATTTGTCGACTCAGGGACGATTGAGAACAACCAGCAACTCTTCCAGCTCGCTGATCATTTGCGCCACCAGCTGGGAGAACTGGGAGGCGTCCTGCTGGGCGTGTTCGCCGCTCATCTGCTGACGGGCACCACCGATGGTGAAGCCCTGATCGTACAACAGTGCGCGGATCTGGCGGATGGTAATCACATCCTGACGTTGGTAGTAGCGGCGGTTGCCGCGGCGCTTTACCGGTGTCAGTTGCGGAAACTCCTGCTCCCAATAACGCAGTACGTGGGGTTTAACCGCACAGAGCTCGCTGACTTCGCCGATGGTGAAATAGCGTTTGCCGGGGATGACCGGCAGCTCGTCGTTATTGGTTGGTTCCAGCATGATTTTCTACTCGAGCCTTGAGTTTCTGACCTGGCCGGAAGGTAACCACCCTTCGGGCTGAGATGGGGATCTCTTCACCGGTTTTGGGATTCCTGCCAGGACGTGATGTTTTATCGCGCAGGTCGAAGTTGCCAAAGCCTGACAACTTCACCGGCTCATTATTTTCCAGGGCTGTCCTGATCTCTTCAAAGAAGAGCTCTACCAGCTCCTTGGCTTCACGCTTGTTGAAGCCAAGCTCTTCGTAGAGCATTTCAGCTAAATCCGCTTTGGTCAGCGCCGCCATCACTAATGGCCTCTGTCTGCCCCTTGTTACCGCAGGGAAGCGTTAAATGATTCCTCCAGAGATTTAACCACCGCATCCATAGAGGCATTAATTTCGTCCTCAGTCAGAGTGCGTGAAACATGCTGAAAGGTCAAGCCCATGGCAATACTTTTTCTATGTGGATCAATACCTTTGCCCACATATACGTCAAAAACCTTTAACTCAGAAAGGTTGATTCCGGCGCCATTACGCACTGCTTTTTCCAGCTCCAGGACTGGGACAGCCTGGTCCACTACCACGGCGATATCGCGACGAACTGCCGGGAAGCGGGAGAGCGGCTGGAACTCCGGCAGGCGTGCATCAGCAATGGCGGAACGGCTGATCTCAAACAGGTAGGCCGCCTGCGGCAGGTCCAGCTGCTTCTGGATCTGTGGGTGCAGGGTGCCCACATAGCCTACAGGCTCGCCGTTGCTCAGCAGTGCTGCGGTCTGGCCGGGGTGCAGTGCCGGGTGCTCACCCGCGGTGAACTCAAAGCGCTGCTTGTCCGCTACCAGCTCCAGTACGGACTCCAGGTCGCCCTTGATGTCGAAGAAGTCCACCGGCTCAGCTTTACCTGTCCAGCTCTCTTCCAGACGGCCACCGTAAATCAGGCCTGCCAGCATGGGCTCCTGCTTGAGGTTGGCCACGCCCTCCCCTTCAGGCACAAAGCGCAGGCCACTCTCGAACAGGCGTACGCGGTTCTGCTGGCGATTGAGGTTGTACTGCAGTGCACCGAGCAGGCCAGCCCACAGGCTGGTGCGCATCACTGCCAGATCGGCGCTGATGGGGTTCTGCAACGGTACAGGCTCTACCGCCGGCTCCAGCAACGCCTGCATTTTGGGATCCACAAAGCTGTAGGTGACGGCTTCCTGATAACCACGAGCCACCAGCTGGGCGCGCACCGCGCGCAGACCGAGTTTGGCTTCCTGATGGGCAGGGATGGTCATGTCCAGCGCCGGGCTGGTGGTGGGCAGGTTATTATAGCCGTAGACCCGCGCCAGCTCTTCCAGCAGGTCCTCTTCGATACTGATGTCAAAGCGGTAGCTGGGCACCTTGAAGCGCCAGCCGCTGTCGGCCTTGACACTCATTTCCAGCCCCAGACGGGTGAGGATATCCACCACCTCTTCGTCTTTCATGGAGAAGCCGAGGCCGCTCTTGATGCGACTGCGACGCAGGGAGACCTCTTTCTCTTTCGGGCAGTGTTCGTTCTCCACCAGGGTGACAGGGCCCGGCTCACCACCAACGATTTCCAGCAGCAGCCGGGTGGCGCGCTCAATGGCCACTTCCTGCAGCCTGTAGTCCACGCCGCGCTCAAAGCGGTGGGAGGAGTCGGTGTGCAGGCCGTAGCTGCGGGCGCGACCGGTAATGGCGAGCGGACTGAAGAACGCGCTCTCGAGGAAGATATCTTTGGTGGTTTCACTCACCGCCGTGTCGTCGCCACCCATGATACCGGCCATGGCCACGGCCTTGTCGTCGTCAGCAATGACCAGTACATCTTCGCGCAGCTTGACAGTCTGGCCGTCCAGCAACTTCAGCTCTTCACCCGCTTCCGCCATACGCGCCTGCACGCCACCCTGGAGGGTGGCCAGGTCGAAGGCGTGCATGGGCTGGCCCAGCTCCAGCAACACGTAGTTGGTCACATCCACCACCGCGTCGATGGTGCGCAGGCCGGAGCGACGCAGCCGCTCCTGCATCCACAATGGGGTTGGCTTGCTGACATCCACACCGCGGATGACACGGCCAGCGTAGCGGGCACAGGCTTCGCCGGCATTGAGGGAAACCTTGAGTACGTCGTCAATGGTGGCCGCCACCGGCTTGATCACCGGTGGCCTCAGGTCCACGCGGTTAAGTACCGCCACGTCGCGGGCGATACCGCGAATGGATAAGCAGTCGCTGCGGTTGGGGGTCAGGTCGACTTCAATGCTCTTGTCGTTCAGGCCCAGATATTCAATCAGGTCGGCGCCTACCGGTGCATCGGCCGGCAACTCCCACAGGCCATCGTCGCCTTCGCCGAGCTGCAGTTCGGTCTGGGCGCAGAGCATGCCGAAGGATTCCACGCCGCGCAGCTTGGCTTTTTTGATCTTGAAGGGCTTGCCGTCTTCGCCCGGAGGCAAGCTGGCACCCACGGTGGCAAACGGAATTTTGATACCGGGTCGGGCGTTGGGAGCACCGCACACCACCTGGCAGATCTCGTCGCCATTGCCGGCCACTTTACAGACCCGCAGTTTGTCGGCATCCGGATGCTGCTCGGCTTCCAGAATCTCTCCCACAACCACGCCGGTCAGTTCCGGGGCCACCGCTTCCACACCGTCCACTTCCAGACCGGCCATGGTAATCTGGGCCACCAGGGCTTCACTTGTCAGCTTGGGACTTACCCACTCTCGCAACCACTTTTCGCTAAATTTCATCGAACCGTTTCTTCCAAATTTAAGTATGCTGCTTGCAGCATATGCATTGAATTTGTCTTTACTGCCTCAGCCCCGTCGTTGCGAGCGCAGCGTGGCAACCCATGTTCACTCCGGGCCCGAATCTGTGCCACACATGGATTGCTTCGTCCCTGCGTTCCTCGCAATGACGGTCCACGTCGTTGCGAACGCAGCGTGGCAACCCATGTTCACTTCGAACCCGAATCTGTGCCACACATGGATTGCTTCGTGGCTTAAAGCCCCTACTCCTGGCGTTGCTCTCCTCGCAATGACGGTCCACGTCGTTGCGAGCGCAGCGTGGCAACCCATGTTCACTCCGAACCCACATCTGTGCCACACATGGATTGCTTCGTGGCTTAAAGCCCCTACTCCTGGCGTTGCTCTCCTCGCAATGACGGCCCACGTCGTTGCGAGCGCAGCGTGGCAACCCATGTTCACTCCGGGCCCGAATCTGTGCCACACATGGATTGCTTCGTCCCTGCGTTCCTCGCAATGACGGGCAGGAAAACCTTTATCTAACTACCGTCGTTGCTCTCCTCGCAATGACGGGCAATTTACATCTGCGACTTACCGGAACTGCTTGAGGAACTTCAGGTCGTTCTCAAAGAACATGCGCAGGTCGTTAACGCCGTAGCGCAGCATAGCCAGGCGCTCAACGCCCAGACCGAAGGCGAAGCCCGTGTACTGTTGCGGATCAATACCGCTGGAGGTCAGGACGTTGGGGTGTACCATGCCGCAGCCACCCACTTCCAGCCAGCCGGTTTTGCTCGCTTCCCACTGAATGTCGAACTCCGCGGAAGGCTCAGTAAAGGGGAAGAAGGAGGGGCGGAAGCGCACCTCCAGATCCTCTTTCTCAAAGAAGGAGCGCAGGAAGCCAACGATGGTGCCTTTCAGGTCGGCAAAGCTCACCTCTTTATCAATCACCAGACCCTCGACCTGATGAAACATCGGCGTGTGGGTCAGGTCGGAGTCGCAGCGATACACGCGGCCCGGACAGATGATGTAGATGGGCGGCTCCTGGGTCTCCATGGTACGCACCTGCACCGGCGAGGTGTGGGTACGCAGCACGTGGTCTTCGTCAATGTAGAAGGTATCGTGCATGGCACGCGCCGGGTGGTGCGCGGGAATATTGAGGGCATCGAAGTTGTGGTAGTTGTCTTCGATCTCGGGCCCCTGCTCCACCTTGTAGCCAACGGAGGAGAAAATTGCCTCGATGCGATCCAGGGTGCGGGTCACCGGGTGCAGGCCACCGGTGCTCTGGCCACGACCGGGAAGGGTTACGTCCACCGTCTCTGCCGCCAGCTTGGCATTGATGGCCGCCTGCTCCATGTCGTTCTTGCGCACGGAGATCTGCGCCTGCACCTTGTCTTTGGCCTCGTTGATTTTGGCTCCCGCTGCCGGACGCTCCTCGGCGGACAATTTGCCGAGGCTCTTCAGCAGCGCAGTGATCTGGCCTTTCTTGCCCAGATACTCCACCCGCACATGGTCCAGCGCCTCGAGATCCTGTGCCTCGGCCACCAGTTTCAGCGCTTCTTCAGTCAGCGCAGCCAGGTTTTCCATGCAAAACTCCAAATAGGGTTTAACCAAGTCTGTTCACGACAGATGACCAGCGCATGACCAGCGCTGATAAGCTGTCGTGAGCAGACTGAATGTGGCGCCGGGGTGCCGTAGTGGGGAGAGCTTAACGGTACGCGGGAGCCAGAAAACAAAAAGGGAGGCGCTGAACTACAGCCCTCCCCTTTCGCATTCGTACTGAATAGGAACGTTGGCCGATTAGGCCAGAGCTGCTTTTGCCTGGGCTACAACAGCTGCAAACGCTACCTTGTCGTGTACGGCCAGGTCGGCCAGAACGCGACGGTCCAGTTCGATGTTTGCTTTCTTCAGACCAGCAATCAGGCGGCTGTAGGACAGACCTTCCTGACGAGACTGGGCATTGATACGGGTGATCCACAGAGCACGGAAGTTGCGCTTCTTAACCTTGCGGTCGCGGTAAGCGTACTGACCAGCTTTGATAACTGCCTGCTTGGCAACGCGGAATACACGTGAACGTGCACCGTAGTAGCCTTTAGCCTGCTTCAGGATCTTCTTGTGACGACGACGCGCCTCTACACCACGTTTTACACGAGCCATGGTTTCTTCCTCTTAAAATGTGTCTACGTTAAACCAGGCCAATTACTTGGCGCGGAGCATGCGATCTACTGCTGGTACGTCCGCTGCATTCAGCGTGCTGGTACCGCGCAGCTGACGCTTACGCTTGGTAGTCATTTTGGTGAGGATGTGGCTCTTGAAAGCGTGTTTGTGCTTGTAGCCGGCACCGGTCTTCTTGAAGCGCTTGGCGGCGCCACTGTGTACTTTAGCTTTTGGCATGAGAATACTCTCGATTTAAGGTTAAACAAATTCACTAGCGCAGAACCGAAAACGACATTGCATCCGATACATCCGGGCGCAATGCCGAAGTCCTGCCAAGTGCCATATAAAGTCATCTAGGCAGCTAAAAGCCCGATCACTTTCTCTTTTTGGGGGCAATAACCATGAGCAGCTGACGACCTTCCATCTTCGGATACTGCTCTACGGTGCCAATCTCTGCCAGGTCGGTTTCGATGCGTTTCATCATCTCCATACCGAGCTCCTGGTGAGCCATTTCACGACCGCGGTAGCGGAGTGAAACCTTGACCTTGTCCCCTTCCTCGAGGAATCGACTAACATTACGAAGCTTAATCTTGTAATCCCCGATATCCGTCCCTGGGCGAAACTTCATTTCTTTTACTTGCTGCTGTTTTTGCTTCTTCTTGTTGGCATTCTGAGTCTTCTTTTGATCGAAGAGGTGCTTGCCGTAGTCCATAATCTTACAGACCGGCGGCTCGGCATCACCGTTCATCAATACCACATCCAGGCCAGCAGCCTGAGCTTGCTCCAACGCGTCTTCCAGGCTGACAACTCCCACCTGGCTTCCGTCCGCTCCAATCAGAAGTACTTCTGACGCCTCAATTTGATCGTTAATGGGCGCCTTTTTGGAACGTCCTTTGGAATTATCTCGTTTGATAGCAAAAATCTCCTAAATCCTGACCGCGCTTTATAACGCTGGCCTACAACGACGAGCGGCCGCGACGTGCTACGTCCGCGGCCAAGAGTTCTGCGAAAGCCTCTGTGCTCATCGATCCCAGGTCCTCGCCAGTGCGTGTACGAACGCTGACGGACCCTGTCTCCACCTCTTTATCCCCGACAGTAAGCAGGTAAGGGATCTTCTGAATGGTGTGCTCGCGGATTTTAAAGCCGATCTTCTCATTTCTCAAGTCGGAGACAGCCCGGAAACCCTTGTTTCTCAAGGATTCTTCCACTTTTTGCACAAATTCCGCCTGGTTGTCGGTGATATTCATGATCACCGCCTGCTGCGGCGCCAGCCAGGCCGGGAAAGCGCCCTCGTAATGCTCAATGAGAATGCCGATAAAACGCTCGAAGGAACCCAGGATCGCACGGTGCAACATCACGGGCGTCTTGCGGGAGCCATCTTCCGCCACATACTGGGCATCCAGGCGGCCCGGCATGGAGAAATCCACCTGAATGGTGCCACATTGCCAAACCCGGCCCAGGCAATCTTTCAGGGAGAACTCGATCTTGGGCCCGTAGAACGCGCCCTCACCGGGCAACAGTTCCCACTCGTAACCCTGGGCATCCATGGCGTCCATCAACGCCTTTTCGGCCTTGTCCCACACTTCGTCGGAACCTACGCGCTGCTCAGGACGGGTGGAGATGCGGATAATCACATTCTCAAAGCCAAAGTCCTTGTAGACGCTGTAGAGCAGTGTGGTAAAGGTGGCTACCTCTTTCTGGATCGCCTCTTCGGCACAGAAGATATGGGCGTCATCCTGGGTAAAGCCGCGCACGCGCATGATGCCCTGCAGGGTTCCGGAGGCCTCGTTGCGGTGGCAGGAGCCGAACTCCGCCAGGCGCAGCGGCAGGTCGCGGTAGCTCTTCAGGCCCTGGTTGAACACCTGGATGTGACAGGGGCAGTTCATGGGCTTGACGGCGTAGTCGCGGGATTCAGACTCCACGGTAAACATGCTCTCGCGGAACTTGTCCCAGTGACCGGAGCGCTCCCACAGGGTGCGATCCACCACCTGCGGAGTCTTGATCTCCTGGTAGCCGTTATCGCGCTGCACCCGGCGCATGTACTCTTCAATAGTGGTGTAGATGCTCCAGCCATTAGGGTGCCAGAACACCATGCCCGGCGCCTCTTCCTGCAGGTGGAACAGGTTGAACTTCTTGCCCAGCTTGCGGTGATCGCGCTTGACCGCCTCTTCCAGGAACTGCAGGTGCGCCTTCAGTGCCTTCTTGTCAGCAAACGCCACGCCGTAGATACGCTGCAGCATCTTGTTGCTGGAGTCACCGCGCCAGTAAGCGCCATTGACGTTCATCAGCTTGAAGTGGTGACAGAACTTCATGTTGGGCACGTGGGGGCCGCGACACATGTCCACATACTCTTCATGATGGTACAGGCCCGGCTGGTCGTCTTTGGCGATGTCGCGGTCGAGGATTTCCATCTTGTAAGACTCGCCGCGGGACTCGAACACCTGGCGCGCCTCGTCCCAGCTCACCTTCTTCTTGATAACGTCGTAGTCGGTCTTGGCCAGCTCCAGCATGCGCTTCTCCAGCGCCTGCACATCCTCTTCGGTCAGCTTGTGATCGAGATCGACGTCGTAATAGAAGCCGTGCTCGATGGTAGGACCGATGGCCATTTTCACATCCGGCCACAGCTGCTTGATGGCGTGGCCCAGCAGGTGGGCACAGGAGTGACGAATCACCTCCAGACCGTCCGCATCTTTGGCGGTCAGAATCGACAGTTCTGCATCGTCGGCAATCAGGTCACAGGCATCGACGCGCTGGCCATTCACGCGACCGGCAACGGTTGCCTTGGCAAGACCGGGGCCGATATCGGCGGCCACATCCATGACAGAAACGGGGTTGTCGTACTGGCGTTGGGAGCCATCAGGGAGGGTAATAACGGGCATGTCACATCCTGGATTCAGTGGTGATCCCTACGCAAGACCACGTGAAGTAAGAAAAAGTTAGGGCGGGAATTATAGAGAAGAGTGTCCGGGCTGGCTATCGCCACCCCGGAATCGGGTGCACATCAGGGACAGAAACTGTCATAAGGGCCGAATCAGCCTCCGGCGAGGGCATCCTCAACCCAGTCAATCACGCGACCATAGCGCTCGGGCAACAGCAGCTTGAGCTCATCAAGCCCCTGGATCAGGCGCTTGTCGCCACTGTGGGTAAAGGTGATATGACCCACCTTGCGGCCTTCACGCACCTCTTTGCCGTACCAGTAAGGCTCGGCACCGGAGATGGCCCACCAGCGTGCATCCCGTGGCGTACCCAACAGGTTAATCATCACGTTCAGGCCTTTCACCTGCGGCTGTGCCAATGGCACACCGGCCACGGCACGCATGTGGCTCTCGAACTGGCTGACGCTGGCACCGGCCTGGGTCCAGTGGGCCGTGTTGTGCACCCGGGGCGCCAGCTCATTGACGATCAGCTCATCGCCAACACGGAAGCACTCCATGGCCATTACGCCCACATAGTCGAGGCCGTCCAGCAGCTTGCCCAGCATCTCTTCGGCCTTGGCCTGCAGCGGCTTCAGTCGTGGCAGCGGCGCAACAGAAGCGGTCAGCACACCATCCAGCTGCAGAGTCAGCGTCAGGGGGTAGAAGAACTTTTTGCCCTCGCGATCACGGACACCGACGATGGCCATCTCCTCATCGAAGGCAATGCCCTTTTCGACAATGGCCGCGTTGCGCCAGTCGTCGGGGATTTGTGTACTCTCCGCCTGCTTCAGCCAATATTGACCACGACCGTCATAACCACCGGTGCGGCGCTTCATCAGGGCGCGCTCACCCAGCTTACTGTAGACATCATCAGCACTGACGGCGTCATCCACCAGCAGCCACGGGGACGTGGCCAGGCCGAGGTCATCCAGCAACTGTTTTTGGGTGTAGCGATCGGCCAGACGGCCAAAGACATGCAGGTTGAGGAAGTTGGGATGATTGGCCAGCGCCTGAGTGACGGGAGTGTCCGGCCACAGTTCGCGCTCGGCGGTCACCAGGTCATCGGCAGCCAGCTCCGGCAACTGCTCGGAGTCGATATCAACCGGGATGGCTTCCACCGCCAGGGGCATGGCAGCGTGCTTGAGCATGGAGCCCAGCTGACCGTGACCAAGAATCCAGACCTTACTCATCGCAACTCTCTTCAGGTAATCACCGGAGAAACAGTCACGGCCCCTCCGATGGCAACAACAGGATCAGACGCGCGGGTCCGGATTTTCCAGTACCGACTGCGACTGCTCGGTGCGGAATGCCTCAATGCGCCCCGCCAGCTCCGCATCCTGCAGAGAGAGAATTTGTGCGGCCATCAGGCCGGCGTTAAACGCGCCAGCGCCGCCAATAGCAAGGGTACCAACAGCTACGCCACGAGGCATCTGCACAATGGACAGCAGACTATCCTGACCACTGAGGGCCTTGCTCTGAACGGGCACACCCAGCACTGGCAGGCGGGTTTTGGCAGCCGCCATGCCCGGCAGGTGCGCCGCACCACCGGCGCCGGCAATGATCACTTCAAAACCGTTATCCGCAGCTGTTTCGGCAAAGCTCATCAGCTTATCCGGTGTACGGTGGGCAGAAACCACTTCCACATGGTAAGCCACTTGCAGACGATCCAGAATCTCTGCGGCCTCCTGCATGGTAGGCCAGTCGCTCCTGGAGCCCATGATGATGGCGATTTTCGGTTTCATGCTGTTATCCCCCGGGGTCTTCCCCCATGCTTCAGGGTGCCCCGGCTTCCGCGGAGCCCTAAACGAAAAAACCCGCAATAAAGCGGGTGCAGGCTACCAACAAATCCAATGCGTCATCGCGAGCGCAGCGCGGCGATCCAGGTCTACCGCTTGCACCGTATGGTGCGAATGGATTGCTTCGTCGCTGAAAAACGCTCCTCGCAATGACGAGGCGGGGTTTATCATCTGCCGGCAGCACCATTTCCCGCCGCTAAGCATCGCCCGGGAAATGAAATTTGGTAGGACTACCCAGATTCGAACTGGGGACCTCTACCATGTCAAGGTAGCGCTCTAACCAACTGAGCTATAGTCCTGTGAATTCCTTTCTTCTCATTGAGGATGACGCTAGCCAGCCCTCAAACACCGAAAATACAGCATACGGCCCCGAAGAAGGCGCGTACTTTACCAGCACTGCTGCAAGCAGGCAATACCCGAAAAACGGCTTATTTGACAGATTCTTAGCCGCGTCATCTGGCCTGCCGACCTGCCACCAGACAGCGATTACAACCTACTCAGCGCAAGGCTTTACCGCTAGACTGTGGCCAGAAAGCGGGCCCGACAGAAGCCTGCACCGAACAACAAGGATCTTTTGGACAGATGCAAATTGCAGTTACCGGGGCAAACGGGTTTGTCGGCGCAGCACTCTGTAGCCACCTGGCCACCCACCAGCATCAGGTCATTGCCTTGCTCCGCAGTCCCGAGGCGCTCCTTAATTGGCTGGAAGACAACAACTGCAGGCCGGTGAGCGTCGACTACAACGATGACGCCGCCTTACTGACCGCGCTCGCCGGCTGCGATGTAGTGGTTCACCTGATTGCCCGTACTCACTCGGCGGATTCCACCGATGCCCTGAGGGACTATCGCAAGGTTAACGTAGAGCTGAGCGAACGCCTTGCCAACCTGGCAGCCAGAGCCGGCATACGGCGCTTCGTCTACCTGAGCAGTATAAAAGCACTGGGAGAAGCCACCTGCGGCACCCCCTTTGCCAGCGGCAGCAAACCACACCCCACCACACCCTATGGCATCAGCAAGCTGGAAACGGAGCAACGGCTGCAGGAGCTCTGCCAGGAACTGGGCATGGAGCTGACCGTAGTGCGCCCACCCCTGATCTACGCCGCGCACGCCAAAGGCAATATTCACACCCTGCGCCGAGCCCTTGAGAAGGGCCTGCCCTTGCCGCTGGCCTCTATTCACAACCACCGCAGCATCGTGACCCTGCCCCATCTCTGCGAGCTACTGCGCCACTGCTGCGAACTGCCACAGATGGCCAACCAGGTCCTGCTGACCAGTGACCGCCCGACACTGTCCACCCCGCAGCTGGTGCGCATGATAGCCACGGACATTGACCGGCCAGCCCGTCTCTTTCCCGTCCCACCTCTGCTGCTGAAATGGGCGGCTTACTGTGCCGGCAAGAAAGATATGGCGGACCGCCTGCTCGGGAATCTTGAGGTGGACGACACCGCAACGTGCAAACTGCTTGAATCCAGTCCAGCCACGCAGGGGGCAATATGCTGAACAGCCCCCACACCAGTTTCCTGATCCTGTTTCTTCTGCTCACGACAGCCGGGTACGGGCTCACGTGGCTCTTTCTCTTATATGCCCGTCACCGTGGTGTGGTGGATACCCCCAACGAGCGCAGCTCCCACAGCATCCCCACCCCCCGGGGCGGCGGCATATCGATCATCATCGGCTTTGTCGCCATTTACCTGCTGGCCGCCAACCGCGACTGGATTCCCCAGATTGCAGTGTGGGCATTGCTGCTGGGCGGCATACCGGTGGCACTGATCGGACTGCTGGATGACCACCACCCCGTCAGCAATCGCATTCGCCTTGCCGTGCACCTGCTTGCCGCAGCGACTGCAGTTTGGGTATTGCAACCACTGCCACACCTGCAGCTGGCCGGGCTCGATATTCGCCTGAGCGGTATCGGTGTGGTGTTTGTGATCATCGGTATGGTCTGGGTCCTGAATCTCTATAACTTTATGGATGGGATCGACGGCATCGCCGGTACCGAGGCACTCTCCGTGATGGCCAGCGCAGCCATTATTCTGTCTGTTGCCGGAGAGGCGCACATCGGTGCCCCACTGTTGTTGCTGTGCGCTCCGGTGCTGGGGTTCCTGCTGCTCAACTGGAGCCCCGCGCGCATCTTTATGGGCGACGGCTGCAGCGGTTTTCTGGGGTTGACCCTGGCCATACTGGCCCTGCACTACGCCAGCACCAGCAGCCTTAACCTCTGGTGCTGGGGCATCCTGCTGGGCTGCTTTGTTGTCGATGCCAGCTGGACACTCGCCTATCGCCTGCTCAGCGGGCAGCAGTGGCACAGCCCTCACCGCAGCCACGCCTACCAGATTCTCAGCCGTCGCTGGCGCTCCCACGCCAAGGTCAGCCTGGCCACCGCCTTCACCAACCTGCTCTGGCTGGCGCCCTGGGCACTGGCGGCACTAGCCCTGCCGCAGTGGGGCTGGGCATTTTTGCTGATCAGCTACAGTCCGCTGGTGCTCCTTTGCGCCACCGTCAAAGCGGGTCAGCCGGACTCCTGAAGAGTGCCTTTTTTGCTTATAAATCAATCGGTTAATTTTTAGATTATTTTGCCACTCAACCCTTGACGATACCGAACCGGCTCTATATTATACGCGCCATCTTGAGGGGCACAGACCACTCGGATACCCGTTCCGGCATAGCTCAGCGGTAGAGCAGTAGACTGTTAATCTATTGGTCCCTGGTTCGATCCCAGGTGCCGGAGCCACTTTCAAAAAGGCAGCTTATCAGCTGCCTTTTTTCGTTTTAGTCATACCCTCAGGCACTTCTACTGCCAGCACAGTCGGCTGCCTCACATTTCTCACTTCCCCTGCCGAAACACCTCATACTGACGCGCGTTTTTTTTTGCCGGCTGCTACACTGAGCGCATCCTGGCCACTTAACTTCGGATGCCGCAAATTGGATTTGCAACAAAAGGATCACAGCACGCTACGCAGACTGCTGGGAGCCGCAAGGCCCACCAAGCGTCTGGTCTCCGTTATCTATGACTCGCTGGCTCTGGGCGCTTCGCTTTATATCGCCTGGGCCCTGCGCCTTGGGCAACTGGACATCGCACCCACCCCGATTGATCTGACCTGCCTGGCAATCACCGTCGCCATTTCAATCTTCGTCTTTATCCGCCTTGGCCTGTACCGCGCCATCTTGCGCTATATGGCCCAGGAAGCCGTAGTCAGTATCGCCATTGGCCTGATTATCTCTGCTGTCACCCTCGCCGCCAGCAGCTTTTTCCTGAAGGGGACTATCCCCCGCTCTGTTCCAATCATCTATCTTCTGACCGCCTCCTTCCTTATCGGGCTGCCACGCCTGATGGTGCGCAATATCGTGCAGATGCTCTACCCCATCGGCGATATTAAGGTACTGATTTATGGCGCGGGCAGCGCCGGCAGAATGCTGGCAGACGCCTTGCGACCCAGCCGGGAATTTCAGGTAGTCGGCTTTCTTGATGACGATCCACGCCTGCGCGACACCCGTATCCGGGGCCTGCCGGTATACCCGGGCGAGGACGCTGGAGCACTGATCGCAAAACACCACTGTACAAAAGTTTTTCTCGCTCTCGGCGCTGCCGATCGGGTCGCCAAGCTTTCGATCATCCGCCAGATGGAAAAATACCCAGTGCAGATCCAGACCATACCCCCACTGCTGGATCTTTCCCGGGGCGACGCCAACATCGAAGAGATTCGCAATATACAGATTGAGGAGCTACTGGGCCGCGACCCGGTACAACCTGTGCCCGAACTGATGAAGGCCAACATCCACAACAAGGTGGTTATGGTGACCGGAGCCGGCGGGTCCATTGGCTCTGAACTGTGCCGACAGATTATCAAGCACGCTCCACAAACACTGATTCTGTTCGAGCTGAACGAATACAACCTCTACAACATTGAGGATGAGCTAAGTCACACCCCTGACCGCTCCGCTAACACAGAGCTGATAGCCATGCTGGGTTCAGTGCAGGATCAGCAACGCCTGGAAGCGGTGATGAAGCACTTTCAGGTGCAGACGGTATATCACGCCGCCGCCTACAAGCACGTCCCCCTTGTAGAGCACAATGTAATTGAAGGCACCCGCAACAATGTCTTTGGGACTTGGCACTGCGCACTGGCCGCGAGAAATACCGGCGTTGAAACTTTTGTGCTGATTTCCACCGACAAGGCAGTGCGCTCCACCAACATCATGGGCGCCAGCAAGCGGCTGGCTGAAATCGCCATTCAACTGGTCAGCAGAGATGCCCCCTCTACTCGCTTCGCGATTGTACGATTTGGCAACGTGCTGGGCTCATCGGGCTCTGTGGTGCCCAGGTTCCGCAGCCAGATTCAGATGGGCGGACCGGTTACGGTTACCCACCCGGATATTACCCGTTATTTCATGACCATACCCGAAGCCTCCCAACTGGTGATTCAGGCCGGGGCCATGTCCCAGGGCGGCGAGACGTTTGTACTGGAAATGGGAGAGCCGGTACGTATCGCCGACCTGGCTGCAGAAATGATTCGCCTGAGCGGCTACAGCGTGCGCGACACAGAGAACCCCCATGGCGACATTGAGATTATCTACTCTGGCCTGCGCCCAGGCGAAAAGCTCTACGAAGAGCTGCTACTGAGCGACAACGTTGTAGGCACGCAACACCCGCGCATCACTCAGGCACGTGAACCAGAGGTAGACCCGGAAGAGTTCCAGGAAGTACTGTCTTCATTACGAAAATCCTGTGAGGCACAGGACTTCCAGAGTGTCGCAGACATCATTCGTAACCTGAACTGCGTCTATGAAGGCAACGGATTTATTGTCGACAACCTGGCTGCCCCATCGGACGGGCCCGGCAGACATCCAAAGTTGCACGTGGTTACCAAATAACAACTCACACCCCTGGCCCAAATTACGTCGTTGCGAGCGCAGAGAAGCAACCCATATTTGGCACAGATCCCCTCAACCACACAGCTCCGGGTACAAATCCCTCCATTCAGGATTCATTCCTTCTATGAGAGAAATCTTCCTCACCCGGGAGCCACCCTTGATTTGCTTCTCCCGCTCGATCGCACCGGTCATGCTCTCTGTCAGCTCAAAGTAGACCAACCGATCTATCGAGTACTTCACTGTAAAGCCAGGCAGCAACTTCGATTTATGCTGCCAGACCCGCTGTACCAGGTTACTGGTCACACCTGTGTATAGCGTGCCCCGGTATTTACTGGCCAAAATATAGACCGCTGGCTGCTTGTTCATGGCACCTCCTTGTGCACACGAAAACATCTTGTTAACTCATATATTGCCACACATGGATTGCTTCGTTGCTGCGCGCCTCGCAATGACGGCTTAGAGAGAAATCTTCCATTCCCCACCCCGTCGTTGCGAGCGCAGCGCGGCAAACCATGTTCACTCCGAACTACAGAACGCTGTCACACATGGATGGCCCAGACCACCCTCTCTTGCCCTACGTGCAATTCACCTTGTTGCCGCGTGGCCTAAAGCCCCTACTTCTGGCGCTGTGCTCCTCGCAATGAAGGCTTAGAGAGAAATCGTCCTTCCCTCAGCCCCGTCGTTGCGAGCGCAGCGCGGCAAACCATATTCACTCCGAACTACAGAACGCTGCCACACATGGATGGCCCAGACCACCCTCTCTTGCCCTACGTGCAACTCACCTTGTTGCCGCGTGGCCTAAAGCCCCTACTTCTGGCGCTGTGCTCCTCGCAATGACGGCCAGGAGAGAAATCTTCCATCCCCCACCCCGTCGTTGCAAGCGCAGCGCGGCAACCCATGTTCACTCCGAACTACAGAACGCTGCCACACATGGATGGCCCAGACCACCCTCTCTTGCCCTACGTGCAATTCACCTTGTTGCCGCGTGGCCTAAAGCCCCTACTTCTGGCGCTGTGCTCCTCGCAATGACGGCTTAGAGAGAAATCTTCCATTCCCCACCCCGTCGTTGCGAGCGCAGCGCGGCAACCCATGTTCACTCCATACCCCAGAAACAGCGCCCATCGCAGACTCAACACCAGTCCCCGACAAAGCACATCAGGAAAAGAGCATCATGCAATCTCAATTCACACCAATTCCGACGATATACCCACCTCCCGCAACGCATCTTTAAAAGCTTCACGTGCTTCGTCCTCACCGTGGACCACCCGAATCTCCCGGGGCGCCACCGGGATCCCCCGCACAAAACGCAACAGATCGGAACGACCAGCATGCGCAGAATACCCCCCAACCTGATGCACCCGGGCGTTGATGGTATAGCGCTCCCCATCCAGCTCAACCCAGCCATGACGCGGGCCATAAGTCAGGATATCCCGCCCCGGCGTGCCTGCGGCCTGATACCCCACAAACAACACATCGTTACGCTTATCCCCCAGCAGCGCCTTGAGATAGTTGACCACCCGTCCACCGGCACACATACCAGAACCGGCGATCACGACACAGGGACGCCCGGATCGCGCCAGATGATGAACAACACGCAGATGGTCGTCATGAGAATTAACCAGCATCATCTGCTCAAACGACAATGGATGTCGCCCGGACTCCACCAGCTCACGGGCCTCCTCATCCCAATAGGGCTTAAGCTGCTGGTAAATGCGGGTGAATTCAGCAGCCAACGGGGAGTCCACTACCACAGCCAACTCCTTCCAGGGCAGGGAGGAATCCCCCACAGTTTTGTCACCAAACTCTGCTATTAACCCCTCGATTTCATACAACAGGTCCTGGGCGCGACCAATACTAAATGCTGGGATCAGTACCGTACCGCCATCGGACAGGGCATTTTCCAACACCCGCTTCAGGCGGTAACGCCGATCCTCCCGGCTTTCATGATCCCGGTCACCGTAAGTGCTTTCGATGACCAGTCGGTCAGCGCGCTCAGGGGATTGCGGCTCCGGCAGCAATGGCGCGTGAGGCGCGCCGAGATCCCCACTGAATACAACCCTCTCTGTACCTCCGGGAACCTGCGCGTCGCACTCCACGTATGCGGAACCGAGAATGTGGCCGGCACGTTGCAACCTGACCGCCAAAGAGCGCCCATCTTCAGCGAAAACCTCGTGCCACTGATTGTAAGCCACGGCCACAATACGGGAGCGAATGGCACCGAGTACCCGCTCAATCAGCCGCCGATCGCGAGTGAACCCGATCCGCAGCGCATCCTCCAGAATTTCCGGCAACATAATCGCCGATGGCCGGGAGCAAATAATGGGGCCGCGAAAGCCGGCAGCCAGCAGATAAGGGATGCGCCCCACATGGTCAATATGCACATGGGTCACCACAAGCGCCCGGATATGGGCTATGGAAAAGTCGATGGCGAGATTATTGGCCGAAGCCTGATGGCCCCCGTCCCGCCCCTGAAACAGGCCACAGTCCACCAAAATGCCGGCTCTTTCGTCGGCATCTCCCAGCGACAACTCGTGACAGGAACCGGTGACGCCACTAAAGGCACCGTGATGTTGAATGGTGATCATAATTACACTCCCTGTGTAGAATCCGGCCTCCATGGCCAAGCCAGAGCTATCGGGTTAGGATACAATGATCCCACTCTGGCATTGGGATCACCGACAGGCGCTGCAGAATAAATGGAAAAAATCTGTCCTAATCCCAAAGCAGCTCCTGCCAACTCAATTTACCGCAAAGATCCGCTTTGAATGTATAACGTCCTTCACATCTACAGAACTTTCTTTCCGGACACCCAGGGCGGCGCGGAAGAGGTAATCCGCCAACTCGCCAATGCCGCCATCAATAGCGGGGAAGCCCGCGTGCGTGTACTGGTGCCCAGCAAGCGGTGCCGAGAAGTCGACAAGATCAAGTACGAGAATATTGAAGTCATCCGTGTACCGGAACTCTTTGAGATCGCCTCCTGCAATGTTTACCGCGGTGGCTTCAGGGAACTGTGGAATCAGGTGAAATGGGCGGACATCGTCCACTACCACTTCCCCTGGCCCTTTCAGGATCTGCTGCACTTTGCCTTTGTGGCACCGCAGAAGAAGAAGACCGTGGTCACCTACCACTCCGACATTGTCCGGCAAAAACTGCTGGGCGCGCTCTATTCTCCTTTACAGAACCTGTTCCTAAAATCGGTGGACCGTATCGTGGCCACCTCCCCCAACTACCTGGAATCCAGCCCGGTACTGCAGCAATTCAAGCATAAAGTGGATGTGGTGCCGCTGGGGCTGGATGAGGCCACCATGGCACAGCCCACTCCGGAAGCTACTGCCTGGGTGGAAAAGCAGTTTCCAAGACCCTTTTTCTTTTTTATCGGCGTACTGCGATACTACAAGGGGCTGCACTTCCTGATAGAAGCGGCAGCCCAAACCGGACTGGAGGTGGTAATCGCAGGTGACGGCCCCGAGTGTGAGAATCTACTGGCACTCAAGCAACAACTAAAGGCAGACAATGTTCATATCATTGGACGCGTTACAGATGAACAGAAGGCGGCCTTATTCATAGCGTGCCGAGCGTTTGTGCTCCCCTCCCATGTTCGCTCTGAAGCCTTCGGCGTGGTTCTTCTGGAAGCTATGTACTATGGCAAGGCTATGATTACTACCAACCTGGATACAGGAGTATCGTTTGCCAACTCGCACAAGGAAACAGGCCTGAAAGTAAGTCCAGCCACGTCGTCTGAGCTGGGCACGGCGATGCAGGAACTTTCAACCGACCAAATACTAGCCAGATCGATGGGGAACGCTGCACGACGAAGATACGAAAAACTGTTTACTGTGAGCCTATTTAGTCATAGCCACTTAGAAATATATGGGCAGCTGCGCTAGAAATAGACACACACGCCACCCCGGCAATCAAAAAAGAGAAAGGATAAAACGTTGGCAAAGCTTATTATTATGCGGCACGCAGAAGCGTTCAACCAGAAACTACATGTACTATCAGGCGATTCTGAGTTTCCGTTAACCGCAAAGGGGATCGAACAAGCACAGAGACTACCGGTCGAGCACGCTGATTTAATATCTGGAATCAGCAAAATATACTGCTCTAACGTCGGTCGATGCCTACAAACTGTTCAACCCATGTTAAAATTATACCCAGAAAAAGAGCTCATTGAAGAGCAAAGTCTTAGAGAGATAAACGTTGGCACCCTTTACTGCCAGGATTACGACTCGATCATTGGGCAAGAAGAATATTCCGACTTCGGCTATAGCTCCGGCTCTGCGTTTCCTTCTGGCGAAGACTTTTCACGCTTTAGCGAACGCGTACTGAACTTTTACCACAACATCAAAAATTCTCAAGAAGACTGCCTTCTGGTAAGCCACTCCGGAGTTCTGAATATTATTTTACATCACTATTACTCTATAGATTTCAAACAATTTCCTTTTTTCAACATCAAAAATGCATACCCCTATTCCCTCGAGAACAAATGAAAATACTTTTTTATCTGCACAACTATCAGATTAACGGCTCGAACATGGCCGCCCTTAACTTTATGCTGGGAATACGGAGCCAAAGCAATTACACATTTTCGACCTCTGCCAAAGAACGGGGCCCAATGCAAAACCTCTTCAACTCATATAAAATTACCAATTTTGTAGAGGAGCCATGCACTGAAACCGCACTGCAACATGATCAAATTATCGTAAACTCACTTATTCGGTTTGATGCTATATCATTTGTTAGCGCGCAAAAAATACCTTTTCTCCAGTTCGTACACGAAGACTGGGCACCATCGGATTTCATAGGCGGCATACATCCAGATTGGGGCTGGTACTTACCGATCTGGGAGGACCTTCAGGATAATATTGGCCAAGCTAAAAGCATTGTTTTTCCAGCAAAATACCTAGCATCACACTATTCTTCCTACAACACCTCTGTCATATATAACCCGGTCAATGGCGAAAGCTTAACGGGAATAAAGAGAATGGAAACCCAAAGTAAAAAGCTGGACATAATCAATATCGGAACAGTAAACCGCCGAAAAAACCAAGGAATGATCATTGATTATTGCGTGAACAGTAATGACGTCGAATCCGCAAGGTTTTTTGGACTTAGAACCATAAGAGACCATGAAACTGAATATGCTCAAAATCTGATGAAAAAAGCAGCATCAAATCCACACTGCAGATTTGAATTTAATGAAACTCACTTTCCCCTATCTTTTAAGTTCTCCGATAAAACTATTTTCGTACTCACCTCAATTGGAGAAGTCCTTCCCTGTACGATCCAAGAAATGATGCACATCGGCATCCCGGTTGTAGCGCCTGCAATGTTCGGCATCCCTGAAATCATCAACCCCGAAAAGACAGGAATGCTCTACACACCCAACGACATGTCTTCCTTGAGCAACGCAATCAACTTGGCCTACTCCAGAAGAAACAGTATCTCTAAGGCCGCAAAAGCTTTTTCTGAAGAAAACTTTAGCCTAAACCGACAATCTAAAAAGCTATTGGACTTACTGGAAATCTGATGATGTACTCTGTAGTGATTCCCTACTTCAACCATGGCTTATATCTACCAGAACTACTCCATTGCCTCGAAAATCAGTTCAGGCACATAGGTGAAATAATTTTTGTTGATGACGGTTCAACGACCGGGGACCTGTACGCACGACTAAAAAACTACAAAGGCCCTCTCAAGTCAAAGATTGAGTACATTCACAAAATCAACGGCGGTACACATAGCGCTTTAAACCTTGGTATCGTGCGTGCTAGTCATGAACACATAGCGATCCTAAACTCCGACGACCTTTTTGACGCGTACAGACTCGAACGATGTGATGACTTACTACATGATCATCAAGCTGACCTAATCTTTGGGAAAGTTACCTTCATCGATACCAACGGAGGCGCATACCCCGCCCCAATGCGGCATGAATGGTACAACATTGGATTGGACGCGGTTTCCAACTATGAATTTTTTCCCGCTTTACTTATTCAAGAAAACATAGCTGTAACCACATCCAACTTCACATTCAAACGATCACTATTCAATACGCTTGGCGGATTTAGGCCGTTCAGGTATGCAAACGATTTGGACTTTCTGATAAGGGCGACACTGAATTCCCCCTACCACTTTGACCAAGAAGAGGTTCATACAAACTACAGGCTACATGATAGCAACACGATATCCGAGAGCGCCGACCTGACCACGCACGAAGTGTCTTGTATTGCTCGTGACCTACGAAGCCAATTTCACGAAAAAGGCTCTAGTGCATACCGCGAATACCTGAAGGCTTGTGAAATCCGAGGCCTGAATGTCTAAGAAAGTACACATCATTGGATCAAACGGTTACGTTGGAAAGGCAATTTTTTCTGAGCTGTCAAAAACTGAGTCAATACATGCGACAGGATTTAGCAGACGACTGATAGATAATTCATGCCATCCCATAGAATCGTCGAAAGATTATGCCAGTTATCTAACCAAAGAAAAGCCGGACTTTTTGATCCTGGCAACCGGGAGCCCGTCGGTTGACGCCTCGCAGATTGACCCTGACACGAGTTTAAGCACCAACTTTATCGAACCAAGTGCATACTTAAACGCGCTGCTGGAATTATCACCAGACACCATCCCGGTTCTTCTTTCTAGTATTTATGTATTTTCACCACAAAACAATAACCCTTTAAAAAGCACTTTCGATGAACTCTCACCTCCAAATCCTTCAAGCGTTTATGGTCAACACAAACTCCTATTGGAAGACTATACCATCGATAATTTTGAAAAATTTCTAATTCTTCGGCTTCCTTTTCTTCTTGGCAATCAACACTCCAAAAGCGACTTTGTAAATACGGTTGTTAATTCTTCAAGTATTCTTGATAAACTCGAGATATCAGATACCGGACGAAGGTTTCCTACAGATGTAGTATGGACTGCAAAAAAAATCAAACAGCTTATTGAGCAGCAGGCTACCGGAATAAGACACCTTTCGGGATCAACAGCGATGACCAAATATGCCCTGGCCTGCAAAATCCTAGAAGCACTAGGAAACACGCCGCAGAGAGAGATATCCATCGGAACAACGAATGAGTCCTGGAAACGGCCAGACTATCTACAGCTTAGGTCACTCTATATTTCAGAGGAGCGAGACTCATTCGACCTAAGGAAAATCCTTATTCGCTATGGCCTAATATAGACATTACAAGTAACTCTAAGCACTGAATGACTTTTCTGAGTTCCTCCCCAACATTAGCCACAGACATAAATGCAATGCCACACACAGAAAATCCTCTTTCTGAAAGGCCGAGCTAAAACGTCCGCATCGTCTTCTAAAAAGCTTTTGAATAACCACTTTGATAGTCACGAATCATCTTGGCCTCGCGCATGAATTCAGCGTTAAGAATGAGAACAGGTTCGTGAAGCGTGGAACGATCATCCCTACAAAATAGCGTGAAGGCATCAATCATCGCGCCCCCGCCCCAACTCACACACTCCTGAACAACAACATGTCCCCCAGAATTCTTTACCAACTCTGCATAGTTATATGCACTTACGTCTTCTCCTCTATCATGCTTGTTATCCTTCCCTGCACCTGAGTCAGCCCAGTTTGAATGATGGATGAATGCAACACCATTTTGGCTAAGCTTGGATAGAATCTGAGGAACATAAGTTTGGTGCACGTCCATATTTACATGCACAAGTGAATCAAATTAAAAAACAAAGTCGAAACTGCCATCCTCGACGCGATCAAGTGATAATCCGTCGTTGACGTGAAAGTCTACCCCCTCAATGCTTGAAAAGCGTTGCTTACAGAATTCAACACATTCCGCAGAGAGGTCGACTCCTTTGTATGACCCATAGCAATATTTCAGCAGGTAACGGCTAAACCTCCCATACCCAGGCGCTATTTCCAAAATATTTCTAACAGGAAGAAAGCGATGCAACCTTGGATAAAGACTACCAAACCATTGAGCCTCACTCCCACCCCAGCTTTTGCTCCACTCCTCCCCGTGCTCACTCCATGTATAGCCCCCGTCCCACTGTGCTTTATTCCACCCTAAATCTGGCATACCGACTCCTTTAGTGTTCTACGCCAAATTAACTTGATGCGAGGCTTCCGCCAGCCCCTGCCCGTCCGAGATCCTAACAATCCTGATGCTCTTGAGAAAAGCAAAGAGTACATCGTCTTTCTGAATCAACTATTTTTGAAAACTTCTTCGATGACAGGAATACAATATCATCACATCCCAGTTCGGCTTTTAACTCAGACATTTTTCTATCGACATCACCTGAATTGACACCAGGATCCAATCTTCGATCCACATCCCTGATAACACGTAGAGGGCAATAATTTATCATTGGCGGAGAGGCAAAGGCGAATGAGTAGCTCTTTATTTTGTTCTCCTGTGCCCAAGAAGATATCGCTGTTGTTGTAGTTCCGCTTATCAAAGCCTCATCGACAAAGAGTATATTCTCATGAGAGATCTCATGCTCAACACGTGACAAAAATCGTTCATAGTACGAACTTCTTTCTCCCGTAGCCATTCCCAGAGTTCTTGAGACTTTTTGCCTTCGAAATATATCAAGATACTTGAGCCCCAGCGCTTCGGCCATAACAGACGCGTACTGTATTCCTGTATTTGGGATTGGAACAACGCATTGATACTCAATACCACGCTTTACAATCTCTTGGGCAAGCGCTAGCGAAAGATCACGCCTGTATTCCTCAACAGAGATTGAATCGACAACATGTTCCTTACTATATGTGTATATAAGATTAAAAGAGCATTTATCTGGAGTAATCTCATACATCATAAAACATTCAACACCATACGTTTCGCAACAAAATCACCATGAAATGGAGATAATTGTTGCGGTCGATTAACTTTTAATACTGAAAAGTTCGCGGAAAAATTAGCAATCAGACAAAGTTCTTTCAACTCTGAAAGCACAGGATTCTTTTTATGCAGGATAACCGCCCCTCCAAGCCAAAGCTTCTCCAGCAGAGATGAAGTTATCCGGAGATTGGGTTCAAATAGATACTTCGAACTCTTAAGACTGTAGTACCAATCTGAAGATCCATGTGAAAGCCGCCTACCAATGTCACACAGTGACAAATCCCTGCCAAGTAATTCATTCCAGCGCTTTAGTTCAGCATTAGAAAAAATCGTAGCCCTTGAATCCAACTCATGTAACAACAACTTAATATTCTGTGATCGTTCCGGCTCCGCCATGACCAACAATTGAATGTCCATATCATGACGCTCAACAGGCTCATCCTCCTCGCCCAAGTATTCAAATGGATAAATAAACCATTGACACCCAGAGATCACCGCCTGGCCACCAAAAATAGCAGTCAAACTATTATCCTCTACCTGACTGCGCGAATAAAAATATATCTGAGTGCTCTTGATAGACTTCAGTTCATCGACCGGGAAACTGCAAAAATCATCTAGAAAAGGAATTACTATACTTTTCGAGCCCTCAGGTAGGGACCGCAAAAATGACACTACCTCAGGAGTACAGGTAAAGAAAATAAACAAGTCGTAATCAACGACACTGGAAGACTCAAAGCTCAGTACATCAGTTTTATATCCAGCGAGCCTAAAACCATGAAGTAAAGCCCGGGCTTCAATTTCCCCACTACCCGGATTAACTATACTTCTACTAGGATGAACAAAAAGAACCCTACCTTTCACAAAACCTCCGGATTAGCGACCCCAAAACTCCCTTGCAAGTCAGCGAATAATTTAAATAGCACATCCGCCGCCCCCTACCGAATTGAAGCTTGGGGGAGACTCCTTTATATACCCAACGACATTACACATATGAATGTGCTTCGTCTCCAAATTTGGGGGGCGGACAATATCCGTAGTTGTTGGTAGCAAACCATGGAGATGATAAAATAGCCAAAATTCCTCCCTAACCACCAGCATGCTCATGAAAATTGATTCATCAACTACCAAGAAAGCTGTAACAATCAAAATCTACCAGACCTATTATCACAATAATCACCAGGATTTTCTTGACCCTCAATTCCACCCGCTTGATGTTTCGGACAATCCAAAAAATGAACATTACGAAATCGAATACCTGAAATCTTTCTTTCTCAATCAGGAATACATGACCGCTGATTACCTGGGACTGGTTTCCTGGAAGCTCGCGGACAAAACTCGCCTTACTGCCAACGAGATATTTCAGTTTATTCAGAACTCGCCCGGAAAAGATCTCTACATATTTTCAAAGTACCCCCATATAGCAAAGCAGGATTTTAATGTATGGACCCATGGCGAACAACGACATCCCGGGATCTGTGCCCTTGCAGACAATCTGTTTGAAAAGGCCGCTCTTCCCTTTAAGACATCCACAACTGGACGCAATGATATAGACACACTTTCCTGGTGTAATTTTTGGGTCGGGAACGCCAATTTTTGGTCATATTACGGCGAAGTACTTATAAAATTACTCACAACCATTGATCAAATGCCTGAAGACGAACGGCAAAAGTATTATGATTCAACACTTCACTATGGGGAGTATAAAACTCCAATGTTTCCGTTCATTTTCGAAAGGTTAATATCGACAATATTGAAGCACAACCCAAACTTTAGCCATATAACTTTCCTTCAAGCTGATTGCGATATACCTAAGTAATAGGCCCTGAACATCCAAAAGAAATATCACTCACTTTTCAGCGGCAAACTAATTCCGGACAGTGATATAGGGCTTTCTTCTTTCACTGCCGGGGGGCAATCCATTGTAAAACTTCCCCGTTCTCGAAAGATCGACAGGAATTGTTAATTTTTACATTTTGACAACGACAACACTCTGCCCAATGAAAGCCAGAAAATCTATACTCTTAAGCATCTCGTAATCGTCACTATTCAATTTGTAAATTTCTTCAATCTTATCACGATCATGATCTCGCATTACTCCCTCTCTCTTATCTGCAGGGTCACGAAACCTGCTGCGAGCACGGGCAATTGCGGTAAAGTAAGCAACGCTATCTTTTATATCTAGCCCCTCAGAGTAGTTAGGTATATATCTATCGAAGCACACGTGAACATCTTCAATTATATAGATACCTCCGGAGTTTAGACTTGGGAACAACCACCTGAAAGATTGGGTCTGGTGTCGCCAAAAATGTGAGGCATCATCAAGAACAAAATCAAATGGGCCATGGTCAAGGCAGCGGTTATGAACATTACGGCACGACAGGTCGCCAATAACTGTATGGCTAACCCCCGCCAAAGCATCTTGGCTTGATGGCTTTATATCGGCAATTACGATGTTTGCATCAGAACCGAAAAACTCTCTTCACATTTTACCGCTAGCACCCTCATCGGGATGGACACCGGCACCAAGCTCTAGCATCGAAATTTTGTTAATGCCTACATTGGATACAAGCCTATCAAGAAAGAACTCATATCTCCGCAATAAAGACAATCGATCAATTTCGCCAAGCTCATTGTGCACACAGCGACCTGCCTTATTAGTATTAAATTTCGTACCAATCAGGTCCAACTTTATGTAGTCATTAAAAAATGTCATCGCCAGTAAAATCCTTTTTATAGAACATGAACGCCAAGAAAACCTCTCAGACAAATACCTAAAAAACTGAAATCAAGATATTACTACTTGAGGCCTAACGATGTAGTTAGGGCTCAAATAAACCAGGATTATGTATTAGATATTTTAGCTAGCTGTATAATACGCTTTCTATTGAATTGAAAACCTCAAGCATATTATCTTCTCGAGCCTCATGAGAAACATAACCCCACTTTGCCTGCATCACCTTTAGCCGCTCCACCCAGCTACACTTCTCCAAATGCTGTTCTGAGTCGTCTACAAACAAGGCATCCCGGATATGATTCCTCTTAATGTAATCATCCATAAAGTTCGCCTTTCCGCCATACTCTTCAAACGTTTTAGCATCAAATATCTCTAAATCTCTCGCCAATCCATGATTTTGTAACAGCGCATTTACGGTAGCTTTATCTTTAGTCGTTACGATCACTATATTCTGGCTATTATTGATATATTCAACAAATTTTTCCGCCCCATCATACATGCGGTTCAGAGCGAGCCACTCCTGCCAGAAATTATTTCGGATGACTTGTCTTGTCGCAAAAAACGCAGCCTGAAAATCCTTAGCACTCGCTCCAGGCTCTAACGGTAGGTAGTCCGCGAAGCACTCATCATTGCCGTCATCAATTGCCTTTAACAGGTAGTGGTAATTCCAGGCAGGCCCGATCAGATAGCGCTGTGCCATGAATCGACGGGAATGTTCACTACTTAAGTCTAATTCATCCAGATGCTTGATTCGTTGCGTCGTAAGCAGCGCTATGGCATAGGCCTCTACGACTGAATCAAATATCACCCCATCAAAATCAAGAAAGACAACTCTGTCACGCTCACACCTTTGCTTTTGATGCAATGCAGACAACGCCTCAACAGCCTCCAAATCCTCCTGGGCATTAATGTCCAACCCAGACAACTTGGAAACTTGAAACTTATAGGGCTTCTCGCCGACGTAATAACGCTCCCTTAAAATGGCCTCTCTTTCTCGCATAAAGAGTCCATTAGTAACTTTGTAAGTTGGGGTGAGGCCTAGTCTCCTAGGTTGTTGAGAGTCACAATTGTAATTCAGAGGCTGCACGTCGGACCAAAGATAATCGTAAATGCGATTAACCGCCATAAGGCTGTCATACTCGCCACTGGCAAAAATCTCAAAATAGCACTGGAATGCGAGCATATAGTCACGCTCATCCATCAAAGGGCAAACCGCCGATACCCAAGCGACATGCTTATGGGGGATATCTCTTATAACATCCACAATGACATCACCAAAAGGTCCCTGACTTTCAGAAGCCAGGTCTTTCGAACGATGATGAACATTCACTCCTTCCGATAACGCTAGGGCTTTCACCTCTTCCGAGTAGGAACTCACATATATGTGATTCGAATCGACCACGTGTTTAAGCTGCCGTATTTTCCAGGTCAGCAGAGGTGTTTCGTCGCTACCAAACTTTGCCAGCGCATTTCGAATAAGATCATTCCCACCCTGTTGAGCTGGAATTACGACTGCCAGGTCATCGATTCTCATACAATATTATTCTCCCTGAGCCAACGCTCAGTTCTTAATATATCTTCCCGGTTATGGACGTCAAATGAGTTTTCCACAATGATCGGGTGAACATTTTTCCCAAGAAATGCCCAAGGCTTAAAGCCATCTTGCCTGGCAATTGATTGCTTAACATTCAGCGCCCAAAAATTATGGCAGAGAAAATAATTCGCTGGTAAATCTTGTCGATTGGACGAAATATCCTGATCCCCGAAGTCGAAATAAGGTACCAAAGCCCCTTTCTCGTTAAGCTTCTTAGCCCTAAATGGGTGATGATCCTGCTCAACATATGCAGGTACAACCGCAGATATAGACGGGTCAGTAGTTAGCATGCTGATGGCCTGCGATAACCATTCGGACTTAATGGTTGCAGAGTTTGCCAACATGACGATCAATATATCTATTTCAGAGCCGCTCGCCTTTTCAATTTCGCCGATACCGTGAAGTATGGTATCTACATGGCGTGAATCAGGGGCAGCGAGCTCGGCTGGGCGCTGAATCCTCCCGAATCCACAATCCTCGCCCGCCTTCAATATCTTTTCATCGTCGCTGCTAATATAACAATTTTCAATATTAACTACTTTTGACGCTGCTCGAGCTGGATAAGATAGCAACGGCTGACCAAACACAGGTAACACGTTTTTATCGGGTAATGTGTTATTTCCACGACCGGTCAGCAAACAGAACACATTCATAGTAGTACTCGCATCGCATCGGCATAGGTGGATTTTAACCCCACCTCAAGAGAGACTTTTGGGTTCCAACCGTAACTTTGTAGCTTTTCACAGTTAGCATAGGTTCCGAACTGATCACCTTCAAAGCCACCTACATTAGTGATTTTCACATCTTTTTGCCCTGACTCCCGAACAATATGAGCAATCAGTATATCCACCGTCGTCTTGACTCCCGTTCCAACATTGAAAATCTGCCCATCCAAAGAATTATCTATACCCATGATTAATGCATCAACAACATCATCTATGTAGACAAAATCACGATATCTTGATAGCGAACCCGTCACATCAATCTTTCCGCTCTGGATAAGTTGAGCAACATAGATACTGAGCATTCCCTGTTTCAAATTTGCCAAATCCTGACCCGGACCATAAACATTAAACAGACGAAATATCGTTGATTTAACACCCCTTTTTCGAAAAAGCTTTATGTAAGTTTCGGCGCAAACTTTTGAAACTCCATAATTGGAACAAGGTTCCATCTGAAAATCTTCAGATATAGGAAGCTCATGGTCGCCATAGACCGCCATAGAAGAGGTAAAAATAATTTTGCTTTGCATGGCATGAGCCAGCCTGCATACATTTAAAGATCCTTTGACGTTTGTATCCACATCAAGAGTCGGATTCTCCTGCGAAATAAGGCCAGATGTCTGAGACGCGAGATGAAATATTACATGGAACTTTTCCTTAACCAATTTCCACAATGAATCGACATCAGAAATATCTCCACCTACATATTTAACGCCCTGAACAGGATTCTCCAGCGATTCGATTTTTACAGAGAGATCAAAAACAACCACATTATGTAGCAAATCCACAAGCCGTCCGGCCAGTGCAGTTCCAATAAAACCCGCACCACCGGTGATTAACACGTTCATTTATATTCACCTTACAAGCGAAGAACAGCCATGATTACGGCATGACTCTAGTAGCGCCTGGTCAAAAAAACTGAAGTTCAAGAAACTGGGAATTCGGAACGCCAAAACACTCTTTGGTCAATGCTCTTAACCCCTTTCGAGTTAAGGTAATCTCTAACGGAAGGGGGAAGGTAAGGGCTAACTTCCGGACCTAACTCCTTCAGCTGCCGCTTCATATTGTTAATCGCAAATATATTGGATGGCTCTGATTCTGTAGCAACCGTGAAAAATATGGAAGATCTTTCCCCTACCACACTTCTGAACAGCTCCAGAAGTTCACTGTCTTTTTCACTCTTGGGAATTTTCTTTTGCTCCACCATACTAACTTCATCAACTATACCATCAAGAATGGCCTGCCCTCGCTCCGTCCGGGGCCCAGGTATAGGCGATAGCTGACCTGTATGTGAAAGACGTGCATCGAAAATAAGAATATCACCTACTTCAACCTCCAAATACTCAATCTCGCTTGAATCGTCTCTTATAATTTGGGTCCTATGCGAACGGGGTACGATGGTCAGGCCATCATCAAAGTCCTTATGAGACTGAAGATATATGGCAATCTTATAAACATTCGGCTCATCAATATGATAGCCAGGGCCTCCAAAGTAACCTCCATCCCCGTAACTCATGCCATCGTCCTTATGCCAGCCGTTAAGGGCATTAAAGTGGAGATCAGCATGATTCGTAATAAACCAATCCTCGGACTCAAATACCTCCGAAATTATAGCGATCAGTTTTTCACATTCGAAAATGTCTTTAATGAAGGGCGCTGTTCTGAAAGCATGAGGCTGTCGTAGTCCGTAATGCTTTCTTACTCCTGCACCCATTTGGCCGTGCAGGATAGCCAACTTTCTTATATTATCCAGCAAGTCAACGGGGATAATATTTTTTGCCAGGTAATATCCATTCTCTAAAAGCTCTGATTTTATACTTTCCATTTTTAATCCATTATTCATGAAAACTTTCCGTAAAGAATCTCTTGTGTCTTTGATTTGTACTGACTCAGCAACAGCGACAACGAAGAACCATAATGGACAACATAATCGAAGCAGGTTGCCGCCAATTCAGTTACCGGTGAATCGCCAAGAATCTCTGTGAGATCTATTAAATTAGGAAGCTTTCCCACTGGATAGAGAGAAAGCTTTTCCAACGCAGCAGAACGTGTTGCATCTGATATTCTGTCCGATGGATGGAGGATAATATATGTTTTATCGCTGCTTGTATTACCTGAAAATATTGGAGCAAATTTGCTGTCGCAGGGAGTAATCTTCGGCAAATGAAACGGATACCCACCACTACTCGGTAGAAGAACCAGAGTCTTCACGGGCCCAAGCTTATCCTTATAAGCGTCTTTAAGTACTGTCTCCCGAGCCGAAGGGTGAAAGAGCTTTTCCGACCCCGCCATACCACAAAAGGCCTTTGAAACAGTGTATAAATGGTGCTCATTCAACATTTTCGGGTGCCAAAAATAATAGCGCTTGAAAGCCAACAGCGGGAAATAATTTCTGGTGTGGAAATACTCCTCAACAGAAGAGAAGCACCTATCAAACATCAACTCAGACGCATCTATTAAAGAAGCGTCAGGAAAAATTTCAGCTATCATCCCATGACTGAACAGATCAAACTCGGTGGAGCCAACTCTAGCAACGATACTGTTGGCCGCATCCAGTGGAGAACTTCGATTGATCAAATTCGCTGTGCTGGCATACTGTAAGGTCTTCGTAGCATACTCGGCCTCCCAGGTCGGGACAGAGGAAAGATTACCTTCTTCAATCAAATTGGTACTTATGCATGCGGGATGCATTCCGAGGACATAGCTAAATACTGCGTTATAATGGTGTGCGTAAAAGTGGAACAACCTGCCCGCCAGAACGTCCAATAGTCTGTTACAAAAATTCATAACTGACATCAGACTTTCCGAGCCCGTCAATGTCTCGATATCCGGCAAATTCGTGGATATCTGAGTAAATCCGGAAAGCATTGCCGAGGTGCAGTTCAACCGGTGGACCAGAATTATGACATCGGATCTCTTCAACCCAAGGTATTCAATTGTTCTATTTGCCGCGACCTCTGCGATTGGGTTATTAACCACAAAAACGTGGATCACTCCCTCCCCCGCTGGCAACTCAGGCCGACGCTCCCGAGCGCGCCAAGACTTAAACCTGTCAATCGATTGCCGGTGAGGCGTCATGGAATTATCGTAGAACTGGGGAAAATTGTCGGGGATACGTCTTAAATACTCAGGGAACGCAAAACTCCTATACTGCACCGCTTGGAGCAGTAACAAATCGTTCACTTGATCTATGTTGTATCTTGATTCAGATGGGATTGGTATCAACGAATCTCCGAAAATAATTTTAATGCGCTCTTTTTCGAAAACCCCTTTCAGCCTGAAGTTAAATCCATATTTTCCGTCCGTAATGTCGGGAACAGGTTGAAAGCCGCAATCCATAACCGATTCCTGTGAAGCAACAATGGAATTGTCGACCATTATAGAAACCAAAAACCGTCTTGCAGGTTGAACCAAATCCAGAACATAACCCGAAACTATCGTTTCACCGTTACTTTTAACAGCCACATCGTAGCAACTGCACAGCTCTGAATTTTCTCTTTGCCGGCCAAATTGATTAGCTCTTACAATTAATTCAGATCGCTTGTCGATCCGTTGGAATTTTTCTATTTCTTGCCCCGCATAATTCGATTCCTCTGAGATCAGCGACGGCTCAAACCAACATAGGCGCCCAGTCAGGTCAACAAAGGTACAGACAGAGGACCCATTCACATTGAACGGCTCAGAAAGCAAGAGGCTTCGTTCGACGAAATGTTCCAGTGCACCATCTATATTATTGGGCCCCTTTCGAGCCTCACTCTCAAGCCAATCCTCATCTGATATGGGTAAACTACGATATCGATTGATGCCGGCCCGATTTAACCAGTAAAAGGAGCCAGACATAACCGTGGTATTTATGACATCTTCGACGGACAGCTCATGACCCAACCTGAGAGACAATTTATGTAGCCAGTACTGATTTCCAAGCCAGTGCTTAGCCTCAGTTCGAAGTAGCGTCTGCTCCAATACCGGCGCGACAAAACATGTTTCTTTGGCCTTCTGCCTTACAAAGTATTCTTCGATATTTTTAATTGTAGTCTCAGTGCCGCAGAGTATTCGAATGGAGTTACGACGCCATTCACTCCCATCCTGTCGATGCTTGCTGAGTTTTCCATGTAGCTTGCAAACCAGGTCGTATTTATCGAGCACACCCAATTGCACCAACTTCCAAAAAGGATAAATATCCCGACCAACATTGTTGAAGGTGTAAACAACAGCTCCCACAGATTTTCCCAAATACTCTCCGTACTCTTCCCCTAGACTTCCAGTTACTGTGAAAATCTTGTCGTAATCGCCCCCAAACTCATTCATTGTCTGGATTGACTCATGTATCAACTCAGGAAAATGAAGGTGGTATACCACGACCTTTTTGTTTTCCGAATGAACCACCCCAGCCTTATCGATCAAGAGCATATTATTATTTTGATAGGAAAACGGGCTACTAGGATCTTTCAAGTTAACACCTTCACTTGATATTTGTCTTTCGAGAAAAAACAGATTTTAGGTGGATATAGAACCTCATAAGTACTTAATGATCCTCAACTATGTTTCACCTAATTTACTTAACTGCTATTGGGCAATCGATCTATAAGTAGTCGAAATAAATTACAAGACTATATCGATTGCTGATCTCTCCGTCAGGGAATATGGGAAAATATAGCCTCGACTCTCTCTTTATAGGCACTTGCGACAGCCTCCTTAGAGTAGGCCCTTTCAATAAATTCTTTTCCCCTATCGGCTTTCAACCTTCTTAGTTCAGGGTCGTTATAGAGTAGCCTCATCTTCTCAGCGGCATCATCAAGATCGGGATCGTACCAATACTGACCATCGTCAAACAAATAATGCCCGCTTGGGACTGGTACAACTCTTCCTGCCACACAGAATGCAGTATCGTCATTGCAGAAATCAGTATTTCCTGAAAAAGCAGATACTACAACTGGCTGTCCCAGAAGCATTGCCTCTGCTATTCCCCTACCAAACCCCTCAGAACGATGCAGAGATATATAACAATCTGCGGATGCCATTAAATTTACCATGTCTTCGCGATTAAGGCTCTCGGTAAAAACTACAATGCGTGAGTCACGCACAGCCAACGTCAAAATTTCATTCCAATACACATCATCTTTAACATTAATGGCCTTGATCAACAAACGCACGTTTAGATCACCACAAATTTCCGCTGGAAAAGCTTTCAAGAATGCATTCACCGCTGCGACGGGATTTTTTCTGGTTATAAACGAGTTTCCATCGAACGTCACATAAAAGACAAAGTCTTCACTATTAAGACCCCAGCGTTCACGCTGGCGATCGGGAGAATTCGGCAAGGTAACTCCCATCGGCATTTTTACCACATTCGGATGCCCCAAACGCCGAAAGCAATTGGCCACATATTCGCTTTGAGCCCAAACCTCATCAACTACATTGATTATTTTACAATATCTCTCAGGCCATTCAGGCAGCTCCCATGGCCAAGCCCCAATCCTATATTCTGAAGAAGCCACAAATTCTCTTCCACCTTCCAAACCCAAGCGAATCATATCAGTCGGCGGTAAACAAAAAACGGACATTCGATATTGCGGCTTATCTATGACACGAAAACTAGCATCTACTTCGACTCGTCTTTTTGGCCCCCGGATTGGCGCTTCAATCAATGCACTTTCAATGCCCGCAGACTTGAGACACAGGCCCATTTGTCGAGCGTCCTCACCCAAGCCAAGCATTCCAAAGGGATAACCAATAATGTTTACACCTTCTTTTTCACCTTCGCCAGGGCGGCCCGCTGATTTTAGCTCTGCTGATACGCTTCCGCCCTCAGAAGCCGAGGGTGAAAGAGTCTTTTCCTTGGTGACAATACTGTACAGACTCTTGAGTTCATAAGCGCCCGAGTTTTCCCACCAGGCCTCAAGGGCATCCTTCAATCCAAGGCCTCTTCCTGTCTTAGTCAACATGAGGTCTGGTCGATCTTTAGCAATCAACTGCTGAAAAGGCAACAGTTCAGTCCCTTCACTTTCTAAGCACAATAGCTTCTTAGTCAGCTCTAGCTCCGACAATGTAGATCGTCTTAATATGTGATCGATGACACGATTAAGGGGCGCAAGCTTAAGGCCATCGTTTAAATCGGGTGAATACTGAAGAAACTCATATTCGTTGCAACCGAATTTACACCACCAGGTAATAAATTTTTCGCAGCCTTCTTTTAGTTTTAGATCAAAACTTCTTACGAGATCGGGCCTACTAAGCCATATATGGTACAGACCCAACGGGATAATATCAGCACACGCCCGTGATGGCTTTGATAGCCACCGGAGGATATCGTCGGCCCTGGATGAGACCAGAACGGCACATATAATACTCGTGCTCGTTCTAGCAAGAGATTGACATACTGTTTCACATACGACTAATAAGTCGTAGTTATTCAGGAAATCCAATATCTTTTCTGGGGGAAGATCCCATCGCATATCTGGATAGAAATCACTCAGCTTCGAACACCAATAAAAATACGAATGTATTAACTCAGCTTCTACTTCGAGACCGTTACTAATTTTTCGCCTGCCATATTCAAGAAGAAACTGAACACCCAAAGGTACTTTATATGTTGCATCGTTTGACTTTGAATAATCTTCGTCTAGCCAAGCATATACATCAACACCGCCTATGGTATCCATAGTAGCTTTAGCTTTTTGGCTTCGATAATTATGCTTTAATGACAAGATATTATCGGGCCGATCCAGCTTTACAATTTCACCACCACATACAAAAATCTGTAGCTTATCCATTCGAAAGGGGCCAGGGCTACTTAACGGATCCAGTCGTAGGCACTCCATATCACTTGCAATATCGATTGCTACCTCATATAACCCGTCTTCAGAACGTTCAAGCCGATAGGACTTTGCTTCAGAAAAACCCGTCCCAGAATCCACATAAAGCTTGGGAGCTATGGGACAACCCACTTCTAAAGATTTTAATAGGCAGCGTATCTTGACCCGCATCCCTCTGTAACGCTGCCATCCATCGAGCCATACCTGAGGGTCCCCATTAGTTGCCATAAAGCAAGAATCACCTACTTTCGATTGAGTAATATTTCCCATACACCCAATGCTCAGCAAAGCTGGATCACTCTCCTTTATTTCAATTTCTCCCAGAAAAAATGTACCTTTCAAATCCAAGGGATCCAAACGCAGTCGCTCCAACGCGTCAGGAAAATCTATAGAAAGCTGAAATATGCCTTCTCCTGCGACCTGAAATCTAAAAGCTTTAGCCTCACAACACCCGCCCCCCAAATCCAAGTATAACTTTGGGTTGATCAGTGTAGTTTTTTCAGCCACGGTTAAATAGAAGTTGATTTTTACCCGTTTCCCTCTAAATTCCTGCCAGTCTTCAAGCCAGATCTGTGGGTCGTCACTGACTGCATCGAACCAACCTTCTCTTTCGCTAGATTTGACAATATTGCCCAAGCTATGAACTTTAATTATCACCTTTTCACCTACGACTTGGTCCAGCAAGTTAAACAAGCCCGAGCTCTGGCAAGCATTGCTTTTCTTTGCTTTAAATGTAATTACCCTAAGAGCCCCGGAGTTACTAGGCGCGTCTTTGCGTTATAGCTTTTTCATACGCGGACTCTAGCTCTTCCGCCACCTGATCCCAGGAAAATTCCCGAACCCGCGCTGTTAACAACTTCCTGCCAGCAGCGTTCCCTCGCGCCATAGCCAGACCTTCTGATATCTCCTCGATGCTTGTGGGATCAACATAGAACGCATAATCACCAAAATACTCTTTGGTACACCCCTCAGCAGTTATAACCAAGGACGCACCCGCCGCGGCTGCCTCTAAAGCAGCTAGCCCCGGCGTTTCCAACAAGCTAGGCAGTGCAAATACACCACAGGCTGCATATGCAGACCTGAGCAGTGGATCACTGTGGTCAATATGCCCAACGAACTTAAAATGGCCTTCGCTCCGTCTGCAGAGCGTCTGGTAATAGTCTTCATCCCTAACGTCACCAATTAAAACCACTTCCAAACCTACCAATTTTGCGGCTTCGACAAGCGATATCTGATTTTTCCTGGGCTCAATATTCCCAACACAGAGAATAAAGCCGGGGTTAATATCAAATGTGCGGCAGAATGCATCAGGTTCCACCTGCTCAAAAAAAGCTGAATCAACGCCATTGTGCGTGACACAATATCGCTCTTCAGGTAAATCAAAGTGTCCTAAAAATCTATCCACTTCTGCTTGGGAATTGGGACAAATAACATCCGCCGCGCTTAGCATGTATCCTATCTCACCCATCGCGTACTGTTCAGTATTGTCGGATAGCCACAATATTGGACTCAAGACCAGTGGAATATCATGACTATGTAGATAAGCAACCAAATTGTAGAAGCCGCCCTGCACAGAGAACTGATGAACAACATCGGCATCTGCAAGGTCATGCTCCCACTGGTTAAACAATACAATTTCGTGGCCTCGACGCTCCAGAGCCTCTTTCGACTTAAGGAGTTGTATTTCCCCACCGCCTGGACACTGAAAAGCCACTGGATAGGTATAAAAATAAATCTTCATATAGTTTCTGAATTCATGTTTTGGTTGTAACTCTGACGAAAGGCCTTAACATCCTTCTCATTTGGGTAACCTAAGGACAAATCTGAGCCAAGCAACTCCAGCATCTGCTCGATTCCTGGAAGATCCTCTCGAACTAATCGCCGCCAATTCAATGCATGTAGTTCACGGTATTTGGTCTCCAAAATCTCAACCGCCATTTTTGCGCTAAGCCTCCAGGAGAACTTTCCAGGCCGAAGCTGGGAGTGAGAAATCAGCCGGGAGCGAAATGCTTCATCACTAACTATACGTGTCATTTTTTCGGCTATTGATACAGTGCTGAAAGGGTCAAAAAGTGCTTCTTCATTATCTATCACTTCTGGAATGCATGTTTGATTCGACGCCAAGACCGGCGCACCACAAAGCATAGCTTCCAATACCGGCAACCCAAAGCCTTCGTGTAACGAGGGAAAAATATAGGCTGCGCACCTCGAATACAGATGGATCAGCTCCAGATCCTCGACATAGTCAGTTAATATCACATCTCCAGGGCAAAGACCGTTCGATGCGACATTATGCTCTACAGCTTCCCGGTTTCCAGGGTACAGCTTACTGGCGATCACCAGCTTATTTTTCGACCGAACATCGGCCGGCAACATCGCGTAAGCTTCAACTAATCGCCCAATATTTTTTCTCGGGTCAAATCCACCTGGTGCATATAGGAAAAATTCCGAATTAATGTCGTACTTCCGAAGTGTCGCCTCGATTTCTTCTTCAGTCACACGGAGGTTTGAAAATAGTTCATCAGCCGCCGAAGAAATATTCACAACGTTTTCGGCTCTAAACTCGAGCAGCTCAATAGCTTCCTCCCGTGAATAGTCGGAAATCGCGAGTAACAGGTCTGCCTTTTTGACGCCCTCCAGCTTTTTCATATAGTAATCTTTGAAAGGCCCTTCCGGCATGTAATCATCTGCCATCGCCAGAGGAATTAGATCGTGCTGGGTCAACGAAGTCGGAATATGGACACCCAGTTCACCGACGGAGCCGACTGCATCATCCCCCCAACCATCGGCCAGGAGCGCTGGCACATGAACAAAATCCGGCTCCAGACAAGCAATGGCATGCTCCCGCAGTAACCGAGCAGCCATTTGCCGCCAGGCATTTTCCGGAACAGCCGCTGCACAGGGGGTAGGCACATGGAATGAAACGATTCGTGCGTCTGGAACGCGGGCAGAAATATCCCCCTTTAACTCTTCCAACCCATCCTGAAATGCCTCACTGACCAGAAAGATGACTTCGTGTTGCCGTGAAATCAACTCCTCTGCCATAGCCAACATCAGTGAGCGGGAACCGCGTCCAATACCCCTATATTTACTCGCGGACTGGCAAGCCTGAAAATCCAATACAACGCGCATATAAACTTTATCTATCTATCAATGAATCCAGAGATAACGGAGACTGCTGACGAAATAGTTCTCGTAGCATTCTGCTTAGACGTCTTTCCCAGGTATTCTCGCCTACAATATTTAAGGACTCTTTTTCACTCCAGCCCCCTCGCTGTAACACGCTCTCCACTGCTTCCCTGAATTTTTGTTCACCCAATGCCGTCGCAATCTCAATGTTCGGCGACCGTGTAAAAGCCAGAGGTGTTGCAACCACGCGTTTCCCGGCTGAGATATATTCGAAGTATTTCATGGGAAACATGGAGTCTGTGTATTTGTTTATCAGACTTGGCAAGGTTGCTACTTGAAAGCCGGCGAGGTAGCCGGGCAGGTCTCTGTAAGACTTATGCCCTAAGAAGTGGACATTGGGAATTTCCCGTAGCTGCCGGAGGAGTTCACTGGATTGCCCCTCTCGTTCCTCACCAATCAGTACCCAATGCCAGGCAGGTTCAGCACGGGCTACCTGAAAGATCAGCTCAAAGTCCACTTTGAAATCTGACAGGACACCAACATAGCCTAATCTGGGCTCCGGTATGGCAGACAAATCTGGCGGTAACTCATGGACATTTCGTGCAGCCGAGAAGTGCTCGTAATCAACGACGTTAGGCAGGTAGTGGGTATTAAGGTTCAGCTTCCTGCAATGCTCCGCCAACGCCGGGGCAGTTGCAAAAACCGCATCTGCCCGCCGCAACAGAGACTCCTCTGCACTCCTGAAGGCTTGGGCATCCACACCAGGTATCGCGGCGAGATCGTCGACGCAGTGATATAACAAAGGCCCACTTTTATCGATGACCACATCCAGCATGAACGGGTGATAGGTCCAGATCAGTGGCTCATCGAAGCACAATTTCTTGCCCGCACGACGCAGCATCGACCCCAGCAGTACTTTGTTCAGCCAACGTAATATTGAATAACGATGGCCCGCTGGAACTACCAAGGGAGAAAGTACAAAAATTCCCTTATCCCGCTCCACAGCACCTAGGGAAAACGACGCTAATCCTTTCATTGCACGGCTTATAAGCCGCCGCCAGTCTTTCTTACTAGCCGCCTTTGGGCCTCGTAATCCCACACTTTCGACATAAAGAACCTTGATACCAACCGCCGCCAACGACTTGGCGCAATGTTGCTTGTTTGTCCAGTAGGGCTCATCCCAGTCAGCGGTCGCGAACATAATGCAGCATTCGGGCGCCAGAACCTCTTCGAGTGATCTGTCAGGCGCTGACTGATCTACGTCATAGACGTTGTCTCTTGTCCTGTTCGAAGCTTCGGGGCTTGAGCTTCTCATGATTCAACAACCTTCCTTCGAGCGCCACGATACTCGTACTCCAGTTGCCATCCATTGGGCGGTAAGAGCTGTGTCCTTAGCTCTAACCCATCACCTGATACGGTTGCCTTGACCGCACTCTTTGCACCAAGAAAATCAAACGCGTCATCCAGATTGGCAAACAGTACGTTGCCCCCTGTCTTCCGGATAAAGTCCAGAAAAGTCTTGTGGGCATTGATACGCTGCTCTTCGGATTGCCAGCCGTAGGCGTAGCGCTCGGAGAACGGATGATCCAGATATCCAAAAAAGTGCTGTCCTGCTTTAGCCGTGGCGAACGCTTCCTTGAACACTGTGAGAGGATCCTCCGCTTGCTGCATGCAGTCGCCATGGAGCATGCACTGCTGCGGAAACCCAATAAACCCTATTCCCGGCCCTACCGCAATCCCACTACGCGCTGTCATGTAATCCGGGTCATTGCAGATAATTCCGCCGACACAGCCTTCATAACCGGCATCCGCAAGTGCTTTGCGTGCATATACCGGTGTATGGTGGAACGGTGATACGGCATAACGGACCTTGTGCCCAATCGCTGACTCTATGGCAGCCATGGATTCGCAGCCTTCATGCAGTGCTGCCTGGTAACTCCCCCCCCAGTCAGGAGCGTGAGTCAGGGTATGCGACAGAATTGACCCACCTGAAGCCAGTACGTCTTTCGGGAGTTGATGGTGTTTACTATCCGGCAGTACCGCCGCGTGAAGCGCCAGGGATAAAGGCACATTTTCAGCACAATAAGCCTGCCAAAGCTGTCGGGCAGACTCCACATCCTCGTCGCAGTCCAGGCGCATAGTCACGGCGCAGTCATAACCTGCCGGGATTTCACTAACAACCGGAGCACAAGCGAGCTCATCACTGCGGTAGTGCGCCAGATAAACCTCCACCAGCCGCCATTCTTGTGAGTCTATTGGGCCAACGGCTCGTGCAAACCAGAACAGGCTGCCATTGAAGTCCCATTTCGCGGCATAGGTCGCCAGCGCGTGTTCACCAGCCATGACCTCGGCCACAATGGTGCTTGCAGGACCCTGCAGGCAATCCGCCAACGCCCAAGGGGTGTCGTCGACGGTGATGGCCCCGTATCCCATGTTGTTCCACTCTTCCATAAAGTCGTAGCGACTGAAGTAGCGGGTTTGCAGCGGGGATATCTGATCAGATATTGGTCGCCGATACTCAATGCGGGCTTCGCTGCAACCTTCACCATAGGCTGGAGCGGATGGGGCTTTGGCCAGTTGGGCAAGCTCTTCAACCTCGCCGCTTTTCGATAAGCCAAGGTCTTGCCACAGGCTTTCCGGAACAGTGCCAAACAAGAGCACCTTACTCGCAGAATCCTGGAGTAGTGTTTTCAATGAACTGGCCCAGCAGGACAGCGGATTAATCAGGACCCAGATATGTTCCGAATCCCCGCGCTTGGCGGCGGTATGCAGTAGCGATGCACAAACCCGCTCAACAAGATTGGACGGCACCGAACGACACAGCGCAGCAGTAACCAGATCACCGGCATAATCGCTGTCTCCAGCGCTCAGGACGTAAATCATTGGGTCACCACATGACGAAATTTGGCGTGACGCCCCACCCTGACGAAATCACTGTGGCCGACAAACTGCAGATCGAAAGCTGTGCCCCAATATTGGTGAACCTTGGCGCTGATATGTTCCGGATCTGCGTGCCCCTCGGGCACGATTTTCAGCAGCGGCTTACCACCACGAACATCAATCTGGAACTCCTGAATACTGCCTACCCGGTGATCCAGCATGTCCTGAATGGTGTGGGTCGCATAATCAACCCCATCAAGCGTTACCACATCATGGATGCGACCCACGACATTGTTCAGAACAAACCCCCGTTCTCCTGCTTCTACCTCAGCCAGATCGCCAGTCTGATACCGGATCAGTGGCATCAGGCGGTTGCGGAAACCGGTGAAAATCAATTCGTGGCCATGCTCTGCCGGAATGGATTCTGGCCAGCCCTCGGATTCCAGAACCCGCATACCGGGTTTGCCATCCAGCTCATAGGCCATAACCCCGAGTTCCGCCAAACCATAGCGATTCACCACACGGCACTGTAAGGCTTGGGCGATCTTGTCTCTCTGGTAAGGCTCCAGTAACTCTCCACTGGGCTCAAATACGTCAAAGGCCTTGGCCTTACCATAAGTGTGCTCGATGTAGCAGGCCAGAGCATAGATAGTCGATGGGTGCCCGTGCACCATATAGGGCTTGCGGGCTTTCAGTGTTTGCCAGATTTCTTCGAGGCCTGCATCATCAAGGCGATCAAAGAAGATATTCGAGCGGTTCATGGCAAAACATTTAAAATCTTCCCGGGTCGGCCAGGATTCGTAGTCGGCATCCGGGAAGCGGCAGGCAAAATGGAGTTCTGGCTGGCGCTTGGTATTACCGACGCTTGCACGACAAAAGAGGGTGACCGCAGAGGAGTAATCCGCGGCCTCCTGATCGTACTCGATGACAGTAGACAGGCCGGTAGAGCCACCGGTTTTACAGCTGTAGTGACGAAGTCCTTGCAGGGGCGAGGACAAGAGTCGATCGCCCTGCTCCCGAATAATGTCTTTGGTCAGTAATGGCAGGTCATTGAGGTAGGCTGTATCTGCTTTCAATTTGGCAGGATCAAATTTCAGCGTCGCAAACAGATCACGGTAATAGGGCACACTGTGCCCGGCAAAAGCGACGATGTCCGCCAGCTTCCCACGGGCGATTTGCATACGTTGGGATTTTGGCAGCCGGTAGTGGTGACGCAACTCCCGCAGCTTACTGGTAACATCACGCTGCTCTCGTCTCTGGGCAATAGGATAGGCGATATACGCGCTGGCCACTCCCTTGATCCAGCGACCCGGCTGACGGGCAAAGATGGCTTCACATGACTTCAAAAAAGGGTGACTTCGTTTCATTTCTACCGTCAAAAGGACAATTAGTGTCAACAAGCTCTCAATCAGTGACTACAAGCGCAATAGGCGATGAGGCTACAGGTTCACCACCTTTTGCTGTTCTGGCGAGTAGCGCTGGCGCGGATCAAACTCTTCGATAACGCTACCGTGCTCCAAATGCAATACCCTGTTGCAGACTCTGGCTAACAGCTCTTTGGAGTGTGTAGCCATGACCAGAATTGAGGCGTTCTCCACCATCTGATTCAACCTCACCGCCGCCTTCTCTTTAAAAGTATCGTCGCCCACGCTTAACCATTCATCCATGATGACAATATCTGCATCGACGCTGGTGGAGACCGCAAAGGCCAGGCGCAAATGCATACCGGATGAATAGGTACGAATAGGCATTTCCAGATACTCTCCCAGCTCGGTGAATTCGGCGATTTCATCCACCTTGGTGCGAATCTCCTGTGGGCTCATACCCATCATCACGCCGCGCAGAAATATATTTTCGTAACCAGTCGCATCCTGATCCATACCCATGGTAATGGCCAGCAAGGAGGCAACACGGCCTTTGGTTTCCAGATAGCCCGATACCGGCTCGTAGGCACCTGCCAGCACCCGCAATAGTGTTGTCTTACCTGAGCCGTTGTGACCCATCAGACCAATACGATCACCGGGCGTGGCTTCAAAGGAAACATTATCTACAGCACGCACCTTCAACTGCTTACCTGCACTTCTAGCCAAACGGCCGCCGGTACTGGCATGCAATATCGTGTTTTTCAGTGAACGATGCGCATTGGAAAAAACAGGAAATTCGACCATCACATCTCGCGCTTTGATATACCCCAACGCTCTATCCTCTTAACTCAGCCAACCCAGTAGGCAATACGATGCCGGAAAAGGGTATAAATAAGTACCGCCAGAATCGCCATCGCGCCCGTCAGCCCCAAAGCAAATAACCAGGAATCTACCGGGATACCTTCACCCAATGCCGGCGAACGAACGATATCAATCAAATGGTGAGCAGGATTAACCTCTACCATCCATGCCCGTTCGGTCAGGATATCCGCCCTCCAGAAGATTGGGGTCAGGAAAAAAGTAACCTGAACCACGCTGCCTACCATAGGAATAATGTCCCGAAACCGTACACACATAACGCCAAAAATAATTCCCAGAAATACTCCCAGCACAGACAGCAACAAAACCGCAGGCACTATAGAGAGCAGTTGCCCGATGTGCGTATTTTCGACCGTAATTATGACTACCAGCAAGATAACGGCGTTATGGGCAAAGATGATCAGGTTGCGAAATACCATACGACAGACGTAGGTTGTGAATGGCTGCCTCACCTGTTTGATCATATTCTCGGCGGAGATAAACACATGACACGCTTCCAGGACAATACTGGAAACAAAACTCCAGACAATGTAACCAATTGCAATGTATGGAACATAATCAGTCAAAGACTGCTTGAACAGCTCGGAGTACAAAAAGCCCAAAGCAGAAACAAAGATGGCGGTGGTAATGGTCAGCCAGAAAGGTCCTAGCACCGAACGCCGGTAACGCTGCTTGATGTCCTGCCGTGCCAACGCGCCCCACAGATTACCGCGGTAGACTACACCATCAACAATGTCCTTTACCGCTTCGTGGAAGCGGCTGCCTACTGTCCGACTCTCTTCACTATAAACAAAAGCTTCCATACCTACCGTTACCTGAAAATACCTTCCAATACATCGCCAATACGCCCGCTGCTTTTTCCATCCCCATAGGGATTACGGGCTATCGACATTTCTTGATAGCGTGTGGAATCGCTGAGCAGCTGTTCCACACTGCTGACTATGGAGTGCGTATCTGTCCCCACCAATTTGACAGTTCCGGCCTCAACCGCTTCCGGTCGCTCGGTTGTATCACGCATCACCAACACGGGTTTGCCGAGAGACGGCGCCTCCTCCTGTATACCACCAGAGTCAGTCAGTATGATGTCAGCCCTGCCCATCAGGTAAATAAACTGCATGTACTCCAGGGGTGGGATCAGGTGAATACCCGGGCAATCTCCTAGAGTCTCGGTCACAGGTCCATGTACATTGGGGTTCAGATGCACAGGGTACACAACCTGGAGATCCGGATTGTTGATGGACAGCTCTTTTAGGGCCTGACAAATTTGCAGAAACCCCTCGCCAAAGTTTTCCCGACGATGGCCCGTGACCAACAGCAGCCTGGAATCATCTTTCAGGAACTGAAAGCGTTCCTGCATTTGCACCGTCAGCGTATCAGTTTCTGCAAGGCGTTGAGAAACCCCCAGGAGCGCATCAATAACGGTATTGCCAACAATATGGATCGCATCTTGTGGAACCCCCTCTTCCAGCAGATTGGAAGCGGCTTTAGGGGTGGGAGCAAAATGCACGGCAGTCAGGACTGATGTGAGCTTACGATTGGCCTCTTCCGGCCAGGGGGAGTAGAGATTGCCGGTTCTGAGTCCGGCCTCCACATGAGCAACAGGGATCTGCTGATAGAACGCCGCCAGAGTGGCGGCAAATGTTGTGGTGGTATCACCATGAACCAACACGATATCAGGTCTCCATTCCTTAAAGACCTTGCTCAACCCGAGCAAGATATTGGCAGTCAGGCCTTCCAGAGACTGCTTATTGGACATCAGATTCAGGTCAAAATCCGGCTCCAGACTAAAAAGATCCAGCACCTGATCCAGCATTTCCCTGTGCTGGGCGGTCACACAAAGCTTACTGTCAAACGTTTTTCGTTGGTTCAACTCTGCTATTACCGGAGCCATTTTAATAGCTTCGGGGCGGGTACCTATAATCGTCAGAACTTTGGTCATACTCGATTTGCCGGCCCGTTTACACTGCTGGAGAACCTAATCTAAATGGACTCGTTCACCCTGTCCCGCATTTCTTTACCGGGTTTGAAGTGCGGCACATACTTACCAGCCAACTCAACAGAATCACCGGTTTTGGGGTTGCGGCCCACGCGGGGGGCGCGGTAGTGGAGGGAGAAGCTGCCAAAGCCGCGGATTTCGATCCGCTCCCCGTCTGCGAGGACGTGGGACATGTGCTCCAGCATGAGTTTTACGGCAAGCTCAACGTCCTTCAGAGACAGTTGATCCTGCTGCTCGGCTATCCGTTCTATCAGCTCTGATTTTGTCATGGCCAATCCTTCGTCAGTTAATCAGAAACGTCTTCAGGGACCAGTCTTTACCCTGAGGTAAGGCACTCTGTAACTTATTGTTTTCAAAGGAGTATACGAGCCACATCAAATGACAGCAAGTTACTAATTAGAGGCTCGTCACAGAAAGCCTGCAATAAGACCTTGGTCACGGTTGTGGCTACGGCAGCAATAACTAAGCTGAAATACTCAACCATCCCGCAAGTTTGTCCCTGTGAATCCGCTACTCTGACGGACACTTGTCCCGGAAACAAAAAAGCCGGTCCCTTTCGGGACCGGCTTTCTGCTTACCTCAATGCATCCATACTTCGCTCCAGCCTTCCTGGCTAAGGCGCCACAGCATCCTGCTGTCACACCCTGTGCAATAGACGCTTCCTTTGACCTTACCTGGCCCACATACACATCCGTGTCTGCTTCCTTGCCCGAGTATAATCTCTCATATTCCCCGGTAGGGCTATTGGCAGATTTCCCTAATTCTTGTGAGATATATCCTACAAGCGGTGGTACTTTTTAACCAAGTTGTTGGTTATCGCCTCAAATTTGGTCAAAAAATCAGCTAATTTCGCTACTGCTCGGGGCAAGGGGTGTCGCAGCTACCTATTTCAGGAGGAGGCATGGGTTGCCGCGCTACGCTCGCAACGACGGGGTTGTGCTGGCGGAGGGTGCGGGTTTGGGTTTGGGGCTGGGGCTCTCGCGATGCCCTCATCAGGTGGGGCATGGGTTGCCGCGCTGCGCTCGCAACGATGGGGTTACGCTGGCGGAGGGTCGGGTTCGGGGCTGGGGCTCTCGAGATGCCCTCATTCCGGTGGGGACATGGGTTGCCGCGCTACGCTCGCAACGACGGGGTTGTGCTGGCGGAGGGTGCGGGTTTGGGGCTGAGTTACGGAGTGGACATGGGTTGCCGCGCTGCGCTCGCAACGACGGGGGCATTCCAGGTTAGAGGAGCCAGGATCAGGCGACAACACTCAGCAGGCTCCTTGGCTTGATGGCTAAAACCCTGCCAGCAGGCACAAAAAAGGGCGACCCTTGGGTCGCCCTTTTTGTCAGGAGCTGATTTCCGTCAGGAAATTACTTGTCCTGGCTTTCCATCTGCGCCTTGATCAGGTCACCGATGGTGGCAGGAGCAGCAGCTTCCTGTGCTTTCTGAGAGTGCTCTTTGATAGCAGCGCGCTCTTCAGCAGCATCTTTGGACTTGATAGACAGGTTGATGGAGCGATTCTTACGGTCAACGTTCAGAATCACAGTCTCAACTTCCTGGCCTACGCTCAGGGCGTTGCGGGCGTCTTCTACCTTGTCACGGCTGATTTCAGAAGCCTTCAGAACAGCTTCGACGTCATCGGCCAGAACAACGATGGCAGCTTTGGCGTCTACCTCCTTAACGGTACCGGTAACGATAGAACCTTTATCGTTAGTCGCTACGTAGTCAGAGAACGGATCGTTGTCCAGCTGCTTGATACCCAGGGAGATACGCTCACGCTCTGGGTCGATCGCCAGGATAACGGTTTCCAGCTCGTCGCCTTTCTTGTACTTGCGTACGGCTTCTTCACCGGCTTCGTTCCAGGAGATGTCGGACAGGTGAACCAGACCGTCGATACCGCCATCCAGACCGATGAAGATACCAAAATCGGTGATGGACTTGATCTTACCGCTGATCTTGTCGCCTTTGGCAGACTGACGACCAAACGCATCCCAGGGGTTTTCCTGGCACTGCTTGATACCCAGGGAGATACGACGACGCTCTTCGTCGATATCCAGAACCATCACTTCCACTTCGTCGCCAACGTTGACAACTTTGGATGGGTGGATGTTCTTGTTGGTCCAATCCATTTCGGATACGTGTACCAGACCTTCAACGCCCTCTTCGATCTCGGCGAAGCAGCCGTAGTCAGTCAGGTTGGTAACCTTGGCCTTGGTGCGGGTACCTTCAGGGTAACGGGCAGTGATTTCGACCCATGGATCTTCACCCAGCTGCTTCAGACCCAGGGAAACGCGGTTGCGCTCGCGGTCGAATTTCAGGACCTTAACTTCGATCTCGTCACCCACATTTACGATTTCGGATGGGTGCTTGATACGCTTCCAGGCCATGTCGGTGATGTGCAGCAGGCCGTCTACGCCGCCCAGGTCAACGAAAGCACCGTAGTCGGTCAGGTTCTTAACGATACCTTTAACCGCCATACCTTCCTGCAGGCTGGCCAGCAGCTCTTCACGCTCGGCAGAGTTGGCTTTCTCCAGAACCGCACGACGGGATACAACCACGTTGTTGCGCTTCTGATCCAGCTTGATCACTTTGAATTCAAGATCTTTGCCTTCCAGGTGAGCGGTTTCGCGCACTGGACGGACATCTACCAGAGAACCTGGCAGGAAGGCGCGGATGCCGGCTACGTCAACGGTGAAACCACCCTTAACCTTGCCATTGATCACGCCCTTAACAATTTCGTCAGCTTCATGAGCCGCTTCCAGCACTTTCCAGGCTTCAGCGCGCTTGGCTTTTTCGCGAGACAGCTTGGTCTCACCGAAACCGTCTTCTACGGTTTCCAGGGCAACTTGTACTTCGTCACCAATGCTCAGAGTCAGCTCACCGTTCTCGTTCAGGAACTGGGAAGCAGGGATAACACCCTCGGACTTCAGGCCTGCGTGAACAGTAACCCAATCTTTATCCAGGTCGATTACAACGCCGGTCACGATGGAACCAGGCACCATATCAACGGATTTCAAACTTTCTTCAAAGAGTTCTGCGAAAGATTCGCTCATTAGGACAACCTATAAGGTAACAGCGGAAACTCATCGCCGGGGGCCTCTGCCGAAATCAGAAGCGTCCGCCAGGGACAAATTTGCCATCCACACCGCCAGTCGTGTGGGCCGATTCATATTGATAGGGAGCCCGCTACAAGCTGGCTAATACAGGCGCCCTACCTCACCACGCACGGGGTTAACCCAGCAATGGTGGCGGCGGAGCTTACCAGAAGTACAGAAACTGCGCAATAGATGGAGTGATTGGCTGGGGTATGGGCCAATATCCGGGGCTGGTAGCTGTTGCGGACCGACCAAGAACTACGTCGTTGCGAGCGCAGCGCGGCAACCCATGTTCACTACGTACTGGCCCTGTGCCATACATGGATTGCCACGTCGCTGCGCTCCTCGCAATGACGGAGGGGGAGGTATAGAGCAGGATCTGGCTGAGGCCTCAGACCCCGTCGTTGCGAGCGCAGCGCGGCAACCTATGTTCACTGCGCACTGGCCCTGTGCCATACATGGATTGCCACGTCGCTGCGCTCCTCGCAATGACGCCGGGATAGGGCTTGCTGCTCTCCTCGCAATGACGGCATAGGTGGTATCGAGGAAGATCTAACTGAGGCCCCCAAACCCCGTCGTTGCGAGCGCAGCGCGGCAACCTATGTTCACTGCGCACTGGCCCTGTGCCATACATGGATTGCCACGTCGCTGCGCTCCTCGCAATGACGCCGGGATAGGGGTTGCTGCTCTCCTCGCAATGACGGCATAGGTGGTATCGAGGAAGATCTAACTGAGGCCCCCAAACCCCGTCGTTGCGAGCGTAGCGTGGCAAGCTATGTTCACTCCGTACCGTCATCCGTGCCACATATGGATGGCCCAGGCCACCCTCTCTTGCCCTGCGGGCAATTCACCTTGTTGCTTCGTGGCTTAAAGCCCCTACTGTTGGTGCTGCGCACCTCGCAATGACGGAGGGGGAGGTATAGAGCAGGATCTGGCTGGGGCCTCAGACCCCGTCGTTGCGAGCGCAGCGCGGCAACCTATGTTCACTGCGCACTGGCCCTGTGCCACATATGGATTGCCACGTCGCTGCGCTCCTCGCAATGACGGCATAGGTGGTATCGAGGAAGATCTAACTGAGGCCCCCAAACCCCGTCGTTGCGAGCGCAGCGCGGCAACCTATGTTCACTGCGCACTGGTCCTGTGCCATACATGGATTGCCACGTCGCTGCGCTCCTCGCAATGACGGTGGGGGGGGATATACAGTTAGTTCTCACTGAAGTACCCCAAACCCCGTCGTTGCGAGCGCAGCGCGGCAACCTATGTTCACTCCGTACGGCGGCGTGCCATACATGGATGGCCCAGGCCACCCTCTCTTCCCCTGCGGGCTATTCACCTTGTTGCTTCGTGGCTTAAAGCCCCTACTGTTTGCTGCGCACCTCGCAATGACGGCATGAGAGGTGTAGAGGAGAAATGGATGTTATGACGACTTTAATCGACCGGCTTTACACTCCCCCAGGTCTTGCAGCTCGGGCAAAGCCAGTGCAGGCGATGGCCGGCGAAACCACAGCTCAGGCAACGATAGCGCGGATTCTGGCGATTGAGCTCATCCAGCATCTGCTCCAGCTGCAACCACTGCTGGCCGGGCTCACGCAAGGCGGAGCACTGCAGGTGCAGCAGCTGCCGCACCCCTGAGATACTGGGGTTCTGAAGGAGCTGGCCACGCAGGAACTGGGCGGCGGCCTCCGGCCCTTCTGCCCCTACCATCAACTCCGCCAGACGGATGGCAACGGACAATGAAGCCCCCTGATTGAGCAACTCCTGCAGGTATTCCCGCAGCTGCGGCAGCAGCCCACCCTGCCGGTAGCAGGTCTCCAGCATTGGCAGAGCCTCCGGCAGCATGGCGGGATCCTGATAGAACACCTGTTTGAGGGCCTTTACCGCCTCGCGATAGTGACCAAGGTTGATCTCCAGTTCCGCCAGTAGCAGGCTGGCCCGGGCAGACTGGCGGTCGGCAGCCATGGCCGCCCGCAGATGACGACGTGCCGCCAGATAGTCCGAGCGAGCCAGCGATTCCGCTGCCAGCTCACAATAGAAATGCGCCTGCACCAGCCGCCAGCGCTCCGGGATACGGGTGAAACGTCGCCCTGGCAGGCGGCTGATCACCTCAATCGCCTTGGCCCACTCCTTTTCATCCCGGTAGATCTCGATCAGGTACTCCTGGCACTGGGTGCGCAGGGGATAGGCCGCGGAGTCCGCCAGCTCCCGCAGCAGCAGCTCAGCCCGGTCCAGCAGGCCGGATTTCATATAGTCCCGGGCCAGCTCCAGCTGCACCTGCTGGCTGCGCTCAGGATCCAGCCGCGGCCGCGCCAGCAGGTTCTGGTGGATTTTGATGGCACGCCCCACCTCCCCGCGCTTGCGCAGCAGGTTGCCCAAGGCTAAGTGGGTCTCCAGGGTAGACGGGGTGACATCGAGAGAATCAATAAAGGTATCAATGGCAGCGTCGGGCTGCTCATTCAGGAGGTAGTTGAGTCCGCGGATGTACTGTGCCTGGACTTCCGTATCCTCATCGCCCTCTTCATCCTTGCGCCTGAGTCGTCCGAAGAAAAAGCCAATGGCTACGGCGACCAGCAACAGCGCAAACAGCGCAACATCGGTCATTCAATAAGACGCCTCTGGTCGCCGTTTTTACCGTTGGCCGCAGCCGGCGCTGTCATGCCGCGCAGACGGTCAAGCTCCTTGTCGCGGCGGCGGATCTTGCGGTTGAGGGAGGCAATGCGATTACGGGCCCGCAGCAGCCAGGGCAGGCTCATTACATAACCCACCAGGGCACCTGTGAGCAGCGCCAGCGTAATGATCAGTCCCACCGGCAGCTCAGGCGCATCAAAGCCGTAAACCTTGAGCACCAGCGGCTGGCTGTTTTCAACACAGAACCAGATCCCCAGCAGCAGCCCCAGCGCTGCAACCACCAGGACCGCCAATTTTCTTACAAGCTGCACCCGTCAGAACTCCTGTTATTGTATGTCCTTCGGTAGCCCCTCAACGCGCCGTAGCGCTGCCTGACAGACTGTCCTGCACCAGTGCCAGCACCTGGGCCAGCACCTCTTCTATACCCAAGTGGGTGGAATCCAGCAATACCGCATCGTCCGCCGGCTTCAGCGGCGACGTGGCACGCTCCCGATCCTGTCGGTCACGGGTTTCAATATCGGCCAGGATGGCATCGTAGTCCGGGGTCTCGCCGGCCAGCTGCAGCTGCAACACCCGCCGCCTGGCACGCTCCCCGGCACTGGCAGTCAGGAACACCTTGACCGGCGCATCCGGGAAAACCGTCGTCCCCATGTCGCGGCCATCCGCCACCAACCCAGGCTCCTCGGCAAAATTGCGCTGGCGCTGCAGCAGCGCGGCACGAACCGGCTGGCAGGCGGCAACCCGCGAGGCATTCATCCCCACCTGCTCCTTGCGAATGGCGGTGGTGACATCCTCCCCCGCCAACCACACCTTAACCCCGGTGTCCGATGGTTCAAAGCGCACCGCCAGGTTTTCCGCCACCTGCGCCAACGCCGCTTCGTTATCCCAGTCTGCCGCTTGCTTCTCGGCTGCCAGGGCTGTCAGGCGATAGAGTGCGCCACTGTCCAGCAAGTGAAACCCCAGGGACTGGGCGAGACGCTGGCACAGCGTGCCCTTGCCGGCACCACTGGGGCCATCCACTGCAACCACAAATGCCATCTCAACCACCCTGCCCGATTTCACGGAGAATATTTTGACACGCCTCTACCGGGTCGGGGGCTTGGGTAATGGGACGGCCGATCACCAGATAGTGACTGCCGGCCGCCAGCGCATCCGCCGGCGTCACAATCCGGCGCTGGTCGTCTGCCGCCGCCGTCGCGGGGCGGATACCCGGCGTGACCAGGCAAAACTCACTGCCCAGCTCACGACTCAGCATAGCGGCTTCCTGGGCCGAACAGACCACTCCGTCCATACCGCTCTGTTGGGCCAGGGAGGCAAGACGCAACACCTGCTCGCGGGGCCCGCAGGCGAGGCCGATCTGCTGCAGATCAGACGCTTCCATACTGGTGAGTACGGTCACGGCGATTAGCAGGGGCGCGGGACCAGAGCGCTTCTCCAGTTCGTTGCGGGCCGCTTCCATCATGCGGGAACCGCCGGATGCGTGCACATTCACCATCCACACACCCAGCTCGGCCGCCGCCTTCACGGCCTTGGCCGTGGTATTGGGGATATCGTGAAATTTCAGATCCAGAAAAATATCAAAGCCCCGCCCCATGAGACTCTCCACCACCGCCGGGCCGGCAACCGTAAACAGCTCCTTACCCACCTTCAGGCGACAGAGCGATGGATCGAGCCTGTCGGCCATGGCGAGACAATCCGCCGCATTATCAAAATCCATCGCCACCACGATTCTGGGCGCATCAACCATCCGTTAATACCTTTCTGTATGCTGCAAAACGGCCATTGTACCCCGCAGGGGTTTGATCGGCGAGGGGCCACACTTTCTTCCGATTTGCATTCCGGCTTAATGGGCTAGTGTAGCCTCTCCACACAACAAGGAGGTGTACCATGAAAACCCTGAAATACCTGGCCCCGGCCCTGTTCACCCTGTTGCTGGCCATGAGCAGCAGCTTGTTCCAACCGGCACTGGCTGCTGAACCGGCCGCCCCCATCAACATCAATACCGCCAGCGCGGAGGAGATAGCAGCCGCCCTCAACGGTATCGGCCTGGCCAAGGCACAAGCCATCGTGGCCTGGCGAGATCAGCATGGCAAATTCACTGACGCCAGCCAACTAACGGAGATCAAGGGCATCGGCGAATCTACCCTGGCAAAGAACAGTGCACTGATTGTGCTGCAGTAGTGCCCGCCTGAAGCAAGGTTCCGGCCTGGATTGAACCTCCAGCCTGAACTGATACTCCAGAAAACGAAAAAGCCCGTGAAGTGCTGCTTCGCGGGCTTTTTCGGTCATGCGTCAATAAGACCTGGGGAGACACCGAGCGCGTGGGTCTGAGGCCTCCACACCCGTCGTTGCGAGCGTAGCGTGGCAACCCATGTCTACTACCTACCGCAACCCGTGCCACACATGGATTGCCGCGTCGCTGCGCTCCTCGCAATGACGGCGGGGGATACATAAAGGTAGTACTTACTAAAAAACCCCAACCCCGTCGTTGCGAGCGCAGCGCGGCGCCCATGTCTACTGCGTACCGCTATCCGTGCCACACATGGATGGCCCAGGCCACCCTCTCGTGCCCTGCGCGCAATTCACCTTGTTGCCGCGTGGCTTAAAGCCCCTACTGTTGGCGCTGCGCTCCTCGCAATGACGGCGGGGGATACATAAAGGTCGTACTTACTAAAAAACCCCAACCCCGTCGTTGCGAGCGCAGCGCGGCAACCCATGTCTACTACCTACCGCAACCCGTGCCACACATGGATGGCCGCGTCACTGCGCTTCTCGCAATGGCGGCGGGGGGATACATAAAGGTAGTACTTACTAAAAAAACCCAACCCCGTCGTTGCGAGCGCAGCGCGGCAACCCATACTCACTCCGAACTACCATACGTGCCACACATGGATGGCCCAGGCCACCCTCTCTTGCCCTGCGGGCAATTCACCTTGTTGCTTCGTCTCTACGTTCCTCGCAATGACGGAGGAAGGGAAGCAGGACGTCTTAGCCCTCTTCCACCTGCAAGGCAATGCCGGCTTGCTGGGCCAGGGCGATAAAGGTGGGGAAAGAGGTCGCCACATTGGCACAGTTACGAATCACAATCTCGCCATCGGCGCGCAGGGCCGCCACGGTAAAGGACATGGCAATACGGTGATCGCCGTGACTTTCCACTTCGCCACCGCCAAAGCTGCCGCCTTCAATGACAATGCCATCCGGGGTTGGGTCAGCTTTCACACCCAGGGTCTGCAGGCCATCGGCCATCACCTGGATACGGTCACTCTCTTTCACCCGCAGCTCCTCGGCACCGCGCAGGATGGTGGTACCTTCGGCACAGGCGGCCGCCACAAACAGGGCCGGAAACTCATCAATGGCCAGAGGCACCTGATCTTCGGGAATCTCGATCCCCTTGAGCGGCGCGTACTTGATGCGGATATCCGCCACCGGCTCACCACCCACTTCCCGTTCGTTACTCAGGGTCAAGTCGGCACCCATAAGACGCAGGATATTGATCACACCGACGCGGGTCGGGTTAATGCCCACATGTGTGAGGGTGACATCGGAACCAGGCGCAATGGCAGCAGCCACCATAAAGAAAGTCGCCGACGAGATGTCCGCCGGCACTTCAATGGCGGTTGCCGTCAGCTTGCCGCCGGACTGCAATTTGGCCGTCGCACCGTCGCGGGCTACCGGATAGCCGAAGCCATTGAGCATGCGCTCGGTATGGTCGCGGGTGGGGGCCGGCTCTGTTACCACGGTTTCACCGTCGGCGTAGAGGCCTGCCAGCAGCACACAGGATTTTACCTGCGCACTGGCCATGGGCATTACATAGTTGATGGCCTTGAGTTTGGCACCACCCTTGATCTTCACCGGCGGCAGGCCGCCTTCAGCGGTTTCAATCTCGGCCCCCATCTCCCGCAGCGGGTTGGCCACGCGATTCATGGGACGCTTGGAGAGGGACTCGTCACCGGTCAGCTCGGCATCAAAATCCTGACCTGCCAACAGGCCCGCCAGCAGACGCATGGAAGTGCCGGAGTTGCCCACATACAAGGGGCCAGGAGGCGCCTGCAGGCCGTGCAGGCCCACACCGTGAATGCGCACGCGACCGTGATCCGGGCCTTCAATCACCACGCCCATGTCACGGAACGCCTGCAGGGTCGCCAGTGCGTCCTCCCCTTCCAGGAAGCCCTCAACGTCGGTCACACCGTCCGCCAGTGAGCCCAGCATGATGGAGCGGTGGGAGATGGATTTGTCACCTGGCACCCGCAGCTGGCCGCTGACACTGCCACCGGGCTGCACCCGGTAAGTAATCTCTTTGTCTTGCATGGAAGGACTGTACGCCTGCTTGGTTAACATTTTGGTAAAGTGATCGCGAGCGGCCTTGGCGCGGGTAAAGACCCCCAACAGCTGCTCGCTGTCCTCGCGCTCAATAGCACCGCGAAGACGGGAAAGATTTTCAGCAAACAGGTCCAGCGCCTTCAGCACACTGGTCTTGTTGGCTTTCATAATATCGTGCCACATCACCGGATCGCTGGAAGCGATACGGGTAAAGTCGCGGAAGCCACCGGCAGCGTAACGGAAGATGTTTTCATTTTCCGAATCGTGCGCGAGAGTATCCACCAGCGAATAGGCAATGGCGTGGGGCAGATGACTGGTGGCCGCCAGCACATCGTCGTGCTCCTCCACCGGCATCATCAGCACCTCGGCGCCAACGGCCTGCCACATGGCCTCAATCCGGGCCAGATGCTCAGCTCCGGTCTCCGCGGTGGGTGTCAGTATCACCCGGTGTTGCCGATAGAGGTCCGGGTTGCTGGCTTCGACGCCGCTGCGCTCGGAACCGGCAATGGGGTGTCCGGCAACAAATTGCGGCGGTAACTCGCCATAGACTGAACGCACTGCGGCAACCACGGAACCCTTCACACTGGCACCATCGGTAATGGTTACCTCGGGCGAGACCACCGCCTGGATATCCGCCAGCACCTTGTCCACGGTCAGTGTAGGCACTGCTATAAAAATAACATCACCGGCGGCAAGTTCTGCCGCGATATCGGCAATAGAGAGCACCGCCCGGTCACAGACGCCGAGCCGAACCGCATCCGCACAGGTCTGCTCGCGGCGGGCCACGCCAATCACTTCGCGGCAGGCACGCTCCTGTTTCAGCGCGGCCGCCAGGCTGCCGCCGATCAGGCCGACACCTACCACCACCAGTTTATTGACGCACCTGTTCTCGGTACTAACGGTCACTCTTTATTCCTGTTGCATTAACGGGGTGTGGCGAATGCGGTCAGAGCACAGCCTGGGGATAGGAACCCAGCACTTTCAGGTCAGCGGCCCGGGAACCCACTTCTTTCAACGCAGATTGCACCGACGCCTCACTGACATGGCCACTGAAGTCGATAAAGAAAACGTAGTTCCAGTTACCGGTACGGGAGGGACGCGTTTCCACCCGGGTCAGATCAATGCCGAAACGCTGGAAGGGCTCCAGCAAATCGTGCAGGGCGCCGGGCTCATTGCGCATGGCCACCACCACCGAGGTCTTGTCATGACCGCTGGGGCCAGCTTCCTGGTTGCCAATAATCAGGAAGCGGGTGGAGTTGTCCGGGCGATCCTCGATCTTCTCCGCCAGCTTGATCAGACCGTATTTATCGGCCGCCATTTCACCGGCGATAGCCGCCGCATTCCACTCGCCTTTCAGGCGCTTGGCAGCCTCGGCATTACTGTTTACCGCAATGCGGTCGGCATGGGGGTAATGGCCGTCCAGCCACTTGCGGCACTGGGCCAGCGACTGGGAGTGGGAGTAGATCCGGGTAATGCTGTCAGTTTTGGTCACATCCGACACCAGCAGGTGCTGGTGAATGCGCAGCTCCACCTCACCACAGATCTTCAGGTTGGAATCCATAAAGCTGTCGAGGGTGTGATTGACAACACCTTCGGTGGAGTTCTCCACCGGCACCACGCCGTACTGCACGGCACCGGCTTCCACTTCGCGAAAGACTTCATCGATGGCCGACAAAGGCACGGTCACCGCTGAGTGGCCAAAGTGCTTCAGCGCCGCCTGCTCGGTGAAGGTGCCTTCAGGCCCAAGGAAAGCCACCTTCACGGGCTGCTCCAGCGCCAGACAGGCAGACATGATTTCGCGGAACAGCCGCGCCATCTCTTCGTCGCCCAACGGCCCCTGGTTGCGCTCCATTACCTTGCGCAACACCTGCGCCTCGCGCTCCGGGCGGTAGTAGACAATATCGCCCTGGGCATGGGCGTTTTTCACATCCGCTACCTGCTGGGCGCACGCCGCACGCTCGCTGATCAACTCGCCGATGCGCAGATCGAGATCATCAATCTTGTCACGCAGCAATTGCAGCTGCTGCGCCTCGCCAGCCTGATTCGTGGAATCCTGACTCATGGGTTCTCCAAGGTTACACTTGATCCTGCCGCGCTAACGCAACTGCAATCCGCGGCAGAATCGCTGCACATACTTACTCTTCGGCGTCCTCATCGGCGCCGTCTTCCGCCTCGCTCTCTTCGATGCGCTCAACGCCCACCAGGCGCTCGTCACCTTTCACCTTGATCAGGCGTACACCCTGGGTGTTGCGGCTCAGTATGGAGACTTCATCAACCCGGGTACGCACCAGCGTGCCCTGGTCGGAGATCAGCATAATTTCGTCGCCGCCGAATACCTGTACCGCACCGACCACAGCGCCGTTACGCTCGGTGGTCTGCATGCCGATCACACCCTGGCTGCCACGGCCCTTGGTGGGGAACTCCTCGACACTGGTGCGCTTGCCGTAGCCGTGCTCACTGACCGTCAGCACATAACCACCTTCCTGCGGGATCACCATGGAGACCACAGTCTGGTCTTCCTGCAGGCGGATACCGCGCACACCGCGGGAAGTACGACCCATGGCCCGCACCGCCGACTCGCTGAAGCGTGCGGTCTTGCCGCTGGAGGACATCAGGATCACATCGCAGTTACCGTCGGTAATGGCGGTGTGCAGCAGGCGGTCGCCCTCGTCCAGCTCGATGGCCCGCAGACCAACACTGCGCTGGCGGGAGAACTGGGACAGCACGGTTTTCTTCACGGTACCGTTGGCGGTGGCCATGAAGATGTAGTGTTCGTCGTCGTACTCTTTCACCGGCAGGATGGAGGTGATGCGCTCACCCTCTTCCAGCGGCAGCAGGTTGACCATGGGGCGACCGCGGGACTGACGTCCGGCCACCGGGATCTGGTAGACCTTGAGCCAGTAGACCTTACCGGCGTTGGTGAAACAGAGGATGGTGTCGTGGGTGCTGGCGATCAGCAGGTGCTCCACAAAGTCTTCATCCTTCACCGAGGTGGCCGCCTTGCCCATGCCGCCACGACGCTGGGCCTGATAGGCGTCCAGGGGCTGGGTCTTGGCGTAACCGCCGTGGGAGATAGTCACCACGCGGTCCTCTTCGGTGATCAGGTCCTCAATGGTGAGGTCCTGCTGCGAACTCTGGATATCGGTGCGACGCTCATCGCCGTAGTTGGCCACTACCTCTTCCAGCTCTTCGCGGATCACTTCCATCAGGCGCAGCGGATTGCCGAGGATCTCCAGGAACTGGGCGATCTGCTCCAGCTTCTCCTGGTACTCTGCCATCAGTTTGTCGTGCTCCATGCCAGTGAGGCGGTGCAGGCGCAACTCCAGGATGGCCTGGGCCTGGGCGGGCGACAGGTAGTAATTGCCATCGCGGGCGCCGTAGTGATCTTCCAGGTCCTCCGGGCGGCAGGCGTTGTCACCGGCGCGCTCCAGGAACTCACCGATCTGGCCTACCGGCCAGCCGCGGGCCACCAAGGCCTCTTTCGCTTCGGCAGGACTGGCGGAGTTCTTGATCAGCTCAATCACCGGGTCGATATTGGCAATGGCAACCGCCAGGCCTTCGAGGATATGGCCACGCTCGCGGGCCTTGCGCAGCAGGTAGACGGTGCGACGGGTTACCACTTCACGACGGTGGCGGACAAAGTACTCCAGCAACTGCTTCAGGTTGAGCAGTTTGGGCTGGCCGTCCACCAGCGCCACAATATTGATACCGAACACGCTCTGCAGCTGGGTCTGGGCGTAGAGGTTATTCAGCACCACCTCACCCACTTCACCACGCTTCAGTTCAATCACCACGCGCAGGCCGTCCTTGTCGGATTCGTCGCGCAGCTCGGAAATACCTTCGATCTTCTTCTCTTTCACCAGCTCGGCGATCTTCTCGATCAGGCGCGCCTTGTTCAGCTGGTAGGGAATTTCATTGATGATGATGGTTTCCCGGTTGGTCTTGTCATCCCGCTCGACTTGCGCCTTGGCGCGCACGTAGATACGACCACGGCCGGTGCGATAGGCCTGCACAATACCGCCACGGCCATTAATAATACCGCCGGTGGGGAAGTCGGGGCCGGGGATAAACTCCATCAGCTCATCAATGGTGATGTCTTCGTTGTCAATAAAGGCCAGGCAGCCCTTCACCACTTCCCGCAAGTTGTGGGGCGGGATGTTGGTGGCCATACCCACGGCAATACCGGAGGAGCCGTTGATCAGCAGGTTGGGCACCCGCGTCGGCATGACGCTGGGCATCTGCTCGGTGCCGTCGTAGTTGGGGACGAAATCCACCGTCTCCTTGTCGAGATCGGCCAACAGGTCGTGGGCGATCTTCTGCATGCGGATTTCGGTGTAACGCATGGCAGCGGCGCCATCGCCGTCGATGGAGCCGAAGTTACCCTGGCCATCCACCAGCATGTAACGCAGGGAGAACGGCTGCGCCATACGCACGATGGTGTCGTAAACCGCGGAGTCACCGTGCGGGTGGTATTTACCGATGACATCACCCACCACACGGGCAGACTTCTTGTAGGCCTTGTTCCAGTCGTTGTTGAGCTCGCTCATGGCGAACAGCACGCGACGGTGCACGGGCTTGAGGCCATCGCGCACATCAGGCAGGGCACGCCCGACGATCACGCTCATGGCGTAGTCGAGATAGGACTGTTTCAGCTCGTCTTCAATATTAACGGGAAGGAGTTCTTTCGCTAATTCACCCATGGGGTCGGCGTTCCTTTTATTATCGCATCGGCACTGCGGCATCCTGGTGCAGGCTGCTGCCCACAGAGGCCGTTTACACTCAAAGCCTTACAACTACTTTCAACCAAATATAAGCCGCCCATGCTACCACACAACCGCGCTGAGAAGCACCCGCCCGAGGGGGCCCGGGCAGGATCACAAATCCGCCTCTAAAGCGCCTTACAGGGACTCCTGAGACTGCGTAGCGGCCAGAGATCGGGTTATACTGGCGGACGTTTTTACACAACGGGCCGAAGCCGTACAAATAGCAGGCAGATCGCCTGCAAAACGGTCCGCAATCCCGGTTTCAAGGAGCTTATCCGGCACATGGCCAGTCAGCCGTCCCCCGCTACCGTCGACCTTATTCTGCACGCCCGCTGGATAGTGCCGGTGGTGCCAGCCAACACCCTGCTCACAGACTGCGCGCTGGTGATTGATCAGGGCCGTATTGTGGCCATCGCCCCCTCCGCCGAAGCGGAACGCCGTTTTGCCGCGCGCCAGACCGAGCGACTGGACAATCACCTGCTGATTCCCGGACTGGTCAACGCCCACGGCCACGCCGCCATGAGCCTGCTGCGGGGCTACGCCGACGACCAGCCGCTGCAGACCTGGCTGCAGGATCACATCTGGCCCGCCGAGGGGCAGTGGGTGTCACCGGAGTTTGTCTTTGATGGCACCGAGCTGGCGGCAGCGGAGATGATCCGCGCCGGCACTACCACCTTCAGCGATATGTACTTCTTCCCCGAGGAAGCCGCCCGGGCGGTGCTGAAAAGCGGCCTGCGCAGCCAGCTGGCATTCCCGGTCTTCGACTTCCCCACCGCCTGGGGCCAGGGCCCGGACGACTACATCCGCAAGGGGCTGGCGCTGCATGACAACTACCGCTCCCACCCGCTGATCAATGTGGTTTTCGGCCCCCACGCGCCCTACACCGTCTCCGATGAGCCGCTGCAGCGCATTGCCACCCTGGCCGAAGAGACCCAGTGCGGCATTCACATCCACCTGCACGAAACCGCCCAGGAAGTGGCCGATGCCGTAGCCGCCAGTGGCGAGCGCCCCATCGAACGCCTCAACCGTCTCGGCGTGCTGTCACCGCTGGCCCAGTGCGTGCACATGACCGAGCTGAACGCTGACGACATAGAACTGCTGGCCCAAAGCGGCGCCCATGTGATCCACTGCCCGGAATCCAACCTGAAGCTGGCCAGCGGTTTCTGCCCCGTGCACAAACTGCAACAGGCCGGCGTTAACGTCGCCCTCGGCACCGATGGTGCGGCCAGCAATAACGACCTGGACCTGCTGGCAGAGATGCGCACCGCAGCCCTGCTGGCCAAGGCGGTCAGCGGCGACGCCAGCGCCCTGAACGCCCACCAGGCACTGCACATGGCAACCCTGGCCGGTGCCCGGGCACTGGGACTGGAGAGCGAAATCGGCAGCCTGGAAGCAGGCAAAAGCGCCGACATCACTGCCATTGCCCTCGATGAACTGGAGCAGCAACCACTCTACAATCCGGTCTCCACCCTGGCCTACACCCAGCTGAGCCACAAGGTGAGCCACGTCTGGGTAGCGGGCCGTAAACTGCTGCAGGATCGACGCCTGCTGACACTGGATGAAAAAGCCATTGCCGGTAAAGCCCGCCAATGGCAACAGCGCATCGGTCGCTGAGCAAACACGAATCCGGGCCGGCAACTGCCTGAGCCCCGCAATACGCACAGGAACCACCCATAGGAAATTGCCGCATGAGCAACGTGGACCACGCCGAAATCGCCAAGTTTGAAGCCCTCGCCAGCCGCTGGTGGGATCGCAACAGTGAGTTCAAACCCCTGCACGACATCAACCCCCTGCGCTGCAACTTTATCGACGAGCGCTCGCCGGTCGCCGGGCAGAAAGTGGTGGATGTGGGTTGTGGTGGCGGCATCCTCGCCGAGGCACTGGCCCAGCGCGGTGCTGACGTCACCGGCATCGATATGGGTGAAGCGCCGCTGGAAGTGGCCAAATTGCACAGTCTGGAAAGCGGTGTGCAGGTCAACTACCGCCGCATTACGGCCGAAGAGCTGGCCGCAGAACAACCCGGCCAGTACGACATCGTTACCTGCCTGGAGATGCTGGAGCATGTGCCTGACCCATCTTCGGTGATCAAGGCCTGCGCCACCCTCTGCAAGCCCGGCGGGCACGTCTACTTCTCCACCATCAACCGCAACCCCAAGGCCTACGCCTTTGCGGTGCTGGGAGCCGAATATGTACTGCAGCTGCTGCCCAAGGGCACCCACGAATACAGCAAGTTCATCAAGCCGTCCGAGCTGGCGCAGTGGATTCGCCAGGCCGACCTGCAGCTGCAGGCCATGACCGGCATGACCTACAATCCCATCACCAAACGCTACAAACTCAAGGCCAGTGATGTGGACGTCAACTACCTGGTTCACACCACCCGGGAGGCATGATGAGCCTGACCGCCCTGCCCCTGCGGGCCGTAGTCTTTGACCTGGATGGCACGCTGCTGGATACCGCGCCGGATTTTGTGTTTGTCCTCAACCGCCTGCGCGAAGAAGAGGGCCTGCCACCACTGGACCCGACGCTGATCCGCAATACCGTCTCCGACGGTGCCCGGGCACTGGTCACCCTGGGGTTTGAACTGCAGGAAGAGGATGAAGGTTTCGAGCCGCTGCGGCTGCGGTTGCTGGAACTCTACAGCGAGCACCTGGCGGTAAAGAGTGGCCTGTTCCCGGGCATCGCCGGCTTACTGGAGTTTCTGCAGCAAAAGGGACTGGCCTGGGGCATCGCCACCAACAAGCCGGAACTCTATACCACACCCCTGCTGGCCGCCCTGGGCCTGCAGCCGGATTGTGTGATCTGCCCCGACCATGTCAGCGAGCGCAAGCCCCACGCCGAATCCCTGCTGCTGGCCTCGCGCCTGCTGGCCTGCGAACCGCAACAGATCCTCTACGTCGGTGATCACCAGCGGGATATTGCCTGTGGCATCAATGCCGGCAGCCCCACGGTGGCGGCCGCCTATGGCTATGTCCACCAGGATGATGACGTGAGCCTGTGGCAAGCTGACCATATTGTGCACCAGCCCGAAGATCTGCTGCCGCTGGTGCGGCAATATATCGGTGCATAACACCCCTGCGGCACCACCAATAAGAATTACATTATTGAGAGAGTTACCTCATGAATCAGTTGCCCAGTGATTTCCAGGCCGCCCCAAACTGCCTGCAAGATCGTGTCATTATCGTCACCGGTGCCGGTGATGGCATCGGCCGCACCGCCGCCATCACCTTTGCCGCCCACGGCGCCACCGTGGTACTGGTGGGACGCACCATTCAAAAGCTGGAAATGGTCTACGACGAGATCGAAGCCGCCGGCCATCCACAGCCCGCCATCTATCCCATCAATCTGGAAGGCGCCTCGGCCAAGGATTATGAAGATATGGCACAGGCCCTGTTTGACGAGTTCGGCAAGCTGGATGGTCTGCTGCACAACGCCGCCGACCTGGGTGAGCGCACCCCCATCTCCAACTACGCGCCGGACACCTGGCTGCGGGTGATGCAAGTGAACGTAAACGCGCCCTTTATGATGACCCGCGCGCTGCTGCCGCTGCTGGAGAAATCAGACAACGGCTCCATCCTGTTTACCGGCTCCTCCGTCGGCTACGAAGGCCGCGCCTTCTGGGGCGCCTACGCGGCCTCCAAAGCCGCTGCCGAGAACCTGATGCAAACCCTGGCGCAGGAGCTGGACGGCACCACCCGTATCCGCGCCAACAGCGTTAACCCCGGTGCCACCCGTACCCGCATGCGCGCGGCCGCCTACCCGGCGGAGAACCCGCAGAGTGTAAAAGCCCCGGATGACTTGATGCCGTTGTATCTGTATCTGATGGGTGATGCCAGTGTGGGGGTTAGTGGGGAGCAGTTTTCGGTCTGAAACAGGACGCTTCGCTACAGAATTCAGGACGCCTGCGGCTACAAATTTCAGGACGCCTTCGGCTACAGGACGCTGCGCTACAGAATTCAGAACGCCGCGGCTACAGACTTCAGGACGCCTGCGGCTACAGGACGCTGCGCTACAGGAAAACGTTTTTGACCTTACTGTAGCGCAGCGTCCTCGCACCTGTAGCGCAGCGTCCTGTAGCGAAGCGTCCTCGACCTTAGAAGCGCAGCGTCCTGTAACCTTATTTATTCCTTAATCCCGGCGAGAATAAACTCCGCCCCCTTCTCCGCAATCATCACCGTCGGCGCGTTGGTATTGCCTGACGTAATGGTGGGCATGATGGAAGCGTCAATCACCCGCAGACCGGCCACGCCGCGCACCGCCAGACGATCGTTTACCACCGCCATGTCGTCGCTGCCCATTTTGCAGGTGCCGACGGGATGGAAGATGGTGGTACCGAGATTGCCGGCCGCTTCCAGCAGTTGCTCGTCGGTTTCCAGTTTGGGACCCGGCAGCCACTCTTCGGGGGCAAAGAGCTGCAGCGCCGGTGCCGCCATAATCTCCCGTGTCATGCGCAGGCCGTCGATGGCCACCTGACGGTCTTCGGCGGTGGAGAGGTAGTTGAGGGTAATGGCCGGCGCTTCGGCCATGTCGGTGCTGCGGATGCGGATATGGCCGCGACTGCTGGGACGCAGGTTGCACACCGAGGGGGTGATGGCGTTAAAGCTGTGCAGCGGTTCGCCGAACTTGTCCAGTGACAGCGGCTGCACATGCCATTCGATATTGGCGGTGGGTTGGTCGGGGTCACTCTTGGCAAAGGCCCCAAGCTGCGACGGAGGCATTGTCAGCGGGCCTTGTTTGAACAGCAGGTACTCCAGCCCCATCTTCGCCCGCCCCCACAGGGTGCGGTAGCGTTCGTTGAGGGTGACGGTGTTGGAGACCTTGTAGACACTGCGAATCTGCAGGTGATCCTGCAGGTTTTCACCCACACCCGGCAGGTGATGCTGCACCTCAATACCCTGATCCCGCAGGCGTGCGCCATCGCCGATACCGGAGCACTGCAGCAGCTGTGGTGTAGCCACGGCTCCCGCCGACAGTACCACTTCACGCTTGGCGCTGATCAGTTGCTGGCTGCCATCGGCCATGGTGGCCCAGACGCCAGTGGCGGTGAGTCCGTCAGGCCCCTGCTCCAGCTGCAGGCGTTGCACCTGCACCTTGGTCATGACGGTGAGGTTGGGACGGGACAGGGCCGGCTGCAGGAACGCCTTGGCGGCACTCCAGCGTTTGCCGCCGCGCTGATTCATCTGGAAGTAGGCGTTGCCGAAGTTGTCGCCGCGGTTGAACTCGGCAATTTTGGGAATCCCGCACTGCTCCGCAGCGTCGCGCCAGGCATCCAGAATTTCCCAGTTCACCCGCCGCTCTTCCACCCGCAGCTCGCCATCAGCGCCATGCCAGGCATCAGCGCCGTGCTGGTAGCTCTCGGAACGCTTGAACACCGGCAGTACGTCATCCCAACCCCAGCCGCGGTTACCCAGGCTCTGCCAGTGGTCGTAGTCGCTCTGCTGGCCACGCATGTAGATCATGGCGTTGATGGAGGAACAGCCGCCCAGTACCTTGCCGCGGGCATAGCCGATGCTGCGGCCATTGAGGCCGGCGTCGGGCTCAATCTTGAAACACCAGTCGGTGCGTGGGTTGTTAATGGTAAACAGGTAGCCCACCGGGATGTTGATCCAGAAGTAGTTATCCTTGCCACCAGCCTCCAGCAGCAACACCGAATGTTTACCGTCCGCAGAGAGACGATTGGCCAGTACACAACCGGCGGTACCGGCACCTACAACGATGTAATCAAAACTCAGCATGGGCAACCCGTGTATCAGATGCTGTAGCAGCAGCCTGTTTATCCGAAAAATGGCGCCCATCTAGCCACGCCCCTCCGGGCAAGTCAATGTGACTTCCGTCGGGGGCTAGTGTGATTACTGACCGCGGCTGCGGTTACCGATGCGGAATGTGAAACAGGCCCGCACGGGGCTTGGCCATCACCAGTTGTACGGTGCTGATGGTGCGTTCACGGAAGCCGCCCTCGCAATAGGCGAGGTAGAAATCCCACATACGGCAGAAGGGTTCGTCAAATCCCTGCCGGCGTACCTCGGCGTGCTGCGCGTGGAATCGCGCCCGCCATTCCGCCAAGGTATGGGCGTAGTCACCACCGATGTCCTGCAGGTCCACCAGATTGAGGTCGGTGGCGCGGCTGAGACAACGGCTGATTACCTCCATGGAAGGCAGACCACCGCCGGGGAAGATGTACTTCTGGATAAAGTCGACGGAACGCCGCGCCGCCTCGTAGCGCTGGTCGGCGATGGTGATAGCCTGGATCAGCATCAGGCCATCGGCCTTCAGCAGCGAGGCGCACTTGCGGAAGTAGGTCTCGTAGTACTCATGCCCCACCGCCTCGATCATCTCCACGGACACCAGCTTGTCGAACTCGCCCTCCAGCTCCCGGTAGTCCTGGTGCAACAGGGTAACGCGATCCGACAGCCCTTCCCGCTCTACCCACTCGCGGGCATAGGCCAGCTGCTCCTGCGACAGGGTGGTGGTGGTGACCCGGCAGCCGTAGTGTTTGGCAGCATGGATTGCCATACCCCCCCAACCGGTACCGATCTCCAGCAGATGATCGTCGGGCTGCAGGTCGAGCTTGCGGCAAATCAGGTCGCACTTGTGCCAGGACGCGTCCTCCAGCGTCGCCTCCGCCGAAGGGTAGACGGCAGCGGAATACATCATGCGCTGATCCAGGAACAACTCAAAAAAATCGTTGCCGAGATCGTAGTGGGCGGCGATATTGCGGCGTGAACCCTTCAGGGTATTGGCGTTAAAGCTGTGGGCTATGCGGTTCACCACTTTTTGCAGCCAGGGCCAGCGATCGTCGAGGCGGTTCAGCTGCTCGATATTGCGAGCCAGCAGCCTCACCACGCTGGTCAGGCAGGGAGTGCGCCAGGCACCCGCCATGTAGGCCTCCGCGGCACCGACGCTGCCGCCGAACATAAACTTGCGGTAAACCGCCATGTGTTCAATCACCAGGTGTGCCCTGAGGCCATCGGCCGCAGGCTGCCCCAGGGTCAATGTGCCCTGTGGGTCTTCAATGACCAGCTGGCCCTCCTGCAGGTTTCCCAGTGCCTGCAGCACCAGCTTGCGCCAGAGGCGATCCCAGCCGCTCTCCTGCAGCGATGCGGCAAACCTGTCCTGATCAATTCCACGAATCTGCATCAGTCTCTCTCCTGCCTCGATAACGGGTTGGTCGCAACCCGCGTAGAGGGTGAATGGTTAATGGATGAGTGATTAGTGGAGGAAGGATTGGAAAAGAAGGGCACGCCCTTCCACCACAATTTCAGGGCATTCCAGTAGATGCCAAAGGCCACCTGCAGGGTCATACAGGGATAGCGCACCAGCGCCCTGCGCAAGGCAGGTGCTGTAATCTCTGCGCGCCGCAGCTTGAGCCAGGCGCCAAACTGGTGACGGTCGCCGCCCGCGGCATCGCTGGCGAAGTTGAGCAGGTGCACCGACAAATGATGTGCGGGGGTGTTGCCACGAAAGCGGTACTGCATCTCCATGGGCATAAACGGGGATACATGCATCCGTTTGTCGAAGCGGCGCTCAGTCACAGGCCGATCCGGATCGCAGGCAAAGACATAGGTTTGCCTTTCACCCCAGGGGGTATTGGTCACTTCCAGCACCATGGCCTGTAAACGTTCATCGCCATCAAAGCAGTAGTAACAGGTGATGGGATTGATCACGTAACCCCAGAAGCGCAGGTGAGTCAGCATGCGCACGGCGCCGTCAGGCGCCCAGCCCAGCGCTCCACGCACCGAATCCAGTACCGCCTCTTTCAGCGGCTTGTCGTATGGCGCCAGGTAATCGTCGCGACAGAAACGGGCCGGGGCCCAGTGGCGGTCAGACCAGCTGCGGGTAAGAGAGAACACCCCTGCCTGCTCGTCGAGGTCCAGATAGAGCATCAACAGCGGAAAGCGCAGCTGGTGGTCCACCGGCTCAAAACGCCGGTGTACTACCCACCCTTCGTAGAGGGCGCTGTGCAGCGGGCGCGCAGCTACCATGTCGCCCCCAGGGCCTGCGCCACCCGCACACCACTGCTGCAGCCGTCCTCGTGGAAACCGTTGGCCCAGTAAGCGCCACAGAACCAGGTGCGCTGCACGCCGTTGACCTCTTCCCAGCGGGACACCGCCTGTAACGACTCCCGGTTAAAGACCGGGTGGCTGTAGTGGTAACGCCCGAGAATTTTCTGCGGATCAATACGCGCGGTGTCATTGAGGGTGACACAGAAGGTTTCCGGAGCCTCCAGCCCCTGCAGGATGTTCATGTTGTAGGTGAGTACCGCCTGTTGCTGGTTGTCCTCGCGAATACGGTAGTTCCAGCTGGCCCAGGCGCGCCGGCGGGCGGGCAGCATGCTGGCGTCGGTGTGCAGGATCACCTCGTTATCCTGGTAGGGCATGGCGCCCAGCACCTGCAATTCGGCTTCCGAGGGATCGGCCAGCAGCGCCAGCGCCTGGTCACTGTGGCAGGCCAGCACCACCTGGTCGAACTGCTGCGTGCTACCGTCGGGCAACTGTAACTGTACGCCTTCCGCAGTACGGGAGATGGACCGAATGGGAGTGTTGCAATGGATACGATCGGCAAAGGCACGGGTCAGCGGTTCCAGGTAATTGCGGGAACCCCCTTCAATCACCCGCCACTGAGGTCGGTCGTTAACGGTGAGCAAGCCGTGATTGTGGAAGAAGCGCACAAAGAACTGCAGTGGCATGGCCAGCATGGAGTCCACCGACGCGGACCAGATGGCACTGCCCATGGGCACCAGGTATTTGTCCCGCAGCCAATCGCCCATGCCCAGCCGCTGCAGGTAGTCACCGAGGCTGATACCGGGTTCGATGGCCCCCTGCTTCAGATCCTCCTGCGCCTGCCGGTTAAAGCGCAGGATATCCCGCAACAGTCCCCAGAAGGCGGGCCGCAACAGGTTGCGGCGCTGGGCGAAGAGGCCCCCCAAATCACTGCCGTTGTATTCCAGCCCGGACAGCTCACAGCTGACGCTGAAGCTCATCTCCGTGGGTTTGGAAACCACCCCCAACTGCTGCATCAGGCGCAGGAAGTTGGGATAGGTGCGATCATTGAACACAATAAAGCCGGTATCGATGGCGTAGTGCTTACCCTGCAGCTCCACATCCACGGTGGCGGTATGACCGCCCGGTCTTGAGTCCGCCTCGAACACGGTGATATCGGCGTGGGGCTGCAACAGGTAGGCACAGGTCAGGCCGGAGATGCCGGAGCCGATGATCGCTATTTTCATTCTCTCTCTTTTCCTTATAAGGCGTTTTTGAGCATCAATCAGGCCGGTGCCTGCTATTTCGTCAGTCGATGTTTCAACCAGCGGGTGATGCTTCCCGCCACCGGCACATGCTCGTAGAGCATCTCGCCCATGTCATAGATGTCTTCGTGAAAGTGGATACGCTGGTCGAACTCGATATGGCTTGCACCCCGCACCGTAATCAGCCGGTTCCCCAGTGAGGGGTGGCGAAAATGCATTAGCCACTTGATATAGGCACTGTGATCACCGACCAGCTCGTCCAGATACTCGAAGCGCCCCTCACTCAGTGAATCGCACATCCGACCCATATAGGCCATCAGGGCATCTGCCCCGCGTATCTCGTGCACCGGGTCGCGGAAAATGACCTGGCCGGTGTACACCGATTCAATCCGGTCAAGCGGTACCCGGGTGAGATCCCGGTAGAACGCTTTAAACCCCTCAACCACCGCGGCCATGGCCACCCCCTCTGGATAATAACTACAAGCGATTACGCGGCAGTTGGCTAGACAGATCAACAGTGATCCGTGGTTTTTGTTGCCACGTAATCTCTTTTAACAAGCGGGCCATCGACGCCCTTGTCAGACACTGCCCCGGACGCTAACGTCACTGCAGTACTTTCGGAGACAACCGTTTTGCAAGATCCAGCCGCAACCCATGTACAGCTGCTGTCCGGCCTGATTGAAAAGGTCGGGGCAGAGCGCGACGAGCGGGCCTTTGAGCAGCTGTTCGAGCACTATGCGCCGCTGCTCCGCTCCTACAGCCTGGCCCGTGAGCCCGGTGCCCACCTGGTGGCCGACGAGCTGGTACAGGAGGTGTTGGTGAAGGTCTGGAACAAGGCGCACCTCTACGACAGCGCCAAGGCCAACGCCAACACCTGGATCTTTACCCTCGCCCGCAACTGCCGCATCGACTACCTGCGCCGTAACGGCCGCTTTGCCGCCGACATTGACGCCGACGATCTCTACGCCGGGCTGGAGGATGAAAATTCCGATCCGTTTGAGATCACCCAACAGCGCAAAGCCGCACAGCAGGTACAGGAGGGATTGCGACAGCTGCCCAACGAACAGGCACAGGTGCTGGCCAAAGTCTATCTGGAGGGCAAAACCCAGCAGGAAGCCGCGCTGGAACTGAATTTGCCATTGGGCACCGTCAAGTCGCGGGTTCGCCTGGCATTGCAAAAACTGGAAATCATGTTTCGAGGTCGTCAGCCATGATCCATTACCACCCTGACACCGATCGCCTGATGGCGTTTGCCGCCGGCACCCAGCCGCTGAGCCAGGCACTCTGTATCAGTGCTCACCTTGAGCATTGTGCGCAGTGCCGGCAGCTGTTGCGGCGCCTCAATCATGTGGGGTCGGAGATGATCTCATCCCTGCCTCCGGCACGGGTACCGGAGCAGCTGAAAGCGAAGGTGATGCAGAAAATCCGCTCCGGAGAGACAGCGGTGGGACAGCCAATCAGCGCAACCGCCAGCGCACCGGGACACTCCCCTATCGTGCCCCGCTGCCTGCGCAAGCTGGTGCCCAAGGATATCGACACACTGCGCTGGAAGCGGCTCAGCCCCTCCATCCGCTCAGCCCGACTCTGCTCGGATGTGGACGGCACCCAGGTGGAACTGATCCGCATCAAGCCCGGCGGCAAGGTGGCGCGACACAACCACACCGGCGAGGAGGTCACCCTGGTACTGAAGGGAGCCTTTTCCGACGAGTCCGGCATCTACCGGGCCGGGGATATTATCTTCCGTGACCAGCGTGATCGCCTGCACCGCCCCATCGCCAGCCAGGACAGTGAGTGTATCTGCCTGACGGCGGTAACCAGTCCTGTGCAGCTCACTGGCTGGCTGGGGCGCATCTTCAATCCACTGATCCGTCGCAGCCACTACGCCCATTAAGGACTGCGGCCTGACGCTGTCCCGGCAGCGTCAGGCTTCCTCTTTTTCCCGCCCCGAATCCACTCCCTGGAACCTGGCTCCCCTTCCTTCTCTCAACCGGCTGCCAGGCCAGTGGTCGCGATTTATACACAGCTGCACACAAAAAAGGCGTTTTGTTTACGACATCGCTGCACTAAACCTTACAAAAAACAGGCGATTGTCAAAAAGAATTCACAGCTTCTGTGGATAACCCTTTGGATTACTCTGTGACAAGAGTCCACGGGCCCCACGACACAGTCGCTCCAGCATTTTGGTTACTTGGCGACCACCTCCCCAGCGCGCTCACCGGGTTAGTGCAGCCCCGAAAACAGGCGCCCCGTCGTGGCACATTTTTCACCTTCTATAAACCATTCAGGATCAGCGCAATGACCACTACCTGGGGCACGGTCAGCAGCGGCAGGAACAGCGCCAGCTTCCAGGAGCGGGTGGTATCCTTCAGCACCATCACCTCGGTGTAATCGGTGGAGACGCCGGTCATCAGAAACGCAAAACCATTACCCGGTGCGCCGGCGCGGGTTACCAGGTCCGCCGCGATGGGTGTGGAGCCCTCGGAGCAGACTTCGATAATGGTGGCCGCCACCAGGGTCACTAGCAGGCCCAGCAAGCTTGGACCAAACCAGGTCTGGAAATCCTCCAGCGACAGGAAGCCGCGCAAGGCGGTGGCCAGCAACACGCCGAACAGCAACCAGCGCAGCACCATGCGCGAGCCCTTGATGCCGTCCCAACAGACCGCCAGCAGGGTGGCCGGGCTCCAGCGCACATCCGCCAGGTAAGCCTTCAACTCCCGCCCCAGGTGATAATCCTCCGGCAGGTCGTGACTGTGGGGGTTGGCCGGCAGGGTGCCGCGCTTCACCAACAGATCAAACAGCACCCCGGTAATCACCGCCACCAGCATGGAGAGTGCAATAAAGGCGAGGGTCCAGGGCAGGCCGATCAACGCTACCAGGATCAGCGTCAGGGAGAGGGAGTTCCAGGGACTGGCCAGCAGGAAAGCCATCACCTGGCCAGCACTGGCGCCGCGGTTATAGAGCTGCATACCCACCATCAGGATGCCGTGGCTGCAGAGATCCAGCAGCACACCGGCCATGGTGGCCCGCAATACACCCATGACACTGCCGCCCTGCCCCAGCACCGCGGTGACCATGCTCTGGGGTATGCGCCCCAGCAAGCCCACAAACAGCGCCGCCAGCAACACCCCCCACCACATGGTATTGAGCAATTCGAAGACGCCGTGGCTCATGGTATGGGCCCAGCCCGGCAGGCTGGTATCCACCCCGCTCAAATGCAGCAGGTATCCCACCAGCACCAGTGAGCCACTGCCCCACAGCAGCCAGTCAAAACTGCGTTTATCGTCATCCGGGCAGCAGGAAGAGGTAGCTGCCGAAGCACCGCTGTGGCAACTGTCCGCCGGAGCGGGGGCGGCAGGTCCACAACAGCTGCCGCCGGCCGTTCTGGCTTCCGCGGCCGGCGCCCCAGCAGAGGTGTGACAACTACCCGCTGCCTCAACCTGACCTGCCGCCTCTTTCTTTTCTGAATCACAACAACTGGACATTACTTTCTCTCCGAATCCGCCAGGCGATCAATAATGGCGCAGTCCGGGGCGTCGTCACCACGACACGCCTTCACCATTCCCTGCAGTGTCTGCGCCATAGCCTGCAAATGGTTAATCTGTTCGTTTACCTGCTCCAGCTTGTGCTGCACCAGCTCCCGCACATGGGCACTGTGGCGCTGTGGTTCGCGGTAGAGCCCCAGCAGCTGCCGGCTCTCGTCCAGCCCGAAACCTGTGGCCCGGGCCCGCTGCAGGAACTGCAGCGCTTCCACATCCTCGCTGCCGTAGGTGCGGTAGCCATTGGCTGCCCGATCGGGATCAATCAGGCCGAGGGTCTCGTAATAGCGGATGGTTTTGCTGGTCAGCCCGGTCAGCCGGGCCACTTCACTGATATTCACCCTGAGCCTCCTGTCGCTGTGCGGCCGTGAGCACAACAGTCTGTACGCCACTTTAAACCTTCCAGCAGGTGGAAGGTCAAGCAATCCGTGTACTGACCATCACGGGCTTTTGAAAGCCCCCGGCAGGCCGCTATACTGCGCCGATGTTTACCCGCCGTCGCCACCGCCGTCCCGCTGCCAGCAGCACCACTGTCCATCAGCGGCAGACCCCCCATTTCGATTACGAAATCCACCTCTCATCACGCCGCACCACCAACCTGCGGGTACGTGATAACAAGGTCGTTGTGGCGGCCCCTGCGGGTAGCTGCCTGCCAAGCCTTGAGCAGTGGGTTAAGGGCAAGAGTCGCTGGGTTACTGCGCAACTGCAACGACAAGCCGAGCGCGTGAGTTCCATTCCCCAGCGGGACTATTGCGAGGGTGAACAGCTGCCCTTTATGGACTCCACCCTGACCCTGCGCGTTGCTGCCCCGGGGAAAAGTGGTGTGCAGCGCTGCGGCGACCAGCTGTGGGTGACACCATCCAGCCGCAGCCAGCGTCCCACTGTCAGTCAGGTACAGCAACTGCTGCGCGACTGGTACCGGCAGCAGGCGCAGGAGATCCTGGAGCAGAAAACCCGCTTACTGGCGCAACAGTTGCAACGGCCGGTCACCGCCGTACAGCTGCGCCAGACCCGCAGCAAGTGGGGACACTGCACCTCCCGCGGCGTCATTCAGTACAACTGGCTGATCCTCCTGGCCCCAGGCGCCGTGGTGGACTACCTGGTGGCACACGAGTGCTGTCATTTGATTCACCTCAACCACAGTGCGGCGTTCTGGCAACTGGTACGCCGCTGCTGTCCGGGCGCCGACATATCGCGCCAATGGTTGAAAGATAACGGTCACACTCTGGTGTTATGAATAACAACCATTGATGTTTGCAACTGACTGACGAGTGGCCGGATTGCACTGTTGACAGAAAATGAGTGGATGCAGACCATAGGCGCAAAAAATAAGACGTCATGGAGCAGACTCAGAGAATGGAATATCTGGATAACTCTCACCCCGAATGGGACACCATGTGGCAAACCCTCTGCGGTTACCCGATCAACAGCGGTGACATGCTGTGCATCAATGCAGGGCAGTGCTGGGAATACATGGGTTCCAACCGCGACCATCACCACTTTCGACACGCCTGTCACCCCGCTACCCAGCGGGCGGAGTACATTTATATCGAACGCGGTCGTGTGCTGGTGGGCTGGTCCTGAAACAGTGCGCCTGCGCCCTGTTTCGGAGCATAAATTTTTTTTCAGGAATTGATTGCCGCACAGGAGAAAAGTCTGTTACAAATTGATCCAGCACTGAGGAAACCGGTGCACTACCGGCAACTTCCGGTGCGATCCAATCAGCCATGAGAGAGGATGATCGCATATGCCCGATGCGCAACTCGCACAGCCCTTAACCGCCACAGACCAACCCATCCTTTACGTTCTGGATACGAACGTTCTCATACACGACCCCACCGCCCTGCTCAACTTTGAAGAACACCACGTCATGATTCCCATGACAGTGCTGGAAGAACTGGACAAACTGAAAAGCGGCCGCAAAGCACAAGCCGCAGATTGCCGACAGGCAATCCGGGAGATCGACCGAATACTGGGTCGTGCCACTCCCGAAGAGATCGCCGCCGGCGTGCCGATACCGAGAGCCAGCAAAGACACCTACGGCCGACTCTCGATCATTATGTCCCCCCCGCTACCGGAAAACGTCTCTACCCTCCCCAACCACCTCAACGACAACAAAATCATCAACGACCTCTGCCAGCTCAAACACGACTTCCCCCACCATCGCGTCGTCCTCGTTACCAAAGACATCAACATGCGCCTCAAGGCTCGCGGCTGCGGCATTGAGTCCGACGACTACCAGAACGACCAGCTGGTCTCCGACATCGAACAACTCAACAAGGGCTATATCGAAATCCAGGGCAACTTCTGGGACCAGGTTAACAAGGTGGATACCGAACAGCAGATGGGTCGCACTGTGCACCGCATCCCGCTGGCGGACTTTAACTGCGAAGTGCACCCCAACCAGTTCATCATTGACGAACTGGGTTTCATCGGCAGGGTTATCAATACCGTGGATGACGAAGTGCACCTGTTGCACATCGACTCCCACAGCTTTATGGAACAGGAAGCCTGGGGACTGACGCCACAGGATGTCTATCAAGCCATGGCGCTGAACCTGTTGATGGACCCCGATGTGCATCTGGTCAACCTCACCGGTTCCGCCGGCTCGGGCAAAACCATCCTGGCACTGGCCGCGGCTATTGAAATGACGGTGGCCACCAAACAGTACCGCCGTATCATCGCCACCCGCAGTACCCAGGGGCTGGACGAAGACATCGGCTTCCTCCCGGGTACCGAAGCGGAGAAAATGGAACCCTGGCTGGGCGCCATTACCGATAACCTTGAGGCCTTGCACTGCGACGATGAAGACTGTTCCGGCAGCATCGACTATGTGCTCAACAAAGTGCCGCTGCACTTCAAGTCGCTGAACTACATTCGCGGTCGCAGTTTCCAGCACAGCCTGATCCTGATCGACGAATCCCAGAACCTCACACCGCACCAGATCAAGACTATCGTCACCCGCGCCGGCAACGGTTCCAAGGTGATCTGCCTTGGCAACCTGGCGCAGATCGACACTCCCTACCTGAACGCCACCAGCTCGGGCCTCACCTACCTGACGGAGCGCTTCAAGGACTTCCAGTTTGGCGGCAACATCAAACTGCAGGGCGTGCCCCGTTCACTGCTGGCCGAGTACGCTGAGGCCAACCTCTAACCCCAACCCCTCGCGCACGGAGTGCGCTCCTACGTGAACAGTCGGATCCGTAGGGGCGCACTGCCGAAGTCCCCTCTCGCTTGCCATAAAACCGCAACTGCAATTCACGTTGTTCGTGGGCGATCCTTTGCTTCTGCGATAAACTCGCTTTATGGATAACCATCAGTTCGACAACCTGCCCGATGTTCGCGACGGCCTTAACCGCAAGGAACGAGCGATTCTTTACTGTCTGCAGGAAACACAAAAAGAGCTGGGTGGGCGCAACGTGCCCACTATCATGCTCTATGGCCGGGTGCTGGAACTGGTGGACATTAGCCAGCAGGAGTTTCAGGAGATCCTCTCCCGCTTTGTTGGACTGACCAAACTCTGACACCGGTACTTGCGGAGTGCCGGTTGCAGTGCGGTCAGGAGGCCAGCTCAACCCAGCCCTTGATAGGCGCCACATAGACGAAACGGGCATCCATCGCAGACACTTCCCGCAAGTCTCCGTGATGCGGAGGGTCGTAGGATTCCAGCCCTTCCAGCGCCAGGCTGGTGGCCATGGGAGGCTTATGCGTCAACCGATCGGGCAAGGTGTTCAGATGCAGCTCCAGGTCACTCCAGACCATCCCCTGCCGCTCCACCGGTTTGTTGGCGTGCTGGTCTGACAAGACAAACACCGCCGCTGTTCCGGCCATTTTTTTATAGTGCATCATCGCTGTCCTCCCACCTTGTTATCTGCGGGGCACATCCTAGCCACCTGCCATAAGAGTTCCCTGATCTGGATCAGAAACCATCCACTCGCTGGCACACGTAGCCACATAACTAACGGAGTGCCAACGTAAATCCGGGGTACGGAAGTAACCACCGTTGAATCCACATCGCCATAAAATGAAACAAGTGTCACTACGCACACTGCTCTACCGCAGCAGCATTGTTTTCCACCACATCTCATGCAATATCTGGCGACGGGGGTCTACACTTAGCGGATAACCACAAGCCGCAGTGCCCGCCCCACAAGGAATTTTTGACATTGGAGTCTCTCATGTTGCGTTGGCTATCCCTCGCCCTGCTTACTATTTTTATCAGCGCCTGTGCATCGACACCGGCACCCCCACCGGAACCGGACTACCCCTCCGTGTCTCTCAGTCGCCCCGGCCAACCACCGCTGGTAATTGAAGATGATGGCACGCCGGCACGCCATGCGCTCTACCAGCAGGCGCTGGAGTTGCAGTCACTGGACGCAGAAATGGACAGGTGGCGCAACGGACCCAACGCCGGGGATGAGGTGCACCAGCAGATGCTGGCAGTGATGATGCAGAACCGTGACGATGCACTTGGCGCGCTGGAACAAGGTTGGCTTGCCGCCGGCAGTCGCTCCTGGGAGTCGGCCGCCGGCTACGCCGTAGAGGCCGGCAAAGATATTCAATCCTCACAGCAGGCGATTACCTCCGGCGTACCTTCCAGCCTCTTTTGCAGCACACAGATATCATCGACTTCATCCGCCTCGCGCCTGCACTATCTACCGGAGGGGATTTATCGGGAAGGCGGTGAAGACTGGATGAGCTACACCCCGGGCGCGAAAATAAAAATCGGCAACTACCGTTTCCGGGTCGCCAGCGGTGATGAGGTCTATCTGGAAAAGGTCACCATCCTGCAGGATCCGTTCGTGCACCAGATACAGCCGCGCTGAGGAGCCACCCATGAATATCAAATCGGCGCTGGAGCAGGTAGGTGTCGCCTGGGGAGCCGCCGCTGCGGCTGTGGTGGCGGGCCCGCTGGGGGTCTGGGCAGGAGAGGTAGACCCACCGGACCCGGCAGGCCTTGCGGTCAAGATCGCCGTGCCTTTCTGTTGTATCGCCCTGTTTCTGGTGTGGATCTGGGGTTCCTCTATCGGCCCCTCCCTGCGGCGCTGGTTGGCGAGCCTGTCGCTGTTGTTAAGCCTCCCCTGCCTAGCCTTTTACCTGCTGCTCTACTTCGGTTCGGTGGTATCACTGCCGGTGACCACCGCCGACGGCCAAAGTGTGCGTGTCACCACCGGCAGCGAGCTGCGCCAGCGCATCCCCCGCGATGACCGCAGCTCCATGGAATTGCTGCTGGATTACGCGTTCGAACCGGGCCTGATCTGGACCGAAAAATCGATTCGCAGCAACCAGCTGATGTTGAACGGACTGTTTATCCTAAGCTTCTCCCTGCTAACCACCGGTATCGCCCTGCTGTCGCTCAAACCTGCCCGCAACGACGTACCCGCGCAAAAATAGCCACACACTATGAACCATCCCGCCTCAAGGACGATGCCCATGCAAGCCAACCAACTAACCACCGCCTGCAGCTGTCTGCTGCTGGGCCTGATCAGCCTGCCGGCCAGCGGCGACACACAACTACACGCCTTTGGCGGCGGCGAAATGGGACTCGGCACCTTCTCCTTCGAGTACAAGCTGGACCAGCAGATTGTCTTTCCCGTAGCCAACCTCACCGGAGGCCTCGCCTACGGTCGCTTTAACCTCGCCGCCAACGTTTCCGGCTCGATGCAGGACGCCGACATTTCTGAAGAGGACTACACCGGCGATGCCAGCCGCCAGGACCTGGATATCACCCTGGGCTACCAGCTAAACCGCACCTTCAGCCTGTTCGTGGGCTACAAATCCGGTGAAACGGAGCTGCACAAAAAGAGCCGTCTTGACGGGGTTGGCAGCAGCAACGAATCCTACAAGCAGGAGGGACTGTTTGCCGGCTTCGGTATGGGCGTCGCCTTTGAGAACGCCGGCAAACTGGACTTCTCCGTTGCCTATGCTGACCTCGACGCCAGCAACCGCTTCACCGCCGATGGCGACGGTGCCGATCCGGGAGAGGACAAGGAGTTCGATGATATCGAAGGCCGCACCAGCGGCGACAGCAATGGCTTCTCGGTCAACCTCGGCTGGAGTATTCCCCTGCGCGGCAACCTGCTGTTCCGCACCAAGGTAAAGTACAACCGTTACCAGCAGGACATTCGCTTCGAGGGTCAGCAGTTCAACAATATTACCGAGGACTCCACCATGCTGCTGGTGGGTGTGGTGGGGGTATTCTGAGGCCCGCCCGGGCAGACGCCGCCGATGCCCGCAGGTATCATGTCACACCTGCACTTCAACCGTTACAGCGAGCAGCCCTATGACAGCGCCTATCTGGTTTGCCTCTCCCGACCTGGAGCAGATCCGCACTATCCAAATGGGAACCATCGATGAACACCTCGATATCCGCATCATAGAAATCGGCCCGGATTTTATCCGGGGCACCATGCCGGCCGATGCCCGCACCTTTCAACCCACAGGCCGGATCCACGGCGGTGCCAATGTAGTGCTGGCGGAATCCCTTGGCAGCATTGCCGCCAACATGGTGGTGGATTCCAGCCGTTTTGTCTGCCTGGGTATGGAGGTAAACGCCAATCACCTGCGCGGTGTCAGCCAGGGGCTGGTAACGGGCATGGCGACTCCGCTGCACCTGGGCAGGACCTCACAGGTATGGGAGATCCGGATCCGGGATGAGGAAGACCGCCTCACCTGCATCTCCCGACTCACCATGGCGGTAGTGAAGCGGTAAGCCATCCACTTGCAGGCAGGCGGGACAAGGGCCGGGCGCTCCTAGAAATTAACCAGATTGGGAATCTTGTCGTTTTTGGGCGGGGCGAAGTAGAAAGTCTCCAGCAGTGAGGAGTGCTCCCAGGGCGTCTGCCGGTTGCGGGTCGCCTGCAACACATCCTTGCGCACCTTCTTGAACAGCTCCTCGGCGGTTTCCGCTTTTCCGATGTGCCGCAACAACGCCTTGGTATAGGTGCCATTGCGCCCACGCCCATCCTCCGCCACATTGCCCGGCTCGGTGGCATAGGCGATCAGTGTCCCTGGCGGTGCTTCAACCGGGGCCAGCCCCTGCTCCAGCTGCAGTTCCACCACCTGCGAATCGTTGCGTTTGCTGCGTTTGAAGGGGTTGTTGCGGCAGGCATCCAGAATCACAATATTCTGGTGACTGACGGAGTCATGCAATGCTGCCAGTAACTCCGTTACCGGATAGCCGTTGCTGGCCAACTGCGCGGGGCTTTCAATGGGACTGTTCACCGGAATCAGGTAATTGATCGACTGCAACTGGACCCCGTGACCGGCGTAGTAGAAAACACTGACGGCGTTCTCCTCGCGAATCGATTGGTAGAAATCCTGTACGGTTTGCCGGAACTGCTCCGGCCCCACATCCAGCGCCAGCGTCGTTTTGTAACCCAGTCTGGTCAACTGATCGGCAATGTCCCGGGCGTCGTTGGCAGGGTTTTTCAGCGGCGCAAAGTCGTAACTGCTGTTGCCTATGATCAGCGCGTAACGCGGCAGCGCTTCCGAATAAGCAAACAGCTGCAGAGGTAATACCAGCGACAACCACAAGCAGGCGCGGGCCAGACTGAACGCGCGATGACGACTATTACACCTTAATGGCTGAACATTCCCTGGCTGCACGTCTGCTCTCCCTGTGGTGGTTTGATGCAGGTTTGAACTCCATTCCCCTGGGAGCTGTACTGGCTATCGCACGCGCGTGCCATCCAGCCCCGAGGCTTAACCATAGCGATTGCCGTCATTGGCCAGGAATTCCTGCTCCGGCCCGGTGTTCTCCCGCCCCAGCACCCGGTTGCGATGAGGGTAGCGGCCAAACTGATCGACGATGGCGGCGTGGTCTTTGGCAAACTGCAGGATATTGTCAGCGTAATCCCGCAGCTCCCTGAACTTTTGCAGGCTCAGTTTCTGCAGTGCCCGATCTTCAGCGTGCATCAGTGGCATATAGAAGAATTGTCGCTCCCCCATATTCAGCAACTTGTCCCAGCCCTGCGCAATCCCGTCCAGCACCAGCCGCTGGGCTTTGGGATCCTGGACAAAGGCCTGCGGCTGGCCGCGGTGAATATTGCGGGTGAATTGATCCAGCAGCAGGATCAACGCCAGACAGCCCCGTGGTACCGCCGCCCAGCTGTCCAACTCGCCACGCTCTGCCTGCTGCAGTAACGGGGTAAAGCGCTGTTGCATCAGCCGGTCGAGCTCCTCGCCACCCCGGAACCATTGCTGCGGGGTCAATTCCGTAAACCAGAAATCAAGCACTGGCTGATACGCCACCCTTATTTCATCGATGCCATTCATCGTTTGCTCCTTGCCAATGACTATAGCTGGCGCTGCAAGCGCGCGCGTATACTCCCCACCGCCTCCAGGGCCAGAGGCGAACTGATACGCCCCGGCAAACGAGCGGCACAGATAGCGGTTGGCGGCAGCGGCAGACCGGTCACCGCGATCTCACACAACAGGCCATCCGCCAGCTGCTGACGGACAAAGTTGCGGGTACAGATACAGATCAAGTCACTGTTCAGCACCGTCTCCCTGAGGATATGGTAGTTATCGCACACGAACTGGGAGGGCTGAATAGCTTCCCGCAGCTGTTCCGGCAACACCGAACTGGCCCAGGGGAAGTCCGCCAGGTCCTGCCGGGTCAATTCACCCTGAGCCAACACCTGCGCTAACAGAGGATGGCCACGGCGCACCACACACACGGGCTCAATATAGCCCAGTGTTTCCACCTCCAGCTCCGGGGCGTCTCCCATATAGCCTGCGGGATAGAAGACCAGCTCGATTTCGTCGCGCTTGAGCTTCTCCATCAGGATCGATCCCGCCTGGGTAGTCACCTGCAAATCCACCCGGGAGGCGCTGTTAAAGAATTCGCTGGCCAGCTCCGCCAGCACCTCGCTCGCCAGCAGTGGCGCCATACCGATGGCCAGTGAGCCCACCTTGCCGGAACCAAACAGCTTCAGGTTGTTATCAAACACCTGCATATCCTGCAGCAGCGGCCTGGCGAGTTCGATCACCTGGGTTCCCGCAGCGGTCAGCTGCACCCCGTGCCCGACCCGGCTGAAAATCTGGAAGCCGTAGCGGTGCTCCAGTCCGGCGATACTGCGACTCAGTGCCGGCTGACTGATATTGAGTACCTGTGCCGCCGCGGAGAAGCTGCCCAGCCGGGCCACAGTGACCAGTTGCTGCAGTTTTCCAACAGACAGATCCATAATCAATTCACATAGGTTTACTATAATTTTGCATTGGACAGCATAGCATCAGCCCCGCAGACTGTCTGCCATACTCACCGGACAAAAGCGCTCCGGTGGCTGGGACAAAAACCACATAACGATAAGAATGCAGGTGACACCCCATGTTCAAACAGATCTGTTTTTTCAGGAAACACCCGGACATGAGCCAGGAAGAGTTCATGGACTACTATGAAAACCAGCACTCCCAGCTCTCCAAAAAACAGGGCCGCTCACCCTCCATCCCCAACGCCGTGCGCTATGTACGACGCTACCTGCAGCCGGAAAAGAACCCGGTCACCGGCGAGGTTCATGACCCCGGATTTGACTGCATCATGGAGATCTGGTGGAACAGCCGGGAGGACTTTGAAAACTCACAGAAGATTATTGCGTCGCCTGACCGTATTGAACACGTCAAAGCGGATGAGGCAAAACTGTTTGCCAGTCACGCCAATCCGGTCTGCTCGGTACTGGAGTACGACTCCCCCATGGGGCCCAATGGCGAGCAGACCCACGTAGAACTGAGTTACCACGACTAGCGCGAACACGCGCAGCACTGAGAGGATTATCCCATGAGTGATGAATCATCCGCCGCCATCTCGGCCCAACGCCGCGACTGGGTGTTTGAACACCGTGAGCAGTACCTGCGCTCCGGCGGTGCTGAAGGACACATTATGGATATCACCGCCGTCGGTGGCCGCAGCTTCGCCACCCACTGCCTGATCAAGTACAAGGGGCGCAAGAGTGGCAAGATTTTTATCACTCCCCTGTGCTACGCCGATATCGGCGGTGAGGTAGTGATCTGCGCCTCCAAGGGCGGCGCCGACCATCACCCAGCCTGGTACCTGAACCTGATCGACAGCGATGAGGTAGAGTTCCAGATCGCCACCCAGGCGTTTCGTGGCAGCTGGCGTGAACCGGAAGGCGCCGAGCGGGAAAAGGTGTGGAATTTCTTTATCGATTGCCACCCCTTTTACGCCACCTACCAGGAATCCACCGACCGGGTGCTGCCGCTGGTGATGATGAAAGCCGAAGAGGCCATCGCTGTGTTTAAGGAGTCAGATGCCACTGGCATTCGCCAGAGCTGATAGTGCATCAGGGCAGCCGCAGGCTGCTCTGCCCTTCTTCCCCCTGCAGCAACAACCGGTTACTGAATCCCGTGTCCGCAGGTAATACCGCCATCCACCGGTAATACAGTACCGGTCACAAACGCCGAGTCATCGCTGGCGAGAAACAGCGCCGCTTCCGCTACATCCCGCGCTGTTCCATGACGCTTTAGCGGCTGCGGCGCCATGCGGATCTTCTCCAGTGTCTGCGCCCACTGCCGCGCCTGTTCGGTATCAGCATCCCCACTGTTGAAAGCGTTCATCTCTGTGCTGATATTACCCGGCGCAATGCAGTTCACACGAATATTGTGTGCGCCGTAATCGATGGCCGCCGATTTACTGAAATGGTTTACGCCGGCCTTGGTAATCCGGTAGGTAGCCACACCATAGCCCGCCTCAATACCGCTGGTGGCACTGGTGTTGATAATCGAGCCGCCGCCGTTGTGCATCATATGGCGCGCCGCCAGCTGGGTTCCCAGGATAACGCCCAGCAGATTCACATTCATGACCCGCTGGAAATCGGCAAAATCGTCATCCTGCAGTTGCAGGTGAAAAGCACAGGAGATGGCGGCGTTGTTAAACATAATGTGCAAGCCACCAAACTGCTGCACCGCGGTATCAATCAGCCCCTGCACCTCCTCTTCGCGGGAGACATCAGCGCGACGAAAAACAACCCTGTCACCCAGCCGCTGCACCAGCGCGCTGCCACGCTCTTCATCCAGGTCGGCGATCACAACCCGGGCACCTTCGGCCACAAACAACTCCACCGCGGCCTGCCCCAGTCCACCGGTGCCGCCGGTGATGATCGCCACCTTGCCCTCAAGCCTGGCCATAACAACCTCCTGCTGCCTGTCCATGAAGCTTATCCATGAGGTTTAGCCACAATCCGTCCGACTACACCACCGCGTTGCAATCGCTCCAGTCCGTCGGGTATCCCGGTAAAACCGATGACGGACGCTTCGATGGTCAACTGCCCCCTGGACATATAGTCCAGTACCGCCGCGGTATCCGATGGCTGGCCACCACCCGAGCCGCGCAGGGTCACCGATTTGGCGATCAACGGCATGGTGGGTATCACCGCTTCAGTGCGCCCCAGTCCCACCAGCACCACCCGACCGCCGGGCCTTACCGCGGTTATCGCACCGGCTGTGGTGTCACCGAAGCCGGCGAAATCCACAATCAGGTCCAGCGCCAGGGACGCCAGCTCGTTCACATCCGTTACCACTGAGGTAACGCCCTGCGCTCTGGCCGCGGCCCACGCCTCTTGTCGTGGCTCCGCCGCATGTACTTCGGCGCCGGCCAATACCGCGATGCGGGCGCCGGTCATACCCAGCCCGCCCAGACCAACGATACCCACGCGCATACCCGGCTGCAGTTCACCTGCCACCATCACGGCGTGATGGGAGGTTTGACCGGCATCGGTAGCTGCGGCCCCCTGCACAAAGCTGACCGCGTCCGGCAATGGCAGCAGGCAATGGACGGGCAACAGGCAGTGGGTTGCATAACCCCCGTCGGCGTCACGTCCCGGGCAATAGGCCTGGGTGCCGGAAGCCACTACCCGGTCGCCCACCGCGAACTCCCCCACAAGGTCACCGGTAGCAATGATCACCCCGGCGATCTCATGACCGAGAACAATGGGGGGCTGCTTGGGCATATAGGGTGTCAGAGTGCCATCCATGCGCCCCACATCACTGTGACAGAGGCCGGAACCGTGCACTTCGATCAGCACCTCTCCCGCAGCCGGTTGCGGCAGCTCGCGTGCTACCGCTTCCAGCGGCACCCCTACCCCGTGAAACACCCAGGCCTGCATGGGCTGGATTTCTTCGCTCATCAGAAGTTGAACCCGCCGCTGGCTTCGATATTCTGCCCGGTGAGCCAGCGCCCCGGGGGCGCGATCAGGGCGTGCACAATATCGGCAATATCGGTGGGATGACCAAAGCGACCGAGCAAGGTGTTCTGTTCTATCTGGCGGGCCAGCTCCGGATTCCCCTCCACCTCCTGGTTGGTCTCCCCGGTACAGTAGCCAGGCGCCACCGAGTTGACGGTGATACCGCGCTTGCCCAGGTCCTTGGCCAGCACGCGGGTAAACATCTCCACCGCGGCCTTGGCCATGCTGTAGGAGATAAAGGTGACGCCGGCGAGACGGGATGCCGCCGAAGATATATTCACAATACGTCCCCCGTCTGCCAGGTAGGGCAACAGCGCCTGGGTGAGAAAAAATGGCCCGCGGACATTGTTGGACATGACCCAATCGAAATGGGCTTCGGTTTCGGTGGCAATGGTGGCGTGTTCGCCGCCGCCGATGTTGTTCACGAGGATATCCAGCTGCGTACGACCGGTACGACGTTCAAATTCCGTGATGACGGTCTCGACCAGATGCTCGATGGCACCCTCCTCACCAATCTTCGCCTGCACCAGAAAACCTGCACCGCCGGCCTCTTCGACCGCTTTTAAGGCAGCTTCGGCGGCAGCTTTATTACCGGCGTAGTTAATGGCAACAATGGCGCCGTCCGTCGCCAGCTTCTCGACAATGGCCCGGCCTATGCCCCGACCTCCGCCGCTGACCAGTGCCGTTTTTCCTTTCAGATCCTGCATTGGACTCTCCTGTGTGCAGTGGGTTAGCGGGGAATGCGCAAGGGGCGCCGGTAGGTCGGGTCCGACTTGTCCCGGGCTGGTACCGCCAGCGACTCCGGCGCCAGGGTTATGCGCTCCAGCAAACCGTTCTTGTCAAAATTGGTGGTGCCTTCGGTGGTACAGACCCGATCGGTGATCAGCCACCCTGACGCATAACGTTGCAGGCGATCGAGGTAGCGGCCCACGGCAAACTCATCCTGCTGTCCGGGGTTGGTGCCGTAATAGGCGACGTAGGTTTCGGTGTGCGCCTCATCGCCATTCAGTTCACAGTAGTGGTTGGTCATTATGTGTTGTGTCTGCAACTGATGGTCGCGGTGATGGCCCATCACCCAATCGGCAAAACTGCCGGGGTCGCCGCTGAAACTGCCGGTCTGGATACGGGCATCGGCGTGAAAACCGGACAGCAACAGCTCGCGATCCAGCCGGTCCAGTCCACGGGTGTAACACAGCAGGCAATCGCGGATACGCTGTCGATCAATCAGTTCACGGAGCATGGCATCCGTATTGGCCTGGTGCGGGTCGGCCATGGTCATTCCCCCTGTTATGTTTATTGGGTTTGGGGCTATCGGGGCCTAATTAAGCAGTTGATTACTTAGCAGGATGACTGCTAAATTAGTGGCTCTTGCAAGCCACTGTCAAGTATTCATGTGATGCCAGATGTACCGATCAAACGCCGCAACCCCGTAGAGACCCGACAGAAGATTATCGCCGCCGCACAACAGGTTTTTGCGCAGCAGGGTTATGCGAGGACAGGGTTGAGGGATATTGCCAGCCTGGCGGATGTCTCTTCCGCGCTGCCAGTGCGATATTTCGGTACCAAAGCCGGGCTGTTCAGGGCGGCGCTGGAAAATGCAGTGGAGCTGGATTTTATTACCGACGGCAACAAGGCAGAGTTCGGCAAGCTGCTGGTGCAGGAGATCCTGGACAAGCAGCGCCCCATCACCATCCCGGCGATGATCACGCTTTCCATCGGTGATCAGGAAGCCGCCACCATCGCCGCGGAGTTTGCCCGTACACAGTTAATCGAGCCCATGGCCAAATGGCTGGGAGCACCCCGGGCACGGGCACGGGCTACGGCGATCCTGATGCTCAGCACCGCCTTTGTGATTTTTAATCGCCACATTATCCTGCAGGACAGCCACCCCAAACGCAGCAGCGTGTCACTGTGGCTGGCCAATACCGCGCAGGCCATCGTCGATGGTGACCAGCAGACGCTGAAACATTTCCTGCAGGCGCGCCCCGGAGTATAAAGCGCTGCGACTCAAGTCAGTTCCCGCAGAATCACCGCCGGTGGCGTGGTAATGGTACGACGGCAGGCAAACACCCCCATCGCCCCGATCAACAGGACTGAGGCACTGACACCCCACAACCAGAGGCCCGGATGCCAGCGCACCGGGATCTCCAGCACCCAGCGCTGCATCGCCAGCAGCAGCACTTCCGATGCCGCCACCGCCATGATGCCTGACATCAATCCCAGCAGGCTGAATTCCAGCCACAAGCTGCCCAGTAATTGCTTTCTTGAGCTGCCCAGCGCACGCAGCAATGCCGCTTCCTGCTGGCGTTCGCCGAAGCTGGAGGTGACCGCCGCCCACATCACCAGGAAACCCGCCGCCAGGACCGCCAGCAGCATCAACTCCACACCGCGACTGACCTGATTGACGATAGCCTGTATCTGCGCCAGCATCCGATCCATTTCAATCACCACCAGGGTGGGATCGAAACGCAACAGGGTATTGATGAAGGCTTTTTGCTGCGGCGGGATATAGAAGCTAGTCATATAGGCCGGCGCAAATTCATCCAGGGCCTGCGGTGAAAAGAGAAAATAGAAGTTGGGATTCATGGAGTCCCACTTGAGGCTGCGAATGCTGGCGACGGTTGCATCCAGTGTCAGCCCGCCAATACTGAAACGCAGCTGGTCACCGACCTGCAAACCGATTTGCCGGGCCGCCTCCTGCTCCACCGACACACCTACACGCCCCGCCGCCGGCCAACTGTCCCACCACTGACCGGCGATCACTTTATTGTCACTGTTGAGGTGGTCGGTCCAGCTGAGGTTGAGTTCACGGCGCAAGGTTTCCGTACGCTCGCGCTGCTCTTCGCCAGGCTCGGTTCCATTGATGTGCGTCAGCCGCCCCCGCACCATGGGGAAAAACTGCTCGGTGGTTAGCTGGCTATCACTCATCAGCTGCTGCACGCTATTCAGCTGATGGGGTGCAACGTTGAGCAGGAAATGGTTGGGAGTCTCCGGCGGCAGCTGCAGCTGCCAGTCTTGCAGCAGCGATGTGCGCAGCCCCGTGAGGCTGAGCAGCAAACTTACCGCCAGCGCGAACACCACAGTTTGTATCAGGGTCTGCTGGCGGTTGCGCTGCAGGCTCGCCAGCGCCAGGCGCCAGCGATTTCCCGACTTGTTGCCATACCGCTGCACCCAACTGAGCAGCAGCTGCGCCAGCAGCAGGCCCAGCGCCACCAACACCACCAGGCCAGTGCTGAGGCTGAGGGTCAGCACCCAGTCGCGGCTGAATACCGCCACCAGCAGTAACAGCGCCAGCAATCCGATCAATACCTGCCAGTATTGCCGCACTGCGCTGACCGGCAGCTCCCGGCGCAGGATTTTCATGGGCGGTACCGTGGGCAGGTGCCACAAAGGTGGCGCTGCGAAGCAAAGCAGGCACACCAACCCCGTGAGCGCCGGTGGTACCAGCGCCAGCCAACCGGGATCCAGCAGGGTCACGGGCAACAGGTCTCCCACCAGACGCACGATCATGGCCTGCAAACCGTAACCCAGCACCAGCCCCAGTAGCGAGGTGATCACCCCCAACCACAGCAGCTGTGCCCCGTAGAGGCCACGAATCTGCCCGGCACCGGCACCCAGGCTTTTCAGCAGCGCCACCTGTTCCACATGACGGCTGGCAAAGCGGCGCGCCGCAATGGCAATGGCAACACCGGCCAGCAGTACACTGATCATGGCCGACAGGGAGAGGAATTTTCTGGCGGTGCCCAATGCATTGGCGAGTCGGCGCTGTGACGAGGCCACATCGCGAATACGCTCGTGCACACTCAGCTCAGGAGTTATCTGTTGCAGGAACCCTTGCAGCTGCTGTGGATCGTCTGCGGCCAGCAACCAGTTGTAACTGATACGGCTGCCGGGCTGAATCACCCCGGTGGCCTGCAGGTCAGCTGCATTCATCAGCAGCCGCGGCCCCATGGGCGAGAAACTGTTGCCACCATCCGGCTCTTCCACAATTACCCGGGTGATCCGCAAGGGCTGCTCACCCACCTCCACGGTGGCACCTAGGGAAATACCCAACAGCGGTAACAGGCGGGCGTCCACCCAGGCTTCCCCGGCGGCAGGGATGCCGGTAGCGACGCTGATCTGTTGCGTATCCGTGGTGAACGGCTGGGTGGAGATGCGCAGCTTGCCACGCAATGGATAGCCGTCGGTGACCGCTTTCACTGCCGCCAGCTGCATGGCATCGCCGGCAAAGACCATAGAGGCAAACTGGGTGGTGTAGGCGTACTGCAACCGGTATTGATCCGCCAGTGAGCGCCACTCGGGAGCAATCGGTTGACTGGAATTGATCACCCGGTCGGCCGCCAGAAAACTGTGGCTTTCACGGGTAATGGCACTCTGCAATCGGTCGGTAAAGATGGAGATGCCCGCCACCACGGTGACCGCCAGCAACAGCGCCACCGCCAGGATTTTCATCTCGCCGGCGCGCCAGTTGCGCCACAACAGGCGCCAGGAGAGAGTCAGGCGCTTCACGTGCTCAGCGCTCCTGCCGTTTGCTGGCCGTTAAAGTGCACGACCTCCCCACCCTCCATTACCAGATGCTGTTGGCAGAGATCTGCCAGCCGCTGTTCGTGCGTAACCAACACCAGCGTAGTGCCCTGTTCGCGGTTGAGGGCAAACAGCAAATCAATAATGTGGGCACCGGTGGTGGAATCGAGGTTGCCGGTGGGCTCATCGGCAAACAGGATATCCGGTTCCGAGGCAAAGGCCCGGGCAATGGCCACACGCTGTTGCTCACCACCGGAGAGCTGTTGCGGGTAGTGCTGCAGGCGCTGCTGCAAACCGACACGCTGCAGGAAGGTCTCTGCCTTGGCGCGGGCATCGTCGACGCCATGCAGCTCCAGCGGCAACATCACATTCTCCAGCGCGGTCAGCCCCGGCAACAGCTGGAATGACTGGAACACAAAGCCGACATGACCGGCCCTGAGCGCTGCCCTGCCCTCTTCATCCAGCTGGGTGAGGGACTGGCCCGCCAGCTGCACGTCGCCCGAGGAAGGCACATCCAGTCCGGCCAGTATTCCCAGCAGGGTCGACTTGCCCGACCCGGAGGCGCCGGTGATGGCCAGACTGGTCCCCGCTTGCAGGGAGAAGGAGACGGCTTTGAGGATTTCCAGTTCGCCGGCCGAGGTCGTGACCCGTTTGCCGACATTGGTGACGGAGAGCATTGCTGAATTTCACTCGCTGGTTAGTGTCCGAGGATTGTGACCAAGGCGGCAACGCCGGGGCAAGGTGTTCACAGAACTTTACCCGCTCCACACGACACGGCAACATGACCTTTCACAGATCCACCAACAGAAAAAAGATATGACTCTGATTACGACACTGCTGCACCGAAAAGATCACACTCTTTTTTTCCCTCTGCTGCTGGCCGGCTTGTTGCTGTCGGCTCTGCCAGCGCTGGCAGAGCCGCGCCTGCTGGTGATGGGCGACAGCCTCAGCGCCGCCTATGGCATGGACGCCAACAAGGGCTGGGTAGCCCTGTTGAACGGGCGCCTGCAGGACGACTGGCCGGAGGCGACAGTGACCAATGGCAGCATCAGCGGCGAGACTACTGCAGGTGGCCTGGCGCGACTACCCAAACTGTTACAGCAAGCGCAGCCACAGCTGGTGGTACTGGAACTGGGTGCCAACGATGGATTGCGGGGTTACCCCCTGCGGGAGATGCGCAACAACCTGCGCCGCGCCATCGAATTAAGCCGCGATGCCGGTGCCGAGGTGCTGCTGCTGGGCATGCAGATACCACCCAACTACGGCCCGCGCTACAGCAATCAGTTCCAGCAGACCTATACCGAACTGGCGGATGAACTGGATGTCCCTCTGGTACCCTTTTTCCTCGACGGCGTCGCCGGGGATCCGGACCTCAACCAGGCCGACGGTATTCACCCCACCGCCCCGGCACAGCCCAGGCTGCTGGAGAATATCTGGCCCTATGTGGAACAGTGGCTGGAGCTGATTTAAGGATTAGAGAACGCCGCGCTCGCGCCTCACAGCTGCGGGAGCCAAAAGATCGCCCGGGGGACCGGGCTCCTACATCTTGGTTCAGGACCGGCTTAGGAGCCCGGTGACCCGGGCGATCTTTTCATTCACCTTGGCACTCACTCCTGTGATCAACCCAGCTCACGCATCGGCGTCGCCAGCACACACAGCGCCGCTGCCAGCGCCGGCAGGGCAAAGCAGACAAACAGCATGGGCATGGAGACCTCCAGCCCGATCAGCAGTCCCGCCAGCACCGGACTGATCACCGCCCCGGCACGGCCAAGGCCCGCGGCCCAGCCCAGGCCGGTACTGCGGATCTGTGCCGGGTAGATCACCAGCACCACATTGTAGAGGTTGGAGAAAGCACCCATCAGGGTAATACCAATGATAAACAGCATGCTCCACACCAGCTCAAACGGCAGAGTACCAATATCATTGACCAGCACCGCCATGGCAAAAATGCAGAGCGTACCAAGGGCAAAATTGATTGCCACCAGGTGGTTGAGCCCGAGCCAACGGGTCATCCAGCCGATCAGCATGGTGCCAAACAGGGAGCCAAAGGGAATTGCCGTCGTCCCCTGGATCGCCTTCTCCTGCGACAGGCCGGCGCTGCTGAGCACCTGCGGCATCCAGCTGCTGATGAAGTAGACCACCACAAAACCGGTAAAGAAAGCGCTCCAGGTAAGCAGTGTGGGAAAACGACGGCGAGGCACCAACAGGGATTTGACCGAGGCGGACTCCTGGCTGGCCGCCACACTTAACGCCGGCAGTTCGGCCACGGTACGCTGACCGATGTACTGCAGGGTGCGATTCACTTTTGCCAGTGCCCGCTGCGGGTCACGCTTCATGACAAACGCGATGGACTCCGGCACCAGCCACTGGATCAACACCCCCAACACCACGGTAATCAGGCCCGCATAGAGGAAGATCCCCTGCCAGCCGATGGTACGGATATACGCCGCCGTCAGCAGGCCGCCCAGCATGGCGCCGGCCGACGCCGCAGCCACCAGAATCGAGACTATCAGGATGCGGTGACGGAGCGGGCTGAACTCACCAATCAACGGCGCCAGTGAGGCCACCAGTACCCCCAGCGCCAGCCCGGCGACCGCACGCAGTACCACCAGCTCCACCGCGTTGCTGGCAAACACCACCGCACAGGTGGCAAGCCCGGAGATCAACAGTGTCAGGCTCACCATAATGCGGCGCCCGTAACGATCCGCCAGCCAGGAGAGGAACATGGCACCAAGCGTCATGCCCAGTACACCGGAACTGAACACCAGCCCCATCTCGGCCGCAGGAACACCCCAGTCGGCGCTGATGGCCGGGGCCGTGTAAGAGATGACCACAATATCAAATCCCTCAATCATGCTGGCCAACATGCCCAGTATCAGTATCAGGTACTGTTTGGGCGTGAGGCGGGATTCGTGCAGCAGTTCAGGTGTTCGGGTAGCTTCAGGTGTTGCAGACATATTGATGTATCACTGTTGATTGAGTTTGAATTGTTATTTTGAGAATCGTGCGCCACTCTCGCAGGAGCCCGGTGGCCCAGACCACCCCCTCTTCCAGCGGTACTGGAATTCACCTTATCCTCCGGGCAATCATTGCATGACACCCGGCCCGGGGCTCGGAGGAAATTCACTTCTAATCAGGCTCCGAGACTGTAAAAGATCGCCCGGGGGACCGGGCTCCTACGGGGGCTTTCAAATTAAGGCTTCGAGGTACTCCACCATCAGCTGCAGCGACTGGCGGCCGCGGAATTCGTTGACGTCCAGGCGGTAGGCCAGCCTTACCCGCTGCACGGCGTTATTGGGCCACTGCTCCAGGTCCACATTGAAGGCGATAGCATCGAGCAACTGGCTGCGGGCGGCGTCTGTCGCCACCACCAGTTTGAGATGTTTTTCACCAACGATGCGCTGCTGAACCAGGTAGAACTCACCGTCAAACAGCGGCTCCGGGAATTGCTGCCCCCAGGGGCCCGCTTCCCGCAGGCAGTGCGCCAGCTCCAGGGTGAAGTCAGTGTGGTCCAGCTCACCGTCCGAGAGAATCACGGCGTGCAGGTCGTCGTCGCTCAAACTGCGACGCACCACCTCATCAAACGCCTGTCGGAAAGCGTCAAGCTTATCGGCGGGCAGGCTAAGGCCCGCCGCCATGGCATGGCCACCGAACTTGCTCAACAACCCCGGATGGCTGGCGGCCACCTCGTCCAGAGCATCGCGAATGTGCAGTCCGGGAATGGAGCGGGCCGAGCCCTTGATCTCACCGTTACCGGCGTCGGCAAAGGCGATCACCGGGCGATGGAAGCGCTCCTTGATACGCGACGCCAGAATGCCGATCACCCCCTGATGCCAGCCCGGGTCAAACAGGCAGATGCCCCAGGGCATATCCTCGCTCTCGGACAGCGTCACCTGCGACAGTGTGGCCATGGCCTCCTGCTGCATATTGGCTTCGATAGCCCGGCGGTCACGGTTGAGTTCATCCAACTCCACCGCCATCTCCCGCGCCAGGTCGGGGCTGTCGCACAACAGGCACTCAATGCCGAGGGACATATCGTCCAGCCGCCCTGCCGCGTTCAGTCGCGGGCCTACGGTAAAGCCCAGGTCCGACGCCACCAGCCGCTGCTGGGAGCGTCCCGACACCTGCAGCAGTGCAAGGATACCGGGACGGGCGCGGCCGGCACGGATACGCTGCAGCCCCTGATGCACGAGGATGCGGTTATTGGCATCCAGCGGCACCACGTCCGCCACCGTACCCAGCGCTACCAGATCCAGGTAGTTGCCCATGTTGGGCTCGGCAATGCCCTGCAGCGCAAACCAGTTGCCGGCTCGCAATGCCGCGCGCAAGGCGCTCATGAGGTAGAAGATCACCCCTACCCCTGCCAGGTTTTTACTGGGGAACGGACAATTCGGCTGATTGGGATTCACAATGGCGGCGGCATCCGGCAGCTCGGCTCCAGGCAGGTGGTGATCGGTTACCAGCACACGAATACCGGCGGCGTTGGCCGCAGCCACACCGTCGAGGGAAGAGATGCCGTTATCCACGGTAATGATCAGGTCCGGCAGGTAGCCCTTCGCCACCGCCACGATTTCCGGGGTCAGCCCGTAACCGAACTCGAAGCGGTTAGGCACCAGGTAGTTGACCTCTTTCGCCCCCATATCCCGCAGCGCGAGCACCGCCAGCGCGCTGCTGGTGGCCCCGTCGGCGTCGAAGTCGCCCACCACCAGGATGCGCTGCTGTGCCTGCAGGGCCTCCACCAGCAGAGCCACCGCCTCATCAATGCCCTTCATCTGCTGCGGCGCCTGCAGGTATTGCAGGGTGCGCTCCAGCTGCTGTGGATCCGTCACTCCGCGACTTGCGTAGACCCCGCGCAAGCGGGCTGGCAAGGCGTCGGGCCAGGCAATGTCGTTAGCGGGCGTGGTACGGCGAACAATAGCGGGATTCATCGGCTCAGGCGTGTCTTCAGGTCGGGGTAACAAGTATGGCTGTATGGTACCGGCAAAGCGGCGGCGACACAGCGCGGCGAGTGTAAATTTAGGAAAATCCGGGGCTGAAGCTCACTTTAGGCTCCCCAAATCACCATCGGCTACCTGAGCAATCCGGCAAGCATCGGGATATAAAATCTGTTTTTTGAGTGAATTTGAACCCTTTGTTTCGCCCAGCCGGGCGAGTCACTTTTCTTTGCGTGGCCAAAGAAAAGTAACCAAAAGAAAGGCCAGCCCCACCTCCGCGCCGGAAAGCCAAAAGCGCTTCCCGGCCCCCTGTGCTCCTCGCGCTTCCGGGGTCGCCTTGACGGGCCGTCCTGGCCCGGCAAGGCTAAGCCGGCCGTCCTTGGCCGGCTTCCCCCTCCAGCACTGCGGTGCTCGGCGCTACGCAGGGGCCCACGGGTCCGCACCACAGGAACCGTTTTTTGGTGAGACAAACCATAAAAAAACCCGTCTTGGTGACGGGTTTTTAATTCATCGCGTCAGTCGCCTGGTTTAGGCTCTGATATTGCCTTGCATATGCTTCTGCACCACCGCCAGATCGTTATCCAGAACTTCATAACGCTCTTCGCGATCAAACAGGTCAGCCATGTGATGGGGCAGCGCCGGATCTTCGGTCTGGCCCGCCTTGCGCACCGCTTCCGGGAACTTGGCCGGATGGGCGGTAGCGAGGCATACCATAGGGATATCCTGGCGGCGGCGACGTTTGCGCGCGGCCTGCACACCGATAGCGGTGTGTGGGTCCAGCAGGTATTCGGTGTGTTCGAACACATCGGAGATCACCTGGATCATCTCCTCGTCGTCCAGACGATAAGAGGAGAACAGCTCGCGTGCCTTAACCAGCGCCTCTTCACTCAGGTGCATGGCACCGGACTTGAACTCTTCCATCAACTGCTTGATAGAGCCACCGTTGCGACCGTACAGATCAAACAGCAGGCGCTCGAAGTTGCTGGAGACCATGATATCCATGCTGGGCGACAGGGAGTGGATCAGCTCTTTCTTCGAGTGATCGTTCTCGCTGATGCAGCGGTGCAGGATGTCGTTGGCGTTGGTGGCAATCACCAGCTGGTCGATGGGGAGGCCCATCTGCCTGGCCAGGTAGCCGGCAAAGATATCGCCAAAATTACCGGTAGGTACGGAGAAGGAGATCGGACGAGCCGGACCACCCAGCGCCAGTGCCGCGTAGAAGTAGTAGACGATCTGCGCCATGATCCGCGCCCAGTTGATGGAGTTCACTGCCACCAGCTGACGTCCTTCCGGCAGGAAGGACTGGTCTCCGAAGCTGGCTTTCACCATGTTCTGGCAATCGTCGAAGTTACCCTTGAGGGCGATATTGTGCACATTCTTTTCCAGCACGGTGGTCATCTGGCGACGCTGTACGTCGGAGACGCGCTGGTACGGGTGCAGGATAAAGATGTCGATGTTGTCGCAGTGACGACAACCCTCGATGGCCGCAGAACCGGTATCACCGGAGGTTGCACCCATAACCACCACTTTCTGGTCACGCTTCTTGAGGATGTAGTCCAGCAGGTTGCCGAGGAACTGCAAGGCAAAATCCTTGAACGCCAGCGTCGGTCCCTGGAACAGCTCAAGGATCCACTCGTTGTGACCGGTCTGCACCAGCGGCGCAATGGCGTCGTGACGGAAGGTGGCATAGGACTTGTCAATCAGGCCCTGCAGGTCGGCGTCGGGGATTTCGCCGGCGACGAACGGGGCAATCACCTTGAACGCCAGCTCCTGATAGCTCAGGCCCGCCCAGGAAGCGATCTCTTCCTGGCTGAATTTGGGCAGCGTCTCCGGTACATACAGGCCACCATCCGGCGCCAGGCCGGTGAGGACCACATCTTCAAAGGACAGTGACGGTGCATCGCCACGGGTGCTGATATATTTCACGTTAATCTCTTCCTCTCTTGCCGGCGCCCTGTTTACTAACGCCTCTGTCCCAACCTGAATCCGGGTTCAGGTCAGCAATCAACTCAGCTCAGGGTTTCCACACGGATATGAACCACTTCACCCAGCACATAACCCAGTGATTCAATCGCCGTCACAGCGTTCATCACCTTTTTCTCGATAGTGCGGTTGGTCAGCAGAATCATGGGCACATGAACCTGCTCTTCCGGCGCCTCCTTCTGAATCAGCGCTTCGATACTGATACCGGCGTCGCTGAGAATCTGGGCGATTTTGGAGAGCACGCCAGGTTGATCCAGCGCCGAGATACGCAGGTAGTAGGCAGTCTCCACCTCTTCCATCGGCAGCACCGGCCACTCCTGCGCTTCGTTGAAGCCCAGCGGTGGCACACACACAGTCTGACCAGTTCCCAGTTCGCGGGCGATATCCACAATATCCGCTACCACCGCAGAGGCGGTAGGCTCGGCACCGGCGCCGGGGCCGTAATAGAGGGTCGGCCCGACGGCATCACCCTTGACCACCACGGCGTTCATAACACCGTCAACATTGGCCAGCAGGCGCTTTTCCGGAATCAGGGTCGGGTGCACCCGCAGCTCCACACCACCATTGGTGCGACGAGCGATACCCAGGTGCTTGATGCGGTAGCCCAGCTCGCCGGCGTAGGCCACATCCACCGGCTCAATGCGGCTGATGCCCTCGGTGAACACCTTGTCAAACTGCAGCGGCATACCGAAGGCCAGCGAAGCGAGGATCACCAGTTTGTGGGCGGCGTCGATACCCTCCACATCAAAGGTGGGATCGGCTTCGGCATAGCCCAGTGCCTGGGCCTCTTTCAGGACGTCATCGAAATCGCGACCCTTGTCGCGCATCTCGGTGAGGATAAAGTTACCGGTACCGTTGATGATGCCCGCCAGCCACTTGATCTTGTTGGCTGCCAGCCCTTCACGCAGGGCCTTGATGATAGGGATACCGCCGGCCACAGCGGCTTCGAAAGCGATGGTGACACCGGCCTCTTTGGCGCGGGCAAACAGCTCGTTGCCGTAGTGGGCAATCAGCGCTTTATTGGCGGTAACCACGTGCTTGCCATTGGCCAGAGCCTCTTCCACCAGCTCTTTGGCGACAGTGGTGCCGCCAATCAGCTCCACCACCACATCCACGTTGGGATTACGCACCACCTCGAAAATGTCGCGGGTGACATTGAAACCCGAGGTATCACAGGCGGGGTTGTCACGACGGGCACCGATCTGCTCAATAATGATCCCGGTTCCGGCTCTGGCGCTGATCTCCTGCGCATTGCGTGTCAGTACATTTACCGTACCGCTACCGACGGTACCCAAACCACAAATGCCTACTCTTACCGGATTCAAGTGAATTCCCCTGTGAAACGAATGCATTACAGCCGGCACAGCCGCTACAAGGTTAACATCTGCTAACCTGCGGAACCTGCTACCGGGCAAAGGGGGCCACATTACTGAGCGCCCCCGACCCTGTCAATTGACAGGGCCGCGTATTATACGGGAAGGCCCCTCTGCAGGGCTACAGAGGTTGGGAGCTGCGGTAGAATCCGCAAGCCGGAAGCACAGGGTCCCCCGGCTGAAAGGGGGATCAGAGGCCCAGCTTGGCCGCCAGGTTGTCGGCGGTGGGCATCAGGTTGAAGCGGCTACCGTCCGGCATAATGACCGTGGGCGTCGCACTGATTTCCAGCTCGCCAGCCAGCTTGTAATGCTGCAGTACGGGGTTGTCCTGACAGAATTCGGTATCCACCTCCTCACCATTCTTGAGGCGTGTCAGGGTTGCCGCACGATCCTTGGCGCAGAAGGCCTGGGCCAGCTTGACGTGGTTGGGTGAGCCGGGGCCGCCCAGGGGATAGGCCAGGTAGCGCACCTCGATACCACGGGCATTGATCTCCTCAACGTGCTGGTGCAGGCGGCGGCAGTAGGGACAATCCACATCGGTGAAGACATTGATTACCGCCTTGGTGTCACCCTTAGCCGGGAAGACGATGGTGTCCTCATCCTTCACCTGGGCCAGGCGCTCTTTGCGCAGCGGCGCCAGCGCCACATCCACCAGGTTGACGTAACCATCCTCGGTCACACCAAACACATCGCCAATCAGAACCATATCGCCATTGGGCACCACGTACATCAGTGGCCCGCGCTCCACCTGCACCTGATACAGGCCTGGCACCAGACTCTGCTTCACCTCGCCATAGGTGAAGTCGGGGCGCGCGGCCTGCAGTTTTTTCAGAATGGCAGCGGCCTCATCAGCCGGCGCCGGCTCACCGATCGCGAGAACGGAAAGCGGGAACAGCAACCCTGCAACGAGCAGCAGTGTGCGGCAGGATTTCACCAGATTGTTGTACATAAACTCTCACTTCAGACCAGATGGGTTTTTCAAAGGGCTCAACTGTATCACAGACCCGTTAGAGGGTACGACGCGCCAAGGGTTCCCCGGCTTATCCCCGGGGGTGATGCTCACCATGCAGTGACTTCATACGCTCAATGGCCACGTGGGTGTAGATCTGGGTGGTGGAAAGGTCACTGTGACCCAGCAACAGCTGCACCACTCGCAGGTCTGCCCCATGGTTGATCAGGTGTGTGGCAAACGCGTGACGCAGCGTGTGGGGCGACAGGGGCTTTTCGATACCTGCCACCATGGCCCAGTGCTTGATGCGGTACCAGAAGGTCTGCCGGGTCATGGGCTGCCCTCGACCACTGGGAAAGAGGATGTCGTGGCTCTGCTTCAGCAGTTGCGGACGCGCCTCACGGGCGTAGCGCAGTAACCAGCTGACCGCTTCGTCCCCCAGCGGGATCAGCCGCTCCTTGCCGCCCTTGCCCACCACCCGCACTACCCCCTGGCGCAGGTTGACATCGGACAGGGTCAACCCCACCAGCTCACTGACGCGCAAACCACAGGCATAGAGCACCTCAAACATGGTGCGATCCCGCAAGCCAATAGCCTCCTCCAGCTCCGGAGCCGCCAGCAGTGCTTCAACGTCCGCTTCGGACAGGGATTTGGGCAGCGGACGCCCCTGGCGCGGACTTTCGATTAAGGCCGTGGGGTCAGTGGCAATCCGGTTTTCCCGCAGCCAATGGGCGTAGAAGCCGCGACAGCAGGAGAGAAAACGGGCGGTTGAGCGGGCAGAAGCGCCCTGCTCCGTCAAGCGGAAGGCGAGGAAACTGCGCAGGTCGGCGTCGGTCATGGCCAGCAAGGCCAGTGACTGAGAGAAACCCCAGCGGGCCAGCCCCAGCAGGTCCTGTCGGTAGGAGGCGAGAGTGGCCTCACTTAGCCCCTTCTCCATCCAGATGGCGTCAAGGTAGGCTTCGATGATCCGCTGGTCGGTGTCGGACAGGGTTGTGGGAGCTGCTTTCATGGAGGCTACGCTAATCAATAGCGATTCAGTTGTACAGAAGCTCTTTGGAACAGACCAGTACGCAGCCACTCTGCGCTACGGTTTCGCCTTGATGGCGAGTCAAGGGTCTTGGGCGGCCAAGACCCTTAACAGTCCCAAGCCGCCCCTCCGCTCGGTGGCTGCGCCACCCCAAGTGCCCTGGTCATTTCCTGCAGGCACAAAAAAGCCGGCATAGCGCCGGCTTTTCCTGAAGTTGATCGCTTGCGCGCTCAAACTTACTTGGTGGTGAGCTTCTCTTTAATACGAGCCGCTTTACCAGACAGTGCACGCAGGTAGTACAGTTTGGCCTGACGCACGTCACCACGACGCTTGACGCTGACGCTGTCAACGATCGGGCTGTGAGTCTGGAAGGTACGCTCAACACCAACACCGTGAGAGATTTTGCGCACGGTGAAAGAAGAGTTCAGACCACGGTTTTTAATACCGATAACCACGCCTTCGAACGCCTGCAGACGCTCACGGTTACCTTCTTTTACTTTAACCTGAACTACCACAGTGTCACCTGGGGAGAATTCTGGCAGTTCTTTTTTCAGTTGCTCGTTTTCCAGCTCCTGAATGATCTTGTTTTTGTTACTCATGGTCGACTCCTGAGTCAAATGTGTAGCTTCACAGCTATATGGGGAACGATAGTCAGCTTATTCCGACCGTAAGTTCCCCGGTTAATCGTCCTGACCCGCCTGCTGCGCAATGTATTCGTCGAGCAGCTGTTGCTGTTCAGCGGTCAGACCTCTGTTTTCCAGCAGGTCCGGGCGTCGCTGCCAGGTCCTGCCGAGCGCCTGCTGCAATCGCCAGCGCCGGATTCTTTCGTGGTTACCCGACAGCAAAACCTCGGGTACCGCCCTGCCCTCAAAAACCTCGGGGCGGGTATAGTGGGGACAATCCAGCAGGCCGTCGGTAAACGAATCCTGCTCCGCCGACTGGGCATCACCCAGCGCACCCGGCAACAGCCTGATCAGGCTGTCGATCATCACCATGGCGGCCAGTTCACCGCCACTGAGCACGTAATCACCGATGGACCATTCTGCGTCCACCTCCAGCTCTATGAGGCGTTCATCAATACCTTCATAGCGCCCGGCAATCAGTACCAGATTGTCACCCCCGGCCAGTTCAACCGAGCCCCGCTGGTCCAGCGGGCGCCCCTGGGGCGACAGATAAATCACTTTGCAGCCTGCGCCGCCTGCGGCCGAGCAATCTGCCCAGGCCCTGGCTGCACCGATCGCGTCACGCAATGGCTGAATCATCATCAGCATGCCGGGGCCACCGCCGTAGGGCCGGTCGTCCACTGTCTGATGGCGATCCTGCGTAAACTGACGCGGATTCCACAGCTGCAGCTCCACCAGCCCCTGCTTGATGGCGCGACTGGTGATGCCGTAATCGCTGATCGCGGAGAACATCTCCGGGAACAGTGTGACTATTGCTATGCGCTTTGCTGGTGCCATGCGCTCTGCCGGCGATTCCATTCAGGTACCAGAACCGACCTAAAAGGCCGGGTCCCAATCCACATGGATTTCACCCGCATCCAGATCCACTTTGGTGACAAACTGGCCCGGAACATAGGGGATCAGGCGCTCGCCCTGATCCACACTGTCAGCATCGCCCTTAACCACCAGCACATCGTTGGCGCCGGTTTCCAGGATCCGCTGCACCACACCCAAACGGGTGCTCTGCCCTTCGAAGCCACTGATGACACTGAGCCCTTCAAGCTGATGCCAGTAGAACTCACCGTCTTCCAGGTTTGGCAGCTGTGCCCGCTCCACCGCAATGGTCACAGAGCTCAGCGCGTGCGCCTCATCCCGGTCATCAAGCCCTTCGATGTGGGCTACCCAGCCTTTGCCATGGGGGCGGTATTCATCGATCTTTACCGCCCTGACGCCGTGCCGGGTTTTCAGCCACCAGGGGCTGTAACCGAACAGGTTTTCCTGCGGCTCGGTATCGGAGTGGATTTTCAACCAACCCTTAACCCCATACACCGTGCCTATACGACCCACATCCACCAGATTGGAGGATTTTTTCGCTGCAGCGCTGTCCGCTTCGCTCATGGGCCGTCAAACCGCCGGCACTTAAGCAGCAGCTTGTTCTTGCAGCAGCTTGGCAACGCGATCAGATACAGAAGCGCCCTGGCCAACCCAGTGGTTAACACGCTCCAGATCAATGCGCAGGCGCTCTTCACCACCGCGGGCGATGGGGTTGAAGAAGCCAACACGCTCAATGTAGCGACCGTTACGGGCGCTGCGGCTGTCGGTTACGTTCAGGTGGTAAAAAGGGCGCTTTTTGGAGCCGCCGCGAGAGAGACGAATGGTTACCATTTAAGTCTGCTTCCTGTTTATCAAATTTCGCACCCTGCCAACGGCAGAGTACGTTCGTAATTGGTTCCACGCAGGCACAGCCCACGAAAGGCGCGGAATTTTAAGGGAAATATCAGAGATTGTACAGTGCTATCAAGGGCATACCGGCAACTTAGTGCCGGCATCCCGGAGCGGGGCGCCAGAAACCGCCCCGGCGATCCGGATCAGAGCTCAAAATATTCTATAACTGACTGATTTTTCTTAACTTTACTTAAAGCCGGGTGGCAGGCCGCCGCCCGAAAAACCACCCGGAGGCATACCGCCGCCACCGCCCATCATGCCGCCCAGGCCGCGCATCATCTTGTTCATGCCGCCGCCTTTCATCTTTTTCATCATCTTCGCCATCTGCTTGTGCTGCTTCAGCAGGCGATTGAGATCCTGAATCTGGGTGCCGGAACCCTGGGTGATACGACGCTTACGGGAACCGTTCAGCAGATCCGGATTGGAACGCTCGGCCGGGGTCATGGAGTCGATAATCACCTCCATGGTTCTGAACTGCTTGGTCATATTGGCCTGCTCGGCCACCTGGGCAATATTGCCCATGCCCGGCAGCTTCTCCAGCATGGAAGCCATGCCGCCCATGTTCTGCATCTGCTGCAACTGCTCACGCAGGTCCTCAAGGTCGAAGGTCTTGCCCTTCTGCACCTTTTTAACCAGTTTTTCAGCCTTCTCCCGGTCAATCTTGCGCTCGGCCTCTTCGATCAGGGACATCACGTCGCCCATGCCGAGGATGCGGGAAGCGATACGATCCGGGTGGAACGGCTCCAGCGCGTCCACCTTCTCACCCATACCAAGGAATTTGATGGGCTTGCCGGTGATATGACGTACTGACAGCGCTGCACCACCACGGGCGTCACCGTCAGCCTTGGTGAGAATGACACCGGTCAGCTCGAGGGCGTCATTAAAGGCCTTGGCGGTGTTCACCGCATCCTGACCAATCATGGCGTCGATCACGAACAGGGTCTCAGCCGGCGTGATGGCAGCGTGCAACGCCTTGATTTCGTCCATCAACGCATCATCAACATGCAGCCGACCGGCGGTATCCACAATCACCACATCGGCAAAGCTTTTGCGTGCCTGGGTGATGGCGTTATTGGCGATATCCACGGGCTTCTGGTCCGGCGAGGACGGGAAAAAGTCCACGCCCACTTCACCCGCCAGGGTCTCCAGCTGCTTGATGGCGGCGGGACGGTAGACGTCCGCGGATACCACCAGCACCTTTTTCTTCTCGCGCTCTTTAAGGAACTTGGCCAGCTTGGCGACGGATGTGGTTTTACCCGCACCCTGCAGACCCGCCATCATCACCACCGCCGGCGGCTTAACTGCCAGGTCCAGTGACTCGTTGGCGTCGCCCATCATGGCGACCAGCTCACCCTCTACAATTTTGAGAAACTGTTGACCCGGGTTCAGCGCCCGCGACACCTCCTGACCCAGCGCACGCTTGCGCACCCGCTCAACGAAGGCCTTGACCACGGGCAGTGCAACGTCAGCCTCCAGCAGCGCCTTGCGCACTTCACGCAGCGTGTCCTGGATATTGGCTTCGGTCAGCTTGGCCTTGCCGGTCACTTTTTTCAGTGTACGCGACAGGCGATCCTGTAAATTCTCAAACATGGTGAATCTGATACCGTCAGTGGAGTCTGTGAGAAAGGGGCAGAGTATAGCGAACTTTGGCAACCATACCCAACGCGAATTGCGTGCCGGCCACCACCGCCTGCCGCGAGACTTCTCTTTCCCACAGCCCTGTGACACACTGCTGGCCAATTCAAGACTCACCGACCATCAGCGCTCCACTATGATGTCCACCACCTCTCTGGTCATAAATACTGCTGCCATTGCCCTCTACCTTGCCGGGGCCTTCTATCTTGTTCACCAGACCGTGAAACAGCAGGCGGGAAACCCTCGCTGGGTGATACCGCTGATCATCGGCGCCCTGACACTGCACGCGGTGGGCAGCTATCTCCACCTGATGGCGCCTCTGGGCCTGAACCTTGGTTTTTTCAAGGTAGGCGCACTGATCTTCTGGGTGATTAACCTGATCGTGCTGCTGAGCGGGCTGAAAAAGCCGATGCACAGCCTGTTTATCTTTCTGTTTCCACTGTCGGCGCTGGCGCTGGCAATGGCCACCTTCAGTGGTGAGTCCACGGTACAAACCAGCGTCAGCGGTGAAATCGTGGTGCACATCCTGCTCTCTATACTTGCCTACAGCCTGCTGATCATTGCCACCCTGCAAGCCGTACTGCTGGCCTACCAGGATTACCAGCTGCGCCACAAACACCCCACCGGCCCTATCCGCCTGCTGCCACCACTGCAGACCATGGAGTCCCTGTTTTTCGACATGCTCTGGGCCGGCGAGATCCTGCTGACCCTCTCCATCGTGACCGGGTTTCTCTTCCTCGATAACATGTTCGCCCAGCACCTCGCCCACAAAACCTTCCTGTCGCTGCTGGCCTGGGTCATCTATGCCATCCTGCTGGTTGGACACTGGCGACTGGGGTGGCGTGGCTATACGGCCATACGCTGGGCCCTGGGCGGCTTTATCGCCCTGATGCTGGCCTACTTTGGCAGCAAGTTCGTACTGGAAATCCTGCTCGGCTGAACACTCCCCTGCACCACGAAGGAGCGGCGCCCGGACCATAGCCTCAGCGGCCGGATTAAAGGTTGCACGGGGGTGGCATCTGGGGGAATATACCGGGTTCCTAAAGGCGATACAGGCTCTTACCCCCTTTGAACGACGTTCCCCTTGGCCTTCTGTTTGGAATCCTGGCCTCTTTGATCGTGCTGTCGGCGTTTTTCTCCAGCTCCGAAACCGGCATGATGTCCCTCAACCGCTACCGACTTAAACACCTGGCGAAGAATAATCACCACGGTGCGCAGCGCGCGTCCCGCCTGCTGGAAAGGCCCGACCGCCTGATTGGCGTGATCCTGATTGGTAACAACCTGGTTAACAACTTTGCCGCTGCCCTGGCCACGGTGATAGCCGTTCGCCTCTACGGCGAGGGGGCCATTGCAGCCGCCAGCGTCCTGCTCACCCTGGTGATGCTGATCCTGGCCGAAGTGACGCCGAAAACCATGGCGGCGCTCTACCCCGAGAAAATCGCCTTCCCTGCCAGCCTGATCCTCAAGCCCCTGCTGTGGGTGCTCTACCCGGTGGTGTGGATGGTCAATGGTGTTTCCAACTCACTGGCGCGGCTGTTTGGTGTCGACCCCCAGCAGGTGAGCACCACCGAACTGCTGCACCCGGATGAACTGCGCACAGCGGTGGATGAACACGGCGACCTGATTCCCGACCAGCACCAGGGTATCCTGCTGAACGTGCTGGACCTGGAAAAATCGACGGTGGAAGACATTATGATTCCCCGTAACGAAGTGGTCGGCCTGAATCTGGAAGACGATATCGAGACCCTGCTGAAAGAGATCCGCACAGCGGAGTACACCCGCCTGCCAGTCTACGAAGGGGACATCAACAACATCGTTGGCATCCTGCACCTGCGCAACGCCGCACGCTTTATCTACGGTGACGACACCTCCGTCACCCACGAGGCCATACGCCGCTTTACCCACGACCCCTACTTCATTCCCGAGGGGACTCCCCTGCACACCCAGCTGATGCACTTCCAGAAGCAGAAGAGCCGCATGGCCATCGTTGTGGACGAGTATGGTGACATACAGGGCATTATCACCATGGAAGACCTGCTGGAGGAGATTGTCGGTGACTTCACCACCAACTCCGCCGAAGACGAGAATCCGGAAATCACCGATCTTGAGCAGGGCTGGTACATGATTGAGGGCGGTACCTCCATCCGCGACATCAACCGCCACACCGGCTGGGATCTGCCCACCGACGGCCCCAAGACCCTCAACGGCCTGATCCTCGAACAACTGGAAAGTATTCCGGCCGGCAATATCGGCCTGCGCCTTGGTAATTACTACATCGAGACCCTGAGCCTGTCCGGCAAAATGGTAGAGATGGCGAAAATGCAAGCCTTCCGCTGAGGGCTTGCACCTAACCCGCCAGCACCACACCGGCCACTGACAGCACCGCTCACCTCCCGCGAATTCACTCCCTGCCCCAAACCGCTATACTCGCAGCAGGCAATCGCCTGCGAGGAAGCACTTATGTTTACGGTAGAACGCGTGGATAACCACACCCTTACCATGACCCTCAGTGGCAAGCTGGACAAACACCAGATGATCAGGGCCCTGGACGATCTGGAAACGCAGTCCCTGGGTATCGAGAATGGCAAAATGCTCTACGATATTGTTGAGTTCCATATGCCCTCTCTCGCCGCCATCGCCATTGAATTCTCCCGTTTGCCACGCATGTTCAAACTGATCGGCCAATTCTCACGAGCCGCCGTGCTCACCGATAAAAGCTGGCTGCAAACCATGAGCGAATGGGAAGGCAAGTTGATGCCAGGGCTGGAAATCAAAGCCTTTGAGCGCCATCAGCGGGAGGCGGCTGAGCTGTGGCTCAACTCTTAACCGATCGAATGCCTACGGCGTACATCTGCGCCACACCCACAAAGAAGCTGAAGCATTGCCCATGACCCTGGATGAACTGCTCGCCCGCGAAGCTATCCGCGACACCCTGGACACCTACACCATGGCCACCGATGAGTACGATGCGGAGACCCACATCCGCTGCTTCGCCGATGACGCCATTCTGGAATTCGACCCGTTTCCCGGCAAGGGCTACTTCAGGCTGGAGGGCCGGCAGGCGATTTACGAATTCACCAGTGGCTTTTTCGGTTCCCTCAAACGTGGGGAGATAACCCTGCCGGGCAAGTTCCAGCACCATCACATCACCTCCACGCAGATTAAGCTGCTGGGCGCCGATACCGCCTGGACCAAAAGCTACTGCCTGATTGCGGACATAAACGGCGTACAGCACAGCGCCATTTACACCGGTCACCTGCGCAGGGTCGGTGAGCGGTGGCTGATCAGCAACCGCAAGTGGACACTGAACCGCTAGGGGCACGCCGTGATTCACTACCCACCCCAGCGAGCCCGCGGTATCAGCTCCAGAAAGCCGCTGTTCGCTCAACCGTCCAGAAGGCTGCGAGGCTGCCGATCACATACACCGAAGTCGGTTTAAGCAGCGCCGGCACGGGTATACGCAAGCGCCGAACCAGTTGCCGGCACAGGAGTGCGGCTCCCACGAACAGCAACTGACCGATTTCCACACCCACATTAAAAAACAGCAAGGCCGCCGGAATATCGGTTTGCGGCAGCCCAATCTCTCCCAGGGCAGCCGCAAATCCGAGCCCGTGCAGCAAACCAAACGAGAAGGCCACCAGCCATGGGCGGCGCTCGGTCAGGCCGGGGCTGTCACGCTGTGAGCGCAGGACCTCGGTGGCAACAAACAGGATGCTCAGGGCAATGCAGGCTTCTACCGGTGGCACCGGCACATGTATCAGGTTGAGGGACGCCAGGCTCAGGGTAATACTGTGAGCGACGGTAAAGGCGGTTATGGTCCACACCAGTTTGCGGGTACTGTTTACCAGCAACAGCAGCACCAACACAAACAACAGGTGGTCCACCCCAATCAGGATGTGCTCAACTCCCAGCCCTAAGTAAGTCATTACCACCTGTCCCAGCCCTGCCCGCGCATCGACAGTATACGAAGGCACCTCGGGAGCCAGGCGATGAATCAGCGACGTGCCATCCAGGTACTCAATGCGCAACAATACCTCGGTGGCGACCTCTGACAGCCCTTCAATGGTTATACCAACACCGGCCAGGCCTCCGGGGCGCCGCACCATCCAGCTCTGCAGGTAGGCATCCCCCACCAGTCCGCCCAGCGGCTTATCCACCACCAGGACACTGTGGTCAAATACCGGCATCACGCCCTGCAGCGGCTTCTGGCTACTGGCCGGTACCTTCCACACCACCTGGTACAACTCCGGTTGGCGTTCCGTAATTTGCAGAAAGGCAGGCCGGATCTCATCTGCCTGCAGCGGCATGGCCCACACAAATAGCAGCAGCCAGCCAAGGAGCGCACGCATCATATGCGACCATCCCGGTCATCCTCGATGACAACTGTGTACTGACGTTTCAGACTGTCGATCAGGGCGGCTTTCATTTCCCGGTTTTTGCTGTCCAGCCAGTCACGCCGCAACGCATCGCGCACTTCCGCCAGCTCAGGCGGGCGCGACGGAACCACGCCAGTCAGTCGTACCAGATGCATACCCAGCCCCGAGGTCACCGGCTGCCACTGGTTCAACACCAGCCCTTCGAGCTGCTGCGCGAAGGCTTCACCAAAGGTGGCTTTCACGCGATAGGTCGGCACCTGGTGATAGCTCGGTGCCAGTTGGCTGCGATCACCTGCCACCTCGGCACCATCCTGCAGCTGCAGCCGGAGATCCTGCAGATGCTGTTGCCACTGCGCCTCCGGCCCGTCGGTATTGATGTAGACCTGCTCAAAACTGAACAGGGCATCCAGCTGGTAGCGGCTGCTGTGGTCTTGCAGGAATTGATGCAGTTCGGCGTCAGACGGCGGCAACAAGGACGCCGCATCCAGCGTAATAAATTCCATCTTCTGGCTCAGGCGACGGCGAATCACGCCATCCCCCGCATCCAACCCCATGGCCATGGCCTGCCGGTAAAGCACCTCTTCGGTCACGAAACTGTCCACCAGTCCGGCCAGCTCCTGCTCCGATGGCGCACGCTGCCAGGTGTTCATAAATCGTTGCCGTAACTGCTGTATACGGGCCTGATCCACCACGATGGTGGTGTCGTCCACAAAAGCACCGGGATTCAGGTAACTGTACAAAGCAAACAGCACTGCACCGGTAATAGCAAAATGGAACAAGGGCTCCCGGAACCAGGATTTTGGATCAAACATTGGTCTTCCCTGTTTCAGCCGCTTAAAGAGGTTCCTGCCCACGCAGAACACGCCGACAACCAGACCACACTGTTGGGAAAGCGTGGTGTGATGTCAACCGGGGGCGACAATCCCGTGGCGGCACCATGGATTGTCGGGACAACTTACCCCCAACTGTCTGCATCCCGATAACTGCACCAGGCACCGCTGGTCAGCTGGCAGCGCCTGTAACCCGCCAGACAGGTCGGTGTCAGAATTATCTGCTATCTTCAGAGCCATATCGACAAAAGGGAAGCCACCGCACACCGCCTGCGGTCAGGCGAAAACTATTCTAAACAGAGGGATTGTTATGATCAGCTTGCGCTCCTCCCGACACGCCGCCCTGCTGGCAACCACACTGGGAAGCTTGTTGCTCGTCGCCTGCGGTTCTGACCAGCAAGGGTCGGCCAGGGATACCGCCGTGGAACCCGCCTCCACCAGACCGGAGCCCGAGCTCATCACCCCCACCCGACCGGTGCGCAACCCCCTGATGGACGCCTATTTCGGCGAGCTGCACCTGCACACGGCCTACTCGCTGGACGCCTATATTTTCGGCAACACCATGAACGACCCATTCACCGCTTACCGCTTTGCGAAGGGTGAAGAGATAGCCCTGCCCACAGGTATTGCCAAGCGTATTCGCAAGCCACTGGACTTTGCCGCGGTTACGGACCACTCGGAAGCGCTGGGAGAATACGAGATCTGTACCAACCCGGCGCAGGACAACTACGACTCCGACACCTGCGCAGGCATCCGCAACTTCAATATGCAGACTTTCCAGCAGCTGTTTTCCGGCATGGCCGTGACACCTCCCGCACGACTGGCAGATATTTGTGGCGAAGACGGCAGCGGCTGCCTGAATGCCATCGCCCCGCCCTGGCAGCGCATTCAGCAAGCGGCCAATGAAAACTACCAGCCCGGCAAATTCACCTCCTTTATCGCCTACGAGTTCTCTGCCAACGCCCCGGAAGGCCAGGGCGGCATGATGCACCGCAACGTCATTTTCCGTAGCGATAGTGTGCCCTCAACGGTCTTCTCGGCCTTTGAAGGCACTGGCGAAGATCTGCAAGCGTGGCTGGAGCAGCAGTGCACCGAGGACTGCCAGGTACTGACCATCCCCCACAACCCCAACTTCTACTGGGGCCGCCTCTACTGGGGCAAGAACAGCGATGGCAGCGAGTGGACCGATGAGCAGGTAGAGCGCCGCACCCGCTTCGACCGCCTGGTGGAGATCATGCAGATCAAGGGCAACTCCGAATGCCAGACCGGCCTTATGACCACCGACGAAGAGTGCAACTTTGAACAGGTCTTCAAGCCCTGCCCCGAGGGTGAAAACGCCGGCTGCAGCAACGAGTACGCCATGGTGCGCAACGGCCTCAAGTTCGGCCTGCAGCAGCAGGCGGAGAACGGCATCAACCCGTTTAAGCAAGGCTTTGCAGGCGGCACCGACAACCACAACGGCACCCCAAGTGATACTGCGGAAAACGATTTTGAAGGCCACTACGCCAACAACGACGGCACCCCGGAAGTACGCCTGGGCCTGAAAGCCAACCCGACTGCCGAAGCCATGGGCATGAGCGGTGACGACGACCCCACCCGCCTCTACAACCCCGGTGCCATTACCGGTGTATGGGCTGAGAGCAACACCCGCGAGGATATCTGGGACGCTCTCTATCGCAAGGAGACCTTTGCCACCAGCGGTACCCGCGTTAAGGTAAGGATGTTTGCCGGCTTTGACCTGCCGGACAACCTCTACCAGCAGGAGAACTGGGTAAGCACCGCCTATGCCAGCGGTGTCCCCCAGGGCGGAGACCTGGGCAGCGCAACCGAGGGCAAGGCCCCCAACCTGCTGGTCTGGGCCCAACGTGACCCGGACAGCGCCCCACTGGCCAAAATCCAGATCATCAAAGGCTGGCGTTCAGCGGATAGCGAATTGCATGAGATGACCTACGACGTCGCCTGTTCTGACGGCGCCTCACCGGATCCGGCAACCCATCGCTGCCCTGACAATGGCGCCACCGTCGACCTCAACGACTGCACCATCAGCACCGACAAGGGCGCCAGTGAATTGGCAGTCACCTGGCAAGACCCGCAGTTCAACGCCGCCGAGCACGCGTTTTACTACGCCCGAGTACTGGAGAATCCGGTGTGTCGCTGGAGCATGTACGATGCGAAAAAAGCCGGTGTGGAACACCCCGCGGATCTCCCCAAAACCATCAAGGAGCGGGCCTGGTCTTCTCCCATCTGGTACACACCAAACTGATCACGCGTCCTACAGAATACATCCTGCTGGCAGATAACCAGTAAGAACGCAGATAACTCGTACGAAAGCAGATAAAAAGAGCCCGCCAATCGGCGGGTTCTTTTTATCGAGAAAACTAATTTTATCGAGAACACTAATTGTCGAGAGCACGAGCACTTGATACACGCGGATTACCCCGGTGTCGGCCTCAATCCCTCAGCCACCACAAGTGCCCACACTCCGGATTGATACATTCACCACCGGACCTGAACACCTACCGGGATTTTGCCGGAGGACGCGCCTGTAAACTCTCGTAAAAATGGATAGTTTGATCTGCCAGCAGCGCCCAATCATAGGCTGACAAATCCACCTCGCCATGGCCAACACCGGTGCGCACCCATTCCAGGGCCGCTCCAAGTACTTCAGCTGTAAACTCGCCCTGGTAGGTATACACCCAATCCGGATGACCCTCGGCCAAATCCTGAAACGCTCCCTGTGCCGGGCCCAATACCGGTGTATCCAGAGAGAGAGCGTAAAGCGCAGCACCGGAATTCGAGACCCTTTTGTATGGCAGGGCAACCAGATCAGAAGCCGATACGTAATCTGACATTTCCGCCTCGGTGAGACTGCGATTGATAAAGCGGATACGATCACTACCCTGAATCGCACTCTCCAATTCTTCCTCCAGCTCCGTCGACCAGGGCTTACCTCCGATCACCAGTACCGCGTCTTCGGGCGCCAGCTCCCTGAATGCATTCACCAATTGCAAGGTATTTTTATAGCCGCGAATCAGGCCGTAGTGACCAATCAGGTAGCTTCCACTGTCGACCCCTAACTGCTGTCTGGTAACCGCCGAAGGCTGAGAACAGCTGACAACGTCCCGATAGTGACCATGAGGGATAACGGCACTTCGCTTACTCGCCAACCTCGGATGGACAAGCCCGCACTGGTTGCGGCCAGACTCTGACATATACAGGCAACCATCCACCAGAAACGAAAGAATTTTATAATAGACCTTCGTCAGGAAGGCAGATGCCCGCTGCTCATGAGGCAAGGCGTTGTGGACAGTCCAGACGATAGGGACTCTTTTAACTTTGTAAGTTGCCAACGCCCGTAAAAATTGTTGCAGTTCTTTCTTGTGCTTTTTCCTGTCCAGCTTTCGCAACATCTTTTCCGGCCAGTGTAAATGAACCAGATCAATAGTCACGCCATCAGGAACATTCAATATATCGTAGACCTCAATACCCCGCTCACGCAGCGAGCCATAAAACAGTTTCAGGTAAGGGTTACTTTTCAGCTCGAGTGATTCGGTCGCAATTGACTGTATTTTTTGCATGAGTTCAAGGCTTAAATGATTAATCGAATAACTGCGATGAGAATGAAACAGGGGTTGACCTTACGCACCAGCACCCGCCGGACATATGGACAAGCAGAACGCCTGCCTCCGCTACTCTACACCGATGGCCACTCAGTACGTTGCTCACAATTTATACTTATAATTATTCGCGGCATTTTCCGGCCACTGTTACGACTACCCCCGGCCATCCGCTGGACAGGGATATTTAAATGAATAACCGCACCAAATAGAACTGTTAAGACTGTCCTCAGGGGAACATTCTCGCATATTAATCCACCCATGACTCACGACACATTCTCATATCACGAAAATGCCGCCGATAATGACCTGAGGATAAAACCTCCTTGCGATAGCAAATACGCCTGCAGGAACTGCAACAATCTGTGGCGGAAGCCATTTCACAGGCATTCAGCCGGAGAGAGCGGGACCATACCGCCAGCGAAATCAGCGGCTTGAGACGGTCCGTATCTGCCCATTGGACAGGAGTGGGATTGAGGGACAAGCACCTGTAATACCTGCCCACCCGGAGAAAAGGAAAAACAGCAGATAAAAATGGGATTTCTTTGCGCTTACGAATTAGTCCTATTGGCAGCGCAATCAGTACCGCCAACAGGATTCTCAGGCCACCCCGCACACCCAGGGCAGCCGGAGGTCAGCTTTCACCTGCCTTTAAACTGCGGCTTCCGCTTCTCAAAGAAGGCTGCACCACCCTCACGGAAGTCGTCACTCTGGAAGCAGATATCCTGACACTGGGACTCGCGATCCATGATCTGATCAAAGGTGGAGGTCTGGGACTCCTGGATCAGCTTCTTGGAGAAAGTCAGGGTATAGGGCGCCTGCTCTGCCAGCTGCTGTGCCCAGGCCTTGGCCTCGGACATCAGGGAGTCGGCGGGCACCACACGGTTGGCCAGGCCCCAGCGCTCACAGTCCGCTGCCGGCAGGCGCTGGGAGAAGGCGATCATCTCATAGGCTTTCTTGTTGCCCAGTGCGTTTTGCAGCAGTTTGTGGGTACCGCCGTCCGGCACCAGGCCAATGGCGCCAAAGGCGGAGTAGAGGAAGGAGTCCTCAGCCATGATCATCAGGTCACAGGCCATGGCCAGCGCACCACCGATGCCTGCCGCCGCGCCCTGTACCACACTGATCACCGGCTTGGTGTTCTTGGTGATGGACTGCAGCATGGGCGTGTATTCACTGCCGATCAGGCGGGTGACAAAACCGGGCTCTTCCGGGGGTGGCAGCATCTCCTGCAGGTCCGCGCCGGCACAGAATCCCTTGCCGTTACCCGCCAGCATGATCACCCGCACATCGGTATCGAAGTCCGCCTTGCGCATAGCTTCCACAAATTCGCGACGCAGGGTGCGGTTGAGGGAGTTGCGGGATTCGGGACGATTCAGCGTGATGATGGCAACGGCGCCATCCAGCTCGTAAGTCAAAGTTTCAAAATTGCTCATAGTCTTATCCTTGGTGTCGGCTACGTTTGCAGAGGTCTGCTGCCAGTAAACTTGCGATCCGGGCTATGAATTCTGACCCCGGATAAAAAGAGACCCGCAATAATACGGGCCTCTTTTCAGCTTGCGGTAACAGCAAACTTACTTGGGCTGCATGCGGATGGCCGCATCCAGACGCACGGTTTCGCCGTTCATGTAGTCATTCTCGACGATGTGCAGGGCCAACTTGGCGATCTCGGAGGTTTTACCCAGACGACGAGGGAACACGGTAGAAGCTTCCAGCGCCTTGTAGTAAGACTCTTCGATGGTGTCGAACAGCGGGGTGTGAATCAGGCCGGGGGCGATGGTGTTCACACGGATGCCGTAAGGCTCCAGCTCACGGGCCATTGGCAGAGTCATGCCCACAACCGCACCTTTGGTCGCAGAGTAAGCCACCTGGCCGATCTGGCCTTCGAACGCCGCCACAGAAGCGGTATTGATGATCACACCACGACAGCCGTCTTCGTTCACTGGCTCGTTCTTGGCGATCTGCTCAGCGGCCAGACGGGCTACGTTGAAAGTACCAACCTGGTTGATCATCACGATCTTCATGTACAGATCCAGTGGGTGCGGACCTTTCTTGCCGTAGGTTTTGCAGGCAGGGCCGATACCGGCGTAGTTGTTCACAATGTGCAGGGCACCGAACTTTTCCATCACACCGTTGATGGCGGTCTGTACGGACTCTTCGCTGGATACGTCAACGTTGAAGTAAGCCACGTTGTCACCCAGACCATTGGCCACCTGAGTGCCCAGCTCTTCGTTCATGTCGAAGATGGCAACGTTGGCACCTTTGGAAGCGTACAGCTCTACAGTCGCACGACCCAGGCCGGAAGCACCACCGGTAACAATCGCTGTTTTACCTTGAATATCCATTGTTTTCTCCTGTTTAAAGGGCGCCATCAGCGGCGCAACTTACAAAATATTTGTGTATCTCTTGAGAGAACTTTAACCAAATTCCGCTCAAGAACACTGCAAAAACACCGTCATTCCCGCGCAGGCGGGAATCCAGAAACCACATGGGTTCCCGCCTGCGCGGGAACGACGGAAATGTATTAAACCAGCAATTCACCAGCAGCCAGTTTCTCGTTCAGGATAGCCGGTACCGCAAAGCGCTCGCCGTAAGCCGCTTCCAACTCGTTGGCGCGGGCGATAAAGGCGGCAATACCAATCTCGCCGTTATACTCGTAGGTATTCACTACCTGAATGAAACCGCCGGTCCAGGCCGGTGCTGCAATGCCCAGCATGGAACCCACGTTGCCTTCTGCTACGGAGCGCAGCACGCCCTCTTCCAGGCATTTCAGGGTTTCAATCACCTGACGGAACAGCAGGCGATCCTGCATGTCGGCTTGTGGCAATTCAATGCCGTCCTTAGCGTACAGCTCCGCCAGCAGGCCCCAGGGTTGCTTGCCTTCGCTGTACTCGTAGAAACCGCCGCCATGGTGACGACCGCCGCGACCAAACTCGTTGACCATGGTCTCAGCCACTTCGGTAGCCACGCTGTAATCCATCTTGGCGCCAAAGACACCCATTTCGCGGTGAGTTGCCGCCATCTTGCGGATCAGCTCCTGGCTTATTTCGTCGTACACGGTCAGTGGGCCAACGGCCATACCGATGTACTTGCCCATGTTGTCGATCAGTACAGGGCTCAGGCCCTCTTTCAACAGGCGCACACCCTCGTCCAGGTAGGTAACGAAGACACGGGTAGTAAAGAAGCCCAGGGAGTCGTTGACCACGATTGGGGTCTTGCGAATCTGGCGGGTGAAGTCGATGGCTTTCGCCAGGGCTTCATCACTGGTCTTCTCGCCCATGATGATTTCCACCAGCGGCATTTTGTCCACCGGGGAGAAAAAGTGAATACCGATAAAGTTAGCCGGGCGCACACTCGCTTCCGCCAGCTCGGAGATGGGCAGTGAAGAGGTGTTGGAGCCAAACACGGCGCCTTCGCCCAGATGTGCTTCCGCCTCTTTGGTGACCTGTGCTTTCAGTTCCTTGTTCTCGAACACGGCTTCCACGATCAGGTCACAACCCGCCAGGTCGGCGTAATCGGCAGACGGCGTGATCAGGCCCAGCACACGCTCCTGGTCTTCAGCCGTCATGCGGCCTTTCTCAACCTGTTTGCCCAGCAGTTTGGCGCTGTAGGCTTTGCCTTTTTCGGCCGCTTCCACGCTGATGTCTTTCAACACCACCTGGATACCGGCAGTAGCCGCACTGTAAGCAATACCCTGGCCCATCATACCGGCACCCAGAATACCCAGCTTCTTCACTTCGGAAGGCGCCACATCTTTCGGACGCGCCGCGCCACCGTTAACGGCGTTCATCTGGAAGAAGCCGGCGGTGATGGTGTTCTTGGCTTCCTTGGTGGTCAGCAGGTAAGCCAGGCCACGACTCTCCTGACGCATGGCAGACTCAAAACCGCTGCACATGGCTTCGCTGGCCACCTGCAGGATCTGCTCAGGGGCAGGCAGCAGGCCGCGGGTTTTCTTGAACACGGTGCCCACAGCGAGGGACAGGGTCTGGCCATTCACCGGATTCCAGACATCACCACCGGGGATCTTGTGGCCGCGTACATCCCAGGGCTGGGCCCAGGCGTCGGGGTTGGCCTTGATCCACGCCTTGGCGGCGGGCACCAGCTCTTCGGCATTGGCTACCAGCTCATCCACATAGCCCACCTTGGCGGCCTTGGCAGCCGGCATTCTGGCGCCTTCCAGCAGCAGTGGCAGTGCGTTCACCAGACCCAGCATATGGATGGAGCGCACCACACCGCCTGCGCCAGGCAGCAGGCCCAGGGTCACTTCCGGCAGGCCGATGATCACTTTCGGGGAATCCCAGGCGATACGACGATTACAGGCCAGGCAGATCTCCAGGCCACCGCCCAGCGCGGCGCCGTTGATCGCAGCCACCACAGGCACCTGCAGTTTTTCCCAGCGGCGCAGAGGTGCTTTCAGCTCATCTTCGATCATGCGATAGGCGGACTCTTCCTCTCCCTTGGGGATGGAGGAGAGCTCTTTCAGGTCGCCACCGGCAAAGAAGGTCTTTTTGGCGGAGGCCACCACCACACCGGTGAGGCCCGCTTCCGCTTCCAGCTTGTCCGCTACCGCTTTCATTGCGTTGCGGAACTGGATGTTCATGGAGTTAACAGGACCGTCCATATCCATGGTGATGGTAACGATACCGTCAGCGTCTTTCTCGTAATTGAAACCGTGAATATTCTCACTCATGACTAATAACCCTTATTCTGTCGCTATCGTTGACTTACACGCGCTCGATGATGGTGGCGATACCCATACCGCCGCCCACACACAGAGCGACCATGCCGCGCTGCAGGTCACGACGCTCCAGTTCGTCCAGCAGGGTACCTACCAGCATGCCACCGGTGGCACCCAGCGGGTGACCCATGGCGATGGCACCACCATTGACGTTGACGATCTCGTGGGACACGTCCAGATCCTGCATAAAGCGCAGAACGATAGAGGCGAAGGCTTCGTTAACTTCGAACAGGTCGATGTCTTTTGCCGTCAGGCCGGCTTTGGCCAGCGCTTTCTTCGCGGCAGGTCCCGGGCCGGTCAACATAATGGTGGGCTCTGTGGCCAGTACCGCTGCGGAAATGATGCGGGCACGGGGCTTCAGGCCCAGGTCCTTACCGGCCTTCTCGCTGCCAACCAGTACGGCGGAGGAACCGTCGACGATGCCGGAGGAGTTACCAGCGGTGTGGACGTGGTCGATGGCCATCAGGTCGGGGTACTTTTTCAGCACCATGTCGTCGAAGCCCATGGCACCCAGTGGGGCGAATACCGGCTTCAGGCCGCTCAGGGTCTCTACAGTAGTGCCGGGACGAATAAACTCGTCCTTATCCAGGATGGTGAGACCATTGAGGTCTTTCACCGCCACTACCGACTTGTCGAAGTAGCCGTTGTCGCGGGCGAAAGCGGCACGCTTCTGGGACTCGGCGGCGTAAGTGTCCACAACGGTACGGCTCCAGCCGCCGATGGTGGCGATGGTGTCAGCGCCAATGCCCTGGGGCACGATGCTGTCGTTGAGGATCATCTCGGGGTCGTTCAGCCAGGCACCGCCGGAGGCACCCATGGGCACGCGGGACATGGACTCCACACCACCAGCCACGATCAGGTCTTCCCAGCCGGACGCAATCTTCTGCGCGGCCATGTTGACGGCTTCCAGGCCGGAGGCACAGAAACGGTCGATCTGCACACCGGGGATGCTCTCATCCCAGTTGGCGAACTGCACAATGTGCTTGGCCACATCACCACCCTGCTCGCCGGCAGGGGTAACACAGCCCATGATCACGTCGTCTACATAGCTGGTGTCCAGATCGTGGCGCTGTTGCAGCTCGGTCAGCAAGCCGGCACCCAGAGAGATGGGTTTGACTTCGTTCAGGGAGCCGCTTTGCTTGCCGGCACCCCGGGGGGTTCGAATCGCATCGTAGATGTATGCAGTGTGTGGCATCTCGGTGTCCTGTTGTTATGAGTGGAGAACGCGCATAGGCGAAGGCCGTCAGGAGCAGCCTCATAGGCAGAGGCGTGATTGTGACTCGCCCCACCACCCTATGCAATACGTGCATTTTGGGCACTATTCTGCCGCCAAACCACCACAAAACAAGGATATTAGCGGACAAAAATTGACATTTTATCCCTATGGAACCAGCATTGGCGTGAGAATATACCGACTTTTTGACCCTTGGTGACCATTTACAGGAATTAACCAATGCAGGAAATCTCCGTTGCCCGCGACTTCCTGGAAGATATCCTCCTCCACGCCCGCCAGCAGGGGCTGGATACCCAGCGCCTGCTGCAACGTGCCGGTATTGCCCCGGGGATGATGCAGCAGCGGCAGGCACGCTTTACCGCCGAGCAGTACACCAGCCTGCAAACGGTCACCATGCGCGAGATGAACGATGAGATGCTGGGCTACTGCCGCCGCCCCAGTAAAATCGGCACCTGGTCAGCGGTGTGTCACTGGATGATCCTGTGCCGCAACCTGAGCCAGGCGCTGAAACGCTTCAGTTACTTCTACAGTATTGCCGAGTGTGCTTTTCAGGTGACGGTGAACAGTCGCGATGAAGAGCTGCACATCACCATCACCCCGTGGCATGCAGACGAGGTGGTAGGCCCCTACGGCTATATCCACTTTATCTATGCCCTCTACAAAGTGCTCTGCTGGCTGAGCGAAGAGCAATTGCCAATACTGGCGGTACAACTCCCCTTCCCGCCCCCCAGATCACACAGGGAATACCGGGCTATCTTTCCCGGCGCGCAGCTGTCGTTCGATCAGCCCGCGGGCGTCCTGATACTGCCGAAGCGTATCCGGGAGCTCCCCATCAAACAGACAGCGGAAAGTCTGGTCCGTTTTCTTCGCAACCCCCTGCTGAATATCGTCATCAACGACTACAGCCAGCAGACCTGGACCGGCCGCACCCGAGCCCTGCTGCAGGACCAGCTCACCAACATCCCTACCCTGGAGCAGGTGGCGGGAGAGTTGGGCGTGCACTCGAAAAAACTGCGTCGCGAACTGGAGCAGGAGGGCATCAGTTACGGAGAACTCAAAAGCCAGTTACGACGTGACATGGCCATTCGCCTGCTCACCCGTACCAAAACTTCGGTGGAGCAGATCGCCTACCTGACCGGCTTTGCCGAGACCAGCACCTTCACCCGCGCCTTCAAGCGCTGGACCGGCACTACCCCGTTCAGCTATCGCAAACTGGGAAGTCACTCACTGGCAACAGAACGCTGAACCACCACGCACGATTCAGGTTATCTGCACCGCCAGCCCGCCACCTTTGCGCACGGCACAAAGATTACTGACCGCTGTCCCAGCCTCCCCCGCACAGGCTTGCACACTCGATCACATACGCTACTATTGGCGCCCAATGTCAGGTAACGACTTTATTTCCAACAACAAAAACAGGGATAACTATGAACAAACTGGTCCTGGGGCTCACTCTGGTTTCACTTGCCGCGACGGCAAACATTGCGAGCGCTAATAATTTGTGCCTGCTCTCCGGCACGCCCGGCCCCGAGCACGGCTACGACGAAATCCAAAGGGTTAAGGTGGCAAAACGCGGCTATGGCAGCGTCAATGAGATGATCCCCCAACTGCTGGACAAAGCCCGGGGATTGGGGGCAGATGCCGTCATTAATTACAACGGCGCCCAGCGCTTCGGCTTCTGGCCCTGGCAGTTTGTACGCCCGACCGCCACCGGCACCGCTATCAAATGGAAGCAGGCGGGTAACGTGGATTGCGAAGCGATGGGCGGCACGTACAAGACCCAGCTGAACGGGCCTCTTACCACCGACGCCTGATAATGGGCAGGACAGGATCACCGCGCGCGCCGGTGATCCTGCGACAAGCTCATCGACTGTGAACAACCTGGCTTGTCGCCAAACTCAATCGCCTTACCGCCCCACCTGCCAGACATGCCAGGCCGTGGCGTTCGGGCAATGCACCCATCTCCCTCCCGGGAGTTGCCTCCTCTCTCTCAACCATCACCCTAGGCCCGGCTGACCTGCCAGCAGATTCTCCCGCAGCGCGGTATTGAGCTATCTTTACTTTCAGGCTCCATTTCAGAAGCTGGAAGTACCAGAGAAGCGATGCTACCTTGTGCTGGCCGGCACACCGGGTAAGCACACGTTATTGAATACCTGTTAATCAGCCCCTGAATATCTCAGAGCGAATCAACACCTGACTCAAGGATCACGAGACGATGAAACTACAACACCTGCTCGGAGCACTGCTTCTGACGTTCTCCTTTCAGACCTATGCCGACGACCACAGCCGCACCGTTGCCGTGAGCAGCTACCAGGATGTGTTGAACCTGTTTAACGAGATCGGCTATACCGCCAAACAGTGGCAGGCCGGTATTCGGGAAGTCCCCCGGGTCGAAATCATGTCCATTCCCGCTCGCTGGCAAACAGAGTCGCAACACATTCCGGTGAAGGATAAGAAAACCATCTTCTTCCGCCTCGCCGGATCCGGTGTATTGCTGGCCAACGAAAAGATCGCCGCCGAGCGCAAAACATTGCAGGAAAAGATTCAACAGAAGCGCGCCGCATCTGATCCCTGGACACTGGAGTTGGCACGCAAGTACAAAGTGGCCAAAGATGAAACACAGTCCCTGACTCCCGAGCAACTGGACAAGCTGCTGCTGCGGGTCGATATCGTGCCGCCCTCACTGGCGTTGGCGCAGGCAGCGGAGGAGAGTGGCTGGGGTACATCGCGCTTTACCATTCAGGGCAACGCGCTGTTTGGCCAATGGGATTTCAGTGGCAAGGGTATGAAGCCCAAGGAGCAGCGGGCCGAGCTGGGCAACTACGGCCTGGCCAGTTTCGACAAGCCCCTGCTCTCGGTAGAGGCCTACCTGCTCAACCTGAACACCAACCGCGCTTACAAAAAGCTGCGCGAAAAGCGCGCCGCCATGCGCAACAGCGGCAAGAAACCCAGCGGCTGGGAGCTGGCCAAAACCCTGGACAAGTACTCCGAACGCGGCACCGCCTATATCGACACCCTGCACACCATTATGCGGGTTAACAAGCTGGCCGCCACCGATGAGGCCTATCTCTGGAAAAAAGGCACCATCCGGGTCGAGCCAACCCCGGATCAACCCTGACCCCTGTGGGCGGGCCTGACGCGTTCGTCCACAGGAACGCTGGTTTGACGCCCCGATGGCCCCGCAACCTCAGCGCCGAAGCCCCCTATCCGGCACGGATGAGGTTATGATATCCGGGGCACGCCTGCCGGACGCCAGACACCGGATGCGTTAACATTGCCGGCAAAGAGACGAACATGGCTAAGGAACAGCAAGACACTATGCAGCCCATAGCGGGGCTGGAGTTCACCACCACGGCGTTGGCTATCGACGATCAATTCGATGGCTATCGCGACTTTATGGCGCCGCTCTCGGATGTCGAGCCACTCATAGCCATCGACACGGGTTTTCTGGCCCATGCCCGCGCACATGACCTTGGCGCTTTGCAGCTGGTCTCCATGTACGCCAACTCCGCCAGCTTCGATTATACCCACAAGCATATACGCCAGTTCGGGATGGACCACTGGAGCCTGAACCTGGTGACCGGCGGCCACATAGAGTACTCCTCAGGCAATGGCCTGCGCGCCCGCGGCGGCGAGTTGTTCCTGCACTCCTTTGCGTCGCCGTTTGCCGGAGCCGGACACAATCTGGAGCTTACCCACCTGATCCTCAACCGCGATGCCTTCGATGATCTCTGCGGCACTCTCGACAAAAGTGTCGATACGGCGCTGCAGGGGGCCCTTGCTGCGCTGCTGCGCGACTTTATTATCTCCCTGAAAAGCCACGCGCCGACGCTCACCCCGTTAGAGATTCCCGCCGTTAACGAAGCCTTCTCCCAACTGCTGAAGGCCTCGCTGCGTCCCTCCGCTGCCACCCTTGCCGAGGCCCGACTGCCCATCGCTGCAACCCAGTTTGATTTGGTGCGACGCACCATAAACAGCAACCTGAAGTCGCCGGATCTGTCGCCGGAGATGATCTGTGCCAGGGTAGGTATCTCCCGCCGACAGCTCTACTACCTGTTTGAGCAGCACGGCGGGGTGATGAAGTACATTAACCAGCGTCGACTGGCTGCCTGCTACCGGGAGCTCGCCGCCCAGCCCGGCCGGCCAAGGGTCAGCTCCATCGCGTACGCCTACGGCTATACCAACCTCTCCACCTTCTATCGGCAGTTCCAGGCACGCTATGGCTTCCGGCCGGGGGAAGCCCGTGCAGCCCGGCGCAACGATCCTGCCCTGCCCAAAGCGGCGGCAGGCAACTTCACCCAGTGGCTGCAACAGGTCGGGGCCAGCTGACACCGGGCTGCTGGCCATTTGACCCGCCTCTCTTCTCTCACTACCCCGCTCCTGCTCCTGCCGGGTCGCTGTCACGGGCCGCTCCCTGCCGTCCACAGGCCGCCGCCTTCCCATCCTGTGCAGATTTTTTCCCGCTCCGTGCAATTCCATATACCCGCCATTGCCTGACAACCGGGCTCTACTTAACGTGGAAGTTTGACGTTTTTCGCGACGCAGGCACCACCGCCAAACAGCATCATTAAAAAAAATATCTTTGCCTGCATCCAATCGGCCAGCTGGTGGCGTTTAGGAAGATAAGGAGTGGATAAACGTTCAATCCTGGCGCTGACAGCCACTGGCGGCTATGTGCCACAACTACTGGAAGAGAATTCTTAAAGGAAGCCAAGACCATGACAGCAGCAACCCTGCCCCACACCAACCCACCAGCCATAGCCACCAGCCGGCAGGAGCCCTCCCCTGCTGCTGCACCAGCGGTGGCGCCTCAATCTCGGGCCTCACAGCCACAAACCATCGAATACAGCGTATCCCCCGGCCTGGCCGCCCGCCTGGCCAGGCTCAACGCCTCCTTTGCCTTTACCTCCTACCAATCCAACCTGCTCTACCTGGTGGGTCGCAATGGTCAGGGCGGTATCAACATTCACCAGTCGGCACTCTCCAAACCCATGGGGCTGCACCTGGACCAGGAAGGCGGACTCACCCTGTCCGGTGGTTTCCAGATTATGCGCTTTCAAAATGTTCTGAATGAGGATCAACGTATCAACAATCAGTTCGACGGCTGCTATGTGCCGCGTACCGTGCACGTCACCGGCCGCCTGGATGCCCACGACGTGGGTGTGGAAAAGTCCGGCCGGGTACTGTTTGTGAATACCCGCTTTAACTGTATCGCCACGGTCTCGGACCGCCACGGCTTCGAGTCGGTATGGCAGCCACCGTTTATCTCCGGGCTGGTGGATGAAGACCGCTGTCACCTGAACGGCATGGCAATGGAAGATGGTGAGGCCCGTTATGTCACAGCGGTCTCCGCCTCCGACACCATCGACGGATGGCGCGATCGCCGCAGCGACGGCGGTATCGTTATGGACGTAAAACAGAACCGCGTTATCTGTCGCGGCCTCTCCATGCCCCATTCCCCCCGTGTGCACAACGGCGAGCTGTGGGTGCTCAACTCCGGTACCGGCGAGCTGGGCGTGGTAGTACCACCCGCTGACGGCTACAGCGACACAATCAGCGAAGGCCACTTTGAGCCTCGGGTGTTCTGCCCTGGCTTTGTCCGTGGTCTGGCTTTTGCCGGCGACTACGCCTTCGTCGGCCTCTCCAAACCCCGCTACAAGCGCTTCGAAGGTCTGGCACTGGAGCAGAAACTCAAGGATGTGGACTCAGATCCCTGGTGCGGCATTCAGGTGATTCAGCTCTCTACCGGTACCTGTGTGGACTGGCTGCGTATCGACGGCCAGCTGGCCGAGCTCTACGACCTGGAGGTAATTCCCGGCGTGAGGGCACCCATGGCAGTGCCGCCGGACTCCCGCGAAGCCGCGCAGCTGATTACCTTCGCAGACATGAGTTAAAGCGCCGCGAGGGGCCAAGCCCCGCACCTCAGATCAATTTTCCCGATTCGCTCTCTTCCGCACCCGGTTTAGCCCCGGGACGGGGGGGACTTTTTGCCAAAAACTTTGATGAGAACAAGGACTTCGTCATGACAAGCCAACCCAACGGCAAACACCCGGCTGCATTCTCTGGTGCACCAAAGCCCAAAACCTTTCAGCGACTGGCCTTACACACGGCCATTGCCACCGCAGTACTCAGCGGTGCCTACGCCCGTCAATCCTATGCTGGCAGCTGTGCTGCCACCGGCATCGAGACCTTCAGTTGCAGTGGCCCTGCAGACCCGGCAACGGATGCTCAACAGAGCTTTGGGGCCGACGGCCCGGTGATTACCACCGAGGCCGGTTTTGGTATCGAAACCACCAGCGACAGCGCGTTCTTTCTGCGGCATTTTGGCGGCATTTCATTCACCGACAACGTCCAGTCGCTGATTACTGGTCAGGAAGACGGCATTTACGCGCTAGCGTTCCGCGATATCACTGTCACCACCACAGGCACAGTCACCGGCGTCACCGGTGATGGCATCTTCGCTAAAGCTGACGGCGGGGTCGGTGACCTGGTAATCACAGCGGTGAATGTGAACGGCGCCAATAGAGGTGTTGCCGCCGTTCAAGGCGGCGTTGGTGACCTGAGTGTCACTACCAGCGGCCATGTTGAATCCGGCAATGACGGCATTAATGCAACCGTCGCTGCCCCAGGATCCAATTTAGTCGTTAACGCTGGCAGCATTAGCAGCAGCGGCGGCGATGGCATCTTTGCCAAAAACAGTGGCAGTGGTTCCACCGCCATCACGGCGAACGGTGATATCAGTGCGTTTGATTTTGGCATTTACGGCGCAAACGCGGGTACCGATCTGACCATTACGGCGGGCTCTGTGTCGGCCGATGGCGATGCTATCCGTGCACGCAATACCGGTAGCGGTGCCACTGTCATCAACAGCAGCGGCTTACTCGCCAGCACCGACGGCTCCGGGGTGGACGCCTTCAATACGGGTACTGATTTGATTATTCAGGTCACCGATGTGTCGGCTGCCGACGATGCCATACAGGCCAGCAATTTGGGTGCGGGTGAGCTTGTTATATCCAGTACCGGTGCACTCTTCGGTGAAGGAGACAGAGGCATCAACGCCTATCAATCCAGCAACGGCACCAGCCTCACCATCAATGCCCACGATGTCTATGGCCGTGACGAGGGCATCTACGCCAACCATAATGGTTCGGGAGCGCTGACCATCACCACCACCGGCACCGTCGCCACACGCAACAACTACGGTATACGTGTGGATGCCTCTGGCGCTGGCGATATCCACATCACCACTGCGGCAGTCACAGGTGGCACCCAGGCCGGGATATATGTTGAGGGGGGTAGCGGTAACATCACCATCAACGCCCAGGGCCTGGTAACCGGCGGCAACGAAGGGATCTACGCCGAGAACAGAGGCGACGACGCCGGTGATATCACCATCAACGCCACCGATGTTGTGGCTCGGGTGAGTGGTATCACCGCAATACAGAGTGGTGCGGGTAATGTCGTAGTAACTGCCACGGGTTCGGTTTCGGCCACCTACGCCGAGGGCATCACCGTCCTTAATACCGACGTCGGTGGTGATATCACCATCAATGCGGCAGACGTTAACGGCGGCTACACCGCTGTCTACGGCAGTCAGCGCGGTGTGGGCGATCTGACCATTACCACGACGGGCGATCTGGTAGCAGCCGATGGCGAAGGTATACGCGCGAACAGCCTCAGTGCCACCGCCGGTGACATCAACATTACGGCCCACAACGTTAGCGGCAGCAATGAGGGTATTTCTGTTGAGGCCGAAGGCAGCGGCACTGTCTCGGTTACCACCACTGGCGATGTCATTGGCCAGAACAGCCACGGTGTTGAGGTTTATCAGTCCGCCAACGGCACCGATGTGACGGTGCACAGCCACAACGTCAGCGGCGCACCACATGGTATCTATATCAATAATCTCGGCGCAGGCGCCACCACGGTAACGGCTACCGGTCTGGTCACCGGCACCGGTGGCAACGCCATTGAAATCCACAACGACAGCAATGGCGGTGATATCAGCGTTGACGTGGTTGATACTTACGGTTCTGACCTAGGCATTGTGGTTGAACAGAACGGTACTGGCACCACCACCGTCAACAGCCGTGGCACCGTCACCGCCCTGGCTGACGACGGCATTGTAGCCAGCAACACCACTGCCGGTGGCGACATCATTATTACTGCGGCCAATATCAACGCCTACAGCGATGGTATTTATGCCGAGCAAAATGGCAACGGCAATCTCATCATTACCACCACCGGTCATATCATTTCCCAGAACGCTGATGGTATTGCCGCCGATAACAGCTCCGGCAGTATCGGCGACATCATCATCAACGCGGTGGATGTAACCGGCGGCTCTGACGGTATCGAGGTAGACATCGACAGCAACGGTGGCAATCTGTTTATCACCAGCACGGGCACCGTGGTGGGGCTGGGCAGCAACGGCATTGAAGCATCCAGTAACGACAGTGGCGGTGATATCACCGTCAACGCCCACAACGCGACCGGCCAATATGACGGTATTGAAGTCAATCAGGATGGCCGCGGCGATACCTTTATCACCGCCACCGGTCAGGTGACCGGCCTTGAGGCTGACGGCATTTTTATGGATAACGATGAAGAGGGCGGCAATATCACAGTCACGGCGGTGGACGTTAGCGGGGGAGACTCCGGTATCAACGCCGACCAGGAAGGTGTCGGCAGCTTGACCATCACCACCACCGGTTCCGTGGTTGGCGAGACACAAGATGGCATCAACGCTTATGTTATCGACTCAGGCACCGATCTCACGATCAATGCCGTCGATGTCAGTGGTGAGCAGCATGGCATTTACGCCCGCCACGATGGCAGCGGAACGCTGGCTATTACAACCCAAGGTACAGTTACGGCCAACAGCGGCCACGCCCTGCTGCTGGAACGCAATGCACCCGGTAGCGTTGCCGGTTCCATTCACAACAGCGGCTCTCTGACTTCCAACAGTAACACCGCAGTGGTACTGACGGCTGGCTCCAACTTCAGTGGTGAATTTATCAACAGCGGCGACATCAGCGGCGGCAACGGCATCGCCCTGGATGCCAGCGGCACCACCGCCGGGATGCAGTTTACCCATCAGACTGGCACCATCACCGGCGATATTCTGCTGGGCTCCGGTGAAGACCGGGTGACCATTCATGGCGGCGCCTTAAACGGTACCATTGTTGGCCAGGGCCACGGTGAAGTGGTAATCGACCTGGGGTCGGGCAACAGCTTCGACGCGCTGGAGATTACCAACGTCAAGGATTACACCATCCGTAGCGGGCGGGTGAATCAGCTGGGTGATTTCAGCACCGCCGGCACAACTACCACCATCGAAAGTGGCGCCACCATGGCCTTCACCTCGACCATCAACGGCTCCGGCGCACTGGTCTCCGATGGCAACCTGCTGTTTGTGATTGATGGGGTCAACGCCGGCAAGCTGGTACAGGCGGGCACTGTCACCCTCAATGACGGCAGCAGTGTCAGTCTGGATACCGGTAACCTGGCGCTGGATTTCAACAGCAGCTTCGACCTGATTGATGCCACCACGCTTATCGACAACGGCGCCCAGGTGACCGACACCAGCCTGTTGTTTGACTTTGATCTTGCCGCCGACGGCAGCCTGTCAACCAGACTGGCAAACCTCGGTGCAATCAGCAACAACAGCAATACCTCTGCCTTCGGTGCGGCGGTGACCGAGCAGTTCAGTATCGACCGGAATATCAACGACCCGCTGGCAGCCCTGCTGGCCACCCTCTCCGCTGACGATGTGGCGGCGTTTGAACGTCTGGCCGGCAGCCTTGCCCCTTCAGTGAGTGGTGCCATCAGCAACAGTGCCCGCAGCGCCAATACCCTCGCATCCCAGCTGTTGCTGGAGCGACTGACCGAGGCCTCTGCCGATCGCGATGACTTCTGGGTACGGGGCTTCGCCATGGCCAGTGAGCACGACGGTACGAACGATGTTGAAGGGTATAGCGCCGACACCAGTGGCCTGATGCTGGGTTACGACCACCAGTGGGGCCCCTGGCTGGCCGGGGTGGCACTGGCCAGTGCCAGCAGCGAGGCGGACAACGACCGCTTCGCCGCCGACCGCATCGATACCGACAGCACCCAGCTGCTGGTGTACGGTGGCTATCGCCTGGGCAACTGGCAGCTGCAGGGCAGCGCCTCTTATTCCAGCCTGGAACTCGACATGCAACGTCAGAGTCCCCTGCCCGGAGAGAGCCGCATCAGCGCGTCCACCGATGGCACATTGATGAGTGTCAGTGCCGGTATCAGCTACGACCTTGGAGTCTTCTCCGGTGTTACCCTGCGACCGCTGGCGCAGCTGCAGTACAGCAGCCTCAGCGTGGATGACTTCCGGGAAGATGGCGGACTCAACCTGGCCGTCAGCTACGACGCTATCGACACCCTCAGCAGCGAACTGGGAATGGCGGCAGAGTTCGGCAGCGTTGAATTGGGTAGCCAGTGGACAGCCACACCCCATTTGCGTGCCAGCTGGAGCCACGACTTCCTCGCCGAGGAGGAGCGAGCCACCGCCCGCTTTGCCCAGCAGACGTTTGAGCAAAACGGCTTCGAAGCGGAGCGGGACCTACTCAACATGGCGGCCGGTGTAACGCTGGAGCACCGCAGCGGCCTCAGCCTGCGGCTGGAGTACCAGGGCAAGGTGGGCGACGACTTCACCCACCACCAGGGTACTGTCGGCCTGCACTACGCCTTCTGACCGGGCCACCCCCATCGATTCACAATCGCACAGCGGTTGTGAATCGATGTTCACTTGCCCGATATCACAGTGCAATGACACACTAACGCGCAACCAATGGAACCGACTGAGACTGACTGTCTTCAGCCAGCTGCGGCACCCACCGGAGAAGACGCTGGTGGAGCGGAATACAACAAGCTGCCCAACAAGGATATACCCCAACCCATGACGCTATTTACACCCGAGAAAGAACGGGAACTGGAGCGCCTGCTGGGCCAGATCCAGCTCAGGCACAAACCCGCGTTTGAAGAACTCTACCGTCTCACCAGCGCCAATCTCTACGGGCTCATACTGAAGATCGTCAGCAAACCGGATGAAGCCGCCGATGTACTGCAGGAAACTTACCTTAAAGTGTGGCGCAATAGCGACCAGTTCCGCGCCGACCTCGGCAGCGCCTGGGGCTGGCTCTGTCAGGTGGCCCGCAATGCGGCACTGGACCGTATCCGCAAAAACAGTCGCCAGCGGGAACTTGATACCAGCGACTTTGATGACCTGCTCAATGCCCTCGAAGCTGTGCAACCGGACCTGGTGGACGAAGCAGACCTGAGCCGCTGCCTGCAACAGATTCGTCAGGAGATGAAAAAGCCACTGCTGCTCTCCTACGTCTACGGCATGAGCCACGCCGAGCTGGTGCAACACCTGAATGCCCCACTGGGAACCCTGAAGGCCTGGATCCGCCGGGGGTTAATGGAGCTGCGCGCATGCATGACAGTATGAGATACCGCACCCCGGAAGTTCGCCAGCACCTCGCCAGCCACTATGTACTGGGCACACAAACAGCGCGGGTACGCCGGCGCACCGAATCCCTGATCAACGCAGATCCGCAGCTGCAAGCTGAAGTCTGGTTCTGGCAAAGCAAACTGGCACGGGTGAACAGCGCCATCGAACCGCAGACGCCACCAGCCAGTGTCTGGCACAGTATCGTGGCGCAACTGGATGGCAAGGGAACGGCGCAGCCAGGCGTGTGGCAGCGTCTGTGGCAACGCTTCCCCATCTGGCAGGCCACCACTGCCCTGCTGGCCATCGTGCTGGCGGTACAGCTGTTTGTGCCGCAACCGGAGCCGCTCAAGGTTGGGGTTGGTGCAGACTATGTGGCACTGATGGATTCAGACGATGCTGACCTGGCGCCGGAACTGATCGTGGCAGCCTATCTCAGCAAAGGCACCGAACCGTCACGCCTGGCGTTTGAATGGAATGATCGCAGTCCCCGTTCGGACATCAATGGCCTGACACTGTTTGCCATTGATAAAGACACCGGCGCGGTGACCAACCTCGGCACCATTGCCGATGATTCGCCGCCCATGCTGATGAGTAAAGTGCAGTGGAAAGCGTTGAAAAACAGTTCCGAGCTGGTGATTGCCGAAGGCGACACTATCGACGACAAGCCACGCTATCGGGGCCCCTGTATCCAGATCGCCCGTACCTCCTGAACACAGTAACCGCAGCGCAGCCAGCGTGGTCCCTGGCGATAATACGACAGGAACCACGATACACTGCTGCGCGTGCCGGCAGCGAGGTTATTCCGACTCGTCGGCTTCCCGCAGGCGCGCCTGCCGTGCCGCCTCTTCCTCCAGGGCTGCCCGAATCTCCAGCAGCACACTGTCGGTATCGGCCGCCTCTTCCGGATCGTCAAACTCACCGGTGAGTTCACTGTCGGGGTGCAGGTCGCCACTTTCAAACAGATCCCAGATCTCGTCGGCGTAACGAGTGCTGGCCAACTCTGGTGCGAACTGGGCGTAGTAGTTGGTCATGTTATCGACGTCGCGCTGCAGCATACGTCTGGCGTTGTTGTTATCGGCCGCAAACACCGCCTGCGGCAGATCAATAATCACCGGGCCGTAGTCGTCCACCAGGACATTGAATTCAGACAGGTCACCGTGCACCATGCCGGCACAGAGCATCAGCTTGATGTAGTGCATGACCAGTTCGTGATCTTCAATGGCCTGCTCTGCACTCATCGTCACATCGTTAAGGCGCGGTGCCGGGTCGCCCTCGTCATCCCGGATCAGCTCCATTAACAACACACCGTCAAAACAGCCGTAGGGTTTGGGTACACGCACACCCGCCTGCGCAAAGCGGTAGAGTGCGTCCACCTCGGCGTTTTGCCACAGCTCTTCCTGCTGCTGGCGGCCGTATCTGGAGCCCTTTTCCATGGCCCGGGCACGGCGGCTGTTGCGGGTTTTGCGTCCCTCCTGGTACTGGACTGCCTTTTTGAAACTGCGCTTGACCGCGTCCTTATAGATTTTGGCGCAACGGGTCTCTTCACCGCAGCGCACCAGAAATACGTCGGCCTCCTTGCCACTCATCAAGGGCGAGAGCACTTCGTCGATAATGCCATCTTCAATCAGCGGCTGGAGCCGTTTGGGAGCTTTCATACAAACCTTACAGGGAACACGGGATACCAAATATCGAGCGACAAGTTGCCGCCACAGGGCTGCCAGGCCAGTAGTGAGAGGCCCTTGAACGCGGCTTTCACCGGTCGCTAAGGATGGGGGGTGGGCATCACCGGATAATGATGGCATTTCCGGCACGAACATCAACGGCGGCGGACAATAAACCTGCTGCCACTCTCACTGCAGGTCGCCATCTTACAATACATCTCCATCTTCTTATACGCCGCCGGTTTAACCTGGCGCGCAGCGGCAATCGGGCTGATGGAGGACAGTCCGGCTAACGCGCGGTCGCTGTCACCCCCCGGGGGAAAAGGTCTTGATAAACAGGTCACCATCCAGCACGCCATTAAAAAAGCAGTGGTCCCTGAGTACATCCACCATATTCTCGGCGCCACAGAGGTAAACCAGAAAACGCCTGAGCTTGGGATGTCGCTGGGGAATCAGATCCACCAGGTCCCCCTCCAGAATGCCGGGGTCCCGGCTGATGTTGCGATGGACAACAGGGAAGTAGTGCAGATCCCGGTGTTTGTCGGCCAGCGCCTTGAGTTCCTCCACCATGTAGAGCTGCTGGGGCTCACCGGCGGCGGCGTAGAGATAGATCTCACCGTGATGACCATCGTTCAGTGCCTGCCGCAGGATACCGGAAAGCGGAGCCAGGCCTGTGCCGGTGCCCACCAGCAGTACCGGTTGGCCAGGCATGGCGGGGCTGTAGAAGGTATCCCCCGTGGCCGGGCTCAACTGGCACTGCTCCCCCACCTGCAGCTCATGCTCCAGCCAGTGACTGACCAGCCCGTCCGGGCGGCGACGCACATGGAACTCCAGGTAACCGTCTTCTGTGGTACTGGCGATGGAGTAGGTGCGGCCGCGGGTTTCGGTGCGCCAGATGATGATGTGCTGCCCGGCACGCCAGTCCATCTCGGCCCGAAAGCGCGCCAGCAATACCCTCTGATTGAGCACCTGCTTTTCGATCAGGGTGGCCTGGCTGCGGGCTTCGAGGTTACTGGCGAGGGTGAAATGGAGGTCGGTTTCAGGGTAGCACTGACAGGTGAGGAAGTAGTTGAGACGGCGCTGGTTCAGCGTCAGCCCCTGCTGGGCGGCAGGCGGCAGGTCACCTTCCAGCGCCTGGGCTATGCAGCCCTGGCAGATGCCCGAACTGCAACTGCAAGGCACCTTGAATCCCGACTTCTCCAGCCCCTCCAGCAGGTTTTCGCCGGCGTCCAGGTCAATCTCATGGTCTTCATAGGTGATTGTGGGCATACATCTACCACTCACAAATAGTTGGCTGAGCTCCCGCAAGTTTTGCGCCAGAAAATCAGCCTGTCCGGTCACCATTTAACGATTTGCCAACTGGAGCCGGGATACAAGTCCCCGATATTCCCCACAGGTATCGTTAATTCCCTGAATTCAATTTAGCGGGGATTCCTGCTGCTCCCCGAGGCACCCGCAACAGTGGTTTTCCATCCACCCACCACGACAATCGCTACCATCCGGTCCAGCGGGACCGAAAAACGTACCAGTGTGGTGCAGCGGCTGCAGTAAACCACCTCCGGCCCCGGCTCCTGCCCCAACAGGGCCGCCGGATGTTGCCCAACCCACCTGAAGCATTGTTCTGTTAGAAACAGAAACCGCGAGAAAATCGACAATTGTCAGTCGGAAGCCGGGCGGCCACACACGCTCCCCGCCCTCGACAGCTGCCCTGACCACCCCCATAACCAACTGTTTTTATTTAATTTTCCAACCGGGAAACAACGCCCTCACCTGAGCATCCCCAGACGTCTGGCACGGAATATGGATAGCCCTTGTTAACACCCCCTGTGGACATCCCATGTGGGGAGCCACACAGAGCCCACCAACTCCGATTTCACACCACAACCCCGGGACGTTGCAGCCAACCATGTCCGAGATCATCCAGTTTCCTGTCACCAACACCAAACACAAATCCGATGTCGATTCGGTGATCGACAAGGCACTTAGTTCCGTCCCCAAACCGGATCGGGAAAAGTTGCGTTTTGAGCTGATCAAGACCATCGACAGCTACGACGCCTTTTTCACCGAGTGGAGCCTGGACGTACCGAGGGAGGGCAGCGAGGCCCTGAAAAAGCAGATCTATGACATTGCCCGTCAGGAGCACGAACGTAAAATGCTGATGCTGAAAGACATCATCCGCCTGAAGATCAAGGTGCTGGTAACGGAATACCACCAGCGACGTTAGTTGGCGGCCCACAGGATCTAATTGATCCCGGTCGGTGCCGGCTCCATCGCCCTGAGGCGTTAGCAGGCGGCAAAGCAGCTGCCCCTATAGCAACTACTATCCAGGTCTGATGAAAATGGCACGCAACTAGCGGGCAATACCCACCTGTCGCAGGCTCTCTTTCCAGCCCACCAGATTGAACAGGCGACCGCGATCCGCGAAGTAATCTGTGGCGTTATCAAACATGTCTTCCAGCACCAGCGACACAAACTCACCGGCTCTGGCAGATTCCAGCAAATCTTCCGGTACGGCGCGCTCGAAATAGAGGGTGTTGTCCTGCTCGGTGTAACCACCCATGCGCATACCGGTGAAGCCGGGGTTATCCGCCTTGTAGGTGAGCATAAAAGTGATATCCAGTGAGGGGCCTGGCGGCAATTGTCCCTTGCGGTCATACTGGGTCAGCACCGCAGCGGCGTTGGTAATGGCTTTACTCATCCTGCTCTCCATCACCTCACGGGCGGGAGATTTGATACTGATCGAAAGGCCCACTGTCGGATTCTCCTTTATCTCTGCTGTATTGATGCAACACATACAGAAGGTGGGCTGCAAGTTTCACTCCAGTCGCGGCTATCCATGGCCGCTTACGGTTTGAGGGGAACGAAATCAAAGACTTAACGCGCAGACATTACCGTCGGTGCATGGTTACAAACAGCGTGTCTGTTGTCGCATTTACCTCACGCGACAGACAAACACTCTGAGCACCCACGATTCAGACGACAAAAGGGGCGGAAGTACTCCGGAAGGCTGAACATCATTAAACGACTAACAACGACGCTGCCGCACCGAACGACTATCCGACAGCCAACAGTTGGGGCCACTCCCCTTCCGGCGAGCTGCCCCATCCAGGGTCCAATTAGTGCTTGCTGTGTTTAGCCAGCTTATCCAGCAGCTTTTGTCCCATCCCTTTAATCTCAAGCAGTTCTTCATGACTTTTATAGGGACGACCATCTTCGATAGTGCGGGCCAGCTTTTTGGAAACACCCTTGATGTTTTCAAGTACAGAGCGGGAGGCGCTATTGACCAGCAGCAGTACCTGATCCCACTCCCCCGCCGGCTTGCCGGGCTGCTTGCTCTTCTTCTGCTTTTCCCCGGCCTCAGACTGAGCGGCCTTGTCCAGGGAGGGCTTGACTGCGGTTGCCGGTACCAGCTCACGGGAGTCGGCGGCATCCGCGTCTGCAGAGCTTTCCTTAAACGCCACGGTGATTACATTGCTGCTCTCACGGCGTGAAACCTCCACCTCCGGTCGCTCGTCAATAGCGGCTGTGTAAGGTGTAGAAAAGTTCACCGTATCGCGGGTCACGTAGCCAGCACCATCCCACTCCCGCAGCATCAGACACAGGTGCCAGCTGCCACTCAGTGGCGCGAAAAAGTTGAGGTCGTAGTGACAGTTGCGCAGGCAGTGCTGACCGGAGAGCTGACCGATCTGCGTCGCCGCTACGGCCATGCCATTGAAATCGCCGCCCTGCCAGGGCTGGGAGAGCGCCCACAGCTCCAGCGACAAGGTGCCGCTGATATTGGCGACGTCACGGTTGTTGGCAATCTCATCGATGGTGACGATGACACGATCGCCCTCAATGCGATAACCGCAGTTACCTCCCATAACCAAGGAGGATGACAGCTGCCGGACAGCAGCAGGAGACGAAATCAGGTGCATGGGCTTTATCCTTTTATGGCTGGCGGGTTAAACACCACCATTGTAAAAAGCGCCATATGACAAAACGGATACACCCTGATGGCAGTGGCATGACAGGGAGTCGTTGCGGGCCCCCGGGGCTGCAGGTGAACAAATCCAGCTTTACCCTGTCCAATGCCCCCGACCCTTTCTGTATAATCGTCGACCACATTGGTCAACCCTGGAGCATCTTTTGTCGCGCCTCATGTCGCACGCCAGACCACTTTCCCTGATTCTTGCCGTTGCCCTGAGCCTGTCCGGGCTGGTGGCCTGGTCGGGAGCAGCGTCGCTGCAATCCAACGAGCAAGTCGTGGTGGCCGGCCAGGCCATGACACCCGCCAGCTGTGTACAGCAGCTGCAATTAACCCGGCAACATGCTTACCCGGATCAGTATCGCCTGCCGCAGGAGCTCTCCCTGATCAGCTGGAACATCTACAAAGCCCAGCGCGACAATCTGCAAAGCGACCTGCAACACCTGAATGCCGAGGCCGATATCCTGCTGCTGCAGGAGGCCCTGCTGGACAAAAACCTGCTGAAGCTGAAGCCCTACTGGCGCTTTGCCCCCGGCTATAAGGAAGGCGACCAGCAGACCGGCGTTCTGACCCTGAGCCGCTGGCCTGCGGTTCTACACTGCCATTTCGAGCACACAGAGCCCTGGCTGCGCACCCCCAAGGCCACCAATATCGTCCAGTACCTGCTGCACGATGGCCGTCAATTGCTGGCCATCAACCTGCACGCCATCAATTTCTCACTGGGTTTGGAGGATTACCGCCAGCAGCTGGACGATGCCCTGGCGGTGGTGAATGAGCATCAGGGACCGGTGATTTTTGCCGGCGACCTGAACAGCTGGAGCCTGCGGCGGGGCAAACTGCTGGATCAGCGGCTGCAGGCGCTGGGATTGCAGCCTGCAACCTTTGCCGACGACAACCGCACCCGTTTCCGCGGCCAGCCGCTGGATCACGTGTGGTTGCGGGGGATCGCTATCCAGCACACCGCAGTGCCGGTGGTATCCAGCTCCGATCACAATCCACTGCTGGTCAGCTTTAACCTCCGCACGCCGGAGGCGAGTGCCCCGGCTGAATCGTTGGCGGTTGTTGGCCCCACTCTCCCCCGAGACGCACAACCGCTGCAGGTCCAGTAAAATGCTGACACCCGCCTGCTCACAAGTCATTTTCATCCCGGGCAGAAACCGGTCATACCCGCGCGAAGCCGGGTCATTCCCGCGCAGGCGGGAATCCACTGCTGGTACTGCTGACCTGGACTCCCGCCTGCGTGGGAGTGACGCCCCTGGGGTATCGGCCAGGCCCCTCAAGTTATTTCAGAAATATCTGTGGCTGCTATTGGCCATGCTCATCAGCAGCCACGCAGCAACAGCCGCCGACCAGCAGACAGAAGCGGAGCGGGAGATTCAATACCTGATTACCTTTGTCGCAGACAGCGGCGCCTCGTTTGTCCGCAACGGGACAGCACACGACGCCAAAGAGGCCGCGGATCACCTGGCGATGAAATACCGCAACGCTTCGCGCTACGCCAAAACCGCTGAAGGTTTTATCGACAACCTGGCCAGCAAAAGCTCCATCACCCGCAGGCCCTATACCGTCACCACCGCCGATGGCCGGGAACTGACCGCCAGCGAATGGCTGCATGCCGCACTGGATGAGTACCGCCAATCGGTCAGCGCTTCCAGCCCATGATTCCACAGCACTTAAACCCCAGTGACTGCGCCGTGCAAATTCCCGCAACCGTTAGCCCGCAGCGTTCAGCGTCAGCGCAAATTGCCCAAGCAGCTGATCCACCGGAATGGTGACGTAGGACTTGTGGTAGTAGTCGTTGTGCACTACATCCCCATCGACAGTGATAATGTCCAGGTCCATGGTTCGCGGCCCTGACTTGATCGGCCCTTTGACACGACCGAGTCGCTCTTCCACCGCTTTCAGGTAGGTCTTGAAATCGTCATGGGCCAGTGGCGAGGCAATGTAGTAGGCACCGTTCACAAACCAGGGCTGATCCTTGAAGCCGTCCGGTTCGGTATCGATATAGTCCGCGATGCCCAGCAGTTGAGTCTCTGCCGCCAGAATGGTTTCGCACTCGGCCAGGTGTTTGCGCGGTTCGATATTAGAGCCCACCGACACCAGGTAGTGATGCAGTTTTGTGTGTTCCACTGCCATCAGCGCTCATCCCCACCCTGCTGTGCCGCGTAGGTCTCAGCGTTACGGCCAATATGGTTAATGCCTTCGCCGCCATCCACAAACAGGCACTGCCCAGTGACAAAATCGTTATCGATCAGGTAGCCCAGCGCCTGGCACAGGTTATCGGTCTTGCCCTGATGTTTGAGGGGAATGCCGTCAATACGCCAGTCAATATAGTCGCTGGTGCGCACCACGCCCGGCATGACCACACCCGGCGCTATACCGTTCACACGGATGCGGGGCGCAAACTCCATGGCCGCCATGGTGGTGAAATCAGCGAGAGACTTCTTCGACAACAGATAGGCGCTGTAGTGGTACTGCTGGTAGGCAATCTTGTTATCGAGAATATTGATCACCTGTCCCTTACCGACTTTTTCGGCAAAGCGGGCGGTGAGCAGAAACGGGGTAAAGCAGTTGACCTTGAATTGCTGTTGCAACAATTCAAGGGTTGTCTGGCCGGTTGGTGCCGCGTCGTATACCGAGGCGCTGTTGAGCACCAGTTGCAGGTTCGGAAGCACCTGCAGGGCGGCATCCAGCAGGGCCGCAGGATCATCGCTGGCAAGAAAGTCCCACTGCAGCAAGTCGCAGCGGCGGCCGCGGGCGACGATATCCGCCTGCACTTGCTGCGCCTGTTCCCGGGAGCTGTTGTAGTGCAGCGCCACGTCGAAGCCCTTCTCCGCCAGGTAGAGCGCAAAGGCGGCCCCGAGGCGCGTGCCGCCACCGGTAACCAATGCTGCGGGAGTGGTCATAAGCGTTCCTGTAACCTGTGAATCTGGTGCGTATTATAACGACTGAGCACTCAGGCGTCGCTGCGACAGGCAAACAGCTGCGCTTCCAGCGGCTGCCAGTCCATCGCCTCAGTGTGGATCATCTCCAGCCGGCTCTCCCGGCCCTCGGCAGTGGGCTCCACCGAAACCGTGGTGCGCATGCGGTTAAACAGGAACCAGCCGCCGTCACAGCGCAATACACCTTTTACCCGTGGCACAGGCACATTGCGCAGGAAAGCCAACAGCGCGTCTTCGTTGAAGCACCACTCCACCGGCAGGCGCCAGCCACAGCTACTGCCGAACTCTGCCTCGTTTTCCAGCCGCAGGGGCTCGGTCACCGGCGGGGTCTCCGCCGCTTCCGTCACGTCATTGAGCGCCGCCGCTGACGCCGGGCGCAGGCGATGTGAGGCCGACTGCACCTCTACCACTGGCGTCTTGCGCTGGTGGTCCTCACACAACCACTGCCAGGGCAGCTCACCATTGCGGATGGCTCCCACATGGGTTTTCTGTCCCCGCCAGGGCTCACAATACTGTTCGAAAGCCGCGCGCTGCGCCTCATCGGCCTCATCGGCCTTGGTCATGATGAGGGCATCCGCCAGCTCTACCTGGCTGTGGAAGTTGGGCAGGCTGTTAATCTGCTCCTGGGTCACGCTCCAGGGGTCGATCAGGCACACCATGGTTTGCATGCGCAGCAGGCTGGCGTACTCGTCGCTGGTGAACTGGGTGAGGATCTGCTGCGGATGGGCCAGCCCGGTGGGCTCAATAAGGATACGGTCGGGGCGATGCTGGCGGACCAGCTGATTGAGGGCAACCCTGGATGGGATGCCCACGGCACAGCACATGCAGCCGCCGGGCACCTCCTTCACCGCAATGCCATCGGCCTGCAGCAGGGCACCGTCGATACCCACTTCGCCAAACTCGTTGACCAGTACGGCCCACCTTTCATCCACCGGCTTGCTCTGCAGCAGGTGGCGAATCACCGTGGTTTTACCGGCGCCAAGAAAGCCGGTGATGATATTGGTGGGTATATTGGCCAGTACTGCTTTCATAAATCCGGACTCGTCCCGTACTACGTGGTGTCATCAGCGCGCCATTGTAACGGAATGACAGCGGCTGTTGCGCACCCAAATCAAGCTTCGCCCAGGTTCGGCTGCATCAGGACTGGTGGGCATGAGGGTCGGATTTAACCGTCCAGATCAACAGCAGGCACAGCACCGAACAGGCCGCCTGGGCCAGAACGATATAGAGGACACTTGCCGGCAGCAGCGACGACAGCGCAGCAATCCCACCGGCGATGGCAAACTGACCCGCTCCCATCAGGGCAGCCGCAGTGCCAGCGTTTTGAGGGAAGTACTCCATAAAACAGGCCTGGGTATTGGAACCCACGCCCCCCAGGGCCCCCACCGTAATCATCATCGCCGGCAGGAACAGCCACAGACTCGGGGCAAACACCATCACCAGTATCAGCAGCACAATACCGGCCGCCTGCATCGACAGCGCCGCCCGCAGCACCACCACCGACGTCACCGATTTCAGCAGCCAGCGGTTGATCAGGTTGATGACCAGCATCAGCACAATATTGGAACCAAACAGCAGGGAAAACTGCGTCGGTGAGGCGCCAAAGTGCTCCTGATAGATAAACGAGGCGTGACTGATAAACAGCAACATCACCGAGAAGGCCAGCGATTGCAACAACAGAAACCGCAGCGCCTGGGGCACCGCCAGCACCTGCAGGTAGCGACGCAGTGCCGGTACCGGCTCACCGACAGGCACCTCGGCCCCACCCTTGAACACGACCAGCCGCAGCATCACCATCTGCATCAGCGCATAGACACCCAACATGGCAAAGATGCTGCGCCAGCCCAGCAGCTCCAGCAGCAGGGTCCCAAAGGACGGCGCCAGCGCCGGGGCCGCCATCATGATCAGGCCGATCAGACTGAAGAAGCGCGCCGCCTCCTGTCCGGAGAGGCGATCCCGCACCAGTGCCGGCACCCCGACGATGGCCCAGCCACCACCGAAAGCCTGCAGGGCCCGCAACAACAACAGTTCCCACACACTGGCCACTTGCGTCAGCATCAGGCTGGCAAACGCGAAGATACCCAGTCCCACCAGCATCACCTGCTGGCGGCCACAGCGGTCAGACAGAGGCCCAGCCACCAGCTGGCCAATGGCCAGCGCGCCGATATAGACAGCAATACTGAGGGAGACAGCGTGAACCGTGCTGCCCAGACTTTCGGCAATGGCAGGAAAGGCGGGCAGATAGGTGTCTATCGCCAGGGGGCCCAGGGCGGTGGTCATCGCCAGCACGACAGCAAAACGAATATGGGAGGGAGAAGAGCTGTTCACAGGGCTGTTAACAGGGGTATTCACAAGGGACTCCGTACAGGCTGGTCAGGTGGCCCGGTTATGGGCGGCGGCTATTGTGCCATACAGGAGCGGTTACGGCCCTCGCTTTTGGCCCGCAGGCAGGCATGGTCAGCCAGGTTCACCAGTCGATCCAGCAACACCTCATCGGCGCCACTGCCCCAGCCCGCCACCGCACCTGCCGGGTCGAAGCTGGCCACCCCCAGGCTGACTGTGGGATTGACCTCTGCATCCTCTACCGGAAAATGCATCGCCTCAATGGCGAGGCGCAAGCGCTCCGACATCACCCAGGCCTGGTCCGCGTCGGTATCCGGCAGCACGATGGCGAACTCCTCCCCGCCCAGACGGCCCAGCAGGTCCGACTCCCGCACCGTGGCGCGGCACACATCCGCCAACCGGATCAGTACCTCATCCCCGATGGCGTGCCCCCATTGATCGTTGACCCGCTTGAAGTAGTCCAGATCGAACATGATCACCGATATGGGGTGCGGGCTGCGCAGCGCCTGCTTTAACAGCAGGTTGCCGAAGCGGAAAAAGGCACGGCGGTTGTTGAGCCCGGTCAGTTCATCGGTATCGGCGAGGCGTTCAGCCCGCTCTTTCGCCTCCTCCAACTCCAGCTCCATACGTTTGCGGTCGGTTATATCAGTGGCAATCTCCAGTCGCACCAGCCGGCCATCGGGCCAGCGAATCACCTGGTCATGGCACTCATACCAACGCTGGTTGCGGGTGTTCTGGAACTCCCAGATATGCACGCCAGCAGGCTTGCCATCCTTATCCAGCAACAGATGGTTGGTACAGAAGGCACAGGGGCTGGACTGCCCCTTCTGCAACAACTCGAAACAGCGCTTATTGGAGGATTTTCCCCACACACGCATGCCGTAGTCATTGATAAACAGCAACTCATAGGTATGCAGGTCCGCCACATAGACCAGGGCATCCAGACTGTTGAGTACGGTAGCGATCGCCTCATAGCTGTAGGGCTCACCAGGTACGCTATGGGCAGATTCCGACGGAGGTTGCTGATTCATACAGGGGGACTTGTTAACGGCTGTCAGGCAAAGCATAGCACTAATGTAAGCCCCGGCTCCGAGTAATTATGTGCCACCTATCACCCTATTCCTCTAACGCCATAGAGCCTTGCCGACATGCGAGCCCTCCGCCCAAGGCCCCTTCCAGCGGCACCCCAGCCCACTGACAAAAATCTTAAACATTAGGCGTGCAGAATTGCAGGATTAAGCGCTATCAGCGTGACCGCCCCCAGCCGGATACCCATTTGTCATGAATTAGAGCGGGCGCAGCAGCACAGGGAGTGAAGATCTGCAACGATGGAAACCGCAACGCAACAGCACCGGCTATGGCCATGGCCAACGCCCCATCAGCTGGCTGCTGGTGCCTGCCTGGCGCTGTCTGCCGGCAGCATCGTGGTTCTGCTGACATGGGGTTGGCAGGACTGGCAGCTGCTCCGCTCGGTCACACCTACTCCGGTTAACCTGACCACCGCCCGACCGCCATCAGCTGGTGCAGGTACGCAATCCGCAGAGGTAAACGCCCCTGCCACACACCTCTTCGGTAAACCCGGAGGGACTCCTGTAACAGAAACACAGGAGGCCCCCGAAACCCGACTGCAACTGGAACTGCGTGGCATCTTCAGGAGCAGCGATGCAGATCGCAGCGCAGCTTTAATCGCCCAACAGGGCCAGCCTGCAAAACTGGTGTACGTGGGTGATGCCCTGCCCGGCGACGGCACGCTCTATACCGTGCAGGAGTCGCGGGTGCTTATCCGTCGTCAGGGTCGTATGGAGTCGCTCAGCTTCGCCTCCGACCGGGACGCCAAACCACGATCACCTGCGCCCCAGCCTCTCCCGACCAGCAGCGCCAAACTGGAAACCGCTGCAGTGCCAATCGCCACCGACACCTCCTACGAGTCCGACTCCATCAAGGAGCGGCTGCAACAACTCCGACAGATGCAGCAGGACTCTCGCCCGTAATATGAGAAAGCTACAACCCCTATGGCAAACCACCATTCAACACGTTTCATTATTCATGCACCGGACCCAACCTGTTGCGGGCCCGGCATACACACGCGACTCTGCAGGCTCACTTATGCGATGTAAATGGCACCGCGTCTGCCGCGTTACCCTTTGCTTTGTGCTGCTCTGCGGTGGGTTAACACCCCAGACCTTGATGGCACAAGCCACCGGCAAGAACCAACCCGGAACCGCCACAGGCCGTATCACCCTCGCACTGGACAATGCCGACATCCTCGACCTGATCCAGTGGGCCCGGGACGCCACCCAAAAAAGCATTATTGTTCACCCCAATGTGCAGGGGCGGGTCACGGTTATGGCAGGCACCTCCATGACGGCAGAAGAAGCCTACGACGTGTTTCTGTCGGTTCTGCAGGTGCACGGCTTCGCGGTTATCGAAAGCGACAACGCCATCAAGGTGGTGCCGGATGCCCTGGCCAGGCAGTCGTCAATCCCCATCGCCAACGCCAGCCGCAACGGCACCCCCGAAGACGTGGTGGTACAGGTGGTTAAGATCAACAACATCTCCGCCACCCAACTGGTGACCCTGCTGCGACCGCTGGTGCCGCAGGTAGGACACCTGGCCGCGTACCCCGCTACCAACACCCTGATCATTGCCGACCGCGCCAACAACATCGCCAAGGTGATGGGCATTATTGCGGAGCTGGATACGGTGGGCGTGGTGGACATCGAACTGCTGGAGCTGGAGTTCGCCAGCGCCCGGGAGATGGCGGACATTATTGGCAAGCTGTTGCCGCGGCAGACCAAGGAGAGTGATGGCTCGGGACTGGAGCTGGCGGTGGATGAACGCTCCAACAGCCTGCTGATTACCGGCGACCTGGCCATCCGCACCCAGATCCGCCAGCTGGTGCAGCGTCTTGACCAGCCGCTCTCCGGCGACGGCAATACCCAGGTGTTCTACCTCAATTACAGCAACGCGGAAGAGCTGGTGCCAATCCTGGAAAGCGTTGCCGGCAACCTGAAGAAGCAGCAGAAAGACAAGGAAGCCATCGACAGTGAGGTGGGCATCCGCGCGGTGAAATCCCTTAACGCGCTGGTGATTACCGCCAGCCCGGCCACCCTCAACACCATGAAAGGGGTGATCGCCAAACTGGACCAGCGCCGCGCCCAGGTGTTGGTGGAGGCGCTGATCGTGGAGGTGAACGAGGACCTGGGTAACGACATCGGTATCGAGTGGTTTGGCAAGAACAGCGATACCAGCGGCGGCTTTCGCGACTTCCCCCGCACACCGGTACTGGACCTGACCCAGGACGCGCTGGGTACCACCGGCAGCGGCCTGGCGCTGGGCTACTTCCGCGGTGGCGAGCTGCGCGCGCTGATCAACGCGCTGGCGGCGGAGTCCAACGCCAATATTCTCTCCACCCCCACCATTATGGCGCTGGACAACGAAGAGGCGCAGATACTGGTGGGCTCCAACGTGCCGTTTATTACCGGCAGCGAAGCCCGCGACAACGACGATCCCTTCCAGACCATTGAGCGTCAGGACATCGGTATCACCCTGAAGGTGAAACCGAGAGTCAACAACAATGAATCGGTCACCCTGGAAATCGAACAGAGTGTGGAGAGCATCAGCCCCGCTACCGATATCGGTGCCTCGGACATCATCACCAACAAGCGTGAGATCAAAACCCGGGTGCTGATCGACAACAACGAAATCCTGGTGCTGGGTGGACTGATCCGCGACGAGGTGGAAGAGACCGAAAAGAAAGTACCGCTGCTGGGGGATATTCCCGGTCTCGGCCGCCTCTTCAAGAGCACCAGCACCAGCACCGTCAAACGCAACCTGATGGTCTTTATTCACCCCAGCATCCTGCAGGACAGCAAGGCCAGCTACGAGATTACCCGTGAACGCTACCAGCGTATCCGTGAAGACCAGCAGCAGTTCCGCGGCAAGATCGAACGCTACTTTGCCCCCGACCCGCTGCCGCTGTTGCCCGAGGTGGAGTCGGTCCGGTAATGAGTGACTCGTCGACCGTATCGCCACAACCGGACAACAACGCAGTGACGCGACTGCCGTTTGGTTTTGCCAAGCGTCATCAGGTGCTGTTGCGCTATGACGATGCCCTTTCCAGCACTCGCATCTCCACTCCCACCCTGCTCTGCACCCAGCTGCCCGCGCCGAATATCGTGGCCGAAGCGCAGCGGGTCACCGGCCAACTGCTCCGCTGCGAACTGCTGCCCACCGCAGAGTTTCAGAAGCAGCTGCGACTGGCTTACGAGCGGGACTCCAGCGAAGCCATGCAGATGGTGGAGGACCTGGGCGAACAGACCGACCTCACCAGCCTGGCCAACGCGGTGCCGGAAACCGGCGACCTGCTGGAGCAGGAGGACGACGCCCCCATCATTCGCCTGATCAACGCCCTGCTGGCGGAAGCCATTCGCCAGAACGCCTCCGACATTCATATCGAAACCTTTGAGAAACGACTACTGGTGCGCTTTCGCGTCGATGGCGTGTTGCGCGAAGTGGTGCAACCCAAACGCGAGCTGGCGCCGCTGCTGGTGTCGCGCATCAAGGTGATGTCGCGACTGGATATTGCCGAGAAGCGGGTACCGCAGGACGGCCGCATCTCCCTGCGCATGGGTGGCCGCGAAGTGGATGTGCGGGTCTCCACCCTGCCCTCCAGCAACGGCGAACGGGTGGTGATGCGGCTGCTGGACAAACAGGCGGGGCGGCTGACGCTGGACAACCTCGGCATGCAGCCCGATGACCGCCGCCGTTTTGAAACCCTGCTACACCGGCCCCACGGCATTATCCTGGTGACCGGCCCCACCGGCTCCGGCAAAACCACGTCGCTCTACGCCGGGCTGTCGAGCATTAACCAGCAGGACAAGAACATCCTCACGGTGGAAGACCCCATCGAGTACAACCTCGAAGGCATCGGTCAGACCCAGGTCAACACCAAGGCCGACCTCACCTTTGCCCGCGGCCTGCGCGCCATGTTGCGACAGGACCCCGACGTAGTGATGGTGGGCGAGATCCGCGACCTGGAAACCGCCGAGATTGCCATCCAGGCCAGTCTCACCGGTCACCTGGTGCTCTCTACCCTGCACACCAACACCGCCATTGGCGCCGTTACCCGTCTTACTGAAATGGGTGTGGAACCCTTCCTGCTCTCCTCCAGTTTGATCGGTGTGGTTGCCCAGCGGCTGGTGCGCCTGCTCTGCCCCCGCTGCAAGACGCCCTATCAGGCGGATGCTGCCGAGTGCGAACTGTTGCGGGTGGAAAACGCTGCGACTCCCCCCACCCTCTACCACGCCGCCGGTTGCGAGCACTGCAACCAGCAGGGTTACCTGGGACGCACCGGCATCTACGAAGTAATTGCCGTGGACGACAATCTGCGCGCCCTGATTCACCAGCGCGCGTCGGAAGCGGAGCTGATCGCCCTCGCCCGCCAGCGCAGCCCCGGCATTCGTGACGACGGCCGCGCCCGCATCCTCGCCGGCGACACCACGGTGGAGGAGGTGCTGCGGGTGACCCACGAGGATTAGTCATGGGAGCCTACGACTATCAGGCGTTGACGCTGGAAGGCAAAACACGCCGCGGCGTTATTGAAGCCGAGAGCAGCCGTCACGCACGGCAGTTGTTGCGCGAGCGCGGCCTGACACCGCTGGCGCTGGACCGCAGCCACCAGGCGCAACCGGCCACCTCCCGCTGGCCACTTAACCTGTTGCTGAGCCCGCGACTGCCCGCCAAACAGCTGGCACTGGTGACCCGGCAATTGGCCACCCTGATCCAGGCGGGGCTGCCGCTGGAAGAGGTGCTGCAGGCTGTGGCCAAGCAGAGCGACAACCGCAAGCTGCAAACCATTTTGCTGGCGGTGCGCAGCAAAGTGCTGGAGGGGCACACACTGGCTGCCAGCCTGGCGGAGTTTCCCCGCGCCTTTCCCCACCTATACCGCGCCACCGTGGCGGCCGGCGAACACTCGGGCCACCTGGACAAGGTGATGAACCGCCTCGCCGATCACACCGAAGAGAGCCAGCAGTTCCAACAGAAGATCACCATGGCCATGATCTACCCCTGCCTGCTCACCCTGCTCTCCATCACCATGGTGAGCGGCCTGATGGTGTATGTGGTGCCGGATGTGATCGAGGTGTTTATCAACAGCGGCCAGGCGCTGCCCACCCTCACCGTGGCACTGGTGGCGCTGAGCGATTTTATCGGCGCTTACGGTGGCTGGCTGTTACTGCTGTTAGCGCTGCTGGCCATTGCCACTAACCGCTTACTGCAACAACCGCGGGTGCGACTGCGGTTTCACCGCGCGCTGCTGCACTGGCCCTTTGTGCGACGTTTCAGTCGCGGCGTAAACACCTCCCGCTACGCCAGCACCCTGGCCATTCTCACCAGCAGTGGCCTGCCCTTGGTCGAAGCGATGCACATCGCCGGTGATGTCATCAGCAACGATTACCTCAAGCAGCAGCTGCAACTGGCCACCCAGCGAGTCAGGGAAGGCGGCAGCCTGCACCAGTCGCTGGAGGCCTGTGGTTACTTCCCTCCCATGATGCTGCACATGATCGCCAGCGGCGAAGCCAGTGGCGAACTGGACCGCATGCTGGAGCGCACCGCTGATTACCAGTCCCGCGAGTTACAGAACCTGATCAGCATCCTGGTGGCCCTGTTCGAGCCCGCCATGCTGTTGCTGATGGGGTTGGCGGTGCTGTTGATCGTGATGGCGATACTGCTGCCCATCCTGAATATGAATCAACTGGTCAGCTGACCGGTAACAGGCAGAACACCAACGAGGAGTACGCAATGAATAACGCACGACAGACGGGCTTTACCCTGATTGAAATTATGGTGGTGGTGGTCATCCTCGGTGTGCTGGCAGCGCTGGTGGCTCCCAACATTCTCGGCCGCACCGGCGACGCCCGCATCACCGCCGCCAAGGCGGATATCAACAGCATTGGCAATGCACTGGCGCTCTACAAACTGGATAACCACAGTTTCCCCTCCACCGATCAGGGGCTGGAAGCGCTGGTCAGCAAACCCGCAGGTTACCCGGAGCCGGCCAACTACAACCCCGATGGTTATCTGAAAGCGGTACCCAAAGATCCCTGGGGCAACGACTACCGCTACCTGAGCGGTGGCCAGGGTCAGTACGAGCTCTACAGTCTCGGCGCCGACAAGCGTGAAGGCGGCGAAGGCGAAAACGCCGATATCGCCAGTCAGTAACATCATGTCCCTCCGCTCCGGTTCTGCACGCCACCATTCACACGGCTTCACCCTGTTGGAGGTGATGCTAGTGGTGGTGATTATTGCGGTGCTGACCGGACTGGCGACACTGGCACTGGGTGGCAACCAGCAACGCCAGTTGCAACAGGAGGCACAACGCCTGCAGCAGGTACTACAACTGTTGCGGGATGAAGCGGAGCTGCGACAGGTGGAGCTGGGGCTGCGATTCACCGCCGACGGTTATGAGGTTGTGCAACTGGACCCCGTCGCCCTGCGTTGGCAGTTGCTGCAGGAGGCACCGTTTACCCCCTACCACTTTCCACTGCCCATCCAGGTTGACCTGCAACTGGAGGGCAATCGTTTTACCGCCACAGCCACTCAACACGACAGCTTGCTGTCAGGCGCCGGGCAATCCGGCGCCGGGACATCCACCTCAATGCAACCGCAGCTGATGTTTTTAAGCAGTGGCGAGAACAGCGCCTTTGCCTTGAGCCTTTACCTGAACAACAGCCGTATTGACAGCAACACCACAGCGGTATGGCTGCAGTGTGATGGCTTTGGTCCGCTCACTTTGTCACAACAGGCGGTGACACCATGAACGCCGCTCGCCATCGCGGCTTCACCCTGCTGGAAGTGATGGTGGCACTAACCATCTTTGCGGTCTGCGCCGCGGTGTTGCTGCAACAGAGCGGTCGTTCGGCGCAACAGGCAGCAAGACTGGAAACCCACACCGTGGCGTTGTGGCTGGCGGGCAATCAGCTGGAGTTGTTACGCCTCGACGGCGACTTACCTGCACCCGGAAACCAGGAGCAACAAGTGGAGTACGGGCAGCAGACCTGGCTGGTCTCACAAGAGGTGAGCAATACCAGTAACCCGGACCTGCGCCAGGTCACCGTCAGTGTGCGGCCACTGGCGGCGGAAAAAGGCGGCACCCGCCTCTCCACCTTCGTGGGGCGTTACTGATGACAGCGTCGGCTTACCTCACCAACAGATCAGCCACACACGCCACGGACAGAGGCTTTACCCTGCTGGAAGTCATGGTTGCACTCGGCATCTTTGCCATCCTCAGTCTCGCCTCCTGGAAACTGTTGTCGCAAGAGCTGGACAACCAGCGCCGCCTGCAATCCCACAGCGAATCACTTAACCACTGGCGGCGGGCCATGGGTCGGCTGACCGAAGACCTGCAACAGGTAAGCGAGCGCTCAATCCGGCTGGAGTACGGCGAGCGACAGGCAGCGCTGGTTGGCTACAGCGATGCCCTGACCTTTACCCGGCGCGGCTGGAGCAACCCCTTGCAGCTGCCCCGCAGCGACCTGCAACGGGTCAGTTATCAACTGGAGTGGATTGACGGCCAACGCTGGCTGACCCGCCACTTCTGGCCACAACTGGACCGCGCCCCCGGCAGCGAGGCGGTGAGCCAGCGCCTGCTGCCGGATATCGAGCAGTTGCAGCTGCGCTACTTCGACACCCGGCAACAGCGTTGGCTGCCACAATGGGATGCTCGGCAGAACGCCAACAGCGCCCTGCCCCAGGCGATAGAGATCACCCTCCACAGTGTTGCCATGGGCGAGGTAAGCCGGGTCGTCACCCTGCGCCCCGGACCCGTGTCTGCTGCCAGCAGCGGGAGTGCCCCATGAGCGTGACGGCTTGCGGCAAATCCCAGCGCGGGGTAGCGCTGATCAGCATGCTGCTGGTGTTTACGCTGGTGGTGCTTTTGGTAGCAGGCGTAGTGACCCGCAGCAGCTTTGATATCCGCCGCACCAGCCAGCAACTGCAACGCGAACAGGCCTGGCAATACGCCCTCGGCGCCGAAGCACTGGCGCGGCAGATACTCCATCAGGACTGGCAGGATGACCAGCAACAACAGGACGGCGACAGCCTGGCAGAACCCTGGGCGCAGCCACGCCGCTTCGAGCCCGACGACGGCGAGATGCGCATGGTGGTTGAAGACCTGCAGGGACGCTTTAACCTCAACAGCCTGGTAAACGCTGGCGGCAATGCCAATGCAACCCGGGGAGCCGTCTGGCAACGGCTGTTGCTTCTGCTGGGTGTCAGCGGCGATACCGGCGCCCTCACAGATTGGCTGGATCGGGACACCACCCCCACCGCCAGCAACAGCGAAGACAGCTTTTTCCTCAGCCAGTCCCCCGCCTATCGCAGTGCCGACGGCGCGCTGGATTCGGTGCTGGAACTGCAGGCACTGCGCCAGTTTGATCAATCACAACTGGCAGCGCTGTTGCCACATGTAGCCGACCTGCCCCCGGCCACCAGCGCCATTAACCCCAATACTGCCAGCGCCGAGGTGCTCTCCAGCCTTAACCCGCGACTGGACGGCACGGCGCTGGTGGCGGCACGCAATAACAATGACGGCTTCAAGAACGTCGCCGAGTTGCTGCAACACCCGGTCACCGCCGGGGTGGAGCTGGACCCGCAACTGATTACCGTGCAGAGCGAATATTTTCTGGTGTGGGTAGTGGCCCGCTACCAACAGCAGCACGTTTACCTGCGCTCACTGTTGCATCGGGACCCGGCCACCGGCGCCCTGCAACTGCTGTGGCGCAACCGGCAGCCACCCTCCAACGTCCACAACCCGCTACAGGCCGCCAGCGGCTATTACAGCGCCGCCATTGGCAATGAAAGTGGCAAAGGCAACCATCAGCAGGAATACCGTTCACCATGAGCAGCACACGCTATCTTCACCTCCGGCAGCTGCCAGAGAACCTGGCCGACAACCCAAACGGGCTTCTGCTTGCCTGCAGCGAGTCTCTGTCGGGGCCATGGCAACAGCTCACACTGGAAACACTGTCCGAACAGCACAGCGACCCATCGTTGCAGTGGTTGCTGTTTATCCCGGGCCAGCTGGTGCTCTCCACCACGCTGCAGGTACCTGCCAAACAGCAGCGTCACCTCACCCGCATCCTGCCATTCCTGTGTGAAGAGTCACTGGCCTGCGACCCCGCTGACGTTCACATCAGTGCCGGGCGTCCGCAGGGCAGCGCGGTGCCGGTGCGCATCATGGATCGGCAGCTGCTGACCACATTGCTGGCACTGTTGCGTCAGCACGGTATCGAACTGGCGGGACTCTACAGTGAAAGCGAACTGCTGGCGGCCAGCGTACAACCGCCACACGCCCTGCTGTGGCTGGCTGATAACGCCTGCCACTGGTTGCATGAAGGCAACGTCCTCACCACCGCCGCTGCCAATGCCCCCCCGCTGTTGCAACAACTGCTGACCGAATCGCCCGGGACAACCGATAACGAGCGGCAACTGCGGGTGATCAGTAATAGCACCCTGCAACACCCGGTGACGGAGCAGCTCAACCTGCTGCGGAGCTCCGGCTGGCAGGTGCAGGAATCCATCATTGCGGCTGAGCTCCCGTCGCTGCTGCCACGAGTGCCTGCCTGTGCAGACACAGGCGGCAGTGATAGCGATACGGACAAAACAACGTCGGGTATCGAGCAAAACCTTTCGGCCTCATCAGCGATTAACCTGCTGAGTGGCGCTTTTGCACCACCACGCCGACACTCGCAAGGCCCACTACCCCTGCGGGCACTGGCCACCGCCGCAGCGCTACTGCTGACCCTGACCTGCGCTTACCAGCTGGTGAGCGGTTGGTACCTGCACCATCGCGCGGCGCAGTTTGCCCAGCAGAGCGAAGCGCTCTACCGGGAGTACTTCCCAGCCGACCAGCGCATTATCGACATCCGCCGCCAGACCGAGTCCCATTTGCGCTCGGCCAACACCACCGGCAGCGGTAGCTTCTTCCAACTGCTGGATGGCGTACGCCGCAGCTGGGATACCCACGGCGATCAGGTCAACCTGCGCACGCTGCTCTATCAGCGCCAACGCCAGGAAATGTTGCTGGATGTGGAGGCAGCATCCATTGCGCAACTGGATCAGCTGCAACAGAGCCTGGGTAGCCGGGCAGAGTTACTCTCGGCCATCGAAGTGGAACAGAATGGCGTCCGCGGACGCATCCGGATGAGCGGGGAGTAGATACCATGTTGAAACCAGTAGTGTTGCGCCTCCACGCCCTTTGGCAGCCACTCCCCCAACGGGATCGCACCGCCCTTGCCGGGCTGGCGCTGTTCGCGGCCGGGCTGTTGCTGGTCTTCGGGGTGTGGCTGCCCATCACCCACTTTCACCAGCAGGCCCGTGCGGAGTTTGACAGCCAGCACTCACTCTATCAGTGGCTGCAAAGTCAGGAAGCCATACTCCGTCCGTTGCAGGCATCCCGCGCCGCCAACAAACCTGCAACCAGTAACAGCCCTCCACTGACTATCGTTAACACCAGCGCCAGAGAGTTGTCGCTGACCATCAAACGGCTTCAACCGGAAGCCAACGGCGACCTGCGGTTGTGGTTGGAGAACGTCACCTTCGATGCCGGCTTGCACTGGCTGCACCAGCTCGAGAGCCAGGGGTTGACCATCAAGGATCTGCAGGCCGACCGCCAGCAAACCGGGGTAGTCAACTTGCAGCTCACCTTGCAAACCAACAAATCGGCCGCCACCTACTGACCATTTTGCCAACCAGAGCAACTATCCGGTCCCCGTAAGATGCTGCCGACGGCTCATTGCTGATGTTAGTATGATTAACAAAGGGCACTGACAGGCATGGCGAATGTTGAGAATCATCTGCATTCGGGCCTCCCCTACTCAATTGATCCCACGGGTCTTCCCCTGTCGGTGAACGCGCTCACCGGTTCCAGGGTTGTGTAAGGCAGTTGGCAGTACGGATTTGGCAATATGCAGGTAGACATCATTTCACTACAGGGTGGTGAATCCCCCGACCTGAGCGTCATCAATCGCTTTCAGGCATTTGACTCTATCCTTATCCAGGCCTTCTCATCCCTGCCCCGGCAAGAGCAGTTAATTGAAGTGCTCGACCTGCTGGCAGAACGGTTACCCCAGGCGGTCATTGTCGGCGCCTCCAGCGATGCCGTCGTCACCAACTCCACCATCCTCGACTACGGTTCTCTCAACCTGACCATCATCGGCTTTGAGAGCACCACACTGAAGTTCGCCTACCTGGAAAATGCCCCGGACAGCCATAGCGCCGGCGAGCTGCTGGCCCGCGAGCTGGGGGCGGAGAACGCCCGCCTGTTCATCACCTTCTGCGATGCCGAATCCATCAATGGCGAGGAGTACATCAAGGGTATCCATGCCGTTGCGCCCGACGTTTTAATCGCAGGCGGTGTGGCAGCCACGCCGACCTTTACCGATACCTTTGTGGTGGCGGGCACCCGCGTAATTCCCAACGGCGCGGTCATGGTCAGCCTCAGCTCGGACAGCCTGCAGGTCTATACCGACCAGTCCTTCGGCTGGCAACCGGTCGGCCAGGAGTATGTGGTTACCAAAGCGACCGCCAACCGGGTGGATGAGATCTCCTACCAGACCCCCGCCGCCCTCTTCCGGCACTACCTGGGTGATGGCGTGGTGGACGCCATGCCGGGCGCCGGCTCGGCCTTCCCGCTGATGCTTAAACGGGGTAACGACCTGATCGCCCGGGGCATTATTGGAGTGGAGGGTGAATCGTTTGTGGTGTCGGGCAATATCTGCGAAGGGGACAGCGTCTATATCGGCTATGGCAACCCCAAAGCCATCGCCAACGAAAACCTGCTGACAGACCGCTTGCGGCAGAACTTCAGCCAGCCCGATATTATCTTTGCCTACTACTGCATCGGCCGAAAACTCTTTCTCCCCCGCAATGTGGTGGAGTATGAGATCGACAAGCTTGGCACCGTAGCCCCGACAGCAGGCCTGTTTACCCTGGGTGAATTTTATACCCGGGATCAGCCCCACTTGCTGAACTTCAGTTCAACCATCGTCTCGCTGCGGGAAGGCGCAAACCATCAGGAATACGTAGCTACCGGCGAACGCCTTGAGCCCCCCATGCCGGACGTGTATGAGCTGGTGGCCGACGGCCTGTTTACCTTTATCGATGTGCGTACCAGGGAGCTGTCCAGCCTCGCCTATTACGATGACCTCACCGGCCTGCCCAACCACCGGTCGTTTAAAAATGTCCTAAGTGACGCTATTGCCCGCGCCAGCATCAAAGCTACCCAGTGCGCGGTTCTGGTCATCGGTATCAACAAGTTCAGTCAGGCCCATGAACGGGGCGGCCACCAGGCGGGCGATGCCCTGTTGCAAAGTGCCGCCAGGGCCCTGCACGAAGCCATCGGCGAGCAATGCGTACTGGCGCGACTGGAACACAGCAAGTTCATTGCCCTGCTGGAAAACATAACCTCCCTGCAGGACATTCAGGGCGTGATCGACCGGGTGGCCACCTTGCTGTCGGAGCCCATTAATGTAGGCAGCTCGGGCAAAAACAAATTTTACCTGTCCGTCAATATCGGCGCCGCTGCCTACCCGGATAACGGCCAGGATGCAGACACCATCATCAAGCATGCCACCATTTGCCACGGGGCCATCCGCGATGAGAGCAAGAACAACTTCAAGTTCTTCTCCCCCGCCATGCTGGATGACATTACCCGCCGCAGCCTGATTGAAGATGGTATGCGCGAAGCGCTGGAAGACGACCAGTTCCATCTCTGCTATCAGCCCAAGATTGACATAAAAACCGGTGAGCTGACCGGTGCAGAAGCGCTGATCCGCTGGGATCACCCAACCCTGGGCCCCATCCCTCCCACAGAATTCATCCCCGTGGCAGAAGAGTGCGGGCTGATAGAACTGCTGGGCACCTGGGTACTGCTGGAAGCCTGCCGACAGGCCAAAGTTTGGCAAGACGCCTATAAGGCCGGGTTAAAGATTGCCGTCAACCTTTCCGCCCGGCAACTGGACAGCAAATTCCTCTACCAGAAAGTGATGCAGGTGATCGATGCCACCGGCCTGCCGCCGGAACTGCTGGAGCTGGAAGTCACGGAGTCCATGCTGCTCAACAATATCGAGCAGACCATCGAGTGTTTCGATAACCTCAGGCGCCACGGCATCACCATCTCGCTGGACGATTTCGGCACCGGCTATTCGTCGCTCTCGTACCTGAAGCGGCTGCCGGTTGAACACCTCAAAATCGACCGTTCCTTTATCAGCGAACTGGAACAGAATGAGAATGATGCATCCATTGTGTCGGCCATCATCCTGATGGGGCACATCCTCGGGCTGCGTATTATCGCCGAAGGTGTGGAGAATGAAGTGCAGTTAAACCTGCTGAAGCAGAACGGTTGCGATGAGTTCCAGGGCTACCTCTACAGCCCCCCGATTCGACCGGAAGCGTTCGAAGCCTTTATCAAAAACAACAGGGCGTGAGTTTCGCTGGGAAAGGGATATCAACGGGCCCGCAAGGCGGATACGGGTAATAACTTTACCGGGAATAGCCAATACAAAGGCAAGCGGCAGGCTTACCCTTCCACCGGCTCGTCACTGATCTCATAGAGATGAAAGTCGTTTTTCCCTGACTCTTTCACCCGGTACAACGCCAGGTCAGCACAATGCATCAGGCCATCCACATCGCTGGCATTGTCCGGGGCCACGGCGATACCAATACTGATGCGTAAATTCAGCATCGTTTCATCACCCAGCGCTATCGGTTGCTGATTGGCCTCCAGTATCCGGTTTGCCAATTCAGCCAGGTCATGGGGCAGGTTAACCGGGTCATGGATAAGCACAGCGAACTCGTCACCCCCCAGCCGGGCCACCCGATCGTTACTGCGTACTGACTGCTTCAGGCGTCGTGCCACTTCCGCCAACACCCTGTCCCCCTGCAGATGGCCGTAACTGTCATTGATGCTCTTGAAGTCATCCAGGTCGATCATCATCAGGGCCACCCGCCGATTACCCTCTGACAGTTGCGCGATCGCCGTCTCGATGTTGTGCATAAACGAGAAGCGATTGTCGATCTGCGTCACCGTATCGGTATGGGCCAACCTGCGGTACTTGAGTTCCACCTTCTTGCGCTCGGTAATATCGAGGATGACTCCAACCAGGCCGGACAGGTTTTCGGTAAGGGCATTAAAGGTGGCCTTATGGAACATAACGTCCCGCAAAGAACCGTCGGCGTACTTTACCTGGGCTTCATAGATCTGCTCGCCATTGTTATCGAGCAATACCTGATCAGCTTCGGCATAGACACGGGCCAGCTCAGGGCTGAACAGCTCAAAAACCGTACGCCCCACCAGCTTCTGGCGGGTAAGGCCTATGTACTCTTCAAAGGCTTTATTGCAGCCGAGATAGCGCCCATCGATGTCCTTGTAGAAGATCGGCGCTGGCACTGCGTTAATAACCGCCTGCAGCAGGGTCTGTTCGGTTTTGGCGTACCGAATTATTGATGAATTATCCGCCATGAATGCGCCGCAAACGTCACTGTTCCGGGTTGAGATGGGTGAGGGTTGATCAAATTGGTCGCGCAGTATAAAGCAATAGGAGCGGAAAGGTGTGATGGCTGGATCAATCTTTACCCTTGGCCTGTGCGTTCAGGAGAGTGAGGCACTAAATGGCAGCAAGCGGGCTATCGGTGACGATACGGCAATGGCGTGCCCGGGGTAAGTAACCGTTTACTCATCCGCCTCACCAGTATTGGCAGCCTCTTTCCCTGCCCCACCCACCCGCACAGACAACGCCTGAATCTGGGCCAGCTCGTCAGCCGTCAGCTCGCCATATGCCTTGGGGTAAGACCAACCATAACCCCACCTGAAACGGGTAGGCAGATACGGTGTCCCCCCAACCCGCACCCCGGCCAGCATCAGCACCGCAATCTGCGGTTCACCCACCCGGGCCACACAGCTCTCCAGTGCCTTATCCGCCTCCAGCCGCTGCTCGTAGGTGCCGCCCTGCCAATAGGCATAATCGTGCTCATGGCAGCAGGACAGCCACAGTTCATTTTGCGCGAAAGTACCGTCGGGAAAGGCACTGCAGCCGTCGCTTGCGAAGGGCTGCAGGGTGTCGGCACAGGCCAGCATTGGTAGCAGGGCCAGGCCGGTGAAGAGCAGGCGTAATTTCATAAACAGAGTAGTGGCGAATACAATGGGCGGCTTCACAAGCGTCGCAGCATAATGGCCGGACTGAGGTTCAGGCAACCCACTGGCCCCTGCTCCTACCCAGCATCGTGCCCGGATTGAGTAAACTGGGGGAGCTGGCAAGCTACCCATAATTCAAAGAGACCGGAATTAGCCTGGATGAGAAAGAGTGACAAGAAGATCGATAACGCCATCAGGACGGTACTGACCGAGGCCTGTGAAATAGCGCAACAGCAATCCCCGGGATTCCAGTGGTTAACCCACTTCGTCAACTATGACCAATTTCCGGGCTCGCTGTCTGTGGTGTGCGTTTACGACACCAATGACAATTTGGACATGGCAGATCTGGACGGCATGCGTGCTCTGATCAATGACAGCCTGGCATCTATTAATATCAAACTGAAAGATATTCGTCGGCAGGTCAGGTTTGATACTAAAGAGAATTGCGCGCTTGAAAATAATGGTAAGCGGGGTGAGCGGTTGAGATAGCTGCGCAAAAGGCATTTGGAAAGAGCCAGCTGTACAGAGGCCAGAGAGCACTCGCACACGGCCCCCATGGATCGCGATCAAAGAGTCCGACCCCATTGATTTCGCATTGATTTGGTTCGCTGTCTGTGATGCACGTCTGTCATTAACTGTGAAAAAGCGCGCCCAGCCCTTACGGACAATTGGCACACGATTGTTCAATCCCGCGTCAACTGGCACCAAAACTCTCTTTTAGAACGAGGATTTAACGTATTCCTACAAACAAATACTAAACTCAACTATCATTTTTTCGCATCTGTCATATTGGGAGCTTAACCAGGAGGGTTTCATGAAAACTCTAACGCTTATTTTTATAGCCTTGTTGACGCTAGCCACATCCTCATCCTTAACCGCCGGAACATTATTTTCCAAACACCAAGCCTCTATTGATTTCAGCGATGAGGAGACCGGCCCGGAAGGCGGCGGCGACGGCGAAGGAGGCGGCGGAGAAAAGGACTGAATTCTCTGACCAGCAGATGATTGAAATACTCGATCTAGCCACATCAGTATCCAGCCCACTTGCTTTAGGAGGGTTGCTTGCGGCCCTCTTTTTCTTTTTTCTAAAATCCCTTATAGACAAAGGATTATTCACAACCCTTAGCGAACAAGGGACTTCGAAAATTCTTTCAAAATCAATAAACTATCTATTTTATTTAGCCTTAACCGGATGCATTTTAGGCACAACTACCTACTTGGTCCCTGTAGTATATCAGCAACAACCGCCTACGGTTTCTGAAGAAAGAAAACGCGAACTCACGATAGTTTCTCTAAAAAAAGAAATTATAGATCTCAGAGGAAGTCACTATGAAACAATTGACCTTTATGGGAGTTTCGCATGTGACGATGTAAAAAACAGTGCATCCAAACTGGGAAAACTGATACTGGAAACACCGACTACAGGCATAAGAGGTTCGTATTTGGTTATGAAATTTCAGTACGCAGCATTTGCCTATATGATGGCTGCAGATACCGCAACCTCCGGACCAGGAAGAGTGAACCTAGCCAACAAGTCCATCAGCGCAGCCCTGGAATCTTTATCCACCATCGACAACTTAAAGAATAAAGGTCAGCAAGGAGACACCCGCGCCTGGAAAAGCTACGAATGGACAATCAATGACAATGGGCACAATCGAACTTTGTGGATACTGGCCAAAGCTTATGCAATTAAGGCTTACGAAACTGGTGAAGATATAGAAAAAGTTTCATCCACAATTTCAATGATCGACCAAGCATACCTTACGAGGTGGAACCCTGAATCCGAAAAAGATATAGCATGGTCAATAACAGGAGGAAAAAAGAACAGGCCGGAGAGGCGATGTTCATAACCTAATCTCCTTTAGAAGAGCACCAAGTTACCCACCGAACTGCAGCGCTATCGACAACAGTGAACACAGCAATTTTTCCTGCAGATTCTCACGTATGATCACGCCGCTCACCCAAATGAGTCACACCCATAATCAGAGCTCTACGGCGACACCAGATCCTCACGGAGCACTGCCTCTGAGAAAGTCTCGTCACATGGAATCGCAGATCGTAAAGATGTTGAAGAAAATCGAAAATAGCAGAGAGCGTATCAGAGCAAGAGACTTCTGATGCCACCTATTACAACTGCAAATCGCAATAGGGTTGGCTTGGGACTTCAGGCATTAAGCGTCTCAATGACTCCTTACCTGAAGAAGTGGTACCAGAGGCCGGACTCGAACCGCGTCGCCTCACGACCCTCCCAGGGCGGCTGTAGTGCATTGATTTTAAATTAGTATACAAAATAGGAGGCAGGTATGCCCTGGTCAAAAAATAGACAATCGCACCACCTAAACGTCACCTGAGATACTATGATAAAAACCAATCTGAGTCACACTACGCAACACAGATACTTTCTTTAGCGCACCTATTCCAGCTTCAACAGCGCCGTCACGGTCTCCTTTTAGAAGGCCCGTAGCCCCAGAATGAGTGCCCCTTACGGCTTAGAATACGACCTGACAGGCCGCTAATGGACCCGCCTAGAGTAAATTCCGCCCTCATGGTAAGAAGTTTTAGCGGACTGGCCCTGTGCGACGGCTTATAGAACGGTTAAGCTTCCTCTCAAACTGGACTCACCGTAATCCTTCTAACTGCCCATCAAAGACACTTTACAATCAGGGTATTAGGACCGAAATCAATGCTAAAAGAGCTTCATCTCCAAAACTGGAAAAGCTATCAGTCAGCCCACCTCTTCTTCGATCCCATCACGGTATTGATTGGGACCAACGCTAGTGGAAAGTCAAACGCCTTAGACGCTATGCAGCTTCTTAATCGGCTTGCTAACGGCGTCAATATTACGTCCGCTCTGGCTGGCGACACGAACATTCAAGGCATTCGCGGGGGATTGGAGTGGGCTTGCCTTAAGAATGAGAAAAAATTCTCATTCTCGGTAGTTTCCCAGCCCCGTGATGATGACCAAATAGAATATCACTACAAAATTGAGCTAGGGGTTATTGAAAACCAAGCCGTCGTATTTGAAGAGTCTCTCAAAAGAGTCAAATATAGGCCTCGAACCAAGAAGAACCCTTACGAAATCTGGCTGTTTCGTACAGACCAAGCCCAGCGAGATGACCCCTACATTACAGCGCGCCTGTACAATGAAAAACAGGGAACTCCTAGAGCTTCATCAAGAAACACCTCCATTCTTTCTCAGCTGAACGCTCAAAAAAACAGAAAGGAGATAAATGATGGGGTCGAACAGGTCATTTCTGACCTAGAGAGTATTTTCATCTTAGATCCAATCCCCTCGCACATGAGGACATATTCTTCTCTCTCGGACAATTTGGAGCCAGATGCCTCGAATGTAGCCGGAGTTTTGGCTGCACTAGATGATCTGGACAAAGCCACTATCGAAGCTACCCTCACGAAATACGTTAAAGCCCTTCCAGAGAAGGACATCGTTCGCGTCTACGCGGAAACCGTCGGAAAGTTTCGCAGCGATGCAATGCTTTATTGTGATGAGGGCTACTGGGGAAAGGAAATAAGCCACACAATTGATGCTCGTGGTATGTCTGATGGAACACTTAGGTTCATAGGCATATTGACAGCACTACTAACTCGACCAGAAAACAGCCTTTTAATTGTAGAGGAGATTGATAACGGGCTTCACCCTTCACGATCAAACCTACTTGTTTCTATGCTCAAAGATGTTGGTGTTAAGCGTAATATCGACATTCTCGTTACCACACATAATCCAGCGTTACTGGATGCCCTCGGTCCAGAAATGATCCCATTTATCACCGTATCTCACAGAGATGACACCACAGGCATGAGCGAACTCACTTTATTAGAAGACCTTAGTGAGCTGCCAATACTTTTGGCTTCAGGCCCCGTTGGAAAATTGACTAGCGAAGGTCGCATCGAGAAGTCTTTGCACGGAGCTAAATAGTGAGCCACAGAAAAGTACTAATTTTCGACACATCTGTAATGTGCTGCTGGCTACAAATACCTGAAAAAGATACGTGCGGCCCGGCCCATGACCAATGGGATTTTCAACGGATATCCGACTTGGTCGAAGAAGAAACTAATAATGGGTCGATATTCGTTCTACCAGTAGCAACGATAATCGAGACAGGCAATCATATCGCTCAATCGAAAGGTGATCGTTACGATATCGCTAGCGTATTATCGGAGAAGCTTCGAGCCGCAGCCGAAGAACGAACACCCTGGGCAGCATTTGAGAACCAAAACAAGTTGTGGGAGCCCGAATCGTTAATAAATATGTGCAAAAAATGGCCAACCGAAGCAATCCAAGGATTAGGTATTGGGGACGTGACTATTAAAAATGTCGCTGAATACTATGCCTCTATCGGAAGCTTCGAAGTACAGATCCTAACTGGTGATGAAGGCTTGAAGGCATATGAACCAGCCAAGCCTGCCCTTATTCCCAGAAGACGCCGCGATTAGAAATATTGAAGGAACAGCGACCAACCACACACGTAGGCGACGAGTTCTGTGTGCGTTTTTATTGGTCGCTTCCCCACTAAGGAGTTTACGGCTGAGCCCCCCTCAAATCAAAGCTGCCCCCGCCTAATACCGTCAGTTACACTGCGATCTTTGATACACATGTTTTTCCTCATATAGCTCCGCTGCAGCTTTCTTAACGCGGATTGGAGCATAGTAATGCTGCCCTGGGATACCCTGTAGCCGGCGATGCAGGTCCTTGGAGATGTAATCAGCCCAACCGATATTGACCGGCACACGGCGCCTCCAGCGCTGCCGTCCAGATTCAAGCGTATGAAGCTCATACTGGTTTAGGTCGAATTCGGAGTCCAACTCCAGCAGCTCCCACTCCGGAGTGCCAGGGCTGGCGGAGTGGTACTGCCAGTAGCCTGCCTGGATCTTGACGTCAGAGTCCTCCCCTGCCCCATCAGCCTTCAGTAGTTCGCGGACACGCTTGATGAGCTGAGGGTCAAAAGCGGCGACAAAGTGAGCATGAAGGCCACCCGATGCGGACTCCTCCAGCACGAAAAAGTAATTCTTGAACGAGATGCCAGCCCTGTCAAAACGGAGCTTGACGCGCTCTGCATAACCAACGACCGCGCCCTTCTTGTTGCCACGGAGAGCTTCGCTTACCTCCTGGGAAAAATAGACAGTCACGGCATGCATGGCCTCATTCACCTCGCAGAGCCCCTCTACGGCCTGATACAGGGTTCTAAGCGGGTACGAAATGTAGCGAGTCAGGGTCTTCTGCGGTCTGCCCTGTCCCTCTTCATCAAGCCTGTTGTGATTGATGTGTGGCCCTTGGTCTACTCTTCTGGTGATCTTGTGATTCGGTTTCTTATGACTAGGCCTATCCAACAGTGGCGGGGTAAAGCTAGAGGTCAAATTGTAGTTACTGGTATCTACTAGGCCTCGGTCATTACCCGTGATCGCGGCATGGGCTACAGCCCGCACCAGCGCTGGCGTGGGGGTAAATTCAGAAGATTCTGTCACTACCTCATCTTGTCGAGAAATGCGCGGCAGATCGTCACCTGCATCTGGTGTATAATTAATGCTCAACTTTTTGCTTCCTATGCGAAATCAAAGCCCCCGCAGGCGCGCCAACGCCAATGACCGGGGGCTTTTTATTTAATGACGATTATAGCGGTTCGCGTGCAATACCAGCGTCGCCAGCTTCTGCGGTGATAGCCTGGTCAAAACTTCATCCGGGCAGGTCGGGCAAGCAACACGAGCCGCGGTTTTGATTGACTCGGCGTCCTGCTGGGCACTAGTGCCCATACGATTGGTTGAGAGGCCACCCCGCATTCGATCCAAAATTCGATGGGCGAGGCTATCGTCACGGCTTTTGCTGAGCCCTTCGAACGTCAGAGGGTATGGGCATGCCTCGATTATGACTTGTCGCTGGCCTTCCGGCAGCAGCTCGTCAAGATTGAGGGTTCCATTACTGGTCAATGTGGTCATAAAACAAACTCCGGATCAGGAAAGTGGATTTTCAAATTGCTAATGAGGCTCCAGCCAGTCCACTGAAGCCTAAGTCGATAAATCTAAGGTAATGACAACTGCACGAGCTCAGAATGGTCTAGAACCGGTCAGTTAGAGAGCAGTTTGGTTTGCGGCTGGGCTGTGTCGGGGCGTCAGTTTGCTTGGCGTGAGGAGTGAGGCGTGGGTTCGTTTGGTTCGTTTGGTTCGTTTGGTTCGTTTGGTTCGTTTGGTTCGCTAATTAGTCTATGTCGCTAGCATGTCCGGTCAGAATCGAATCCTCCCTGGCCTGCTGGGCCCTGATCTCGGCAACGTCTTCCGCCGTCATCTCGATCACCTCAAGGGCTGGCAGCTCCTCTGTCACCTGCTGTTCGGGCAGTAGATGGCGGAGGGTGTCTGTATGGGCCTTTGTAGCGACTGCGTGGGCGGCGATTCCACGCATACAGAGTGCGGCACTCTTGGTGTCCGTTGGCACGAGGTGCTCCATAGCCTCAGCGGCCCTGGTGCGAGCCAGGGCGATGTGGGCGGCAGTATCGGCGACCAGATTGGCGTACAGCACCTGAAGGGCTTCTTCCTTAGTGAAGCGCTCGACCAGTTCTCGCCGAGCCAGGTCAATCAAATCCTGCTGAGCTTCACCCTTGCCCACCGGATGTTGACGCAACACTCGCTGAACCGTTGACGTGCTCAACCCGGTTTCTTGAACGATACAAGCTAGCGTCCAGCCAGCGGCCCTCAGAGCAGCGACCTGGGCTATCTGGTCAGGCGAGGTGCGCTTACTGCCCATTGGCCTCAGCCTTCACCTGAGCGGCTTTGAGGCCAGCCTGGTAGCCTCGTTCGAACTCATCCTGCAACTCATGTTTGCGGCTGAGTCTTTCGAGGACGTTCTGCTGAGCCTCCTCATCTGCGCCGACGCTCAGCGCCTCCTGAATTCGACCAAATCCGCGTGCAGGACTGTTGCTCATCAGTAGCGCCCTCCCTGGAGCTCCTTGAGGGCTTCTCGCTGCATCGCGCTAAATGGCTGTTCACGCTGTACCCCGCTGAGGTCTATACGCAAAAGACGCTGTACAGCGGGGTCTTGTGCGGCGAGGTAGTCGTACACAGCCTTGTTCATCAAATCGTTGACGTTAACCTGATCATGGGCTGCCAGCTTATCCATCCGGCTGATGAGGGATCGAGCTAACCAAGTCTCAATGGGGACTACCCCATGAGACGCGGCATGCTTTTTAAAAATTGATCGCTTAATCCGAAACCGGCGGGTTCGGACAGTGGAATTGTTTTTTACGGGGGGGTTAGGCAAGTAGGGAATCTCCATTTGGTGGCAATGCCATATTATACCACCAACGGAGGTGTCCCAGAAACGCAATTTAATCGTAACCTATTGTTTTATATAAGGTTATCACTAGTGATTGCTTGAGCATCTACTTTGCCTGCATACGCTTCACTGTTGCCGGACTAATACCCAGCTTCTCCGCTGTTTGGGCAATTGATAGCCCTGATGCGCGAAGCTCTTTCACTTTCTGGTGGTCAACACTGGGTTTTCTCCCCATGTGCACACCTTCAGCGATGGCGCGCTTTCGGCCAGCCTGTGCCCGCTCCATAGTTTTAAGGCGTTCCATTTCGGCGATCTTTGACATGATCGTAACCAGCAAGTCTCCTGCCGGCGTCGAGAGATCAACACCCAGACGGGATATAATCAGATTCACCTTCTTCGCTTTGATGGCTGCGATATTTTGCTGAACGTCGATGCTATCTCTACCGAGCCTATCCAGGTCGACCGTCACCAAGGTATCCCCTGCACGCAAGAACGCAAGCATTTCCGAAAAACCCTGTCGCTCAGCACCCTTCACGGTGCCTGATACAGCCTCGTCAAAGAACTCATTCTCAATGTTGTAGGTCTCGCTCAGCTCGCGTCTCTGATTTTCGATAGTTTGATCTTTGGTGGAAACTCGGTAGTACGCGATGGTGGCCATGCAGCTCATTCCTTGTGATTGGCTCAAAACATGGCTCAAATATAAAGGGTGGCTCACATAGTGTCAAATACCATTTTTGAGCCACCCCTAGAGGTATAAACTGAGGCGGCTCAAAAGGTAATACTTTTGAGCCATTACTCTAAGACATTTTCTGAGATGCATGCTGTGACGAAGACGCTCAACGACAGAAGCTGAACCGAGAAGTAACTAAAACACGGACTAGACGGGGCTACCCCAGAAATTTCAGATGAAATTTTTACCATTAGAGGCGCATCTCGCCTTGTATGTGCTGTGATAGCATTCCGTCTTTTCTTGCTTTGACTAACCAAAAGGAATGGTTATGGGTCAATCTCAATCTGCAAATCAACCCGTGAAAGAGTATTTAGATTTTTATTGTGGACTACCCGGGAGTCCAGGGTATGCAGTCCTGGTAACAGGAAGTTGGGGAAGTGGGAAAACTCACTTTATCGAAGACTACACCGATATACTGTCTCAGAATGACATGAGATTTTTGTTGGTCAGTCTATACGGTGTTTCCTCTACCGAGCAAATTGAAGATCAATTTTTCCAGATTACGAGTCCTATTCTTTCAAGTAAAGGAGGGGTATTGGCCAGAAGGTTAGCTAAGGGCTTCTTAAAAGCGGCATTCAAAGTTGACTGGGATAACGACGGTAGTACTGACGCCACCCTCACAGCGACAGTACCCAACATTGATCTTTCCAATTACTTCTCAGACACAAGTGGCAGTATTTTGATTTTTGATGACCTAGAAAGGTGCACCGGAAACCTAAAGGAAATACTGGGCTACATCAATTACTTCGTCGAAAAAGAAGGATACAAGGCAATACTAATTGCCGATGAGAAAAAAATACTTTCTCCCGAAGACGGAATGACCTCAGACTACCATCTATACAAAGAAAAACTTATTGGAAAGACCTTAAAAATCAATGCAGATCTAGAAGGACTTTTCGATAATTTTATACGAGAGGCCGTAGAAAACCTAGCATGCCGAAAGTTCTTGAGAAGACAGAAGCCTTTAATCAAATCTGTTTTCACAAATTCTGCATTTAACAATCTGAGATCTTTAAAGAGAGCATTAATAGAATTTTTTCGAGTCTGGTCTATTTTAGAAGAAGAAATTAGGAACAATGAAGATCTTCTTTCTAAGCTTCTGGAACTACTTCTTATACTTTCCATGGAGATTCATGCCGGAACCCTGAAAGATAACGACCTTCCAGATCTTTTTGGCGCGAATGCATTACGAAGAATCACAGCAAAAAATGGAGAAATTACAGATCAGGACAGGAGGATTAAAGAGGTAACATCAAAATACGACTTTTATTTTCGCGAATCACTGATGAGCGCTTCAATCTGGAATGATTTATTTTTCACGGGACACATAAACCAGGAGGACGTAAACCTAACCCTAAAGAACACCAAGTATTTTCTTAAACAGAACACTCCAACCTGGGTACAGTTATGGTATCTCTGGGATTTAGAAGATGATGAATACCTCATCCTTTATAACTCAGTACGAAACAACTTCAACGCAAGAGCCTACTCCGATCCGGGCGTAGCCCTACATGTATTCTCAATGCTTTTGAATCTTTCCGAAAAAGAAATTATTGAAGAAAAAATCGAAGAAACCATAAAAGAATGTAAAGAATATATAGATAACGCCATCAAAGAAGAGAAATTTACATTATCTTATGAAGTGCTGTCCCACCTCCAATCTGGCCGGGGCCATGGAGGACTGGGATATACAAATAATGAATCAGATTCCTTCAGAGAAGTCGCGAAATATTTGAAAGATAGAATCTCAATCAAACTTCGAGACTCCCTGAAAAACCACAAATCGAAAATTGTTGCCGCGATCCAAGGTGGACCACCCGATCTACATGACTTATTAACGAACGACACAATGAGTGGAGAGAGGCTTAACCGGCGCCCCATTTTAAAGCTCTTTGATCCGAAAGAGTTTTTTGATCTTTATTGGGGCGCACCCAATGAAACCAAGAATAAAGTAGCTTCCGCAATCAAAGATAGGTATGAGCTAGCTTCAAACCGCGCTGAATTAAGTGAAGAATTGGAATGGCTAGAACGATTAGCGGATGAGGCCTCACGTCAGCTACCCCAGGCCCCCTTCGCAGTCTCAAAGATGATGCTTAACCGATTTATCCACACACTTAAAAAAACAGTTGAAACACTCAGAGAAAACGCCATCTAAAAATAATTTTACTGTCGCCGAAAAGAGTGAATCCTCAAGAAGAAAGCCGGCCTAGAATCTAGGCTGGCCACTCAGAATGGACATATAAAGCAGTTCAAGCGCGCGCCAACAAGAACGTCAAGTTCGCCCAACAGGTCTACACATAATACCCCACCAGCACAAACCGCCAATTTTCAACCTATATAGGACCTCAACCGAAGCATTGCAGCCTCATCTCTTCCCTTGGCATGTTCGAAAGATGAGCCTTCATTACTGAATATCCCTTGTGCGTACCCACCTTCATAATTGCCGACGAAGAACTAAGAACGTCATTTAGGAATTTTGTCGCATCTTTCGAATACATCTCCTGGTAGTCGTAGGGATACTTGTTGGTACCTTGTATTTCATAATCGGGCCGACCATCAAAACGTACATGGAGCCAACCGCTAGCCAAGGGCTGGTTTGGATCAATTAATACGTGCTTCAGCGCCCCTCCCTGGCAGATGATGTCAATTCGTCCACCGATGCTACCCATTGTAAATACAGTTCCATCGCTATTATCCAGATCCACCCTGTAGGTATATTCTACGTCACCAGAGACTGGATCCTTTTTAACATAGGACTTGTTGTAACTGTTTGCTGAACCTGAGACACAACCGTATAGGGCGACGACAGAAACCAACAACAATGGTCTAATCATATTCCTTCCTTGTTTTTGTATAATTTTCACCCACCTGTCACACGGGCATCAGTATTTACGTTAGCATAGAGACTCAAATCAAAGACTCACAGCCCACCATTTTCCTGCTTGAAACGCTCCCAGCTAATCGACTCAAAATCCACCCCTGGGTACGAGATTTGATTAATCACGTCCCGACGCAGCTCCAAATACAAATCACCCTCGCCGTAATTAGCCGTTTCAACTGATCTTTCAACCTCGCCCGTGTGCCCCACGATTAAAGCAATGAGCGCATCACGGATCACCACGCCTGATGGAAGTTTTTTATTACGCCGCAAATTATCCACGACTGTATGACGAAAGGAATGGAAGCACTTTGTTGTTTTAATGCCACTAGCCAGAACGCCTTTCGATTCGACTCCACAGCGTTCAATATACCCCATAACTTTCCGCCCTTGACGGATATCATTAAGGGTCGGCTTTGTCGTAAACCATTTTGAGAATGCGCTTGCCATCTTGTCATCCTCACCCCGCTCAATGGAAAAGAGGCTTTGGTCTTCAGCAACTAATCGACGTTCGGCAACAAAATCGAGGAACCCTATTTTGTCCAACATAGGGTGAATCGGAACCGGTCGTATGCTGTTGGCATTCTTTGTCGTCTGGAGCTTTCCATCTCCAGCAAGCTCAGAATCTGTTATGTTTAAGTACACAATGCCAGTTTTCTCATCACGAATAATCTCCCTGGGAGTGATCTGAGCAATCTCCTCCACTCTAGCACCACTAAACGCGCCGATCAGCGGCAACCAGAAGCGGGCTGGCAAAGGGGTTTTAGCCATTTTTCGGCCAGCATTCATCCCCTGACCATAATCCTCCCCTGGGTACATTTTTTTGAAGTCTTCAGCAGTGAACGACAGTCGCTTTGTAGACTGACCAAGCTTCGTGTTTCGACTGCCTACAAACTCGCTGAGCTTTTTAGTGTGCAACTCTTTTTTGTAAGCCAGATCAAGCATTCCCCGTAACTCACGAGCATAATGGTTATAGGTCGCCGCCCCTATCTTCTCAAAATCAATACACCCTCCTTTCGCGATCTGAATCGCCTCGTCGATTGAAATTCCCTTTTTGGTAAACGAGCTAGGGAGGTTGTACAGCCAGTCTGCGGCCTCAATGATCTCGCTCTGTTTAATGTCCCTCACCAGACAGTTGCCGAAATAATGCCTCCAAAACTTCATTCTGGGGAGGGCATCATTGAACGTCGACACCTTGTACTTTTCTTCTTTGAGCGTGAGCTTCTTCCTCTGGGCTTCAATATATTCGTCTGCCAACTCTCGAAAGCTCGTCTCGTCTGTGACTGAGGGTTGGACAGAAGTAGAATTTGTGAGCTGACGAGATTTCAGCGCGGCCATCATCAGTTCCGGCTGCTCTTTGGCCATCGTTTCTATCCGCCGGGCCTCTTGCCGCTCCTTTTCCGCCGCAACTTCGCAGCGATCTCCCCCAAAGTCGACCGGCCCCAGCAACGTTGCTATCAGGTCGCTGGTGAACACTTTATCTTTACTCATACTGCTCGCTTCAACCTTTTCAAATAACTCGTGGCACCGGACCCAAAACTGCCTTGCCCTGCTTTTCGCAAGCCGCAGATCGCAGGTGTGGGTTGAGCGCCGAAGGTCACGTTTACCGCCGAAGCGGGATCGTAAATGGATTGGTATTGAGACGCGAGCGTAGAAACGAGTGCTGTGACGACTTTTGATCAGGTATTGAGCGTACGACATGGCAATTCTCATGAATTGCACCACCAAACTGCCGCACCTGGGAGGAAAGAACTCTTGGAATCCCCTGTAAGCCCGTAGAACGGATGCTACAGAGAAGTTGGTACCAGAGGCCGGACTCGAACCGGCACGCTTTTAAGGGCGGGGGATTTTGAATTATTTGAGTCCTTTTTTGAAGAAAATCTCAATTCTTTTAAATTCAATGAGTTAACCCTGTTTTGGGTTGACGCTTGTTTGAACATATTTGCCAAAATAGCCTGTTTTTTGATACAAAGCGTCTACTATACGTCTACTAATGGACGCAAAGGACGCTGACAGGAGATTTATGGCCCATCTCAAGATTTCCAAGAAAATAGTAGACGGCCTGACCCCGCCCCCCCCGAAACCGGACGGTAAGCCCACCCAGGTTTTCTACCGGGATTCGGAGCTGACCGGCTTCGGACTGAAGATCACCAGCGCCGGCACCAAGGTCTATATTGTCGAGGTACGGGTAGGCGGAAAGCCTAAACGTATTACTCTGGGGCGTCATGGCGCCCTCACGCCCGAACAGGCCCGCCGTCAGGCCCAGGTGCTACTGGGGGAAATTGCCCTGGGAAAAGACCCCGCCAAGGAGAAGCGGGAGCGCCGGGTCAAAGGGGTCACATTAGTAGACGCCTATCGGGACTACCTGACCACCCGACGCAACCTCAAGCCCAACACCCTACACGACTACAAACGCTGTATTGAGGTCACGCTCAGCGAGTGGCTCAATCGCCCCCTGACCGAGATCACCAAGGACATGGTGGAGCAGAAGCACCGGGAGCTGGGCAAGACCAGCCCCGCCCGCGCCAACAACACTATGCGGGTACTGCGGGCCATCTTCAATTTTGCCCAAGAGCAGTACGAGGACAGCCAGGGTCGCCCGGTGCTGTCGGTGAACCCGGTGAGCCGCCTCAGTAAGAACCGCTCCTGGTATGACATAAAGCGCCGCCAGACCCTGCTGACCCCCACCCAGCTAAAACCCTGGTACGAGGCCAGCCTGCTGCTGAATCAGGAAACCACCCGCGACTACCTGCACTTTCTGCTGTTTACCGGTCTGCGACGTTCGGAGGCCGCCCAGCTGACCTGGGACGATGTGAACTTTGACGAGCGCAGCTTCATCATCCCGGAGACCAAGAACAGCGAGCAGCACCACCTGCCGATGTCGGACTTCTTGGAAGAGCTCTTAAGACGCCGCCACCTGGCGGCGGAGAAGATCTGGGTGTTCCCCTCCCCCCTGACCGCTGGCCCACTCAAGGAACCCCGTACCGCCATTACCAAGATGACCGAGCACTGCGGGATCACCTTTACCCTGCACGACCTGCGGCGCACCTTCATCACCATTGCAGAGAGCCTGGACATTCCGGCCTACGCCTTGAAGCGCCTGCTGAACCACAAGTTTTCCAACGACGTGACCGCCGGTTATATTGTGCCCAGCACGGAGCGCCTGCGCGAACCCATGCAAAGAATCACCGACTTTATCAAGGAACGCATTACCTGATGCCAGAAGTAGAACAACCCCGATTTAACCCCGCCGCCGTAGAACTCCCGAACATGGCGCGCAGTTTGTGTGCCGAAGCCCGCGAATTCGCCCTGAAATCGCTAGAAGAGTCTGGCTCTATTCAGCTGACCGACGAAGATAGCGAATTACTGACTTGGGCTTTTGAAAGGGGTGAGCGGGACGACATGGACTCCCTGGAGGAGCTATTGGCCCCGATGATGAGTCTGCACAAGATGAAAGGCGACAGAGATAAGCTGCTCGATTTTTCCAGCCAACTCACAGAGGCCGACCTTATCCCTGACTTTTTGAAAGACCAGCCCGAGAATGTGCTGGAATTGGCAATGGGTCGAATGCTGCCAATTATCCTACTGCTGCTCATCCACCACGTGCAGACATTGGAGGCGGGCTATTTAAACAACCCTAGCCAGGACAACTACCTCGAGTTTTCTCAGGACAGTAATGAAGCCCTGCTCTCAATACACCAGATGCTGTTCATGCTGGAGACCGTAGAGCCAGCCGCAGAGCGGCTTGGTAATGAGCTACAGCGGGCAGAAGGCGTCCGCAAAGGCGGGATCAGCAAAGGGAAGAGGACAGAAGAGCTTAAATCCACCGTGCTCCAGGAGGAGCGGGAAAAGCACGCGGACAAGAATGCGTCGGCAGCAGCCAGAGCCATTCTGAATTCTTTGCCGCAGATCTATCTATCCGACGACGAAGGCCAACCCCTCCTACTGGACCCGGCCAAACGGTTTTCGGAATGGATCAGAACAGACAGAAAAGGCCGGTAATCCCCGCCTATTTTTACATTTACTTAGTAAGTGTAATTCTTACTCAGCAAACGGTTTACTTGCTGAGCAACTAGAATCCGAAATCCGCATGATTTCCTCCAACACGAACCAACTGGAGAAAAATCATGCAAGCCACTTTACTGACCACCAAAGCTGCTGCCGCCTATCTGGGGGTAAGCGCCGCCTTCCTGGAGCGGGATCGCTGGGCCGGAGCCAGAATCCCCTTCATCAAGCTAGGCACCCGCTCAGTCCGGTATCGGCTCTCAGACCTGGAAACCTTCATTGAGCAACAGGTCAGGCACTCCACTTCGGAGATGCCCTGATGGCCGGTCGAGCTGCATTCCAAGCAATTGAACCTTTAGGTTACCCGTTCGGTCCAGATTCGGTTAAAGACCAATTGCCCTTCGGTCGCCGTGCCGGTCCGGATTCGGTTACCTCTGACCATCCTTTCGGTCCACCGATCGGTCCAAGGTCGGCCCGATACCGGTTCAGTCGGTCACCACAATGTCTCAACCCGGAACCCGACAGGGTTAATTCCGGACTGCTGATCACCAGACCACCAACTCTAATCACAACAACTCTTCCGCCAACCCGGGAAACCCTTATAAGGGTTTGTGCCCGGGATTTGGCCGAGAAAAACCCTTATAAGGAATGCAAAGCGAGTTCTGTCCAGAAACACTCCCTTTCGGGTTTGCCGAGCACTCCGAATACAACCGCCCCATGTACCCCATCATCGGCGGGGTATATGCCTATGAGGTTTCCGGTAGAGGAGGCCCTGGATATTACCCAAGGGCTCGGCACTCACGACTGCCACAAATTTCGGGAGCGGATATTTCGCGCCCACGAATTCCTTTGCCTGGCTCTAGCCCAACACTACAAGCGCACCGCCATAAACAAGGGATATGTAGACGCAAACCGGGAGTTAGGCCGGTTTAACAAGCGCCTGACCCTCGGCAAGAAATACCAAGGACTCTCGATTGTCTCTCCCGATGAGGCGGTTAAGGACTTTGCCGAGCTGCGATCCCTGACTCTGAGCGGTAGCTTTCACAATATATCCAAACGCCAAGGGGTCACTGCTGCCGTTAAAGCCGTCATCAGACGGGTTGATGAGTGCGACCTGTCTTTTCCCCTGGATAACCCCCTCGAAGCCTCTGAGGCAGAACTGTCGGCCGCACTTGCTCGCTGCTTCGACCCAGGTTGGTGGCGCCGCCAGATTCGGAGACGCCAGGACACAATCATTGAGCACGTTTTGATCGAACTGGGACTGGTAAACAAGCGGAAAGGAATTTACGCCAGCAACTTCTCAGTGGAGCGTAAGCTCAAACAGTGGCAGCGGAATGAGGAACTTCTAGCCTCGCTGGAGGCGGAGAATGACTTGGGCCAAGTGTTTAACCTTCTGGATCTCGCCAAGCGTGGCATGGCCAACCTGACAAACCGGCGCAATGAACTAATGACCCGCATTGCCGGGTTTGAGGCAATAGCCAAAGACCGGGAAGACGTCGGCGTTTTCTATACCTTGACAGCCCCGTCTAAATACCACAGCCAGTTAGCAAGCACTTGCCAATCTAATCCAAAATACTTCGGCGCTAGTCCTGCGGATACCCACGCTTATCTGAACAAGGTGTGGCAGCGCGTTCGCGCGAAACTGAAGCGCCTACAAATCGACATATACGGCGTGCGGGTGGTCGAGCCCCACCACGACGGCACACCACACTGGCACCTTCTCCTGTTTATTAAGCCCAGCGACGCACACGCAGTCACCCAAGTGTTTGCGCACTATGCGCTGGAAGAAGACGGCAATGAGCCAGGAGCCCGCAAAAGCCGCCTGAAGGTGGAAACCATAGACCCAGCCAAGGGGTCAGCGGTCGGCTATATCGCCAAGTACATCGCCAAAAACATCGATGGTGAGCACGTGGGGGCAGACCTCTACGGCATGGATGCCATCGAGAGCGCTACTCGTATACGCGCCTGGGCATCTACCTGGAACATCCGCCAGTTCCAGGCCATTGGCGGACCCAGCGTCACCGTCTGGCGGGAAGCCCGTCATTTCGCCAACAGCGAGTATGCAGAGAAGGTTCTGGAGAGAATCGACAGCGAAAACCTGGCCACCCTTATTCAGGCCGCCGATAGCGGCGACTGGAGAGGCTTTGTAGAGCTATCAGGCGGCCCTACTGCCCCGCGTGAGGAGCAGCCGCTAAGGGCCTTGCACGTGATTAAAGAAAGCCTGAACAAGTACGGCGAAGAGGCCAAGAAATTACTGGGAATTATCCACCAAGGCTCACGAGCTATTCGCACCAAGATTCGAGAGTGGGTAGTCCGCCCTGTGAAACCCGCGGCCAGACACCAGGCCTTCAATGAAGATTTTTCAATTGGGGGCGCGAATGCGCCACCCTTGGAGTTCTGTCAATAACTGTACGGACCAACCAAAAATATTGATTTTTAGGCGGTAGCCATTATCCTCAGGGCGTCAGCAAATGGCGAATACCTCGGTGCGCAGAAAAGTCATCTAGACTACGCTGTTTCGTCTATTAGGGGCTTAAGTTGGGCTTCCGGAGTCCGAAGAGCTAAATAAACGCAATTTTGCTTATTGAAGCTAGTGATTATGACGGACCGAGCCACGAGAATGTACATCGAAGCCACCAGGCGTATCAACGATGCAGATATACTTGCCCACTCAATTAGTAAACAGTCAGATTCAGAGGCAATATTAAGAATCCTTGGCTTTGAAGCACTTTTAAAATGCGCATTAGAGATCAGAGGAATAGCGCCACCTAAATCTCATGATTACGTAAAGCTGTTTTCTACTCTTCCATATGAAGAACGCCAGGAAATAATATCTGTAGCAACCAGTCGCATGCCTGGTCTTGTCGACTTAAGCAATCCAGAAAAGTTGTTAACCTGGTACCGCCTGATTTTTGAAAAAGAAAGCTACTACTACGAGTTTTATGAGGGATATACCCTTGAGGAGAAAATAGAACTTGGGGAATTTTGGATCGAAATTGGAGCCCCAACTGAAGAGGCCGAGGTCCAGTATTTTCCAAATGAGTTGTTCTGTCTCATCGAGGGCCTTAAATCCTACACAAGGTGTAGATTATCAGTTAGCTAACTATCCTCCAGTAAAATTTCGCCCACTCGCTTTCGGACATCCCCCATAGGAATCATCTTGTGCTAATAAAAAGTCGCGACCTAGAAATAGTAAAGGAAGCCCCATTCCAAAACGATCTACTGAACCGCAAGGATATTGGAGATGCATTGACTGAGTTTGTCATGTCCGCAGATGACTCAATAGTTGTGTGCTTAGATGCACCTTGGGGACAAGGAAAAACAACCTTTCTAAGAATGTGGGAACAAGATTTAAAAAACAAAGGGTTTCCCACAATCTACTTCAACGCATGGGAAAACGACTTCTCTGACGACGCGCTAACCTGCCTTATAGGTGAAATAAGTGCATCCATCGAAGACCTGTCAGTATTTGGCAATGAATCCAAGGCCAGAGAATACCTAAATAAATCTAAGGATATTAGCATTTCTCTTCTAAAACGAGCACTCCCTGTCGCTATCAGAATTGCCACATCGGGCGCACTTAACATTGAAAAGGATACAGAAAATGCAATATCTGGGCTTTCTGAATCCCTAGCAAAAGAACAAATTGAAAAGTACGAAAGATCAAAGGAATCTCTAAACTCTTTTAGGAAATCGATATCTGATTTAGCTGGCAGCCTTACCACATCCGAAAACTCTAGGCCTCTTATTTTTATCATCGACGAGCTTGACAGGTGCAGACCGAATTTTTCCATCGAAATTCTTGAAAAGGCCAAACACTTTTTTAACGTACGAAATATAATATTCATTCTTGGTGCAGACAAAAATCAACTTGGCTCTTCAATCAAGGCCATTTACGGAGAAGGCTTGAATGTAAATGGTTATTTGCGCCGCTTTATGGATTTCGATTACATTTTACCACAACCAGAGAAAGGACTTTTTGTAAAATCATTGTTCCAAAAATATTCTTTCAACCAGTATTTTTTAGACAAGGAATCTTGTGGAATTAGGGACGAAGGGAAGCAATCCTTAAGCATGTTTTCTGATCTTTTTGAAATTTATGATTTAACTCTTCGAGAGCAAGAACATTGCTGCTCATTACTATACCTATCCATAAAGACAACACCCGAGAACCACAATCTATTCCCCCTACTTCTTTGCTTTTTAATTGTTTTGAAGATTAAAGATCCAAACACATATTTGGCCCTCATTACCGATCAAATTAGCCCTGAAGAAGTAATTAAAAATTTCAGAATTAAGCCTAGAGCAAACCAGTTATTGTCTGAAAACTATGGAATGGCACTTGAAGCCTTCATTGTCACATGCAGGTCAAAAGATTATGACTACCAAGAAGAAATCAAAAAATATGTTCAAATCGTTAAATCGAATACCTCTAGTGAGGAAGCGAAAAACAGATCCAATAGAATATTAAAACTAATAGAAAACCTAGATCATAACGGCGGAATTGGGTCTTTAAAATACCTAGTCAAGAAAATTGAATTAGTCTCAAACTTTAAATCATAGACAAGACAGACCTATACACTGAGATAATTAAAATTAAGAAGGAAGGCCAGAAACAATCAATGAGCAGATGGAACCTTAAAGAACTTCGAGACTTTATTAGAGAAAATGATCATAGATCTGATTCATCAGTAGAACTAATCAACGCCATTGGAAATATAATTGACATATTCAATTATCATTTACATACAGCCCTTACCGCCTTTGATAACCTGATAGAATCAAACGAAGCAAGCAACCCAGAACACCTTGCCTACATACTGGGCGCCACAGAACGTCAAGAAGACTACGAATGGGCTGTCCTAACAAGCCAGGCGAATACAATTTCATGCATATATACCGCAAGATCACTTTACGACGTATTTTCTCAGCTAGTTAGAAGCCAACTATTACCAGAAGTCCCAATAGAGAAATGCAACATATTCACTATCAGCAAACAGCTACCAACAATTAATCTTAAGGAATGCATAGACAGCCTATTAGCTGAAAACAGCTTCAAATATGTAAATGCATTCTCAAACGTATCTAAACACAGAACGCTCGTTGCCGCAGGCCCTTTAATAGACTTTTCCAGCAATGTTGCAGGCGTCAGATTTATGGAATTTGAGTACCGAAACATGAGATTTCCAAACCTGTGGTCAAAAGAGGTTCTAGAAAAGTCTCTTGAAGTTAAAAATGGAATAGTATTTGCCGGCATAGAACTCAACAAACAAATAATATCAAAACAAGGCATTAACATTTAAAGTAAAGAAAATTTTTAACCCTAAGGATTCACAATGAAACATTCCCAAGAAGCGTTTTTGGACTTGGTTAAAGAAGCCTACAATGGAGATATTCAACTTCCCGCCTTTCAAAGAGAGTGGAAATGGGAGCGAGGAAAAGTGATATCTTTGTATGACTCACTTAGAAAGCAATTCCCTATAGGAAATTTTTTATTATTAAAAACCCCTAAAGATATAAATTTTTCCCCAAGACCATTCGAAGGTTGCCACAAAAATAATGGTTCAGAAAAACTAGCCCTAGACGGACAGCAGAGGCTCACTGCTGGAATTGCCTTACTTCATGGACTTGGCGGAAACCTTCGATACTTTATCGACCTAAACAGGCTTAAAGAACTATCCGAAAATCAAAAAATCAACCTAGACAATGAAGAAGACATAAGAAATTTTGTACAGGACATTGATGATGGCGACAACTATCTTTATGGCACAACTAAAAAATCTTCCGAAGAAGAATTGTTGCTAGAAAACCATTTAATAAGTACTCGTCACCTGATAGCAAAAACAGCTACTCAGCGCCAGCTAGAAGCTTATGAAAAAAAATATCCAGAAATGTCCAATTTTCTTAAGTATGTATTTGTCCCCCATTTCACACTAGACAATAACTTTCAATGTCCAGTTATCACACTTGATGAAAATGAGTCTCTGACCGCGATCACAAGGATTTTTGCAACCATAAACACTACTGGAAAAAGGTTGACTCCAATAGAAATTGTGACAGCAATTCTGTATGCAAATGAGATCAATCTTAAAGAAGAAGTTCAGGCCTTTCAGGCCAAATCCGACTACCTTGAAAACATGGACAAAAATGGAGAAGTCTTACTCCAGACCATTGCTCTTTTTTCAAATGAAACACCCAAGAAATCACTCTTACCCAAAACAATTACCTATTTGAGCTTCAAGGCGTGGTACCAAGAAGCACTTCAAAGCCTTGACGATGTAGGAAATTTTCTTACAACAAGAATGGGTGTAGGCTTTAACGAAACAGACAAGCTAATTCCATACGATTCAATATTAGCCCCCATGGCAAAAGTCTTTAAGGATACAAAGAACTATAAAGGTGCTCAAAAAGGTCGGGCCATTGACTGTCTTGAAAAATGGTTCGTAGGGTCGTCACTCTCACAGAGATACCAGGAAGGCGTGCATAATAAGCAACAAAAGGATGTTGAAGATATACTCAATTGGATAGATGCTGGCGATGAGTACATGCCAGCCTGGCTGAAAGAAACAACAATTTCCCCTTCCATGAAATCAGCATCACCAAGCGGTGCAATTGGCCGCCTATTACGCTGCCTAATGAATAGAGCTGAACCTATCGACCCGGTTGATGGAATTCAAGTTGGTTATTACGAAAATGCACACGAGCCATCACAGGATCACCATATATGGCCCAGGAAGTTCTGTATCGACCATGTGCCTAACTGGAATCAAAACCTTACATCATCTGATGTAGTGCTTAACATTGCTCCTATTTCAGCAAAAACCAATAAATCCTGGGACAAAATGGACCCCGCAAACCAAGTTGCACAATTCGAACACGCGACCCCCAATGGAGAGAAGCAGAAGCAAGTACTCGAAAGGTTAATGCTTAATGACAAATGCATCGAGATTTTAAAAAGGCCAAATAAGTCTAAAAGTGATTATGACGAGTTCATAAACGAGCGTTTTATTGTGTTTTCAAAGCTACTGACACTTTGGGGGTTTGGCACATCGAACAATGAATTTGATGATGCTGTCGATAGTGATTAATTAACTTACCAAGCAAAAAGGCTGGGCGGCTTAAATCTATACCTAGCCTAATTGCATGCAGTTGAACTAAGCGACAGGCTCCGCGCTGAATACAGGCTCCTAGAATTTGTGATGTGGCTCAATTGAGTCTGCCATAGAAATCATCACTCTTACCCCTATTCGCCCGACCACTTCTCAACTGTATCAATAGAGCCCCAAAAGAGATCCAACATGGATGACCCCAACATATTAAGCGCTCTTATAGCCGGCCTCGTATCTCTTGTTGTATCTCTCGGAACCTATTGGGGCACCAGGTTTAAAGCGGAAACCGAGAAAGAACGACAGGAGAGAGTTAGAAAGAAAGCTCACGGAAAGACTGTATGAGAAGCGCATGAATGCATACCCCAAGGCATTTTCCATAACACTGGGCCTACTAGGAGATGCCTTAAAAAGGGAAAACCTAACGGCAGAGGAAACTCTCTCAACACACGATGAGCTAGTTGCCTGGGCCTCAAGTGAAGCCAGCTTCATTTTGTCTCGAAAATCCTTAAAAGCTTATTACCGCATTCGAAGAGCACTGCTAGCCAAACCAGAGGAAAACGGGGCATTCTCGAAAGCTCAAAGGGAGGCCATCTGGAAAGCTAAAAATAGATTTAGAGCGGCGCTTAGACATGATGTGCGGCTTCTTTTCCTGGAAGATAAAGAGTCTGAAAAGGGCCAGCAAGACCAAGAAGAAAAAGTGTGAGGCAAGCGTCTACTATACGTCTACTTTAGAAATAGTGGTTAGCGATCCCTAACCGGAAGAGGTGGTACCAGAGGCCGGACTCGAACCGGCACACCATCGCTGGCGGGGGATTTTGAATCCCCTGTGTCTACCAATTTCACCACTCTGGCACAAGCGACAGGCTGAAGCTGTCGGCAAGCAAGGCGGCGATTATAGCAGGCGCGCCTGCTCCGTCAACTGATGCCGTTGCTCTTGTTTATCAAAGGGTTAGCCCCCTGCCCTCCTCTCACTACTCCAGCTCGGATGTTCAATTTTTTTTACACCTGCCGCACACTTCCGTACCACTTCCCCGGTCGGAGGTGGTAGTATTGCCGGTTTCTGTAATCCGGGGATTCTCCCGGGGCCCTGAGGGTGCCAGCGGTTTCGCCGGCGTCCCGCTGGCAGGCATTTTGTACCACCCGATTATCAACAGGAATTCGATATGCTGAACCTTGATCGCCCTGATCTTCTGGCCAAAGGCTCCTATATTAACGGCCAGTGGTTGAACGAAAGCGATGACATGCTGCCCGTGTACAACCCCGCCACCGGTGAGCTGATTGTTGAAATCGCCAGCCATGGCGCTGCCGAGACCCGCGCGGCTATTGATGCTGCCGAAGCGGCCATGCCAGCCTGGGCGGCCAAGCCTGCCAAAGAGCGCGCCAATATCCTGCGCAAGTGGTTCAACCTGATTATGGAGCACCAGGCCGATCTGGCGAAGATCCTCACCGCCGAGCAGGGCAAGACCCTGGCAGAGTCCGCGGGTGAGATCGCCTACGGTGCCAACTACATCGAGTGGTTTGCCGAAGAAGCCAAGCGTATCGACGGCGACATCATCCCTGCCCCGAGCAAGGACAAGCGTATCCTGGTGATCAAGCAGCCCGTGGGCGTGGTGGCCTCCATCACCCCCTGGAACTTCCCCAACGCCATGATTACCCGTAAGGCCGCCCCGGCTCTGGCCGCTGGCTGCAGCTTTGTGGGCAAGCCTGCCAAAGAGACCCCGCTGTCTGCCCTGGCCCTGTGTGTGCTGGCGGAAGAGGCCGGTATCCCTGCGGGTATCTTTAATATGGTGTCTGGCAAGAGCTCCCGCGATATCGGCGGCGAGATGACCAGCAACCCCAAGGTGCGCAAGCTGACCTTTACCGGCTCTACCCCTGTGGGCAAGACCCTGATGGAGCAGTGCGCCGGCACCGTGAAGAAGACCTCCATGGAGCTGGGCGGCAACGCGCCGTTTATCGTATTTGATGACGCCGACCTGGACGCTGCCATCAGCGGCCTGCTGGCCTCCAAGTACCGCAACTCCGGCCAGACCTGTGTCTGTACCAACCGTGTACTGGTGCAGGATGGCGTTTACGATGCATTCGTTGAGAAGCTGACCGCTGCCGTAGCCGAGTTCAAGCTGGGCAATGGTACCGACGACGGTGTCACCCACGGCCCGCTGGTTAACGCCGGTGCGGTTAAAGACGTGGAAGCGCTGGTGGCCGACGCCATGGAGAAAGGTGCCAAGGCCTCTATCGGTGGCAAGGTATCCGGCCTGGGCGCCTGTTTCTATGAGCCCACCGTGCTGGCCAACGCCACCCCGGACATGCGCGTCTTCCGCGAGGAGATCTTTGGCCCGGTAGCACCGGTGTTCCGCTTCAAGACCGAAGAAGAGGCCCTGGCCCTGGCCAACGACACCGAATTCGGCCTGGCCTCCTACTTCTACACCCGCGATATCGGCCGTATCTTCCGCGTCGGTGAGGGTCTGGAGTACGGTATCGTCGGCATCAATGAAGGCATCATCTCCAACGAGATGGCACCGTTTGGCGGTGTGAAAGAGTCCGGCAGCGGTCGTGAAGGCTCCAAGTACGGCATGGACGACTACCTGGAAATCAAGTACATGTGCCTGGGCGGCATCTAAGCGGCTTAACTAAGCCCTCAGGTATAAGCCCATGGGTTTCCCGGTAAATAACTGATTTGCCGGGAAACCAGCAGGGGTTTTGCTTGTCAGACTGGTGTTATTACACCCCGGGGAAGCCCACGTGGCGAAATCATCCAATTCGATATAACAAATTCCCCTCCGATTTCTGTTAGTATTTCATGCGTCACGCCAAGCCCGACGGCACCCCTTACAAGGCAGGATTAATGACCCCCACGAGCCAGACCAAAGCCATCCTGTTCGCTGATATCAGCGGCAGCTCCGGTCTGTACAAGGCTCTGGGCAACGAGGGGGCGAAAAAGAAAATCGACCAAACGCTGCGCTCCATGACCGCGGTCTGCGAGCATTTCGACGGTGTGCTGGTCAAAACCATCGGCGACGAAATCCTGGTGACCTTCGACAGCGCCATGCTGGCCACCGACTGCGCCCAGTCACTGCAGCAGCAGGCGCCGCTGTTTGACGCCCGCCTGCCCCTGCGTATTGGTATCGCTTACGGCGAGGTGCTTGTAGACCGCTCCGATGTCTTTGGCGATGTAGTCAATGATGCCGCCTGCCTCACCCGTATTGCCCGCTCCGGCCAGATTCTGGTCACCGATGTCACGGCCGAGGCCATCGGCCATGATGTGCGCAGCGACTGCCAACAGTTTGACCAGCTGCACCTCAAGGGCGATGCCGATTGCCGCACCATCTACCGCCTGCTGTGGGAGACGGTCACCCAGGTACAGCACGCCACCCGCGTCCTGACGCTCGACACCCCCGTGACCCACAATGGCCTGCTGCACATTACCCTGCGCTACGGCGATGACACCATTGCCATAATGCCCCAGCAGACCCCTTACGTATTGGGCCGCGACCACAACCGCGCCAATCTCTGTATCCGCCACCCGCTAGCCTCCCGCGAGCACTGTGAAGTGGTGTTCCGCCGCGGCAAGTTTGTGCTGGTGGACCACAGCACCAACGGCACCTACATCACCCAGCCCAACCAGAGTGAGATCTACCTGCGTCGCGAAGAGCTGCCACTGATCGGCGAAGGCACAATCGCCTTCGGCCAGCCTGCCCAGCAAAACGCCTCCGAAGTGGTGCATTTCTCCGCCAGGGCGCTGGACGAGGCTGAAGCCGCCTCCGAAATTGCCTAGGGCACTTAAACCCCCTGCCTTTATAAACAGCCAACGATAACGCCTGTTGGCGCCGGGCCGTTCCGGCCTGATTTTCAGATAAATACCTTCTAAGCAATTATCGCCAAATAACAGTTGGCGATCAGAACCTTGGTCGTCTGGTTTTGCGGACCTGCAGGGACCCAAAGGCTCGCCCGGGGGATAAGGTGAATTCCGACGCAGCCGGAAGAGGAGATGGTCTGGGCCGCCGGGCTCCTACGGAGGGTGGTGAGGCCGGGCCCCGCGGGAATTCGACGAGAGGCTGTAGGAGCCCGGTCCTCCGGGCGAGCCTTTATGGTGGTAATTGATTTACGCTCCACCCTTATGGCCTCAAATGACTTCTCTTCCGGAAAATGGGAATTCTGCCCGCGTGGGCCATACTTCATGGCAAAGGGAATTGAACTGATAAGGAGCGCCGTTGTGCTGCATAAGGCTTGTGCCCGCTTTGCGCTGACCGTCGCCGTTATGGCAGGGGCTCCCCAATTCGTGTGCGCGCAGGAGAGCATGCCTCCGCCCCCGTCCCAATACATCCCCGAGCAACTCAACTACTACAACCCCCTGAAGCACGCCCGCTCCAACAGCCGGCAATACGATTCCGGCGCAGCAGGCATGAGCAACGAGCAGCTGGCCACCATGGCGGAGTACATCCGCAATAACGAGATGAGCACCCAGCAGCGGGCACTCAACCACCAGTGGCTGGAACAGGAGCACTACAACGACGATATCCGCGTCGGCGGCAAGGTGCTCTCTTATCTGCTGCGCATGGGCTTTCGCACTTACTGGGACGGGCTGCGCAACAAGCACAGCAGCACGAACCTGGTGCCGGATGGCGATGGCAACGGCCAGATTACCGAGGAGGTGGAGTACAAACTGCGCCTGTCGGAAGATGAAGCCAAGCTGATGGTGGAGTACGAATTTTAACCCCCGGCCAGCAGGTGAGTTTGGTACAATCCGGCCCGCACTCTCAGCGGGCTTTTTTATGCAAGCAGATTACCCCACCGCCAACCTCTTTAAACGATTGGCTGCCCTGGTCTACGACTCCCTGGTATTGATGGCCGTGGCCATGGCCTATGGCGGCGTGTACCTGGGCATCAAATATGGATTGCTCCACACACCCCTGGCCACTGATGAGCGCGCCTCCATGGGCACGCCGGGCTTTGCCGGATTGGTACTGATACTGGAAGCCTTCTACTGGTTTTTCTGGTGCCGGGGCGGCCAGACCATTGGCATGAAAGCCTGGCGCTTGCAGCTGCGGGACAACGGGCGGGCGGCCACCATATCCCTGCCCCAGGCACTGGTACGCGGTTTGGTGGGACCCTTCAGCCTGCTGCTGGGAGGGCTGGGCTACTGGTGGGCGCTGCTGGATCCGCAACGCCGCAGCTGGCATGACCTCGCCAGCAGCAGCCGGGTGGTGCAGCTGCCCAAGGGCTGATGGGCAGATTGCTGCGGCTTACTGACGCCGCAGCAGCAATACCCCGAACAGGACACACACCCCAATGGGCAGCAGCACCGCAATCAGGGGCGAGAAACCGAACACCAGGCTGGAGGGACCCAGCAGGTCCTGCGACATACGGAACACAATCCCCACAATCACACCCATAAAGATGCGATAGCCAGTGGTCACTTCCCGCAGCGGGCCGAAGATAAACGACACCGCGATCAACACCAGGCTGGCGGTCGCCAGTGGCTGCAACAACTTCTTCCAGAACGAGAGCCAGTACTGCTTGCTGTCGAGCCCCTGCTGCTGCAGGTAGCTGGCGTAGGAGTAGAGGTTCTGGATCGAGAGCGCATCCGGCTCCAGCACCAGGATATTCAGCAGGCGCGGTGACAACCCGGTATCCCAGCGGCGCTGGTTGTAAGTGCGGGTGGTGATGGTCTCCTGCCCCTCCCCCATCAGCGTCTCGCGGCCATTCTCTTCCAGCCAGTAGTCACGCTGATAGATGGCGGTACGGGCAAAACTGGCGGCCCGCAGCTCACCCTGATCATCAAACCGGTAGCGGGTAACGCCATAGAGACGACCGTTCGGCAGCACCGCGTTGAAGTGCATGAACTCGTCGCCCTCGCGGTTCCAGAGACCGTGACGGGACTCCAGCGCCCTGGTATCGCCCTGGGCAATGGCCCGGCGACTCTCGGCAAACTGATCCGTCAGCGGCGTGACATATTCACCCAGCGCCAGATTGAGCAGGATAAACAGCAATACCGGTTTCATCACCGCCCAGGTGATCTGTGCCACAGACACCCCGGCTGCGCGCATCACCACCAGCTCGCTGGAGCTGGCCAGCAGCCCCAGGCCGATGAGACAACCCACAAGCGCCGAGAAAGGAATGTTTTCGTAGATGCGCCCCGGCAGGGTCAGGCCCACATAGATCAGCGCTTCGGCAAAATCGTAGTTGCCTTCCAGCTCGCCCAACTGATCCACCAGCGCGGCGATGGCATCCAGAGACACAATCACCAGCAGCACCATAATCACGGCGCCGCTGACACTGCGGGCGATGTAGTGATTGAGTTTACGCATGACTCAGCTCCTGCAGGCGCCGGGCCCGCAAGCGACGCTTCAGCGATGGCCACAGCCACAGTGCCGATGCCAGCCCCAGGGCCACAAAGTGCACCAGCCAGATACTGCTCCAGGGCGACGCGTCGCTCTCCTCCACCGCACCGCGGGCGGCGTTGAGCGATACCAGGTAAATAATGTAGATCAGGATGGCGGGGATCATCTGTATATAGCGACCCTGGCGCGGGTTGGTTTTGCTCAGCGGCACCGCCAGCAGCGTGACCACCACCACCAGCACCGGCAGTGACAGACGCCAGTGCAGGGCCGCGATACCTTCCGAATCCCCGGCGTTTAACAGCTCGCGGGTAGGCCGGGAGTCCGCCCTCTTGGAGCTTTTGGTGCTCTTGCTGTTGACCTCCAGCAACTGCCGGTAGTGATCAAAGTGCACCACCTTGTAATTGGCCGCGCCGGGCTGGCCGCTGTAGCGATAACCGTCACTGAGCTGCAGGTAGCGCTGGCCGGTCACCTCATCAACCACCTGTTCACCACTGGCTGCACGAATCACCGCAAGCTCGCTGACGTCATCCTCTGCGGTGGTATCCATCTCGGCAATAAACACCTTCAGCATCTGCTTGCGATCGCTGCTCAGCTCATCGGCGTAGGTGACACTGGCACCACCCTGGGTCTTCTGGAAACGGGCAGGTGCAAGGTAATCGAATTCGCTGCGCTGGCTCTGCTGCAGGAAGATCGCCTCGGCACGGGCAACCCCCAGCGGGCTGATCACAAGGCTCAGGGAGGCCACCAGCAGGGCAACCACCAGCGCCAGGGAGAGGCTGTAGTACATCAACCGCCGTGGACTCATGCCACAGGCAGACAGCACCACCATCTCACTCTCCATGTAGAGACGGCCATAGGCGAGCAGGAAGGCGATAAACAATCCCAGCGGCAGGATCAGTTCCAGGAAGCCGGGCAGGCGAAAACCGATAATGGCGAACAGCACACCGGGATCGAGCTTGCCGGCTGCTGCATCGGCGAGGTATTTAACAAAACGGCCGCTCATAATGATCAGCAACAGCACGCCGCTGACGGCGAACATACTGACCAAAACTTCCCGGGCGAGATAGCGGAAAATAATCAACGCTGGCTTCCTCTGAGTACTTGCTCTGCCGCAGGCATAACGTACACTGTGGTTATTATTTGCCATCGGTCTGCGGGCTGGATGCACACATCCACAGCAGGACAAACCGCCAGCAATCTGACCGAATTTCAGACACACGGGCCGTGCCGGTTGCGAGGCATTATCCCGTAATCCATCTTTTTTGTCTTGGGGAAGCATTATGGAATTTCAGGCTAAAACCTCCTCGCCTGTGGCACTGCGCAGCGGTTTTCTGGTTCTGCCGGTTTTTGAAAAGGGCGAACTGCCTGCCGTTACTGCCGCGGTCGACAAAGCCTGCGGTGGCCAGATCAGCAAACTGATTAAGCAGGGCGACGTGGAAGGCACCCTGGCAGAAGTCTGCAGCCTGCCACAACTCGAAGGCTGTGCAGCCCAGCGCATCCTGCTTGTGGGCTTTGGCAAGAAGAAAGAGGCCATCAGTGGTGACGACTTTGACAAGGCCATCAAAAAAGCCGCTGCCAGCGTCAAATCCTCACCCGCCAAGGATGTGGCCGTGGCTGTTGCCGAAGTCGAGGTCAAAGACCGCGATGAAGCCTGGAAGGCCCGCCACACCGCCAAGCTGTTTGGCGATGCGCTCTATAAGGTCAACTCGCGAAAGAGCGGCAACGGCAAAACCATTGCACTCAAGAAAGGTTTCTACTGCTGCGACAGCAAGCAGAGCAGCGCCATCAACTCTGCTCTGGCCACCGGTACCGCCATCGCCAAAGGCATGGCCCTGTGCAAGGACCTGGGCAACCTGCCCGGCAACATCTGCACACCCTCTTACCTGAGCAGCGAAGCGCGCAAGCTCGCCCGCGGTAACAGCAAACTGACGGCCAAGATCCTCAACGAAAAGCAGATGCGCGAGCTGAAAATGGGCTCCCTGCTGTCGGTTGCCGCCGGCAGTGACGAGGAAGCGCAGCTGATCGTGCTGGAATACAAGGGCGGCACCAAAACCGCCAAACCCACCGTGCTGGTGGGCAAGGGCATTACCTTCGACTCCGGCGGTATCAGCCTCAAGCCCGGTGCCGCCATGGATGAGATGAAGTACGACATGTGCGGTGCCGCCAGTGTGCTGGGCGCACTCAAGACTGTGGTGGAGCTGGCCCTGCCCATCAACCTGGTGGTAATTGTGGCGGCGGCAGAGAACATGCCCAGTGGCCGCGCTACCAAGCCCGGTGATATCGTCACCTCCATGTCCGGCCAGACCATCGAAATCCTCAACACCGATGCCGAGGGCCGCCTGGTACTGTGTGATGCCCTCACCTACGCCGAGCGTTTCAAGCCCAAGGCGGTAGTGGACGTGGCCACCCTCACCGGCGCCTGCATTGTGGCGCTGGGCAACCACACCAGCGGCCTCTACAGCAACAGTGACGAGCTGGCCCAAAAGCTGTTCGACGCTGGCATGAAGGCGGGCGACAAAGCCTGGCACATGCCCCTGTGGGATGAGTACCAGAAGCAACTGGACAGCAACTTTGCCGACATCGCCAACATCGGTACCCCCGGTGCCGGCAGTGTCACCGCGGCCTGCTTCCTCTCCCGTTTCACCAAGAGCTACGACTGGGCCCACCTGGATATCGCCGGTACCGCCTGGACTGGCGGTGCCGCCAAAGGCGCCAGTGGCCGGCCGGTATCCCTGTTGGTGGAATACCTGTTGCAGCACGCCTGAGACCAGGTTCCGCCATGACCAGGGTTGATTTCTATATACTGCCCCAAACCGACACTGCCGATCGCCTCGACTTTACCTGCCGCCTGGTGCAGAAAGCCCAGGCGCTGGGCAGCAGTGTCTACGTGGCGGTCAGCAATCAGACAGAAGCACAGCAGCTCGACCAGCTGCTGTGGAGCTTCCGTCCGGAGAGTTTTATTCCCCACGACTGTGAAGGCAGTGAAGAGCGACAGGCACCGGTGCTGATCGGCTACGGTGAGGATTGCGGCCAGCACCACGACCTGCTGATCAACCTGAAGCAGCAGATACCGGTTTACTTCAGCCGTTTCCAGCGCCTGGCCGAGGTGGTGTGCCAGCAACCGGACGTGCTGGAGAGCACCCGCCGCAACTACGCGTTTTATCGCGATCGCGGCTACCCGATTCACTCCCACAATCTCCGCCGGGATTAACTTCATCGGATCAAAGGCATGAGCAGGCGAGGCGATACCAAAGACAAGTTGCTGGGCGAACTGGAGTCCATCAAGGCGTTATTGAATGAGGATGAGTGGGCCGATATCCCCCTGCTCAACGACGTCATTCAACCCACCTCCGCCACGTCCTCCAACGCGGCTCCGGAAAGCACCCTGGAGGGCCTGGCACAGGATTTCCTGCGCGAGCAGGAGGAACCGGCCCCGCAACTGCCCGACGCCGCCATCACCGGTAAGCGTAAGGACGCCAGCAACGACATCGCCAAGGCCATCAACTCGCTGAACATGGACCTCGACCTGGATGAGACCGATCCCGGTCATCCGGCAGTGGAACATGATCCTGCTGCCGCAGTGCCCGATGAAGAGCCGGATGATGCCGCCGGGAAAGAGCCCGCTGAGGCGTTTGTAGATGACGCCGAGGACGAAGACGAGAACGAAGACGACATCGACGAAGAGACCCGCCAGGCGCTGCTGAGCATCGACGATGAGTGGGAGCAGGAAGACCGCCTCGCCGAAGCCGGCGAGATACTGCCACCCGGTGTACTGCCCGGGCAGCGCAGCCTGTTTGAAAGCCCATCCCAGGAGAGCGCCGGCAAACCGGTCATCACCCGCAAAGCCAGCGGTGAAAACCCCTTCCTGCCCCAGCACATTCGCGAGCGACTGCACATCAACCGCTCGCTGGTGGACGAACTCAAGTCAGGCACCACTCCGGAGGCCAGCGCCAGTAGCGACGTGATCAGCGCCGTGCGGCTGCAGCAACTGGTGGACCAGGTAATTGCCACCCACCTGCCCCGTATCGAAGCCGACCTGCGCGAACGCCTGTACCGGGAGTTGCAAAACAACCCGCCACGCAAGGATAAAAGCTGACGGCGGGCGGGAAATCACATTCCGCGCAAGCGCACTTTGTCCTCATACTAAAGTACGACTATGATGCCCCTGTATCCATTTTTCAGGGGAATCTGTGGTGTATCCCACTCGCTGGTTACTGCTTTTATTACTGGTTACCCAAGCCACTTTTGGCCAGGGCAACACCCAAATCGACAGCTTTCAAAGCGCCAAACGGCTACTGCACGAAAAGGTGCACGTACAGCATCGCTCCACCCTCTACTGCAACGCCAGCTACAACGACCGCAAGCAGGTCACCGCTCCCAACGGTTTCATCACCCCCGGTCATGCGAAGCGCGCGGACCGAATCGAGTGGGAACACGTGGTGCCGGCAGAGAACTTTGGCCGTACCTTCAGCGAGTGGCGCGACGGCCACCCCAGCTGTGTTAACAGCAGCGGCAAGAGTTACAAGGGGCGTCGCTGCGCCGACCGGGTGTCGGCGGAGTACCGGTTGATGCAGGCGGACATGTACAACCTCTACCCGGCCATCGGTGCGGTCAACGCCTATCGCAGCAATTACAACTTCACCCTGCTACCCGGCAGCGAAGTGGATTTCGGCAGCTGCGCCATGAAGATTGACCACCGCAAGGCGGAGCCACCGGAATCCGCCCGCGGCACCATCGCCCGCACCTATCTCTACATGGCGGAGAGCTACCCGCGCTTTCGCCTGTCTTCGTCATCGCGCAAGTTGATGGAAGCCTGGAACCGGCAGTACCCGCCGCAGGCGTGGGAGTGTCAGCGGGGCGAGAGTATTCGCGGCCTGCAGGGCAACGAAAACCGCGTGCTAAGCAGCGCCTGTAATCCGCAGGTGGCACAGCAGTAAGGCTTGGGAGAAAAACCGCTCAGGGATTGCAGTCGGAAGGCAGGTGCTGCTCAGCCAGCTGCTGGTAGCGCCCCTGCTGGTGGATACGCCGCAACCCTTCATCCAGCAGTTCCGCATGGTCCGGTGACTGCTCCTCACCCCGGTGAAACGCCACGTAGATGTCACTGACGTGATTAACTGCACCGCGGCTCAGGGCCCCGGCGGGCAGCTCCATTTGCGTAAGGGTGCACTCCAGCACCTCATCGAACATGATGGCCATGTCCACACGTCCGGCAAGCAGCATTTTGATAATCTGGCGCTGACTGGCGACCCGATACTCCAGCAGGCGCTGGCGCTCCTGCTCATACTCGTTGCCGTATTCGTAATCGAGGATCAGGGCGATGCGGGTGCCCGCAGGAATCTGCGCCGGATTCTTCACGGGCAAGGCTTTGCCGGGCGCGAAGTAGTAGGAAGCGGAGGCCTTGAGCAACGGCTGCTGTCCAAACAGGAAACGGGCTTCGGTACTGGCTTGGCGGGTGACATTGAAGCCCCCGTCCAGCAAACCGGACTCCACATCCCGCAGCACCCGCGCGTAGGGCTTCACTACAAACTCCACCGGGTGCTCCACCGCCGCCATTGCCGCCTCCACCAGATTGCGACTGATGCCCTGCCCCTTGCTGTTGGCGTAGGGTGGCCAGCTGTCTTCAATGCCCAGCCGCAGGGGCTGTTTATCATCGGCGGACGCGGCAGTGACCCCAAGGGCCAGCACTGCCAGGGTGGCGAGAGTCCGTATAACGACTTTGTACACCACGTCGCAGCGCCTCCTGCATCTCTGCTTTATTTGTTCTTGTTCTTCTTTTTCTGCTTCTGGTAGAACTGGGTCAGGCGTTGCTTCTTCTGCACCTGCCGGTCGGTCAGTTTGTTTTTGCGACCCTCGAAGGGGTTCTCGGTGGTCCTGTACTGTATACGCAGCGGCGTGCCATGCAGATCCAGAGCGCGACGGAAAGTTTTCTCCAGATACTTGGTGTAGTGGCCGGGAATCTTGTCGGTCTGGTTACCGTGAATCACAATGATGGGCGGGTTCAGGCCACCGGCGTGGGCGTAGCGCAACTTGATGCGACGACCGTTATGCATGGGGGGCTGATGCACCGCCACAGCGTCTTCCAGGATACGGGTCAGCTGGTTGGTGGAGAGTTTGTCGGTGGCGGAACGGAAGGCCTTTTCCACGGACTCATAGAGATGGCCCACACCGGTACCGTGCAGCGCCGAGATAAAGTGGACATCGGCAAAGTCAATAAAGCGCAGGCGCCGCCCCAGCTCCGCCTTGATGTACTCCTTCTGCTCCGCTTCCAGGCCATCCCATTTGTTGAGCGCCACCACCAGTGCGCGACCACTGTCGATCACCTGCCCCATCAGGTGCAGGTCCTGATCCACAATACCTTCGCGGGCATCCATCACCAGGATCACCACATTGGCGTCTTCGATGGCCCGCAGGGTCTTGACGATAGAGAACTTCTCCACCGTCTCACGGACATTTTTGCGCCGCCGCACACCGGCGGTATCGATGATGGTATAGGGCTGTTCGTTGCGCTCGTAGTCGATATAGATACTGTCACGGGTAGTACCGGGCTGGTCAAAGACCACCACCCGGTCTTCGCCCAGCATGCGGTTGACCAGCGTCGACTTGCCCACATTGGGACGGCCGACAATGGCCATCTTGATGCCACGCTCACGGTCGTTGTCGGAGGGCTCCTCCTGTGGCGGGAACTCGTCCAGCACCGTCTGCATCAGGCCCTTCACGCCTTTGCCATGAGTTGCGGTGGTCGGATAGAGCTCGCCCAGGCCCATTTCGTAGAACGGCGCTACCGCCATATCGTAGTTCTGGCCGTCGACCTTGTTGGCCACCACGTAGGTGCGTTTGTGGTTTACGCGCAGGTGACGGGCAATCATCTCGTCGGCGGCGGTCAGGCCGGCGCGGCAGTCCACCATAAACAGCACGGCGTCAGCCTCGTTGATTGCCTGCAGCGACTGCCCGGCCATGGCCTCGTCAATGCCCTGCTCATCACCGCTGATACCACCAGTGTCGATGACCACAAACTTCTTGCCGAACATCTCGCCCTGACCGTACTTGCGGTCGCGGGTGAGGCCGGCATAATCCGCCACCAGCGCATCACGCGTGCGGGTGAGGCAGTTGAAGAGTGTGGATTTGCCCACATTGGGCCGCCCTACCAGGGCAATTACAGGAATCATTGACTGTCTCATGCAAGTCCGGGAGCCAGGACGGCCGCCCAATAAAAAAGCCAGGGCATTCTGCCCTGGCTCCGAGTATACCCCATAAGCGGGATGTTAGCGGATGTTCAGCGCTTCCAGGTCACCACTGTTGCCGTAGACGTAGAGGGTATCCCCCAGGCCCAGCATGGGTGTCCGGACACCGTCGCCATCCACTTTGCGGCGGGCCACAAACTGGCCATCCGACTGGTTCATGATGTGCACATAGCCTTCAAAGTCGGCCACCGCCACGAAACTGCCAAAGGTTTGCGGGGCCCCCAGCTGGCGACGTACCAGTTGGTCATTGCTCCACACCAATTGGCCGGTAGCCGCATCGTAGGCCTTGACGCTATCCCCGGCGGTGGAGATAAACACGTACCCCCCCGCTGCCGACAGGCCGTTAAAGGTGGACTCCTGCTGTGCCCAGACACCACGACCATTGTTGCGGTTGATGGCAACCAGGCGGCCCTGGTAGCTGCCCACGTAAAGCAGCTCGCCCACCAGCAGAGGTGCCGCGTTGATATCAACAACCCGCTCCAGCTCCGAGCGACCCTGGGGTACAGCAACCCGCTGCTCCCAAAGGGGAATGCCCTCGAGGGCGCTCAGCGCCACAACCTTACCGCTGTCAAAGCCGGCGTAGACCGCGGACGGGGTCACCAGCGGCGTCGAGGTACCGCGCAGGGTCAATGCCGGTACCGCGGTGTCGTGCATCCACATCTGGCTGCCGTCGTCAGCATTGAACGCGTAGAGGCGGCCATCCAGTGTCTGCACCACCACCTCACTGCCATTGCCCTGGGGTGGCGCCAGCACCTCGCTGCTCACCTTTGCCCGCCAGCGCTCTTCGCCGGTCTCCGCGTCCAGGGCAATAACATCGCCCTTCATGGTACCGAGAAACACCAGCTCTCCGGCGGCACCAATACCACTGGCCACTGGCTGCTTAACATCCGCATCCCACACTTCCTTGCCGCGATCGGCCGTGTAGGCAATCACATCACCATCACTGTCAACGGCGTAGATACGGCCGTTCATTGCCGCCATAGGCAGCAGCTCGTAGGTCTCGCCGGCGCCGCTGCCAACATCGTCCGACCACACCACTTTCACCTTGCGGGGCTTTTCAATGTCCACCAGCTCTGCCGGCGACAGATCCACCTCGTCATTGGAAGAACAGGCGACCAGCAGGGCGGCCAGAGCAACGACGATCAGCCGCTTCATGAATCGGCTCCTGCCGGGACGCTGCTCTCGCCGTCTGCGTCAGCCGGTGCGACCGGAACCGCTGCCTGCAGGTCCTGCAGTTTCATCTCCAGCAGCGGACGACGACTCTCCATGTCCTGCACCAGGTAGTCGAGGGCCAGCTGATAGGCGGCGCGGGCTTCGCTGGTCTTGCCCTGGGCTACCAGAACATCACCACGCACTTCGGCAAACGCGCCCTTGTAGGAAACGTCATCGGTATCCGCGGCGGTCTGCAGGGCCACTGCGTACTGTTCAGCAGCCAGTTGCAGGCGTGCCAGGCGCATTTTGGCGGTGTTGGTCAGCGCCGTGTCGGCATTGCGTTCAATCACCCACTGCAGCTCGGCAATGGCAGCTTCGGCATCGCCGCTCTCCAGCAGCACCCTGGCTTTCACCAGGGCGCCGAGGCTGGCATAGAGACTGCCGCCGCTGGCGTTCTTCAGCTCATCGGCCAGGTGTTTGGCGGTGGTCAACTTCTCTTCCGGCAATTTGGTACCAGGTTGCACCTGCACGGCTTCCAGCAGCATCTGGTACTGGGCAGACGCGGCCTCGGCACTGGCCTGCTTCTGGTCGTGCCAGAAGTTCCACCCCAGGTAAGCCCCAACGGCCAGCACAATGCCGACTATGGTGGATTTGCCATTCTCGGCCCACCAGCGTTTGAGGGTCTCAAGTTGTTCTTCTTCGGTGAGATGTACTGCCACTGCAACTCCTCGTTGTTATGGTTTTGTGCCACTCTGTGGGACCAGCGGTCACCGCCAATCCCGGACAATCCTTATTGATCCGCCAGCCCCTGAGGCCTGACGGAGTTATCGACCCGGCTGCGCCCTGAAGGTTCACAGACCTGGCGCAGCTGCGGTCGAAGGGGCGTCAATCTTGCAACGCCCGCAACAGTTCTTCAACTGCCAGAGTCTGCTGGGGACGATCTTCCCGCAGATACTTGAGTGTCGCCTGCCCCTGGGCCACTTCATCCTCACCGAGGATAACCGCCACATCGGCACCGCTGGCATCAGCCTTTTTCATCTGCTTCTTGAAGTTGCCGCCACCGCAGTGACTCATGACCCGCAAGTGAGGCAGTTCGTTGCGGATCTGCTCTGCCAGGGCAAAGGCCTGTGGCTGCACGTCACCCATGGCCACCACGTAGACATCCACACTGCGCTCCAGCCCTTCCGGCAGCACCTGCAACTCCTGCAGCAACAGCACCAGGCGCTCCACGCCCATGGCAAAGCCCACCGCAGGCGTCGGCTTGCCACCCAGCTGCTCCACCAGGCCATCGTAACGACCACCTGCACAGACAGTGCCCTGGGCACCCAGTCGGGTGGTGACCCACTCAAACACGGTCTTGCTGTAGTAATCGAGACCACGCACCAGGCGCGGATTTACTTCATAGCTGATACCGGCAGCATCCAGCATGGCCTTGAGGCCATCAAAATGCTCGCGGGACTCATCATCCAGATAGTCATGCAGGGCCGGGGCACCGTTCAGCAATGCCTGGGTATTGGCATCCTTGCTATCGAGAATGCGCAACGGGTTGCTGTCCAGACGGCGCTGGCTATCCTCATCCAGTTGATCCTTGCGCTCGGACAGGTAGGCCACCAGCGCATCGCGATAGGCCGCCCGTGCCGCGCTGCTGCCAAGGGTGTTCAGCTGCAGGGACACCGCATCAATGATGCCCAGCTCGCGCCACAGGCGCGCGGTCATCAGCAGCAGTTCGGCGTCGATATCCGGACCGGACATGCCGAATGTCTCAATACCGATCTGGTGGAACTGGCGCAGGCGCCCTTTCTGCGGCCGCTCATAGCGGAACATGGGGCCCTGGTACCAGACCCGCTGGGTCTGGTTGTAGAGCAGGCCGTGCTGTTCGCAGGCGCGCACACAGCTGGCGGTACCTTCCGGACGCAGGGTGACGCTGTCACCGTTGCGATCATCAAAGGTGTACATCTCTTTCTCAACGATGTCGGTCACTTCACCAATAGAGCGCTTGAACAGCTCGGTGGGCTCCAGCATCGGGAAACGCATCTCCTGGTAACCGTAGCTCTGGACCACATCGGCAACCGTCGATTCGAGGTACTGCCAAAGGCCGGAGTCGGTGGGCAGCAGGTCGTTCATGCCGCGAATGGCTTGCAGTTTTTTCAAGCTCTGTTCCTTAACGGGTTGTGCAATTTGTCTGTCAGTCGGCCTGGTTTCAGCCGCGGGCGATGAGGTCTTTGTCCTGCTCCGCCTTGGCCGCAGCCTTGGCCCGGATCAGCGCTTCCAGGTCGTCCACCAGATTCTCTTTACCCAGTTTCTGGTTAGGCTCGCCGTCCACGTAGATCAGGTTGTTGGGGGTACCACCGGCCAGGCCGATATCCGCCTCTTTGGCCTCGCCGGGACCGTTCACCACACAGCCAATCACCGCCACATCCAGCGGCGTGGTGATGTCTTCAAGGCGGGTCTCCAGCTCGTTCATTGTCTTGATCACATCGAAGTTCTGGCGCGAGCAGCTGGGGCAGGCGATAAAATTAATGCCCTTGCTGCGCAGGCGCAGACTCTTCAGCAGATCCCAGCCTACCTTCACCTCTTCCACCGGGTCGGCCGCGAGGGAGATACGCAGGGTGTCACCGATACCATCCATCAACAGGGCGCCAAGGCCCACAGCGGATTTCACGGTACCGGCACGCAGGCCACCGGCTTCGGTAATACCCAGGTGCAGCGGCTGCTCGATCTGGCGCGCCAGCTGGCGGTAGGCTTCTACCGCCATAAACACGTCAGAGGCCTTCACACTGACCTTGAAATTGTGGAAGTTGAGGTTGTCGAGAATCTCCACGTGACGCAGCGCCGATTCCACCAGGGCTTCCGGCGTGGGCTCGCCGTACTTTTTCTGCAGGTCCTTCTCCAGCGATCCGGCGTTAACACCAATGCGGATCGGGATATTGAGATCGCGGGCCTTTTCCACCACAGCCAGGATGCGCTTTTCACGGCCGATGTTGCCGGGGTTGATGCGCAGGCAATCAACACCCAGGTCAGCCACCCGCAGGGCGATGCGGTAATCAAAATGAATGTCCGCCACCAGTGGCACAGTCACCTGCTTGCGAATTTCACCAAAGGCTTCGGCAGCCTCCAGTGAAGGCACTGAGACACGCACGATGTCCGCGCCGGCATTCTGCAGGCGCTGAATCTGGCCAACGGTGGCTGCAACGTCAGTGGTTTCCGTATTGGTCATGCTCTGTACGGAAATGGGTGCATCACCGCCAACCGGGACATTGCCCACCATAATCTGGCGGGACTTGCGTCGTTTGATGGGCGACTCGAAATGCATAGCGACACTTACCTCTTAATTGGATGCCACGTTAGTCAGCTGCGCCTACTTTGGTGCGCAGGGTCTTGCGACCGGGCTGCACCGGCAGCTGCACGGCGCTGCCGTTCAGCTCTACCACCACCGCCCGTGCATTGCCGAGCATAACGTCAAACGGGGTGCGGCCCTGCAGGCTCACAGACTGGCCGGGCTGGTAGAGGTCAGCCGCCAGCACGTCGCCGCGGGCATCGGTCACTTCCAGCCAACACTCGCTGCTGAAGGTGAAAGTCAGGGTATCCAGGGCAACGGGCGCGAATTCTGCCGGCGCCTTCTCTGCAACCGAATCCGCTTCGTAAACCGGCTCCTCGGCCGTGGCCAGCTCAGCGCTGCCCTCGGCACTGTCAGTCGCCTCTTCAGGCGCAGCATCAGCCACCGCATCAGCTTCTGCCGCAGACTCTTCTGCTGCAGCCGTAGTACCGGCCGCGGCCTCGGTTGCGTCCGGCTCCACTGCATCAGCTCCGGTCCGGGGAGCTGATGCATCCGCGGCGTTTGCCGGCGCGGCCTGCTCACTGGCTATATCCGGGGTCTCGCTCTGCTGCAGCAGGACGGTGCTTAAACCCCACACCGCCAGCAGGGCGACAATAACGCCCGGCACCATCAATTTGCGCAGGCTGGCTGAGCGTTTGGCAGCCGCCACCCGCACTTCCTGGTCGGCCGCTGATTCCGGGGTGGCCTGGTTCTGGTAACTGGCCACCAGCGGATCACCATCGAGGCCCAGCAAACGCGCGTAGGCACGCAGGTAACCGATCACATAGGGTTTGGAGGGCAAGCGGGCTGCGTCATTCTCTTCCAGCGCTTTCACATAGGTCGCGGAGATGCGCAGCTGTTCGGCCACGTATTGCAGGCTGAAGCCTGCCTGTTCGCGATGTTCCCGCAGAAATTCTCCGGGGGCGAGGAAATCGGTGTTGAGATCATTCATGACAATTGCGGATTAGCTCTATTTTTTCAGGGACTGCTTGAACTGCAGATACTCTTCGGAATAGGGATAGAGGTTCTTCAGCGCCAGGCTGTAGCTTGCCTCCTTGTCCTTATCCCCGAAGACGCGCTCCAGACGGATTCCCAGCCACAGGCTGCGGGAACTCTGGCGGGGCACCATTTTGACGTACTGACCGTAGTGGAAGCGGGACAGGGCATATTCCTTGCGGGTGTAGTAGATTTCCGCCAGCTCGATGTGTGCCGCTGGCAGGCGGTAATGGATGCTGACCGCCTGCTTGAGTGAACGCACAGCTTCATCGGTCTCACCCATTTTCAGCTGTGTGATACCCATGTTGGCCAATGACGCATGTCGATTGGGGTACTCCACATCTTCGGCCGCGATCCGCAACTGCTCGATCGCTTCCGGGTAGCGCTTCTGGCTGTAGAGGAACAGGCCATAGTTATTGCGCGCCTGGGAAAATTTGGGGTCAGCGCGCAGCGCACGACGGAAGTGTTCTTCGGCCAGGCTCCACTCCTGCTCCAGCTGGTAAACCAGCGCCATGCCGTTGTTGGCACCGGCGGAGTTGGCATCGTAGGTCAGGGCCTTGCTGAAGTGCCGGCGGGCAGAATCCTTGTCACCACGGCGCAGGTAGCCTTCACCTGCAGAGATGTGGGTCTGCTCGGCTTTCTTGAGATCCGCGTTTTGCTCCGGCGCATTGGTGGTGGTTACACACGCGGCCGTCAGTAACAGCGTGCCGACCAGTGCTGCCCGCGTGGCTTTGGACAGCAGCTCTGACAGCAGCCCTGACTGATTTCGCACAGATTTCTCCTCCGGCTTATTGCTTATTTGTTTCTACTCTGTCGGCTGCAGCGCGAGCGCTCAACCGATAATGCGCACCGGCTCAGCCTGAGTAGCGGCAGCACGGGCATTGCGGTAGCGCTCACTGCGACGAGTGCGATCGTTAACCGCCCCGGCCAGCTGGCCGCAGGCCGCGTCGATATCGTCGCCGCGGGTTGTGCGCACAGTGGTAATCAAACCCGCTTTCACCAGAATCTCCTGAAACGTCCGCAGTGCGTTGTTACTGACCCGGCGGTAATCGGATTGGTCAAAGGGGTTAAATGGAATCAGGTTGATCTTGACCGGTACATCGCGCAGCAACCGCGCCAGTTCGTGGGCGTGGTGGGGGCGATCGTTTACCTGGTTGATCAGGGTGTACTCGATGGTGATCTTGCGGTGATTGTCCGGCAGGCCTTCGATGTAGCGCTGGGCGGACTCCAGCAGCATGGCAATCGGGTACTTCTTGTTGATCGGCACCAGCTCGTTGCGCAGCTCATCGTTGGGCGCGTGCAGGGAGATGGCCAGGCAGACATCGGTGTACTGCCCCAGACGATCCAGTTCCGGCACCACACCGGAGGTGCTCAGGGTCACGCGACGCTTGGAGAGACCATAGCAGTTGTCGTCCAGCATCAGGTTCATGGCATCGACCACATTGTCGAAGTTGAGCAATGGCTCACCCATACCCATCATCACCACATTGGTAATAATGCGTGGACGCTTTTCGCCAAACTGACCGTAGGATTTAGCCGTCAGCCACAGCTGACCGATGATTTCTGCTGCGGTCAGGTCGCGGTTGAAGCCCTGCTTGCCAGTGGCGCAGAAGCTGCAGTCCAGTGAACAACCCACCTGCGAGGAGACACACAGGGTGCCGCGATCGCCATCGGGAATCAGCACGGTTTCAATCGCATTACCGCCCGCCACTTCAATCAGCAGCTTGCGGGTACCGTCGGCGGAGTCCAGCTGTTTCAGGACCTTGGGCAGACGGATCTCGGCAACGGCCTTGAGCTTTTCGCGCAAGGCCTTGCTGATATTGCTCATCTCATCGAAATCGATCACGCCCATCTGGTGAATCCACTTGAGCACCTGGGTGGCACGGAATTTCTTCTCACCAATGGATTCGAAGAACTCTTCCATACGCGCCTGTGTCAGGCCCATCAGGTTGACCCTGGTGGTTTCGGAGGCGTCGTGCTGCTGCACTTGTTGCTCGTTCATGGCTTCTTTCTCATTCATGGAAAGCACCTGCATTCACCAGATGGCGGCACGCAAATTAGCGTGGGCAGATCTCGCCAGCGGCGAAGAAGTACTCGATCTCGCGCGCTGCAGAAGCGGCAGAGTCGGAACCGTGCACGGCGTTGGCATCGATGGTTTCAGCGAAGTCGGCACGGATGGTGCCTGGCGCGGCTTCTTTCGGGTTGGTGGCGCCCATCAGGTCGCGGTTGGCAGCGATGGCATTTTCACCTTCCAGAACCTGTACAACCACAGGACCGGAAGTCATGAAGGAAACCAGATCCTTGAAGAATGGACGCTCCTTGTGCTCGGCGTAGAAACCACCGGCTTTCTCGTCGTCCAGGTGCAGCATTTTCATGGCTACCACAGTCAAACCGGCTTTTTCAAAGCGAGCGACGATGTCACCGATGGCATTTTTGGCAACAGCGTCTGGTTTGATGATGGACAGAGTACGTTCAACGGCCATTTTAAGAATATCTCCGAGTAGGTTTTTCAGGGTTTTCAGTCCCCGGCAAGCGGGGTCGGCAGACCACCAGAGCCCGGTCAATGCAACAAAAATGCCGCTGTCCGCGCCCGGATTCCCCGCCGAAAGGTTAAACCGCGGGATTATACGCAGGTTCTGGCCAATTTAACACGCGGACAACCATAAATTTGGCAGTGCCGCACACCTCCCCGGGAGGCCCGTCACACGGGGGTCAGGGGCCACTCAACAGGGTCAGATTGCCACCTGCTGCCGCACTGTTTACCGAGATGGTTTTCTCACTCAGGATACGCGCCAGCGCCAGCCCGCCGGCAGTGCAAACCAGGGGTACGCGGGTGCGCTGGTGACGACTGAGGGCCTGCCGGAAAGAGCGTAGCCAGGGACACCCGTCCACCCCCATCAACAGCCGGCACTGTTCCGGCTCCGGGCGCGGCAGATAGCCGGAACAGGCCACCAGCAACGGGCGGAACCCTGTCTGGTGCAAGCCTCGCAACAGCCGCCCAGCACGACTGTGGCAGGATTCGGACACCAGCCACTGCACGGTGTTCCCTGCCAGCAGGGCCAGCAACAGCTGTCGTGCGGTGTGCTCCAGGTCTTCGGGACGGGAGCAGATCACCATTGTCAGACCACGGGAGTCGGCCTGCCAACGATTCTCCTCCCCCGTAGGCCCCGGCAGGGAGAGCTGCCAGTGAACCATGGCCGCCTGCCGGGCCAACCAGTCGCCACTGCCCACTGACTGCCAGCGCTCATCGGTCTCCAGCAAGCGCTGCAGGCGCTCACAGCGGGAGGCCACCGCGGCTGGCCACTGTGCCGCGCTGCTGACAGCTGGGGCTACAGCCCCTGCTGATGCTGTAACCAGGGCCATCAGGTAGTGGGGGCCGCCAGCCTTGGGGCCCGTACCGGACAGCCCGCGGCCACCAAAGGGTTGCACCCCGACCACAGCGCCTACCATATTGCGGTTGACGTAGACGTTACCCACCGGCGCCTGCTGCGCCAGTGCCTCGCAGCGCTGGTGAATGCGACTGTGAATCCCCATTGTCAGGCCGAAACCGAGGGCGCGGACCTGCCCCGTGATGGTCGACAGGCGGGCGGCGCTGTAGCGCACCACGTGCAGCACCGGGCCAAACACCTCGTCCTGCAACAGGCTTATGGTGGGAATCTCCAGCAGCTGCGGGGCGAAGAAGTAGCCACTGTCGCACGCTGGGGGCACCGCGCACTGGGCCACCCGCCGCACCCCTGGCTGACCCAGAATCCACTCCAGGTGGGCCTGCAACCGCTGACGGGCATCCGCATCAATAACCGGTCCCACATCGGTAGCTGGATCCGCCGGATCGCCCACCACCAGCGCCGCCATGGCACCCCGGAGCATCTCCAGCAGGGCATCGGCAATCTCTTCCTGCACCAGTAGTACACGCAGCGCCGAACAGCGCTGGCCCGCACTCTGGAAGGCCGAGCGCATCACATCGTCAGTGACCTGTTCCAGCAGCGCAGAGGCATCCACCAGCATCACATTCTGGCCGCCGGTCTCGGCGATCAGCGGTACAGCAGGCCCCTGCCGCTGTGCCAGGGCCTGGTCAATGCGCGCCGCGGTCGCCACCGAGCCGGTAAACAGCACCCCGGCAATGCGCTCATCCGGCAGCAGCCAGGCTCCGGTTTCCGCCCCCCGCGCCACAATCAACCCCAGCAGCCCCCGGGGCAAGCCGCAGGCCGCTGCCAGCTGGCAGACGTAGCGGGCAATCAGCGGGGTCTGTTCCGCCGGTTTGGCCAGCACCCCATTACCGGTAACCAGCGCCGCGGAGACCTGCCCCAGAAATATCGCCAGCGGGAAATTCCAGGGACTGATACAGAGCACCACACCCAGCGGCTGGCAGTCACCACCCGCCTGCAGGGCTTCTGCCTGATCGGCGTAGTAGCGGCAGAAATCCACCGCCTCCCGGACTTCTGCCAGGGCGTCATCCCAGCTCTTGCCGGCCTCGCGGATACAGAGATCCATCAGCTCCGCCCGGTGCTGCTCCAGCGCATCCGCCAGACGCCGCAGCCAGCCACTGCGTTCCGCCACTGGTCGCGCCTGCCACCCGGCCTGGGCCTCGCAGGCACCGACCAACAGCTGCTCCACCTCGCTCTCCGCGGTGCGCCGCACACGGCCCAGTGGCGCGCCTGTGGCCGGATTAATGACCGCCACATCCCCCCCCGTCTCATCCAGCGGCAGCACCGCAGGCATGACCTGCTGCAGCGCCTGCAGAAAGGCGGAATCGTTGAGATTGCCACCGCGGGAGTTGCGCCGCTGGCCCGCTTCACTGGCGGCGCCCAGCAGAATATCGGCAGGCAGGGGGATAGCCCCTGAACTTTCGCCCAATACTGTCACGGGATTGCGCAGCAGCGCCGCCACCGGCACCCGGTCATCCTCCAGGCTGTGGACAAAGGAGCTGTTGGCACCGTTTTCCAGCAGCCGGCGCACCAGATAGGCCAACAGGTCCGCCTGCTCTCCCACCGGGGCGTAGATGCGGCAGGCCACCTCCTGCTGGCGCAGCAACGGGTCGTAGAGCGCCTGTCCCATGCCATGCAGCCGCTGGAATTCATAGCCCTGCCGGCGCCGGCCCGGCTCGCGCTCATCCATCGCCAGGATAGCCGCCACCGTGGCGGCGTTGTGGGTGGCAAACTGCGGGTAGACCCACTCCCGCATCCGCAGCAGCTCATGAGCGCAGGCGAGGTAGGAAGCATCGGTGGCGGCCTTGCTGGTAAAGACCGGGTAACCCTCTACCCCCTGCTCCTGCGCCCACTTGACCTCGGAATCCCAGTAGGCGCCTTTTACCAGCCGCACGGTGATGCTCTCGCCGCGTTCCCGCGCCAGCGCACATGCCCAGCGCACCACCCACAGCGCCCGCTTCTGGTAGGCCTGCACCGCCAGCCCAAAGCCATCCCAGCCCTGCAATTCCCGATCGCCCAGCAACGCTTCGATCAGGTCGAGGGAGAGATCCAGCCGCTCCGCCTCCTCCGCATCCACCGTCAGCCCGATACCGGCCTGGCGGGCAGCGAGCGCCAACTGCCGCAGGCGCGGTAACAGCTCGGTCATCACCCGCTGCCGCTGGCGACCGCAGTAGCGGGGATGGAGCGCGGACAGTTTGACGGAAATACCCGGTGTCGCGACGCTGTCGCTGCTGCGATGGGCCGCGAGAAAGCTGATCGCCTGATGGTAGAGCTGCAGGTAGCGATCCGCCGCGGCCTGGGTGCGGGCCGCTTCCCCCAGCATATCGAAGGAGAGCCGGTAGCCACGACGCCGGGCGCTGCGGGTATTGCGCCAGGCAGACCGAATATTGGAGCCCATGACAAACTGGCGCCCCAGGGTACGAATGGCGAGCCGTGTTGACTGGCAGACCGCCCCTTTCAGGCGACAGTCCAGCCAGCGATACCAGCCGGCGCGGTGCGGCGGAACGTCGGCACTACCCAGCACCCTCACCGCCAGGCGAATCGCCAGATGAGCCGCGGACTGCAACAGCGGCCGCTGTGCCGCGGCGACATCCCAGTTGATGCCCTGCAGATGGCTGCGGATCAACTCTTCCGCCGTGGCACGATCCGGCACCCGCAACAACGCCTCGGCGAGGCTCATCATGGCCCGACCCTGGGGGGAAGAGAGAGGAAACGCCTGCAACAGGCCGGCCACGCCGCCGAAGCTGTACTTCTGCCGCAGCGCATTGATCAGCTCCGTGCCACGGGCATCGATCCATTGCTGCTCCGACTCAGTGAATGTGGCCAGTGGTCGCAGTAACTCAAGTACGACCGCATCGTCCTGCCGATAGCAGTCAAGCATCGCCAGGCGACAATGCTGCAGCGAGATTAAGCCCACATCGGTCATACGTCTGACTCCGTATCCTGGAGACCGCAGTTACGACACAAACCGCTACCGGACAGCAGCGGTGAAAATTGTGGATTTCAGACTACACCATAGCAGTGACGGGTCGGAAGCGCCGCCGACAGCAAGCACCGGACAGCGGGGAGACAACGCAGCAGAAGGATAAAAACGGGGGAGGAATGCCGGACAGCAGTGCGCTCAGCGCACCGCTTCGGCGATGGTACGAATGCGGCCAACGATGGCCCGCAGTCCGTTACCACGGGTGGGGCTCAGGTGACGCTCAAGATCGAGCTGACGGAAGTAATCGTCGATATCAAAGGCACAGATCTCCTGCGCCGTTTTATCGTGGTACGCCGCCAGCACCAGTGCCAGCAGACCGCGAACGATCACCGCATCGGAGTCGACGACAAACTGCAATCGGTCCGCCTCCTGCTGCACATCCAGCCACACATTGCTCTGGCACCCTTTTACCAGGCGCTCAGGGGTGTGCAGCGACTCATCCATGGGCGGCAACTCCTTGCCCAGGTCGATGATGTATTTGTAGCGCTCTTCCCAGTCGTCAAAGAAGGCGATGTCGTCGAGAATTTCTGCGGTGCTGGCTAATGACATATCGAATACTAGTTGCGAGTTGCGAGTTACGAGTTGCTGGCGATTATCCTGCGATATGAGCCGGATTAAAAGAACAGGCCGGCTTCCAGCTGTGCTTCTTCCGTCATCATCTCACGGGACCAGGGGGGATCGAACACCAGTTCCACCTGCACCGCCTGTACGTTGGGCACCTTACCTACACGGTACTCCACGTCGCTCACCAGCACCGGGCCCATGCCACAGCCGGGGGCGGTCAGGGTCATGCGGATAGCGACCGAACCACTGCCCTGCTCCACTTCGACGCCGTAAATCAGACCCAGTTGCACCAGGCTGATGGGGATTTCCGGGTCAAAAATGGAGTCCAGCGCGTCCCACACCTGCTCTTCCGAAATGTTGCCACTGCCATCATCGGCAAATACCGGCAGGTCCACCTTCTGGCCAATGGCATCGGCGTCGGTACCGTCAATGCGGTACATATTGCCCTGGAAGGTGACCGTAAAGTTACCGCCCAGACTCTGGTTGATGGTGAGAAACTGGCCAGCCGGGAGCACAGCGCGCTCGCCGGAGGGCACGCGCCGGGCCGGGCAGTCACGGCTGGTGACAACCATGGATTGTTGCATAAGGGCTTTCCGTCAGATTCTGAAAGAGCGCGCCGTCAGCTGACGCTGAAACTCTCGCCGCAGCCGCACTCGGCCACAACATTGGGGTTGTTGAACTTGACCACCCGGTTAATGCCTTCGGTCACCATATCGATCTCGGTACCGCGCACCAGCTGCAACGCATCGTCGGCAATGGCGAGGGTGACCTTGTCCCCGGGGTGCAGCACTTCGTCACCGGCTTGCGGCGCATCGGCAAAATCCAGCCGGTAGGCGTAGCCGGTACAACCACTGGTCTCTGTAAAGAGCCGCAGGATCTTGCCCGGCTGGGCAGCCAGCTTGCTTTCAAAATGGCGCAGGGCCGCCGCGGTGAGGGTCACCGCCGGGGCACTGGGGTCAAACACTTGAGGCGCATTCATATCTGTCACGATTATCACCTTGCTCGCATCAGGCCAGCATCATCTGGACCTTGCGCAGACCTTCAAACAGAGCGTCCACCTCTTCCAGTGTGTTGTAAATGGAAAAGGACGCCCTGGCCGTGCCGGGCACACCCAGGCGATTCATCAGCGGCTCGGCACAATGGTGGCCGGTGCGGATGGCAATGCCCTGGCGATCCAGCAAAAATCCAATATCGGCCGGATGTCCGCCGGCCATGACAAAACTCAGCACACCTACTTTATGTTTGGCCGTGCCGATCAATTTCAAGCCTTCGATGGAACTGGCCAGTTCCGTCGCTTTTTGCAGCAGCGCCTGCTCGTGGGCAGCAACGGCCGCCATATCCAGCTGCGAGAACCAGCGCACCGCTTCACCCAGGCCGATGGCGCCGGCAATATGCGGAGTACCCGCTTCCAGGCGGTAGGGCAACTGGTTCCAGATGGCATCCTGGTAGGTCACGGTAGCGATCATCTCGCCGCCGGTGATCCACACCGGCCACTCAGCCAGCAGCGCCTGACGCCCCCACAGCACACCAATGCCGGTGGGACCAAAAAGTTTGTGACCGGAAAAGGCGTAGAAATCGCAACCCAGCGCCTGCACATCCACATTCCCGTGGGCCACACCCTGGGCACCGTCCACCAGCACCAGCGCGCCGGCCTGCTTGGCCAGTGCGGTCAACTCTGCCACCGGATTTACCGTACCCAGCGAGTTGGAAACGTGCGGAAAAGCCACCAGTTTGGTGTTGCTGCCCAGCAGGCCTTTGAAGGCTTCCAGGTCCAGCGCGCCATCGTCAAAAATCGGCGCGATTTTCAGGGTGGCACCAGCGCGTTTGCAGGCCTGTTGCCAGGGTACCAGGTTGGCGTGGTGTTCCATCTCGGTCACCACCACCTCGTCACCGGCCTTGAGCATCTGCGCCAGACCGTTGGCCACCATGTTGATGGACTCGGTGGTGCCACTGGTCCAGATCACCTCTTCCCTCGCCGCCGCGTTAATAAAACCGGCCACAATGTCACGGGCGCCTTCGTAGCGCTGGGTGGCCTCGTCCGCCAGCTTGTGGGCGCCGCGATGGACGTTGGAATTACAGGTGCTGTAGTAGTCCACCAGCGAGTCGATCACGCACCGGGGCTTCTGTGTAGTGGCAGCGTTGTCCAGGTATACCAGCGGCTTGCCATCCACCTCGCGGGACAACACCGGAAACTGGCTGCGCAGCGCTTTAACATCCAATGAAGGCATGACACTCATATTCATTTGACCTCCATCGCCGCAAAACGCTCACGCAGTTGCGGACGCAGCCAGTCGGCCAGGGCCTCATTGGGCATCTCTTCTACCAGCTCGTTGATAAAACCGAAGCTCAGCATCACCTGCGCCTGGGAGCGACTGATGCCCCGGGACTGCATGTAGTAGAGCGCTTTTTTGTCAATCGCCGCCACGGTGGCACCGTGAGCACAACGCACATCATCGGCGTAGATTTCCAGCTCCGGCTTGGTGTCGATCTCGGCGCGATCGGACATCAGCAGGTTGCGGTTATTCAGCTCCGCCAGGGTTTTCTGGGCGTTGCGGTGAATATGGATACGACCGTTAAACACCGCCCGGGAGTTGTCCGCCACAATGCCGCGCACATTCTCTTCAGTGGTGCAGTTAGGCACCGCATGCTCGATGGTGCTGTGCAGGTCAAACAGCTCCTTGCCATCCAGCAGGTAGATGGCATTGAGCTTGGCATTGGCCTGCTCCCCGGCGTGGATCACATCCACATCGAGACGCGACAACTGGCTGCCAAAGCCCACCAGGGTGCTGTTGAGTTGCGCCTCCTGCTGCAGTTTGAAGTGGGCGCCGCCCACGTTCACTGCGGCACTGCCTTGCAGGGCGAAGCGGTAGTGCTCCAGCGACGCGCGCTCTTCCAGCAGATATTCTGCATAGGCGGTGTTGCGGCTGGGGCCCTGCCCCAGCGACTCTTCGATCACGCTCACACGGGCACCGGCACCGACCCGCACCAAAACACGGGTGTGGGCCTCTTCACCGGCGGTGACCAGGTTAACAATGCGCAGGGGCTGCGCAATGTCGGCACCTGCAGCCACTTCCAGCAACAAGCCATCGGTGGCCAGCAGGTCGTTGGCGAGGCCGAACACATGGCGTTCAGGCTTCACCTGACCAAACAGGTCAGCGATCGCCTGCTGATTGTCGGCATCGGCAAACGTAGTGATCGTCAGACCGGCCGGCAAGGACGCCGGTAAATTTTGCAAATGGCCATCCACAAACACCAGGTCGATGCTGTCGACACCTTCGATGGCCTGCAGTTGCGGCGCCGGGTTGGCGGCCGCATCCAGCTTGATCTGCTCCCACACATTAACGGGCAGGTATTTCCAGGCCTCGGTCTTGCGGGTGGGCCAGTGTGCGCCCTGCAACAGGGGCAGAGATGCCTGCCGCCAGGCCGGCATCTGTTCGCTGAGAGCCTGCGCCCGCTCTACCGCAGCGCTTAACCAGTTACTCATGCTCTCGCCCTCTTACGCGGTTTCGTCGGCAGCACGCTGCTCTTTCAACCAGGCGTAACCCTGCTCTTCCAGCTCCAGCGCCAGTGACGCATCGCCACTGCGCACAATCTTGCCTTCGGACAGCACGTGCACATAGTCGGGTTTGATGTAGTCCAGCAGGCGCTGGTAGTGAGTCACCACGATAAAACTGCGCTCGCCATCGCGCTGGCTGTTCACACCATCAGCCACCACCTGCAGGGCGTCGATATCGAGACCGGAGTCGGACTCATCAAGGATGCACAGCTTGGGTTGCAGCAAGATCATCTGCATGATTTCGTTGCGCTTTTTCTCACCACCGGAGAAGCCTTCGTTAACGCCACGCTTGAGGAAATCCGCCGGCAGGTTCACCTGCTTGCTGGCCTCGCGCGCCATTTTGAGAAAGTCCTTGGAACTGAGTGCTTCCTCGCCGCGGGCGGCACGCTGGGCGTCCACTGCAGCCTTGAGAAACTCCAGGTTGCTGACACCGGGAATTTCCACCGGGTACTGAAACGCCAGGAACAGGCCGGCACGGGCGCGCTCTTCCGCTTCCAGCTCCAGCAACTCCTCGCCATTAAGGCTGGCGGAGCCGGACTCCACCTCGTAGCCATCACGGCCAGAGAGCACATAACCGAGAGTACTTTTACCCGCGCCGTTGGGCCCCATGATCGCGTGCACTTCACCGGGTTTGATCTCCAGGCTGAGGCCCTTGAGAATCTGCTTTTCTTCAACGTTTGCGTACAAATCTTTAATCGACAACATCTGCGTGTTTCCTCAATTCTCTCTTCGCCTGCCGGCTTAACCAACCGAGCCTTCAAGGCTGATTTCCAGCAGCTTGCCCGCTTCCACGGCAAACTCCATCGGCAATTCTTTGAACACCTCTTTGCAGAAGCCATTCACAATCATGGACACCGCCTTCTCCGGGTCCAGCCCACGCTGACGACAGAGGAACATCTGGTCGTCTGACACCTTGGAGGTGGTGGCCTCGTGCTCCACAATCGCGCTGGGATTTCGGCTTTCCACGTAGGGGAAGGTGTGTGCACCGCACTGATCACCGATCAGCAGTGAGTCACACTGGGTAAAGTTACGCGCCCCTTCGGCGGTGGCAGTCATACGCACCAGCCCGCGGTAGGCGTTGTTGCTGCGTCCTGCGGAGATACCCTTGGAGATGATGGTGGACTTGGTGTTCTTGCCAAGGTGAATCATCTTGGTACCGGTGTCCGCCTGCTGCATGCCGCGGGTCAGCGCCACGGAATAGAACTCACCGATGCTGTTGTCACCCTTGAGGATGCAGCTGGGGTATTTCCAGGTCACCGCCGAACCGGTCTCCACCTGGGTCCAGGAGATCTTGGCGTTGGTGTGACAGATGCCGCGCTTGGTCACAAAGTTGAAGATACCGCCACGGCCCTCTTCATCCCCCGGGTACCAGTTCTGCACGGTGGAGTATTTGATCTCGGCGTTATCCAGCGCCACCAGTTCAACCACCGCGGCGTGCAACTGGTTTTCGTCCCGCTGCGGTGCGGTACAACCTTCCAGGTAGCTCACATAGCTGCCTTCGTCGGCCACGATCAGGGTGCGCTCAAACTGGCCGGTGTTCTGCTGGTTGATGCGGAAATAGGTGGACAGCTCCATGGGGCAGCGGGTGCCCTTGGGGATGTACACAAACGAACCATCGGTAAACACCGCGCAGTTAAGCGCCGCAAAGTAGTTGTCCCGCTGAGGTACCACACTGCCCAGGTATTTCTTCACCAGGTCCGGGTACTTGTGCAGCGCCTCGGAGATGGAGCAGAAAATCACACCGGCCTCTTCCAGCTTGTCGCGGAAGGTGGTGACCACCGATACGGAGTCAAATACCGCGTCCACCGCCACTCCCGCCAGCATCATCTGCTCGTGCAGCGGAATGCCCAGCTTTTCATAGGTGGCGATCAGTTCCGGGTCCACTTCGTCGAGGGACTTGGGCTTGTCCGCCATGCTCTTGGGCGCGGAATAGTAGGAGACCGCCTGGTAATCGATCTTCGGGTAGCTGACGTGGGCCCACTCGGGCTCGTCCATCTCCAGCCAGGCACGGTAGGCCTTCAGGCGCCATTCCAGCATCCACTCCGGCTCGCCCTTGAGCGCAGAGATACGGCGAATAACATCTTCATCCAGACCGGGCTCAAAGGTATCCGACTCAATATCGGAGACAAAGCCGGCTTCGTATTCCCGGGCCAGGGTTTGGTTGATCTGCTCTGTCATCATTCAACTCGCTAATCACCAGCGTGATTGTTGTGCCGCCCCCGTTGCTATCAGTCCGCGGGCCGGCTCTGCGTTGGACGCTCTGGGTGGCGTCTTTGAAATTCTGTTGTTGCCTCAGCGCGGCTGCGCGTCGTTCAGCTTCTGCACCACGTCGCGGATGTGCGCCACGGCGCGGTCGATATCCGCAGCGGTGGTGTAGCGGCCCAGCGACATGCGCACCGAGCTGTGTGCATCGGCATCCGCCAGCCCCATGGCTTTCAGCACATAGGAGGGCTCCATACTGGCCGACGTGCAGGCCGAACCGGAGGACACCGCCACCTGCCGCAGTGACAGCAGCAGGGTTTCACCGTCCAGGCCACCGAAACAGACGTTCAGGTGGTTGGGGGTCACATGGGTATCGCTGCCGTTGCGGCGCACCGCTGGCAGCTCGGCAATGCCGCTCCACAGGTGCTCCCGCAGGCCGGCAATACGCTCATGCTCTGTCGCTGACAACTCTGCAGCCAGCTGCGCTGCCTCACCCATACCCACCAACTGGTGAGTAGCCAGGGTGCCGGAGCGCAGGCCACGCTCATGACCGCCACCGTGCATCTGTGCCAGCAGCTGCCCCTGCACCGGGCGCCGCACATAGAGCGCACCCACACCCTTGGGGCCGTAAAACTTGTGTGCCGACAGGCTCAGCAGGTCGGCCTGCAATTCGCCCACGTTGACAGCAATCTTGCCCGCCGACTGGGCGCCATCGGTGTGCAGCAGGATATCCCGACTGCGACACCAGGCACCGATGTCAGCGATGGGGTTGATCGCCCCCACCTCATTGTTCACGTGCATCAGGCTCACCAGCCGGGTCTCCGGCCGCGTCGCCTCCTGCACCTGCTGCAGGCTGATACGCCCGTCAGCGCCGGGGGTCAGCCAGGTCACGGCGACGCCCCGCTTTTCCAGCCACTTGGCCGGGTCGATGATGGCCTTGTGCTCCACCACCGAGGTAATCAGGTGACCCTCGTAGTTGAGGGCTTCAAACACGCCTTTGAGGGCCAGGTTGTTGGCCTCGGTGGCGCCGCTGGTCCAGACGATTTCGCGGGCATCAGCACCGATCAGGTCAGCCACCTGACGTCGCGCCAGCTCCACCTTCTCTTCAGCCTGCCAGCCGTAGATGTGGGAGCGCGAGGCCGGGTTGGCGAAGATACCATCCAGGGTAAGGCATTGGGTCATGGCCTCTGCCACCTGCGGGTCAACCGGCGTGGTAGCAGCGTAATCAAGGTAGACCGGCAGGCTCACTGTACCCCCGACACATCCAGCAGGCCCAGCTCGGAACTACTGTTCTGGCGCACAGACACCTCCCGCACCTCATCCCGCTGCACCAGACTGGCCAGGGTAATGCTGCTGAGGAAGGCGTGAATGCGATCGCTGAGGTCCATCCACAGATTGTGGGTCAGACACTGCTGCCCCTGCTGGCAATTGCCCTGGCTCTCACAGTTGGTGACATCGAGCGACTCATTCACGGCGTCGATAATCTGTGCCACCGAGATAGCCTCCGGCTCACGGCTCAGTTTATAGCCGCCACCCGGTCCCCGCACACTGCTGACCAGCGACTGCTGCCGTAATTTGGAGAACAGTTGCTCCAGATAGGAGAGGGAAATCTCCTGCCGACGGGAGATATCCGCCAGGCTGATGGGGCCCTTTTCGGCATTGAGAGCCAGGTCCAGCATGGCGGTTACGGCATAACGTCCTTTGGTAGTCAGGCGCATAAGCTAATTCCTTCAGGGGTTTCACTGAGCGTCAGGCTGCAAAACAAATACCACCGTGCCTGCCCGGGGGCGGCGATTATGGTAAACCCGACTAGTTTAGTCAAGTAAATACCCTACCATGATAGTAGGATATTTGTTAGTGCTATTTGTCAGCCCCCTATCACTCCCCGCCACGCTCCTTTTCCAGCGCCTGGATACGATTGTCCGTGTGATAAATGTAGTTCTGCGTTGAGGTCAGCACGCCGCGCAGGATGCTCAGCTCCATCTCGTCCAGGCGGATACGGCTGTAGAGACGGCGCAGGCGGGTCATGGTCTGGCGCGGATTGCCCGGCTCGATAAAGGAGAGGGTCTCCAGCGTCTGCTGCAAATGGTCAAAGTACAGCTCCAGCGCCTTGTGGTCCGCCGGTGGCTGGTCCCAATCGTCGAAATGGGGCAACTGACCCTCTTTCGCGGTCAACCAGGCCATACGCATCTCGTAGCAGAGTACCTGTACCGCAGTGGCCAGATTGAGGGCCGAATATTCGGGATTGGCCGGGATGTGCACGTGGTAGTTGCACTTCTGCAGCTCTTCGTTGGTCAGGCCCCGGTCTTCACGACCAAAGACAATGGCCACATCGTGGTGTTGCGCCTCCACCATGGCCCGCTCGCCGCACTCCCGCGGGGTCAGCAGCGGCCAGGGGATGCGTCGCTCCCGGGCACTGGTGCCCACCACCAGGCCACACTCCGCTACGGCCTCATCCAGGGTCTCCACCACAATGGCGTTTTCCAGCACATCCTGAGCGCCCGCGGCCCGCCACACGGCTTTGTCCGCCGGGTATTCCCGGGGCTCCACCAGATAGAGCTGGGACAACCCCATATTCTTCATGGCGCGGGCCGCGCCACCGATGTTGCCCGGGTGGGTGGTGTTCACCAGAACGATGCGGATACGTTGCAGCAGGGAGTCGAGCATGGCCAAAATCGGTACCTTTGGGTTGGGCTGGATAGCCACTGAAAGCGGAGGAGCGCGACACCCCGGACGCGCCGACTATCGCAAAAGGCGCGCAGTTTACCAAAGTCCGGCTGCGGGTGTCACAGCGGAGAGACCGGCAAGGCCGCGAAACTGTATCCCCGGCCAAAAGACGCTGGTATACTCTGCGGCCCTTTCGCACCGCTGCTCCTCTGCCGGTGCCTGCTCTTTACACATTGTTTTTGCTGAACGGTTGGAATCCCATGGAACCCATGCTGAATATTGCCCTGCGCGCGGCGCGCAAGGCGGGCGAGCTGATTGAACGCGCCCTGGAACGTGTTGACGTTGTGGCGTTTGAAGAAAAAGGCCGCAATGACTTCGTTACCGACATTGACAAGGCCTCGGAGAAAGAGATCATCTTTCACCTGCGCAAGGCGTACCCCGACCACACCATTGTTGGTGAAGAGACTGGCCGTTCCGGCAAAGAGAGTGACTACGAGTGGATTATTGATCCCCTCGATGGCACCACCAACTTTATCCACGGTATTCCCCATTTCGCCATCTCCATCGCCTGCGTCTACAAAGGCCAGCTGGAGCACGCCGTGGTATTGAACCCGGTTACCCGCGAAGAATTTACCGCCAGCCGCGGCAAGGGTGCAGCCCTCAACGGCCGCCGTATCCGCGTTGCCCCCCGCAACGGCCTGAAGGGCGCACTGATCGGTACCGGCATTCCGTTTAACGGCTACTCGCTGGAGAACATCACCCCTTACCTGGCCGCCATGAAAGAGATCGCCGGCCAGACCGCCGGCATCCGCCGTCCCGGTGCCGCCTCCCTCGACCTGGCCTACGTGGCTGCCGGCCGCTTCGACGGTTTCTGGGAGATGAACCTGCAACCCTGGGACATCGCCGCCGGCCTGCTGCTGGTGAAAGAGGCCGGTGGACTGGTCAGCGACTTCCGCGGTGGCAATACCTGCATGGACAAAGGCAACGTCGTTGCGGCCTCCCCCAAGGTGTTCAAGCCCCTGCTGCAGATCGTCGGCAAACACATGGGCAACATCTGAGCAACCCCTGCGGCGGGCACCCAACCGCCCGCCGCAACCCCACCGCCCCGGCGCAGCCGGACAGCCGCTTCCGGCCACGCTCAAACCGCAAAATCCCCGCTGACCACCCTCCGGGCGTGACCAACCGCGCAACACCACCCTGCAGTTCACCCATCTATACTATTCCTTGCGCCAGATCATGTTGTAAAACAGCAGCGGCGCAGTACTATCGGAACAGGTAGTCGAGAATGAGGTGGAGAGATGTTGCTCAAGGTGTTGCAGCAGTGGCTGGATGAGACCTTTGTCAGTATGGCCCGTGCCCAGGGGCCGGAGCAGCGGCAGACCATTACCCCCGCACACCAACGTGAGCGCCAGTGCCCCCTGCGGCGGCTGCTGCCATCTGCGGATCAGGGACGGGTGAACGACAAGCCTGCAGCTACCGGCCAGTAGCCACTGCGCAACAAACAGACGGTACGACCATATACCCTCGTTAGAGAAGCGAGGATTCAGTCCTCGATCAGTACGCCGCGGTAGTAGCGCTTTTTCTTTGGCCTGGCGGCTGACTCCTGCTCGGTATCGCCCGCGGCAGCAACCCCGTTCAACGGCGTTTCAATCACCTGCCCCCGGTAGGTGACCTTCTTGCTGGTGCTTACACGCGAGTTTTCGGGGGGAGTCGCCAGAACCTCTTTATTGACGTAAGCGCCCCGGTAAAGCAGCACCTGGTTGAGTGTGGCCCCGTTCTCCTGTGATGGAGGGTTGGCCCGCAAGACACTTTCAAACCAGTGTGCCGCGTCTTCTGTCTGTGCCACAGCAAACTCGAACAGCCGGTAGAGGTCCAGCCAGGAACGAATATTGGCATCCATTCCCAACGCCGACTTCACATCCTTGCGAATCGTCACAATCGCACGATGATTCCCCGGCCTCACCAGCCAATCATTGAAATCCAGGGTTTCGCCCATTTCCCCCTCCCTAATCTCTCAGCTTTCCGCTTTTATCGGTTGAATTGTCCTGCATCCCGGTATCGCAGAACGCGAATCCGGTGACACTTGCAGTTGCGGCTGAATATTCTATACGAAGACAAACCGCAATAACCATACATTTATTATGGTTATTGCGGCCTGGGTTGAGTTGAGGGAGGTGACTGCCCCGGTCCGGGGATGATCAGTCGAATGGGCCCGACGACTCCATGTCGGGCCCTTGCTGGTCAGTACTCTGTTGCGCGCCCCTGGACCTGATCACTGCTGGACCGCTGATTGAATGCCCGGTACAACACCTGCAGGCCGGTGTTGAAACAGCCATCACCGTGCATATGGTCATGCTCTCCCGCGCGGGGCTCCTCGAGCAATAATCCAAACGGCGCCGGCGTCGATATACCGGCAGCTTCTGGTTCTCGCTGGTACACCGTCTTACCCTGCTTGATGGTCTCCAGTACCTGGATAGATGCCAGCTGATCCTGCTCAATGGTCAGGGGGTCATCCGACAGGATCACGAGATCCGCCAGTTTACCCACCTCGATTGAGCCCTTGGTCCTCTCCTCAAAATGCTGCCAGGCAGGCCAAAGGGTCATGGCCTTCAGGGCCGTCATCACCGACACCCGATGCTCCGGCCCCAGCACCCTGCCACTGCGGGTGGTGCGGGTTACAGTCGCCGACAGCACCCGCATGGAGTCTGGCAGTGCCACCGGCGCATCATGGTGGGTGCTGAACTGCATACCTTCTGCTAACACCCAGCCAGTGGGAGAGATGTTTTCAGCCCGCTCCGGCCCCAGCACCGATTCACGATGCCAGTCGCCCCAGTAGAAGGTGTGCATCGGAAACAGCGAGGGGAATATGCCCAGCGCTTTCAGCTGCGGCACCTGGTCCTTGCGCAGGGTCTGTCCATGGATCAGCACCGGCCGGTTTTTGACATCCGGGTATTTGGCCCTGGCGCGACGTACCGCTTCTATGTAGCGATCCATGGCCGCATCGCCATTGGCGTGCACCAGCACCTGCCATCCCTGGGCAAAGGCCTTCTCGACACCGGCGTAAGTGGTGGCCTCATCAATGGCCGCGTAGCCGGCATAATCCTTGTCCTGTCCCGCCGGGGGAACAAAGTAAGGCTGCGACAACCATGCGGTTTTCCCCTGCGGCGAGCCATCAATGGTCAGCTTGACGCCTGCGACCCGAAAGTGACCGGAGTACTCCGCGGTTGGGCGTATCTCATCGGTTTCAAATGCCAGCACATCCGGGTAGATCACCAGGTCGATGGGCAGTACACCCTTGGCGGACAGCCGCTGCATGGCCTGCAGCGCCGGCTTGGTTCCCCGCCCCTCCTGGGCGGTGGTGTAACCAAAACTGGCGTACAGCCTGGCCCCTTCCATCACCAGCGTTTCGTTGATCTCATCATCAAAGCGCGCCGCCAATCGGGATAACAGAGCGAAAAAGGCGTACTCCTCAGCCACACCATTGGGCTCATTGCTGCCCTCCCGGCGACGGAACACCCCACCCTGCGGATCTTCGGTTTCACTGGTGATGCCAGCCAGTTCCAGCGCCTTGCTGTTGGCCACCCCCAGGTGGCCGGACTGGTGCACGATGATCACCGGGATCTCCTCCGACACCCGGTCCAGGTCATCGCGGGTTGGATGACGCTGCTCCTCCAACTGGGAGTCGTCATAGCCGAATCCGGCAATCCAGCCGACCCGCTCGATGGCCGCCTCATGGGAGGCCTTCCAGTCCAGCATTAACTGGACCACAGACTCAATGTCCCTGCCATCACCATCCGGCGGTGGCAACAGGTTGGTCACACTTGCCTGCAGGCCGACCGCATAGGCATGCCCGTGGGCATCCACAAAACCCGGCACCATGGTTTTGCCATCCAGATCGATCTGGCGGGTTGTATTGGACCTGTAAGGCGAGACATCCGCTTCACTGCCCACCGCAATGATATGGCCCCCGGCAACGGCCACCGCCTCCGCCACTGGCATAGCGTCGTTGATGGTGATGATCTTGCCACCACTGTAAATGACGTCGGCAACGACCATTGGCGTCACCTCTGCCGTATCCGTCGCCGACTCTGTAGTCGTGGTGTTGTCGCGGGAGCACCCCGCCAGCAACAGCATGGCCAGCGCCACACCTGCCCCAACCCGTATCGCACTCTTCATGGAAACCTCTCTCCCTGTCTGATGCCTTTTGCAACTCTCCTGAGCCCCGGCCTGCCCCATCGGTCAGCCCGGGACGGCGAAGCAAGTGTGGTTGAAACCGGCCCAATCCTCAACCTGCACTGGCAATGCCGCCTGGCGAAATTTCATATATACGAAAACCTCCCCTACCCTCCTGTCACCGGCCACGACTGGTGATAGAATCGCCGCCGCCCGGGGCCCAGCCCTGATCCGGCGCCTGCGCAGCCCGCACGGCGCCCCACAGTTCAAACACGCCCGGAAGTTGTCGATGTCCCCGCAGCACGCCCCCATGCCCGCCAAAGACCTGCTCGCCGTTCTGCTGGTGATTGTGCTGTGGGGCCTGAATTTTGTGCCAACGAAATTCGCACTGATGGACCTGACGCCACTGCAACTGGGCGCCGCCCGTTTCCTGATGGTCTCCCTGCCACTGATTCTGGTACTACCGCGCCCACGGATACCTTTGAAGTGGCTACTGCTCTACGCCCTCACCCAGGGGTTCGGGCAGTTCGGACTGCTGTTCTTTGCCCTGCAACAGGGGATGAGTGCGGCCCTGGGATCGGTGCTGATGCAGGTGCAGATTTTTATTACCGCGCTGATGGCAGCTACGCTGCTGGGTGAACGGCTGGCAGGATCCCTGTTACTGGGTATGGCGGTGGCTGCAGCCGGCCTGCTCTGCTTTATCGTCAGCGTTACCGGCAACAGCGATACCTCGGGCATCACCGTCATCAGCTTGCTGCTGACCCTGGCCGCCGCCTCCATGTGGTCCAGCTCTAACATTATCGTGCGGCAGATTCACGCCTCCGGCCGGGACTGCAAGCCCCTGGCCCTGATTGGCTGGAGCAGCCTGATTACGGGAACACTCTTCACCCTCTGCACACTGACCATCGATGGTGTGGCGGCTCAGGCCAGCTGGCAGGACGTGTCGCTCAGCAGCTGGCTCTCCCTGCTCTACCTCAGTCTCGCCGCCAGTGGCGTGGCCTACTGGCTGTGGGCCGTGCTGCTCACCCGCCACCCCGCCAGCAGGGTGGCTCCGTTTTCCCTCGGTATTCCACTGGTGGGGTTGCTGGCCGGCATCTTCATCCTGGACGAACAGGTGACCAACCTGCAGTGGGTGGGTTCGGCGCTGGTACTGTCTGCGCTGGTGTTTGTGGTGGTGGGTGCGCAGCGCGCCGCCAGACGAGCGGCGCGGCGCTACGATATGGAAACCTGAGTGGCGAGTGGCGAGTGGCGAGTGGCGAACAGCCTGCCGGATACCCCTCCGCTAGCTAAAGCGCTTGCCCTCAAAATCACTGGCGGCGTGGCGCTCGGGCAGACACTGATCGGGATCGCCGGAAGTGCGATTGACCATGCGGCCGCGCTGGTAGGCCGGGCGGGCGAACACGGCCTTACGCCAGCGCTCCACGTTTTGGTATTCCTGTACCTGCAGGAACTCGCCGGCACTGTACGCCTCCCCCGCCTGCAACAGTCCATACCAGGGCGCAATGGCGATATCAGCAATGGTGTACTCGTCACCGGCAACGTATTCATTCTCCGCCAGCTGCCGGTCCAGCACATCCAGCTGCCGCTTGACCTCCATGGTGTAGCGATCAATGGGATAACGGTACTTCTCCGGCGCGTAAGCGTAAAAATGTCCGAAGCCACCACCGACAAACGGTGCTGCCCCCACCTGCCACATCAACCAGTTGATGGTCTCGACCCGCTTAGCCGGTTCAACGGGCAGGAATTCACCGAACTTCTCTGCCAGGTACAGCAGGATGGAGCCGGACTCGAACACCCGCAGAGGCTGCTCGCCGGAGCAATCCACCAGCGCCGGGATTTTCGAGTTGGGGTTGATCGCAGTAAACCCGGAGGAAAACTGGTCCCCGTCACCAATACGAATCAACCAGGCATCGTACTCGGCCCCCTGGTGTCCCTTGTCCAGCAACTCCTCCAGCATCACCGTGACCTTGACGCCATTGGGCGTGGCCAGAGAGTAGAGCTGCAGCGGGTGCTTGCCCACCGGCAGGGCCTTTTCGTGGGTGGGTCCGGCCATGGGGCGATTGATACTGGCCCATTCACCGCCATTGGGTTGCTCCCAGGTCCAGACCTCGGGCGGTGTAGACACGTCGTTCATCAGTTACCTCCTGAAATTACCCGGTGCAGCTGTCGGGTTAGCCGGCACAGGTGCAGCATGTCCGCTGATTATGACAGCAACCAGGGACGGGAACACGGTGGCAGCGCTCCCACGAATGGCAACAGGGAAGTCAGTCGCAAATGTTTTCGTCGGCATCCGCTGCCGGTCGCGATGAGACCGACATGCCGCAGGGAGAGGAATTACGGGCCAGAAGCGGCCCGTCATCGGGAGACGTGGAAAGCCTGAAATTAATGGGTACCAAACCACTTTTTCAATTTGGCCGTCAGGCCATGACGATTGTGGTGCTTCTTCACCGCATTCTCATCCGCCACAAAATTAATCTGGATGGAGCGGCGAATACCGTCAAACGGTGGGTAACCGTGCCAGCAGTTGTCTGTCACGCGGAACCCCAGCAAGGTACCGGCATTCGGGATCACTTCGTCCGCCATATCCTCCAGATTGTCACTGTTAAGGATACGCAGCTTACCGGTCTCCGCCGTCCAGTCGTCGTTGAAGTAGATCAGAATGGTGGCAATCTTGGATTTGGAATCGGTATGTACCCGACCGTCTTTGGGGCGGGAGACGCCCCGCAAGGTAACAATCATCGGCAGGGTATTGAGATCCATGCCCAGCTTGTCGGAAATCAGGCTGCGGAACTCCGGCCCGTTCAGCTCGTCGATCAGGGCGCTGAAGCCCTCCCCACACTGCAACCCATCCAGAGTGAAACTCCCCCCGGCCGTAATCGCCGGAAACCCTTCCATCACGGACGCGATACTCTCCTCGCGGATGGCCTTGTCCAGGACAAAGTAGGGAAACGGCGCCTGATGCACTTCAGCACCAGCCAGGGATTCGATATTGAGACAGGAGACCATAAAGCATTTGCTCTGCAATTATTTGTATTAGTTATAGCCAATACTTGCAGGTTTCGGCGCATTTACAAGTTACCGGAGGACTTCCCCCAATCTCTGGCAACCAAGCGGGCAACGAATACTCAACCTCCCTCCCAAGGGCAAGGAGTCTATTGTGTGTAACCGCGCAGGTCCGATCCCCCAAGTATCCACCTACGGACACCCCGGCCAGACAGCCCAAATCCTGTCATGCCGGAGATACCTCATCCCTGAGCCCGACAATCGTCGCCGATCACAACCCGGGGGGCTGTGATCCCAATCAAGTTTTTCCACATCCTCACTGACAGGGAGGCACTTTCCCGCTCTGCCTCACACCAGGTGGCCGTCCTGATAGTCAGCCATGGCCGTGTTGATCTCATCCATGGTGTTCATCACAAACGGTCCGTACTGGGCAATTGGTTCCCTGAGCTGCCGGCCGGACAGTAGCAGCAGATGCGCGGGCTCATCGCGCGCTGACAGCTGCAGACGCTCACCGGGACCAAATACCCCTAACTGGCCCGCAGCAAGCTGTGGCAGGCCACCGGCCACCACCAGCACCGAAGCCGATGCCCGGGCCTCCAGCACCAACTCCAACTGGCTGCCCGCTGGCACGCGGATATCGGCAATCACGGCATCCGTCACTGTCTGGATAGGACCTTCCAGGCTGGCGACGGATTCACTACCGGCGATACCCAGCTTGCCTGCCAGCAAGGTGATCTGCGCCCCGCTGTCAGTCTCATGCAGTACCATTTCATCAGCCTGCACATCGCGCCAGCCCGGATCACAGAGTTTCTGAGCGGCCGGCAAATTCAGCCACAACTGAAAACCGTGTAAGGAACCATTATCGGCCTCCGGCATCTCGGAATGAATAATCCCCTTGCCCGCCGTCATCCACTGGGCGCCACCGGCGGTGACCGAACCCACATTGCCGAGATGGTCCTCGTGGCGAAAACCACCGGTGAGCATATAGGTGATGGTTTCAAAACCGCGGTGGGGATGGGGCGGAAACCCGCCGACGTAATCGCGGGAGTCGTCAGAGCGGATTTCGTCGATCAACAAAAACGGGTCCAGCGCCACGTTGTAGTGGCGCCCGGCGATACGGGAAATTTTTACGCCGTCACCGTCGCTGGTGGGACGGGACTGGATGACCTGCTGCAGCGCCCGGGTGGACGACAATACTGAAGTGCTCATGGTGACCTCCTGTGATTCATGCAGCCAGTATAGAAAGGCGCATCGCGCTAAAACAGGCAGGTTTTCAGAGCAATATATTCGGCTTTTCTGAACCTTGGGAATTATCGGGAGGGGGCTGGACACGGTACCCAAGCCCCATAGCGTGATAAGGGTTACTGCACGGCCGCCGCGTTCAGCCAGGCGCGCACACACTCCAGCACACCGTAATCGTAGGCGCCATCCAGCTCGTCATAGACTGGCTTCAGACGCTCGCCCTCACTCTGCTCAAAGGCGAAACGCAGGGTGTGCAATTCCGCATCCGACAGCTCCACCACGTCTGCCAGCTCCAGCTCGCCTTCGGCAATGGCAGCCGCCAGGTGGCGGTAGACCGTGGCCAGTGTCAGCTCCCGCTTGTGGGCGATCTCCATCGGCGTCAGCCCCTGGCACAACAGCAATACGCTCTCCAGGCCGCTGGCACCCGCCTGCGGTGCTGCAGCAACCGCGGCGTGTTCGGCGATCACCTGCAGGAAGCGGGCGCCGTAGGCATCCAGCTTGCGTTGCCCCACCCCGGAAATACCCGCCATGGCCTCAAGGCTGTTGGGCTGCCGTTCGGCCATCTCTGCCAGGGTGGCATCGTGGAAAATAACGTAGGCGGGCACCCCCTGCTCCTCCGCCATTTCACGGCGACACTGGCGCAGGGCGTGCCACAGGTCACCGTGAGCCGCTTCGTGCTTGCTGCGGGTTTTGCGTTCTTTGCTGCGACCGCTCTCCAGCTGTCGCAGCATCAATGTCTCTTCACCGCGCAATACCGGCCGTGCCGACTGCGCCAGGCGCACACTGCCGTGTCCCTCCACATCCACGGTGAGCAGCCCCCTGGCGATCAACTGGCGGTACAGGCCCCGCCACTGGGTGGCATTCAGCTCCTTGCCAATACCAAAGGTAGTGATCCCGTCATGGCCGAACTGCTGTATGCGGTCATTATTTTTGCCCAACAGAACATCCACCAGATAGGTAACCCCGAAACGCTGGCCGGTGCGGTAGACACAGGAGAGCGCCTTCTGGGACGCCACGGTCGCATCCCAGGTCTGCGGCGGCGTCAGGCAGTTGTCGCAGTTGCCACAGGGCTCCTCCAGCGTCTCGCCAAAGTAGTGCAGCAGGCTCTGGCGACGGCAGCTGGTGATCTCACACAAGCCCAGCATGGAGTCCAGCTTGTGACGCTCGATACGCTTGTAGCTCTCATCCGCCGCGGAGCCCTCCTGCATCTGCCGCAGGGTAATCACATCCTGCAGTCCGTAGGCCATCCAGGCGTTGGCGGGCATGCCGTCGCGTCCGGCACGACCGGTCTCCTGGTAATAGGCTTCGATACTTTTGGGCAGGTTGAGGTGGGCCACAAAGCGCACGTCCGGCTTGTCGATCCCCATACCGAAAGCAATGGTGGCCACCATCACCACACCGTCCTCGCGCAGGAAGCGGGTCTGGTGATGCTGGCGCACTTCGGCACTGAGTCCCGCGTGGTAAGGCAGGGCCGTCAGCCCCTTGCTGCTGAGCCACTCTGCCACCTCTTCCACCCGTTTGCGGGACAGGCAGTAGACAATGCCGGCATCACCATCGTGATCGTTGCGGATAAAACGCAGCAGTTGCTCGCGGGCGTTACCGCTGTTTTCAGCGATGTGGTAGCGGATATTGGGGCGATCGAAACCGCGATTGAAGACGGCGCCGTTGTGCAGCTGCAGCCGGTCCATGATATCCCGCTGCGTGGGACCGTCCGCCGTGGCAGTGAGCGCTATGCGCGGCACCCGCGGAAAACGCTCCTGCAGCAGTGACAACTGGTGGTATTCGGGGCGGAAGTCGTGGCCCCACTGCGACACACAGTGCGCCTCATCGATGGCAAACAGTGACAGGTGTACCCGCTCCAGCAGGGCCAGGGTACGGGGCAGCAGCAGACGCTCCGGCGCCACGTAGAGCAGGTCCAGCTGGCCACTCATCAGCTGCTGCTCCACCTCATCGGCGGCAGCGGCACTGAGGGATGAGTTCAGGTAAGCGGCGCTGACACCGTTCTGCCGCAACGCTTCCACCTGGTCCTGCATCAGGGCGATCAGCGGCGATACCACCACCGCGGTACCGGCCCGCACCAGCGCCGGCACCTGGTAACAGAGGGATTTGCCCCCGCCGGTGGGCATCAGTACCAGGGCATCTCCGCCGGCAATCAGGTGCTCGACAATCTCCGCCTGCTGGGGGCGAAACTGGTCGTAACCAAAGACGGAGCGCAGGGTATCCAGCGCGGCGGATTGGGTCATGGGGCCTACAAGAGTTGGGGTTAGGGAATGGCTATAAGAACAGAGGCGGAGCTGGCTGGCCAGCTCCTTTGGTATGGGGCGTTACCACATCAGGTCATCAGGGATCTGGTAATCCGCGTAGGGATCGTCTTCCTCGGCAACCGCGCTGCTACGTTGGTTGTGCAGCACAATGGCGCTCTCGTCACGCTGGCGGATCTTGTCGGCTACCGCCGCCGGGATCAGCTGGTAATCCCCCTCAAAGCGAACGATGGCAATCTGTCCGGCCCCCAACTGCTGCTGCAGCTTGTCGGTCACGTAGAGCTTTTTGATGGTCTTGCCATCGGCAAACTGATAGGCCACCTCACCCCGCTGGCGATCAATGCGGTTGATACTGATCAGCTGCTGGATCTGGGCCTGTATGGCCTTGCGGTCTGCCTCGGCCTGACGCTGCTGGTTCAGTTCGCGAGCACGGGCGCTCTTCTCTTCCAGTGCCTTGCGGGCCGCCAGCCTGGCTTCATCTTCCTGAGTATGGCCCTTGGGCTGCTGCTTGGCCTGCTTGCGCTTTTCCTTACCAATGGCCTTGGCTTTCTTCTGGTCAACCAGACCGGCTTTCAGCAGTTGATCCTGCAGGGATGACATGGACAAAACCTCAGAGTACATGAAGATGGCCCGCCATTATCGGCAGCTGCCGGGGCAGAGGCAACCGCAGTGTGGCGCTTTTCCCCGGTACTCACGCCCCAGCCCCCAAACGACAACGCCCCGCCCGCGTTAGCGGACGGGGCGTTGCAAGGGAGAAAGTGGATTATTTGCCAACCAGTATCCGGTCCAGAGAGACAATACCGGCGCCGCGGATCAGCAGCGCCACACTGATCGCCAGAAGCGCCAGGCCAAACTCGTAGCCGTTATTGGCCATAAACAGGCCGTTACCGATGTGGACACTGAGGATGGCCACCACCATGGTCACCGCCAACACCAGCGCCGCCGGGCGGGTCAGCAGTCCCAGCAACAGGAACAGGCCGCCAAAGAACTCTGCCGAGCCGGCCCCCAGTGCCATCAGGTAACCGGGTTCCAGGCCGATGGAGGCCATCCACTGTCCGGTACCCTCCAGGCCATAACCGCCAAACCAGCCGAACAGTTTCTGGGCGCCGTGGGCCATAAAGATGATACCAGCGGGAATGCGCAGGGCCAGATCGTCGTAGCCGCCGGTTGATGGGGAGAACTTGCTGATAATTGGCTTAATCATGATGGCTTCCTCGTTTCCATTTTGGTTGGGATTGAGCTCAGTATAGCGATAGATAAAAGCCAAATAAGGGTCAAAATTTGCTCCATTCAATCAAAAAATTTGATCTATCTGTGAGAGCGGCTCCCCAACCCGTTATTCCTGCACGGGAGCTTGGTGCTGCCAGCGGTTGACCAACTCCCTGGTGGCGCTCATATCCTGCCCCTGCGCCTCGCCCAAATCGGCGCAGGCGATCATGGTGCCGATATCCTGAGCCTGCACCTTGCCGCCATGGTGAAAGTGGTTGAATTGCAGGTTACCAATAGGCGCCCCGTCCACATCCGACTGGCGTGCAATTTTCGCCTGCCGCTTGTCGGTCATCATCCAGGCCAACAGCTTGCCGGCCAGACCGTGCTGCTTCAGCCGCAGGATTTCCCGCTGCGACTGGCAGGCCAGTGGCCACAAGACCGGGTCATTTATCACCGCGTCTGTGCTCCGCCAATTGGTCAATTCACAGGCGGTGGTGAAAGAGAAGTAGGCGCTGGTAAAAGCGCGGTAGACATTGGTGGGCGCCCTCGCACAGGTCACCACACCGGAGGCGTTGTACAGATCGGCAAACAGTTTCGATGGCCGCGCCGGACTGCTGGTCACCATAAAACTGCGCTTGGGGTTAAACACCAGGTAGGCGATATCGGAACTGTTGTGAAGCGCTTCGTCAGTGCCGGGCTGTAAGGGAAACGTCCAGCGCTCAACCTGATAGGCGTAAAGCACCATGGTCCCCTCCAACAGCTGCCCCGCCGGCAGGCCGGTGGTCGCCCTGACATACTCCGTGAGCCCCAGACCTACGCCACAGATCACCAAAAACGTGTGGGTGTTGGCCATGACCTTACCCAGCTCCTTCAGCAGTGCGGATCCTTCGGCAGAGCGGCAGGCAGCACCATCCAGGGTCAGCAACACCATATCGAAGTATTGCCCCTTCAGTTCATCCACACCGGTATAGACCTGATAATCCGTGAGGGTGTTTACGCTGTGATCCCTGAAACTGTATAACCGCTGTGGCTGCGACAATGCCTCAACACGGTTGGGACGCACCAGGAAGCTGATCGCAGCATCTCCCAATTGCAGGTGATACGCCGTGGTTATCCCCAGGGCGCCCGCCCCGACTACCAGAACCCGTTTCTGCTTCATAACCTTCTGCTTCACTCATTATTTGTTATCGTTGTCCTACACTTTAGAGCCATCACCGTGCCGACACAATTCCACCCGGTTGACCCGGTTCGCCACCGCCGCCATCATTAACGGCCCACCCGCTACCCCACAGGCCAGGCCTTGAGCAGACAGATCCCCACCCCATTCCAGAGTCCGGACGCCATTCGCCAGCACTTCGAACAGCTCGGCTATATCTGCAGCGATGCCATCGCTACCGCGGTTTATCTGGCAGTACAACTGGAAAAGCCGATCCTGATTGAAGGCCCACCCGGCGTCGGCAAAACCGAGCTGGCAAAAAAAACCGCACAGCTGTTGAACAGCGACCTGATCCGGCTGCAGTGCTACGAGGGGCTGGACGAAGCCAAGGCGCTGTACGAGTGGAAGTACAGCAAGCAGCTGCTCTACACCCAACTGCTGAAAGACAAACTGGGGGACGTACTGCGCGGGGCCGAGGGACTGGAAGCGTCAGTAGAGCGCTTGCACCAGTACGGCGATATCTTCTACTCCGAGAATTTCCTCGAAGCACGACCGTTGTTGCAGGCCCTGCAGCAACCGGAAACCACCGTGCTGCTGATCGACGAGATCGACAAATCGGACCAGGAGTTCGAGGCCTTCCTGCTGGAGATGCTCAGCGATTACCAGGTGTCCGTACCCGAGATCGGCACCGTGCGGGCGCAGTCGCGTCCGGTGGTGATGCTCACCAGCAACAACACCCGCGAGCTGGGCGATGCCCTCAAGCGTCGCTGTCTGCACCTCTACATCCCCTTCCCCGACGCCGGGCTGGAACAGCGCATTGTCGCCACCCAGGTACCGGAACTGGGCGACGCCCTGCGCGAGCAGCTGGTGGCCTTTGTGGAGAGACTGCGGGGTATGGCACTGAAAAAAGTGCCGGCCGTCAGCGAGACCATCGACTGGGCCCGGGCGCTGGTATTGCTGAACGTGCAGCAGCTGGATAAACAGTGGACCGAAGACACCCTCAACCTGCTGCTGAAATTCCAGGACGATATTGAGCTGGTCACGCCGGAACTGCCACAGCTGTTAAATGAGATTCACAACACCCTGCCAGGCGCTAAAAGTTAGCCCGTCATGGACAGGACCCTGGTGGATTTTATCCAGTCGCTGCGTCACCACGGCCTGCCGGTATCGCCGGCAGAAACCCTGGACGCCCTGCAAGCCGTGGCGGCCGTGGGTGTCGGCAACCGCGAGCGCCTGAAGACCACCCTGGGCCTGACGCTGGCCAAGTCCCTCGCCGACCGCGGCCAGCTTGAAGAGCTGTTCGACCGTTTTTTTGAGCCTCCAAAAACTGCCGCCACCCCACTGATCCAGTTCGACGCCCCGGCGGACATCGATGCCCCGGTCGCGCCCGGCACAAACAGCATCCACTCAGAGCTGGGTCAGCTGTTACTGCGCAACGACCAACCCACCCTGCAACGGCAGCTGGTGATCGCCGCCGAGCAGGCGGGGGCAAAAGATATGCAGATGTTTCTGCAGAAGAAGATGGTGAGCAATCGTATCCTGATGGATATGGGCGACCGGCAACTGCAGAAAGAGTTGCGTCAGCTGGAGAGCCGTCAACAGCAGCTGCAACTGGTGGCCGAATTGCAACAGCAGCGGCAACAACTGATCGACACCATTAACGACTACGTTGAGCAACAGTTCCTGCTCTACAGCCGCAACCGTGGCAGCCAGCTGTCTGAAGTCACACTGCAACAGGCCAAACTCAGTAATCTCGACAGCGTGCAACTGCAGCAGCTGATGCGACTGGTGCACAAGATCGCCAAAAAACTGGCCAGTCTCCACTCCCGCACGCGCAAGGTGAGCAAGCGCGGTTGCCTGGATATGCGCCGCACCATCGCCGCCAATGCCGCCCTCGACGGACACCTGTTGCACACCCGCTGGAAATCCACCCGCATCGAACGCCCCCGGGTCATGGTGATCTGTGACATCAGTGGTTCAGTCAGCACCTACGCCCGCTTCCTGCTGCTGTTTGTCTATGCCCTGCAGGATGTATTGCCGCGGGTGCGCTCCTTTGTCTTCTCCAACCAGATGCACGAAGTGACATCACTGTTCCGGGAGCTGCAGCCGGAAGCGGCCATCAGCCAGGTGATTGAGCGCTGGTCCGGCTTCTCCACCGATTACGGCCGTGCCCTGCAGGATTTCAGCGCCCTGGCGCTGTCGCAGGTGGACAGCAAAACCCAGGTCATCATGCTGGGCGACGCCCGTAACAATCACGACCTGGGTCGCGCCGACATCTGGAAAGAGGTACACAATCGGGCCCAGCGGGTGCTGTGGCTGAACCCGGAAGATCGCTCACGCTGGAACACCGGCGACTCCATCATGCGACTCTATGCCCCCTACTGCTCCATGCTGGAGACCTGCAACAGCCTGCGGGATATGGAACGGGTGCTGGGGCGACTGCTGAAGTACGCCAACTAGGCGCCTTTCGCTCCCAATAAATTTGCTTGCCTGAAGACCCCTGCCGGTCCTACCATTTTGGCCTCTGACCGGTTCGAATCTGCACTATGCCTGCCCCCACCTGGCTATCAACGGACGATGCCCAATTCCTGACCCGGGGTCTGTCCATCAGTCTTGCTTCCCGCGACCTGCGCCATGTACCGTCGCTGACGCGGGCGCTTGCCTGCCGCTATTCCGATGATGGCCGGCAGCTGATCCTGATCCTGTCCCGCAGCCAGAGCAGTGACCTGCTGCGCGACGTGGCCGCCTGCGGCGAACTGGCCGTCGTTGTGACCGAACCCAGCACCCACCGCACCCTGCAACTGAAAGGCAGCGACGCCATCATCACTGATATCGCTGCCGATGACCTGCCGGTACTTGAGCAGAGTCGTGCCCACTTTGGCGCCGACATACTGCCGCTGGGTTTTGACAGCGGCTTTAACCAACGCCTGTTTGCCTGTGAACCGCACGATCTCTGTCGCATCCTGCTGACGCCCTCGGATGTTTTTCAGCAGACCCCGGGGCCCGGGGCCGGCGAACGCATCGGGCCACAGTCGTGACTCCCCGGCCATGAACCGTCTGACCCTGGATCATATACGCCCCTGCCTGGAAGGCGCCGTACCCGGCACCCTCGCCACCTGCGACGCCGGCGGTATTCCCAACGTCTCCTACGTATCCCAGGTGCATTATGTGGACGGTGAGCATGTGGCCCTGTCGTTTCAGTTTTTCAACAAGACCCGGCGCAACATGCAGCAGAACCCGCAGCTGACCGCCTACCTGATCGATCCGGTCACCACGGCCCGCTATCGCCTCGCGTTGCTCTATGTGCGCACCGAAACCGGCGGTGCACTGTTCGAAAATATGAAAGCCCGCCTGGCGAGCATCGCCTCTCATACCGGCATGAGCGACGTGTTTGTGTTGAAAGGTGCTGACGTCTGCCGCGTGCTGCACATCGAGGCAATCGATTGCGAGGTCGGACCTCCCGCGACTAACAGCTTGCCCTGGACGTCACTGCTGCGCACCCTCTGCCGGCGGCTGGCGACCCAATACGATCTCGCCTCTCTGCTCGAGATCACCCTCGACAGCCTGCGTGAGTTAACTGGGGTACAACAGGGCATGCTGCTGATGGCGGATGAAGCCGGGCAAAAACTCTATGCCCTCGCCAGCATGGGTTACCCGGATTCCGGGGTGGGGACCGAAATCCCCTACGACTGCGGCGTGATCGGCGTGGCGGCCCGTTACCGCACACCCATCCGTATCAACCATATGAGTTCCGATTATCTCTACAGCGAGGCCAGCCGCTGTAACACCAACGCCGACCCGCTGCTGGAAACCGGCATACCCTTTCCCGGTCTCAGCGCGCCGCAAAGCCAGCTGGCGATTCCCCTGGTGAGCGGCCAGCGACTGCAAGGCGTGCTGTTTCTGGAGAGCGAACAGGAGTTGGCATTTGATTACCAGTTTGAAGACGCACTGATGGTGCTGGGCCACCAGCTGGCACACACCATGGCCAGCTTGCAGAGCCTGGAAAGCAGCAGCGCCGCCCAACCCGGCAGCACGACAATCCCGGATCCCAACCTGCCACCACTGCAGGTGCGTTACTTCAGTGCCAACCACAGCGTGTTTATTGATGACACTTACCTGATCAAGGGCGTGGCAGGCCGCATCCTCTGGCGGCTGTTGAACATCGCGCAGTGCGAGGAGCGCCTCGATTTCAGCAACCGCGAGCTGCGACTGGACAGTAGCCTCGGCCTGCCGGAAATCGATGACAACCTGGAAGCGCGACTCATACTGTTGCGGCGGCGGTTGCAGGAGCAGTGCCCGGCGGTGCAGATCTGCAAGTCCGGGCGCGGCCGCTTCAGGCTGGAGCTGCAGCGGCCATTCGTCCTCTGCGCCGACTCAGCCAGCCAAGGCTAACTCCAGCTTATCCCACTCCGGCAGCGGCAAATTGCTGCGGGCCAGACTCAGCACCCCCTCATAGACTGGCGCCGGTGCCTGCTCCCGCATACCGGTAAGCAGCGCTTCGCGCTCCTGATGGTTCATGGCCGTCAACATCCAACGCATGTAGCGGGCGTTATCCTCCGGGGAAAGGCTTTGCACCAGTCGCTGCTCAATGGCGCGAATTTCCTCATCTGAGTAGTGGCGCCACAGCACCGCATTGTTGTCCGTCTCTTCCTCGTGCATGTGGGCCAGGTTATCCGCCACAAAGACAGCCAGTTTGCGGTACAACTGCGCAGCGACCTGCGGGCGGGCGTCCGCTGCACACTGCTGCAGCTGCGCCAGTAACGACTGCAACTGGCCGATCATCACCACATGCTGGTCGTGATGGCTGTACATGCCGGCGGCCACACCGGGCTCACAGGCATCCATGGCGGGATGTATAAAGGTGTTTTCGTGATGCAGGTGACCACGACAGATCTCCAGCAGGTCAGTCACCTGAACCAGAACCGTCCCCAGCTCTGCCTCAGAGTTGAGATCCACCCTGCCGAGGTTGATCAGCGCCTCGGTGAGGCAGGAGCGCAGCCCCTTGTGGATCAAGGCGTAAATGTCATAGCGTTGCGCGTTCATAAATCTTTCCTCCTGAAAGTGATTAACGCAGTGGCTACTCTATCTACCTGCAATGCGGGGCGATGCTAAATTGTGCCTAGCGGAATCCTAAATTTTTCCTAACCCGGCCTTCCAGACCGATAAGCGTAAAAAAACGGTAAATACAAAATCGAAAAAAAACGCTAAAGACCACCTATCCCAAAGAAAAGTTCACTTCGGTTTTCGCCGTTGTTAAGGAGTTGTGGCGCATTTCCCATCATTGAAACGGCGCTTTAATAAATTTCAGATCTTTGAAGTTAGCCTTTTTATTCCCCGAAAATTTAACGCAACATTTACTCGCACCGAAGGGAACCAGTTCATGTATTTTTGTCGTTGAATTCTTTACTCTCGTTCATTCAACCTTGCCATCCGGGGACAACATGCACGCACTTTGCAAACAAACGTCCATAGTCACTCTGCTCCTGCTGGCGTCTACCACGGCCGCTGCCGCGGATGAACGCCCCTGGAAATACACCGCCGGCATCGACTACAGCACCGGTGATTATGGTGATCCAGCCGACACGGATATTTTTTTCCTGCCGGTCTCCGTCGCCTATACCGACGGCAACTGGACCTATAAAGCCACCGCCTCGCTGCTGGAGATTGATGGCCCCGGCACCGTAGTGGGTGGTGGTGGCGACGGTATTGTTGTGCCTGGCAACAGCACCCAAACCAAAACCGAAGATGGCCTGGGTGATACCTGGTTGAGCGCTTCCTATTTCGTGGAGGAGCTGCCGACAGACGTGTTCTATCTCAGCCTTGGCGGCAAGATCAAACTGCCCACCGCCGATGAAGACAAGGGCCTGGGCACCGGCGAAACCGACTACGCGCTGGTGGCTGACCTGTTTAAGCCCATGGGACGCTACACCCCGTTCGCCACCCTCGCTTACAAGATCAAGGGCGACCCGCCACAGGGCAACCTGGATAATGTGTTCGCGCTGTCCGTGGGTTCCGACTACCGCTGGACCGACGATGCCAACCTGGGCGCATCGGTGGACTACCAGCAGTCCGCCACCAGCAGCGACGACCAGCTGGAACTGTTCGCTTACCTGAACCAGCGCCTGTCACCGCAAACCAGCCTGATGGTTTACGGCTATTTAGGCCTGACCGACGGTAGCCCTGATCTGGGCACCGGCATACAGATCAGCTACCGCCCCTGAACCCTTGCCCGACTGCAAGAGCGACTACAATAACAACAACCGTTCATGCAGGCGCAAACCAACCGGTGCAGAAAGGTGACTGTGCCCTATCACCAGAGAGGTGTTTATGAAGTCAACAGCGTTCAAGAAAACAGCCTGGTGCAGCAGTGGACTGCTGGCACTGGCGTTGGCCTGCTCCCCCACTTTCGCCCAGGATGAGCCTTTACCGGAAGACCCCACTCCGGAGAGCAGCTGGTCCACGGGCAATCAGAAAGTCACAGAGAAAATCGACAGTGACTTCGCTGAGTTGGGTGACGGCGACCACGAGGAGCTGATCAAAACCCTGCGCACCGGCAGCAGCATTACGGTCGAAGAAGAGATTGAGCAGGTTGTGGTCGATGACGCCGGCAATCCGGTGCTGAATGATGACGGCACCGAACGCACCGAGCTTGTCATTGTAGAAACCACACTCGATACGGAAGGCAACGCCCTTGGTTTTGGCGAGATCAGCCTGGCGCTGGGTCTGGCAGAAGCCATCAGCGAGGCGGGCATCAGTGATCGCGAACTGCTACTGCTGCTCTCCAACGACGATGCCACCGGCATTCTCGACCTGCGCGCCGATGGCCGTGGCTGGGGCGAAATCTTCCGTGAGTATGATCTCAAGGTTGGGGACGTGATGCGCAACGTCAAATCCAATCGCCCGGACGCCGAAAAAGCAGCCCGGATTGAACGTAAGGAAAAGTCCCAGCGTCCTGAGCGCACGGAAAAAATCGCCCGCCTCGACAAGCCGGAAAAACCCGAACGGGCTGAAAAGCCCGAGCGCCCGGAAAAGCCCGAGAAGCCTGAGAGGCCAGAAAAGCCTGAAAAACCAGAGCGTCCTGAAAAGCCCGAGAAACCTGAGAAGCCCGAAAAGCCCGAGCGAGCCAACCGCTGACAGCTTGAGGGCAATAGAAGCGTGAGCCAAAGGCCGGGCTGATTGCTCAGTCCGGCCTTTGTTTTAGTCGCTGTTGCTAGTGCCGGGGCAATCGCCCCGGAAAAAGCTCATCTCAGACTACTGCGCTCATCACCGCGTCCTCACGGCTCTCCGGCGGCAACGCCGGCAAACTTTCCAGGGCATCGGCAATAATGGCCAGGAAAGGCCCAAAGCCACCCAACACCGACTGGTAAAGTGCCAGGGCTTCCTCCCCGTCGCTCTTTTTCAGCAGCGCCACCTCATCCAACACCAGGTTAAGGTGCTTGAGCAGGACATCAATGCTCATGGCCAGCCAGATATCATTATCGATCCACTTATCGATAAAGTCGTGCAGCCGGGAGAACGCCGCTTTCAGGGGTGGGTATCCGGTTTTCACCTCTTTGCGCTTGCGAAACTGCAGGTATTTTTCATAGGTGAACTCAGCGTTGAAACGCGGTTCACTGAGCGCCACCAGATGACGTTCCCCATACCACTGGTGCAGGGCGTCAAACTGCAAGGGGAATGTTTCCGCGTCCAGTAACGCCAGCAATGGCTGCAGGGTATCCCACACAGAACCGTAGGTATTACGGATATCACTGATCAGGCTGTCATAGTCTGCACGGAACTCCGTCGACGGAATTTCAGCACACAGGATACGATTCACCGCCGCCAGCTCGGTAATAGTGGCGCTGACCGTCGCCAGCTCCTTCAGCACTTTGAACTCTTTACCCATAGTGTTAATGCACCCCTTCCCACTGTTAGAAAAGCCAGGTGGTATTACCAGCCGTTAATTCAACCTTCTGAAAGCAGTCTGCAAAAAACAGTCCCTTTCACACCAACCAGCTGGAGCCGACGCCAGTACGACCTGACCACCAGATTCCCCCCGGTTATACGCCGAAACCGGGGAGTTTTTCCCCGAGGGACCAACACCACCACCGTGCAGATCGCGTCGCCACCTCGACACACGCTGAAAAACACCACGAAATTTGTAGGGTTCGCGACAAGGATATCGCCACCACCCCGGAGACCGATAAAAAAGCAACCAATAAACAACCGCTTAGCACGGGAGCACAGAGCCGTCGTTATGGAGCAGCTATTGCAACAGCTCTCCAGCGGCGGGTGTCACGCCTCACCCGTCCGCCCTGTTCACGAAGCTTTTCAAAATCAAAAAAGGAGCGATAGCCATGGTCGCAGTGTTCAAAGTCACCAGTAACGCAGACAGCCAGTTCCAGTTCGAGTTTGTTAACACCCAGGGTGAAGTGCTTTTAACCAGCCCTGAATTCACCAGCCAATCCGATGCCGAAAAAGCTATCCAGGATGTACGTGTCGGTTCGCTGATGAGCCAGTTAATCGCCAAATCCACCACCCCGGACGGTGAGCACTTTTTTATTATCAAGGACAACAGCGGCTCCCCGGTGGCCCGCAGCATGCTGTTCGACAACGAGATGCGTTTTAACAACGCCCTGCACAGTGTGCGTGAAAGCGCGTGCATTGCCGGCATAAACCTGGATGCCGTGATGCAGTAACAGAGCGCCTGAGCGCCTCCCGGCAGTCCTGGTAATCAGGGGGAGGCGATGTTCGAGGTTCGAGGTTCGAGGTTCAGCATGATCACCGCTGCGGACTCCGCCCCTGTGTTGGATCCCCGCCTGCGCGGGGATGACAAAGGGAAAGCCGGGAAGACCGGAGGAAAGCAGTGAATCCAGCCCCCCGGAGTGCTCTATCTTACAGCCAGGTTGCGATTCACTTTATGCTCGGCCATGGCGGCAGAAAAACCCTCACCCTGGAATCTCTGCCGATCTCTTGCATCGTCGCCCCCGCGCAGGCGAGGGCCCAGTGATATCCAGGCGGGAGCCCCGTGATATCAGAGCCCCATCTCGGTACGCAGCCACTGCGCCAGGTGCTGCGGGCGGGGGTCACCGTGGGCGCGCATCTGCTGGCGGCAGGAGAAGCCATTGCCAATAACCCGCGCCATGGGCTTCTCTTCCAGCGCCGGCAGCAGATCCCTCGCGGCCATGTCATGACCGATGGCGTGATGTTCAGTCTCCAGGCTGAAGGTACCGGCCATGCCACAACAGCCGGACTCGATCATGCTGTATTGGCTGTCGGGAAACAGTTTCATGACCCGTCGAACCGCTTTCATGGCGCCCACTGCTTTCTGGTGGCAGTGTCCATGAATCAGCGTCTCGGGTTTCGACACCGGGGTTATTGCAGCGTCTGGCTCACGCGCAGGGAGAACAAAGCGGCCGGCCATAATTTCACGGCCAATAAACTCTTCAAACAACAGGGTGCTGTTGGCGATGCTGCGCATCGGCTCCCCCAATCCCAGCGCCAGCGCATCGTCGCGCAAGCCGATAACACAGCTCGCCTCGAAGCCCACCACCAGGCTGCCCAGGGCAACGTGGGGACTCAGGACTTCCACCAGGCGCTGCGCTTCCACCCGCGCCTGCTCCACCATGCCCTGCGCAAGGTAAGTGCGACCACAGCAGAGCGGGCGTCCCGGGTCGATCCCAAGCAATTCGGTATTGGCAAAGGTATAGCGATAGCCGGCACTGTCCAGCACCGCCATGGCCGCTTCAATAATCTTCGGTTCAAAGTAGCGGCTGAAGGTATCCACCAGCAATACCAGTTCCGGTTTGTCAGCGGCGACCTCATCACTGAGACGACGGTAAACCGACGACAGCAGGTCAATGTCGGACGGCGGTCTGGCCACTGGCACCGGCAGCGGCATGGCAGCACTGATGCCCAGCCAGCGCTGGGTGAAATTGCGCAGCGTCGCACTGCTGTTGCGCCAGCGGATCAGGTGGCGTAACCCCGGCAGGCGGTGCAGCAACAGCGGCACATTGGCAAACAGCCGACTGCGCAGCGAATGGCCTTCGCGACGGGCGCGCCAGGCGAGGTATTCCACCTTGATCAGCGCCATGTCGACGTTATTGTCACACTCACGCTTGCAGCCCTTACAGGAGACACACAACTCAAGGGCGCGGGCCAGCTGGGGATCCTGCAGGGCCTCCTCCCAGTCATCGGCAGAGAGTGCTGCTTTCAGCTTGCGCACACGACCGCCGGTGGAGAGCTCCGCATCGCCGGTAAACTTGAAGCTGGGGCACATCAACTGCTTGCTGTCGGTCTCGCACTGACCACTGTTGATGCAGGCGGCGATGGCCTTGGCGTAATCACCACCCTGCCGGGGAATATCGGCGTAGGCGTCACCCATGCCCGCATCTTTATAGGCGGACCAGTCCAGTGATAACTTCATAGGGTTGCGGTTCCGGTCAGGCAGCCTGATGCAATTTCTGCAGCAGCTGGGGCTTCACCAGCTCCACCCAATCCCTGAGACGCTGTTCGGTCAGCATGCCCTGGGTGCGCTGGTCGATTACCAGTCCGACGAAGTGATCGTCTACCAACGACGCGGAGTGTTCAAAGGTGTAGCCATCAGCTGGCCAGGCGCCAATCATGTCGGCGCCGAGACCGTCGAACACCTGGTAGAGCGCCATCATGGAGCTGGCAAAACGCTCGGAATAACGCTCCTGCGCGCCGAGGCCAAACATGGCAATACGCTTACCGCTGAGATCCGGCGTCCCGAACTGAGCCAGGAACTCTTCCCAATTGCGCTCCAGGCAGCCGGCGCTGAGTCCTGGAATCTCACCCACGCCGTAGCTGGGCGTCCCCAGAATAAGCGCGTCGTACTTGAGCAGGTCAGCAGCTTCAATACGGTTGACGTTAAGGGGCTTGTCTGCCAGCTCATCGCCCAGCAGTTTATAAATCTTTTTCGCAATCAGGCGGGTGGTGCCTGTCTCTGTGCCGAAAAAAATACCGATCTTCACGATGACCTGTTCCTCACTCTGTAGCGAAATGGCAGCGGTTCTGCCCTGCCGGCGCTGTCGCGTAAACGACAATCCGGTTCGACCTGTCCCTGCTTGTCGCAGCATCACTGTACCGAAGCAGACAAAAAGCCGCCTGCGACAAGGGTAAACGTCAATTACAGAAGGGTGATTGCAAGCGCTGTTCCAGCGACCCGTATCCGCTTACCGCAAGCTCAGGAGAGGACGTCGGCCATCAGTACCGCCCCCATGCGCGTGCGGTGACCGGCGCACCACTGCTGCCAGCGACTCTCAACCTGAATCAGGATTCGCTCCAGGTACAGACGGCCGGGACGGTGCTCCTCGCCGAAATTGGAGAGCGCACAGGAGCTGCGGTTAAACTGCAGGGCGTAACTCACCAATTCGTCCTTAACCCCCGCCAACCGTGCAGTCAGCGCCTCCGGGTTGTCGCCGCCCAGCCCCATACCCTCATCCAGCAGGCGGCTGCAGACACCCAGCCAGGCGTCTACCAATGCCAGCAGCTGCCGCTCGAGAATGCCATCCACCTGATGACGGGAGAGATCGATGTTGATGCCGCGCTGATAGCCACGCTTGAGCGCCGGCATCTCATTTTGCAGGGCATCGGCCAGGAACTTGAGGGAGTGTGTCATTGCAGTTACCACCGTATTGCTTACCTCACAATACGGATGGCTGTTTCAGTTTTCGTGCCACTTACCTTGCACCGACGCCTGGAGGGAGAGGGTTTCAGCAGCGAGGTTTGTTACCCGGGGCTGGGCTTGCTGCCCAGGAGCGGTGCTGATGCAGCGACAGATCAGAACGCCTGGCCGAAACGCATGTAAAAACCGCTGTTACCTCCCTCGCCCTGGGCATAGTCCATGGTTAGCACAATGCCCTCGGACTGCTTCAACACGTATTGCGCCCCAATCCCGAATGAGGAGTAAAGGTTTTCACTATTGTCGCAGCTCTGTCCATCACCATAGAGACAGGTCACGCCAGCAAAGAGATTGATACCGAAACGCCCTTTCACGTGCAGGCGCTCCTCAAACTCCACCAGCACCGAGTGCGGGGCCAGGTACTGGCCGCGAGTATAACCCCGCAGGGCCACACTGGAGTAACCACTGTTGGGGGCGTCATCGGTCCAGCGTCCATCCACATGGGTAGCAAACACATGCCCGTTACCATGGGGCAGGTAGTGGAGCGCCTTGAGGTTGTAAGCGTCAAAACTGACCTCACCGCCAAAGGATTCGCGATAGGCAAAATTGTTCAGGACCACATTCATACCAGACGACGGCGAATTCTTGCTGTTACGGTTATCGTACTGCGCCACCAACCCCAGGCCCGCCGAGTCGTAACCTGTGAGCCCCGCCACCTTGAGAATTTCGCCGCTGGTGAAGTTGTCCCCGACAATCAGGTAGTTGGTGTAAACCGCCTGCATCCCCAGAAACCAGTGCGGCACCACCTGTTGCTGATAGCGGCTGAAAAAGAGCTTCAACTCATCCGTGGAGGAGACCGGTAACCCGGAGCCGAGGAAATCCTCGTAGTCGTTGCGGATACGCCCACCGACCGCCAGCGCCGAGAAACGCCGGGCATCCGCCTGCCAGAACGAACGCAGGAACAGACCGGCGATCAGCGAATCGGTATTGCTGTACTTCGCCATTGCACCCACCATGGAGGAGGTGGAGTCGGGATCAATCTTGAAGAGATAGCCTCCCAGGCCTCCGGCGGAAGTACCGACCTTGGGATCCGAACTGATGATGGGGGCCAGTAGCCAGGGGGACTCCTTCGGCATCGCTTCGCTCGCGCCCGGCTCAGAGACGGCGGGCTGCGAGGGCTCTGCAGAGACAGGCTCCTGCCCCTGGGCCGCTGCCGCCATCAGCATCATGCCTGCGATCAACAACCCACCCCACTTTCCCGGGTATGACATGTCCTGCATTTATCCTCCCTGTGATGCCTGAGCATCCTTTTTAAATCTGCGCGCAGTATAGCTGGCGCGTTTGTTGTCTTCACAGACTCTGGCATTATTACCTTGCTGCAGGCAAGACGGAACCGCCATGTTACTGATTCCCGAAACAGCACAATCCGGATTTGTGTTTGTGGTGATGGCTATTGCCATGGCACTGATGGCCAGCAATCGGGTGCGCTACGACTTTCTGGCGCTGTTGGTGGTACTGGCGCTGATGCTCAGCGGCGTGCTTACCATTGGCGAAGCCCTCGCCGGCTTCGGCAATCCGGTGGTGATACTGATTGGCGCCCTGCTGGTGGTGGGGGAGATGCTGGATCGCACCGGTGTCGCCCGCGCCGTTGGCGACTGGATTCTGAAGCACGGTGGCCAGCGCGAGAGCTACCTGCTGATCCTGATTATGCTCAGCAGTGCGGTGCTGAGCGCCGTCATGAGTTCCACCGCGGTGGTGGCAATCTTTATCCCCATTCTGTTGCGCATTGCCCGCCAGGCCCAGGTCAACCGCTCAAGGCTGTTGCTGCCCATGTCCTACGCGGCGCTGGCCAGCGGTATGCTGACCCTGATCGCCACCCCGCCCAACCTGGTGATCAGCGGCGAGCTGGAAGCCAGTGGCTACCAGCCACTGGGCTTCTTCAGTTTCTCCCTCATCGGGGTCCTCGTACTGCTTCTGACCATCGCCTATATGCTGTTGCTGGGGCGCCACTGGCTGCCACGCACCAGCACCGATACCCACCACCCCTACGGCCGCTCCCTGCAAGCCCTGTGGCAGGATTTCAGCGTCCGGCGCCAGACCCTCACCCTGCGTATACCCGCCCACTCGCCACTGTGTGGGCGGCGCCTGAGTGAGTGCAGCATGAACAGCAGCTACCGTATACGGGTACTGGATGTACTGCGGCCCCGCCGCGGGGGACTGGAACACTACCCCGGCCCGGCAGCGGATTTTGTGCTGCGTGCCGATGATATCCTGCTGGTACTGGGGGAGGAGGAGCAGATCCTCCACTGCATCGGCGAACTGGGCCTCTACCGCCACAAACTGGGCGCGCGGGAACAGCAGCAAGTGCAGTGGGAGCTGGGCGCCATCACCGTGCTCATCCACCCCAATTCGCGCCTGATCGGTCGCAGCGTGCGGGACAGCCAGTTCCGCGACACCTACGGCCTCGATGTGTTTGGCCTGCGCCGCAACCAGGAAGCAGTGGATGACTACGACGAGGTGCCACTGGCCGCCTCCGACAGCTTACTGGTGGCGGGCCCCTGGTACCGGCTGCGGGCCCTGAGCCAGCAGAATCACGACTTTGTGGTGCTGGAGTCGCCACAGGAGGCTGAGGAGGTGGTACCAGCGCGCCGGCATATGCCGCTGGCGCTGGCACTGACCGGCGCCATGGTGGTGGTCTCCATGCTCAACTGGCTACCGCTGGTGGCCGCGGCCCTGCTGGCGGCACTGGGTGGCGTAGTGGGCCGCTGCCTCACTGCCCAGGAAGCCTATCGGGCCATCCACTGGTCCAGCCTCATCCTGTTGGCCGGTATGCTGCCGCTGGCCGCTGCACTGCAAAAAACCGGCGCCACGGACCTGATTATCGCCACCCTGTTGCAGGTCAGCGGAGGCTCACACCCGCTGCTGGTGCTGACCATACTGTTCTTTGCCACGGTGTTGCTCACTAATATCCTCTCCAACACCACCGCTGCTATTCTCATGGCACCCATTGCCATTGGTGCCGCAGAAGCACTTAACCTATCCCCCTACCCCATGGCCATTGGCCTGCTGATGGCGGCCTCCTCTGCCTTTCTCACACCGGTGGCGTCCCCGGTGGTCACGTTGGTTGTAGAGCCGGGCAACTACCGTTTTCTGGACTTTGTGCGCCTCGGCATCATCCCCGTACTGATCGTATTTGCAGTGGCCGTGCTGGTAGTGCCACTGCTCTTCCGCTGGTAAAACCGGTCGGGCACTGTCGGCTTTACGACAAAGCCCCAACCAAGGCTGCCTCCCTGCGCTCAGGCATACATCACAACTGATTGTTTTAACTCGGCTTTTTTTCACTCCATGAATCGAAACACATGGCCGGGCTCTTGCAGTGGTGGAAACAGACGCTTTTACACGTGCCCCTGTACCACAACCCGGAGGAAAACCTATGGACACTACCGCCGCTATCACCTGTGTTGCCGATGCCGCCGCCGATGAGGAGGCCCTGCTGGTCGCCTTTGCCTCCCTCGATGGCGACATGGTGGACCAGCACTTCGGCTCGGCCCAGGCGTTCTACCTCTACGCCGTCACCCCTGACTCCGCCGATTTTCTCGCCTCCCACAATTTCGGCATTGAGAAGAAGGACGGCAACGAGGATAAACTCAAGCCCAAGATGGCCTGGCTGGCCGGTGCTGACATCGTCTATTGCGGCTCTATCGGCGGCTCTGCCACCCGCCAGTTGCTGACACTTGGCGTCCACCCGGTGCAGGTCAAGGGCGGTCCCGACGTGGAAGAGTTGATTGAAGAGCTGCAGGGCCAGCTGAACGGCACCCCGGAGCCCTGGCTGGAGAAGCTGCTGCAGCGCAAGCAGAAAGCACAGAACGACGACCGCTTTGCCGATTTCGAGGACGAAGGCTGGGACGACTGAGCCCCTACCGGGTCTGGGGAACAGGCGTTGGCGGAACCGCGTTCAACGGGCCGTCACATGCCCGCAATCGCCACAGCGATAACCATCACGGGTAGGAAACAGGGGGAAGTTAAGCCACAGAAAGGCCAGGAAGGCGGCCCGGCGACCGACACGGTAGTAGCTGGTGGCCTGGCTGCCACAGCGGGGGCAGGCCGGATACACCGTCCCTTCGCCGGAGTCTTCTGCGACGGCCGCGGAGACCTCGCCAGTGCGGTTCTGCTCCGCCACCTCGGCCAGCACGGCACGGGCCTGCTCGGCATAACCGGCGGGCACCTGCAAACGCACCCCGCCCAAGGCGTTGGAGTAGAGCCAGTCCATATTGATGGTGTGCTCGTCGGCGATAAATGCCGGGATGTAGGCCGCCTCCAGCAACCCCTTATGCAGGTGTGCCTCGTAGGGAAAACTGTAACGCCCCACCGTTACCAGCATTGGCGTCACCCAATCCTGACCGTCTGCCCGCCATCCACCGGCAATACCACACCGGTAATAAACCCGGCCTCGTCCGAGGCGAGAAACACCGCCGCGTGAGCCACATCCCAGGCCGAGCCCTGGCGGTGACGCAGGGGTACCCGGGCATCACGCTGTTGCCGCACCACCTCCGCGTCCACCCCCATGCGCTGCGCCACGCCTTCCACCGCCACCGGCGTATCCAGCAGCCCCGGCATGATAGCGTTGACCCTGACCCCTTCGGCGGCGTATGCCATCGCCATCTGGTGAGTCAGGCCATTGAGGGCCAGCTTGGTGGTACCGTACATCACCGGCTGGCCGGAGCAGACCGCCGCCATGGAGGAGATATTGATAATGCAGCCACTTTTACGCTCGCGCATAGAGGGCAACACCGCCTTGCTGGCGTAGACCACACTCTTGAAGTTCAGCGCCATGGCGCTGTCGATAATGCTCTCATCCAGCTCTGCCGGATCGAGCCGATCAGTACTCACGCCGCCGACGTTGTTATGGAGGATATCGACAGGACCAAACGCCTCGACACAGGCCTCCACCGCACGCAGACAATCCGCCTCGCGGGTCACATCCGCCTGCAGGGCAATGGCTTCACCGCCCGCTTCCGCGATCAACTGCCGGGTGCTCTCTGCAGCAGCCAGATCCAGGTCAACGCAGGCCACAAGCGCCCCTTCCCGGGCGTATTGCAGGGCGCAGGCGCGACCATTGCCCATATTGGGTCCCGGTTGCTGCCCGGCACCAAATACGATTGCCACCTTCCCTTTAAGCCGTTCTGCCATTCTTACCTCCCTCTGCTCTGCCCTCCGGAACGGGGGGACATATTGCTACCGGCCAGGTTGCTGCAGGCCAAAGTACTGGCCAGTCACCTGCGCTTCCGCCCCAGGTTATATCTTGCGCGCCAGCCAGTGACCAATGGGCATAGCGTACTCCGACTCCAGCAGCTCGAAGCCACCCTCGGCCAGCCACTGTGCCTTATCGATCTTATGCCAGGCCTCTACAAATGGCTCATAAACAATATGTGCCAGCAGGTAGAAATAGAGATGCTTCCAGCCCTTTGCGGTCACCAGGGAACGCCAGCGAGGTTTCTGCATCTGCAGACTGGAGGGCTCGGCAATCGCCAGCAGGCCGCCGGGTTTCAGGCAGCGATAACACTCCGCCAGAATCTGGCGCCCATAGCGCGGGGGCACTTCGTGCAGGACAAAACAGAGAGTGATGGCATCGAAGCGGTCGGCGCCAAAGGGGAGGTCCTCACCGATACCCGGCACAAAATTGAGCTCCGGATTGCGGCGCGCCGCGTGCTTCAGGAGATAGGGCGAGGGGTCTATGCCCCAGACTTCCGGGACACCCCTGCCATGAACCGCAGCCGCGGTTTTGCCACCGGCAGTACCAATATCCAGCACTGACTGCGTATTTGTCAGCCACTCGGCGATCCACTGGCGACTGACCTCCACCTCACCCAGCATGGCGATGTCAAAGCCGGTGATATAACCGTGGCTGAGGTGGTTGGAGTAATTACCGTTCGGCAGGTTGTGAAACTCCTGCAGGATGTAACGGGGAATCGAACCCTGGCCCGACAGTTGCTCCGGCAGCTCCACCGCCTGACGACGCGAGAAAACCCGCTGCAGCAGTTTGCAGATATTACGTGGGCTGGACAGTGGGTGCAGGTGATCCGGCCAGGTGTCTTCCAGCTCCAGATCTGCCCAGTCGGGTACCACCGGGTCCTGATGCACCTGCACAGCCGCCGGCTCCAGCGATGACAACGGCTGGGTCACAAATACCCCCGCCTGGCCGCTGGCCGCAGCCCTGAATGGATCGACAGCCCTGAGCCCTCAACCGGACGAGCAGTACCTGCCCCAAAATTTGCGAACGCCAAGTCAGACAACCCCATTTCGTCCATCAAACACACCCCCGCCTCCTTGCGGCCCCGTCAACTCCTATATGATCCGGGCTGAGGGCGGGGAAAACAGCCGCAAATATTACCACAGGATTACAATTGGCCTATGCCCGCTGGACGATTAGATGGCCGCAGAAAGCCCTGCCATTGATTCGGTACAAGGTTCCGCTTTACAGTGAACAGCTCGTCCACCGTACAAATGCCCCCTTCCGAGGCCTATAAATCCGTGGAGCCGAGCCCATGACATCCGATACCTGTGTGCTGGCCATTGACCAGGGCACCACCTCCAGCCGCGCCATTGTCTTTAGTCCGTCGGGGCAGGCACTGCATATCGCCCAACAGGAGTTTACCCAGATCTATCCCCGTGATGGCTGGGTCGAACACGACCCGGAGGAGATCTGGTCCACCACCCTGGCCGTCACCCGCGAGGTGCTGCAGCAGGCGCGGGATGCCGGCCTCAATGTTGCCGCCATCGGTATTACCAACCAGCGGGAGACAACGCTGGTGTGGGATCGCAAAACCGGTAAACCCCTCTATAACGCCATTGTCTGGCAGGATCGCCGCACCAGCGCCGAGTGTCAGCGACTGCGTCAGCAGGTCACCGAAAGCTTTGTGCGGCAACGCAGCGGGTTGTTGCTGGACCCCTACTTCTCCGCCACCAAGATCGCCTGGATCCTCGATAATGTGGAGGGTGCGCGGGAGCGGGCCGAGCGGGGCGAACTGGCCTTCGGCACGGTGGACACCTTTCTGATCTGGCGCCTCACCGGTGGCAGCCGGTTTGTCACTGACATCACCAACGCCAGCCGCACCAACCTCTTCAATATCCACACCCACCAATGGGACCCGGTTCTGCTGCAGCTGTTTCGTGTGCCAGAGAGCCTGCTGCCGGAGGTACTGGAGTGTACCGCTGATTTCGGCACCACAGACGCCGCGGTTCTGGGTTCTGCCATCCCCATTCTCGGTGTTGCCGGCGACCAGCAGGCGGCTACCGTGGGACAGTGCTGCTTCGACCCTGGCACCATCAAAAGTACTTACGGTACCGGCTGCTTTATGGTGATCAACACCGGCACACAGGCAGTGACCTCCAACAACCGCCTGCTTACCACCATTGCCTACAGCATCCAGGGCACCACGCACTACGCTCTGGAGGGCTCCATCTTTGTCGCCGGAGCGGCGGTACAGTGGCTGCGGGACAGCCTTGGCATTATCGAAACCGCCGCGGAAACCGAAGCACTGGCGCGCACGGAAGAGAGTAACGAAGGCGTCTACTTTGTACCGGCCCTGACCGGCCTGGGTGCCCCGCATTGGGATCCGGATGCCCGCGGCGCCATCTACGGCCTGACCCGCGCCTCGGGACCGGCCCATATTGCCCGGGCGGCGCTGGAATCTGTCTGCTACCAGACCCACGACCTGTTGGCAGCGGTGCGCGAGGACGGCATTGATACGGCGCGCCTGCGGGTGGATGGCGGCATGGTGGCCAATAACTGGCTGATGCAATTTATGGCGGACATACTCGGTGCCGAGGTGGACCGTCCGGCGGTTCTGGAGACCACAGCATTGGGAGCGGCCTACCTTGCCGGGCTGCAACTGGGACTCTACGGCTCCATGGAGGCGCTGCAGCAACAGTGGCAACAGGAGCAGCAATTCCGGCCCGATATGAGTGATGCACTGCGGGATAAATACCTGGCTGGCTGGCAGCGTGCACTGGGCCGTACCCTGGCCAACTCCTGAGCCGACACCGCGACAGCGCTCATATGGACTGTCACCACCCCTGCCGCGGACCGCGGAATCTGCCCAATCTGTCTAAATTCTGCTCGACCTTGGGAGGCGGTATCTCTATAGTAGCGCCCCTTCAGATGGTAGCCTCCCGTGATTCTTCACACCCCAGCCCTTTGCTGGGCCCAGCGTCTGTGGTTTCCCGTTTGCCCTGACAGAATCAGGCAACCGAGGGGCGCTCGTCGACACTCATGCACCCGTCTTGCCGGTCTCTGGCCTGCAAGGCACCCCGGATTTATAGGATCGTCCCTTGATTACTACCGCCAATATCACCATGCAGTTTGGTGCCAAGCCCCTGTTTGAAAACGTCTCGGTCAAGTTTGGTAACGGCAACCGTTACGGCCTCATCGGCGCCAACGGCTGTGGCAAATCCACCTTCATGAAAATCCTCGACGGCAGCCTCTCCCCTTCCGCCGGCAACGTCAGCATTACCCCCAACGAGCGCGTCGGCAAATTGAGCCAGGACCAGTTCGCCTTCGAAGCCTACAGCGTGATCGACACGGTCCTGATGGGCCATACCGAACTGTGGGCTGTTAAGCAGGAGCGTGATCGCATCTACTCACTGCCGGAGATGACCGAAGAGGACGGCATGAAAGTGGCCGATCTGGAGGTGCAGTTTGCCGAGATGGACGGCTACAGCGCCGAGAGCCGCGCCGGTGAATTCCTGCTGGGTGCCGGTATCGAGCTGGACTATCACTACGGCCCCATGAGCGAAGTGGCGCCAGGCCTCAAGCTGCGCGTATTGCTGGCGCAGGCGCTGTTCTCCGAGCCGGACATCCTGCTGCTGGACGAACCCACCAACAACCTGGATATCGCCACTATCCAGTGGCTGGAAGGGGTGCTGAACGGCCTCAAGAGCACCATGGTGATCATTTCCCACGACCGTCACTTCCTTAACGCCGTCTGCACCCACATGGCGGATATCGACTATGGCGAGCTGCGGGTCTATCCCGGCAACTACGACGACTTTATGACCGCCTCCACCCAGGCCCGTGAGCGCGTACAGTCCGAAAACGCCAAGAAGTCTGCCCAGATCGCCGACCTGCAGCAGTTTGTCAGCCGCTTCTCCGCCAACGCCTCCAAAGCCAAGCAGGCCACCTCCCGGGCCAAGCAGCTGGAGAAGATCAAGCTGGAAGACATCAAGCCCTCCAGCCGGGTATCACCTTATATCCGCTTCAAGCAGGACAAAAAGCTGCACCGCCAGGCGCTGACCCTGGAAGGGATGAGCCACGGCTTTGAAGAAACCCCGCTGTTCAAGAACATCAACCTGCTGTTGGATGCCGGCAGCCGGCTGGCGGTGATCGGCGAGAACGGTGCCGGTAAAACCACCTTTGTGCGCTGCCTGATGAACGAGCTGTCCGCCAATGGCGGTGTGGTGAAGTGGGCCGAAAACGCCAGTCTCGGTTACTGCCCGCAGGACAGCAGCGCCGACTTTGACGTGGACCTGAATCTGTTTGACTGGATGAGCCAGTGGCGCAAACCCAATCACGACGACCAGATTGTCCGCGCCACCCTGGGCCGCCTGTTGTTCTCCGCCGACAGTTTTAACAAAAAAGTCAAAGTCTGTTCCGGTGGAGAGAAAAACCGCCTGCTGTTCGGCAAACTGATGATGATGGATTGCAACGTGCTGTTGATGGACGAGCCCACCAACCACCTGGACATGGAATCCATCGAAGCGCTCAACCTGGCGCTGGAACACTACGAAGGCACGCTGATCTTCGTCAGCCACGACCGCGAGTTTGTGTCGTCACTGGCCACCCGCATCCTGGAGATTCGGGAAGACGAGGTGGTGGACTTCCAGGGTACCTACGATGAGTACCTGGCTCACAAGGCGGCCAAAGCCGGCTGACCATTGAGTAGTCCTTGCCGTAAAATGCAAAAGGGCCCCGCAATGCGGAGCCCTTTTTTTTCGCCTTCCGAAAGGAAGAGCAAAAGCGATCAGAAGTTGTAGCGAGCGCCGACGGAGATATTGGAGACGTCGTCGCTGTCCAGCTCAAAATGCTGGTACTCAGCTACCAGGGAGAATTCCGGAGTCAGCTCCAGGGTCGCACCGAAGCCAATGCTCAGGTCGATACCATCATCGCTTTCCACCTGGCCATAACCTGAGTAATGCACACTGGCATCCCAGGCAAACAGGCCCAACTTACCAAACACTTCAAACTGGTCATTGATTGGCAGGATGCCCACGGCGGCAAAGTTAAAGCCATCCGCTTCGATGGTCCAGGGGCCATCATCCGCCTCACCCAGGTCAATGTAGGAAGCTTCCAGGGCCAGGTTCTCCAGCATTCTGTAGCCGCCCACCAGGGCAATGGACCGGCCCTTGTCAAAACCGGAAACATCCACATCGGTCAGGCCGATAGAGGCGCCAGCGTAGAAACTGCCGATCTCGCCGCTCTGCGCAGTGGCAGTGGCCGACAGTACCAGCAGGGATGAAGCAATCAGGGTTTTCTTAAACATACACAAATCCTTTATGGTCTTGTTGCTAAGGATAAATTCTGCAGACAGCAAGAGGTTCGCTACCCGCGGACCGCCAGCTGGTGGCGCAGTAATTTTGTAGGCTGAGCACAATTGAATATGCCGGAACCGCCCCCGGGAAGAAGAAAACAACTGCGGTGGAATCCCTACCTTCCGCTGGCACCGGGCTTCAATTGCGGCGCGCAGTGTAACCAATAAAAAATGCGCCAAAGGCTAAACGTGTCATAAAACCGAAAAATAAAAGCAACCTTCCGCGGCAGCAATTGGTCGCCGCGAGCCCTCTCTACACGGATTCCTGGGCCCCTGCCGCAAAAGAGAAAACCGGGCGACACTTTCGCGATTTCTGTCGTATTTTAAGCAGGGAATTATTGACGCCGGCGCATATTTTGCCGGGGTAAAAGCACTCACGTCCCGATGACGCATGCTCACCCAGCAAACGGGAGAACGACTACTTCATGACATTGCCCGAAACTCTGCAACTCACTTTCCGGGGGAGGAGGAAGACTGCATCGCTTTATCCAGCAGACTCCGAATGCTGTCGGGACCACGAACCCAGTCTTTCGGGGTGGCGTTATCGGTGGTAACCGCCCAGGGATCGCTGCCGGCGCCCAGCAGGGCATCAACAATCTCAACATTGCCTGACCTTGCCGCCCAGTGCAGAGGGGTAACTGCGGTCTGCCGGGATTTGAAATTGGGGTTTGCCCCCAGCCCCAACAGTAGCTTCACATCTTCCATGCGGTTTTCATTGAGCAAATAATTCAAGTACGGCAGCTCACCGTCCTTATCCAGATAAAAATCGGTGGATGCGCCATTGTCCAGCAGGAGCCTGGTCACTTCCTCACTGGTGCTGTAGAAGATGGGTCGCACGTAATGGTCTCCATCAAGCGTGTATTGCCGATTGATATCTGCGCCGCCTTTAATCAGCGACAGCAGAATCTCCGCGCGGTTACCTCTCACAGCGATATAAACGGGGTCAACCATAGCGCTCTGTGCGGCTCCCGGCCTGGCACCGTTGCGGACAAGAAGCGCCACTGTCCCGGGGTGATTTTCCATGACCGCTGCGGCGAGTGGCGTCATTCCCCTGGGGGTAGCGTCATTGATGTTGGCACCCTGTCTTAACAACTCCTCGATCACCGGGTTATTACCAAAGTTAGCCGCCATATGAAGCGCGGAGATCCCTGACTTGAGATGCCCATTGACGTCGGCACCGCGCGCGATCACGCTTTTGACTTGCTCCGGTGATGCACTACCGCTGATCCCGATAAGGTACTCAGTCTGCTGATCATCAAAGTTCGACGGCCGTTCTATGGTACTGGCACAGGCAACCAGCAGTGTTGCCAACATCGCCAACGCCACACTTTTTATAATTGTCATATCCCTTTATCTCCCGGCTTAACCGCAATCGTAGTGCCTGACCCGACTGCGAAATGTTTCCCTGCTGAAAATACAAACCGTCAGCGCTGTAAGCAAAGAAGGTTACAGCACGACCCGGCGGGAAAATACGAATCCCTTCTCACGGCTGAGTCCTGATCCGTTTTGGTTTCGGTTCGGGCAACGCCAGCGCTGTCGCCTGGATCAACATTGAAAGCCACTCACTTTCTTCCCACAAGTCCGCCTCTATCAACAGGTGAGGCCGGGCCTTCGGGTAGGGAACCCCCATCACCGGATCATCCAATAACGCGCTTCCGGCCTCTGTTGGCTTCAGGAACAACTGGTCATCACACACCACGCCCACCGGCTTACCAGTGACATAGAGGCAGTAGCCGCCGAACATCTTTCTGGCACTGATACCTCTCGCATCACGCAGCTGATCCAACAGGTATTCTATGGTTTGCGCCGACGTTGCCATCGATTTTGCTCCTTCCACAGGCTGACATTTCCCATCACCTCCCGCAGCTGAGTGCAGCCGTGTGCCACCTGGCGAGATAGGCGGCCCGACTGTGCAATCCAGCACTGCAATACCGGATACCCTACCCATCTCTCCCCGGGCACGAGGATAAGAGCTTCAGCTATAACCAGACGAATTATCATTTCCTCAATGAATCGCGCTGCAGGCCCCGACAAGGTGACAGGGCCAGCGGATACATGAGGCAGGGCAAACAAACAGGATTGGGAAGGGCCATGCCCTTACACTACAAAAGGCGCTGCCGCTACCGGCTTATTGACGCGGACGCATAAAAGCCAGCAGCCGGGCTTCCAGCCGCCGGAAGAAGTAGAGAATGGTGAAGGTCATGATCAGATAGATACAGGCGGCGAAGATAAATGCCTCGAACGGCGCGTAGTGACGCGAGTAGGTATTCTGGGCAGCACCGGTGATATCGACAATGGTAATGACACTGGCAACGGAGGTGCACTGCAGCAACAGAATAACTTCATTGGCGTAAGCGGGCAGCGCCCGGCGGATAGCCCCCGGCAATACCACCCGCCGCATACTGGTCCACCAGCTCATGCCATAGGCCCTGGCCGCCTCCAGTTCGCGATGATCCGTTTCCGCGATGGCCCCATAGAGGATTTCGGTGGTGTAGGCACAGGTGTTGAGGGTGAACGCCAGAAGTGCCGGATAGAAAGGGTTTTTAAACCACTCCCACCAGAAGGTCTCCTGAATACCATCCACGTAGGTAATACCGTAGTAGATGATATAGAGCTGGATCAGCAGGGGCGTACCGCGAAATACGTAGCAGAAGAGATAGATGGGCCAGCTGAACCAGGGCTTGCGGGTACTGCGTAAAATCGCCAATACCACCGCCAACAGCAAACCAATTATGAGTGAGACGACGGTGAGTTGGGCCGTCATCACAAAGCCATCCCAATACATCAGCAAGGTGTCAGCCGTGAAGATCTTGTTCTGACCCAGCAGGGCCTCGAGCCAATCACCCATGTTGCGAGCCCCTCACCACACCGCTGCTGTATTTCTTCGTCAGGTATTTGATCACCAGCTCTGACACAAAAGTGATTAACAGGTAGATGGCCGCCACCGGAATAAAGAACTTGAAGGGCTCATGCACCGCACCGGAGGCCTCCTTGGCCAACCTGACCATATCCGCCAGCCCGATCACAGAGACCAGTGCCGTGGTTTTCAGCAGCACCGCCCAGTTGTTGCCGATACCCGGCAGGGCGAAACGCATCATTTGCGGAAACAGCACCCGCCGGAACACCTGCCAGCCACTCATACCATAGGCAACCGCAGCTTCAATCTGCCCCTTGGGCACCGCCATATAGGCACCACGAAAGGTTTCCGCCATATAGGCACCAAAGATAAAACCGATGGTGACGACACCGGCAACAAAGGCATTGATATCAAAGTAGAGCCGGGTACCAAACTGGCGGTTGATCCAGCCGGCCAGCTCATTGGCGAGGATCTGCGCACCGAAAAAGATCAGCAGCATCAGCACCAAGTCAGGTACACCACGGATGACCGTGGTGTAAAAGGTGGCCAAGGCGCGCAACCAGGCACTGTGGCTCTGCTTGGCCAGCGCACCCGCCAGTCCCAGCACCACTGCCAGCAGCAATGACAGTAACGCCACCTGTATGGTCAGCCAGGCCCCACCGAGGATTGAAGGGCCGTAGCCATGCAGATCCAGCATCAGACTCAGTTCCGGCCTCAGACTTTAATATCGTAGGCGAAGTACTTCTGACGGATCTGGTCGTACACGCCGTTGCTTTTTACCGTTTCAAACGCGGCATCCAGCTTGGCCTTGAGCTCGGTATCATCCTTGCGTACGGCAACACCCACACCCTCACCAATTTGCAACAGGGCGCCCGCCTGCCCGTATTCACTGCCTTTATCACCGTTCAGGATGGTGCTCTCGCCCACAGGAAAGTCCAGCAGTACCGCATCCAGGCGGCCACCGTAGAGATCAATGACCAGTTCATCGGCAGTGGCGTAGCGCAGGATTTCCGTGTCAGGCAGGTTTTTGGTGGCGTAGTCATCCTGCACCGTACCGCGCTGCACACCAACTTTCTTGCCAGCCATGGCTGCGGGGCTGGAGACATCCAGTTCGGTGTCAGCCTTGGCAAACCAGCCAGAAGGGGTGTTGTAGTAGGCTTTGGAAAACAGCACCTTTTCCCGACGCTCGTCGTTGATCGACATGGACGACATAATCATGTCGTATTTGAACGCCAGCAGGCCCGGGATAATGCCATCCCATCCCTGTACCACCCACTCGCACTTGATCGCCATCTCTGCACACACCGCATTGCCGAGATCAATCTCAAAACCGGTCAGGCTGCCATCCGGGGCCTTGAACTCAAAGGGCTCATAGGGCACATCCACCCCGATTTTGAGCACCGGCTCGGATTCCTGCTGCGAACAAGCCGCCAACAGAGCAATACACAGACCAGCGATAACCTTCTTCATGTTGCACCTCGTTTATGCACTTACAATGGAAAATTCAGCGGCTCTGGGCCGCCATAAACTGTCTCACACGTTCCGAATCCGGATTGGTAAAGATTTTTTCGGGGGCGCCCTGCTCTTCGATTTTGCCCTGATGCAGGAACAGCACCTTATTCGAGACATCCCGTGCGAAATCCATTTCGTGCGTCACCAGGATCATGGTGCGCCCCTCCTCCGCCAGGCCGCGCATCACGCGCAGCACTTCGCTGACCAGTTCGGGATCGAGCGCCGAAGTGGGCTCATCAAACAACAGCACCTCCGGATCCATCGCCAACGCACGCGCGATGGCGGCGCGCTGCTGTTGCCCACCGGACAGGTGATTGGGGTAGTAGTTCTTGCGCTGTAAAAGTCCCACTTTATCGAGCAGGGCCTCAGCCTTTTCGATCGCCTGCTTTTTAGGCTGACCTAACACGTGGACCGGAGCCTCAATCACATTTTCCAGCACCGTCATATGGGACCAGAGATTGAAGCCCTGGAATACCATCGCCAGGCGAGAACGGAAATTCTGTACCTGCTGGGGGCTGGATGGCACACGCTCGCCACGCACCATACGGAAGCGCACAGGTTCACCACGCAGGATTACCTCCCCCTGCGTGGGGATCTCCAGCAGGTTAATGCAACGTAACAGGGTGCTCTTACCAGACCCGGACGAACCGATGAGGGTGATCACTTCACCGCTCATGGCATCGAATGAAATGCCCTTGAGCACTTCGTTATCACCGAATGTTTTGTGGATATTGGATACCGACAGCTGAGGTGACTGGACCTCCATCTATACGCCCTTATTTCTCTGATTCATGAAGCTGTATCTGTTTACGGATCTGTGCCCGGGATTTATGCCGACTTTTACCATCAAACCACGGCCGGAATTATAGAGTATATACGCTGCCGGCAAAGTCACCCGCTTAACTCACCCAGCGCCTGCAGGGCCTCTGCCGCCCTCCCCGCAGGCACAAAGATATGGTCGTGATAATACGCTGCGACCATATTGGCACTGATGCCGCGGGCGGCCAACTGTGCCGACACCGCCGCCGTCAACCCCACCGCCGCCAGGCTGGAGTGCACTCGCAGGGTAATCTGCCGGAATACCCCGTCGAACGCCAGGCCAGCCCCTTCTGCCACCGCTCTGGGCAGCACCAGCGTCAACCCCTCGTCCTCGCGAAAGGTGGCCACAGGTTGCAACGCGTCCCAGTCCACCGGGGTCCCCTCGGCACAGCAAAAGACGAACTCGCCTTCAACCAACTGTGGATTCAGCGCAGCCAGCAGCTGATCCAGCTCGGTCAATCCCGTCATCCAACTCACTCCTGCCCGGCTGCCCTAGCGCACAAGGGTTCTAAGCTCCAGTCTGTGACTTCTTGCCCACCCCTGCCAGAGGCCTCACAGGACTCTGAAGCCACACGCCTCATATCTCTGACACATTGAGGCTCCCGTCAACCCTTTCCTGATAATCGGGAGCCGCTCTGTGAACCCGGTTCCGTATCCGGGAGCTTATGCTCAGGCAAAAAAATAGCCCCGACAGGCGGGGCTAAAGCTCAGAGAGATCTACGTTAAGCCTGTCGTTGATCCGGTGGATGAGCAGACCAGCGACATTTGCAATTCAGCACCTGGCTATAAAGCACAAGTCTTGCAGGCATCTGGCGGAAAAAGCTGCCCTGCCGAAGCAGGGCCACAAGCTCAGAGAGTCATGGCCGGCAGTCAACCCCGGAGAGGCTGGCCGCAGATCATGTGCCTACACGTTATATAGAGCAAAGCCTGTGCCAAGTTATAAATCGCGCAACCGGGGGCAGCTTCTGCGGTTTCAGTCCCACAGATTGCACCACCAGTGACCACCTGCTCAAAACAAGGCATTTATGCAGCACCAGTTCAGGGCGCCATAGCGGGCATCCCAAAACCACCCCCCGGAAACAAAACACCCCCCTGGGCTTGGGCCGAGGGGGGTGTTCCGGGTTAGAGCGGGATCAAAACCCTGCCGCCCACTGTATGACTGAAGGCACTAGGGGTTCAGCCTCAAGGCACTTCATCGATCTCCGCGTTTTCTTTCACCGGCGGCATCAAATCCTCTTTGCTGATGTGCATCAGCAGCAGGATATTACTGGCCACGTAGATGGAGGAATAGGTACCCACAAAGACACCGATCAACAGCGCTGTGGCAAAGCCATGAATCAACTCACCGCCAAAATAGAACAGTGCTACCAGCACCAGAATGGTGGTCAAGGAGGTAATCAAGGTACGACCCAGCGTCTGGCTGAGTGAGATGTTGATGACATCCAGCGGCTCTTCACCGCGCAACTTGCGGAAGTTCTCACGGATGCGGTCAGCTACTACGATGGTGTCGTTGAGGGAGTAACCGATAACCGCCAGCACCGCCGCCAGCACCGTCAGGTCGAACTCCAGATGGGCAATAGAGAAGATGCCCAATACGATGATCACATCGTGAATCAGGGCTGCCACTGCGCCAATGGAGAACTTGTACTGGAAGCGCATGGCTACGTAGCCCATCACTACCACCAGCGCGAACAGCATGCCGATACCACCCTCATCGCGCAGCTCTTCGCCCACCTGCGGGCCGACAAACTCTACCCGGCGCAGTTCAATAGCTCCCGCCTCGCCCTGCTGCAGCGCTGCCAGAATCTGGTCCCCCAGGCCCGGCTCGAAGCCCCGCTGCAGGCGAATCAGCACATCGGTCTCAGCGCCGAAGTAGACCACCACGGCCCCTTCAAACCCCGCACCGGAGAGTTTCTCCCGCACACTGGCCAGATCCGCCGCCTGCGGGTATCCCACTTCGATCTGGGTACCACCGGTAAAGTCCAGGCCAAATTGCAGACCGTTCACCGCCAGCGAACCGATGGAGGCCAGCAACAGCAGGACAGAGAAGGCGGCTGCTATTTTGCGCCACCCCATGAAATTAATGATTTTGTCTTCTTGTGCCATTTTCAATTCCTCTCAAATCGTCTCGTGTGCCCGCTTAAATCCACAGTTTTTCCACGCGGGCGCGACGACCGTAAATGAGGTTAATGATCGCGCGGGTGCCAACAATGGCGGTAAACATAGAGGTCAGGATGCCGATGGAAAGAGTCACCGCAAAGCCCTGCACCGGACCGGAACCAATGGCATAGAGAATCACCGCCACGATCAGGGTGGTGATGTTGGCATCCAGGATGGTGGTAAAGGCGCGATCAAAACCGGCGCTGATAGCCGACTGTGGCGGCATGCCATTGGCCAGCTCTTCCCGTATTCGGGAGAAGATCAGCACGTTGGCGTCCACCGCCATACCCACCGTCAGTACAATACCGGCGATACCCGGCAGCGTCAGGGTGGCGCCGAGGATCGACATGCAACCCACCAGCAGCACCAGGTTCAGGATCAGCGCCACATTGGCAGCGATACCAAACACCTTGTAGTACAGCAGCATAAAGACCAGTACCAAGGCCAGGCCGATCTGTACCGACTTCACACCCACTTCGATGTTATCGGCACCCAGTGAGGGACCGATGGTACGCTCTTCCACGAAATACATAGGTGCCGCCAGCGCACCGGCGCGCAACAGCAGCGCAAGCTCGGAGGCTTCCGCCGGGTTATCCAGGCCGGTGATGCGGAACTGCACACCCAGCGCACTCTGGATTGTGGCCAGGCTGATCACCTTGCGCTCCACCACCTGATGAGGGACAGCCACCTGCTCGCCCTGTTCGTTGGTGACGTAATCCATACGGGTTTTGTACTCGATAAAGAGCACCCCCATACGACGGCCCACGTTGTTACGGGTAGCGCGGTGCATCTTGGTACCACCAACACTGTCGAGGGTGATATTGACCTGCGGCTGTGAAGTCTGACTGTCGAAACTGGACTGCGCGTTGGCGACATGGTCGCCGGTAAGAATCATACTCTTTTCCAGCCAGGCTTCACCAAAGCGACGCTGGTCCAGTTCATTGCGAAACTCGAAGGCCTCCTTGCGGGTCACCAGCTCCGAAGGCTTGGCCTCCAGGCGAAACTCCAGGTTGGCGGTTTTACCGATAATACGCTTGGCTTCGGCGGTGTCCTGCACACCCGGCAGTTCAACCACGACGCGATTGCGCCCCTGGCGTTGCACGATGGGTTCGGACACACCCAGCTCGTTGACCCGGTTGCGGAGGGTGGTGAGGTTCTGGCTTACGGCGTAGTCTTCAATCTCGCGGATTGAGGCTTCGCTCATGGTCATCTCGATCAGGAAACGTTCGCCGTCCGCTTTTTCTTCCCGCACCAGCTGTGGGTAGTCGCTGCGCAGCAGGGCACTGGCCTGATCGCGGGTCTCTGCATCACCAAACACCGCGGTGACCACATTGCTCTCATCCAGCCGCACTGACATGTAGCGCAGCTTGGCCTTGCGCAGCGCCGATTTCATGTCATCGACCGTGGATTCAAGACGCTTGGCCACCGCCGATTGGGTGTCTACCTCCAACAGGAAGTGCACACCACCGGCCAGGTCCAGGCCCAGTTTCATGGGCTCGGCGCCCATACTGCGCAGCCACTCCGGAGTGGTCGGCGCCAGGTTGAGAGCCACCACGTAGTTGTACCCCATGGCGCTCTGGATCGCCTGCTTGGCAGCCAGTTGCTGTTCGGTCTCTTTCAGTCGCAACAGCGCACTCTTGCCGTTGTGCTCTTCACCGAAATAGGCGATGCCCGCCTCGTCCAGTGCCTTGGTGGCCATGGAGAGTGCGCGCTCATCAATCACCGTGGCGCTGGACTGGCCGGAGATCTGGATCGCCGGATCCGGGGCGTAGAGGTTGGGGGCGGAATAGATGATGCCGAGAGTGGCGATTATCACCACCAGCAAATATTTCCAGAGGGGAAAACGATTCATAAAACTTTCCAGAGGGGCTTGTGGCCCGATTGCTTTGCTGTACGTTTGCCTTGCTTATTATTGAGCCAGCACCGGGGCTCTATCTTGAGACCTGCTGGCTGAAAGTGGGCCATTGTACACAGGATTGTTACAACGGCGGTACTTCAAGCCCCTGCAGGGCGTAAAACTCAGTCACATACTCATCCAACTGCTGGTTGGCAATCGCCTCCCGCAGACCTGCCATCAGATTCTGGTAAAAACGCAGGTTGTGAATGGTGTTGAGCTGGGCACCGAGGATCTCACCACACTTGTCCAGGTGGTGAAGGTAGCTGCGGCTGAAATTGGTACAGGTGTAGCAATCGCAACGACTGTCCAGCGGCGATGTATCGTGACGGTGTTTGGCGTTACGAATCTTGATCACCCCTTCCGAGGTAAACAGGTGGCCGTTGCGGGCGTTGCGGGTGGGCATGACGCAGTCAAACATATCAACGCCACGGCGCACCGCTTCGACGATGTCGGCGGGCTTGCCCACCCCCATCAGGTAACGGGGCTTGTCTGCCGGCAGTTCGTCAGCGAGATTGTCGAGGATACGGATCATGTCCTCTTTGGGCTCGCCCACCGACAGGCCGCCGATGGCATAACCGTCAAAGCCGATACCTTCCAGCCCCTTGAGGGACTCAAGGCGCAAATGTTCGTACATGCCGCCCTGCACAATGCCAAACAGCGCCGACGGGCTCTCACCGTGGGCGTCCTTACTGCGTTGTGCCCAACGCAGGGAGAGCTCCATGGAGTCACGGGCCTGCTTTTCGGTGGCGGGATACGGGGTGCACTCGTCAAAAATCATCACCACATCGGAGCCCAGGTCGCGCTGTACGGCGATAGCCTTCTCCGGGTTCAACTCCACCTTGCTGCCATCAATGGGCGAGCGGAAGGTAACCCCTTCCTCGGTGATCTTGCGCATCTTGCCCAGGCTGAACACCTGGAAACCGCCGGAATCGGTGAGAATCGGTTTCTGCCACTGGGTAAAGTCGTGCAGGTCGCCGTGCGCCTTGATCACTTCGGTGCCGGGACGCAGCATCAGGTGGAAGGTATTGCCGAGAATAATGTGGGCACCGATCTCTTCGATATCCCGTGGCAACATACCTTTTACCGTGCCGTAGGTACCCACCGGCATAAAGGCCGGCGTCTCCACCACACCGCGGGGAAATTTCAGGCGCCCGCGACGGGCCTTGCCCTGGGTGGTATCCAGTTCGAAGTCCATAAAACAGGACTCGCGCTTGTGTGACGCATCAACGCTCAAGACCAATCTCCTCGGTGGTGGCATTGGGGTTGCGGGTAATAAACATGGCGTCGCCATAACTGAAGAAACGGTAGCGCTCGGCCACCGCCTCGTCGTAGGCCGCCATGGTGTAGCGGTAACCGGCAAAGGCGGACACCAGCATCAGCAGGGTGGATTCCGGCAGGTGAAAATTGGTCACCAGTGCGTCCACTACCCGGTACTGATAGCTGGGGTAGATAAAGATGTTGGTCTCTCCCTGATAGGGCCGGATCTCACCGCCCTGGGAAGCGGTCTCCAGGCAGCGCACGCTGGTGGTTCCCACAGCCACCACACGTCCGCCGCGGGCCTTGGTGCGTTGCACCTGCTCACACACCGTCTCATCCAGCTCCATAATCTCGCTGTGCATGTGGTGCTCTTTGATGTTGTCCACCCGCACCGGCTGGAAAGTGCCGGCCCCCACATGCAGGGTTACGAAGGCCATTTCGACGCCCCTGAGGCGCAATTGTTCCAGCAGGGGCTCATCAAAATGGAGTCCGGCTGTCGGTGCCGCCACGGCGCCGGCCTTGCCGGGGTCACTGTAGACCGTCTGGTAGCGCTCGCGATCACCCAGGTCGTCCTCGCGATCTATATAGGGCGGCAGCGGCATATGGCCGATGGCCTCCAGCACCTGCAGCGCCGGCTTGTCAGCGGGGAATTCCAGTTCGAACAGGGCTTCCTGGCGCGCACTGACGGTCACCGCCGTGTCGTCTTCCAGCAGGATCTGGCTACCTACCTTGGGGGAGCGGCTGGCGCGGGTATGGGCCAGCACCCGATGACTGTCCAGCACCCGCTCCACCAGAATCTCTACCTTGCCGCCTGAGGGCTTCTGGCCATAGACGCGGGCGGGGATAACGCGGGTATTGTTGAACACCAGTAGATCACCGGCATTGAGCCAGTGCAGCAGGTCCGGGAACTGGCCGTGCTGCATAGCTCCGGTCTCGCCCTCCAGACGCAGCAACCGGCTGCCACTGCGCTCAGCCGCAGGCTGGCGGGCAATCAACTCATCCGGCAGATGGTAGTAAAAATCCTGGCGACGCATCCCGTGAATACCTTGTGTAGGCCCTGTCATTTCAAGGGCTGCAAGGGTATAGGAAAACCGTTCCAGAGGCCATTCGGAGGGGCCGTTTTGTAGTTGTGGAATTTTTGCTTGCTGGCCAGATTCGACCCGGGTAAGGTTGGCGTATAAATAAACAATAATAACAATAGCGAGCGTCCCTGTTCGCCATTCCACCTATGCGTGAATCACTCCCAGACCACTTTGCCATCACCCTTGCCCGGGTTGTATCCAGTTTCGGAACTCCCCTGGAGCGACTACTGCGCGAGGCGCCACTGGCCACCCCGCTGCCCGTACCCACACCCAGTCCGGCGGAACTGAATTGCAGCGCAGATGAATTCGCTGTGTTACTGCAAACCGCCATCCAGTTGACTGGCCACCGGGCACTTGCCCTGCACACCGGCCTGCAGATACCCCTGACCCGGCGCAGCGCCTTCAGCTACGCCCTGCTTCACTGCAGCACGCTGGAACAGGCACTGGATATGACCCTGCACCTCTATGAGCCGCTCATCGGCCGGGCGCAGAGCAGCCGCCAGGGCAACCTGCTGCAGGTGACCTTCACCCGGCCCCCATCGCTGCAGCTCAAGCGCCTCTGTTCCGAGTGGTTTTACAGCGGATTGGTGAGTGTGCTCAAGCACTGCAGCGGCCGCCCCCTCACCGGGGTGCAATTGCAGCTGGACTACCCCGCCCCCACCTACCGCACTGCCTACCAGTCACTGCTGGACTGCAGTGTCAGCTTTGATGCCAGTTACTCCCGCCTCTGTATTCCTGTTGACCTGCTGCAGCGACCGCCGCAGCTGGGAACCGCCATACTGTCGATCTACCAGCAGCAGTGCCAGGCCATTGAACGCCACCTGTCACAACACAATAGTAATATTGCCCCCGGTTCCCTCAGTGCCCGGGTGCGCAGCCACCTGATATACAGTACCCGTTTCCCGACTCTGGAGGAGTGCGCCAGCCAACTTCTGATGAGTGCACGCACCTTCCGCCGTCACCTGCAGAAAGAAGACATCAGCTACCAGCAAGTGCTGGATCAGGTGCGCCTGGGGCTGGCGGGCATCTACCTGCGTCATACCGCCATCAGTGTGCGGCACACCGCCAGCCTGCTGGGGTTTCACGACACGGCCAATTTCCGCCGCGCCTTTATCGGCTGGTCGGGGCAGTCCCCCGCCAGTTTCCGCCGCCAGCAGCAGTCCGGTGAACCAGCCCCCCCCTTGGCTTCAACCCATAGCGATAACGGCAGACCGCTCTGATCATGTCATTCCCGCACACAGGCTAAATACAGCACCTTGCACGAGCGGACACTCCGATCCGTCGTGTGTGCGGGAGTGACGTAAGAGTAATCAGCCAGGGGTAGCCAACTGCTGCTGCAGCCAGGCAGCCGCGCCAAGGAAGGCGGGGTATGGATGGGTAATCAGAAAAACCGGAATATCGGCCATAAAGGCGGTTTGACGCCCCCGCTGCCGCAGCCGCGGCTCAAAACCACTCTGCTGCAGAAACTCCACAATGCGCGGCACAATGCCCCCACCCAGGTAAATGCCTCCCTTAGCGCCATAGAGCAGTGCTGCACTGCCGGCGGCGGTACCGAGGTTTTCGCAGAACATCTGCAACGCCTCCAGCGCCAGTGGCTGCTGCTGTTGCAAGGCCAGATCCACCACCTCAGCCGCCTCGCTGACACGCTCGTCCAGACCATCGATCTCCGCCAGACTGTTGTAGGTGAGCACCAGGCCACCACCGGAGACCAGCGCCTCGGTATAGAGGTACATGCGCGGCTGTAGCAACGCTGCCACCGCCAGCTCGCGGGGCGACTGCGGTGCGTAGGCGGTGAACCCCCCCTCCCCCGGCACTGGCCACCAACCCACCGGCGTGTACGTCAGCGCCGCTACCCCCAGACCGGTTCCCGGGCCGACAATGGCCTTGGTTGCCTGCGGCACAATGGTGCCGGGCAACAGCTGCTGCATATCAGCATCACCCAGGTGGGGCATGGAGCAGGCCAGCGCGGCAAAATCGTTCAGCAGGCACAGCTGATTCCAGCCCAGTTGCTGCTGCAGCGCGGCGCGGGAGAAGTGCCAGTCGAGATTGGTAAAGGAGACCTGATCCCCCACCACCGGACCGGCCATGGCGATACAACCGGCACTGACGGCGTCACTGATGCCCGCGGGTAACTGGGCCAGGTAAGCCTGCAGACAATCTTCAAAGCGGGGGTAGGCTACCGTGGGCAGGGTCCGGGTGTGTTCAAATTGAAAGCCACTGTCATCCTGCGCGGTGACCAGGCTGAAGCGGGCATTGGTACCACCAACATCGGCGACCAACCATGGAAATGTCATTTTATTATCCTGAGAATATCTGCAATGCAGGTTCAACGGCGCCAGACAAACTCCAGCAGGCCAACATAACTGTCGACAGTTTTGTCCACGTGATCGATATCCATCCAGCGCTGATTGATACTGGCCTTGAGGGAGAAACTGGAGCCCATATCCCAGCGCAGACCAGCTCCGATATTGTAGCTGAAGGAGGTCTCGGAATAGGTGGAGTAATAGTTGGAGCAGACATAACCCCACCACGGATCCCACCAGCAGACCACCCCGAGATCACCATCGGAGACATTGCTGTCCAGGTCGCTCCAACCCAGCCCGGCACTGACAAACGGTGTCAGCTCACGGGCCAGCAGGTGGTAGGTCATGTTGAGGGAAAAGTTGTCATTGGTCAGCTTGTGACTCAGGGTTGTGGCCGGACCCGCAGGGTCCTCAGGCACGATGGTGAGATCGTAGGATTGGTAGTTGTGGGTAAAGCCAAACCCAAAATTGAGATGCTCGTTGACGTTATAGCCCACGGAGAAACCCCAGCCGGTATCCGCATCAACATCAACGGCCGAACCATTTTCCCCGGAGACATCCCACTCCCCCATGCGATTCACCAGCAGGCCCAGCTCCCAGGTGTTGGCACGATCCGAAGGCTGCCCCAGCTCCAGCGACCAGCAGGTACTGGTCAGTGGCAACAGCAGAAACAATATCAGAGCTTGCTTCATGGCTTACTCCTCCTCCCTTGAATGGCGCTCCCGCCCCGTGTCCGGCTCATCTCCGGTGACGCAACTGAGCCTGAGTGCCGTATCCGTTCGCTGTAGGAGCCCGGTCCTCCGGGCGATCTTTTGAACTCCACCCAAGACCAAAAAGATCGCCCGGAGGACCGGGCTCCTACAGTTTGGTTGCTAGTCTACAAGACCATACTGCTCCCGCAGCACCTCGACAATCTCGGCCTTGGGGTTGTCCGACAGCACGATTTTCTGGCCGGTAATTTTTTCGGCAATGCCGGTGTAGGTGGCGGACACGTCCAGCAGGGCTTGCAGCGGCAGCTCGTTGTCGCGGGCCAGGGCGCTGCGCTCGGGCATGCGGTCCTTGTTGAGCAGGATATCCGGATCGGGGAAATGGTTGAGCAGGAACTGGCGGAAGCCCTCCTTGGAGTTCTCCACAATCTCACCCGCGCGGTAGCTGGGGCCATCCCAGATGCGGGAGGAGTCCGGCGTGCCTACCTCATCCATATAAATCAGTTTTTCGTTGCCCGCCTTGTCGGTGACAAAGCCGAACTCGAATTTGGTATCCACAAACACCTGGTCCAGTTGGGCCAGGTCGCCGCTGATCACGCCGAAGCCCTCTTTTAACAGCTTCTCGTAGGTGCTCACATCATCGGCGCTGCGGAAGTTGAAGGCGGCAAAGTTGTTGGTGATGTCGGCGCGGGTGATGTTCACATCGTCCGCCTCCGGCACGCCGGGAATGCCGCGCAGGATGCCCTTGGTGGAGGGGGTGATCAGCAGTTCCGGCAGCTGCTGGTCTTTCTGCAGGCCGTCGGGCAGCTGGATGCCACAGAACTCGCGCTCGCCCTTGCTGTAGGCGCGCCACATGGAGCCGGTGATGTACTGACGGGCGATGGCCTCGATCATCACCGGTCTGGCCTTCTGCACAATCCACACAAACGGGTGCGGGATATCGAGAATGTGACTGTCCGCCAGCCCCTCTTCGCGGAAGCGGCGGAACCAGTGGTTGGAGATGGCGTTAAGTGCCGCGCCCTTGCCGGGCACACCGGCCACACCGCCCTCGCCGCGCCAGATGCAGTCAAAGGCGGAGATGCGGTCACTGATCACCATGATCGCCAGCGGCGCATCGGCGGCCACGTCGTAGCCCTTCTCTTCGATCAGGCGACGGCTGTCGGCCTCTGTCAGCCAGTAGACGGAACGCACCTTGCCGCTGTGCACCGGTTTGTCGGTGCGGATGGGCAGGTCATCGTTCACGGCCAAAACCGTGTCTTTCAGGCGTTGCGGGTCAGCGACCAGGCTCATATAAGGCAGTTCCTTGACAGGTAATACCCCGTGACACCAAAAGCCCCGGGGCAGGAAAGCTGGCTATTCTACCAGAAGCCCTCCCCCTGAGAAGACAATCCGGACGGCGGGAGAAGGCCGCCCGTCCCGGATCCTCTGCCGCCTTTACCCTCCCACCCCCCGGCCGAGGCATGTATAATCCCGCCTCTTTTACCCCTTTATTTATCCGTGCCCACCGCTAACCGGAGCTGTGGGCACAGACAACCGGCAGATTATTGATCCCATGGACAAAACCTACCAACCCAGCGCGATAGAAACCCAGTGGTACAAAACCTGGGAAGAGAAAGGCTATTTCAAGCCGTCCGGCAATGGCGCCCCCTACTGCATCATGATCCCGCCGCCGAACGTCACCGGCAGCCTGCACATGGGCCACGGCTTTAACAACGCCATTATGGATACCCTGGTCCGCTACCACCGGATGAAGGGCCACAACACCCTGTGGCAGGTGGGTACCGACCACGCCGGCATCGCCACCCAGATGGTGGTGGAGCGTCAGCTGGGCGCGCAGGGCGTCTCCCGCCACGACCTGGGCCGGGAGAACTTCCTCGATAAGGTATGGGAGTGGAAGGCGGAGTCCGGCGGCAATATCACCCGCCAGCTGCGTCGCCTCGGCTCCTCCGTGGACTGGAGTCGCGAGCGCTTCACCATGGACCCGGGCCTCTCCGACGCGGTACAGGAAGTGTTCGTACGCCTCTATGACGAAGGCCTGATCTACCGCGGCAAGCGCCTGGTGAACTGGGATCCGAAGTTCAATACCGCCATCTCCGACCTGGAGGTGATCAGCGAGGACGAACAGGGCTCCATGTGGCACTTCCGCTACCCGCTGGAAGACGGCTCCGGCCATCTGGTGGTGGCCACCACCCGCCCGGAAACTATGCTCGGTGATACCGCCGTGGCGGTAGACCCGGAAGATGAGCGCTACCAGCACCTGGTGGGCAAGAACATCGTGCTGCCCATCACCGGTCGCATCATTCCCATCATCGCCGATGAGTACGTCGACAAAGAGTTCGGCACCGGCTGTGTGAAGATCACCCCGGCCCACGACTTCAACGACTACGAAGTGGGCAAGCGCCACAACCTGCCGCTGATCAACGTCTTCGACCGCAACGCCCACATCCTCGGCGAGTTCACTGTACTCACCTTCGGCGGCTACGAGAGCAGCCACGGCGAGAAGGCGCCGGAGTCCTACATCGGCTTGGAGCGCTTCGCCGCCCGCAAGCAGATCGTTGCCGAAATGGAGTCCCTGGGGCTGCTGGAGAAGATCGAACCACACACATTGAAAGTCCCCCGCGGCGACCGCTCGGGCGATGTTATCGAGCCGTGGCTCACCGACCAGTGGTACGTGAAAACCGCCGACCTGGCCAAGCCCGCGATTGAGGCGGTGGAAGACGGTCGCATCCAGTTTGTGCCCAAGCAGTACGAGAACATGTACTTCTCCTGGATGCGCGACATCCAGGACTGGTGTATCTCCCGCCAGCTGTGGTGGGGTCACCGCATTCCCGCCTGGTACGACAACCACGGCAACGTCTACGTCGGCCGCGATGAAGCCGAGGTGCGCAGCAAGTACAGCCTCGACGCCGCTGTCAGCCTGCAGCAGGACGACGACGTGCTGGACACCTGGTTCAGCTCCGCGCTGTGGACCTTCTCCACCCTGGGCTGGCCCGAGCAGACCCCGGAACTGAAGACCTTCCACCCCACGGACGTGCTGGTAACCGGCTTCGACATCATCTTCTTCTGGGTGGCGCGCATGATCATGATGACCATGCACTTCATGAAGAACGAGGATGGCACGCCGCAGATTCCGTTCAAGACCGTCTATGTGCACGGCCTGGTGCGCGACTCCCAGGGGCAGAAGATGTCCAAGTCCAAGGGCAACGTGCTGGACCCCATCGACCTGATCGACGGTATCGACCTGGAAGCCCTGGTGGCCAAGCGCACCAGCGGCATGATGCAGCCGCAGCTGGCGCAGAAGATCGAGAAGCAGACCCGCAAGGAGTTCGCCGATGGCATTGCCGCCTACGGTACCGACGCCCTGCGCTTTACCTTCTGCTCGCTGGCCGCCACCGGTCGTGACATCAAGTTCGACCTGGGCCGCATCGAAGGCTACCGCAACTTCTGCAACAAGATCTGGAACGCCACCCGCTACGTGCTGATGAACTGTGAAGGTCAGGATTGCGCGCAGGATGGCAGTGACGACTTTGAGCTGACCATCGCCGACCGCTGGATCATCAGCCAGCTGCAGGAGACCGAGACCGCCGTTGCCCACGCCATCGAAACCTTCCGTTTTGACCTGGCCTCACAGGCGCTCTACGAGTTTGTCTGGAACCAGTACTGCGATTGGTACCTGGAACTCTCCAAGCCGGTACTGTGGGACGAAAGCGCGTCGGAGACCCTGAAGAAAGGTACCCGCCGCACCCTCATCCGCGTGCTGGAAGCGATCCTGCGCATGGCGCACCCGATGATGCCGTTTATCACCGAAGAGATCTGGCAGACCATCAAGGGTCTGGCGGGCAAGAGCGGCGATTCCATCATGCTGCAAGCCTTCCCCCGCGGTGAGCTGGGCAAGGTGGATGCCGAAGCGGTAGAAAATATCGAGTGGCTGAAACACGTCATTGTCGGCCTGCGCAACATTCGCGGTGAAATGAAGATCGCTGACAGCCGCAAGATCAGCACCCTGTTCCGCAACGGCAGCGTCACCGATCAACAGAAGCTGGAGACCAACCGCCAGTTCCTGCTCCGCCTTGCCAACCTGGAAGAGGCCAACTGGCTGGACGCTGGTACCGAGGCGCCGCTGTCCGCCACCGCACTGGTAGGCGACATGGAAATCCTCGTGCCCATGGCCGGCCTGATCGATGTGGCCGCCGAGACCGCCCGTCTTAACAAAGAGATCGACAAGATCCGCAAGGATATGGCGCGGGTGGAAGGCAAGCTCAACAACCCCGGTTTTGTCGACAAGGCACCGGCGGATGTGGTGCAGAAAGAGAAGGACAAGCTGACCGACATGAGCAGCACCGTCGGCAAACTTGAAGAGCAGGTCGCCAAACTGGCCGAGCTGTAATGCCGGCGGCATTTGCTGCAACTCTTGCTACAAATAGAAAAGGGACAGAGCGCAAGCCTGTCCCTTTTCTATTGGCAATCTGCACCGCAGATCAACGCAAGCCTCGCGGCTTCAGCCAGACCCTGTAGGAGCCCACTCCCGCGGGCGATCTTTTATCTACCAACGGCCGGTCATTTATTCACGCAGAATACTGCTCTTGCGCCTCTCATCACCGGGGAAGGCACGCCCCGACAGGATGCAGCCAAAGATGTGCTGAAACACCAGCCCCGGCTCCCCCTTTTCCGTACCCGAACGAAAATAGGAGTGCCCCTTGGGAAAATCGTACAGGTTGTTTACATCGTCACAATCCACCGAGTAAACATTAGCGGGTGTCTTGCCCATATCCTCCGGCCCGGTATGACCCAGCCGTCGCGAGGCGATCTTGTTTTTCAGGTTGGAGAACTTGCTGGCACGCAGCGCCAGGTCGTCGGAGGCGTGATAGACGATCACATTGCGCGAGGCGTGGCTGATCAGTTCACCGGGGTGACCGTGGTGCAGCGATTCATTGACAATATCCGCAGCCACCAGAAAGGTATTGCGGAACAACAGCGGCACACCGTCAGCCAGGTCATAGCGGTTCCAGACCTTGAGGGTTTCCCGCAGCACCCGGTTGCCCATGGAATGGGCCAGTATATTGATGCGTTTCAGGCAGGGGTCCTCTTCCGGGTTGAGTTCGCTGGAACTGCGCCAATCCAGAAAATGGCCCAGCACCCGGGCAAAGGAGTAGGCGGTAGCGTCCGCCGCTTTCTGATCATCCCAGTAGTCCTGCACTATGCCCGGGTCGTTATCACAGGGCCAGATCATCGGCACCACCAGCACCTCGTTGGGTTTGGCCTTGTCACACAATGACTGGAACTCCCCGGCCGCCGCAAACACATCGTCCGGCAAGTTGGCAAAGCCGTGGATGTAAACCAGCAGCTGACGGTATGACGAACTCTTAAGGCGCGACATAAAGTTGCTTTTCCCCAGCTCCACACTGGAGCCACTGCCACTCTGCTCGCAATAAAAGACCGAATTGACCACCGCATTGTTTTTGAGATCAAAATCAAAACTCCGCCCCTTGCGGGAGCGCAGGCTCTGTTTGGGGAAACGGTTGGTGATAAACAGCATGACACTCTCCTCCCTGAGAAACAGCCCGACGGCCTGTGTCATTAACATAGATGGCGCCGGGGCAAATGCACAGCAGGCACACGCAGGCAGATTAGATTTTTTGGTTTTATCAGCGCTTTTACACTGCACGTTTCAGGCAAGACTTCTGTCATCGGCCAACACCGGCAGCCGTACCGACCCGACATAAAAAAGGGCGACAAGAGTCGCCCTTTTTTATGTCGCCAATCGCTGGTGCTTAACCTTCTGTCTGCACATCCATCTCCAGATGCACCGGACAGTTGAGGGTGTTGCTCACCAGACAGCTGTCCTCGGCTTTCTGCAGCAGTTTTTTACCTTTTTCAATATCAGCACCAGCGGGAAGAACCAGCTTCACGCGGGAGGTCATGCTGGTGAATTTGATCGTACGTTCCACCTTGTCCAGGGTGCCCTCGGTGGCACACTGCAGGGAGACCCAATCCAGGCGCGACGCCCTGGCGATGGCCCGGAACGAGAGCGCCAGGCAGTTGGCGGTAGCCGCCAGCAGCAGGTCCTCGGGGGACCAGTCACCACCTTCGCCACCAAACTGTACCGGGGGTGACGTCAGCAGTTCAGGCACATCGTGGCCGGTGGTGGACAGCTTGCCTTCCGGTGCAGCGGTCACTGCCACCGCATAGTGGTGTGGTAATGGTTGCATAACATCTCCCCTGCAATAACGAATATCGGAATCAATTCAAAACGGCGCGTAGTGTAACACCATTGCCCGGGGCCGTACCGGATTCATCATCCCTTCATTCTTGCTCCAGCCTCTGCCCGGGCGCTCACCGGGTACGATCGACCTCGTGCAGCCCCTCCTCGCTGGGCGGTTGCTTGCTTCGCCTCTCCGGCAGAACCTGCTTTTGCATCCTGACGTACCGCAGGCTCATAAAGGGACGCTCCACGAACAGGTAGAAAACGTAGCACATAAGCAATGTTATCCCGACGCTCAATAAACCCTGGAAAAGCCTGTTGTCACTCACCACCTGGCGCACAAACATGGCCGACAGCCAATACAGGTTAACGTGCAACAGGTACACAGAGTACGACATGGCACCCAGCGCAACACCACCTTCGAGCATCCAGTACGACACTGACCCAGACCTCTGTCTAACACCCTCCAACCACGCTTCCAGCGGTGAAATGGCCCACAACAACACTGCAAACAGACCCGCAAAAGCCAACCCACCCAACTCGTCACTGAGGTTTTTTGAAGCCAGCCACACGACAACCGATACCATCAAAAATGAAACCACATAGGCAGCGTTTCCATGCAGCAGCTTGTGCAGAACATAGCCCCGCTTAAACAACCACGCCAATAACATGCCCAGGGCAAACGTGGGCCAGAAGTAAAGAAACAGTCCCTCGGGCATCCCCAGGGGATAGATCAGATTGACCAACGCCAGAAGGGTCAGCATCGTGAGGGCCGGACGAAAGTATCTGCCGGTATACATCAAGGCACAGACAACCAGGTAAAACTGGAACTCGATGGCAATACTCCAGTACACCGCACTGATAGCACTGAACTGTGCCTGCAGGTCGCCCCCCTCGGCGTAAAACACCTTGGTCAGCAGCAGAAAGTGCACCCACTCACTGATGCTGTAGCTCGCCAGCAGATTCTCCGGTGCCTGAAAACTACCGGTCTTGAAAGCACTCACCACTTCCATCAGGCCAGGCAACAACAAAGCCACTATCACCGACGCCCAGAACACGGGGTAAATCCGTAAAAAGCGCCGTTTGAGAAATCCAAGTGGGCTTTTGCCGGCGTTGAGCGTGGACTCTGCCGAGTAGGTAATCACAAACCCGGAAATCACAAAGAACATCGGCACGCCCATATAACCGTAATAAGCCAGTTGATAGAGCGGTTCGAAAGAATCGGAGAAATAGGCCTTGATATGAAACAAAAAAACCCAGAGGGCCGCCAGGCCACGTGCAATTTCCAGCACAATAACCATGTCAGCCCCCTGCCGCTACTGACTCGCCTTTCCCGCCATGGAGCAGGCCGATATCAGCAAGGGAGATGAGCAGTCTGGCTGACAGAGTACAGAGACCGGGCACCCTGTATGAGCTGGCACGGGCGCCGACGTCCCATGACAGCGGCTGGAAAATTCCTTTTTTCACCGACAATTCCTTTGAGCAGTGGGATAACGAAAAGAGGTCTCCTGAGACTTCGCGCTTTACGCTCTACAGCCCAGCCCCTCACGCCCCGGCAGCCTGGTCGCTGCTGGCGGGGAAGACACCAGTTTGGCCCTTGCCGCCCCGGAAGTAAACGTGACCTGTTATCCGGCAGCCCCACCTCATCCCACCGCCATCAGGACAACGGGCACCCCAGTACCCGCCCCAGAAAAGCGCGATAGGCACTAATCATGGCCTGCGACACCGGTGCCTTGGGCACAATGATGTCGTAGGCGTGGGGCGCCTGCGGCCCGACCAGCACCTCGCACGCCACACCACCCGCCTGCAGGCGGCGGGCATAGGCGATATCCTCTTCGTAAAACAGGTCCAGCTCACCGACACCCAACCAGGTCTCGGGCAGGCCGGAGAGATCCCGCCGGCGCCCGGGTGCCGCGTAGTCCGGCACCTCTGCCGCACCCGCCGGCCGCCCCAGGTACCAGCTCCAGCCAGCGCGGTTGTTTTTATTGCTCCACAACTTGTGGCCAATACGGTCCAACGCAAGGTTGGCGCCGGTGCGGTCATCCAGCATGGGGTACATCAGCACCTGCGCCGCCGGTTGCTGGCCACCGCCGTCGGCAATACGCTGTACCAGACCCGCCGCCAAACCACCGCCGGCACTCTGCCCGGCAATGGCAATACGGGCGGGATCAATGCCCAGCGCCGTCGCGTTATCGAGCATAAACTGCCAGGCTTCAAAGCAGTCATCCAGCGGCGCCGGGAACGGGTGTTTGGGGGCCAGGCGGTACTCCACTGACACCACCGTCACGCCCAGTTTCCTCACCAGTCCCACACACTCGCGATCGTTGGTAGAGACATTGCCGATGATGTAACCACCACCGTGGACCCACAGTATCGCCGCGCCATTCCCCCCCTTCTCCGGTCGATAAATCCGTACTGCGCCGTGGCTCAGGGGCCGGTCCTCAATGTGCACACCGGGCACCGGCCTGATCTTGTTGGGCATCAGCTTCTGCAACAGGCTGATCACGGTGTACACAACACGATTGTGAAACGGCACCGCCGGGATACGCCCATAGGCCTGGCGCAGTTGCGGGTGCAATTGTTCTATTTCCATATGAATCAATAGCCTGCAGTAAAAGCCAGTAACTCTATATCAGTGCCGGACAATGCAACACCCCCTCCCAACTTGAATACTGTACATACATACAGTATAAATATACCCATGAACGAGAGCCTCCCCGACCCGATTGCCCGCCTGCTACAGCACCCACTGGTGTGGCAGGGGCGCCATACCCCCGGCCACCAGCACAGCCGCCCCACCGGCCACCCGGCGCTGGATGAGGCCCTGCACCTGCACGGCTGGCCCCTGGGGGCCAGCAGCGAGCTGCTGCTGCCACACCCCTGCGGCGGTGAGCTGAGCCTGCTATGGCCACTGCTGCAACAGTGTCAGGAGCGCTGGATCTGCCTGATCGACCCGCCGCAGCTGCCCTTTGCCCCGGCCTGGGAGCGCCTCGGTATCAATACCCGCCAGCTGCTGCTGGTACACTCCCGCACCCCGCAGGAGCAGCTGTGGAGCAGCCGTCAGGCCCTGCTCTCCGGTGCCTGCGAGGTGGTTATCGGCTGGAACCGCTACCACCAAATCCACAATCGTGATCAGCGCCAGCTGCAACAGGCCGCGGCCGATGGCCAGAGCATTCACATCCAGATCAGTCCACAGCAGCACCAGCACAATCCCTCTCCCTGTGCCCTGCGCCTGCTGTTGCAACCGCTCGCCCAACCATCCCTGCAGCCCTTTCTGCAACAAGATCCACACCAGCTGCAAATTACCGTCCTGAAACAGCGCGGCGGCTGGAGCGGGCAGACGCTGCAGATCCCCCTCCACCATGGGCAGCTGCCCTCACACCAGACTGCCAGCGCCCCCCGGAGCGGCCCCTTTGCCCTGCCCAACCCCTGGCATCCGGGACAGGCCATCCACCCCGCCACGCCGACCGTGGCCATACCGCCGTCCAGCTCCGTCCCCGGCCACTGACCATGTCCCACTCCCGGCCCTCGCGCCAGTTGTGGCTCTGCCTGCGCTTTCCCCACTGGCCTCTCGATCTTCTCCCCGCCACCCCCGGCCAGCCCCGGGTCGTGGTGGAGCAGCAACAACTGCGCTGGCTCTGCCCGCAGGCCCTGGCATTGGGGCTGGAACCAGGCCTGAGTGTCGGCAACGCCCTGCTGTTACTGGAAGATCCCCAAGCCCTGCAACTGCACCGGCGCGATCGCGAGCTGGAACAGAAGGCCCTGCAGGGCGTCGCGCAGCTCTGCTACGACTTCACCCCCCATGTCAGTCTCTGGCCCCAACACCGTGACGGGCGGGACAACGATTTACTGGAGTGCCACCAGCTGCAGCTGGAGATCAGCCGCAGCCTGAAGCTGTTTCACGGGCTTCCCAGCCTGCTGCAGCAACTGCGGGAGCACCTGCAACAACATGGTTTTACCCCACTGGCCAGCCTTGGTCACAGCCCCAAGGCCGCCTGGCTGCTGGGGCAGGAGCACGACGCCCCCTGGCCCACAGCAGAGACCGCCCCCACCGGCGACAACTTTATGCAGCAGCTGCAGGGCCTTCCCCTGCAAGCACTGGCCCCCCTGCACCCCACGGCCCGCCAGTGGCTGCCACGCCTGCAGCAGGTGGGCATGCACACATTCCAGCAGCTGTTGCAGCAGCCACGCCGTGAGCTGGGCCAGCGTTACGGCACCGGTTTGCTGCAATGTCTGGACGAGATCAGTGGCACACGCCCCGAGCCACAGCTGGAATTCCAGCCACCGCTGCGCTTCAGCTGCCAGCGACAACTCAACTTCGCCATCGACAACTGGTCCCTGCTCAACTATCCGATGGAGTCGATGCTGGAGGAGTTGCAGCAGTTCCTGCGCCAGCGGCAGCTGCACTGTAACGGCCTGCAGTGGCGCTTCCTGCACACCGACCGCAGCAGCAGTGAGCGGCAGCTGCAGCTGTCAGAGCCGCTGAACATTACCGCCCCGCTGCTGCGCCTGACCCAGCTGCGGCTGGAACAGCAGCCCCTGCCCCGGGCGGTGGAGAGCCTGATGCTCGAGAGCGAACAGCTGCACTACAGCGCCCTGCTCAACCACAGCCTGTTCCGCGAACTGGGAGCCTCCCGCAACCGCAGCATCAACCCGTTGCTGGACCTGCTCCGCGCCAGGCTGGGACGGGAACAGCTGAGCCAGCTGCGGCTGCAGGATGAACACCTGCCCGAGTACCAGCAGCAGTTGGTCGACGCCGGCACCCCACTTCCGGTCAGCCACCACACACTGCCGGCCTCCTTGCCTCTGCCCCTGTGGCTGCGGTCACAACCACATCCGGTGGCCGCCCCCTGGCGTGGCGGCCCAACCCTGCTGAGCGATCCGCTGCGACTGGAGAGTCACTGGTGGCAAACACACCAGCAGCGCGACTACTTTGTCGCCCGCGACCCGCGCGGCCTGCACTGGGTCTACTGCGATCGTCACAGTGGCCAGTGGTTTATCCACGGCCACTTCAGCTGACGACGCGATGAGGTACGGACATGAGTTGCGATTACGCCGAACTGCACTGCATCAGCCACTACACCTTCCTGCGCGGTATCTCCAGCCCCGCCGAGCTGGTGGCGCGTGCCGCCGGACTGGGTTATCGCGCCCTGGCACTTACCGACGAGTGCTCGCTGGCGGGCGTGGTGAAAGCACACATGGCGGCGAAAGAGCACAACCTGCAACTGATTATCGGCAGCGAGTTTTTTCTCGACGACACAACGGCAGAGCGCGCCTGCCAGCTGTTGCTGCTGGCGCCGGACAAACGCGCGTACCAGGAGCTGTCGCTGCTGATCACCCAGGGCCGTCGCCGCAGCGCCAAGGGCGAATACCAGTTGAGCCTGGCGGACCTGCAGTTCGGCACCCAACACTGTCTGGCCATCTGGCTGCCGGGCAGCGACCGGCACGAACATAACGACACACACGCACAAATCCTGAGCCGCTATTTCCGCCAGCGCCTGTGGCTGGGCGTGACGCTGTTGCAGCAGGGCACAGACGCCGACCACTACGCCAACTGCTACCAGCTCAGCCAGCAACACCGCATCCCCATGCTGGCCTGCAACCAGGTACACATGCACTGCCGCAGCCGTCAACCACTGCAGGACACGGTCACCGCCATTCGTCTTGGCACACCGGTGCAACAGTTGGGACGGCAGCGCTCTGCCAACGCCGAACGCCACCTGCGCCCGCTGCATCACCTGCAACAACTCTATCCGCCGACACTGCTGGCCGAGAGCTGGCGGCTGGCGCAGCGCTGCCACTTCTCCCTCGACGAGCTGCGCCACGACTACCCCCGCGAGCTGGTGCCGGATTCCCTCAGCGCCAGCGAACACCTGCGCAATCTGGCCCTGCAGGGCGCCCAACAGCGCTGGCCCCACGGCACCCCGGCAAAAGTCGCGCAGCAGTTGCACAGGGAGCTGCAGGTGATTGCCGAGCTGGGCTACGAGCACTACTTCCTCACGGTGGCGGATGTGGTGCACTTTGCCCGGCAGCAGAACATCCTCTGCCAGGGACGCGGCTCGGCGGCCAACTCGGTGGTCTGCTTCTGCCTGTTCATTACCGAGGTGGACCCGGAACACAGCTCGCTGCTGTTTGAACGTTTTATCTCCCGCGAGCGCAACGAGCCACCGGACATTGATGTGGACTTCGAGCACGAACGACGCGAAGAGGTGATCCAGTACATCTACCGCAAATACAGCCGCAAGCGCACGGCACTCACCGCCACCGTCATCAGCTACCGGCTGCGCAGCGCAGTGCGCGATGTGGGCAAGGCACTGGGATTGGACGACCTCATGCTGCAACGCCTGTGCAGTGACCTGAGCGGCTGGGACCGACCGGCGCAGTGGCTGGAGCGGGTACAGCAACAGGGTGCCCTCTCCCATCAACTGGGGCAGCGCTTTCACAGTCTGGTGCAGCAGCTGCTGGGCACCCCCCGCCACCTGTCGCAGCACGTGGGCGGTTTTCTGATGACCGAATCCCCCATCAGCAATCTGGTGCCGGTGGAGAACGCCGCCATGCCGGAACGCACCATCATCCAGTGGGACAAGGACGACATTGAGAGTCTCGGCCTGTTAAAGGTGGATGTACTGGCACTGGGCATGCTCACCGCCATCCGCAAAACCCTGCAGCTGGTCAGTGACTACAGCGGTAATGCCATGGGGCTGGCAGACATTCCCAAAAGCGATCCCGGTACCTATCACATGCTCTGCCAGGGCGACAGCATGGGTGTATTCCAGGTGGAGTCGCGGGCGCAGATGGCGATGCTGCCGCGACTAAAGCCGCGCTGCTATTACGACCTGGTGGTGCAGGTGGCCATTGTCCGCCCCGGCCCGATCCAGGGGGATATGGTGCACCCCTACCTGAAGCGTCGTAACGGTGAAGAGCCGGTGCACTACCCCAACGCAGCGGTAAAAGGCGTACTGGAACGCACCTTGGGGGTCCCCATTTTTCAGGAGCAGGTGATCCAGCTGGCGATGGTGGCCGCCGGCTTCAGCGGCGGTGAGGCGGACCAATTGCGCCGCGCCATGGCCAGCTGGAAGCGCCACGGCGACCTGCAGCGCTTCCGCCAGAAGCTGATCGACGGCATGCTGGCCCGCGGCCATGAGGCCGACTTTGCCGAGCGCCTCTTCAACCAGATACTGGGCTTTGGCGACTACGGTTTTCCCGAATCCCACGCCGCCAGTTTCGCGCTGCTGGTATACGCTTCCGCCTGGCTCAAATGCCACCATCCGGCGGCGTTTTACTGCGGCCTGCTCAACAGCCTGCCCATGGGGTTTTATTCACCCTCACAGCTGGTACAGGATGCCCGCCGTCATGACATTGAGGTGCGCCCCATCGACGTGGCCCACAGCGGCTGGGATCACCGGCTGGAACCCTTTACCGCCCGCAGTGGTGATACCCACTACGCCCTGCGGCTGGGACTGCGGCAGGTGAAAGGATTGCGGCAGGAAGCGGCACAGCGCATTGAACAATGCCAGCAGCAGGCACCACTGCCGGATACCATTGCCCGCTGGGCCGCACAGGCACAACTGCGCGACGACGACTTACAACAGCTTGCCGCCGCCAGCGCCTTTGCCGGACTCAGCGCCCATCGCCGTCACGCCCACTGGCAGGTGCAGGAGGTGGAGCCCTGGACACCCCTGTTTCAGCGCGGTGGGCAGGAGAGCAGTCGCAGTGATGCACTCACACGCCTTCCAGCCCCCTCCGATGAAGAGAACACACTGGAGGATTACCGCGTCACTGGCCTGACCCTCAACCAGCACCCCATGTCCCTGCTTCGCCAGCGCCCCGCCTTTCAGCGCTGTAAACGAGCCATTGACCTGCTGCAGGTGGATCACGGCCGCTTTGTACGCATCGCCGGTGTGGTCACCGGCCGCCAGCGCCCCGGTACCGCCAGCGGTGCCCTGTTTATGACGCTGGAAGACGAGACCGGCAACATCAACGTGATCCTCTGGCGTGCGCTGCAGGAGCGCCAACGACAGGAGGTACTGCGCAGCCGGGTATTGATTATCAAGGGTGTGCTGGAGCGCAAGGAGAACGTGGTGCATGTGATTGCCGGCCACCTGCAGGACATGAGCGATGAGCTGACGCAACTGCAGACGCACTCGCGGGATTTTCACTGATCAGGGCTGGGTTACCGGAGGCCACGCCACAGTAAAAAACCAAATAGTTGTGTCATATTTTCGCTTATAGTACGTCAGCGCCCGCATCAGGCATCAGCACACAGTGAGCCTCTGCAGGCAGGAAAAAGACCATATCAAAGGAAGACCCATGAACGTCAAACAGACCGCCACTGTCGGAGCGATGCTCTCGATTTTTTCTGCTTTTACCACTGCACCCGCCCTGGCTGCAGATACCGGCTGGTACGCAGGTGCCAGTTACGCCCAAACCTTCTACAAAGAGAGCGGTTTGTCCGAGCTGGATCTCTCTGCCATCCAGGTCCAGGGAGGCTATCGCATGACACCCCACCTGGCGCTGGAGACACGCTTCGGCCTGGGCATTGGCGATGACACCACACGCGAATTTATTTACGGCGAGCGCGTCGATCTCACCACAGAAATTGACTACGTCGTGTCAGGGTTCGCCAAGGCCATCCTGCCTCTGGACGCCATTGAGCTCTACGCACTGGCCGGCTTTACCTACGCCAGCCTGGAATACGATCTCCGCCTGGTGAACTACGGCTACTCCGTACAGGAAGACGATTCCGACAGCGACTTTTCCTACGGTGTGGGACTGGCGGTCAATCCCCAGGACAACGTCAGTCTCTTTATCGAGTACGTCAGCTACTACGATAAGGACGATGTGGAAATCGACGGTTACACCTTTGGTGTCAATTTCTATTTCTGATACACCCCGGCCCGCCTTGGCGGGCCACCCCTTGCACACCTCGCACCCCACCAAAGGAATTCACAATAGAACCTGACGCCCCCTCACCTCTGCGTTATGATCAACGCCGATAGCCAACAGAATACGGCCTGGATTGATAACAAGGAGCCTCTATGAAATACCGCCGCACTCTCAAGCACGCCGCCGCTCTCACCCTCAGCCTGCTGGCTGCCAGCAGCTGGGCCGACTGGAGCCTGGACAGCAAGCAAACCAGCCTCAATTTTGTCTCCATCAAAAAAGGCTTTATCGGTGAGGTGCACAGTTTTAAAGCCCTGCAGGGAACCATCAGTAAATCCGGAGCCGTCACCCTGACCATCGACCTCAGCAGCGTGGCCACCAATATTGATATCCGTGACCAGCGCATGAGCGACATGCTGTTCGAAGTCAGCCAATACCCCAATGCCACCATCACCGCGCAGGTGGACCCCAAGAGCTTCAAGGACCTGGATGATGGCGATACCACACTGCTGCCCGTAGAGTTAACGCTCAACCTGCACGGCATGACCAAAGTACTGCCCGCCACACTGCGCGTCACCGGGCTGGACGATGATGCCCTGCTGGTCACCACGGAACAGCCTATCGTTATCAATTCCACCGACTTCAACCTGGTGAATGGTATCGAGCAGCTGCGGGAAGTCGCCGGCCTGCCCTCCATCGCCATCGCCGTGCCTGTCACCGCCACAATGGTGTTCACCAAGTAAGTGTCCGGCAGGTAAGAACCGCCGCCCTGACGGCACCCACCCGGGTGCCGTTGACGCATATCAAGGCAGCTTTCAACCCGCCCTCTACAATGCCTCGCTGAACCTGTTCCCGAGGCGCCTATGTCAATTTCCAAGCTGCAATGGAACCAGGCCATGATCCAACGCTACGATCTGGCCGGCCCCCGCTACACCTCCTACCCCACCGCCCCGCAGTTCGTGGAGAACTACCCGGCAAGTGAAGTGGAAGCTGCCATCTGCCGCAGCAATGAAGCCGGGCGCCCACTGTCGCTCTATTTCCATATCCCCTTCTGCGACACCATTTGCTACTACTGCGGCTGCAACAAGATTGTCACCGCCAACCGCAAGCGCGCCCGCCCCTATCTGGACAGCCTGTTTCAAGAGATCGCACTGCGCTCGGCACAGTTTGATCGCAGCCGCCCGGTGCACCAGCTGCACTGGGGCGGCGGCACCCCCACCTACATCAGCGACGCCGAAAAACGTGAGTTGATGGCGGAGACCCGCAAGCACTTCACCCTGCTGGACGACGACAGCGGCGAGTATTCCATCGAGATTCACCCCGGCGGACTCAGCCCCGACACCCTGGCGGTGCTGCGGGAGCTGGGCTTCAATCGCCTGAGCATGGGCGTGCAGGACTTCAACCCCCAGGTGCAGCAGGCGGTCAACCGCTTTAACAGCGTGGAAGAGGTGGCCGCCCTGAGCGAGCGCGCCCGCGCCGAGGGTTTTCACTCCCTGAGCATGGACCTGATCTACGGCCTGCCGCACCAGACCGAAGAGACCGTGGCCGCCACCCTGGAACAGGTGATCGAACTGGGGCCACAGCGGCTGTCACTGTTCAACTACGCCCACCTGCCCCACCTGTTCAAGAGCCAGAAGCAGATGGACGCCTCGGCGCTGCCGGAGCCACAGGTGAAGCTCAATATCCTGCGCCACGCCATCGAGCGCCTGCAGGCCGCCGGCTACGTCTATATCGGTATGGACCACTTCGCCAAACCGGACGACCCGCTGGCCATCGCCCAGGAGCAGGGGCTGCTGCAGCGCAACTTCCAGGGCTACGCCACCCACGGCAACTGCGACCTGCTGGCCTTTGGCATCTCCTCCATCAGCGCCATCGACTCCATCTTTGTGCAGAACTACAAGGATATCCCCAGCTACACCGCCGCCCTGGACGCCGGCCGCGCGCCCTCGTTCAAGGGGCTGACCCTGACCGACGACGACCTGCTGCGCCAGGCGGTGATCAACCAGCTGATCTGTCACTTTGAACTGGATTTCCGCCCCTTTGAGCACGCCCATGGCATCCGCTTCCGTGACTATTTCGCCACGGCCCTGCAGGAGCTGGAGCCTCTGGCCGAGGACGGCCTTATCACCCTCCATGAGCAGGGCCTGAAGGTCTGTAGTGAGGGGCGCCTGCTGATCCGCCGTATCTGTATGGCCTTCGACGCCTACCTCAAGGCGCCGCAGCCGGTGAGCTACTCGCGCATTCTCTGAACACGCCCCATAGCCCGGCCCTTACCTCGAATTGCAACAGGGCATGGGCTATGATGGCCGCTCATTCAGACCGTGCGGTTACCTATGAGCAAACTTACCCATCTGGACGATCAGGGCCAGGCCCATATGGTGGATGTGGGCCAAAAGCTCCCCAGCCAGCGCGAAGCCACCGCTGAAGGCTTCGTCACCATGCAACCTGCAACGCTGCAGCTGATCCTTGAGGGTGGCCACAAGAAAGGCGATGTACTGGCGGTAGCCCGTATCGCCGGTATCCAGGCCGCCAAGAAGTGTTCCGACCTTATTCCCCTCTGCCACCCCCTGATGCTGAGCGGTATTAAGGTGGAACTGGAGCCCCAGCCCGAACACCACCGTGTCCGCATCGAAGCCACCTGCAAGCTCAGTGGCCAAACCGGGGTGGAGATGGAGGCACTGACCGCCGTCTCTGTCGCTGCCCTCACCCTCTACGATATGTGCAAAGCCGTCGATAAGGGCATGGTGATCGGCGACCTGCGGCTGCTGGAAAAGATCGGTGGTAAATCCGGTCACTGGCAGGCGGACGGGAGTACGCCGGCATGAACCTGACGATCCTCTACTTCGCCCGCCTGCGGGACGAACTCGGCCTGGGCGAGGAACAGCTGGAGTTCACCCCCGCTATCCGCACTCTGGGCGCCCTGCGCGACCAGCTCTGTGAACGTGGCCCCCAGTGGCGCAAGTCGCTGCGGGCAGAGGGCATCTTTGCCGCGGTCAACCAGGGTATTGCCGACTGGGACACCCCTTTGCACGGAGGGGAAGAGATTGCTTTCTTCCCCCCGGTAACCGGAGGTTGATATGAGCCAGAGTGAAATCTGCCAGGTTGAGGTGATGGTACAGAGCGCCGATTTCTCCCAGGCGGAGCTGTACCAGCGCCTGCGGGCCGACAGCCCCGCCATCGGCGCCATCTGCAGTTTTGTGGGACTGATGCGAGACTTCAACCAGGCCAGTGAAGTGCGCTCCATGTTTCTGGAGCACTACCCCGGCATGACCGAAAAGGTGCTGCAGGATATTGCCCGGCAGGCCAGCGAACGCTGGCAGCTGCAACGCATTGTTATCCTGCACCGGGTGGGAGAGCTGCTGCCGTCGGATCAGATTGTGTTTGTCGGGGTTTCCAGCATCCATCGCGGCGAAGCCTTCGCCGCCTGCGAATTCGTCATGGACTTTCTCAAAACCAAAGCCCCCTTCTGGAAACGGGAGCAGACCGACAGCGGCCAGCGCTGGGTGGATGCCCGCGATAGCGATCAGCAGGCCGCCGATCGCTGGCAGTAGACCTTCTTACACGACCTTGCCGATGGACTCCGCCAGGTACGGCAGGTTGGCGGCATTGATACCGGCCAGGTTAACGCGGCTGGAGCCCACCATATAGACGCTGAACTCCCGCTGCAGCCGCTGCACCTGGGCTTCGCTCAGCCCAAGGAAAGAGAACATGCCGCGCTGCTGTGGAATAAAATCGAAATCGCCGTAAGGGCGCAGGGCATCAGCCAGCTGGTGACGCAGGCTGTGAATACGCTCGCGCATCGCCTTTACCTCCTGCTGCCACTGCGGACGCAGGCCGGCATCTGACAAAATCATCTCCACCAGTGACGCGCCATGAGCCGGTGGCATGGAATAGATACCACGGGCGATACTCTGCAAATGGGTGAAGGTGTTTTGCGCCTGGGTTTCGTTGGCGCCCATCACGGCAATGGCGCCGGTACGCTCGCGGTAGAGAGCAAAGTTTTTCGAGCATGAGTTGGCCACCAGCAGCTCCGGCACCTGTGCCGCCAGCAAGCGCACACCGTAGGCATCCTCGTCCAGGCCATCGCCAAAGCCCTGATACGCCAGGTCAACAAAGGGAGTGAACCCCTGGCGGTTGGCCATATCGGCGATCTGCTGCCAGTCGTCGTGGCTGAGATCGGCACCGCAGGGGTTGTGACAGCAGCCGTGCAGCAACACCAGGTCACCCGCCGGCACCTGCGCCAGGGCGGCCATCATCGCATCGCGCTTAAGGCCTTTGGTGTCGGGGTCGTAATAGGGGTAGGTGCGAATCCTGAGACCGGCGCTGCCCAGCAACGGAATGTGGTTGGCCCAGGTGGGATCACTGACCCAGATGGTGGCATCGGGGCTGGCTTTCACAATCAGTTCCGCGGCCACCCGCAAGGCACCACAACCACCGGGGGTCTGCAGGGTTCGGATACGGGCTTGCTGCGGACTGTCGGCGCCAAAGATCAGCGCCTGCAACAGGGCATTGAACTGCACGTTGCCCGCCGGCCCCTGATAACTCTTGGTCTCTTCCGCCTCGTGCAGTCGCAGCTGGGCGGTACGCACGCTCTCCAGCACCGGCGTGCGGCCCTCCTCATCCTTATAGACCCCCACACCCAGATCCACCTTGTGCGGGTTGGTATCCTGTTGGTAGGCGAGAGAGAGTCCCAGAATCGGGTCGGCAGGCAGGGCCTGAAACACGTCAAATAACATAGCAAGTTCTCTGCGAGACTGAAGGAAAGGCGCCGGCAAGCTCCTGGCGTCGAGGCCGCGTATCTTACACCATCCCTCCACCTTCCGCTGCCCGCCCCACCATACAAATGGGTCTCACGGGAACCCGCCGCCATCGCCAAACATAACGCCGGATAAAGCCCTGTCCTCCAGCAGATAAGATCTCGGGGATACTTTACCGGACAGCGTCTATACTAAGCTGCAGCAGAGTTCGCTTACTGCCAGCCGATGGCGGCAGACACAACTCCTTCTATACTCAGACTCTGCCAGGGCCGGCTCGCACGGTCAGCTCACCAGACAATAAGAGGCATCTCATGGCTGACACCCACCAGCTGGATGATTTTGATATCAAGATCCTGCGCGCATTGCAGGAGAACGCCGACTACTCCATGAACGAACTGGGGGACCTGGTCGGCCTGTCCCATACCCCCTGCTGGAGGCGGATCAAACGACTCGAAAGTGACGGGTTTATCCGCGGCAAAGTCACCCTGCTGGATGCCAAGATGTTACGCCTGGGCGTGACCGTACATGCCTACCTGACCATCAAGAGTCACGATGAAACCTCCCTCAACGCCTTTGAGACGGCGGTGCAGGAGGTCCGTGAAATCGTCGAGTGCTACTCCACCACCGGCGACAAGGACTACATGCTGCGTGTGGTTGTGGAGAGTGTTGATCACTATGAGCAGCTGCTGAAGCAGACGCTGGTGCACCTGCCCAACGTCGCCTCCATCAATTCCACCTTTGCGCTGAAGCAGGTCAAGTACACCACCGCCCTGCCGCTGGAATCCGCCAGCCGCAATAACTGATTACCCGGGCAGGCCCTGCAGCTCTGCCAGCACTCGCTGCAGGGCCTCCTGCTGTGAGCAGTCCCCTACGGCAACAGTAATATCGGCGCAGCGTTGATAGAGCCGCTGCCGCTCGGCAAACAGCTCGGCAAATGGCTGACCGGGTACTGCGGCAATACCACGGGTCTCGTAGTCAGTGATACGACGGCGCAGCTCCTCAATAGGCACCTGCAGGTACACCAGCACTCCGGTACGTGCCAAATGCTCCATGGCCTCTTCGCTGTAGACAGCGCTGCCGCCGGTCGCAACCACCTGATTGTGAAACTGGTGTGACAGCAGAGTCTCTGCCTCCAGCTGCCGCAGTACCAGATAACCCTCTTCATCGAGAATGGCCTGCAGGGTTTTGCCGGCCCGATTCTGAATCAGAAGATCAGTGTCGACAAAGTCCTTGGCCAGGGTCTTGGCCAGCATTACACCCAACGTACTCTTGCCGGCACCAGGCATACCAATCAGGACAACACAGCTTTTTTCCACCGCCTGCTGCATGGGTTTTCTACCTCCAACGGTGTTCGTGCAGCGCTATATAGCGCTTCATTATAAATTAGTCGTTTTAGCACCGTTTTTAATCGAACAAAACGTGCTAAAAACTGATCACTTTCTAACTAGGCAAATCCATATTTCTCTTGCTACGATCTTTCGGGAGAATTTTTGGTTTTGTGATTGGCAATTCTGCTACTAACAAAATCAGTTCTCGTGAAATCTTCTCCCAGAAAGTTTGGTTGGTAAGAAAAGCTGCGCCGTTATCTATGCTAGCTGTGTTAAAGAAGCACCGATCAGCGACACGCAAGACCGAAGCATCTGCCCGCAGGTTCTCCGGCTCTTTTTGCAGTGGTCGTCTGACATCCCCGTTAAAACACGACCTCCTGCAGCGCCGTTCGGCACCTTCTTGTCTCGCTCTTCTGATTTCCACCCGGTTTTCCTGGTTTTACCCCTGCGGCTCGCTGCAGGATTCTTGATAGCTACATTCGAGAGTTAAGTTATGGCAACAACACACACCGGACAAGTGAAATGGTTTAACGAAGCCAAGGGATTTGGATTTATTGCCCAGGAATCCGGCCCCGATGTTTTCGTCCACTTCAGCGCGATTCAGTCCGACGGGTTCAAAACCCTGGCCGAAGGTCAGAAAGTCGCTTTCAACATCACTGAAGGCAAAAAAGGCCCACAGGCAGAGAACGTCGTTGCCATAAAATAACGTTCAAACCTGATCACCAACCACCCGGCGTTTCCGCGCCGGGTGGTTGCGCACACCTCTGAACAGCAAATACTGACTGCGGACCGGCTCCGGTTGCACGCAAACATCTGCGCGCCTGCGTTTTACATTAACCCGGACCACCGCTCACCCCTCTCCCGGAGCCACTAACATCGCCCCCCAAAGTGTTATCGCGGCGCAGGCAGCCTCTGCAGCAGCGCCGGACTATTCCGTCAGGCAACGCTCTCAAACAGCGCGGCAATCCCCTGGCCACCGCCAATACACATAGTCACCACCGCGTAACGACCACCGATACGCTGCAGCTCGTAGAGCGCCTTGATGCTGATAATGGCACCGGTGGCACCGATGGGATGGCCGAGTGAAATCCCCGAGCCATTAGGGTTGAGTTTGTCCGCCGGAATCTGCAGGTCCTTGGCCACCGCCAGCGCCTGCGCGGCAAACGCTTCGTTCACTTCCCAGGTATCGATATCCGCAACCGTCAATCCCGCCTTGTCCAGCAAGGTCTTTACCGCTGGTACCGGACCGATGCCCATGTATTTGGGTTCCACGCCGGCAAACGCATAGCCCTTTAATTTGGCGATGGGCTTGAGACCCCGGGCGGCAGCCACCGATGACTCCATCAGCACCAGGGCTGCGGCCGCATCGTTCAGGCCGGACGCGTTGCCTGCCGTCACCGAGCCATCCTTTTTGAAGACCGGGCGCAAGCTCGCCATATCTTCCGCTGTCGCATCGAAGCGGACATGTTCATCCACCTCAAACTTCACCATGCCGCGACGGGTTTTAACCTCAACCGGCAAAATCTGGCTCTCAAAATAGTGCTGCTCAATGGCATTCTGGGCACGGTTATGACTGGTGGCAGCCAACTGATCCTGCTCTTCGCGGGAGATGCCCCACTTTTCTGCCACATTCTCGGCGGTGATGCCCATATGGGTATCGCCCATGGGACAGGTCAGCGCGGCGGTCATGGCGTCCACCATGGCACCATCGCCCATGCGCGCGCCCCAGCGGGCCGCCGGCAACCAGTAAGGCACGCGACTCATGGACTCGGCACCCCCGGCCACTGCAGCATCGGCATCGCCCAGCAAAATAAATTGTGCCGCCGAGATAATGGCCTGCAGACCGGAACCGCAGAGACGATTCACCGTCAGCGCCGGTGTGGATTCCGGTACGCCGCCCTTGAGTCCCGCGACGCGACTCATGTACATGTCACGACGGTCGGAGTGGGTCACATTACCCATCACCACATGGCCAATGTCACTGCCGCTGACACCGGCGCGCTCCAGCGCCTCCTTCACCACCAGCCCGGCCAGGTCCGTCGGCGGGATATCCTTGAGACTGCCACCAAAGGTGCCTACGGCGGTGCGTACACCGCTCAGTACAACTACTTCACGTTGTTCCATGGTCTGACCTCACTGTCTGATATTTGCTGTGAATTCGGGAGTAGCCACCGCTGCCAGCGTCGAGTCTGCCGGCCGGGAATGCCTCACTCTGAGTGAAAACCCGACGCACAGACTCGACCCACTGGGCAGGTGCTGTGCGCCAAAACGGTCCGGCGTGCTCTTCCAAAACGGTTCACCCCACGCTAACCGTGCTGTAAACAGGAAAAACCTGCAAAGGTTTTGCCAGCCAATCAAACGGCGCCGGGCATCTCCAGCACCAGCTTACCAATCAGGTCGTGGCTTTCCATCAGGCGGTGGGCATCAGCCACCCGCTCAAGGGGAAAGACACCCGCCATACAGGGCGCCAGCTCGCCCGCAGCCAGCTTCGGCCAGATCTGTTGCCGCAGTTCGGCGGCAATAGCGGCCTTCGCCTGCAGGGACTGTGAACGCAAGGTAGAGCCGGTGAGCGTCAGCCGCTTCAGCATCACCGGCATCAGGTTAATCTCCACTTTGGAGCCACGCAGGTAGGCGATATTGATGATGCGACCCTCCACCGCTGCCGCTTTCAGATTGCGGGCGATGTAATCCCCACCCACCATATCCAGTATGACATCTGCGCCGTGGCCATCGGTAAACACCTTCACCTCTTCGACAAAGTCGAGGGTGTTGTAGTTGATTGCGAGATCTGCGCCCAGCTCACTGCAGGCATCGCATTTCGCCTGGGAACTGGCGGTTACGATTACCCTGGCCCCCATCACCCTGGCCATCTGGATGGCGGTGGTACCAATGCCACTGGCACCCCCGTGTATGAGCAGGGTTTCGCCGGACTGCAGCCGGCCGCGCCCGAACACATTGCTCCACACGGTAAAGAACGTCTCGGGAATGGCAGCCGCCTGCTGTAACGACAGGCCTGCGGGAACCGGCAGGCACTGGCTGGCGGCCACTGCCACCTGCTCGGCATAGCCACCGCCATTGGTGAGCGCACACACGGTGTCGCCAATACTGAATGCCGTCACGCCTGAACCCACGGCACAGACCTGGCCAGACACTTCCAGCCCCAATACCGGCGAGGCGCCGGGCGGGGGCGGATAGCCGCCCTGCCGCTGCAACACATCCGGACGGTTGACACCGGCACAGGCGACCCGGATCACCACTTCATCGGCGCCCGGCTGTGGCGCGGCCATCTCATCCAGCTGCAGGACCTCCGGACCACCGGTGCCGTTCATGGTCACATAACGCATACAATTGCTCCTTAATGCGGCCGCCGCACCCCTCAGGGCGCCAGCCGCTCAATCGTCCAGCCATCACCCGCGCGCGTGTATTGAAAACGGTCGTGCAGGCGACTAGAGCCCCCCTGCCAGAACTCGATGGTACTGGGTACCACGCGAAAACCGCCCCAGAAATCCGGCAGCGGAATCTGGCCGTGGCTGAATTTCTCTTTCATGACGTTGAACTGTTGCAGCAGCAACTGCCGCGACGAAATAGGCCGGCTCTGCGCCGAAGCCCAGGCCGCCAGCTGGCTCTCTTTCGGGCGCGAGGTAAAATACTTCAGCGACTCAGCGGTACTCACCTTCTGCGCCCGGCCACAGATCTTGACCTGCCGCTCCAGCGGGTGCCAGGGAAAGTGCAGGCTGATCAGCGGATTCTGCTCCAGGTCTTTGGCCTTGTGACTGCCGTAATTGGTGAAAAACACAAAGCCCGCCGTATCGACATGTTTCAGCAATACGATACGCTGGCTGGGCTGACCATCCGGCGCGACCGTCGCCACCGTCATCGCCGTCGGATCCGGCAGGCCTGCGGCAATGGCCTGCTGCAACCAGGTTTCGAATTGCCGGATCGGGCAATCTGCCAGATCGTTGCGGCGCAGGCCGCCCTGCAGATAATCGCGGCGAATTTGTTCCAGATCCATCATGGGCTGACCACCGTCAGGAAAGTAAAAACTGCGGAAAATTGTACTCCTATTCCCCACCAAAATCAGGCGTGGTTAAATGACCGCTGAGTACAGAATGACCACAGCCATGACCTTCCCAGCCAATCCCCCATCACCGCACAACACCACTGCCCTGCTGCTGGCCGGCGGTCAATCGCGTCGTATGGGCAGCAATAAAGCGCTGCTGGCGTGGGGCAAGGTACGGCTGGTGGACCATCTCCTGGGAGTGCTGCAAGACCAGTGTCAGCGGGTGCTGATCAGCACCAATACCACCATCGACAGGCTGCCTGAGACAATTCCGCAATTGCGTGACAGTATCGCTGATGCCGGCCCGCTGGGTGGCGTACTGACCGGGCTGGAGTGGTTGCAGAAACACGCCACGGATGAGTGGCTGCTGAGTTGCGCAGTGGACACCCCCGGCGCACCGACGGATCTGCTGGCGCGCCTGATCATGGGCCGGGAGGCGGGCCGCAGCGTCGTGGTGCCGGTGTATAAACAGCGCCCGCACCCCACCTGCAGCCTCTGGCACTGCTCTGTGGCACCGCAGCTGCGACGCTATCTGGAGGGTGGGGAACGCCGCATGCTGCGTTTTCTGGACGCTACGCCCCACACGCTGGTGGCATTCGATGATCTGGCAGAGGACCCGTTTATCAACCTCAACACCCCGGAGGAATTTGCCGGGCAGCCCTCACAACCACACCGCCCCTGACAAGGTCAGCGCAGTATCCACCAGGCTTCCAGCAGCACCACTGCCAGCAGCAGGCCGGCCACCCACTGCCAGAAGAGCACCGGGTTGCGCTGCATCAGCGGCGCTGCATGACGGGACTGCAACAGTGCGGAATTGGGTGTTTTCAGGTCCGCCATAAACTCGGACATCACACTGTAACGTCCGGACAATGACGCCGCACAGGCCTTCTCCAGCGCCAGGTCCATCCACTCCGGCAGGTCGGCACGAAAACTGCGCGCCGACAGATAAGTCCAGTCCTGATAACGCTGCGGGTTGCGCTGCTGCGCGGCCGATGTGCGGTACGGCAGATGACCGGTAAGCATTTCATACACCATGACACCAATCGAGAAGATATCGGACTGATGCACACCGGCTTCACCACGCAGGTATTCCGGTGCGATGTAGTCGACTGACCCGACCGGCACGTCATCCTCCAGCGGGCTGGCAATCTCCTCCAGCCCATCCACCTTGACTGTACCAAAATCGAGAATCACCACTTCACCCTGCGGTGTCAGCATGATGTTCTCCGGCTTCAGGTCGCGATGCACCATCCCCATACGCTGGAACACGCGCACACCACGAACAATGGAATCGGCGATATTGCGCACCGTTTCAAAGGCCGGTTGCGGATGATCAATCATCCACTGGCGCAGGGTCTGCCCCTCGATAAAATCACACAGGTGGTAGAGAAAGCGGGAGTCCGCCGGGCGCTCATGAATCTTCATGACGCGCGGACTGTCGAGCCGGCGCCCCACCCACTGCTCGCGGATAAAGCCTTCGAGATACTGGGGGTCTTCGGCAAAATTGGCAGACGGCGCCTTGAGCACAAAACGCCGTCCGGTACGGTTGGATTTCACCAGATAGAGATGACTGCGAGTGCCGCTGTAGAGCACTCGCAGCACTTCAAACTCGTCAATGCGATTGCCCACCTCCATCACCGGTGGGATCACCAGTTCGGTGAGCTGACGATGGACCTCATCCACATCCGCCTGCGGCAGATCACGGACCCGCAACAGCAGACAGGTGAGATTGTCATCGCTGCCTGCTGCCAACGCCTGCTCGACAATGTGCTGCGCCAGCTGCTCCAGCGAATCACAGGGTGACTGCAGCAGTCCCTGCAGGGTATCGGGGGAGAGAAACTCATGCACACCATCGGTGGTGAAAAGCAGCAGATCATCCACCTCAAGTAATTCCGTGGAGTAATCCACCTCCAGGTGACTGTCCATGCCCAGCGCCCGGGTAATAAAACTCTTGCCACCCTGGTTGGCGTGCGCGTGATCACGAGTCAACAGCTGCAGCTGACCGTCCCGCAAACACCAGATGCGACTGTCACCGGCGTGCAACAGATGCAGGGTGTTGGACTTCAGCACCGCAGCAGAAAAAGTGGTGACCAGGCCATTATGGCGCTGCGATCCTTGCTGGCCATGGTAATAGAGCCAACTGTTGAGAGAGGTCAGCACCCGGGCGGCGGATTTTCGCACACTCCAGCTGTCCGGCGTGCTGTAGTAATCCTCAATAAACTGGGTGACGCTGGTAATACTGGCCTGCTGTGCACGCTCACTGCAGCTCACACCGTCGGCAATACAGGCCACAATCCCCTTGTAGGTGACAACAGAAGAGCTCACCGGCAGCTTGGCTGCAAAGGCGTCTTCGTTTCGCGCCTTGGGACCCGCACTGGTGAAACCACCCACTTCTGCCCGCAGCGCCTTCGCCGGCGCCACTGCCTGCCCCATCGTCATGCAGCTGTCCACTCAAAACTGTTCTGCCAAAAACAGAAGCGGCCATCAGTGATGGCCGCCCCGCAAAAACCTGCTGCACAGTTACGCTGTGCAGCCATGTCCGGACTCAGGCTTTCGCCACATCAATCAGGGCAACGGTACCATCTTCGTTCACTTCTGCAATCTGCCCGGAAGGCTCTTCCATAAACAGCAGGGTAACAAAACCCACCACTGCCGTACCGGCGATCACGTAGAAGAAGGTACTGTAATCCACCAGCGACAGCACCGTCAGGTACACCACCGCACCGACGTTACCATAGGCGCCGGTCATGCCCGCAATCTGGCCAGTGAGACGGCGCTTGATCAAAGGCACCACCGCAAACACGGCACCCTCACCGGACTGCACGAAGAACGAACAGGCCATGGCTGCAAATACCGCCAGCCACAGCGGCCAGGAGCTGTCCACCTGCCCCATCATAAAGTAACCCACCGCCAGGCCTGCAGTGAGGATCAGCAGGGTTGGCTTGCGCCCGAACTTGTCGGACAGCCAGCCACCGCCGGGACGGGACATGAGGTTCATAAACGCGTAGGCGGAGGCCACCATACCTGCCATCACCGGGGTCAACTCGAAGGTCTCGGAAAAGAAAAGTGGCAGCATAGATACCACCGCCAACTCGGAGCCAAAGGTAGCGAAGTAGAGGATATTCAATACCGCCACCTGCTTGAAGCTGTAGCGCTGAATCTCTGGCACCGGTTCCTTGAAAATGTTCTTGTTCACCCGCCACACGTGGGAGAGGTCGTAGATGTATAGGCAAGTCAGACCAATGTAGATGGCGTTCACCACCCCATCACTCAGCAGTTTTACGCCGGCAGGCGAGAGTTTCCAGGCCAGCAGTGCCAGCGCCGCATACATTGGCACTTTCATGACCAGCAGGAAGAAGAAGTCGCCTTTGGAGGTTACTTCCATCGCACCCAGGTTCTTGGGGCGGAAATAGGTAGAACCCTTGGGAGTATCAGAGACAGAGTTGTAGAAGACAAACGCGAACAACAGGCTCATCACACCGGTGATACCGATCGCATAGCGCCAGCCGTCGTCGCCACCGAACAGCAGCGCCACGGTTGGCAGGGTAAAGGCCGCCGCTGCGGAACCAAAATTACCCCAACCCCCGTAGACGCCCTCCGCAGTGCCCAGCTCATTGTGGGGGAACCACTCGGACACCAGGCGAATGCCGATCACAAAGCCCGCGCCAATAAAACCGAGGGCAAAGCGGGCGATGGCCGCCTGCACAAAGTTATCCGCCACCGCGAACATAAAACAGGGAATGGAACAGACCGCCAGTAGAGCGGAATAGACCAGCCGCGGACCGTACTTGTCGGTCAGCATACCGATCAGCACCCGCGCCGGGATGGTGAAAGCCACGTTGAGGATCAGCAGGGTTTTGATCTCGGCCGTGGTCAGCCCCAGGGAAACCTTGATGGACTGTAATAACGGTGCAGCGTTAAACCACACCACGAAGGTAATAAAAAATGCCATCCAGCTGAGATGAAGTATTTTCATCTTGCCGGTGAACGAGAACAGGTTGAACTTCTCTGCTGAACTCATAACGCCAATCTCCAGTTTACGTCACGCCTGACGCCCACAAAGCAGAGATCATGCCAATAAACAATAGCTTTAATTATCAATAAGTTATGAAAATCCGCCACCAACCACAACGAAATAAGGCACAGATAGAGTGCAGCCATGCACCACTTGAACACACAAAATCAGCGAAAACAGATTAATCGGGAATCAAGCCGTTCAGGCTACACCTGCATTATGCACCATAATGACCCAGCACAGAGCCGCTATTCAGTGGGGACCGGCCTCACCGCCGGAACTTTCAGCCTCACATTGCGCAACAACAGGCAGGCGCACAGGTCACCCATCACATTGACCACCGTACGCACCATATCGAGGATGCGATCGACGCCAAGCAGCAGCGCCACACCCACCGACGGTATGCCCACCGACTCCAGGATCATGGCCAGGATGACAATGCCAGCACCGGGTGTCGCGGGTGATCCCACTGCCGCCGCCACACTCATAAACACCACCAGCACCAGGCTCATGATATCCAGGTCCACCGCAAACACCTGCGACAGAAACACCACTGCCACCCCCTGATAGAGTGCGGTGCCGGTCATATTCACCGTAGCCCCCAGGGGAATCACAAACTTGGTGACCTGCTCCGGCACCTTCAGGCGACTCTCCGCCGTCTGCAACGAGAGTGGCATTACCGCCGCCGAACTGGAGGTCGAGAAGGCCAGCAACAGTAATTCGCGGGTCTCCTGCAGGAACACCCGGGCCGTCATTCCGCTCAGCAACCTGACCATCAGCAGATAGATCATGGCCAGTATCAGCAGACCCAGCACCACGGTGACCATGTACACCAGCATGCCGGCAAGAATATCCAGCCCCACCATCGCCGTCAGCCGGGCCACCAGGCCAAATACCGCGTAGGGTGCCAGCTTCATGGCCCAGGAGACCACCTTCATGCACAGCTCCTGTACCGCCACCACCAGGCTGAAAATCGGCCCGCTCTTGGCGGTGTCCATGGAGATCAGGGCAATACCCACGATCACGGCAAAGAGAATCACCTGCAGCATCTCGCCATTAACCATGGACTGCAGGGGGTTGGCAGGCAGCAGCCCCATCAACCGGGTCGGCACCTCCCCCAGGGAGGGCAAGGCAAACGCGGCCACATCCGCCGCCACCGCCTCCTGGTCCACCAGATGCTGCATGGCCTCCCGATCGACGTAGTGGCCGGGATTGATCAGGCCGGCCAGGGTCAAGCCGATAAGGGAGGCCAGTACCGTCATCGCCAGGAAGAAGAGACCGCTGCGCAGCCCCATCTGCTTCAGCAGGTTGATGTCCGAGGAGGCGGTCAGTCCGCGCACGATGGAGGCGAAGACCAGCGGCACTACGATCATCTGCACCAGACCCAGAAACAGCTTGCCCGGCAGGGCCAGCCAGTTAGCCACCACCATGGCGGTCTCCTGCGATACCAGAGCCAGGTCCGGCCCCAGCAGCACACCGGTGAGCACACCCAGGCCAAGGCCGATCAGCACCTTCACCCAAAGATGCCCCTGCACCAACCGGTCGAGGCCGGCAGTGAGGGATTTCAGGGACGGTAATTGCCTTTCCAGCTGATTGAGATGCACAGCCGATCCTCCGTGTTCAGCAACTTCTTACCAGGTTCTGGTTACAATTCGCCCGGCTGCGGGGCCGGGCGTTCATGTTCTGTCAGGGCCCGTTTCCGCCTGATGGCGGGAACCGCTGGTCGGGCGCCGTACCCTCTCAGTCTGTGTCGTGACACAGCTCCCGCACCTGAATGGCATCCACGCCGCTGCCGGAAACACCCAGTGCGTCAGAGATCACCACCACCTGATCCCCCTCGTGGAAACCGGGCTGCTCCAGCAACGCCGCAAAGGCCTTGCTGAGGGTTTTTTCCGGGTCACGACTGAAGGATAGCTTGTGGGCGTAAACATTGCGGTTCAGCGCCAACTGGCGGCGGGTGCGGCCATCGTTGGTAAAGGCGTGAATGCTGGGGGTCACCGGGTGACAGTTGGTGACGTAGTTGGCCATGCGGCCACGACGGGTAATCACCACAATGGCCTTCACCCCCAGCGAATCCGCCAAATGCACCGCACTGGCCGCCAGATTCTGCTTGGGATGGATCTTCAGCAGGCCGTCGGTGAAACCCAGGCCGCGATGACGCTCGATACTGGCGGCAATACGTGCCATATTCTCGACACACTTGATAGGGTATTTACCCACGGTGGTCTCGCCAGAGAGCATAACCGCGTCCGCCTCTTCATAGACAGCATTGGCGACATCGGTCACTTCGGCGCGGGTGGGCATGGGGTTTTCAATCATCGACTCCAGCAGGTGCGTCGCCACAATCACCCGCTTGCCCTGCATGGCGCACTTGCGCACGATACGGCGCTGGATATTGGGCAACTCCCAGAAGTCCACCTCCACACCCAGGTCACCTCGCGCCACCATAATGCCATCAGCCTTGTCGATGATGTCATCAATATTGCGCACACCCTCCTGGTCCTCGATCTTGGCGATCACCTTCACCTTGTCACGCTTGCTGCCCAGCAGTTCATGCAGCTGCTCGATATCCTGGGCCTCGCGCACAAACGACAGGGCAATGAAGTCCACATCCATATCCAGGCCGAAGGCGATGTCGGCGCGGTCCTTCTCGGTAATCGCCGGCAGGTTTACCCGGATGCCCGGCAGGTTCACATGACGCTTGCTCTTCAGCACGCCACCATCCACCACCTTGCAGCGCATGACACGGTGATCCTTCTCCAGGATCTCCAGGTTGATCAGGCCGTTGTCCACGGTCAGCTTATCGCCCACCTGCATGTCTTCAATGAGGTTTTCGTAGTTGACCATCAACGAGTGTTCTTCAACATCCTCGGCACCACGGGCCACCACCGAAATCACATCGCCGGCTTTCAGGTCGAGGCTGCTGTCGCGCTCACCGGTGCGAATTTCCGGCCCCTGGGTATCCAGCAGGATGGCCACCGGGTAATCGAGGCGGGTATTGAGGGTCTGGATGCGTTTGATAACTTCGGCGTGCGCCTCGTGGCTGCCGTGGGACATGTTGAGACGGGCCACATTCATGCCCGCCTGCGCCAGCTTTTCCAGCATCTCGTAACTTTCGGTTGCCGGTCCGATGGTGCAGATAATTTTGGTTTTGCGCATCCGTTGGTCTCCAGTTTACTGCCGTGCGGAAGTGCATCTTACTGCAAGCGGAGGCGGAATGGGCAGGCAATCTGAAGTCGGCGGCTCTGTTGATACAGAGTCAGTTGGGATGGTCATCTGCGGACAGCAAATCCTGCAACCCACCCAGATCCATCAGCGAGCGCAGCCGCTCCGGCACTCCGGTTACCCGCACCTGCTTGCCAGCGGCATCCGCCGTGCGCAGCCAGCTTAACAGCAGAGTTGTTGCGGCACTGTTGCAGGAGACAATACGGGAAAAGTCCAGCTGGCAACTGGCGGGCGCCCGCTGCCGCAACCAGTCGTTACCGCTGTGCAGCAGCGCCACCACAGAGCTGAAGTCCACCACACCCTGCACGTAAAGGGTGTCGGCGCTGACGTCGAGACTGGCGGTGGCATTCATCAACCGCCCTGCCCTGCACTGTCCTGCTGTGAAGCCTCGCTGCCCGGCTTACTGCGGGCCGCCTGCCCCATCAGCGACTGCCAGTTATCCACCACATAGTCGACGTTGCCGCCGTTGCGCTCCACCGCATCGGCAAACTGGGAACGGTAGGTCGCCCCCATATTGACCCCTTCCACCACCACATTGTATATCTGCCACTCGCCAGCCTTATTGCGGTAGGCGCTGTACTGCACCACGTAGGCGTTGCCCTCTTTGGTATAGATGGTCTGCTGCACCCGCGCCTTGCCGGTACTGATGTCGTCACCCGGCACCAGTACTACATCAATACGCTCGCCCTCAAAGGTGAGCAGCACATCGGCGTAGGTCTCGATCAACACCCGCTCCATGGTATCGGCAAAACGGCTGACCCTGCCCTTGAACGCCTCCCGCTCCGCATCAGTGCCGAGGGATTTGTACACCCGCGCACTGGCGTAGGTGGCCATCACACCACGGGCAAAATATTCCGTGTCGATCACCGGGTGCAGCACCCCGGAGACTTCCCGGTAGTAACGGGATTTCTCTTCGGGGGCGTAGCTGCGGGCGTCGCGCGCCAGCTGCAACAACGACTCGGTGGCCTGCTGCACCATCACCACCGGATCCTGGCGATCGATATCCGCAGCCCGGGCAGCCGTCGTCAGACAGAGAAACAACAGCGGTGCAATCAGAAACCGGATCCTGCAATTGTTTGCCATCATTTATCCCCCCCCATGCTGGTTAATATCTTGCCCACCAGATCCTCCAGTACCAGTGCCGATTGGGTATCGGTAATGGTACTGCCATCCTCCAACACCTCGGGCGCACCGCCCACAGCAATGCTGACGTACTGCTCACCCAACACACCGGCGGTTTTGATGGCAGCGATACTGTCACTGGTCAGGTAGTCGACGTCATTGTCGATCGCCATCACCACCTCTGCCCGCACGCTCAACGGGTCGAGATGAATCGCAGTCACCTGCCCGACCGTCACCCCGGCGATGCTCACCTTGGCGCGGGGCGTCAGGCCACCGACATTGTTGAATTTGGCGGTCACCTGATAGGTGTCCCGGGCGGCGGACTTCACACTCAGGCCACTCACCTGGATGGCGAGAAATGCCAGCGCCACCATCCCCAGCAGGATAAAGGCTCCCACCACCACTTCAATTTTGCGCGAGTACATTCACTTTACTCCGAACATGACTGCTGTCAGCAGAAAATCCATGGCCAGCACGGCCAGGGAGGAATAGACCACCGTGCGGGTGGTGGCAGTACTGATTCCCTCAGAGGTGGGCACCGCATCGTACCCCTGGAACACCGCAATCCAGGTCACCACTATGCCAAACACCACGGCCTTAATGGCACCGTTGAGTACGTCCTCCCGAAACTCCACCGTATTCTGCATATTGGACCAGAAGGAGCCGGCATCCACGCCCAGCCAGCTTACACCCACAGCCACGGCTCCCCAGATGGCCACCATGTTAAAGACCTGCGCCAATATCGGCATGGAGATAATACCCGCCCACAGGCGCGGCCGGATCACCCGCTTAAGGGGATCGACTCCGATCATCTCCATGGCCGCCAACTGGTCGGTCGCCTTCATCAGGCCGATCTCGGCGGTCACCGCCGAGCCCGCACGCCCCACAAACAGCAGCGCCGCCACCACCGGCCCCATCTCCCGCAGCAGGGTCAGGGACACAAACTGCCCCAGGGCCGCCTCGGCGCCAAACCGCACCAGTACGGTATAGCCTTGCAGGGCCAGCACCATGCCGATCAAGACACCGGACACCGCAATAATGATGAGTGAATAGACACCGACAAAATAGAGTTGCCGCAACAGTAAACCCGGGCCGGCTCGCAGGTCAGGCCAGCCCCAGAGTGCCTGCCAGAAGAGAATGCCCGCCCGGCCAAAGCCGGCGGCGACGTCCATACCCTGGCGGCCAAGACGCTGCAGGTAATCCAGCATTCAACGCCCTCCGCCCAGGTGAAGATCCTGATGGTAATCCATCGCCGGATAGTGGAAAGGGACAGGACCGTCGGGCAGCCCCTGCAGGAACTGGCGCACATGCTCGTTATCGCTGTTAATAACAGTTTCCGGCTCGCCATGCCCGATCACGCGCCCGTCCGCCAACACGTACATGTAATCGGAGATGGAAAGGGTCTCCTTGATATCGTGGGATACGATAATGCAGGTACACCCCATGGTCTGGTTGATACGGCGGATCAGATGCTGCAGCAGGCCGACAAAGATGGGGTCCTGGCCGGTGAAGGGCTCGTCGTACATGATCAGATCCGGGTCGAGGACAATGGCCCGGGCCAGTGCGGCCCGCCGCGCCATGCCGCCGGAGAGCTCCGCCGGCATCAGGTCCCGCGCACCGCGCAAGCCGACCGCATGCAGTTTCATCAACACCAGATCCCGGATCATGCTCTCCGGCAGATCGGTGTGTACCCGCAACGGGAAAGCGACGTTTTCAAAGACGGAAAGATCGGTAAACAGGGCGCCGGTCTGAAACATCATGCCCATGCGCCGCCGCTGCCGGAACAGCTCACCCCGCTCCAGCCTGCTGATCTCGGCACCGCCGACCCGAATGGTGCCGGACGAGGGCCGCAACTGGCTGCTGATGAGCCGCAACAGGGTGGTTTTACCACAGCCACTGGGGCCCATAATGGCGGTCACCTTGCCCCTGGGAATGGCGACATCAACACCTTCGAGAATTTTCCTGGGGCCGTGACTGAAGTGCAGGTCTTTAATTTCTATCCAGTTTTTTGACATGTAACTCCTGTTGAGCCATCGGCCGGCCTCCGCGACAGAGGAGAGCACACTGCGCGCGCCGGTGACTTGGACAGCACACCAGCGCTACCGTTTCCATCAGCGCAGCAGTCATTGGAACTGGTCACAATACTAAAGAGACTTCGCCCGCCAATGCAATCACCGCACGACGACTGGCCGGCCGCACCACCCGGCGCTGAGGCAGATTATGCCGATGGCTTCCCGGTCAAAACTGATACAGATCAATGCCGCCGCTCACCGGCGCCCTACACTGGTAACACGCTGCCCTGTCAGGGCCTCCACCGAGGAACAGATGATGAAAGCCAATGAAGGAACCGCCGACCGGATTATTCGCGTTATTGCAGGCCTGGCCCTGCTCAGCCTGACAGTGGTGGGACCACAAAGCCTGTGGGGATTGGTGGGGCTGGTGCCACTGATTACCGGGGTGGCGGGATTTTGCCCCCTTTATAAGCTGGTGGGCCTGAATACCTGCCCGCTGAACAAACCCTGAGCCCGAACCACTGCCAGGTTCCAGCCTGAAGACGACCGGGTTCAGTAAAGGTTGGGGCTTGGGACCGCACCCCTGAAACTCAAATCCCGGAGGGAGGGGGTCAGCTGCGGTGCTCGCGGTGCTGGCGCAATGTACGAATGGCCAGGTGCGTCTCTTTCAGGAACAGCACCAGGGCCACAATCAGTGACATCATGGCCAGCACGAAAAACAGTACGATCCCGGCGCGAATATTGATACCCCAGTAACCACCTACAAACAGGGTGGTTACCAGCAGACAGATCAGCAGGCCGGAGAGGATACAGAAACCGATTGACCAGTTGTTCAAGCCCATGCGGCGCTGCAGTAACTTCAGTTCCGCCTCGGCGCGCTCCGCCATCTTCTCTTCGAGACAATCGTCCAACCGCTCTTCCAGTACCCGCGAACGATCCACAATGCGCCCCAGGCGCCCGGTCATCACGTTGAGGAAGCCCGCAATACCCGCCAGCAGGAATACCGGTGCTACCGCCAACTGAATAATGTGGGAGAGGTCAGGGATGCTCAATACCGACGCCATGAGGCACTAACTCCGTAAATTCCGGGAGAGCAAGAGTAGCATTCGGCAGTGGCGAGTGGCGAGTGGCGAGTGGCGAGTGGCGAGTGGCGAGTGGCGAGTGGCGAGTGGCGAGTGGCGAGTGGCGAGTGGCGAGTGGCGAGTGGCGAGTGGCGAGTGGCGAGTGGCGAGTGGCGAGTCAGTATTGAAATAGCAGGCAAGGCACCATGCAACCCGTTACGGACAAGGGGGTTCTGTCAGGAGCCGCAAGAAAGACAAAAAAAGGGGCGCAAAGGCGCCCCAAAGTGCAGAGAACAACTTAAATGCTCGAGTAGGTCAAGCGGCCTGCATCTGAACCTCACCCTCGTGCAGGCGCACCGGGTAAGTCTTCAGTTTATGCTCGGTATCCTCAAGACACTCACCGGTCTCGAGATTGAAATGTTGCTTGTACAGCGGTGATGCCACCACCACCGCTTCACCAATGGAACCCATAATGCCGCGGCTCAGCACGTTGGCCTCACCAATGGGGTCGTAGTTGGAAACCGCAAACAGCTTGCGGGTTTTACCGCAGTAAAAAATAGCCACCTGCTCCCCGCCCAGCAGCGCGCAGAGGCCGGTATTGGGGGTCAGATCACTTTCCGTGCACACAGTAATCCAGTCGCTCATGTGTTAGCTCCGTTCGCTTGCGGATGGCCACGCCGGGCCGGTTCCGCGATGAAGGGGCAGCTCACCGCCCCGTTCAGGTTATTCGTTAAGGTTATGATTCAGGCAGTTGCGTCAATGGTCGCCAGTAACAAGCCAACTCAATCCACCAGCTCCACCAGTTGCACCCGCTCCTCCTTGGTAGCCGGGCGACGCTGACCGCGCTCCAGCACGTAGGCCAGACTGTTGTCCGCCTCATCGGAGTTGATGAAGTGCTTGAAGCGCTTGAGTCGCTCAGGGTTCTCCACGGTGGTCTTCCACTCGCACTGGTAGTTGGCAATGTTGGCGGCCATATCGGCTTCCAGCTCAGCGGCAATACCCAGCTTGTCGTTGATGATCACGTCGCGCAGGTACTCCAGGCCACCTTCCAGGTTTTCCAGCCACACCGAGGTACGCTGCAGGCGATCGGCAGTGCGCACGTAGAACATCAGGAAGCGATCCACATACTTGATCAGGGTCTCCCGGTCCAGGTCAGAAGCGAACAGGTCAGCGTGACGCGGACGCATACCGCCGTTACCGCAGACGTAGAGGTTCCAGCCATTTTCGGTGGCAATTACACCCACATCCTTACACTGCGCCTCGGCACACTCACGGGTACAACCGGAAACCGCAAACTTGAGTTTGTGCGGCGAACGCAGGCCCTTGTAGCGGTCTTCGATATCGATGGCAAAGCCGACACTGTCGTCGACGCCGTAGCGGCACCAGGTGCTGCCCACACAGGATTTCACGGTACGCACAGACTTGCCGTAGGCGTGACCGGTTTCGAACCCGGCATCCACCAGTTTTTTCCAGATCAGCGGCAGCTCGTGCAGCTGGGCACCGAAAAGGTCGATACGCTGGCCACCGGTGATCTTGGTGTAGAGGTTGTACTCTTTTGCCACCTCACCCAGCACGATCAGTTTTTCCGGCGTAATTTCACCACCGGCCACACGCGGTACGATGGAGTAGGTACCATCCTTCTGCATGTTGCCAAGGAAAATGTCGTTGGTGTCCTGCAGGCCGATGTGCTCATCTTTCAGCACATAGTCATTCCAGAATGAGGCCAGGATGGAACCCACTGCCGGCTTACAGATCTCACAACCCAGACCGTGACCGTGGCTCTCGAGCAGTTCATCAAAGGTTTTGATTTTCTTGACGCGAACGATATCGGCCAGCTCCTTGCGGGAGTAGGCGAAGTGCTCACAGATATCGTTCTTCACTTCGTAACCGAGGCTGGCCAGTTCGGCATCCATTACCTGCTTGGCCAGCGCCGCACAACCACCACAACCGGTGGAAGCCTTGGTGGCAGATTTGATGCCACCCATGTCGGTGCACCCGGCGGCGACGGCGGCCTTGATGTCGGCCTTGGTGACGTCATAGCAGGAACAGATCTGGGCGCTGTCCGGCAACGCGTCAACACCCAGGCCCACGGAGGCGGAATCTCCGGTGGACGGCAGGATCAGGGCCGCGGGATTCTCGGGCAGCGCCATATCGTTAAGCATCATCTGCAGCAGGTTGCCGTAGGCGCCGACATCACCCACCAGTACCGCACCCACGACGCGGGTGCCGTCTTCGGAGATGATCAAACGCTTGTAGACCTGCTCAATCTCGTCGTTGTAGGTGTAGGACTGGGCACCGGGGGTATTGCCATGGGCATCGCCAATGCTGGCCACGTCCACACCCATCAGCTTCAGCTTGGTGCTCATGTCGGCCCCCTGGAACAGCTCATCACCGCCGGTGATCTGCGATACCGCCACCTTGGCCATGGTGTAGCCGGGAGCCACCAGACCAAAGATACGACCACCCCAGAGAGCGCACTCACCAATGGCGTAGATGTCCTTGTCATTGGTCTGGCAGTTATCGTTCACAACAATACCGCCACGCTCACCCACTTCCAGCTCAAACTTGCGAGCCAGCTCATCCTGCGGACGGATACCGGCGGAGAAGAGGATCATGTCGGTTTCCAGGTGGCTGCCATCGGCAAAGTTCATGCGATAGCGACACTCTTTACCGGCCACAATTTCAGTAGTGGCCTTCTCGGTGTGCACCTTCACACCCAGGTCTTCAATCTTGCGACGCAGCAGCTTGCCGCCGCCCTCATCCAGCTGCACAGCCATCAGGCGCGGCGCGAATTCCACCACATGGGTTTCCAGGCCCAGGTTCTTGATGGCGTTGGCCGCTTCCAGGCCCAGCAGGCCACCGCCCACCACGACACCGATTTTGCTCTCCTTGGCGGAGGCCTTGATCATGCCCAGGTCGTCGATGGTGCGGTATACCAGGCAGTGCTCCTTGTCGTTACCGGGAATCGGGGGCACAAACGGGAAGGAACCGGTGGCCAGCACCAGCTTGTCGTAGGGCTCCTTGCGGCCGCTCTCGGTGACCACTACTTTGGCAGCGCGATCAATCTCCACCACCTTGTCACTGAGAACAAAGTTCACTCCGTTGTCGCGATAGTACTCACGATCGGTCAACGCCAGGTCGGCCGCTGTGGCGCCGCTGAAATAGCTGCTCAGCTGCACACGATCATAGGCCAGGCGTGACTCCTCGGAGAAAGTCACAATTTCATACTGATCGGCCTTCTCGTGGTTTATCAGGTTATCGATAAACTTGTGACCAACCATGCCGTTTCCAACGACTACGACGCGCTGCTTACTCATAACTCGTCCTCTGCAAATCAAGCTGTCAATTTTTGAATTTCGGTTGAAGCTGCGGGGTAACCTGCGTCGCCCTGGAACCAGTCGAGCTGGTCTGCCAGGCGGGTCACATCCCCCACCACAATCAGGGCTGGCGACTGCACATCGTGCTTTGCCACCAGCATTTCCAGTTCCTGCAACGTGCCGCGAATCACGCGCTGCTGCGGACAGCAACCGCGCTCGATCAGCGCTGCAGGGGTGTTGTTATTCATGCCGGCGGCAATCAGCTCAGCGCTGATCATGCCGGCGCGGCTCAGGCCCATGTAGAACACCAGGGTGTGCTGCAGCCCAGCCAGGGATTGCCAGTTCACATCCAGCGACTTCTCGCCATGGGCCGTCACCAGGGTGCATCCCTGGGAGATGCCCCGGTGCGTCAGCGGGATACCGGCGTAGCTGGTGCAGCCGGCTGCGGCAGTAATACCCGGCACCAGCTCCACCTCGACACCGGCCTGCTTCAGGCGCAGCATCTCTTCACCGCCACGACCAAAGACAAACGGGTCACCGCCCTTGATGCGGCAAACCTTCAGCCCCTTGCGCGCCTTCTCTACCAGCAACTCATTGAGCTGCTGCTGGGGAATGGAGTGGTCATCCTTGATCTTGCCGACATAAATGGCGCGGGTAGCCGCAGGAAACAGTGCGCGGATCTCCTCACTCACCAGGTTGTCAAACAGAATCAGATCCGCCTGCTGAATGACACGGAGGGCTTTTACGGTCAGCAGATCCGGGTCTCCCGGACCGGCCCCTACCAGCCACACCTTGCCGGCGGCGTGCGCGGCGGAGGCTGGCAGTTTTACGATTTCCGGGCTTGGCATATTCATTCGCTCTCTGCTGTTGGGCCCTTTTGGCAGAGGCTGCGGGGGAAGCTCCGCGAAGCCTGTGCATCGGCCGGGCCGATCAAATGCGTTCACGGACAATAGAGCAAAGACGATGCCAACCTTCCAAGTTGGTGCATAAAAAATATTTTATTCATATAAATCAAACAGTTAAAAACATACTGGTTATGGGCAGAATTTCGCGTCCGCACCGTAAAGCGCCAAAACTGCGCCACAAAAACGATTCAATTTGGTGCGATATGCACCACAAATGAACCTTTAATGAAGCACAATCCTCCTGAACCCTAAATTTAGATGCCTAGACAATTTATTAAAATGCACCATATGAGGACACAAAATAAGCCAAACTGTACAAATAGCGACCAAAAACAGGGGGCTGGGCGCCACAATCGAAATCCCCCCCTCCTTAAACAGCCTACGCCCCACATGCAGCAGAAGTTGGCTCGCTTATTGCTCAAACAGAGTATTGCTGCGCAGAGCAGTCACTAATTAAACAGAACAGCTCAGAGCTTGAATTTTTAACGGAGTCCAACTGTGTCAACGTCAGCCTGGATAAAAAGTACCTGCGCCTACTGCGGTGTTGGCTGTGGTATCGAAGCGCGCCCAAAGGCCAACGGCCTGCTGGAGATTCGCGGCGATCAGGAACACCCCGCCAACTTTGGCCGCCTCTGCTCCAAAGGCATGGCCCTGGGCGAAACCGTCATCCCCGACGGCCGCCTGCTGCACCCTTCTATTAAGGGTGTCCGCACCGACTGGGCCACTGCCCTGGACCATGTAGCCAAAAGCTTCCTCGACACCATGGAAAAATACGGCCCGGATTCCGTGGCCTTTTATGTCTCCGGCCAGATCCTCACCGAGGATTACTACGTCGCCAATAAACTGATGAAAGGCTTTATTGGCTCAGGCAACATCGATACCAACTCCCGCCTGTGCATGTCCTCCAGCGTCGCTGGCCACAAGCGCGCCTTCGGCACCGACACCGTGCCCGGCTGCTACAGCGATATGGAACAGGCAGACATGCTGGTGATCACCGGCTCCAACCTGGCCTGGTGCCACCCCGTACTCTATCAGCGCATCAAGGCCGCCAAGCTACAGCGCCCGCAACTGAAGGTGGTGGTGATTGATCCACGCCGCACGGATACCTGCGAGATCGCCGACCTCCACCTGGCCATACAGCCCGGTACCGACGTGGCGCTGTTTAACGGCCTGCTCAGCTATCTCGCCAACCACCAGAAGGTGGATGAGGAGTATGTCTCCCGTTACACCGATGGCTTTAATGGTGCGCTGATGTGCGCCATGGACGATGGCAGCGATCTTGAGCAACTGGCCGCAACCCTCGGCTGCGAACAGGAAGCACTGAAACTGTTCTACAGCTGGTTTGCCAACACCGACAAGGTCATGACCCTTTACTCCCAGGGGGTGAACCAATCCACCTCCGGCGCCGATAAGGTCAACAGCATTATCAATTGCCACCTGGCCACCGGCCGTATCGGCAAACCCGGCTGCGGTCCGTTTTCGGTAACCGGCCAGCCCAACGCCATGGGTGGGCGCGAGGTAGGCGGACTCTCCAACACCCTCGCCTGCCACATGGAGTTCGACAACCCCGAGCACCATCGCCTGATCAGCCACTTCTGGAACACCGAACGCCTGACCCCCAAACCGGGGCTGAAAGCCGTCGACATGTTCGACGCCATTGATCGTGGCGAGATAAAGGCGGTGTGGATCATGGCGACCAACCCGGTAGTGAGCCTGCCGGATGCGGACAAGATCCGCCGCGCGCTGCAAAACTGCCCGCTGGTGGTGGTCTCTGACTGTATTGCCGACACTGACACCACCCGCTGTGCCGATGTGCTGCTGCCAGCCCAGGGCTGGAGTGAGAAGTCCGGTACCGTCACCAACTCCGAGCGCCGCATCTCCCGCCAGCGGCGCCTGCTCCCCACCCCCGGTGAAGGCAAGCCCGACTGGTGGATCATGTGTGAAGTGGCGAAACGCATGGGCTTTGGTGAGGCCTTCAGCTACCTGCACGAAGGGCAAGTCTTCGACGAGTACGCCCGCATGACCGGGCTCGACAACCGCGACAATCGCCAGCGCCCCAAGCGCGACCTGGACCTGACGGGACTGGTGGGGCTGACAGGCAGCGAATACAACCAGCTCAGCCCCCAGCAGTGGCCGGTTACCCGTCGCGACAGCAGCATTGAACACAAACGCCTGTTTAGCGACGGCCGCTTTTTTACCCCCAGCGGCAAGGCCCACTTTGTCGCCGTACGCCACCGCGCACCCGCTTCGACCATCAGCAGGAAGTACCCCCTGAGCCTCAACAGCGGTCGTATTCGCGATCAGTGGCACACCATGACCCGCACCGGCTTGTCGGCGCGGCTGGGCGCCCACCTGCCGGAACCCTATGTCACCGTTAACCCCGCCGACGCCCACACTTACGGCCTCCAGAACGGGCGTATTGCCACCCTGCGCAACGAGTGGGGCGAAGCGTGTATCCGGGTTGATGTATCGGAAAAGGTCAACCGCGGCCAGCTGTTTATGCCCATTCACTGGACCGGGGTTATGTCCAGCGCCGGCCGGGTCTGCTCACTGGTGAGCCCGGATACTGATGCGGTTTCCGGCCAGCCGGAGTTTAAATTCACCCCCGTCGCCATCTCCGCCTGGCAGTACCGCAGCGAAGCGCTGCTGCTGACACCGGTGGTGCTGGACACCAGCGCGCTGGACTACTGGGTACGCCAGAAGGTGAACGGTGGCTACCTCTACCGCATCGCCAGCCAGAAGAGCCCGGAAGTGCTGCAGGCCAGCCTGCAACCCTATTGTGAAGAGCTGGGACAGGGCCGCCAGCTCAACTTCAGCAGCCCCTCTCACGGCCAGTTCCGCTTTGCCGTCATCCACAACTCCCGGCTGCAGGCCGGATACCTGATCGCCCCCAACCTGCAGGATCAGGACTTTGAATGGGTACAGAACCTGCTGGACGAGCAGGTGGATGAGCATGTGGAGCGTTCCATCCTCACCGGTGTCGCCGAAGGCCGCCTCGCCCAGGGCAAACTGGTATGCGCCTGCAAGCAGGTGGGGAAAACCACTATTTGCAACGCTATCCGTGAGCAGGGTCTGGACAGCGTCAGCGGCATCAGTGAAGCCACCTCCGCCGGCACCGGTTGCGGCTCTTGTGTGCCGGAGCTGCAGCAGATACTGGATGCGGAGCTGGCTTATCAGGTGTAATCCGAGGACGCTGCGCTACAGGTAAGCCCGCGCGCCCTCCTGTAGCGGAGCGTCCTGAATCCTGTAGCGGAGCGTCCTGAATCCTGTAGCGGAGCGTCCTGAATCCTGTAGCGGAGCGTCCTGAATCCTGTAGCGCAGCGTCCTGAACCCTGTAGCGTAGCGCCCAGCCCCCTCCTTAAGGCACAATAGCCCCATGCACCTGACAGATGGCTTCGGCCGCCAAATCACCTACCTGCGCCTGTCGGTCACTGACCGCTGTGACTTCCGCTGTGTCTACTGTATGGCGGAGGAGATGCAGTTCCTGCCCCGGGCACAGGTACTGACACTTGAGGAAAGCGCCGCCATCTGCCGGGCCTTTGTGGCCTTGGGCGTCAGGCGTATCCGTCTCACCGGTGGCGAGCCGCTGGTGCGGAGAGGCATTGAGAACCTGCTGCCGCAACTGGGCAATCTCGACGGACTGCAGGAGCTGACCCTGACCACCAACGGCTCCCAGCTGCGCAAGTTCGCCCCGGCACTGGTAGCCGCTGGCGTGCGCCGTATTAATGTCAGCCTCGACAGCCTGGATCCTGCCCAATTCCGCGAACTGACCAGGGTCGGCGACCTGCACAAGGTACTGGACGGCATAGCCGCAGCCCGCGCTGCCGGCATCGAGCGTATCAAGCTCAACGCCGTTATCCTGCGTCATCGCAATCTGTCGCAAGTACTGCCACTGACGGAGTTCGCCCTTAAGCACAACCTGGATATCAGCTTTATCGAAGAGATGCCCCTGGGCCAGGTCACCGAGCACCAGCGCCGCGAGGAACTCTGTTCCAGTGCCGAACTGCGACAACTGCTCGCCAGCCATTATGAGATTCACCCCAGCGAATACCGCACCGGTGGCCCATCCCGCTACTGGCAGATCGCTGGCAGTGACAGCCAGATCGGCTTTATTTCCCCCCACAGCGACAACTTCTGTGGCAGCTGCAACCGCGTACGGGTGACCGCCGAGGGCAAACTGCTGCTGTGTCTGGGCAATGAAAACGCGGTGGACCTGAAAGCCGTGATCCGTGCCAACCCGGGTGACGATGAGCGATTGCAGCAAACCATCATTAACGCCCTGAGCCACAAGCCGGAACGACACCACTTCTATCAGGACGACAGCCCCCAGATCGTGCGTTTCATGAACGCTACCGGCGGCTGAGAACCAACACAGCCCCAGCAGAGCGAGCCAACCGTGATCACCCCCTTCCCCCTTCCCGGCCCCGTCTTCGGCATTACCGGCTGGAAAAACAGCGGTAAAACCACACTGGTGACCGAGCTGGTGCACTGGTTTACTGAACGCGGGTTCAAGGTGGCCACCATCAAACACGCCCACTGCGATGTGGAGTTTGATCGCCCCGGCAGCGACAGCTTTCGCCACAAACAAGCCGGCGCCCAACAAGTTCTGCTGGCTTCCAGCAAGCGCTGGGCGCTGATGACGGAACTGGATGGACCGGAGCTGGAGCTGGACGACCTGCTGGTACAGCTGGACCCCACTGACCTGATTCTGGTGGAGGGTTTCAAGCGCGGCCCTCATCGCAAGCTGCAGGTGGTGCGTCCCGATCACAACGCCCAGCCCCTGGACGATGAGGCAGAGCACATAGTAGCCATCGCCAGTGATGTGCCCGTCAATCCCGCCGACTACCGCTGCGAAGGCCCCTGGCTGCCGCTGAACCATGTCGACACCATAGCCCGCTTTATCGCCCGCAGATGCGGCCTGCAATTGGCAGACGAATAACGACAAATCAGACCTTACCAGGACAACGCCATGAGCGACTTTACCCCACTCAACCTCACCGTACTGACGGTTTCCGATACCCGTACCGAAGCCACCGACACCTCGGGCCAACTGCTGCGTCATGCCCTCCATGAAGCCGGCCACAGCTGCGTCGATCACGCCATCGTCAAGGATGATATCTATCAGATCCGCGCCGTGGCCTCGCGCTGGATCGCCGACGACCTGGTACACGGCATCCTGATTACCGGCGGCACCGGCTTCCATGGCCGCGACAGCACCCCTGAAGCCATGCTGCCCCTGTTTGACAAGACCATTGACGGCTTCGGCGAACTGTTCCGCCAGGTCTCGTTTGAACAGATCGGCAGCTCCACCATTCAGTCCCGCTGTGTCGGAGGTATCGCCAACCACACCGTGATTTTCTGCCTGCCGGGTTCCAACAACGCCTGCCAGACCGGTTGGGACCAGATTATCAAGCCACAACTGGACAGCCGCCAGAAGCCCTGCAATTTTGTTGGCCTGATCACCCGGCGCTGAGCCGTCCCCTCCGGACACGGTTGCTGTCGCCACTGTTCAGACAAGGTTCAGCGCTGCCCCGGCAGACTGGACCTGTCCGATCAGAGGAGACTTGCAATGAAGAGATCAACCACTGCATCCCGCCCCCACCAGCAGCGCCTGCTGACCCGTGGCAGGAACCTGTTTGTCGCCCTGCTGTGCCTGGCCAGCTTTGGGGCTGCGGCTCACGGTTACAACGACCGCAGCGGTATTGACCGCTATCGTGTCGACTTGCAATTTTCCGGCGGCGAGCGCCTGAGCCTGCAATCAGGGCCGGGGTACACCTACCGCCGCTACTCCGGCTATCCTCAGCACAGCCACTACCCGCCCGCCTACGGCAAACACTGGAACAAACACGGCAAAGACACCTACTACAAACACAAATACAAGGATGACCGGGGTCATCATCACAAGTCGTGGTCAAAGGGCCACGACGGCTACAAACACCCGCCCAAGCGCTATTACACCAACAACTGGAATCATCAGGGCAAGAACCACGACCGCCACGATGGCAAGCGATTCCATGATGGCGGACGCCACTGATACACTGGGCGCCGGCTAATGCGGCGCCCGCACCCACCAGGTGCTAACACACTCTCCAGCTAAGGCACACTATGGAAACCTATCAGGCCCTGCTCAGTACCCTCGCCCTAACCATGGGGGTCTCCTGGGCCAGCGGCATTAATCTCTACGCAGCACTGCTGGTACTGGGTATCGGCGGCGCCACCGGCAATATCGACCTGCCACCGGGCCTGCAAACCCTGGCCGACCCCATGGTGATCTTCGCTGCCGGGCTGATGTATTTTGTGGAGTTCTTTGTCGACAAAACACCCGGTGTCGACACCGGCTGGGACACGCTGCATACCTTTATCCGTATTCCCGCCGGTGCCATGCTGGCCGCTGGAGCGGTGGGCGATGTAACACCTGCGCTGGAAATTGCCGCCGGCATCATGGGCGGCGGACTGGCTGCCACCAGCCACCTGACCAAGGCTGGCACCCGCGCCGTGATCAACACCTCGCCAGAACCGTTTACCAACTGGGGTGCTTCCATTGGTGAAGACCTGCTGGTGCTGGCCGGCCTCTGGACCGCCCTCAATCACCCGCTGCTGTTCCTGGTGTTGCTGGTAATGTTTATCCTGCTGGCCATCTGGTTGCTGCCCAAAATCTGGCGGGTATTGAAAGCCATCGCCCGCAAAATCGGCCAATGGCTGGGGCTGAGCAAACCACCTGAAACCGACCCGCAGCAACCGGTCAACGATCAGCAACTGCAGCAACTGCTGGCATTGCAGACACTCAAGGACGCCGGCAGCCTCACCGATGATGAGTTCGCGGCCACCAAAAAGAAGATACTGGGAACGAGCTGATAACACTGCATGGACTGGACACAATCACTGGATGAGTACTGTGAGCGACTCACGGCGGAGTTCTGGGCGGAACCACTTAACGCCCTCTCCAATATCAGCTTTATCCTGGCAGCGCTGGCCGCCTGGCACTGGGGCAGCAAACGCAAACTGCATACACCTTCCAGCTACTGGCTGACGCTATTGCTGTTTGCAGTCGGCGTCGGCAGCTTTCTTTATCACACCTTTGCCGATCGCTGGAGCCGGCTCGCCGACCTGCTGCCGATCTATCTCTACCAACTCAGCTTTATCACTGCCTACAGCATTGCTCTGGCACGTCGTACCGGGCTTGCGCCACTGCCAACCAGCGCACTGACGTTAACAGCCTTTGTCGCCGTCACCCTCTTATTCGGATTGCTGCCAAAGCACTGGCTGAACGGTTCCGTCACCTACCTCTCCGCCTGGCTGTTCCTGCTGGGGATCGCTGTTGCTCATCGCCGGCTGGCCGCCAGCGGACGCAACCTGATGCTGGCTGCGGTTGGCCTTTTCACCCTGTCGCTGACATTTCGCTCACTGGATATGGTGTTGTGTGATCACTGGCCTGCAGGCACCCACTTTCTCTGGCACCTGGTTAATGGGTTGATGCTCTATCTCACACTGCGCAGTTATCTGTCACTGCAGCCATACCGACCTGCAGCCAACGCATAGACGACAGGCATAAAAAAGCCGGCCTGAAAAGGCCGGCAAGTACTGGAGCATCTGATACCAGAGATCAGAAGTTGTAGCGGAAGTTGATGCCAAATTCCCGCGGTGAATTGAGCTTGATGCCACGGTAGTCAGAGGTCTGCTGGACCTCGGCAAAGCTGGCAGTAGCACCCCGGTAGCTGGCCAGGTAAGGCGTCGCCTCACGACTGATCACACGCTCGGTATCAAACAGGTTTTTGCCGTAGAACATGACTTCCCAAACGCCCTCAGAGTCACGCACACCGGCAAAGAGGTTAACGATTTCGTAGGCATCGACGTCATCCAGGTCGTTGGCCGGGCCGTTTTTGGAATCACCATACAGGGTCACCAGACCACGGACGTAACCTTCAGGACTGCCAACCGGGAAGTTGTACTCGGACTGCAGGGTAGCGGTCCACAGCGGCGCGTAGTTGGAGCGGTAGTCCACGTCACAGGTGGTCACCGGTGGCAGCGGCGATGTCGCCTACACTGGGACTATCGGTGCCATAGTCATTGCAGGGCACGGTACCGTTATCATTTTCACCCTCAGACCAGCTGACCAAAAACCCCATATCCCAGCTGTCGGTCAGCAGATAAAAGGTTTCCAGTTCCAGGCCCACAACATTGACGGGCACGGCACCCACGAAGTTGAATTGGTCGACACTCTGGGCAACCACTCCCTGAAACGACGAATAGAATCCCTGACTGCAGGCCAGCAAAAATTCTCGGCCACACCGTTGCTCACGGCTGCTGTCAGCCTGCTCGGCCTCTCGCTCCTGTTCGGGCAAACAACCGCAACCTCCCGGGATGTACAACAGACCTCCCGCCTGCTGGCCGACATTAATGCCGTATCACCGGTACCCGGTAGCCAGATAAGTTCCAAACCGTTCTCCTGGCCCAACAGCTGCCTGCTGGTAGCCATTGACGAGCCCCAATACCATCCCGGCATTGACTTCGCTACACCGACTGGCACAAAACCGATGTTCACGCTATCGCAACGGGCACGGTACAGCATGTCTTTCAGAGACGGGGCAACTGGCGGGTCTATATAGAGCACGCCAACGGGATTGTGTCCGCCTACCTGCATCTGGATACACCAACAGTGAAAGCCGGCGATACTGTAGGTGCGGGCGACGTTATTGCCAGCAATCAGGGTACTTCCCATGAGTATGTACACGTAGAGCTGCATCAACATGGCAAGATTCTGGATCCTGGCTATCTCTTCCAGGTGCATAACCGCCCGCTATCGCAAACGGCCTTACCCTAAGCTGGAGCCCCGGGCCGGGCTTGTTATACTGCCTGCCTGTCCCACCTACCGCCGGCACTGCCCTACTACCATGCTCTCCCCTACCCAACTGATCGCGCAAACCTTTGCCCTCGACAGCACCCAGGTTTCGGCTCCACTACCGCTGCAAACCCTGTGGAGTGGTTATGGCCAGATTGAACGCTATCACCTGCATAGCAGCGATCCCAAAGTTCCCGACAGCCTCATTGCCAAACGGATAGAAACACCCACGCGCAGGAGCCACCCGAGAGGCTGGAACAGCAACCTCGGCCACCAGCGCAAATTACGCTCCTATGAGGTGGAGAGCCACTGGTATACAGAGTGGACGCAGAACGCCTGTGACCTGCCCAGAATTGCCCTCTGCCACGCCCATCACACAGAGGGAGGTTCACATCTGTTGCTACTGGAAGACCTGGATGCCGCCGGCTATCCAGGGCGGCGGCAACAACTCTCCCCACAGGAGTGCGCACCCTGCCTGCAGTGGCTGGCACAGTTGCACGGACGGTTTATGCGCTACCGACCGCAGCCCGGCTGGCAACAGCAGCTGTGGCAGACCGGCACCTATTGGCACCTCGATACGCGACCGGACGAGTGGCAGGTCATGGCCGACGGCCCACTTAAGGCTCTCGCCGCCGACATTGACCTGGCCCTGTCCGGCAGCGACTACACCACCCTGGTCCACGGTGATGCCAAGGTAGCCAACTTCTGTTTCAGTCACGACGGCCGGCAAGTAGCCGCCGTGGATTTCCAGTACATTGGCGCCGGCTGCGGCATGAAGGATGTGGCCTATTTTATGGGCAGCTGCCTTGCAGATCGCGACTGCGAACAGCACTGGCATTGGCTGCTTGAAGACTACTTCACGGCGTTGCGGCGAGTGGTAGCGCAACAGCATCCGGCAATCAACCCCGACCAACTCGAGCAACAGTGGCGCGCTCTCTTTCCCATGGCCTGGGCAGACTTTGAAAGGTTCCTGCTGGGCTGGGAACCTGACCATCACAAATTGACACCCTTCAGCCGCCTCATGACCCACCAGGCACTGGCGACACTCGCGACGTAATTCGCCGACACTGACACACAAATCACCACTACAGAACCGGCCTCCCAAACCCCGGGGCGCAACTGCGGATCACCTGGCACGTGAATTTATAGACTGTCAGTAGAAGCAGGCTATCCTTTAACAACAAGGATGACTGACAGGCACAGGAATTGCCCCTTCCCTCCTGCTGATCACTCCCGCAATTTCTCGCTGCAGCCAATTTAATGTCACTCGCGCCGGACCACCTTTGCAAGTGCGCATTGACCAGGGCCGACGCCGCTCGCCCCCCCTGTAACGTTAAAAGGAGTTTACCCATGCGACTTGCAGTTTCAGCCACTACCGGGCTGGCAGCCCTCCTGGTGACGTTATGGCTCATTGGTTGCGCCCAACCACTGATTGGCGCCTACAGCCCGACCGCTTATGAAAACGCCACCTCCCTGAAGGCTGAAACGCTCTCATTGATGGAAAAGGCCAACGAGCCCTACGCTGACCACAAGGCCAGTGTTGATCATCTCTACGTGGAACTGCGCAAGGCGCACGAATTCGTCAAAGGGCTTCCCGGCAACAGCATCTCGGCTCAACAATGGGGAATATTGATCGACAAGGATGGCGCACTGATCGGGCAATACTTTTCCCGCTGGCAAGAGAAATCACAATTAAGACCAGGCTTCATGGGCGAAAAAATTCTGCAGGTTGGCAAAGCCTTTGATGAAATCATTTGCCTGGAAGCCAACAAGGAAAAAGCGACCAGTTGTACTGGCAGCAAAGGAGATTAACCATGCCAAGTTTTGACGATTTCGTTGAGGCAGTACAGGACGGCGCCAGGGAGCTGGCCAGGGAAACATTCGATGACTATCTGGATGATGCCCGCAACGATGCACGGAGTTTTATTGCAAATTGCGAAGATGACCTGCGCCGCTGGATCAATATGCTGGAACAAGGCGATCTTGATCAACAGGAGTTCAGTGACCTGGTGAACGGACAGAAATCGTTGGCGCAAATCCATTTACTGACTCAAAAGGGAATCGCGTTAACCAAACTGGAACGCTTCCGCAGTGGTTTGATTGACCTGGTTATCAACACAGCACTCGATCTGTTTTTATAGCTCACGGCCAACAGCCTCAGATCAAGTCCATCACACCCGCGATACCACACGGCCGACCCGTTCAATCCTGCTGCGTTAATTGCCGGCAGCGAACTCCGGCCCTACCCAACAACTTGTACAGCCCGACCAGGAGCCCCCCATGAAGATTCGTGCTCACAGATTAATTCGGGACGACGGCTCACGCATCCCCTTCAAACGCAGTCCCAACCAGAGCAGCGGCACCACTACACCGCGCTTTCTGGTGATGCACTACACCGCTGGCTCCAGCGCCGAGAGTTCCATTCGCTGGCTCACCAATCCCGATGCCAGGGCGTCGGCCCATCTGGTTATTGGCCGCGACGGTTCAACCACCCAACTGGTGGACTTCAACCGCAAGGCCTGGCACGCAGGGCAGAGCCAATGGCGAGGAATTCAGGGGCTTAACGGTCACTCCATCGGAATTGAGCTGGATAACCCCGGCATTCTCCAGGGCCAACCAGGCAACTGGAAAACCTCCTGGGGTCGACCTGTTCCCGACAGCGAGGTGCTGGTGAAAGCCCGCAACCCCGGCGACCCGTCGATCGGCTGGCACACCTACACCGAAGTGCAGCTCGAGGCCGCCAGGGAAGTCTCCCTGGCATTGGTTCGTCACTACGAACTTGAAGAGGTAATTGGCCATGAAGATATCGCCCCCGGCAGGAAACAGGATCCAGGCGCCGCCTTCCCCATGACCTCCTTTCAGAGCATGGTGACCGGCCGCGACAGCGATAATGCGGATGATATCTTCACCACCACCGCAGCCCTGAATATCCGCAAGGGGCCAGGTACCGAGTTCGAAAAGTTTCCGGAAGTGTCGCCCCTGCCGATACATACGCGACTGTCGGTGCTGGAAACCCACGGTTTGTGGAAGAAGGTAGACGTGATCGATGTGATCAATGGCGAGATGGATATCGTTGGCTGGGTGCACGGTCGCTATATCGCGAGAGTCTGATCTCTCAGCCAGACCAACCCGGTTGCAAGCCCGGAACCAACTACTCTTTTGGATGGCTGCCGCGACAGTAACACAGCGACCATTAAACAGGTCAAACACCGTGGAAACGTGCTTTTACTGCAGGCTTGGCCAACAAAAGGCGACAGATGCAGACGAGAGATGCCCGCCCATGGCGGGCATTGAGGGCAGAAAACTATTTACCAAAATTGAATAAGATAAAGCAGGGCAGGAAGCCGTTTTTGGCGCAGTTGATCAGCCCCAACTGCAACCCCTCCAGACGCTCGGTTTTATTGAAAATGCCCAGATCAAACGTAGTGGACTCCCGGTTCAGGTTTACAAGGGCAATATTAGCGCCCTTAACCCGGGTGGTGATATTCACCGCGCCCATATTCAGCCCCGTGGTTTGGCCCTTGTTCCAGTTCCACAGGCCAAAGGCGACACCTTTCATGCTGCTGTTGGTATGGTTCGCTCCAAACAACAGCAAGGGCAGCTGCACACCGATAAACTCATCGGTTTCCGCCAGCGCAATCAAATGCAGATCAACACCATGCACAGAGCTGGTTTTACCGTAAAGAAACGGAAATCGAACCCCGCGGACACTCTCATCCGCCGGCGCCTTGAAATTATTGATGGTTGCAAATTGTACCGGCGTATCTGCCTGGGAGACTGCAGAGAGCCCCAACAACAGGCCCACGATAATACCAACCCCAATGATTTTCATAACTGAAACTCCATGTGGTTCTTGGTTTAGCACAGGTGATGCCTGTTCACAGTGAGCACCTGTACTGCTGCAGAAAATATGGTTCAACATTGCGGATTATTCAAATTCCCGCAGCGATATTCCCACCGCTGTTCTCGCTAGTGTCGCTTGTTTTTATATTTGATGAGCGCACGTCACCACGGTGGCACACGCCTGAAGGCGACCATCGTTACCCACAGCAAGCGCCGATATAACCGTCGCGGATGAATTCGAAAGCAGGTAGCGTTGCCGCGGCCCAAGCCGGGCCATCATCCCTGGTCAATCGCTGCGAGCGCTTCCTGCAGGGTCTTCACCGCCACCACTTCCATACCGGCAACGCCGCCCTTGGGGGTGTTACCCGCTGGCACAATGGCCTTTTTGAAGCCGTGCTTGGAGGCTTCCCGCAAACGCTCCTGACCGCTTGGCACCGGGCGGATCTCGCCCGACAAACCCACCTCGCCAAACACCATCAGGTCATGGCCCAGCGGCCGGTCGCGAAAACTGGAGACTACCGCCAGCAACAGCGCCAGGTCGGCACTGGTCTCACCCACCCGCACACCACCGACCACATTGATAAACACATCCTGATCGCCAATAAACAGGCCTCCGTGACGATGCAGTACCGCCAGCAGCATATTGAGGCGGTTGTGGTCGAGCCCCACCGCCACGCGCTTGGGATGCCCCTGGTTGCTGTCATCCACCAGTGCCTGTATCTCCACCAGCAGCGGACGGGTGCCCTCCCACACCACCATCACCACAGAGCCAGCGGCGATCTCGTCAGCCCGCTGCAGGAAGATGGCAGAGGGGTTGTTTACCTCCCGCAGTCCCTGCTCGGTCATGGCGAACACCCCCAATTCATTGACGGCGCCAAAGCGGTTCTTGTTGCCGCGCAGGGTACGAAAGCGGGAGTCGTGAGAGCCATCCAGCAGAATGGAGCAGTCGATCATATGTTCCAGCACCTTGGGACCGGCCAGACTGCCGTCCTTGGTGACGTGCCCCACCAGCATCAGGACCGTGCCGGTCTGCTTGGCGAAGCGGGTGAGATAGGCGGCACTTTCACGCACCTGGGATACGGAACCTGGAGCGGACTGGATATCCGCCATGTGCATCACCTGAATGGAATCCACCACCATCACCCGGGGCTGCATCTTCTGGGCGATGGCCACCAGCGATTCCACACTGGTCTCGGAGAGCATCTTCAGTTTATCGGTGGGGAGCCCCAGGCGCTTGGCCCGCATGGCCACCTGCTGCAGGGACTCCTCGCCGGTACAGTAGAGAGCCTCCATATCCCGGGCCAGGAAACACATGGTCTGCAACAGCAGTGTGGACTTACCCGCCCCCGGGTTGCCCCCCACCAGCACCACCGAGCCGGGCACCAGGCCACCACCCAGCACGCGGTCGAACTCGCCCGTACCGGAGGAGAAGCGTGGCAGGGTCTGCAGGTCGATCTCCGCCAGGGTCTGCACCTGGGCTGCGCCGGCAGCACCGGCGTAACCGCTGAACTTCTCGGTACGCTGAGACGGAGTCGGGCCCAGGCGCACCTCACTGAGGCTGTTCCAGGCACCACACTCACTGCACTGCCCCTGCCACTTGGTGAAATCCGCCCCACATTCGTTACAGACAAACGCTGATTTTGCCTTGGCCACAGGCCTTTCTCCCCCGGAACAATAAAAGGGTATGGTAACCGGAGGGGTTGGTGGGTGGCCATAACCCCGGAGGTCATGCCATACCGACCGATTGGCCCGTGGACAAGCTGAATTGACGAGGAATTAAACAACCGGATCACGCCTGCCGCGACCACCGCCCCTAGCGACTTACCCCGCCTTAAATGCTAAAGTTGCGGCCATGAGTTCTTCCCTGATTCCCGAACGTCCACTGGTTGTTTCCCCCTCTCTGGCCGCTACTATTGGCCTGGAGGAGGCCGCTATGCTCAGCGTGCTGGACGACCTGACCCGGGCCCTCGCCGGCCATCCCCACCAGGGCTGCGACTGGTATCAGTTGGCGGGCGAATTGCTGCAGGAGACTTTCCCTTTCTGGAATCAGCACGATATTGAGCGGGTCAGCCAGAGCCTGCGCGCCAAGGGTGTATTGCTGCTGCAATCCGCCCCCTTTACCCAGAGCGGTCAGCTGGTGTTTGCGTTCAATGAGCAGCGCCAGCCGCAGATTGCCCCACAAACGTCACAACCACAGCATCGTCCGCAGCCCCGGGCCATGGGGGCCACCCCCATTGCACCCAACTGGCAGCCGGACAGCGAAACCATTGCCCGTATAGCCCAGCACAACATCGACGAAGGCTTTATGCGGCAGCAGCTGCCGGAGTTCATTACCTTCTGGCGTGACAGTGGTGAATCGCACCGCTCCTGGGGAGCAAAATTCCACCAGCATGTTCTGCATCAATGGCGCCAGCGGGAGACCTTTACCGCCCAGAAAGACGCAGAAATAGCGATGACGCCAGCCTGGAACCCCAGTCAGGACGCGCTGGATGTGCTCTGCCGCCACGCCGCCATCCACCCCCAGTTTGTGCAGGATGCCATTCCGGAGTTTGTGCTTTACTGGGGCGAGCGGGGAGAGAAGTCGCGAACCTGGAACAGCAAGTTTATCCAGCACGTGCGCCGACAGTGGGCCCGTTACACCTCGGCCCTGCAACACGACACCGAACCGCGCCGCATTCCCGCCGACTGGCAACCTGACAGCGACGTCTACGATATCCTGCGCATGGCCAATATTGACCTGGCATTTGCCCGCCAGTTGCTGCCGGAATTTATAGTATTCTGGCGCGACAGCAATCAGGTACACACCTCCTGGAACACCAAATTCCTGCAACACGTAAAACACCACTGGGCCAAGCGACATGCGCTTGCAGCACCACAGGGTCAACAGCATGACGGACAACAAAACCAGACCACCAGCCGCACCCGCGACCGCTCGCTCGTCGACGACCTCAACGACCGCAGCTGGGCGTTCTGAGCAGGCGGGGGCCAACCCACAACGACCAATGCCGGAACTGGTGGACGCCATCAACCAGGTGTTCGCCCTGTTCCGCATTAACTACCACAATCAGTACCACAGCGCCTTTGGCGATGTGAATACGGTCAACCAGGCCAAACGCCTGTGGGTGGAATCGCTGCAGCGCTTTGCACCGGAAACCATTCTGCGCGCCGCCAAACAGGCCATTGAACAGTCCGACTACCTGCCCACCCTGCACAAGATGCTCACCTACTGCCAGGGGACCCCACAGCAGCATGGCCTGCCGGACGTGCACTCCGCCTATATGGAAGCCTGTCGCGCCCCCAGCCCCAAGGTGGAACAGAAATGGAGCCACGCCGCGGTCTATCACGCCGGTCGCGAAAGTGACTGGTTCTTCCTCGCCAATAACCCGGAGCGCATCACCTTCCCCGTGTTCCGCGAACACTACCGGCGCCTGTGTGAACAAGTGGTGGCCGGCGAGACCCTGCCGGAGCCGGAAGTGAAGCGCCTGCCGGAACAGAGCGCCACCACACTGAGTAAGGAAGAGAACCTGGAAAGGCTGAATAAACTGCGGGAAGAGATGGGGCTTTAAGGGCAGGTTACAGGACGCTTCGCTACAGGATTCAGGACGCTTCGCTACAGCAAACCCACTGATAATTCAGGCTGTTGCTGTAGCGCCAGCGTCCTGTAGCAACGCGTCCTGTCCCCTGTAGCGCAGCGTCCTGCCGTTACAGCAAACCCACTGAAAATCCAGGCTCTTACTGTAGCGAAGCGTCCTGTAGCGAAGCGTCCTGAATCCTGTAGCACAGTGTCCTGCCCATTAAGGCAACGTCAGCTCATAAGTAATCCCGTCATACAACATCCCGCTGTAACCCCGCTGGGAGCTGAAGTAGAGCCGTTTGCCATCCGGGCTGAAGGCCGGGCCGGTAATCTCCGACAGTTTCTGGTTGTGCAGCGTCAGCAGTGGCATCGCTGCACGGGTTTCGGTCAGGGCCACCAGCTGCATATCACCGCCATCCTCGGCAATCAGTAACTCGCCATTGGGCGTGACCGCGATGTTGTCCACGCCGGTCAGTATCGGCACGGCACTGAGCGCGGCATCGTACACCACACTCAACTTGCCACTGCGCAGGTGCAACCCCCACACACGATTGTCGATCTTGGTGGTGAAGTAGATATGCCCACTATGGCAGACGATGCCTTCGCCGCCGCGGAAGCGGGCCGCGCCGGGTTGCTGGTAGCGCAGCGGCTGCTTGTCCGCCAGCACATCGTTGATGGGCAGCCAGCTCACCTGCATGCCGGCAGCCGTGGCCACCTCCAGCTGACCGCGACTCAGGTCGTCCGGCGTCTCGGGCCGAAAGCGATAGAGGCATCCGTCCGGCCGGTCTTCCGTCAGGTAGAGGTAGCCAGTGGCCGGATCCATGGCCGCCGCCTCGTGATTGAACGCACCCAGTGATGGCAGTTGCCGGGCCTCGCGCTCGCCCCAGGGATCGCACTCGTAGACCAGCCCCGCCTCATCGTTCTCTTCACAGGAGAGCCAGGTGCCCCACAGGGTCTTGCCGCCGGCGCAGTTATCGGTAGTGCCTTTGAGTATCCCGTAGCTGGCGATCAGCTCGCCATGCCGGTTAAAGCGCAGGACGCCAGCGCCCCCCTGCTGCATCGGCAGTTCGCTGTTGCTGACATAGGCCCAGCCACCATCGGCGTGTGCAAAGCAGGCGCCGCCATCCGGGGCGCCATGCCAGGCGTAGCTGCTGTCCGGGTGCGGCTGCTCACCGGCCCGGGCAACAATCCGCAGGCTTGCCCCCTCCGGCATGGTGGCCTGTAACTGATCGTCAAAGCGGGTAGCACCGCTGGCGGCCTGGGCTCTCAGCGGCGGCACCATCGGCGCCAGGGCCAGCATAGCCAGCGCCTGACGCATAACCTGACGGCGATTGATCATGGTCTCTGTTCCTCTTGCAACAACGCCTCGATACCCGACCAGGGGATCAGTTTGAAATTCTGGGTCGCCTGGGGCAGGCGGTTGCGACCATCCTGTACCACCAGCAAGCCGGTCGACCAGGCCCCACCGAGATTGGCGGAAGTGACCTCAAGACCATCGGTTTCTGACGCGCCATCAATGGCAGCCTCTCCATTTATACCGACACGGAAGTTAGCAAGCAATGAATAAGGCGCCACGCTGTCCATCACCACATAACTGTCATTGCCCTGACTGGAGGCCACCAACAGCGGCGCCTGCCCCGCGCCACGGGTGTAGAGTGCAATACCCTCAACATCGGCTTTCAAGGTCTCTCCCACTGCCATCACCGGCTGCAACTCCGTCGCCGCATCGGCGTCAGCACCCAGGACCCAGATGCCAGTGTCTTCCTCGGCGATAAACAGTCGACGGCCGGCATCGTCCGCCACACACCCTTCTGGCTGGGTTGCCATTTTCCAGCGCCGCACCGCCTCGCTGCGAAAACCGTCCTCCTCTGCCGACAGGCGATACTGAACCACTTCCCCCTCCTTGCTGTTGGCAAACGCGTAGAGCTGGTCCGCCGCCGGCTGGTAGAGGCAGATGCCATAGATCTCCGCCAGCCCGGTGGGCAGGTCCGCGGCGTGCCGCACACGACTGGTGACAGGGTCGATAACAAACAGGCTGAGGCTGTTGTGGTCCCGGTGACTGGCTACCGCCAGGTCCAGTGTCTCACCGTTCAGCTGCACCCCCTGGCGCACGTCCACATTGTTGAGGCGGCCAATGGCGAGAGACTGCAGCAGCTCTCCCTCGAGGTTGTAGACCTGCAAGCCCTCTTTCTTGTTGGTGCCCAGAATGAGCGAGCGATGAGGCGCCCTGGGATCCACCCAGATGGCCGGGTCATCGGCCGCATCACCGTGTCCGCTGACCGGTTCGGTCTGCACCAGCGCGGCAACGTAGGGCAGGGATTTTACCCCGGCATCAGCAGACTCATACCAGGCCACCTGATGCCGGTACCAGACGCCACTGTCGTCGTCCCGCAGGGCCAGTTGCAATTGCTTGTCCGGCTGCATGCGCACTACCAGCTGCTCAGGGTCTTCCAGTCCGTCCAGTGACAGCGACGTCACCACGGACCACGCGCCAGCCTCCTCCCGCAAAAGATGCAATTTTCCGGCCGCCACATCCACCAGCGCCACGCCACCGGGAACTGCCGCCACATTGGCCACTTCGTCGCCGAGGGTGCCATAGGGGGCAGCCAGAGCGACCGGCTCACGGGTGGTGTCGGACTCGGCCGCCGCCGGATAGACCCACAATCCCAGCGACTCTTCGTTGACGTAGAGTTGGCCGCGCTCATCATCCACCGCGCAGAACCCCGCCTGCGGTGGCAGTGGCAGCCGGCGCAGGGAGAGCGGCCGGGACAACAGCTGTCCCGCCCTTCCCACCAGCCACTGTTCGCCAATGCCATCCTCACTGACCACAAACACAAAACTGTTGTCATTATCGTCCTGGTAGAGGCACACCCCTTCCACCGAGTGATCGGCATCCGGCAGTGTCAGCGACGCGCTAAACCCGGGGGCGCCGGCGGACTCCAACTGCAGCAGATCTACCCGCTGGGCCACCGGATCAAGCGCCGCCAGCAACCAGCCGTCACCCAGCGGCCGCACATCCAGCGACTCGTAATAGCCGCTCCGTTCTGCCAACAGGGCACCCTCGCTGCTGCGCAGCTGCAGACCGGCATCGCCAGTGGCCCACACCTGCAACTGGTCGGTCAGGTCAGCAAAGTCGAGTAGCTGTGCCGACTCACTGCCGGACAGGGTCAGCGGCTGCCAGCGCCCTTCGGGTGAGGACGGCCCCTCGGTCTGACAGCCGCCCAACAGCAAGGTGGCGGCCAGCGCTGTGTATATCGGAAATTTCATAAATACCTTCTTGAATTCGTGACTCTCTTCTTACGCCTGCGGCGCATCCCATGACAGCGACTATCCGGTCGTAAGCCGCTGCCGCTGGCCTGGCTTCAGTGCCTGTCGCTATTACATCGACATGAAAGTGATGCCCAGTTTGAAGCTGGGGCCGTACTCTTCGTACTGGGCATTAAAGCGCTCGGAACCGGTGTAGACGTAATAGGCTTCATCGGTGATGTTCTGCGCTTCGAAGCTCAGCTGCAGCTGCGGTGTCAGGTACCAGCGGGCAGTCAGGTCGACAAAGGTCTGGTCGTCCACAAACAGGTCGTGTTGCGGGTCGTCCACCGCGGCCACCTCCTGCAGGTAGGACGACTTGTAGTTGGCGGAGAGGCGAATGCTGAACTTATCGTTCTCCCAGCCCACCATGGCGTTGGCGACCCGGTCGGACTGGTAGGGCAAGTCGATATCGCGTTCCTCATCACCACCGCCCACACTGGCATCGGAGCGACTCAGGGTGATATTGGCGCCCAGCAGCAGACCATTCCAGGGGGCTGGCAGGGAAGTCAGCTGCTGTGACCAGGCCAGTTCAAGACCGTAGAGGTCGGCGCTGTCGCCGTTGGCAAAGGTTTCCGCCTCGGAGAAGGTGGCCCAGCGGCCGGTACCTGCCACGTCGGCCTCGTAGACAAAGTTGTCGATGGATTTGTAGAACACAAACGCCGACAGCACCCCGGCGCGGCCGAGGAAGTGCTCAATACCCAGGTCGTAGTTGGCCGACTCCAGCGCCTCCAGTTCCGGGTTGCCGAAGCTGGCCTCGTCGCCATCAATGACAAAGCCGGGCGCCAGCTGCTCAAACGATGGCCGCACCACGGTATTGGTCCAGGCGGCACGCAGTTGGGTGTTGTCACCCAGCTCGTAACGCAGGTGCGCGCCGGGCAACCAATGATCGTAATCGTTTTTGACACGGGTGTTTTCATAGTTGCCGTCACGCACGCCAGTGCCATCGGCACTGAACTCGGTACCTTCATAGCGCACGCCGACGATCAGCTTCAGCCGCTCCCAGGCCAGGGTGTTCATCACGTAGCCGGCGGTAATGTCTTCCTGCATGTTGAAGTCGCCAATGCGCGACTCTTCCTCATCGTAGAAGTCACCGGCATTGAGGCCGCCGATAAGACGTTTGATACCACTGTCGTTGATCCCCGGGCCAAACTGCCCCAGGCTGTAGTCCACCGGCGCGCCACTGAAGTTACTCAACAGGCGCTGGTCATCGGTAATGCCATAGGCATCCAGGTCTTCGAATTTCCAGACGCTGGTATCGTTCTCTTTTTTCCGGCTACTGAACTTGCCGCCGAATTTCACTTCGCCACTGGCGGCCTGCCATTGATAGGCCCGGGCCAGGTCGAAGCGGACGTTGTGCTCGGTATCGGTGGTTTTCTGTTCAGCCCACTCCACCTCTTCCAGCAGAAACGCGTCCGGGTCGTAGAAACTGTCAGCGGCTGTGAGCACCGGTTTGCGGCTGCTGTTAAAACCGGTATCGATAAAGTCGTTGTCACCCTCAAACACCGCACCGGCAATATGACCGGGGGTGTCTTCCGAGGAGCGGCTGTAACCGGTCTGGGCATTAAAGGTCCAGTCGCCACGAGCCCACTCGCCGCCCACGACTACGGAAGCAATCTTCTGGGTCTCTTCCCGATCTTTCAGCTCGCGCCAGCCCTCGGCATCGCCGCGCTCACCGGACAACTGGGGATTGGCAAACTCCACCCCCGCAGCATTGCGGATTTCGCTGTCGGTAAATTCACTGTAAAGGGAGCGCAGGTAAACGCTGCTGCTGTCACTGAAGCGGTAGTCGACATTGACACCCAGCCCGGTGCGCTCACGGGTGATGACGTAATCGCGCATCTCGGACTCTTCCAGCCGCTGGCCGTTATCGAAATCCCAGCCACCACCGGTCTCCACATTATCGGATCCGAAATCCCGCTCCTGCCAGCTGAATGCCAGCGCTACACCCAGATTATCAGTGCCACTGCCAATACTGAATGTATCACTGTAGGCACCGGAGAGTTTGGGACTGGTCTCTTCCACGTTTTCGTCGTAGCTGGCTTCGGCGGTAATACTGTAAAAGCGGCCATCGCGGTCAAACGCCGACAGGCTCTCCACTTCCACACTGCCGCCCAGCGAGTTGGCATCCATATCCGGCGTGACCGCCTTGACTACCGACAAGGTCTCCACCAGCTCGGAGGGCACCACATCCAGAGCCACGGCACGGGTATCGCTGTTGGGTGACGGGATAGTCGTCCCGTTGATCTGCACACTGTTCAGGTCAGGCCCCAGACCACGCACACTGACAAAGCGCCCCTCCCCCTGGTCCCGCTCGACAGAAACACCCGGCAGACGCTGCACCGCTTCCGCCACGTTCTCATCGGGCAATTGCGCCACCGCGTCGGCGCTGACCACACTCTTGATACTGTCGGCACGGCGCTGCTCACGCAGTGCCTTATCCAGGCTGGCAGCCTGGCCCACCACCAGCATCTGCTCCACACTTTGGACGGGCTGCTCACTGGCTTGTGCCAGCACCTGCGGTGCGCTGGCACACACCAGCGGCAGGGCCGTCAGGGCCAGCGCCCTGAACAGCGGGTTGTATCGGATTGCCACGGAGGCGCCTTTCAGTTTCATGTCGTTATCTTCCCCATCGATCACGCTTGCAAAATTCACCAGTTGGTGAGTTGCAGGGGATGCTAGGAAGCCTCTGTGACAGATTGGTGACGCTTTTTTGACGACAACTGAAAGCGAGACCATTACCAGCCATAACAGGGCCGTAATGAGCTGAATTGACTCTCAAACCCTGACCCTGAAAGCAGGATCGTAACGGCACAATGGCCCGCAGACCGCGAGCCCAGTGGTCAGGTCCTCATCAGGAGAAGATTTTTTGCCAGGTTGGGTGAGCTGATTTGCCACCCCCGACTGTCATCAAACTGTCACGGGCATCTGCTGAGCTACTCGTTAACCACCTGACGCCAGCCTATAGACCCAACCGATACCACACCGCCATGACCAGTTTTTTCCGTCTGCACACCGCCAAACTGCTCGCCCTGCTGGCGCTCGCCAACGCCCTGCTGCTGCTCTACCTGGGAGCAGGGGATTTAAAGAGCGTGCAGCAGTGGTCCTGGGCGGACATCAGTGGCGAAGGTGGCTCAGCTCTGCTGACGCTGTTGTGGCTGTGCCTGATCCTCAACAGTCGTCCGGCGGGTCGCATCACGACCCTGCTGACCCTGGGGCTGGGGTTGATGTTTCTGGCCTGGTGGGTGGATACAATGGACGAATTTATCCAGCTGCCGCCCACCATCCAGTGGGATCACTGGCTGGAGTCGGTGCCCATGTCCTGCGGCCTGTTGCTGCTCACCTATGGCCTCTACCACTGGCATCACGAACAGCTGGCCATCAGCGTGCAACTGCAAAAGCGCGAGCGACTGTTCCGCGACCACCGCTATTTTGATCGCGTAACCCCCCTCTCCGGGGCGCAGTACCTGCGCCGTCAGATCGACCTCACGCTGCAGGCCAACGAGCAACAGCCCGCCTCCCTGATCGCGCTCGATCTCGACGACTTTGACACGGTCAATCAACGCTATGGCCACAGCGAGGGGGATCGGGTACTGCAGGCTCTGAGCCAGCTTCTGCTGCTCAATCTGCGCCCGCAGGATTTGCTCTGTCGGCTGGCCGGCGATCGCTTTGTCATACTGCTGCCCCACACCGGGGAAGCGGCAGCCAATGGCATAGCCGCAGAACTGCAACAGGCGATTGCCAGCTTTGCCTACCGCAACAGCCAGCAGGGGGAACGTATCCGGCTACAGGCCAGCGTCGCGGTGGTGATGGCCGGCAGCGAGACCCCGGAGCAGTTGCTGGAGCGGCTGCAACTGGCCCTCTGCCGGGCCAGGCAACCCCTGGCGCTGCGCGCCTGAACCGGCACCCGCCCATGCAGTGGTACAACCGCGACACCCGCCTGCTGCCCGCCCAGGGTCTGCCGCTGCTGGTGCTCGACTTCTGCCTGCAACAACAACTGGATTGTCACCGGCTGTTGCGGGGCACGCGCCTGTTTCTCGACGACGTGCTGCAACACAACCCCGCCGTCAGTCCGGAGCAACTCCACCGCCTGCTGGACAATGCCCTGCAACTGCTGCGCAGCGACGATAGCCCCTTCCTGTTGGGACAGCGCCTGCTGCCTGGACACAACGGCAGTGCCAGCCAGGCGCTTATGCTGGCCCCTAACCTCTATGGCGCCCTGGAGCTGCTGACGGAACTGCAGCCGCTGCTGACACCGTTGCTGACACCCAAATTCTGCATGGACGACAATTACGGCTACCTCTACTGGCTCGACAGCTGCGGTGCCGGCAAGCTCGAACCGGCGCTGGTGGAGATGTACACGGTGGCCATCGTCGCCTTCAGCCGCCGCCAGCAGGGGCAGCACCTGCCCTGGGAGGTAAGTTTCTGCCACAGCAAACCCCCCCACATCGAACAGTACTGGGTGCACATCGGCGAACAGCTGCAATTCGACCAGCCCTGCAACCTGCTGCGCATTCCCCGCCAGCAGCTGTTCCACAACTGGCAGAACAGTGGCATCACCGCCCGTCTGGCAAGACAGCAGGCGCAGCAGCAACTGCAGCAGTTGCCTGCCTGCCACTCGCTGCTGGACACCACCTACCACCTCATCATGCAGGCCCTCAGCGCTCCCGATCAGGGCAGGCCGTTGCAGCTGGAGGGGCTGGCACAGAGCATGGGACTGAGTCCCGCCACCCTCAAACGCCACCTGAAAAAACACGGTACCCACTTCCAGCAGCAACTGGATCTGGCGCGCCTGCACCGTGCCCTCTACCTGTTCCACACCCGTCGACTCTCCACCGACGCTGTCGCCCGCGAACTGGGCTTCCATGACAGCGCCGGCCTGCGCCGCTCCTTCAAACGCTGGACCGGCACCACCCCATCGCACCTGCTGACTCTCTGGGCACCCGCCGATTAAAAGCGTCACCTGAGCTGAGACCAGTCAACAAATCAAACGAAATAACCTAATAAGTTGCAAATTTAAGAAATATATTTTGCATTTACACTCCCGGATACGAAGCAAATCTTGACCAAATATTCCAGTTTGTAACATAAATACCAAAACGGAACGTGAGTTCCGTATTTGTCGGAGCCGCCAGGATTGGAATCACCGCCCCCCCCGGGCAAGAACTCCAGTCGCCAGACACTTTTACTCAAAGAAGCACCGCTTATGCATGTCACAGATAACCCTTTGGTAATGCTGATCGAAGAAGCCATCCACCTGCGGGACAGCGCCCAGGAGATTCTCTCGGTCGCTCTCGGAGGCCCGGCGCTGAGCCGGCTGGAGGGTCTGGTACTGCTCGCTATCATAGAAGCCGGTCATCCCCTGACGGCGCCACAGGTGGGCCGAAACCTGGGCCACTCCCGACAGGTGATCCAGCGCATTGCCAATCAGCTGGTGGAGCTGGGTCTGCTGCGCAAGCTCCCCAATCCGGATCACAAAACCGCCGCCCTGCTGGAAGCTACCGACACCGGCAAGGTACTGCATGAGAACACCGGCAGGGCCATGCTGGCGACGGTTAACACCCTCTTCAGCGAGCAGGACCAGATGAAATGCCTGCAGCTGAGTCGCGACCTGAGAAAGATCCGCTCCATCATCGAGTCCTGGCATACGGACTCGGAAGTGTCAGCCCTGCAAGCTGCGACCACCAAAACCTGATTTCACCTAACGAGAACAGCAACATGAACGAACCACTCTCCCTCAGCCAAACCGGTCTGCTGCGCGCGGAAGATCTCCTTAGCGCTGACTGCAGTGAAGTGAGCCGCGAGGTATTTACCAGCGAAGCGCTCTATCGCCGCGAGCAGCAGCGCATCTTCAATCGCAACTGGTGTTACCTGGCCCACGAAAGCCAGCTGAAAAACCCAGGTGATTTCGTCACCGCCTACATCGGTGAAGTACCCATCATTGTGGCCAGGGGTGGCGATGGCAAAATCACCGCCAGCATCAACAGCTGTCCGCACCGCGGCCTGAAAGTGTGCCGCGCCGACAGCGGCAACACCGCGCGCTTTGTCTGCCCCTACCACACCTGGACCTTCAAGGTGACCGGTGAGCTGGTGGGCATCCCGCAGGAGAAGAAGATCGGTCACGCCGTCGACAAAGCCAATCTGGGCCTCAAACAGGTGCCGCGACTGGAGAGCATGTTTGGTCTGATCTTCGGCTCCCTCAAGGCCGATATCGAGCCACTGCCGGACTACCTGGGTGATATGCGCTTCTACATGGAGGCGTTTTTCGATCGCTTCCCCGGCGGCCTGGAAGTGGTGGGCCCGGCCCACAAATGGCAACTGGACTGCAACTGGAAACTGCCGGTGGAAAATATGCTCGGTGACATCGGTCACGCGCCCTACCTGCACGGCTCACTGGTGTCGCCACAGTCCGAGCAGGCGGTGGAAATTGAGGAGTATGCGGTCACGGCGGTGCCCATTCCCGGTCACTCCACAGCCCTGCGACTGATGCCCGCCGACACCAAAGCGGAAGATCTGTGCAACGACGACCCCAGCAGCCCACCGGAGCTGAAGGAGTTCCTCACCGAAGTGCAGCAGACCATGGCCGAGCGCCTGTCGCCGGTGCAGGCGCGCATCAAGGGCATGGCGCTGGGTGTTTACCCCAACCTGTCGCTGCTGTGGGGACAGTCCACCCTGCGCGTCAGCCATCCCCGCGCCCCCGGCCAGATCGAATACTGGTCCTGGTGGCTCTCCCCCATTGAAGCCCCGGATCACATCAAGGCGATGTTGCGCGGCAAGTACAACTTCCCCTTCGGCCCCGCCGGCATGCTGGAGCAGGAGGATTCCTACGCCTGGAGTCGCCAGTACCAGGGCTCCGCCATCAGCTACCTGAACGACCGCCCCTACTATTACGGCCTTGGCGTCGGTGAGGAGTCCTCACACCCGGAACTGCCCGGCACTATCGGCCGCTGTTACAACGAACACTACGCCCGCAGCTTCTACGACCGCTGGCGCAGTGACATGTTTGGCGAGGAGCAATAATCATGAGTCACGACTACCAACTGATCAGCGACATCGAGCAGTTCTACTACCGCGAAGCCCGCCTGTTGGACGAACGCTGCTTCCAGCAGTGGCTGGCCATTGTGGACCAGTCCATCGAGTACTCCATGCCGGCACGTCACATCCCCCACCCGGATCCCAAGGCGCAGGACACCGAGGCCTACCTGTCGGTGGAGCGCGAGCTGGATCGCGCCGATGGCGGCAAGGGTTCCCCCCTGCGCCAGGACGGATACCTGCAAACCTTCGTGCGTACTTTCCGTCCCTACAAATCCACTGCCTGGGCGGAGAGCCCGGCACCGCGCACCCGCCGCTCCATCACCAATGTGGAGCTGGAAAGTGTGAACGACGACGAGTACCACGTGCGCTCCAACTTTTTCATGTACTACAGCCACGAGGGCAAGGACAACCACACCTACAGTGGCGGCCGTAAGGATGTACTGAAAAAGGTAGAAGGTGAGTTCAAGCTGTTCAAGCGGGAAGTGATCATCGACTGGGACATCATCACCGTCCCTTCCCTGGCGCTGATTTTTTAAGGAGCACGCAGCATGGCAGATAACAATAAAAGGCCCACGCTGCTCGTGACCGGCGCCAGTGGCGGCATGGGGCGCGCCTGCGCCATGCTTGCCGCCGGCAAGGGCTACGACCTGATTCTCTCGGACCTGCGCAGCGACAAGCTGGCGCAGCTGGCAAAGGAGTGCGTCGCCCGCGGCGCCACAACCCGATGCCTGCCACTGGATCTGGCGGACGCCGATGCCATCCGGCGCTTCGCGGCGGAACTGGCCTCAACGGAGCTGGACGCTATCATTCACACAGCCGGACTGTCGCCGCGGATGGCAGACTGGCAAAAGGTGGTGCAGGTGGACCTGATCGCTGCGGCAGATCTGCTGGAACAGCTGCGCCCCATCCTGCTCCCCGGAGGCTGCGCCCTGGCCATATCCTCCATGAGCGGTCACATGGTGCCACCCAACCCGCCTCTTGAGCAGTTACTGGGCCAGCCGCTCAACCCGTTGCTTCTGCAGCAACTTGAGGAACAGCAAAGCCAGGTGCTGAACATTCCCGGACTGGGTTACGCCTACGCCAAACGTGCCCTGACCACCTGGGTCAAAGATACCGCTATGGCCTGGGGTAAGGAGGGCAAGCGACTGGTCTCCCTGTCACCGGGGTTAATCGACACCCCCATGGGACAACTGGAAGCCGAAGGTGATCCGCAAGGCCATCAGGGAAGACTGGGGCTGGTATCGCTGGGACGGGAGGGCCAACCGCAGGAAGTCGCGGCGGCGGCACTGTTCCTGGTATCCCCCGATGCGTCCTACATCAGTGGCTGTGACCTGCTGGTGGATGGCGGCTGCGTCGGTACCCTGCAGACACGCCAGCAGTAACGACCACATTCCAACTGTATTATTCCGCCGGCCAGCTGCCATCGGCCGCCGGAATGTACAGCGGTTGCGAAAACCAGTAGAAGCGACCTTCGGGACCGGGTGACGTGCAGTTGATACGATTGCGCCCGGCACCCAGCGGACTTTTCAAAGAGACCTCAAACCAGCCCTCATCCCCTGCCGGCAACGGCTTGACCTCTACCGCCCCCTGACCACTGGCAAAACAGTTCAGCGGCATGGCTTGCGCCAGCTGCAACTGCACGCGGGGCTTGCGATTATCCGCAGACAGTTGCGGCAAGCGGTCATCACTCTCTGCCAGGCGTACCGCCGTTACCGGCAGTGGCCGGCTTTTCACCTTCACCGCAAAATCACTGATATCGCCGTAATTGCCACCAAAAGGAAAGCGCGGCAGCGCCTGCAGGGACTCGTTCGGCCCCAGGGCACCGGACTGCTGACCAAAGGCGACATAGCCCATCCCTGCCAGCATCTCCATCACCTGCTGATCGTGCTCCCCAAAGGGATACGCCAGCAGCTTCGGCACATCGCCCAGTTCCTGTTGCAATCGCTCCTGGGCCTTTTCCACATCGCCCTTCACCTGCTGCAGTAACTCGTCCCGGCTGCTGCCGGCCGGTACCCGGCTGAAGTGCATATGGCTGTGGCTGTGATTCGCCAGCGTGGCGCCGTTCGCGGCCATCTCCCGCAACTGATCCCAGCTCACGAAACCGCGCAGGTGACTATCGAGAGGCTCGGAGTTAACGAAGACGGTAAACGGCCAGCCGCGCTCTTTCAGCAGCGGGTAGGCTTCAGTGTAGACACTGCTATAGGCATCGTCGAAGGTGATGGCAACCCGCTTGGCGCTGAGCGGTTCCTGCTGACCGTCGCGCACCTCCTGTACCAACTGGAGTAACGGCACTACCTCGAAACCCTTCTGCTGCAGGTAGTCCATGTGCTGGCGAAACAGCTGCGGCGTGACCGAGGTGGAGGCCGGCGACGACTCACTGACGTGGTGGTACTGCAACACCACCGCCGCCCGGGCCGGCAGCCATCCCGCCCCCAGTAGCAGGGTTATCAGTGAGACCAATAATCTGTACCTGGAACGGGATGCTGTTGTCATGTGATTATCCTTTCACCTCGGCGCCATCCACCTTCTGGAACCCCCGCGGCAGTTTATTGCCGCGACGACCGCGTTCACCGCGGTAGTGGTCGAGATCGCTACCCTTGAGTGTTAAGTGGCGTTTACCGGAGAAGATCACCAACTCTTCACCCGGTGCAACCACCTCCAGTGCCACCAGATACTCCTCCCGCGCCTGTGAGCGTGCGGATGGAATATTCATGATCTTGTTGCCCTTGCCGCGGGCCAGCTCCGGCAGTTCCGCCACCGGAAACACCAACAGGCGTCCCTCGTTACTGATAGCGGCCAGCAGATCCGTATCCTGCCCCTGCAGCACCTTGGGCTGCATGACTTTGGCGTTGGCGGGCAGTGTCAGCAGCGCTTTACCCGCCTTGTTCTTGGCCTGCATGTCACCCAGTTTGCCGATAAAGCCGTAGCCAGCGTCGGAGGCCAGCAGCAACTTCTGCTCATCCGGCCCCATCAGGGCGCCCTCGAAACTGGCACCACTGGGCGGGTTGAGACGACCACTGATAGGCTCGCCCTGGCCCCGTGCCGACGGCAGTGTGTGTGCCGGCAGCGAGTAGCTGCGGCCGGTGGAGTCCAGCAGGATCACCGGCTGGTTACTCTTGCCCTGCACCGCAAGCTTAAACTTGTCACCAGACTTGTAGCTGAGCGCAGTGGGATCAATGTCGTGGCCCTTGGCTGCGCGGATCCAGCTCTTGTCGGAGATCACCACGGTTACCGGGTCGGAACCCAGCAGGTCGGTCTCGCTGAAGGCCTGGGCTTCGGCGCGGGAGACGATGGGTGAGCGGCGATCATCACCAAACTCTTCCGCCGCTTCCAGCAGCTCCTTACGCACCAGGGATTTCAGGCGACGGGCGGAGTCGAGGGTCTGCTTCAGGTTCTCGCGCTCCTTCTCCAGCGCCTCCTGCTCCTCCTTAATCTTCATCTCTTCCAGGCGCGCCAACTGACGCAACTTGGTATCAAGGATGTATTCAGCCTGTGCCTCGTTGAGGTTAAAGCGCTCCATCAACACAGGCTTGGGGTGATCCTCATTGCGAATGATACGGATCACCTCATCCACATTGAGGAACACGATCATCAACGCTGCCAAACGCTCCAGGCGCTCCTCCACTTTGGAGAGTCGATGCTGCAGACGGCGCCGCACGGTAACGGTACGGAAGCTGAGCCACTCGCGTAGGATCTTGTCCAGCGACTTCACCTGCGGCAGGCCGTCGATACCGATCATATTCAGGTTGATACGGTAGGTGCGCTCCAGGTCGGTGGTGGCGAACAGATGGTTCATCATCGCCTCCAGGTCAATGCGGTTAGAGCGCGGCACAATCACCAGGCGGGTGGGGTTTTCGTGGTCCGACTCGTCGCGCAGGTCGGCCACCATGGGCAGCTTCTTGGCCTGCATCTGGGCGGCGATCTGCTCCAGCACCTTGGCGCCACTCACCTGATGAGGCAGCGCCGTCACCACCACATCGCCCTGCTCTTTGGTCCACACCGCGCGCATACGCACACTGCCGCGGCCGCTCTCGTACATCTTCATCAACTCTTCGGGGGGAGTGATGATTTCTGCGTCGGTGGGCATGTCCGGACCGGGCACAAACTGCACCAGATCGGCGACGGTGGCGTCCGGATTTTCCAGCAGGTGAATGGTAGCGTTAACCACTTCGCGCAGGTTGTGGGGCGGAATATCGGTGGCCATGCCCACGGCAATACCGGTGGTGCCGTTGAGCAGCACATTCGGCACCCGCGCTGGCAACACGGCAGGCTCGTCCATGGTGCCATCGAAGTTGGGGGTCCAGTTGACGGTGCCCTGGCCCAGCTCCGACAACAGGGTCTCGCTGTAGCGGGTCAGGCGCGACTCGGTGTAACGCATGGCGGCGAAGGACTTGGGATCGTCCGGCGAACCCCAGTTACCCTGACCGTCCACCAATGGATAGCGGTAGGAGAACGGCTGCGCCATCAACACCATCGCCTCATAGGCGGCGGAGTCACCGTGCGGGTGGAACTTACCGATTACGTCACCCACGGTACGGGCGGACTTCTTGAATTTGGCGCTGGCTTTGAGACCCAGCTCGCTCATGGCGTAGACAATGCGGCGCTGCACCGGCTTCAGGCCGTCGCCGATATTGGGCAGGGCGCGGTCGAGAATGACGTACATGGAGTAATCCAGGTAGGCCTTCTCGGCATAGTCTTTGAGGGAAATTACTTCGTCGGATTCCGGGGGCAGTACCTCGGTGGTCATAAAACGTCCTGATTGGTGCCTGTTGGAGCGGCGCTGGTGTCTGTGGCTAGGGCACAGTGGCCGGGTTCGTTATTGAAAGGCAGCTTATACCAAAATTGGGGGAATGGCTTCAAGGAAGCCGATCCCGTGCCGGGCTGGATCAGGGCTTTACGCTCTGGTACTGGTTACAGGATTATCTTTTTTATATTTGGGTGGGGTAGAACGAACTGTTTCGCCCTATTGGGCGAGTTACTTTTCTTTGTTTGGGCAAAGAAAAGTAACCAAAAGAAAGCCCAGCCCCACCTCCGCGCCGCAAAGCAAAAAGCGCTTTCCGGTCCCCTGTGCTCCTCGCGCTTCCGGGGTCGCCTTGATGCGCCTTCCATGGCGCAACAAGGCTAAGCCGGCCGTCCATGGCCGTCTTCCCCCTCCACCCCTGCGGTGCTCGGCGCTACGCAGGGGCCCCCGAGTCCGTGCCACATTCAAATATGAAAAGACAAAACAAACGCCTCTGAAACCGTAGTTTTACAATTCTGACTGCGTTCAGGTTTTTATGGTTCGGAGTGCGGACTTGAACCCCGTGCGAGCTGCCGAACGGAGGGCTGGCTGTGGGGGAGAAGCGCACATGGACGTGCGCTTCAGGTCTGTTGGGCCAGGAGGGCCCGTCAGACCGGCCCCCGCAGACGGCCCGGAGAGAGGGGAGTCAGCTGGTGCTTTTTACCAGCTGACCAGCGAACCCGGGGCGCCCTTTCTTTTGGTTACTTTTCTTTGGGCGACAAAGAAAAGTGACTCGCCCAGCAGGGCGAAACCCTAACTCCAAACACAGCACCGAATGACAAAAAAAGATTTTTCGAACCAAAAGAGAGGAAAAGCAGAAAGCAGAAAGCAGAAAGCAGAAAGCAGAAGAGTAAGCGGGGAAAACAACCGGGCCTGCAACAGGCCCGGTCATCATAGCAGCGTCTATTAACGCTCAATAGCCACAGCAGTCGCTTCACCGCCGGCCAGACAGATACCGGCCATACCGGTCTTCAGGCCGTAGGTTTCCAGAGCGGCAATCAAAGTCACCAGGATACGCGCACCGGAAGCACCCAGCGGGTGCCCCAGGGCACAGGCACCGCCGTGAACGTTCATCTTGTCACGGGGAATGTTGAGCTCTTTCATGGCTGCCATAGGCACTACCGCGAAAGCCTCGTTCACTTCGTACAGGTCCACGCTGTCAGAGCTCCAGCCCAGACGGTCGTAGAGCTTGTTGAAGGCGCCCACAGGAGCGGTGGTAAACCAGGCGGGCTCCTGTGCAAACTGGGAGTGGCCCTTGATGGTAGCCAGCACTTTGAGGCCGCGCTTCTCGGCTTCGGACTTGCGCATCAGCACCAGTGCCGCTGCACCGTCAGAGATGGAGCTGGCGTTGGCCGGAGTGACGGTACCGTCCTTTTTGAAAGCAGGCTTCAGGGAAGGAATCTTGTCAGGACGGGCATTACCCGGCTGTTCATCGGTGTCGATGACCGCTTCACCCTTGCGACTGGTTACGGTTACAGGGGTGATTTCACGCTTGAACTTGCCCGCGGCAATAGCGTCATTGGCGCGACTCAGGGAACCAATCGCAAACTCGTCCTGGTCTTCACGGGTGAAACCGAAGTGCTCGGCACACAGCTCACCGAACAGGCCCATGGGGTTGCCACTGTAGGGGTCCTGCAGGCCGTCGTAGAGCATGTGGTCCCAGATTTGGGCGTGGCCGAAACGGTAGCCACCGCGACCCTGGGGCACCAGGTAAGGGGCGTTGGTCATGCTCTCCATACCGCCGGCGACAACGATGCTGGCACTGCCGGTGAGGATAGCGTCGTGGGCCATCATCACGGTCTTCATACCGGAGCCGCACACCTTGTTGACCGTGGTACAGGGGGCGTGAGTCGGAACACCGGCCTTCAGTGCCGCCTGACGCGCCGGGGCCTGACCCAGACCGGCAGGCAGTACGCAGCCCATCAGCACTTCATCAACATCATCCGCCGCGACACCCGCATCAGCCAGTGCGCCTTCGATGGCTTTGGCGCCAAGCTCAATGGAGGACAGGCCGGCAAACATACCCTGCATACCACCCATTGGGGTACGGGAAATCCCTACGATTACTACTGGATCAGACATGACAGAACTCTCTTTTATTTGATTCACTCAACCCGTCGATTATAAGGCGCCGTCGTCTCTGGCGAAACCCTGCCCGCTCCCGGCCTTGTTCGGGGGCCTGATTGTGGCTTTACAAGAGGAAGATCTGAATGCCAGTATGGGCGCGCCTCCGGCGCCCCGCGAGCGGGTCAGGAGCACAGCCATTGGAACTGCCGTTAAGGAATCAACATGTCTATTTCCTCCATCATTTTCCTGGTGCTGCTGGCGGGAGCGCTGCTCTACATCATCGGCATCTTCAACCAGCTGGTTGCCCTGAAAAACCGCTATGAGAACGCTTTTGCGCAGATTGAAGTGCAGCTCAAGCGCCGCTACGACCTGATTCCCAACCTGGTGGAGACCGCCAAGGGCTACCTGAAACACGAGAGCGAGACACTGGAAGCAGTGATTGCCGCCCGCAACAGCGCCATGGCCGGACTGAAAGCCGCCGCCAGCTCACCCGGTGACAGCGGCGCCATGGCCACCCTGGGCGGCGCCGAGGGCGCACTGGCCGGGGCCCTGGGGCGACTCAATGTAGTGATGGAAGCCTACCCTGACCTGAAGGCCAACCAGAATATGATGCAGGTGTCGGAAGAGCTCACCAGCACCGAGAACAAGGTGGCCTTTGCCCGCCAGGCCTTTAACGACTCGGTCACCGCCTACAACAGCTACAAGCAGAGCTTCCCGCCGGTCTTCTTCGCCGGATTCTTCGGTCACCGCAAGGACGCCGGCCTGCTGCAGTTTGAGGACTCCGCACAGCTGCAGGACGCCCCCAGGATCTCTTTCTGACCACCTGAACGTGGGCCTGCGGGCCCGCCCTGCCCAATCGCCGCTGCCGTGACCGCCCCATGAATTTTTTTGAACACCAGGACCAGGCCCGCAAGTACACCCGCCGGTTGCTGTTGCTGTTCGCCCTGGCGGTGATCAGCCTGATTGCCATTACCACCCTGTTTGTCGCCGTGTTGCTGTGGTTCAGCGACGCCTACACTGGCCAGTCTGGCTCCCACGCCGGTGCCGGAGGCCCCCTGTTGTGGCAACTGCTCAATACCCAACTGGCCCTCGGCGTTGCGGTGGTGGTGCTGACGGTGGTCGCCATGGGCAGTCTCTACAAGTGGATACAGCTCTCAGGTGGCGGCGAGCGGGTGGCCGCCAGCCTTGGCGGGCGTCGCCTGCAACCCTCCAGTGAAGAGCCGTCGGAACGCCAGCTGCTCAACGTGGTGGAGGAGATGGCCATCGCCTCCGGTACGCCGGTACCGCCGGTCTACCTGCTGGAGGAGTCCGGCATCAACGCCTTTGCCGCCGGTGACAGCATCAACGACGCTGTTATCGGCGTGACCCGTGGCTGTATGGAGCTGCTGAGCCGGGACGAACTGCAGGGGGTTATCGCCCATGAATTCAGCCATATCCTGCACGGCGATATGCGCATTAACCTGCGCCTGATCGGCGTCCTGCACGGCATTCTGGTGATCGGCCTGATCGGCTCCATACTGATGCGGGGCGGCTTCTATTCCAGCGGCTACAATCGCCGCAACAACCGCGATAACGGCGGCATTGTGATGCTGGGCCTGGGGCTGGTGGTGATCGGCTATTGCGGCACCTTCTTCGGCAAGCTGATCAAATCCGCCGTCAGTCGCCAGCGGGAATTTCTGGCCGATGCCTCTGCGGTACAGTACACCCGCAACCCCCTGGGGATCAGCGGCGCCCTGCAGAAAATCGGTGGCTACAGCCAGGGAGCCCTGATCCATCGCGCCAACGCCGAAGAGTTCAGCCACATGTTCTTTGGCGACGGCCTCAGCACCGCCTTCGGTGGCTGGCTCGCCACGCACCCGCCACTGGAAGAGCGCATCCGCCGTGTCACCCCGGAGTGGAACGGTCGTTACCCGGTCATCCAGCGCAGCACACAGGGCACCGTGCCCTCCATGGCCGACCACAAGGGAGCACCGGTAGCCGCCATAGCGGCCGTCGCAGAAACCACCGTGGCGTCCACTGCCACTAACACAGCCACCGCGACGGAAGTGTCCCTGCAACATATGGGACAACCCACTCCGGAACACCTGGCCCACGCTGCCAACCTGATCGCCGCCATTCCCGCCAAACTGCAACAGGCTGCGAGGGAACCGTTTGCCGCCCGCGCCCTGATTTACAACCTGCTGCTACAGGCCGACCACCAGCAGGCCCAATGGCAGCAACTGCAGGAGCGGGCGCACCCGACGGTCTACAAGCTGGCCCGGGAGCTGCACACAGCCGTCACCTCGCTGCCACCGCAACAGCGGCTGCCGCTGGTGGAGCTGGCCATGCCGGCACTGAAACAGCTCTCCCCCACCCAGTACCAGGTGTTCCGCGACAATGTCATAGCCCTGATCAAAACCGACTCCCGTGTGGACGTATTCGAGTGGGCCCTCTACCGGCTGCTGATGAACGCCCTGCAGCCCCGCTCCACCGCCACGGAAGGTACGGTCAAACTGCGACACCTGGCGGTGCCCTGCCAGCAGCTGCTGAGCACCCTGGCTACTGCAGGCCACGACACGGAAGCCGCCGGGCTCGGCGCCTACCGGCAGGCCATGGGTGAACTGGGTTTTGCCAACCTGCCACTACTGGGCGACGGACAGCTCTCACTGCCGATGCTCGACAGCGCCATACAGCAATTGCAGCAACTGCACCCGTTGCAAAAACCCGCCTTGCTGAAAGCCATGCTCACCTGTATCCGCCACGACGGTCAGGTGGCGCCGCAGGAGTACGAGTTGTTCCGCGCGGTGGCGGATTGCCTGCACTGCCCGATCCCGCCGCTGCTCTGAGCCCCGCACCACACCAGAGCTGGCTGCTATCCGGGCACTGGCCGTTGCAATTGCACTGCCGCTTTTATTGTGGCCGCTGCTATGCTGAAATGAACGACATCTAATAACAACAGGCTGCCAATCTGAACGATGAGAGCGCTTCTACTGCTGTTGTTCTACCCACTGGCCGCCCTGTGCCAGGAACCCCTCCCGATAGAGTTTGACGGCAATGAAACCCTGCTGCCCCTGAGCCATTGGCAGGAACTGGACAGCACACAACTCCCCTCGCCACTGGAACTGGCCGAACGGCCGGACGATTTCCGCTGGGTCCCCCTGAACCAGAAGTCACACAACTCCCAGTACAACACCAATTTTTTCCGTATCAAGGTGCGGGTGAATTACAGCGGTAATCAGCAACCGTTACTGGTGGCGCAATCCGCGTTTATACCCAGCACCACCGTGGGGGTTATTTCCGGTAACCGGGTAATCTACTGGAAAGAGCTTGGCACTGATGACAACGGCGGCTCAGCCAAAACCTTCGGCCTTGCGCGCCTGCCCATCAATGAGCCGGGCGACTACCAGCTGCTGGTGCGCGGCAGTATCGTCGCCAGCGCCTCCCTGCTGCGCTCCCACAAGCTGTATCTGGAAGAGGACTACCTGCTGCGCATCTACCCCCGGCACATCTCCCGCACAGCAGGGCTGGTGGGTGCCATGGGTACCTTCTGGCTCTTCTGCCTGACACTGCTTTACTACCACTACCGCCCCATCTATCTCTACGCCCTGCTGTTTATGACTGGCGCTTTCGGCAACATCATGATTCGTGAAGGGGTGCTGTTTTTCGAGTTCCCGCTGGATACCAGCTGGTGGTCCATTTACATACTGCCGCTGGCAATTGCCTTTGCCTACGGCGGCGCCCTGCTCTATATGCATGACCGTATCGAGTCGAGGCGCTGGCTGCCGCTGCGCCGGCTCCTCAGCAGCTGCGGCTGGATAGCGATACTGGTTGGTTTCGTGAATTTTGCGTTTCCCATACGGGAGAACGTTGCCGTGGGAATTACCGGACTGGCGGTGACCATGGCGGGATTTGCCGCAGCGGTATTGCTTCTGCTGGAGTACGCCTGGAGCCACGGCAAACAGGAGAAGCTGTTTGCCCTGAGCTTTGCCATCTTTATCGCCATCTCCCTGTGGCGAACCCTTGAGGGCTTGCTGGGCAAGGACCAGAGCAGCTCCCTGCTCTACTGGTATTTTGCCTGCGACCTGGTGGCCGCCTACGTGTTTATTGACTACCTGCTGGCCTACAGCAAACACTACATCGACGCCAAAACCCGTCTCACCGCCGACCTCACCCGCTTTGACCTGGTCAGCCGTTTCAGCCACGAACTGCGCACGCCACTCAATGCGGTCATTGGTCTGGCGGACCTGCTGCAGGACGCCCGTGACACCCACAAGGTGAAGAGCTACGCCGGCATGATACAGAGTGCCGGCCACACGCTGCTGGATCTGGTAAACGACATCCTCGACTTCTCCAAGCTGGGTACCAGCTCAGTACTGCTGGCCGAAAAACCCTTCCGCATCGACCAGGCCGCGCACGCGGTGGCCACCACCTTCCTGCCCCGCTGCCTGGAGGCCAACCTCTACCTGCAGGTGGCCATCGAGCCGCAGACCCCGCTCTACGTTATCGGCGACGAACTGCGCCTGAAACAGATTCTCAGCAATCTCATCAGCAACGCCATCAAGTTCAGCACACCGGACTCACGTATTGTGGTTAACTTCAGCCCCGGCGCCTGCGAGGGCGATCAGGTAGAGCTTTGCATTAGCGTCAGCGACAATGGCCGCGGTATTCCGGCCGACAAGATTGACGGCATCTTCGAACCCTTTGCCCAGGTGGACGCCGGTGATGCCACCCAGCACGGCGGTACCGGCCTGGGGTTGCCGATCTGCAAGATGCTGGTGGAACAGATGCGCGGGACAATTCATCTCGACAGTACCCCCGGCAGCGGCACCACCTTCCGCTTTAATATTTGGCTGCAGCACGACACCAACAGCCCGGATATCAACCGCTACCTGCGCCACCTCAACGGCCGCCGGATACTGCTGGTGTCCCACCTGCCACCTCTCTACCAGACCTTCGTCAATATGCTGCAGCACTGGGGGGCTGAGGTGGAAGTGGCTGATCGTCCCGACCAGGCCCGACAGTCACAATACGACCTGATCCTGAGTGAATCGCTGGCCACTGCAGATGCCACGTTTATCCCCTGGCTTAACAATCTGCCGGATTCCCTGCCAGTGGAAATCTACCAGTTCACCGAGACCACCTGGAAAGACGAGATTACGCACCCGAACGTGCGCTTTATCAATGTGCCGGCGCCCCTGCTCGACACCCTCACCACCATTGTTGAGCACATTACCGACATTCCCCCGCCACACACGGCTGAATTCGCCAATCCCGCGGCCCATGTCGACCGCCACCACCATGTACTGCTGGTGGACGACAACAAAATCAACCTGATGGTGGCCGGCAAGCTGCTGGAGAGTTTTGGGGTCAGCCACGACGAGGCCTGTGGCGGTCGCGAAGCGCTGGAGCGACTGCATGGCAACGGCCACGGTTACAGCCTGGTGTTGCTGGACTGCGAAATGCCGGACATAGACGGTTTTGAAGTGTGCCGCAGCTGGCGCCGGTACGAGCTGAAATACAATCTCGACCGGCTACCCATTGTCGCCCTCACCGCCCACGCCCTCAACGAAGTGCGCTCCGAATGCCTGCTGGCCGGTATGGACGACATCATCTACAAGCCCGTGGGCAAGCCTGCTCTGGCCGAGGTCCTGTCCAACTACCCGGGCCTGTTACAAGCGCGGCCGGACGTCGATCAGAACACGTAGCGCACGCCCAGATCCACCGAACGCCCCTGTCCCGGCAGAGCCACAAATGGCCGACTGCGGTCGGCAATCCAACCGGAGAGATAGACCCCGCCCAGCGGCAGGTCGTAATCTCGATCGGTCAGGTTACGCAGCGCCAGCGACAGGTTCAGCTGGCGCCACTGATAAGCCGTACTCAGGTTCACCAGGGTGTAGCTGTCCGTAGGATTTTCCAGCCGCCGCTCATCCACCCGGTGTTTGTCAGAGACCCACTCCACTTCCAGCTTGCTGCTCCAGTTGTGACGCTCATGTTCCAGCGCCACCGTGGCGTGCAACGGCATGATGCGGTAGAGGTCGCTGTCGTCGCGCTTGCGGCTGCCGCGGGTGTAGGCGCCGCGGCTGAGGAGGCGCACGGCGCCGATGCCAGTATCCTGCAAGAGCAGCCGGCCGACGGAAAATTCGGCACCGTAGAGCTCCGCATCCAGATTAACCAGCCGCAGCGCCGCGCGTTCGGCAGTGGGTGTCTGCCGCGGGTGCAGTGTGCCGGTCACCTCGGCATCAATATAGTCATCCACATAGGTGTACCAGGGGGTCAGCGACAGCTGCCAGCTGCGGGGCTGGTGACCTTCGTAAGTGATGGTTGTGCTGACGGTATGGGCAATCTCGGGCTGCAGGTCGATGTTACCGACATAGCCGTTGCCGTCACCAAACCAGCCAATCATGGTCATCGCCATGGTGTTGCGCCCCCAGGAGTAGCGCTCATAGAGACTGGGGGAGCGGGTCTTGCGGGCGTAACCAAATTCAATACTGGCAGCAGGGGACCAGTGGTAACGCCCCAGTAAAGTCGCGTCGAAGTTGTCGTCCACCTGCCGGTGGTCACGGCTGTTAAATACGACCGCAGCCGCAGCATCAGCGTTGGGCATCATACCCATGCTCATGGTGTTGTAAGGCTGCACGTCACCGGTATCTGTCACAACCCGCTCATAACGCATGCCCGCCTGACCTTGCCAGGATGGGGTGAACGTGAGGTCAGCCTCGCCATAAATGGCGTAACGGCTGCGCTCGCCATTATTGATATTCACGTAATCATCCGGGCCCATCATCATGAAGCCATCGACGGCCGGCCACCAGTCATCCAGGGTAAAACGGTGCCCCTCGTTACCAACACGCAGGGTCAGGCTGTCACTGACCGGCACTTCCGCCCGCAGCTTGTAACTGACATCACGGCCCTCGGTCAGCATCGGCATCACACCGGGTTTTTCGTCCGTGAAAAAACCCATCTCGTGCTTCACATCCTGCCAGTTCAACAGGGCCTCCAGCGTGCCCCAGCTGTAACCATGCTGGTACTGCAGGTTAACGCCGTTGCTGACATTACCCACCATATCCATGTACTGGTTGGGGAAGCCCTGATAGGGGATTTCCTGATGAGTGAGGCGCAGCACCAGCTCCTGGTCTTGTCCACGGACTCCCAGCGTAAGAGCGTGATTTTCACTCCGATAAAGCGTATCCAGAACCCTGTCACCGCTGCCATCACGGTAACTTTCCGCCTTGTCGTTGGAACCACTGTAGGCGAGGCTGACGTTGGCGCTGGCCAACCAGGCGGAAAGGGATTCGGCATAGTTGCGATTGTTGCTGCGATAGAAGAGGCCCACTTCACCGCCGCTGCTCCAGCTACCCGGTTGCACGCCGTAACGGGGCGGTTCGGAGTTCACCGCAATGGTGCCGGCGATACTGTCGCCTCCCAGGCTTACCGGCGCCAGGCCAGCGATCACTTCCACTGCAGCCACCCGGCTGCCATCCATATAGGAGAGCGCCGGGTTCATGTGGTTGGCGCAGGCGGAGGTGGATTCGGCACCGTCAATCAGCAGCTTGATACGATCGTCGTTCAGCCCCCGCATTACCGGCAGTGAGGAGACCCCACCGCCACTGGCGGCCATAACACCTTCGCCAGCCAGCAGCCGGGTCATGTCGCCGGCCTGCCGGTGCTGCTGCACAGGCTGTCCCACCACATCAATCTGTTCAAGGGCAGCCTGCGCTGCCAGCGCCACCGCGCTCGCCAGCAGGCTGCTCCCGCCCATCACGCCCCACTGTATAGCGCGCAGCAGTGCCACGCGCCGGCTCCCAACTGTAAACGGCATTGCGCCTTCCCCCCATAGTATTCAGCAGGGGTATTTTATGAGGAGCACGACGCCACGGGGATGCGACACAGTGTCGCACCACCCCACGGCAATACCGCTTCCATCCAGTGATCAGCAGCAATAAAAAACCCGGCACAGGCCGGGCTTTTCGTCACTGGAAGCGGACACACAGTCCGGTTCGGCTGTTATCAGGTTGGGCTGCCGGACATCTGTGACTGAATGTAGTTGGGCAGGCCGATCAGCTTGATCAGTCCCACATGCTGTTCCAGCCAGTAGATGTGGTCCATCTCGGTGTCGTTGAGCAGGGACTCCAGCATCTCGCGGGTCACATAGTCACGCTCCTCTTCACAGGCCGTGATGAGATTGCGCAGGTTCTCTGCCACCACTTTCTCGGCAGCCAGGTCGTTTTCCAGCATCTCCTGCACGTTACTGCCTACCTTGATAGGATCGCGGGAAGCGGTGTCGGGCTTACCTTCAAGAAAGAGGATTCGCTCGACGATGCGGCGGGTGTGATCCATCTCCTCTTCGATCTCATGGGTCAGCTGCGAGTGCAGTTTTTCAATGCCCCAATCCTCGTACATCTTGGCGTGCGCCAGGTACTGGTCCATGGAGCTCAACTCCATGGTCAGCTGTCGGTTCAGCATATCAATAATTCGTTGAACGCCCTGCATGGTGTCACTCCTCGATCATGGATTGCAGATAGTTTTCGATACCAACATTGGCGATCAGGAACTGCTGGGTCTCCAGCCAGTCCACATACTCCTCTTCGTACTCCAGGATCTCTTCCAGCAGCTCGCGGCTGACGTAGTCCTTCTCTTTCTCGCACAGCTCAATCGCATCTCGCAGAACCGGAATCTGATCCATCTGGAACGCCAGGTCACAATTCAGCATCTCCCCGGAGTGCTCACCGATGCGCAGCTTGCCCAGATCCTGAAGGTTAGGCAGCCCTTCGAGGAACAGGATGCGCTCGATCAGGTCATCCGCCTGCTTCATGTCCTTGATCGATTTTTTGTAGGCTTTTTCGTTCAGTTCTTTAAGCCCCCAGTTGCGGAACATGCGGGCGTGCAGAAAGTACTGGTTGATGGAGGTTAACTCGTGAAATAGCACCTTGTTGAGTGCGCTGATCACGCTGCTGTTACCTTTCATGGAACATCTCCCTTGTCGTATCTGATGCGCGATTGCCAACGTCTGCTGCAACACTGACGCCAGACCCTGGAGTTCGTGTAAGCATAGTACAACCACGCGTGTGGCCAGTATTATTTCACTCTCAGAGAAAAATACAATATTTCTTTATTTTTCAATTAGTTAGTAATGATATTAAGATGTAATCTTATTTAGCTTTGTATCTGGCATCGATTCCCGTTTCTACGCTCCCGTAGCACGAGAACAGAACAGCACAAGGCTCAGGCATGCGGACGCAGTGGCTGTCGTGACAACCACAAAAGACGACCGCCAAGCAGCAGGCAGGAGCCGGTCAGTCCCACCAACAATGCCAGCCAAAAACCGGCCGCCGCCATGGGCTCACCAAACCAGCCGGCGACGCCTGCTCCATAGCCCAGCGGCAACGCGATCAGCCAGTAACAGATCAGTACCAGCCCCAGTGGCACTCGCGTGTCCTGATAACCCCGCAATATGGCGTTGCAGGAGACCTGGATGTGATCCGGCAACTGATAACAGGCCATCCACACAAACAGCCCTGCCGCCAGCAGGTGTACCTCGGGATCGGTGGTGTACCAGTCGACAACCGTGTGCCGAAACAGCAGCAACAGGCTCATGGAGATCAGCGCCAGCAGGATCGACGCCACCACACCGGTAACCGCCACCGCATTGGCGTGGCTCTGCCTCTGCTGCCCCAGGAAATAGCCGACGCGGATGGTAAGCGCCTGCGCCAGACTGAGTGGCAACATAAAAATCAGGTAGGACGTACTCAGGGCAATCTGGTGACTTGCCACCGCCAATGTACCCAGCGGTACCAGCATTAACGCGATGACGGAGAAGATGGACACCTCAGCAAACACCGCCAGGGCAATGGGCACCCCCAGCCGTGCGATAGCCCAGATGCGTGCCGGTTGTGGCCAACGCAAACCGGTGTACCAGCGCACGAGATCATAGCGGGCGGGTTTGCTGGTGTAAGCCAACACCACCAGCGCCTGCACCCACAGGCTGAAGGCCGTGGCCCAGCCACAACCTGCACCGCCCATTTCCGGCATTCCCCAGCGACCATAGATCAGCGCGTAGTTGAGGGGAATATTGAGCAGGAAGGCCAACAGGCTGGCAAACATAAACGGGTAGGTGCGCCCCATCCCTTCGGAGAAGGCTCGCAGACTGGCAAACAGTGCCGCGCCGGGAGCACCGACCGCCACTGCAGCCAGGTAATCGCTGCTGATGCTGATCAACCGTTCCTCTGCCTGCATCAGGCGCAACAACGGCTCCACATTGCACAGCAGCACCATCGCCAGAGCCGCCACCAGCATGGCCAGCCACAGGCTCTGCTGCACAGTCTCCACAATTTGCTGTGGCTGCCGGGCGCCATGATAACGGGCCACCATGGAGGTGGAGGCAATCATCAGCCCACACAAAAACAGGTAAATCGGTAGCCAGATACTGTTACCCACCGCCACCGCCGCCAGGTCGTCGGCGTGGTAGTTGCCGGACATCACCGTATCCACCACCCCCATACCGGTGGTAAAAATCTGCGCCGCCAGCAGGGGGCTGGCAAGACGCACAAGTTGGCTCAGTTCGCGACGAAAAACAGTAAACACAAATACGGATCCGGAGTGGCGGGCGGGCAAAGCGCTGCATTCTAGCAGCCGCGCCGGCGGCGAGCACCGACTATCCCATCCCCTGCACTCTCCGCCGCTTTCCAGCGCTCTACAGCTCCCCGGCTGCCGCCTCCGGACGCCAGCTTTGTTATACTCGCCCCCTTGATCTGCCAACCCTGTCGGTGACGGCCGCCGCTATCGCCCCGGCCCGCCACTATCCATTGCTGCGGAGTGCACCACCCATATGTTGTCTGTCACTGAAGCCCTGCAGCAGATTCTGCAGCACGCCCACCCCATCACTGACACCGAATCCGTGGCCCTGCTGCAGGCCTACGGACGGGTGTTGGCGGCACCGCAATACTCTGCCATTGATGTACCCCCGGCTGACAACAGCGCCATGGATGGCTACGCCTTCCGCCACGCCGATCACTGTCAGCAGGGGCCGCAAACGTTCACGGTTTCACAGCGCATCACCGCCGGCAGCCCGCCACAGCCCCTGCAGGCCGGTACCGCCGCCCGCATTTTTACCGGTGCCGAAATTCCCCTCGGCGCCGATACCGTGGTGATGCAGGAGCAGTGTGAGGCGGATACAGACGCGGGCCGTGTGCAGCTGCCCGCAGGCGTGGAGCTGCACAACAATATCCGCCAGCGCGGCCAGGATATCCGCAGTGGCGCCGAAGTGAGCGCTGCAGGCGATCTGCTCACCCCACAGCGCATGGGACTGCTGGCCTCCATTGGTGTGGCTGAGGTACCGGTGTATCGCCGCCTGCGGGTAGCCATCATGTCCACCGGGGATGAACTGACCGAGCCGGGACAGCCGTTGTCAGCGGGCAAAATCTACAACTCCAACCGCTACCTGCTGGCGGGACTGATCGCCAAACTGGGTATGGAGCTGGCGGACCTGGGCTGTATAGCCGATAGCGCGGCGGCCACCGAAGCCGCCCTGCAGCGTGCCGCCGCCAGCGCCGATGTGATTATCAGCTCCGGCGGGGTATCCGTGGGCGAAGAGGATCATGTGAAAAACGCCGTGGAGAAGCTCGGCACCCTGCAGCTGTGGAAGATTGCCATCAAGCCGGGCAAACCGGTGGCGTTCGGGCAGATTGGCACCACCCCCTTCTTTGGCCTGCCGGGTAACCCGGTCTCTACCTTCATTACCTTTTTGCTGTTTGCGCGGCCATTCCTGCAGCGCCTGCAGGGGCTGCAGCCGGTGGCGTTCCGGGGCCAACACTTCCCCGCCAGCTTCAACCGCCGTAAAACCTCTGTCCGCAGGGAGTTTATGCGGGTCAGGATTGATGACGCAGGCCACATGCACACCCACCCCAACCAGAGCTCCGGCGTACTCACCTCCACCAGCTGGTCTAACGGGCTGGCGGTACTGGAAGAGAACCGGGCGATACAGGAAGGCGATCCCGTGGAAGTGATCTTCTACGACCAGCTGTTCTGAGACTGCCAGCCCCCCATGCACTGAGGAGAAACACCATGGACCCCAAAACCCAAACCGAACTGGAAGCCGCCGCCTTCCGCCGCCTGCTGCAACACCTGGACGAGCGCAAGGATGTACAGAACATCGAGCTGATGAACCTGGCGGGCTTCTGCCGCAACTGCCTGAGCAAGTGGCTGATGGCAGCAGCGGAAGATCGTGGCATTGAAATGAATTACGACCAGGCACGGGAACAGGTCTACGGCATGCCCTACGACGAGTGGAAGACCAAATACCAAAAGCCGGCCACTGCGGAGCAGCTGGCGGCCTTTAACCAGCAAGAGAAGCACTGAGCGATCTGACGGCGACGGAGCGGGATGCCATGAGCGAGATCCACATCGAGCAACTGTACATCTATCCGGTGAAGTCCCTGCGCGGGATTGCGGTGAACCACTGGCCGGTGACCCCGCAGGGGCTGCTCCACGATCGCCAGTGGATGCTGGTGATGCCCAACGGCCGCTTTGTCTCCCAGCGACAGCTGCCACAGATGGCGCTGATCGATACCGCATTGGACAACGACAGCCTGCTGCTCAGCCGCGATGGCCACGGGCAGGTCCGCCTGCCACTGATCCCGGCCACAGAAGGGATCGTTCGCCCCGCCTCGGTATGGGACGACAACTGCATAGTGACGGAGGCCTCGGCCGAGGCCTCCGCCTGGCTGACCCAGGTACTGCAGGCGCCCCAGCCGCTGCAGCTGGTGCAGCTGGCGACTGGCCAGCAACGGCTGCAGTCCCAGCCTGAGCGTTTCGGTGCCGACACCCACACACAGTTTGCCGATGCCGCACCCTTCCTGGTGGCTGGCAGCAGCTCCCTGGGGGCGCTAAACCTGGCCCTGCAGCAACGTCAGCTGGCGGAGGTGGATATGCGCCGCTTCCGGCCCAATATTGTACTCGGCGGCCTGGCGGCGTTTGCAGAGCATAACCTCAGCCAGCTGCGGCACGAGGACGGTTCACTGCTGTGGCTGCGGGACCATTGCGAACGCTGCATTATCACCACCATCGACCCGGATACCGCAATCAAGCACCCGCTGCGAGAGCCCTACCCGACACTGGCGTCCATTAATTCCATGCCCGGCAAGCCCCGGGCGGCGGCATTTGGGGTTAACGCGACGGTGGATGAGCTGGCGGCGGAGTGCCGCTGGCAGACGGGAGACACACTGCAGCCCCTGACAGCTGACTGAGCAGGGGCCGGAGCAGCTGTGGTCACAGAGGGGGTAATCAGGCGCTGTCGCGGCGCACCGGGGTCGGCACCACCTCATCCCCCTGATAGGTAGGATCGAGGATCTGCAGGTAGGTGAGCCACTCCTGGTAGACATAGCGGGCCAGCTGCAGTCGGTCCAGTTCGGGAAAACCATCCCGGTCCGGCGCCGTCAGCGGCTCCTGCTTTTCATTGAGTCCCACCCAACAGCGACTGACAGCCACATAAACCAGCTGACAGATGCCATAGCGGCGATGGTAGATTTCGTGGACCTTGAGTCCATACAGATCAGACATCCCTGTTTCCTTAGTGCTTACGGTGCTTACCAACTTCATGACAGCCGGCGATTAACGCGCCGGCAACCTGATTACGCCGAGCAACAGCCCTGTTCCACGGCTGCTTCGATTGATAGTAGATCAATTTTTGCCCGTCCACCAGTCATGGCACCCCATCCGCCGAAACGCTAGAATGTGCGTCTGAATTTGACGAGACACTGAGCAGTATGATCCCCGGTATTCGTGAAACCTCGCCCGTGCAGGCCAACTACCTGGCCTTCCTGGAGGCGCTGCGCGCCTGCGGCTTCGAAGGTGACCTCAACCCCGACTACGCCAACCGCACGGTACTGGCAACCGACAACTCCATCTATCAGGTGTTGCCGCAGGGAGTGATCTACCCGAAAAACGCCGCCGATCTGGTGCGCCTGACCGAGCTCAGTAATCTCAAGCAGTTCCGGGATATCGTGCTCAGCCCCCGCGGCGGTGGCACCGGCACCAACGGCCAGTCCCTCACCGACGGCCTGATTGTGGATCTCTCCCGGTACATGAACAAAATCCTGGAGATCAACCCCAGGGAGCGCTGGGTCAGGGTAGAGTCCGGGGTGGTAAAGGATCAGCTCAACGCCGCCCTCAAGCCCCATGGCCTGTTTTTCGCGCCGGAGCTCTCCACCAGCAACCGCGCCACCATCGGCGGTATGATCAATACCGATGCCTCCGGCCAGGGCTCCTGCCTCTACGGCAAGACTCGCGACCATGTGCTGTCGCTGACCACCGTATTTATGGATGGCAGCGAATGGACCTCCTCACCGCTGCCGGCGGAAGAGTTCAATGCCGTGGCCTCGCGCCAGGATCGGGTCGGCATGTTGCACCGCGTCGTCAACGACATCCAGCGCGAGCACGCCGGCGCCATTGCCGAGCGTTTCCCGAAGCTGAACCGCTGCCTCACCGGCTACGACCTGGCCCATATCCGCACTGACGACGGTCACTTTGACCTCAACAGCATTCTCTGCGGCAGCGAAGGCACGCTGGGCTTTATCACCGAGGCGAAGCTCAACCTGCTGCCGATCCCCAAAGTCTCGGCGCTGGTGAACGTCAAGTACGAAAACTTCAACGCGGCCCTGCGCGACGCCACCGAGCTGATGAAGTCCGGCCCCACCTCCATTGAGACGGTGGACTCCAAAGTGCTCAACCTGGCCATGAACGACATCGTCTGGAACAGCGTGGCGGACTTCTTCCCCGCCACCCCGGGCAAGCAGATCCAGGGCATCAATCTGGTGGAGTTTACTGCCGACGATGAAGATCTCCTTAAGGACAACATCGCCCGTCTCACCGAACAACTGGACCTGGCCGCCGCCGATGGCAGCGCCGCGAGCATTGGCTACTCGGTGGCCTGGGGTTCCGATGCCGTCAACAAGATCTGGGGCATGCGCAAAAAGGCCGTGGGCCTGCTGGGTAACGCCGCCGGCGAGGCCCGCCCTATTCCGTTTGTGGAAGATACCGCGGTACCGCCGGAAAACCTGGCGGACTTTATTCTGGAATTCCGCCAGCTGCTGGACGAGCACAACCTGGCCTACGGCATGTTCGGCCATGTGGACGCCGGTGTGCTGCACGTGCGCCCCGCCATCGACATGAAGGACCCGGAGCAGGAGAAGCTGGTACGTACCATCTCTGACCGCGTCACCGAGCTGACCCGCAAATACAACGGCCTGCTCTGGGGTGAACACGGCAAAGGCGTGCGCTCCGAGTACGCACCGGAATTTTTTGGTGACCTCTATCCACAGCTGCAACGCATCAAGGCCATCTGCGACCCGCGCAACCAGCTCAACCCTGGCAAGATCGCCACCCCGGACAGCCGCTTTGAACTGTCCAGCATCGATGGCGTGGCCACACGGGGGCAGGAGGATCGCAAGATCCCGGTGCAGGTCTGGGACGGCTACAGCGAAGGCATGTACTGCAACGGCAACGGCGCCTGCTACAACTGGAATCCCGACGACCCCATGTGCCCGTCGTGGAAAGCCACCCGCGAGCGTATCCACTCGCCCAAAGGACGCGCGTCACTGATTCGTGAATGGCTGAAACAGCTGAGCGAGCGCGGTATCGACCCGCTGGCCGAGAGCGCAGAGGTCAAACAGACCCCGTTTATCCGCTCCCTCTACCGCCGCACACTTAACACCCTGGCCAAGCGCCGCGGTGAATACGATTTCTCCCACGAGGTGATGGAGTCCATGGCCGGCTGCCTGGCCTGTAAATCCTGTGTCGGCCAGTGCCCCATCAAGGTGGATGTGCCCAGCTTCCGCAGCAAGTTTATGGAACTCTACTACGGCCGCTACCTGCGCCCGCTGAAGGACTACTTTATCGGTGGTCTGGAATTTATGGTGCCGACGCTGTCAGAGGTGCCGTGGCTCTACAATGGCATCATGAAGTTCCCCCTCACCCGCTTCCTGCTGGACCGCGTGGCCGGCATGGTGGACAGCCCCCTGCTGTCCGGCGTGCGCCTGGACGCCCGCCTGCAGGAGCTGGGCGTGCATTACGCGATCGAGGACCACATCAACGAGCTCACTGATGAAGAACGCCAGCGAGCGGTGATCGTGGTGCAGGATGCCTTTGTCAGCTATTTCGAAACCGGACTGCTGCTGGATCACCTGATGCTGCTCAAACGCCTCGGTTTTATCCCGCTGCTGGCACCTTACAAGCCCAACGGCAAGCCCCTGCATGTGCACGGTTTCCTGAAAGCGTTCGCTAAAACCGCCGGCACTACCGCGCAGTTCCTGCGAACACTGAACGATACCGGCATCCCCCTGATCGGCCTGGAACCTTCCATGACGCTGGCCTATCGCAGCGAGTATGAGAAAGCGATGCCGGGCAAGGCGCCGAAAGTGGAGCTGCTGCAGGAGTGGCTGGCACGCCAGGGCGAACAACTGCAGCAACACCGCGACAGTTTCGCTACCGGTGACTTCCGCCTGCTGGCGCACTGCACCGAGAAGACCAACGCCGCCGCGTCCATGAAAGACTGGGGTACGGTGTTTACCTCGCTGGGACAAACACTGGGACAAGTAGACGTGGGCTGCTGCGGCATGGCCGGCACCTTCGGCCACGAGAGCCGCAACCTGCAGACGTCAAAGACCATCTTCCAGCAGTCGTGGGACAAGGTGGTCAGAGACCCGGCCAACCAGGGCAAACTGATGGCTACCGGCTACTCCTGCCGCAGCCAGACCAAGCGCCTGGCGAATCTGCAATTGCCACATCCGGTGCAGGTGTTGTTAGCGCAACTGAAGGGACAGGAATAACACCCGTCAAAGACAGTGAACACAAAGCGGGGGCCATTTGGCCCCCGCTTTGTGCTGGTCTGCATGATCGAACAGGATTCTCCAGCTATTCAATCCCGAATCGAATCGAATCGAATCGAAGAAATGTACCCGCTAACGCCGATTTCTCAGCAATCCGGTTCATGCCTGTGATGCCTCCATATCCTGACCGCGACGCCCTCAGAGCCGCACCAAAAGAATGATCAACAGTACAGACACCCAGCAGGCTGCCAGTGTTCTGATCACATTCGCATTGTTCCAACTCGACTCAAACTGAACGCGCGCCACCTGGAGATCAGCATCACTCAATGCCTCGACATCCAACGTCTGCAACCGGTTGTTCAGCGGCACATTGATAACTATGGTCGGCAGTTGAACACCAAGAATATAAGCACTCGCGGCCAACACCAGAAGAAGAGCATCCACGCCGCCCAGTAACCTGCTCCCCAGAATAGCTGCGGCCAATATCGCCACCACTGAACCGACCCAGACCGCGATAAAGACCGGCTGGTTATTCTGGATAACCCGGTCCGTCACCTGAAAGACCCGGATAAAATCCCTGGCACTTAAGCTTTTTAGTCCCGGCATCACCACAATGGCGTAGGCAAACAGGAACCCCGCCACAAGAGAACACAGAACAGTCGCCGTGATTAACGCGGCGTAAAAGGTACCCATCATCCAATCCTGCTCCTTGGTCTTCTGACTCTCGCCACCCAAATCCCCCTGCCATGTACTCACATTCGCCATACCAGGATCAATATGCTATCTTGCGCGCCGTTTAATAATCTGAACACCTGTAAATTATATTATGAATAAGACGGCGCACTTCTGGGCCTGGATGCTGCTGTTTGTCAGCTTCGTCTGGGGAATTGAGTTTTCCCTGGTGCATCAGGCGCTCGACAAGCTGACTCCACACCTGTTCAATGCTGTTCGCTTTTTGATCGCTGTCATCACGCTGCAGCTGTGGTGCACATGGCGAGGTACACGCCTGACCTTGCTGGCAAATACCGACACGCTTAAACATGGCGTGGTCCTTGGGACCCTGCTCTATGCGGGATTCGCGACCCAAAGCATCGGCTTGCAGTACACCACCGCCAGCAATGCCGGTTTTATCACCGGCCTGAATTGCGTGATGGTGCCAATCATTGCCGCCCTGTGGTTGCGACAGAAAATGCGCTACTGGGTGTGGCTCGGTGTCGGCGCCGCAACCATTGGTACCTTCTTTCTGACCGGCGGCGTGTCGGGCTTCGGGGTCGGCGAATCCTGGGTCATGATCTGCGCGCTGTCTTTTGCCTTGCACATTGTCTACACCGGCATCTATACACAGGAAGCCGATGCCCTGTCCCTGTCGCAGGTTCAGCTGATCACGGTCACCGTACTCAGTGCCCTGTCAGCCGTCGCCTTTGAGCGTCCGGCGCTGAGGGATGCGGCCGACATCCTTATTTTTGACCCGCACTGGCAGCCCTGGATTGCCATCCTGATTGGCGGGATATTGGGCACAGGTCTAGCGTATGTTGCGCAAACCATCAGTCAGAAATTTCTGGAATCCTGGCGGGTCGCACTCATCTACACCACAGAACCGCTCTTTGCCGCCGTGGGTGGCGTGCTGATACTGGGCGAATCACTCAGCGCATTAGCCTGGGTGGGAGGGCTGTTTATTCTGGCGGGTATGTTGGTGGCTGAGCTGGTTGACTGACTGAAAATTGAAGGGGAGCCGCATACAATCCTTGCTCCTCCATCACGACGGTCAGACCTCTTTACCGGACGGCTAATGGCCGTTGTCAGCCGCTCATTTTGGCACCACTAAATTCTCTCTTTCCGTCTCGTCCGATGCGCCTGTTGTTGGAGCCGGAGGTAAACATGACCGCCAGCAAAGATGGCCCAATTAGTGTGAACAGGCCCCGGCATTCATGTTATCTTTCACGGCCTTCGAATAGAAACAATTGCGATTCCGCGAGGCCCTTGGTGGTATGAGTGTGTTATGGATTCTGCTGTTGCCGCTGGTTGGCATCCTGCTGCCGGTGCTGTTCGCCCGCGCGGGTCGTACTCCCGTCGCCTGGCTGGCCGCATTAACGCCGGCACTGGCACTGGCGGTGTTGTTGCAGCAGGCACCGGATGTCTTTTCCCACACGGTGCCGGTCTATTCCGCGCCCTGGGTGCCGCTACTGGGGCTTGAACTGTCGCTGCACCTGGACGGGCTGGCCTTTCTGTTTTGCCTGCTGATTCTCGGCATTGGCCTGCTGGTTATTCTGTACGCCCGCTACTATCTGTCTGACAGAGACAATATGGCTCTGTTCTACACCTACCTGCTGTTCTTTATGGTGGCCATGCTGGGTGTGGTACTGTCCAGCAACCTGCTGCAGCTGTGGCTGTTCTGGGAGCTCACCAGTATCAGCTCCTTCCTGTTGATCAGCTTCTGGTGGCACAAGACGGAAGCCCGCAAGGGCGCGCGCATGGCACTGACGGTGACCGGCTTCGGCGGCCTGGCACTGCTGGCGGCGCTGTTGCTGATCGGTCACGTCACCGGTACCTATGAATTGCGCGAAGTGCTCACCATGGGTGATGTGCTGCGCAACAGCGAATATTACTACGCGATTCTGGCCCTGTTCCTGTTGGGCGCGTTCACCAAGTCAGCCCAGTTCCCGTTCCACTTCTGGCTGCCCCATGCCATGGCAGCGCCCACGCCGGTTTCTGCCTATCTCCACTCCGCCACCATGGTGAAGGCCGGGGTGTTCCTGCTGGCCCGTTTTTATCCGGCTCTGGCGGGTACCGAGGCCTGGTTTGTGGCGGTCTCCCTGACGGGCATGGCTACCATGCTGGTGGGCGCTTACATCGCCCTGTTCAAGCACGACCTGAAAGGCCTGCTGGCCTATTCGACGGTCAGCCATCTGGGACTGATTACCCTTCTGCTGGGATTGGGTACCGATCTGGCGGCGGTGGCGGCGGTGTTCCACATCATCAATCACGCGGTGTTCAAGGCCTCGCTGTTTATGGCCGCCGGTATCATTGATCACGAATCCGGCACCCGAGACATGCGCAAGCTGAATGGCCTGTGGAAGTACATGCCCTGGACCGCCACGCTGGCGATGGTGGCGGCATCCTCCATGGCTGGGGTGCCGCTGCTGAACGGCTTCCTCTCCAAGGAGATGCTGTTCTCCGAAACCCTGGATCAATCCACCCTCGGCGCCCTCTCCTGGTGGATCCCGTTACTGGCCACCGCCGGTGGCGCCTTTGCGGTGGCCTACTCCCTGCGCTTTATGCACGATGTGTTCTTTAATGGTGAACCCATCAACCTGCCCCGCACCCCCCATGAGCCGCCGCGTTATATGCGGGTGCCGGTGGAAGTGCTGGTGGTGCTGTGTCTGCTGGTGGGTATCTTCCCCCAGTTTATGGTGGGAGATCTGCTCAACACCGCCTCCATGGCGGTGCTGCAAGGCGCAGTGCCGGGGTACAGCCTGGCGGTATGGCACGGCTTCAACTTTCCCCTGCTGATGAGTGCCCTGGCCATTGCCGGCGGCCTGACGCTGTACATTAATCGTCGTCATCTGTTCGATTTTCAGATGCAGTTTGTGGAGCACGATGCCAAGTATGTCTTCGACAACATGGTGCAAAGGCTGATTGCCGGGGCTGCGCGCCTGCACCAATGGCTGGACGATGGCTCCCTGCAGCGCTCCATGTTCCTGTTGATTCTGTTGGCCCTGCTGGTGAGTGCGGCCCCCCTGTTTGAACTGGTCAATACCGTGGGCAGCCACCCGCAGCTGCCCATCAACTGGGTGGTGGGTTTTTGCGCGCTGATGCTGATCATCGCCACCTTTGTGACACTGTGGTGGAGCCACTTGCGCCTGGTGGCCCTGATCGCCCTGTCGGTCGTGGGGCTGATCGTCTCCATTGCCTTTGCCTACTTTTCCGCACCGGACCTGGCATTGACCCAGCTGTCGGTGGAGGTGGTCACCATTCTCTTGTTTCTGCTGGCGCTGTTCTTTTTGCCGCAGAAAAGTCCAACTCTGGACAGCAAACTCTCCATCATCGTGCGGGACTTCAGTGTCGCCGCCCTGTTTGGCAGCGTGATAGGCACAGTCTGCTACGCCATGCTTACCCGGACCCCCGACACCATTTCCGATTTCTTTGTGGAAAACAGCAAGCCCGGTGGTGGCGGCACCAATGTGGTGAATGTGATCCTGGTGGATTTTCGCGGCTTTGACACCCTGGGCGAGATCACCGTGCTGGGCATTGCGGCTCTGGGTATCTATAAGTTGCTGGCGCAAATGCTGCTGTACATGCCCTCGGCGGACAGCAAGGGCTTCCGCTGGTCCAAGGAGCGGCACCCCTTCCTGCTGGCGGTGGTCTCCCAGAGCCTGCTGCCCCTGGCACTGCTGGTGTCGGCCTACATTTTCCTGCGCGGACACAACATGCCCGGCGGCGGCTTTATTGCCGGCCTGATTACCGCCATCGCCCTGATTCAACAATACGTGGCTCACGGTGTGGAGTGGATGAAAGAGCGCATGCCCATCAATTATCTGGGGCTGATTGCCAGCGGTCTGTTGATCGCCACCCTGTCCGGCCTCGGCAGCTGGGCGTTTGGCCGCAACTTCCTGACCACCTGGTTTGACTATTTCTACCTGCCGCTGGTGGGCAAGTTTGAGCTGGCCAGTGCCATGGTGTTCGATTTTGGTGTTTACCTCACGGTGATCGGCGCCACACTGCTGATACTGGCCAACCTGGGCAAGCTCACCACCAGTGAGCGACTGAGGGTGGGGAACAACTGATGGAATTTATTTTTGCAGTCAGTGTGGGGGTTATGACCACAGCTGGGATCTACCTGATGCTGCGGGCGCAGACCTTCCCGGTGATCCTGGGCCTGACCCTGTTGTCCTACGCCGTGAACCTGTTTCTGTTTGCCAGTGGCCGCCTCACCGTTAACGGCGCTGCCATCGTTGGCCACAGTGAGCAGTTGGCAGATCCACTGCCCCAGGCACTGGTGTTGACCGCTATCGTGATCGGCTTTGCCATGACCGCCTTCGTGCTGATTCTGGCGATTCGTGCCCGTTCGGATCTGGGCAATGATCAGGTGGACGGCCGCGAGTTGCCGCCTGAGCGCAGCGCCCTGGAAGAGGCGCTGGCCAATCGCGTGGAAAAACTGGCAGCGGCTCACAAAGCCCGTAACGACAAGCCCCGTAACGACAAACCTGTGCGCAACAAAAGGAAACCGAGTTGATGTTGCAGCATTTACCTGTACTGCCGCTGTTGATTCCCCTGCTGGGGGGGATCCTGTTACTGCTGCCACCACTAGCCAATGCCGGGAACCGCCAGCGGGTTATGGGGACGCTGTTGGCACTGCTGCAGTTGATTGTCGCTGTATACCTGTTGTGGACGGTGCATCAGCATGGCACCCGTGTGTACGCCATGGGGGACTGGCAGCCACCCTTCGGCATCCTTCTGGTGGCCGATCGCCTGGCTACCTTGCTGCTGGTGCTCACCTCGATATTGCTATTGTGCGTGCAACTGTTCAGCAGCGCGGGTGAAGATGAAAAGGGTAAGTTTTTTCACCCCCTGCTTATGTTCCAGGCCCTCGGTATCCAGGGGGCTTTTCTCACCGGTGACCTGTTTAACCTGTTCGTCTTTTTTGAAGTGCTGCTGATTGCCTCCTACGCGCTGCTGATTCATGGCGGAGGGGCGCAGAAGACGCTGGCCAATGTGCATTACGTGAGCCTGAACCTGGCGGGTTCGGCGTTGTTCCTGTTTGCCCTGGGTATCATGTACGGCACTTTCGGCACCCTCAACATGGCAGACATGCAGCAGAAGGCGGCGCAAATCCAGGCCGACGATATGCGCCTGGCCAGTGTGGGGGCCATGCTGCTGCTGGTGGTATTTGGTCTCAAGTCGGCCATGATGCCGCTGCACTTCTGGATGCCCAGAGCCTATGCCGTGGCACCGGCGCCGGTGGCGGCCCTGTTTGCCATTATGACCAAAGTGGGTATCTACAGTTTATGGCGGGTGCACTCTGGCATCTTCGGCGATAACGCCGGCGAGCTGGCCAACATTGCCCAACCCTGGCTCTGGCCCCTGGCCTGGCTCACCGTGGCGATCGGCATCATCGCCACCCTGGCCAGCCAGACCCTGCGCGAGCTCACCGCCAATCTGGTAATTGTTTCAGTGGGCAGCCTGTTGCTGATGGTGGCATTGAACACCCCGCAAGCCACCGCCAGTGGCCTTTACTATCTGGTTCACAGCACCCTGGCGACAGCACTGATGTTCCTGGTGGCAGGCTTGATTGTGGAGCAGCGGGGCAAGGCCGAGGATCGTTTTGTGCAAGCGCGTCCGCTGGCGCAACCGGTATTGCTGGGTGCGCTGTTTTTTATGGCGGCACTGGCCTTGATCGGCATGCCGCCTGTCTCCGGCTTTATTGGCAAGGCGCTGATGCTGAAAGCGGCCCTGGCGGGGAATCAGGCCGCCTGGGTGTGGCCGCCCATTCTGCTGGCCAGCCTGGCGGCGCTGGTTATGCTGTCCCGTTCCGGCGGCACCCTGTTCTGGCGTGCGCGGGGTGATCATGCCGATGACACCCGCGTTCACCCGGCGCAGCTGGCCGCCGTGACACTGCTGGCGGTTCTGTTTCCGGTCATGGTGGTGTTTGCGGGCTGGATAACTGACTTTGCACAGCTGGCCGCAGCAGAGATGCAACAGGGTGTGGTGTTGAACCTGCCAGGAGGCGACGATGCTTAAGCGACTCTTTCCCATGCCGCTGCACACCGGCATTTTACTACTGGTGTGGTTACTGTTGAACAGCTTCACGGCGGGGCACCTGGTGTTGGGACTTATCCTGGCTACCATCATCCCGTGGCTGGCGGCACCACTGAGTGACCCCCATGCCCGCGTCAAAAAACCCCTGAAGGGCGCGCGTTATCTGTTGGTGGTGCTGATGGATATCGTGGTCTCCAACTTTGAAGTGGCGGGTCGCATTCTGCGCTCCAACCGCCATTTGCGACCGGGGCTGGTTGCCCTGCCACTGGATTTGCAAGGGCAGTTTCCGCTGGCCGTACTGGCCAGCACCATCTCTCTCACGCCCGGCACCGTGAGCGTGGATTTCTCCGAAGATATGCAGTGGCTCTACATTCACGCCCTGCATGTGGACGATGAACAACAGCTGATCAATCGAATCAAAACGCGCTACGAAGCGCCGCTGCGGGAGATTTTCGCATGCTGAATATGGTATTGATGGTGGTGTCGGTGATGGTGGGAGTGGCACTGGTGCTGAACAGCATCCGCCTGCTGATCGGACCGTCCACCGCGGATCGCATCCTGGCGCTGGACACCCTGTACATCAACAGTATCGCGCTTATCGTATTACTGGGGTTGTACTTTGCCAGTGACATGTACTTTGAATCCGCATTGCTGATTGCGATGCTGGGTTTTGTCAGCACCGCGGCGCTGGCCAAGTACATGCTGCGCGGCGACATCATCGAATAAGCGCTGCGGCCCCAAAAAAACAGGAGAAGGCTGTGTTATTGGTTATGGAAGTAATTGCCTCTGCTCTGCTGATCATGGGCGGGCTGTTTATTCTGATCGGCGCCCTGGGCATGGTGAAGCTACCGGACTTCTACACCCGCCTGCACGCGCCCACCAAAGCCACCACACTGGGCATCGGCTGCATCCTCATCGCTTCCATGGGATTGCATGCCCTGCGCGGCGATGGCCTCTCCATTCAGGAGCTGGTGATCAGCCTGTTCCTGTTTATCACCGCGCCCGTATCCGCCTACATGGTGGCAAAAGCGGCGCTGCAGCGGCGCACCGGTTTCCTGGACGGCACACACAACGCCAATATGAGTGAAGATATTCTGGAGCGGCGGCCACCCAAGTAGCCGGAAGAGCAGAGTGCAAAACGATCCGGCGCCGTAAACGTTCAATGATGAATCACGCCACGGGCCCGCATCAGCAGGCCCGTTTCTTTTCGGATTCTGGCAACTCGTTATCTGCAGCCGGCATCGCCCAGGCAAGCCCCATGGACTTGCCTGAGCCCATCAATCAGCGTCTTTCTGATTGCTGATCCACAAAGTCTGATAGGGCTGCAATTGCAGAATCACATCCTTGTCCGGCAGCACATCACCCGTCACCAGGTCGAACCATTGATCCGTCACAATCAGGTTTATGTCAGACAACTGTAACGGCTGCACCTCGTCGGTAATATTGCTGATACAGAAAACACTCTGCCGGCGGTCCGCCGACTGCCGCCAGAAACCAAAGATGCCGTCACCGAGATGCAGGGTGAACTGGGTCGCATTGGGATGAAACGCCCGCTGCCGCCCGCGAATGGCCAACAACCGCTTCAACTCAACGAATACCTGGCTGTGTGAAGTCGCTGGATCCGCCAGCACCTCTTCCAGCAATGGGTAACTCCACTGGTGGCGGTTGATGGAGCGATTCTGGCCGGTATGTTCCATACGCTCATAGTCGTTGTGCGTGCCAAGCATGCTGTGAACATAGATGCCGGGAATCCCCTCCAGCGCCAGCATAATGGCGTGGGCGCAGATAAAGCGTCGCAGGCCGTGGTGATCAGGCCCCCTCACCGTGCCCTGCAAGGCATCAAAGAGGGCGATGTTTATCTCATAGGGTTTGGTGACACCGTTATCCAGTGCCCGCCAGGAGATACGCCCACCGAAGTTCTGCATGGTCTCCGCCAGCAGTTGCGTCTCTTCATCCGAGAGCAACCCCTCCACCGGACGTAATCCAATACCGTCGTGGGAGGCGATAAAGTTGAAGTAGGTGGTACCGTGTTGCGCCGGCGGCATGCTCATCATCCACATCTTAAGGTGATGACAGCTACCGGTAATCAACGTGTTCACCAGCAGAGGTGGCAACGAGAAGTTGTAGACACAGTGCGCCTCGTTGGCGTTGCCAAAGTAGGAGAGGTTTTCCCGGTTGGGAATGTTGGTTTCGGTAATAATGACCGCGTTCTGATCGGCGTGCTCGATCAGCAAGCGCAGCAGCCGCACCACCATGTGTGTCTCTTCCAGGTTGATGCAGGGGGTGCCCGGCGTCTTCCACAGAAACGCCACCGCATCGAGCCGGAAAATCTGTACGCCCATGTCCATGTACTGGCGCACAATGGAGACAAACTGCCTCAGCACCTCGGTATTGGTGAAATCGAAATCCACCTGGTCGTGACTGAAGGTACACCAGACATGCTCGGTGCCATTCGCCGTCTCGACCTCTTTCAACAGTGGACTGGTGCGTGGACGCACCACCTGCGACAGGTCCAGGTCCGGCGACGCGGTATAGAAGTAATTGTGGCCCGGGCCTTCGCTCTTGATAAAATTCTGGAACCATAGGCTGCGACTGGAACAGTGGTTGATCACCAGGTCGCCCATCAAGCGGTACTTCTGCGAAATGTCGTAGATATGGCTCCAGTCACCCAGTGACTCGTTGACACTGGAGAAGTCGATTACCGCAAAGCCGTCGTCGGAACTGTAGGGAAAAAACGGCAGGATGTGCACGCCCTTGATCAGCCCTTCGCAGTGCTCATCCAGAAAATGCTTCAGCACCCGCAGCGGCTTCTCTTCCACTTCCGCCCCCGGCAAAAAGGTATCGCCATAGGTGATCAGAATGGCGTCCTCCTGGCTCCAGGGGTTGTAGTGCCGTGGCGGCTCCGGCGTCTCCGGATCCAGCCGCATCACCTGCAGCAGCTCACCCGCCAGTTGCGTGTAATCCGGTTGCACCTCCAGCCCGCCGTAGATGGCCTGCAACAGGTGCTCAACACGTGCGGTGAGTGAATTTTCGACTTCAATTGTTTGCGTCATACACCCCGATACTCCAGATAGTCCTCTTCGACTGCAGTCTGCAATTTATCCAGCACATCCGGCATGGCACTGATCACCCGGTTCCAGCTGGGAATAAACGGTGTTTCCATCGGCCGCTCCAGAAACGCCTGGCCAGCCTTCATAATATTCATCGCGAACATCTCCACCGCCTTCTCTTCCTGGTGGATATCCAGCGACAGGCCGTTCATTACCGCATCGTTGTGGTAGGTCTCAATAAAGTCCAGCGCGATGCGAAAATAGGTGGCTTTCAGGGAGCGGAAGGTCTCGGTATTGAAAGTAATCCCCTGGGTTGCCAGTTTGCGAAACAGGGCCTTGGAAATATCGATGGACATTTTGGAGAGGCCGCCATCGTCATTGTCGGATGACAGCTCCTGATGTTTGTGGTCGTAGGTGTGGGCAATGTCCACCTGACACAGGCGGTTATTGGCGTAGTTGCGGTGCATCTCTGACAGCACACCAATTTCCAGCCCCCAATCACTGGGAATGCGTATATCGTTGAGCACATCCTTGCGGAAGGAGAATTCACCGGCGAGGGAGTAACGGAAGCTGTCCATGTATTGCAGATAATCCAGCTCACCAAACACTTTTTTCAGGGCTCGCAACAGCGGCGTTACCAGCAGGCGGCAGACACGACCATTGATTTTGCCGTCAGCTACCCGCGCATAGAAGCCCTTGCAGAATTCATAGTTAAAGCGCGGGTTGGCCACCGGATAGATCAGCCGCGCCAGCAGTTCGCGATTGTAGGTGACGATATCGCAATCGTGCAGTGCCACCGACTCGGAACGCCCGGAAGCCAGGGTATAACCCATGCAGTACCAAACATTGCGACCCTTGCCCAACTCCTTGGGGGCGAGGTTAAGCGCTTTCAGTTCGGCATCCAGCGCCTGCAGCCGAGGGCCATCGTTCCACAGAATGCGGTGGTGCTGGGGCAGCTCGCTGAAAAAATCCAGTGCGTAACGGTATTGGTCGAGGTCGGCCCGATCCAGGCCGATAACGATTTCAGAGAGATAGTCAGCGCCTTTCAGGTGTTTGACAATATTGCTCAACGCGGGACCTTCCAGTTCCGAGAACAGCGATGGCAGGATCAACGACATGGGGCGCTGGCGACTGAACGCGCGCAGCTCGTTCTCCATATCCTCAAGCGGGCGGTTGGAAAGATTGTGGAGGGTGGTAACTATGCCGTTCTGGTAAAAATCAGCCATAGCGGTGTTCCTTTTTTATGTGTTGTTCTGGTCGCGGACAGGTAACGGAGGCGCAGGCACCTCGTTGCGCAGGGTGCTGAACCAATGGCCAACACCCTCCACCCAGCCCACCGGACCACAGTCACGGGTAAAATAAGCGCCTTCCTGACGCCGCAACTCTGGCGGCGCCTTGACCGGCGAACGAATAACGACGGCAAAGTCAGCCGCCTCCAACATAGCCACGTCGTTGCCGCTGTCGCCCAACGCCATGGTTATAAACCGTTTGCCCGGCTCCCGCTGTGCGCACTGTTGCGCCAGCCACTTGAGCGCCTGCCCTTTATCGGCATCGCCACACACATGCACAAAACGGCCGCCTGCGAGCACCGTGGCGCCCTGCTGGCGCAACCAGTCGCTTACCTGCAACAGCTTCTCATCCGAATCCCGCCACAGCAGAGGCTCACCGAACTCCCGCTGACAGGCCTGCCCGGCCTCCGCCAATGACAAGCCCGTGGCCTCGGCGACCTCGGTCACGGTCATGGCGGCAAAGTGGGTGAAATCGGCGTCGGAGTGCCGTTTGAGCCGCTCTACCAGCGCCAGCCAGTGACGGCGGGGCTCGCAGAAGCAGCGCAGCCAGAAATCACCGGCGTCAGTGGCATCTGTGGGACAGGTGGGAAAAGAGGACTTGGGCAGGTAGACCGCCGCCCCGTTCTCCACGATAAAGGGGGAGTTATTGCCGAGCTTCTGTCGCAGCACCTCCACTTCGGCACGGGTCTTACTGGTGCACAGGGCCACGTCCACCCCGGCTTGCGCCAGCAGCGCCAAAAGAGGCTCTGCTGCTGCAAAACTGTAGTTGTGGTGATCCAGCAGGCTGCCATCCAGGTCGGATACAATCAGCCACTGTCGGGTTGCGGCAGTGATAGGCAACTCCTTAAAGTCATTCTGTAGGCATGTTTATTACGCACTCAGGTACGCAACGACGCTTTGGAAACGGATCCCCTGCGCTCTTGCGGATAGAGGTAGCAATATGCGTGCCCCCGATGCACCATTGCAGTGAAACAGCCGCCAAACCACGAATTCACAGCACTTTTTGCACCACCAAAGGGCAATTCGCCAGCGATACGCCCACAGGGGACGCACCAAAAAAGCACAAATCATGAACGCCACATCTTCCAACATCCCGCTGCAAGAGTTACTGCATGAAGTGCAACGGTGCCAGCTCTGCGCCGATCACCTGCCGCTGGGACCACGTCCCGTGGTACAGATCCGAAACGGCGCCCGCCTGTTAATCATAGGCCAGGCACCCGGCACCCGCGTGCACGCCAGTGGCATTCCCTGGAATGACCCCTCCGGTGATCGGCTGCGGCGTTGGCTGGGGGTTGAACGGGATACCTTCTATGACGACCCCCGCATCGCCATCATGCCCATGGGCTTCTGCTACCCGGGCAAGGGGCGCTCCGGCGACCTGCCACCGCGGCCGGAGTGCGCGCCACAATGGCACCGGGCGTTACTGCAGCATATGCCCGGGCTGGAGCTAACCCTCTGTATAGGCCAGTACGCCCAGAACTACTACCTGCGGGATCATCAGGCCGGCCGCTTTGCATCCCTGACCGAGCGGGTGCGGCAGTGGCAACAGTTTGTGCCGGACTACCTGCCCCTTCCCCACCCGTCGCCGCGCAATATTCGCTGGTTTCAGCAAAACCTGTGGTTTGAGGAGCAGCTGGTGCCCTGGTTACAGCAGCGGGTTACGGCGCTGCTGCAGGATTGACGGCACAGCTGGGCGCAGGTCGCCCCACTTCTGCGGCGGCGGCGTAATTGCCGTACAATGGCGGCTTTCGTGACCCCCGACCAGGCTCAGGAATCCGAGACAGTATGAGATTTAACCAACAACTGATTTTTGGCGGTGCCCGCTCCGGCAAAAGCCGTCTGGCGGAGCAGCTGACTGCGGCCTGCGGATCACAGGTCACCTATATCGCCACCGCCGACAGCCGCTTCCACGACGACGAGATGCGCGCCCGCGTCGCCCATCATCGCCAACAGCGCCCCTCCTACTGGACCACCAGGGAGGAGCCCCTGCAGTTGGCCAGTGCACTGCAGCAGGCCAGCGCGCACAGCGATGCCATCATGATCGACTGCCTGACCCTGTGGCTGACCAACTGCCTGTTGGCGGAAGAAACCGAACCGGGGATCTGGCAGCAACAGAAGCAGGCGTTCCTGACACAGCTGGGGGAGACGCGCGTTCCAACCTTTATCGTCAGCAATGAGGTGGGCATGGGCATTGTGCCACTGGGGGCGCTCAACCGGCGTTTCGTGGACGAAGCCGGCTGGCTCAACCAGGCGGTTGCCGCCGTCTGTGAGCGGGTTATTTTTACCGCCGCCGGCCTGCCGCTGATCCTCAAGGGATCACCGCTCCAGTCATCTTCAAAGTAAGCACATTCAGAGCGGGCGTCCGCAAACGGCCCGTCTCCAACAAGGAACCTCTATGAGCTGGTATCACGACCCCGCCACCGAACTCAGCACAGAGCACCTGCAACAGGCACTGAACCGCCAGCAGCAGCTCACCAAGCCACCCGGCTCACTGGGACAGCTGGAGCAGCTGGCCATCACCCTGGCTGCCATGCAGCAGGCGCAACAGCCTGGCTGTGAGCGGGTGGCGATCACCATCTTTGCCGGCGACCACGGTGTGGCGGCAGAGGGAGTTTCGGCGTTCCCCCAGTCGGTAACGGAACAGATGGTGGCCAACTTTGCCGGCGGTGGCGCTGCCATTGCGGTGCTGGCCAAAGCCCTTGGCGCCACCCTGGAAGTGGTCAATGCCGGCACCGTCAACCCACTGCCGGAACTGCCCGGTGTACTGGATTGCCGCATCGGCCCCGGCACCGCTAACTTTGCCAGCAAGGCTGCCATGACCACCGAGCAGTTGCAGCAGGCACTGCAACTGGGACGCGACGCCATTGAGCGGGCACAACAGCAGGAAGCACAGCTGTGGATCGGTGGCGAGATGGGCATCGCCAACACCACCTCCGCCACCGCCCTGGCCTGTGCCCTGCTGCGACGCCATGCGGCAGAACTGGTGGGACCGGGTACCGGTCTCGACAACGCCGGCCAGATCCACAAGTCGGCGGTTATTCACAAGGCACTGGACCTCTACCACGCCGAAGCCCAGTCACCGATCAAAAACCTGCAGTACCTGGGTGGCTTTGAGATCGCCGCCCTCACCGGCGCCTATATTGCCGCCGCACAGGCCCGCATCCCGGCGCTGGTGGACGGTTTTATCTGCAGCGTGGCCGCCCTCTACGCCCAACGCCTCAATCCCTCCGTGCGCCCCTGGTTGCTCTACGCCCACCAGTCAGCGGAGCCAGGCCACCAGGCGGTACTGGCAGCCAGTGATGCCCGCCCCCTGCTGGACCTGGGTATGCGTCTGGGTGAAGGCAGCGGTGCGGCCAGTGCCGTGCCCCTGCTGCGCCTGGCCTGTAGCCTTCACAATGGCATGGCAACCTTTGCCGAAGCTCAAGTGGACGATGGCCTGTGACCATGGATATTACCCTCACCACCATCGATCTGATGCGCCACGGCCAGTGCGACGACGACGCCCACCTGCGCGGTATGACCGACAGCACCGTCAGCGAGAGCGGCTGGCAGCAGATGCTCACCTCGGTCAACAACTGGCCACAGAAAGATCACTGGCAGCAGGTGCTCACCTCACCGCTGCAACGCTGCTCGGTGTTTGCGGAGAAGCTCGCTCACCAGCGACAGCTGCCCTGCACCGCCATTCCACCGCTGGCGGAGATGCACTTTGGCGACTGGGATGGCCTCAGCCTGCAACAACTGCTGGAGCAGCACGGCGACGCCTATGAGCAGTTCTGGCAGGCACCGGACCAGCACAACCCGCCCAATGGCGAACCGCTGCGCGATTTTCATCGCCGTACCCGGATGGCGCTGGACTATATACTCAATGCCTACCGCGGCCAGCACTGCCTGCTGCTGACCCACGCCGGGGTGATCCGCTCGCTGCTGGGCCACTGCCTGCAGACACCACTGACCCACCTCAACCGGGTACAGATCGGCTATGGCGGCTTCTGCCAGATACAGGTGTTTCACCACCCCGAGCAGCAGGACTGGATGCAGGTTACCCAACTGCAACCGGCACCACCGGTGAGCGAGTAACTCAAAGATGATCCGCAACCCTTCCGATCTCTGGCGCGGCTGGCTCTGCGCCTGTCAGTTTCTCACCCGCCTGCCGGTGCCGGCGCTGCGAAATTTCCAGGCCAGTGACCAGGGCCACGCACTGCCGCTGTTTCCGTGGGTAGGTCTGTTAATCGGGATGATTCTGGGTGTGACTGGCTACCTGCTGCAGCCCTGGCTGTCCGCGCCGGCCATTGCTGCGCTGCTGGTGGCCTTGTGGGCGCTGGTCACCGGCGGCCTGCACCTGGACGGTCTGGGGGACAGTGCCGATGGCTGGCTGGCCGGCGGCAATCGCGAGCGTACGCTGGAGATCATGAAAGATCCACGCTGCGGCAGTGCGGCAGTCATCGCCATCGCCTGTGTGCTGCTGTTGCAGTTTGCCCTGCTGCAAACTGTGGTAGTGACAGAAAAGTGGTGGGTGCTGATGCTGGCACCGCTGCTGGGGCGCGCTGGCGCGCTGACACTGCTGCTGACCACCCCTTACGTCAGCCCCAGAGGTATCGGTGAGGATTTCCTGCATCACAGCTCCCGCACACAGCTGCGCGCCAGTGTGGCCCTGAGCTGGCTGCTGGCACTGCTTCTGCTGCCGCTAACGGCAGCGCTGCTGGCGGCAGTGGTGTGGCTGTTACTGTTACTGGCGTTGCGCCATGTGATGATGCAGCGCCTGCAAGGTACCAGCGGTGATACCTGCGGGGCGCTGATTGCGGTGCTGGAAAGCGCGCTGCTGGTCTGCGCGGCCATCTGAACCGGAACACGCTCAGGCGCTCGGTCTGGGCCGATTGCAGAAGCTGTTCAGGAACCCCGCAACTTATGACCCGTTAAACATGGCGCGAACCAGGGGCAGTTTGTAACACCACTGCAGCAACAGCACCGCTGCCACATGCACCACCACCGCCAGCATGACGGCATCCGCCGACCAGCTGTGCAGGTTCTGCACCCAGTCTTCACCCCAGAACATATCCAGCTCCTGCATCCAGCCGGAGACCGCAGTCACCATCATGGCCAGTAACAGGAAGCAGACCATCAGTCCCGCCAGCCCGGTGTGACGCACCTGGTGTTGATGTAACTGATGCTCTTCGGTGAAATGAACCAGGGAATGGCGCAGTCGTGCTGGCGTAGGGAAAAAGTCCCGGAAACGGCCGTTCTCCGCCCCCGTGAAACCGCGCACCAGGCGCAGGCAAAGGATGGCGAACAACCCGTAACCCACCCACTCGTGGGGCTCCTCACCCGCCTCCAGCCACCAGTAGTTGGCCAGGAACAGTGCCGCCATCAGCCAGTGCCCCAAACGGATAAAAACGTCCCAGTGGCTGTAACCAGCGCCTGCGGTTGTCATCCGTCGACTTTCTTCTTCACGATGGCGCCGGTTTTGGTGTCGAAGTAGACCTCGACTTTCACGAATTCGGTTTTAGCGTCGTTCAGTCCCCAGCCGTAGATCTCGTAGCAGTTGCCGGAAGTGGTGAATTTCTTGATGGCAAAGCCGTATTCGTTAACGATCTTTTTCTGCATTTCCAGCACATGCAGCTGCTCGTTTTGCGGGTGCTTCTCGCAATCGGCACCGGCGAAGGCGTTAACGCTGACCAGTGCAGCAGCGGCTAGCAGGGAGAGGTGTTTCAGCATGGGTAACTACTCCGTGTGTCCTGTTTTTTGAAAAGGGAAAGAACGCCACAGATTGTAATCGCCAATGCGAATCAGTATCAATCGCAGATTTGTAACGAAGTGTTGTTCCTGCCGCCGTCAGTCATCTACGCCGCTGAAGCGCCCCTGTAGCCACTCCACAATGCGCAGCGGGTCGGAGGCAAAATACCAGTGCACGAAGGAAGCCAGGGTATTGTGCAATCGGTAGATGGGCTCACCCTCACGGCCATCCTGGAAGCTGGCGTTGGCCACCCTCGGAAGGTCACTAAGGGCGGCATAGTGAAAGGTGTGACCCCGCAAGATGGTGCCATCCAGTCCCTGATAGCCCAACCGCGCCAGGCGCTTGCCCACCACCGCCTCTCCCGGCAGCAGTCCCAGCATGGTACCTGTTTGCTCCCCGGCGGCGAGGCTGGTCTGCAGGTACAGCATACCCCCGCACTCCGCCAGGCAAGGTTTGCCGGAGACGATATGGGCCCGCACCGACTCCGCCGACCTGCGATTGTCACTCAGGGCTTGCAGGTGCAGCTCCGGATAGCCGCCGGGCAGGTAGAGGCTGTCGCACTCCGGGACCGGCTCGTCCGCCAATGGTGAAAAGAAACAGACTTCGGCACCGGCACGACGCAACAGGTCAACGTTGGCGGGGTAGAGAAAACTGAAAGCGGCATCGCGGGCGATGGCAATACGACGCCCCTGCAGCGGCCGGGTTTCACTTAACGGACACTGCAGGGCGCTGGCATCCACCTGCAACGGCTGCCACGGCAGTTTGTCCAGGCAGGGTTGCAACTTCGCCGCCATGGCGCGGGTAGTGTCGACACAGATCTGACGGGCGTCAGTATGAATGCCCAGGTGGCGCTCCGGAACCACCAGCGCCTCGTCACGCTCCACCCAGCCGAGGTAGCGCAGCGGTGGGCGCACGCTCTCCTCCAGCATGGCGCCGTGGTTGGCACTACCGACACGGTTGGCCAGCACCGCCGCCACATTTACCTGTGGGTCGTAATCCGCCAATCCCTGCATCAGGGCACCGAAGGTCTGCGCCATACCCGAGGCATCTGCCGCGACCACCACCGGGATGCCAAACTCCCGCGCCAGTGAGGCCACAGAAAAGCGACCGTCGAACAGTCCCATCACCCCTTCGATCAATACATGGTCAGCACTGGCAGCTGCACGCCCCAACTCGGCGGCAATCTCGTCCGGCTTCAGCATCCAGTAGTCCAGCTGGCGCACGTCGAGGCCGGTGGCCTGGCGAATAAACATGGGATCGAGATAGTCCGGCCCCATCTTGAACACCACCACGTTTTTGCCCTGCTCCAGCAGTGCCTGTGCCAGGCCTGCGGTAATCAGGGTTTTGCCGTGGCCACTGCCGGGGGCGCTGATAATAAGGGCGCTGGCGGTCATAATCTCTCCGGGGTTATTGAAGTCAAAAGCTGTTCAGCTACAACACTGTCCAGGCTGAAAACGAATTCGCTCAGGCAAAATCCGGCAGCACCTGCTGCCACTTGTGCCAGTCGATGGCGGTCTCGACACTGTCGGCCAGACGCTGCACTTCACGTTCCCGCAAGGCGCCGTAATCAAACGCCTGCTGCTGTTCGAGTCCGGCCCAGCGCAGCAGCGCTGCCAGTGCCGCCGGCTCATCAAACAGGCCGTGCAGATAGGTGCCCATCACCTGCCGGTCGTCGCTGATGGCACCATCAGCCTGCGGGCCGTCGCCACTGTGCAGATACAATGCCGGAGTCGCCAGTGCCGGGCCGTTGCTGATACCGGCGTGAATCTCATAGCCGCTTACCGGTGTCACGCCGTCACCCAACACGCCGGTGCGATTCACCAGTTGTTTCTCCGCGTAGAGACGGGTGGTGAAATCCAGCAGGCTCAGTGCCGCAACCGTTTCGGCCGGCCCCTCAATGGCATCCGGATCCTGCAGCTCACGCCCCAGCATCTGGTAACCACCGCAAATGCCCAGCAGCTTGCCGCCGTAGCGCAGGTGACGGGCGATGGCATCGGGCCAGCCCTGCTGCTGCAGGAAACGCCAGTCGCCAATTACACTCTTGCTGCCGGGCAGGATAATCAGGTCCGCTGCAGGAATGGGCTGGTCGGGTCCCACAAAGGTAAACTGCACCTGCGGGTGCAGGCGCAGGGCATCGAAGTCGGTGTGATTGCTGATGCGAGGTGTTGCCGGCACCACCACCCGCAATACGGGCATGTCGCTCTCTTCCGCCAGGGTGTTGGCAGTAATGGCGTCTTCCGCTTCCAGATGAAAGCCATGCAGATAGGGCAGCACCCCCAGCACCGGTTTACCGGTGCGCTCTTCCAGCCAGTCGAGGCCGGATTGCAGCAGGGCGATATCACCGCGGAAGCGGTTGATGACGAATCCCACCACCCGCTTCTGTTCCGATGGCGACAGCAACTCCAGCGTGCCTACCAGGTGAGCAAACACACCGCCCTTGTCGATATCGGCGATGAGGATGACCGGGCAATCCACCGCCTCGGCAAACCCCATGTTGGCGATATCGCGATCCCGCAGGTTGATCTCGGCAGGACTGCCCGCCCCTTCCACCATCACGCAGTCGTACTGTTCGCACAGGCGTTGATGGGAGGTGAGCACGGCGTCCATCGCCAGGCGCTTGTAGTCGTGGTAGATACCCGCTTCCATATTGCCGATGGCCTTGCCATGCACAATCACCTGGGCACCGGTATCGGTATTGGGTTTCAGCAAAACGGGATTCATATCCGTGTGCGGTTCGAGCCCTGCCGCAAACGCCTGCACCGCCTGGGCACGACCGATCTCTCCGCCATCCACAGTGACCGCGCTGTTCAAGGCCATGTTCTGCGGTTTAAAAGGCACCACCCGCTGTCCACGCTGGGCATAGATGCGGCACAGGGCCGTCACCAGGGTGCTCTTGCCGGCATCAGAAGTGGTGCCCTGCACCATCAGGGTATGAGCGCCCTGCGCCAGCAGGGTTTTACCATCACTCATCGCTGGCCTCCCCTGCGGACAACACGTCGCCCCGCTGTCGCTGCTGCGCATCCCGCCACTGCTGTTGCGCGCGCTCAGCCTTTTCCGGCTGCCAGCTGTCCACCATCACATAGTCATCCAGCATACCTCGCTCGGCCCAGCCTTCCAGCTCCAGCATGGGCTTTTCGTAAAACGCATCCACATGACCAATGCAGAGGATGGCGATGGCACGAGCCCCCTCCGGTAACTGCAACAACTGACTCAAGGCCGCCGGCTCGTAGATAGAGACCCAGCCCACACCGATGCCTTCGGCGCGGGCCGCCAGCCACAGGTTCTGCACCGCACAAGAGGCGGAAGCCAGGTCCATCTCGGGCATGGTGCGGCGGCCAAACACATGACGCTCGCGTTCATTCATCAGCGTCACCACACACACCTCGGCACAGTCCAGCACACCCTGCACCTTGAGCTGCATAAACTCATCGGAGCGCTGTCCCAGCGCTTCGGCAGTACGTTGGCGCTCCCGCTCAATTTCAGTGTGCAGCTGCTGACGCAGCTCGCGGTTGCGAATGCGGATAAAGCGCCAGGGTTGCATCAGCCCCACACTGGGGGCGGCGTGTGCCGCCTGCAGCAGACGCTGCAAAACCGCTTCATCTACAGGGTCAGAACGGAAATGACGCACGTCGCGGCGTTCACTAATAGCCCGGTAAACGGCATCGATCTGCTCAGGGGAATAGGCGTGTGGGGAGGTCATAATCTCTTCTCGACAGTCACGTCATTCATCGGCTGCGGCGGCGGAGTTGGCGGAGTTGGCGGAGTTGGCGGCCGGATAGTAGATCCCGCGGGCCGCCTGCAACTGTTCACACAGCTGCGCGGCGCCTTGCAGAACCCTGGGGGTATGGCGCTGGATAATATCCGGCGGAATAAACTTCAGCTGCTCGTTGCGCACCGCCTGCAGGCTGGGCCAGCGACGCCACTCATCCAGCCACTCCGGCCGCGCCTCGCCCATACCGCTGGCCACAATCACTTGCGGATCCAGTCGCAGCACCGACTCCACACTCACCTGCGGTGCCAGCACTTTGGCATCACCAAACACGTTGCGACCACCGCAGAGCGCGATCACATCACTGAGCAGGTGCTCACCATTCAACGTCTGCAGCGGCTGGTTCCAGACCTGGTAAAAAACCGACAGCGGCGGCTGCGAAGCGTAGCTTGTCCGCAGCTGGTTGAGGGTCTGCAAAAACTGCTGTGACGCGCTCTCCTCTACGCCGGTCAACTCGGCGATGCGTTGCATATTGAGCGCAATGTCTTCCAGCGTTCTCGGCTCGGTAAAGTAAACCGGGATACCCAGCTGGATTATCGGTTCTACCCGCTGCAAGCCATTGCCCGACTGCCACGCCAACACCAGGTCCGGTCGCAGGCGCAAAATCGCCTCGGCGCTGAAATTTTTGTAGGTGCCGACGCGAGGCACCTGCTGCGCCGCCTGCGGATAATCACTGTAGGAGACGGCACCCACCAGTTTGTCGCCCGCACCGATGGCAAATACCATCTCCGCCAGGTGCGGTGCCAGCACCACAACTCTTTTTGCCGACTGCGGCAGGCGCACGGTGCGCTGCATATCATCCTGCAACACCACTTCGGCGCTTGCCTCGCGGCCATAAACCACAGCGGCCGCCACCAGCAACAGGCAAACGCCCGCCATCACCGCCTGCTGCAGCTGTGCTGAAAATCTCATCATCATTCTGTTCAAACCTTCCTGCCCTTCTGCTATCGACAGCAATTGTTTTTTGCCGCAGTGCGCAGCAACTCCCCGTGCGCTCCCAGCACACGCTGCAGTTTCTCCCGCTGGTTATCGGCACACAGGCCAATGCGCACACAGCTGCGGTTTTCCTGCGGCGCGAAGTAACGCAGCAACACACCATCGGCCTGGCACGCCTCGGCGAACTCCTGCAAACTGCAGGGATCGCCAAACAGGCTGACAAACAGCGGCCCTGACTGCACCCCCGAACGCCATGCCTCCGGTACCTGCTGGTGCAGGGTGTCCAGCAACCACTGCTGTGCCTGCCGGATGCGCTGGCGCTGCTGCAACTGCCACGGCCCGTCGGCCAGCATCTGATCACCCAGCCACAGCGCCGGGTGTGATACCCCCCACAGCGGCAGGTACTTGTGCAGCGCGTCGCGTACCGTTGCGCCAGCAATCACAAAGCCCAGCCGCAAACCGGCCATGCCAAAAAACTTGCCCACCGAACGCAGCACCACCAGTCGCGGATCAGCCGCCAGCTGCAATGCCGGCGCCGGGCTTTGCAGATCAGCAAACGCCTCATCCACCACCAGCAGTCCATCCTGTGGCAACGCCTCCAGAACGAGCTGCAATTGGCGGCAGGCCCAATGGGCCCCGGTGGGATTGTTGGGGTTGATCACCACTGCGTAACGGGCAGTTCCGCTCCGCAACAGCTGCAGCAGCTCCGGCAGGTTGCGATAGAAATGCAGTGTGTGGCCCTGCTTCTGCCAACGGTGGCGATGTTCGCCATAGCCCCACAGCGGCACAGCCACAGCACCCGCGGGGACACAGCCAGGCAGCGACTCAATTGCCACCTGTGAACCGGCCACCGGCAACACCTGATCAGCGTCGCAGCCATAGAAGTCAGCCGCAGCCAGTCGCAGCGACTGGTCAGATTCCGGCAGCCGTTGCCACACGTCGTCGGGGATCACCGGCACCGGCCAGCTCCAGGGCGCAATGCCCGTGGAGAGATCCAGCCACTCGTGCTGTTGCGGATAGCGCTGTTGCGCCTCTGCCAGTTTGCCACCGTGATTCAACATCGTCCGCGTCTCAAACAAACATCTGCACAGCTTGTGCAATCAAAAGAAAAACCACCCAGATGCAGACGCTGCGATCCACCAGCGCCACAGCGGCCAATACGTCAGACAGCGTTGTGGCAACGCCACAGCCCATGACCGGCCGCGGTTGCCACTGGCCGTGATACCAGGCTCCGCCCCCCAGCTCCACCTGCAGGGCGCCGGCGCCGGCGCACATCACCGCCCCGCCATTGGGGCTGGCGCAGGCTCTGGCCTGCTGGCGCCAGCAGGCCAGAGCATCGCGCCAGTTACCAGCGGCGGCGTAAGTCACCGCGGTCAAACGCGCCGGCACCCAGTTAAGCAGGTCATCCATGCGCGCCGCGCATTTACCAAACCACTCATAACGCGCGGTTCGATACCCCCACATCGCATCGAGGGTGTTGGCGAAGCGGTAGCCCACGGCACCAGCCGGCCCCAGTAACAGAAACCAGACAATGGGGGCAAAAATGGCATCGCTGCCGTTCTCCAGCACCGACTCTATGGTGGCACGGGAGACAGCCGCCTCATCCATCGGTGCCGTGTCGCGACTGACGATACGGCTTACCGCCTGTCGCGCAGCGTCCAGCCCACCCCATAGATGGGCCTCGGCAACCGCGCCAGCGTGTTCACGCAGACTGCGCCAGCCAATACTGAACCAGAGCGACAGCACCGCCAGTAGCCAGTACAAGCCGTGCTCCTCCGGCAACTGCCACAGCAACAGCGGTAGCGGCAAAACCAGCAGGCACCAAGCCGCAACGCCCGCCAGCAGGCGCTGCCGTTCCGGCTGTGTGTCGCGATTAAGCCGCTTTTCAACGGCCGCTGCCAGGTGGCCAAAACCCACCAGTGGATGCCAGCGACGGGGTTCACCCAACAGCCGGTCAAGCAATAATCCGAGCATCAACAACACAGCATTCATTCAGTTAATCAGCCAGGGCTTGCCGGTGTCGGGATGAGTGATGCGATGGAAACGCACCTGGAAAACTTCCTGCAGGATATCTTCCTGCAACACCTCATCGGCGCTGCCGCAGGCACGGATTTCGCCACAACACATCAGCACCAGTTGGTCGGCGCACTGGGCCGCCAGGTTGAGATCGTGCATAGCAGTGAGGACCGCGCAACCGGCATCGGCACGCTGCCGCAGCAACTGCGCCACCATCTGCTGGTGGGCGTAGTCCAGTGCCGAGGTGGGCTCGTCCAGTACGATCAGCCGTTCACCCGAATCCACCGGCTGCCATACCTGTACCAGCACACGCGCCATCTGCACCCGCTGCTTTTCGCCGCCTGAGAGATTGGGGTAGAGCTGCTCCCGCAGGTACCAGCTGTCGGTGGCACGCATGGCCTGCTCCACCAACTGTCGGTCTGTTTCAGTGCCGGTGGCATGGGGGGTACGCCCCAGCATCACCACTTCCAGTGCGCTGAAGGGAAAGGTCAGGGACGAATGCTGAGGCAGCACCGCCATGTGCAGTGCTTTGTGCGCGGCACTGTGGTGTGCCAGTGACTTGCCATTGAAGGTGACACTGCCGGTGGTAGCGGACTGTTCACCGCAGGCCACCTTTAACAGCGACGATTTACCCGCGCCATTGGGGCCCAGCACCACCGTCACCCGGGACGGCTGCAGCTGCAGGCTGACGCCGCGCAGAATCGGTGTATCGCCCAGGGTCAGACCAATGTTTTCCAGGCTCATCATGAGGACATCTCCACCACGCGCCGCTGGCGTCGCAACAGGGAGAGGAAGAACGGCGCCCCAAGCATGGCAGTGACCACACCAATGGGCAGTTCACCCGGTGCCAGCAGGTAGCGGGAGAACGCATCCGCAAATATCAGCAGCACCGCACCGGCGAGAGCAGAACAGGGAATCAATCCGCGGTGATCGGGACCTATGATCATACGCACCAGGTGCGGCGTCATCAGTCCCACAAACGAGATGGTACCGGTGAGCGAGACCGCCACCGCCACCGTAAACGCCACCAGGATAATCACCTGGCGCTTCATGACATCCACCTCCACCCCCAGGTGACGGGCCTGGGACTCCCCCAGCAAAAACGCATTGAGGGCAATCGCATAACGGGGGAAAAACGCCAGCGCCGGCACCAGCAGCAGCGCCGCCCACCCCAGCCGCGACCAGGAGACACCGCTGAGGGATCCCATCTGCCAAAGGCTGATGAGTCGCAACATGTGGTTGTCGGCAAAAAGTTGCAACAGGTGGTTGATGGCACCCGCCAGTGAACTGATGGCAATCCCCGCCAGCAACATGGTAGCCACCGAGGTGCCGGTGGCCGACGCCGCCAGCCGGTAAACCAGCCAGGTGGCCGCCGCCGCACCGGCAAAGGCACCGATCACCAGCAGTGACACGCCAGCCCACTCGGCCACGCCAAACAGGCTGCCACCCATGACAATAATCAGGCTGGCACCGGCAGAAGCACCGGCCGAGACACCGATCAGGGAGGGGTCAGCCAGCGGATTGCGAAACAGCCCCTGCATCACCACACCGGCCAGCGCCAGGGTGGCGCCAATGAGGCCCGCCATCAACACCCGCGGCAAGCGGATCTGCTGCACAATCAGCAGGTCCGAAATCACGGCGGCGCTGTCACCTGTCTGAAACGGCAGGATAATCTGAGGGCCCAGCACCATCCCGCCGACCACTGCCAGAGGCAGTATCAGCAACAGTATCAGCAGCAAGCGGGAGCTGGGCAGGCGTCTAATCATAGTTGTCTCTGCGCCGACGGAGCGGGCATCCCTGCCAGCAGCTCCGCGGCGCAACTGGTGTCAGTTACAGTCGGGCCGGTTACAGTTTATAGGTCAGGCCCACTCTAAAGCCACGCCCCTCTTCGTTGTAACCCACGCGCTGGCGATACTCCTTATCCAGCACGTTGGTGAGAGTGGCATCCATCATCAGCGCCGGGGTGAACTGATAGCGTGCACGCAGATCCAGCAGGCCATAACCGGGCAGCTCCGGCAGTGCCGCCGAGGTGGTTGGGCGCGCGCTTCTGGCTTTCACCGAGGCACCCAGGCTGAGTGACTCCAGCGCGTAATCCACATCCAGGTTGAACTGGCGACGGGCGCGGTTGGGCAGCGACTCACCGGTGGATTCATCTTCCGCGTCCACGTAGCTGTAGTTGGCGTCGGCGCTCCAGCGCTCCAGCTGCAGGCCGTAGCTCAGTTCGAAGCCCTCCATAAGGGCGTCATCCACATTGGTGGGCGTCCATTGACCCCAGTAGTTGTTCTGATCCACTGGTGCCCAGGAGATCAGGCCTTCCACCTCGTTGCGGAACACGGCTGCGCTGAAGGAGTGGGCGCCGCGATCCCATTTCACGGCCAGTTCGGCATTCTCACTCTCTTCAGGCGACAGATCGGGGTTGCCGATCCCATAAGGGTCCGCCGGCCAGTAGAGGTCATTGAAAGTAGGCGCACGGAAAGCGGTGCCCCAGCTCGCGATCACCCGGGTGTAATCGGTCAGCTGATAACCCCAGCTCACCGACTCGGTGGTGTGGGAACCGAAGGCTTCGTTGTCATCGTTGCGCGCCCCCACCTGCAGCTGGTGCTTGCCCGGTGACCACTGGGCGATCACAAAGACCGCCAGGTTGGCCCGCTCCTCGCCCAGGTAATCACTGCTGGTCTCAATGCGGTCTTCGTAATATTCAGTACCGCCCACCAGGCTGAACTGCTCACTCAGGTCCGAAGTGGCCTGCAGCAGATAGGTTTCCCGCACTGTCTTGAATTTGGCGTCGTTGGCAGCCCGCTCCGCCGCCGTGGCCGCGTCATCACTGCTGGCCGACCAGTCACGGGCGCGGGAGGCCTGTGCCTGCAGCGCAAGCTTATCCATCACCCGCCAGTCAGCCCGCAGGTTGAGCACCGCAACACGACTGCTTTGGTAGGGCAGGCACACACCGGAGCTGTTGGAGCAGTAGCGTTCGTCACTTTCGGTCTCGGCGTCATCCTGCTGATAGTTGAGGCGAGTGGAGAAGTCCTCACTCCAGTCGTGGGAAACACTGCCGGCAAAGTGGGTATTGCGGTAGTCGTCATCGTCATTGTTGCCATTCTCCAGCAGCTCGTGACGATCAAAACCCGCCAGCGACTCATAACCGGCGGTAAGGTTCCAGCGGGTGGCGCCGACGCTGCCACCGCTGCTGAGCTGGGTCTGGCTCCAGTCCTGACTGCCGATCTGGGTGCGCAGCGTCAGAGGTGAAACCTGCCCCTGTTTGGTAATGATATTGATCACACCGGAGATGGCATCGGCACCATAGAGGCTGGAGGCCGGGCCGCGCACCAGCTCCACCCGCTCGATATTGTTGACGTCCAGCAGCTCAATGGCGGTATTGCCGTTGGTGGCGGAACTGATACGCACGCCATCCACCAGCACCAGGGTGTGGTCGGTGTTACCACCACGGACAAAGATACCGGTGGTGGTGCCGGGTCCGCCGGAGGAGACCGTTTCCACAGAGGTCATACGGGAGAGCAGCTCACCAACGTTGGTGATCTGCAGGCGGGAAATATCAGCCGCTGTTATCACGCTGACAGGTGCCAGCACCTTCGAGGCCGGCGTCTCCATACGGTTGGCGGTGACGATCATGGTTTCGTCAACGGGTTGAGCCGCCAGGGCCGCAGCGCTGGTGAGTGTGGCGGTGGCTATGGCAATTGCCAGGGTATTGCGTGAGATATTCTTACGAAATTTCATGGTGTTCCCCAATCAGTAACCGGCATGGCCGGCAACAACAGATGTGATTGAGGGAGGACAAGAGCAGGGAGATCGAGAGCGTTTACAGCCTCTGCGGGTTCCTACCGATAAAGCCCTCCGCTTCATCGTTAAGCGTGCGTAATCTGCACGCGCGGTCAGAGGCCGGTATCGGGCTTATCGGTCGCAGGTAGCGGAACCGAATCACCGTTGCGGGGGCAGCGTTGGTATTGTCAGTTGCTGGCAACCTTATTCAGGACGCCTGACGCACCAATCTTCCCGTTTAACCGCAGCGCCATGTCCGTGGACCTGATTCTGCAGCACCTGTAACAGCGCCGCGGAGACTAAGGGTGGAGGCCAGTTCAGTCAAGCGTTGGTGAGCGCTTTGAACCCCAAAATCCAAGTTTTTACACCAGTTCGGACAATTCCGCTCACAGATGTTTGCCGGACTGGAGAAAATTTTCGCCTGCTTCTAAACTTTTGTCTGATTAACTCGCTGGCTCAGGCCAGCTCTGGAACCGCCACCACAGCAGACAGGGACGCCCAATGACCAGCCCCACCACACCGGAACGCCGCCACAGCCCCAGATTGCCCATGCGGGGAGATGCCAGCCTGATGACCCCCTACACCAAGTGGCCGGTACACGTGCTGGATGTGTCCCTCAATGGCGCGCTGGTGGCCTTGCTGGAGCCCTACCAGCTGGATAACCACGAAGAGGCGATCCTCACCCTGGACCTGCCCGGCGGCGACCGAATCAAGTTGCAGGGACGGGTGGTACACCAGAAAGAGCACTACATAGGACTGGAGTGCTCACCGGTTTCCATCGAATACCACGCCCGCCTGAGGCAACTGCTCAGCGAGCTGGACTCCCCCCGCCAGGATGATCGCAGCCTGCAGCAGATGCTGTCGGAAATGGATGACTGAGCGTTCCGTTACAGAAGTCCGTCAGAGCAGCTGTAACAGCAGCGCGACGCAGAGTGCCATACCAAACACGTAGGTGCCCAGCGAGCCAACGAATCGCAGGGGATTGGGTTTGCGCATGGTTTTCGGCAGCACCAGCCCCAGCGCCGCCAGATAACGACAAACGGTCACCAGCACCATGCACCAGACCACCCAGCCCGCCACCGGCATCTGCCCCAGCACATAGATCAGCACCATCAATACCGGCACATATTCGGCGGCGTTGCCGTGTGCCCGCACCCACTGATAGAGCGCGCTATCCGGGTCTTCGCTGAAACCGTAGACGCGCCGCTCCTTCATCCGCGCCATGCTGACACCAAACCCCAAACCAATCGCCAATGTTCCCAGCAGTGCCACGCAAATCAGAGATACCGGCATGAGTGTTCCTCCCTGCCTGAAAATAAAACCTGATAGTTGAAACAGGTGCGCCCGGAAAAATTGCCTCCGGCTACCGCCTCCAATTACAGCAGAGAATCCGCGTAGCAGCCCAGCTCCTCAAGTATGTGTTCCTGCTCCACCGTCAGCGACCGCTCCCCGCGAATCGCCGCGATGCGCTGCTGCAATTCCGCCAGGGTAATCCCCGCCCCTGCCGCCGGGTTGGTCAGCCAATCGCGACGCCAGTGCTCCCACTCCTCGCGCTCAGCGGCGGACAGGGTCTGGGGAAAATAGCGGGCGCGGTAGCGCGACAACATGGTATTGAGACGGGCATCCTCAAACACCAGGTTTTCCGCCGGCCAGCGCCCACTGCCGGCGCGACGAACTTTGGCACAGAGCCGTTTGTCAGCGTCACCGATAAAGCCGTCGTACAGCTGCTGCTCCGGATCCGGTGAGGGCTCAAAGGCCGAGCCCTGGTACACCTGCTGCAACTTGGCCTTCAGATCCACCTGAGAGAGTCGCTGCCAGTGGCGCTCGCAAAGTGCCTTATCAATCTGCAGCCGTTGCGCTGCGGCATCGTCCAGCAGTTTTACCGTAGTCAGCACCGGGCATTTGTTCAGGTGCACCAGTTTCAGTGGCAGCCTCGTCTCGCCCTCAGCCAGGTCTTCCGTGCGGGTGTAGAGCTTCTCCCGGATCTGCTCGGCAGAGAGGTCGATCAGCGGCTGCGGATCCACCGACAGGTTGCAGACGATGACGGCGTTTTTGTTGACCGGGTGCATGGCCAGCGGTGCCACAATGGCCGCACAACCGTGTTCCGCCGGGAACATGGAGGAGATGTGCAGCAACGGTTTGCGGTTTACCAGATCAATCAGCGCCGCCACCTTCTGCTTGCTGCGCAACTGGTAGATATGGTCGTAGAGCGCCGGCTGCTTCTCCTTGATCAGCTTCGCCACAGCGATGGTGGCATAGACATCCGACAAAGCGTCGTGGGCCTGCTCATGGCCCAGGCCATTGGCGACAGTGAGGTGTTCCAGCTTGAAACTGGGGCGGCCATCATCGTGATTGGGCCACTCGATCCCCTCGGGGCGCAGGGCGCGGGTGAGGCGCACCATGTCGATGATATCCCAGCGGGAGTTGCCGTTGCGCCACTCGCGCTCGTAGGGATCGTAGAAATTGCGGTAGAGGGTGTAGCGGGTCACTTCGTCATCGAAGCGCAGGGTGTTGTAACCCACCCCGCAGGTGCCCGGCACAGAGAGCTCGGCATGGATAGAAGCGATAAACTCCGGCTCCGGCAGCCCTTCCGCCAGCGCTTTCTGTGGCGTAATGCCGGTAATCAGGCAGGCCTCGGGTTTTGGCAGGACGTCATTGGTGGGGCGGCAATACTGCACCAGCGGTGCACCAATCACATTCAGGTTTTCGTCCGTGCGGATCCCGGCAAACTGCGCCGGGCGATCACAGGCGGGGACTTCCCCCCAGGTTTCATAGTCGTGCCAGTAGAGCGTATTCACCTAACCATCCCTTGTGCGTTTTAATCCCGAGTGTACCACGCCGGTCAACACTCCCTATGGCAGGCGTCCCGGATTGGCTATGCCGCCACCAGCAGGCGTTTGCGCAGCCACTGATAACCCACCAACGCCGCCAGTACATTGGCGGTGGCGGTGGCCACAAACAGGCCGTACACCCCCCACAACCACTGCCCGAACAGGGCCAATGGCAGGTAGAGCACCAGTACCCGCAACAGTGACACCGCCATGGCCGGCAGCGGCATACCGAGGCCGTTGAAACTGGCGTTCACGCACATCACCAGGCCGTAACAGCCATAACTGATGGGCACCAGCAGCAGGTAGCGACTGGCAATGGCGACCACTTCCGCCGAATCGCTGAACCAGCCCGCCAGAGTCTCCCCCAGCAGTCCCAACAACAGCGCCAACAGCACGCCGGAGAGCAGGCAAAAACGGCTGACGGCCGCCAGCGCCTGCCGCTGACGCGGCCGATGTGTCTCCGTCATATTCTGGCCAAGGAAAGGACCGATGACGCTGGAGAGGGCGTAGAACATAATCAGCACCACCGGCTCGATACGCACCGCCACCCCGTAACCGGCGACGGCGTCGACCCCGTGGCTGGCCACCAGCGCCACGGTAATGCCGCTGGCGGCGGGAATAATCATATTGGTGCCCATGGCTGGCAGGCCGATGTGCAGCACCTGTCGCCAGGAGTCTGGGCAACTGGCCAACCGCGGCAGGCTTAACATGTGCAAACGACGGGCGACGTACCAGAGGGCCGCCAGCAGGAAGACCCAGCGCGTCAGCACCGTGGCCCAGGCGGCGCCGGCAATTCCCAGCGCCGGCACTGGCCCCAGCCCAAAAATCAGCAGCGGGTCCAGCAGGGCGTTACAGATCGCTGACGCCAGCATCAATCCTCCCGCCACCGAAGCGTGACCGCTGGCCCGCAGCACGGCAGACAGCGCCATGGGCATAACAATACCCGGCACCGAAAGATACCAGACGCCCATGTACTGGCGAATCAGGGGCAACAGGTTGGCATCGGCACCCAGCAGGCGGAAAACAGTATCCATGGCCACCCAGCCAATAACCATCACCGCCAGTGCCAGCAGGGCGCTGAGCAGCAAGGTATCCGTCGCCACCCGGTGGGCATCCTCGTCACAGCCCCGTCCCAGCAGGCGGGCAATCACCGAAGAGGTACCGGCACCGAGACCAATACCCAGGCTGGTAACCACCATCACCACCGGGAAGGTAAAGCTCATGGCCGCCAGCGGGTCACTGCCCAGCTGGGCGACGAAAAAGGTATCCACGGCATTGAAGGACATGGTGGCCAGCAACCCCCACACCATCGGCAATGACATGCGGTAGAGCTGCAGGCCTACCTCACCTTCTGTGAACGAGACTGCCTGTCTGGCCATCGAATATCCCTGGTCCCTGCTGTTGGTTAACGGTGCCCGCCACGGGAGCGCCATTAAACCACAGAGACCGGCCGCGATTCATCCGCAGGGCCCGCGCGCCACTCCTGTCACCACGTCGACGCCAGCTGCGACAACATGTCGCAGCCACAGACCACTGCCAGCGCTGGAGTCGCTTCACGCTGTCGCCTATGATGCTGCCATGAATCTGGCCTCCCTCACCTCCGCCGCCCCCGAGCAAAACCTGCAGCGACTGCTGACCATTCGCGGCCTGCTGCTGCTGATTCTCTGCATCTCCTTTGCGGTCTGCTATTGGTGGCTGCAACTGGCCCTGCCCTACCGCTCCCTGCTGTGGCTGTTCTCGGGCATGACCCTGATCAACCTGGTTGCCCTGCTGCAACTGCGGATTCACGGCCGCGCCTCGCAGCTGGCGTTCTTTACGCAGCTGCTGATCGATGTGGTCGCCATCACCCTGCTGCTCTACTTTACTGGCGGCGCCAGCAACCCGTTTGTCTCCTACTACCTGGTACCACTGTGTATTGCCGCCGCCACCCTGCCAGGGCTGCTCACCTGGCCACTGGTGATTGCCGCCCTGTGCCTCTACAGCAGCCTCTTTTTTGTCTACATCCCGCTGCCGGAAGTGGCCCCTATGGCGACCGATGCCCACCAGCATCACCACCAGGGAGCGACCACGGTGAACCTGCACACCCTCGGTATGTGGATCAATTTCCTGGTCAGCGCCGGGCTGATTACCCTGTTTGTCGGACGTATGGCCGCCTCCCTGCGGCAGCAGGACGAAGACCTGGCGCGGTTGCGGGAAGAGCAGCTGCGGGACCAGCAGCTGATGGCACTGGCAACCCTGGCCGCGGGCACCGCTCACGAGCTGGGATCACCGCTCACCACCATGCGCACGCTGCTGGCGGAGCTGCTGCAGGATTGCCGCGAACAACAACTTGATCTGCCCGCGCTGCAGCAGGACCTGGAGCTGCTGCAGCGCCAGACCAACCACTGCTCCCAGGCCCTGCAACAGCTGGGGCGCGAGGCTGGCCAGTTGCGGGACGGCGTAGTACCCCAGGTACCCCTGCGACAGCTGTGCCGCAAGACCCTGGATCATTGGCTGCTGCTGAGGCCGGAGGTGGAGGCACAGATTCGTCTCGGAGAAGAGTGCGGGGAGGTGGAGGTGAACTGGCCGGTGACTGTGACACAGGCCATCACCAACCTGCTCAACAACGCCGCCGACGCCAACCCCAAAGGGATAGAAATTGATGCCCGCTGGGACCAACATCGATTTTTGTTGTCGGTACGCGATCAGGGCGCCGGCGTAGCGGAGGACATTGCCCGCCAACTGGCACAGCCGTTTGTCTCCCACAAGGGAGAGGGGCGTGGCCTGGGGCTGTTCCTCACCAATGCGGTGGTAACCCGCTTTGGCGGCACGTTGAGCCTGCGCCCCCACCCCGCCGGCGGCACCCTCACCGAGCTGCAACTGCCCCTGAACGCCCCGGCAACACGCCAGCCTCCAACAGAGGCCAAGCATGACTGAACCCGTGCTGCTGCTGGTGGACGACGATGAGGTGCTCACCCAGGTGCTGGCACGGGCCTTCCGTCGCCGCGGCTACCAGGTGCTGGAAGCCCACAGTGCGGACGCTGCGCTGCAGCAGCTGGACCATCCCGTCGACTACTGTTTGCTGGACCTGAAGATTGCCGACGCATCCGGTCTCAACCTTATCCCGCAGATCAAACAGAAGCAGCCGCAGCTCAATATCGTCATGCTTACCGGCTACTCCAGCATCAGTACTGCGGTCGAAGCGATCAAGCTCGGCGCCAACAACTACCTGTGTAAACCGGCAGACGCCGACGAGATCGAGCAGGCCTTTCACAATACCCACGCCAATCCCGATGCGGAGATCGTCGCCCAACCCCCATCCGTCAACCGCCTGGAGTGGGAGCATATCCAGAAAGTACTGGCCGATCACGACGGCAACATCTCCGCCACCGCCCGGGCATTGGGGATGCACCGCCGCACCCTGCAACGCAAGCTGCAGAAGAAGCCAACCCGGCAATAAGCACTGCCACGCATTAATCACCCCAAACGCATTCAGCCCTGCGCCAATCCGCGCTAGTATAGGGACAGCTCAACACCGCCTCGCCTTCTGCATCAGGAGATCTCATGCCGGAGACCGCCAGCCTTGACCGCTTCCTGCAACACCACCGCCTGCCGGAGAGCTACGCCGGCATCATCCACCAGTACATTGCACCGATTGCCGCGGCCATCAGTGCCCGCCAGCAACAGCTGCGACGCCCACTGATTGTTGGGGTCAATGGCAGCCAGGGCTCCGGTAAGACGACCCTCTCCGACGCGCTGGTGATGCTGCTGCAGGAGACACACCAGTGTCGCAGCGTGGCGATCTCCATTGACGACTTCTACCTAACCCAAGCGGAACGCCAGACCCTCGCCCGCGACGTGCACCCCTTGCTCGCCACCCGTGGCGTACCCGGCACCCACGACATCGGGCTGGCCCGCGACACCATCCACCAGCTCACCCAAGGCTCAGCCACCGTCGCGGTGCCGCGTTTCGATAAAGCGGTGGATGATCGTGCGGCAGTCAGCGTCTGGGATAACCAGCAAGCGCCACTGAATGTGGTAATCCTGGAGGGCTGGTGCGTCGGCGCACTGCCCCAGAGCGAAGAGGAGTTGGTACAGCCGGTAAACACCCTGGAAGCCGATGAAGACGCGGACGGCCACTGGCGCCACTACGTCAATGCCTGCCTGCAGAACGATTACACTACCCTGTGGCAACTGTTTGACCTGCAGGTGATGCTGAAGGCGCCCTCCTTTGATTGCGTCTATCGCTGGCGCAAGGAGCAGGAAGACAAGCTGCGGGAAAAAGTGGGCGGCAACGCCAGTGGCATCATGTCGGACGCGGAGATCGCCCGCTTTATCCAGCACTACCAGCGCATTACCGAACACAACCTGCAGCAACTGCCAGGCAAGGTACAGTTTCTGCTGGAGCTGGATGAGCAGCGACAGATCACCGGCTTTTCACAGCCGCTTTCACCTTAACCGCCCGCTGACTTATCGCCCGCAGAGCGGGCTCCTACGCTGTGTCTACAAGCCGGAAACAGAGCGGTATTACCCCGAAATCAGCCATAAAAAAACCCCCGGCAGGCGGGGGCTTTTTCTGATCACACGTGGATGACGGTCAGCTTAGAAGCTGGCGCCAACCCACAGCCAGATTTTGTCAGTATCAACCTGGTAGTCGTCTGCGGAGTAAGCCGCGTACTTGATACCGGCATTGTAGTTCTTGCCAAACTTCATGCCGTAGACAACATCCACTTCGCTGCCGAGATCATCCACAGTGGCAGAAGCCTCGTTAGCGGTAAACTCGTGGTAAATCACAGTCAGGGCACCGGGGCCGATCTTGCCGCCCACAGAGACGTACAGATCTTCCAGACCCTCTTTCGGAGTACCCAGGAAGATATCCGCCCAGCCGTTAAAGGCGTGGCCGGTAGCCAGTGGAGTGGAGAAGCCGTAGTCACCGTCGTCGGAACCCAGCACCTCATAACCCAGCTTGGCGGTGATACCACTGATCACCACACCACCCACAACGGTGTAGTAGTCCGCATCGAAGTCAGTGGCTCCACCACCGGTTTCCTGGGTCGCGTACTCCAGCTCATAGACAAAGTTGACGCCTTCGCCGCTGGTGCCACCCGCGAAACGCACGCCATAGGTATCCAGCTCGGCACCGGTGTCATAGGTTTCCAGCAGGTAGGAGTAGCCGCTCAGGGTACCCAGCGAAGTTTTGAACGACGCATTCAGCAGGTGATCCTCGGAATTGATATCGCCATCTTCCGCCAGGATACGATTGCGCTGGTCCAGGTAGGAGTAAGTGATGCTCAGGCTGTCAGTCGGCGCCACTGTGAAGGTCGCAGCATCGAAAGTCTGACGGTCCTGGCGCCAACCCACATGACCAATGAAACGCTGGTTGTCAAAAGTCAGCACCTGACGACCCAGTTTGGTGGTGAACATGCCGGCCTTGTACTGCAGGAAAGCCTGGTCTACTTCGGTGGTTTCAGGATCAGCAATCACCGAGTACTCTTTCACTGGCGCTGTTGGATAGGCTTCATACTCATCCATACCAGCCACAACCCGGCTGTCTTCGAATTCCAGGGTCGCAGAGAAGCCGGCAATGCTATCAGTCACGTAACCCAGGCGAGAGCGCAGCGTCAGGGCTTCAGCATCTTCCAGAGCATTATCCTGCTCCACGGACTCGTAACGCAGGCGGAAATCACCGTACGCCTTACCCCCGGTCAGCGCCTCCGTAATCGTTTCTGCCGCCATGGATTGCATGGAACCACAGGCCAGAGCAACAGCGACAGTCAGAACGCTGTAGTTAAAATGTTTCATGGTCTTCTCCTAAAGGATTACTGGGATTGTTGGTTGGCGGGATGCCTTAGGCAGCCTCAATATTTTTTTTGTCTTTGCTCTTTGCCTTACGACTGATGGGCTCAACCTTTCTCTGTTTCTCATAGAGAAACTTGAGCACTTCAGAACGCAGATGCGTGTATTCCGGATCTTCCGCCAGCGTCAGCCGATCCCGCGGACGCTCCAGATTGACCTCAAGAATCTCCCCAACAGTTGCAGCTGGACCATTGGTCATCATGACAATGCGATCAGAAAGCAGTACCGCCTCGTCCACATCGTGGGTAATCATGATGACGGTGTTGTTCAGCTCCGCCTGAATTTCCATTAAGGAATCCTGCATATGGGCTCGCGTCAGTGCGTCCAGGGCACCAAACGGCTCGTCCATCAGCAGCACTTCGGGCTGCATGGCCAGCGCCCGGGCAATGCCCACTCGCTGTTTCATACCGCCTGAAATTTCGTCCGGACGCTTGTGCATAGCGTGATCCATATGCACAAGCTCCAGATTGTGTTCGATCCAGGCCTTTTTCTCGGCTCTGGATTTGCTCTTGCCGAATACCTGATTAACTGCCAACTCGACATTTTCGTAGGCGGTCAGCCATGGCAGCAACGAGTGGTTCTGAAACACCACCGCACGCTCGGGGCCAGGCTCGTTGACCTCCTTGCCGTTTAACACCACACCGCCGACAGATGCCTGGTACAAACCCGCCACTACATTAAGCACGGTGGATTTACCACACCCGGAGTGCCCGATAAGGGAGACGAACTCGCCCTTCTGAATTTTCAGGTCAACATCCTTGAGGGCTGTAAAGGTGCCCTTAGGGGTTGGAAACACCATATCGATGTGACTGATATCGAGAAAAGGATTCATGCTGGTTACCTCCGTTGTTCAGCGGTCAGCGCTGGATTTGTCCCAGGAGACATAGCGCTGGATTTGCAACATGCCGCGGTCAAGCAGGAAACCGATAAAACCGATCACCAGTACGGCAGCCATAATGCGTGCCAATGAATCCGAACTGCCGTTCTGGAATTCATCCCACACAAATTTTCCCAGACCCGGGTTCTGCGCCAGCATTTCTGCAGCGATCAGCACCATCCAGGCCACACCCAGCGACAGGCGCATACCGGTAAAAATCATCGGAATGGATGCCGGCAGCACAATTTTTCGCACATGGGTCAGGGCGGGCAAACGCAGCACTTTGCTGACGTTGACCAGATCACTGTCGATAGAAGCCACACCGACAGAGGTATTGATCACCATTGGCCACAAACAGCACAGGGTTACGGTGATCATGGAATTTAAAAATGACTTGGCGACCATTGGATCGGGCGATACGTACAGGGCACTTACCACCATGGTCACCAACGGCAGCCAAGCCAAAGGGGAGACCGGTTTAAAAATTTGCACAATGGGGTTTACCGCCGCGTTCAGCGTTTTACTGAGACCCACGGCGATTCCCAGAGGTACTGCAATGGCAACGGCGAGCAGGAATCCACTCATCACCGTCACCAGGCTGGTAACGATCTGATCAAGAAATGTTTCCTTGCCAGTGTAAGCGCGAATCTTTGGCTCGTAGCCCGGATCCTTCGCCATCCGCTCGGCGTTGCGCTGCTCCTGACGCTCGTAAAACTCGGCCGCTTTCTGCCGTTCGCTTACATGTTCGTCATAGAGCGTGCCGTACTGCTCCCAGACCGCTGCTGGCCCGGGAAATTTGCCCAGTGAAGTATCAATATTCTGTGCGGCAGCAGACCACAGCAACATGAAAACCAGGATACCGACAGTGGGCACTACCACCCACCTGGTGAAATCACTGATTATCTTTCTGACATTAGCGGAGAGCAGCCCGGTGTCACTGATCTTTCCGATGATCGAAGTCGTGGTTGTCATGATCTGATACCTGTCTTTACTACTGGGTTAGAGTCGGCGGTTAAAGCTTGTCGCCGGCCTTCAGGCCAATCGAAAACTTGTTGATGTAGTCGTTGGGTTTGGTGCCGTCGTAAACGATGTTGTCGATAAAGTGAGTCTGAGGATCTCGGAAACCGTCTTCATCCGCAGCTGGGAAATCCCCCGCCTTGGCCAGGCCTTCTGCTACCAGGGACTTGGCGGCCGTCATATAGATGTCCGGACGGTAGACCTGAGCCGCAAGATCCTTGTACCACTGGTCAGACTTATCATCCGGAATCTGACCCCAGCGACGCATCTGGGTCAGGTACCAGATGGCATCGGAGTAATAGGGGTAGGTGGCGTAGTAGCGGAAGAACACGTTGAAGTCCGGAACGGCGCGCTTGTCGCCCTTCTCATATTCAAAGGTGCCGGTCATGGAGTTGGCGATTACATCGTAATCGGCACCCACATAGTTAGGCTGGGAGAGAATCTTCACAGCGGCCGGACGGTTGGCGTTGTTGTTTTCATCCAGCCACATAGCGGCACGAATCAGTGCACGGGTCAGGCGAACAGTGGTGTTGGGGTATTTCTCGGCGAACTCGGCGGTAATACCGAACACTTTTTCCGGATTGTTTTTCCAGATCTCGTAGTCAGTCACCACCGGCACACCGATGCCTTTGAATACCGCCTGCTGGTTCCAGGGTTCACCCACACAGTAACCGTAGATAGTGCCGGCCTCGAGCGTGGCTGGCATTTGCGGCGGCGGAGTCACAGAGAGCAGTGCATCAGCATCAATCTGGCCAGAGGTATCGCCCTTGTGCGGAGCATAGTAGCCGGGGTGAATACCGCCGGCGGCAAGCCAGTAACGCAGCTCATAGTTATGGGTGGAAACCGGGAACACCATGCCCATATTGAAAGGCTTGCCTTCAGCCTTGTACTTTTCCACCACCGGTTTCAGGGCGTCTGCCTTGATCGGGTGAACCGGGCGACCATCGTCCATCTTGGGAATATTGGGCTTCATCTGTTCCCAGATCTCGTTGGAGACGGTAATACCGTTACCGTTAAGATCCATGGAGAAAGGGGTAATAATATGGGCCTTGGTACCGAAGCCCATAGTAGCGGCGATAGGCTGGCCTGCCAGCATGTGCGCGCCATCAAGACGGCCGTCGATCACGCCGTCCAGCAGCACTTTCCAGTTTGCCTGCGCTTCAATGGTGACGTAGAGGCCTTCGTCTTCGAAGTAGCCCTGCTCATAAGCCACCGCAATGGGAGCCATGTCGGTGAGTTTGATAAATCCGAATTTCAGTTCTTCTTTTTCCGGATAGCCCAGTTCTGCATGGGCGGCAGCAGTGCCAAGGCCAGCACCGACGACAGTTGCCACCAGCGCGTGCTTGAAAGGTCTCAGCCATTTCATAGGTGTTTCCTCGTTAATGGTTTCCAGTTATTTCTCTGTCGCGTGGACAGGACTTTCATCCCCGAGGAAAAGACCAGAAGAACTCAATCACCCCAAGTGAATGCATCCTCGCCTGTTCCTCTCCTGTTATCTCTGCCGTCGTTGGGTAGCGCCTTCAAAGTGCGCACTGCAGCAGTTGGCTCTGAACAATGCAGCGAGTGTGCCAAGACTAAACGGATGGCAAATAATCAGGGTTTTGGAGCACTTTTCACCATAAATGCACAAGACAGGTGCAATATTGCACCATTGGAAATCACTTTTTGCGCAGCTTTGGCCAGACCAAATTGTTAAGGCAGAAAAATTCGCGGCCAAGTCGGTGCACGTCGCACCAATAAAACGCCATAATTATCACAAAGGCCCTTTGTCGATGCTTTTTTAGCCAGACCCCATATCGGCAAGCTGAAAAGGAAAATCGGCTGTTAAAAGCCCGGAGCCAGACGCCCCGGGATGGGGCAAAAGCCGGCAACAGCAATTATTGGCCTGGAGGAGAAGCAGGAGGAGAGACAGGAAGGAAGACAGAAAAAGAAGCGGAAAGTGAGATGCGCACGCACCAGGAAGCGCAAGAGACTTACAGCGGCGTCGGCACACAGCAGGCGTCATTCCAATCACAGGCGCGTGTACTGCAGCAGCGAATCAGGCAGCGAGAAGCCTGTTACCAGACTCCTCTCCACCGGCTTCCGGCAAACCGTCCAGCCGTTACAGCGCCACCGCTGCAGAAAGGGATACCAGCGCTACTGCCAAAGCTGCTCTTTGATCAGGCGATCAAATTGCTCCAGCAAACTGTCGAGCGCATCGGTGGCCACGTCGAAAAAATCGGTGGGGGAGATATCGGGTTCCGTCACCATCAGGTGCTCATTCACGCACGTGATCAGGCGATTAATTCTGCCCAGCTGCTCCTTGTCACAGCCGATCTCCGACCAGAGACGCCGGGTGTTGGTCTGGATTTTCTCGCAGAGAAAGTTGAGGCGGATACGCGCCACATTATCGCAACTGCCAGCTGCCGCCACGCCGGTGCCGATCGCACGAGCCTGACCGATAAACTCCGCCGCTGCCAATAGTTCCCGCCAATACAGATGCAGAGGCTTATTGGCCGCGTTCTTCAGGTAGAGCAGTTCGCACTCCTGCGCCAGGTCATCAATCAGGTAGAGAATATTCTTGATCAGGTGATTGTGCTGGGTGAGGTTATTCTCCGGCTCAGCGTGACGGTAATTACCCGCCAGGCGTGCCCAGTGCTGGGTGATGCCCTGCCAGCGGGAATTCTCTTCGATACTGAGATCCACCATGGCAATTGCCGCCAGATCACGGCTGACACTGATTTGCAGCCCTTCAATCTCCGCCACCATGCCGGCCTCATTACCACTCAGCAAGCCGGTAGTTAAACCGCGATGTTTCTGGATATGACCCAGCAGCACCCGCAGGCTGGCGAGCCATTGCAGCCCTTTCGCCTGACGCTGCTGCCGGGCCCGACGTCGCTCAACCAGCAACCCGGCGGTTACCGCCAAGAGCACAATGACAACGGCCAGCGCGAGCATCAATACGCTATTTCCATCCGTCATACCGCTACCCCCCTGCGTAATCAACTTGCCAGCAACCGACTGCGGTAGCGCAACGCAACCCCAATCCCCCCAATTGCCACAGCCACGGCCAACCGACGTAGTGCACGCGCAATGATCATACCACGCAGTCCTGCCCACTGAACCGCTCACACCAACCGGCCAAGCCCCCTCTAATATGCACGCTTTCCACTGTGTCGACACGCCTATTTGCGGCCCAGGCGGGCCACCACAGGCTCAAGCACCAAAATCCACCACTCTCGCACCGAAAGAACACAATCCAGGCAGGGTATTTTTGGCAAGCTAATTGCTGCTAGCCAGCAACCCCTCTGGAATCGGTGTTTTTTGCACCATAGAGGATCATCAACGGAAGGTTCTCGCCTCCACCAGGCAGATGCACTCAACAGATGTACCTAAGGAGAAGTCATTTATGCTGCACGCGATCTATCGCTCCACCATTCAGGCAACCATGCTGTGCCTTACCATGGCGACCGTGCTCGGCTACAGCACCGGCGCCCATGCCGTCATTGCCACCATGGGCGAAGCCATCAACATTGCCGGCCGACAACGGATGCTGTCGCAGCGCATTGCCCAGTCCTACTTCCTTATAGGGCTGAATCCGGAGTCGGAGCGCGGCGTTACCCAACTGCAGCGCTCGGTCAATGAGTTTGAACATAATCTGCAGGACCTGAAAAACTATGCCCCGGCCCAGGGGCTGTCCCGGGAAATTGCCGACGTGGAGTCCGCCTGGAAAAGTTACCGCGCGCTGGCCACCGGCCCGATCACCAAAGCCAACGGAGAGCTGTTGCTGGCAGAGAGCAATGACATCCTGGCCAAGGCCCACCACTACGTGATGCAATTGGAAAAGGTATCCGGCACCCAAAAAGCCGAGATCATCAATATTTCCGGCCGCCAGCGCATGTTGTCACAGCGCATAGCCAAGAACTTTCTCGCGGCCCACTGGCACGTGGGCAACCGCGATGTGCAGGAGCTTCTGTTTGAGGACCTTGCCGAGTACGAAAATGTACTTTCCTACCTGAGTGAAAGCGGCGTTAACACCGCCGAGATCGATACCCAGCTGGTCAAGGTAAAAGGGCAATTCAATTACGCCATGCGCGGCTTCGAAGGCGCCATGAGCCTCTCGGGCGCCCGCCTTATCCACGTAGTAACCGGCACCACCGACGCCATGCTGCGCAGTATGAATATCGTCACCGGGCTCTACGCCGAGCTGCTGGCGGACTGATTCCGCCCCCTGCGGCGCCGGCTCACCGGTGTCGCAGTACTTGCCTGACTCACTCTGACCGGCGATCAGCGCCAGTCCAGCTCCAGCGCCATTAATATGGCATCTTCGCGACCTTTCGCTGCCGGGTAGTAGCCGTGCCGCACCCCGACCTCCACAAAGCCCAGGGCACTGTAGAGACCTATGGCGCTGTCATTGGATTCCCGCACCTCCAGGAACATGCGCTCCGCCTGTCCCTGCAGCTGGTCAAGCACCGCTTCCAGCAGCAGGCGCCCAACGCCCTGCCCCTGCTCGTCCGGATCCACCACAATATCCAGCAACTCAGCCTCACCTACCACCACCGTCACCAACGCAAAGGCGAGCCAGCGCTCACCCTCGCGCAAACCGGCACAGCGGTAACGCTCAAGGTTATTCAGCAAGGTGGATTTCGGCATAGGGTGCGAATGCGCCGCCAGCTCCAGGGGATAGAGGGCTTCAGTCTCGCCCGGGCCAACCACAGAGAGGATCAGTGAGCGACCACGGCGGTCCGAGACTGTTTGCGGGGTGCTAAACCAGCTGGACACGGAAAAGTCGCATCAACGCAGGCGAAAAGGCTGCAGCGCCTGCCACGCCACCGCCTTAAGGGTGGGGGCCTGCAACATCTGCGTCAACGATGGCAGCACCACGGCACAGGAACCAAGGCCTGCGGCGGCAACCGCCTTGCCCTGCATGGCCCCCAGGCTTTCGTCGGCACTGGCGCAGGGGTCATCCGCCAGGTAGTGGCAGGCTTCCGGCCCCATCAGCAGCAACCGGGAGACCGGCTGCTCTTCCTGCATGGCTTCCAGCATGGCACGCAGGGCTTCGCGGGCTTCCGCTTCGCCCTGGCGGGTGAAGTGATTCTCCACCATGGGCCAGCGCAGGATCTCGGCCCGTGGCAGGCCGCGCAACTGCAATCCCAATGCATTGAGCATATTGAGCAGCAGCGCTTCAGTGGGTAAAGCCAGTTCAGCGTGACGACTGTCCACCACCAATAACGTATCGGTAACCCGCCACAGGCTGAGAGCGAAGCGCGGCACCACTGCGGCTTCTGGCGCTGGCTTAAGCGCCTCCGCGGGTGCCGGTTTCGGGGTGACAACAGTCGTTGGCTGGCCGAGGATATCAGCCACCGAAACAGCACCCGCGCCGGTTTTGCCGGCCGGTACTGCGACCTCACCTGGACTCCCGGGTACGGGTGCCACAGGCGTAATGTCACCACCACTGACAGCTGCCGGCTGCGCCGGAAGCACCGGCTGGCACTGACGTATTGCCGGGCCCAGCAATAGCTGTCGCCGGGGCATATAGCTGTCTATGCCCATCGCCTCCAGGTACTGCATGCGCTGCAATTCGTTCATTGGCCATCGCTGTCAAGATGACCCCGGGCGGAGCCCGGGATCAGGGGTGATAGTTCAGAGAACCGGATCAAACGCCATCCCGTTGCGGATGGGCTCTGTTGCCGGATTCTAACAGATTGAGTGCATCCAGATAGGCCTTGGCCGACGCGGCGATAATGTCGGTGTCCGCACCCACACCATTGACGATGGAGCCGTTGCGGGAGAGGCGTACGGTCACATCGCCCTGCGCCTCGGTGCCTGCGGTGATCGCATTAACCGAGTAGAGCGCCAGCTCAGTGCCACTGTCCACCACCGACTCAATCGCCTTGAACGCCGCATCTACCGGGCCGCTGCCTTCAGACTCAGCCACTACTACTTCGCCGCGACGGGTAAAGCTCAGGGTCGCCTTTGGCTTCTGGCCGGTTTTGCAGGAGACTTCCAGTCCTTTAAAGGTGTAGATCTCCTCGCGGTGCTCCTGCTCCACATCGGATACCAGGGTCTGCAGATCCTCATCAAAGATCTCGTGCTTCTTGTCAGCCAGATCCTTGAAGCGGGCAAAGGCTTCATTCAGGGCTTCGGGGGTATCAAAGGTGATGCCCAGCTCCTCAAAACGGGCGCGCACGGCAGCGCGACCGGAGTGCTTGCCCAACACCAGCTTGTTGGCATTCCAGCCCACGTCCTCGGCCTTCATGATCTCGTAGGTCTCACGGTGCTTGAGCACGCCGTCCTGGTGAATACCGGACTCGTGTGCAAACGCATTGGCACCAACGATGGCCTTGTTAGGCTGCACCGGGAAGCCGGTGACGGTGGAGACCAGGCGCGAAGTCGGCACGATATGCACAGGATCAATACCCGTGGTCACCGGGTAGAAGTCGTGACGGGTATTTACTGCCATCACAATCTCTTCCAGCGACGCATTACCGGCCCGCTCACCCAGACCGTTAATGGTACATTCCACCTGGCGCACACCGTTCATCACCGCCGCCAGCGAGTTGGCTACCGCCAAACCGAGGTCATTGTGACAGTGGGTAGAGAAGATGGCCTTATCGGAGTTGGGCACACTCTCGATCACGCGACGGAACATGCCGCCGTACTCTTCCGGAGTACCATAGCCGACCGTGTCCGGAATATTGATGGTGCGGGCACCGGCATTAATCACCGCTTCAATGATGCGATACATAAACTCCGGCTCACTGCGGCTGCCGTCCTCCAGCGAGAACTCCACATCGTCACAGAGGTTGCGGGCCATCTTGACGGCGGCCACCGCCTGCTCCAGCACCTTCTCCGGCTCCATCTGTAACTTGTACTTCATGTGGATGGGGGAGGTGGCGATAAAGGTGTGAATACGACCGGAGTTGGCGTTGCGCAAGGCTTCACCGGCGCGCTCGATATCCGGGCGCACGGCGCGGGCGAGACTGGCAACGGTGGAATCCTTGACGGACTCGGCTACGGCTTTCACCGCCTCGAAGTCACCGGGGCTGGCGATGGCAAAGCCGGCCTCGATCACGTCAACGCGCATTTTTTCCAGCATCCTGGCAATACGCACCTTCTCGTCGCGAGTCATGGACGCACCGGGGCTCTGCTCACCGTCGCGTAAGGTGGTATCAAAAATAATCAATCTGTCCTTGCTCATAATGGCCTCTCAGGCAGCAGCGCTGACGCTGCCGGCAAATTTAAAAAGGGGTATTCGGTGTTCGATCGGTATGGGCGCAGACGGCCCGGGAGATATCTACACTGCCCGAGGCAGTCGTAGCAGCGCGCACAACAGGCTCACGGCCAGCCCGGAAGGACGGCTCAAAAGCTGGGAATGTTGGCAGAAGGCGCTCATGGTGGTTATCCGGAAACGGGTTTATCCACAGGATCAATGGGGCCCACTATAGCCAGCCACACCCCCGCAATCAATGCTCATCCTAAATAAAAAGGGATAGTAGGATAAAATAACAAATTAAAGGCATATAACCGCCTATAACGAAATTCCCATCCTAATCAAACGGCAAATCAGACGGTTTTATCTGCCCTGTAATCGCAGCAACTGCACCGGCAATCCAGAGAACGCCCTACTGCCGGGGGCTTCAGCCCCCGGGAACCCATGTCGCGGTGGCGTCTTAGCCCAGCTCGTCGGAGACCACGCGGTAGTTGGGATCCTCCACCACATTCACCTCGCAGAGGTCACCGGCGCGCTTAAGCAGCTGGCGACACTCGGGGCTCAGGTGACGCAGGTGCAGGGTCTTGCCCAGCGCCTTGTACTTCTCCGCCAGGCCATCCACCGCTTCAATACCGGAAGCGTCGCTGATGCGGGAGCGTTTGAACTCTATCACCACATGCTCCGGGTCAGCCGCGGGATCGAATAACTCCTTGAAGTTGGCGACCGAACCAAAGAAAACCGGGCCACGCAGGTCATAAACCTTGTAGCCGCGCTCATCGATGTAGGTATCCACCAGAATGTGCTGGGCGTGTTTCCAGGCAAATACCAGCGCCGACACGATCACACCCACCAGTACCGCAATGGCCAGGTCGAACGCTACGGTCACGGCCGAGACCAGCACAATGACAAAGGCATCTGTGAACGGCACCTTGCGCATGATGCGGAATGAGGACCACTCAAATGTCCCCAGCACCACCATAAACATGATACCCACCAGCACCCCCAGGGGAATCATCTCGATGTACTCGGCACCAAACAGGATAAAGCCCAGCAGCACCAGGGCAGCAGTGATGCCGGACAGACGCCCGCGACCGCCTGAATTAATGTTAATCATCGACTGGCCAATCATGGCGCAACCGCCCATACCACCAAAGAAACCGTTGGTGGTGTTGGCGATACCCTGGCCAATGCACTCGCGATTGCCGCGGCCACGGGTGCCGGTGAGCTCATCGATTACGGTCAGGGTCAGCAGGGACTCAATCAGGCCCACAGCAGCAATGATGCTGGCGTAGGGCAGGATGATCAGCAGGGTATCGAGGTTAAACGGCACCTGCGGAATGGCAAACGAGGGCAACTCCCCTTTGAGGGTAGCGGTCGCCGCCTGCTCAGCCGGCAACATGTCGCGCACATAATCGATCACTGTCCGCGCTTCCATATCGGAGGCAACCACCGCCAGGGTAATAGCCACAATAGCCACCAGACCCGCCGGCACCGCATTGGTGATTTTGGGCAGGAAGTGCATGATCAGCATGGTGGCAAATATCAGCCCCCCCATGGTGTAGAGCATTTCACCCTGCATCCACGCCTGCTCACCGTCGGCCACCTCGATCTTGAACTGCCCCAGCTGCGCCAGGAAAATCACAATCGCCAGACCGTTCACAAAGCCCAGCATCACCGGATGCGGCACCATACGAATGAATTTACCCAGCTTGAAAATCCCGGCGGTAATTTGCAGCACGCCCGCCAGCACCACCGTGGCAAACAGGTACTGCACACCGTGTTGCGCCACCAGCGCCACCATCACCACCGCCGTGGCACCGGTCGCTCCGGAGATCATCCCCGGGCGGCCACCGAAAACGCTGGTCAGCAACCCCATCATAAAGGCGGCGTAGAGCCCCACCATGGGCTCGACTCCGGCTACAAACGCAAAAGCTACGGCCTCAGGGACCAGCGCCAGCGCCACTGTGATACCGGAGAGAACATCATTTTTGATGTTGTATTGATTGGACGTGATCAGCTTGAACATTGGACTTCCAGGGAAAAACAGGCTTAACAAAGGGGGCGGATACTAGCAGATGGCGTCACGGCCTCCAAATTTGCTGCTCAAAACTTCGACAAATCCGGGGGTATCAGTGGCAGATGCACTCTGCCGGGGCAATCCCTCACCCACAGAAGGCGCACGCCGCCCTCTGTCGCAGCAGCGTTGCAGGAGTGTCAGTAGGCGAGAATGCCGTCGGCGACCGACGAGGGGCAATGACTGAGACAGGTGCGCAGCTGCTCATTGGTTTTGAACAGACGCCGGCAGCTTTCCCGCGCGATATTCAGCACCAGCATGGAGAACAACTCCTTGTCCTCCTGCAGCAGCTCATTAAGGGCATCGCCTGAGAGCACCAACAGTTCGGTAGGTTCACGGGTAATGGCGGTCACCGAGTGAGGCTGAATACCAATCAGGGAAGTTTCACCAAAGCAGTTGCCCGGTGTCAGTACCGCTTTCAGGTGTGCTTCACCATAGACATCGAATACCAGCTTCACCGCACCTTCCAGTACGATATAGATATAGCTGGCGGCTTCACCCTCTTCGAAGACCACCTGATTGGCGTCGAAGCTAATGGGACGCAAGCGCTGGAACACCTGCTCCAGCTGCGCCCCGGTCAAGCCGCCGAGGATAGCGATTCTGTCCAGGATCGGCAGCACACTGTCGACGCTCATCAAGGGTTCCCTGGGGACCTGCTCCGCCATCTCTCATCTCCGCGCCGCTGCCTTGCGGCCTAGCGTTTGACCCTGTTAGAAAATTTAGCTCAAAAAATGGAGCTTTGCTTATTTTGCGCCCAACAATTCCACCCGATAACCATCCGGATCTTCCACAAACGCCAATATGGTTGTGCCGTGCATCATCGGACCGGGCTCTCTCACCACCTTGCCACCGGCAGCGCGGATCTTGTCACACGCGGCATAGACATCCTCCACCTCGATGGCGATGTGACCGTAGCCACTGCCGAGGTCATAGCTTGCGGTGTCCCAGTTGTGGGTCAACTCCAGCACGGTATTGTCCGCCTCGCCACCGTAGCCGACAAACGCCAGGGTAAAGCGACCGTCAGGGAAATCGTTACGACGCAGCAGCTGCATCCCCATCACTTCGGTATAAAACGCCAGTGAGGCCTCCAGATTACCGACACGTAACATGGTGTGTAACAGACGCATGATAAATTCTCCTGTGATTTAACTGTCGACCGCGGTGAGGGACAGCGGCTCAGTGCATATGGTGGTGGTCGTGCATATCCATGGTCTCGCCGCCGGGGTCACCCATCGGCTCAGCATGATCAATAGCGGGATTTGTCGAGCCAGCAGCTTCCGGTGTGCCACCCTGTTGACTGTGGGCACTGTGATCACTGTGCTGACCATGACCGGCGTGCTGGAGCGTCAACCACAGTGTCCAGGCACCAAAAAGGATGATCAACACCCCCATCACTCCCCGCAGACCGCGGGACTGCAACAGCTGCTTCAGACGCTCGGCAAACAGCCCGCCCGCCAGCACAGCCGGCAGGGTGCCGAGACCAAACGCCAGCATCACACCGGCCGCGGCTATACCCTGCGCCTGGGCCATGGCATAGGCCAGCGCCGAGTAAACCAGTCCACAGGGCAACCAGCCCCAGACACCACCCAGCAGCAGCGCCCGCGATGGCGAGCTGACCGGCATGAGTCGCTTGCCCAGGGGCTGCAGCCAACGCCAGAGGTAACTGCCCAACCTCTCCAGCCGGGTAAGCCCACGCCACCAATCGGCCACATACAGCCCCATGGCAATCAGCAGCAAGCCCGCCAGCAGTCGCATGACACTGAGCCCCTGCCCCGAGACGAACTGCTGCCCCAGGTAGCCAAACAGTGCACCGATGATCCCATAACTGGCGATACGTCCGATATTGTAAGAAAGCAGGATAGACCAACGGCGTACGCGCTTTTCCGCCGGTACTGCAAAACTCAGGGCGGCGGTGATACCACCGCACATGCCGACGCAATGCCCTCCTCCCAGCAAGCCCATGGCAAAAGCCGACAGCAGCGGTGCCCAGAGCTCGGGCGACATTACGGATTCAAACATGGGAGTTCCAGGAAGAGACGGGGTGCAGAAAGATCAATCAGTGGACGACTTGCTGGTGGTACTATCAGAAGCCGCCGCGGGTGCATCGCCCCCTTCGCCCGCGGCGGGATTGCCGGAACGCTTGGGCACGACCTTATCTTCTTCAAAGAGAATACGCTGACCCTCGGTATTCAGATCGTCGTATTGACCACTGTTAACCGCCCAGAACAGGGCGCGAATGGCGAGAACTACAAATACCAGTGCTATGGGGATCAGCAGATACAGACTTTCCACAACGATTTCTCGGTTCCGGTGACAGGCGCGGCCGCATTGGCTGGCTATTGTCGCTCTTATGAGGGCTAAGTTCCAGCTGACCGGCTGCGGCATTATGCCGCAGCCGGCCGGGATTCCGCGTCATGGAGGCTCAATCGGTTGATGCGCAGCGCGTTGGAGACCACGATCAGGGAGCTGGCAGACATGCCGATAGCCGCCGCCCAGGGCGGAATCAGCCCCATGGCCGCCGCCGGCAACGCGATCAGGTTATACAGCAGCGCCCACCCTAGGTTCTGCCGGATCACCCGCCGGGTCAGCACCGCGCAGCGCATGGCCGCGGGAATCAACGACAGATCGCAGCCCAGCAGCACGCTGTCGGCACGGGTCTGGGCCAGGTCGGTGGCGCCGCCCATGGCCACGGAGATAAACGCACCGCTGAGCACCGGCACATCATTGATGCCATCACCCACCATCAGCACCCGCTCGCCCTGCTGCTGATACTGCTCGGTAATGGCCAGTTTCTGGTCCGGCGACTGATCCGCCCGCCACTGGGCGATGCCCAGCTGGCCGGCCACCCGCGCCACCTCCCTGGCATCATCACCACTGAGCAACTCAACCTGGATGCCACGTGCCTGCAGCGCCTGCACCGTCACCGCGGCGGAGGGACGCAGCTGATCCTGCAGGCAGATCCAGGCACACAACTGCTCATCACAACTCAACGCCAGCCACTGCCCCTGCGCCTGTGGCGGCGAACTGTCGTGCCCGGCAAACCCCGGCTTGCCCAGCCGGTATCCGGACTCACCGACCCGTCCCTCAACACCCTGCGCGGTAAACTGCCGTAACTCTTCCGCCTGCAGTGGACTGGCATAGGGAGCGAACGCCCGCGCGATAGGGTGCCGGGAGCCCGTCTCCAGCGCCGCACACACCGCCAGCAAGCGGGCACGCTGAATGTCGTCCAGAGGCTCACCACCGGGTTGCAGTACCTGCGCCACCTGTGGCTCACCGAGAGTGAGGGTACCGGTCTTATCGAAAATAACACGATCCACCTTCGGCAAGCCTTCCAGCAAATGCTCGCCGGTGACCAGCAGCCCCTGCTGCCGCAACCAGGAGATGGCCGTGGTCAGGGCCGTAGGCGATGCCAGCGACAGGGCACAGGGACAGGTTACCACCAGCACCGACAACACCACCCACACAGCATGGGAGGAGTCGATCTGCCACCAGACCGCCCCTACCACCAGTGACACCAGCAGGACCGCCGCCACAAAGTAGCCAGCCAGCGTATCGGCGATGGCCGCCATGCGCGGCTTGTTCTGCCGTGCCTGTTCAACCAGCCGCTCAATGGCGGACAGGCGGGTGCCCCGGCCGATGGCGGTGACCTCCACCTGCAGTGAACTTTCGGTATTGGTGGAGCCCGCAATCACCGTATCCCCAACACCCTTGATAACCGCATCCGGTTCACCGGTGAGCAGCGTTTCCACCACACCGCTGGTGCCGGACAATACTGTGCCGTCACAGGGGATGATGGCACCACTGGCCACCAGTACCCGGTCACCCACCGCCACCTGTTTCAGGGGCACTGCCTGCCACCGTTCTCCACGCCACACTTCCGCCGTTACCGGCAGCAGCTGCGCCAGGCGGTCGGAATCAATACCGTTGCGATGGCGGGCGCGCATTTCCAGATAGCGCCCCAGCAGCAGGAAGAAGGTAAACATGGAGACGGAATCAAAATAGACTTCGCCACCACCAAATACCGTGGCCCAGCAACTGGCGGCGAAGGCACCGGCAATGGCAATGGAGACCGGCACGTCCATGGTCAGATGGCGGGTGCGCAGGGCACGCAGCGCGGCACTGAAAAAAGGCCGAGCGCTGTAGAACACCACCGGGGTGGCAATGATCAGGCTGATCCAGCGCAGGTAACCCTGCCAGTCGGAGTCGGCACCGGCGTACAGGCCCACAGCCACCATGCCCACCTGCATCATGCCAAAACCGGCCACCGCCAGCCGCATCAGGGCAGTGCGATCCTCTTTCTCGCGCAGCTGCTGGCGCTGGGATTCAGTGGCGGGTAACGGCTCGTAGCCAATATCGGAGAGCGAGCGCATCAGCTCACTCAACTGCCCCTCGGCAGGCCGCCAGCGTAACAGGCAGCGGTGGGTGGTGGCATTGACCCGCACCGCCACCACTCCCGGCAGCTGCGCGAGGTGCTTCTCAATCAGCCACACACAGGCGGCACAGGTGATGCCGGTCAACAGCAAGTTGGCCTGGCGCTCGCCATCCGCCAACTGATCGACAAACTCCTGCTGCACATCGTCCAGGTCATAAATGGAGAAATCGATGTGATGATCACCGGGGCGACTGCTGCGGACGCTGCGAAACTGATAGAAGCTGCCCAGGCCACCCTCAATAATAGCGCTGGCCACCGCCAGGCAGCCGGGGCAACAGAAGCGTTGCGACTGGCCATCAAGGCTCAGGGTGTAGTCACTGTCGGGTGGCACCGCCAACCCACAGTGGTAACAGGCACAGTTTGTGTTACTCACTCACCGGTTCCAAAGATCAGGCGATTACCTTCCGAGAAGTTGACTTCGGTGACGATACGCCAGGCACCATCCGCAGGCTGCTCGCCCTGCTCTGCCCCGGCAGGCATCAGCCGCAGGTACCAGTGGTTCTGCAGGCTGCTCTGCAGCTCGCCCTGGTAACGTCCATCCACCACCTGAGTGAGGATGATGACGCGATCGTTATCGGCTTCCATGGGGTGATCCAGGTAGAGCTGTAACTGCTGCGGCCAGACATAACTGCTGTCGGTGGTATTGAGGGTCAGTACCACGTCGCCCACCTGATGGTCAAAGAACAGCTCACCGCTCAGTCCCAGTGCGGCCGCCGCACGATCCTCATCCACACGCATGTTAATCATGCGCCCCTCTTTGTAGTAGTTATCCACTACCACATCATCGGCGTCCTTGACGGCGATGGTCATAAAGGGAATCCAGGCCACCATCACCACCAGCAGTGGCATCAGCACAAACCAGGCCCAGAACTGTTTGTACCAGGGGCCATCGTCGCGATCCTGATGGAGGTTTTTTTCAGAATGATTCATAGGGACACACGTATTTGCTGTTGGGGAAACGGGCTTGCTGGCGGGAAGGCAGGCTGGTTACAGCCGGGGGAAGGCACCCCGTCAGGGCGCCCATTCTAGCACCAATGCGGGCGCCGGAGCGCCCGTTAACACTAGTTTGCTCAGAGCGTCTCTACCCGCCCCCCCTAGCGGGAGGGGCCGATAAAGGTGGTCTCTTCCTCAGCCGTGATTCCCGCATCTTCGGTGGAGACCACGGTGAAGCGGATGGTGCTCTTGGAGGAGGTCAGCTGCTCCCGCGGTACAGAGACCCGTACCGGCAGGGTAAACACCTCACCCGCCTCGATCTGCAGGGCGCGATAGCCGCGCAGGGTAAAGTCGCCATCGCCACTGACAGAGATATCGTAGGTGTGTGGCCGCTCATCCATGTTGTTGATCTTGACGGTATAGACGTTCTGCACATTACCGTTGGTGAGGCGATACATATTGGCGCCGCGGTCGCGGATCACATCCACCGACAGCGGCTGGCGGGTGCCTACCACGTAGATAAACGCCAGGATCATGGCCAGTACCGCAAAGCTGTAGCCAAACAGCCGCGGACGCAGGAAGTGGGTCGCACCATTGGCCAGTTGATCCTCAGAGGTGAAGCGGATCAGGCCACGCTCGTAACCCATCTTGTCCATCACCTGGTTACAGGCATCGACACAGAGGCCACAGTTGATGCATTCGTACTGCAGCCCCTCGCGGATATCGATATCCACAGGGCACACCTGCACACACCAGGAGCAGTCGATACAGTCTCCTTTACCGGCCGCCTTGTAATCTTCGTGCGCCTTGCGCGGCCCGCGGGTCTCACCACGCTCGCGGTCATAGTGCACCGCCAGGGTGTCTGTGTCGTACATCACTGACTGGAAACGGGCGTAGGGGCACATGTACTTGCACACCTGTTCCCGCAACCAGCCGGCATTCATGTAAGTCATGCCGGCAAAGAACAGGGTCCAGAAGGCCGCTGCCGGGTTCACATCAAAGGTAACAAAACCACCACTGCCGATGGAGGGTACAAAACCCAACAGCAAGTCACGCACCGGGGTGAAATAACCAACGAAGGTAATGCCGGTGACGAACGCGATCAGCAGCCAGAGAAAGTGTTTACTGCCCTTGCGCAGGATCTTCTCCGCATTCCAGCCCTGCTTGTCGAGCTTGATCATCTTGTTGCGGTCACCCTCACAGAAGTGCTCCGCCCAGATAAACATCAGCGTCCATACCGTCTGCGGACAGGTGAAGCCGCACCACACCCGGCCCACCAGCACGGTGACAGTAAACAGGGTGAAGGCCGCAATAATCAGCAGCCAGGCCAGCAGCATGCCGTCCTGGGGCCAGAAGGTCATCCACAGAATGTGAAACTTGCGCTCCGGCAGGTCGAACAACATGGCCGGGCGACCGTCGATCATAAACCAGGGCATCAGCACGAAGCCGAGCAGCAATGGCAAACCGGTGTAGCGACGGATACGCTGGAAAAAACCGGACACCTTACGGGTATAGACCCGACCGGCGGAGTCATAAAGCATGCGGTAGCGGACGTTGTCTCCGCCATTGTCTTCAGTGGCGGGAATTTTTTCTCCCATGATACAGCTCCTGTCTGCAGGCTTTGGAATCAGGGTTGGTGCCAGCTGCATCCGCGCCCCGAGCGAAACAGGATATCCCGCTCCGGGCTGACGATACTGGTTCTGTCATTGTCAGTTTTCGATTATAAACAAATTCTAATATACGCGACTTGACCAAGCGCAAGCGGCACACACTCTACCCGGCCCGCCTCCGACCGCTAAGTCGGTTTTTTGAATTAGCCTAAGAGGCTGCCCGGGTCAGCGGGACCCGCAATAACAGTATACGCACTGTAAAAACAACAAAGCCCCGAAAACGGGGCTTTGTTGTTGATCTTCATCGAACCGCCGCGGCTTACTCGGCGTCCTGGGACAGGCCGTAGACATAAGCGGCCAGCAGGTGAATCTTGTCTTCACGCAGTTTTTCCTGCTGCGCTGGCATCTGGTTGGCACGACCTTCACGAATGGAGTGGCGCACTTCGGAGCGCAGCTCCTTGGGGTCACCCTTGGAGTAGAGCCAGATGCTATCGGTCAGGTTAGGCGCACCCAGCATGTGGTTGCCCTTGGCGTCAGCACCATGACAAGCGGCACAGTTCTGGGCAAATACCTCCTGCCCCCTGGAGGCAAGCGCCTCGTCGTGCTCATTACCGGACAGTTGCAGCACATACTCTGCCGCCGCTACCACGTTGTCCTCACCAATAATTGGTCCCCAGGCTGGCATATTGCCGTTGCGGCCAAAGGTGATGGTCTGCTTGATCTGCTCAGCGCTGCCGCCGTAGAGCCAGTCGGCATCGGTCAGGTTAGGGAAGCCATAGCCACCGCTGGCATCGGCACCGTGACACACGGCACAGTTGTTGGCGAACAGGCGTACACCCATCTTCTGTGCACGGGGATCCTGCGCCACCTCTTCGATGGGCATGGCCGCGAAGCTGGCAAAGATCTCTCCATACTGCTCCCGCGCCTTCTGCTGCTCACGATCCAGCTGGTTGTGGGAGGTCCAGCCCAGCAGCCCCTTCCAGGTACCCAGGCCCGGATAGAGCGCCAGATAGATGAAACCGAAAATAAAGGTCAGCAAAAACATCTGGAACCACCACTTCGGCAGTGGGTTGTCGTATTCCTCAATGCCGTCGTAGACGTGACCGGTGGTTTTGTTTTCAGGATCGGCGTCATCGTTAACGGCGACCTTGCGGTTGGCCATCAGCACCCAGAAGAGCAACGCCAGGTTGATCAGGGTCAGGCCTGTAATCCAAAGACTCCAGAAAGTACTCATAATTTATCCCGCCTTATCTTCATCAGTGTTGGGATGAAGCTTGTGCTGTTGTGGATCGACATCATCGGCAAACGGCAGGTTGGCCGCGTCATTAAAACCCTTGCGGCGGCTGGGCGAAAAGGCCCACCAGCAGATCCCCAGGAAGGTGATCATCACCAGCACCGTCGACAAACCTTTTAACGTATTGATATCCATGATGTCGCTCGCTTTTCTCTAAACCAGGCTCAGCCGATCAGCGCTTCTGCTTCAGCAGGATACCCAGCTGCTGCAGATAGGCCACCAGGGCATCCATTTCGGTTACACCCTTAACAGCGGCTTGGGCACCGGCGATATCCTCATCGGTGTAAGGCACGCCGACGGAACGCAGGGCAGCCATCTTCTTGCCGGTGTCCTTGCCATCAAGAATGTTGTCGAACAGCCAGGGGAACGCCGGCATGTTGGACTCAGGCACTACGTTGCGCGGGTTGTACAGGTGTGCCTTGTGCCAGGCATCGGAGTAACGACCGCCAACACGGGCCAGATCCGGACCAGTACGCTTGGAGCCCCACAGGAAGGGGTGATCGTAAACAGACTCGCCAGCCACGGAGTAGTGACCGTAGCGCTCCACTTCAGCACGCAGCGGACGCACCATCTGGGTGTGACAGACGTGACAGCCCTCGCGGATATAAATGTCGCGACCTTCCAGCTCAACAGCGTTCCAGGGCTTCAGGCCCTCGACCGGCTGCGTGGTCTCCTTGAGGAAGAACTGCGGGACGATCTCTACCAGGCCGCCGAAGCTGATGGCCACTACAGCCAGGATCATCAGCAGGCCGATATTCTTTTCTACTATGTCATGATTTTTCACAGTCGCTTCTCCTTACGCTGCCTGCGCCTGCGCGTTGGACTCTTCCTCTTTGGAAGGAGCCGTGGTGCGGTAGGTGTTGTAGGCCATCAGCAGCATACCGGTGAGGAAGAAGGCTCCACCCAGTACACGTACAAAGTAACCCGGGTAGCTGGCTTCAACCGCTTCGGCAAAGCTGTAGGTCAGGGTGCCGTCGGAGTTAAACGCGCGCCACATCAGGCCCTGCATAATGCCGTTTACCCACATGGAAGCGATGTACAGCACGGTACCGATAGTCGCCAGCCAGAAGTGGGTGTTGATCAGCTTCACGCTCCACATCTCCTTGCGACCAAACAGGATCGGCAGCAGGTGATACACGGAACCGATGGAGATCATGGCAACCCAGCCCAGGGCACCGGAGTGCACGTGGCCGACGGTCCAGTCAGTGTTGTGAGACAGCGCGTTCACAGTCTTGATGGACATCATCGGGCCTTCGAAGGTGGACATACCGTAGAAGGAGAGGGAAACCACCAGGAAACGCAGGGTTGGGTCAGTGCGCAGTTTGTGCCAGGCACCGGAGAGGGTCATGATGCCGTTGATCATACCGCCCCAGGAAGGCGCCAGCAGGATCAGGGACATAACCATACCCAGGCTCTGCGCCCAGTCAGGCAGCGCTGAATAGTGCAGGTGGTGAGCACCGGCCCATATGTAGAGGGAGATCAGCGCCCAGAAGTGAACAATAGAGAGCTGGTAGGAGTAAACCGGACGACCAGCCTGCTTGGGCACGAAGTAGTACATCATGCCGAGGAAGCCCGCGGTCAGGAAGAAGCCCACAGCGTTGTGGCCGTACCACCACTGAACCATCGCATCCATGGCACCGGAGTACATGGAGTAGGATTTGGTCAGGGTGACAGGCACAGACATGCTGTTCACAACGTGCAACAGCGCAATCACGATAATGAATGCACCGTAGAACCAGTTGGCTACGTAGATGTGGGAAGTCTTGCGCTTGACGATGGTGCCGAAGAACACGATCGCGTAGGAGACCCACACCAGGGTAATCAGGATGTCGATCGGCCACTCAAGCTCGGCGTACTCTTTGGCAGAGGTGTAGCCCAGCGGCAGGGTGATGGCCGCCAGTACAATAACCACTTGCCAGCCCCAGAAAGTGAATGGCACCAGGAAACCACCGAACAGTGACGTCTGGCAGGTGCGTTGCACCACGTAGTAAGAAGTAGCAAACAGTGCGCAGCCGCCGAAGGCGAAGATTACTGCGTTGGTATGCAGCGGTCGCAGGCGACCGAAGTGAGAGTAAGGCTGAAACAGGTCATTCAGTTCCGGCCATACGAGCTGAGCTGCAATCAGTACACCGACTGCCATGCCGACCACACCCCAAACAACGGTCATCACGGCAAATTGGCGCACCACCTTGTAGTCATATGCGGGCTGTTCCCCAGCCACTGCGTGGTTACTACTCATAGTGACGTTCCTAAGTGGTTTTTAATGTAATGGAAATTCAGTTCCGAAATCCGTCTTCTTGCTGTTTTGTCCATCGCCCATCAGGGCCGCCGTTGTCTCCCTGCGTCAAACCGACGCCGGCGCGCGCACCTTCCCAATCTGATGGTGCGACATTTTGCCGCAGCCACGGGCCACAGCCTTTGATACGTATCAACTGCAACCTGCTGCCCCAAGGCAGCAGGTCACAATCCGGCCCCGGCCGGATCAGAGCAGCTTGCGACCTTTACGGGCTGCGATGCGCATGCGCAGGGCGTTGAGCTTGATGAAGCCCGCCGCATCCTTCTGGTCGTAAGCACCGGCGTCGTCTTCAAAGGTTGCAACCTTCTCGTCGAACAGGCTGTCCGCGGAACGACGACCGACAACGCTCACGGCGCCTTTGTACAGCTTCACCCGCACGTCGCCGTTCACATTCTGCTGGGACTCATCGATGGCCGCCTGCAGCATCTTGCGCTCGGGGCTCCACCAGTAACCGTTGTAGACCAGCTTGGCGTAACGTGGCATCAGCTCATCTTTCAGGTGTGCCGCTTCACGATCCAGGGTCAGAGACTCGATACCGCGATGGGCTTTCAGCAGCACAGTGCCGGCCGGCGTTTCGTAACAGCCGCGGGACTTCATACCCACATAGCGGTTCTCGACGATATCCAGGCGGCCCACTCCGTTGGCACCGGCCACCTTATTGAGATGCTCCATAACCTGGGCGGGTGACATCGGCTCGCCATCGACAGCCACAACATCGCCCTTCTCGTAAGTCAGAACGACGTAGGTGGGCTCATCCGGAGCGTCTTCCGGAGCCACGGTCCAGCGCCACATTTCCGGGTCGTTGGCTTCCCACCACGGATCTTCCAGATTGCCACCCTCGTAAGAGATGTGCAGCAGGTTGGCATCCATGGAGTATGGGGATTTCTTCTTCGACTTGGCGTAGTCCACAGGGATATTGTGGGTCTCGCAGTATTTCATCAGGGTTTCACGGGAGGTGAGGTCCCACTCACGCCAGGGCGCGATCACCTGGATACCGGGCATCAGCGCATAGGCACCCAGTTCGAAACGCACCTGATCATTACCTTTTCCGGTCGCACCGTGGGAGATGGCATCCGCACCGGTCTCCTGGGCGATCTCAATCAGTCGCTTGGCAATCAGGGGACGGGCAATAGAGGTACCCAGCAGGTATTCACCTTCATAGATGGCGTTGGCGCGGAACATGGGGAACACGAAATCGCGGGCAAACTCTTCGCGCAGATCGTCGATGTAGATCTCCTTGACGCCCATGGCCTCAGCCTTGGCGCGCGCCGGTGCTACCTCTTCACCCTGACCGATATCGGCAGTGAAGGTCACCACCTCACAGTTATAGGTCTCCTGCAGCCACCTGACGATCACAGATGTATCCAGCCCCCCTGAATACGCCAGCACTACCTTTTTGATCGATGACATACCTATCTCCGGCACAAGCACAATGACAATGGCTGCCGCAGCTATCTACTGCCAGCCACATGAAATTTTGGGCGCGAATTGTAGCTTTTCTTATACGTAAAGCCCAGCAGATTGCAGGGCCATTTGAGGAGTCCAGGTGCCCGCAGCGCCCATGGCGCTCAAGCTCCAGTCATTGTGGACAACAATTGAACATTTTCCAAGCCGGAGCGCGCGAGCACCAAGGCCGGCCGCACCAATTCAGACCAACACCGCCCCGCCGCGTGCAGCCTCCCCTGCACAGCGACCACCCACACACACCCGCCACGGGCAACACAGGGGACACCGCGACCCCCGAACCCCCTTACAGACCGCCGGCCACCGTGATTTAATGGGCCTTTTCCTGTAGCATGCGCCTCCCGGAGCATCACCGCTCCCGCCTTGTTTATTACCGGTTACCATCAGCCAGGAGCCCTGCATGACCCAGCCGACCACCCCGGCCCAGACTCTTACGATCCGGCGTCCCGACGACTGGCATATCCATCTGCGCGACGGCGCCGCCCTGCAGCACACGGTTGCGGATGCGGCACGCACCTTTGGCCGCGCCATTATCATGCCCAACCTGGTACCACCGGTGCTCACCGCCGAGCAGGCGCTGGGCTACCGCGACCGCATTCTCAGCCACGTACCTGCCGGCAGCCAGTTTGAACCGCTGATGGTGATCTACCTGACGGACAACACCACCCCGGAGCAGATTGCCGCCGCCAAAGCGGCCGGCGTGGTCGCCTGCAAACTCTATCCTGCCGGCGCCACCACCAACTCCGACTCCGGCGTGACCGACCTCAACAAGCTCTACCCCACCCTTGAGGCCATGGAGAAGCACGGCATCCACTTCCTGATGCACGGTGAAGTCACCGATGCCGAAATCGATATTTTCGACCGGGAAAAGGCCTTTATTGACCGCACGCTGGTGCAGATCAGCAAGGACTTCCCTGCCCTGAAGATGGTACTGGAGCACATCACCACCAAAGACGCGGCGGAATTTGTCAGCGCCGCCGGCGACAACATCGCCGCCACCATCACCGCCCATCACCTGCTGTTTAACCGCAACCACATGCTGGCCGGCGGTATCCGCCCGCACTACTACTGCCTTCCCATCCTGAAGCGCAATGTGCACCAGCAGGCGCTGATTGCTGCTGCCACCAGTGGCAACCCCCGTTTCTTCCTCGGCACCGATTCCGCACCCCACGCCCGCAACAAGAAGGAAGCAGCCTGTGGCTGCGCCGGCTGCTACACCGCCTACCACGCCATCGAGCTCTACGCCGAGGCCTTTGACCGTGCTGGCGCGCTGGACAAGCTGGAAGCGTTCGCCAGCGGCTTTGGTGCGGACTTCTATCAGCTTCCCCGCCACACCGACACCATCACCCTTTCCCGCGAGGAGTGGCAGCTGCCCGAGCGCCTGCCACTGGGTGATGACGAGCTGACACCACTGCTGGGTGGCGAAACCCTGCACTGGCGCCGTACCGCCTGATGGGACCCAAGGAGCAGAATGTGACCACGATGGAACCGGCCGTAACGCTGGAGAGCAACAGCAACAAGTCGCCCCTGGCGCAGCGTTTCCGCGGCTTTCTACCGGTAATCGTCGACGTTGAGACCGGCGGCTTCAACGCCGATAGCGACGCGCTGCTGGAGATTGCCGCCGTCACCCTGGACATGAACGATGACGGACTGCTGGTGCGCGACCAGACCTTTGATTTTCACATCGAGCCGTTTGAGGGCGCCAATATCGAGCAGTCGGCCCTGGATTTTACCGGCATTGACCTGGAAGACCCCGAGCGTGACGCCGTGCCGGAAGACTTTGCGCTGGCCGAGCTGTTCCGCGAGATCCGCCGCACCGTCAAACACCACGGCTGCACCCGCGCGGTGATGGTGGCCCACAACGCCCACTTCGACCTGGGGTTTGTCAACGCTGCCGCCAACCGTTGCGACATCAAGCGCAATCCGTTCCACCCCTTCAGCTGCTTTGATACCGCCACCCTCAGCGGCCTGGCGTTCGGCCAGACGGTACTGGCCAAAACCTGCCAGGCCGCCGGCATCGACTTCTCCAACAGTCAGGCCCACACCGCCGCCTACGACGCCGAGAAGACCGCCGACCTCTTCTGCCTGATCGTCAACCGCTGGCAGGCCCTGGGCGGCTGGCCTCCGCCGATTGACTGACCGGCACAGAGGTCACCCCGACTGGCGGGCAATAAAAAAGGCCACGGTTTGCACCGTGGCCTTTTTCGTTTAGCGGAATAACCGGCAGCTTACAGCTTGTCGGCGTTCTCGCTCAGGTAAGCAGCAACGCCGTCCGGGGAAGCAGTCATACCTTTGTCACCCTTGTTCCAGCCAGCTGGGCACACTTCGCCGTGCTCCTGGTGAAAAGCCAGCGCATCAACCATACGCAGCATCTCGTCAACGTTACGACCCAGTGGCAGGTCGTTAACCACCTGGTGACGCACCAGGCCATCTTCGTCGATCAGGAAAGAACCGCGGAAAGCCACACCGCCAGCGGACTCTACGTCGTAGGCTTGGCAGATAGCGTGCTTGGTGTCAGCAACCAGGGTGTACTTCACAGGACCGATACCGCCCGCATTAACGGGGGTGTTACGCCAGGCGTTGTGAGAGAACTGGGAATCGATGGATACGCCGATCACTTCACAGCCACGCTTGGCGAACTCTTCAAAGCGGTGGTCAAACGCCAGCAGCTCGGAAGGACATACGAAGGTGAAGTCCAGCGGGTAGAAGAAAATGACTGCTTTTTTGCCTTTGATGGCCTCGGACAGGGTAAAGCCGTCAACGATTTCGCCGCTACCCAGAACTGCCGCTGCAGTAAAGTCCGGTGCTGGCTTGCCTACTAATACGCCCATGAGAAATCTCCCTTATTGTTGATACATCACGAATAGATGCGTTGGTATGCAGCACGAAGGCGCTGCATATTGAAATCAGGCTTTGCAGAGTGCACCCGTAAAATCGCCCGCTCAAGTGGCGCCAATTTATGAGAAGTGCAGTCCTCAATAGCAGCTAACTATAGTACACACCGCCCCCGGCGAATCCCATTGATTTTTTATATCACGCTGATTACCAAATTATGATGATGCCCACTGCATCACAGGTGCGAATCATCACCCACCCGTCAAATCTAAATACGAATCCATCTCAGAAGGAGTTGACAACAATTCTCATTACCACTAGCATCGAACCTGTAGCTTGAATAACAACCTCTGCCCGCGACGACACTTCAGGGCAGGCGACCATCAGGATTGAGGGGTTCACTTTATGTACGTTTGCCTGTGCAGGGGTATTACAGACACCCAGATCAAAGACGCCGTCTATGGTGGTGCTACCACTTTGCGTCAGGTGCGCCAGGAACTCGACATCATGAGCCAGTGTGGTCGCTGTGGCCTTATGGCCAAACAGATTGTGGATGAGACGCTCGCCAGCCACCAGCTGGCCGGTCAGGAACCGATGTTCTACGCCGCCGGCTAAACCCCGGTCCCTTACTGCCGCCGGCACCGCTGCTTTCCAGCTGCCGGCAACCCTGCCCACCAGCACCATACTTACCACCCTCCCCAGGCACTTTCGAAAGCGCGTCTTTACCCTCCCGGACGCTTTATATCGGCCCTGCACCGCAGGTATAATGCCGACCCTTTGATGAATACCATCGATACCGTCCACCCAACGCGAGTCGCAGTTCCCTGCAACTCCACCCAGAGGATTAAGACCTTGCAACTGGATAACGCCACCCCCGAACAACTGCAACAATGGGAAGCCGAGCTCAGCCAGCAGTACGCACAACTGCAGGCACAGTCACTCAACCTCGACCTCACCCGCGGCAAACCCTCTGCCGAGCAGCTGAGCCTGTCCGACGATCTGGACGGCATTCTGAAGGGTAACTACCTCGCTGCCGATGGCACCGACACCCGTAACTATGGTGGTCTGGAAGGTATTGCCGAGGCCCGTCAGTTGGGCGCCAACATTCTGGGCGTGGACGCCGCCAATGTACTGGCCGGTGGCAACAGCAGCCTGACCATGATGTTCCAGGCAGTGCAGTTTGCCTACCAGTACGGCCTCACCGGCGCCGACTCGGCGTGGAGCAAACTGGAAAAAGCGAAATTCCTCTGCCCGGTACCCGGCTACGACCGCCACTTTTCTGTCTGTGAGCAGGTGGGTATTGAACTGGTGACTGTGCCCATGCTGGCCACCGGTCCCGACATGGACCAGGTGGAAGCCATGCTCAAGGCCGACCAGCAGATCGTCGGCATGTGGTGCGTGCCCAAGTACTCCAACCCTACCGGCGTGGTGTACAGCGATGAGACCGTAGAGCGCATCGCCCAACTGGCGAAAATCGCCAACCCCAACTTCCGCGTCTTCTGGGACAACGCCTATTGCGTACACGATCTGATCGACAGCCCGCCGCAGCTGGCCAACATCGCCGATGCCTGCGCCCGCGCCGGTACCGAAGACTGCGTGTTGCAGTTTGCCTCTACCTCAAAGATTACCCATGCCGGCTCCGGCGTGGCCTTTATGGCTGCCTCCGCCGCCAACCTCGCCGGCTTCAAGAAGGCCCTGGGTAACTGCACCATCGGTCCGGACAAGGTGAACCAGCTGCGCCATATGCGCCTGCTGCCCGACATGGCGGCGCTGCAGGCGCACATGCAGAAACATGCCGAAATCATCAAGCCACGCTTCAGCAGTGTGCTGGAAAACCTCTCCCGCGCGTTCGACGGCACCGATCTCGGCAGCTGGGAGACCCCCGTGGGCGGCTACTTCATCTCCTTTGATACCCGCCCCGGTTGCGCCAGGGCAGTGGTGAAGCTGGCCGCAGAAGCGGGTGTGAAACTGACCCCGGCCGGCGCCACCTTCCCCTACGGCCAGGACCCGGCTGACCGCAATATCCGCATTGCCCCCACCGTGCCTACCGTGGGCGACGTGGACAAGGCCATGAAGGTATTTGAAGTGTGCGTGAAACTGGCGTCCGTACGGGCCCAGCTGGCGTAACTGATTGGCTCCGGGCGCAGTCCGGGGCCTAATTGTCCGGCGAATGGCATCCGGCGAAGGTTGCCCGGCGAGATCTCGGACCGGGGCTCGCCGGCCGCCCCACTCTACCGCAAGATTCCTGCCTGGCAGCTGGTCTCAGCCAGAACCACCAGCGGTTTACTGAATACTGGCCAGACGCTCCAGGATCACCTGCTGAATCCCCTTGACCTCGAGGCTTGACAGCTGCAACAGGCGGTTGAGATGAATGCTGTGCAGGTGCAGGCAAGGGGACCTGGCTTCCAGCTCCCGCAGATCCCCCTTTTTCAGCACCGGCAGCAGCGGCGTGTGGGCTGCCCGCTGCTGATTGACGATGCGCAATCCCGCCTGCAGGGGCACCGCCCGGTAGCGGGTCTTGCCGCTGCGAAACGGGATCAGCAGGTGCAACCCCTGCTTTCCCACTGCGTCACCCGGCACCACCGCCAACCCGGTGGGCGTAATCGCCTCCTCCGGAACCGAATGAAAAATATCGTGGTGGGCATAGGGATTGGGCAGGATCACCAGCCGCCGGTTCTCCTCCTTGGGGAAGAAGATGTTGTAGTTGGTGTAAAGCTGGCGCACCGAATCGGAATAGACACAGAGCTTGTTTTCAAAGCGCATGACGAAATCCACGGCCCGCTGGCGCTGGTTAAACAAATCCAGATCCCAGACCAGATCTTTGTTATCCGTTGCGGATGTCACTTGATGCTCCTGTGCAATCCGGGATCACTCCCCGCTATCAAGGGGATAGTCTATTCGTTTAGGCTGCCGTTGATAATTCCCCCGGGGCAGAAATGTTACACCCCGCCACCGCAGGGCTGGCCGGGAGCCGATGTGCGGGTGATTCAGGCACACCTTTTTGGTATCCTTTGCCGCCCCCGGGCGGCCCCTCCGCAGGGCCTCAATAAGAAGGAGCAGCCATGACCACACTCTACGGCATCAGCAACTGCGACACGGTAAAGAAAGCGCGCCAGTGGCTGGAGCAGAAAGGTATCGACTACCGCTTCCACGACTTCCGCAAGGATGGCCTCGACCAGGCGCAGGTTCAGGGTTGGGTGGAGCAGTTGGGGTGGGAGACACTGGTCAACAAACGCAGCACCACCTGGAAAGAGCTGGACGACGCCAGCAAGGCTGGTCTCAATGCTGACACTGCCGCCGCGCTGGTCACCGCCAACCCGACACTGATCAAGCGTCCGCTGCTGGAGCACGATAACCACACCGGTGTCGGCTTCAAGGCAGCCGACTACGATGCCATTTTTGGCTGACAGCCGCCATTTAACTATTTGCAATCAGACGGATAACAACCATGACTCAACTTTTCGCTCTGGGCCTGGGCACAGGCACCACCAACAAGAACGGTGACTGGCTGGAGGTGTTCTACGCCGAGCCACAGCTGAACCCCACCCCCGCCGTCGCCCAGGCCGTTGCCGACCTGCTGGGTTACCGCGGTGGCAACCAGGCCATCGCGCTGGACAGTGCCAAAGCCACGCAGCTGGCCGACGCCCTGGAAGCCGCGGGTGATAACGCCCAGGCAGCCGTGGCCCGCGCCTTCCAGAACAGCAAGCGCCCGCTGGTGGCCACCCTGCTGGAGAGCGACATTGCTCCCGCCACCGTGCCGGAGGTCTACCTCAAGCTGCACCTGCTCTCCCACCGCCTGGTGAAGCCACACGCTATCGTGCTGGACGGCATGTTCGGCACCCTGCCCAACGTCGCCTGGACCAACCAGGGCGCCGTAGACCTGGCGGAGCTGCCGGAGCGCCAGCTGCAGGCTCGCCTGAACGGCGAACTGCTGGACGTGGACTGTGTCGACAAGTTCCCCAAAATGACCAACTACGTGGTGCCCAAGGGCGTGCGTATCGCCCACACCGCCCGTGTACGCCTGGGTGCCTACATTGGTGAAGGCACCACCATCATGCACGAAGGCTTCGTTAACTTTAATGCCGGTACCGAAGGCCCCGGCATGATCGAAGGCCGCATCTCCGCTGGCGTGTTCGTCGGCAAAGGCTCCGATCTGGGCGGCGGCTGCTCCACCATGGGCACCCTCTCCGGCGGTGGCAATATCGTCATCTCCGTCGGCGAAGAGTGCCTGCTGGGCGCCAACGCCGGTATCGGCATCCCTCTCGGTGACCGCTGCACCGTGGAAGCCGGTCTCTACATCACCGCCGGCACCCGTGTAGCCGTGCTGGACGATCGCGGTGAAGTGGTCGATACCGTCAAGGCCCGCGACCTGGCCGGCAAGTCCGACCTGCTGTTCCGCCGCAACTCCGTCTCAGGTGCAGTGGAGTGCCGGACCAACAAGAGCGCCATCGCGCTGAACGAAGAGCTGCACGCGAACAACTGATCGCCGTCAGGCTCCTCCCCGGGTGCAGTGTCCGCCGCACCCGGGCTCTCCTCCCGATCACCCCCTCCCCTTCCTTCCAGGCCGTCTCCCGTCCCAACCCTCATCCCTCCCAACTTAGGCCACCTCGCTGCTCCCGGCGAATTACGGTAGAATGCCCGCCCTTTTTGCAAACACGGCCAGCCCTGTCACCATGAGCGATGTCACCCCCACCCTGCAGTTCACCTGCGATCTGATCCGCTGCCCCTCCGTTACACCGGAAGACGCCAACTGCCAGAAGATGATGGCAGCGCGCCTGCAGGCCTGTGGCTTTCACATTGAGCATCTGCGGTTTGGGGAGGTGGACAACCTCTGGGCCGTACGCGGCAACGAAGGCCCCATCCTCTGCTTCGCCGGCCACACCGATGTAGTCCCCACCGGCCCCGAAAGCCAGTGGCAGACGCCGCCCTTCGAGCCCACCATCAAGGATGGCATGCTCTATGGTCGCGGCGCTGCCGACATGAAGGGCAGCCTCGCCGCCATGGTGGTGGCCTGTGAAGAGTTCGTGGCCGAATACCCGGACCACCAGGGCCGCATCGCCTTCCTGATCACCAGTGACGAGGAAGGCCCGGCGGTAAACGGCACGGTAAAAGTGGTGGAGTGGCTGGAAGCGCAGAACGAAAAGATCACCTGGTGCGTGGTGGGCGAGCCCTCCAGTACCCACATCACCGGCGACACCATCAAGAACGGCCGCCGCGGCTCCCTCGGCTGCTGGCTCACCGTCCACGGTGTGCAGGGCCACGTGGCCTACCCGCATCTGGCGGACAACCCCATTCACCGCCTGGCGCCGGCGCTGGCGGAGCTGGCTGCAGAAGAGTGGGATCAGGGCAACGACTTCTTTCCCGCCACCAGTTTCCAGGTCTCCAACCTCAACTCCGGCACCGGCGCCACCAATGTGATTCCCGGTGAGGTGGAGGTGATCTTTAACTTCCGCTTCTCCACCGAACTCACCGAGCAGCTGCTGCGCGACCGCACCGAGGCCATCCTCGACAAGCACGGCCTCAAGTACAGCATCGACTGGCGCCTCAGTGGCCAACCTTTCCTCACGGCCGAGGGGCCACTGGTGGAGGCCGCCGTAGCCGCCATCCGCGATGCGGGTATTGAGACCGAACTCTCCACCGCCGGCGGCACCTCCGACGGTCGCTTTATTGCCCCTACCGGTGCACAGGTGGTGGAATTGGGGCCAGTCAACGCCACCATCCACAAGGTGGACGAGAGCACCAACGTCGCCGAGCTGGAGCAGCTTACCGCCATGTACCGCGGCATTCTCAGCCGCCTGCTGGCCTGAACGGACGTAACACCATGAGCCGCCCTCCCGGCTGCCAGTTGCTGCTGTGCCAGTTTGCCGATGAAGCCAGCGCCCTGCGAGAAGTACGCGGCCGGGTTTTTATCGACGAGCAGCAGGTACCTGAGGAGGAGGAGTGGGACGATCGAGACCCGCACTGCATCCACGCCCTGCTGCGTTGTGACGGAGAGGCCATCGCCTGTGGCCGCCTCGACCTGCAACCCGGGGCGCCGGAACAGGGCAAGATCGGCCGGGTGGCCGTATTGGCATCGTGGCGCAAGCTCGGACTGGGAGTGCAGATCATGACCGCCCTGGAAGCGGAGGCCCGTCGCTCCGGCCTGCAGGCCACATGGCTCAACGCACAGGTAAGCGCTCTGGGCTTCTATGAGGGGCTCGGATACCGTGGTGAGGGGGAGCGCTTTGTGGAAGCGGGGATTGAGCACCTGACCATGCGCAAGAGCCTGACCTCGGCCCAATAAGGACGTTCTGCCTGAAACCTTAACCTACTCAGGCGCTGATCAATTCCGCACGCTGTGCCAGCTGCTGCAACTCGGCAAAACTGACCGCCTTGCTGAACAGGTGCCCCTGCACCGCGTCGCAGCCGTGACTGACCACAAAATCGTGCTGCTGCTGGGTTTCAATGCCTTCAGCCACAATCTTCAGGTTGAGGTTGTGGCCCATGGTGATGATGGTTTTCACCAGGGTTTCGTCGTCACTGTCGCGCCCCAGGTCGCGGATAAAGGCGCGGTCGATCTTGAGGGTGTGCAAGGGCAGCTGCTTGAGGCGGCTGAGAGAAGAGTAAGCGGTGCCGAAGTCGTCGATGGAGATCTCCACCCCCAGGTCATTAATGGCCCGCAATTGACCACACACATCTTCCGCGTCGGGACCAATCAGGCTCTCGGTAATCTCCAGCTCCAGCTTGTGTCCGGGGAAACCGGTTTTCACCAGGATATTGGCCACATCCATATAGGCGTCGTGGTGGGCAAAGTGCAGCGGTGAGAAGTTCACCGACAGCTGCAGGTCAGCGAAGCCCTGTCGATGCAGCTTGAGCATATCGCGACAGGCGTTCTCCAGTACCCACAGGTCGATATCCACGATCAGGCCACAATCCTCCGCCAGCGGGATAAACTCCTCCGGCGAGATATTGCCCTCCTCCTCATCGACCCAGCGCACCAGCACCTCCACACCCAGCAGCTGGCTGTCTTTGCAGGACCACTTGGCCTGGTAGGCAAGAGAGAAACGGGACTCCTGAATAGCCCTGCGCAGCTTGTTCTCCAGCACCAGGCGGCGTTCCACGCGCTCGTTCATATCCGGCGCGAAGAAAGTGAGGCGGTTGCGGCCACGATCCTTGGAGCGGTACATGGCGGTGTCGGCGTTCTTGAGAATGGCTGCGGCAGTATCGCCATCCCCCGGGTAGACCGAGATACCGATACTGCTGGTGAGCTGCAGACTGTGGCCGTTGATCTCCATGGGCTGCCGCACCGTGTGCAGCAGCTTGTTGGCCACATCACCGGTGTGCCCCGGATCCACATCCACCAGCAGCACCGCGAATTCATCCCCCCCCAGTCGGGCCAGGGTGTCGGTTTCGCGCAGGCAGTTCTTCAGCCGTCGCGCCACCTCCACCAGCAGGCGGTCACCGGTACCGTGGCCAAGGGTGTCATTGATCACCTTAAAGCGGTCCAGGTCGAGGAACATCACCGACAACTGGCCACCAAAGCGCCGTGCCTGACTGATGCCGTCACGCAGGCGGTTGTCGAAGGTTATACGATTGGCCAGGCCGGTGAGGGAGTCGTGGTAGGCCTGGTGCTCCAGGCGGCGAGCCAGGTCCTGCAGCTCCAGGGTGCGCTCGGCCACCTTGTCTTCCAGTTGCTCCTGGGCCCGGCGCAGCTCCTCATCGCGCAGCTGGATCTGGTCCAGCATCTCGTTAAAGTCCGACGCCAGGCGGCCGATTTCATCCCCGGACAGCACTTCCGCACGGACGCTGTAGTCGCGGCTCTGGGTAATACGACGGGCGGTGTCGGTCAGTACGAACAGAGGCTGGGTCACCAACCGCTGCAAGCGCGAGGAGATCAGCATAGCCAGCATCAGGGAGAGCACAAACAACCCGAAGGCCGTCAACAGCCTTACCACCTGGCGCTTCTGCCAGTCGCTGTGGTCTGCCAGCAGCAGGATTGCCCCCAGCGTCTCCTCCCCCAGCTCGATGGGTAACTGCAGGTAGAGCAACTCACCGAACTCCCCCTGCTCCTGCTTAAAGGTGGCATCGGGCAGGAAGCCGGTCTGCTTTTCGAAACTGGCAAAGCGGCTGCCGTCATCCCGGTAGAGGGCGGCAGCAATGATATTGCGTTCACTCACCAGACTCGCCAGGGTGCGTCGCGCCGCATCCTGATCCTCAAAGGTGAGGGCCGCGAGGCTGTTATTGGCAATAATGGAAGCTTCTGAGCGGAGCTGCTCGAACAACTGGGCGCGGGAGGCATACCAGTCGTTGACCGAAAAGCCGATGGTCGCCATCAGCAACGCCGAGCTGCTGGCCACCAGAATGACCAGCTGCAGGGTTTTGCGTATCGAATAGCGCCCCAAGATCTGCATCTTTTAACCGTTATCCCGGACAATTCTTGCCAGTTTCAACAACTCTGAGCTCGCTTTCAAGCCTGAACGCTGCAATTCGTCCAAATGGACCTCGAAGGCAATACGCGCACCCTGCCGCACCAGCGCCACATGAACCCCTGTGTGAGCCATGCCCCTGGACTCCTGATCGGTCAGGTCCGCCACCACCAGGGTCGGTCTTGGTGGCAGCCCCCTGGCTTCCAGCTTAAATGCCAGCAGCTCCTCTTCCGGGACCAGCAGCAGGTCACAGCCACTGGACCTGCGCCACTTATCCACCACCCGTGCCTGCAGCTCCCGCCCGGCAATCCCCCGGCTCTGCAACAGGTCAAACGCCTCCCCCAGGGAGTTGCGCCGGTAAAAGCAGAAATAGAACGGCGCACTCTGGTCGGTAGCTTCCGGCCAGCTCATAAATTTGGCGATATTGAACACAAACGCCGCCTTGACCATCTGCGGCTGCAGGTCTGCAGCGCGCGCCGGCAACGCTGCCATGATCAGCAACAGCATCCAGAATAGCGGCCGGCAGCGGCCGGCAGGAAGATTCCCAACCAGCGTCTGCATTACAAATCGGGGGTCCATGTGAGTTTCAGCCACAACTGCCGGCGACTCTTTTCGACGTTGTATTGCGTACCGAAATCGGCGGCCACGTCCATCACCCGCTCGTCCAGCAGGTTGTCGGCCCCCAGCTGATAGCTGACATTGCCCCACAGATGCCCGCTGACGTGGGCGTTCAGTAAGGCAAAGCTGTCGGCATCGTCCGTGGCAATACCATTAAGAACGCGGCGATTGCTGTTACTGATCACCGACAGGCCAATCTGGTGCTGGTCGCTGATGGCGTAATCCAGGTTCAGGCTGCCGGTCCATTCGGCAACGTAGGGCATATCGTGAAACGACGCCTGAATGTTATTAATCTCGAAATCGACGTAGGCCACGCCGAGGCGGACCGCTAACCGGTCACCAAACGTTTTGGAAACCAGCGTCTCCACCCCTTGTACAATCACCTCACTGGGGGAGTTGGCAAAGTACTCATCAAAACCATCAGGGGTTGGCGTCTCGCGGATAAAGTCGTGCAGGGTGTTGTGATAGAGGGTAATACCAGCGTCCCAGTCGCCCTCGGCGTAGCGGTAACTGGCCTCCACCGAATCAATGGTCTCCGCATCCAGTTCCGGCTGCATGAAACTGGTGTTCTCCAGAACCTTCAGGTACTCACGCAGGGTCGGAGTGCGAATGGCGGTACCGTAGAGCAGCTTCCAGGTATGCTGCACCGCTGGCGAATAGACCAGTGCCGCGCGGTAGTTGAAATAGTCATCAAAGCGCTGAAAGTGATCCTGTCGCAACCCCACTGTCACTTTCAGCGTTTCGCTCAGCGCCCACACATCCTGCAGGAACAGGGCGTAATCATCGTTGCTGATATGGGGCTCAGTCAGCAGTTCACCGTACTCCTCGGGGAAAAAACCACGGTTGTAACTGAAGCTGCGGGTATAGCTCATTTTTTCCGCCCGCTCGTGCTTCCAGGTGGTGCCGAGGGCCAGGGTGTGGTCGCCGAAGTTTTTAAAGCCGGTGACTGTTGCTCCGGACATGACGGCGTTCTGATGCTCCTCATAACCGAGCGCGCCGGTAAGCTGCTCACGCTCGTACTCCAGAACCTTGTCGTCCTGGTAGTAGACGTTGGCTTCCAGCCGCCCATTTTCGAAAGTGCCCACTTCATAATTGAGGGCCACCGACCAGGCCTCCCCTTCAATATAGGCATCCTGGGTCGGGGGGATAAAGACAAACGGCGTATCAGACTCGCGGTAATCCGCCATCACGGTCAGGCCCGGCAGCAGCTGCCCTTTGACGGAGATATTCTGGTAACTCTCATCCAGGGGCTGCACAACATCGTCACCGATAAAGCTCAGGCGGTCGTCGCTGAAGGGCGCCTCCTGATCCAGGTAACTGCCAAACACCTGCCACGACGCCGAATTGTAATGCATGGTGGTTTTACTGCGTTCGTGGTTACCGAACTCCTGCGACAGCGTCAGCTCCGGCTTAGCAGCAAAATCCCGGGTGGTGATCGAGATCAGTCCACTGAAAGCATTGGCACCATAAAGACTGGAGGCGGGGCCGAGAATAATCTCCACCTTCTCCACGTATTCCAGTGGCAGCTCTTCACCGGCAGAGAAGTGGCCGTAGTAGAGTTGCTGCCGGCGCACGCCATCAATCAGCAACACAAATTTGTCGTTGTAGCGCTCGATGACGCCACGGGCCCAGATGGAGCGGTGGCGTTTGCGATACTGATTGACCTGCATGCCGGGCACAAACTCCAGCAGCTCGTCGAGACGACGCACACCAAAGCGACGGAAATCGTCCTGGCCGAAACTGTAGACCGTACCCGGGGCCTTGGCGGGTTGCTCCGGCAGCAAGTTGGCGGCCTTGAAGACGTCCATGGCCACCAGTTCCTCAAGGGACATATCGGCCAACGCCTGGTAGCCAACCTCGGTGGTTATCTCGTCCGGGGCCTCTGCCAACACCTGATGTGCCGCACACGTAAACATCAGCGCGGTCAAAATCCATCGCCCACCCGGTTTACGCCGGGCCCCCGACAACGAATTAATAATCACTGCACCTGCCCCCTTCACGCCTGCGGCCCTGCCGCCAACGTGTAGTCCCCAAGTTAAAACGTACGATTATAAGGAAGTGACCAGAAAAAGCTTTATCCAGGATCAACTCTTTTTTTCACCGCTACCAGCCAAAAAACCCACAATTTGAGCATTTGTTAATCAGCTCACACCACCAGTGGCAGCAACAGCCAGGACAACAGCGCTATCACTGAAGCCGCCATAAGGTTCAGCACCAACCCGCGACTGGCCATATCCGCTACCCGCAATTGCCCTGAAGCCATGACCAGTGCGTTGGGCGCGGTGGCCACCGGCAACATAAACGCACAGGTCGCACTCAACGCGGCGGGTATCATCAACAGTGCCGGATCCCACTCCGTGGAACCCGCGGCAGCGCCCAACAAAGGCATCAGCAACGTTGCCGTGGCCGTATTGCTGGTGACCTCGGTCAGGAAGGTAACCCCCAGGCATATGACCAGGATAACACCCAACAGCGGCCAGCCAGCCAAACCGGACAATTGCTCACCAACCGCGTGACTGATGCCGGTCACCGTAAACGCCTTGGCGATGGCGATTCCCCCGGCAAACAGAATCATCACCCCCCAGTGAATAGAGCTGGCACTGGGCCAATCCAGCAAACGTCCACCTTCACCATCGGGACAGAGAAACATCACCACCACTGCCATAAAGGCTACAGCGGCGTAATTGGCGTAGGGCAGTTGCAACCAGCCGCTCCAGCCACCGAGTGGATTTTTCAGCGTCAGCCAGGCCAGGATAACCAACGAAAAAATCACCATGATCCGCTTCTCGGCACTGCTCATGATTCCGGCCGGGTGGAGGATTCCACCCAATTCGCCATCAAGGCCGCGACTTAACCACCAGGCCGCCAGCGGCAACAGTACCGCGACCACCGGCATACCGATCGCCATCCACTCAAGGAACGTGATCTCACGACCACCCAGCTGTTGATAAATCGAGATAAAAATCAGATTGGGTGGCGTGCCGATGGGCGTTGCCAATCCACCAATACTGGCGGCGTAGGCAATACCCAACAGCAGGGCAACCGTAAAACGTCGATTATCGCTCCCGTCGAGAACGGCCATGGCAACCGGTAACAGCATCAGCACCGTAGCGGTATTGGATATCCACATGGACAGCAGCGCCGACGCCAGCATAAAACCAAACACCACGCGTGCAAGGCTTTGGGTACCGCACACCCGGATCAGCCACAAGGCAATGCGACGGTGAAGGCCACTGCGCTCCATCCCCTTCGACATCATGGCGCCACCGACCAACAGCAGAATAACGGGGCTGCCATACGCACTCGCCACCTGCTCACCATTGAGCACACCCAGCAGGGGAAAGCCGCCCAGCGGCAGCAGCGAAGTGGCCGGCACCGGGATGGGTTCAAATACCCACCAGATCGCACACAGGATGGTAATGCCGCCGGCAAAGCAGGCCTCCCGCTGCCAACCGGCCTGCCACATGAACACCCCGGTCAGCACCGCTGCCAAAGGTCCAAGCCACATGGCATAGCGCTTTGCCGCCTCAGTCATGAAATCGCTCCAATCGCTCCCGGGTCGGAGGGTGTGTTGACAGGTAGTTGAACCAGTTGTTATCGCCACCGCCAGTCGTTGCTGATGGCGCCTGCTGGCTGGCGAGATCCCGATAACACTGCAAGGCATCGGCCGAGGTGGACTCCGCGGGCTCCGGTCCTGATCCACCCGTACGACAACGTCCTGCCCTCTCAAGCCTCTCCATCAAATGGACAAAATGGTGCAACGCAATACCACGCCGTTGCAGGTATTGTCGGGCAAAGGCGTCTGCCTCCCGCTCGAAATTGCGGGAGAAAGAAAGCTCCAGCAGCACAACCGGTGCCCCCAGCAAGAGCTCCGACGTGGCGGAGACATCACCGGCAATAAACATCAGCGTGAACCCCAACAGGGAGCTGCGCACCAACGCCTGTAAACTGTGCTTGTAGGCCACATGCCCCACTTCGTGAGCCAGCACTGCCAGCAGCTCCTCCTCCGTCGCCGCCAGCGCCACCAGTTGGTCAGTGAGCACCAGGGTACCGTCCGGCAGCGCCAGGGCATTGGCGCCAACAACGCCGCCATCGCGGAACAGCAGACGCAACTGCAAATGCGGGTGCTCCTGCAGCAAAGGCTGCATCGTCGCCTGCACCTGCTGTTGTTGCTGCTCACTCAAGCCGGTGGGACGCAAATAGTGCTGATCCAGAAAGCTAAGGGTCTCCTCCCCCAACACCTGCTCCAGCCGGGACGGCAGTCGCTGTGCCAACTCGTAAGCCGCCAGCGGCAAGGCAAAGCGCAGCAGCCCCCAGACAAACGCGATTACCAGCAGCAGCGACACCAGCACCCAGTGCCAGCGTGATTCCAGCCTGTGCAGCAGCTGATGCCAGGGCGCGCGCCGCTGCTGGCCAAGCCACTGATCCAGTTGCCGGTTATCCCTGGTTTCAAAGCGTCCACTGCCACCGAAGGTAAGGTAGCGGGGTGAATTGCCCAGTCGCGGCGACACCACTACGTCAGCCAGCCCGGCTTCCCGCTCTGTCTCGCCGTCAACCTGCAAGACCACCTGGTTACCCCACAGCCGGAGGCTCGCAGCCTGTGCGCGGGAGGTGACCCCGTCATACCACAAGCCCTGCACAACAAAAGTCGACTGCGCCTGCCGGATCAAGACCACACTCCGTCAGAAACCGAAATCGAAATCATAGAAATCACCCAATTCCTCACCCAGCGCCCCTACCTGTTCCAGCTCCTGCGCCACAAAGCCATCCAGCGGTGCCGCTGCCAGCAGCAGCGTGTGCCCGGCCCGGTAGCGCGCCGTGCGCACCATAGCAAAGGGACGGAACAGCCCCAGCGTCAACAAGGTCAGCAGTGAATTAATCACCACCAGTTTGCCGTAAGAGAGCAACTGGTAATTGGCCTGCAAGCGGAAATCTCCCAAACGGGTACTGTTGTAAACCAGATTGTTAACCCGCACGGAAAAGTAGATAAACGGAAACAGGTAACACAGCCCGATTACCACATACACCAACAACAACAGCGGCACCACCAGTGCGGTTCCCGCCCTGCTCTCCTCCCCACCCAGTGCAGCAATGGATACGCCAGCCAGGGCACCCAGCAAAGCCAGTATCAATCCACCCAACAGTGCCGCCGCGGCGGAGCAGAGCAACAGCTTGAGCCATAACCTCAGGAACTGGCTGCTATCGGCCCCAAATTGAAAACGACTGGTGCCGTACATGGAGTTACTGACCCAGTAACGCTTTTGCCAGTAGATGAAATAGGGAACGACCATTACCAACACCAGCAGCGTCGGCCCGATCATCAGCAGCACGGATGATTCACCCAGCACCAGTTGCTCTGCCATCAGGCCAATAAACACCAGGGACGCCAGTGGCAAACCGGCAAAGATCAACACAGCAGCCCAGAAACTGCCATCGAAATTGAAGCGCACGTTACGCCAGGCGCTGTAGCGGGCGTTAAACATCAGCGAACGCTGCACAAAAAAGGGCGCCATCAGAATCGCCACCAGTACCGCTATCGCGGACACCCACCATAAAGGGGTACTGGTCGCCACTGAATAGGCTACGACCAGCGTGAGGGCGATCAAACGTCCCTTGAGAATGGCGACCGGATTGGCGAGATAGGTGAAACTGCTGCCGTTGAGTTCGGTGTTGCCGTAAAAGTACTGCTTATTACGAACCTTGGCCCAGGCAGAATAGATCCCAAGAGTGACAATGCTCAGCAGGATATTGACGATCCAGATGCGAAAATACTCGCTGCCACTGCCGTGAAAACGGAAGTGGTGGTTCTGTTCGGTGGCCGGCTCGCCAGCGTGAACGACGACGGGCATTGGAGCCGGCACACGCCCGGTGTCGGCCGGCGGACTCCCGGATTGATGATCGCTGCTGCCAGCGTTTGTCTCAGTAAGCGGAGCCGGCGCAACGCTGCTGGCACAGGCTTCCAGGTGAGCCCTGGCACCAAGACGTTCCAGCCTTCTCAGGTAATCCCGGGCCTGCGTCTCTTCCTGCGCCGTCCGCAGACGACACTGCCGGCCACTGAAAAGCTGCTCAGCTTTGCGGTCACTGAGCTTGAAGCTACGGGCAAACGCCTGCTTCACTTCGTCTCGCGAAAACCCCGCCAGCACCTCTCCGTAAAACACCACATCATAGAGCGCCTGCGCCATGCCTCTCCCTTACTGCTGCCTGAATGAATCCTGTCCTGCGCAATTGCAGAGGGGCAGCATACCGCAGGAGAGGTGGACGACCAAACCCGGTCAGCCATGACGTCATTCGGTCCTCAGGCTGTTACAGCAAAGGTGATGGCCAGCAGATTGCCAGGCAGCGATGGCGCCTCCACATGGCTGCGTCACTGCTGCCACACGACTACAGCTATTTGCTGGCCAGATAGCTGCGCCACCCACCGAGATGGGTGATCTCCTGCGCCCCCTCAATGCCATAGGGCTCACAGATAAAGCCCGTCACCAGAGAGTCGTCAGCCAGCCGCACCTTGCCGATACCCAGTGGCGCCGGGATGCCCGCCACAAAACTGCCAAACTCGGCTGCGGGTACGGACCATACCTCCACCTCGATTGCTGCGCCCTGCTCGTCGCAGACCAGGCCGGGACGATAGGGAGGGCCACCGGCCAGCGCGTACATACGGTAGACCGGCGCGGTTTGGGTCTTGCTTTTCAGCACCGCGCCGCGCTCGCGCAGCTGCCAGTTCAGTGGCAGGCCATCGAGGTGCGCGCCGCACACCACCACATCAATGGTGGCAGAGGCTGAAGTCGCAGCGCTGTCGGCGTACTGCACCGGCAGCGGCGAAGCGCCCAACTTGAGTCCGGCCTGCCGGTGAATACGGCGGGCGATGGAGAGCAGTTCGCGGTCTTTAAACACCTGCCCCGCGAGGGTGATACCAAACGGCAGGCCGTTGGCAGCCATCTGCGTTGGCACAGCCACCGCTGCGTAATCCAGCAGGTTCATAAAATTGGTGTAGAGGCCAAACTGGCTGTTGCGCAGGATGGGCTCGGCCAGCATCTCTTCAATGGTGAAGCAGCGACCGACCGTGGGTGTCAGCAGGCAATCCACCGACGCCATGGTCTCGTCACAAATGGCCTTCAGGGCACGCAGCCGGTACTGGGCCTTGAACAGGTCAGTGGCCTTTGGCTTGCTGCCCGGTTCGATAATCTGCCGCACCACCGGGAAGATTGCGTCCGGATTGTCATCCACCAGTGGTTGCGCCGCCAGGTAGCGCTCCGCCACCCAGGGGCCTTCGTACAGCAGGCGCGCCGCCTCTTCGAACGGCGCGTAGTCAATCTCCACAAATTCGAAGCCCTGTACAGACAGCTCCTGCAGGGTTTTCTGATAGGCGCTCGCGTAAGCCTCGTCGCCAAAGAACTGCAATTGTGCAGGCGGGATGATCCCCACCCGCAACTTGCCAGCGCGCTCGCCGTAGTGGCGAGCCGTGTTACTGAACGGGTTAGTGCGGCTGTAGGCATCTGTGCTGTCATAACCTTCGGCAACCGCCAGCACGTCATTGGCATCATCGGTATCCAGCGCAAAGATGGTGATGCAGTCGAGGCTGCGGCAAGCGGGCAACATGCCGCTGGCGGACAGCAAACCGATGGACGGCTTCACACCCACCAGGTTGTTAAAGCAGGCCGGGACACGACCGGAACCGGCGGTGTCGGTGCCGAGGCTGAAGCTCACCAGCCCCAGCGCCACGGACACGGACGAACCGGCACTGGAACCGCCGCTGACATACTCCGGATTGAAAGAGTTCTTGCACGGCCCCCAGGGAGAGCGGGTGCCGTTCAGACCGGTAGCGAACTGGTCGAGGTTGGTTTTGCCCACCGGAATGGCGCCGGCATCGATCAGCTGCTGCACCACCGTGGCCGAAGTCTCCGGCGTGTAGGCAAACTCCTTACAGGCAGCGGTGGTGGGAATACCGGCCAGGTCGATATTGTCTTTGATAGCAAAGGGAATCCCCCACAGCGGTGCAGTGGCCGGGTCCTTGTCTGCCAGTGCCGCGAGGAATGGTGCCTGCTCGGCTTCGGTAAGCAGGTGAATCCAGATATTGCGATCCTCGTACTCCGCCGCGCGGGTACGAATTTCAGCAAACAGTTCAGCCGGTGCCAGGGAACCATCCTGATAAGCACTGCGCAGCGCGCCGACAGTCATGTTACGGGAAATCTGTGTCATGGTTGTTAGCCTCTCCAATCTTTTCTGCGTTCGTCAGCCGCGCGCTTCACGCGTCCTGCGACTCTTCGATAACAATTAATGCCTGACCGGCGTCCACCCGCTGGCCGCTGGTGAGCAGCACATGGGTCACCTTGCCCGCCACCGGCGTCTGTACCGGAATTTCCATCTTCATGGATTCCAGAATCATCAGGGTGCTGCCGGCGACCACCTCATCGCCCACCTGCACCTGGGATTGCCAGACACTGCCGGAGACCGGGCTGTCGAGCACAAAGCTCTCTTCCGGCCAATCCACTTCGGTGGCGGTACTGGCCTGCTCTTCCGCTTCGTAATTGAACTGCCCGGTGGCGTGCCAGTGAGCTAATTCATCCTCAAACGCCTGCTGGCGCTGGTCTCGGAACTGGTCGATATCATCGGCATTGCCCTGCAGGAATTGCTGGTACTCCGTCAGGCTGAAGCTGCTCTCTTCAATCTTCAGCGGGTAGCGTCCCTGCGGGAACTGTTTGCGAATTTCTGTCAGCTCCTCGTTGGAAACCTCGTAAAAACGGATCTGGTCAAAGAAGCGCAGCAGCCACGGCTGGGTAAACTCGGCAGTCTCGCGATAGCGATTCCACATCTGCAGGGTACGCCCCACAAACTGATAACCACCGGGACCTTCCATGCCGTAGACGCAGAGATAGGAACCACCGATACCGACCGAGTTTTCCGCCGTCCAGGTCCGGGCCGGGTTGTACTTGGTGGTCACCAGGCGGTGGCGCGGGTCCACCGGTGTGGCCACCGGTGCGCCCAGATACACATCACCGAGGCCCATCACCAGATAGGAGGCGTCAAAGACAATCTTCTTCACCTCGTCGATGCTGTCGAGGCCATTGATGCGACGGATAAACTCCAGGTTGCTGGGGCACCAGGGCGCATTTTTGCGCACCGACTGGTCGTACTTCTGAATCGCCAGCTGACAGGCTTCGTCATCCCACGACAGGGGAATGTGCACAATGCGCGACGGCACCCGCAGCTCATCCAGCTGGGTCACCAGAAAACGCTCACCGGCCTGCAGGTGATCCACCAGCTGCCGCCAGCTCAGCTGCTGGCTGTCGTAGTGCACCTGCAGGGAGCGGATGCCCGGCGTCAACTCGCGCATACCCGGCAGCGGATTTTTCTTCAGCCACTGCATCAGCGCGTGGGCGCGGAAGCGCAGTTCGATATCCAGCACCTGCTCGCCGTACTCCGCCAGCAGGAAGTGATCGCCGGCGGCGCGATAGACCACCGGCACGCCGGCTTCTGCGGCATCAAGGGTATCGAGAATGGGTGACGCCAGTGGCTGTGGTTGCCATGCGACAGTTTCTGCAGACAACGCCGCCACTTCCCGCAGGTCCGCCGCTTCCAGCTCAACCGCGGCGTCGATGGAGACCGGCACAAAACGGATTTTGTCACCGGCGCGCAGCTGGCCCAGTTTCCACAGGTCCGCCTTGATCACCGTCGCCGGGCAGACAAAGCCACCCAGTGATGGGCCATCGGGGCCGAGGATGACCGGCATATCGCCGGTGAAGTCCACGGTACCGAAGGCGTAGGCGTTGTCGTGAATATTGGAAGGGTGCAGGCCCGCCTCACCACCATCCTTGCGTGCCCACTGTGGCTTGGGGCCGATCAGGCGCACACCGGTGCGGCTGGAGTTGTAGTGCACCTCCCACTCGTGCGCAAAGAACGTGTCGATGTCATCGTCGGTAAAGAAGTCGGGTGCGCCGTGGGGACCATAGATGACCCGCAGCTGCCACTCATTAGAGATGGGAGACTGCAGTTCTGTGGGCAACACTTGCGTTTCCACAAGGTCGGTATCGGCAGCCAGGTGCAGCACATCGCCGGTGCGCAGGGCGCGACCATTGTGGCCGCCAAACTGGCCGAGGGTAAAGGTGGAACGGGAACCCAGATACTCGGGACACTGGATACCACCGCGCACACACAGATAGCTGCGGGCACCTTCGGACTTGATGCGACCCAGCACCAGAGTCTGACCGGCACTGATATTCAAAACCTGCCACATGGCCACGGCGTTGCCGTCCAGTTTTGCATCGATCTCTGCACCGGCAATCACAACTTGGGTAGCACTGCTGAACTGCAGTGTGGGCCCCTGCATGGTGATCTCCAGACCGGCCACCATCGGGTCGTTCTGCAGCAGGCGGTTGGCAAGGCGGAAGGAGCGGTTATCAAACGGACCGGAAGGGGGAACACCCACATCCCAGTAACCGCTGCGGGCAGGATAATCCTGAATGGTGGTCTGGGTGCCACCGTGCAGTACGTCCATACGTGCCGGGGCAAAGACAAAATCGTTCAGGTAGCGGGTGGTGACCTCACCGGCCAGCAGTTTGGCGTCGCGGGTGAGGGCGCGCAGGTAACTGAGGTTGGTTTCGCTGCCGTAGAGGCGGGTCTCATCCAGCACAGACTGCAACTTACCCAGCACCGCGTCGCGATCCACAGCGTGCACAATGACCTTGGCCAGCATGGGGTCGAAGTAGGGCGGCACGTCAATACCGGTCTCCACCCAGCGATCGATACGCACGCCCTCCCCTTGCGGGAACGCCACTTCGGTCAGCAGGCCGGGACAGGGCTGGAAATCACGGTAGGGATCCTCAGCGTAGATACGCACCTGAATGGCGTGACCGCTGGCCTGCAGTTGCTGGCGTTTTTCGGCCAGCTGCAGTTGCTCGCCGGCAGCCAGCCGCACCATCCACTCCACCAGATCCACACCGTAGACCTCTTCGGTCACGCCGTGCTCTACCTGCAAACGGGTATTCACTTCGAGAAAATAGAATTCGTTGGTGTCGGCGTCGAAAATAAATTCCACCGTGCCGGCGTTGCGATAGCTGACACTGGCCAGCAGCGCTTCCGCGGTGCTGTGCAGGTTGGCCCGCACCTCATCGCTCAAGTGCGGCGCCGGACACTCCTCCACCACTTTCTGGTTACGGCGCTGGCTGGAACAGTCACGCTCGCCAATGGCCAGAGCTTCACCCTGGCCGTCACCAAACACCTGCACCTCGATATGACGGGCACGGGCGATAAACTTTTCGATAAACACGCCGTCATCGGCAAAGTTATTGGCACCGAGACGTTTGACGGAATCAAAGGCACCGGAGAGCTGCTCCGCCGAGTGACACAGCTGCATGCCGATACCACCGCCACCAGCGGTACTCTTCAGCATTACCGGGTAGCCAATCTGTGCAGCCGCGGCCAATGCTTCGTCGAGATCAGTCAGCAAGTCGGTTCCCGGGGAGAGCGGCACGCCGGCGTTCTGTGCCAGCTCCCGCGCCTTGTGCTTGAGGCCAAACACCTGCATCTGCTCCGGTGTCGGTCCGATAAAGGCAATGCCGGCGGCCTCGCAGCGCTGCACAAAGGCGGCGTTTTCGCTGAGAAAACCGTAGCCGGGGTGGATCGCCTGGGCCCCACTCTCTCTGGCAATGCCGAGGATCTTGTCCACGTCCAGGTAGGTGACGGCAGCTGCGCCCTCACCCAGGTTGTAGGCCTCATCGGCCAGGCGCACGTGCAGGCTGTCGGCGTCGCTGTCGGCGTACACCGCCACCGAGGCGATATTGAGTTTTTTCAGGGTGCGAATAATGCGAACGGCTATAGCGCCACGGTTCGCGATCAGAACTTTGGTAAACATAAGCTACCTGTATCGGGTCGTCCCGGAAGTTCTTACAACGACGGTCGTCCGTCGAGGCTGTTCAAAAGAGGTTGTGCAGACAATAAAAACCTGAAGTACCGAGCGCTGTCAGGCCGCCCAGACGATGTATTCGATGGGCGTCGGGTTATAACCATTACAGGGGTTGTTCAACTGCGGGCAGTTGGAGATCAGCACCACCACGTCCATCACCGCCTTCAGCTCCACATACTTGCCCGGCGCCGAGATGCCATCTTCAAAAGTCAGGCCGCCAGCAGAGGTTACTGGTACATTCATAAAGAAGTTGATGTTGTGGCTGATGTCGCGCTTGCTGATGCCGTACTCCGGGTGCTCGGCAATGGCCAGCATCCAGCTGTCGCGGCAGGCGTGCATGCAGCGCTTTTCCAGGTCGTAACGTACCGTGTTGCTCTCGGTGGCGCAGGCACCGCCCAGGGTGTCATGGCGCCCACAGGTATCGGCAACGATCTCCAGCATCACATTGTTGTGGTTGGAGCGCAGTTTCGAACCGGTGGTGAGGTAGACATTGCCCTGCTCGCGAATGGTATCGGTGGCGCTGTAGCGCTCGGCGGGGTCGTGAGCGTTAAAGAACAGGGTATCCGCCGCCTGGTTACCTTCCAGGTCGAGAATACGGAAGGTTTCACCGGCCTTTACCACACCAATAAAGTAGTCACCGGCATCAACCACCTGACGGAATACCGCGTTGTCAGCGTTAAGTGTCGATTCGTGCATCATGATTTCAATCTCCGCTCAACCCTGGCCCGCATCGAGGCCGAAACCTGAGCCCAGCTGATACAGTTTGTTGTTCTGGAAACCGCGACCGTTCTCCGGGCGGAAGTTTTTGCAGAAGTCGTCGTCTGTCACCGGGGCCGCAATACCCAGCTCGATCTGCACCGATTTGCGCGGATACTCAGCCGACTGCTCCAGCGGGTGCGGGCAGGTATGCAACAGCACCAGGGTGTCCATCTCGAACCGCAGGGTCACCTGACTGCCGGGCTGGCTGTGGGAGGGATCCAGTATCATGCCACCCTCGTCGTTGACCGCCACCTTGCTGAACCAGTTGATGTTGGCCGCCAGGTCCGCCGCACCCAGTCCGTACTTGGCCAGCTCGGTAAGAAACGCGTCGTGGCCATTCTGTTTCCAGTCGTTGTGGTCACTCTGGTAGTCGCGCTTGCCCCAGCGCGCCTGCACATGACTGGCGTGGGAGTTACCACAGACAGTTTCGTGCCAGCCCAGAGAGTCCTCGACAACGGAGGCGAAGATACGGCCCATATCCGAGTAGAGGCAGTTGCCACGGGTAAGGCGGAAGGTGTGCTGACACTTGAGGGTGTCCGGTGCGTTGTAGCGCTCCAGCAGGTTTTCCGGGTTGTAAAACAGCATACCGATGTTGGCGCCGCCCTGCAGGTCGGTAAGCCGCATAACGGTGCCGCGACGCACCCGCAGAGACCAGTGGCTACCGCTGGCCATCTGCGTGGTGTATTCAATGGAACGAATGTATTCGCTCATGACTAAACAAACTCCCTGAGTGTTTACACTGCGATCTCAGGTACGGGCCTGAGACTCTCGTTAATTTCTTTGTAGATCTGCTTGTCGGCCTGGCCCACGGGTAGATCGTAGGTAATGTTGGCGCCGAAGCGGTTGGGCGCATGGGGGTCGTGACGCAGCTTGTCGAATACCCACAGGCGGGTTCCCAGATAGAAGCCCTCCTTGAGATCGTGGGTCACCATAAACACGGTTAGCTTGTGCTCGCGCCACAGGTTCAGCACCAGCTCGTGCATATCCGCGCGGATACCCGGATCCAGTGCACCGAAGGGTTCATCCAGCAGCAGGATGCGCGGCTTGCCCAACAGGGCCTGTGCGATGGCCAGGCGTTGTTTCATGCCACCGGACAGCTCGTGGGGATAACGCTTGAGGGCGTGGCCGAGACCCACCTGCTCCAGCATGGCGATGGCTTCTTTACGGGCCGCGGCACGGGCACCGCCGAACAGGTGACCGCTGAAACCGCGGCGCTGAAAGGCTTTGGTAGCGATAACATTTTCCAGCACCGTCATGTGCGGAAACACCGAATACTGCTGAAACACAATACCGCGGTCCGGCCCTGGCTCATCGGCAATGGGCTGACCGTCCAGCAGAATCTCACCGCGGCTGGGTGACACTGTACCCAGCAACATATTGAGAAACGTGCTCTTGCCGCAGCCGGAAGTACCCACCAGGGTGACAAACTCCCCTTCCTTCACCGACACGTTCATACGCTCGAGAATGACCGCGTCACCGTACTGCTTCCAGACGTTGTTTACTTCGATCATGGGTTTTGCGTCAGTCATTACTTGCCCCCCTGAGCGTGCCACGGAAACAGTCGACGATTGAGCTCCTTCAAGCCCAGATCGATAAGGAACGCCAGAAAGGTAATCCAGGCCACGTAGGGCAGGATCACATCCATGGCCATGTAACGACGCACAAGGAAGATGCGGTAACCGAGTCCGTCGGTGGCAGCAATGGCTTCAGAGGAGATCAGGAACAACCAGCCCGCACCCAGCGACAGGCGCACAGCATCGATCAGTTTGGGCAGTACCTGCGGCAGGATCACACGGATCATGATCTGGGAAGTATTGGCTCCCAGGGTCTGGGCCTTGACCAGCTGCTCGGCGGGAATTTCCCGTGTGCGCCCCACAATATCGCGGGCAATAAATGGCGTGATGCCAATGGCAATCAACGCCACCTTCGACAACTCTCCCAGCCCGAAAACAATAAACAGAATGGGCAGCACCGCCAGTGGCGGAATAAGCGAGATTACCGTCAGCAGCGGCGACATCCAGGCGGCAAACAGGGGCAAGGCACCGGCAACCATGCCAATAACCAATCCCAGCACAGCAGCAATGGCGATACCTTTACCGAGGCGACTCAGGCTGCTGGCAGTGTCCTGCCAGAACATGTAGTCGCCGGTGCGCTTGCTGGGTTCCAGCGCATAGCGGGACAAGGCATCGCCAATCTGGCCGAAGCCGGGCAACAACTTGTCGTTGGGGTTCAGCTCCAGACGTGCATCGGAGCTGACCACATAGAGCACCAGCAACAGCACAAATGGCAGTAACCCGAGAAACAGTGTCAGTGTGCGGTTCGGGGTTTGGTTAATGAGCTTTTTCATGGCTCTCGCTCCGTCACGGTAAGGTTTCATCCAGACTGAAACCTGTTGCTCAGTGCCTCACAACACTGACGTTGATGTACTGATGATTGGCTAAGGCCGGGCCCGGAGCGCAGTACCGGTTGGTACTGCACCCCACGCAGGGATTACAGTTTGCCGTCAGCGGCCATCTGCATATAGGTAGGATCGAAGCGGAACAGTACGTTGCCACTGTCACCAAAAGTACCGGCTGGCATTTCAATACCGATAAAGCCGGCATCAGGAGCACCGTCGCCCAGCAGACCGTGTTCGAAGGAGAAGTTGGCGACGTTTTTCATGGTCTCTACCAGCTCCTTGCTGTTGGTCAGTGCCAGGGCATCGGCGGGGGTGTAGAACATTTTGGTGCTGGCCAGCTGGGCCTCGTAACCGGCCAGGTCGGTACCGGAAGCAACCGCCATGGCAGTTTTGGCTTTGCTGGCCGCAGCGTCAGTACCGCTCATCAGGCCCATGATTTCATACCAGGCGCCGACCAGTGCCTTGCCCAGTTTCGGGTTGGCCTTGAGGGTTTCGGTATTGATCACCAGCAGGTCGATAATTTCGCCGGGGATTTGTGAGGAATCGAAGACCTTGTGGCTGTTGGGCATGGATTCGATTTCGCTCAGCAGCGGGTTCCAGGTCACCACCGAGGTCACATCCTTGGTGCCGTAGACGGCAACCATGTCGGCGTCAGAGGTATTCACCACAGTGACGTCTTTTTCGCTCATTCCCACTGTCTCCAGGCCACGCGCCAGCAGGTAGTGGGAGACGCTCAGCTCCACCAGGTTGACGCTCTGGCCCTTGATGTCTGCGAGGGATTTTTTACCCTTCAGCACGACGCCGTCGTTGCCGTTGGAGAAGTCACCCACTACCAGCGCGGTGCTGTCCACACCACCGGCGGCGGGAATGGTCAGCGCATCCATGTTGGTCATGGTGCAGGCGTCAAACTCGCCGGCGCTGTACTGGTTGATGGATTCAACGTAATCGTTGATCTGTACCACATCAATATCGATGCCGTACTTCTCACCCCATTTTTTGACAATGCCCTGCTCGGCGCCATAGGCCCAGGGCATCCAGCCGACATAGATCGACCAGCAAACTTTGAAGGAGTCAGCAGCGAGGGAAATTTGCGACAGTGAGGAAAGCGACAGTGCGAGCGCGAGTGAAGCGATTCTTTTCATTGGAGCCTCTCAGTTGTTTCTGCATTACACGGAGTACCCTTGGCATACACGCCAAGCAAGTCTCCCGGGCTTTTATCCCGCCGTGTAACCCATACCTTTCACTGAAAGGGGAGGTCGAATGCTCTCGGACCAGTCGTCAGGCTAATAATCTTTCTGATACCTGACCGGAACCCTAGCACTCTATTTACCAAATTGTGCTGTCCTGTATGACAAGGGTACGGACACTTTTCCATACAGCAATTGGCGTGCCAGCCGCCAAAATGGGCTGCAAACCCGACTTCAGCGTGTTTGCAGCGGCCGATAATGCCCAATTCCCGTAAAACTGACAAGGCTTGCGCACCACAGCCAAACACCAAAACCCGGAACGCACCAGGTTAGTGCAACTCATCCTGCTGCGCGGCGCACACAGGACAACCAGGGTCTTTCGGTAGCGACAGTCGCCGCCATTCACTGCGCAAGCCATCAAACACCAGCAGCTTGCCCAGCAGGGGCTCACCCACCCCGCTGAGAACTTTTAACGCCTCCAATGCCTGCATGGCACCCACCACCCCCACCACGGGAGAGAGCACGCCGTTTTCCGAACAGCTCAGGGCTTCGTCATTGTCATTGCTGTAGAGGCAGCGATAACAGGGCGCATCCGCCTGCCGGGGATCGAACACCGCTACCTGTCCTTCAAAACGAATGGCCGCACCGGACACCAGCGGTTTGCCCGCCGCCACGCAGGCCCGGTTGAGCTGGTGACGGGTAGTGAAGTTATCAGTGCAGTCCACTACCAGATCCACTTCCGCCACCCGGGCGGCCAGGGCATCACCCTGCAGCCGCTCCGCCACAGTGACCACGTCTGTTTGGGAGTTGAGGGACAGCAGTGTCTGGCGCAGTGACTCCACCTTGGCGACACCGATGTCCGCCTCGGTATGGGCGATCTGGCGCTGCAGGTTGGAAAGATCCACCAGGTCGTCATCGGCAATAATCAGGCGCCCGACACCGGCAGCGGCCAGATACATGGCGGCGGGACAACCGAGACCACCAGCCCCCACCACCAGCACCGCAGCCTTGAGCAACGCTTCCTGGCCGGCGATATCCCACTGCGGCAGCAGTATCTGGCGGCTGTAGCGCAACAGCTGTTCATCGTTCATCGTTTACTCTCCGCTGCCGGGCCAGCAGCCCAGGCTGACTCGTTCCTGCTCACCCAGGTCGCAGCGGGTAGCGACCTGCCCGAAGCCCCGGGCCTGCAACAAACCTCTTACCGCTGCCCCCTGCTGGTAGCCGTGCTCCAGCAACAGCCACCCTCCGCTACGGAGGAAATCCGGCGCACGACTGACAATCAGCTCCAGGTCAGCAAGACCACTGTTGGCAGCCACCAGTGCCGTCTGCGGCTCGAAGCGTACATCCCCCTCGGCCAGGTGCGGGTCGGCCTCATCGATATAGGGTGGATTGCTGACAATCAGGTCCAACTCCCGCTCCGTCACCGCACTGAACCAATCGCTCTGGCGCAGGGTGACGTTGCCCAGCCCCAGCGCCACGGCATTGTGTTGCGCCAGCGCCACAGCCTCCGGTGAGCGATCCACTCCCAGCAGGCCCCAGGCCGGTTTTTCGCTGGCCAGCGCCAGGGCGATAGCACCGGTACCCGTGCCCAGGTCCAGCGCCCGGGTGTTGTCCGGCAGCGGTAACTGCAGAGCCACCTCCACCAGCGTCTCGGTATCCGGCCGGGGTATCAGGGTGCTGTTGTCCACGGCCAGCGGCAAGCCCCAGAACTCCCGCTGCCCGATCAGGTGGGCTACCGGCAAGCCCAGTTGGCGCTGCTGTAATAAGGTCTGGTATTGCCCTGCCTGTTCGGCCGTGAGTGTTTTCTCGGGCCAGGTAAACAAGTACGTGCGGTCTTTCTGCAGCACATGCGCCAGCAGCACCTCGGCGTCCAGCCGTGGTGAGTCACTGTCTATGGTCGCCTGCGCGCTGCGCAGCAACTCTTTAATAGTGGGTGCTGAATCCGGGCTGTCCATCACTTACTCCGCCAGCGCTGCCAGCTGGTCCGCCTGGTACTCATTCACCAGCGGTTGAATCACCTCCTGCAACGCGCCTTCCATCACTTCGTCGAGCTTGTAGAGGGTGAGATTGATACGGTGATCGGTCACCCGGCCCTGGGGATAGTTGTAGGTGCGGATACGCTCGGAGCGGTCGCCGCTGCCCACCAGGTTGCGGCGCTCATCGGCGATATTCCTGGCAGCGGCCTCTTCCTGCGAACTTTTCAGTTTCGCCACCAGCAACGACATGGCACGGGCTCGGTTCTTGTGCTGGGAGCGCTCATCCTGACACTCCACCACAATACCGGTGGGAATGTGGGTGATACGAATGGCGGAGTCGGTTTTGTTAACGTGCTGGCCACCGGCGCCGCTGGCGCGGAAGGTATCGACGCGGATCTCCGCCTTGTTGATATTGACCTCTTCCAGCTCGTCCGCTTCCGGCATCACCGCCACGGTACAGGCGGAGGTGTGGATGCGCCCCTGGGATTCCGTTTCCGGTACCCGCTGCACGCGGTGGGCGCCGGACTCAAACTTTAACTGCGAGTAAACACCCTGCCCCACAACACGGGTAATAATCTCTTTATAGCCACCGTGCTCGCCCTCGCTCTCGCTGAGCACTTCGATCTTCCACTTCTGCTTTTCGGCGTAGCGGCTGTACATGCGGAACAGGTCGCCGGCAAAGATTGCCGCCTCGTCGCCACCGGTACCGGCGCGAATTTCAAGGAAGACGTTTTTCTCGTCGTTGGGGTCTTTTGGCAACAGCAGGCGCTGCAACTCCAGCTCCAGCGTCTCCTGCCGGGCCTCGCTCTCCTTCAGTTCCTCCTGCGCCATCTCGCGCATCTCTTCGTCGCCATCCTTGAGCAGGCCACGGGCTTCTTCTATATCCCCCATTACCTTGCGGTAGGCAACAAAGCCTTTCACCACCGGCTCCAGCTCGGCGTACTCTTTGGAGAGATCGCGGAAGCGGTTCTGGTTGGCGATGGTGTCGGCGTCACTGAGCAGCGCCGCCACTTCGCCGTAGCGGTCGTGCAGGTGTTCCAGCTTTTCCAGGATAGAGGCTTTCATAGGTGTTCTCGTTGAATTCTTATGATGCTGGCGACGGGTACCGCAGCGAGCAGGCGCAGCGGAAGATCATAGCGGGTGTAGCTACAAGTCGCCGGGCTTGATTTCCGGTGCCGGTGCGTCCCCGACCACAGGGGATGACGCCCCTATGACGTCAGATTGGGGCAGGTCAAACAGCTCGTGGGAAATATCGATGATGTGGCTGTCGCCACGGGCACCCGCCTGCTTGATGCGTGAAGTAGGCGCGTGCAGCAATTTGTTGGTGAGGCCCCGGGCCAGCTGGCTCAGCACTTTTTCCGGCTCCAGGCCGGACTCCAGCGCCCGCAGGGCTTTTTTCAGCTCCTGATCCCGCAACGCTTCGGCCTTCTGTCGGTAAGCGCGAATGGTGGCAACAGAATCCAGTGCCCGCAGATCCGCCTGAAACTGCTCGATGCCTTCAGCAATAATAGTGCGGGCCTTGCCGGCGGCCTCTTCGCGAGTGCGACGGTTTTCGTCGATCACCTCGCGTAGGTCATCAACACTGTAGAGATAGACATCGGCAAGATCACCTACCTCGGGCTCGATATCCCGAGGCACGGCGATATCTACCATAAACATAGGCTTGTGGCGGCGCTTTTTCAGTGCCGACTCCACGGCCCCTTTACCCAGCAGCGGCAATTGCGAGGCGGTAGAGGTAATCACCACGTCCGCCCTGTGCAGATGGTCGGGAATATCCGCCAACAGGATTGCCTCAGCGGCAAAGCGCTCCGCCAGCTGACTGGCCCGCTCCAGGGTACGGTTGGCCACAATCAACTTGCCGACGCCCTGTTGCGACAGGTGCTGGGCCACCAGCTCAATGGTCTCGCCGGCACCCACCAGCAGGGCCGTCTCCCGGCGCAGGTCGGAAAAAATCTGCTGCGCCAGGCTCACCGCCGCGTAGGCCACCGATACCGGGTTTTCACCAATGGCCGTCTCGGTACGCACCCGCTTGGCAATGGCAAACACCTGATGAAAGGCGTTGTGCAGGAAACGCCCCACACTCCCTGCATCACAGGCCACGGAATAGGCAGACTTCATCTGCCCCAGAATCTGGGGCTCGCCCAGCACCAGCGAATCGAGCCCGGCGGCCACCGACATCATATGGCCGATGGCAGTCGCACCGTCGTGACAGTAGTGACAGCTGGCCAGGTCATCCGGCTGCAACTGGTGATAGGAGGCCAGCCATTGCAGCAGTTGCTGCATACCCTCATCGGCACCACCCTCCAGCTGCACGTAGAGCTCGGTGCGGTTGCAGGTGGAGAGGATCGCGGACTCCTCGACCCCCGGCTGCTCACACAGCTGCGCCAGCGCGTCCTGCATCTGCTCGGGAGCGAAAGCGACCCGCTCTCGCACATCCAGTGCAGCGGTATTGTGGTTGATGCCAAAAGCCAGCAGGGTCATATCAGGTGTTGCGCATGAAAAGGCGGATTGTGGGCTCACACTCCCCCCGCTGGCAAGAGCGGTGCGGGAGCGGCGGCCATTATGCCAAAAATACAGCACAAATGCCCGACTAGCGGAAACCGTTAGAGCTACCGGCAGCTCCCGGCTACCGCCGGAATTGCTTGAGTCAGGCAACCAATCGCGGGTAAGGTTGTCCTAAGGGTTCGCTGCCGCCCACTGTGGCAACTGAACGGCCCTTGCCAACACCCAAGCTGACCATAAGAGCACCCCTTGAGCGCCCTGCATCCAAGACTGCCCCTTCGCCCGACACTGCTCTGCCTGGCCATCGGTCTGCTGGCCGGCTGCGCCGGCACCAGCCAGCAACAGGCTTCCCAGCCCGCGCCCGAGCAGGCCGCTGTCGCCCCACCGGAGCCGTTAGAGGAGCTGCCCTACAAGGCCTTTGAAGCCGAGACGCTCTACGCCCTGCTGGTGGCAGAGTTCGCCGGCAGTGCCGAGCGCTACGACATTGCGCTGGGCAACTACGTGCAGGAGGCGCACAAGACCCGCGACCCGGGCATTGCCGCCCGCGCCACCCGCATTGCCCGCTACCTCAATGCCCGCCAGGCCGCCCTCAATACCGGACTGCTGTGGACCGAACTGGAACCGGACAACCAGGAAGCCATTTTCATTGTCGCTACCGAACTGATCCAGAGTGGCCAGCTGATCGACGCCCTGGACTACAGCCTCAAGCTCGACAACCACAGCAGCGACAGCCTGTTCCACTCCATTGCCGCGGCCGCCGCTCAGGGCTCTGAAGAGCAGCGCCAGCAACTGACCACCCGCTACCGCATGCTGGTACGCGACCAGCCGGATAACGCCGAAATGAAAGTGGGGCTGGCACTGCTGCTGCAACAACAGGAACAGCTGAACGAAGCGCTGGACCTGTCGCGACAAGCCCTCAAGCAGGAACCGGAACTGATAGCAGCGGCCATACTGGAAGCCCGCCTGCTGGGACAGATGGGACGCCCGGCCGAGGCCCTGAAAGAGCTGGCCGAGATGGTGAATCGCCATCCGGACAACCCCCGACTGCGCCTGCATTACGCGCGCCTGCTGGCCAGCACCGACCTGGAAGCCGCCCAATCCCAATTCGAGCTGCTGCTGGCACAGTCGCCGGACGACCCTGAACTGCTCTTTTCCCTGGCGCTGGTTTGCAACGAGCGCGGTGACCTGGAGCAGGCCGAGACACACTTCCAGCGCCTGCTGGAATTCCCCTCCCGCGCCTCCTCTGCCCAGTACTACCTCGGCCGCATCGCCGAGAAGCGCAGCCAGTGGGAACTGGCCCTGAGTCACTACCTGCAGGTGAGTCCCGGCCCCGACTTTATGCCCGCCATGTTGCGTACAACCGAGATACTGGTGCAGGCAGACCAGCGCGACCTGGCCCACCAACGGCTGGAATCAGCGCGACAGAAATTCCCCGAGGATGCCGAACGTTTCTACCTGCTGGAAGCCGAAGTACTGCGCCAGTTCGAGTTCTACGAGGACGCGGAAAGGACACTCACCCGGGGCCTGCAGGCCATCCCCGACAGCGTACAGATGCGCTACAGCCGCGCCATGATCTACGAGCGCAAAGGCCAGATCGACAAACTGGAAGCGGACCTGCGGGCCATACTGGAAGAAGATCCTGACAATGCCACGGCGCTCAACGCCCTCGGTTACACCCTGGCCGATCGTACCGACCGCTACGAAGAGGCTTTGATACTCATTGAGCGGGCACTGCAGCTGCAACCCGATGAGGCCGCCATCCTCGACAGCCTGGGCTGGGTCCACTACCGGCTGGGCAACTACGACGAAGCCCTGCTGAGATTGCGGGAAGCACTGCGTGCCATGCCCGATCCGGAGGTGGCCGCCCACCTGGGTGAGGTGCTCTGGGCCACCGGCCAGAAGAAAGAAGCGCAGGTGATCTGGCAGCAGGGGCTGGAACTGCAGCCGGGCAGCCCGGTTATTTTACGGACCATTGAGCGCCTGCAGGGCGGCTCGCCGTAACAGCCCGGCTTCGCTGCCCCTTCCTGAATCAAGAGTTCTGCCATGCCTGTTCGCACCCCTTCCCATCAGCTGCTTCGTGCCAGCGGCTGCCTCTGCCTGCTGACCCTGGTCCTGCTGGCTGGCTGCGCCCGCCAACCCCTGCAACCCGGCACCAGCCGGGATATTCCCCAACCTCCTGCCATTGTCGGGCAGTGGCAGCAGTATCAGGAACTGCTCACCTCCATCGACCACTGGCAGTTGCAGGGCAAGCTGGGCCTGCAGGTGCCGGACCACTCCGGCAGCGTCTACGTCAACTGGCAGCAGCAGCAGCGCGATTACGCCATCCACCTCAGCGGACCACTGGGCCAGGGCACCACCTGGATACGAGGCAACGACCGCGGCGTCGAACTGGAAAACAGCGACGGCAAAATCAGCGCCCGGACACCGGAACAGCTTATGCTGGACAACCTCGGCTGGTGGCTGCCGGTCAGTGAGCTCCACTACTGGATCCGCGCCCTGCCTTCACCGACGGCCAGCGAGGCAGCCCTGCAGCGCAACGACGATGGCACCATCGCCCAGCTGCAGCAGTCCGGCTGGACACTGCAGTACAGCCGCTACCAGCCGGTAGAGGGCTGGCCCCTGCCCGGCCGGGTGGTCGCCCAACGCGACGACATACGCCTCACCTTTATTATCAAGAACTGGGAATTTTACTGAGCCTGCCCCATGGTTACCTCCCTCACCCTGCCAGCGCCGGCAAAACTCAACCTGCTCCTGCACATCACCGGCCGTCGTGACGACGGCTACCACACCCTGCAGACACTGTTTCAGCTGCTGGACTACGGCGACCAGCTGCACTTTGAACGGCGCGAGGATGGTGTAGTCACCCTGCAGCCGGAGCTCAACGGTGTACCGGCGGAGGAGAACCTGATCGTGCGCGCCGCCCGCCTGCTGCAACGCCACTGCAGCTGCCCGCTGGGTGCCGACATCCGCCTCGACAAACACCTGCCCATGGGCGGCGGCATCGGCGGTGGCAGCAGCGACGCCGCCACCACCCTGCTGGCCCTGCGACAGCTCTGGCAACTGCCGCTGGAGATGGATCAGCTGGCAGAACTGGGGCGGCAGCTGGGGGCCGACGTACCGGTCTTCGTGAGAGGCCGAACCGCCTGGGCAGAGGGCGTGGGTGAAGTGCTGCAACCTATTGATATGACTGAAAAATGGTTCGTTGTTTTGACGCCGGATTGCCACGTTTCAACCGCCCAAATTTTTTCCCACAAAGATTTGACAAGAGACCATTCCGACATTACAGTAGCGGCCTTTCTTGAGCAGGGTGGCGTCAACGACTGCCAACCCCTGGTGCGAAAACTCTATCGCGAGGTAGATAACGCACTGCTCTGGCTGGAGCAATACGCTCCCGCCACGATGACCGGAACGGGCGCCAGCGTTTTCGCAGCGTTCGGGCAACAACAGGAAGCAGAAGCCGTTTTGGCCAAAGCGCCGGCAGATTTGCAGGGGTTTGTTGCCCGGGGTGTTAACCACTCCCCCGCACACCGGTTACTCGGTTTATGATTTGCTACTGGGGTGTAGCCAAGCGGTAAGGCAGCGGGTTTTGATCCCGTCATGCGAAGGTTCGAATCCTTCCACCCCAGCCATATTTTAAGACCAGTGCCTGTGTTTCCCAAGGTATTGGCTTCTGGCTGGAACCCAGACAGGATGAGAACCTTAGCCGGCGCAGCCGGTTGCAGAAGGTTCGAAAGCGCGCAGCGCTTCTGCCATCCTTCCACCCCAGCCATATTTTAAGACCAGTGCCTGTGTTTCCCAAGGTATTGGCTTCTGGCTGAAACACAAGTTTCAAAGGCCACATACTAATAAAGCAGCTGACCTGAAAAGGTCGGCTGTTTTTGTATTCAGCACCCGCCACACCAAGTCATTGGGCGAACGTGACAGCGGCTGCTAATCTCTTACGCGAACACAGTAATCAAGCAGAAAGGGTACCCGCACGTGGCAGACTTAATGGTCTTTACCGGCAACGCCAACCCCGAACTGGCCCATCAGATCGTTGATCGCCTGGCTATCCCCATGGGCGACGCAACGGTTGGCAAGTTTTCAGACGGCGAAATCACCATCGAGCTGAACGAGAACGTGCGTGGCCGCGATGTCTTCGTGGTGCAATCCACTTGCGCCCCCACCAACGATAACCTTATGGAGCTGGTTATCATGGTGGACGCCCTGCGTCGCGCCTCTGCCGGCCGCATTACCGCAGTGGTACCCTACTTCGGCTACGCTCGCCAGGATCGTCGTGTGCGCTCCGCCCGCGTGCCAATAACCGCCAAGCTGGTCGCCGACATGATGGTGGGTGCCGGTGTTGACCGCGTACTGACCGTCGACCTGCACGCCGAGCAGATCCAGGGCTTCTTTGATGTGCCGGTGGACAACGTCTACGGCTCACCGGTGCTGCTGGACGACATCAACCAGCAGAAATACGAAGACCTGATCGTGGTCTCCCCTGACATCGGCGGTGTGGTTCGTGCCCGGGCGCTGGCCAAAATGCTCAACGTGGATCTCGCCATCATCGACAAACGCCGCCCCAAGGCCAACGTGGCAGAAGTCATGAACCTGATCGGTGACGTTGAAGGCCGCACCTGCGTCCTGGTGGACGATATGGTGGATACCGCTGGCACCCTTTGCGGTGCCGCCAAGGCCCTGAAGGGCTTCGGCGCCAAGAAAGTGGTGGCCTACTGTACCCACCCGGTGCTGTCCGGCAAGGCGATGCAGAATCTCAACGGCTCCGAGCTGGATGAGCTGGTGGTGACCGACTCTATCCCCCTGAGTGACGAAGCCAGGAATTGTGGTAGAATCCGCACCCTCACGCTGTCGGCGATGCTGGCTGAAGCCGTACGCCGCATCAGCAATGAAGAATCCCTGAGCGCCATGTTCCGCTGATTCAGCGTTAACAGGGTCTCGGGTAAACCGCTGAAGCCTGCCTGATTGGCGAACCTCCGGTTCGCTGATGACCGTGCAGGCTTCGGTGTTTTTACTACCTGTCGGAGTTTCTGGTCGCGGAACCCTGGCAGTTTATTTTTGAGGAAAGACTCATGTCTGAAGATTTTGTATTGAATGCCACCATCCGTGAGGATGCGGGGAAAGGTGCGAGCCGCCGCCTGCGTCGCCTGGAAGGTCAGACTCCTGGCATTATCTACGGTGGTTCCGAGAGCCCTGTAAATATCCAGGTAGCTCACAAGGACCTGGCCAAGCAGCTGGAAAACGAAGCGTTCTACTCTCACGTCATCACCATCAACGTTGATGGCAAGAGCGAGAGCGTTCTGCTGAAAGACCTGCAGCGTCACCCGGCCAAGCCGCTGATCCTGCACGCTGACTTCCTGCGCGTTTCCAAGACCAAGGAAGTGAAAGTGAAGGTACCTCTCCACTTCACCAACGAAGAGATCTGCAAAGGCGTCAAGCTGGGCGGTGGTATCGTTGTTCACACCATGACCGAACTGGAAATCAGCTGCCTGGCTGCTGACCTGCCAGAGTTCATCGAAGTGGACATGACCGAAGTTGAGCTGGGTCAGACCGTACACATCTCCGACCTGAAACTGCCTAAGGGCGTTTCTTCCGTTGAGCTGTCCCACGGTTCTGACCACGATGGTGCGGTATGCAGCATCAACAAGCCCAAGGGCGCGGCTACTGAAGAAGCTGCCGAAGGCGAGGAAGGCGGCGAAGAGTAATCTTCCCCCTCTCTCAGCCCCCGAGGCGAAAGCGGCCGGCGAGCATTGCTCCCCGGCCGTTTTTTTTGGCCCCAACACCACCCCGGCACTGTGATAAGATGCCCGCTCTCCAACCACCAGCCACAGAACCACCAGCGCATGGATACCCCGATTCAGATGATTGTCGGCCTCGGCAATCCCGGCAGTGAATACCAGCACACCCGCCACAACGCCGGCGAGGATTTTGTCCGCGAAGTCGCCCGCCAGTACGGCGTCAGCCTGAGCAGCGACAAAAAGTTTTTTGGCGAGGCCGGCGTCGCCAGCATCAATGGCAAACCAGTCCGCCTGCTGATCCCCACCACCTTTATGAACCGCAGCGGCCAGTCCGTCGGCGCACTGGCCAACTTCTACAAGATCCCCCCGGCCGCCATCCTGGTGGCCCACGACGAGCTGGATATGCTGCCCGGCGTTGCCAAGCTGAAGATCGGCGGTGGCCACGGCGGCCACAACGGCCTGCGCGACATCATTCGCGCACTGGGCAACGACAACGGCTTTGCCCGCCTGCGCATCGGAATCGGCCACCCCGGCAACGCCAAGCTGGTCTCCGGCTATGTGCTGAAAAAGGCCCCGGCGGACGAGCTCGGTCTCACCGAAGACGCCATCTACGCCGCCACTAAAGTGCTACCACAATTGGTGGACGGCGCCTGGAACAGCGCCATGAAAGAGCTCCACAGCGCCTGACCCGTCTCCGCCGGCAGCGGCCGGCGCGCTCGTATCTGCCCCACCTCTCATGTAAAATGGCGCCCTTTCCCGGGCCGCCACGCCTGCGCCTGAACCGTACCGGCGCGGCCCTCCAGTATCTGTGGTACGTATCAAGAGAATCCAGCATGGGCTTTAATTGCGGCATCGTCGGCCTGCCAAACGTCGGCAAATCCACTCTCTTCAACGCCTTGACGCAAAATGGCATCGCGGCAGAAAACTTCCCCTTCTGCACCATTGAGCCCAACGAAGGCACCGTAGCCGTACCCGACCCACGCCAGAACAAACTGGCCGAGATCGTCAAACCCGAGCGCGTCATTCCCACCACCATGGAATTCGTCGATATCGCCGGTCTGGTAGCCGGCGCCTCCAAGGGTGAAGGCCTGGGCAACAAATTCCTCGCCAACATCCGCGAGACCGACGCCATCGCCCACGTGGTGCGCTGCTTCGACGACGAAAACGTGATTCACGTCGAAGGCGCCATCGATCCCGCCGCCGACATCGAGGTGATCAACACCGAGCTGGCACTGGCAGACCTGGAGAGCTGCGAGAAGTCCCTGCAGCGCTACACCAAGCTGGCCAAGGGCCAGGATAAAGACGCTATCAAGATGAAGGCGCTGCTGGAGAAGATCCTGCCGCACCTCAACGAAGCCCAGCCCCTGCGCAGCTTCGGCCTCGACACCGACGAACTGAAGCTGCTGCGCGACCTCAACCTGCTCACCCTCAAGCCCACCATGTACATCGCCAACGTGGCAGAAGACGGCTTTGAGGATAACCCGCACCTGGAAGTGGTACGCGGTATCGCCGCCAGCGAAAATGCCGTGGTGATCCCCATCTGCAACAAGCTGGAGGCCGAGATCGCCGAGCTCGACGACGACGAGAAAGCCGAGTTCCTGGAAGACCTGGGTATGGACGAGCCGGGCCTCAACCGCGTCATCCGCGGCGGCTACGAGCTGCTGGGGCTGCACACCTACTTCACCGCCGGCGTCAAAGAAGTACGCGCCTGGACCATCCCTGTAGGCGCCACCGCACCACAGGCCGCGGGCAAGATCCACACCGACTTCGAAAAAGGCTTTATCCGCGCCGAAGTGATCGGCTACGACGACTTTGTTGCCTGCAACGGCGAGCAGGGCGCCAAGGACGCTGGTAAATGGCGCCTGGAAGGGAAGGAATACGTGGTCAAGGATGGCGACGTCATCCACTTCCGCTTCAACGTATAAGCCGCCACACGCCCTTCCCCGCCAACCGGCAGGAAGGGCGAAGAGTTTCCCAAAACCGCCCCAAAACAACAACTTAAGCGCTTGACAAGGAGACGCCAGTCTCCGAGAATAGCGCCCCTCGAAACGATGGCTAGGTAGCTCAGCTGGTTAGAGCACAGCACTCATAATGCTGGGGTCGGCGGTTCAAGTCCGCCCCTAGCTACCATCTTCAAGCGAAAAAGGCTCACCCCACAGGGGTGGGCCTTTTTTGTTTGGGGATGGTAGCTAGCGGTCCCGCGCCGAACCGCCCCCGGTTCACAAATCGCGACCAGCGATTTGAACAAGCCGCGCCTTCCAGCGGCGCAGCCCCGCAGGGGTGTTAAAAGCCAACAAGGCTTTTAACATTCACTCCGCCCCGGCGCATCACTCCATACCCCCCAACGTCATCGCGAGCGCAGCGCGGCGATCCAAGTCCACCGCAAAGTACTCTATATAGTGCAAAACATGGATTGCTTCGGCACTGAAAAACGCGCCTCGCAATGACGGGGGCTGGTTGGGCGCCACCGGCGTTCTACTCCGCCCCCCGGCATTTAGCATTCACTCCGATCCGGAGCATCGCTCTATAGTCCAAGTAAAAAGTCCGTCATCGCGAGCGCAGCGTGGCGATCCAAGTCCACCGCAAAGCACTCAACAACGTGCGCAACATGGATTGCTTCGGCACTGAAAGCACGCCTCGTAATGACGGGACAGGGTTGGCCACCACCGGTGCCCTGCACCACCCGCCCCCAGCTTTCGTACTTACTCTGTCCAAACCCCGCGCCCCACAAAAAAGGCCCACCCCCAGAGGTGAGCCTTTTTGTTTGAGACATGGGCTATGAGGCTAAGCGCCGAACCACCCGCGGTTTACAAATCACCGCCAGCAGCGTGATCAGGCCGCGCCCAGTTACAGCACGGCCGCCCAAATACTCCAATCACTTATCGCCAGCAAAATACTTCTTCGTCAAACCAAACACCACCGGACTCAACAGCGCCAACGCAATCAGGTTGGGCAGCGCCATCATAGCATTCAGGGTATCTGCCACGAGCCAGATAAAGTCGAGCTGGCTGGCTGCGCCAACAGGTATGGCGATAATCCACAGCACCCGATAGGGTACGATCGCTTTGATACCAAACAGAAACTCCACACAGCGTTCACCGTAGAACGACCAGCCAATGATCGTGGTAAACGCAAATATCGCCAGAGCGAAGCTCACCACATAATGACCAATCCCTGGGAGCGAGTGAGAAAAGGCGGCCGAGGTGAGCGCAGCGCCGGATTCACCGGATGACCAGACGCCAGTGCTGATAACCACCAGACCGGTAATGGTGCAGACGATGATGGTGTCGATAAAGGTACCCAGCATGGCAATCAGGCCCTGGCGCACCGGGTCTTTGGTTTGTGCCGCCGCGTGCGCGATAGGAGCGGAACCCAGGCCTGCTTCGTTGGAGAAGATACCGCGAGCGACACCAAAGCGAATGGCAGCCCATACCGCCGCTCCGGCAAAGCCCCCTTCCGCAGCGACGGGTGTAAAGGCGTGAGAAAAGACCAGCCCCAGCGCATGGGGGATGGCATCGACGTTCAGTGCCAATGAAACCAAACCGGCCAGCAGATAGGCCACCACCATAAACGGCACCAGGGCACCGGCGACGTGACCAATGCGCTTGATGCCGCCAATCAGCACAGCGCCCACCAATATCGCTATTGCGGCACCGGTCACCCATTTACTCACGCCAAAGTTGGCCTGCAGGACATCCGCCACCGAGTTGGCCTGCACCGTGTTGCCGATACCAAACGCGGCAAAGGCGCCAAAAAGGGCAAACAGGGTACCCAGCCAGGCCCATTTGGAGCCCAGCCCGTTTTTGATGTAGTACATGGGGCCGCCAACGTGGTTGCCGTTTTCGTCCACTTCGCGGTAGTTCACCGCCAACACGGCTTCGGCGTACTTGGTCGCCATGCCCACCAGCGCCGTACACCACATCCAGAAGAGTGCACCGGGGCCACCCAGAAACACCGCCGTGGCCACACCGGCGATATTACCGGTACCAACGGTTGCGGACATCGCCGTCATCAAGGCCTGAAACGGCGAGATTTCACCATCACTGTCTTTGCCGGTACCGGTTCTGCCGGCGTAGAGCAGTTTGAAACCGGTCCCCAGTTTCAGGAGCGGCATAAACTTCAGACCGATCATGAGAAACAGGCCGACGCCCAGAATAAGCACCAACATCGCCGGGCCCCAGACGATGCCATTCACCACACCCACAAAACTGCTTAACGTTTCCATATACCTGCCCCCCTAGGCATTAGCGTCAGCCCATAATATGACCAGTCGCCCCAACCATATCAGGTAGCAGAGGATTTCGGCAAAGTTCAGCTGAGTTTATTGACGGATTTCACCTGTCCGGGAGCACTACAGCGAACTCAAGGGATGGAAACCGGTGGCGCATATCGCCGAGCACAGCGGGTAATGCGTAACTGGCGGGAAAACAGCTGCCAGTCCTGGCAAGAACAACCACCCGCCTTCTGTCAGGCCAGCGTTTTCAGGAGAGGTTGCACAGACGCTTTCCGGTAACCGGGGTCTCCACTGCACGACACCCATCACCAGTCACGTCCGAGAGACATAAGCCCACCATTGAGAGGTACCTGCACAAGGTCCCCCACTGACGGGCACAAAAAAACGGCGTCTGAAACGCCGTTTTTTTGTGCATGATGAGCTGTTAATTTCCCATCGCCTGACGGATTTTCTTATCGGTGTTGTACTGACTGAGGGCGTACACCGACCAGATGGCGGCAGGCACCCAGCCGATCAGGGTCAGCTGTAATATCAGGCAAATAATACCGGCGAAGGGGCGGCCAATGGTGAAGAACTGCAGCCATGGCAGCAACAGGGCCAGAAGCAATCTCATATCTTTTTCCTGTGTGTTTATCTGTGTTATTTCAGTGACGTAGCGTCTTTGGTGACTTTCAGGTCGCGGACCAGACCGTCCTCAAGACTGTAGATCCAGCCATGCAGGGTGAGGTCCTGGCCACGGCGCCAGGCGTTGCGTACCACCGTGGTCTCGGCCACGTTGCCCACCTGTGCGATCACATTCAGCTCACACAGGCGATTGGCCCGCTCCTTGTCGGTGGTGGCGCTGTCCACCGCTGTCTGATGGGTGCGATACACATCCCGAATGTGTTCCAGCCAGTTATCGATCAAGCCGTTACTGGCATCGCCAAGGGCGGCGAGTACACCGCCACAACCGTAGTGCCCCACCACCACGATGTGTTTCACCTTCAATACTTCCACCGCGTACTGGATGACAGACAGGCAGTTGAGATCGGTGTGTACCACCACGTTGGCGATGTTACGGTGCACAAAGATGCTGCCCGGCTCCATGCCCACAATCTGGTTGGCGGCAATACGGCTGTCGGAACAACCGATCCACAGATACTCGGGGGTTTGTTGCTGTGAGAGGCGGTTGAAGTAGTCAGGGTCTGAGGCTTTTACGTTTTCAGCCCATTGCTGGTTGAATTGAAGCAGGTCTTCCGGAGTGTTCATGGATGAGCGGTGTACTCCTGGTACGCGGCCCCCGGGCGATCCCGGGGCACTGGCAATCTGATGAAAAAGTTGCCATCGTTATACCGTAAAAGCCCGGGTGCCTCCACCGTTTCCACTGGCCGCACCAGCCCTGTGCATTAAGATGGTAACGGGCCCTCAATTCCACCTCCCACCACCAGGCAGCCATGAGCGCACCCGATACCTCCAGGCTACAGGCGTTGCTGTTACATGCCTGCCACACCCACCCCGGTCACTTTACCCGCCTGCCACAACTGTCCGCCGCCACACCGGTGAGCGGCGGCGACACCCACCGCTGCTATCACCTACACGCTGCGCCACAGGACTACTTTCTCAAGCTGGCCAGCAGCGACCACAGTGGGCTGCTGCAGGCCGAGGCGCGTGGCCTGCACGCCATTGCCGCCACCGCCACCATCGCCACCTGTGTGCCCCTGGCACAGGGGGAGTGGCAGGGGCTTTCCTATCTGTTGTTACCCTGGTTGTCTCTGTCCGGCGACGGTAACTGGCGGGACGCCGGCCGCCAGCTGGCAGCCATGCACCTCTGCCCCACCGGCAGTAACCGCTACGGTTTCGACACACCCGCCTGGTGCGGGGGCACACCACAGCCGGCAGAGTGGGACGAGAGCTGGGCACGCTTCTTTGCCAGGCAGCGCATCGGCCACCAGCTGTCACTGCTTTACGGTCAACCCATTACCCACAAATCAGTAGCCACCCCCGCAGCAAGGGCAGAAGAGCTGCTGCAGGAGCGGCAACCGTTGCCGGCACTGCTGCACGGCGACCTCTGGTCAGGGAATATTGGTTTTGCCGGACCCCGGGCAGTGATTTTTGATCCAGCCAGCTATTACGGCGACCCGGAGACGGACCTGGCCATGACGGAACTGTTCGGCAGGCTGCCGCCGGAATTTTACGAAGGCTACGCGGGGATCAACCCGATTGAACCCGGCTACCCGCAGAGGCGACGCCTGTACCAGCTCTATCACCTGCTCAATCATGCCAACCTGTTCGGCGGTGGCTACCTCCAACAGGCAGAGCGCGAATTGCGACAGTTGCTGACGTAAAGCGGACTCAACGCTTGTCGCCCAGGGCCACGGCAATTTGATCAAACAGGCTCAGGCGGGTGGTTTGCGGTGGCTGGCAGCGTCCGGCATAACAGACCCGCGCTTCACCCGGTTGCAGAGTAGCGGCTTGCGCTGGCATGTGAGCGCAAGCCACACCGATGCGATAGCTGTGCACCCGGCCACCAAAGTTGCGCCGCAGCCCCTCCTCCCACGCCGCCAGCTCGCCGTTGTCGCGAATCAATATGCACGGCCGCGGACTCAGTAACTCCTGCTGCGCCGCGATCAGGCTCAAGTGCAGCTCCGGTGAGCACTGCATGGCGCCCAGGGCGTAACGCAGTATCCGCTCACCGCTTTGCAGGTAACGCGGTTCGGAAACCAGCCGTCCGAGCCGGATCAGTACCCGGGCAGCCACTCCATTGACCGAAGGCAACGAGCTGTCGATACAGGGTTTGGTGCGCAGGATCAGCGATTCGGCGTCGTTGGCCGTAAAGTACAGGCCTCCGTGCCCTGGGTCCTCGTGTAACTCCAGTACCGAGTCTGCCAGAGCCAGCAGGCGCTGGTAGTCCCGTTCACGCCAGCGGGTCTGCAAGCTCTCCAGCAGGGCGTCCATCAGGTAGACGTAGTCATCGAGAAAACCGGGGCGGCCACTGCCCTCTTCCTGCAGTAACGGATAGAGTCGCCCGTCACGCCAGAGGTGATCACAAATGGCATCCAGCGCCTGCTGACCGGCCAGCAGGTCGCGGGCATCCCCCAGCTTGCGCGCCATTACCAGCAGGCCTTTGGCCGCCAGTGCGTTCCAGCTGGCCAGCACCTTGACGTCCACCATCGGCCATTCACGCTCACCACGCAGGGCTTCCAGCTTGTCGCGACCACTGCGGTAGAGCTGCAAGGCCCGCTCACGGCTTATACCCACCTGCCGCGCGGCCGCCGAGAGATCCTCACGCTGTGAAAGATGCACTTCGACACCGCTATGGGCCAGCGCCTGCAGGCCAAACATCTTGTCGAACAGTTCGAACTCATCAGTACTCAGGCAACCGCGGATGGCCGCCACCGGGTGGCGGTAATAGGCACCTTCGCTGCCGTTGGTAAACGCGCTCATAGAAGAAAAATAGGCACCGTGGGGCGAGTGCATGTAGCGCTTCATCCAGCGCACAATGCCCTTGGCGGCGCTGTGAAACAGTCCGTCGCCGGTAAGACTGGCGGCACGGGCATAGACCTCCAGCAACAGACCGTTGTCACAGAGCATCTTCTCAAAATGGGGTTCGTGCCAGCTGCGGTCCTTGCTGTAGCGGAAGAAGCCGCCGCTCATCCGATCGTTGATACCGCGTTCGGCCATGCGTTTGAGGGTAAACAGCAGGTGCCGCACATCCTCGTCCGGCAATTCCCCGCGCCCGAAGGCCTGCAACAGAAACAGCAGGTTCACCGGCAGCGGAAATTTGGGCGTTGTGTCAAAGCCACCTTCCTGCAAGTCCGCGCTGGCTCTCAGGGTAGTCAGCGCCTCGCCCTGCAAGTCGTGCTGCAATGGTCCCCGGGGCTCCGGCATCTGCTGCAGTTGCGCGAAGCCACTGGCCAGCTGCTGGCACAGCTGCTCCAACTCCGGTCGCTGGCTCTGGTAATAGGCGGCGCCCCGCGCCAGCAGGTCCTCAAAGCCCATCTGCCCAGCCTGGCCATCACGGGCTATGTAGGTGGCCGCCATAAAGGGCAGGCGGGTCTCGGGACAGAGAAACAGGGTCAATGGCCAACCGCCGCTGCGGCCGGTGAGCATCTGGTGCCCCAGCTGGTAGATCTCATCCAGGTCGGGTCGCTCTTCGCGATCCACCTTGATGGGGACAAATTCGGCGTTGATCAGGGAGGCGATGATCTCGTCAGAGTAAGACTCCTGGGCCATGACGTGGCACCAGTAGCAAGCGGAGTAGCCAATGGAGAGAAGGACCGGACGCTGCAGGCGCCGGGCCCGCTCAAAGGCCTCGTCGGACCAAGGCTGCCAGGCCACTGGCTGCTGCTGCGACATCTGCAGGTAGAGACTGGACTCGCCGGTAAGGGCATTGCTGAGCTGGGTCATCGACGACACGTGGGTTTCCCGTCGGTTTGCCGCCCTCCTCCTGAGCACGGCCGGATGGCCTAATGTAACCCCTTACAGGCCCAGCTGTCAGCTAAATGCACATTTTGGCGGATGATATTACTGCGCGTGAATATTGCCCTGCGTTAGCCCTCATCGCCTGCCGCCCGACCGGGTTGCAGGCCGCAGTGCTGCAGCAGCTCCTGCCACATCCGGGTGTGGCTCACCACTGCGGTGCGAAACGCCTGCCACTCACTGCCGGCATCCGCACTCCAGACCTGACGCCAATAGTCGTCCATGGGCCGGGGCAGCGAGGCCTGCTGCTCCAGAGAGGCCTGTAACACGGGGCGCAACCGCAGCAGGCGACGATCCAGCGCACTGAGCAGCGGCTGCACCTCGCCGATGTAGCTGCGCAACATCACCCGCTGCATCACCCGGCCGTCGTCACTCAGGCGTTGCATGAGGCAGATGGGGCGCCGCGCCTGACGTTGAAGAACCTGTTCCTCCACCGCCTGAAGATAGAGGCGCGCCCACGCCATCTCCCGCCTTAACTGTCCCAGGTAGTTGCCCCGCGCCACGATGCCCAATTGCTGTTCACGCAGGTTGCGGCGGGTCTGCCAGGACTCTCCCCCCGCTGGCTGCCAACTGAGCGGCCCACTCAGCAACTGCTGCAATGACTCCTCCAGCTCTGTCGCCGGAGACTGCCAGTAGCTGGCCGCCACCGGATGATCCGCATCAGAGAAGAGGGTCTGGAATTCGGCACTGGCCCAGGTGGCGTTCCAGTGCACATCAGCAAGGCTGGCGCGTTTGGTGCGCACGGCAGCACGGAGTGTCTGCGCCAGCCCGGAATCATCCCCACCCTCGTGCAGTTGCTGGATACAGCGGTTCGCCAGCTCGATAAAGGCCAGCTCATAGGCGAGCCTCTGGCTGTCCGCCATCACCTTGCCGAGGCTGCTGTTACGCTCCCCCAGCAGGCGTTGCAGGTCACAGGGCGAAAGCTTGAGAAAGTCGAGCAGGTTGATGGAGAGGGATTCGACGCGGCGCTGTAACTGGCGACGTCCAGGGTACGGAGGCTGAAAGAGAGGCGGCGCGGGTGCCTGCCAGTGAAAGCCAAACACATTGCCCATGCGCCAGCCGTAATCGTCCAGCAGTGCAGCGCCATCGTCGCGGGGCTGGCAACCGATCAGCAACAGCAGGGGGATCAGCAGCAGTTTGCAGCAAGGCCGCGTGACTGCAGGGAGCCAGGGGGTGGTCGGGTTCAGGCCGAGCCTGCCGACCACCACACCGGCCTTATTTGACCTGCTCGCCGTGCGCCTGCTTATCGGCATGGTAGGAGGAACGCACCATGGGACCACAGGCGGCGTGTTTGAAGCCCAGCTCTTTGGCCAGCTGGGTGTACTCTTCAAATTCATCCGGGTGTACGTAACGCTCCACCGGCAGGTGCTCGCGGGAGGGCTGCAGGTACTGGCCGATGGTGAGCATGTCGATGTCATGCTCACGCATATCGCGCATCACCTCGAAGATCTCCTCCTTGGTCTCACCCAGGCCCACCATCAGGCCGGACTTGGTGAGTACATCGGGGCGACGCTTCTTGTAGGCTTGCAGCAGCTGCAGGGACCACTTGTAGTTGGCACCCGGGCGCGCCTGGCGATAGAGACGGGGCACCGTTTCCAGGTTGTGGTTGAACACATCCGGCGCCTCTTTTTCGAGGATATCCAACGCCACCTCCATACGGCCGCGGAAGTCCGGGGTGAGGATCTCCACTTCCAGGTTGGGGGACAGGATACGCGCCTCGCGAATACAGTCGGCAAAGTGCTGGGCACCGCCATCGCGCAGGTCGTCGCGATCCACCGAGGTGATCACCACGTAGCGCAGCTGCATCTCGGCGATGGCCTGGGCCAGGTGCGCCGGCTCGCCTTCGTCCAGCGGGTTGGGCTTGCCGTGGCCCACATCGCAGAAGGGACAGCGGCGGGTGCAGATCTCACCCATGATCATGAAGGTGGCGGTACCACCGCTGAAGCACTCGCTCAGGTTGGGGCAGCTGGCCTCTTCACACACAGTGGCCAGTTTGTTCTGGCGCAGGATCTTCTTGATACGCTCCACATCCGGCGAGTTGCCGATGCGCACGCGAATCCAGTCCGGTTTGCGCAGCAGGTTGTCGCTGGCGATCACCTTGACCGGAATGCGCTCGACTTTGTCGGCATCACGCAGTTTTTCGCCCTGTTGCAGACGGCGGGTGCGCTTGACGGGTTCCATATTGGAATCTGAGGTAGTCATAAAAGATCCGGTTACTGTTCGTCTTTATCGGCAAAATCTACCAACACCCGGACAGGGTCGTCGGCCACAGAGAGGTGCTGGTAGCCCAGCAGCCCGGCGAAATGGCGCGCTATAACCGGCTCCATTTCTGTCACAGACACCGCCCGCGGGTCGCTGGAGAGGTCTGCGGTGCGAACCATCTGCAACCCCTGATAGCCACAGGGATTGATACGTAGGAACGCCTGCAGGTCCATGGTCACATTGAGGCTGAGGCCGTGGTAGCTGCAGCCCTTGCGAATACGGAAGCCCAGGGAGGCAATTTTGGCCTCATTGACATAGACACCGGGGGCGTCTGGCTTGGGGTAACTCTGGATATCCAGCTCCGCCAGGGCATTGACGATGGTGTTTTCGGTCTGGGTCACCAGCTCCCGCACCCCCACACCGCGACGGCGCAGGTCAATCAAAGGATAACCCACCAGCTGGCCGGGGCCATGGTAGGTTACCTGGCCACCGCGATCCACCTGCACCACCGGGATATCCCCGGGCATCAGCAGGTGTTCCGGCTTGCCCGCCTGGCCCTGGGTGAACACCGGAGGGTGCTCCACCAGCCACAGTTCGTCTGGGGTATCGGCGTCGCGCTGGTCGGTAAAATTGGACATGGCGCGCCACACGGGGCGGTAGTCCTGCATGCCCAGGTGGCGCACCACCAGGGTATCGGTCACGGCAGCGCTCATTTACAGCACCATCTTGGTCATGGGACTGGCAATCAATTCCTGGTGCAACGCCTGCAACTGGTCGATACCGGTGGCGGTGATCATAAAGGTAATGGACTGGAAGCGTCCGTTGCGGCTGTCCTTGATGGTGATCCGGGCCTGATCCAGTCCCGGGGCGTGACGTTCCATCACCTCAATGGCGAACTGATGGAATTCGGGGCCGGAGTCGCCCATCACCTTGATGGGGTAGTCTTCACAGGGGAACTCGATCTTCGGTGGCTCCTGGCCGGAGCCAGTCTGGGATGCAACCATAACAACAACGCAGTCTCAGGGGTAAACAGGAGCGGTATTATACCCCGGATTGGCGTCTTTAGGGGAGCACACCCGGGCCCTGTCACTGGCAGGAGCCCGGAGCGTCACGACGGGGTCGTCTTAGCCAAACAGGCCGAGAAAGAAGAGTTTGAGGCTGTCCCACAGACGGGCAAAGAAACCGGCCTCTGCCACCGCCTCGCGGGCCACCAGCGGCACGCTCTGCAGCTCTTCGCCATCGAGGGAGATCACCAGACGGCCCAGCTCGGTACCGGCGTCAAACGGCGCCTTGATGATCTCGTCGATCTCCATGGTCGCCTGCAATTCATCTTCAGATCCGCGCGGGATGGTCAGGTAGAGGTCTTTCTCCACACCCAGCGCCACACTGTCCTGCTTACCGGACCAGACGCGGGGACGCGCCAGCTCATCGGCGACGCCATAAGGCTTGTAGGTCTGGAAGTAGCGAAAACCGTAGGTGAGCAGCTTCTGCGACTCGGCCGCGCGGGCTTCGTCGGAACGGGTACCCATCACCACCGAGATCAGGCGCATATCGTTCTTTTTGGCCGAGGCTACAAGGCAGAAGCCGGCGGCCTCGGTGTGACCGGTTTTCAGGCCATCCACAGACGGGTCGCGAAACAGCAGGCGGTTGCGGTTGGGCTGGTTGATACCGTTATAGGTGAAGTACTTTTCCGAGTAGAGCTTGTAGTGTTCCGGGTAGTCGTTGATCAGGGCACGAGCCAGCAGTGACAGGTCGCGGGCGGTGGTAACGTGGCCTTCTGCCGGCCAGCCGGTGGCGTTCATGTAATTGGTGCCGTACATGCCCAGCAGCGCTGCCTGCTGGTTCATCACATCGACAAAGGCACCTTCGCTGCCGGAGACGTATTCCGCCAGCGCCACACTGGCGTCGTTGCCGGACTGGACAATGACGCCTTTCAGCAGATCCTTCACCGGCACCTGGGTACCTTCGCGGATAAACATCTTGGAACCGCCCATCTTCCAGGCCTTCACACTGATGTTCACCATATCGTCCTGACCGATCTCACCGTTGTGAATCTCGGAGGAGACGATGTAACTGGTCATCATCTTGGTAAGGCTGGCGGGTGGCAGTTGCTCATCGGCGTTGTGCTCCACCAGGATCTTACCGGTATCGGCATCCATGAGCAGATAGGCAGAAGCGGCCAGTTGCGGCGGCGCCGGAATAATCTGACGAGCCTGGGCCAGAGGCGCGGCCACGGTCATCAGTGTCACAGCGGAAGCGATAAAACGTCGGAATGTCTTGTTAATCATCATCTCTACAAAGTTTGTTGGATGTGGGTGGCGGTGCGTGCAGCTCTGTGACTGCTTGGGCACACTACGGCGAAGGTTGGAACGCCTCTGTGACTGCAATTGCTCCGGGAAATTCCCGCTACTGTTACGGAAACTGCCACACCGGGAGAATGGTCGCTAGTGTAACAGCCCTGCCCTTGCAGTCCAGCAACGGCGGTATCGCAGCGAATCGGGGCTAGTCGTACACCACGTGGGGCGATGGCAGCCGGTTCTGTTGCAGGCGCTCACGCAGGTCCAGCAACACCAGGTTGTCGGCAATGGGGCCAACCCGTACCCGGTAGAGCTGGTCGCTCTGGGGGACAATCACCTGCACCGGCAGGTCGGTGAGGTGCGTCAGCCGCTGACGCAGCTGCTCGGCGGCCTTGATGGTAGAAAAGGCGCCGGCCTGCAGGAAGGTGTTGGGAGGCAACTCAAAACCAGCGGAGTTCGCAGGCGCGGGAGCCGGTGGCAGACCACTGCCAGCTGCCGCAGCATAGGTTCTCGCGCCGCCCGGCTGCGGGCTCTGCGGCTCCAGCACTTCGATACGCACGCGGGCAGTGCCCTTGTTGACATAACCCAGCTTGCTGGCGCCAGCGTAGGAGAGATCAATAATACGGCCGGTATGGAAGGGACCGCGATCATTCACCCGCACCACGATCTGGCGACCGTTTTCCAGGTTGGTGACCCGCACATAGGACGGTATCGGCAGGGTTTTATGGGCGGCGGTCATACCGTACATGCTGTAGACCTCGCCATTGGAGGTGCGGCGACCGTGAAACTTGTTGCCGTACCAGGAGCCGATACCCTCCTCGGTAAAACCGCGCTCATCCTGCATTACGTAGTAGGTTTTACCCAGCACCACGTAGGGGCTCTTGTTGCCCGCCCGGGTACGCGGCTCAACCCGGGGCACCGCATCCGGGATGTGGGATACATCCATGGGCTGTTCCGGGTAGCTGTCCTTGATGTGGAAATCGTGGGGCGTACCCTCTGGAACATCGGGCTGCGACACACAACCGGCCAGGGTCAACACCAGCATCAGCGCCAGCCAGGCACCACCGTTGGTGGTGCAGGTGCTGCGGGCGGCCGCCGGTGTCATGTCAGTGCGGCAGGTCATTGGGTATCGGCTCTCCCGCCTATGGCGTTATCGGTTATTGGCGGGCTACCGCCTGCTGGTCCATCGCTTCACGCAGCTGCTCACTCAGCTGATAAACAGCCATGGCGTAAAGACGGCTGTGATTATAGCGGGTAATGGCGTAAAAATTCTGCAGGCCAATCCAGAACTCGGCTCCCTGCTTGCCTTCCAGCTTGATGGCACTGGCGCTGGCATCCGCCGGCAGCTTATCCAGCGGGGTAAACCCCTTGGCCTTGAGCTTGCCCACCGTATGCAGCGGTTTGAGGGAATCGTTCAGCACTTCGGTATCGTAGTCGCCGTTTACCCGCGCACGGTGCACCACACTCTCCCCCTGCTGCCAGCCGTGGCGCACGAAGTAATTGGCCACACTGCCGATGGCGTCCTCGGTGTTCTCCCAAATATCGACAAAACCGTCGCCATCAAAATCGGTGGCGTAGGCGCGGTAGCTGGATGGCATGAATTGGCCATAGCCCATGGCTCCGGCGTAGGAACCCTTGAGGGTCAGCGGATCGCGCTGCTGCTCGCGGGCCAGCAGCAGGAACTGGCGCAGCTCCTTGGTAAAGAACGGGCTGCGCGGCGGGTAATCAAACGCCAATGTCGACAGCGCGTCCATCACCCGGTAACCGCCCTTATGGGCTCCATAGCGGGTTTCAACACCAATAATGGCCACAATAATCTGCGGCGGCACACCATACTGCTCTTCCGCACGCTGCAGGGTTTCACGGTTGGCCTTCCAGAACTCGACCCCTTTTTCCAGCCGTGAGCTGGTCAGGAAAATGTCCTGGTACTCGGCCCAGGTTTTGGTTTTTTCCGCCGGGCGGGCAATAGCATCGAGGATGGACTGCTGTTTCTGCGCCTGTGCGAACCACGCCTCCAGCTCCTTGCGCTCGAAGTTCTCTTCCTTCACCAGGGTATCGATAAAACTCTGTGCCTGCGGATTAAGCTTGTAGCCCGCTGCCTGCTCGCCGGCCCCGGCAAACGGTGCCGAGAAGACCAGGGAGGCGACCGCTGTCGCCAGCAGTGTACGCATTGAGGGACGGGTTATTTTATTGCCTGTTTTTTTCATCAAGGTTCACCTACCACATTAACCAATACTGACTTTGCGCTGCTCTGTGCCAATGGCCATGAGAATGCCAAACCCCATCATCAGGGTAACAATGGACGTTCCGCCATGACTGACCATGGGCAGTGGTACACCCACCACCGGTAATAGACCCGATACCATGCCGATGTTCACAAAAACATAGATAAAAAATGTAAACGTAATACTGCCTGCCAGCAGCCGCCCGAAGGTGGACTGGGCATTGGACGCGATTACCAGGCCGCGTCCGATAATCCACGCGTACAGGGCCAGCAGGCAAAGTACGCCTATCAACCCCAGCTCCTCCGCCAACACCGCGATAATAAAATCGGTGTGACTTTCGGGCAGAAAATCCAGGTGCGACTGGGTGCCGTTAAGCCAGCCCTTGCCGTAGACACCGCCGGAACCGATGGCGGTCTTGGACTGGATGATGTTCCAGCCGGCACCCAACTTGTCATCCTCCGGGTTGAGCATGGTGAGGATGCGCTGCTTCTGGTAGTCACGCAGCACAAACATCCAGGCGGGCCAGGCGCCGGCGGCCAACACACCGGCAGCCCCGAACATGTAGCGCCAGGGCAAACCGGAAAAGAACAGCACCAGAAACCCGGAGGCCGCAATCAGGATGGAGGTACCAAGGTCGGGCTGTTTCATGATCAGCACCGTAGGCACCCCTATCAGCCCCAGAGCCATCAGCACATGGCCAAACTTCGGCGGCAAGATTTTGCGCGACAGGAACATCGCCACCATCGCCGGTACCGCCAGCTTGAGGATCTCCGAAGGCTGGAAACGAAAGCCGCCCAGACTCAGCCAGCGCTGTGCGCCCTTGGCGCCCACCCCCATCACCAATACCAGTACCAGCAGGATCACGCCCAACAGGTAGAACCAGGGTGCCCAGTATTCCATCACATGCACGCGAACCTGCGCTACGGTGAACATCACACAATAGGCCAGTACCAGAAACACACTTTGCCGTTTGACGTAGTGCCAGTCTTCACCGCTGCCGCTGTACAGAACCACCAGACCGAAACCGGTCAGCACCAACAGCCCCAACAGCAGGGGCAGGTCGATGTGCCAGCGCAGCCAGACGCTCTGGCGGCGGCGCAGATCGTGACTGGCCTCCGGCATGCGACGCTGAAAATCGTTGATGCGGCTCATGGCTGCTGACCCTCTTCATCACTGGCACCCGCCTCTGCGGCCGCCTCCAGCTCCAGGTACTTGCCAATGACCTCCGCCGCGACCGCTGCCGCCTTGGAGCTCTTCTCACCATTTTCGACGATCACCGCCACAGCGATTTTCGGCTTCTCCACCGGTGCAAAAGCAACGAACAGGGCGTGATCCCGCTGCCGCTCTTTCAACGCCTCGGAGTCGTACTTCTCCCCCTGGGCGATACCCACTACCTGGGCGGTACCGGTCTTGCCCGCCATATGGAAATTGAGATGGCGGCCAACACTGATGGCAGTGCCGTGAATGTTATGGACCACTTGCTCCATGCCTTCAAACACATAGTCCCAGTGATCCGGACGAATAGGCTCCACATCCTCAATCTGTGGCAGAGTCTCTTCGTTGCCGACCCACTGCACCAGCCGCGGCCGGATAAAGTGGCCACGATTGGCCAGGGTCGCTGTCATCACCGCCAGCTGCAGCGGGGTGGTCAGCACATCCCCCTGACCAATACCGACGTTGACCGTGTCACCCGGGAACCAGGGCAGGCCGCGAGCGCCACGCTTCCACGCCCGCGATGGCCACAGCCCGCGACGCTCACTGGGAACATCGATGCCGGTGCGACTGCCGAGGGAGAACTGGGACCCAAAATCGTGGATTTTATCGATCCCCATGCGGAAGGCCATGTCGTAAAAGTAGATATCGCAGGATTCGCGGATGGCCTGCATCAGGTCCACCCGGGGGCCGTGACCGCCCCGCTTCCAGTCGCGATAGAGTCGCTCCTCACCCTCCAACTGGTAGTAACCGGGATCGTAGACCACCCGATTGGCATCCACGGCGCGGGTATGCAGCCCACCCAGCCCCAGCATGGGCTTGATGGTGGAACCCGGCGGGTACTGGCCCTGGATGGTGCGGTTGAAGAGGGGCAGGTCCAGCGACTCGTTGAGCGCCTTGTACTCGGCAAAACTGATGCCGGTGACAAACAGGTTGGGGTTGTAGCTGGGCGTGCTGGCCATGGCCAGCACGCCTCCGGTGTTCACATCCAGCGCCACCACCGCACCGCGGCGGCCCGCCATCGCAGCGATGGCAGTATCCTGCAGTTCAGTATCGATAAACAGGCGCAGGTTTTCACCTGGCTGTGGGGCGATACGCTCCAGCACCCGCAATACCCGGCCGCGGGCATTGGTCTCCACATACTGGTAGCCCACCTCGCCCAGCAGCTGCTCTTCGTACTGGTTTTCAAGCCCGATTTTACCGATGGTGTGGGTGCCACTGTAACGACGGTACTGTTCCTCATCGAAGGCGGACAGCTCCCGGTCGTTGATGCGTCCCACATAACCCACCGAGTGGGCAAAGCTCTCCAGCATGGGGTAGTCGCGCACCAGTTCCGCCTCCACCTTGACGCCAGGCAGACGGTATTCGTTGACCGCAATAATGGCGATCTCTTCTTCGGTCAGGCGATAACTGAGGGGAACGGCTTCGAACGGCCGCCGACGCTGCTGCATGCGCTTGTGAAAATCCTGCAGATCATCGTCGTCAAGGTGCAGCAGCCCCTGCAGCACCTGCAGCGTCTGCTCCAGGTCGCGGACCTGCTCCCGAATCACGGTGAGGGTGTAACTGGGGCGGTTATCCGCCAGCAGGCGGCCACGGCGGTCATAGATCAGGCCCCGGGTGGGCGGCAGTGGTTGCACCTGAATGCGGTTGCGATCGGACTGGGTGACATAGTCCTTGTAATTGACCACCTGCAGGTTGTACATGCGCGCCAGCAGGATACCCGTCAGCGCCAGGATGCCAATAACACCGACCAGCAGGCGCGCGTTGAACAGGCGGGCCTCCTGAAAGTGGTCTTTAAGGTGTTGCTGTTTGGGCATGCAGACTCAGCTGGCGCGGAAATCAGAATAAGTGGCAGATTGTATGGACTTTGACCGGCATAAGAAAGTTCACACGCCGGCTGCCACGCAGCCTCTGTCCTATTTGTGATTCAGGTGGTTGTTAAGGGGTCACTTTGGCTCGGTGACGGTTATGCCGTTCTTTATTATTCCGTTCTTGTTATTGGCCCCGTCACTTGTGGTAGGGGTGGTGGTTGAGCAGGGTCCAGGCCCTGTAGAGCTGCTCGATCAGAACGATGCGCACCAGCGGGTGTGGCAGCGTCAGCGCCGACAGGGACCATTTGGCGTCCGCCCGGGCCAGACACTCCGGTGCCAACCCGTCCGGCCCGCCAATCAGCAGGCTATAGTTACTGCATTCCATCGACCACTTGCCGAGATTTTCCGCCAGCACCTCGGTACTCCAGGGCTTACCCAGCACATCCAGGGCGATGACCCGGTCACCTTTGGGGATGGCGGCCAGCATCTGCTCGCCCTCTTTCGCCATGGCCTTGGCAACGGAGGCATTTTTGCCCCGCTGCCCCAGCGACAGCTCCACCATCTCCACACTGAAGTCCCGGGGCAGTCGTTTGGCGTACTCCTGGTACCCCTCTTCCACCCACGAGGGCATGCGGGTACCCACGGCAATGATTCGGAAACGCATGACAGCCAGCCCGGATGCTTACTGCTCCTTGTCCTGCTGGCGACTGCGGGGTTCCATGCTCCAGAGCTTTTCCAGGTCGTAGAAGTCACGGGTCGCCGGCATCATCACATGCAACACAGTGTCACCAAAATCTGCCAGAACCCACTCACCGGTTTCCAGGCCTTCCACACCGATGGCCGGCATACCACGATCCTTGGCCTCCTGTACCGCATTGGTGGCCAGGGACTTCACATGACGGTTGGAGGTCCCTGACGCAATAATCAGGGTATCCATCACGTCGGACAACTTACTCACATCCAGCACGGTTATGTCCTTACCCTTCAGATCTTCCAGGGCTTCGATCAACACGCTGTTCAACTCATCAGACATCAGCAAAAGGCTTCCTCATTGGTGGTCCCGGTAGAGACCCTTGTCATTAATATAGCGCCAAACTGCCTCAGGCAGCAGGAATTGTGGGGACAGGCCGGCGGCAACCTGTGCCCGGATGTCAGTGGCCGAGATCTCCAGCAGCGTCTGTTGCACCAGCACCACCCGACCTGCGGGCAACTGACGCAGATCCGTCTCGTCGCCCTGATGTTGTTGCAGCCACTGCGCGACCTCCCCATCAGCCGGCAGTGCCCACCCCGGACGGGCTGCCACCACCAGGTGAGCGTAGTCCAGCAGCTGCTGCCAGCGGGACCAGGTGTGCAGGTTGACCAGTGAATCCATTCCCACGCACCAGCACAGTGACACCTCGTTGCCCAGCTCCTGACGCAGCTGGGCCAGGGTATCCACGGTCCAGGAGGGACGGTCGGCGAGCAGCTCCCGCTCATCCACCGTCAGCACGGGACAATCCGCCAGCGCCAGCTTCACCATGGCGGCGCGATCGGCGCTGCTGCACCGGGGAGTGTCGCGATGGGGAGGCCGGTGGGCCGGTAACAACCTCATCTCGTCCATCTGCAGGCGCTGATACAACTCCAGCGCCATACGCAGATGACCGTTGTGGACAGGGTCAAAGGTACCGCCGAAGAGTCCGATCAGGGCCCGGGGGGCAGACAGGGCGGTCACCCGATCACCTTATTGGCGGATGTGGCCATCACCCAGCACCACGTATTTCTGGGAGGTGAGACCTTCCAGCCCCACCGGACCACGGGCGTGGATCTTGTCGGTGGAGATACCGATCTCTGCCCCCAGGCCATACTCAAAGCCGTCGGCAAAGCGGGTGGAGGCATTGACCATCACCGAGCTGGAATCCACCTGCGCCAGGAACTGGCGGGCACGGGTGTAATCCTCAGTAATGATGGATTCGGTGTGGCGTGAGCTGTAGCGGTCAATGTGATCCATGGCAGCCGCCATGTCGGCGACCACACGGATAGAGAGGATCGGCGCCAGGTACTCGGTATGCCAATCCTCTTCAGTGGCGGCCACAGCCTCGATAATGGCGCGGGTCTGCTCGCAGCCGCGCAGCTCCACTCCCTTCTCACCGTAGATTTGGGCCAGTTCTGGCAGTACCTGTGCGGCCACATCGGCGTGGACCAACAGGGTCTCCATGGCATTACAGACACCGTAGCGATGGGTCTTGGCGTTGACCGCAATGGCGATGGCTTTTTTCAGGTCGGCACGGTCGTCGATATAGACGTGACAGATACCGTCCAGGTGCTTGATCACAGGCACCCGTGCATCGTTGCTGATGCGCTCGATCAAGCCTTTGCCACCGCGGGGCACGATCACATCCACATAGTCGGGCATGGTAATCAGCTCACCCACCGCGGCGCGGTCGGTGGTCTCGACAATCTGTACCGCCGTCACAGGCAAACCGGCAGCCAGCATGCCCTTGCGCAGGCAGGCGGCGATGGCCTGGTTGGAGTGGTAGGCCTCGCTGCCGCCACGCAGGATGGTGGCATTACCGGATTTCAGGCACAGGCTGGCCGCGTCGATGGTGACGTTGGGACGGGACTCGTAAATGATGCCGATCACTCCCAGGGGCACGCGCATCTTACCCACCTGGATGCCGCTGGGGCGGAAACTGAGATCGGTGATTTCGCCGCAGGGATCAGGCAGTGCCGCCACCTGGCACAGGCCTTCGATCATGGCATCAATGCGTGCCGGTGACAGCTCCAGGCGGTCCAGCAGGGCACTGTCCAGGCCGCGCTCTGCGCCCGCCTGCATATCTTTGGCATTGGCCGCCAGCAGCTCCGCCCGCGCACTGTCCAGTGCCTCGGCTGTGGCCAGCAAGGCGCTGTTCTTGTCGCCGGTGGACGCCGCAGCAATCACCCGTGACGCCGCCCGGGCCTGCTGCCCCACCGACGCCATATACTCTTTTACGTTCATGATCTATCCAAACGACACGCTAAACGGCGGATTATACAGGAAGAGTGGTGCGGCCTGCAGCCGCAGAAATCACTGGGAGACAGCGGAATCGCTGGTTTCCGGGGCGGGATCGGTCAGGCGGAAGACCAGCTGCGCCAGCACCTGCTGCTCCATGCGCAATTCCAGTCGGTAGGCATCGGCGGCAAACTCCCGCAACGGGCTGGCCAGACGGAAATACTGCTCCCCCTCACTGCGACTCAGGGTCACCTCTGTCTGCGCCACCTCAATGGCGTCAGCGCCCTCGTAGAGGTGAGCGGTCACCGCACTGCCAGCGGCATCGAAACGGCGGTAGAGGAAGCCAACGTGCAGCTGTCTCACAGCGGGAAACTGGGCCACCTGCAGACCACCGAGATCCTCAATCGGCTGATTGCTGACCCGCAGCTGCTCTACCAGTGGGCGATTGGCCTCTTCAATGGCAGCCTCATTGGCCGCTTTCAGTGACTGCAGCCGCTCACTGGCCGGAAAGTAGGAGAGCGCCCGCGCCAGCTGTGCCCGCACGTCATCGTAGCGCTGGCTCTGCAGCAGCGCTTCCACCGACCCAACCAGACCATCTTCCAGGTCCCGGCGCATGGCCCGGGCCTCGGTGTGGCCGGATTGCAACTTCAGCACCTTACCGGTCACGCTGTAGACACTGTCGTCACTGTGACCCAACAATTTACCCTGGTCGCTCAGCTGCCGGGCACGGCGCATCAGGCTCAATACCTGCTGCTGGGTTTCCGTTTGCCCCAACAGCTTTTGCAACTGCCGGTTACCACCGTCAATACTCAGCGCTTCCTGCAAGCTCTGCTGCGCCTGCGGCCACTGCCCGGCGCCCATCTGCCGGCGCGCCTGACGCTCCAGCACCTCGACCAGCTGCTCTATGCCCTCCAATGCCCCGGCATTACCCGGCTCCAGTGCCAGCACTGCGCGGTAGCGTTGCAAAGCGCTATCGTCGGCAGGTAAAGTCCAGGCCTTCTCCTCCGCCAGGGCTGAGGCTTCGCTCAGCAGCACGCCAATCTGTCGCTGGCGAGCGATCCGCTCCTGCACCTCCCGCAGCCGCTCCTGCAGCCCGGGGTTGCTGCCAAAATCCCGCTCCAGCCGTGCCAGCCACTCAGCCGCTGCGTCGGTGTCTGCCGCCGCCAGGGTGGTATCGAACAACCACTGGTAGCGCTGCCGCAACTGATCCTGCAGCGCCAGTGCATCACTATCCTCACTATCTTGCTGCAACAGCTGGCGATAGAGATCGACTATGTCCGCAGCCCGTTGCGGCTCCTGCTCCAGCGTCCGCAACCACTCCTGCGCCTGCTGTAACTGCTGCTCACGCGCCGCGGCCTGCGCCTCGGCGGCAGCCTTTGCTGCCTGCTCTGCCTCTGCGCTCTCGTCCCCTGCCCTCTGCCCTTCCATGGAGCCCACCGGGCTCTCTTCACCAAGCAGGCCCGCCAGCGTCTCCCCTCCCACCTCGCGCGCCACGGCACGCCAGTGGGCCAACAGGTGCTGGGGCAAACGGATACGCTCCTCCACCGGCAACTGCTGCTGGAAATAGACCACGTAGGCGATCAGCGAAGCGATAAAGATCCCGGCCAGCCAGGGCCAGAGACTGTGGGACGTGCGCTCCGCCACGGCAGTGACGGGCTCCTCTGGCGCGACCGATGGCCGGGAGCCACGCGCAGCAGCCTGGCGTTTGGCCGCCGCGGCTGGCGCTGTGCGCTTGACCCGCACCGTGGGTGCCGGCACCGGCTTGGCACCACCGGTCATCACCGGGGCGAGACTGATCAAGGTCGGCGCCTCGGCATCCGCCGCTACCAGACGCCCCTTGCCCACCTGCATGGCAGACTTGATACGCTCCAGCTCGGCGGCAGGAATCTGGTCAAGCGCAGCAATAAATTCATCGCCACTCTGAAAACGGTGGGCGGGATCCTTGGCCATGGCACGGTCGATAATGGACTGGAAACGCTGCATGGGATCCGGCAACTGCGGAACGGGGTCCGCCACATGCTTCACCCCAACCGCCACCACTGAGTCGGCATCGAAGGGCACGCGACCGGAGAGCAGGAAAAACAGCACCACCCCCAGACTGTAGAGATCGGAACGGGGATCCACCTCCTGACCCTTGGCCTGCTCCGGGCTCATATAATGGGGGGTGCCGATGGCGGTGCCGGTTTGGGTCATACCCGACTTCAGGTCCGCCGTGCGCGCGATACCAAAATCCATCAGCACCGCACGACCGTCGTCTTCGTGCAGCAGTATGTTTTCCGGTTTGACGTCGCGGTGCACATAACCCTTGCGACCGGCGAAGGCCAGTGCCCGGGCAATATCCCGGACCACATTGAGCCTCTGCTCCAGGCTCAGGCTGGAGCGTGCCTGCTTGAGATCCTCGCCCGGAATGTACTCCATGGAGAGGTAGTGACGGCCGTCGGCGACGCCGACATCGTAAACGGTGACAATATTGGGGTGCACCAGACGGCTGACAATGCGCGCCTCACGCAGGAAGCGCTCGCTGAAATTGCGGTCTTTCGCCAGTGTGGGCGAGAGCAACTTGAGCGCGACTTCGCGCCCGAAACTTTGCTGGATCGCCAGATAGACCTCGGCCATACCTCCCTTACCGAGAAGTCGGATAACGCGGTAGCCGGGAATTTGAATCATGCAGTGCGTCAGTGATCGATGGCGTCAGAAGGCTAATTGTACTGGTTTGCGCGGCCAGTGCATCAATGCACAACCCACCGGGCTCCTGGCTCAGGGGCTCTTGGCTCAGAAGCTACGGGCACCGGACGGGGCAGCGATCAGGAATCCAGCTCGCGCCGGCCACGCCCCGGACGATACCACAACCAGAGACCACTCAGGGCAAGAAAGATAAACAGCACACCGAGCAGATCAAACAGCAGCACCCCCAGCGACCCAAACAGGCGACCACTGTGCAGGTCCTGTACGACCTTTTCCCAGGAGAGCGGGCTTGCCAGATGTGCCCGCAAGCGCTTCCGCAGCTCCGCAGGCGCCAGCCCGGGCTCGCCCCATTGGACCGCTGCATCCACAGCCGGCAACCACTGCAACTGTTCCAGATCCACCAGATAGGCCTGCCCCTGGCTCCGCAGGCAGACGCGGTCGCCGCACTGCCCTGCAGCGCTCAATGGCAGCGGCAGGCCGAAATCTCCATCCAGCCGCTCGACCACCTCTCCCGTCGCTGTTAACAGCAGCAACTCGCGGGTACAGGCCAGCAGCACCAAATCCCCCAGCGCCACGGCCCCCTGCAGGGAGCCATTGCACTGCGACAGCGGTTCACCCTGCAGATAGAGCTGTCCCAGTGCATCGCCGGCCAGCCACTGCTCACCCACCTGGTAGCTGCGGATATCGGGCAGGTCGAGGCCGTACAGGGCGAGCAACCACGGCTGCCTCACCGGCTGGCTGCCCAGATGCAGGGAGGAGGTGTGGTTCAACAGAATACCGGTGACGCTGATCAGCAGCAGAAAGGCCATCGCAAACAGACCGATACGACGGTGCCAGCGCCACAGCGCAGGGCGCAGGCGACGAAGCAGGTGAGGTTTAGCGTGCAGCTGTCTGCGATGAGGATTCACGGTGAGTAAAGGGCGTTAGCTGGTGACAGAAGAGCGCCAGTGTAGCGATTTTCGTCATGGCCCGCACCGACAGAGTGGCACCGGTGATGCCATCGATATGACCATCCAGGGCAGGAGCCTGCTCCGGCAACAACCCCAACCCCTGGAATTGCCCAGTAAAGAAGGGGTAACGGACTTCTCCGCCGCGACTCTCGCGGTACTCCATCACCTCAATGTTGGCGATGCGATCAGAGTCCACCACAACACCCACGGTAATCAGCTGCTCCTTGCCGATCTCCTCAAACTTCCACAGGGTTCTCTGGCCATCGCCCAGGTAGCGGATGCGCAAACCGTGGAAGCGATGCCCCAGAATCGCCTCAATGGCGTCCCGCTGCTCCTGATTCACCCACAGGGTTTGCCACTCCAGCGCCGCAGCCTGCTCGCCAAAGGTGTTTTGCCGCATCTCTTCCATGGAGAGGAAACTGCCGCGCTGGGCCTGTGCAGGCATGCTCACGACCAACGCCGCAAGCACCATTGTGATGAGCAGTCTGTGCATAGAAACTCCGCTAGCCGAACACACCAAAGGCGCCCTCAGGCGCCCCGGTGTTTTGCTTCAGGTGCGATACCTCGATCAGAAAGACCAGCCCACACCCAGGTTCAGGGCATCGCCTTCATCGTTCTTACCAACGGTATCGGTGTAGTCCGCTTTCAGCACCACCTGCGGGTGAATCCAGTAGTTGATACCGTAGTCGTAGGCTTTGTAATCGATGTCGGACAGCATCTTGTCGCCGCGATCCCACTCGCTGTAGCGCACAAATACACCCAGCTTGTCGGTAAACTTGTAGGAGGGCTCCAGGTACCAACCGCTCTGGGTGTCAGCTTCGGCGGCTTCAAAATCAGCGCCGTCGATATCCCACTCAGCCCACAGTGCGCGTACGCCGAAGCCACCGATGTTGTAGATCGCATGGGCTTCCATCAGGGACGCCTCGGCAGACTCGGTCAGCAAGCCCTGGGCGATATCCTGCTGGTACTGGTAGGTTGCTGCCAGCTCCAGGCCCTGGATACCGGTGTACTTCAGGCGACCGGTGAATGCCAGATCCTCCGCTGTTGCTTCAGCGTTTTTCTGGCGGCCGCTGCGAATACGGAAGTTGTCAGTCTTCAGTCCACTGTGAACAGCAGCGTTGTAGCTCAGGCCCGGGGCGATCTCACCCAGCGCCATCACACCGGCTTCCCACCAGGTAGCAGGAATGACTTCGGCTTCCACTTTATTGCGCTCGGTACCGTAGAACGTGTCCGGCTCGTGGGTTTCGTTGAGGATACCCACCGGCATCAGGAACTGACCGATCTGTACGCTGTGTTTTTCAGCGAAATCGTACTCGATATAGGCCTGCTCCAGCTCCACTTCACCGGGCTTGCCGTCGCCGGCCAGCGAGTGCTCCAGCTCAAACTCGGAGAAAAAGCGCACCTTATCTGTGAACTGATGTCCGATATACAGCACATAACGGTGGGCATCAATCTGATCATCACCGTCTTCTTTGTGGTTAAAGTGGTGCTCGCCATAGCCTCCAATAGAGGTCTTTTCAGCCCAGGAAGCCAGCTTTGCCAGCTTCTCATTGCTGCCAACAGCTACGCCCTGCTCAACCGCATCGGCGGTGGCATCCAGCTTTTGCTCGGTAACCTGCAGCTTGTTGTCAGTCTTGTTGAGCTGGGATTTCAGCTCCTTGATTTCGGCCTGTTGCTGCTGGATCAGCTGCCACATCTCTTCCATAGACGGCGTCTGCTGCGCCTGCGCAGCCAATGATGCGGCGCCCACGGCGACAGCCAGCACACTCTTCTTCCACATGATGTTATTCCCCAATTTCTTACGGTTTGTCACGAAGCCAGACAGGCAGGCGCCCCAAATAGCCCTTGCCTATCACCCCAATAAAACTTAATTACGAGAGTTAAATTTAATGGGATTGAGAATGTTTTTCAATATTATTACAGAAAATTTCGCCCAACGAGCGTTTGACTCCCGGCGATAGTAAAGGGGGGGGTTACGTGAGAAAGGTGTTCGGGATGACGGGGCGCGCCTGGAGATCATCGCCCGCCAGTGACAGGGAAAGCCCCGGCTATAGCCACCGGCAGGACGCAAAAAAGGCCGCGCATTGCGGCCTTTTTTACGGTTCTGCTTTCGCCACCACAGGATGGCGAAAAAGCGACCGCTATCAGCTCTCGGTTGTACCGACAGCGGCGTCGATCATTGGCTTCAGCTCGCCACTTTCATGCAACTCAGTAACGATGTCACAGCCGCCGACCAGCTCGCCGTTGATCCACAGCTGCGGAAAGGTTGGCCAGTTGGCGTACTTGGGCAGATTGGTGCGGATATCGGGGTTGGAGAGCACGTCGACGTAGGCAAAGCGCTGACCGCAAGCCATGACCGCCTGCACGGTACGCATGGAGAAACCACACTGCGGTGCATTGGGGGAACCCTTCATGTAGAGAATAACGGCGTTTTCCTCTACCTGCTTCTTGATGGTATCCATGATATCCATAGACAACTCAGACCTCTCGTGAATCAAATGCATTGTATGAAAACCTGTGGGTCAGCTGCACACCGCCGACCCGATTCCGTTGCGGGAGAGCGATTCCCCGGCTTGTGCCATAACCAAGTTTGGCACTCAGGTATTGCCGCCCATTCTACCCTACTCCCGTTTTGGCTGCGAATCTTTCCCGTGCCACAGGCCGCGGCATTGGGCCTGCCACGGCATTGCCAACCCCTGCGATAGCTTATAGTATCTCGCTTTCGCGTCAGGCAGCTTGCAGGCTGCCTGTTTTTGTTTTCGGGACGCGCAAACGCGTCCGCCCCAGGCAGTCGAGGAGTTCAGGCATGGCCACTACAGCCCTGATGAATACCTACGGTGAGCGCAAACTCACGTTGGTAAAAGGTGAAGGCGTCTACGTATGGGACGACCAGGGCCGACGCTATCTTGACGCCCTCAGCGGCATCGCTGTCTGTGGTCTGGGACACGCCCACCCGGCGGTGACCAAAGCGGTCAGCGAACAGGCTGCAACCCTGGTGCACTGCTCCAATCTCTACAATACCCTGCCGCAGCAGCAGCTGGCACAACAGCTCTGTGAACTGAGCGGCATGGACAACGTGTTCTTTTCCAACTCCGGTGCCGAAGCCAACGAAGCCGCCATCAAGATCGCGCGCAAGTACGGTAATGACAAGGGCGTAAGTTGTCCCACCATCGTCACCATGGCGGGCAGTTTCCACGGCCGCACCATGGCCACCCTCACCGCCACCGGCAATGCCAAGGTCAAGACCGGCTTTGCTCCGCTGCTGGAAGGGTTCGTGCAGGTGCCGTTTGATGACGTGGCGGCGGTTGCCGCACTGGAGAATGACAACATCGTCGCCGTACTGGTGGAACCGGTACAGGGCGAGGGCGGTATCCGCGTTCCCGCCGACGACTACCTGACGCAACTGCGCTCACTCTGTGATGAGCGTGGCTGGCTGCTGATGCTGGACGAGATCCAGACCGGCAACGGCCGCAGCGGCGAACTGTTTGCGTTCCAGCACACCAACATCAAGCCGGATGTGGTCACCACCGCCAAGGGGCTCGGCAACGGCCTGCCCATCGGCGCCTGCCTGGCTCGCGGTAAAGCTGGCGACATACTGCAACCCGGTAACCACGGCTCCACCTACGGCGGCAACCCGCTGGTGTGCCATGTGGCAGCTGCGGTGCTGGAGACTCTGCAACAGGAACAGCTGATCGCCAACGCCCGTGAACAGGGTCTCTATTTGCTGCAGAGCTTCCGTGAAGCCCTGCAAGGCAATGCCAAGGTCACCGACATCCGTGGCATGGGCTTGCTGCTGGGTATCGAGCTGAACCGTGACTGCGGTGAGCTGGTAGCCGCGGCCGACGACGCCGGCCTGCTTATTAACGTTACCGCCGGCAATACCATTCGCCTGCTGCCACCGCTGACCATCACCCGTGAAAATGCCGATGAGATCCTGCGGGTAGTGTGCCAGCTGATTGAGAATTTCCAGGAGGTCGCCCCATGACCGTCAGACACTTTTTGACCCTTAAGGATCTGAGCCCTACCGAACTGCAGCAGATCATCGCCCGCGCCATCGAAATGAAGGCACAACATCGCGAAGGCACCGCCGGTGAACCCTTCCATGGCAAGGTGCTGGGGATGATTTTCGAGAAGTCCTCCACCCGTACCCGTGTCTCGTTTGAAGCGGGTATGGCGCAGATGGGCGGCTCCGCGCTGTTCCTGTCACCGCGGGATACCCAGCTGGGTCGCGGCGAGCCCATTGAGGACTCCGCGCGGGTACTGTCGCGCATGGTGGACATCATCATGATTCGCACCTTCGGCCACGACAAGATCGAGCGGTTTGCCGCCTACTCCAGGGTGCCGGTGATCAACGCCCTGACCGACGACTTCCACCCGTGTCAGCTGCTGGCGGATATCCAGACCTATGTCGAACACCGCGGCGATCCCAAGGGCAAAACCGTGGCCTGGATCGGTGATGGCAACAACATGTGTCACTCCTACATCAACGCCGCTGCCATGTGCGATTTCAAACTCAATATCGCCTGCCCCGAAGGCTTCGACCCGGATCCGGAGCTGGTAGCCGCCAACGCCGACCGCATCACCATTACCCGTGATCCACGGGAGGCTGTCACCGGTGCCGACTGGGTGGTCACCGACGTCTGGGCCTCCATGGGCCAGGAAGAGGAACAGGCCCACCGCGAGCAGCAGTTTGCCGGCTACGAGGTCAATCACGAACTGATGGCGCTGGCTCACGACGACGCCATCTTCATGCACTGCCTGCCCGCCCACCGTGGCGAAGAGGTGAGCGCCGACCTGCTGGAAGACGAGAAGATCTCCGTAGTGTGGGACGAAGCCGAAAACCGCCTGCACGCGCAGAAAGCACTGATGGAGTTTTTGCTGCTGCACAACTGAGTACATCCTGCACAGGATCGTCCCCCACAAAAAAGCCGGCATAATGCCGGCTTTTTTGTCTTGGGCTGAACGGGCCCAGCCTAGCGCGGCGCCGCCACTGCTGCGTCGGGCTTGCGGGGATCGGCCGCGCCATAGCTGACGCCCTTCTGCAGCAGAATCGACTGGGCGCTGCCCATGGTACTGACCTGCTGCACTTTATGACCCTTCGCCTCCAGCAGGCGAAGGGTATCGATGCTGAAACCCGGCTCCACAAACAGCGTATCCGGCTGCCACTGGTGATGAAAGCGCGGTTGATGCACCGCCTCCGCCATATTCATGTGGTGGTCCAGCACATTCACCATCACCTGCAAAACCGTGGTGATAATGCGGCTGCCACCGGGGCTGCCGGTCACCAGCACCGGCTTGCCATCCTGCAGTACCAGTGTGGGCGTCATGGAACTGAGGGGACGCTTGCCCGGGGCGATGGCATTGGCTTCGGCACCGATCAAGCCGTAGGCGTTGGGCACACCGGGTTTGGAGGAAAAATCGTCCATCTCGTTGTTGAGCAGGATCCCTGTCCCCGGCACGGTAATGCCGGAACCAAAGGAGAAGTTGAGGGTGTAGGTATTGGCCACCGCGTTACCCTCCCGATCCACCACCGAATAGTGGGTCGTATCCGGACTCTCATAACCCAGCTTCGCCCCCGGCTTGATCGCCTCGGAAGACAGCGCCTTATCAGCGTCAATGGACGCCGCAATTCGTCTGGCGTAAGCCTTGTCCGTCAGAGCTGCCACCGGCACATCCACATAGTCGGGATCCCCCAGATAGACCGAGCGGTCGGCGTAGGCCCATTTCATGGCTTCGGTCATGGTATGCACAGCGGCGGCGCTGTTGGCGCCCATGCTCTGCATTGGGAAGTTTTCCAGAATGTTCAGCAGCTGTACCAGGTGCACACCGCCAGAGCTGGGAGGCGGCATGGAGGCAATGGTGTAGCCGTGATAACTACCCACCACCGGCTGGCGCTCCACCACCTGATAGTTGCGCAGGTCGTCGCGGGTGATCAGGCCCTCATGGGCCTCCATCTCTGCCACTATGCGCCCGGCGATGGCACCATCGTAAAACGCGGCGGCGCCATGGCGCTGTATCTGCTTCAGGCTCCAGGCCAGGTCCGGCTGTCGCAGCACTTCACCCGGTTGGTAGGCGCTGCCGTCCTGGCGGTAGTAGACACGCCGGCTCTCGGCATTGGCCTGCAACCGACCAGCCTCGGCCAGCTTTTCCGCCAGGTCCCGGGTAACCGGAAAGCCCTTCTCCGCCAGCTTAATAGCGGGTTTGATCACGGTTCTCAGTGGCAGGCGACCGTAGCGTTGCTGGGCGTGCAGCAGGCCCGCCACGGTGCCCGGCACACCGGCTGCGGCATGGGAGAAACGCGCCTTCTCCCCATCCACCTCACCATCGCTGCCGATAAACAGATCCCGGTGTGCCGCCGCTGGTGCCATCTCCCGGTAATCCAGGGCGATGGTTTTGCCCTCATCTGCGAGATGGATCAGCATAAAACCACCGCCGCCCAGGTTACCGGCACGGGGCAGCACTACCGCGAGGGCAAAGCCCACTGCGACAGCCGCATCAACGGCGTTACCGCCGGCGGAGAGGATATCCGCCCCCACCTCACTGGCAATGCGGTGCTGGGTGGCGACCATGCCGTCGTCGCTGACCACCGGATGGTGAATGCTGTCATAGCGGATGATGGGTTCGCTGTTGGCGGCCAGCAGTGGCAGTGGGCTAACAAGCAGGGCAAATGAGAGGAGTGTCGCGAGCCAACGACGGCACATGGGGAGCTGCTCCGGTGAGGTAATCCCTGCGCTCACACGCGGAGCGCAGGGTTCAGTGATTGGGGTGGCGTCAGGCCGTCTCCCCTGCAGCCCGGGCTGTCAGGGGATCAGTGGCCGTCTGTGGCTTTCCCAGCGGTTTCACCAACAGTATCAAGCGCGGCAGCAATGTCAAAGCCGCGAGGATGGCCGCGAACATGGCAAATCCGGTCAACAGGCCAAAGTAGATGGTGGGGATAAACCGGGACAGCGCCAGGATCGAGAAACCCGCAATAATGATCACCGAGGTATAGAGCATGGCCCGGCCAATGGAGGCGTGGGAGCGGTGCATGGCCGCTACATAATCGCCATCCCGGGCAAACTCCGCCTTGAAGCGGTGAATGTAGTGGATGGTGTCATCCACCCCGATGCCCACCGTAATGGCAGCAATGGTGATAGTCATCATGTCCAGCGGCACCCCTGCCAGCCCCATCCCGCCCAGCACCAGAGACGCGGCCAGCAGGTTGGGGATAAGGGCAATCAACGCCAGCGAGACAGAGCGGAAGAGCACCACAAACATCACCAGAATGCCTATAAATACAGCTCCCAGAGTGACGATTTGGGACTTAAACAGACTCTGCAGCATGTTGTTGTAGAGCACCAACAGCCCCGAGAGGTGCACCTGATCGGGCGCAAAGCCCAGCTCGGTGATGGCGGTGGTACGGATCTTTTGCAACAGCTCGGCCCGATGCAGGCTGGGCTCCGTCTCTTTCACCCGCAGGCTGATACGCGCCTGCTGACCATCGGCCGACAGGTAGGGTTTGATCAGCAGGTTGCCAACTTCGCCGGGCAGCGCACGACGAATCAGGGCCAACTCGAAATCGTTCAGCGGCGAGGAATTAACATCACTGGCCACCTGATAAAAGGTTGCCAGCGACTGCACCTTGCCCACTTCGGGCAGGCTGTCCAGGTAGTCGTGCAGCGCGCGAATTTCGGAAATGCCGCCCATGGTGTACCAGTACTGTTCACGCGCCACCGGTTGGGACTGCTCCGAGAAGGGATCCGCCTCGCCAAACGGATCCTGTTCCGCCAGGGAGTCCGGCAGAGTAAACGGGTCCGGTTCGTCGAAGGGATCGGCCTCTCCAAACGGGTCAACCTCACTGCCTACTCCGGCATCCGGCATCCGCGCCTTGGGGGCATCCAGAATAATATCGAGGCCGATGGTGCCGCCCAGGTTGCGGTCGATCACCGACATGCCCTGATAGATTTCTGTGGACTCTTTAAAGTAATCGATAAAGCGGTTTTCCACCTCCAGCTGGCGAATCCCCATAAAACTGGCGATAGCCAACCCCAGACTCAACCACAGCAACAACTGGGGATGACGGGCGGTGAAGCGGGAGAATGCGGTGGTAAAGGCAGCGGAATTATCCCCCTTGTCCTTTGGATCCCCTTTCGGCAGCAACATCAGGCCGGCGGGGATAATAATAAAACTGAGCACCAGCGACAGGGCCAGACCAATACTCATCATCCAGCCGAAGTCGATCACCGGGCGAATATCACTCACCACCAGCGAGACAAACGCCACCATGGTGGTCAGTGTGGTGTAGAGACAAGGCTTGGCCATAAAACGCACGGTAGCCATCACCAACTCCGCCTGAGGCGCGTCAGGATCCGCGGCGTGGTACTCGCGATAGCGCACCAGCAGGTGGATAGTGATGGCCAACGAAATAATCAGCAGCAGTGCAACAAAGTTGGAGGAGATCACCGTCAGGCGCCAATCCACCCAGCTGAGGAAGCCGAGCATCAGCAGTACCGAGGTCATACAGGTGAGCAGGGGCAGGATCACAAAGCGCTTCTGGCGGAAGATAAACGCCATAATCAGGATCATGAACAACAGTACCCCGACCCCGAATACTTTCAGGTCACTTTTGATAAAGTCGATCATATCGGCGGTGATCATGGTGGCACCGCCGACGAAGATCTGCGCCCGATCCTGATAGCTGGCCACCACCTGCCGCACCTGCTGCACCCGCTCGTGATCACGGGCGGCCACTTCGGTACGGTAGTCGAGAAACTCCTGGCTGACGTGCTCCAGCCGCTCTGTTTCCTGGGCGCTCAGGCCCTCGGTGTCCCGCTTCAGGCGCAGGGCGTCCCGCTCCCGCACCAGCTCCAGGTAGTGGCGGTTAAGGCGCAGGCTGAGGAGAATGGCGGTCGTCTGCCCGTCCGGCCCCAGCAGCATTTCACGATAGATGGGGCTCTCCAGGTACTCCTTTTTGGCAGCCTGGCGGTCAACCCCGGGGGTCAGCAGCGTGCGCGGCTCTTTCAAGTCCTTGAGCGCCGCTGGCGGGCTGTAGAGCAGGGGTACATCCAGCATGGAGGTGGTTCCCACCACCCCGGACACCTGCGCCAGGTCGTGGGTCAGTTGCTGCAACAAGGCCAGTGAGGCATCGGAAAAGAGGTCTTCACGGGGGCGGAAGGTGATGACCAGAAAATCGCTGCTCTGATAGCGCTGGTTGATCTCACGGAAATAGTCGAGATCGGCATCATGCTCCAGTGTGAGGGAGTCTGACGATGCATCAAGCTTGAAATTGGGGAGTCCCGCAGCCATAAACAGGGCTAACGCCGCGACGATGGCCAGCACAACGCCTGGTCGGTCGATCACCCAGGCCCGGTAAATTCGTATCAGCTGTTCTAACATGTACTAGTAATAACCCTTGAGCATCTGCGGCAATCTTCCTGACTGCCGAACCACGAACCGCAGCCCGCTGCAGTTGACCGCCCATTATGACGGTTCGACTTAATAAAAGGAAATGTCCGCCTGTTCCAACAAACCTGCTTACGCCAATGCACCAATGCCCTGTTCACTGCTTAACCAGCCCGGTGACGCGCGGCGCATCACTTCCCACTTTGATCTGGTTCGGCAGCCTGTCGGATTGGACCGGGGTTTTGTATACTAATTCAGTATTCATGCGCCACTGATCGCAATTTGTGAGAAAGCGACCTATCTGACGACTAGATGAGAAGTACAGCTACATGCTGAAGATTCAGTACAAGGATCGACGTACAGCGCCCATATGGATTGTGGAGAAACGCTACACCATCGGCAGCTCGGTGAATAATCATCTGGTACTTGCCGAGCCGGGCATCAGCCCGCTGCACGCCCGCCTGCTGACCGAGAACAACAGCCTTATCCTCAAGGACAACCACAGCGACAGTGGCTGTTTTGTGAATGGCCAGCGGGTCACCGAGAAGCTGCTGCTGCCCGGCGACACCATCCGCCTGGGCAGCGTGGAGTTTGATATTCTCGACCCCCAGGAGACTGATGAGCAAGACGGCACGGCACGGCCAGCCGGGGCCCGCTGGTCACTGGTATCTGACAGCAGCTGGCTGGCTGGTGCAGAGTACCCGCTACCGGACGGACGCTCGATCATCGGCCGTAGCAGCAATTGCGACCTGGTGGTGCCGGGCAATCACCTGTCCCAGCAACACGCCGAACTGACCATCCGCGACAACCTGCTGCATATTCGCGACCTGGCCTCTGCCAACGGCACCTACATCAACGATAAACGCGTGCGTGAAGGTACCCTGCGCCCCGGTGATCGGCTGCGCCTGGATGTGTACAGTTTTCGTGTGGTTGGGCCGGAACCGGAGAGCAGCAAACCCCGCCCCCGACGTGCCCGGGCTGCCACGGCACCACTGGAGCGTCGCACGCCCAGCAGTGAACCCAAGCAGTGGAAAACCAAACCCACATCGCCGGGCAATCGCATTGAGCCGGAAGCCCCCAAACAACTTAACTGGCTGGCGACCTTCAGCTTTCTGTTGCTGTGTGGGGCACTGGGCCTGATGATGTTTATTATTCTCCGCCACTAAACGCTGCCGTCAGAGGGGAGCAGACTCCCCTGCCCGGCTTACCGGCTCAGCGCTCAAGATAGGCCTCCCTTAACTGCCGGCGCTGTACCTCCTCCAACCCCAACGCTGCACTCAGATAGTGGTCCAGACTGCCATAGCGACGGCTAATACCATCAAAAAACGCCTCGATATTGTCTTCGTGTACGCTGCAGAACGGCTCCAGCCAACCCCTCTCCCAGTCACTCACCCCGGCATGGCGCAGGTGCCCTTCCACCTTGGCGATCAGCGTGTCCACATCAAAATGGTCGCGAGTCAGCAGGTAGTCCTCAACCACCTGCTGCCGGGATACGCCCAGTGCAGACAGGATCAACGCCGCCGCCAGACCGGTGCGGTCCTTGCCAGCAGCGCAATGAAACAGGGTCGCCTGCTCGCGGTTATCCAGCAGCGACTGAAACAGGCGGCGGTAATGGGGCGCAACCTCGGCTGGCCCATTGTGGTAGCTCTCCACCACCAACTGGTGTGCCCGGCTGCCGGTCAGCTGCCCTGCGTGCAGTAACTCCCAGAAGCGCACCAGGCTACCCAGGGACATGTCGTAATCATTGATAAAGGTGGCCTGTAACGGCTGACTGGGGGTCCCCGCCTGTTCATCCAGACGGCGAAAATCGTGCACCTGGCTGATACCCAACTGCTGCAATGAGCGAATATCGGCCGCACTCAGGTCGGCAAGATGACCGCAGCGGAACAGTTTGCGCCAACGTACCCGCTCACCATCAAGAGTCTCGTAGCCACCCAGATCGCGGAAGTTAATGCCGCCCTGCAGGGGAACAACACGGCTCGGGACTTCGGGGTGCATGGCCATGGACGGCTCCTCTTGCTACTGCGGAAATGAAGGGCTCAATCTTCGCCCCAGCGGGGCATAATGTCCTGTTCGATACCACACTGATCGAGCACCCGCGCCACCACAAAATCCACCAGGTCTTCGATCGACTGTGGACGATGGTAAAAACCCGGACTTGCGGGCAGGATCACAGCCCCCATCCGGGTCAGGCGCAGCATATTCTCCAGGTGGATCTCGGAATAAGGCGCCTCACGCGGCACCAGGATCAGTTTGCGCCGCTCTTTCAGGGCCACATCGGCAGCCCGTTCAATCAGGTTGTTGCTGGCCCCACAGGCAATGGCCGACAGGGTACCGCCGCTGGCGGGACAGATAATCATCTGTGATGGCGAACTGGAGCCCGAGGCCACCGGCGCGAACCAGTCGTCTTTGGCAAACAGCACCAGCTGGTCGTCTGCCGCGCCGTAGCGACTGGCCAGCAAAGCCTGCTGCTCCTCCAACTCGTCAGGCAATGTCAGCGACGTCTCGGTATCGATCACCACCTGGGCGGCGCCGGAGAGTAAAAGGTACACCCGGCAGTCCGCCGCAATCAGGCACTGCAACAAGCGCAGACCGTATTGCGCTCCCGACGCACCGGTAATCGCCAGGGTTACCGTCTGTGAGTACTCGCTCATAGAATCTTTCCTTGGATTCAGGTCTCTTCCGCACGCTGCTGCAATCGCTGCATCAGCTTTTGATGCACACCACCGAAACCGCCATTGGACATGATAACCACGTGGGTATTGGGCTCCAGCACATGCACGCAATCTTCAATCAACTCATCGATACTGCGTGAGAGTTTGGCCGGGATGTGGCTGCTGTGCACCACCTCGTCCAGCGACCAGTTGACGTCCGCCGGCTGGTACCACAACACCACGTCTGCGGCCTCCACACACTGAGCCAGGCGCCCACGATGCACACCCATACGCATGGTATTGGAGCGAGGCTCAATCAGTGCCACGACCTTGTCATCCCCCACCTGGGCCCGCAGGCCTTCAAGGGTGGTGGTAATCGCCGTCGGGTGGTGGGCAAAATCATCATAGACACGTACAGAGCCCACTTCACCCAGGCACTCCATACGGCGCTTAACCCCGCGAAACTCTCCCAGTGCAGCGCAAGCGGCATCCGGGGTAACTCCCACGTGGCGAGCCGCTGCCATGGCCGCCAGGGCATTCTGCACATTGTGCATGCCGGTCTGCTGCCACATGACACAACCCACCGCCATGCCATCCACCTGCACCTCAAAGCAACTGCCGTCCGGCTCCAGCAGGCGAGCCTTCCAGCTGCCGTCACCGTCGGCCAGCGACGTGGTAACCTGCGGCGTCCAGCAGCCCTTGTCGATCACCTCGTGCAGAGCTGCATCCCCTTCCGGCAGGATAATCTGGCCACTGGCAGGGATTGTCCTCACCAGGTGATGGAACTGCTTCTGAATCGCTGCCAGATCGTCAAAAATATCCGCGTGATCAAACTCCAGGTTATTGAGAATAACCGTGCGCGGCCGGTAGTGGACGAACTTGGAGCGCTTGTCGAAAAAGGCGCTGTCGTATTCATCCGCCTCCACCACAAAGAATGGCGTCTCACCGAGCCTTGCCGACACATCGAAATTGCGCGGTACACCACCGATCAGGTAACCGGGAGCCATATTGGCGTATTCCAGGATCCACGCCAGCATGGATGAGGTTGTGGTCTTGCCGTGGGTGCCCGCTACGGCCAGCACCCATTTGTCCTGCAACAGATGATCACACAACCACTGTGGACCTGAGGTGTAGGGGATTCCCCGGTCCAGTACCGCTTCCACCGCCGGATTGCCGCGGCTCATGGCGTTGCCAATTACCACCAGGTCTGGACGAGGCTCAAGCTGGGCAGGATCAAACCCTTCAGTGAGTTCGATACCCGCAGCCTGCAGCTGCGTGCTCATAGGGGGATAGACATTGGCGTCACAGCCGGTCACCCGGTGACCGAGGGCTTTTGCCAGTTGCGCCAGGCTGCCCATAAAAGTGCCGCAGATTCCGAGAATGTGGATATGCATAGAGTGTTGTGCCACCAGAGATCAAAAATGGCAGCTTACACGGAGGTGCTGCCTGATTCCAATGACCTGTAGCACCGCCGTGATCCCTTTCGCGCCTCTTCGCTCGGTGAATTTTCGACCAACTTCACGTATTATGCGCGGTTTCTGACCCTCAGCCCTTTTTGACCGGCAACCACGCCGGCCACTATCTATCAGGTTTATATCATGGCCAAGAAAAATGCCTTTTACGCCCAGTCCGGTGGCGTTACTGCAGTGATTAATGCGTCTGCCTGCGGCGTGATCGAAACCGCGCGCCTGCACAAAAAAGAGATCGGCAAAGTCTACGCCGGTCACAATGGCATTGTCGGTGCCCTGCGGGAAGAGCTGATTGATACCAGCAAGGAGTCGGCAAAGACCATTGCCGCCCTGCGCCATACTCCCGGTGGTGCCTTCGGCTCCTGTCGCTACAAGCTGAAAAGCCTGGAACAGAATCAGGCCGAATACGAGCGACTGATTGAAGTCTTTAAAGCCCACAACATTGGCTACTTCTTCTATAACGGCGGCGGCGACTCCGCGGACACTTGCCTCAAGGTATCCCAACTGTCGGAAAGAATGGGCTACCCCATCCAGGCCATCCATATCCCCAAAACCGTCGATAACGACCTGCCCTTTACCGACAACTGCCCGGGCTTTGGTTCAGTGGCCAAATATGTGGGCGTCTCCATCAAGGAAGCAGCACTGGACGTAGCCTCCATGTGCGACAGTTCCACCAAGATCTTTATTCTCGAAGTCATGGGCCGCCACGCAGGCTGGATCGCCGGTGCCGCCGGAATCGCGGCACAAAATGATGGCGAACCACCGCACATCATTGTCTTCCCGGAAATTGCGTTCGACAAAAAGAAATTTCTCGCCAAGGTAAAAGCAGCCGTTAAAAAACACGGCTACTGCGCTATTGTCGCTTCCGAGGGCGCGCGCTACAAAGATGGTACTTTCCTGGCGGATTCAGGCCAGACCGATGCCTTTGGCCACACCCAACTGGGAGGCGTCGCCCCCACCCTGGCAACCATGATCAAGTCAGAGCTGGGCTTTAAATATCACTGGGCCCTGGCCGACTACCTGCAACGCTCTGCTCGCCACATTGCCTCCGCTACCGACACCGAGCAGGCCTATGCAGTCGGCAAGGCCGCCGTTGAGATGGCGATTGCGGGCAAGAATGCGGTAATGCCAGCCATCATCCGCGGTAAAGGTAAGCGTTACAGCTGGAGTATTGCGGAAGCACCTCTGGAGCAGGTGGCCAACGTGGAGAAGATGATGCCGCGCGACTTTATCACTGCGGATGGCTTTGGCATTACGGCAAAGGCTCGCGAATACTTCGCCCCGCTGATCCAGGGTGAAGATTACCCGCCCTACAAAAACGGCATGCCTGACTACGCCAGTTTGAAGAAAGTGATGGTAGAGAAGAAGTTGAAGAAAGCATTTAAGGTCTGAAAATCGTCTTACTTCAGCCCCCCAAGCCCGCGCCAGCGGGCTTTTTTGTGCCCGGCCGCTGCGTCCTGACTCAGCCGAAGCGGTTATCCCACTGCGCGCTACCCTGCTCCCCAGGAGCAAATTCCAGGCATAAAAAAACCCCTGACCATCTCTGATCAGGGGTTTTTAATTAAAAGGCTGACGATGACCTACTCTCACATGGGGAAGCCCCACACTACCATCGGCGATGCTTCGTTTCACTACTGAGTTCGGGATGGGATCAGGTGGTTCCAAAGCTCTATGGTCGTCAGCCAAACTGGCTTGGATCAGTGGTTGGTCTTATCACTTGTCTAAAGTGTGCCGCACGTTTCCAAAAAGGGTGGTAGAACGTAAAGTCTTTCTGACAATCTGTGTGCTGTTTATCTCATATCCGTCCGGTGTAATCAGTGTCTGAACACCTAGTTACATCAGTTATATGGTCAAGCCTCACGGGCAATTAGTAC
>JAWMQM010000002.1:0-1265205 GCA_033283175.1 Cellvibrionaceae bacterium SEMH9 | reverse complement strand
TACACGCTGAATAACGCGGCGGTGCAGTTCCTGGATGCAGGTGAAACCACCACCGACAGCATCACCTACACGGCGACCGACGGCAGTACGCAGACCATCACGGTCACCATCAGCGGAGCGGAAGACGTGGCGACGCTGAGCAGCGCCACCGAGACCCTGACCGAAACCGACGCGGTGCTGAGCACCGGCGGCACGTTGGTCGTGACCGACCTGGATGCGACCGACGCGACCGTGGTAGCGCAAACCGCCACGGCCGGCGCCTACGGTGTGTTCAACATCGGCACCGATGGCGTCTGGACTTACGTCACCAACGACGCGGTGAACCAGTTGAATGACGGCCAGGTGGTGACCGAGATCTTCAACGTGGCGACCAGCGATGGCGGCACGGCGACGGTGACCATCAACATCACCGGTAGTGAAGACGTGGCGACGCTGAGCAGCGCCACCGAGACTCTGACCGAAACCGACGCGGTGCTGAGCACCGGCGGCACGTTGGTCGTGACTGACCTGGATGCGACCGACGCGACCGTGGTAGCGCAAACCGCCACGGCCGGCGCCTACGGTGTGTTCAACATCGGCACCGATGGCGTCTGGACTTACGTCACCAACGACGCGGTGAACCAGTTGTATGACGGCCAGGTGGTGACCGAGATCTTCAACGTGGCGACCAGCGATGGCGGCACCGCGACGGTGACCATCAACATCACCGGTAGCGATGACCCGACGCAGATGGTGGCTGACTCAGCTACTGGTATTGAAGACGAAGTTCTCACTGTCGCCGCTGCCAATGGTGTGCTGGCCAATGATTTCGATGAAGATGATACGCTCACTGTAACCGGGTTTTCGGTTGATGTTGATGGGGTCGCCGGAGACGAGAACTATCTGGCTGGAGAAACTGCGGTAATTGTAGGCGTAGGTTCACTGACCGTGAACGCCGATGGCAGTTATGTTTTCGCACCGGAGGTGGACTATAGTGGCAGTCTGCCGCAGGTTACCTATACCACCAACACAGAGGAGTCCAGCACCCTGGATATCTTCATTGAGCCGGTAGCGGACCCGATTCCGGGCACGGAAACCTCTATCTATATCGGACCTGCTATCGAAACCAGTGTTGATCTGGGTAGTAGTGCCAACTACGGGTTCCCTGAAGGGGTGACCCTTTCCGTGCTGACGGGGGGGGATTTTACCTTTAATAACGGTTCTGGCCTCGGTGTTGATTCGGCAGACGATGCTAATGATTCTATTGAGGCTTCTGAAGAGGTAAGCATTAAATTCCCTGCCGGGATGCAGTTCGTTGCGATGGGGCTAAAAAACGTCACTAATGATACCCCTCTGATTACGGCCGTTATGGATCTGCAGGGACTCATCACTATGTCCACAGCGGGATCTGCGGTTCTGGAGGGAAAAGTAACTTCCCTCGCATATATCGGTAGTCTTAAAAAGGGTGATACGGCAGATTACACAAGCCCGGCAACGGTTAACATTTCCGCTGTGTTTACTTACGCGGATGGCACTGAGTCTGCGCCACAACCGGCATTGATCAATGCTGACGGCACCTGGAGTCTGGACTATAGTGCGATTGATATGACCAATGTGGTTGAGGCGAAAGTCATATCTATTATTGATGGGGATCTCTTCGGCAACGGTGGCCGGGCTGACGATGTCGTAGAACTCAGTTACAGCTCGGACTTTACAGAGGTTATCTTTGGAAATGACCCCAATAACACGTTTAGTAGCGGTGGTGATGGCTATCAAATCTCCTATGTAAGCTTCGAAGCGTCGGAGACCGGTGAAGCAACTTATACCTACCCTATTGAACTCTATGCGGCTATTCAGGATACCGTGGGCACCGCAGAGAGTATCGGGCAATTGGTGCTGAGCGGCTTGCCCGACGATGTGGTGTCACTGACGATAGTTGATGCCAGCGGCGGTTATACAGAAATTCCGGAAGTGAACGGAAAGTACGATCTCTCAGCTTTCTCTGATGTTTTGAGCACCCTGGCAGCTGATGGAGGGGATGGTATTTACCTGACCACAGCCACCCCTCTTGCTGCCGGTTACAGTCCCAATGTCGAAATCACAGTGGTAGACGGTTCCAGCTCGGCCAAAACCGTAATTGGTGGCTCTGCCAGCAGCAGCTTCACAGGGACCGACAGCGCTGACTGGATGGACGGCGGGAGTGGTGACGATCAGTTGTACGGCGGTGCCGGGAATGACACCCTGCTGGGTGGCGATGGCGATGATGTGATCTACGGGGGTGTTGGCAACGATACCATGACCGGTGGTCAGGGCTCGGATACCTTCGTTTGGCAGGTTATCGACAACGGTGCCGTGGACACTATCACCGATTTCACTTCAGGCAGTGGCGGCGATGTGCTGAACTTCGCCGATCTGTTGCAGGGCGAAAGCGCCGATGCGGCCACCCTCGACAGCTACCTGGATTTCAGCTCCGATGGCACCAATACCACCATCACCATTGATGCCGATGGCAGCGGTGCGGGTACGGATACCCAGAGCGTGGTGCTGGCTAATGTAGACTTCGGGACTTTGTCAGACCAGCAGATCATCCAGCAGCTGCTTAACGATAGTAATCTGCAGGTGAGTTAAGAGGCGGGGGCGTTACTGGCAGCCTCTGTACAAGAGTGATAACCACCTCACTGCCCGGTGATTCCGGCGGTGGGGTGGCTGGCAAGCGCAGGGCTCTTTTGCTACTGTCGGCGGCATCCGTGCCCTGTTTTCAGGGCTCCTCTGTTACTGGCTTGTCACTGGTGGGTTGTATTGCTGATGAAGTTTCTCTCCCCAATTCTCGTCTCCCTTTGCCTTTTACTCTGTACAGCTAATGTCGCCATGGCTGATGCGGGCTCCGGGCCACAGATCGAGGGGACCTGGCAGCAGGGCAGTATCCTGCGGGGGCAGGTTGCACCGGGTAGCCTGCTGCGTTTTGAGGGGCATGATGTGCCGGTGAGTGAAAAAGGGCAGTTTGTTATCGGCCTGGATCGGGATTTTGGTGCCGTTGCCAAGCTCACCTTGCGGCGCCAGGATGGCACCACCCAGGCGTTTGAATACCCGGTGCAGAAGCGAGAGTATGAGATCCAGCGGGTGGAAGGGGTGCCTGCCCGTACGGTGAACCCTTCTGCAGAGCATCTGGCCCGTATCCGGGCTGAATCCGCATTAACCCGCAAGGCGCGGGCAAAAGTACTGGACCGGCAAGACTTCGCCGAGACCTTTGTCTGGCCCCTGACCGGACCGATTACCGGTGTCTACGGCAGCCAGCGCTATTACAACGGCGAACCGCGCCGGCCGCACTACGGTGTGGACGTGGCCAGACCCACGGGTACGGTGGTGGTGGCGCCGGCCAGCGGTGTGGTCACGCTGGTGCACCCGGATATGTTCTACTCCGGCGGCACCCTGATCGTGGATCACGGCCAGGGGCTCTCATCCACCTTTATCCACCTGCACAAGGTGCTGGTTGAAGAGGGGCAGGAGGTGAAGCAGGGGGAGCCGATTGCCGAAGTGGGGGCCTCGGGGCGGGCGACCGGTCCGCACCTGGATTGGCGCATGAACTGGTTTGACCAGCGTGTCGATCCGCAGGTGCTGGTGCCCCCCATGAATACAGTCTGGTCGAAAGCGAAAGAGTAGCGGCACAAGACAATTGCCGGGTGACTGGTTAGACTTGCCGGTTGTGCAGAACACAGAAAAAGGTTGCGCCATGATTGACAAAAAACTGCTCAGTTTACTCGTCTGCCCGGTCACCAAGGCACCGGTGGAGTACGTTAAAGAGAAGGAAGAGCTGGTCTGCTGGGCCAGTGGTTTGGCCTACCCGGTGCGTGATGGCATCCCGGTGATGCTGGAGTCGGAAGCCCGCCAGTTGAGCGAGGCGGAAAAAGAGGCCCATCGGGCGCACTGATCAGTACCTGGACAGAGGCAGCAGTATGAGCGAAGTATCGATTTTTACCCGCATCATGGATGGTGAAATCCCGTCCGAGAAGATCTACGAGGATGAGGATTGCATCTGTATACGGGATATTGCCCCCAAAGCCCCGGTACACCTGCTGCTGATCCCTCGCAAGCCAATTCCCCGTCTGGTGGATGCCAGCGCTGAGGACCAGACCCTGCTGGGACGCCTGATGCTCAAGGCGGGGGACATCGCCCGTGAGCAGGGTATCGGCGACGCCTTCCGGTTGATCGTCAATAATGGTGCCGAAGCCGGCCAGACGGTATTTCACCTGCATCTGCATATTCTGGGTGGTAAAACCTATACCGAGCAGGGGCTGGGCTTCTGATCGACCCTGCCGCAGGCCGGTATGGCCTGCGGTCCCGGGCGGGCCGGGATAGATCCGGCCGCCCGTGCTCCAGCCATTCCGACAGCTTGATATCAACCCCTCGCCAGCCCCCGCCGTACCGGCGCCCCACCCATAAAAATATCTGTCCGGGTCTCGGTGTTTTGCCGCGCTTCTTATATACTTAAGCCCTTTTGAATCGGGGTCAGGGCCCGCCTGTGGGCATCCCTCCCTGTGTCAGCCATTGGATTGAGACTATATGAAGAGCGCAGAAATACGCGACGCCTACCTACGGTTTTTCGAGAGCAAAGGTCACGAGATTGTCCCCAGCAGCTCGCTGGTGCCGGGCAATGACCCCACCTTGTTGTTCACCAATGCTGGCATGGTGCAGTTTAAGGACGTTTTCCTGGGCGACGACAAGCGCAGCTACAGTCGTGCCACCAGCTCCCAGCGCTGTGTGCGCGCCGGCGGCAAGCACAACGACCTGGAGAACGTGGGCTACACCGCCCGCCACCACACCTTTTTTGAAATGCTGGGCAACTTCAGCTTCGGTGACTACTTCAAGCAGGATGCCATCAACTACGCCTGGGAATTCCTCACCTCCAGCGAGTGGCTGAACATCTCCGCCGACAAACTGACCGTTACCGTCTATGCCGAAGACGATGAGGCCTATGGCATCTGGAAAGACGAAGTGGGTGTGCCCGCCGAGCGCATTATCCGCATCGGCGACAAGGGTGGCCGCTACCAGTCCGACAACTTCTGGGCCATGGGCGATACCGGTCCCTGCGGCCCCTGTACCGAGATTTTCTACGACCACGGTGAAGATATCTGGGGTGGCCCCCCCGGCTCGCCGGAAGAGGACGGTGACCGTTTCATCGAGATCTGGAACGTGGTCTTCATGCAGTTCAACCGCAGTGCCGACGGCACCATGGCACCACTGCCCAAGCCGTCAGTTGATACCGGCATGGGGCTGGAGCGTATTGCTGCGGTGATGCAGCACGTTCACTCCAATTACGAAATCGACCTGTTTCAGGCGCTGTTGAAGGACGCCGCGGAAAAGACCGCAACCACCGATATGGAAAACAAGTCGCTGCGAGTGATTGCCGACCATATCCGTTCCTGTTCCTTCCTGATTACCGATGGTGTCCTGCCTTCCAACGAGGGGCGCGGTTATGTGCTGCGTCGTATCATCCGTCGCGCTATCCGCCATGGTCACAAGCTGGGTCAGAAGCAGCCGTTCTTTCACAAGCTGGTGGCAGCGCTGGTGAAGGAGATGGGCGAGGCCTATCCGGAACTTGCGGAACAGCAGGCACAGGTGGAGAAGGTATTGCTGGCGGAAGAGCAGCAGTTCGAGAAGACCCTGGACAAGGGTATGGCGGTGCTGGAAGAGGCACTGGCCGGACTGCAGGGCGATACCATTCCCGGCGACGTACTGTTCACCCTGTACGATACCTATGGTTTCCCGCTGGACCTGACCGCGGACATCGCTCGCGAGCGTGAGCTGAAGGTGGACGAGGCCGGCTATGAGGCCGCCATGGACGAGCAGCGCGCCCGCGCCCGTGCTGCGGGAGCCTTCAAGGTGGACTACAGCGCCAGCCTGAACCTGGATGGTGAGACTGAGTTCAGTGGTTACAACCGCCTGCAGGACGACTGTGAAGTGGTAGCCCTGCTGAAAGATGGCGAGCGGGTTGAGCAGCTGAACGAAGGCGACGAGGGCAGCGTGGTACTGGCAGCAACGCCGTTCTACGCCGAGTCCGGTGGTCAGGTGGGTGACAGCGGTTACCTCACGGGCGTTGGCAGCCGTTTCGAAGTGGCCGATTGCCAGAAGCAGAGTGGACACCACCTGCATCAGGGCAAGGTACTGCAGGGCAGCCTGAAAGTGGGTGACAAGCTGAGTGCGCAAGTGGACGCCGGTGTGCGTCAGGCCACCGCGCTCAACCACTCGGCGACCCACCTTCTGCACGCGGCACTGCGTGAAGTACTGGGGAACCACGTGACCCAGAAAGGGTCTCTGGTGGACTCCGAGCGCCTGCGTTTTGATTTCTCTCATTTTGAAGGCGTCACCCAGGAGCAGCTCAAAACCATCGAGACTATGGTTAACCAGCAGATCCTGGCTAACAGCGCGGTAGAAACTGCGGTCTGTGATATGGAGACTGCCAAGACCAAGGGCGCCATGGCGCTGTTTGGTGAGAAGTATGGCGAAGAGGTACGTGTGCTCTCCATGGGCGATGGCTTCTCGGTAGAACTCTGTGGTGGTACCCACGCTGCGCGCACCGGTGATATCGGTCAGCTGCGCATTACCTCCGAGTCCGGTGTGGCTGCAGGTGTGCGTCGTATCGAAGCCGTAACCGGTGCCAAGGCACTGCAGCTGTTCGATGAGACCCAGGCCTTGGTGCAGGATGTGGCCCGCCAGATCAAGGCGCGCCCCGACAACCTGGCCGAGAAAGTAGCGCAACTGCTGAGCCAGAACCGCCAGCTGGAGAAAGAGCTGCAGCAGCTCAAGGGCAAGCTGGCCAGTGCGGCCAGTGGCGACCTGGTAAGCGAAGCTGTTGAGGTGCAGGGTGCCAAGGTACTGGCCGCAACCCTCGAAGGTGCCGATATGAAATCCCTGGAGAGCACCGCCATGCAGCTGAAAGACAAGCTGGGCAAGGCGGTGGTTCTGCTGGCAGCACCTGCCGATGGCAAGATTAACCTTATCGCCTGCGTGGCGGATGAGCTGCAGGGCCAGGTGCAGGCCGGCAACCTGATCAAGTACTTTGCCCCGCTGGTGGGCGGCAAGGGTGGTGGCAAGCCGGATAAGGCCAAGGGCGCCGGTACTGACACTGGCGCGCTGCCGGGTGCGCTGGCTACTGTTGCTGGGTGGGTCGGCGAGCAGCTGGGCTGATTTTTCGCCGGTGCGCGGGCCGCGCCGGCAAAGGGACAGGGTGCCTTACCAGATGGTTAACTTTTGTGCCATTTTGGTGTTTAATGGCGCCCTTTTGAAAGTGCCCCCCATGGGCGTTTGAAATTCTCACAGGTTGCCAATGAGCTTAATTGTACAGAAGTATGGTGGTACCTCGGTCGGAAGCGTCGAGCGTATTGAGGCTGTGGCCAAAAAAGTGTCCGGTTTCCGCGACCAGGGCCACGATGTTGTGGTTGTCGTCTCCGCCATGAGCGGTGAGACCAACCGCCTGATCGCTCTGGCCAAGGACATTCAGGACAATCCGGATCCCCGCGAGATGGATGTGCTGGTCTCCACCGGCGAGCAGGTGACCATTGCGCTGCTGTGTATGGCACTGAAAAAGCTGGGCTGTGATGCCCGCTCCTACACCGGCGGCCAGGTGCGTATCCTGACTGACAGTGCGCACATGAAAGCGCGTATTCTGGATATTGATGAAGGCAACATGCGTGCTGACCTGTCCGCAGGTCGCGTGGTGGTTGTTGCCGGATTCCAGGGCGTGGACGAGAACGGCAACATTACCACGCTGGGTCGCGGTGGCTCCGACACCACCGGTGTGGCACTGGCTGCGGCGCTGAAGGCGGACGAGTGCCAGATCTATACCGACGTTGACGGTGTCTATACGACAGACCCGCGAGTCTGCGAAGGCGCCCGGCGCCTGGATCGCATCACCTTTGAAGAGATGCTGGAAATGGCCAGCCAGGGCTCCAAGGTACTGCAGATCCGTTCCGTAGAATTTGCAGGCAAGTACAACGTACCCCTGCGTGTATTGCACAGCTTCCAGGACGGCCCTGGAACCCTGATTACCCTCGATGAGGACTATTCCGATATGGAACAACCAGTAGTTTCCGGTATCGCGTTCAACCGCGATGAAGCCAAAGTTACCGTTGCCGGTGTGCCGGATATGCCCGGCGTTGCTGCGCGCATCCTTGCTCCCATCGGCGCTGCCAATATCGAGATAGACGTTATCGTGCAGAACGTGGGTGCAGACGGCACCACCGATATCACCTTCACTGTGCACCGCAACGACCTGGAGAAAGCCAAGGGCGTACTGGAGCAGGTGTCCGCGGAAGTGGGTGCGCGCGAAGTGCTGACCGACAGCAAGATTTGCAAGGTGTCTATCGTAGGTGTGGGTATGCGTTCCCACGCTGGCGTAGCTTCAAAGATGTTCGAAGCCCTGGCGGCTGACAACATCAACATCCAGATGATCACCACCTCTGAGATCAAGATAGCCGTGATCATTGATGAGCGTTATCTCGAACTGGCTGTGCGCAGTCTGCACAAGGCGTTTGAGCTCGACGCGAAGTAACCGATTTGGGGTGATCCAGAGATACCTATAAGGCGTCATCAGAGTCCGTGTCCGCGCCCGCAAGGGGGCGGAAGGGTGAAGAAAAAGAGGCTTCAAGCGCCATTTATCTTTCATTTTAGAAAAGCTGGACAATACTTAGTCTCAGACACAGACACTGCGGCACCGTGTCAGTCAGACGGTAAGGGCTAAGGTAAGAAACCGGCAGCGGTTAGAGGTATTGTCCGTTGTACTCACAGGATGCTTTAAGGAGATAGTAATGTTAATTTTGACCCGCCGTATTGGCGAGACCCTGATGGTTGGCGACGAAGTCACCGTCACTGTGCTCGGTGTGAAGGGTAACCAGGTTCGCATTGGTGTGAACGCGCCCAAGGAAATCGCCGTTCACCGCGAAGAGATCTACCAGCGTATTCAACGCGAAAAGGAAGATCAGGAGCCAAACGGCAACCGCTAAGAGGCCGAGCGCTCCCTGCGTACTGCGAAAAAGCCCACTTAAAGTGGGCTTTTTTGTGCCTGCGGTTTGCCGGTGGTGGCGAAGAAATGAGCAGTCCGGGTGGGGCGTGGACGGGGCCTGTTTTGATGGCGAGAAATTTACGTCCAAGTCTTTGATTCTTTAATGAATATGGTATGATGCCGCTCCGTCGTCGCAAGTACTGCACTGAATGCGATGAGCGCCGGAGAAGTGGCCGAGTGGCTGAAGGCGTGCCCCTGCTAAGGGTATATATCGGAAACGGTATCGAGGGTTCGAATCCCTCCTTCTCCGCCATCTAATAAAAAAGGGCCTACCCGCAGGGGTAGGCCCTTTTTTATTAGCCGCGCAGCGGGAGAGATTTAACAAATCCCTCGGTTCGATAAAACGCGCAGCGTTTTAGACGCCGCAGGCGCCCGCAGGGTGATTTTCGGCCCTTAGGCCGAAAAGCATCAATCCCTCTGCACGGACTCACTCCGCTCTAGCAAGCCCGCAGGGTGATTTTCGGCCCCTAGGCCGAAAAGCATCAATCCCTCTGCACAGGCTCACTCCGCTCTAGCAAGCCCGCAGGGGTAGGCCCTTTTCTATTGGCCGCGCAGCGAACATTAACTTGCCATTCTCTAACTCGAAGCCGATTCTTGATCTTTTTACGGTGCACATAAAAACACGAGTGCAGGGCAAATTTTCGGTCCCTGGCGAAGGTAGCGCACTGAAAAATTCGCAGGGATAGCGCGCCCAGGTTGCATCTGATACTCAATGCATCATCTGCATCGAAGCCTGCTCGGCAGTGCGATCCGTTTCCTCAATCACCTCAAACAGCTGGCACAGCTTGCCCTGTTGTCCGAGCAAGCTGGTCAGGGCAAAGAGGGCGTTATCCAGCGCCCCAAGCGCATGGGCCCGTAACGATCTGGGAATCTGCTCGGACCGGCACAGGCTCAACAGCGATTGATGCAACTCCCTGATGACGGCTTCGGCGTGTTGTAACTTGCCCATACCCGAGAAGGCGGCAGCCAGATTGTGGCAGGAGGCCACTTTCAGTTTCAGGTAGCACTGGTAACCGGGTAGGGGGTCAACATCGATCAGGTGCTGGCTAATCAGTCTGGCCTGATTGAACTCCCTGGCTGCCAGGGCAAACTGTTGCCGGTTATGGTGGTCCCGACCGGTGGACATATGACTGCGGAACTCGGTCAGCGCACTGCCGGGGTGGCGGGTGTAAGAGAGGCGCTGTTGCGGGGAAAGGGACTGACGCATAACAATCTCCATTTGATAATGAGAAATATTATCAATAAGGATTTGGTCTCTGTCCAGTACTTTCGGGGCCTGGAATGGTTGTGCTGGATAAAGCTTGTACAGTGTCGAAAGGGCTTGGCCCGGGTTCAGATCCCGTTGCGCAGTCACTGATTAAGTGACTGATAAAATTACCGTTTTTTTTCTATTAAAGGGCTTGACTCATCATGGGTCGATCCCTATTATACGCGCCTCAACAGCAACGCATCCGTAGCTCAGCTGGATAGAGTACTCGGCTACGAACCGAGCGGTCGGAGGTTCGAATCCTCCCGGATGCGCCATCTTAAAAGGGCTTGCCAACTGGCAGGCCCTTTTTCTTTTCCGGCTCCGTAAAAGCTGAAGTCCCCGTCAGCCGTAGCTTGTAGCCTACCCTGGTGTGGCAATCGTCCTCTTGTTTGGTGTTTGCCGGTCAATGTTTTGGCAAAAGATCTGCCGTCGGTTTTGAAGCTGCTTTCTGCGACTGTGCTAGATTTGTGCTAATCCAGTTGGGGCCTTCAGAGTGTGCCAAATTGTCCGCGTAGACCTGCAGGTGTTCCGCGGATAAGTGTGCATACCTCTGGACCATTTCCGGTCCGGCCCAGCCACCCAGTTCCTGCAGAACATACAGCGGGGTTCCCCGTTGAATGTGCCAGGTGGCCCAGGTGTGTCGCAGGTCGTGCCAGCGGAAATCCTCGATGCCGGCCCGAACCAGCGCCCGACGCCAGACTTTGGTGTTCGCTTTCTTGACGGGTCTGTCCCCAAACAAAAAGACGAACTTCGACCCGGCGCTTCCCTGCAGTCGCTTTTGATCCAGCAACAGGCTTATCGCATCCGGGTTCAAAGGCACCGGGATAGCCTTGCGGGATTTTGACTGGTCTGGATGAATCCAGGCGCAGCGTCTGGCAATGTCTACCTGAGACCACTGGAGTTGAGTGACGTTGGCTTCACGCAGGCCGGTGGCCAGAGTGAAGCGCATCATCGCCGCCAGGTGTGGCGGTAGTTCTCCCAGTAAGCGTTCAGCTTCAACTTTCGTTAACCAGCGGATCCGACGCCTGGGCTCCGGCAGCATGGGGATATAAGGAGCTTTGTCCGTCCATTCCCAGTCTGACTCGGCCTTTTTCAAAATCGCGCGCAGGATTTCCATTACACGATTGACTGTCGCGTTCCTGACGCCTTCTGCCTGTTTGGCTTTTATGATCTGGTCAACGAGCTCCCGATTGATTTCATCGAGGTATTTGTCGTACAGGAAGGTGTGCAGCCAGCGCAAACAACGCACATCGTTGGCATACGTCGCCTTGACCTCCTGCTTTTCCTCCAGCCATCGTTCGACTGCCTCCTGCCACTTACGCTTGGGTTTTTCCCCCAGTTGTAAGGTCCGCCAGCAGTTGGCTTTGAGTCGGTCTAGAAACTCTTGCGCTTGCTGTTTGTTGGCAGTTTTAGCAGATCGGCGTATTTGCTGGCCGTTAGGTGGGGTGAAGCGAACCCACCAGATATTGCCGCGTTTGAAGAGTGACATGGTGTTGTCTCCAGTCTGTCACTTAGCGGCGCTTGCCCATTGGCAGGATACAAAGAACGTATGTAAGCAACAAGATCAGATTGGATGAAAATCCAGCACTTGCCGGGTTTGGCGCCACGCACGATGCCTTTGGCGGCCTTCTGACGAAGGACGGCGGGCGACATATGCAGGAAGTCCGCCGCCTCCTGGAGAGTAAGGGTCGATTCATGCGACATGGTTTGAGCTCCGTCAGAAAGCCGGCTACAGGAGGTGCCGGCTCCCGGACTGTAAAAACCCGGCGGCGGCTTCTCTATGGATATTCCAGCCTGGAAGCTGGTGATTTATTGGGCGGGGCTCTTGAGGTGTAGAACAGGGTGGTTCCAGTGGAACCACCTTGTGTGCGCCTGCTGGTGACACTGGAACCACTGTCGGGACCTGAACAGTTGAACTGGGGTGTGACGTCTTTTATGTACGATGCCCTCGTCACTGCCAAGCGCAGCGGGGTAGTGACGAGGGCGGCGGAATCAGTAACGACGGCGGTTAGCGACCGATTTTCGGAGTGCGGGGCGAGTTCTGCGGGATTATTCTGGTAACCGTGGAAGCAAAACGACTTCAACCGCGGCCACGGCGGAAACGTGGATGAGAGAGTCGCTCTCGCCATCGTAAATGGCACCAACGGCATTGCGTCAACAGAGCTTACAGGACGCACAGCCTCGGCTGCAGCTCATCTTTATCATGTTTTAGCACCAGGGCTTTCGTCCTGTCTTTAATACGGCTAGCGCCGTTTCAATCCTGGCTGGCACACAGCCTACTCTCAATCTGCCGTCGTCCCGACGGTTCTTTTATCACCCGGACTCATGGTTCCGTTCATTCAACAGGAGGTGGCAGTCCCACCATGCGCAACAACCCCTCAGGAGTCGGGCATTCGTCCGGTCTTCATCGCGGCCATCGCTGCACCTAACCCGGCTGGCAACCAGCTGACACTTAACCTGCCGTCGCTGCGACGGTTTCTTTCATCCCACGGACCGATGGTTCCGTTCATTCAACAGGAGGCAATGTCTTCACCATCAAACCTGGCTCGCAGAGCCACGGGATATCCCGACTCTATCTTCAACAGAAGAGCCGTCGGGTTGCCTGAGATCAGGCGTATCAGGTCTAAACGGGAGTTGTGTCCCTTGACCCCTCCGCTCTGGCGGACCCGGTCAGGCTACGTGCCTGTCGGCTGGTCAGAAACACTTACCTGACTGGAAATGACACATGAGAGACCTGAACTACCAATTGAAACAGCTGTGCCAGCGCAATCGGGATGGGAGCTTCAGCACCCAGGCAAACCGGGCGCGGATACTCAACCAGATCGCCACTCAGTTGGAGGAGTTGGGCTTTCGGCGCATGACGACGACCTCACTCAAACCCAAGCATGTGGGGGCGCTGGTCAAGCGATGGCAGCGCGAGGGCATGGCACCGGGCACCATCAAGAACCGCATGAACTGCCTGCGCTGGTGGGCCGCCAAGGTGGACCGGCGCAATGTGGTGGCGCGTACCAATGATTTCTACGGCATCCCGGATCGGCAATTTGTCAGCAACGACTCCAAAGCGGTCGCCGTGGACGAGAAGGCGTTGTCGAACATCCCCGATGAGCATGTGCGCATGAGCCTCGCGTTACAGCGGGCGTTTGGCCTGCGTCGCGAGGAGGCGATCAAGTTTGTGCCAGCTTATGCCGATCAGGGGACATACATCCGCCTGAAAGCCTCCTGGACCAAGGGCGGGAAGGCACGGGTGATACCGATTCTGCAATCGGAGCAACGTGCCGTGTTGGACCAGGCCCGGCGCCTGGCCGGCAAGGGTTCGCTGATACCCTCGCACAAAAGCTACATCCAGCAACTGCGAGTCTACGAAAGCCACACCGCGCAAGCGGGCTTGTCCAGGTTGCACGGGCTGCGCCACGCCTACGCTCAGGCCCGCTACGAACAGTTGACAGGGTGGGCTTGTCCGGCCGCCGGTGGACCGACAGCCCAGAACCTGAGTCCCGCGCAACGCCTGCAGGATCATCTGGCGCGCCTCACGGTCAGCCGCGATTTGGGGCACTCCCGCGAGCAAATCAGCGCGGTCTATTTAGGAAGGTAAGTGGTTAGGTGAAGTAGTGGGCAAAATCTCCGTTACGTGCTGCCTTCAGGGGTTTTGCTGGTACAGATTAGCGTGCTGATTGATGTCGCAGCAGATCGGCGGCAGTGCCGCCGGGCAATCCTGGGGATTGGCATGGTCGTCGACTCTTTATCGTTGTTGTCTGGGCTATCACTTGAGCATTTGAGGCTTGACCGTCAAACGCCCATACATAATAATAGTTCATATTATAGATATAAAGTTCTAAATATAGAACTTATAGGAGAGGTGAGAGATGAGCGAGAACCTGACAGCAGATGACCCCCGTTACGCAAAGCTTTTTGATGTCCAGCACGAGGCTGCCGCACATGGCGAAATTTACGGTGACCTGAGCCCGAAAATGAGTGAGTTGCGGGACAAGGCTCCTGTTATGAAGGGCTCTTTGCGGGAGCTGCTGGGCTTGCCGGAACTGCACACTTACGATATCGAGCGTCAGAGCTACACGCTGTTTACCTATGAGCTGTGTGACAAGGCGTTGCGCCAGAACCTTATTTTTTCTTCCGAGGGCTACAACGACTCCGCCACGGTGCGCGCCATGGGCAAGGTGATACTCAAGATGGTCGGTGACGAGCACAAACGCTACCGCTCGGTGGTGCAGCCGATGTTTATCAAGCCGCGCGCTATCGATTGGTGGCGTCCGGAGTTTATTGATGGCGCGGTTAACGCTTTGCTGGATCGCATCGACAGCAAGGATGGCAAGGCGGATCTCAATATGGACCTCTGCGCACGCCTTCCGGTCCATGTGGTGACAAAGGGCATCGGCATGGAGGAGAAGAACTCCCTGGAATTTCGTGAGCACCTCATGCGCAGTACGGTCGGCGGTGCTGGTATCACCCTGGAAGAGCGTGCCAAATCCGCTGCCGAAGTCTCCCGTATGCTGAAAGAGCTGATTAACAAACGCCGTAAGCAGCCGCAAAACGATGTTATCTCCGGTCTGATTACCAATGATCTGCCGCTGGAGGATGGCTCTACCCGCAAGCTTGATGACGAAGAGGTGTTCTCCTACTGTCGCCTGATCATGCTCGCGGGCGGTGGTACTACCTGGCGTCAGCTGGGGATCACGCTGCACGCGCTGCTGACCAACTATCACTTCTGGGAGGCGTGTCGTGAGAACCGCGACCTGATACCCGCTGCTATCGAAGAGGGGGCCCGCTGGATGCCAACGGATCCGGTCTTCAATCGGGTGCTGACCCAGGATGTGGAAATCGAAGGTATGGACATTCCCGCCGGCTCGCGGATCGAGATGTGCTTTGGCGCTGCCAATCGCGATCCGCATCGCTGGGATAACCCGGACGTCTATGATCTCCACCGACCCTTCCAGTCGCACCTGGGTTTCGGTATGGGCCCGCATCGCTGTCTGGGTATGGATGTGGCCAAGCAGGAGATGATATCTGCCATTAATGCGTTGATGGATCGCTATCCCAACATGACTTTTGATACCGCTGCACCGGCGCCGGAGTTGCTGGGCGGTGTAGAGCAGCGGGGTATGTCGGCGCTGCCGGTCTGTCTGCGCTGAGGTGCCCGGACCCTGCTAAACAACGAGCTCTGTCTGATCGCTGCTGCAGCGCCGATCGCCACCTGTTACGGGAGGCAGAGCTCTCCTCCTCTCATACCTGCTCCGAGGTCTTTCCAATGACTATAAAAGAACCGTTTGACCCGATTGAATTCCGCAACGCGCTGGGTTCCTTCACCACCGGGGTTACCGTGGTAACCACTCGCAGTGACGAGCTGGGCGATGTGGGATTAACCGCTAACAGTTTTAACTCGGTTTCCCTGTCGCCGCCCATGGTGTTGTGGAGTCTGGCAAAGTCGGCCTTTAGTCTGCCTGCCTTTAAAACGGCAGAGTACTTTGCGGTTCATATCCTGTCGGAAGAGCAGCAGCCGGTTTCCAATCAGTTTGCCCGGCGCGGAGAAGATAAATTCTCCGGGCTTGCGCTGGAGAGGGGGCCGGGGGATATCCCGTTACTGCCAGATTGTTCCGCGCGCTTTGTCTGTAAAACGGCCTATCAGTACGAGGGTGGTGACCATATTATTTTCGTGGGTGAGGTGCTGGATTTCAGCCATTTCCCCAAGTCACCTCTTCTGTTTTTTGGTGGTCAGTACGGCCAATTGCATAAGCCGGCTGCTGCTACATCTGCCGAAGGCGGTTCGTCCATGCCGGACGACTCGCTGGGCTATCTGATGCGGGTTGGCTATCTGCAGCTCATCGATCCGCTGCTCAAAGAGTTGGCCAGCAGGGGCCTGACGGCAACGCAGCACTATTTCCTCGCCAGTGTCGCCCGTGACGGTGACAAAACCACAGCAGAGTTGGTTCGGCAGCTGTCGTCGGTGGATCGTCAGGTGTCGGGTAACGAGATCACGGATCTGTTTGAGCGCGACCTGGTGCAGGAGGTGGGGGATAAAGTCAGTCTTACTGAAGCCGGCATTCAGCTGCGCATTGAGTTGGCGTCGGTATACAAGTCCATTGAATCCGATGCCCTCAACGCGTTGGGCTATGAAAAGGCTCAGTCGTTAAAGGTGCTGTTGGATGAGTTTATCCGCACCCTCGGTAAAGACTCCGAGTAACTCTGTGCACGTATCTAATGATCTTGTTACAGGTCTGTTAGCGTGTAATGTGGCCCGGGATGTCGGAGCGGGCCTCCATTCCTCTATCGTATTAAAAACACAATAAGCCGGGAGCACCAATGAGTATTGAGCCTCTGGAGCAGCGCTGTATCCAGGTGTTGAGTCAGCATCCTGATAAAATGGCTGTCGACTTTCAGGGACAGATTTATACCTGGTCCGATATGCGCCGTGTCGCACAAGGCGTTGGAGACGTTATTGATAACTGTGGTGCAGGTCCGGTGCCGCAGGTCGCCTTTGTTGCCAGAAACCGGCCCTCGGCGTTGGCGGCCTTTCTGGGGTTATTGGCCAAGCGCTGTAATATTCGCATGGTCTATCCCTTTCAGTCTTCCGAGTCTCTGGCCCATGAGCTGGAGCGCATTCAGCCCCAGGTGGTTGTGGCGGCGGCGGAGGACTTTACCGATGTGGTATGCGCGGCGCTGCACAACACCGGCGCGGCGGCGGCCACACTGACGGACATGCATGCGAGCGCTCTGCCGGGTTTTGAGCAGTCAGTTTCAGAGTCGGACCCTGCGCTGGAGCCACAGGTGATTCTGTTGACCAGTGGCACCACCGGGACGCCCAAGCCGTTTGCACTGAGCTATGAAACGGTGGGCACCTACTACACCAGCGTGCCTGGCGCCGGCAGCGGTCAGGAATCCATGCAGCCGACGCTGCTCTACTTTCCGGTCAGCAACATCTCCGGGCTCTATGCCACCCTGCCGCCGCTGATTAACGCGGCGCCGATTGTGCTGCTGGACCGCTTTAACCTCGACGCTTGGCTGGACTTTGTGAAGAAGTACCAGCCGCACGCGTTTGGTCTGCCACCGGCGGGCTACAAGATGGTTCTGGATGCCGGGATTGCCCGCGAGGATCTGGCTTCCATTGATATTATGGGGGCCGGTGCGGCGCCTCTGGATCCGGCGGTACAGGCCGAGTTTGAAGAGCGTTACGGCATTCCCATCCTGCTCTCCTACGGTGCGACTGAATTTGGTGGCCCGGTAACACGTATGACGCCGGAGTTGTGGCGGGAGTTTGGCAAGTCCAAGTTGGGTTCAGTGGGTAAGCCGTTCGAAGGTATGGCGGTACGCGTCATCGATCCGGAGAGTGGCAGCGAGTTGCCAGCGGGTGAGGAGGGGCTGCTGGAAGTGGTCTCCTGCCGCATGGGGCCGGACTGGATAAGAACCTCGGATCTTGGGGTTATCGACAGCGATGGCTTTCTGTTTTTGCGCGGGCGCGTTGACGGCGCCATTATCCGCGGTGGTTTTAAGTTGTTACCGTCCACTATTGAGGCCGGGCTGCTGAACAATCCGCAGGTGGCCATGGCATCGGTGGTGGCGATCCCCGATCCCAGATTAGGGCAGGTGCCGGCCGCAGCGGTGGTTCTGAAGGAGCCCGCAGCGGGCGTCAGTGTCGCCGATCTGGAAGCGGACCTGCGCCGCCATGTGCCGGCGACCTATATTCCGGCGACCTGGAAAATTGTCAGCGTCTTACCGCGCACGCCCTCCATGAAAGTGGACGTGCCTGCCGTCAAGGCGATGTTCTGCAGTTGAGAGATGTACGGATATAAAAAAGGGGGAGACGGAAGTCTCCCCCTTTTTTTATGTGTCATTGGTCTGTCTCTGTGTTTGGTCCCTGATCGAATCCGTTCCGGACTGGCTCAGTGTTGATGGTCGAATGTTCGTTAGTGGCGACAGTGCGCCCGGGGCACAAAATCGCGGGCGAAAAAATGCCCGCCGTATGGCGGGCAAAGCTGGAGCAATTAGCGGGTGCTTAAAAGTTGTAACGCACGCGGGCACCGTACATACGTGGCGTGCCCACCTGACCGGAATCCAGTCCCAGTGATGACCAGTTACCGGTGGCGAAAGTGATGTACTCTTCATCGAAGGCATTGGTCACAAACATGGACAGGTCAAACGCACTGCCGCCAATTTCCGCCCAGTTCAGGTTGAAGTTCACCAGCTCGTAAGAGTCCAATCGCGCATACGGAGATTGGGTGATCGACTCTGATGCGCTGGTATAGTCATCTGAATAGGTATAGGTCGCGGACACACTCATATCACCCAGACTCTCATCGATGGGCAGGTGGTAACTGAGGGTGGCCACCAGCTGATTTTGTGGTGCGAAGGGCAGGGACTCACCTTCAGCCGCAGTGGGTGAAGCGGGGAAGGGGCTGATACCCATAGCCTGCAAATCCGGGAAGTTAATCTCGTCCACCTTCGTGTCGAGATAGGTGTAGCTTGCCAACAGCGACAGATTGTCGGTCAGTAATAGATTGGCTTCGATCTCGACACCCTGGATGGTGGATGAACCGGCGTTGATGACTGCGGTAGTCCCGGCACCACTGCTACTGAAGTAGCCGAGCTGCAGCTGCTGGTCGGTAAAGTCGTTGTAGAAGGCCGAGACGTTCAGAGTACCACTGATAAATCCGTCAAAGGTGAGTTTGCTACCCAGCTCGTAGGTGTCGACCTGCTCTGGTCCGTGGACATTGATGGGTTCTTCACTGGCTAGGTTGACACCGCCCTGACGATAGCCGCGGGTGTACTTGGCATAGAGCAGGGTATCGTCGTTAGGTTTGTAGTCGATGCCCAGCACCCAGGTAGGCTCTTCACTATGGGACTCGGGGGTACGGGTAATCGATTCCACCATGTCAGGCGCAAAATACAAGTCGTTCAGACGATCCCCCGGGAAGCTCGCACGGGTACTGACCACATGGCCCTCGGCTGTATCGTCGGTGTAACGCAAGCCAAGTGTGAGGCTGAACTGATCAGTCAGGTCGTAGGTGCCCTGGGCAAAGATGGCCTTGTTTTCATAGGTAACACCGCCGACCTGACTACCCATGCTGCCGTAGTAAGTGAAGGGCAAAAAGGTGGCCAGTGAATCGTTACAGCGCCAGTTAGCCGGGTCAGGGTCTTTGATGGTGGCGCGATCACAGCTGATGGAGCCGGGGTTCTGGGAACCGTAATCTTCGGTCGGCTCAGTCTTTTCATAGTAGAGACCCGCTTGCCAAGTCAGGCGCTCATCGAACGCTGTACCCTGCAACTGAAACTCTTCAACAAAAGTTTTGGAGGCCGACTGGTTAACGCCGTTGGCAAGACCGGCCATGGCAAAGATCACTTCCTGGTCGTTCAGTGGCAGTAAGGGGGTGATGGTATTCAGGCGGAAATTGGTGCCGTATACCATGCTCTCGTAGCGGGTTTCGGTTTCAGCGTAGGAGAGAATATTTTTGGCGGTTATGTTGTCGTTGAGCTCCCAGGTGGTGGTGTTAATGACTTGCCATTGCTCAATCTCGCTGGTGGGTTCCTCCATGTTGCTCCACACATCGTAGAAGCCGTCTGCGCCCACAGCTTCACGGTTGGCCAGATCCCCTGCACACATCCGGGCAAAGAAGACGCCGAGGCCACCGGCATTGGGATTACACTCGAAAATGGAACCCGGGGTGTTGTTATTCTCTGATTCAGAAGCCTTGATGATGGTGTAGTTTTCCAGTGTGTCGGTAATATTCCACAGCGCGCTCAGGCGAACGGCGGTGTAATCGATATTGGCGAAATCATCCGGGCCAATACCGGACTTGTTCTCCAGATGGCCGTCACGTTGCTGGTGATCCACACCCACACGCAGCAGGAAATCCTCCGTGACCGGGAGATTAACCGCTCCCTGCACACGTTGCATATCGTAGTTGCCGGCCGATACTTCCAGATAACCATCGCGCTCTTCGGTTGGCCGCTTGGGCGTCAGCAGAATGGCACCACCAGTCGTGTTACGGCCAAACAGTGTTCCCTGTGGGCCTTTCAGAACCTGAACGTTTTCCAGGTCGAAAAAGTCGCCGGGGCCGGCACCGTCGCCACTGGACGATGTATTGGCGCCGCGGGCGGAGACCACTTCGGCAAAGTAGACGCCCACTGAAGCGGTGGTGCGCAGCTCTTGAGTAAAGCCGCGAATCGAAAAGGTGGCCGCATCAGAGCCAAAACGGTTGTTGGTTTGCAGCGAGGGGGTGTAAGTCGCCAGATCGGTACCACTGTTGATGTTGGCGTTGCTCAGTTGCTGCTGGCTCATCACCGTCATGGAGATGGGAACCTCCTGCAGGTTCTCCTCCCGGCGGCGGGCAGTGACAACGACTTCTTCAAGGGCGCGTGAACGTTCCTGTTTGGGCGTCGCCGGCCCAGAATCCTGTGCTATAGCGCCGGATACGCTGCCACAGGCAGCCGTCATAATAGCCATGGCGAGTAGTGACTTGCCTGTGCAAAGTCTGGTCTGGAGCCGGTGCAACGATTGGGGTGCGGATGGGTACTGTTGTATCACTGTCATGAGGAGCTTCCCTCTTTGGATTGCCGTTATTGTTATGTGTCCGGGCAGTGGCCACTGCAGCCTGTAAGCGCCATGCTCGGGCATGGGTTTTATTTATATTGAACTAAAAGTCTAAATACGGAATAAAGAGTCTGCATTTTCATTTGTTTGTAAAAGGGATGTCAATCCTTTTTGGGTTGTTTTTCGGTTCTGAGTGGTTGCGGCCGGGTCGGTGGACGCCGATCAGGTATTCAGTCCGCCATTGATACTGATCACCTGCCCGGTGATGCGCCGTGCACCGGCGCCGCACAGGAACAGTACGGTAGGGGCGATATCCTGTGGGGTGGGCAGGCCGAGTCCGGCCCGCTTCTGTGCGTTCTGTAGCCGCCCCGATGCGGCCTGTTGCAGTCGCTCAGAGGTGCGGGTTTCCAGCACATAACTGAGGGAAATACAGTGAGCGCGGACGCCTTCACGGGCGGCGTCGAGGGCAAAGTTGCGGATAAAGCCCACGCTTGCAGCGCGGGCACTGGCAATCAGTGACTGGTTGCGCGCCGGGTACAGGCCAGAGTCCGAGATAAAGCTGATCAGGCAGCCACCACTGGCCACCAGCCAGGGCAGGGCGGCGTGGGCCAGTCGTTGCAGGTAAGAGACAGAGTCATGGAGCAACTCGGAATAGACCTCCGGCGTGGTAGCGGCAAACGGACCGGTTATGGTGCCGTGGGCCGGTCCGGTCGCCAGACAGTCGACTACCGCATCAAGGCGCTGAAACTTGCCGGCCGCTTGTGCGACCAAATCGGTAATGGCCCCGTTGTCACGAATGTCGGCACACACGCCGGCCAGCGGTCTGTCAGCATGTGTCGATGTCAGTGCGGCAAGGCAGTCGTCAACCGACGTCTGCCTGCGGCCCTGGATAATCACGGCCCAGCCTGCCGCCAGTGCCTGCCTCGCAATCTCTCGACCGATAGAGCCCGTGCCACCGGTGATCAGCATCACCGGTGAGCTATTCATGGTGGTCACCATCTGTCTGCGGCTCCAGCTGTCAGCCCCAGCGCGGCGGAATGCCGGCAGACAGGCCGCCGTCTACCGGCAAATTGACGCCGGTGATATTGGCCGCCATGGACGAGGCGAGAAACAGGGCGGCATTGGCGCAATCGGTGGGGTCAATGGGATGCCCCAGGGGGTGGGCGGCGCCCATGCTTTGTTTGACCCGCTCGTTTTCAGCAAAGCCCTTGCCCATAAAATTGGTGGGCATGCCGGCTGGGCACACGGAGTTAACACGAATCCCCTGCGCGGCAACTTCCAGAGCCAGCGTGCGGGTAAAGTTCACCACGGCACCTTTGGTGGCACCGTAGATGACACCGCCATACCCGATAAGGCCAGATACCGATGCGGTGTTGACAATGACGCCGGGGTCGCCGCCCTGAGCCTGGAATTGCCTGATGGCGGCCTGACAGCCGTAGATAACACCATTGACGTTAATGCCTTGCAGGCGGTTAATGTCCGCGTCGTCGGTGGTGATGAGGGATTTCAGGGGGTCACCCGGTTTGGGCACGATACTGACGCCGACGTTGTTGTACATAATGTCCAGGCGTCCAAAGCTTGAGACGGCGGCGGCCACCATATCGTCAACCGACTGCCGCTCTGCCACATTGCAGAACACCGCGATGGCTTCACTGCCGGCCGCGCGTACACGGGCGACGGTCTCTTCCGCTGCGTCCATATCCACATCGGCGGCGACAATTTTCGCGCCGTGTTCGGCAAACAGCTGCGCGGCTGCACGGCCCACACCCGAGCCCGCTCCAGTAATAATGGCTACTTTACCTTCGATCAAACCTTTCATTTTATTATCCTCCGATATTCAGGCAGGTGACCTGTTGATAGATACGTAACCCTTCTGCGCCGCGCTCCCGGCCGACACCGCTCATCCGTTGTCCACCGGAGGACGCGTAGGCGCTGAACACACTGGCGTTAACGTTGACGGTGCCGCTCTTGATGCGGGTAGCCACGCTCAGTGCTTCGCGCACGTCATTGCTGAAAACATAGCCGGACAGACCGAAGTCGGAATCGTTGGCCATGGCGATGGCGTGATCGATATCGCGATAACCGATCACCGCGACGACCGGTCCGAAGACTTCCTGCTGCGCCGCCGCGTTGCGGTTATCCGGGACGTCCAGCAGGGTGGGTTCAAAGTAGTAGCCCGAGTCCAGGTGGTCCGGACGTTGTCCCCCCGCCAGGACGCGTGCGCCCCCTTCGACGGCTGCGGCGACGATACGCTCGCAACGCTCGACAGCCGTGGCGTTAATCACCGGGCCCACCTGGGTTTGCGGGTCGTCGGAGCGGCCAACGCGCAGGGATTTGATGGCCGCTGTCATCTTGTCGAGGAGTTCCGCCTTGTGCGCTTCCGGTACAAAAATTCGTGTTCCCAGTGCACAACCTTGTCCAGCGTGAGCGGCACACACGGCCAGTGGTGCGATGACAGCCTTGTCGATGGCACTTGGGAGGAAAATCTGGGCAGATTTGCCCCCCAGTTCCAGTTGCAGACGTTTCATGGTGGCCGCCGATTGCGCCATTACCTGGCTGCCTACGTGGCTGGAACCGGTAAAGGCAACCATGTCGACCGCAGGCTCCGTGGTCAGCAGTTGAGCGCCGTCGGCGCCCGCTTCGATAACCACGTTGAGGACCCCGGCCGGCAGCCCGGCGTCAAGCGCTGCCTGGGCAAAGGCCATAGCGCTTAGCGGTGTCAGGGGGTTGGGGCGCAGCACCACAGTGTTGCCCGCCACCAGCGCTGGCAACACTTTCCACAGCGCCGTGTAAAACGGCATGTTGTAGGCGGCCACCGCTGCGACTACACCGACCGGGGTATAGCGGCGCAGGCTCTGTACCGACTGTCCCATGGGCGTGACGCGTTCGTGCAGCGGCAGAGGGTTTTCTTCGAGCTCGGGCAGGGAGCGGTACAGCTCCAGAATGTCAGTCGCCTGCTTGAGCGGCGTGTTTACCTGTGCGTGCATGACCCCGGTGTGCCCGGGGCAGCCGGTCTCCTGCATCACCAGATGTGACAGCTCCTGACTGTTGGCCTGCAGGCACTCGATAAAACGTCGCAGCAAGGCAATGCGCTGGATGGCGGGCTGGGTAGCCCAGTCGCCGCAATCAAAGGCGCGACGGGCCGCCGCGATGGCGTCCCGTGTTTGTGCAACCGAGAGGCCTTTGAGGCGTGCGAACACGCTGCCGGACGAGGGGTTTTCAATGTCAAAGGCGGCGCCTTCGCCAGTGATGAATTGATTGTCGATGAAACCGCTGTATTCAAATTGATTAGCCATAATGTTCTCTATTTGGAACTATTTTTCTTTATTGTGATATTTATAAGGTCTGGGGCGGCTCCTGTCAATGCGGAGAGCGAGGAAAAGTCAGCAGGCGGGCAGGAAAAAGGCGCTGCGTGCAGCGCTCTCCTGGTGTTGCAGGTGGTGGGTGGCGTTGAGGGGTTACCCCGGCGTGTCAGGCGCGAGAGGGGGCGATGCGGGTGCACCGCACTCAGGCGGTGACGCAGCTACAGAAAAGAAAGGAAGGGGAGAGGAGCAGAAGGCCCGCAGGGCGCAGGCCTTCTGTAGATCAGGCCTTGGCCGGGAACGGGTAGGGATCGCGTCGTCCATTGATGTAGTAAGTAATGCGCTCTGCGGCATCACGCAGCCTGGCACCCATCTCCGCGACTTCGGCGCCGGAGCGGGCGTTCTTGAAGCCCGACAGGTTGAGGACAAACTCCACTTCATGGTTCAGGTTAAAGACCGGAGAGGTGATAAAGGCCAGATGGTAAGTGGCCTCGGTATCGAGCTCGTGTGAAATCATGATGGGGTATTCAGATTGCTCGCCGATAAACGCCGCTTCCGGTGCTTTCAGATCGGTTTTTACATCACGATTGACGACGCCAAAGGTGTAGCCGTGCTCTTTGGTGAATCCGATGCTCGTCAGCAGTTCGTCACGCTCCTGCTCGGAGGGCTTCGGCGAGAGCTGGTCCAGCCACTTATCAATGTCGTAGGGTTTGGAGGCCGCAAAAAAAGCACCGGCGAAAGGTGCGCGCAGAGGCAGCGAAGACCCTTGGGGTATCGTCCAGCCCAGATGTGACCCGGAGCCCGCCCTGAGTTTAATGACAGCCATGCCCTGATCGCGGTAAACCGCTGATGCGACTGCACGGCATTCGTCAGAGAGATCCCGCAGTTCCGGCTGCGCAACTTGCTGGGGAGAGAACTGTTCGCTGGCGATGCGACCGACGGCGGCCAGCGCCGGGCCGATGACGTAGGTCTTGTCCGTGTTGCGATAGAGGTATTGCGCTTCAACCAGCCCGGCCAGCAGCGAGTGGCAAGTGGCCCGTCCCAGATCTAGGGCTTTCACAATATCGGTAAAGTTAAACGACTGGCCCGGGTGTTCGGCAAAAAAATTGAGCACGGCGACAACGCGTTTGACGCCGGGAGGTGTTTTGGACATGAGGATTTCGCTATTTCGAACTGTTTCGCGAACATTAGTCCTTTTGGGGTAGAGCGTCAATAGGACGGCACAGCTGTAATTGACGCTGATTTTGCACTGCTTGATCGGCTTAAACCTGGCCGGCTGCCGTGCAGGGTGAATCTCGGCACTGTGTGCTATTGAGTTCCAAATACTATAAAGTTATTCTAAATAAAGAACTTGATTGTTTGTGCTGATTTTCGTGCGACGCCCCTGCGGCTGTTCGTATTGATGGTGCAGAGCAGACCCCGACCATAACCAATAAAGATGTGAAAGCCTATGAAACAAGTGATTCTGAATTCTTACCCACAGGGCGAGCCACAAGTGAGTGACTTCGCGGTAGTGGAAGTCGCCATGCCGGTCGTGGCAGAGGGCGAGGTGTTACTCGAAACCCTCTGGTTATCATTGGATCCATTGATTCGCTTTGCTCTGGATCCAGTGACCATCACCGGTCGCGCGCACGTGGAGCCAGGCGAGGTCATTTATGGCGGTGCTGTTGCGCGGGTGGTCGAATCGCGCAACAGCGATTTCACCGTGGGCGATGTTGTTGAAGGCCGCACAGGTTGGACTGAATACGCGGCAGTGGACCCGGCGCGTGTACCACTGCGAAAAATTGATGCCACCAGGGCACCGATATCAACTGCCGTGGGGGTTATGGGGATGCCCGGACAAACGGCGCATGCCTGCATGATCGGTATCGGCAGAGTGAAGGCTGGGGAGACCGTGGTGATCTCTGCTGCCGGTGGCATGGTCGGTTCAACCGCGGCACAGATCGGCAAGATTCTTGGCGCGCGGGTTGTCGGAATCGCCGGTGGCGCGGACAAGTGTGCGGCCTTGCTGGAGCTGGGGCTGGATGCCTGTGTGAACTACAAGGCCGATGATTTTGCCCAGCAGCTGGCCGCGGCCTGTCCGGAGGGCATTGATGTCTATGTCGACAACGTGGGAGGAGCGGTGACGCTGACGGTGCTGCCGCTGCTGAAATACGGAGCGCGTATGCCGGTGTGTGGTTATATCGCCTATTACGGTGTCGGTATGGAAGGACCGGGGCCGGATCATCTGCCCGGCTTCATGCGTACCATTATGTCCAAGGGCCTGGAGGTGCGCGGCTTTCACGGTCAGATGGTGGGCGGGCAGCAGGCGTTGGAAGATATCGCTGGCTGGATCCGTTCGGGTCAACTGCAGCACCCGGAAGCCGTTGTCGATGGCATTGAAAATGCGCCGCAGGCGTTTGTGGGTATTTTCGGTAACAACCCCTACATCGGGAAGCTGTTGGTGCGTGTCGCGGATTAACGGATGGATGGGGTGGTTCTGGAGGGTAAAACACTCATGCGGTGTTTTACCTTCCGCACTAACGCTGACAGCAGCGTTAGTGTCGGGGCGTTTCCATCTGTCGGCCCTCAGTAATTTGGCTGGTCAAAGCCGCTGCTGGGCCAGCAGTTCATAACTGCCGTGTCGGGCAACGGCGGCGCCCAGACGCCTGAACGCCTGATGGGTAATGGGTGGGTGCACGCGTTGGGTGATGGCCCACTGGTAGTAGCCATAGACCTGGGCGCGACGGTAGTCCAGCCAGGCGGTATCGAAATCCACGGCGTTGCCGCCGTGCTTTTGTACCGCTTCAAGATAGTGTTTCAGCAGCTGTGCCTCATGTTGTTCGGCCACAGCCTCCGGTAACACCGAGGCAAGGTGGTAGGCCACATCCAGGCTCCAGTGACCGCGCTGGATCAGTTGCCAGTCGGTGAAACCCAGCTTACCGGCAGCGGTGCGATAGACGTTGCCTGGGTGACAGTCTCCGTGGAGCAGGGTTTGTGGCTGGTCGGCATTCCAGCGGGCCAGTTGTTTCAGCCCCAGCAACAATCTCTCTGCACTCAGTACCGCTTCCGGAAGATTACCGCGTCTTTCATCCAGCATCAGTTCCTGAAGACGTTCCGGCGTCAGGTACTGTGTCCCGGCCACGGCTTCAATACGGCAGGGAATCCAGTCGTGTTCCCTGAGCAGCGGACTTGCAACGTGCAGCCGTGCCAGTTGCTCCAGTGTTTCTGCTGTCTGGTCGACGTTGAACGGTTCCAGTGCGTTAAAGAAATGTGTGCCGGCGTGAATCATGTCTTCCATGACGAACACGCACTGTTGTTTATCCCGTTGGGTGACCACGATGGGGCAGTGCGGTGTTTCCATGGCCAGGTGCGGGGCTATCTTCAGGTAGAAGTCGGCTTCGCGCAGCGTGGTAAGGCCGCCAGCTCCACCGGGCAGGTCATGATCCAGGAAACCCTTGAGGCAGAGGTGGTAGGTGGTGGCCGGTTCGCCGGCAAAGGTGACGGCCAGGCGTACCTTGGCGGCCATGGCCTTAATCACATCGGTCAATTCCACGGACTCAACTTTTGCACCACCGGATAACGGTGCCAGTACCTGTTCCAGCCAGGCGCTGTCGGTGGCGGCAATCAGGGTTTCGGGAATGTCCGCGTGGACCTCTGTGGGAAGGAAAGTCTGTAAAGCGTGTGGCATGGTCTGCTCCCTTGCGACAGCGTTCATTGTTATCTCTATCGTTGTGTCAGTGTCTGACGCTGATGGCGGTTTTAATCGTCGCTCAGCTGAATGGTCATCAGGTGGCCGGAGGTGGCGCGATCCAGGGTCGGCGCAAAGCTCTTCATTTTTTCGGCCAGCTTGCCGGAAAAGCCCGCGAAGTCGTCGGTTTCAATCTCATAGGCGGTGACAAAAGGCCACGGCTGCTCCATGCCTGGCACGTTGCCACGCAGGGTTTTAAAGCGTCGGGCTGAGACCACCTCTTCCATCTCCCTGAAGTCCGGTAAGTGTTCGTCCCGGTACCATGCGTGGTAGGCCTCTTCATCGCCTGCGCCGGAAGTTGGGCCATTCATGGCCAGTAACAGATAGCGTGCCATTTCTCTCACCTGTGTGCTGTTGGTTATACGTGGCTTGCCCGCGCCCCCGGTCAGGGGTGACGAGCGCGCTGCGTTTGTACGGTTCTGTGGTGCCGTGCCCCGAAGCGGATGCGGAGGGTCTGGCTGGCAATATAATTCTATATACAGAATATAAAGTCAAATATAAGAACTTATTTCTTCAGGGCGAAGGCTCGCTGTAAGTTGCATAAGCGCTAGTGGTTTAAAGGTTTGTATTTGCAGTCCGGAGTTTTCAGGCGGGCCTGGCATTACTTTGTAACTGTTAAAATATTCATAATAAAAGCATAAAGTTCTAAATACAGTATTTTTACTTGATTTAAAGGCGGCTGGGAGTATATTGGTGCCGATACGGTGGCTATCCAGCACAAAACAGGCTGCACGATGAAGCGGGCAGCAGGCTGTATGACACGGCAGACAGGCAGACAGGCAGACAGAAAGAAACGGGAGTTGTCGGAGAGTATGAGAGCTCAGTGTGCGATTGTTGGTTTCGGCATGACCGGGCAGGGACTGGAGCTGGGGTTTGAGAGCCGCGAATTGCGGGCCCGGGCAGTGGATTTGGCGCTGGCCGACGCCGGTCTCGGCCGCGATGCCATTGATGGTTACATCCATACCTATATAGATCGGGAAGATCTGCGCTACATGGGTTTGTCGCCGAACTTCTCCGTGTCGATGATGACCGGAGGGGCAACCCCGGTGTTCAGTATTCTGACTGCCGTGGGCATGATTCTCAGTGGACAGGCCGAGATGGTGGCCTGTGTCTACGGTCAGGCCCAATCGGTCCGCTCGTCCCGTGGCGGTCAGCCGCTGGGGGCCTATGGCTACGGCTACCCGATGCTCTACGGCATGATGGGACCGGTGGCGACCCACGCGCTGCACGCGCGGCGCCACATGTATCTGTATGGCACGACCTCTGAACACCTTGGTGCGGTGGCCGTAACCCAGCGCAATTACGCGCTGAAGCGCCCGGAAGCGGTCGGTTATGGCAAACCCATCACCCTTGCAGATCATCAGGCTTCGCCCATGATTGCCGATCCGTTCCGGCGTCTGGATTGCACGCGCGACACCGACGGCGGCGTCGCCGTGCTGGTGACTACCGCCGAGCGTGCGCGGCAGCTGCACGACCAGCCGGTGTTTATTCTGGGGGGCGGAACCGGTCACAACATTGTCAACTGGCACAGGGGGCTGGTGTTCGAAAATCACGACAATATTGCACCGGCGAAAGAGCGCGCCTTCCGTCAGGCGGGCATGACGCTGGCGGATATTGACATGGCACAGCTCTATGACCCATTCACTATTTCACCGCTGATGCAGCTTGAGGCCTACGGGGTTGTCCCGGAGGGGCAGGGCGGCCCGTTTTACGCCGACGGTGGTGCCGGCCCCGACGGCTTGATGCCGACCAATACCGGAGGTGGGCAGATTTCCGGCTACTACACCACCGGTTTCACCGGGATCATGGAGTCCGTGCTGCAGCTGCGGGGGCAGGCGGGTGAGGGGCAACTGAAAAGGGCCAATACGGCACTGGTCAGCGGCCATGGTATGAATGCGGGTGTGCAAAATACCTGGGCGCACGCCTCCCTGATTTTGGGAAATAACCCATGAGCGACAAGTCCGGAGAGAACAGCATCGTGGAGAAGAACGCAGATACCCGGTCATCGGAAGATTTGCTGGCGATGGTAAGGCAGCTGGGCGGGGATCCCGCCGATATGCCTTTCTGGGAAGCGTGTCGCAACAACCGTTTTCTGCTGCATCGTTGTGGCTGTTGTGATCGCCATTACTGGCCCGCCAGCCGCTGCATCGAGCATGGCGATACCGCAATGGCGTGGGTTGAGGTCTCCGGAGAGGGTGAGTTGTACACCTACACGGTGATGCACAAGGTGATGTCTTCTGCCTGGAAAGACAAGGCGCCCTATGTCGTTGGTGTGGTGAAGCTGGATCAGGGGCCCATGTTTCACACCAACGTGATCGAGTGCCCGCCGGACCAGCTGCAGGTGGGTATGCGCCTGCAGCCGCTCATGCTCAGACAGGACAACGGTATGACCGTACCGGTCTACCGTCCGCGCTAAAACGCCACAGCTTCTGATGTCACTGTGGGTGCTTTTCCAGTTGTTGTCTGGCAAAGGCCTCCACATTGTCCATCAGTACCTGCAGTGCATCTGCCGGATTCAGCTCCAGCGCCTCTGTGGCCTCTTCATAAATGAGGTGATGCCCGGCGCGGAAAAAATAGACATCACCGGCCTCGGCCACCTCGTCGGGCCAGTCGCTGCCGGGGTAGACGCAGCGGATGCGTCCTTTAAAGACGTAGCCGTAATGCGGGCACATGCACACGCCACCGGGCAGCAGCGCGTAGGTAGGTGCAGCGCTGCTGGGGCCGGCAGTGGTGAAACCCACCTCCATATCACCCCATTTGGTAGAGCGAAAACCTTTGCCGCACAGCGGCCAGCGATTGTTGTCACCGCCGGCAGGCAGTTCGGTCAACTTGCAGGTTGGCATGACTCTCTCCTTGTTGTTATTTGTGGGACGCTGAAAAAAGCACGCCCGCGTTAGCGGGCGAGTGGTGGTCAGGGAATGATTTTTCGTTCCTGTAGTCCGGCTATGGTATCCCACTCGTAGCCCAGTTCCATGAGTATTAACTCTGTGTGTTCACCCAGCTCGGGAGCCCGTTGCAGGACGGGGGGCTTGCCGTTGAACTGCACCGGTACCGCAGGCAGGCGATAGGCAAACTCGCCGTTGTCATCAGTCACTTCACCGATGTAGTGGTTGGCAATCACCTGTGGATCATCGAGCAGTTCATCCACCCGCTGTATCGGGGCCCAGGGGGCATCAATGTCGCCGAGCAGTGCCTTGCATTCAACGAAGCTGCGTTTGCCAAACTCCTCGTCGAGGGTGGCCACGCAGGCGCTGGCATTCTCCTTGCGCGCCGCGAGACTGTTGAAGCGTGGGTCGTCGATCAGATCCTCCCGTTGCAGAGCCCGGCAGAGTGATGGCCAGTAGCGATCGCCTTCGATAAATACGAGCTGAATAAAACGGCCATCCCAGGTGCGGTAGGTGCTGGTCAGCGGGTTTGTGGTCTGGCTACGATCTGTGGGGCGTGGCACGTCCGCTCCCTGCAGCACGCTGAGGAGGTCGGAAGAGAGGGTCCACATGGCCGTTGCCAGCAGGGAGACATCGACGATGGAACCCTTGCCGGTGGTGGTGCGTTTCAGCAGTGCGCCGGCAATACCAAAGGCCAGAGCCATCGCCGCGTTGCGGTCACCCATCGCCCCGCGTTGGCTGATCGGGTACTCCCGGTCCGGTGGGGTCAGAGCGTCGGCCAGCCCTCCGCGGGCAAAAAATGCGGAAGCGTCATAGCCGGGCTGGTCGGCGTCCGGCCCGCGCACACCGAAGCCATGCCCGCGGGCATAAACCAGTTGCGGATAGCGTGCGGATACCTGGTCGGCATCGAGGCCCAGGCGGCGCAGTGCACCGGGGCGCACATTGGTAAGGAAGACATCGGCACTTTCCAGCAGCTTGTGCAGTACCTCGAGGCCTTCCTGGCTTTTCAGGTCAATGGCGAGAGAGCGTTTGTTGCGATTGGCCAGGGCGATGGACAAATTTACTTTGCCGCCGTCGGTACCAATGCCCTGAGTGGCCAGACCACGGTAGGGATCGCCATCAGGCTTTTCGACCCGGACCACATCGGCGCCCCAGTCCGCGAGCAAAGCGCCGGCGACAGGCACAAACACCCACTGCGCCAGTTCGACGACACGAACGCCGGCAAAGATATCGTTATCACTGTTCATGAATTGGAGTTCCTCAGGACAGCATTGGGAATAAAAGCCCGGCTGCTGCAGGCATGAGGAGGGCCTGCAACAGCCGGGAAAGTGATGGCTGATCGGGAGAGGTATCAGTCGATACCGTAGAGTCGTTGTGCGCGTTTGCAAACGATCTGGTCGATATCCGCCTGCGGAATACCGTCGAAGTCGCGTTTGATGACCTTCAGTGAGTGTGGGAACGTGGTTTCCGAGTGCGGGTAGTCGGACGACCACATAATATTTTTACCGCCCGGCTCGTTGCGGTTGAGGATACCTACGCGGTCATGAATAAAGGAGGCGTAAATATTCTGGTCCATAAAGAAGCTGGGCTTCTCGGTCAGGGGACTGTCAGTCCAGAAGCGCTGACGCTCCCAAGTTCTGTCCATGTATTCCGCCATCCATGCCATCCAGCCCACACCGCTTTCGACTATGGCCAGCCGCAGTTTGGGGAAGCGCTGAAAGACGCCGCCGTAGATCATGATGGCGACCGGCTCGGCCATGGCTGTCTTGCTCATCACCAGGTCGGGCAGGAAATGCTGCTTGTCCCCAAAGCGCGGGATGCGTCCGCCGAGATGCATGGTCAAGGTGATATCGAGGTCGGTCACCACTTGCCACAGGCGGTCGAATTCGGGATCGGTATAGGCGAGATCGCCGCCTGGGGTGCCGGTCAGTGCGGCGGCCTGAGCCATAAAGCCACCCAGGCGTGCGGCATCCTTGGCCTGCGGAAACGCCGGGATATTGATGGTGCGGAAGCCCAGTTTGGCCAGTGACTGGATCATGCCAATGCTTTCGTTGAGATCGCGCATGGGCACATATCCGACCGGGATCAGGCGTTTGCGGTCCTTGCTGCAAAAATCCCACAACCAGCGGTTGTAAGCGTCAAAACTGGCGATGTAGAGGTCGTCGTTTTTGGTGCCCAGAGGACCGCCGCCGAACAGTACGGCGGCGTCCATACCGTCGGCATCCATATCCGTCAGCCGGGTTTCCGGCAGCCACACCGGGCGCATTTCGGAACGCTTGCCAAACATTTTGTAGTCCTTGCCCTGTTTGCCAGCCTGATTGCTGATCATGCGGACGGGACGGCGATTGCCTTCAAAAATAATCCAGTCGTGTTCTTCGCCCTCTTCAATGACCGGGCCAAGGTCCCGCAGCTCTGCAGGCAGGTAGTCGCGCCACATTTCATGGGGCGGGTCGATATGTGCGTCGGCATCCACAATGCGGAAATTGGCTGTAAAGCCTGCTGCTGTTTTATCAATCACGGCTGGTTCTGTTGTTGTTGGTGACATAACGAGTCTCCTCCGGGTGCGCGTCTGGTTTGGTGGCAGCGTGTCAATGGTTGTGCCTGATCAGCTGACAAGTTCTTATATGTAGACATTAGTTCGGCAAATAGAATTATATTTGTGGCGTTGAGGCGGAGTCAAGGGCTATTGAGGCTGGCGCTCAAGGCTGCACGGGCGCCCTGGCGTCGAAATGCTTCATGGTCGGGGCGGCTGGGTGATCTGGTGCTATGCCGAGGTCGACCTTTCTCCTTAGGCGATTCGATCAGGAGGTAGCCGTTTGTGGGGCGTCAGAGCCCGCAATGGCGATGATGGCGATGCTGAGACTGCAGGTAATCGCAGCGCCTGGTGCGGAAAGTCTTGCAGATAAATTCTCACTGCTGCTAGACTCCTTTATTCTTTATTTAGGTAAATAATTCTAAATAAAGAACTGTTAAGTCTGGGCGGTGTGGGTGATGCCAGCCGCAGGCTCTATATAAGAACAACAGGCGACATCGGTTTCTGCCCGGGCTGCTCGTTTGCTGCAATCACTGGTTCCGGATCAGTGATTGTGACAACTGTGCAGGCGGCAGATGGCCGATTAGACAGCCGCGAACCGGAGGGTCACCAACGTGGAAACCGAAAGCCGAGTGGCAGATGTGCCGGCAGCAGCCAGCAAACCCACCATCCCCAAATACGCCTACTACGCGCTGTTTGTACTGACGCTGGCAAACCTGCTCAATTACCTCGATCGCAGCATCCTTTCCATTCTGGCGGAGGAGGTGAAGCACGACCTTGAGCTGGACGATGCGCAGCTGGGGTTTCTGCTGGGAACGGCGTTCGCGGTCTTCTATGCCGTGGTTGGAATCGCCATGGGGCGTATTTCGGATTTCCTGCGCCGGCAGTCCGTGATGGCCGCGGGCCTCACCATCTGGTCGGCGATGACCGCGCTGGGTGGTGCCGCCGTGAACTTCACCACGCTGGGGCTGGCACGGATAGGTGTGGGGGTGGGTGAGGCGACCGCCAACCCCTGTTCGCATTCCTTACTGGCCGATTATTTTCCGGCGCGCCGCCGCTCCATTGCCCTGAGCGTCTACCTCACCGGCACATTTATGGGGGCAGCTCTGGCCATGATCATTGGTGGCTGGTTCATTGATCAATGGCCTGTGCTTTGCTCCCGTATGCCCTTCGACAATGCCTGTGGTATCGCCAGCTGGAAGGCGACGCTGGTGGCCGTTGGCCTGCCGGGTATACCGCTGGCGCTGGCGGTATTAATGCTACGGGAGCCCCGTGGTAGTCGCCCCAATCATCAAGGGCCGGCTCTGGGGGTTATTGTGCGTGAGTTCGCCGCTGCCATCCCGCCGTTTACCCTGCTAACGGCTTACAAGGTTGGCGGCAAGCAGGCACTGCGTGGCAACCTCAAATGCGTGGTATGGATTGCGTTGCTGGCGGCTGCAGTGGCCTGGCTGTCAGGTGATGTAGCGCAGTGGGCAGCGATTGGTCTGGGCGCCTACGCGATTATTACCTGGGGACAGGTGCAGAAGTACAACGATAAGCCGCTCTATGCGTTGACGTTTGGGTGCCCGACGTTTGTCGCAGCGACCATTGGTGCGGCCATGCTTTCCTGTATTGGTGGTGCTATTCAGCTCTGGGTGGCGCCCCATGTAATCCGCACCTTTGCCCTGTCCAAGACAGAAATCGGATTAATGATCGGGGGTATCAGTATCAGCGGCGCTGCCATTGGTGTGATTCTCGGTGGCCTGTGGGCGGATCGCTGGAAGCAGGTGGATCCGCGGGCGCCAGCGTGGCTGGGAATCATTGCCGCTGTCACCGGCGTGCCGGCGGTGTTCGTGATGCTGATGGCGGATGATGTGCAGACTTTTCTGGTGGTGTTCTTTATCTACAGTGTTCTGCACTCGCTCAGTCCTGGCGCCTTTGCGGCGCTGGCTCAGGATCTGGTACTGCCCAGAATGCGGGGTTCCGGTGCATCGGCGTTTTCCCTGATTGCCATTGTGGTGGGCGCTGGTGCCGGACCCTACTGGGCAGGCAAGGTCAGTGTGTTGAGTGGTTCGCTGGTAACCGGCTTGATGAGTATGCAGATCCTGGTGCCGATTGCGGTGCTGCTGTTGTGGTACGCCTCCCGGCGCCTGCCCAATGAGACACCGGCGCGCCGCCTGCAGAGAGCGCGGGATGCCGGTGAAAATACCGCCGGTTAATGCCGCCTGCCACTTCAGTGAGCTAAAAACAGAGATCCGATTGCATGAAAAACGCCAGACAGAACCTCACCTGCGCAGCGTTGGCTGCATGGTTGCTGCTTCCCTTGCAGGCTGTGCTCGCCCGAAGCCCGGACATTGTGTCAGCAGGGGATATTCAGCAGCTGCAACTGAGCTTTACCGATCCGACGCGTGGCACCAAAGCAACCTATGACTTCAAGGGGACGTCTGACAGGCGTCTTGATGTGCAAGTCTGGTACCCGTCCAGAGATGCTTCCAGCGAAAGTAATTCGAAGCCTTGCTTGCTGCCGTTGGTGATTTACGGTCATGGAACTTACGGTTATGCCAGCAACAATATGCATACCGTGAAATACCTGGTTGAGCATGGCTACGTAGTGGCAGCGCCTACTTTTCCTTTGACCGCCAGAGATTCATTCGCACGGCTGCCGGCACCGGACGTCAGTGATACGCGGTCTCAGACTGCAGACATCAGCTATCTGATCGGGCAGCTGCTGCAGCATCCGGTAACAAGCCAGTTGATCGATGCCGAAAAAATTGGCGTCACAGGCCATTCTCTGGGCGCAGTGACCAGTTATTTTCTCGCCTACGGTACGCAAACCCGTGATCCCCGCATTAAAGCCATCAGCCTGATTGCCGGTGGCGATCCGGTGCAATCCGCCTTGTCGTCGGATCTGGGGTTGCAGGGTGTGCGTTACGCACCGGTCAGTGTCCCGGTCTTGTTCCTGTCAGCGTCGAAAGATGTCTTTGCCAGCCTGACTGGCCGGCCGTTCGCCGCCTACAGCAGGGTTGAACCACCCAAGTTCGAAGTCTTGATCAACAATGGCACGCACGTGTGGTTCCGCGATGGTAATGATGCCATGGCCGATGGCCGCAACCCGGACTGTCATTTTTTTGAGAGCTGGAAGGTGCAGGTCAATCTGCGCGGATGCGCCGAGCCAGAGGCGCTGATTGATGCGGATGTGCAAAAGGCGATTGCGCGGGATGCGTTGCTGACATTCTTCAATGCGTACCTGCGTGGTGATGAGCAATCACTGCTGCGGCTGCAGCAGCTGGGTCAGTACTATGCCGAAGTCACTGAGCGCTTTGAGTTGAACTAAATGATCCCAGTCACAGATTTTCGGTTTGGAGGTTAATCGTCGATCCATGTTGACAGTCAGTGATCGTTGTGTCCCGTTGCAGGGTGCGAAGAACTTTCGCGATTTTGGTGGCTATGAAGTGATCGGCGGTGGTCGCGTCAAGCGCGGGCTGCTGTACCGTGCGGCCGGGCTTTCGACGCTGACCGGCGCCGACCTCGAGGTGCTGGCACAACTGAGTATCCGGGTGGTGTGTGACTTGCGACGAGAGGCCGAGTGTCAGCGTTCACCCTCCCGCTGGTGCGAGGGTAGCGCTACACGCTTTTACCACTTGCCCTTTTTCGACGATCAGGGCGGTACCGGCGGAGTGATGCAGCTGGCCTCGGAGCGCGGCAGTGCCGAGGCATCGCGGCAGATCATGATTGAACTCTACCGCAAGATGGTCACCGAGCCACAAGCGATTGCCCGCATCAGGTCGGTGTTCGAGTTGCTGAGTGGCGACAGTGCTCTGCCTCTGCTGGTGCATTGCAGCGGCGGCAAGGATCGCACCGGTGTCACTTGTGCGCTGATATTGTCGCTGCTGGGCGTAGGCCGAAAAGTGATCATGGACGATTACCTGCTCAGCGAAGTGCTCTTCACCCGCACGACGGATGTCACGCGGCAAAGCAGTTCACAGGTATTTGATTCGGAAAAGAGTGGTGGCCTCCAGGCGGAGGCCTTGCTGCCGATCTATCAGGTGGCTCCCGACTACCTCGACAGCGCTTTCCGTGCGATTGACGACGTCCATGGCTCACTGGACGCTTTCTTCGCCGATACCCTGGGGCTGAGCCAGGATCGCATCAAAACAATACGACGTAATTTACTGGAGCGGGGTTGATGGCGATCGCAGTCGCTGTGATCCCGCGAGTGCGTCGGAACCATTGACTCCAGAAGCAACAGAGCGGTATCGCTGTAAGGAAAGTAATTATGACCAATGAGCAGAGTAAACAGTGGACCTGTATGTACTGTGGCTATGTCTATGATGAGGCCGAGGGCGATCCTGACAGTGGCGTTGCTCCGGGCACTCCCTGGTCCGAGGTCCCGGAAGACTGGTGTTGTCCCCAGTGCAGCGTCGACAAAGACGGTTTTGAGCCTGCGCAATAGCGTCCCGCAGGCAGGAGCTGTACTCAGCTCTCTTACAAACAGCAAACGTGTTCCACAGCCAGACTGTGGCCCAGCAACAAACAAGGCGGGAAATTCCATGAACCAAAAGACGGTAAACCTGAAAGATGATGATCGCGGTGTGCTTTTTAACGCTGGCGAAGAAGCGGCTTCCACGGGTTGGGTAAGCGCCGATCCCTATCCGAAAATTCTCGAGCTGATGCAGGGGCCGCCGGTACAGAAGGGGGCGCTGGAAGATCTGATGGGAATTCCCGGCCATTTCAGCAAGCTGTTTCCCGGTGAGCCGGAGCACTATACGGTGTTCAGTTTTGATCTGGTCAATCAGGCGTTTCTGGATGCAGAGACCTTTAGCAACAAGGTCTACGACTACATGACGAAAAATCGGCTGGGGGACTCCTTGCTCAATATGGACGGCTCCCGTCACACCCGTACCCGCAATATCTCCAAGCCCTATTTCAAGCCTTCGTTTGCCCAGGGCTGGTGGAGCGATAACTGGATTGGTCAGGCAGTTGACGAGCTGATCTCGAACATCGTGGACAAGGGCTGTGCCGATCTCAATCTGGATCTGTGTGCGCCACTGCCAGTCAGCGTCGTCACCATCGGCTTTGGTGTAGACATGAAAGAGGCCTTGCCGCTGCGCAAGGCGGTGCATGAATTAACCGCGCAGCGGGACCCAAAGCTGGTGGAAGAGGCCAATCAGGAAATTCAGCGAATCATGCTGGGGGTTATCGCAGCGCGTCGTGCAGATCCCAGGGACGACCTGATCAGTAAGTTTGTGACGGCGGATTTTTCCGAAGAAGATGGCTCTACCCGCAAACTCACCGACGATGAGGTTCTGGGTTACTGCCTGCTGATTATCTTCGCTGGTGGCGGTACTACCTGGCGCCAGCTGGGCATTACCATCATGGCGCTGCTGGATAACCCTGAGCAAATGGAGTTGCTGCGCAATGATCGCAGTTTGTTGCGCAGTGCGATTCAGGAATCTACCCGCTGGTACCCGACAGATCCGGTGTTCTTGCGTTATGTGGCCAAAGACACGGTGCTGGGCGGCGTGGAAATGAAAGCGGGCTCCATTCTGCATATCTGTGTGGCGGCGGCAAACCGCGACCGCAGTCAATGGCAGGATCCGGATCGCTTTGATATCACCCGCCCGCTGAAGCGTCACTTTGCCTTTGGTGCCGGTGCCCACGCTTGCCTGGGACAGCACCTGTCCCGTCAGGAGATGGAAGAGGCCCTTAACGCCGTGATCGATCGACTGCCGAATCTGCGCTGGGATCCCGACTATCTGCACGCGGAAATTACCGGCGCGGCACTGGTTGGCCGCGGTCCGGATGCTCTGCATGTGCGTTTTGACCCGGCTCCTGAATGCGTGCACCGGGATTGATCTTACAGGAGTGCTCGCCGCAGGGGGTCAGAAGACGGCAATATCCAAACAAGACTCTAAAACTGTTTAAGTGGGGGGGGGGGGGGGCTGGTTAATTGGTAGCCGTTTTGATCGATTTATGATTTTCGGGTGGGTTTTCAGCCAGAGGTTTGTTGGCTATTACAGAAGTCGATTCTGCTTCGGTGTCGTAGTTTCGATAAAGGGTAGGTAATGATTTGGCCGAGCTACCATCTCACCTGGGGCTTTTTGTTGGTGTGCTAATTTTGTGCTAAATCTCATACAGGGTTAATCGTAAGTTATTGATATTTCAACTGCGGTACGAAGTGGGTAAGCGCCGTAAGTTGTTGAAATAAAAGGGTTAATCGTTTTCAGGGTAGGGCTACGAACCGAGCGGTCGGAGGTTCGAATCCTCCCGGATGCGCCATATACGAGAAGGGCTCAGCAGAAATGCTGGGCCCTTTTTCTTTTCTGGGTGTCGTCTTTTGAAGGCGGGTTTCCCGTTTCCGGCCTTTCACGGCTGTATCTGTACCCCTGTTGTCTCCTGGTGCCGTTCCCGCTCAATGCCGCCGCTTACAGCGGAACCGGACCTTCTTGTGCAGAAGTAATGCCTTCAGGACTTTGTGCGCCGGGTGGCGCTGATGACCCTGTTGTCGCCGTCCGTTCTTTACTGCCTGGATTCTGGGTGGGTGTTAAGGGTTTTGGGTCGACACTTGCCGGGTACTGTTGCTCAGCGCTGCCTGCGTATCGATGTCCATGAGTCGCCAGGATAAGCCCTGCAGCTCCCAAATCATGTAGATGGGTGCGTGGCTGTTTTCGTCTTCCTGTTCGACGGTGAACTCTGTCAGTCCGGTGAAGCCCTTGCTTTTGGCGGCGTCCCAGTTGACACGCTTGGCCGCTGCATCGGTATGGGTTACGTGCGAGGGGGTAGCGGGTTCAGCTCTGGTATTGCCTTCGGTGATCAGTGCGCTCCATCCTGCGGGAGTCACGATTACATCGACCATGCTGTCGACCATTTTTGCGGCAAACGCATAACCTCGCACAGCGAAGGGGTTGTCCTTGAGGGACTCGTTCTGTGTCAGCTGTTGGGCCATGGCGGCATTAACCTGGGATTTCATGGATTCTCTCAAGGCCGGGAAGTCTATGCGCTTGTCCAGGTCCCGTGGGTCTGCTTTCTTCAGGGCGGGGCCAAATTATATAACCGCTTTGTGAATATTCTTCTTTTCTCTGTGCCAATTGGAATATTGCAGCGACCCCGGAGTGTGTTGTCTGCTGAAGCTGTGGATTGGTTCTCGGTCGGCTTTGTCCGGGCTTATGGTCATGCCGCAATATCCCAATTAGCATGTGTCGTCCCATTCTTTTTTAATTTTTGGTGTTTATGTCCAACTCCGACGCAGTTTCTCTGTTTACCCTGGTCGCCGAATCAGTGGGCGCCAATCGGCAGCAGAAGATGGAAGCCTGGCTGAACAACAAGCAGGCGCAGCCAGAAGAAAAAAATAAATTGCGTTACACCAACCTGCCGTGGGACCCGTCCCAGCAGACGCACAGCTTCAGCTGGCAGAAGAGCCATGTTGGCTGGATGGATGTATTGCGCAGTGATGGGCAGGTTGTACAGGTTGTGTTCAATTTGCGGTACCCGAAACGGCGCTGGTTCTCCCGTCATCGCAAGGACTGGAAGTCATTGAATGAGACTGCCTGCCGGTTGATGGGAGAGGGGAAGTTGTTTGGTTTACCTGAGCGCCCCAGTCAACTTTATCGACGTGGCAAACTCAATCTGTTGATGAAGTCGTACGAGGAGAAGCGTCACGCCTATATCGAACTGAAGCTGGCGAAGGGTGAGTTCTGCTCCTGACGTCGGGGTGCTGGTGGTCGATGGTAGTGCGTGTGGCTTAATTTGCCTGTACGGTTTTTGTCCTTCCTGAGTGGTGTGAAAGCGAATTGCATAAGGCGTGGGCAGGAGTGGAAAACTGGTTCCGCAAAACGCGCGATGCAGGTACGATTGGCTGTGTGAACGAGTTACTGTTTAGAAAAAGTTGTTGTCCGCTGCCTGTCATTATGTCCCGCGATTCTGCTAATTTCTTCCTGTAATCCTCCCTTCGTCTGTCCGTGCGGTGGTTGTCTGCTGGCAGATTCATTGGGGCTCACTGAAAGTACAACAATTCAAAACTTTGCTTTACAGACAGTAATTTCCCCTGGCGATCATGTGCCGCGGGCAGAGTAGCTGTCGATTTTCCGGAAAGTTATTGCATTTGGGGGTTCGTTTCATTCTATGAAAATCGCGGTCAAATGGTCTCTGCTGGTGCTGATGTGTCTGTGGCAACTGCCTGTTGCAGCACAAGAGATTTCCAAAGAGCAAATCAAGGGCCTGGACGAGCAGGTTCAGGACATCAAGGCGGATGTGCTGGCAATCTCCACGGAGTTGAAGTTGCTGGAAGAGAAGCTGCTTTACCCTTCCAACACACAGGTATCCCTGTTCGTGGCGCTGGAAGGGGCAGACAGTCTGCGCGTGGATGCGGTGGAAGTGGCCGTCGATGGCAACCCGGTCGCGCACCATATCTACTCTTTCAAGGAGCTGGAAGCCCTGCAGAATGGCGGCTTGCAGCGGATCTACACCGGCAACCTGCGCACCGGCGAGCACTCTCTCAAGGTTGGTTTCAAGGGCCTGACTGGTCTGGGTAATGAGTTTACCGAAGTGGCCAGTTATACCTTCAGTAAGGGCGTTGGCCCCGGCATTGTGGAAATCCGCTTGCTGGGCTCGGCACTGGGCTCCAACAGTATTCAGTTTTCCGATCGGTAACCCATGCGTTTTTCAGCGATTTGCGCACTGTTCTGCCTGCTGGGCTCCCAGCAGCTGACCGCGGCGGAGCCCAGGCCCCAGCGCGACGCCTTTTTTGGTGAGGCCCTGTTCTACGCCCAGCAGCAGGAGTATTTCGAAGCAATCTCCCGGCTCGATACCGAGCTTAAGCTGCACCACGGCGTCGATGAGCCCGAGCTCGATCAGCTGCACTACCATGTTAATGATGCTGAGTTCTCGGTAGGGGATTTTGAGCTCTCTTATCGCATGCACCGCAAGGCGGGACGGGCGATTCAGGCCGTGATTGAGGGCAACGTCGCCCCCGAAGTACGCAATGAAGCTATCTACCGCCTGGCCCGGCTCTATTTCCAGAAAGAACAGAACCTCAACGCCTTTCACGCAATCGAGCGTATCGAAGGTCCGTTGCCAAAAGGGCTGGCGACCGATATCACCTACCTCAAGGGTCAGATCTATATGGTCAATGGCCGCTTTGAGGATGCAGAGAAAGTCTTTCAATCCCTGAGCGGGGCGGATGAGCACGAAGGTTATGCGCTCTACAATCTGGGCCTGTCCCAGCTGGCGCAGGATGAAACGGCACAAGCGGTAACCACCCTGGAGTCTCTCGGTCGTACCCGCAGCTCCGACCGGGCAGTGCTCGCCATTCGTGACAAGGCCAACTTGCTGTTGGGCAGCCGCCTGATGGATACCGGCGACTTCCAGGGGGCAGTGCCGTTCCTGGAGCGGGTGCGTCTCGATGGACTCTACTCCAACAAGGCCCTGAGTGGACTGGGTTGGGCCAATGCCACCGCGGAGAACTACGAGCAGGCGCTGGTGCCATGGACCATCCTCAGCAAGCGCCACGTCACCGACCCTGCTGTACAGGAAGCCTTGCTGGGTGTTCCCTACGCCTACGGCAAGCTTGGCTTGTATGGCAAGGCAGCACTGGGCTATGGCAACGCTTTACAATTGATGAACCAGGAGCTGGACCGCCTGGATCAGTCGGTCAAATCCATTCAGGATGGCAAGTTCCTTGAGGCGTTGGTGCGTGAAGAGATTCGCCAGGTGCCCGATTGGGTGGTGCGTCTGCGGGAGCTGCCGGAAACGCCGGAAACCTTCTACCTGATGGAGTTGATGGCGTCGCACGACTTCCAGTCCTCACTGCAGAACTACTTTGACCTGGAGCAGCTGCGTAAGAAGCTGGAAGAGTGGGACCGTTACTACAGCGCCTACGAAGAGGTCATCGCCCTGCGTCGTGGCTACTATGAGCCGCTGCTGCCCACCATCGACGAAAAATTCCGCCAGCTGGATTCGCTGATCAACCTGCGTCTGGAGCAGCGGGACCGCATTCATGCCCGCCTGCAATCCATGTTGGTCTCCCCGCGCCCTGACTTTCTGGCTACCGCCAGTGAGCGCCTGGGCATGAACGCCGTGACCAAATTTGAACGCAGCCCTGCCAATAGCAGTGACGAGACCCAGAAGCGGGTGGACAGGTTGAAGGGCCATCTGAATTGGGTCTGGATCACCGAATACGACCAGCGCCTGACCGATACTTTTGAACATCTGGCGGCACTGGATAAGGATATCGAGCGCCTGAACGCCATCTATCAGCAGTTTGTCCGCTCCCGCCAGGCCGCGACCCAGAGTTACGAGGGCTATGACAAGACCATTGCCCAGTTGCGTCACAAGACAGAAAAATCCATGAAGACGGTCGAGACTCTTATGCTCCGGCAGGGGCGCATGATCGAAAAGATGGCTATCAGCGAGCTGCTGCAGCGCAGTCAGCAGCTGGAAGTGGCGCAGGTCAAGGCGCGTTTTGCGCTGGCCGAAAGCTACGACCGGGCCACCATGGGCTCACCGGATAAGGCGCCGGCAGACGCCAGCCAATCAGCTGCGCCGGAAGCCAACGCTGAAGACCGGGGTGTGCTATGAAGTATCTCCGTACCATTGCCGCCCTGGGGCTGCCGGCTTTGCTGGCTTCCTGCTCCGGTGTCCAGCAGCAGGGGACTCTGGCGGAACTGAAAAATGTTCGCCCGGTGCTGGAAGATGCGACTATCGCGGATGGTCTGGATAAGGCCATGGACAGCTACCGGGTATTCCTGCAGGAGACACCGGAATCCGCCATGACGCCGGAGGCGATTCGCCGTATTGCCGACCTGTCGCTGGAGAAAGAGTACGGTTACGTAAATGACCTGCCGGCGCCTGCGGCCGGTGGTACCGCTGAGCTCGGCGAAGGGCGTCAACTGGATAAGCCGGAGGCAGCGAAACTGGCTTCCCGTGAGCCGGTAATGGCATCCGGCACAGCCATTGGTGGTGGCAGTTCCGAGAGCGACCGCGCCTTTGAGGATCGAGCCAGTCAGGTGGCGACCAGGGCTCACGAAGAGGATGCCGGGCTCACTGATCACCCGGGCGCCGCCAGTGACCTGGAGAATGCCAACGCCCGTCAGGCGATTACGCTCTATAAAAAATTGCTGGCTGAATACCCGCTCTACGACCGTAACGACCAGGTGCTGTACCAGATGTCCCGCGCCTACGAGGAGCTGGGCGAGATTGAAGAGGCCATGCGGGTGATGAACCAGTTTATCACCACCTATCCGGACTCCCGTTACATGGACGAGGTGCAGTTCCGTCGCGCCGAGTACTTCTTCTCCCGTAAAAAATACTTCGATGCGGAAGATGCCTATAAGAGCATCGTCGCGATAGGGGAAAACTCCTACTACTACGAGCTGTCCCTCTACAAGCTGGGTTGGAGCTACTACAAGCAGTTCCTGTTTGAAGAGTCGCTGGACCAGTTTATTGCCCTGCTGGACTACAAGGTATCCATCGGTTACGACTTCGACCAGCAACTGGACCCAATCGACAGCAAATTGGTGGACGATACCTATCGGGTCATCAGCCTGGCTTTCTCCAACCTTGGCGGACCGGAAGTGGTGGCCGAGTACTTTACCCGCAATGGTGCGCGGGACTACGAAGACAAGGTCTACAGCAATCTGGGTGAGTTCTACCTGGACAAGCGTCGCTACGCTGACGCCGCCGGGGCGTACAAGACCTTTATCAATGGTCACCCGTTTGCTGAAATCTCGCCGCACTTTGCCATGCGCATGGTCGAGATCTACCATCAGGGCCGCTTTGGTCAGCTGGTGATCGAGACCAAGAAGGAGTTTGCGGATACCTACGCGCTGGATGCCGAGTACTGGCTGCACAACGACATCGACAGTCGCCCCGAAGTGGTGGGCTTCCTCAAGGGCAACCTGAAGGACCTGGCGGGTCACTATCACGCGCTCTATCAGGATAAGCGTTTCGCCAAGGAGAAAGTGGTCAACTACGCCGAGGCGTTGGTGTGGTACCGCCGCTACCTTGCTACCTTCCCGCAGGGTGAAGAGACGCCTGCCATCCATTACCAGATGGCCGACCTGATGATGGAAAACCGCGATTTCGGCAAGGCCGCAGAAGCTTACGAGTACACAGCGTACAACTATCCGTTGCACGACCAGTCGTCGGCGGCGGGTTATGCGGCGGTGTACGCCTATCGCGAATACCTGAAGTCTGTGCCGGTGGAGCGGCAGGCGCCGATCCAGCAGAAGGTGGTTGATACCTCATTGATGTTTGCGGATCGCTATCCGCAACATGACAAGGTAACCGTGGTGCTGGGTGCAGCGGCAGATGACCTCTACAAGATGCAGAACTTCCCGCTGGCGGTGTCCACTGCACAGAAGCTGATCAATCAGTATCCGGATGCGGAAGTGGAACTGCGCCGCTCGGCCTGGCTGGTGGTGGGTCACGGCTCGTTCGATCAGGCGCTCTATCCACAGGCAGAGCAGGGCTACCAGCAAGTGCTGGCCCTGACACCGGCCAACGACGTTTCACGCCCGGCACTGTTTGATAACCTTGCCGCTTCTATCTACAAGCAGGGTGAACTGGCCAACCAGGCGGGTGATTACCAGGTGGCGGCGGATCACTTCCTGCGGGTTGGCGTCCTTGCTCCTACCTCGACCATTCGCGCCAATGCGGAATTTGATGGCGCCACTGCCCTGATCGAGCTGCAGGACTGGGCGCGGGCAACCGGTGTGCTGCTGAATTTCCGTTCCCGCTTCCCGGGGCATGAGCTGCAGCCGGAGATCACCAAGAAGCTGGCCTTCGTTTACAAGTCTGATGGCCAGTCCGAGCTGGCGGGTGCCGAATACGAGCGCATCTATGCTGAATCCCAGGACGAGGAGGTGCGTCGCGGCTCCCTGTTGCTGGCAGCAGAGCTCTATGAAGAAGCGGGCAGTTCCAGCAAGCAGCTGGCGGTCTACAAGACCTTCGTCAAGGTATTCCCGGCGCCGCTGGAAAACGCCCTGGAAATCTACAACAAAATGGCCGTGGTCTACCTGGCCGAAGGGCAGGGCAAGCAGCACATCACCACGCTGCGTACCATTGTGGCCCTCGATCGCGATGCCGGTGCCGGCCGTACCGACCGTACCCAGTACCTGGCGGCGGAGGCATCTTTGGTGCTGGCACAGCCTTACTTCGATCAGTTTGCTGAGGTGCAGATCTCCCAGCCCATCAAGCCCAGCCTGGAGCGTAAGAAGGCGTTGATGAAGAAAGCGCTCAACGCCTTCAGCAAACTGCTGGATTACGAGGTTGCGGATGTTACAGCAGCGGCAACTTTCTATACCGCCGAGATCTATTTCAACTTCAGCCGGGCGTTGGCCAATTCCGAACGGCCAACCAACCTCAGCGATCTTGAAATGGAAGAGTACGAACTGGCCCTGGAAGATCAGATCTTCCCGTTTGAAGAGAAGGCCATTGCCGTGCACCGGAAAAACGTGGAGCTGCTCTACGCGGGTATCTACAGCGAGTGGATCGAGAAGAGTATTGGCAAGCTGGCAGAAACCTTCCCGGCGCTATACGCCCGCGAAGAGCAGCACTCCGGCGTGGTGGAGTCGATAGACCATTTCCGCTACATCATCCGGACGCCCCAGCCGGTGGTGCCTGAAGCTGAGGCGATAGAGTCACAACCGGAGCCGGCCCCGGCTGATGCGCAATCTGCGGCCAATGAGGCGGGATCCGCTGAGATGGCGCCGGGCGGCACCGGGGTGATTTGACACGCTGTGCCAGCGGGTAGTTCCAGTGGCGACGAGATCTGAATCAAACTTTTGTCACATAGCTGCGGCGCATTGAGCGATTTGTCGGCGTGTTAACAGACTGAATGGGTGCAGTCAGAGAGAATGGCTGCAACGAAAAGAAGAACCATGTAATGCATGGATGCGATGTAAATGTACGGGATTGGTCGATTATCCAATGGGGAGCACCTGACTGTGAGTAGGGCTGAAGCTGATAATCTGCTGAATGCCGGGCGCTGGTGGCAGCGCCTGTCACTGCTGTTATTGCCTTGCCTGTTGGTTGCCTGTGCTCCCGGCGTGCAGAAACCAGCCAGCAGTGGTGAAAACGACAGTATCTATTTCACCGAGAACCGCAGTATCGATGCGGCGGTGCGCCGTGAGTTCGCCCAGGCGGTGGAGCTGATGAAGACTGAGCAGTACTCTCAGGCAGTCACTCTGCTGGAGAAGGTAGCCAAACAGACCCCGAACAATTCTGCCCCCTATATCAATCTTGCTATTGCCTATAGTCGTCTAGACAAGAACGAGCAGGCTGACAGCAGTTTTCAAAAGGCCCTGGCCATCAATCCCAACCATCCGGTCGCGCTCAACGAGCTGGCCTTGTTCTACCGTGGTCAGGGACGTTTCCAGGAGGCGCGGCAGCTGTATGAAAAAGTCGTTGCCCGCTACCCCGATTACATGCCCGCGCGCATGAATTTCGGCATTCTTTGCGATATCTATCTTAACGATACCCCCTGCGCTATTCGTGAATATGAAGCCTACAGCGAAGTTCATCCTGAGGATGAGACCGTCAAGCTGTGGGTGGCAACACTGCGGCGCAAGCTGGAGGGCTGAGGTATGTACAGGTTCTGGTCAATTTGCACATTATTGCTGCTGCTTGCGCCGCCGGCGCTGGGTCAGGAGGGTTCAGGCAAGAACGAAGTGAAGGAGATTTCGGGTATGTCCATCGTCGGGAATGACGAGGCTCCCAAGTCGCTGTTTATCGTTCCGTGGAAAAGCTCGGAGATCGGTTTTGAATCCGGGCTAACGGCCAAAAGTTTGCTGGATGGATCCCTGCGGCCTATGGACAAAGAGGTCTTTAATCGCGAGCTCAACTACTTCGATATCCGTAGTTCGCAATAGGATTTTCAAGGTCCGGTGTGGTTTCTGCTCCGTGCGACACCGGTCTGTTTTCAACCAATATCTGACGCAAGAGCGTGAGGGGAAATTTGCATGGGCTTCATTAACACTATCGTCGCCTTCTTTGTAGAGGGTGGTTTCTGGATGTATCCGATCATGATTGTCGGTGCAGTCGGTCTGGCAATCGCGGTGGAGCGGTTTATTACGTTGACCCGTATTGAGCTGGCCAACAAGTCTGCCTGGGAGCGCATGCAGGAAGTGCTCAACAAGGGTGACTTCGACGCAGCTCGCAAGATTGCATCCGACGACAAGTCTACCGTCAGCCGCCTGCTGGAAGCTGGCCTGGCGCTGCAGGGTACCGTGCGTCGCCGTGAAGATATCGAGATTGCCATGGAAGAAGAGATGATGGGTCTTATCCCGACCCTGGAGAAGCGTATCTCTTCCGTAGCACTGTTCGCCAACATCTCCACCCTTTTGGGGCTGCTGGGTACGATTCTCGGTCTGATCGCCGCGTTTAACGCCGTAGCCAACGCCAACCCTGCGGAGAAGGCTGACCTGCTTTCTGCCAGTATCTCGGTGGCGATGAACACCACGGCATTCGGTCTGATTACCGCAATCCCACTGCTGCTGACCCACTCCTTCCTGAACTCCAAGGCCGGGTCTGTTGTGGACAGCCTGGAGATGATCTCGGTTCGTACCCTGAACATCATTTCCCGCAAGGCCAAGCGTGCTGAGCTGGCTCAGGCTGCTTAACTCTAAATCAGGTTGGGTGTAACCATGAGATCCAGAAGAAGTCATCGGCGTCAGAAGGATGCGGCGGATATCGACGTCACCACGTTCCTGAACCTGATGGTGGTGTTGATCCCGTTCCTGCTGATTACCGCGGTGTTCTCCCGCATCACAATCCAGGAACTCAACCTGCCGCAGCAGGCTGCCGGGGGCCAGGCGCCCGACAAGCCACTGATTACGATTGAGGTGATTCTGCGCAAGGACAAGCTGGAAATTGCCAACGGCGAGCGCATTACCGACACCATCGAAAAGACGGAAGAGGACAAGCACAACTTTGCTGAGCTGTCCCAGCGCCTGCGGGCGCTGAAAGAGAAGTATGGTGAAGAGAAGGACGATGCGGTCATCCTGGTGGAGGCGGATATCGAATACGAAGACGTTATCCACATTATGGATGCGGTGAAGGTGGCGGAGATCCCGCCGCAGGATCCGACCCAGACAGAGCTGACCAGGGTGCCCCTGTTTCCAAAAATTTCACTGGGCGATGCACCATGAAGAACAGTCGTCGATTAAAACGTATGGATCGGGCCCGTCGCAACAAGGCGCCGGGTCTCAACCTGACCTCATTGATGGATGTATTTACCATCCTGGTGCTCTACCTGCTGGTTAACCAGTCGTCCGTACAGGTGGTGGAGCCTCCCAAGGAGGTGGTGCTGCCGGATTCTGTGGCGGAGGCCAAACCCCGCGAGACGCTGGTAGTGATGGTGAGTGAAAACCTGGTAACCATTGGCGGTGAGCCGTTGATGAGCGTCGAGGATGTGCTTGCGGAAGGTGTGGAAAAAGAGACACCGCTGAAGATCAAGCTGCAAACCATCAAGGATAGCGCGCTGGGCCTGAACGAGGAGGCCATCGCCAAAAACAGCGAAGTCACCATTATGGCGCACCAGAAAGTGCCCTTTAATGTGCTGAAAACGCTGATGTCTGTCTGTACGAGTGTGGGATACACCAAGATCTCCCTCGCCGTTAACCAAAAAGCTTCGCAAGGTTAGTGTAGCCCGTGACGACTTCTTTCGATTTACGACGCTTGCAGCTCGAACGGCAGATTGACGATGCCGAAGAGCGGTTGGCAAGCCTGAACCAGCAGCTCAGCGACAGAGACGGAGAGCTGAGCGGGTTGCTGGAGAGCGGGCAGCAGTTTCAGGTGCTGTCTGATATATGTGTGTCCCTCGACAAGCTGGATGAGCTGGAAGCGGGTTACCTGTTCTGGGGCAATGCCACGCCGCAAGAGGCGCGGGACAAGCACCGGGCCCGGTTGCAGACACTGGTTGGCGATTTCCAGCAGAAGACGGATGCGCTCAACCAGCAAAAATCCGAACTGCAGAACCAGATTTTTGCCGAGCAGGGCGAAATTGAGCTACTGCACGACGAGCTGGATGAGGTGGCCCATCAGGAAGAGCGGGCGCTCACTGACTACATTATCGAGCGCGAAGAGGAAGAGAGAGATGGTCGGCCGATGCTGCTGCCCTGGCTCTCTTTCAAGGAAGATCAGGATCGCCTGCGCAAGTCCTTTGGCGGGGTGCTGGTTTTCCTGCTGCTGCTGAACCTGTTGATTGTGTTCTGGGAGATTCCCGAGATTCCCCCGGAAGAGGTCGAGATCCCCGAGTACCTGGTAGAGATCGTCAAGAAGGACAAGCCCAAGCCCAAGCCGCCTGAGCCCAAGCCCAAGCCGAAAGAGGAAGAGAAGAAAGAAGAGCAGAAGGTGGCCAAGGATAAGCCGAAGCCCAAACCGACTCCTACCGAGAAGGCTGAGGCTCGTAAGAAGGCCGAGACTTCCGGGGTGCTGGCCTTCAAGGACAGCTTTAATGACCTCCTTTCTGACGAAGATGACATGCGCATGGGGGCGACTGCCAACCTGCGGAACAAGGCCTCTTCGGCCAAGGGTGAGGCCAGTCGTAACCTGGTGATGTCCCAGGCCACGGCCAGCAGTGGTGGTATTAACAATGCCAAGTTGAGCAAGGGTGTTGGCGGTGCGGCCGGTGGACAGATGGGTACAGGTATATCGTTTGCGCGGGTTGAGAGTGCCATCGGTACCGACATGATCGCCGACGACCGGCCGCTCAGCGACGGTGTAGGTCCATCCCGTACCGACGAAGAGATCCAGATTGTCTTCGACCGCTACAAGGCTGCGCTCTACCGTATCTACAACCGCGAGCTGCGTAACAACCCGCTGCTCAAGGGCAAGATGGTGCTTAAGCTGACCATCGAACCGGATGGTTCGGTCTCCTTCGCCACAGTAGAGTCGACCAATATGGATTCGCCAAGCCTGGCGAGCGAAGTGGTGAGCAGGGTCAAGCGTTTCAACTTTGGGCCAAAAGATGGTGTGCCTCCGGTGACCATTCTCTACCCAATCGACTTCCTGCCTGCGGCGTAAGCCAGGCAGGTCGTAAACCGAGAGCCGGGAACTTGTTCCCGGCTTTTTTTGATCAAGAAAAACAATCCCGTCATGGCGAGAAGTGTTTTTCAGCTTTGAAGCCATCCATGTTTGGCAGGGTATCGGCTAGCCCGGGGTAGACATGGATCGCCACGCTTCGCTCGCGATGACGGTAGTAGGATTTGGTTGGTTGTTGGGTCGGAAGTGTGTTTTTGGCTCGGTCTAGCCAATAAAACCTATGTCGTCATGGCGAGGAGCGCGTTTCAGCTCCGAAGCAATCCATGTTTGGCACAATATCGGCCAGCCCGGGCCATCCATGTTTAGCGGGTATCGCCCAGCCCGGGGTAGACATGGATCGCCACGCTTCGCTCGCGATGACGGTAGTGGGGTTTGGTTGGTTGTTGGGTCGGAAGCGTGTTTTGGCTCGGTCTAGCCAATAAAACCTATGTCGTCATTGCGAGGAGCGCGTTTCAGCTCCGAAGCAATCCATGTTTGGCACAATATCGGCCAGCTCCGGGTAAACATGGATCGCCACGTTTTGCTCGCGATGACGGTAGTGGGGTTTGGTTGGTTGTTGGGTCGGAAGCGTGTTTTGGCTCGGTCTAGCCAATAAAACCTATACCGTCATTGCGAGGAGCGCGTTTCAGCTCCGAAGCAATCCATGTTTGGCACAATATCGGCCAGCCCGGGGTAGACATGGATCGCCACGCTTCGCTCGCGATGACGGTAGTGGGGTTTGGTTGGTTGTTGGGTTGGAAACGTATTTGTGGCTCGGTTTTACACCTGCAATTCACGGGAGGTGTGTGATGCAGTACCGCACCCGTCGTGCCGGCCTATGACTTCGGGGAATGAATGTCGGGTAATGTCCGAAAACAGGGGTTGGCCAATTTTTATCCGGTTAGTTTGATCTGGAACACATTTGCTCCGCAGATGCGGAGCCACTTCACAAAGTCTCTGTAACTCTTTAACACTTCAAGAAAAATAGATCTCAGTCAGCATTCATGGCGCTGAAAATAGAATACTATCAAGGTTCCAGAGTCCCGATTAATTGCCTGCTTTTGTTTTGCACTGGGTGGCGATTTGTTGAGCGGTGACAACGGCGTGTACAGAGTTTCAAGATGTAAAAACAACCCAGGTCTCCGGTCGCAGGAGTCAATCTGTACAACCCGGTTAAAAAACCGGCAGCGACTTTTCCGTTAAGCGAAATGCGTTGCCAGGGATACACAAGTTTCTGTTTGCCTGGCCAATGGCGGGGCAGTTGATTTAAGGAATTGGGGGTACAAGCTGCTATGAACGGCAGATTCCGATCGAATCCCGACCCTCAATGTTTCCGCGTCTGATGTTGCATTGAGAATGTCTGTGAATTTCAAGCAAACCACTATTGAACGCTCCGCTCCTGCCAAGTCCCGAGGGCTGTCCGGCTGGATGCGAGGCTTAGTTGTTCTACTGTTGCTGGGCATGGCTGGTGTCGCCCAGGCCGCCAAATACGATGCCTGTAGTGCGGATTGGGGGCCGGATCCGGACCGTCCCGGCGCAAACTTGATTGATGGTGCGAATCTGCCGGCGGACCTGACTAACTTTGGTCAGTTAGCTTTGGATGCCCCTTGTACCATTCGAAACTTCACTTCTTCAAACCCTCTACCTTGGAATCTTAGTTTCCCGGATACTATCGAGGGCTCGTTAATTATTTTTGATAACGTGTATTCTCTAAAGAATATGTCCTGCGGAAATAACCTTGACTTCGTAGCGTTGTGGGCGGTGAACGGTACTGAATTTCCGAACGTTAGCAGTAACTGCCAGGACTTCTTTATTCCGGTTGAAAAGATTGACAAGCAGAGTCCGGCGGCCACTGCGCGGGTGGGCGTACCTTTTACCTACACGCTGCGCATTCCGATCATGTTTGTACCGGGTTTCAGTGAATACTGTAACGAAAACCCTACTGCTGAATCCTGCCAGGCGGTTGGTGACCCCAGTCAGGGCTCACCTAACCCGCTGGGCAATATCCACGTCTGGGATGACCTGACGGCTACGGCTACCGGAGCGGAGATGACCCTGCTGGGAGTGACGGTTGAAGACTCGTCGGGCAATCCAATCACTGCTGGCTGGACGGACAACAGCACAGCCAAATTCCTGGATATTCTCCTCCCCAATACAGCCGCCAATGAACAGCTTTTTGTCAAGGTGACTGTGGTACTGGACGATGACCCAGTGGTTAATGCAGCGGGTACTATATTTGTCAACAAAGCGGAATGGGAGTTCTCCCGCCAGATCGACACCACCGGGGATGGTAACCCCGATACCTTCTTTAACCCTCTGCCAGGTGAGGCAGGTATCGCACCGCCCATGGTAATCGTGGCTCCGAATTTGGTGATGACAAAGTCGACTACCACACCGTCTGTCGGGCTTGAGACTATTACCTATACGCTGGACGTGCAGAACGTTGGTGGTGGCGAAGCCTGGAATGTAACCGTGGTAGATCAACTGCCGGAAGATACCTCTGATGGCTCCGGTTATGGCTTCTGCGGGGCAGACCCTTCGGGATCGGTTCAGGCGGAGGTGCGCGATGCGGGTGGCTCACTGGTGCGCTCGTTGACAGCGGTAACCGACTACACCCTGAACTGGAACGATTCGACCGGTAATCCGGCAACCACCTGCCAGTTGAGCCTGGAGATGACCGATGCCGGCGGTTCTCTGCAACCCAATGAACATTTGGTTATCACTTTTGACACTCAGCTGGATTACGACATTCTGACGGATCCGCTGCCGCTGCCCACTGGTGATCTGGATAATATCGCCGCAGCCACAAACTGGTACAATGCCGACAGCAGCGTTACCGGCCGTATCGAAATCACCCGTAACCTGACCACCGGTACACCGGGAACAACCGACCATGAAGATAACGAGGTTGTTACTGTTGCGCTGTCCGGTTTCTATTTCGAGAAGACTGTAGAGAACGTTAATACCGGTGCTTATCCAGCGGTCACCGCAGTGCCGGGAGAGCAGCTGCACTATACCATCCGTCTGTTTAACGTAGACGAAACCATCACCAGTATCGTTATCACTGACACGCTTCCCGGCGGGCAGTTTGCAACACTACCAACCACAGCATCCCGTTGTGAAATTGTGGGGGTAGCACCGACAGTATTGCCTGAGTGTACCTTCAGCGGTGGTTTGCTGACGGTGCAAGGTCAGGGTGGTGTGCCCTTGGAATTGCCGGTGATGCACGACCTGATTGTCGAGTTTGATGCAACCCTGGCAAGTGGTTTGCTGAACGGTGATACGGTTGTAAACCAGGCGACTTTGACAGCCAGTGGTATCAGCGTCCCGGGGCCTTATCTGAGTGATGACCCTTTTGTAAATGGCGTTGCGCAACCGGACGTTACCGGTGACGAAGACGAAACCGTCGTCACTATTGTGGTCCCCCCGGACCTGGTGAAAGAAAATCCCGCTACTACCAACGTGGTGGTCGGGGAGACTTTCGATTACACCATTACCATTCCGTCTGCATCTGTAGCCGCAACGCTCTACGATGTCCGGATTTACGATACGCTGCCGGCAAACCTTGAATTTATCAGTGCGTCTGCTCAAGTAGGCGCCACTAACTATACGCTGGTGGACCTGGGTGCAGGTGCCGACAATGATCTGGAATTGGTGGAAACCACCAACGCCTTCGATATCCCCGCCGGTGAAACAGCCACGGTTACCCTGACCGTGCAAGTGCGCAATGACGCGACCCTGAACTACGAAGGGGCGCCGGGCTTTACCAATACCGCGTACTACTCCTATGCCCGGAGCAACGGTGGTACCCAACTGACCACGTCGCCGGACACCACCGATCCAATGACAGTGGTCGAGCCGCTGTTGGCCGGTATCAAGACAGTCAGCAATGTCTCTGCGCCCGGTGCGCCTGCGGTCATTGGCAACGTTCTGGAATATGTGGTGACCTGGCAGAACAGCAGCAATACCGTTACCGCTTTTGATGTCAATATCACCGACTTTCTGCCCGCTGAATTTTCACTGGATACCAGCTTCACCCCAACCCTGTTCATCAACACGGTGCAGCCGGCGGGTTTTGTGGCGTCACCGCTGGAGCCGGGTGACGGCTCATTGATCTGGGGGCGCATTAATGGCGATGAATCGCTTGATGTGCCGGCAAATGGCGAGTTGGTTTTAACTTACCGCGTGGTAGTGAACACGGCGTCGGCCTCCCCATCGGTGAACAGCGTCTGGGCTGACTGGACCTCACTGGACGGTGTTGTTACGGGAGAGCGCAGCGGCGCTGGCTGTCCCACATTCAGTGACCCGGACGACTACTGTTCCGGCCCGGTCAGTGAATCGGTTACTACCCAGGACAACACCTCGCTGGCGAAGCTGGTGTTTGACGACTCCTACGCCGAAACTCCAGCCAGTACCGGCAATGCGGTGGTGCGCGTGGGCGACACGGTTACCTATGACCTGGTACTGAATCTGGAAGAGAGCACCACATCCAACGTGGTTGTCACCGATCAATTGCCACCCGGCATGGAGTACGTCAGTTACACCATCGAAACCGGTGGCACAGCGTTTGTTTATGCGCCTGAGGCCTTTAATTTACAGGCAGGCGCGACGGATGCTGACCCGGATGTGTTGACTTGGACTTTTACGGATATCACCAACCCCGTTAACGACGGCGTCACCGATCCATTGACCATCCGTTACGTAGCCCGTGTGGTTGTCGACCAGGCCTCCGGTGGTATCGATACCACAACCCCGCAATCCCTGCAGAACAGCGCATCGGTTACCTATACCGGCTACGACCCTGCCAATCCGGCTTTGACGGCTACCGCCACCATTGACGTGCTGCAGCCACAGATGAGCGCCATCACCAAGGTGGATGACCTTGCCGCCTCCCGCACTGGCACAGGTACCAACGCTGACCCCTATGAGGTCAACATCGTCAGTGATGTGATGAGCTTCCGCCTGCAGTCCTGTAACGTGGGTGGGGCGCCTGCCTATGGCGTAATTCTTACAGATCTGCTGGCCTCCGAACTGGATGAAACCGATCTCACCACCACGCCACCGGTCGTCGCCATCGGGCCCTCCGGTAGCGAAACCGCACTTGATCCTGCTGATTACACCCTGACACCCGCTCCCCGCGGCGGGACTATGCAGTTTGAGCTGCTGGACACAGCGCCCGTGCCTGCCGGCGAGTGTGTCACCATCACCTACGATATCGGTTTCCATTCGGATCTGACGACACAGAGTACCTGGAGCAACGAGGCCTCCCTGACCCAATACCTGTCGCTGCCGCTTTCGGAAACCGGGCGCAGCTATACGCCAACCGATATCGCCCAGGTCTGGATGACCAACCTGGTGACGGTAGAGCCCCTGGCAAAATTGCAGACGACAGGTGCCGAGGCGACTGTCGGCGAAGTGGTCAGCTACCAGATTACTGTACCCGCAACCCCGGTCAACGTAGCCCTTGATAGTGTGGTGGTGACCGATCAGCTGGACGATGCACTGCAGTATGTCAGTGCCTCTGCCGTCGACAGTGGTACCAACCCGGTGACGCTGACCGAATCCATCAGCGGCCAGAATGTGAGCCTGGCCATCGCCAGCATTCCGGCGGGTGAACAGGTCACCATTACCCTGACCACGCAGGTGGCGAATAACAACTTTGCCACGGCCGGTCATGTGGTCGCCAATACGGCGGCTTATACCTACACCGGTATGAGCGATCCCACCCAGACTCAGGCGACCGCTGCCGACACTGTCACCATCGTCGAGCCAGAGTTGGTGATTGCCAAATCAGTTGCACCCATGACCGCGCCCAACGCCGGTGACATCCTCACCTACACCGTCACCTTTACCGCCAGTGGTGGCGTGGCGGCGGACAACTTCTCCGATGCCTTCGATCTGCAGGTGGACGACTCACTGAGCCTGGGGCTGGAGTATGTCACCGGTTCGTCAGCGGTGGATGTGGGTAGCGTCACCGACCCTGCTGTCATTGGCGACGGCGTATCCACCGCCCAGACCCTTACCTGGAGTCTTGGCGATGGCAGTGCCGATATTGATGTGGCTGAAGGCACGGTCGTCACACTCACCTACCAGGTGCGGGTGCTGGATTCTGTGCAGGCAGGGCAGAGCCTTACCAACAGTGCGGTAGTGCAATGGACCGGTCTTGATGGGGTAAGTGCCGATGAGCGCACTGGTACCCAGTCGCCCGCAGTGAATGATTATGTGGACGGGCCCGCAACCGCTCCGCCCCTGACCACGCTGGACAACACCACACTGACCAAAACCCGCCTGAGCGATACCTTCGGCAGCGGTGATGCCAATGTGCGTGTGGGTGATATGGTGGAGTACGAGTTGCGTCTTCACCTGGACGAAGGCCAGCACACCAATCTGGTGCTGGAAGATGTCCTGCAACAGGGCCTGCAATTCGATGGCGTGGTGAGCATCAATGGTGTCACCTCAGGTCCATCCTACGCTGCCGCAGCACCCTTCAGTCACTCGCCGATCAATACCCCGGTTACCTCTGGCGACCCGGCTACCGGTGACAGCACGGTGACCTGGACCCTGGGTAATATCACCAACCTTGGCGATAACAATCCCGCCAACGACGAATTTGTTATTGTCTACCGCGCCCAGGTGATGAATAACGATGTGCACCCGCAGGTTAACAGCATCACCCTGGATAACAGCGCCACACTGACCTATGACACCGCCACCGTTCCTGGCAGCCAGTCAGACAGTGAAAGCATTACCCTGTTGCAGCCCAGCCTGAGCGTGACCAAGACGGCAGCGCCGGCCAATGGTGATACCCTGATCGAAGCGGGTGAGGCCATTACCTTCACTGTTGACGTCGTTAACGGCGGTACCGCACCAGCCTACGACACCGTGGTGGAAGACGTATTGCCGGTAGGTCTGCGTCAGGGCGGGGTGACTACCACCAGTATGACGCTGGTTAATGCCGGCACCAGCCTGCCGCTATTGGTACCGTCTTACGATTCAACCACCGGTATTGCCACCTGGAACCTGGACAGTGGTGCTGCCGATGCCTACACCATTCCCGCCGGTGAAACCCTGCGTCTGGTGTACACCGTCAACGCAGATAACAACCTTGGCCCCGGCCTGACACTGGAGAACGCGGTTACTGCGACTCTCTACTACTCCTTTGATGATGACGCGATTCCGGCCCAAGCCGTCGCCAGCGAGCGGGAGGAGTACGGTCCCAGTAACACTGCACGTCTGCCTCTTAACTCCCTGACGCCTGGAGCGCCCCTGAAGCAGAACCCCGCCGATCCTACAGTGACCATCGGCCAGGAGTTTACCTACACCATTACTATTCCCCAGGATCCGGCAGCGACAGCGTTGCACGATGTGATCATCACCGATGACCTCAGCGTTCTGGGTGTGGATGTCACCTTCGTTGGTGCGGTGAAACTGTCCGGATCCCAGACCTGGACTCCGGTAAACACTGGCTCAGGATCCACTCTGGTCATTGAAGACACTTCTTCCGGTATTGAAATTCCGGCGGGTGAGCAGATTCAGGTGGGTATTACCCTGCGCCTGGATAACACCACCGGCAATAGCATTGGCCAAACCTTTACCAACACAGCCTCCTACAGCTACAACCAGATTGATAGTGATCCGGTGAGTGTGATTGACGGTGGTAGTAGCACTACCGGTGTGATGACTGTTATTGAACCCGATATCAGCGTTATCAAAACAGCTAACGCGCTCTCAACACCGGTTGTGGGTGGCAGTCTGATTGAGTACAGCGTACGCATAGACAATAGCGGCACTTCCACCGCCTACGACATCAATGTGGTTGATACATTGCCGCCGGAGCTGGCTTTCTTCAGCGGTTTCACCCCAACGGCCACAATTATCAGTGGTGCAGGTAGCAGTCCCGTCAGCTTTACCTCAACACCTGCCGGTGCTCCCGCCGGTCCACTGGTGTGGGGCCGCGATAATGGTGACGGCACACTGGACCTGCCGGCCAACAGTCAGTTGGTGATTACCTATCAGGCCCAGGTTCTGGTCAGCACCAACGCCACTTTGGTTAATTCGGTGGCGGTAGACTGGACTTCCCTCGACAACAGCAGCGCCTTCGAGCGTACGGGGGCAGGGTGCCCGACCACCACTGCGCCCAATGACTACTGTGCCGGCGACACTGCCAGTATTACGGTTGCGGACAGTAACAGCCTGACAAAGAGCGTGGTCTCCGACAGCTACGTCGATAGCCTCAGTACCGCAGTGGATGCCACGGTTCGTGTGGGCGACACCGTCACTTACCAGCTGGCCATCAACCTGGCGGAAGGCAGCACCGACAATGTCACCGTTACCGATGTTCTTCCCAATGGTATGGAGTTTGATTCGCTGGTGGGTATCACCCAGTCAGCCGGCGGTAACTTCAGCTATACGGGACCAACCGGGCCCGGCGCTGGTGCCACTGGCACCCTGACCTGGGATTTTGGCGATATCACCAACACCGCCAGTAACGACGGCACACAGATCGATACCCTCACCATCGAGTATCGGGCCCGGGTACTGCCCAACGCCGGTATTCCCCATACGCCCACCACAACGCTGACCAACACGGCCACGCTCGCGTACACCGATGGCAGTGGCAGTCCGGTTGTTGATCCAACGCGGCTCGAAAGTGAAGCGACGATCACGCTGTGGCAACCGCTGATGGACAGCCTCAGCAAAACCGATCGTCTCGGTCGCACGGGCACCATGGGGGCGCCACTGAATGTGGATGTCACCAGCGATGTTATGCAGTTCCGCCTGGCCTCCTGTAATACCAGCGGCCTGGCACCGGCTTACAGTGTGTTGCTGAGTGATGACCTGCCCACCCAGCTGGATGAGGGCAGTATGACCGCGCCGGTGGTCCGTGTGGATGGCACCGTGCTCAGCGCCGCAGACTACGTCTATACACCGCCCGTCACTCGCGGCGGCAACCTTTCCGTGTTGCTCAATGTTCCGGTTAACCCGGGCCAGTGTGTCACCGTTGACTACGATATCGGCTTTTACACCGACTTCGGTCTCAATCAGGTCTGGAGCAATAGCGCCACTCTGGATGAGTACTGGTCGCTGCCAGCGGCCAGTGGCCAGCAGTACGCGGCCCTGGGTCCTGTGAGTTTCTACATGACCAACCAGTATACGGTTACGCCACTCACCAAGAGCCTGATCACACCGGCCGAAGCCACCATCGGTGACGAGGTTATTTACGAAATCACACTGCCCGGTTCGGCGGTCAATGGCCAGCTGGATAACGTCTGGGTCAATGGCACCCTGAACAACGCACTGGAGTTTGTCAGCGCCACCGCGGTGGACAGTGGCAGCAATTCCGTGACCCTGACCAACAACACCTCGGGACAGGATGTCATCCTGGGCGTGGGTTCCATTCCGGCGGGTGAACAGGTCACCATTACCTTGACCACCCGTGTGGCCAATAACACCGATGCCAATGCCGGTAACAGCTTCACCAACAGCGCGTCCTATACCTTTGACGGGATGCCTGCGGGTGCGGTAACCGGTGGGCAAAGTGGACTGTTGACCATCATCGAGCCTGAACTGGTGGCAGCCAAGAGCGTGGTGAATAACAGTAGCCCGGGGATCGCGCCGGCCCCTGGCGATATTCTGCACTACACCGTCACCGTTACCGCCAGTGGTGGAGTTGCCGGCGATAACTTCGCCGACGCCTTTGACCTGCTGATCAATGACAGCCTCAGCCTGGGGCAGGTCTATATTGCCGGTAGCAGCTCTATCAGCGCGGGTTCCATTAACGAGCCGTTGGTGAACGGGGATGGCTCATCGGTGGCCCAGACCCTGCTCTGGAGTCTCGCTTATGGCAGCGATATTGATGTGGCCGAAGGCACTGCTGTTACCTTGCAGTATCAGACGCGGGTAGAAACTTCAGCGCAGCCAGGGCAGACCCTGACCAACGATGTGTCCGTTGAGTGGACCAGCCAGAACGAAGACAACACCAGCGTGTTTGAGCGCAATGGTTCCGACTGTCCAAATGAGCCGAACGACTATTGTACGACGGCCTCTTCGAGCATCATCACACAGCTGGCGATAACCTACGGCAAGTCGGTTATCAACGACACTACAGGCCAGAATCCGGGTGATAATGCTTCACCGGGGGATACCCTGCGCTACACCATCAGCATCGCCAACGACAGCCTGATTCCGGTTACAGGTGTGTCGTTGATTGATGAGCTGGATGCGTACTTTGTGCCGGGCACGCTGGTGATCGACAGTGTCTCTGTCTCCAGTTATACCGATGCCAGTGTGGCGAACGGTGGTGCCAACGGTACCGGTCTGGTCAGCCTTTCCGGTATTACCCTGGCGCCCCAGGGTGACGCTTCCGGCGAGGATGTGCTCACGGTTGTGTTTACGGCCCAGCTGGCTGCGGTGATCGACAGCGGTACCACGGTGCTGAACACTGCGCTGCTCAGTGCCGACAACCTGGCGCAGACGGCGACCAATACCACTTCTACGCTGATTGATTCGGCGGCCGACCTGGTGGTGGAGAAGATCTCCGAAGACCTCACCGGCGATCCGGCGGACCTGCAACCCGGCGATACCCTGCGCTACACCATTACCGTGCGCAATAACGGAACCGAGAACGCCACCGGTGTCACCCTGCGGGATCTGGTGCCCACCTACACCACGTATGTGGCGGGCACCACCACCCTCAATGGTGTGGCGGTTGCTGATGCCTCCGCGGGCGTATCTCCTCTGCGGGACGGCATGTCGATCAATACCCCGGCCGATGCCACCGCTGGCCTGGTACCGGCAGACAGTACCGGCAACGCCAGCTACACGGCCACGATTACTTTCGACGTGACCGTGAATGCGGGTGTGCTCGACGGTACCGTGATCTCCAACCAGGGCTTTGTGAACGGCGCGGGCTCCAGCGGCAGTACCATTACCGAAACGCCGTCAGACGATCCATCCACCACTACCGCTGATGACCCAACTGTCGATGTGGTGGGTGATTCGCCGTTGCTGGATGCCCTCAAGACTGTGGCCATTACCCAGGACGTCAATGGCAATGGCCAGGCCGATCCCGGCGACCGCCTGCAGTACACCATCGTCGTGAGCAACAGCGGTAACGTTGATGCCACCGGCGTATCCCTGCAGGACAATGTACCAGTCAATGCGGATTACGTGGCTAACACGGTGACCCTGAACGGCACTGGCGTTGGTCAGCCTGATGGCGGCATTTCGCCATTGGCCGCTGGCATTACCATTCAATCCAGTGGTGCCGCTGCCGGTGTTATTGCCGCTGGTGCCAGCGCGACCGTCACCTTTGATGTGACCGTGGCGGCCACCGCAGCTCCTGGGGATGTCATTCGTAACCAGGGCGTGGTGAGCAGCGACTCCCAAAACGATGAGCCTACCGATGCCGACGGTATCGACAGTAACGGTGACCAGCCCACCGACATCGTAGTGGGTGCTGCCCAGCTGCTGACGGTGATCGAGGAGGTGTTCGACATCAATGGTGGCGTGATCATGCCCGGCGATACGCTGGAGTTTGTGGTCACGGTTACCAATAGCGCCAACACCGACGCCACCGATGTGCAGCTGGTGAGTAACATGGACCTGCCGGTGGTCGGTGACCTGATTTACGTCACCGGTTCTGGTCGCCTCGACGGTAACACCGCCGGCGTCAGCGTCAGCGGCACTACCATCACCGGGCAGTATGGTGCGACCTATGGTGCACTGGGCAGTGGCCAAACCACCGTGTTGCGTTTCCAGGCGGTGATCGACACTAACCTGACCAGTGGTACCACACTCACCAACATTACCGACCTCTCCTGGAATGTGGGCACACAGACTGACCAGGCCAGTGCCTCGGTGGTGATCGGTGCAGCGCCGGGTACCCTGGCGACGCTGGGCGGTACCGTTTGGCGTGATCTGGATGACAACCAGCAGGCCGACGCCAATGAAACCCTGCTGGCCGGCTGGGATGTTGCCCTCTACCGCAACACCACACTGGTGGCCACCACACAGACCGATGGCAGTGGCCAGTACGCCTTTGTTGCGGTACCGCCCAATGACACCAGCTCCGCCACCTACAGTGTGCGCTTTACGGCACCGGCGGCAGGTGCCAACACCGCCAAGCTGGGTGTGGCTGACTCACCATTCGACGACCAACTGCAGGAAATCAACCTGATTGTGGTGGCCGGCAATGATGTGCTGACCAACCTCAACCTGCCGATTGTCCCTAACGGTGTAGTGTATGACGCTGTAACCCGCCTGCCAGTCAGCGGTGCCACAGTGCGCATGCTGGACGCCGGCAGTCTGCAGGCTCTGCCAGGCAGTTGTTTTGACGACTCGGTACAACAGGGGCAGGTAGTTGCCGGTGAGGGCTTCTATCGCTTCGACATCAACTTCAACGATCCGGCCTGTCCAACCACCAACACTTACCTGTTGGAGGTGACACCGCCGTCCAGTACTTATGAAAGTGGTGTGTCACAGCTGATTGCACCGGCCAACGACGCCACCAGTGCGGCGTTTGATGTGCCGTCCTGTCTTGGCAGTGGTAACGATGCCGTCAGCAGTACGCCCAATATCTGTGAGGTGGTCGCACCTGCGTCAGCTCCGCCCACCTCTGTGGGAGCGGGCACTGCCGGTACTACCTACTATCTGCACCTGGCTCTGGACAATGTACTGGTGCCGGGCCAGAACCAGCTGTTCAACAACCACATCCCGCTGGATCCGGTGCTGGATAACGCCGTGGCGGTGCGCAAGGTGGCGGGCAAGGTAACTGTCACCCGTGGCGATCTGGTGCCTTACACCATCACCGTGAACAACTCCTACCTGGCGGCACTGCAGGACCTGACCCTGGTGGATACCTTCCCGCCTGGCTTCAAGTATGTGGAGGGCTCGGCTCGTCTCAATGGCGTGAAAATGGAGCCGGCTCTGGTCGGTGGCCAGCTGCGCTGGGACGGCATCACTCTCAGTGCCAGTGGCGAGAGCCGGCTGGAGCTGCTGTTTATTCCGGGCGCCGGTGTGGTTGAGGGTGAGTACATCAACCGGGCTCATATCGAAAGCACCATTACCGGTCAGGCACTTTCCAACACCGCCAGTGCCACGGTGCGGGTGGTCCCCGATCCGACCCTGGATTGCTCTGACATCTACGGCAAGGTGTTCGACGACGTTAACTTCAATGGTTACCCGGATGCCGGTGAGCGCGGCATCCCCAACGCCCGTGTGGTCAGCGCCCGCGGCCTGTTGATTACCGCTGATGAGCATGGTCGCTTCCACCTGACCTGTGCGGCGATTCCGGACGAGCTACGGGGCTCCAACTTCATCCTCAAACTGGATGAGCGCAGTCTCCCCAGCGGCTACCGCGTTACCAGCGAGAACCCGCGTGTGATTCGTCTCACCCGCGGTAAGGCCGCCAAGTTTAACTTCGGCGCCACCATCCATCGCGTGGTACGACTCGATGTGGCTGCCGGTGTGTTTGAGCCGGATTCCACTGAAATCCGCATGCAGTGGTTGCCGCGTCTGCAACTGCTGATTGCTGAACTGCAGAAAGCGCCTTCCGTGCTGCGTGTCTCCTACCTCGCCGATGTGGAAAGCGAGCGTCTGGTGAAGAAGCGTGTGGCTGTTCTGAAAGAGCTGATCAACGAACAGTGGCAGGAGATCGATTGCTGCTACGTGCTGGATGTTGAGACGGAAATATATTGGCGACGAGGGTCACCACCTGACAAATCGGGGGTGATCAAATGAGCCGGCCAGATAATGTGCATAAATACGTGCAGAGTAAGAGGGTAGTGCGCAGCGTGAAGTACCCGTTGCTGATTGGGTTGCTCCTTGGCGGAGCGGCCGGAGTGCTGGCTGAAACCGGGGCGACTGACAACAGTGCGCAGAGTGGCAATTGGTTATCCGATGCCAATGTCTGGGGTTCTGGCAGTGTGCAGTGGATGCAGAGCCAGTTTGCCGAGCCGGCACTGAACCGTGAGGCGGTTTACGGTGATAACACCGAGAGCCAGCTTAACGATATGCGCGGTGGCCAGCAGTGGCTGCTGCAGGATACCGAAGACCAGAGCGACCGGCTGGAGACGCAGACGGTTACCGAAGAGGTAGCCAATACGGTCAAGCTGCGCAATGTGGTACCGCCGATCCGTTTTGCCTCGGGCCGGGCGCAGATTCCGCCGGAGTATGTTGGCCTGCTGCGTGACCTGCTCAACTCCATGCAGGAGCGCGCCAACGTACGCCTGCACTTTGTCGGTCACTCCGATGATCAGTCACTGAGCCCCGAGTTGCGTGCCCAGTATACCGACAACCTGGGTCTCTCCCGCGCCCGCGCCGGTTTCGCGGCGGAGTTCTTCAAGGACGCCCTGCGCCTGCCGGCGGAGTCCATCTCCTATGAGGGACTGGGTGAGAGCCAGCCGGTGGCCAGTAACCGCACCGTCGGTGGTCGTGCTGAAAACCGCCGTGTGGAAGTGGAGGTCTGGTACGACGAGATCAGCGAAGAGGATGTGGAGAAAGAAGTGCTGGTACAGGCGCAGATGAACCGCATCAAGGTTTGTCGCGTGGAAACTGTCTGTAAGTTGCGCTACCAGGAGGGCCATGACCGTCGCGCCAAGGTGAAGAACCTGGTGGCGCCGCTGCGTTACGATCCAGCTTCCATTGAGATTACCCCGCGCTTCGAAGAACAGCTGCGCCAGGCCCTTAATAACCTGCGCGGCAAAACCAATGTGGTGGTGCGATTTATCGGCCATACCGACAACGCGTTGCTCACTGGTCACGATGCCAGCATCTACGGCAACCACCTGGCCATTTCCCGTGCCCGTGCCCGTCGTGTGGCGCTGGCGATGCAGGAGCGCCTGGGGCTGGCAGGGAATGCCATCGACAGCGATGGCTACGGTTCCACCCGCCCGGTAGCGTCCAACGAGACTGAAAAAGGCCGCATGCTGAACCGCCGCATCGAAGTGGAGTTCTGGTATGACGATCCATTGCAGGCGCTGCCGGATGAGCCACAGATGTGTCCGGAACAGGCCGGTGCCGAGACACTGACCAAGGTCTATAACCCGCCATCCGGGGATATCCAGCCGATCTACTTCAACAACGGCAACCCGCAATTGCCACCGGGCTTCAGCCAGCGCTTGCAACGCCTCATGGGCGAGGTCAGCGACAAAGCCAAGGTGCGCCTGCGCTTTACCGGTTACCTCAGCAACGAGCGACTGGAGCGTCGTACCGCCGCGGTCTATGGCGATGATATCGGTCTCTCCACTGCCCGTGCCCGCCGTGTGATGCAGCAGGTGCGTACCGAGATTACGCTCAACGACGAGCAGGCGGAGTTCCTCGGTAAAGGCTATGTGCAGGCCGACGATGTGGTTAATGCCGGTTTTGTCGACGCCGAACGTTCCTGGGTAAAAGTGGAAGTGGTGTATGAAGAGCTGGCGCTGTTGGATGACCTGGAAAACCTGGACATCACCCGCATCACCCGCGAGGTAACGACCCAGAATCCGTACGCACTGAACCTGATGCGCATTACCGTCGACGGCAAGCCCCTGCACGACCCGGGCAAGAGTGTGGCGGACGTACAGCGCTGTACAGACGTTGCCCTGGATCGCGCCAAAATCCATTTCCGTCACGATAACCTGGACTTCAAACCGCGCCTGAACGTCAGTGCCTGGCCGGCGACCGTACGTTACAACGACGATTTCAATACCAGCGTGGTGGAGAACAAGGTCGCCTTCAAGCTCTACAGTAACTACCGCAGCATGTTTGAGCGCGCGGAAGTGCGCCTGTTTGAGGCCGGCGCCTCCAACCGTTCCGAGCCACTGGCGGTTATCGAGCTGAACGAGGATGGTGAAGGCGAGTGGCTGGCGGAGTTCGAGGATATCGAGGGTACCCGCAAGCACCTCAACTACCTGCTGCGGGTCTATGACGCCGATGGTCGTTTTGACCAGACCCAGGCGCAGTCCCTGTGGGTGGTTAACAGCATCGACAGCGAGCAGTTGCAGAGCGCCGAGCGCGGCAAGGAACTGTTGGTTGGCTATGGTGAAAACCGCCTGGCAGAGCAGAATATTCCGCTCAATGGCGGCACTATCCAGGTGCTGGGTGAAGGCATTCCTGAAGGTCATACCATCTGGGTGGCGGGCCGTCCGGTTCCCATGAGCGATGGCCAGGGATTCGTTGCCGAAGAGCTGTTGCCGAAGGGGCTGCACACCGTTGAGGTGGCGGTACTGGATGAGCAGGGCAACGGCGAACTGTTCCAGCGCGACCTGCAATTTAAAAAGAACGACTGGTTCTACGTGGGTATTGCTGACCTGACCATCGCTACCGATGATACCAACGGTCCGGCAGAACTGGTCACCCAGGATGATGGCCACTACGACAACGACCTCAGTGTTGACGGTCGCCTGGCGTTCTTCACCCGCGGCAACTTCGGTGAAGACTGGAAACTGACCGCCAGTGCCGACACCCGCGAAGGTCCGGTGGACGAACTCTTTACCAACTTTGCCGACAAGTCCTCTGAAGCTCTGTTCCGCCGTATGGATCCGGATTACTACTATCCCACCTTCGGTGACGACAGTACGGTGGAGGAGGGGGCTCCAACCCTGGGCAAGTTCTACCTGAAAGTGGAGAAGGACAAGAACTACGGGCTCTGGGGTAACTTCGACAGTGAGTACACCGACAACACCCTGGCCATCGTTGATCGCACCCTCTACGGTGTAAACGGGCATTACGAGTCCGATGACCTGACCGGGTTTGGCGAAGAGCGCCTGGGTGTAGATGGCTTCTTTGCCGATCCCGGTACCATCGCCAGCCGTGATGAGTTCCGCGGTACCGGTGGTTCGCTTTACTACCTGCGTCACCAGGACATTACCCAGGGGTCGGAGAATATCCGCGTCGAGGTACGTGACCGGGACTCCGGTCTGGTACTGGGTGTGAAAAACCTGGTCAATGGCCTCGACTACGACATCGACTATATCCAGGGCAGGATCGTCCTTACCCAGCCGCTCTCGGCGTCCTACGCCAACGATATGCTGATCAACAGCGACGGTGGGAATGGCAGTGAAGTGTTCCTGGTTTCCCGCTATGAATACACCCCGGGCTTTGATGAGCTGGATACCATGGCGCTCGGTGGTGAGGCTCACTACTGGGTGAACGATAACTGGCGTGTGGGTATCACGGCTTACAATAACGAAGCCGATGAGGAAGAGGGCAGTCTCGGTGGCGCCAACCTGACCTGGCGTAAGAGCACCAGCACCTGGGTCAAACTGGAAGCGGCACAGACCGATGGCGCCGGTGTTGAGACACTCAACTCCGCTGATGGTGGTTTCACGTTTGGCGAGAACTCCGTCACCGATCCTGACGCCAGTGCCAGCGGTTATCGCATCGACAGCAGTGTGGCATTGGGGGATGTTCACGACCGCCTTGATGGCCAGATGACCTTCTACCTGCAGGAGCTGGAAGCCGGTTATTCGGCCCCGGGACTGCAGACCGACCGCGATACCCAGCAGTACGGTGGTACCCTGGCGGTGCCGTTGACCGAGTCAGCCAGCATGCGCGGTAAGCTGGATGTGCGCGAGCAGGATATGGGGCTGGAAACCACCGCCACGGAAGTGGACGTGGACTACAAGCTGTCCGAGCAGTGGACCCTGAGCAGTGGTGTGCGCTACGACGAGCGCACCGACAACTCACCGGTAGTGGCGGTCACCCAGGAAGAGGGTGAGCGGGCTGACCTGCGTGTACAGGCTGGCTACGACCCCGGCAGCGACTGGACGACCTACGGTTTTGTGCAAGGTACCGTGACCTCCACTGGTACCCGCGACGAGAACAACCGCGCCGGTGTGGGTGGTACTTATCAGGTCACCGAGAAGCTGTCGCTGCTGGGTGAAATTTCCGGTGGTGATCTCGGCACGCTCGGCAGCATCGGTACCGACTACCTGATGTCCGACCGCACCAGCGTCTATACCAACTACGTGGTGGAGAACGAGCGCACGGACAACGGCCTGCGTGCGCAGCAGGGCAACCTGGTGTCCGGATTCCGCACCCGCTACTCCGACTCTGCCAGTGTCTATATGGAAGAGCGCTACACCCACGGTGATGTGCCCAGTGGCCTGACCCACACAGCGGGTATCGACCTGGCACCCAACGATCGCTGGAACTACGGTGCCAACCTCGACATCGCGACGCTGAAGGATTCACAGACTGCGGCGCAGACGGAGCGTACGGCCCTGGGTGGCCGGGTGGGTTACCGCTTCGATAAAACCACCGTGGCCAGTGCGCTGGAGTATCGCGTTGATGATACCGAAGCGGCTGACACCGGCATCACCTCGGAGCGCAAGACCTGGCTCAGTAAAAACAGCCTCAAGGTACAGATGAGCGAAGACTGGCGCCTGATCGGCAAGCTCAATATGTCCGAGAGCACCAGCTCCCTGGGTGAGTTTTACGATGGCAACTACACCGAAGCGGTTATGGGCTACGCCTATCGTCCGGTCAGCCACGATCGTCTCAATGCGCTGGTGAAGTACACTTACTTCTACAATCTGCCTGCCACCGATCAGGTGACGGTTGCCAACACCGCAGCGCAGTATGTGCAGAAGAGCCACGTGTTCTCCACCGATGTGATCTATGACCTGACCACCCGCTGGAGTCTCGGTGCCAAGTACGCCTATCGCCGCGGTGAGTTGTCGCTGGATCGTGAGGATCCGGAGTTCTTCCGCAGTGATGCCTCCCTCTATATCCTGCGTGTCGACTGGCACGTGCTGCACCACTGGGACCTGTTGCTGGAAGCTCGCATGCTCGACCTGCCGGACGCCCAGGATCAGCGCAGCGGTATGTTGGCCGGTATCTACCGTCACTTCGGCGATAACCTCAAGGTGGGTGTCGGTTACAACGCCACCGATTTCTCCGACGACCTGACAGACCTCAGCTATGACAGCAAGGGGATGTTTATCAACGCCGTTGGCAAGTTCTGATCAGCAGGGCTGAGGGTCACCCCGTCGTCGCTTGGCGGCCGGGGTGGCCTTGTATCGATACGCTCAAATTGCCTGACAGGTCCGGTCTTTGACGCGCAACCGGCGTAAGCTGCGCCCATGAAAGTCCTCACCGTGTGCCGCTCCCTTCTTGTCGCCCTGGCCCTTTGCACCAGCAGTGTCACAGTGGCTGCCGCCCAGGTGGTAGCGGAGAGCCAGGCCGCCGGCACTCTGTCGGCTACAGACCCCTTTGCCCGCACTGTCGCTGCCTTGCAGGACGCGGATGCGCAGTGGCGCGCAGACTTTGCCCGCATCGCGTTAGCGCAGCTGGCCGAGGCCTATACCCATGAAGCAGAGCTGGCGCTTACCGATCCCAAGCTGACCCCCGGTGAGCGGCGACGCTGGTCACGAGGGGTGGAGCAGTATGGCAATCAGTTGCTGTTCCTGCAGATGGATATTGAGGCCGGGCTGGAGGTCAATCTCTACATGGCTCCCGCGACCGGCGCGGTGCTGGAGGCGGGGAACCAGCAGGTGGTGCTCACGTTTCCCCGGCCTCGCCAGCAGCTCGCCTATGAACAGGCCGTGCTGGAGCAATATTGCCAACTTTACGATTGCAGTCAGTTGTCGGTCGCCGCTGCGGTGCCGGCGCCGCCACGGCCGGCGGGCAGCGTCACCCCGCTGTGGGCTTTTACCGAAGCGGGTGGGCGATGCAGCTATGATGGGCTGAAGCTGCAGTTTTCCCTGGGAGGCAACCTGTCGGAGCAGCGGCAGCTTTGCCAGGCCCTGTTGGCCGAGGTGGCGGCGTTGCTGGATGAGCTGACGCGCCAGCAGCAGTACGGTGTTTATATTGATTGGCCGGGGTTGAGTGTCAGTGCTGTGCGGCAGGGGGAAGAACACGCGGTGCGCCTTAACAGCAGTGGTGACAGCGTGTTGTTGCCGTTGCCCGTGATTTCGGGCTTGCCACAGCTATTACCACGACTGCACACCTGGTTGGCGGGCAAGAGTCGTGGTGAAGCGGCATCCCTGACCCTGTCAGCGGAAGAGATCGGCCGGGTGCCATAACCTGAAACAATCAACCACATTTAATGACCCGATTTCGCCCCGCTGCCGGGCTGCGTTACTATCCCCCTGTAACTTCTACGATTACTGTGATTGCGGGCAGCGGCTCAATGCCCTGACTCTTTCACCAACGGCCGGGATAGCGGATGGCAACAATCAAATTGCGGGACCTTGAGTATCTGGTAGCGGTTGACCAGCACAAACATTTCGGGCGTGCAGCGGAGGCCTGTTTTGTCAGCCAGCCAACCCTGAGCGGCCAGATTATGAAACTGGAAGAGCAGCTGCAGCTGCAACTGCTGGAGCGGCACAAGCGCAGTGTCATGCTGACCCCGGCCGGCGAAGTACTGGTGCGGGAAGCGAAGCGGGTGTTGCAGGCTGCCGAGTCGTTCGAGGCTACGGCCGAGAGCCTGCTGGATCCGCTGGCGGGGGATATCCACATTGGGTTAATCCCCACGCTCGCCCCCTACCTGCTGCCGCACATCATGGAATCCCTGCGCGCAGAACTGCCTAAATTGCACTTCTTTCTCTATGAGGATCGCACCAAAAAACTGCTGCGGGATCTCAACGAGGGCCGGCTCGATGTACTGATCCTGCCCTACCTGGATGAGATGGAAAGCTTCGAGCGTTACGAGCTGTTTGCGGAAAAGCTGCTGTTGGCGACGCCGGCGGACCATCCTTTGGCGAAAAAGAAATCTGTCACCCTGCAGGATCTGGAAGGGGAGAGGGTGCTGACGCTGGAGGACGGCCACTGCCTGCGGGATCAGGCCATGGGCTACTGTTTTGCTGCCGGCGCCAAGGAGGACCAGCAGTTCCGGGCCACCAGTCTGGAGACCCTGCGCTATATGGTGGCAACCGGTATGGGCGTCACCCTGATGCCGCAGCTGGCAACGCTGAATCGGCAGGGGGATAAGGGTATTCGCTACGTGCCTTTCAAGGACCCGGCCCCGAATCGCGAGGTCTGCCTGTTGATGCGCCCCAATTACACCCGCACGCCGGTGGTACGCAAACTGGTGGCCAACCTGCGTCAGTCCATGAGTGACATTCTTGCTGGGTAACCTTCTGGCCTCAGCTTGAATCTCTCACCCGTGTGGCGTGCAGGCTGCGCTTGATCTTCTGCAGGGTGTCGTTGATCTGCGGTTGTCGACGCAGGGCCAGCCGGGTGCAGAGCAGGTCGATGACGCTGAGGATCACGATGCGGGTCGCCATGGGAATATAGACGGTGGTGTCTTCAAGCGCATTGCCCGAGGTCAGGGTAATGTCACACAGCTGGGCCAATGGCGAGCCTGGGGCGGTAATCCCCAGCACGAAAGCGCCACTCTCCCGCGCAATCCGGGCCACCTCCAGGGTGGCGCGGGTCTCGCCGGTAAAGGAGATAAACAGTATGAGGCTGTCACTGTCAGCGGCAGCGGCGACCATGCGCTGCTTGAGATTATCCTCGTAAGCACAGGCGGGCGTTCCCAGGCGGAAGAGCTTGTGCTGTGCGTCCTGGGCGATGGCAGCGCTGGCCCCCATGCCAAAAATTTCAATTCGTGTGGCGCGGTTCAGCGCCTCTACCGCCATATCTACCTGATCGCTCTGCAGCGCGTTGCGCAAGTGCTCCAGTGCCGCCTGATTGGCATTGATGAGCTTGTCGATACAGGTGCGGGTGTCATCGCCATCGCTGATGACGGGATTCACCTGCGAGGGGTTGCGGGCCAGGTCCTGGGCCAGCTGAACCTTGAAGTCGGGAAAGCCGCTAATTCCCAGGCTTTTGCAGAGCCTGGATACCGTGGGGTCACTGACGCTGGCACGGCGGGCCAATTCCGCGGTACTGGCGGTGATAACCGCCTGCGGATCGGCGAGGATCACCTCCGCCAGACGTCGCTCGGATTTGCTCAGACGTTCGAGTTCGCTGTGCAGCCGGTTAAGAATCATGTTGCTGGCCCCCTGGGGTCTGGTGGTTCATCCCGGTGCACTGCTGTGCGCACCGTACGGCACCAATCCCCTCAAAATGTAATTAAATTACATTCTAATCGGTTGTTTTACGTCGTCAATCTGAATATTATGTAATTTAATTACAAATTGGGTGGTGAAAGTCACCCGTGCGCTGTGAATGGAAATTGCTTGCTATTCTCAGGTGATACTCGGATATATGAGGTTTCCGGTGACGGATTGCTGCGACATTATCATTTTCGGTGGTCTGGGAGACCTCTCCCGCCGCAAACTTCTGCCAGCGCTTTATCGCTGTGAACTCAACGGACAACTTCCCCAGCAGGCCAAAATCTACCTCACCACCCGCGAGCACGAAGGGGAGGAACGGGAGCTGTTGCGCATCCAGGAGTGGCTCTCCAGCCAGCTAAAGGCGGATGAATGCTCCAAAAGTCACTGGGAGTCCTTCTCCGCCCGCATCAGCTTCTACTCTCTGGATGTGGTAGATGGCAGTGGCGAGTGGGACAAACTGCGAGAGGCCTTCTCCTGCAAGCTGGCCGGCGATCGGGTCTTCTACCTGGCCATGCCCCCCAGCCTCTATGGCGCCACCTGTGAACAGCTCAGCCAGCATGGTCTGATCAATGAATGTGCGCGGGTAGTGCTGGAAAAGCCACTGGGTTACGACCGTGAAACGTCGGACGAGATCAATAACCAGGTGGGCAACTATTTTGCCGAGCAGTGCATTTTCCGCATCGATCACTACCTGGGTAAGGAGACGGTGCAGAACCTGATGGCGCTGCGTTTCGCCAATATCCAGTTTGAACCTCTGTGGAATTCCAATTACATCGACCATGTGCAGATCAGCCTTACCGAACAGGTGGGACTGGAAGGGCGCACCGATTTCTACGACCAGGCCGGTGCCATGCGCGATATGGTGCAGAGTCACCTGCTGCAGCTGCTCTGCCTGGTGGCCATGGAACCGCCGCACAAATTGCAGGCCGATAATATCCGTACCGAAAAACTCAAGGTGCTGCAGGCCCTGCGCCCGATTGAAGGGCAGGATGTACTGCATACCACGGTGCGTGGCCAGTATGTGGAAGGCATGATCAATGGCAGCGAGGTGCCCGGTTATCTGGATGAGCTGGGGCGCGACAGCAATACCGAAACCTTTGTGGCCATCAAGGCCCATGTCGACAACTGGCGTTGGGCCGGGGTGCCATTTTATTTCCGTACCGGCAAGCGGCTGCGGCAGCGCTATGCGGAGATTGTGATCCAGTTTAAATCCGTCGGTCACAACGTCTTCGGTGACCAGAGTGGACAGCTGGAATCCAACCGTCTGGTGATCCGCTTGCAGCCGGATGAGGGCATCCAGATGATGCTGATGGCCAAGGAGCTCAACAAGTTCGAGATGAGGCTGCAGCAGGTGCCCCTCAACCTTAACTTTGCCGAAACGTTTGAGAATATTCGTAGCGATGCCTACCAGCGTTTGCTGCTCAACGTGATTCACAATGACCTGTCGCTGTTTGCCAGCCGCGATGAAGCGGATCTGGCCTGGGCCTGGGTGGACCCGATTATCGAGGCCTGGAACGGTTTGAGTATGGTGCCGGAGCCCTATGAGGCGGGTACCTGGGGCCCGGATGCCTCGGCAGCACTGCTGCACAGCGATCATCGTGCCTGGCACAACAGTGGCACTGGCCGGCGCAAGCGCAAATGATCCGTGAGCACCGCTTCAGTGATCGCGAGGCGCTGACCCGGGCGCTGCTGGATACCGTAGTTGTCGCGCTGCGGGAGGATCTGCAGCTGCAGGGCAAGGCGTCGTTGCTGGCCTCCGGTGGTTCCACCCCGGGCCCTCTCTATCGGCAGTTGTCCGAAGTGGACCTGCCCTGGCAGCAGGTGCAGGTGGCGTTGGTGGATGAGCGCTGGGTAGCGCCCGATCACGATGCCAGCAATGAGCGCCTGTTGCGGCAAACCCTGCTGCAGAACCGGGCTGCGGCCGCCAATTTTCTCGCCATGAAAAACGCCGCTGACACACCGGCGGAAGGCCTGGAGGGTTGCAACCTCGCGTACAGCGCATTGCACATGCCAGCCACGGTATGCCTGCTGGGAATGGGGCCGGATGCCCATACCGCTTCGCTGTTTCCCGGTGCGCAGGGACTGGCAGACGCCTTTGCCAGCGAGGCACCGTGTGCGGCTATCGAGGCGCAGCAGTCTGCAGTGACCGGGGAGTACACCTCGCGCATGACCATGACGCCGCGGGCTCTTTTGCAGAGCCGGCACCTGCTGTTGCTGATCACCGGTGAGGACAAGTGGCAGGTGTATCGCCAGGCGCTGGAGGCAACCGATCCCTTGCTGGCGCCGGTGAGCCTGTTTCTGCAACAGGCGGCGTCACTGGAGGTTTACTGGGCACCCTGAAGGCGTGCCGACGTCTCCGGATTTTTCCAGTTTATGACAGGTCCGCTGAGTGTGGCCCACTGATAGCAAAGAGAGTGTTGTATGGTTCAACTGAATGCCAAAGTGCAGCAAGTCACCGACCGGATTATCGAGCGCAGTGGCGCCAGCCGACAGCGCTATCTCGACCACCTGCAGGCAGCCCTGGATCAGGGGCCGCATCGGCGGCGCCTCTCCTGTGGCAACCTGGCCCACGGTTTTGCCGCCTGTTCCGGCGATGAAAAGTCGGCGTTGGCGGCCAGCGACCGCCCCAATATCGCCATCGTTTCCTCTTACAACGATATGCTGTCGGCCCATGAGCCCTACCGCCTGGCACCGGCCCTGATCAAGGAAGCGGTGCACGACGCCGGCGGTGTGGCACAGTTTGCCGGTGGTGTGCCGGCCATGTGTGACGGCGTTACCCAGGGGCAGCCGGGTATGGAGCTGTCACTGTTCAGTCGCGATGTTATCGCCCAGGCTACAGCGGTGGCGCTCAGTCACAATATGTTTGACGGTGCCCTCTACCTTGGGGTGTGCGACAAGATTGTCCCGGGCTTGCTGATCGGTGCCCTCACCTTTGGCCATTTGCCGGCGGTGTTTGTTCCGGCGGGTCCTATGCCCAGTGGTCTGCCCAACAAAGAGAAAGTGCGTATCCGCCAGCTCTATGCCGAAGGCAAGGTAGGGCGTGAGGAGTTGCTGCAGGCGGAATCCAAGTCCTACCACAGCTCCGGAACCTGTACCTTTTACGGTACCGCCAACAGCAACCAGATGATGGTGGAGATCATGGGGCTGCACCTGCCGGGCAGCTCCTTTATCAATCCATACACACCGCTGCGGGATGAACTGACCAAAGCGGCCGCGCAGCAGGTGGTGAAGTTTACCGCCCAGGGTGGAGACTTCCGTCCCATTGGCCACCTCATCAATGAAAAGGCGATTGTGAATGCCATTATCGGTTTGCTGGCCACCGGTGGTTCTACCAACCACACCATTCACCTGATCGCCATTGCCCGCGCTGCCGGCATTCTCATCAACTGGGACGACTTTAATGAGTTGTCCCATGTGATTCCGCTGCTTACCCGCATCTATCCCAACGGCCAGGCCGACATTAACCACTTCCAGGCCGCCGGTGGCATGGGGGTGCTGATTGCCGAACTGCTCTCTGCCGGCTTGTTGCACGGCGATATCATCACCATTGGCAACGACAAGGGCCTGGACAACTACAACCGTGAACCTCAGCTGCGTGACGGCCAGCTCTGCTGGCAGGACTCGCCTTCCGCATCACTTGACAAAAGTGTGCTCAGCAGTTGCGCGGAACCGTTTGATCCCACCGGTGGCTTGCATCTGGTGCAGGGCAACCTCGGTCGTGGCGTGGTGAAGGTGTCGGCAGTGGCGGAAGCGCATCGTGTGGTGGAGGCACCGGCCATTGTCTTTGATGATCAGGACGACCTGGTGGCGGCTTTCAAGGCGGGCAAGCTGGAACAGGACTTTGTCGCCGTGGTGCGTTTTCAGGGCCCGCGGGCCATAGGCATGCCGGAGCTGCACAAACTGACGCCGCCGCTGGGTGTGTTGCAGGATCGGGGTTTCAAGGTGGCACTGGTAACCGACGGTCGCATGTCCGGCGCGTCTGGCAAGGTACCGGCAGCGATTCACCTGTCACCGGAGTGCGCCGATGGTGGCCCTCTGGCCAGGGTGCGCAGCGGCGATATGGTGCGCTTTGACGCCAACAGTGGCGAGCTGAATGTGCTGGTGGAAGCGTCCGAGTTTGACAGTCGTATCCCGTTGGCCAACAGCGCCAGCGACCACAGCTGGGGCATGGGGCGTGAACTGTTCGGTGGTATGCGACGCCTGGCCACCGCTTCGGAAGAGGGAGCCTGTACACTGTTTACTGAAATTCCTTTCAGCTGAATGGCTGAAAGTACTTATAAAAACAACTGCTACTGCGACAAGAGCTGCAAAAACACATTATCTGAATTACGGAAATCCTATGACACTGACAACCCATGAGATTATGCAGCTGGCCCCGGTTATTCCGGTGATGGTTATCGACCGCGTCGAAGATGCTGTGCCACTGGCGAACGCCCTGGTAAAAGGCGGCCTAAAGGTGCTGGAAATTACCTTGCGTACCGAGGCGGCACTGGAATCCATTCGCCTGATCAAGGAAGCCGTGCCGGACGCTGTTGTGGGCGCGGGCACGATTATTAACGTCGGCAACCTCTTTGATTCACTGCAGGCTGGTGCTGAATTTATTGTTACTCCCGGCACCACTACCGCCATTGTTGATGCCAGCGTCGAGGCCGGTGTGCCACTGTTGCCCGGTGTGAACACGCCCAGCGAGGCCATGACACTGTTGGAACGGGGCTTTGACTGCCTGAAGTTTTTCCCGGCGGAGGCCGCCGGCGGTGTGCCCATGCTTAAGGCCATGGGTGGCCCGCTGCCGCAGCTGCGCTTTTGCCCCACTGGCGGTGTTACTCCAGCCAATGCTGCCAGTTACCTGGCGCTGCCAAACGTGAGTTGTGTGGGCGGCTCCTGGATGGCACCGGCCGAATTGGTACGGGCCGGGAATTGGGCCGAGATCGAACGGCTTGCCGGAGAAGCCGCCAGCCTGGGCGGCAAAAGCTGACTGATCGCAAGTTGCGGCGGCGGTCATGGTTTGAGAGCGTGATCGCTGTAAAGTCGTTGTGCGGCGGGCGTGCAGTGTTGCGTCTGCTGTCACCGAAAGTGGCCGCTGGCACTGGCCACATCCTGTTGGGATAAGGCGTGAGCGCCGTGAGGGATAGATGAGTATTCGACGTACCAAAATTGTAGCGACCCTGGGACCATCCACCGACGCACCTGAAGTTCTGGAAAGGCTGATTAAGGCGGGGGTAAATGTGGTCCGCATCAACTTCTCCCACGGCACCGCCGACGACCATCGGCGCCGGGTGGAGACGGTGCGTGAGCTTGCCAGCAAGAGCCATCGTACTGTGGCGGTGCTGGGTGACCTGCAGGGCCCCAAAATTCGAATCGCGCGTTTTGCTGACGGCCCCATTGAACTTGCAGTGGGTGACGACTTCTTTCTCGACGCCGCTCTCGATAAAGAAGCCGGTAATCGCCTGGAGGTGGGCATTGATTACGCCCAGTTGCCGGATGATGTCAGCGTCGGCGACAAACTGTTGCTGGATGACGGTCGCGTAGTTCTGCAGGTTACCGGTGTGGAGGGCTCCCGTATTGCCACCCGTACTCTGGTTGGTGGGCGACTCTCCAACAACAAGGGCATCAATCGCGAAGGCGGTGGCCTGTCAGCGGATGCGCTGACGGAGAAGGATCATCGTGATATTGAATTAGCGGCCGAGCTGGGAGTGGATTACCTGGCAGTCTCCTTTGTGCGCTGCGCTGCCGATGTGGAGAAGGCCCGGGTGCTGTTGCACGCGGCTGGCGGTCAGGCGGGACTGGTGGCTAAGGTGGAGCGGGCCGAAGCCACGGAGCCGGCCATTCTGGATGAGATTATTCGTGCGTCAGATGCGGTGATGGTGGCGCGTGGTGATCTGGGAGTGGAGATCGGTGATGCGCAACTGATCGCTGTACAGAAGCGCATGATCGCCCGTGCCGAGGATCTAAATACCGCGGTGATTACCGCCACCCAGATGATGGAATCGATGATCGATAGCCCGCTGCCCACCCGTGCCGAAGTGTTCGACGTGGCCAATGCGGTACTGGACGGCACTGACGCGGTGATGCTCAGCGCCGAGACTGCCGCTGGCAGCTTCCCGGTGGAAGCCGTGGAGGCCATGGACCGCATCGCCCGTGGTGCCGAGCTGCACCCCACCACAGTCACGTCCGCACACCGGCTGCACCAGAACTTCGCCAGCATTGACGAGGCCATCGCCATGGCCACCATGTACACCGCCAATCACCTGGAGGGGGTTAAGGCCATCATCAGTTTTACCGAGACGGGGCGCACGCCGATGTTTATGTCCCGCATCAGTTCCAGCCTGCCGGTGTTTGCCTTTACCGATCACCCACGCACCGAGAACCGGCTGGCGCTCTACCGGGGTGTGGTGCCGGTGACCTTCAGTACCCGGGGGCTGCAGCCCGAGACGCTCAATCAGGCGGTGGTGGATGAGTTGCTGCGACGTGAAGTGGTGGCTGAGGGGGATCTGGTGATTATCTCCAAGGGTGATTATCTCAATGTGCATGGTGGCACCAACACCATGAAAATTGTCCGGGTCGGGGATGTGATTCGCTGATCATCTGGTTGGCGCCTGATTCATGATCATGTTGGTCGATTTTTGACAAAAATGTGTATTGAGGTATTATGCGCCGCACGTTCGGTGATTACCCTTAAACACCCGGGCAGGGGCAAACGCAGTCAGCAGAACTCCGGTGGTACCCTGCCAGCAAGGCGCATAACGATTCTAAAAAGCCCGGTAGTGTTGGGCTTCAGCCAGTAACAATTTCCGCTATCGTCATCGCGAGCGCAGCGTGGCGATCCATGTCTACCCGGTCTGGCCGATACAGTGCCTGGCATGGGTTGCGTCGGAGCTGAAAGGCGCTCCTCGCAACGACGTGGCAAGGGGTTGTTACGTATCTGAAGCCCATCACGCATGGGCTTTTTTACGCCCGTTATTTGGGTAATTGGTGATCGCGGACCGGGGAGGAGCAAGTTTTACCTGATTTGGCATTACAGGAGCTCAGGATGCGTCGCATGGTTGGATGGCTGTGGCTCAATCACCGGGTGGTTTCCAAAGGCAAGCTGGTTGGTTGCATGGAAATTCACGGCGAGCGGGCAGGCAGTTACTGGTTCTGACGCGCTATCAATTGAGGCGCGACAGCAGAAAGCCGGAGTGGAGTCCCCACTCCGGCTTTTTTTGTGCGCTGCGGTTCGCTAATGGTCCCTGTTGCGTTGCCGCCTGAGGACGGCTGTGTCAGACTGCGGGCTATATTCAAACAATAGTTTTAGATGCTGTCGTCATCGCGAGCGCAGCGCGGCGATCCATGTCGACCAAGGTCTGGCCGATACAGTGCCAGGCATGGGTTGCTTCGGAGCTGAAAAGCGCTCCTCGCAACGACGGGGCATGGATGGGTTGTTACGTATCTGAAGCCCATCACGAATGGGCCTTTTTGTGCGCCTCTGCTGCGTTGCCGCGTGGGGACGGCTGTGTCAGACTGCGGGCTAAATTCAAACAATAGTTTTAGCCTCCCGATCAGGAAGACCCACGGCCGATGACCGTCCCCGAGACCCTGCCACTCGACCTCACTCCCATGTCCGGCCATTGTCCCGCCGCACGTCCGTTACGCATTGCCCTGCTGGGCTACCGCAGTCACCCGTTTGTGGGCGGGCAGGGGATCTATATCCGCTACCTGAGCAAGGCGCTGGCGGAGTTGGGGCATCAGGTGGATGTGCTTTCCGGTCCGCCTTACCCCGAGCTGGATCCCAGGGTGCGGCTGATCAAGATTCCCAGCCTTGACCTGTTTGCCGCTGACAATCATGTCACCGCCCTGCGCTGGCGCCACCTGCGTTCCTGGTCCGACTTTTTCGAATGGTGGAGCATGCTCACCGGCGGTTTTGCCGAGCCCTACACCTTCTGCCGCCGGGTGGTGCACTACCTGCGTCAGCATCGCAATGAGTACGACCTGGTGCACGATAACCAGAGCCTTGGCTTTGGCTTGCTGCAGTTGCAGCGCATGGGGATTCCTGTGGTGGCCACTGTGCATCACCCCATCACCCGCGACCTGCGCCTGGCGCTGGAGGCAGCACCCAACTGGAGGCACCGCTTGCTGGTGCAACGCTGGCACTCTTTTCTCGGTATGCAGCAAAAGGTGGTACGGCGACTGCGGCATGTGGTGACCGTATCGGAACAGTCCCGTGGTGATATCGCCGCTGAATTTGGCCGCCCACGGCAGTCTATCGAGCTGATTCACAACGGTATCGACACAGAGACCTTCCGCCCACGGGAAGGTGTATCGCCGAATCCCATGCGCATCATGACCACCGCCTCGGCAGACCAGCCCCTGAAGGGCTTGCGCTTCCTGCTGCAGGCGGTGGCGGATCTGCAGCTGCGCTATCCGCAGCTGGAACTGCTGGTGGTGGGAAAATTGAAAGAAGGCGGGCAGACCGATGCGCTGCTGCAGCAGCTGGGCATCGCCGAACGGGTCAGGTTTGTGAGTGGCATCAGCACTGATGAGCTGGTGCGTCTCTACAATGAGGCGGCGGTGGTGGTCTCGCCCTCCCTCTACGAAGGCTTTGGCCTGCCGGCGGCGGAAGCCATGGCCTGCGGTTGCGCGGTGATCTCCTCCGATGGCGGCGCCCTGCCGGAGGTGGTGGGTGATGCGGGTATGGTGGTGCCAGCCGGAAACAGCCAGGCCCTGGCTGCGGCATTGGATCAGTTGTTGGCAGACCCTGTGCTGAGGCAGGCGCTGGGCGCCAGGGGCAGGGCACGGATTCTGCAGCGTTTTTGCTGGTCGGTCTGCGCGTCCCAATTTGTTGATTATTACCGCACCATGATTACCGAGGCATACAGTGCAGAAGAGACTTTCCCGGAGGTAGCGTGCAAACCATAGATTTCGACAGGTTGAAGTTGCGCGACGGCGACTGTGTGCTGGATGTGGGTTGCGGAGAGGGGCGCCACACCATTGGTGCTTATCTGCAGGCCGGTGTACACGCCGTGGGCGTTGATCTCAGCGAACGCGACCTGCAGACAGCGCGTGAACGGGCCAGGGAATTTCTGCAACCCAGCGGCAGTGCCGGCAGCCTTACCTTCCAGCGGGCCAATGCCCTGCAATTGCCGTTTGCCGACCACAGTTTTGACAAGGTGATCTGTTCCGAAGTACTGGAACACATCGGGGATTATCAGGGTGTGCTGGCGGAAATTCGCCGTGTACTGAAACCCGATGGCCTGTTGGCGATCAGTGTACCTCGGGCCTGGCCGGAAGAGATCTGCTGGAAACTGTCTGCTGAGTACCGCCAATCTGAAGGCGGTCATATCCGTATTTTCAACGCCACACAGCTGAAGTTTGACGTGGAGAAACTGGGTTGGCGCCGTTACGCGCGGCACTGGGCGCACGCCCTGCATTCCCCCTTCTGGTGGCTCAAGTGCTGCTTCTGGGAGCAGGACGACCAGCCCCTGGTGCGCTGGTATCACCGCCTGCTGGTGTGGGACCTGATGCAGCGTCCCTGGCTGACCCGCAGTGTGGAGTGGTTACTTAACCCCCTGCTTGGGAAAAGTGTGGTGATGTATTTCGAGGCACAACCCAATAGGGTTATGGAGAACCACAAGCATGGATAGTTTGCTACTGAGTCGGGGCATTTACCCCGCAGCGTACCTGCAGCAAACCGTGGACTACATCCTGTCGGTGCAGCGGGCAGACGGCTGCATTCCCTGGTTTGAAGGTGGCAAGGCCGATCCCTGGGATCATGTGGAAGCGGCCATGGGCCTGAGCATTGCCGGTGAACTTGAAGCGGCAGAGCGGGCCTACGACTGGCTGGCGGCGCAGCAGCTGGAGGACGGCAGTTGGTACGCCAACTACCTCGACAACCAGCCACTCTACTGCGACAAGCGCGAAACCAATTTTGTGGCTTATGTGGCCACCGGTGTCTGGCACCATTACCTGGTGAGCGGCGATACCGTATTCCTGCAGCGCCTTTATCCCTGTGTGAAACGAGCCATTGAGTTTGTACTACGCTATCAATCCCCTACCGGAGAGGTCTACTGGGCCGTAGGGGAGGATGGCGAGCCGTTGCGCGACGCCCTGGTGACCGGCTGTTCCTCGGTGCTGAAGAGTCTGGAGTGCGCCGTCAATATTGCTACCACCTTACAGCGTGAGCACAGTCAGTGGCGCGCCGCCTACCACAAGCTGTTCAACACCTTGCGTTTTCACCCTGAGTGCTTTGATCGCACCTGGGAGAGCAAGGCGCGTTACTCCATGGACTGGTTTTATCCGGTGCTGGCCGGCGTGTACGAAGGGGCGGAGGCGCGCCAGCGCTTGCACGAGCGCTGGGATCAATTCGTACGCAGGGATATGGGCTGTGTTTGTGTCAGTGATGAGCCCTGGGTGACGGTCGCGGAATCCTGCGAGTTGACCATGGCGCTGCTGGCCGCGGGTGAGCACGGCAAGGCGATTCATTTGTATGGCTGGTTGCACCAGTGGCGCGATGGCAGTGATGGTGCCTACTGGACCGGCTATCAGTACCGGGAAAAGGTGTTGTGGCCGGAGGAGAAGCCCACCTGGACTGCGGCCGCCGTCATACTGGCGGCGGATGCTATTACTGAGCACACTGGCGCTGCGCGCCTGTTCCTGCAGTCGAATTTGTTGCCGGAAGCGGCCGGGAAAAGTACTGCAGAAGATGGGGGCCGGGTGCGGACACACGGCGCTGCAGCGAAAGCCTGACGGATTCGCCGCCGGTTAACGGCGACGGAACAGGCCCAGGGTGTTGATGGTCGGCAGCTCGTCAAACAGGCCGGAAGCTTTAGCCAGTTTCCAGATGTTATAGGGCGCCTGGCCACCATCGGCGGGGTCGGGAAAGATGTCGTGAATGGCGAGGATGCCACCGGGCCTGATAAAGCCGGCCCAACTGCGGTAGTCGGTTTGCGCTGCCTCTTCACTGTGGCCACCGTCGATAAACACCATGCCCAGCGGGGTGGCCCACTGGCGCGCCGCCACGGCCGAAGAGGAGACGACGGGTACCACGGTATCCTCCAGCTTCGCTTCGCGCATGGTGGTGCGGAAGGTGCGGAAGGAGTCCATCAGCTGGACACCGTTATCGTACAGGTCCGGGTCGTGATACTCCTCGCCCAGCTGGTGCTCCTCGGAGCCACGGTGATGATCCAGGGCGAACAGCACAGCACCTGCCTGCTTGCAGGCACTGCCGAGGTAGACAGTGGACTTGCCGCAGTAGCTGCCTATCTCCAGGCAGGGGCCGAGCTTTGCGGCCTCCAGAGCGTAGTGATACAGGGCTGAGCCTTCATCGTCAGCGAGAAAACCCTTGATGCAGTCAATATCGATGGGCAGTTGAGGTTTTGGTAAAGCAACCGTCATACGTGGCTCCTGTGAGAGCGGGTAAAGTTCAGGGGAACACTTGTTTTTGTTCAGGCGAACAAAGGTAGTCGCCAGCGTCTGGCTTGGCAACAACAGAAGAACCATAAGGCAATATTCAGGGTGATTTTTTAGTGCGACGCAATCACAAGCCATACTGGCTGCAGCGCGCCGGCGAAATGTATAACGATTTTCTGGTGCGTCACTTCTTCAGCAAACATTTTGATCAATTGGGTTGTCACCCGATGGTGGTGAAACCCCTCGCGGCAGAAGTATTCGGCCGCAACATCCGCGCTGGCGATTACCTGCACCTGATCAGCAGCCGCGACAATCCGGTCAAGCTGACCACCTGGCAGGGTAAGGGGCTGGATGGCAGTATTCGTATCGGCAACTACTGCCTGCTGTCACCGGGCACCAATATTATGTCGGCTGCCGGTATCGAGATCGGCGACAACTGTATGTTCGCTGCGGGCAGTTACATCTCCGACAGCGACTGGCACGGGCTCTACAATCGCCTGCGGCCGTTTCGCTGCAGCAAGCCCATTGTGCTGAAAGACAATGTCTGGATCGGTCACGGTGCCCGTGTTGGCAAGGGCGTCACCATTGGAGAAAACAGTGTGGTGGCCGCCGGTGCGGTGGTGGTGAAGGATGTGCCCGACAATGTGGTGGTGGGGGGCAACCCGGCGCGGATTATCAAACACCTCAATCCTGAACGCCGTATGCTCAAGCGTGAGCGAATGTTTCAGCACAGCGACAGCTTTCATGAGACCCAACGGGATTTGAACCGGTATTTGGCGGGGGGTAACTCGACTTGGGGGTGGGTGAGGAGTGTGTTGTTGCCTACGCGGGATGATTAGTGAGTGTTTGGTGGATTATTTTTGTGTCTGGTGCTGAAGTTTAACCTGTGGTTTCGCCCTGTTGGGCGAGTTACTTTTCTTTGTTTGGGCAAAGAAAAGTGACCAGTGGCCGTTCCTGCGCATCTATGCGCCGTGGCATTTGGACATCCATGTCCTTCAAAGGGCGCCCCGGGTTCGCAGCTCGCACGGGGATCGAGGCTGTGCCAATGCCATGATTATTCCGAATTTAAATGATCGCGCGGAGGACCGCGCTCCTACGAAACCCGGATCGTGCGCTGCAGGAGCGCGGTCCTCCGCGCGATCTTTTCGGCTTTTTAAAATCTGTTCTGAATATGGCGCAGAGGTGGGGTTGGGCTTTTTTTGGGTTACTCAGGTGTGCCCTCTGTATCGGTATTTCTTTGTCCTAACAAAGAAAAGTGACTCTCCCAACAGGGCGAAACCCCAACTCCACTACAAAACTCAGCAGCATATGCGCCACACCGACACCAGGTGTAACTTCCCCCGTTTAGCCCGCCAACTCCTGCTCCCCCACAAGATGGGGCACAAACGCCGCCTCAATCCCCGCCGCATCATTCAACCGCTTGATGCTCTCAAACAGCATCAGCGCCTGCGGGTAGTGGGTCTTCAGATAGGCCAGCCACTGCTTGATCCGGTTGCCGAGAAATTTACCCGGGTAGAGGGGCTTGGTGGTGAGGTAGTAGCCGTAGAGCAGCTCTGCCACCTGTGACCAGGCCATGGGCTCGTAGTCCCGGCCTTCGGCGTGGGCGCGAATGGCCAGAGCCAGGTCGGGGCGGGTCAGTATGCCGCGGCCGAGCATAAAGTCTTCGCAGCCGGTGATGTCACGGCAGCGTTGCCACTCCTGTGGAGACCAGATGTCGCCGTTGGCAATCACCGGAATCGAGAGGGTGTCACGGATACGGGCGATGTAATCCCAGTAGGCAGGCGGGCGGTAGCCATCGGCCTTGGAGCGGGCGTGCACCGCCAGTTCGTTGGCCCCGGCCTCGAAGGCGGCGCGGGCGTTGTCCATATAGAGACTGCGATCCTCGAAGCCGAGGCGGATCTTGGCGGTCACCGGGATGGTGTCCGGTACGGCGTCACGGACCGCCCGGACGATGTCGTAAAGCCGGTTCGGGGTTTTCAGCAGGCAGGCGCCGCCGTCACTGTTATTGACGGTTTTCGCCGGGCAGCCGAAGTTGAGGTCAATGGCGGCGGCCCCCAGGTGGGCGGCTTTGGCGGCGTTCCAGGCCAGGGAGCCGGGATGGCCGCCCAGCAGTTGCAGTCGCACCTCGGTACCGGCAGCGGTGCGGCTGCCCTGGTCGAGTTCCGGACAGAGCTTTTTGAAGACCCTTTCCGGCAGGCGCTGGTGCTCGCTGACCCGCACAAACTCCGTCACGCAGACGTCGACACCCCCCAGCGCGCTCATCAGCTGGCGGACATGGTGGTCGATTACCCCCTCCATCGGGGCCATAAAAAGGCGCATAAAGGTCGGAATGATCTGTAGTCAGGTTGGCGTGGAATTACAAAAGGGGGCGGATTGTAGCGGTTTGCCCGCTTATCAGACAGTGCTGATAGTGGGTGGTGTGGTAAAAAGCGGTCAGGGTGCCTAGTATTTAATCTGTTTGGGTCGGTGTTTCGGGTATGGTTTGGTAGTTTTTTTACCGAATTTGGCGAAAGTATTTGCCAAATTTGTAGTAGTTAACAAAATTTGCTTACAACACGGCGTCAGGATAGAGTTTTTGCCCCCAAATTCGGGGATGTACGGCCTGTGAGACGGCCCGATTTCTGCAGCAGTCCTGACCATCCGGCAGGCTGTGAAACAGGATCGTTGCCAGGTCGCTGTGAGCTTATCGGCTTAACCCGTACACACTGAGAACAGTCAGGCTTCCATGAGATGCCCTGTGGACACCGACACCAGGCTGAGATCCCTGATGCCGGCACTTAGGAGAAACAGACAAGATGCAACAAGGTATCATGCAACAGGGCGTCGACCTGATGCTCTACGGGATGGGAACGGTGTTCGTTTTCCTGACCCTGCTGGTGATTGCGACCGCAATCATGTCTTCACTCGTGCAACGCTTTTTACCGGAAGCGCCCCCGGTTATCCCCGCACCGCGTCCTGCCGCGGCACCGGCTGGCGTAACCGATCCCAAACTGATCGCCGTGATCAAGGCGGCTGTGGATCAGCACCGGGCCAAAAACAAGTAACCGCTGTGACCGCTGTAGTCCGCTTCAGGGCCGCAAACGACAGCAGGATCCTCCATCTTTAAAAAGTTACCTGATAAGGGAATTCTCATGAGTGAGAACAAAAAGCCACTGGGCATTACCGATGTTGTGTTGCGCGATGCGCACCAGTCCCTGTTTGCCACCCGCATGCGTCTTGACGATATGCTGCCTGTTGCCGCGCAACTGGACGAGATCGGTTTCTGGTCTCTGGAAACCTGGGGCGGTGCCACCTTTGACGCCTGTATCCGCTATCTGGGCGAAGACCCGTGGGAGCGTATCCGCGAACTGAAAAAGGCGATGCCCAAAACCCCGATGCAGATGCTGTTTCGCGGCCAGAATATCCTGGGTTACCGCCACTACGCCGATGACGTAGTAGAGAAATTTGTTGAGCGCTGTGTGGTTAACGGCGTCGATGTGTTCCGCGTCTTCGATGCGATGAACGATATGCGCAATATCGATGTTGCGCTGAAAGCCGTTAAAAAGCAGGGCAAGCACGCCCAGGGCACCATCTCCTACACCACCAGCCCGGTGCACACCATCGACATGTGGGTCGAGCAGGGCAAGCGCATTGAAGACATGGGCGCCGACTCCGTCGCCATTAAGGATATGGCAGGCCTGCTGAAGCCCTATGATGGCTATGAGCTGGTGACCAAGCTGAAAGCGGCCTGTGACATCCCCATTCACATGCAGTGCCACGCCACAACCGGTATGTCCACCTCCACCATCCTCAAGTGTGTGGAAGCGGGTATCGATAATGTGGACACCGCCATCTCCTCCATGTCCATGACCTACGGCCACAGCCCCACCGAATCCGTTGTGGCTATCCTGCAGGGCACTGACCGTGATACCGGCCTTGACCTGGTCAAACTGGAAGAGATCGCCAACTACTTCCGCGAAGTGCGGAAGAAGTACGCCAAATTCGAAGGTTCCCTGCGGGGCATCGACGGTCGCATCCTCACCGCCCAGGTGCCCGGCGGCATGCTCACCAATATGGAGAGCCAGCTGAAGGATCAGGGCGCTGCCGATCGCTTCGGCGACGTACTGGCGGAGATCCCCCGTGTACGCGAAGACCTGGGCTTTATCCCCCTGGTAACACCCACTTCCCAGATTGTGGGGACACAGGCGGTATTGAATGTATTGACCGGCGAGCGTTACAAGTCCATCTCCAAGGAGACCCAGGGCGTACTCAAGGGTGAGTACGGCGCAGCACCTGCACCTTTCAACAAGGAGCTGCAGGATCGCGTACTGGATGGTGCCGAGCCTATTACCTGTCGCCCCGCTGACCTGCTGCAGCCGGAGATGGACAAGCTGGCCGCTGAACTGAAACAGGTAGCCGCCGAGAAGGGCATCAAGCTGGCCGCTGGCGAGCAGGAAATCGACGATGTGCTGACCTACGCGCTGTTCCCGCAGATCGGCCTCAAGTTCCTCGAGAATCGCGGTAACGCCGCGGCCTTTGAGCCTGTGCCCACCGGTAAAGAGGGCGCTGTAGTTACTAACGACAGTGGTGAAGAGGTGTACACCGTTACCGTTGAAGGTCAGTCTTACACCGTCACCGTCTCCAACGGCGGTGATCTGACCGGTATCGCGCCGGTGGGTGGCGCGGCACCTGCGGTTGTTGCCGGTGCCGTACCGGTCAGCGGTGGTGACCCACTGCCGTCGCCACTGGCGGGCAATATCTTCAAGGTGCTGGCTGCACCGGGGCAATCGGTACAGGAAGGTGACCTGCTGATTATCCTCGAAGCCATGAAGATGGAAACCGAGATCCGCGCACCCAGGGCGGGTACTGTCGGCAGCGTCAGCGTCAAGCCAGGTGACTCCGTCGCTGTGGGCGATACGCTGCTGACCATCGCTTAAGGCCGGGGGATAAACAGAATGGAAAATTTTCTCGGTTTGTGGATGGAGTCGGGCCTGCACCTGATGCAGCCTGGCCAGGTGATTATGATCCTGGTGGGGATGGTGCTGCTGTTCCTGGCCATCAACAAAAACTTCGAACCGCTGTTGCTGGTACCGATCGGATTTGGTGGCATCCTGGCCAACATTCCCGGTGCCGAGCTGGCCTCCTCGGCGGTGGACGCGGCCCTGCACGCGGCCCATCCCGACGTGATGGCGGCCTTTGCCCATGCGCTGGGTATTGATCCTGCTGCCGGTGTTAAAGCCATCAAGCACGCCTATGAAGTGGCTTCCGCCACTCAGCATGCGCAGCTGGCCAACCTTGCGGCGGACTTCGGTTACAACAACGGCATGCTCTATAACTTCTACTCCGTAGCCATCGCCTCCGGTGTTGCACCGCTGGTGATCTTTATGGGTGTGGGTGCCATGACCGATTTCGGGCCGTTACTGGCTAACCCCAGGACCCTGTTCCTGGGGGCGGCGGCCCAGTTCGGAATCTTCGCCACCGTCATGGGCGCAGTGGGGCTGAACTACTTCGGTATTATGGATTTCAGCATCGCTGACGCTGCTGCCATCGGTATTATCGGTGGCGCGGACGGTCCGACAGCGATCTACGTGGCATCGTTGCTGGCGCCGGAGCTACTGGGTGCCATTGCCGTTGCGGCCTACTCTTACATGGCTCTGGTACCGCTGATCCAGCCGCCGATCATGAAGGCCCTGACAACCCACGAAGAGCGCAAGATCGTCATGACCCAGATGCGGGTGGTGAGCAAGCGCGAGAAGATCATCTTCCCGATTGTGGTGCTGGTACTCGTGGCCATGTTCCTGCCATCGGCGGCACCGCTGCTGGGTATGTTCTGCTTCGGCAACCTGATGAAAGAGTGCGGGGTGGTGGATCGCCTCTCCGACACGGCGCAGAATGCCCTGATCAACATCACCACCATCTTCCTGGGCCTGTCGGTGGGTTCCAAGCTGGCGGCGGACAAGTTCCTGGATCCGAAAACCCTGGGTATCCTGGCGCTGGGTATCGTCGCCTTTGGTATTGGTACTGCGATGGGTGTCATCATGGCCAAGCTGATGAATAAGTTCAGCAGCCAGAAGATCAACCCTTTGATCGGCTCGGCTGGTGTGTCGGCGGTGCCCATGGCGGCGCGGGTATCCAACAAGATCGGCCTGGAGGCCAATCCCCAGAACTTCCTGCTGATGCACGCCATGGGCCCCAATGTGGCGGGTGTTATTGGCTCTGCAGTAGCAGCCGGTGTTATGATCTCCATGGTTCAGGCGATGACCAACTGATCGCTTATTGACCGAATTGCGAACAATATGCGGGCCCCGCTGGAAACGGCGGGGCCTTTTTTATATAAAGCGGTTCCGGTAGCAGGGAAGCAGTACCGTGCAGACAGGGAAGTGACGAGTACCCACCTGAGGAGCAATTACATGCTGGCTTTGCCCAAAATACTGTTGAATTCGCTGATGTTGTCGGCCTGTGTGCTGGTGTTCAGCGGTTGCAGTCTGCTGGAGCAGAAAACCACCACTGATCCACAGCAACCGGTGCAGTCACAGGAGCCTGGCGAGGCCCCTGCCTGCCCGCAACCTGAGGCGCCGGCAGCGCAGCCGCCGGTGGTAGAGGAGAAGCCTTTACAGCAGCCGGAGCAGCCCGCACTCAGCTGTCCCAAACCCAAGCCTACAGCCTGCCCGGCGGTCGTGAGTGGTGATGTTACCGGTCGTGGCGACCTGCGCATTATTGGTCAGGTGGAGTACGTGGACGTAATGCCTATCAACATGCGCAAGAAGGCGCGGGTGGATACCGGTGCCGAGACCACCTCTATCGACGCCTCGGATATCGTGGAGTTCGAGCGTGATGGCAAAAGCTGGGTCAAATTCAAGGTGGAAGACCGCCGTACCGGCGAGGTTTCCGAGATCAAGGCGCCGGTAGTGCGCTGGGTAAGAATCAAGCAGCACGGGGTGGAGAATGTGCGCCGCCAGGTGGTGCGCCTGGAGCTGCGCATGGGCAGCCTGCACGACAAGGTAGAAGTCACCCTGGCGGACCGGGACCGGTTTGATTACCCCATCCTCATCGGCCGCAACTTCCTGCAGGGCAGGGCTGTTGTGGACGTCAGCCGTAAGTACCTGACCTTGCAGAAGGAGTAGCGGAGGCGCGACAACCCGCGTAAAGTCTGACGCGGCGTCGAGAGACGCAGTTCACCCCAAAAAGGTGAAGAGCGTGCTAATCTGCGCGCTATTTGTCAGGCTTTAGAGTCATATCGGGGGAGTCATTGAAGCTTTCTTCTGCAAATCAGGTCCACCTGCTGGTTGTCCTGTTGTTTTGTGTCGGGCTGGGCGCTGCGGCCTACAAGCACCTGGCGCTGGGATTCCCGCTACTCGCCTCCGAAACGGAAACCGTTTGGCAGCTGGAGGGCAAGATCGTCTTTGACGCCAAGCCCGGCATGCCGGTGGAAGTGCGTCTGAACCTGCCGGACAACAACCCCAGCCGCCGCCTGGTCTCCTCCGATTTTATCGCCCCCGGTTTCAATTTCGATGAGATTGAGGAAGAGGGCGCCCGCATGGCCCGCTGGCGCGGCGAGGGAATTGAAGGCGAGCAGGTGATCCTGCTGCGCTCCCTCAGTTATTTTCCCGATACCGAAGATGCCCTGGAGAGTCCCCTGGCGCGCCCGCTGGGCGATGACATGGACGGCCCCCTGCGGCGCACTGGCCTGAGCCTGTTGCGCGACATACAGCCAGTTGCGGGTATTGAAGGCGCCTTGCAGATTATGCGCAGCCTCAACCAGCCAGGTGAGCAGCGGGTGGAAATCCTGCTGCGCGGCAATACCACCCCGGAAAAACGCACCTATCGTATGGGGCAGGTTCTGGCCCTGGCCGGCTACCAGGTGGAGCCGGTGGGCGGCATCTTTCTGGAAGACAAGAGTCGCAGCCAGACCATTAACCACTTTCTGGAAGTGTTTATCGACGGTCGCAAATGGCTGTTGGATACCCGTGAGCTGGAGATTATTCCCTGGGACCGTATAGTGCTGTTGCAGCGCAACAAGGAGCCTCTGCTGGAAGTCTTCGGCGGCAAGGACTCCCGGGTGACCTATGCCACCAACAAGCTGCAGCGGGCTACATTTGCCTCGGCGGTCGACGCCGCCAGCCACGCCGAAAACCCGCTCATCGACTTCTCCATTTACAGCCTGCCACTGTCGGAGCAGAACACCTTCAAGCTGCTGCTGGTGATCCCGCTGGGGGCGCTGGTGGTGGTGATCCTGCGCAACCTGGTGGGGCTGCGCACGTCAGGCACCTTTATGCCGGTGTTGATCGCACTGACCTTCCTGCAGACCACGCTGGTGGTGGGGGTGATGCTGTTTATCGTGGTGGTGGGGGTGGGCCTGATCCTGCGCTCCTATCTCAGCCACCTCAACCTGCTACTGGTGCCGAGGATCGCCTCGGTGCTGGTGTTTGTGATTATTATCTATGGGGCCATCGGTATTCTCAGTGCCAAGATGGGCTGGCAGGGCGGTCTGAAGGTGACCTTCTTCCCCATGATCATCCTCTCCTGGACCATCGAGCGCATGTCGATCCTGTGGGACGAAGCCGGACCGCGGGAGGTGATGGTGGAGTCGGGTGGCAGCCTGGTGACCGCCAGTCTCGCCTACCTGCTGATGGGCAATACCCTGATCAGCGATACCATTTTCCTTTACCCCGAACTGCTGTTGGTGATTCTGGCGGTGATTATTGCCATCGGCAGCTATACCGGCTATCGCCTGTCCGACCTGCGCCGGTTTGAACCGCTGGAGCGTCACGACTGATGAGCAGTTTCTGGCGGCGTCTGGGTATGGCATCCCCGGAGTTCTTGCGCAGCAAGGGCATTGTCGGCATGAACCGCCGCAACGTGCAGCTGATTGCCCGCAATAACCCGCGCCATCTTTATCCCAATGTGGATAACAAATACAAAACCAAGATGCTCTGCGCCGAGCACGGTATTGCGGTGCCCAAGTTGCTGGGTGTCTGCCGGGTGGAAGGCCACGTGCACGAGCTCAGGGATTTCCTCAGGGATCTCTCCCAGTTTGTGCTGAAGCCGGCCCAGGGCAGCGGCGGCAAGGGCATTGTGGTTATCGTTGGTCGCGACGGCGACGACTATGTCAAAGCCAGTGGCAAGAAGCTGACCCATGAAGAGCTCTGCCGCCACGTCTCCAACACCCTCAGCGGGCTTTACAGTCTCGGGGGCAAGCCGGATGTGGTGCTGATCGAGGATCTGATCCATTTCTCTGATCATTTTGATGGCTACTCCTACGAAGGGGTGCCGGATATCCGGGTGATCGTCTACAAGGGCTTCCCGGTGATGTCCATGACCCGCCTCTCCACCCATGTGTCGGACGGCAAGGCCAACCTGCACCAGGGGGCGGTGGGCGTCGGCTTGCACATGGCCACGGGCAAGGCGCTGCGGGCGGTGCAGTTCGACCGGCCGCTGACCCATCACCCGGACACCAGTCGCCTGTTGTCTGAGTTGTACATCCCTCACTGGAAAGAGATCCTGCTGCTGGCGGCACGGGGCTACGAGGTGAGCAAGCTCGGCTACCTGGGGGTGGATATCGTCCTCGACAGCCATCAGGGTCCCTTGCTGCTGGAATTGAACGCACGTCCCGGCCTGGCGATTCAGGTGGCCAATGGTGAGGGGCTGCTGCCGCGTATCCGTTTTGTCGACAGCCTGCCGCAGGGGCTGAAACCGGCCGAGCGGGTGCAGCGGGTGCTCAACCATTGGCAGGCGAAGATGCAGGAGGCCGGTTGATGGCGGGGGCAGAAGTACGCCGGGCCGACTGGAGCCGGGCAGGCGATTGCGCGGCGCTGGAGGCCCTCCTGCAGCACTACGCCTGTGATCCCATGGGTGGCGGCAAGGGTTTACCGCCGGTGCTGCTGGCAGAGCTGCCCAAACAGCTGGCGGAGTTTCCCGGCAGTTACAGTGCCATCGCCTGGCGAGGGGATGAGCCTGTGGGGCTGATCAACTGTTTTGCCGGCTTCTCCACCTTTCGTGGTCGTCCGCTGCTGAATGTCCACGACATCGTGGTGTTGCGGGAGTGTCGCGGAGAGGGGATCAGTCGCCAGCTGCTGCAGGCTGCCGAGGATGAGGCCCGCCGGCGGGGCTGCTGCAAGTTGACCCTTGAGGTGCTCTCCGGCAATCGACGGGCACAGGAGGTCTACAAAGGTTTTGGCTTTGCCAGCTATGAACTGGATCCGGAGTGTGGCCAGGCGCTGTTTATGGAAAAGTCCCTCTGAGTTCCTGTCCGGCGGTGCGGGGGTTATTGCTCGGCGATGCCATCCCAGGCCTGGGATACCTGACCGCCGCCATTATGCTTGGCCTTGTATAGAGCCGAATCAGCCCGATCCAGGAGCTCCTGTGGGCCTTCGTTGCTGCGCAGTTGGGCTGCACCAATACTGATGCTGACACTGGTGGGCAGGTCGCATTCGAGAGTCAATAAACTCACTCGTTGCTGCAGTTTTTCCGCCAGGATGCCGGCTTGATCGAGACTGGTATTTGGCAGTAGCAGCATGAATTCGTCCCCACCCCAGCGCACGGCGACATCGATTTCACGGACATTGTCGCGCAGGGTGGAAGCCACCCACACCAGGGCCATATCACCGATTGAGTGACCGTATTGGTCGTTAATCGGTTTCAGATTATCAATATCAATGGCCAGCAATGACAGGGGTTCGTCGAAGCGGCTGGCGCGGGCGCATTCGGTCTTCAGCTTTTCGTCAAAGTGATGGCGGTTGTAGAGCCCGGTGAGCGAGTCGTGGATGGCAATGTTCTCAACCTCTTTCACCTTGGTGGCAAGCTGTTTGTTGCGGTTGCGCAATACCCGGGTGCGGCGCTCGACCATTTTGTGGAGGGAGAGGTTTTTCTGGGCTGACTGCTGCAGCAGACGCTTTTCGGCGGAGATGTCACGCTGGGCGCCAATCATGCGGGCGACCTGATCATGCTCGTCGCGGGCGACGATAAAACCGCGATCCTCCACCCATATCTCGCCACCGGTTTTGGTAATGCAGCGGTACTGGATGTGGTATTCGTTACTGCGTCCCTGCACGTAGTCGTCGAAGAGCTCCATCACCTGATCGTAGTCATCGGGATGGATGACCGCTTCCCAGGTCAATACGGTCCCGGCCAGCTCATTGGGCTCATAGCCGAGCATGCGAAACCAGCCGGGGCTGCGGTAGACGTAGCCGGTGAGGGCGTTCCAGTCCCAAATGCCGTCGCTCGTAAGCTCCAGCATGGCTGTAATCACTTCCTTTGTGATTTCCCGTAACATGAAGATAGGGGCCTGATAGATCAAAAGATGCTATCAGTCTAGCGACGTTATCTGAATGTGGAAGTAAAATTTGAGAACTAAGACTCCTTTTTTTTGTGAAATGTGGCATAAGAGACTTCTTTTGGGGTGGCGGGATATGACGCCTAATGCATTCTGCTGCTCTCCAGAAGGGCCTGCAGCCCCGTAATGCAAGGGCCTGAGTCCGAAATTGCCCCTACCACCGCACAACCGCTGACTCCGGCACTTAAAACCTCTCCGATATTGGACTGATTGATGCCTCCAATGGCTACCACCGGCAATTTTGAGTCAATAATGGCCATCCAGCGATGCAAATTCTCCAGACCTATGGCCTTCACCCCGCTCTTGCTGGTGGTGCCGAAGACTGCACCCAGGGCGAGATAGCTGGGATTTAGCGCCAGCGCCCGCAGCCATTCAAACTCGCTGTGGCTGCTAATGCCCAGGCGCAGTCCGTCCGCAGCCAGGGCATCCAGCGCTTCTGTTGAGAGATCCTCCTGACCCAGGTGCACACCGTAGGCGCCGAGGCGAATCGCCAGCTGCCAGTGGTCATTGATAAACAGCCGCGCCCCAAAGCGTTGTGCCAGTTCTATAGCGGCAGCAATGGCCTGCTCCAGTTCCACCTCAGAGGCGTGTTTAATGCGCAGTTGCACGGTGCTGACGCCAGCCTCCAGTACCCGCTGCAGCCATTCGACGCTGTCTACCAGCGGATAAAGGCCCAGAGGCTCATCTCCGCAATCAGGAAAGGCGCGGCGGCGGGCAGAGCTCTCGGGCAAGTGCAGGTGAGGGAAGTCACAGAGCTGTGTAGGGTGACCGCAATTGCCCAGCAGACCGCCACATTCCCCAATGGCAAAGCCGGTTCGCAACCCCTGCTGGACGTAGGCCTCCGCCAGTACCAGTGCATCCGGCAGTGCCTTGCCTTGAGCGCAAAGGGTGGCTATGGCAGAGGAGAGCATGCAGCCGGTGCCGCGGCTGCAGCTGGTCTGCTGGCGTTGATGGCGTAACCAGACACGACGCTCGCCGTCATCAAAGTAGTCAGCGACTTCGTCGCCGCTCCAGTCGCTGTGACCGCCCTTGAGCAATACCGCCCTGGCGCCCAGCTGTCGCAACTCTGCGGCCGCAGCCTCCACTTCAGGGGCACTGTTGAGGTGGCGCTGCAGCAGTTGCTCTGCCTCCGGAAGGTTGGGTGTTAGCAGGGTGATGTGGGGCAGCAGGGCGCGGTAGCCAGCGATGAACTCATCGTCGGCGAAGCGGGTGCCGCTGCTGGAGCCAAATACCGGGTCAGCAATTACCGGGCATTGCTGACGGGCCAGGAACTCCCCTAGCACAGCCAGCTGCTCAATGCCGGCGAGCATGCCAATCTTGATGGCATCAATGTGTATGTCCTGCTCCAGTGCCTCACACTGCTGCGCCAGGCTCTGTGGCGGGGTGGTAGTGACATCCAGAACCCGCCGGGAATTCTGCGCCGTGAGGGCGCTGATGACGCCCAGTCCGTGGGCGCCCAGGTCCTGCACGGTGCGCAGATCACAGCTGTGGCCGGCGTGGCCGCTGCTGTCGTAGGCGGAGATCAGGCAGACATGGGCGGTTGTTGCAGTGGTCATGGCGGCGCGGCTCAGTTTTGGTGCCAGAAGGGTTGTCCCAGGGTAGGGGTTGAAGGGGAGGCAGTCTGTGCCTTCTCCATCAATCCGGCCCGCCAGGCGTCGTGTCCGGCGGCAACTGCCGCGCCAAAAGCGCGGGCCATCAATACCGGATTGCTGGCCTTGGCGACGGCGGTGTTCAGCAGTACCGCGTCAAAGCCCATCTCCATGGCTTCTGCTGCCTGTGATGGCGCGCCGATGCCGGCGTCCACAATCAGTGGAACGTCTGGCAGGCGTTCACGCAGGGTGCGCAGGTTATAGCGGTTGAGCAGCCCCTGGCCGGTGCCAATAGGAGCCCCCCAGGGCATCAGTACCTGACAGCCCACATCCAGCAGTTTCTGCGCCAGTACCAGGTCGTCGGTGGTGTAGGGCAGCACGGCAAAGCCGCGGCGAATCAGCTCTGCAGCGGCCTCCACCAGTCCAAAGGGGCAGGGCTGCAGGTTGTAGTCGTCACCGATCACCTCCAGCTTCAGCCAATTGGTCTCGAACACCTCGCGGCTCATCTCCGCCAGGTTGATCGCTTCTTTCGGCGTACGGCAGCCGGCGGTGTTGGGCAGCAGGCGGCAGTTACTGTTGCGGATATGCTGCCAGAAGACATCCGCCTGCTGTTGCAGGGGGCTGTCCGGGTTGAGGTTCTGGCGGCGCAGGGACAGGGTTACGATTTCCGTGCCCGAGGCGGCAATGCTGTCGGCCATCACCTGCGGCGACGGGTAGAGGGCTGTGCCCAGCAGCAGGCGGCTGTTGAAGCTCTCACCGTAGAGGGTCAGGGCCCCTGTGTCTGTATTACGCATGATGTTATGTTCCATCTTGTGTGTACTGTTTATTTGCCGGAAGCCATGTGTTTTGAGTCTCCGCCAACCCTGGGGTATTTCTCTTGCCGTGCGTCATCAATTCACCTTGTGTACGGGAATCGAATCCCTCTCGCTTTGTCATTCCCGCGCAGGCGGGAATCCAGTTGCCGATACATTATTCCCGCTCGACCTAATGGGTCCCCGCCTGCGCGGGGATGACCGCCGGCACGGGCATGTTGTCGACCCGACCGGTATGGATCCCCGCCTGCGCGGGGATGACAGGGGGGTAGAATTCAGTGTATCCCGTCCCTGCGCGGGGATGACAAGGTGGGCGGGTCAGTGAACCCCTGGTCCATCCATCGGTGCCTCTCTTGCAGCCAAGCTGCAATTCATCTTGTGCGCGGGGCGACACGGTGTGAGGGTGCGTAGTTTCAGGGTGACTTCCCGGCTTCGTCATTCCCGCGCAGGCGGGAATCCACTTGCCAGCGGGTGTCCGCTGCACCGGCATCCTGACTCGCCACTCGCCACTCGCCACTCGCCACTCGCCACTCGCCACTTATTCAACCCCCACCAATCGGTTTCACCAGATCAATACGGTCGCCCTCACAGAGCAGGGTGTCGTCGTAGCCGCTGCGGGGGGTGAACTCGCCGTTGATGGCGCAGGCGATACGTTCCCCTTCGACCTGCCACTGGGTCAGGGCCTGTTGCAGGGTGGTGTGCGGGGGCAGCTCCCGCGCTTCGTCATTTACAAATACACGAATCATGATGTCGTGACTTCCGGTTCTGTGGTGTGGAGCAGCTGCTCCATAAACGGACTCTGTTGGCGCTGCAGCAGGTTGTCGAGTACGGCTTCCACCATCATGGGGGCCAGCAGGTAACCGTGGCGGTAGAGGCCATTGGCCCGCAGGCAGCGATCCTGCAGCAGCAGTTGCGGATGATTGTTCAGCAGCGCCGGGCGCAAGTTAACATCGGTGCGGGTAATACGGGCTTCGGCGAAGGCCGGGCTCACGGCGTAGAGTGCACTGCTTAACTCCAGATTGGAGCGCAGGCTGATTGCACTCATGTCCTCGGACTCGATCTCGGTGGCGCCGATAATAAACTGGTGATCGGGCTTGGGGACAATATAGAGCTTGTAGCGCGGGTGCATAAAGCGCACCGGGCGTTGCAGTTGCACTTCCCGGGTCTGCACCCACATCACTTCGCCCCGCACACCGCGCAGTTGCGGCAGCGCCTGTTTGGCGCCGATACCGCGGCAGTCCAGTACCCGGTCGAAACTGTCATTACCGCGTTGAGTGCAGATACGGTTGTCCTGCAGTGACTCCACAGGGCAGTGTTCGTGCAGAGTGCCACCCAGTGCGCTGATGTCTGCCAGCAGTTGATCCAGCAGGGCGTGGTTGTCCACGTAGGCTTCCGAGGGCAGGTAGAGGGCCTGGCTGAAGTGGCCCAGGTCCGGTTCCTGCGCCTGCAGCTGTGCCTGGGTGAGCCAGTGGCCGCCGCTCTCGCCCAGTTTGTGCCGCAAGGTGTTGGCAAACTGGTTGAGCAGTCCCTGATCCTGCCGGTGCGCCGTCACCAGTGAGCCACGGTCGTAGTAGTGTACCGGCTGTTGCAGCTGCGCCAGCCACTGCGGCCACAGCTGCAGGCTGCGCATACCCATGTCGTAGACCGTGCGATCACTGTCCACCAGCTCGGACAGCGGCGAAATCATCGCCGCTGCCGTGCGCGCGGCACCGGGGCAGGTGGTGAGTGAGCCTGCCTCAAACAGGCTCACCTGACAGCCTTCGCGCAGCAGGCGCCAGGCGCAGAGGCGGCCGAGCAGGCCGCCACCGGCGATACCGATGTTCATGGTGTTTTCCTCATGGTCAGGGCCTCCGACCCCAAACAGCTCGCGCAGGGGACTGCGCTCCTACGGCTGCAGACGCGGGAGCGAGTCGCCTGGGGGCGAGGGAATCAGACCTTGTGGTAGAGCTCGCTGCCCTGTTGCTTAAACTGCTGGGACATCTCGCTCATACCTTTTTCAGCCTCTGCCTCCTGTTGCGCGGCGAAGTCGCGCACCTCCTGGGTGATCTTCATGGAGCAGAACTTGGGGCCGCACATGGAGCAGAAGTGGGCTACCTTGGCAGAATCCTTGGGCAGGGTTTCGTCGTGGAACGAGCGGGCGGTATCCGGGTCGAGGCTGAGATTGAACTGGTCTTCCCAGCGGAACTCGAAGCGCGCTTTCGACAGGGCGTTGTCACGGATCTGGGCGCCGGGCATGCCTTTGGCCAGGTCGCCGGCGTGGGCTGCGATGCGGTAGGTGATGATGCCCTGCTTCACGTCCTCACGGTTGGGCAGGCCCAGGTGCTCCTTGGGGGTGACGTAGCAGAGCATGGCACAGCCGAACCAGCCGATCATGGCGGCACCGATGCCGGAGGAGAAGTGATCGTAGCCGGGGCTGATGTCCGTGATCAGCGGGCCCAGGGTATAGAACGGCGCTTCGTGGCAGTGCTTGAGCTGCTCGTCCATGTTGGCTTTTACCATGTGCATGGGCACGTGGCCGGGGCCTTCGATCATCACCTGGACATCGTGTTTCCAGGCGATTTTGGTCAGTTCACCCAGGGTGTGCAGTTCGGCAAACTGCGCTTCGTCATTGGCGTCCTGCAGGCAACCGGGACGCAGGCCGTCACCGAGGGAGAAGGAGACGTCGTAGGCCTTCATGATCTCGCAAATTTCCTCGAAATGGGTGTAGAGGAAATTCTCCTGGTGATGGGCCAGGCACCACTTGGCCATAATAGAGCCACCACGGGAGACAATACCGGTGAGACGCTTGGCGGTCATGGGCACATAGCGCAGCAGCACACCGGCGTGAATGGTGAAGTAGTCCACGCCCTGTTCCGCCTGTTCGATCAGGGTGTCGCGGAAGATTTCCCAGGTGAGGTCTTCGGCCACGCCGTCCACTTTTTCCAGCGCCTGATAGATCGGCACGGTACCGATGGGCACCGGGGAGTTGCGCAGGATCCACTCGCGGGTTTCATGGATGTGTTTACCGGTGGAAAGATCCATCACGGTATCGGCGCCCCAGCGGGTTCCCCACACCAGTTTTTCCACTTCTTCTTCGATGGAGGAGGTCACCGCGGAGTTACCGATATTGCCGTTGATCTTGATGTGGAAGTTACGGCCGATAATCATCGGCTCCAGTTCCGGGTGATTGATGTTGGCCGGGATAATGGCGCGGCCTTCGGCGACTTCGCTGCGCACAAACTCGGGGGTGATCTCCTGGGTGACGTTGGCGCCCCAGGTCTGCCCCGGATGCTGCTGGTGGATGGTATCGCTCTGGGCCAGCTGCGCGCGGGCGATGTTCTCGCGGATGGCGATGTACTCCATTTCCGGCGTGATAATACCCTGGCGGGCGTAGTGCAGCTGGCTGACGTTGGCGCCGGCTTTGGCGCGACGGGGCTGGTGGGTTCCTTCAAAACGCAGGGCTTCCAGCGCGATATTGAGTTCGCGGGTCTTGGTGTAGTGGGAGGTGGGGTTCTCCAGCAGCTCGGTATCGCCGCGCTCCAGAATCCAGTTTTCCCGCAGCTTTGCCAGACCCTTGCGCACGTCAATGGCGACGTCCGGATCGGTGTAGGGGCCAGAGGTGTCGTACACGCGCACTGGCGGGTTCTCTTCCAGCTGGTCGTCCTGCAGGCGGGTGGGGGAGAGCTCAATTTCACGGAACGGCACGCGGATATCGGCGCGGGAACCACTGAGGTAAATCTTGCGTGAGCCGGACAGTGGTGAGGTGGAAATTTCGTCTACCTGAGCGGACTCGCTCAGCTTGCGAATGGGGGTGACGTCTGACATGGCTATCTGGCTCCCTGGTTTTAAAGTCAACGGGTTGTTGTCAACGTCGGGGAGCTGCAGCCGCGGGGCAGAAAGACCGTATGCTTGTGCCGTTTCCGGCGGCCTGGGCGCGTTACTTTGCGGTGCAGGCGTTGCGGTTTTTCTGTGTCTGACGGGCAGTGGAAAACTGTCGTCAGTGCGGTATCACTTGATTCCTACGCAGGTACTAACCTGTTCAGGTGCAGCGGGTTCCATCAAAAGCGTTGTTCTGAAACAAGGCTTCCGGATCTCAGCCAATGCGTGTCGCTTACAGCGAATTCACATCGGCACCCCGACAAGTGGGGCGAACAGTACCACCTCGTAAGCCACAGTGGCAAGCGGTCAGAAGGGTTGTGCACAGTTTATTGGGTTATGGGTGGTGAGTCAGGAGGAAAGGAGCCGTAGCGGGCTCTCAATGGATCGGTATGGAACGCCCACCGGAACGACAGTCCCGATCGACGGCGAACACCGCCTTTAAGATAAAGGTACTATGATAGCCTCTTGTTAATTATTGAATATAAAAAGGTCATGCAGACCGGCAGTGCAACGAGATAATACTTTTCGTATAGCCCTGTTGCGGCATCAAATCCAATAAACATGCCGCCTATGACGATAAAAATGATTGTAAGGCCGATAGTTACAGCAAAACTCGCATATAAAACCTTTGCCACCCGTCTTACCTTATCTCTGTTCATGATTACCATCTAAGATCAACTGTTGCAGGCGAGCAAATACAGTATCGGCTGCTGACGGGTTGGGTTGCAACAACAGCCACAGCCACTCCAGGTATCGCACCACCGGACGGAAGGCGTTGGCCTGTGCCATAAGTTCAACGATGTCCTGTCCGCTGTTGTAGGCGCGCAGCAGCTGTTGCAGCTGGTGGTTGTCAAGGTCGCCATGCTCGGCGAGGGTGGCCAGGTCAAAGCCGGGTGCGTTGACGGCAGCGTACTCCCAGTCCAGCAGGACGCAGCGGTTGTCATCCACCAGGATGTTGGCGGGAATCAAATCGTTATGGCAGAGGCAGCGGATCGGGTCTAGCTGCAGGGCCTCTTCGGTGAGTTGCAGCATGCGCTGGTGTAGTTGTTCGCCGGCGGCTGGCAGCGGCAATTGTCGCCAGTAGGTGTCCAGGTGATTGAGCAGGTCCAGTGGTGGACTGATGTCGGCAAGTTGGTGCAGCTGCGCCAGTGTCTGTCCGATCCGGGTCAGTTGCTGCGGCGGTTGCCAGTGGGGCAGGTCGATACAGGCGCACACCAGCGTGTGCTCATCAGACCAGACCGGCTGCGGCGACAGGGTGCCGGTGCTGTGCAGCAACTGCAGTTCGCGCTCTTTGGCCAGCGCCAGCTGGCGATTGTCCGGGTTCTCGATACGCACCACATAACGATGCTCACCGGTGCCCACCAGAAAGCTCTGGTGGCTGAGCCCGTCGGTTAGCTCCCGCAGTAATCGCGGCGGGGATTGCAGTGGTGTGTCCCACTGCTGCCACTGTTGCAGTACAGGCTGCAGTGCGTCAGTCACCTGTGATCAGTCCAGCGCCTGATAGGCGGGCAGGAACTTGGTGACAAAAATGCCCATGCCGTGTTTCTCGCGATAGGCTTTCATCTCCACCTTGAGAATGTCCATGACCCGATCGAAGTCGCCCTGTATCACCGTGGAGGTGGGGAAGGTCTCGATCCGGACATCAGTGTGCTGGTTTAACTGCGCAATAAAATCCTTGATTGGAGGAATGAAATCTTCCTGGTTGGGATAGAGGCTGATATCAACACTGACTAACATGGTTTGCTCCTGTGCTTCAATTTTCTGTTCAGGCGGCGGCAGAATCGGCCAGCTCCTGCTGCTGGAATTCACGATACCACTGCCACAGTCCCCATACTGACAGCAGGGTGTAGACGCCGATCAGTGCCGCGTAAATGTCCAGCTCACGATCATGGTAGAGCCAGATGGAAGCGCCGTTAAGGATCAGCCAGTAGCCCCAGGCATCCAGAACTTTCTTTACTTCCAGATAGGTGGCGCCAAAGCTGAACAGGGTGGTGAAGGCGTCAATGCGCGGGCGGGCGGCGTCACTGTGGTGCTCAAAATAATAGCCCAGCAGCAGCGCCAGTGAACTGCAGGCGCCGATCATGACGGCGTGTTGCTGCAGGGACAGGCGCGTTACCGGATTATAGTCCTGCCGCTGGTACCAGCGGATCCAGCCCCAGAAGCCAAACAGTACGTAGAAACCATAGAGGATGGCCTCCGAGTAGAGGCGGGCGTGCACAAACAGCCACACGCTGAGCGCTGAACCGATGATGCCAAAGGCCCAGCTGATGACCTTGTTGCGGATCAGCAACACGATAAACAGCAGGTTGGCGACGGTTGCCAGAATTTCGATCCAGGTCATCAGGGTCATGGGTGGTTGCTTCCGTGTGCCTCTGGTTTACAGCTGGTAGCCGAAACTGATCCCGAAGGTCCGGGGTTCGCCGTACTGGTAGTAGGGCTCTTCAGCGTAGAACTTGCGGGGATCGTTGCCAAAGCCACCGAAGCCGCGCACCGCATAGTCCTCGTCGGTGAGGTTGCGGCCCCACAACGATACATTCCAGTTACTCTCCTGATAAGTCAGGCTGGCACCGACGGTTTCGTAGGACCAGGATTGTTCTTCGTGGTTGTCAGAAAAGTAGAACTCGTCCTTGCCTTCCACTTCCAGGCGCGCTTTCCAGTGCTCGTCGAAATGGTACTGCGACGCCAGGCTGAACTGGTAGGAGGGTGCGTGGGCCTGCTCGCGGCCCTCCAGGTCTGTGCCGGCGCTGTTAACGAAGTCTTTCAGCTCGGTTTCCAGCAGGCCCAGGGCGGCGGTAAACAGCCACTGTTGGGTTGGCTGCCACTGCAACTCCACTTCGAGGCCGTAGTTGGTGCCCTTGGCGGCGTTGCTGAAGTAGTCGATAAACTCACCCGGGGCGTAAGGGTCGCTGACGGGAACCAGGAAGGACTGTTTCACCTGCACGTCTTTGCGCTGCTGGTAGAAGAGTGCAATTTGGGTGCGCAGGGTGTCGTCCAGCAGGCTGCTCTTCACACCGGCTTCCCAGTTGATCATATGTTCGGTGTCGTAGTCGCGGAGCTCGTCGGAGAGGCTGCTGTTGCTGTTGATGCCACCGGTTTTATAGCCCCGGGATACCAGTCCATAGAGGAGGTGCTGGTCGCTGAGCAGGTACTCCAGCGCGATGCGGCCACCCCAGAGGGATTCGTCGGTATCGAAGTCGACACCGTCGCTGTCACGGTAGTCCGCCATAACCTCTTCCAGCCGCAGACCGGTGGTCAGCACCAGACGCTCGCTGAGGCGGGTTTCCAGTTGTGCGTAGCCGCTGATGCGATCGGTTTCGTAATCGCTGCGGAAATCCCCGGAGGCATAGGTGTATTGACGCAGCAGGTCTTCGTCCTGGCTGCGACCGTAGATACCCACCACCCAGTCGGTGCTGCCGTTGAAGATGGCGCCGTCCTCGGTAGAGACCAGTCGCGCTTCCAGTGTTGCTGTCTGGCGCTCACGCAGGTAGTTGTCGACGCTGGCGTACTCCCAGCCATCGCAGGCGAGGCCGGCACAGATAGCCGGGTACGACCAGTCCTCGTCATAGCCATATTCAAGGTCGGAGTCGGAGCCACTGGCGATCACTTCGACGCGGAAGGCGTCAACTGCGCTGCTGGTGGCTTTGATGGCAGCGGCGGTGGTCTCCTGACGATCATGCCCTGGCTGGTCCGAAAGGGTATGGCGGGTATTGTCCAGGGAGAAGCCGTCGTAGCCGTTATCGATGTCGACATAAAGGCCGGTGAAATCCAGGGTCAGGGTGTCGGTGGCCTGCCAGCGCAGTTTACCGCGCAGGGTGGCTTCGTCGATATTGTTGGTATCGTCACGATTGAGATAGTCGTTCTCGATAAAACCGTCGCTGCGATTTTGCTGGCCGGCAATACGGTAGCTGACACTGTCACTCAGTGGTCCACTGACAGCACCGCTGGCTGACCAGGTGTTGTAGTTGGCCAGGGTACCGTTAACCTTTGCCGTCAGTTCATCAGTGGGATCGGCGCTCTTCATGTAGATCAGGCCAGCGAGGGCATTGGCGCCGTATCGGGTACCCTGGGGGCCGCGCAGGATTTCCACCTGCTCTATGTCCAGCAGGGTGCCGGCGGTGCCGATGCCGCTGAAATCGATGTCATCAATGATCACCCCTACGGAGGGGTTTACCGGCTCGATAAACTGGCTGCGTTCGCCAATGCCGCGAATCTGGTAGAAGCGCGCCCGGGAGGCCCCGCTGGAAAAGTTGACGTTGGGGGCCATGTTGAGCAGTTGCTCAAGGTGCAGGGCGTTGCGGTCGGCGATGGTCTCTTCGCCGATAACGGTAACGCTGCCGGGCAGTTCGGTGACACTGGTCTCCCGGAAGTCGGCGGTAACCGTGACCTCAGGCAGGGGTTGCGGACTGGTTTGAGCGGTTGCCCCGGCGGAGAGGGCAAGCAACATCAGCGGGTGCGCCAGGCGCTGGTAGTGGAATGGCATATTGGGCTCCGTAAGCTACAGGAGACCCGGATCGGTGCGTAAATTGTGCGGCGCAATACCAGTCCCTGAGTGTTGCGAAGCCCTATCCCTACGCCGGTATTATCCGGATCAGGTTCAAAGGGTCTGCTGTGTCAACAGCATCTCAGGCCCTGGGCCTCCCCTTAGGAAAGGCGCCTATTCTAGGGGTGTAGGTGCAGCGCTACAAGCAGGTTCTCAGGGCAGGCGGGATTGCAGGTCGGGCGAGGGTGAACGGCTGTGTCACCGAGGCCTTCAACCGAGTGGGGGCGAAGTTGGAACTCGGGGCTGGGGGCGGGGTCTGTGGCATTGTCTCTGTTTGTAAAAACAGTCAAAATTTGTACCTGAAAAGGACCGTTTATATTGTCAGGCACTGTTTAATTACAAGAATAGCCACGTTAGCAATTCAACGCATAGCAAGGGAGAGCATTTATGGCTGAAGTCGCGGCTGAAATCCGGGTCAACGCTGAGCAGTTGAAACAGGCGGACGCTACCGTCCGCTCAGAGCCTTTTCCATTCCTGGTGGCCCACAACCTGGTGTCAGAGGATCAGAAGCAGGAGCTCGTCCGGGACTTTCCCACCATGAAAGGCGCGGGGTACCTGCCCTATGAAGAGACGCTGTGTGGCCCCAGCATCAATAGTGTTATCGAGGAGCTGGTCGCACCGGAATTCGCAGATCAGTTGGGCAACGTTCTGGGTATCGAGCGGCTCTCACAGTTTCCCACCTATGTTTCCATTTCGAAAACCCTGAACAAGCGTCACGGCCGCATTCATACCGACGGTAAGTCCAAGGTGGCCACCATGTTGCTCTACCTGAATGATGAGTGGCCCGACCGGGCATCCGGTTGCCTGCGATTCCTGAACCAGCTGGACGATATTAACGATACGGTGGTGCCGGAGATTGTGCCCGATTACGGTACGCTGGTGGCGTTCAAGCGGGCAGAGAACTCGTTCCACGGACACCTTCCCTTTGAGGGCGAGCGCCGTGCCATCCAGATTGCCTGGCTGGTGAGCGCAGAGGATAAATTGCGCAAATCCAGGCGCGGCAAGCTTTCCCACAAGCTCAAGGCCCTGCTGGGCAAGCTGGACAGCAAGTGGCGTCGACGCGCCGAGGAAAAGTAGGGCTGCAGACTGGAGGGGTTACCGGTGGGATGGTCAGGAGTCCCTGCCGGGTTCTCGGGTAGAGACCGGGAAGGGACCGGGTAGAGAAGGCTGCGCCTGCAATGGGCGCAGGCTTGCCCTATTCAGTGATTGTGGGACTGTATCAGCATCTGTTGCATTACTTGTTCGATCTCCACCGATGAGCCTGACTTCAGCGCTTCACGCAGTTGATGGATATTGGTCTGTTGGGCGGCAATGACCGACTCCGGCAGGCCGCTGTCACAGAGGTAGCCATCCGGAAGGTGGCTGGCGCGGGCGGAGAGCAGGGTGAAACCCTTGTGGGTCAGTACGACCTCATCCAGCCCTTCCTGTCGCAGGGTCTCGGCGTAGCGGATGTAGCCGGACTCGGCCAGCCAGATGGCGGTGCCGAAACAGGCCTGGTGACGCACACTGTGCAGGCCGTATTCATCCGGGGTGTCCGCCCCGGAGATGTCTTCCACCAGCAGCAGCGTCTTACGCGGAAAGGCGCGGTAAAGCTGTGCCAGGATCTTGCCGGCGTCCTTGTAGAAATCGTCGATATGGAGATCGCTCACGAAACGGTTTCCAATGCTGCAGTGTGTTTGAGGGAGCGCTACTGGCTGTAGCGCTCCATGAAGTGGCCGAGACGGGTGAGGGCCTTCTCCAGGTCGTCGATCCGCGGCAGGAACACGATGCGGAAGTGGTCCGGGGTTGCCCAGTTAAAGGAGGTGCCTTCCACCAGCAGGATCTTTTCCTGAATCAGGAAATCCTGCACAAACTGGCGATCGTTGTGGATCTTGTGCATATCCAGGTCGATACGGGGGAACAGGTAGAGGCCGCCCTTGGGCTTGACGCAGCTGATACCGGGGATGTCATTCACCAGTTTCCAGGCAATATCCCGCTGCTCCTTCAGGCGTCCGCCCGGCAGGATCAGTTCGTTGATGCTCTGGTAACCGCCCAGGGCTGTCTGGATGGCGTACATGGCCGGCACGTTGGCGCACAGGCGCATGGAAGAGAGCATCTCCAGCCCTTCGATGTAGCTGCGGGCGCGGTGCTTGGCTCCGCTGATCACCATCCAGCCGGAACGGAAGCCCGCCAGGCGGTAAGCCTTGGAGAGACCGTTAAAGCTTACGCACAGCACATCTTCCTGTGCTACACGGCCCATAGGCACAAAGGTGGCGTCGTCGTAGAGGATCTTGCTGTAGATCTCATCGGCGAAAATAATCAGGTTGTGGGCGCGGGCCAGCTCAACGATCTGCTCCAGAATCTCCTGGCTGTAGACCGCACCGGTGGGATTGTTGGGGTTGATAACCACAATGCCCTTGGTGTTGGGGGTGATCTTGGCCGCGATGTCGTCGATGTCCGGGAACCAGTCCGATTGCTCGTCGCAGATGTAATGCACCGGATTGCCGCCAGCCAGGTTCACCGCAGCGGTCCACAGGGGGTAGTCGGGGGAGGGGATCAGCACCTCGTCGCCGTTATTGAGCAGCGCCTGCATGGACATCACGATCAGCTCACTGGCGCCATTGCCCAGGAAAATGTCGTTGATTTCAACGCCGGGTACCCGCAGCTGCTGACACTCCTGCATAATGGCCTTGCGCGCCGCGAACAGGCCGTGTGATTCGCAGTAACCTTGCGCACCGCGCAGGTTGGCTATCACGTCCTGGATGATCTCGTCAGGGGCATCAAAACCGAACGGGGCGGGGTTGCCAATGTTCAGTTTGAGAATGCGGTGACCTTCCTCTTCCAGGCGGTTGGCGTGTTCCAGAACCGGACCGCGGATGTCGTAGCAGACATCGTCCAGTTTGTGGGATTTATAAAAGCGCTGCATTTGCATTACCATCGTATGAGTATGAGACAGGGCTCGGGTGGCCGGGGCCGACTGCTACAGGCAGTTGGCGACCTTCAGACCGCGGCTTGATCCGCTTGTTGCATGCCCGCAGCAGCAAGCCGGAAAGTTCTTTCTCAGTGATTCAAACCAGCGCGGGATTATGGCAGATCGAATGACAAAAAACGATGACCTCCGGGATGACGAACGCTGGCGCGACGAGCTTACAGCAGAACAGTTTCACGTTTGTCGGGAGAAGGGCACCGAGCGCGCCTTCACCGGCGAATACTGGCAGACCACCACCCCCGGCGAGTACCTCTGCCGCTGCTGTGGCGAGGCGTTGTTTGCCTCCGGCACCAAATTTGATGCCGGCTGTGGCTGGCCCAGTTTCTACGCGCCCCTGCAGGCAGAAAAGATCGACGAGGAGCGGGATACCAGTTACGGCATGATCCGCACCGAGGTGATGTGCAGCAACTGCGGTTGCCACCTGGGCCATGTTTTCCCCGATGGCCCGGCACCCACAGGGCTGCGCTACTGCATCAACTCCGCCTCGATCAAGCTCAAGCCAGGGGGTGAGCCCAATCCGGAAGCGGATGCGTGAGCCTGCGCCCCTTCGACAGCTTCTACGCTACCGCCGTGCTGCACAAGGGGGGCGAGGCACAGGTAGAAGCGCAGCTCCCCAGGCCCCTCAGCAGCAAGAAGCTGGCGTCCATCAGTGACGACCGATACCTCTCTATGCTGAGCCTGCGTATTTTTCGCGCGGGCCTGAAGCACTCCATGGTGGATGCCAAGTGGCCGGCGTTCGAGGAGGTCTTCTTTGGTTTCGACCCGATTCGTGTCGCCATGCTCAGCGATGAGGAGCTGGAAGGGTTGATGCAGGACAAGCGCATCATCCGGCATTTTGGCAAGATCAGGGCTGTACGGGCCAATGCGGTGTGGATGCTGGAGGTGGCAGCCCGCGAAGGCTCCTTCGGGCGCTGGATAGCCGGCTGGCCGACGGAGGATATTGTCGGCCTCTGGGCGCAGCTGAAAAAACAGGGCAGCCAACTGGGCGGCCAGTCCGGAGCCCGATTTCTGCGCATGATGGGCAAGGACACCTTTATACTCACAGACGATGTGGTGAATGTGCTCAAGGCTGAAGGCATAGTGGACAAGATGCCCACCAGCCAGAAAGCCTTACAGGTGGTGCAGCAGGCCTTTAATACCTGGCAGGAGCAGTCCGGTCGCAGTCTGGCAGAGATCAGCCGGGTGCTATCCTATACCGTCAATGTGGCCTGAGCTGGCGAGGCTCAGGAAGGGATTCAATAAACAACAATAAAGGTCAGGGGCAGGAGGCCGGACAGGTATGACCCGAATAATGATGATGCTGCAGTCGTTGCTGCTGGTGGCGCTGGTGTTAACCATGGCTGGCCACAAGTGGCACTGGTGGGGGTTTGGCGTACTGGCGACAGGGATGGCGGCGGAGCTGGTGGCGATTCTGCTGCTGGGCCTGTTTGCACTCGGGCTGTTGCTCTGGATTGGCTACCGCCGGGTACGCCGCCTGGCGAGGCAGAGTCCACTGCTGCAGGGGGCGGGTTCCGGGCGCCGCCGACGCCGGCGGCGCAGCGTGTTACCCACCAACCCGGCGCGGGTTCCGCAGTTGGCGATTATTGTCGGGCTGGCAGTCATACCGCTGGTGGTGGGTTTGTCACTGGTGGGCTCGGGGCTGGATAAGCCGCTGATCCATGATGTGACCACCGACTTTGAAGATGTCCCCCAGTTCCGCGCGGCTCTGGTGGCGCGCTCCATCAAGGAGAACAGTCTGGAGTATGAGGGCGACAAGGTTGCCAGGCTGCAAGTCAGTCATTACCCGGATGTGGTACCGCTGCTGACCACCCGGGACAGTGCGGCCACCTTCGCGGCCGTAGAGGCGTTGGTACAGCAGCGGGGCTGGCAGGTGTTGCGCAGTGATGCGGAGGCGGGTGAGCTGGAAGCGGTGGTGGAAACCGAGCTTATGGGCTTCCTGGATGATGTCATTATCCGTGTCAGACCGGGTGAGAATGCCCCGGCAGCTGAGATGCTCCCGGAGAATGGGGTAGCCCTGGAGTCTGAGGCTGCTGCGGCCGCAGATTCCCCGAAGTCCCCGGAGGCTGTTGAGGCGGGTGGTGCCGTGCCTGCAGAGTCTGAAGCCGTGGTCGCGGGTGGGGAGGCTGAAAATTCTGTGGACCTTGCAGCCGCGGAGCCTCAAGCAGCCGAACCAGAAAATATGGCGGGCAGCGCAGGCGAAGAAGCGCCGGTAGTGGGCAGCCGGGTGGATATGCGCTCGGTCTCCCGGGTAGGCAATGGTGACCTGGGCGCGAATGCCGCCCGTATTGAAGCGTTTTTGGCGGATCTGGCGCACCTGCTGGAGCCACAGCTGGTGTCCCAATAGCGGTGGGGCAGGGCGCCCGGTCAGAACCCTGTGCAGGCCCGTAAGTCCTTGTTGTTGAATACTAAAAAAAGTCTATTTGCTTGTTGACAGGTGTGCCGGTGCTACTTAGAATGCGCCCCACTTCTGACAGCCAAGTTGCTTGGCGCAGGAGGTCCGGGGTCCCCTTCGTCTAGAGGCCTAGGACACCGCCCTTTCACGGCGGTAACAGGGGTTCGACTCCCCTAGGGGACGCCATTTGCGGGTATAGCTCAGCTGGTAGAGCGCGACCTTGCCAAGGTCGAGGTCACGAGTTCGAACCTCGTTACCCGCTCCAAATTACTTAAAGCCGTGGCGTTTGTTGCTGCGGCTTTTCTTTCCTAGGAAAGAAAGTTGTATGATTCTCTCATGAGCTATGATTGTTCATGGAGGGGATCACCAAGTTTCTGTCCCCTTCGTCTAGAGGCCTAGGACACCGCCCTTTCACGGCGGTAACAGGGGTTCGACTCCCCTAGGGGACGCCATTTTTGCGGGTATAGCTCAGCTGGTAGAGCGCGACCTTGCCAAGGTCGAGGTCACGAGTTCGAACCTCGTTACCCGCTCCAAATTGAAGACCTGGTAGTTTCGGCTACCGGGTCTTTTTGTTTTTCGCGAACAGAAAACCTGAATTCGATCCCGGCGCCAGGGTGCTGCCAATGTGCAGTGTTGCACTGTTGGTCTGTCTCCGTGCGAGCCCCGGCTAAGCGGGGCTGGCTGTGGTGGTTCAGTGCAGGCCCAGAATCGCGGCGCGCTCCTTCTCGTAATCAAATTCAGTGTTATCATCCTCGGCCGCAAACCGACGCTCGTCCAGCTGCTGGAAGCGCTCGATCTCGTCATCCGGCATGTAGTGCAGGCACTCGCCGCCAAACAGCCAGAACAGGTCGCGGGGCAGCTGGGGCATCAGGGCCGGGTAGGCGGAGACGATACGGGTGATGGCCCACTGGCCGCTGCTGCGGAACTCTTCGGACTGCGATTCGCTCTGAGCCAGCGTGGCCAGGGTGTCGATGAGGGCCTGGTCGTCTTCGCTGCGGTGCTCCTGCGGCAGTTGTCGGTCGGCGGCCTCAAGCAGGCCCTGCAGCAGTTGCTGCTGAAATTGGAAAAAAGTTTTGCTCATGAGATCCCCTGCGCGACGGTGGTAGGTGTGACGTTGCTGGCGGCATGGTAACGCAAACGCCGCGGTGGGTGGATCCGGAAATGTGACAGTTGGCCTGACAGGCCGGGAAAGATACGACTATGACGTTGGCACTCTCGATAAAACAGCTGAAAAAAGTCTATGACAATGGCTTCGAAGCGCTTAAGGGCATCGACCTGGAGGTTAAGGAGGGTGACTTCTTTGCCCTGCTGGGCCCCAACGGTGCGGGCAAGTCCACGACTATCGGTATTCTCTGCTCGCTGATCACCAAGTCGTCCGGTTCGGTGAGTATCTTTGGCTGCGATATTGATACCCAGTTCAGTGAGGCCAAGAAACTGCTGGGCATTGTGCCGCAAGAGTTCAACTTTTCGCCCTTTGAAGCGGTGGAGAAAATTGTCGTCAACCAGGCGGGCTACTACGGTCTGCCCAAGGGGCTGGCGACAGAGCGAACCGAGAAGTACCTGAAGAAGCTGGGGCTGTGGGACAAGCGCTCCACGCCGGCGCGCATGCTTTCCGGTGGCATGAAGCGGCGCCTGATGATTGCCCGCGCGCTGGTGCACGAGCCGAAGCTGCTGATTCTTGATGAGCCCACCGCGGGTGTGGATATTGAGCTGCGTCGCTCGATGTGGGAGATCCTCAGGGAGATGAACGCCCAGGGCACCACCATTATCCTCACCACCCACTACCTGGAAGAGGCGGAGAGCCTCTGCCGCCACATCGCCATCATCGATCATGGCCACATTGTGGAGAACACCAGTATCAAGGCGCTGCTGAAGACCCTGAACAAAGAGGTGTTTGTGCTGGACCTGCGCGAGACCCTCGCCGCCGTGCCTGAGATCCCCGGTTACCAGCTGCGGCAGGTGGATGAGCACACCCTGGAGGTGGAAGTGGAGAAGGGCAACTCATTGAATGAGGTGTTTGCCGGGCTCAGCCAGCAGGGGGTGCATGTGGTCAGTATGAGAAACAAGGCCAACCGCCTGGAAGAGCTGTTTGTATCGCGTATCAATGCGCAGGAGGAGTCAGCATGAGCCCAAGGGAACAGTGGATTTCATTCCTTACCATCCTGCGCCGGGAGATACACCGGTTTATGCGTATCTGGGTGCAGACGCTGGTGCCGCCTGTTATCACCATGGCGCTCTACTTTATTATTTTTGGCAGCCTGATCGGCTCCCGCATCGGCACCATGTCCGGCTTCAGCTACATGGAGTTTGTGGTGCCGGGCCTGATCATGATGGCGGTACTGACCAACTCCTACTCCAACGTGGTCTCGTCGTTCTACAGCGCCAAGTTCCAGCACAGTATTGAAGAGCTGCTGGTGTCGCCCACACCCAACTACATTATCCTGCTCGGCTATGTGCTGGGTGGTGTGGCCCGCGGTCTGGCAGTGGGTTTCATTGTCACCATGATCTCCATGCTGTTTACCCGCCTGCAGGTGCACCACATCGGCGTCACCGTGGGTATTGTAATCATGACCTCGGTGCTGTTTTCGTTGTTGGGTTTCGTTAATGCGGTGTACGCCAACTCCTTTGATGATATCTCTATTGTGCCCACCTTCGTGCTGACGCCGCTGACCTACCTGGGTGGTGTGTTCTACTCCATCTCCCTGCTGCCGGAGTTCTGGCAGGGGGTGTCGCAGCTGAACCCGATCCTCTACATGGTCAACGCCTTCCGTTACGGTATCCTGGGTGTGTCTGATATCCATATCGGCAACGCCTTTGCCGGGGTTGGGATCTTTATCGTGCTGCTGTTTGCCTACTGCATGCACCTGCTGCGCACCGGCAAGCGGCTGCGCGCATAATTTGTTCGTTCAGAAGTTTGAGATACACGGGTGAGTGAGATGAGTTCATCGGACCAGGATGCCAAATCCCTGTTGCTCGGTCAGCATACTGAGTATCCCTCGCAGTATGCGCCGCAGCTGCTGTTCCCCATCGCCCGGGAGGAGTCCCGGCGGGTGCTGGGCATAAGTGCTGATGCGCTGCCATTCCGGGGTGTGGATGTGTGGACCGGCTATGAGGTCTCCTGGCTAAACCCCAGGGGCAAGCCACAGGTGGCGGTGGTGGAGTTCGCGTTCCCGGCGGACAGTCCGTGCATGGTGGAATCCAAGTCATTCAAACTCTACCTGAACTCCCTCAACCAGGCCCGCCTGGCGGACACTGATGAGCTGCTGGCAACCCTGAAGACGGATCTCAGCGCCGCGGCTGGCGCCGCTGTGGAGGCGCGCTTGTTGGGTCTGGCTGATGCTGCGGTTGCGGCCTGTCCCGGTCACTGCCTGGACGAGGAGGATGTCACCATCGCCGTGTATGAGCCGCTGCCGCAGTTGCTGGCGCTGGCGGATGCAGGCGGGCAGGTGACGGAAACGCTCTACAGCGACCTGCTGAAAACCAACTGCCCGGTAACCGGCCAGCCGGACTGGGCGACGGTCAGCATCAGCTACAGCGGGCCGCGTATCGACCGCGCCGCGCTGCTCAGCTATATCATCTCTTTCCGCAATCACCAAGATTTTCACGAGCACTGCGTCGAGCGCATGTTCACTGACATCCTGCAGCACTGCCGGCCCCGGAGCCTGACGGTGTTTGCGCGCTACACCCGCCGCGGCGGGCTGGATATCAATCCCTGCCGCACCACAGACGCTGAGTGCCCGCCAATGCCGCGCCTGGTGCGGCAGTAGTCCGGTTTATCGGCTGGAGCTTTGGTTGTCGGAGGGGGGCGCTGAAGGTCAACGCTTCTCCTTGAGGGCGTCCACGGCCTGATGCAGCGCGGCAATAGCGCGGTCGCGGTCGTAGTTGCGGACCTTGTCCAGGTCGAGGTGCATGGAGAAGCCTTCGAGGCTGTGCTCATAGTAGCTCTGGTTCTTGCCCATATCCTTACGCAGTCCCACCACCGAGTAGACTTTGATGGGGTGGCTGAAACCCTTCACGCTGATCTCGCCCTTGTCGCGGCACATAATGGTATCGCGGCACAGTGACCAGGTTTCGTGGCTTACCAGAATCTCATCGGGGGAGGCGGCGGACTCCAGTCGGCTGGCCAGGTTCACGTGGGTGCCCAGTGCCGTGTAATCCAGGTGGTGGGTGGTACCGAAGGTACCCAGGGTGCAGTAACCGGTGTTGATCCCCATGCGAATCTGCATCGGCCGTTTGATCCCCTGGCTGAGCCACAGCTGCTGCAGCACTTTCATGCGCTTGCGCATGGCAATGGCCATGGCCACGCAGCGGATGGTGTCGTGCTTGATGCCCTTGCTGCCGTGGTCGCCGAAGATCACCATGATCCCGTCACCCATAAACTTGTCGATGGTGCCGCCGAACTGCTCGACGATCTTGGACATCTCTTTCAGGTAGGTGTTGAGGATCTCGGTCAGGGTTTCGGATTCCAGCTCTTCCGACAGTTGGCTGAAGTCCTTGATGTCAGAGAAGAAGACGGTCAGTCGCTTGCGCTCGGTCTGCAGGCTGTTGTCCCGGTTCTCGCTGATGGCGGACCAGACCTGGGGGCTGATGTAGCGGGAGAGGCGGTGGGTTCTCACCTTCAGCAGGCTCTTTTCGTCCTCCATTTTCTGCAGCTGGAGCTTCAGCGTGCGGATCTGGCTGAAGGTAAACATGGCTGAGGCACAGAAGTAGGTGGAGATGCCGATCAGGCTGGCGAGGCTGACGTTAAGCTGGGTGGTAAAGGCCCAGGCGGGCTGGTGAATCAGTAGTCCCAACAGGATGCCCACTACCAGCGAAAAAGAGTGTTCCGCCCACTGGCGTCCGCCACCGTGCAGCAGGGCGTTGAACTGGATCATGGTAACAAAGAGGATGGTGGGCAGCAGGCTGAAGCTGCAAAGCGCCACAACCAGGCCGATCAACGCGGCATCGGTACAGCCCAGCAGGCGGGTAATCGTGTCCTGGCGGCTGGCTTTGGCCCAGCCAAGCATCATATGAGCAAAGGGGATATACAGCAGGCAGAGAGCAATGGCGCCAGCTTGCAGGGGGTCGGGATCGTTCAGCGTTATCTGCGACGCCAGTGTCCCTGCCGCAGCGAAACAGATCAGCGCCCTGAAGTAGTGTTGTGCTCTGAGAGCGTCAAATTGTCCCGCCGGGCTATCCGTCATACGTTGCGTGTCCTGTTCTTGATGCAGGACTAATACCTTCTGTTGGTCAGGAGTGATTGGGCGCAATAGAGGTGGCTTTCCATAAGCGCAGCGGACCGTCCGATCCCTCGACTCCGCCCCCGCCTCGTCCCTTTGGCCCGGAAACCGGAATGCTGCCTGCCTATGCCGCCAGACGCGCATGATAGTAGGGGTTTTACCCGCTTTTGTCTAACGCTTCCGGGCCGATTTGAGGCTTGCTGCAGGCTTGCAGGCAGGCGCTGAAGCTGTCGCAAGAGTCTACCTGCTTTGACGCCTTCTTCTGGCCCCTTGCCTCTGGAGCAGGGCAGGGCCGATGGTTACAATGACGCCTCATTTGGCTGGAGTGACCCCATGGATGCAATTGAAGCCCTTACCAATCGAGTCTCCTGTGGCAAGTTGACGGCCCCGGCGCCGGACCTGCAGCACCGGGCCAGCCTCTATCGGGCAGCGCTGCGCGCAGCGGATCATGGCAACCTCCAGCCATGGCGCTTTCTGGAAGTGGAAGGCAAGGCGTTGGAGGCGCTGGGCGCACTTTATGAGGCCGCCGCCCTGCAGGACTCCCCGGAACTGAACGATGCCCAGCGGGAACGCTACCGCGCCATGCCTGGCCGCGCTCCCCTGGTGCTGGTAGCCATAGTCCGCTACAGCGACCACCCCAAGGTGCCTCGCTGGGAACAGCTGGTGGCCGCTGGCGCGGCTGTACAAAATATCGTCAACGCCGCCTTCGCCCTGGAGCTCGGCGCATACTGGCGCACGGGTGCCCTGACCGACCACGCCGTGGTGCGGGCCGGCCTCGGACTGGAAGAGAACGAGTCCATTGTGGGCTTCGTATACCTGGGAACCCGCGATGCGCCCCTCAAGCCGCTGCCGGAATTGCGTACCGCAGACTTTTTTCAGCCCTGGCCTGTCAAATAGCATTGTTTTTCCAAATGGGTTTGTGTAAAGTACCGCCTCCCTCGAAAGGGGGCAGCGCTAACCTCCAGATAGTTAAGGAGTTTTAGCGATTCCGGAGAGGTGTCCGAGTGGTCGAAGGAGCACGCCTGGAAAGTGTGTATACGGCAACGTATCGGGGGTTCGAATCCCCCCCTCTCCGCCACACGCAATAAAAAAGGGCCTACCCGCAGGGGTAGGCCCTTTTTTATTGCCCGCGCAGCGGCGGGGGATTTAACAAATTCCCCGGTTCGACCGATTGCACAGCAATCGGGACTTCGCGCAGCGAACCCGCAGGGCAGAAATAGCCCTTAGGCTATTTCTGGTCCATCCCTCCCGTTGCACCAATTCACTCCAGCATCAAATCGCAGTGGTAGGCTCTTCTAATTGCCCGCGCAGCGGCGGGGGGATTTAACAAATTCCCCGGTTCGAAAAATCGCGCAGCGATTTAGACGCCGCAGGTTATTTACGGTCCTTAGGCTGAAAATCATCCATCCCCTTGTTGTCCCGCCGAACACCAGTCTCACCTGGGCACATTTGTGCCAATCCAGTCACGCACTAAAATTTCGAGGCATTCTTAAAAGTCATTAGCATGTAGATTAATTTATCAATTTGGCACTTGTTCTTGGGAGGTGTCATCTGGTTTTGGTGGCTTCTTGGTAGGGGATCGTTGTTTGGACGGAAAAAGTATGAAATATTTAATTGCCTAAAAGCTCCGGTGTCTGTGCTGACTGATGGCGGATAAGGTTGTTAAACCAGTTGAGGCAGAAATGAGGTGTTGCCCGGGCTGGATGCCCTCCCTAATGAATATGAATGGAGCGCCAGTTTTTGTCGGGGCAACTCATTGTATTAAAAAGGGCTATGCCCTTTTTAATACGAATTTCTTCAAGGCCAGATTTTTTTATTCTGGATTTACAAGAAGTTACAGCCAAAGGATGAAGCCGAAAAAATTAAAGAGGCATCCTCCTAATTATTATTATGAGGGCGCAGCCCTCATTAACAGACTGTTAACTGCACGTAATATCCGAGGACATATGGAATGCTAAGAATCGTCTGGCTGCTATTAACACTAGCGCCATTCCTGTATCTCATCTACATAACATCTTTTGCTTCAGAGCAATTGACAAGTGGGCCAGATCATTTTGAAAAAGCCTTCATTAGACATAACTTATTGACCGTTTATATGCTTTGGTTGATCGGTTCATATATGGTGCACTTGTTTAATACCAACTCATTGCAAACCAATAAGAAAATAATTTGGGCTTTAGCACTACTGGCAGGTAACGTGTTTGTAATGCCTTTTTATTGGTTTCATCATGTTTGGAATCGCAAGCAAGACAGTTAACAAGGCGGTATTGTCGCCTTCGGTCGGGACTGCCATTCCGCTGGCGCTTCATGCCATCCCCAAGCCGCTGCGTTAAGCATACACAGGAGTCAAATGTATACTGAGCCATTTCAGTTTAATTTTTCGGAAGACGTCCTGGATTCGGAGCGTATGTTGTTGCTCGCGGAGATGTTCAAGCTTACAGAAGCACAAAATATTAAGAATGAAAGTTTCGGTGGGTACAAAGTTTACAATACTGGCAAAGTAAAGTTTTGGTCATATATGCCAGATTTAACCAACACGGTAGTAAGTTGGCTCAAAGAAAAGCAAGCCAACGGAAAATTAACTGTAACCAAACCAGCATATGCAAAAATCTAAAATGCTTAACAAGCGCAAGCAGGCAGGGACAAATTTTTCGCTGTCGCTACAAATTTTCCCCTGTTGCGGGCGTTAAGCATCCAATGATTATCGAACTAAAGGTGTAATTCAGACATGAGCGGCGAGCAGCCCAAAAACCCTCTGCACGGTGTAACTCTGGAGAGAGTCGTTGCAAGTCTTGTTGAGCATTATGGCTGGGCAGGTTTAGCCACAAAAATTAACATTAATTGCTTTAAAAAAGACCCATCTGTGAAATCAAGCCTGAAGTTTCTTCGTAAAACACCTTGGGCCAGGGAACAGGTGGAGAATCTCTATATCTCTACCTTTGTGCAGCGAGACAAGCAAAACAAGTCATAGCCAGGCGCTGACGTGGATGGCCGGCACTCCATTCCAGTTACCCTGAAAGTGGCGTGAGGTGATTGCGTTATCCATAAATAGTAGAGGTCCTGTGCCATTGGCAGTCTGTAGAGCCTCGATCCCCATAAGAAGCGGACCACGTAACATGTCAAAATTCAAACCAATCCTGCTGCCTCTCGCCTGGCTATGTCTGGCGAGTGCCACCACTGCCTCCCCCACAGACAACGAATTCGTCCCCTGCAAAAAAATCGCAGTACGCACCCTGGACTACTGCCTGAATCAAAACGGCAGCGAATGCTGGGAAAAGTCAAAATCTGACCATGATGCCTGCAGTAAGGACGTTATTTACAGCCATAGCCGGGACGCCAGAAAATATGAGGAAGAGAAGCGCCTGGCAGAGAAGAAAGCAAGAAAGGAGCTGGAAGCCCGGCAAAAGAACTGATCTGCCGCGGTGGTGATTCAGGATTGGGTAGCCGTCATTCGTCAGGCCTATCCGTTCCTTTGTGGCTCAGGTAAGAGCCACAGGCCGGATTGCGAATTAAGGCTATACCGGTTTGGCTGCTGTTATTGAGAGCAATAGCAGTTAATCGTTAATGGAGTAAAAGGAAGTTCTAATGGAAGAGATCACCAGAATTAATCATATCGGGCTAAGAGTCTATAGCCTGGACGTATCCCGGGAATTCTACGAGAAGCTGGGGTTCAGGTTTATTGCCGGACCGATGGGGCCGGAGCCTGTCGCGGTCATGGAGCATCCGTCGGGCGTCAATATTAACTTTATCCTGAATGCCAACGCTGCCGAGCGCACAAACCTGTTAATGGATATCCCGGAAAAGTATCCCGGCTATACCCATGTCGCACTGGAGGTGACCGATCTGTCTGCGGTCAGGCGTCAGCTGGGCGATCTGGGTATCCCGGTTACCGGGGGTCCCATTGTTCTTGATAGCGGCGCGTCCTTTATTTTTGCCCGGGATCCGGACGGCAATGTCATTGAGTTTCACCAGCCTTAGGGTGTCAGTCCCAGTGGTGCCCATCACGCCCGCGGCGCGAGGAACTTTTACCGCAGGGCGCTAATCGGGCTCTCGCAGGCTTCAATTTCCCCTCCCGCATTGAAGCGGGATAGGGATATTGTTATTCATCCACTGTCAAACCGTGTTCTTCCAGCCGCGTTTTTACTGATTGCAGCTGCGGCATGAAATTTTTCCAATAACCGGAAGCGCCTTTATAGATAGGCTGTCTTATCTGTATGCTACTGGTTGTCAGCACTGGTCTTTCATTTTTATGGAAATCCAGGCAGGCATCTTCCCAGGTAAGCCCCACTGCATCCACTATGCGTCTTACTTCGTTCTCAAAATTCTGTACCAGGTCATCATAGCTAACCTGGACAATATTATTGGAAATATGCGCCTTCCAATAATCCATCAGGTTATGGTAGGCAAGATAATAATCAGTAAGTTCATTCAGGTCGTAGGTGAACTTCAAGCCATCCTGGAAGTGTTGCTTATAACAAGCAAAAATATTATCCAGGGGGTTGCGCCGACAATCAATAATAACGGCGTCAGGCAAAGCCTTGTGAATTACACCGATAGCTTTGTAGTTAAGCATCATTTTGTCGGTAAAATAACCACTGGCGTTTCGATGAAGCTCATTTGTTAATGTCATATAGCGCTTGCCGAGCCATTCCCAATCTTTAATGTCCAGATCTGCAAACCACTCCAGAGTGTCCGCCTGAGGTCTTTTCTGTTGTCGTAATTCGGATGTCGCTAAAGACAGCTCAATCAGCTCGTCGCCTGCCGTGACGCAACTGTGACTGGATAGAATCTGCTCTATTAATGTCGTGCCCGAACGAGGCAGACCACAAATGAATATAGGCTTTGCCGGAAAAGATAAGGAGCTCACACCTTCCAACATGTTGGGTGTGAATATTTTCTTTATCGCTTCATGCTCATCTATTTCTCTCTTGTGGTCGTAATTGATACAGGATTTCTTTAATGGAGCCCCAATATTTAAATAATTTATGCAGGCTTCGTACTCATGCCTGTGTTCCGACGCTCTCGCCAGGGAGTAATATAGTAAGGCTCTGTCACTATCGGATTTCCTGGTGGAGTTTGCGAGGGTTTCCATCTTTGCAATTTCTTCGCTCGTAATATCCTTATAAAGATCTGCCCTGTTCCAATAGGGTTGTACATAATTGGGATCCAGTTTCACGCACTTGTTGAAGGCTTCCAGTGCCTTTTCAAGGTTGCCAGACTCTTTGTAAGCTACGCCGAGATTATTTAATATTCTGGCATTATCCGGTTCGATCTTTAATGCTTTCCGGATTGCATCCAGTGCCTTTTGGTGCTGCTGTTTTCTCCTGTATACAAAACTCAGATGCAAATAGGCGGGAGTGAATTTCTTGCAATGTTCCAAGCAGCGTGTTGCAACATCTTCCAGTTCAGGGTATCTGCCACTTTCATAATAAATCATAAAAAGTGGGAGATAGGCCTCCTCCAATCCTGGTTTTTCATCAAGCAACTGTCGGCACAGGAATTCCACGGCGCTGAAATGTTTGGCATTTTTGGCGGACTGCATTTGCTCAAGTACTGAGCCAACGGTCACACTCTTTATCGGCCCCGTCGGCGTCATGCGGATGTTCACCGTTTTTGAAAGCTTTTTATTGGGTTTCTTTTTGCTCATTTTCTGGGCCGGGTTCTTGTGTGATTTGGTGGCTGGTGAAAATTCCAAACAGGAATGAATATAAATTCAGGGCTCGTATTGTATGTATGAATCGGGCTTATTAAAACCCGGCGCCAGCCAGCTCATTTTGCCAGATAAAATTCTGGATGGGTAAGTTTCTTCATCATTGATAAGGCGGGATTTAACAGTAATGCCAGAAAAGGCACTGCTGGTAAAGTTCGCGGTGTTTCACGCCTGAGGGGGGGCGGGTCCCAAAAGATGAATAGTTATCAAAATTGAACTCTCTCAGATCGGTCTGTATAGCTCAAGGTCCTGAGAATACGGATCGGAAGTGCCTGGAAGCGATACAAGGATGTGTATGGCTTTCAGCGTACAAAATACCTCTATAACGAAGACCTGCATCACCCCTCGATGGGCGGCTATTATTTATCATCGTATTACCTGTTCTGGCATATCTTCCACGAAGAGCCATCGGGTCCGGTATCCATTGACTTGGCGGAATTCTCCTGCGTTGCTGCCGACCTGCACTGTGCAAACTAGTGCAGATCCGGCGCGCTGCCGCCAGCGTCGGCTATAGCTCAAGGCGGGCGCGGCACACGAGCTGTGCCAGTTTCTCCGCATCAACGGCCTTACAAACCTTGCCGGCAGGCTGTTTGAAGGTGGGCGTATCCTCAGCTGCCACCATGGCATTGATGATGGACTCATCCACGGCGTCCACCGCCGCCAGATAGAAATCGTCAAACACTTCGTCGTTCAGGTACTCCATGCTGCCTTTTGGCCCTGATAGCTGTGGCAGGGCTTGTGCGTTGGCGGTGCTGAAGGCGAGAAAGATATCACCGGAGTTGTTGCCGCCGGGGGAGCCGCTGCGGCCGATGCCGATGGCCGCGCGCTTGGCCATGCGCTTGAGCTGGTGGGGCAGCATGGGAGCGTCGGTAGCCAGCACCACAATGATGGAACCCTGCTCTTTGGTGTGCACCCGCTCTTCGCCTTCGGCCTCCAGCAGCTTGCCCACCGGTACGCCGCAGACGGTAAACCAAGGGCGGATGCCGTGGTTGGCCTGCACCAGAGCCGCCACCGCGTAGGTTTCACCGTCTACGTCTACCAGCCGCGATGAGGTGCCGGTGCCGCCTTTGTATTCGTAGGCGATCATGCCGGTGCCACCACCCACATTGCCTTCGGCGATAGCGCCGCCGGCGGTGTTTTCCAGGGCGGCCAGGGCATGGGCTTCGGTAACGTGCTGGGCGTTGATGTCATTCAGCACGCCGTCGTAGGTTTCGGCCACCACCGGCATGGCCCACAGGTGGTTGTCACGCCAGTAGTCGCGGTAGTGATTGATGATCCACTTGGTGGCGGCGTGATGCACCATGCCGACGCTGTGGCTGTTGGTGATCATCAGCGGGCCGGTGAAGTAGCCGCCGTCCTGAATCCAGTGGGTGCCGGTCATCTCGCCGTTACCGTTGAGGGCGTAGGTGCCGGCCCATACCGGTTGCGGTTCTGCTTGCTTGCCGCGCGGCAGAATGGCGGTGACGCCGGTTCTGGCGGGGGAGTGCGGGTCGTCGTTGATCAGCGTGGTGTAACCCACCTCCACACCGGCCACATCAGTAATGGCGTTATGGGGGCCGGTCTTGCCGTTGAAGGGCAGGCCGAAATCTCGGGCACGTTTGTGTGTCATCGGGTGTAAACCTTAACTGTCGGTCTTGCGGGATCTGAAGTAGATACCGGCGGATGCTATGAGGACGGATACCACCAGCATGATGGTGGCAATGGCGTTGATCTCCGGTTTCACGCCGCGGCGGATCATGCTCATGATGAACACCGGCAGGGTGGTGGAGTTAACGCCACTGATGAAATAGGTGATCACCAGGTCATCCATGGAGATGATAAAGCTCAGCAGGGCACCGCCAATCACACCGGGCAGGATCAGTGGCAGGGTGACGCGGCGGAAGGTCTGCCACTCGCTGGCTCCCAGGTCCGCCGAGGCGGATTCGATCAGCGGGTTCATGCCGGCGAGGCGGGCGCTGACCACCAAAAACACGTAGCTGGTGAGGAAGGTGCAGTGGCCAATAACGATGGAGGTAACCCCCAGGTTGACACCAACGCCAACAAAGAAAATCAGCAGGGCAATGCCCAGTACGATGTCCGGCATCACCATGGGCACCATCAGCAGCACGCGGTAGAAGCCCTGCAATTTAAACCGATAGCGGGCCAGTGCCACGGCCACACTGGTGCCCAGCACGGTGGAGATGATGGTGGCGAACGCCGCCACCGTCAGACTCACCCGCAGTGCCGCCAGCAGTTGGTCGGTAGACTCCACATAGGCGCTGTCGTCGTTGAGACTGGTGGTGCCGCCAAACAGGTTGATGTACCAGTCGAAACTGAAGTCCTTCCAGATCATGACGTTGACCGGGTTGGAGTTGAACGAGTAAACGATCAGCAACAGTACCGGCGCGTAGAGGAAGATAAAAAACAGGGCGCCGTAGCCTGACAGCAGATGGTTGAATAGTTTTCGCATGGTGTCAGGGCCTCAGGAGTGCTGCGGGTTTTTCATGGCTTTGAGCAGGTAGATCGAGACCACCAGCAACATAAACGCAATCATGACCATGGAGAGGGTGGCACCGAAGGGCCAGTTGCGGGCGGCGAGGAACTGCTGCTCCACCAGGTTGCCGATCATCACCACCTTGGCGCCACCCAGCATGGCGGGTACCACAAAGTTACCCAGCGCCGGGATAAACACCAGAATGCAGCCGGAGACCACACCGGGCAGGGTCATGGGGAAGATCACCCGCCGGAAGGTGGTGAACGGGGTGGCGCCCAGGTCCTGGGAGGCCTTGATCAGTTTCGGGTCCAGGTTCTCCACACTGGAATAGACCGGCAGGAACATGAATGGAATAAAGATGTACACCATGCCGATAATCACCGCGGTACCGGAGTACATCAGGTCCAGCGGTTCGCTGATCAGCCCCAGCGACATAAGGATCTGGTTGGCAAAGCCGGAGTCCCGCAGGATCAGAATCCAGGCGTAGAGGCGGATGATCATGCTGGAGAAGAAGGGCAGGGCGATCAGGAAAATACAGAGCGACTTCCTGCGGGACGGCAGGCGACTGATCCAGAAGGCCACTGGATAGCAGAAGGCCAGGGTCACCAGTACGGTGAGCAGGGCCAGACCCGCGGAGCGCAGCAGGATCTGCAGGTAGACGATATCGAACTCTTCATAGAAACCGTCGGCCCAGCCCAGCACACGACCGTAGTTCCAGTGGTAGAAGTTCCACTCTACGCCGCCATAGAGGCCCGGTTCGAGAAGGCTGTAGACCGCCATAATCAACAGCGGGCCGAGAAAGAAAATACCCAGGAAAAGTGTGGCCGGGGAGAGCAGCAGTAACAGCTGCTTCTGTTGACGGGTGAAGGACCTCATTACGCGCGTCTCTCTCCGGCTACGCCCGGAATGACATGCCAGGCGGCGGGGTCGTATTCCAGGGTCAGTGCCTGGCCGGGTTTAATGCCGGACAGGGAGCTGCGGATCAGCGCGGACAGTGGCTGGCCATTGGGCATGCGGCAGTGTAACTGGTGATCGCGGCCGATAAATACCGATTGCTCCAGCACGGCGCTGATGCCGGTCGAGCCATTTGGCTGATCGGCGGATTGCAGCTGGAAGTGTTCCGGGCGCAGCAACAGGGAGACCTGTTCGCCGGGTGTCAGGTTTTGCTGGGTGCAGAGCACTTCAGTGCCACCTACATTGACCCGGGCAAGCTGCCCGTCAGATGCCACAACGGTGCCGGAAAAGATATTGCTCTCGCCGATAAACTCGGTGACGAAGCGACTGGCGGGGCGGTGGTAAATTTCGTCCGGGGTGCCCAGTTGCTCCACCTTACCTTCGTTCAGCACTACGATACGGTCGGACATGGTGAGTGCCTCCTCCTGATCGTGGGTGACAAACAGGAAGCAGATGCCCAGCTCGGCCTGCAGGTTCTTCAGTTCAATCTGCATTTTGCCGCGCAGGTTGCGATCCAGTGCCGACAGCGGTTCATCCAGCAGCAACATTTTGGGGCGATTGATAATGGCGCGGGCCAGGGCTACCCGCTGTTGCTGGCCGCCGGAGAGCTGTGAGGGTTTGCGTTTTTCCACACCACTGAGTCCCACCATCTCCAGAGCTTCGGCAACACGCTGGTTGCGCTCTTTTTTGGCGACGCCGGCGACATCCAGACCGTAGCCGACGTTGTCGCCAATGTTCAGGTGTGGGAAGAGGGCGTAGGACTGGAATACGGTGTTGACCGGGCGACGGTGAGGAGGGGACTCCAGCAGTGAGGTGCCGGCCAGTAAAATTTCCCCGCGATCGAGCCGTTCAAAACCGGCAATGATGTTAAGCAGGGTGGTCTTGCCACAGCCGGAGGGGCCCAGCAAGGTGATGAATTCGTTCGATGCCACACTCAGGTCGATGCCGTCCAGCGCGCGCACAGTGCCGCCTTCCGGCGTCACAAAATGACGGTAGGCTTTTTTTATTTTCAGAAAGTCCGGAGAGGGCTGTTGAGCAGACATAACTAACCTCAAAAGAGTGTGCGGGCCATTCAGGCCCGCACGGGTGTTTTCACGCTACCGCGGTGTTGATCAGGGGATCAGGAGGCGGTGCGGAACTTGGTCCAGATACGATCGTAGAGTTTGGTACCCTTGCCCAGCTCGCGGAAGATCTGCAGCTTCTCTTTGGTCTCGGCGGATGGGTTGATGCTGGGGTTTTCGCGGATTTCCGCTGGCAGCAGTTCGATAGCGGCTTTGTTCATGGAGCCGTTGGTCTGCTGCACGGTGTTCATGGCAGAGATTTCCGGCTGCATAAAGAACTCCAGGAACAATTTGGCGTTGGCCTTGTTGGGCGCGGATTTCAGTACGCACATATTTTCCTGGTACATGGTGGCGCCTTCGTCCGGAATCACATAGGCCAGGGTCTCCGGATCTTCCATCACGTACATCATTGCACCCACGTACCACTGGGCGGCAGCGATATCACCGGACTGCACCATGGGGATGCTGTCGTAGGTAAAGGCGGAGGCCTTGGGTTTCTGTTCCAGCAGGAATTTCTGTGCCGCTTTCAGCTCCTTGGGGTCTACAGAGTTGACGCTCTTGCCGTCCAGCAGCAGGGCCAGGCCGATGTCTTCGCGCATGTCGTCGAGCATGACGATTTTCTTGCCTTGTTGCGGCAGTTCAAAAAACTCTTTCCAGCTGCTCAGTTCAGGCACGGCTTTTTTGTTGTAGACAATGCCCACGGTTCCCCAGCCGTAGGGCAGGCAGTACTCGCCCTTGGGGTCGGATTCTGCGATCAGGTGCGCGGTGTCGATGTTTTCAAAGCCGGGGGACTGGTTGATGTTGGTTTTTTCCAGCAGGTCCAGGGTGGCCATGATGTCCTGCATGTGCACGGACGGGAACACGATGTCGTAACCGGTGGCGCCCACCTGAAGCTTGGCCAGCATCTCTTCGTTGGAGGAGTAGGTGTCCAGGTTGACCTTAACGCCGGTCTCGGCGGTGAAACGCTCCAGTACTTCCGGGTTGATGTAATCACCCCAGTTGTACAGGTTGAGCACGCCCGCCGCCTGAGTGGCCATTGCGGCGCCAGCACAGGACGCCCCCAGGCACGCCATTGCCAGGGTCTTTTTAATCCATTTACTGCCAGTGGCAGTCGAGTTTACAGCCTTCATGCGTTGCACCTCCAAGTGTGGGTGTTGAGCCAGTTGATTGGCATAAACTCTAGGGTGATTGGTATATATCATTCAATAACAACATGTGGTATTTGTATAACATATTCACTAACTTCATAAATATCAGTGAATTATAGGTTTTTAGAGTAAAAAACGGGTGCTCCAACAAGAAAATAATGCACCATAAAAGTGCGTTTTGGTTGTGCGTGCACTGGTGTTGAGCGGGCCGGGCGTTGGCAGAGAGGGGCAGAACTTGGAGAACACATTTTCCACCAGCAGTGACTATATTTCCGGACGCACGGCACAGAACATCCAGGCCCTGTTGCCGGGTCTGCCATCGTCGGAGGCGCGGGTGGCTCAGTACATTTTGCTGAACCTGGATCGGATCGCTTATGAAACAGGAGCCTCCATCGCCGAGAAGGCGCTGGTGAGTCCCATTACGGTCAGTCGTTTCCTGAAACGGGCCGGCTACAAGGGGATTGTTGCCCTCAAGCAGGAGGTGATGCAGGACGAGACCCTGGTGCAAGACAGTGCGGCCTACCAGACCCTCACCGATGACACCCTGAAAGTGGCCTTCAACAAGGACCTGCAGATCCTCGCGGATCTGTTCAACCAGTTTCAGACAGACACCTGGCTGGGACTGGTGGATTGTGTCTCCACCGCTAATCAGGTGTACGTCTCCGGCTTCCAGACGGTGCGCGGTATCGCCGAGGATTTCAGTCGCCGGCTGGCACTGGCGCGGCCGGAGGTGCGCTACCTGTCTGCCCACGAAAGCATGTTGGGGGAGTGGCTGGAGGATAGCCGTCAGGGAGAAACTGACACCAGGGTACTGATCCTGATCGACGTGGTGCCTTATGCCCGGGAGGGTAAGAAGCTCTGTGAAATCGCCGCGTCCAAAGGCATCAAGGTGGTGATTATTACCGATGAATTCTGCTACTGGGCCCGGGATTTCACTCCCCATATTGTTCACGCCAAGTCCAAGACCGGCCTGTTCCTGGAGGCCACCTGGGGGCTGGTGCTGGCCGCTAATATGCTCTGTGACCAGGTGGCGCGACGCAACCCGGACAGCGACAGGCGCAGCAAGGGCTGGGTGGAGCTGGCACAGTACCTGAACCTGTTTTGATTGCCGCGCAGGGCTGGAGCCGGTTGTCTGACAGATCGCTGCCTATATAGCCGCAGAAAGTTAACAACAGAAAGTCTTTGCGGGATATCCGGAGAGCGGTTATATAGTGCCCGAATTGTGAGGGGCCGCAGGCCCTGTGGTGCAGATTGCAGGATCCGGGTAGGGGTGATGTGAATGTTTGATTATTCTCTGGCGCATTGGACGACTTTCTTTGCGGCCGCCGTTCTGCTCAACCTGTCTCCGGGGCCTGACATCGCCTATATCCTCGCCCAGACCGCCAGGCATGGGCAGCGCTCGGGCTTTGTGGCCATGTTCGGCATCTGGACCGGTGCTTTCACTCATGTGCTGCTGGCGGCAGTCGGCCTCTCCGCCATCCTGGCCACCTCGGCTACGGCGTTTACCATCGTCAAATGGATCGGTGCGCTCTACCTGATCTGGTTGGGAATACAGGCGTTGCGCTCTGGAGGTGGCTCTTACGTCAACGATGCGCCGGTGAAGCATGCCTCCAGCCCCCGGATTTTCTGGCAGGGCATGTTGGTGGCGGCGTTAAACCCGAAAATGGCAGTCTTTTTTCTCGCCTTCCTGCCACAGTTTGTGGCGGCTGGTGCGGGCCCGGCCAGCGCACAATTGTTTCTGCATGGCACCCTGATTATCGTGGTGGCAGCGTTTGTGGAGCCGCTGGCGGTGGTTCTCGGCGCACGACTGACAAACTCGCTGAAGCAGAATGTCCGCGTTGCTGCCTGGATGGACAGGGGGTTGGGAGCGGTGTTCGTCGGGCTAGGGGTGCGTCTGGCGTTCACTGAACGCGGTTGAGTCGGTATTGGCACTGCGATGGCAGTGCCAATACCTGGCCCGGGAGCTGGCGTTTAGCTGCCCAGCTTGATCCAGGTGGTTTTCAGCTGGGTGAATTTATCCAGCGCGTGCAGCGACAGGTCGCGGCCAAAGCCGGACTGCTTATAGCCACCAAACGGTGTGGAGAAATCCAGTGCGTCCATAGTGTTCACCGATACAGTGCCGGCGCGCAGCTTCTTTGCCACCCGGTGGGCGCGGTTGAGGCCCTCAGTCCATACGGAAGCCGCCAGGCCGTAGATGGAGTCGTTGGCGATGGCAATCGCCTGCTCTTCGGTATCAAAGGTCAGCACTGCCACCACCGGTCCGAACACCTCTTCACGAGCCACGGTCATATCCGGAGTCACGCCATCCAGAATGGTGGGGGCCACAAAGTTGGTTTGTGCATCGCCAATACCGCCGGTGGCGATACGGGCACCTTGCTCCTCAGCTTGCGCGATAAAACGGCGTACGCGGCAGGCCTGGTTGCGGTCAATCAGCGCGCCGACCCGGGTGTCGGGATCCAGCGGATCACCTACGGGCAGGGATTGGGCCTTGGCGATCAGCTTGTCGATAAACTGATCCTTGATGCTGCTCTCTACCAGAATACGGGAGTTTGCGGAGCAGACTTCGCCCTGGTTAAAGAAGATCCCCATGGCAGCGTGTTCCACGGCGGCGTCCAGGTTGCAGTCGGCGAAGATCAGGTTGGGGCTCTTGCCGCCGGTCTCCGGCCACACCGGTTTCATGTTGGACTGGGCTGAGTAGCCCATCAGCAGTTTGGCCACTGCGGTAGAGCCGGTAAAGGTCAGGCAGTCCACATCGTTATGCAGGCCCAGAGCCTTGCCCACCACCTCGCCGTAGCCGGTGACCACATTGAGCACGCCGTCGGGCAGGCCCGCTTCTTTCGCCAGTTCCGCCAGCCGCAGCGCGGTCAGCGGTGACTGCTCGGCGGGTTTCAGCACGACGGAGTTGCCACTGATCAACGCCGGGCCCAGTTTCCAGGCGGCGATATCCAGCGGGAAGTTCCAGGGAATGATGGCCGCCACCACACCAATAGCTTCACGGGTGATGGTGGCGATGTTGTTGCCGTCGGTGGGAGCTACTTCGCCGTAGAGTTTGTCTACCGCCTCGGCGTACCAGTCAAAGCAGGCGGCGGAGCCGGGGATGTCCACATTGAGGGAATCCTGCACCGGCTTGCCCACGTTGAGGGTCTCCACCAGTGCCAGCTCTTCCATGTTGTCGCGAATCAGCGCTGCCAGTTTCTGCATCACCGCCTTGCGCTCGCGGGGGGCGGCTTCGGACCAGGCGCCGGAGTTGAAGCTGCGACGTGCGGCGGCCACGGCGGTATCCACGTCAGCGGGGCTGCAGGCGGCGGTTTTTACCAGCAACTCACCGGTGGCCGGGTTGATGGTGTCGTAGGTCTCGCCGGTGCTGGCGTCGACAAATTTGCCGTCAATAAAAGCCTGACCTTGCAGTTGGATCTGTTGCTGTTTCGAGAGCCAGTACTCTTTGGTTTGTACGGTCATGAAAAACTCCATGGTTTGCCGTCGTGGACGGGTTCAATATTGGGCAGCGTTTGGTTGCAGGGCTGTAGGTTGGAGTGCGCTGGCCATTGAGTGACAGCACCTCATCCCGGAAACAGCCGTGACCTGTTTCAGAAGGTGATTGGGCCAGCCTAGGCAGGCAGGGGATATATGTAAAATACTATTAATTTCTCGGTTGCATTGGTTTTTCAAATGCAGGGCCGGATTCAGGAGCTCGGCTTTTAAGGCGGAGCTTTATTCCTGATCGATAAAAACGGCGCGGATGTCTCAGCGTCGCGGGAAGAGGGAAGCGAACATGTTGCGGGTCTCTTCTTCCACTTTGTTGATAAAGGCTTCCGCCGCGCGGGTCAGGCGCATGTCCGCCAGACGGGCCACGCCCATGCGCAGCGGTTGCAGTTGCTCTTTGAGCGGAATCTGTCTCAGATCGGTACCATCCAGCGCCTGCAGGTTGGCCAGCGGAGCGTTGCCGAGGGAGTAGCCCAGGCCGTTGCCCACCAGTCCGCGCACCATGTCGGCGGATTGGGCTTCAAAGGCGTAGATGGGCTCCAGACCCTGGCTCATAAACAGCGAGACGAAGTACTCGCGGCTGATGGGCCAGTCGAGAATCACCATGGGGTGGGGGGCCAGCTCTTTCAGTGACAGCTTCTTGCGGCCGGCCAGCGGGTGATCCGCCCCCAGCATGGCGTAGGGGGGGAACTCCACCAGCGGGTGAAACTCGATTTCCGCCGGCAGCTGCAGATCGTAGGTGAGGGCGAGTTCAAACCGACCGCTGGTGATGCCCTGAATAATATCTTTCTGGTGCATCTCTTCGCAGCGAATCCTGACGCCCGGGTACTCTGACTGAAACTGCTGCAGCAGGCCTGGAAAAAACAGCGGGGCGAAGGTGGGGAAGCCCGCCACATTGATCGAGCCCACTACCTCCTCACTGAGGGATCTGGCGTAGTGCGCCAGACCATCAGCGTCCGCCAACAGCTGCTTGGCTTTGAGAATAAATTGCTGCCCTGAGGGGGTGAGCGACAGTCCCTGGGCGTGATGGCGCACAAACAGTTGCAGGCCGGTCACCTCTTCCAGGTGCAGAATGGCCGAAGAGATAGACGGTTGGGAGACGTGCAGGACTTCCGCCGCCTTGGTCACGCTGTTCAGCTCGCCTGCCGTGACAAAATAGTGCAGTCGCTTCAGGGTGAATTGCATGGCTCGGGTCTCCGCTTGTGGTTTGCCTGTGATGACAGGCCCTGACGCGGCTACCCTGCGGGCAGGTTTGGTCAGGATTCCATTTGAAGCCATGCAGTATAAACCATATCAATCAGTATCGGTTTGGGAATCGGGAGGCCCGGGTATGACCTGAGACTCCCCCGGGGGGTGGCCTTGTGCCCTCCGAAAACCCGGAGCGGGCGCAAGGCGCTGCGGCGATCAGCGCAGCAGTTGGGTCCAGACTTTATCCACCAGCGCCTGGGCGGCAGGCGAACAGGCCTCGGTAAATTTCACCGGTACGGATGGGAATACTTCCGGGGAGTTTCCAGGCTTGTGCTCTGCCAGCTCTTCATTAATGAAGGAAGTGGGCGGATGGCCGTAGAAGTTGAATTCCTGGGTGGCCACGTCCCTGGTGGTCATCCAGTTGATGAAGGTCTTGGCGTTGTCGATGTTGCTGGCGCCCTTGGGGACCACCATGGAATCCAGCCAGCCTACCAGGCCCTCTTTTGGCTGGGCGTACTTGACCGGTGCCTTGTCGTTCTTGCGCGCCATCATACTGGTACCGTCCCACCAGCTGTGCATGATCACTTCGCCACTGGCAACCCGTGAGCTGATGTTGTCGGAGCTGTACACCGCTACGCTTGTCTTCTGCTTGGCCAGCAGGTCGTAAACGCGCTTCATCTCCTTGCTGTCTTCGGAGCAGTAGTCCACACCCAGGTAGAGCTGGGCAGCGGGAATGATTTCGTCCGGCGATTCGAACACGGCGACTTTACCCTGCAGCTCCTGGCTTGGCTCGAAGAACTCTTTCCAGCTGTCCGCAGGGCCCTTGTAGAGGTCGCTGTTTACGGTAAAGCCCGCAGTACCGTACACGAAAGGAATGGAGTATTCAGAGGTGGGGTCCCACCACATGTTTTTCCACTTGTCTTCGGTGTTGGCGAAGGCTGGCATCTTGTTGGCTTCGATGTTCTCCAGCAGGTCTTCCTGAATCAGGATCTTGACGAAGTGCTGGCTGGGGAAAGCCAGGTCGTAATCGGTAGCGCCGGACTTGAGCTTGGCCAACAGGGCCTCGTTGGAGGTGTAGCTGTCGAGAGTCACTTTGATTCCGGTCTCTTTCTCAAACTGCTCGATCAGGGCCGGATCAATGGATTCGGACCAGGCGTAGATATTGAGCTTTTCCGCGGCAATGGCAGGCATGGCCAGCATAGCTGTGATAGCAGACGCGAGAAGGGCTTTACCAGAGGTTTTCATAGCGCTATTTCCTTGTGAGTTAAGTTGCATGTATTCGGGTATCGGTTTTCAGGTTTAAGAAAGTCCAGGTTTAAGAAAGCTATTTTCGATTGGAGAGAAACCAGAACGGAGTGGCAATCAACAGTGAGATCACCATGATCAGGGTGGAGATGGCATTCAGTTCCGGTGACACACCCTGCTTGACCAGCGAGAAGATGTAGACCGGCAAGGTGGTGGCGCCGCCGCCGGAAATAATGTTGCTGGTAATGAAATCGTCCAGTGAGATCACAAAGCTCAGCATGGCGCCGGCGAGAACACCCGGCATAATCAGCGGCAGGGTGATCAGCTTGAAGGTGGTCCAGGGTGGCGCGTAGAGATCCTGCGCCGCCTGCTCCAGATCGGTATTCATGCCTTTCAGGCGCGCCCGGATCGGCAGGAAGGCGAAGGGAATGCAGAAGCAGGTGTGGGCCAGAATCAGCTTCAGCATGCCGTTTCTGATTTCCAGCTGGGAAAACAGGATCAGTACGGCAACCGCGAACACAATTTCCGGCAGCATCAGTGGCAAGTTGACCACCGCTTCCGACACCGGTGCGTGTTTAACGTTTTTGCCCCGCGACAGTACCAGTGCCGCAGCCAGGGCAATGGAAGTGGCAAAAAAGGTGGCCACCGCAGCCACAGTGAATGACACCTGCAGGGCGCTCATCAGGCCATCGTTCTGCAGGGCACTGGAGTACCACTTCCACGAGAAGCCGTGCCACACCGAGACAATCTTGTTTTCGTTAAAGGAGTAGCCAATCACCACCAGGATGGGCAGGTACAGAAAGGCAAAGAACAGTACCGTAACCGCCTTGAAGCCGGGAAAGTGTTTGGCATCGTGGCTTTTTCTGGCGATACGACGCATCGAAGTGGGTTCGGCAGTGGTATTCATAGGCTCGCTAATGGCGTCGCTAATTGAAGGGCTCATGACTTACTGCTCCTGCTGCTTGAGACGTGATGCCCGCAGCGCTTGCAGCATCAGGAAAATCATTACGATGGCCAGCAGTGCCAGGGTCAGGCTGGCGCCGAAGGACCAGTTGCGGGCGACGCCGAACTGGTTCTGGATCAGGTTGCCCATCAGCATGGTCTTGCCACCGCCAAGTAACATGGGCTCCAGCACCGTACCGAGGCAGGGTACAAACACCAGAATGATGCCGGCGACGATGCCCGGTTTGCACAGCGGCAGAACAATACGGAACAGGGTGTTGATGCGACTGGCGTAGAGGTCACTGGCGGCCTCGATCAGACGCAGGTCTAGCTTTTCGATGCTGGCGTAGATGGGCAGTATCATCAGTGGGATATAGCTGTACACCATCCCCACCAGCATGGCGCCGTTGTTGTAGAGCAGTGAGTCCATGTCATCCACCAGCCCGAGGAAGCTGAGCACGCTCTCCAGTACGCCGTTGTCACTGAGGATCAGAACCCAGGCATAGACGCGCACAATCATGCTGATCCAGAAGGGCAGCATCACCAGAAACAGCAGCAGGGCCTTGCGCGAGGTGGATTGGCGGGCGATATAGAAGGCCACCGGGAAGGCCAGGCAAAGACAGATGATGGCGGTAATCAGCGACAGCACAACGGTGCGACCGATGATCCGCAGGTATTGCAAGTCCAGTTGCAGGTTGTTGTCCCAGTCGGTGACAAACAGGATCTGTTGAAACGAGTCCAGGGAAAATTCGCTGATGAAACCGCCGTAGGGATCGGAGGTCATGACGGAGACGTAGACAATAATCCCCAGCGGTATGATCATCAGCAGCAGCATGACCACATAGGCAGGCAGCAGGCCGAGGATGTTCAGGTAGCTTTCTTTTATGTCGCGGGCCTTCATGGCGCGGACGCTGTTCATGCTGCTCATGCCGCCAGTACCCGAGCCGAGGCGTAGGCAAAGCTCAGTTTGACTCTCTCGTTGACCTTGAAGCGGATGTCGTTGCTGATCTCATTACCCCTGGAAACCCGCAACTCATGGCCACCATCAACCCGGACGGTGTAGTAGGTATGGCCACCCATGTAGCGATGGTGAATCACTTCGCCTTCGAGATTGACGTCGAGATCTTTGGCGTTGATAGAGATCTTTTCCGGACGCAGGGAGAGGGTGGCTTCGTCACCTTTATTGAAGCCGGTGTTTGACACTTTGATGTCAATGCCCAGTGGTGTGTCGACCACAATAGCGTCGTCGCTGCGATCCTTGACCGATACCGGCATAAAGTTGGTTTCACCGATAAAGTCGGCGACAAACTTGTTGTTGGGGTTTTCGTAAATATCGATGGAGTCACTCAGCTGCTGGATCTCGCCATGGGCCAGCAGGCAGATGCGGTCAGACATGGCCAGAGCTTCTTCCTGGTCGTGGGTCACAAACACAAAGGTGATGCCGGTTTCGCGTTGCAGGGCCTGCAGTTCATCGCGCATGTCCTGTCGCAGCTTGTGATCCAGCGCGGACAGCGGCTCGTCCAGCAGCAATACTTCCGGTTGCGGTGCCAGCGCTCGTGCGAGGGCGATACGTTGTTGCTGGCCACCGGAGAGTTGCGATGGCATGCGCTTGGCAAACTGTTTCATGTGTACCAGGTCCAGCATTTCTCCCACCTGCTGGGCGCGTTCATCGGCGCTCCAGTCCAGCATGCGCAGGCCGAAGTCGATGTTTTCGGCCAGGTTCATATGAGGGAAGAGGGCGTAGTTCTGGAATACGGTATTGACCCGGCGTTTGTGGGCCGGCAGATCCTGGATATCTTTGCCGTGCAGTTTGATGGTGCCAGTGGTGGGGGTCTCAAAGCCGGCAATGGTGCGCAGCAGGGTGGTCTTGCCACAGCCGCTGGGGCCCAGCAGGGTAAAGAACTCGTTATGGTAGATATCGACGGAGATGTCCTTGATGGCCTGGTAGGAACCATAGCTCTTGGACATGTTTTTAATCTGGATGATTTCTTTCATAACAGAAGCTCTACTGATGATTTACAGGCCCACAGGCGGTGGGTTTGTCAGTGTTTTAAGAGGTATATCACAGCGCTCTGCATTAACTGATAACTATGTTTTTATGTTTTGCTTTAAAAAAACCTATGCAGGGCTGGTGCCCTGTTGCGGGGCGGCAAGGAGAGGAGGTTGGGTTTTCTTTCTTCCTTATATAGAAAGACAGCTAAATGGAGGCAAATCCCCATATGGGTGAGACCGTGAAAAAAGTTGCACCATTGGGGCGCAGAAAAAAGATTGCAGTCTGGGTGAGAATTGATCAGCCCGCAGTCCTGCCCGTTGGCTGAACCTGTTTGCAGTGAGAGGTTGCCGTGCTGCTTGCTGTGAAAGAGTCCGTGGGCGAGTGGGTGATAAAATTGAGGGGCAGTTCGAAAGTAAATGAGGTCGTTTGCCAGAGTTTTCAGTCGTGTCCCTGCATTATATTGCCATGGTCTGCATATGTTTTTTTAATGCAGATATAAAATTAATAATATTTTAACGATTCACAACCTTCCCCTAGGCTTGTTGCAAATGTCGGGAATTCGGCGATCGATGTTGTCGCTCTTGCGCATCACGATTGCTGAACTCCCGTTACAGTCAGACTCGCAATACGGGATGCAGACATGACAGCGACAAAGACCCAGATCGATACACTGGTCGTAGGTGCCGGGCAGGCCGGTGTGGCCATGAGTGAACACCTGACCAAACTGGACGTACCTCACCGGGTACTGGAGAGAAACCGCATTGCGGAACGTTGGCGCAGTGAGCGCTGGGACTCCCTGGTGGCAAATGGTCCCGCCTGGCACGATCGCTTTCCCGGTCTCGAGTTTAAGGGTTATGGACCTGATGATTTCGTTCCCAAGGAAAAAATCGCCGACTACTTTGTTGATTACGCCGCGCAGTTTAACGCCCCCATTACCACCGGCGTGGATGTGTTGAAAGTCACCCGCAACGTCGGTCGCCCCGGTTTTATCGTGGAGACATCTGAAGGGGTGATTGAGGCCAACCGAATTGTGGCGGCCACGGGGCCGTTCCAGAAACCGGTGATTCCCGCTATTGCACCGCAGGACGACAAGCTGCTGCAGATGCATTCTGCTCACTACCGCAACCCTCAACAGCTGCCGCAAGGTGCTGTGTTGGTGGTTGGTGCCGGTTCCTCCGGTGTACAGATTGCCGATGAACTGAATCGCGCCGGCAAGAAGGTTTACCTCTCCGTGGGTGCCCACGATCGTCCACCACGTTCCTACCGTAACCGTGACTTTGTCTGGTGGCTGGGAGTGCTGGGCAAGTGGGATATGGAAGCCATGCAGCCAGGCACCGAGCACGTCACCATTGCGGTGACCGGAGCCCACGGTGCCAAGGGCACGGTGGACTTCCGCGAGCTGGCCGGGCAGGGTGTTCACCTGGTGGGCCTGACCCAGGGCTTCGACAGGGGTGTGGCTACCTTTGCTCCCAACCTGGTGGAGAACATCAATCGCGGTGATGCCAACTACCTGTCACTGCTGGACGAGGCAGATGCCTACATCGAGCGCAATGGCCTCGACCTGCCGGAAGAGCCGGAAGCACGTCGCCAGCTGCCGGACCCCGAGTGCATGACCAACCCGTTGCTGCAACTTGACCTGGCGGCGGCCGGCGTGACCTCCATTATCTGGGCCACCGGCTACAGTATTGATTACAGCTGGTTGCAGGTGAACGCCTTTGATGAGCAGGGCAAGCCCAGTCATCAGCGCGGTGTGTCAGCGGAGCCCGGCGTCTATTTTGTCGGACTGCCCTGGCTGTCGCGCCGTGGCTCCACGTTTATCTGGGGCGTGTGGCACGATGCCAAACACATTGCCGACCATATCGCGACGCAGCGTAAATATTCGTCCTATCAGGAATCCTGAGCGCGTACGACGCGGGGCGGGCATAAGCCTGCCCCTGATTTGAATGACATCCGTTTTCACTATTGAGAGAGCCAGTCCATGCCGACGCACACGCGCATTCGCATGTTCAACACCAAGGAAACCTATCCTAACCAGTCACTCGACAACGATCTGTGCCAGGCGGTGCGGGCGGGCAACACGGTCTACGTTCGCGGTCAGGTGGGTACCGATTTTGACGGCAACCTGGTGGGTCTGGGTGATCCGCGGGCGCAGGCCGAGCAGGCCATGAAGAACGTCAGGCAGCTGTTGGAGGAGGCGGGCTCTGACATGTCACACATTGTCAAAACCACCACTTACATCACTGACCCGCGCTTTCGTGAGCCGGTCTACCGCGAAGTGGGCAAATGGCTGAAAGGGGTATTCCCCATCTCCACAGGTCTGGTGGTGGCGGGGCTGGCGCAGCCGGAGTGGCTGATGGAGATCGATGTGATCGCCGTCATCCCTGATGATGAAGCCTGATCGCGGATAAGGAACTGTTATGACGTTTTCCATTGCCGGCTACTGTCCGGAAACCGGCATGCTCGGTTGTGCCATCAGCTCTTCCAGTATCTGTGTGGCCAGCCGCTGCGCGTTTGTCGGCAGTGGCACCGGTGTGGCACTGACCCAGAACGTGACCAACCCGGATCTTGGTCCCCTGGCGCTGGAGCTGCTGGCTCAGGGCGAGTCCCCGGAGCAGGTGCTGCAAGCCCTGAAGCAGGCGGATACCGATGCCAGTTGGCGACAACTGGGTGTGCTGAACCGTCGCGGTGAGGGCGTGACCTTCAGTGGCTCCGAAGCGCTGGGTATCTACGCCACGGCGGTGGGCAACAACTGCCTGGCCATGGGTAACCTGCTGGCCAATGAGCAGGTGCCGCAAGCTATCACTGATGCCTTTGAGGCCAGCAGCGGCCATCTGGCGGAACGCCTGTTGCAGGCGCTGGAAGCGGGTCTGGTGGCCGGTGGAGAACTTGGCCCTGTGCATTCGGCGGGCTTGCTGGTGTGTGCCGAGCCGAAATGGCCGGTGGTTAACCTGCGTGTGGATTGGCATGAGCAGCCCATCGCTGAGTTGCGCAACGTTTGGCAACTCTACCAGCCACAGATGCAGGCCTACATTACCCGGGCCAGTGATCCGGCCAATGCAGAGAGTTACGGCGTTCCGGGCGACGAGTAAAACCATTCGGGCCGATGCAGAGGCGTCGGCTTAACCACTGTTATTGACCCTCGGATTTATCATGGCAAATGCGCTGACTGTTGAAATTCTTCGGACGCTGATCGGTTTCGATACTACTAGTGCCAGGTCCAACCTGGTGCTGATGGAGTATGTGCAGGGGTTCCTGCGTGAGTACGGTGTCGACAGCCAGCTGCTGTTTAACGACGAAGAGAACAAGGCCAACCTGTATGCCACCATTGGTCCGCAGGATCGGGCAGGGGTGATGCTCTCCGGCCACACCGATACGGTACCTGTGACCGGTCAGCAGTGGCTCAAGGCACCCTACGTGCTGACGGAGGAGGCTGGTCGCTACTACGGCCGTGGCACCAGCGATATGAAGGGGTTCCTGGCGGTGGTGCTGGCGGCGGTGCCGGAGATGGTCAGGCGGCAGCTGCACACGCCGATTCATCTGGCGTTCTCCTACGACGAGGAGATTGGCTGCGTCGGTGTGCGTCGCCTGATCGATATGTTGCGTGAGCACCCGCTGAAGCCGGCCATCTGCATCATTGGCGAGCCCACCACCATGCAGGTGGTCACCGCTCACAAGGGCAAGCTGGCGGCGCGGGTCACGGTGCAGGGCAAGGCGTGTCACTCCGGCATGGCACCCATGGGGGTCAACGCCGTGAACTACGCGGCCCGCCTGATCAACTGGCTGGAGCAGCTGGCGTTCAAAAAACGGGAGCAGGGACCCTTTGAGGCGGGTTACGACATTCCCTACAGCACGGTGCATACCGGCACGGTAGCGGGGGGGATGGCTCTCAATATTGTGCCCGATCACTGCAGTTTCCAGTTTGAGATCCGCAATATCGCCGCCGATGACCCACATCAGCTACTGGCGGAATTCCGCGCCTATGCCGAAACCCTGGTGGCAGAGATGCGGCAGGTAAGCGAAGACTGCGCTATCACTGCGGATATCACCACGGAATACCCGGGGCTGAGCACGGCCGACGACGAAGCCGTGGTGGCGTTTGTACGCAGCCTCACCGATGAGACCGAACCGGGCAGTATCAATTTTGGCACCGAGGGTGGCCTGTTCAGCCAGGTGTTGGGTGTGCCCACGGTGGTGTGTGGCCCCGGCAGCATGGATCAGGGCCACAAGCCCGACGAGTACATACATGGCAGTGAGCTTGAGAAGTGTGAGCAGTTTGTACAGCGGCTGATGGATCGCCTGAGTGACTGAGCAGTGAAGCGAGTCAGCCTTGGATCAGATTATCTGATGCAGGGGTGAGACAAATACTATTTTATCTATATGTGCCCTCGCTTTATGGTCGGGGTAACGGTTATGAACACAAATCAGGAGTAATCCCGAAATGTCCAACAAACAACCCATTGATGTAAAAAAGGTATGGCAGCAGGATCGGGATCACTACATCCATCCCTGGACCGACTTCTCCACCTTTAAAGAAACCGGCTCCATGGTGCTGACCGACAGTGACAACGTGCACGTGCAGGACGGCAACGGTAACCGCTACCTGGACGGCATTGGCGGACTCTGGTGTGTGAACATTGGCTACGCCCGCGAGGAGATGGCACAGGCCATCGCTGACCAGGTACGCCAGATTCCCTACTACTCCTGTTTTGGTCACCACACCACCGTGCCTGCAGCGCAGCTGGCTGCCAAGCTGGCCGAGCTGGCTCCGGGTAACCTGAACCATGTCTTCTATGGCTGTGGTGGTTCCGTGGCCAACGACACCGCCGTGCGTATCATCCACTTCTACTTCAATCAGCTGGGCAAACCCAACAAGAAGAAAATTATCGGTCGCATCGACGGCTACCACGGCAGTACCTACATGGCCATGTCCATTACCGGTGTGAAGTTCGACCATATCGGTTTTGATATTGATGAGCAGATGGTGGCGCACATCTCCTGCCCGAACCCTTACCGTCGTCCGGAAGGACAGAGCCTGGAAGCGTTCTGTGATGAGAAGGTGCAGGAGCTGGAAGACAAGATTCTGGAGATGGGCCCGGACAATGTGGCTGCCTTCTTCGCCGAGCCGATCATGGGGGCCGGTGGTGTGATTGTGCCACCAGAGGGCTACCACCGGAAAACCCTGGAGGTGTGCCGCAAGTACGGCGTGCTCTATGTGTCTGACGAAGTCGTGACCGCCTTCGGTCGCCTCGGCCACATGTTCGCCTCCGAAGCTGAGTTTGGTATCGTGCCGGACATTATCACCTGCGCCAAGGGCCTCACCTCCGGTTACCTGCCGTTGGGTGCCACCATCCTCTCCGATGACATTTACGAAGTTATCAGCAAGCCACAGGCGGACGGTGCCATCTTCACCCACGGTTTCACCTACTCCGGCCACCCGGTCAGTTGTGCCGCCGGTGTGAAAAACATCGAGATCATGGAGCGGGAAAATATCTGTGGCAATGCCATGGAGATGGGTGCCTACTTCGAAGCGCAACTGAAAACCCTGATGGACCTGCCCATTGTGGGTGATGTGCGCGGTCGCAAGTTCATGATGTGTATCGAGAACGTAGCCAACAAGGAGACCAAGGAGCTGATTGATCCGGCAGCCCGTGTAGGCAATCGTATCGCCGATCACTGCCAGGCCCGTGGACTGATTGTACGGCCGCTGGCGCACATGAACGTGTTGTCACCACCGTTGACTCTCAACAAGGAGAATGTGGATTTCCTGGTGGCTGTGTTGCGCGAGAGTATTGAAGCTACCGTGGCGGACTTGAAGGCTGAAGGTTATCTCTGAGCCCCCTGCTACCAAGCCCGGCTTGCCGGGCTTTGACTCCTGAGGCGGAGTTGGCAGGTAATCCCGGCTGACACTGCCGGAGGCTACTGTTGTAGGCACCAGCCACGGAGCTGGTGTCGGACGGGTCTGCGGTGCAGAGGCCTGGCCCGAGTCCCTCGACGGTGTTGTGATCCGGTTGCTCTCCTTTGTACCTGGCACTGCATTGCTTGCCGCCTGCTTCTCTCAGCGGTCACTCTCCCATTGAAACGTCTCACTTCTCTGCTGCCAGATTGGCTCTTATTTTTGTTATATTAGGCGTTTTCTTTAATGCCTTATGGATATTGCTGGTCGCGCGGGTGCTGGCCGGACTGAAGAGGCGTGTCAGGATTGGGGAGAGTAGGTTGTTGCCAAAGATCATGGAGTTTCTGCAGACGTTAAACGATATCGGTTTCTGGGATATGTTGACGTTTGCTGTGGCCACCATCGGTGTTATGTCGCTGTTGCTTGTTCGTAAGAAACGTATCAGCCAGTTCTCTGTCCATTTTACCTACTTTTTTGGTACCGATTACGCTAATTATCCCAATGTGGTCTGTCTGGAGGTGCGTAACCTGATGGACAGCCCGGTGGTGATTTCCCGTCCCAACTTTCGCTTCCGGGGTGGTTTAATGCCGGGCAATAATGCCCACGGTAACAGTGCAACCGGAGACTACGAGATCAAGTTTCGTGAGGTTGATACCAAGGGCGAAATACAACGGGGCTTCAGCTATGCCTCGATGATGCTGCGTCACAGAGGCATTGCCTTCTCATTTATTCCCATTGACGACGGGCTCACCGAAGAGCAGTTCCTGGCGATGCTGAACCACGGCCGTTGGTGGCACAAGCTGGGTTTCGGCAAAGGGCTGGGGGACCTCTATCTCAATGTAGCCATTCTGAGAGAGGATAAAATCGATGTGGTCAGGATGAAGGTACCGCTGTTGACCACCCACCGGCATAACACCTCCCCTTACCTTGGTGGCGGGGCATTGCCATCCTGATGCGGGGCCACCGGTGGTGGATATTCAGCGCAGAAACGCTGCCCGGCCTCGCCATTATTGGCTGCCTGCTGTAATGATGAGGTCCCGCTCAGCTCTCCACCAGTGACAGCTTCGGCATCTCACCGCGCTGCTCATTCGCATGGCGCACCACATAATCCAGAAAGTGCGATATCTTGGGCGCCAGCTGCATGCGACTGGTGTAGAGCCCGTAGCACTTGATCGGCTCAATGGGAATCTCGGGCAGCAGTTGTACCAGAGAACCGGCCTTCAAGGCAGCATCACAATCGGAGCGGGTAAGCATGGCGATGCCGAGGCCGGCTTTGGCCATCTGCTTGAGGCTGGCAGAACTGTTGACCCGGTAGCGGGGGTTGATGCTGATAAGGTGCCGATTCTCACCGCTGCCAAACGGCCACAAAGGCATGGCGCGTGAGTTGCCCAAAATCAGGCCGTCGTGGCTTTTCAGGCTCTCCAGATCTGTGGGCTGGCCGTGCTGCTGAATATACTCGCGGCTGGCCACCAGTACCCGTTCCCGTTCAAACAGCAGTTTGGCGATCAGGTTGGAGTCCGACAGGGGGCCAAACTTGATGGCGATATCGGCGTTGTGCCCCAGCAGATCCACGTCGCCATCGCTGAACTGCAGGTCGATATCCACTTTGGAATAGCTCTGCATAAAGCCGGCGCAGAGGGTGGTCAGGGTCTCCGGGTTGAAGGAGATGGGGGCGATAATCTTGAGGTTGCCGGCCACTTCCTGGCGGGAGTTCTCGGCGGTGGTGCGGACCTGCAGGGCTTCCTTGAGAATGCGTACCGAGCGGTCGTAGATCTGGCGGCCTACCTCGGTCAGCTGTACCTGGCGCGTATTGCGTTGCAGCAGGCGTACGTCGAGGTGCTCTTCCAGTTGGGAGATCTTGCGGCTGATGGTGGACTTGGGGGTATTCAACTCCCGGGAAGCGTCGGTAAAGCTTCCTAATTCAACAACCTTGACGAATAAAAGCAGCGTATTCAGATCGAACATCGGTGGTCTGAGGTCCCTGGTCGATTGTTTCAGATATGGAACAGTCTGTTTTTGGTCAATTCCTACAGAGTGAGCACTATATCCGATATGGTTGGGCTGTTTCGTGAATTATACGCGCCTGATGGGTAGATCCTATCGCTTTTTGCGCACCAAGTCCCCGATTACGGATAAGAATAGGCCTCCATGAATACAAAAGCAGAGCTTGCCAAAGTCCAGGAAAGTGACGAACTCTTCATTAACGCGGACCGCGACGCCGCAACCTTCTCGGTACTGCCGGAACGGGACCCCCTGAAAGCCTCTCTCTACCTTGATGGGGTAATCGACGAGCGCCGTATCAAATCGCGTCTGCGCCAGCTGGTGCGGATGGATGTCGATGAGTATATCGACGAAGTGGTCATGCCAACCCAGCACAACAAGCGTCCCGGTGTGCGTGAGGTGGTAGAGCAGCTGAATGCCACTATTGTGACCAGCCAGTTGAAGGGATCCCTCTATATTGCCGAAATCGAGCTGAACTTCAGCCACGGCAGACGCCGCATTGCCATTATCGGTCAGGAGCGTACCTCTTCCAATGGCGCCTGGATGCCGGAGCATCACCTGCAGGCCAGCGAGGCCATTCTGCGTTTCTCGGAAATGGGCCTGCCGATTGTGTTCCTTATCGACACCCCCGGGGCCGATGCCGGTGAAATCGCCAACAAGAACAACCAGGCCCACTCTATCTCCCAGATGATTACCGCCAGTGCCTCGGCGTCGGTGCCGACCCTGGGGATTGTGCTGGGTATGGGCTACTCCGGTGGCGCCATTCCGCTGGCTGCTGCCAACCTGCTGCTGTCCGTACGTGACGGGGTGTTTAACACCATCCAGCCCCAGGGCCTGCAGAGCATTGCCCGTAAGTTCAATCTCTCCTGGCAGGAGTGTGCCAAGAGTGTGGGAGTGAGTCCTGAGGAGCTGCTCTCCAACGGCTGCATCGACGGTATTATCGACTACACCCCCTGGGACCAGGATGAGCGCCGCGATAACCTGCAGCGCGCCATGGTGTCCGGTATCGAGGCGATTGAGGACGCGTCGCGCAAGTTCGTGGCCAACAACCCGGCGCTGATCAAGCAGTACCAGCTCAACCTCGACCGCTATCTCAACCCCACTGAATACTACCGCGCGCTGGACACCAAGCGACGCACCACGTCGCCAACGGCGCAGCCCAATATTTTCGGGCTGTGCCTGCGCTATATTCGCTACCTGCAGAGCAGCAACCGCCTCAAGTCTATCAGTGTGCGGGAGTATGAACTGACCGCTGAAGCGCGTCTGCCACAGGGTGACCTGAAAGACCGCATCCTGCAGGATCAGGCGCGCCTGTTTAACACCTGGATCGAGAGTCCGGACAAGATTGTCTACGACGACGAACTGACCAAACTGTGGAAGCAGTTCTCTGATCGCATGGCGAGCCAGAATAAAGAGCGCAACAAGGTGTCCCGCCTGCTGCTGGGCGAGCCGCAGGAGAATTACGAGAAAGCCAAACAGGCGATGCTGTTTGGTATCTGCTTCTTCCTCTACAACCGCTGGAAGGGCACGGCGAAGAACAACTTCAAGGCGTTGATCGACCTGCTGGAAGATGAGACCCGCGAGCCTTCTGTGGAGTATTGGCCCGAGCTGTCCGATATGCACGTGCTGGATATCGTGCTGCACCGGGACCTGCGTCTGGAGTTTATCCAGCAGTGCCGCAACCTGCTTATTTTCGATGCCCTCTACGACAACGTGGTTGCCAACCTGCCGAGCATTGCCCGGGAAGCGATGGAGAGCCGCAGTCTGTCGAAGAAGTCGGTCTCTGATCTGCTGGAAGCGTCCCTCAACTCCGTAATGATGGAGAGTGGAGACGCCGGGAAAGAGCGTAAAACCTTCGAGCAGTGGTTGAAGTACCTGGCCAGTCACGGCAGTCGCGGTGACCTGCTGACCAAGGTGGAAGCCTGGAAGAACATCGGTTTCCCGCAGATGAACGAAAGCCTGTTCGTGATCCTCACCTATTTCTTCGAGACTCTGCTGCCCGAGTATTACAGCAGTCTCAACGGAGGCAGCTTCAAGGGGCATATCACCCCGGTACGCATCGGTCGCAAGAAGGATTTCTGGAACCGACTGACCATGGGCTATCGCGACCTGCTGTTGCAGCGCCTGCTGCGTTCCGTGAAAAAGAGCAGCACACCGCAGCCGGAAACCATCCTCAGTACTTACTTCAGTAACTTCGCTGAGTTTCACGCTGACAGTACCAGTGCCAACCCGGTAAATTTCCCCGGTTTCCACCAGTCCATTGAAGCCGCTATCGCCGCTAACAAGCGTCCCTGCGGCCTGGTCACCGGTATCGGTGAGATCGCCGGTGAGAGCGGCGGCAATCCCAGCCGTGTGGGTGTGGCGATTTCCAATGTGGAGTTCCAGGCCGGTGCCTTCGATATGGCCAGTGCCCGCAAGTTCTGCGCCCTGATGGTGGAGTGTGCCCAGCAGCAGCTGCCTATCGTCTGCTTTATCAGCTCCGGTGGTATGCAGACCAAGGAGGGGGCCGCAGCGCTCTTCTCCATGGCGGTAGTCAACGACCGTATTACCCGCTTTGTGGCGGACTTCGACCTGCCCATCGTGGTGTTTGGCTTTGGTGACTGTACCGGTGGTGCCCAGGCCAGCTTTGTGACCCACCCGCTGGTGCAGACCTACTACTTCTCCGGCTGTAACATGCCGTTTGCCGGCCAGATGGTGGTGCCTTCCTACCTGCCATCCCAGTCCACTCTGTCCAACTACCTCTCCACCACCCCGGGCGCGATGGCGGGACTGGTCAAGCACCCGTTTGTAGCGGACCTGGATGCGTCACTGCGCACCATTGACCCGGTTATCCCGCTGCCGGATCTCACGGTTGACGATGTGATTGCCAGTGCCCTGCAGAAAGCGCTGCCGTGCGTGGATTGTGATGACCAGCTCTCCGACACCGATCCGAAAGCGCTGATGGCGCCGGTGAAGAAGGTGCTGGTACACGCCCGTGGCTGTACAGCAGTGAAGCTGATCCGCAAGGCTCAGGAAAATGATATCCAGGTGGTGTTGGTTGCGTCCGACCCGGATATGAATGCGGTGCCGGCGCGTATGCTGAAGCCCACGGATCGCCTGGTGTGTATCGGTGGTAACTCCTCCGATGAGAGCTACCTCAATGCGCCGTCTATTATCAAGGTGGCTGAGTATGAGCAGGTGGATTCGCTGCACCCCGGTATTGGCTTCCTCTCCGAGAGCCCATCCTTTGCCACTCTCTGTGTGAGCAACGGTATCAACTTTGTGGGCCCCAGCGCCGACAGCATGACCACCATGGGCAACAAATCCAACGCGGTGAAAACTGCCATGGCCTGTGGCGTACCTGTGGTGCCCGGCAGTCACGCGATCCTCACTGGTGTCGAGCAGGCGGCAGAGATTGCCGACCATATCGGTTATCCGGTGCTGCTGAAAGCGGTACACGGTGGCGGTGGTAAGGGCATCAAGGTGGTTCACTCGGCCGACGAGATGAGCCGCTTCTACTCCGTCATCAGTACCGAGGCCCGCTCTGCCTTTGGCAGTGGTGATCTCTACCTGGAGAAGTTCGTCACTTCCATGCGCCACATCGAGGTACAGCTGCTGCGCGACAGCGCCGGCAACACCTCTGTGCTGGGTATTCGCGACTGTACTGTACAGCGCGACAACCAGAAGGTGATTGAAGAGTCCGGCTCCACCATGCTGCCAGCGGCGCTGAAAGCCAAGGTGGAAAGCTACACCAGGGCGCTGGCGAACCAGGTGGATTACACTGGCGCTGGTACCGTAGAGTACATCTACGATATCCAGAACAACGCCGTCTACTTCATGGAGATGAACACCCGCCTGCAGGTAGAGCACCCGGTTACCGAAGCCACTTCCGGTATCGACATTGTGCAGGCGCAGTTCCGTATCGCGTCCGGCCAGACCATTGAGCACCTGCAGCCGCAGGATCAGGGTTACGCCATCGAAGTGCGCGTTACTGCCGAGAAAGCGGTTATGGGCAGCGACGGTCACCTGAAACTGGCGCCTAACCCCGGCTACATCAGCAACTGTGTGATGCCGGAGCGTGATGATGTGGAGATCATTTCTATCGCCGCCAGCGATGTGGAGATCTCGCCTTACTACGACAGTCTGATCGCACAGATCATCTGCCGGGGCGAGAGCCGTGAGGATGTCGTTGAGAAGCTCTACAACTACCTGGATGGCGTAGTGATTGATGGCATTGCCACCAACATTCCGCTGCTCAAGCGTATCCTCAAGGACAAGACCTTCCGCAACGGTGTCTACGATACCAACTACCTGCCTGGCTTCCTCTCCATGCTGGACGCGGAAGAGTTTGTGGCTGAGTTCGCCGAGCAGGGCAGTGCAGGCTCGTCGGCGGATGCCATCCGTGTGGATGACAGTCATGAGCTGAAGGTATTTGCCCCGGCCACCGGTGTCTTCTACACCGCCGCCTCACCGTCAGACCCTGACTTTGTGAAGCCAGGTGATGTGGTGGATACCAGCGTCACGCTGGCGCTGGTGGAGGCGATGAAGATGTTCAGCCAGCTGAGCCTGGATAACTACAACGGCCCGGACAACGAGCTCTACCCATCGGACAAGAAGTACCGCATTGAGCATCGCAATGTGGCCAACGGCCAGCAGGTGAGCGCTGGCGATCTGCTGTTTATTATCAGCGCTGTTAACTAAGGTTTGTCCCGCCTCCGGAACCCCGCCTGCCAACCGGCAGGCGGGTTTTTTCTTTACCAGTACTGCGCAGGTGCTGGCTACTCAGCTGTCCCTGAATCTCCCTCCCTGTTTGGTCTCTCAGATTACAGGTAACCTGCATGTGCGCCGGCCTTTCTGTCTTTGTTATGAGGCGTTACGGCGGTGGACTATCCCCGTGGACGCAATGGTGTTCAGAACAATTCCGGCATTACAGTGATGTCCTGCTGGCGCTGTCTGAAGCAATCATGGGCCGAGTTTACGGCTCAGCTATTGAGGGGGCAGGAGCCTGAGATAAGGTGGTCGGGAACGGGGAGGCGGGAGATAAAAAGGCCGGGCCCGGTAAAAACCGGAACCCGGCAAGAGGGTAGGTCGGGGTATCAGGCGTTCAGGTATTTATCGAGCGTCTGATGCATATGGCGGATTCGGCTCTCCTGATAGCTGCCTAGGCTGACCGCGCGTTTCTTGGACGCTTTCATGCCGCGCTGGACCATGGGCATGTTGGCGTCATCCTGATCAAACACCGGGCCGAGATCGCCGAGTTCTTCGGCATCGCTGAAACGCTGGTCTGGGCGCAGTTTGGTGACTGGCTTGCCAGCAGGCTTGGGGCTGCCTTTGGGGGTGCGGAACAGCAGCATGGCATCGAAAAGGCAACTGTCGTGATCGTCCCCATTGGGCAGGAAGCGGTAGACGATATTGCCGTGGTAGCCAATCCACACCTGCATGTTGGGGAAGGCGCTGTAGAGGATGGCGTCCTCCAGCTCAGCCATGGTGGCATCGGAGAGGTCTTCACCGCTGATGTCTTCGAATATCTTGCGGTTCATGTCCGCCACGTACTTGCGGGCGCTCAGGCCTTCCGGCAGTAACTGGCCGCTGGAGTCATTCATGGCCATACGCCCTGACAGGTCGAGGATATCCTTGAGGGTTTTCTCTTCCGGGATATTCTCCAGATGCGGGCTGGGCACCCCCATGGGGGTCACGGAGCGGCTGATGTTGTCGCCGAAGGTGTCGTACTGGGAGTTGGCATCGCCGGTGAAGGTCATGATCTCCCGGTGGGTGGCAACGGTATGGAATGACTCCATAAAGGCTTCCGCGCCCACTTTCCAGTTGCACTGCACGACGCGCTGTACATGGGCACCCTTGTAGTATTCATGCAGCGGGAAGCGCTTGAAGTGCTCTGGCATGGGTGCCAGGTAGTCCGCCAGGGGTTCAGCATTTTTATCAAAGTTGATAAAGACGAAGCCACCCCAGGTATCCACCTGCACCTGGGGCAGGTTCATGTCCTTGCCCTCCAGGTGACGGAAGTCCCACTTGCAGGGGATGCCCTTGAAGTTGCCATTCAGGTCCCAGGTGGCACCGTGGAACGGACAGACAAACTCCTGCACACAGCCATCTTCATCACGCAGCAGGCGGCCGCGGTGCAGGCAGGAGTTGATAAAGCCCCTGATCTCGTTCTCGGAGGTGCGGGTGATGATCACCGACTCGTCAATGACTTCATAGATGTGGTTGTCGCCGACTTCCGGAATATCCTCGACGCGGCAGGCCATCTGCCACACTTTCGGCCACAACTTTTTCTTTTCCAGGATGTGGGTGTCGCGGGAAATCCAGCGGTCCACATCCAGGTCAAAATCACCCATGTAATCGCAGGTGTTTTCGCGCAGGTAGGCAGGCACTTCAACTTCTTCAAGGTCCAGCAGATCCTGAAACGAAGCTCCTTCGCAGCGAACACCGTCACCTTGCTGTCTTTTCTGGCTGTTACTCATAACGTATCTCCACCTGTATTTATTCTGTTGGTCGTTATCGGGAAATGATGTTGACGCCACTGAGGCCGGGGGCACCGTAGACGTGGGTGTATCCAACCTTGGGTTGATCGGGCACCTGCCGGGCACCGCCTTCACCGCGCAACTGCACGCAGACTTCATAGACCTGGCGCAAACCGGAGGCTCCCACGGGTTCGCCATTGGCGAGGCAGCCGCCATCTGTGTTAACCGGCATACGGCCATTGATGCCGGTGGCGCCTTCGCGTAACAACTTCTCCTGCTCACCGTGTTCACAGAAGCCGTTCTCGGCCATGTGAATAATCTCGGTACCGGCATCGGTATCCTGCAGTTGCAGTACATCGATATCTTCCGGGCCGATACCGGCCAGTTCGAAGGCCGCTTTGGAGGCGGTGACGGTGGGTGCATCGGCCACGGCCATGGCCTGCGACGGGCTGAACACTTCAAAACTGCCGTAGTGGCGGGTGCGTACTGCTGCGGCTTTCAGCAGCAGTGGCTTGCTGGTGTAACGCCGGGCGATGTCCGGATTGCAGAGGATTAACGCGGCGCCGCCTTCTGCCGGGCTGCAGAACATGTACTTGCGCAGCGGATCACTGACCATCATGGAGGTGGCGATCTCGTCGTAGCTCAGTGCCTGACGGCGCCAGGCCGTCGGGGTCAGGGAGCCGTTCAGGAACGCCTTCTCTGATACCCGCACCAGGGCGTCTTCGCTGATGCCGTGATCGTACATATAGCGCTGGATCTTCATGGCGAAGAATTGGGTGGTCAGCATCATGCCGGTTTCACCGTACCAGCTGTCCAGACCCCAATCGGCAGGCTCGGGGTTAAAGGCACCACGGGGGTGTTTGTCAAAACCCACCACCACACCCAGGTCGTATTCGCCGGACTTAATGGCCGCGCAGGCGGCGTGCAGGGAGCTGCCGCCGGTGGCACAGCCGTTCCAGATGTTGGTGAACTGTAAACCGGTCAGGCCCAGCTCGTTGACCAGCGCATCGGCGTTGCCACCATCCTGGCTGCCGCCGTAGGCGAACTGCATGTCTTTCCAGCTGAGTCCGGCGTCCGCCAGGGCTGCGCGTATAGCGCTGGCGCCCTGTTGCTGGCCGGTCATATCCGGTGAGCGACCAAAGGGGTGCAGGCCAATTCCGATAATTGCGACGTCCATTATTCGTTCTCCTCCAGCGCCCGGAAGCAAAAGGTCATGATCTGGTTCCCGTCTTCATCGGTACGGAAGGGAATAATCTCCAGCTGCATGGGCATACCGATATGCAGCTCTTCACGCTGGTTGGGGATAAGGCGGGCTTCAACCCGCACGCCGCCAGGCATCTCCACATAGCCGACGCCGTAGGGCTTGAAGGTTTCGGGCGTTTCATCACTGTGGTAGGGAGATTTGGGCATAAAGCTCTGGATTGTCCAGGTCCACAGGGTGCCGCGGCTTCCGAGGGTGACCACGTCAGTCTCGCGTCCGCTGCAGCTGCGACAATCATTTTGCGCGGGGAAGGTGGCTTCCCCGCATTGCCGGCAGCGACTGCCCAGCAATTCCGGCTGGAGGGACGGCCAGGTAAACAGGCCGTCGTGAATAGGTATCTGCTGATTCATGCTAATCACCTTACTGATGCAGTGCGATGCCAAGTGAGCTGAGCACAGATTCGTGCATCGCCTCAGACAAACTGGGGTGAGCGAATACGGTATGGGTCAGTTCATGGGCAGTGGCTTCCAGCTGCTGGGCGATGCCAAACCCCTGGATCTGCTCGGTGACTTCCGGGCCAATCATGTGGGCACCCAGTAATTCGCCGGTGTGTTTATCAAAGAGGGTTTTTACCAGGCCCTCGGAGTCACCGATGGCCAGGGCTTTGCCATTGGCAGAGAGGTTGAAACGACCGACGCTGTAGTCTATGCCGCGCTGCCGGGCCTGCTGTTCGCTGAGGCCAACGCTGGCGATCTGTGGCCGGCAATAGGTACAGCCGGGGATGCGATCCGGGTCGAGCGGTTTGGCGGCGATGCCGGCAATCTTTTCGACACAGAGGACACCTTCATGACTGGCTTTGTGGGCCAGCCACGGTGGACCCGCCACATCGCCGATGGCATAGAGGCCGACCACATTGGTGCGCTTGAATGCATCGGTTTTGATAAAGCCGCGATCGGTAGTGACTCCCAGTGCTTCAAGACCGAGATTCTCGATGTTGCCCGTGATACCCACGGCCACAATGACCCGGTCAAACTCGCCCTGGGATTCCTGGCCGTTGCTGCGCATGGTTGCGGTAACCACACCCTCGCGAATGTTAAGGCTGCCGACCAGTGTATTGGTCAGTACCTGGATCTTGCGTTTGCCAAACTGATCCTGCAGCAGTTTTGAAATCTCGGCGTCTTCGGCAGGCACAATACGATCAACCGCTTCCACCAGAGTCACCTGGCTGCCAAGATCGTTATAGAGGCTGGCGAACTCCACACCGATGGCCCCGGCACCAATGATCAGCAGGCGCTGGGGCAGGGCGTCCGGGGTCATGGCTTCACGCACCCCCCAGATATAGTCGCCATCCACCTCAACACCCGGCAGGGCCCGGGCCCGGGCCCCGGTAGCGAGGATAATGTGCGGGGCTTTAAGTCGCTGGGTGGCCCCGGCAGCAGTCACTTCCAGCAGGCCGTTATCAACCAGCTGTGCCTGACCACTGAATACCGTGATGTTGTTTTTCTTCATCAGGTAATCAATGCCCTGGCTCAGGCGATTCGCCACCGAGCGGCTGTGGCCCACCAGTTTGGCCAGATCGAAATTGACCGGGCCAAACTCAAAGCCAAAGCGGCCCGCTTCGGCCAGGGTATGGGCGACTTCGGCACCCCGCAACAGGGCCTTGGTGGGTATGCAGCCCCAGTTCAGGCAGACACCGCCCAATTTTTCCTTCTCTACCAGCACTGTGCTGAAGCCCAGTTGGGCGGCGCGAATGGCAGCGACATAGCCACCGGGTCCGCCGCCTACCACGATCAGGTCAAAGTCGTTCATAGCTGCCCCTAGCCCAACATGGTCGCTGGTTGTTCAAGGAAGCCTTTCAGGCTGGCCATGAACTGGGCGGCAAGGGCGCCATCAATGATGCGGTGATCGCTGGACAGGGTCAGTGTCATAACGGTCGCTACCTGCAGGGATCCGTTCTTTACCACAGGTCTCTGCTCACCGCTGCCCACAGCAAGAATGGCTGCCTGCGGCGGGTTGATGATGGCGTCGAACTGTTTGACCCCGTACATGCCCAGGTTGGATATGCAGAAGCTGCCGCCCTGAAACTCGTCCGCCTGCAGGCGATTGATCTTGGCCCGGGTGGCCAGGTCGCGGGTCTCCTGGGAGATCGCAATCAAGCCTTTGGTATCGGCTTGCCTGACGATGGGGGTGATCAATCCTTCGTCGATGGCCACTGCCACGGAAATATCGGCGTGGCGGAACTGCCGGATGGTGTCACCCTCAAGCTGCACATTGACTCCAGGCACCTGCATCAGCGCCGAGGCGCAGGCCTTGATGATGAAGTCGTTGACCGAAACCCTGGCCTGGCTGGAGGAAGCATTGATCTGCTGGCGCACAGCCAGCAGGTTATCGATCTCCACATCTACCTGTACGCGAAAGTGGGGTGCGGTTTGCTTGGACTGCTGCAACCGGGCAGCGATGGTCTTGCGCATACCTGACATGGTGTTGGTCAGGTAGGGTTCGGGCTCGTCCGCAGGCAGGTCCGGGAATATTTCCAGCTTGCGTTGCAGGGCGGCTGCGGCTTCAACATCGGCCTTGCTGACGCGGCCACGGTCGCCACTGCAGCGGCAGTCCGCCAGCGAGATGCCCAGCTCCTGCGCCAGGCGTCGCGCTACCGGGGTAGCCTTGATCAGGCTGTCGTCAACGGCAGGGCGGGAATGTGTGGTTGCCGGGGCAGGGGAGATAAGCTTGCCACCGGCGGCACTGACCGCTGCTTCGAGATCGGATTTGGAGACACGTCCATGACGCCCGCTGGCGCTGATGTTGTTGAGGTTGACACCGTATTGGGCCGCGAGGCGACGGGCAACCGGCGACGCAGCTACCTGACTGTCGTCTTCCCCGGCGGCCAGGGCACCCAGCTGCACCGCGGCGGGCAAAGGCGTCACACTGGCAATGGCACGGGCTGGTAGTTCCACTACAGCTGCGGCTACCGCTGGTGGAGCCGGTGACTGGGGAGCAGGCTGCGTTGGGGCAACCGGCTCGGCAGCCACTTCGGAGGTGCCGGATGCGCTTTTACTGCGAATAAATGCGGCAATCTCTTCGTCGCTGGTGTCCGCATCCGCCAGCACACCGAGTATGGCGCCCACCGCCAGGGTTTCGCCCGACTGCGCGGTAATGGCCCGCAGTACGCCGGAACCTGTGGCGGTCACAGTATTTACAATCTTGCTGGTTTCCACGTCGACGACATCGTCGCCCGCCTGGATGGTGTCACCAATGGCAAAGTGCCAGTCGCTGACCAGGCCCTCTGACATTTCCATGCCCCATTTGGGCATGCTGATCGCTGAAATAGTCACTGTCACTAGCCTCCCAGCACGTCGCGTACCGCGGCGATGATCTTCTCGACGCTGGGCACGTAGGCATCTTCCAGTTCAGGCGCGAAGGGCACCGGCGTATGCGGGGCTGTTACCTTGCGGATCGGGGCGCGCAAGCTGTGGAAACCTTTTTCGGCGACGATGCTGGAAATATCCGCCGCCAGGCTGCAGCGTTCATGGGCTTCGTCCACGATCACCAGGCGGCCGGTGACTTCCACGCTCTCCAGGATCGCTTCGTCATCCAGCGGGGAGACCGTGCGGGGATCAATCACGTCGCAACTGATGCCTTCTTTGGCCAGTTCGTCGGCGGCGGCAATTGCCCTGGTGACCATGTTGGAAATGGCGACGATGGTGACGTCGTTACCCTGGCGGGGGAAGCTGGCCTCACCAAAGGGGATAGCGTAAGGCTCGTCCGGTACTTCACACTTGTTGTCGTACATGATCTTGTGTTCGAGGAAGATCACCGGGTCGTCGTCACGGATCGCCTGGATCATCAGGCCCTTGGCGTCATAGGCGTTACTGGGCATGACCACCTTAAGGCCGGGCATGTGCGTCACTACCGGGTGCAGCATGTTGGAGTGCTGGGCACCGGCGCGCCAACCGGCGCCAACGGTACCGCGAATGACCATCGGGGTGCGGGACTTGCCACCAAACATATAGCGGAACTTGGCGGCCTGGTTGAAAATCTGGTCAAAGCAGACGCCGATAAAATCAAAAAACATCAGCTCCACCACCGGGCGCAAACCGTTATTGGCGGCACCGGCGGCCGCACCAATAATGGCGGACTCACTGATGGGGGTGTCGATGACCCGCTCACGGCCAAACTCCGGCATCAGGCCCTTGGTCACGCCGAAAACACCGCCGTAGGCGTCATCCTGGCCCGGGCAGCCGGCCCCGCCGGAAACCTCTTCACCCATCACAATGACGGTGGGGTCGCGGCGCATCTCCTGGCGCAGAGCCTCGTTGATGGCTTCGCGGTAGGTCTTGATGGAAGTTGACCCGGAAACAGGCGTAATAATGGCTGGTTTGTTCATGTCCTGTTCCTCAGTATGTGCAGTAAACGTCAGCGAGAAGGTCGGTGGCGGGGTTTGGCTTGGGCGCGTTCAGGCCGTCCTGTACGGCCTGCTCGATAACTTCCATCACCTCAGCATCGATGGCGTCCATCTGCTTTTTCGTCAGCCAACGTTCGGCAATAACCCGCTTCTGGAAAATCTTCAGGCAGTCGCGGTCCTTGCGGGCCAGTTTGACTTCGTCCTTACCGCGATAGAGCTGGGGGTCACCAATAAAGTGGCCGTCAAAACGCACGGTTTCCGCTTCAATCGCAGTGGGGCCTTCGCCATTGCGGGCGCGCTCGATGGCGATCTTGCAGGCTTCGTAAACGGCAAAGAAATCAGTGCCGTCGACGTAGACTGATGGCATACCGAAGCCAGCATTGCGCTCGGTCAGGCTCTTGCAGCCGAGGGCATAGTCCGCACCGGTACCTTCGCCGTAGCCGTTGTTTTCAAACATGAAGACGTGGGGCAGCTTGAGCACCACGGCGAGGTTCAGGGCTTCCAGAACCGTGCCCTGGTTGGCGCTGCCGTCGCCGCTGAAGGAGAGGGCGATATCACGGGTGCCGCGGGTTTTGGCACCCAGTGCCGCACCGTTACACAGTGGTGGACCACCACCCACAATGGCGTTGGCGCCAATCATGCCCTTATCGAAATCCGCAATGTGCATGGAACCACCCTTGCCTTTGCAGAGGCCGGTAGCGCGTCCCATGATCTCCTGCATCATGCCGCTCACATCGCAACCCTTGGCGATGCAGTGGCCGTGGCCGCGGTGGGTGCTGCCGATAATATCCTTGTCGGATAAATCGATGCAGGCGGCTACCGCGATGGCTTCCTGACCGTTGGAGACATGGACGAAACCGGGAATGGTGCCGGCTTCGAACTCCTTGACAGAGCGTTCCTCGAACTCACGGATGGTCTTCATGGTCCGGTAGGCACGTAACAGAAATTCAGTCTGATATGGCATTTATTGCCCCCTTTCTATACTGATTATTTTCAGGCTTGATCTCAGTCTAGATCATCAAAACAAGAAAAACAATCCTGTTTGATTGCTTTTGGTGGGGGCGGGAAATGTGTGGTCAATATGGTGGCAGGGAGCGGATAAAGCCTGAAGTTGAAAGAATTAAAGGGGCGTGTGAGAGGTGGCGTCGGAGACGGTCAGATAACCATAAGTATCACCTGTGGCCATTTTTATAATAAAATCATATCTGTTTGATTTCTTTGGTTCTGTAAGTGTTGCATTGTTACCCGACAGAGCGGGGAGGGCGTTACCGCCGGATGCAGGGCCTTGGTGCCCGGCGTTGGTGGTATTCAGTGTTAGTGGAATTCGTGCCGCCTGGGCCGGCATTCGCTCAACCTCATCTGATCGGGAACTGGATTTCTGTAACCTATTGAATTAATGGGTTATTTTTGTTTCCTTTGGGCTGGTTGCAGTGCCGCCAAAACGGGTGCAGTCTATGCTCAATTTGGGTAATATTGAGCACGCTTATGGGAGAGTGTAATTAATATCGGGATATTTATGGCCAAATCAGCGACGAAAACGGAGAAGACCAAAAAAACCAGAGCGACCGGAGGTATTAAACCGGGCGAGGCAGGCTGGCAGGCAGAAAAGAGCGCCATGACTCGCCAGGCGATCATGCAGGCTGCCGTAGAGTGCCTGATTGATCTGGGCTATACCAAGGCAACCACATCGCTGATTGCCGAATACGCCGGGGTATCCCGCGGTGCAATGATGCACCATTTCCCCTCTCGCATGTCCGTCATCAGTGCGGTCGTGAGTTATCTGCACGACCTGCGCCTGAAAGAGTACCGCGAGCTCATGGCGGATATTGATAACCCTGAAGGTTCGCTGACTACCGAAGTGATTGGCGAAAGCGTCCGGGCTGCCTGGCAGTATGTGAACATGCCTTCTTTTGTTGCTTATCAGGAGCTGATGGCAGCATCGCGCACTGACGAAGAGCTCAAGGAGATCATGACGCCGGTCGAAAAGGACTTCGAGAAGCAGTTTCTGGAGACTGTTCGCGGCACATTCCCCCACTGGAAAGACACCGAAAGCACTGTCCTGGAGGCGGCCCATGATATGGTGCAGTTCCTTATGAAGGGCATGGCGCTGAGTCACATGTCCATGCGCCGCAAGGAGCGTTCACAGAATGTCATGGATCACCTGACCCTGGTGCTCAAGCAGATGTATGAGGAAGGTTTGAAATAATATCTGCCAGATCCGGCCGGGATCCCCGGCCGCTATCCACCAGCTCCAGCATCTCTTTCAGTAGCTCTCTCAATACCGCTTTCAGCCTCCCTTCCGGGAATCCCCTGGCCTGACCGCAGTCTGCAGCAGGCTGTCTTCATTTTCATCATAGTCGGTTTTCCGCCGTGCCTGTCGGGGCAGGGGCAATGCCCTGATGGGGGGCCATCCGGCACCATTTTTCACCCTTATCCCGTCACCGGGTACGTCAACTACCACTCGACATAAATATAAAACAGCATTGATTGTTTTATATGTGTGGTGTATGTTCACTTAAGAGCTTACTCATCACCATAAGAATCTGACTGCTGCCAGTGTAAAAAGGGGCCCCGGTTGTCACCTTTGCAGATTGCAGGGTGGCAGCAGTCAAATAAAGTCAGGGGTACCTATGAATTCTGTCCCAAGCGCTGCCGGTGTTAATGGCGTTTATCGCAACCAAACCATTGCCGAGGCTGCCGCACTCAAAGCTCAATCTGCACCGGATGAAATCGCCATTTTCCTTGAGAACGGGCAGCACATTACCTTTGGCAGTATTTATCACGAAGCAGAGCGGCTGGCGGTTGCACTGCAGCAACTGGGCTGCGTCGCCGGCGATGTCGTCAGTTTTCAGTTGCCTAACTGGCGGGAGGCGGTGGCGCTGGATATTGCTGCGGCCATGCTGCAGTTGGTGGTGAATCCTGTTATCCCGATCTACCGGGATAGAGAGGTCGCATTTATTCTCAAGGATACGCGGGCAAAGGTAATGCTGATTCCGGCACAATTCCGCAGCTACGACTTTACCCAAATGGTGCAACGTCTCCGACCCGGCCTGCCGGATTTGCAAACTGTGGTGGTTAAGGGAGCAAACGGCGCATTGGGTGATGACTTTATCAGCTACGAGAGTCTGATGGAGATGGCAGTTGGGAAGGCGTTGAAACCAGCCGCACCCGATTACGATGCCACCAAGATCGTTATGTACACCTCCGGCACCACGGGTAATCCAAAGGCGGTACAGCACAGTCATAACAGCCTGGCCAAGGCCTTTGATAATGGCCGCGAAGCCTGGGAGTTGGGGCGGGGAGATGTGATGCTGATGCCGTCTCCGGTGACCCATATTACGGGCTTTGTGAATGGCGTTGAGCTGCCCTTTTTCTCGGAGGCAAAAGCAGCCTTTATGGAGCAGTGGCAGGTAGATGCTGCCGTTGCTTATATCAAACAGGTGGGTGCCACCGCCTGTATCAGTGCGACGCCCTTTCTGCAGGAGCTGGTACACAGCTGCAAGGTCACCGGTGAAACCCTGCCGACCCTGAGGTTGTTTGCCTGCGGCGGTGCCTCAGTACCGCCGGGGCTGATTCGTGAAGCCCATGCGGTGCTGGAAAACTGCCGCGCCTTCCGGGTGTATGGCAGTACCGAGTCCCCGCTGGTGACGGTGGGATTCCGGAGGCCGGAGCAGGAGCAGCTGGCGGCAGAGACGGATGGCTTTATCTTCAACTGGGAAATCCGTATCGAAGATGATGAGGGCAATGCCCTGCCTGTGGGCTGCGACGGCGAAATTCTGGTGCGGGGTCCGGCGATGATGCGGGGCTACGCCGACGCGGAACAGACGCGCCAGGCCCTCTCGCCGGAGGGCTACTTCCGCACCGGCGATATTGGTCATGTGACCACAGATGGTGCCATTGTCATTACGGATCGCAAGAAGGACATCATTATTCGCGGCGGCGAAAACCTCAGTGCCCGGGAGATTGAGGATGTGCTGCACGCCCATCCCCGTATCGATCAGGCGGCGGTGGTGGCGATGCCACACCCGCGGCTGGGGGAGGGTGTCTGTGCCTGCCTGGTGTTGACCGACAGCGGTGAATTGACCCTTGATGAGTTACGGGGATTTCTGGCAGACAGCGGGCTGGCCAAGCAGAAGTGGCCTGAGCGCGTGGTGGTGAAAGCCGAATTGCCCATGACGGCATCGGGCAAGGTGCGCAAGGATGTCCTGCGTCAGGAGGTGAAACAACCGGTGGCGGAGCTGTGATGCTGTTAGCGGAGTTGGTTGGCAGCTCCCGTGTCGGTAAGAGGGAGATAGCCTGATGTCGGTAATCGACTACCAGAGCCCGCGTAAGCTGCTGCTCAGTGTAAAAGGGCATCCTTATGAGCGTGACGCCTTCTTTGACATGTTTGAGTCCATCCCCGGCTTTACTTACAGCGCCGTGGAGCAGCCCCTGACAGAGTATCTGCTGGCGCCCGAAGTGGCCACGGAATTTGATTGCCTGGTGTTCTACGATATGCCGGGGCTGGATTTTCAGTCTCGGCCTCCGCGCTTTGTTGATCCTTCGGACGCCTATAAAAAGAACTTTCTGGAGCTGCTGGAGCGTGGAACCGGCGTGGTATTCCTTCATCACGCCATTGCGGCGTGGCCAACCTGGAGCGAATACAGCGACATTGTCGGGGGCAGATTCCTCTACCTGCCGGGTAGTCTGCGCGGGATCGAGGTGCTCGATTCCGGGTACTGTCACAATGTGGGTTATACCGCTTCAATCCGCAATCATCACCCGGTCACAGCAGGGCTGCCGGCGACATTTCCGCTGACGGACGAGCTCTACCTGTATGAGGTATTTGAGGAGGATGTCATTCCACTGGTTGCCTCGGGCTACAGTTTTGATGCCGCGCACTTTAACTCTGCCAGTGAGGCTGTGTCCGGTGAGGCTGTAACGGGGTCGTGGCCCCATCCACCGGGAAGTGCGCTGGTGGGGTGGGTAAAGTCCTACAAGAATAGCCCTGTTGTCTATTTGCAGATGGGCGACGGTTCCTCTGTATTCGCCGATGAGAACTACCGTCGTTTGCTGGCCAATGCTGTGCAGTGGGTGAGCAGTGAAGAGGCTCGGACGTGGGCTCGCGGACGCGCCAGGCAAGATTAAAAACCAACAAAAGTGATTGCAATCTGGTTTTTCCGGCAATAAAATAAACAGACAAGACTGTTTTATCAGAAAATTAACGAATAAACAGGCGCATTATGAGCGATAACCAATTCCGGCAAGAAGTTCGTGACTTCCTCCAGGCCAATCTGAGTACAGAGCTGCGTCGGGCTGGCGAGTTGATGACCAGCGTGTTCGCCGACTTTGATGCCACTATGAAGTGGCACAGAATTCTATATAAGCAGGGTTGGGTGGCGCCGGACTGGCCGGCGGAATATGGCGGTACCGGCTGGAGCCTGAGCCAGCGCTACATTTTTCAGGAAGAGTGCAAGCTGGCCAATGCACCGGCACTGCTGCCAATGGGGCTGCAGATGCTGGGTCCCATGCTGATCCGCTACGGCACGGATGAACAGAAAGCACACTATCTGCCAAAAATCCTCTCCGGCGATGATGTCTGGTGCCAGGGCTATTCGGAGCCTGGTGCAGGCTCAGATCTGGCGTCGTTGAGCACCAGTGCCACACCCGATGGTGATGATTACCTGATCAACGGCTCCAAAATCTGGACCAGTTACGCCCAGCACGCCAACAAGATTTTCTGCCTGGTGCGGACTTCCCGCGAAGGCCGCCCGCAGCAGGGCATCAGTTTTATCCTTGTCGATATGAGCAGCCCGGGAATCAAGGTTGACCCGATCGTGGGTCTCGACGGCCGTGTAGAGCAGTGCCAGGTGTTCTTTGACGATGTCAGGGTTCCGGCCAAAAACCTGGTGGGTGAAGTCAACCAGGGCTGGACGGTTGCCAAGTACCTGCTGGAATTCGAGCGCGGTGGTCACAATTTCACCATCGATCACAAGAAGCAGATCGCCAAATTGCGTAAGCAGGTCGCTGGTGAAGTCAACGCCCGTGGCATGCCCCGTTTCGAAGACCAGGTGTTTATCAGCAAGTTGGCTGCAGTTGAAATTGATGCCTTGGCTCTGGAGTACACAGAGCTGCGCATTAAGGGCGCTCTTGAAGCGGGACAGAATCCCGGTGCTCTGTCATCCATGACCAAGGTTATCGGCACCGAAGTAGGCCAGCGCTTCAATGAGCTGTCAGTCGAGGCCATGGGATTACTGGTGGCGCCTTATCAGGATCATGCCCTGTCGCCGGCCTATGACGGCGACCACATCGGTCCGGATTACGGCTTGACGACCATGGCGGAATACATCAACAACCGCGCGTCGACCATTTATGGCGGCACAGCCGAAATCCAGCGCGACATCATTGCCAAGCATGTTCTTGGAATTTAACAGCAACGCGGGATCTTGAGTCATGCACATAAATTACACAGAAGAACAACAGATGCTGCGCGATAGCGCCGACAAGTTTCTGCGCGATAACTACAGTTTTGAACATCGTCAGGCGGTTATTAAAAGTGGCAGCGGATACAGTTCCGCGATGTGGCAAAGCTTTGCCGAGTTGGGGTGGCTGGCCCTGCCCTTCGAAGAGGAACAGGGCGGCTTCGACTGGGGGGCGCTGGAGATTATGCTGCTGAGTGAAAAGCTCGGCCGCTATCAGGTGATTGAGCCGTTCCTGGAGACCGTACTCCTGGCTGGCGGTTTGCTTCAGGCCGGCAATAACCAATACCTGAAAGATACCCGGATTGGATCGCTGATTGATGGCAGTGAGCAGGCGGCTTTCGCCTATGCCGAAGGCGGTTGCAGCTTGCCGGCGGGCAAGGTGAAAACCACGGCCAGGGAGACCGCCGACGGATATATTCTCAGTGGCACCAAGACCGTGGTGTATAACGGTCCGGCGGCGGACTTCTTTATTGTCAGCGCCTGCCTTAACGGCCAGAAGGACAATCTGGTTCTGCTGCTGGTGCCTGCCGATTCCGCCGGGCTGAGCCGCAAAAACTATCTGACCTACGATGGTCGTCACGCCAGCGAACTGCAGCTCAACAACGTGGAAGTTAAACGTAATTGTCTGCTGGCGGATCCCCTGAACAGTCATGCCGTCATCTGTGACGTGATGCAAAAGGCGATTATTGCGGTTTGTGCAGAATCCCTCGGCGCTATGGAAGCGCTGCTGGAAGCGACCGTCGAATACACTTCTCAACGCAAGCAATTTGGACAGCCCATTGCCCGTTTTCAGGTGTTGCGGCACCGTATGGCCGATATGTTTATGGAGTTGGAGCTGTCCCGCTCACTGCTGATGGCGGCGGCGTGGCATGTAGACCAGCGGAGCGACCAGGCTGACAAACTGCTGGCGGCATTGAAAGCCAGAGTTGGCAAGGCCGGGCGCTTTGTCAGCCAGAACGCGATTCAACTGCACGGTGGTATCGGTGTGACCGATGAACTCAATGTCGGTCACTACTTTAAACGTCTGACAATTATCGAAAACCTGTTTGGTTCGCGCGATTACCACCTGTCGGACTACGGCAAATTGTCTGCTTAACCGCTCACTGTGGCGGCCAACTAACTCAGTCAACAGTGATAACAAACGGAGTCTGTGATGGATTTATTGCTTAAAGGTAAGTCGGTATTGGTAACGGGTTCAACCAAGGGTATCGGTCTGGATATTGTCACCGCCCTGGCCTCTGAGGGTTGCAATGTCGGTATCTGTGCCCGCAACCAGGGCGAGGTTGATGCCACCGTTGCGAAGATTTCAGCCCTGGGCGTGAAAGCCTATGGGGAGGTGGTTGATATCACGGATGAAACATCCCTGCAGCGCTGGGTCAAGAATTCCGCCGAGGCTCTGGGAGGCATTGACGGCTTCGTTTCCAACGCCAGTGCTGGTGGTGCCGACACCGAGGAGTCCGGCTGGCGCCGGAACTTTGAAACCGACGTACTGGCGACGTGGAAGTCAGTTAATGCGGTACTGCCCTATCTGGAGCAGTCAGACTGCGGCTCGATCGTGGCTCTCTCGTCAACCGCTGCCCTGGAGGCCTTTGCCGGCCCTGTTCCGTTTGGCGCTATGAAAGCGGCGATGCTCAACTACATGGGTAACCTGGCCAATGCACTGGCGCCAAAAGGAATCCGTGCCAACTCGGTCAGCCCCGGTCCGGTGTTTATTGAGGGCGGCGCATGGGACCAGATCAAGGCGGCTATGCCGGAAGTTTACGATGCAACCCTGGCTGCCATTCCCCTGGGACGCATGTGCACAGCCGCCGAAGTTTCCAGTCAGGTGTTGCTGTTGTTGAGCCCAATTGCCGGGGCCACAACCGGCGCCAATATTGTTATTGACGGCGGCTTTACCAAGCGCATCCAGTATTGACTTGGCAGCCAGTACCGGGCTCCGGCGTAAGACCGGCAGAGTATAAAAATCTGAGTGAGTAATAGAATGTATACCGTTGAAGGGAAAGTGGTAATGATCAGTGGCGCCTCCAGTGGCCTCGGCGAACATCTTGCAGAGATGCTCGCCAGGGCCGGGGCCCTGGTTGTATGTGGCGCCCGGCGATTGGACCGGTTGCAGGCGCTGGAGACGCGCATCAAGGCGAGCGGCGGCAAGGCCGCGGCCGTGGTGCTCGATGTGACTGACCGGGCGTCGGTAAAAGCGGCGTTTGATCGCGCGGCAGAGGCTTATGGTGTGCCCGAGGTGGTGGTGTGTAATGCCGGCGCCACTGGCGGCCAGCCCTTTCTGGAAATGGAAGAGGCGGTCTGGGATCACGTCATGGATGTCAACATCAAGGGCGTCTGGAACGTGGCCCAGGAAGCCGCGCAGCGGATGGTGGCCGCAGGCATAGAGGGCAGCATTATCAATATATCCTCTATTGTCGGTGAGCGGACCTTCCCCGGTCTGGCCCACTATGGAGCTTCCAAGGCCGCGGTCAACCAGTTGACCCGCACCATGGCCCAGGAGCTTGCCAGCCACAATATCCGGGTCAATGCGGTATCGCCAGGCTATCTGCTCACCGACCTGACCGCCGATTATTATGAGACTGAGGCTGGTAAGAAGGATGTGGCCAGCCTCCCTCTGGGCCGCCTCGGCCGGCTGGACGAGCTGGATGGCCAGATACTGCTGTTGGCCAGTCCTGCCTCCAGTTACATGAGTGGCGGTATCTACACGATCGATGCCGGACACTCTGTGCGCCTGGGTTAAGATCCACGGTTGCCTTGATTACGATGTCGAGCCTGCAAGCGACCAAAAGTGAAAATACCCGCAGGGCCATCCTGGACTCAGCGGTGGAATGCTTTATCGATCTTGGCTACAAGCACACGACCACGGCGTTGATCGCTGAGCATGCCGGAGTGTCGCGGGGAGCGATGATGCATCACTTCCCCTCCCGGGCATCGGTGCTGCGCGCTTCCATTGAGCATATTCACCAACAGCGCCTGTCCGAGTACCGGGAGTTAATGTCCGGTATTGGTGACCTGGATTACAAGGTCAGTCGGGAGCTGATTGAAAGGTCGATCAGGATGGCGTGGCAGTACGTTAATCTGCCGTCATCGATTGCCTTTATGGAAGTTGTGGTTGCCGCCAGAACCGTTCCTGAACTGCGCGAAGTTTTGCAACCACTGGTGGAAGAGTACGAGAGCAACTTTCTGGAACTGGTAAGGGTGGTATTCCCCCACTGGGACAGTAATGAGCTGATGGAAACTGCCAATGACCTGGTTCACTTTCCGTTGACTGGAATGATGAGCAGCCAGTTGCGTCACTTCTCACCTGAGAGAATAGACAATATCCTCAGAGCCCTCGCCGACAGTATTGAGATGGTCTATCGACACGCTGGCTACTGTACCTAAGCGGATAAGAGAAATGGAAGCCGGGCCGCCATGCAGGAAACGGCCATCGCAACCCAGGTAAATTCTATGACTCGACCCATGTTGCAGGAAATAGAGCGCCATCTGGATGGCAAAAGCCTAAGCGAGAGCGGCGAGTATCTCTCGGAGATAGCGCACTCCATGGGCTGGAAATGGGTAGCCTTTAATCCTGATACCTCTTCTTTTGTTCTCCCGACAGATGAGCGTGGGGAGTATCTCGCTGGTCGTATGGGCTGGTCCGGGAGCTACCTCTCGGAGTGGGAAGCGCGCAGGCTGGCGCAAACCTGCCCGGTAGCCGAGGCCTGCCGGCAAACATTACTGCCGTTTTACTGGGATATGGATGGCTCGGATGCCTGGAGTATGGATGCCCTGTACGATCTCCAGAGGCAGGCACTCAGCTACTACCGGGAATACGCAGAAGGTGGTGTGACAGTTCCGGTACATCGTCCGGAAGGCAAAACCGCTTATATATCCTGGTTAGCTGGCACGAGACAGCAGGCCCGTCGCCTGTATGACGAGGCTGCTGACTTTCTGTTTCTGGTGTCCCATTGCTATGTGCAGTGGTTCTATCGCATCAGTCCCCCTCTTGCGGACAGCCACAGGTTACGGGCCACGGTCAATCTGACCTTGCGTGAACTGGAATGTCTGACCTGGGCTGGTCGAGGCAAAACGGAAGAGGAGATTGGTATGATTCTGGAGCGCTCAGCGGCCACCTCCCGCTTTCACTTGCGCAATGCTGTGGTCAAGCTTAATGCGTCCAACAGAACCCACGCTGTGGCCAAGGCTTGCAGCATGGGACTGATTTCGGTGGAGAACTAGGCCGGCCGGAGGGCTGGCCGCACGTCACTAAGCCTCGAGAACAACAAGACACTTCCCTCGACTATCACCCGACAGCATGTCACAGAACGCCTTGGCTGTGCTGCCGATGCCATGGCTCAGGTTCAATGGTGCCTTAAGCTGACCGGCGGCAATCCATTGGGCAAGCTGCATGCTGGCCTCGTCATATTCATCGATATAGTCGGAGAACATAAAGCCTTCAGCTCTCGCACGCTTGGTGATCAGTTCCCACATGTTTCGGATACCACTGTGCTCATCGGATTCGTATTGTGAAATGGCGCCACAGAGTACCACTCTGGAATTCATAGCCAGTTGCGTCAGGGCAACATCCAGCATCTCCCCGCCAACGTTGTCGAAGTAGATATTAATGCCGTCAGGCGCGGCATCGCGCAACTGTTGAGCAAGGGGCGGACCTTTGCGGTAATTAACCGCGATGTCATAACCCAGCTCCGAAATCAGCCAGCGGCACTTCTCCTCAGAACTGCTGATGCCAACGGTACGGCAGCCCTGGATTTTGGCCAGTTGGCCTACCAGGCTGCCAACCCCGCCGGCAGCTGCGCTAACCACCACTGTATCACCGGGGCGGGGTAGCCCTATCTTCAGCAGGCCAAAGTAGGCAGTCATGCCGGAAGGCCCAAGCGCGCTCAGGTATTGCTCCGGGGCGATACCATTAGAGAGGTCTACAATGGTCATTAAATCGCTGCCGTCGGCGATGCTGTAGGTTTCCCAGGCTGTGCGGCCGACTATATGACTGCCGGTGGGGTAGGCAGGATGCAGGGATTCGACGATCTCGCCCAGGACGATACTCTGCACCGGGGCCATCAGTGGCATTTCAGGCAGGTAGTTGTCCGATGCCCCGGCATTCATCCATTGGCGGAAACCGGCGTCCAGCGACAGGATTTTGTTCCTGATCAGAAACTCACCCGCTTTCAGGTCGGGCAGGGGGATCTCCAGCATGCTGAAGTTTTGTGGGGTCATTGGGCCGTGCGGACGGCTGGAGAGTACGACTTGTTGGGCTTTTATCATGGCAGATCTCTCTATATAACCAGTTGAAATGCTCCCTGGCATTACTAATGCCCTGATGTTTTCAGGCAGGTAAATCCGTAAATCAGTGGATATTTCTCTTGCTGTTGCTATTCGTTATTTTTTGGTGCAGTATTAAACAGACAGTCATGACTGTTTTAAAAACTATACAGATTAAATAACTATAAATCGAGTCGAGGTCTACAATGAGTCGTTTGCAAGGCAAAGTGGCTTCCATCATAGGCGCTGCCGGAAGGGACAATATGGGCCAGGTGATCGCCCGCCGTTTTGCCGCTGAAGGTGCAAAGGTAATTGTCTCTGGTCGTCACCAGGGCCCCCTGCAAGAACTGGCCGAAGAGATTAATGGTGACTGGGTACTCTGTGATCTCAGCAAGAAATCATCGATTGATGCAATGGTGGATACCATTGTGGAGCGTCACTGTCGCATTGATATTGCGCTGAATTGTACTGGCTGGGGTCTGTTGGTTCCTTTGACCGAAAATACGGAAGCGGACCTGGACAAGATTATCGACCTGCAGTTCAAGGGCCCGTTTATGTGGCTGCAGAAGCTGGTCAGCGCCATGGACACAACCGGAGGGTCCATCATCCAGATATCCTCCGCCACCGCCAAAATCATGCTTGATAATCACGCTGCCTACATGGGCACCAAAGCAGGTATCGATCATGTTATCCGCACTGTTGCCAATGAGTATGGTGACAAAGGCATCCGCGCCAACAGCATCTCCCCCGGACTTACTCACACGCCCATGACCTCGGCTGCGATGCAGAGTCCTGCACTGGTTGAGGAGTTTCGCAAGTGCTACCCGCTGGGCCGTATTGGTACCAGTGAGGATATCGCGGCGGCGGCGGTTTTTCTTGCCTCGGACGAATGTTTTATGACCGGTGAAAACCTGCAGGTCAACGGGGGCTTGTGCCTGCGTCGCAATCCGCGGGGGCATGAACTGGCAGAGGCTATGATCGCTGCCGGTGAAATCCCCGCTGAATAGACCCGCGGGCCGCAAAACAGATTGGAGAGGCAGGACTATGAGACTTGAAAACAAGGTTGTACTGATTACCGGTGCGGCAGGCGAAATTGGTGTGGCAGCTGTGAGGCTGTTTGTGCGGGAAGGCGCCCGCGTCATGATGGCAGATATGAACGGTGAGCAGCTGGCGCAGGCTGCCAGTGAATTTGCATCAGATTCGGTCGCCTGCTTTACAGTGGATGTCACTGATGAAGTCCAGGTGCGGGCCATGGTCGACAACACGGTGGAGGTCTTTGGGCGCATCGATGTATTTATGGCCAACGCCGGCATCGAAGGAAAGATGGGCGAGATCATCGAGTCTGATCTCGACAACCTGATGCGGGTCCTTGATGTCAACGTCAAAGGTGTGTGGCTGGGCTTGCGCTATGTAATCCCTGTTATGAAAGAGCAGGGCGGTGGCAGTATCGTAATCACCTCTTCCGGCGCGGGTGTCAAAGGGGCGCCGGGTATGGTGCCCTACAATACCAGCAAGCATGCGGTTATTGGCATGATGCGTTGTGCAGCACTGGAGTGTACAAAATATAACATTCGCGTCAATACCGTAAATCCAGGCCCAATTGAAACCCGCATGATGGAGTCCATCGCTGAGGGATTGGTTCCGGGTGGCTCGGCGGACTACAAAACCAAGCTTCAGTCCATGACTCCCATGCGCCGCTATGGCAAGGCAGATGAGGTGGCAAACCTGATGTTATTCCTCGCTTCTGACGAAAGCAGCTATTGCACCGGTTCGGTATACATGGTCGATGGTGGCAACGCGACCTGACGGACTGACAGGCAACGCACCTTACACACAACTGATGTGTAACTAATAAAAATAAGTGAGAGAGATATGAGTTTAGAGTTTACCGGCAAGGTTGTACTGATCACCGGAGCCGCATCCGGCCTCGGATACGCCTGTGCAGAGGCCTTCTGCAAACAGGGCGCGTGGGTGGCCATCGCTGATATATCCCGCAAGGTCGTTGACGAAGCGGTTGCCAGGCTCTCTGACCTTCCCGGAGAGGTCTTGGGACTGGTCTGCAATGTGGCCGAGGCTGACCAGGTGGAATCGATGGTGGCGGAGGTAGTGCGTACCTGGGGACGACTGGATGTAGCGGTAAATAATGCAGGTATTTCTTCCCCCCTGAACCCCGTTGCGAATACGGAAGAGAGCGATTTCGACCGTGTGATGAGTGTGAATCTCAAGGGCGTCTGGCTCTGTATGCGGGCAGAGTTACGGCAGATGGAAAAGCAGGGCAGTGGGTCGATCGTGAATATGGCCTCGGCACTCTCCCTGCGAGTATTTGCAGGCGGTTCATTCTATGTGGCCAGCAAATTCGCAGTGGCCGGCTTAACCCGAACAGCGGCGGTGGAATATGCTGAGTCAGGTATCCGGATTAATGCTGTCTGTCCCGGCAACGTAGCCACGCCTCTGGTGGTCAGTACGGTGAGCAGCGAAATGCTTGATCAATTGGCCAATGTTCATGCGATGAAGCGCCTGGGGAAACCCGAGGAGATTGCCAATGCGGTAATGTGGCTCGCTTCCGAGCAGGCCTCTTTTAATACGGGCACGATTTTGCCGGTGGACGGAGGCTGGAGTGCCCAGTAATTTCGGGCCTGAGAGGATATCAGTATGAGCAGGCTGGCTAATAAAGTTGCGTTGGTTACCGGTGGTGCGGATGGTATTGGCGCAGGCATAGTCCGGCTTTTCATCGAAGAGGGCGCTCAGGTCATAGTTGCCGATATCAATCGGGACAAGGGTGAGACACTGGCTGGCTCCTTAGGTAATAACTGTCATTTTGTCTCTCTCGATGTGACCGAGCCGGACTCCTGGCGCGCAGCGATGGTTATCGCCGAGGAGGTTTTCGGACCGCTGGATATTCTCGTTCAGAGCGCCGGATGGTCACGCCCCGCCAGTATCGAAGACGCCACACTGGATGATTGGCGTGAGCACATGAAAGTCCATGGCGAAGGTGCATTTCTCGGCTGTCAGGCGGCGATTGCCAGCATGAAGAAAAAAGCCGGTGGCAGTATTGTCAACATCTCCACTGTTGAGAGCATTCGTCCGGGGCCACTGTTTACCTGCTACGGCGCGGCCAAGGCCGCTCAGGATGCGGTGACTAAAACAGTAGCCCTTCATTGCGGTGAGATGGGCTACAACATCCGCTGTAATTCACTGCACCCAGCCGCCACTTACACACCGCTGTTGCAGCAGTACCTGCAGAATGCACCGGACCCCGACGCCCTGGAAAAAGTCTACGCCGGCATGCAACCCCTGAATCGCATCGCCAGTGTCGGGGAAGTGGCCAATGCTGCTTTGTTCCTTGCCAGTGACGACTCCAGTTTTGTCACCGGTCACCAGATGTATGTGGACGGTGGTGTTCTGGCAAAACCCTACCCGTCAGGCCAGGGCGCCTGACCGGCAATAAAAATACTATTGAGGAAATCTTATGTCGCGTTTACAAGGCAAGGTTGCACTGATCACAGGAGCGGCCTCCAATCCCGGTTTGGGAAGATCCATGGCGCTGACCTTCGCCCGCGAAGGGGCGAAACTGGTGATCACCGATATCAATGAAAGCGGCTTGAGAGAGACTGAAGCGGCGGTTCGGGAGACTGGCGCTGAGGTGGTGGCCTGGACCCAGGATGTGGTTTCCGAAACGGGTTGGCAGGAGACTATCAGCCGGATTCACGAGCATTACGGTCAGTTGGATGTCCTGGTAAACAACGCCGGCATTGCCGTTCTGCGTCCGGTGCATGAGATGACCCTGGCTGAGTACGACCGTCAGATGAACGTCAATATGACCAGTGTTTTTCTCGGTTGTAAGTATGGTGTGGAATCCATGCGCAAAAGCGGTGGTGGCAGTATCGTTAATCTCTCTTCTGTCGCGGGGCTGGTTGGCATTCCCGGTACCGGTGCCTATGCCGCCAGTAAAGGCGGTGTGCGTCTGCTGACCAAAACCGTGGCACTGGAAAACGCGCGTGAAAATATCCGCTGCAATTCCATCCACCCGGGGGTTATCTGGACCAACATCCAGCAGGATGCCATTCGTGACAACCCTGCCCAATACGAAATCATCAATGAGTCACTGCCCATGGGAAGAATGGGCCAGCCGGACGAAGTGGCCAATTGCGCGCTGTTCCTGGCGTCTGATGAATCCAGTTACGTGACCGGCACCGAGCTGGTTGTCGACGGCGGCATGGTCGCTCAATAACTCTTAACCCATGACAGAGAGGGACTAACCCGTGGCAAGACTCCAGGACAAGGTTGTAATCATTTTGGGTGCCTCTGAAGAAGGCAGTATGGGCGCGGCAACCGCCAAGCGCTTTTCGCAGGAAGGGGCCAAATTGATTTTGGCGGCCCGCCGCCTCGACAAGCTGCAGGCGATCGCCGATGAAGTGGGCGCACTGGCGGTTGCCTGCGATATCACGAAAGAGGAAGACCTCCAAAAGTTGGCTAAAGCAGCGTTGGATACTTACGGAAAACTGGATGTGGCCATTAACTTCAGCGGTGTAAATTCCGCTTCCAGTATCGACGAGGTGACCAGCGATATGTTGCAGGATGCCTGCAATGTCCACTTTATCGGCACCACGCTGTTCTTCAAACAGATGGGCAAAGTCATTGCCGAAGGTGGCACCATGATCACGGCTTCCAGCCTGACAGCCTTGCTGGCTCCTCCCGGGTTGGCAGCCTATTCTGCGACCAAAAAGGCGGCAGACCAGCTGGTGCGTGTTGCCGCTGTTGAATACGGTCCCAAAGGCATCCGGGTGAACGCGATCGCCCCCGGCTTTACCCGCTCGGCCATGACGGAAGGTTATTTCGAGTATCCCTCCATTCCGCAGGCGTTTATCCGGGAGACGCCACTGGGGCGTTTGGGCACCGTCGATGACATTGCCAATGCCGCCCTGTGGCTCGCCTCTGATGAGGCATTTGTGACCGGTCAGGTCATAGATATTTCCGGCGGCCAGTCGCTGCGTCGTACCCCCACGGAAGAAGAGATGATGGGCGGTTGATGACAGCCGCAATCGGTTGCCGTCAATACAGACCAACAAGGGAGCTCAACGGTAGTTATGTCTAAATTAAGTGGAAAAATAGCCCTGGTTACCGGTGCCGGTTCAGGGCTCGGGTATGCGATAGCCGAGCGCTTCCTGAAAGAGGGGGCGCAGGTTCTGGCCACAGATCTGACCGGTGGCGCGGAGCACAATCCTTTTGCGGAATTGGGTGAGAATATCGAGTATATCCAACACGATGTCACTGCTGAGGCAGACTGGCAGCGACTGGTTGACTATATTGCTGACCGCTTTGGCCGACTGGATATTCTCGTGAATAACGCTGGCATTACGCTCATGGGAAGTATCGAGGATATTACCCTCGAAGCCTGGGACAAGACCATGGATGTCGATGTGCGGGGTCCTTTCCTGGGCTGCAGGTCAATGATACCGCTGATGAAGGCGCAGGGGGGATCCATCATCAATATCGCCTCGGTTTCCTCGTTTAAGCCCCAGGCGGAACTGGTGGCTTACAACACCGCCAAGGCGGGGGTCGCCATGATGACCCAGTCCATTGCGTTGCACTGTGCCAGGAGCGGGTACAACATCCGGGCCAATTACATAAACCCGGGGGTTATCCGTACCGCCATGCTGGAGAAGGTGATTAACCAGGTGGAAGATGGCGAGGCGCTGATGGACAGTTACAAGAAAATGCACCCCATCGGCCGCATCGGGGAAGCCGAAGAGATCGGAGCAATGGCCGCATTTCTGGCTTCTGACGAAGCCAGTTTTATCACCGGCTGCGGCTATACCGTCGATGGCGGTCTCGGAATCAATTAACCCGGTAAGGAACAGCAGATGTTAAAGCGGTTCAGCAACAAAGCAATCATGGTCACCGGTGCCGGCTCCGGATTGGGGCGGGCGGTGTGCGTTCGGTTGGCTCAGGAGGGGGCCAGCCTGTCCTTGATTGATATTTCCCGGCAGGCTCTGGCTGAGACATTGGCCGAGGTCCAGGCTGTCAATGCCGACACCAAAACGGTTTTGTTGGCCGCAGATGTTTCCCGTGAGGCGGAAGTGAAAGCCTATGTGGATGACACCCTGCAAGCCTTTGGACGGATTGACGGCCTCTATAACAACGCCGGTGTGGAGGGTAAGCAGGCTCCGGTTGCCGACTACTCGTCAGAAGAGTTTGGACGGGTTATCGATATCAATCTCAAAGGGGTTTTCTACGGTCTCAAACACACGCTGCCTCACTTCGTGGCGCAGGGTTCCGGTGCAGTGGTCAACGCATCCTCTGTGGGCGGTATTCGTGCCGTACCCAATCAGGTCGGTTACGGTGCCAGTAAGCACGCGGTAGCCGGTATGACCAAGGATGCGGCCATTGAATACGGCCAGTATGGGGTCAGTGTCAATGCCATCGCACCAGGCGCCATCATGACCAATATGGTCAAAGGCTCCCTGATCCAGATCGGCGGAGAAGACGGATGGGAGGAGGTGGGCCGGCAGTTTGTCAGTCTCAACCCGATGCGTCGTTTCGGCCGGCCGGAAGAAGTGGCATCGTTGGTGGCTTATCTGTTATCCCAGGAAGCGGAGTTTATCAACGGAGCGGTTATTCCCATTGATGGCGGCCAGTCCCAGGCCTACTGATCCCACCTCTGATGAGGGGCGCTGTGGCCTGAGCCGGCAGCGTCCCGTGTCGGGCCATATCCTTGCCTGTACGGCGCCAGGTTATCGAGACATTCCCCAGCTGGCCCGCGACAACGCACTGCACAGCTCTCCGCGGGGTTACGGCGAAGTCCCCTGCGTCGCATCCTCACTGATAATAAAAAGGTAGATACTATGTCCCTGTTTTCCAGACGTTCAATACTCGCTATCCCGCTCATCGGCGGTGCATTGGTGTCCTTGGTGCAGTCGCCGCCGGTAATGGCTGCGGAGCCCGCGGGCGTGCCACAAGCAGTGGCGGAAACTGTCGCGATTCAGCAGATTGAATTTCTGCGCCGGCAGTATGGCCGCGCCACAGATCTGATCGGTCTGAATACGCCCGACGGCATTGCGGAGGGCAGGGCAATTTACCGTCGTATCTTTACCCCCGAAGCCAGTATCAGAACCCGTGCCGATGAGGTTGTCGGCTTCCAGGCAGTGGGCCCTGACGCCTGGGTGGAGGTGGCCGCCGCTGCGCTGAAGGTGTTCAGGAATACACAACATCTGATCGGCACCCAGATCGTCCATATCCAGTCACTGCCGGACGCCGCGGGAGAGGGGGGAGAAGCGCGTATGTCCAGCTATTTGCAGGCCTGGCACGATGACCCGGATCGGGTACTGGATATTTTTATCGGTACCTATCACGACAAGGTCCGCTATACACCCGGTGTCGGCTGGCAAATTTATGACATGGAGCTGGAACAGGTTTCCGGAGCCATCACGCAAAAATCGGGGGTGGGGGGCAAGTACTGATTACAGTGGTTGTCTGACTCTGTATTTCCGCACTCTTGCTGCCGGTGACCGCCGGCACTGCCTTTTCCTCCTGTCACTGTTACGAGGCTGAATCCAGGCGATTCCGGGCCAGGCCTGCTGATCTCAATTCTTCCCAAGCACAAAGAGGCAACCGAAGGTGCCTAAATAACGAGAGAATAAAAAAGGCACCCGAAGGTGCCACAAACAACGCAACAACGTTACAACAACGTTACAACAACGTTACAACAACTTCGTTCGGTGTCAGTCCTTGCCCATGTAATCATTCAGGACTTCATGGAAGCGTTGTACACGGCGCTCCTGGTGGGGCAGGTAGAACTGCTGGTAGCCGGCGGAGGAGAGACCTTCCTGTTGCATTTTCGCAATGCTTAGATCCTCGTCGGCAGTCGTGCCGAGACTTTTTTCGCCGTACATGACCACTTCGTGCTCAGCGTCTTCTACTGGCAGGTCGGGGCCACCCGCAGGAGAGGGGGTCTCGGTCATGCCGTCAATCTTGTGGACCATCCACCAGTGGTCAAACAGGCAGCGCTGTGGGTCTCCGGAAGGATGGGGCCGCGGGCGCAGCAGCTGGGCACCATCGGGACCAATGGACATCACCGTGTTCGGGAAGATGTTGTAGATCACATAGTCGGTGAACTGGTAGTCCGCGTAATTCTTGTAGTGGTGATGGCCTTTTGATTCGCCCAGCTCGCGCTTGGCCTGCTGAATGGCCTTGCGAATCAGCGGACGGTTTTCATTGGCCTTGAAATCTTCAGGGTTCAGTTCCCAGTTGCGCATAATAGCGGCGAGATGCTCCCCAATTTGCTCATCGGTATGCAGAACTGAAGGATTGTGGGAAGGGAACCAGCCGCGGTTGTGGCCTTCCGGCAGCATATCAAACTGGCACGCCTTGTAATCCGCTTCGATATAGGGGATCAGGCCGGGGTGCAGAACCTGGACATGATAGGCTTCGTTGAAGTTGTCGGTAATAATCTTCCAGTTGCAGGGGCTGTCTGCGGTCAGGTTCATTACCCGGAGCATGTCTTCCATGTGGTAGGAACCCAGCTCTTCGATCAGGGTTTCACCGAGAAACTCCTCCAGTGAACCAGCCTCTTCATCCATATTGATCCATACGAGACCAAACAGAACCTGACACTTGACCTGCTTCAGGCCGGTGTGACCGCAAGGGCTGCCCTGGGGATAATCCTCTTCGTTGGGAACGTAGGAGGTAACGCCCATCTTATCGAATTGCCAGCCGTGGTAGGGGCAGGCGAACTTTTCCGCGTAGCCCTCTTCGGCAGTGGTGATACGGGTGCCACGATGAGGGCAGGAGTTGTAGAACGCTCGTACAACGCCGTCATCACCGCAGACGCAGATGATGGACTCATGGGCAAAATCGACGGTGATGTAGTCCCCGGGTTCCTGGACATGGTAAGCCATGCCGGCGAGGTTCCAGGTGCGCATCCATACCTTCTTCCACTCGTCCCGGGCATAGTCAGCGGAGATATAGCGATCGGCGGTAATTCCGTCTCCGCGTAATTCCGGTTCGGCTTGTTTCTCGGGACGATCGAGATCGTGATTGAGGATATAAGCTTTGGCAGGTTGGTTCATAGTAAAGCTCCGGCGTTATTTATTGATTATTTGAATCTGATGGATACCACCTGGGCCAGAGGCTGGCGATGTCATCATATAGCTCGAGTGCCTTTAATAGATACATAATAAACAGATTTGACTGTTTTTAAAATGCTTATTTCCGGCACTTGTATTGTTTATAACTATAGGTCACACGAATCTTATTGCCTGTTTTTTGCCTCGCCCGCAGTGGGGGAGTGGCCGCTGGCAATGTAGCGGTCGATCATGTTGTGCATGTGTTTGATTCTGGACTCCTGATAATCACCCAGTACCAGGCCATTCTGGCCGTTCAGTGCCGCAACCTTCAGGCCCTGCTGCATGTGCGGGAGGTTGTTCATGTCCTCGTCAAACACGCCACCCAGCACACCCAGTTCTTCAGCCTCGGAAAAGCTCTGGTGGACTCCGAGTTTGTGTACCGGTACGCCTTTGGGTTTGCGATTCCCCTTGGGGATACGCTGCAGGACCATAATGTCGAAAATGCACTCATCGGGGTTGTGCCCGCTGGGACGACTGATATAGACAATATTGCCCAGGAAACCGGCCCAGATCTCAATGTTGGGAAACACCCAATAGAGAATAGCATCCAGCAGTTCTGCATCTGTCACCTGCGAGAAGTCGCGCTGGTAATCCTGGCTGAACTGCTCCCGGTTCATCGCCGCCAGGTACTGACGGGCGGTCATGCCTTCCGGCACTTCAAGTTCACCCTCAGGGAACACCCGGCCACTGCCACTGAGTGTGGCCTCCATGATCTTTTGTTCAGAGATAGGTTTAAGATGGGGACTACTCACCGCGTTGGCAGTGACAGAGCGGTTGATATGATCGCTTAAAATATCATATTGAGCATTGGCATCCCCCATAAAATTTAGGATGTTCGGGTGGGTGGCGATCACATGGTAGGACTCCATAAACGCTTCCAGCGCGACCTTCCAGTTACACTCCACCACTTTCTGTACGTGGATAGCCTTGTAGCAATCCTGCAGGTCGTAGTTCCTGAAGTGTTCCGGCAGTACCTGCAGGTAATCGAGCAGGGGCCCGGCATTGCTGTCAGGGTTTACAAAAACAAATCCCTGCCACCGGTCTAGCCTGGCTTCCGGCAACCGGAAATCATCCCGGTTGGCGTGTTCAAAATCCGAGCGACAGGGAATAAAGGCATTGGAACCGTCAATATTCCAGGTCCAGGCGTGGTACGGGCAGCGAAATTTGGTGGAACAGCCGGGTTCTGTAACCAGCTTGCGACCGCGGTGGAGGCAGGAGTTAAAAAAAGCCTTGATCTCATCCTCTGCGGTACGCACCACAATCAGCGAGATATCCCCGACTTCATACAGGGTATGGTCGCCCACCTCCGGTATATCCTCCTCGCGGCAGGCCAATTGCCAAACCTTGCTCCAGACATGCCTGATTTCCAGGTCGTGCATTTGGCGGGAGGTATAGCGGGTCGGATCAAGGCGCATGTCGCCGAGGTCAGGACTGTTGGTGACCCGCAAATGTTCCGGTACGGCGACCGTTTCCCTGTCGAGATACTGTTGGTAACTGATCCCTTCAGATGGTGTTTGCTTATTAATATTATTCATGGCTCAGGCCCTCACAATACAAGTGTGTTGCAGGATCCACTCTATCTCTCCGGGTTATTTGCTCTCATGATTCAAATCAAACAAACCTGTTTGTATTATTTATTTTCATGCAAGCGGCGGTTAACCATTCAGGAGATCTCTCCGGCAGCAAGTGGCCGGGCTCAGGTGACGATAACCTGGCTGGGATCTTGCGCTGACATAAGCTCCTGTATCTCAAACACATTGCCATCCGGGTCTCGGCCGTAGGTCGCTTTACAGCTGCCGAAATCCTGCGGCGGTGCGTGGAATCGCACTCCCTTCTCCAGAAGCTGGTTATAGACCTGATTGATATCGACGACGTCCAGGCAGAGATGGGTATGTCCGTGATTGCACACGGGCCTGTCCGGATCCATGGGCGCGGGCTCAGGTGTACTGAATTCAAAAATCTCCAGGCAAAGATTGCCGGCCTTGAGCATGGCCTGGCGGCCGCTGGACTCCTGCAGGCCGAGAACCCGATTGATGGCTTGTGTCCCGGCTGGCCATTCCGTTTCTGCCAGCAGTTCGAACCCCAGTACCCGTTGATAGAAATCGACGAGGCGTGCCATACAGGGCGTCGAGATAGCAATATGGTGAACACCGCGAATCATGTTTACTCCCCGTTGCGCTGCCTGGACAAATATTTATCAATGGTCTGGTGGAATTGACGAATCCGGATCTCCTGATAATTGCCAAGGGTTTGCCCGGGCTTCACGCTGGCCTTGAATCCCCGCTGCTGGGCAATGAGGTTACCGGTGTCCTGGTCATAAATCGTCGCCAGCCCGGGGTCAAAACCGGGAACGTCGTGAAAGGATTGCTGATAGTCGAGTTCAATGGGTTCTGGCGGTTCTGGCCGCTCGCCGCCTTCCGGGATGGGCTGCAGGTAGAGCAGATCGAAGATCGTGCTGTCGGGATCGGTACCATTGGGGCGGAAGCGGTAGACCATAGGGAAGAGCAGGGAAGGGAAGAAGCAGGTATTCGGAAACAGGCAATACTCAATGGCGTCGATGGTTTCCGTGATAGACAGATGGGAAAAGTCGCGCTGATAGGCGTCGCCCAGGGTCTGTTTCAGATAGTCGCTGAAAACCTCCCGCGCCTTGCCTCCCTCCGGTACCTGCAATCTGGACCCATCCTCATACACACCCTCAACAACCCCTTCAACCAGCAGGGCATCCAGGATCTGCTGTTCCGTATGCTGCTCCTGCAGATGCGGGCTGGGATACCCGACCAAATGCACAAAGCGGGAGACGTGGTCACCGTAAATATCGTACTGGCTGTTGGCATCACCCACGGTGGTAATACCTTGCGGGTGCGTTTCCAGTACATGGTAAGACTCCAGGAAGGCTTCCAGACAGGCCTTCCAGTTGGCGGGCAGCATCTTGCGCACATGCATTGCGGTAAATTTGTTTTCCAGCTTCCAGTTGGCGAAGTGCTCCGGCAATACCCCCATGAACTCATGCAGCGGCGCCGCTTGCTGATCAAAATTGATGAAGACAAAGCCGCCCCAGGTCTCAACCCTGAGTTGTGGGAGAGTGAAGTCACGGTTGCCAATGTGGGGGAAATCCCAGTCACAGGGCACGTCTGTCAGCTCACCGTCCAGTGACCAGGTAAAGCCGTGGAAGGGACAGCGCAAGCGGGTAGAGCAACCGGAACTGCCGGTTGGCTTGAGTTGGGTCCCACGGTGCAGACAGGCATTGGCGAAGGCTTTGATGTGGCCATCATCGGTCCGCAAAATGAGGACGGATTTGTCGCCAATGTCGTACACGGTATAGTCACCAGCCTGCGGGATCTCATCTTCGCGACAGGCCCACTGCCACACCTTGAGCCATACCGAGTCCATTTCATCCTGCAGGAATGCGGCGGAGGTGTAGCGCTCATAGGAAATGTCCTGATCCCCCAGGAATTCGTAACTCTCCTCCAGAATGTGTGCCGGGGCGCCGCCCTTGTCCGAGGCAATTACATCACGGGTGCTGTGGCCCGGACAGCGCGCCTCTCCGGGCTTTTGGCCGGTTTCGAATTGCATAATCTCCTGGCTCCCTGTCGTTTTTTTAAAGGCATCGCCGATTCATATTGTGGGCCCGCAGGTGGCGGCTAAAGACGACGCTATCGGGAACACTATCATCGGAAAATATACAAAACAAACAAGAATGTATTTAAAATATTAAGCCGACCTGAGTGTGTATTTAGTGGACTTTTTCCGGAAAATTTACGTTACCTCAGGTAACTGTCGAATGTTTATGGGTCGTTAGGAATCGACTGAGAATATTTCACCTTGACTTTGATACTTATTAATAATAAGAACAATCCTGTATGTTTTTAACGGTGTGATAGTTTTACGAAAAATTGCCGGGCGGCAGGTACACAGTACAGTCCGGAACACGTCCGTAAGCGCATACAAAAACTATAAATAATGACAGGAGAGCAGGGATTTGAGCATGAAAATTTCAGGAGTGAACCATCACAGGAGAAAACTCCCGGCGGGTGTTGCTACGTTGGGGACTGCAGGACTGTTGGCCTTCGGCGCAGGCAATGTGGTGCAGGCCGCCGGCGCGCTGGAGGAGGTCATAGTAACCGCCCAGAAGCGCGAAGAGAGTTTGCAGGATACGCCGGTCGCCGTGACCGCCATGACCGGTAATATGCTGGAACGAACCTTCGCCGCGGATCTTCGGGATATCAGCGGCACAGTACCAAGTCTGGTGGTCACCAATGTGGTCAACGCCAGCATGACGGCGGCCGTCAGTATCCGCGGTATCGGTGTGCAGGAGGCCGACGGATTTATTGATCCCTCTGTTGGCGTTGTGGTGGATGGTGTCTACCAGGGCAGCAACACCACCGCACTGCTGGATCTGTTTGATATCGAACGGGTGGAAATTCTGCGGGGACCGCAGGGTACGCTGTTTGGCGCTAATACCATTGGCGGGGTTATCAACGTTATCAGCAAGCAACCCACCGGGGAATTTGGGGGAAGCGCACGCCTGACCCTGGGCAATTATGGCCGCCGGGACCTGGCGACATCCGTAGAGATTCCGCTGACGGAGACCCTGACCAGCAAGGTGGCGGTTGTCTCGAAGAGCTTTGATGGTTTCTATGAGGACTGGGAGAGTGGACGGGACCTGGGGGGACAGAATGTCCTGTCTGCGCGGGGTTACCTGAAATACACCCCTTCGGATATGTTTGACGCTACCTTGCAGCTGGAGTACGGGCGCGGACGCAACGATTCCCCGGTAGTGATTAACAAGTCTGACCCGGGTATGGCGCTGTATGCACCGGGCTACTCCACAGAGCTGGGGGATGTCAGCTTTAAAAGCTCCAGCCAGTTCAATAACTACTCCGATTTCGACATTGACGGCGCCACCCTGACCATGAACTGGGATCTGGGAGGCGCCCAGCTGGTCTCCATTACCAACCAGCGTGAGTTTACGCTGGATGAGTGGACCGACCAGGACGGCAGCCCCGAAACGCTCTTCCATACGGCGCGGGTCACCGATAACGAGCAGTTCTCGCAGGAGTTACGTATCAACTTCGAGCCCACCGATAACACCAACCTGACCACCGGTATCTACTATTGGTCCCAGAACTGGAAACTGGACTCCTGGAGTGGTGTGGACGCGTTTGGTCCCGGCCTGGTGCTGCTGGCTGACCCTGACCAGGATGATGAGGCCTGGTCGGTATTCGCCCAAGGCAACTGGAGTGTTACTGACACCGTCAGGCTGCAGGCCGGGATTCGCTATACCTGGCAGGAAAAGGAGCTGGATGTGGTCAATGATACCCTGGCTTCCGGGGCTTCGCTGGGCGTTGTCACCGCCAGCGGTAAGGAGGACTGGGAGAACCTGGGTTGGCGCCTGGGGGTAGACTGGAACATTACCGACAACGTCATGTACTACGCCTATCAGGCACGAGGCTTTAAATCCGGTGGTTTTAACGCCCGCATTACCTTCCCGGAAGATATTGGCCCTTACGATCCGGAGATTGTGGATACCTGGGAAATGGGCCTTAAGGCGGATTGGCTGGATGGCACCCTGCGTACCAACCTGGCGGTTTTCTATAACGATTACCAAGATCTGCAGGTGGATCAGCTGGTATATGTAGGCGCTACACCGGTAACCCGGGTGGAAAATGCGGCCAGTGCCGAAATTTCCGGGGCGGAGCTGGAGGTGGTGTTTATTCCAATTGACGGATTGACGCTGAACGCTTCCCTGAGCTATCTGGATGCCTCCTACGAGGATTTTCTGTTCGATCTTGACGCCAATCCGGCCAACGGCCAGGAGGATGCATCGGGGCTGAATCTCCGCAATGCGCCGGAGGTTCAGGGATCATTGGGGGCGGCCTACGAGTTCGACCTGGGGCCAGGTTACACCACGTTCAATATTGTCTGGATGCACACCAGTGAGAGGGATACCGATACCCGCAATCATCCGGTGGGCCGGATTGATGACCTGGACCTGCTGGACGCCAGCGTACGCTGGACCGCTGATACGGATAAGTGGTCGATCGCGCTGCGGGGTAAGAACCTCACTGATGAGGAGTATCGCTCTTCGGGCTTCTTCGCCCCGGGGGTCATGAACTTCTCAGCCAATGGTCCGCGCCGAACGGTTGCCGTTGAGCTGGGCGTGAATTTCTGATTTGTAACCTGGCGGTGGCCCCGTCGGCGCAGCCGCGCGGGGCCGTTGCAGAAAAGGAGGTGCTATGAACCATCAGCAAGCCCTGCTGGACGAGTTGCTGGCAAAACAGGCGCTGCACGAGCTGAATGCAAAGTATTGTCGCGCAGTGGATCGGCTGGATACGCAATTGATGCAGTCACTGTGGCATCCGGACGCAAAGGTGGATGTGGGCATATTCGAAGGCTCGGCCGCCGACTACAGTGTGGCGATGACACAGCCCAATGAGGGTATGGTGCGCAGCTTCCACGCGATTTCCAATGAGCTCTACCGCGTGGCAGGCGACCGGGCCTGGGGAGAGGTGTATGTCACAGCGGCGATTACCGTGTTCGAGGGGGGCGAAAAAATAGAGCGGCTGGTTGGCGGGCGCTATATCGACCAGTTTGAACGTCGCGGCGGCAGCTGGAAGTTTCTGCACAGGTACTTCGCCCTTGATTGGTCGAAGAGTTTTGCTAGTTCAGAGGTGTGGAATGAAGATGTCTATCAGGCCTTTACCCATCACGGAGCTCGCGGGGGAGAGGACCTGAGCTTTGCCTACTTCAATTAGTCGGCCGTTAGCCCGATAGCGGGGTAAGGCGCGGGCAGTCCGGGGTGGACGCTGGACCGCAGTGCATCCACAACCCGGCTGGCCCCGTCATCAGCTGTCCAGGGGCATAAGGGCCTGACCACGGAAATTGGACATTTTCCATCCGCTGTTTGTGCGCTTCATACGAAGGTGGTATTGCAGGTAAAACAGGACTTTGTCACCGTCTTTGGTGATGCCCATGCCAATCACGTGCGTCCGGCAGGCGGCGGTGTCATTCTCCAGCTGGTCGAGTTTGAAGTTGGTGGCGTAATGCGCGTGGTGGGTCATGCTTGAAAACACGTTGGTAAAAAAGTCACGCAGATTATCAATGCCTTCCAGCACCGGGTAATCTATGCCCGACATGTCAAATACGGCATCGTCGGTAAAACAATCGAGAACCTCGTCCACACTGGAGAGGTCGTCCACGGCTACCAGGTAGTTGGTAATCACGTCCTGAACCTGCTGCCGGTCCTCAAGTTGCTGGAGTCTTATCTTTATATCTTCCATATAGCTCTCCGCCTTATTTCTAATAGCTATTAGTGGTATTTTTTGTTTAGCCTGTGGGGCCTGTCCGTGCACCACGAGGCTCCAAATGTAATCCCATTTAAATAAAAGTCAAACATGAATGTTTAAAAACCTTTCGCGAGATTTAAAAATAATTTAACCTGTCCGGCAATGGTTGGAAGTGCGCTCCAGAAGCAACAACCATTAACAATAAACGATAACTAAATACAGATTTCAAAAAGCACATCTGACATAGCCCCGGGTAACAGACAACAATCAGATTGAGTGGTGGCTATGGCAGCTATCCCTTGTAAACGACCGTCAGCCTCTGTGAGAGGCCAGGCGTTACAGGGCGCTGACAATGAGGAGAATAATCATGTCTTTTTCTGGTTCTTTGGAAGATCGCCTGGCCATTCGCGAGTTGCTTGATACTTACGCACACGGTGTCAATCAGCGCAGTGCCGAGATCTGGGGCAGCACCTGGGCCGAGGATTCCATCTGGAACCTGCCGGTTGTTCCCGGCATGGAAGAGGTGAAGGGCAAAGCCAACATCGTTTCAGGCTGGGTCGAGTCCATGAAGCTGTTCCCCTTTGTGTTTATGGCGCAAAGCGTGGGTAGTATCCAGGTTGATGGGGATCATGCCGTGGTCCAAAGCTATACCGCCGAGGTGGCGGTACTGGAAGATGGAACTGAGTTGCGGCCCCGGGGCCAGTACGACGACAAGCTGTCACGCATTAACGGTGAGTGGCTGTTTGTCCAGCGCAGTTTTACGGTTCTGCACGGCGAATAACCCCAGGCAGAAAAAGCATACTACCTTGGTCTACTGGACACAATATAACAAACAATATTGATTGTTTTAAATAATGGGTTGTGCTTTACTTCGATGTGACTGTCGCACCAAATTTAAAATAATCAGGAGAGAATCGTGAAAGCTGCGATGAGATTCAAGAAGAGCAAGCTGTTCCTGGCGCTGATGGCGACCGGCGGGATGTCAGGCATTACCATTCCCCAGATGGCACAAGCCGTTGCCATCGAAGAGGTCGTGGTTACTGCGCGTAAGCGGGAGGAGGGCGCCCAGGACGTTCCGGTTGCGGTCAGTGCCGTCACCGGTATGGATGTGGAAAACGCCTTTACGCTGGATGTTACCTCCGTATCCCAGTTCGCCCCCAACGTCATTATGGACACCATTGAAGCCGGTACCCCCGCGGGTGGTGGTTTCTCGATCCGGGGCGTGAGTTATCAGGATGTGGAGAAGGCCTTTGACCCGACCGTTCTGATAGCCGTCGATGACGTCCCCCTGTCCACCGGTACCGGTAATGTCTTTGACTTGCTGGACATTGAGCGTATCGAGGTGCTGCGTGGGCCCCAGGGTACGCTGTTTGGCAAGAACGTGATGGGGGGCCTGATTAACATCATTCGAACCAAACCGCAGCTGAATGAAACTTCCGGCAAGATTCGCGCGCGTGTCGGTGAGTACGACAAGCAGGATCTGGATGTGCTCTACAACTACGGTTCGGATACCTGGGCGGTCAAGCTTACCGCTGCCACTCTTAACCAGGGTGAGGGTTACACAGAGAGCCACAACAGCGGTGACCTCGGTAAGAAAGATACCACCCGGGGTGGTGTGCACCTGCTGTGGCAACCGTCTGACACGTTTACCGGTGAAGTGGCGCTGGACTACAGCAACATGGAAGGCAAAACAGTCGCCCACCTGGCCACTTCTACCCCCGGCCAGGACGCCTTCTGTGGTATCTACGCAGCCTATGGGTATACCTGCTCAGACCAGCCGGGTGAGCCCATTGGTGGCGACCGGAACAAGAGCTACGCCAATTGGGATGGGGACGTTGGTCTCGAGAAGACCTCGGCGATGACCCGCCTGACCGCAGACCTGACCGACGACTACTCGCTGATGTACATCGGTAGTTTCATGACCGCCAACGACCAGTATCAGGCGGATATGGATGGCGTTGGCGCGACTATCTATCACGTTGACCGTTGGGGTGATTTCAAGCAGTTCACCCACGAGGTGCGCCTGTCGCGGGATGCCGGTGATGCATTGACCTGGCAGGCGGGTGTGTTCTCTTCCTCAACCGATGCAAATTCATTTCAGTTGAGCCAGGCGTTCTCAGTGACCTGGACACCCTTTGAGGACACCGTAACCAGTGGCGAATCCCACTCTATCTTTGCGGAAGGTGATTACCGCATGATGGATGACAAGCTGGTCTGGACCCTGGGAGCCCGTTACATCTCTGAAACCAAGCGCATGAGCCGCACGGTGACAGATCCGGGTTCCGGTGCCACTTTGGCTGGCCCTAATGCAGGTGGTGAACGGACCGATAATGACTGGATCTATCGCTGGGGTGTCAGATACAGCTTCACCGATGATTTCATGCTGTACTTCACTAACTCCACCGGCTTCCGCAGTGGCGGTTTCTCCCCGCGTGCTTCCACACCGGATGTTCTGGGAGAAGGCTTTGGGCCCGAAACCCTGACCAACTGGGAAATCGGAGCCAAGACCACCTGGCTCGATGGGCTGTTGCAGGTTAATGCCACCCTTTTCCATATGATCTACGAAGATATGCAGATTGAGGTGTCGCTGCCTGCGAATAATGTGGCTAACCAAAACCAGTTGGCGATCCGTAATGTGGGTGAAGCGGAACTCAACGGTGCCGAACTCGAGGTACAGGCGCTGCTGACTGACTTCTGGCGTCTGAGCGGCAATGTGGGTTACCTGGATGCTGAGTACAAGGACTTTGAGGCTGATCTGTACGGCGATGGCATTATCGCCGATGAGACATCGCTGGATCTCCGCCGCGCTCCAAAGTTGACTTACTCGATTCAGTCCGTGATGGACTTCGCTGTGGGTGATGGCACCCTGATGTGGCGTGTTGGTTACAGCTGGCGTGACGACTATGAGGGTACTCTTACCAACCATCCGGGTACCACCGTGGAAGCGTTTGGCCTGCTGGACAGTTCCATCAGCTACGACATTGAGAACTGGAAGTTTGCCATCTTCGGTCGCAATCTGACTGACGAAGACGCTTATTCCCACGACTACATCGTCTCCCCAAGCCGGTCCGGCGATTCGTCCCTGTGGCGTTTCTCATTGCCCCGTCCTCCGCGCGAGATTGGCGCAGAAGTTAGTTACAGTTTCTGATTTTGCTTTGCACGAGCCCCTCCCTGCCCGGATCCTTAGGGCAGGGCTTTTTTTGGCTCAAGTATTGGTGCAAGGGTAGAGCTGCATTCTTTAAAGGCCAATTGAAAACGGAATGTTTTTGAGGAGCAGGTTTATGAGTCAGTATGAAAACCGTCAATGGTTACTGAAGAGCCGTCCCCGGAGAGAGGTCCTGGCGGAGAATTTTGAGCTTGTTTCCGGGCGCGTAGGCGAACCGGGCCCGGGACAGTTTTTGCTGAAGACCGAATACCTCTCCTTTGAACCGGCACAGCGTGGCTGGTTGAACGATTTGCCCAGCTACTTGCCACCGGTGGCGCTGGACGAAGTGATGAGGTCCATGGCGGTAGGCACGGTCATTGAGTCACGACATCCGCAGTACAAGGTGGGTGATCGGCTGCAGGCAGGCTTCGGTTGGCAGGAGTTCTATCAGGGCGATGGCAGCGAACTGGTCTTTCCCATCACACCCATTCAGGCAGATGTGCCCATCAGCTATCCACTCCATATTTATGGTTTGACCGGTATGACCGCTTACTTTGGTTTGCTTGAGATTGGCAAGCCGAAAGCTGGAGATACCGTGGTTATCAGTGGCGCGGCCGGTGCAACCGGGTCGGTGGTGGGCCAGATCGCAAAGCTGAAAGGCTGCCGTGTCATTGGTATTGCGGGTGGTGAGAAGAAGTGTCGCTGGTTGGTCGAAGATTTGGGCTTTGATGAGGCCATCGATTATCGTCATGAAGATGTTGGGTTGCGGCTGAAAGCGTTGTGTAAAAACTCGGTTAATGTCTTTTTTGATAATGTCGGCGGGCCAGTCCTGGATCAGGTGTTGGGCAATCTGGCTCTGGGTGCCAGAGTTGTGTTGTGCGGTGGAATTTCCAGCGGCTATTACGGCACAGAAATCCCTCCGGGTCCGGAAAACTACATGCAACTGGTCATCAGGCGCTCGCGTATGGAAGGTTTTCTGGTGCTTGACTATATGGAACGTTTCCCAGAAGCCATCGCTGAGATGAAGCAGTGGGTGGATCAGGGGCATATTAAAGTCAAAGAAGATATTGTTGCCGGAATCGAACAATGCCCTGAGGTTCTGGCAGGCCTGTTCGCCGGTAAAAATTTCGGCAAGCAGCTGGTGAAACTTTAAAGCCGGACTTTCCATGACAATGACTGACCGTTCCATAACAATTATAAAAATGGTGTGAGCTGTGTATAAAGTGATTGGCTTGCTCAGGCGCCACCCGGGGCTGTCCCCGGAAGAGTTCAGATCCTACTACGAAAAGCACCATCGGATTCTGGGTGAAAAGTACCTGTCCGGGTACGCCGTCAAATACAGCCGACGCTATTTGACGGCGATGCCGGACATACTGACGGGGAAGATTCCCGAGCAGGACTGCGATGTTATTCTTGAAATATGGTATCCCGACCTTGATGTCTTCACCCGATGTAGCGAACTTTTAACAGCGAAAGTCATAGCCGACGAAATTGCTGCCGACGAAGAGGTGCTTTTCGATCGTAAGAAAAACAGATTCTTTTATGTCGATGAGTACGACTCTGTACTCCCTTTACCGGAGCTGACCTCATGATAATACCTTTCAGTAACCGCTCGTTTATGCAAGTGAGTTTCGTTGTGGATGATATTCACGAGGCGATGGAGCACTGGCTGAATTCGGCCGGGATCGGACCTTTTTTCCTGGTTCAGGGAGTCACCATTGAAGATCAGGTCTATCGCGGCCAGCCAACGCAACTGGATGTTTCCTATGCGCTGGCGCAAATGGGTGATATCCAGCTGGAGTTGGTCTGTCAGCACAATGACACGCCTTCGGTTTACCGGGATACGGTTCCCGCTGGCACCAGTGGCTTCCATCACATGGCTATCTATACCGACAACTACGACCGGGATCTGGCGGAATACACCGCTACCGGTGCTGAAGTGGCCTTCAGTGGCAGTTTTGGTGGCAAGCGCTTTTGTTACGCAGACACCTCAGGAACCGTGGGCTGTATGGTAGAGCTGATCGAGAAGAATGAGGCGCACGACGATTTTTTTGCCCGCATTCGCGCTGCCGCAGTCGATTGGAATGGTAGTGATCCCATCCGACCTGCATTTTAAAGAGGACTGAATTTTCCCATGAGCAAGATATCTGTAGAGCACTTCGAGCAAGTGAGCCTCTTTGACGAAGATGCGGATGTTGTAGTCGTCGGCTATGGCATAGCCGGCGCATGTGCTGCACTGGAAGCTCGCCGCAAGGGCGCCGATGTTCTGGTGGTGGAGCGAGCCAGTGCCGGCGGTGGTGCCAGTGCGTTATCCTCAGGTCTCTTCTATCTGGGCGGTGGAACCGAGGTTCAGAAGGCCTGCGGCTATGACGACGACGCCCAGAATATGTATCGCTTTATGACCGCCAGTATGGGCACCGAAAGTGCAGCGTTGATTCGGCGTTATTGCGATGACAATGTCGAGCACTTTAACTGGCTGGAAGCGCAGGGCGTCCCGTTCGAGCGTAGCTGCTACAAGGATAAGGCGGTATTTCTGTTGGGGACCGAGGGATTGCTCAGTACCGGCAATGAGAAGGTATGGCCTTACCGGGAGATCGCAACACCCGTACCGCGTGGTCACCAGGTCACAGGGGAAGGTGAGAGCACGGGCAATGCGGCCATGCAGCCCTTGCTGTCACGTTGTGAGGCCGAGGGTGTGCGGGCGAGTTATGACAGTCGGTTGGAGGCTCTCATTCTGGACCACAGCGGCAGGGTGTGCGGGGTCAGGTTTATGCAGGATGGTTCGTCCCGTTATGTGCGCGCCCGTCGTGGCGTTGTGCTCGCCACCGGGGGCTTTGCAATGAATGCCGATATGGTGCAGGAGAAGTTGACGCAACTCAGCCCCACCGCTGAAGCGCTGGGAAGCTCCTACACTGACGGCAGTGGGATACAGGCGGGTGAGCTCGCCGGCGGGACAACCGAGGCAATGGATCAGTTTATTGCTACGGCGTCCATCTACCCACCGGGGCAGTTGATCAAAGGTATTATTGTTAACACTGACGGCCAGCGCTTTGTGGCGGAAGACAGTTACCACGGCCGCACGGCAGCGTTTATCAGTGAGCAACAGGGCCAGCGCGCCTTTCTCATTGTGGACGCGGAGATCTTTGCCTATCCGGAAATTGAGTCGGCCCGTCATGAGTTAATAGATGGTTATGAGACGATCGACGAAATGGAACAGGGGTTGGGTATCCCGAAAGGGGCGTTGGTGTCGACGATGGACCGATATAACCGTGCAGCGCGCGAGGGGCTCGATCCTGATTACATGAAACACCCGGAATGGGTGAAGCCCCTGGATCAGGGGCCTTATGCGGCGTTTGATATCTCCTTCAGTCGCTCAGTGTACCTGTTTATGACACTGGGAGGCCTGAAGACCAATGAACATGCTCAGGTACTGAGTGAGCAGGGCGTGCCGGTTGCCGGCCTGTACGCAGCGGGTGCCTGTGCGGCCCATATCCCGAAAAGCGGGAAGAGTTACGCCAGTGGCATGAGCCTTGGGCCTGGCTCCTATTTTGGCCGCGTTGCCGGTCGTCACCTGATGGCGGCAAAGAGAGGTGAGCGATGAACAAGCATGAAAACACAGCAGGCAGGATTAACTGTGTACTGGTTGCCGGCGGGGTTTGGCACGATATTGATTTTGCTCGGCTTGAACTCCTCAAATTACTGGCCGAGGATCAACGTATTCGGGTCAGGGTTTTCGAGGACTATGAAAATCTGGACGCGCTGGCCGAAGCGGACATCCTGATCAGCTACACCTGCAATGTGGTACCGTCGCTTGCAGCTCAGGAGGCACTGCGTAGCTGGGTCCAGGAGGGCGGGCGTTGGTACGCCCTGCACGGCACCAACTCAATCATACGCCTGATGTCCAACGGCGTGTACGGCACCCCCGACTGGGCGCCGCATTTTGTCGAGACTCTGGGATCCATGTTCCGCTCGCATCCGCCCATTGCCCCTTACACGGTGTCGGTCAAGAATCCCTCCCATCCGCTGGTTAAGGATATTGAGCCCTTCGAAAGTACTGACGAGCTCTACTTGATGAAAACCTACGGTGACCTCGAGGTGCTGTTGGATACGGAGTTTGAGGGAGACGCTCCGGGATTCGAAGAAGACCACTGGGAGCATGGGCGCCACCCGGTGTTCTATATCCACAAAATGGGTGAGGGCGCTGTGCTCTACCTGACCCTTGGGCACTGCCGTCACCACTATGACATGCAGCCATTGATGGATTTCTGGCCTACGGTCGACCGCTGCGCCTGGGATTTACCGGTTTTCTATACCCTCTTGCGGCGAGGTATTAACTGGGCGCTTGAGCCCGTTGATGCTCAGAGCCAGCAAGCATTGGATGCGGCAAGGAAATCCTGCTCCTGATCCGCAATTTTCTGAGCTTTGTAGCCATAATCAGAATTCAATAACGGTATTTTTCCCCATGGAAACCTTTGATATTCATCACGATATAAACGCACCCGCCTCTGCAGTATGGGCATTTCTTGAGAACTATGAGGATATAGAAGCCTGGTGGCCAAAAAACGGCCCTGTGGATATTGAGAGGGTTGAGATTGAGGGGAGCGGCATCGGTGTTATCCGTCATATCTACAATCATGGAATGCCACACCCCGTCAGCGAACAACTGGACTTCCTGGACCCTGCCAATCGCACCCTCAAGCTCTCTATCGTCTGTGACAAGCCGGCGGGAATTATTCAATATCAGGCTACCGGCAAGGTCATAGAGAATGGGGCAGACCGCTGCCGGCTGACCTATCACTCGGAATTTGTCACTGAGCCTGGCCGTGAAGAAGATGCCAGACAGTTTCTCTCGGCAGCCTATCAGTTGATGTTCACCGGCCTTGAACAGGCGGCCAATCGAGCTGAGTACTGAGTTCTCATTATGGAATATGCCCTGTGGCCTGCGTGCGTAAAAACCCATTCCTATAGGGAACAGCTGGTGGCAGCACAGGAGGGCGGCTTTACTCACCTGCCCATAGGGGGATTAACCGTACGCCAGTTGCAGCGGCAGTACTCGTTGCCAGCCATCGCTGCCATGGCGAAAGACCATGGCATTTCCCTGGGGCACTATGACGGCTTTACCGATTGGGCGCCGCTGCGTTATCACGGCGATCTCGCAGAAGAGGCCAAGGCGGTGTTCAATTTTTCCGCCGATGAGTGCCTCGAAATTTGCCATGAACTTGGGCTGAAATCCATTTGTGCCACCGGTGCATTCCAGCCGGGCCAGTTTGATGTCAGCCAGCTTGCTGACGGTTTTGCAGCGTTTTGCGAAAGAGCCGCCGCCCTCGGGATTCACGTCGACCTGGAGTTTATTCCCATGTGGGGTATTCCCAGCGTAGGCCTGGCCTGGGATATCGTGCGGCGTTCCTCGGCGCCCAATACCGGGGTGCTGTTCGATAGCTGGCATTTCCTGCGTGGCGATGCCGATATCGGCAAACTGGCCAGTTTGCCCGACCACGCCATTACCTGCGTTCAACTGGCGGATGTCGACAGGCGACGCTCCGCCCTGTCACTGCTGGAGGAGTGTCTGCGTTTTCGCCTGCCTCCGGGACAGGGGCGGGGAAATCTGGCGGAACTGTGTCAGTTGCTGAAACAGCAGAACTGTATCCGCAGTATTGGCCCGGAAATTTTCTCAGACAGGCTGGACCTGCTGTCAGCATCAGAGGCCGCTCATGAAGTCGATGCAGGGCTTCGGTCAGTGCTCGTCGAGGCCGGGTGGGCAATCCTCCCCGCAACGGATGAGACCGTAAAACCTAGCCAATATGGCAGGTTCTGAAGTCGGTGCAGCGCAACTATAATTTACAACAGACCGAAATAAATATAAGAGGATAGTACGATGTTAGCAGTATCAGCACGCGTTCAGCTGGGTAGCCTTGACGATGCCAATCGTTTCTGTGAGTTGGCGGCCGCACTGGTAGAGCCCACACGCCAGGAGAAAGGCTGTACGCTCTACGCCATGGCCCGTGACCTGGTCGATGACTGCGTAGTCTGGATCAGCGAAGAGTGGGACACAGAAGAAGACCTCAATAATCACCTGACCGCTGATCACATCACTCATTTCCTGAACGCCCTGGCAGACGTCGATGTGGTCTCAATGGACGACAAAAAATATGTCGTGGCGTCGGTTGGCAGAGTCGAACTGCCAGGTCACTAATTCGTGCCAAAAAACGCATTCAGAGAGGCGTTCAACGATGACTATCCAGGATAACTACAATCGCATCATTGCCCGCATGATTCAGCATGTGGATGAGGGTACCACCGATCAGGCGCCCAGCCCTATGCAGGTTCCTGTCTCTGCTTACGCCGATGCAGATCGGTGGGAGCGGGAGATGGCGCTGATATTCCGCAGGCAGCCGATCCTGATCGGCCTGAGCCACGAGATTCCGGAAGCCGGTGACTACAAAACCATCCAGTTTCTGGATATGCCCCTGTTGGTTGTGCGTCAGCGCGACGGCAGCGCCAGGGTGATGCTGAATGTGTGCACCCACCGCGGCATGCTGGTGGCGGAAGAGGGCACCGGTAACAAAGGGGTGTTCACCTGCCCCTATCACGGCTGGAGCTTCAGTGGTGACGGCAGCCTGCGGGGTGTGGCGGATGCCGGTAAATTCGGCGATGTGGATAAGAAATCACTGGGACTGACCCAGCTCCCCACCTACGAGCGTGCAGGATTGATCTTCGCGGTATTGACCCCCGGTCTGGACGTCGATTTTGAAGGCTACCTCGGCGGTATGATTGAAGATATCGAATTGCTCGGTTTCAACGATCATACCTTCTACGGCACCCGGGTGATGCAGGGCGCCAACTGGAAAGTGGCCTACGACGGCTACCTGGAAGGCTACCATTTTGCGGCCGCGCATCCGGATACCATTCACCCGCGCAGCTTCTCCAATATTATGGAATTTGACTGCTATGGGCCGCACACCCTGATCGGCTTCCCGCAGCGCAGTATCGGCAAGCTCAAGGAAGTGCCCGGGAATGAGCGTCATCAGTATGAAAACAATGGCTACGATTTTATTCGCACCTTGTTTCCCAATGTCTCAATTTTTGTGGCACCTGAACTGACCCAGATCGCCCAGATCATTCCCGGCCCCACGGTGTCTGAAAACCGCACCATCGTCTATTACCTCAACAAGAACAAGCTGGAAGGCGAGGAACGTGACGCCCTGATCCAGACCATTGACTGGATCTGGAAGGTGGTGGAGGAGGAAGACTATGGCGTTGGCCTGAAGGTGCAAAAAGGGCTGGAGTCCGGCGCCTTTGAAAATGTGGTGTTTGGCCGCAACGAGCGGGCCAACCAGTATTTTCACAACCTGGTGAACTACTATCTGGCGGATGACCCTGACGCACCGGTGCCGGAGATGTAGGTTGCGGTGTGCTCAGGCGCCCGGGAATAGATGCGAGGGCGCCTGAGCTCCACAGTCATTACGGCACCAGCTCCAGTTCAGCCTGGAAGGTGTCACGTTGTCGTTGCGCCGGCCATTGTTCCGGTTGTTGCAGCGCCAGGCAGGCAATGCCATCCAGCAGATATTGTGCCCGTGTCGCCAGAGAGCCGATGTCCGTATCTGCCGCAATTTCCCCGCGGATCCGGGCAGCAGTGAATACACGACTAAATAGCGACCAGGATTCCTTAACCCCTTTGTGCTGCTCTTCCATCAGTGAAGGGTTTTCGGCCGCCATCCCCCAATAGCCAAACCAGACTTTCCACTCCGATTGCCGTGCGGCATCGGTGGGCAGGCACTCAGCGAGGCACGTGAAGGGAGTGGCTCCTTCCGAGAGCTTTTCCTCCACGCGTCGGATGGAGCGCAGGCGGGCGTTGACGTAGGTAAACGTCATCAGCTCCAGCTTGTTCTGGAAGTAATGGCTGATGACGGTAGGGCTGAAGCCTGCTTCACGCCCCACCTCGCGGATGGTTACCGTCTGCACCCCGGTGCGGGAGACGATGGCTTCCACGGCACTGGCTATTTCCGAGCGCCGCTGGTCGTGATCAATAATGGCTGGCATATATGGACTTCAGCGGCCTTGCAAATGACCGCTTTCCTGGCTTAGTTGTCTTGGGCACCTTGTGCTATCCACGCCTGGATCAGCTTCACCTGGGCCTCCGGCAGCGGCGGCGCCTGGTACGGCATATTGTCTCCCTCCCCACCCACAGACGCCTGAGTGCCCCGCACTTTATGCAACAGGTAACTCTGCTCCGGCGCACCGGGTTCCACCCGCTTCAGCGGGCTCTGCTGTGAGGGTTGGTTGACGATTGAGGCATAAGCACTGTCCGGGGTCAATGCCATGCCGCCGGGTTCCTGGCCGGTGATATGGCAGACGGCGCAGCGTCGCTTCAGAATCGGTACGACCTCTCTCGTCCAGGAAACAGCTACGCCGTCGTCTGCCTGGGCGAGGGAGGCTGGCAACGCCAGCGCCAGCGCCAGCAGGAGCAGGGGGGTAACCCCTGCAACAGAATAGCGGATCATGGATTACACCTCCTTTGCCGCCAGCGCGGCCCTGGCGGCAATAAAGCCGTAGGTCATGGCCGGGCCGATGGTGGCGCCGGCTCCGTAGTAGGCATTGTGAGAGGGGCTGGCTATGCAGTTACCCGCACCGTAGAGCCCGGGAATCGGTTGGTAGTCGGGACCCAGTACCTGTGCGTTGTGGTCCGTAAGTGGCCCGCCATTGGTATCGAGAACGCCCGGGGCAAGGATGATGGCGTAGTAGGGGCCTTTGTCTGCCAGCGGATACAGGGTTGCATTCGGGTAGGGGTTTTCTTCAAAGCCCTTGTCGGCCTGAAACATGGTCCATACCGGGTGCCACGCCCGGTCGTAGGCATAATCACCGCGGGCAAAATCCAGGTCCGTACCGGTTTTGGCAAATGCATTGAAGCGCTCAACGGTCTCTTTCAGATTGCTGCTGAAGCTCTCATGCAACTGGAAATTACCGGTTTTACTGCTTAATTGCGCCAGGCGCTTACGGATGTTGCTGCCCAGCTCATTCAGGCTGTTACCGCTGATAACATGGCTGGCCCCGCTGTGTACCGGTGGCAGGCCGTTATTGGGCCCCGTGGTCTCCGCGACCCGACGGTCGTAAACCATGAGCAGCAGTTGATTAGGGTAATCGGCATTGTTTTCATCGAAGGTGAAATGCACCCGGGTGCGGTCGTTGTAGTTGCGGTGTTCGTTGACCACCCGTTTGCCGTACTTGTTCACCATTATCATTGAGTCACCGGGGGGGACGAACATACCCGTGCCGACGGCGCGGTTTTGCAACGCCTGTTCCAGTACCACCTGACCGCGCCAGGCGCCGGCCAGGTTCCCCAGTTGTGCGCCGAGAGGTTTCGTCATCTGTATAAAATCACCGGTAGCGGCCTGCTGGGCACAGGAGCCGTAGACAAACATATCCTGGTGCTGGCGGATCAGCTCGATATTGTGGGCGTAGCCGCCGGTGCCGAAGATGACCCCTTTCCGGGCGCGCACGGTTTTCTCCGCTCCGGCCTGGCCGAAGGCGACACCGACCACTTTCCCCTGCTGCTGGATGATGCGGGTTACCGGGGATGAGGTGTAGATTTTGACATTGCGCTGAGTCAGCCAGTTCTCGTACTGCTCAATCATGCCGTAGCCCCAGGCGGCATTACCGGCCGTGTCGTACACCGTGAGTGCGCGTCCCGAAGGCACCTTGTTTTCAGGGGCGTGGTCCAGATAGTCCGGAGCCGGTTGATCCAGATCCCACAGCCGCCACTCGCCGACGTTCAGGGCGCCGGACTTGCGTACAAAGTCGACCATCTCCGAACCGTTGTCGTAGAAGGCCGCGATTTTTGCAAAATCGGCTTCCTGCAGTCCCATAAACGGTGCTTCGGCATCAAAGCGGGTAGGGTGGGCATAGCGGCAGAGGTACTGCAGGCACGCTGTCCGCTCGTCCTTAACCCCGTGGCTCCTGAGTGCATAGTTATTCGGGATCCAGAAGACTGCCCCGGATTTGGCGGTGGTACCTCCGGTGACCGGCGCCTTTTCCAGAACAATGACGTTGGCGCCGCCGTGAGTGGCGGTTACCGCTGCCGTCAGCGCGGCGGCGCCACTGCCAACACAGACGATGTCTGTTTCCATATCCCATTGCTCAGGCAGCTCTGTCATCTCCCGGGCGTTGGGGGCGTTTGCCAGGCTACGGCCTGAGGCGCCGATAACGGCGGCGGAGGCTATGCCCGCCATTAACTGGCGCCGGGATAGCCCGGCTTTGTCGACATCATTATTGTTATCAGACATGTAAAGCTCTCTCGTCAGTGATTGGGGTGTTGTCTCGTCAGGAATGAAGGCCCCGGAAGATAACAATCAGAACTGTATGTTTTACGGTTGCTCTAAATAAAAGTCAAGGAGGTTCGACGTAATCTGTGGGCTCGCGAGTAGCGGGCCTTAATTTAAAAAAAGACAATGTTGATTGTTTGTGTTATGGTTGCGGGGTGGTAGAGCCCGACCGGGAAAGAGGCCGGTTTGTCGGGACCCGAACCCGATTAGAATAATATTGAAGCAAGAGGTGGTTTCTCTATGAGCCAATCGTTTACACGACTTTTCCCCGTCGCCGAGCTGGAGGTTGGTCAGGCCAGGGCTGTTGAGATAGATGGCACAGATATACTGGTGTGTAACGCCAAGGGTGATATCTACGCGGTACAGAATCTGTGCACACACCAGAAAGCAAAGCTGGAAGGTGGGCGTATCAGAAACTGCTTTATTTCCTGCCCCCTGCACGGTGTGATGTTTGATCTCAAAACCGGTGTACCCAAGGGACAAATGACCAATGTACCCCTGAAAACCTTTGCCACCCGTATTGTGGATGACTTTATCGAGGTCGAGGTCTCCTGAACAATAAGTTGCCCGTTGTTGCCGGCATGTAATCCAGAAGGGCTCTGCGTGCCGGTAATTGGCTGATTGAATTCCAGCGCTTGCGGCCGTTTCCGGCCAGCATTTCTTTCGCTCGTCCGTTCCGTTTACCCCTACTTCTCATCGTGTGTGCAGGTCGCCTGATGCATGGCGCAGCTGTGACGTCGGTGCTGTCTCAGTGTTGTGTGTTGTACTGTGGTTGCCAGGGGTAGCCGCCTGTTCCAGGGGGCTCCCGGGTTGAGCGTGTGCAGGCTTTGAGCGGACACGGTCGGGAAATGAGGGGGGGAGAGGAGCTGGCGGATTGCTCCGCCAGCTCCGGGGTGCCATCTTCAGCGGATGGCGAGGGGATCACTGAAAGCGATAGGTAAACTGCAGCGCAACGGTACGGGGGAGTCCGGTATGGCCAATCTGATCGGCATACTCGCCACCAGCTCCGGGAGTGCTTGGGCCGTCAACCACGCCGGCGACAATGTGCTCGTCAGTGAGGTTTTTGCCCAGCAGTTGTACTTCCCACTCGCGATCCACGCCTGCCAGGTACATGCTGGCACCAATGGTGGTGTATGCATCACGTGCGGCGTGCGGGTTGGCGAACGCTGAAGGGTTGGTGTCGTCGGTGTAGAGCGCGTCCAGACTGATACCGTATCCCCAGCCATTGGAGAAGTAGTTGTCGTAGTTGATACCCAGTGACGCGGTCCAGTCCGGGGCCATGGCAGTAGGTTCGCCACTGATGTCCTGTCCTGGAGTGCCGTTGGTTCCCGCTACAATTGCGTTACATCCCTGTGCGACGGTCTGTCCGGCCCAGCAGGGCGCGATAAAGTCATCGTAGCGCGCCTTGTTGTAGGCGAGGGTGCTGCGAATGCTGAGGCCGGGAATGGAGAAGGGCGCGTACTCACCCTCAATTTCGAAGCCTTCTGTCGTCGCAGAACCGGCATTGAGGGTGATGAATGCAAAGGTCGGAGAGTTGAAGAAGTCCACCTGCAGGTCATCGTACTCGTAATGGTACACGGTAAAGTTCAGGCGCACCTGATTGTCCAGCAGGGTTGACTTGATACCGGCTTCAAAACCTTTGGCGGTTTCAGGGTCAAAAGTGAAGTCCGACTCAGAGCCACCCATAAAGTCCGCTGAAAAGATTCCGCTGTTGGAAAATCCACCGGACTTGTAGGCGGTTTTGTAGGAAATGTAGCCCATTACATCGCCAGTCATCTGCCAGCTCACGGTGGCTTCAGGAGACCACTCGCTGAAGTTCTGGTCGCCCACTGCTACTTCATTGGTACGCCAGATGCCGCCCAGGCCGGGGTTGTTGTACGGGTGCACAAACTCCGATTCCTTGGATTCATCGGTGTAGCGGGCGCCGAGGCTGACTTCCACATCTTCAGTGACGCTATACATTACCTGGAAGAATGGCGATACGGTCTTGCCGTCGGTAAAGCTCTGCTTCTGTGAAGCCACGTAAACCAGGCTGGGATCCGGGGCTGCGCTGTTCATCAGTCCGGCGGTAGAAACCCATTGGTCGAACTCCCGCTCCGTTTCCTGATAGAGGATACCCAGCATAAAGTTGAAGGCACCGGAGAATTCACTGGCAAGGCGCAGCTCTTCCGAGAGGGCCTTCCAGCTGCTTTCTTCTGTGGCAAAAGTCGCTGTGGGGATGGATTGGAAATCACCGGAGAGGCCAAAGGTATTTTCGTTGTACTGATAATTACTGACCGATGTAATGGTGTAGTTTTCCAGAGAATACTCAATGTTGGCGGTCAGCGAGTGAGAGTCGTATTCGTTGAACAGGTCACCATTACTGCGCGCATGAGGCAGGCTGTTGGCCAGCAGCGACGGCATCCGGTTCTGGGTTATGACAAAGTTATCGCCACAGCGCAGGTTCGGGTTGATGCCGCCAACGCCGTTGGGGCAGTTGTAGGCCGTGTAGTTCCAGGATGAGTTGCTGACCTCAGATTTGGTCATGGCCGCAGTAAAGGTCATTGACAATTCGTCAGTGGGATCAGCACTGATGGTCAGGCGGGCAAGGGTCTCTTCTTCGCCCGGGGCGTCACGGTTGTCCGCCGGAGATATGTCCGAAACAGTATTCCCGGTCGCTACATCATAGGCATCGTAAGGCTGGGCTGTCGATTTGTTGGCGAAGTAACCCCCGTCCATATCGCTGTAACGCACTGCCAGGCGCGCGCCGACAGTTTCAGTCAGTGGCCCGGAAAGGACACCTTCTACACGGCTTTGCTCGGCTTCAAATTCATATCCCGCCTTAACCGTAGCCTCAAACTCGTCAGTGGGCTTGGCGGTTGTCAGGGACACTACCCCGGCGGTGGCATTTTTACCGAAGAACAGCGCCTGAGGGCCTTTCAGTAGTTCGATCTGAGCCAGGTCGAACATGCCTTCGTTAAGAACCCGGCCCTGGCCATAATAGACTCCATCAAGGATCACAGCGACAGATTGCTCAATACCAATACTGGTAGAGCTGGAGCCAATTCCGCGCAATGTCATCTGCGCACCAGAGCCGTTAGAGGATCGTCCCACGAAAAACTGTGGCGACACAGCAGCAATTTTTTCAATGCTGGTGACATCAAACTTTTCGATCTTATCCTGGGATATGGCACTTACCGTGAGGGGAGCGTCCTGCAGGGTTTCCTCCCGTTTACGGGCGGTAACCACAACTTCTTCAATACCGCCTCGCATGGCGGCTTGTTCAGCGGCAAGTGCCAGGGGGGGCGTGCTGATGGTAGTCCCTATCGCCATGGCGATGTGTAATGAAAGCTTGCTCTTCTTCATTTGTTATAACCTCGTTTATTAACTTTATGACGAGTTGGTGATTACCGTATTTCTTTTACTACTCTGGCGGTCGGTCATTGTTCTGATGACGTTGGCCGAACTGTAGCACCATGATGTAAAAAAACCAACAGGACGGTTTGTAATAATTTTGTGGTTGATGTCCAGCGATAGTCGGAGTCTGCCTGCAGATTGAAGGGGGAATTCCGGTTCGGCACGGGGTTGGTGGCGTGCAGCGAGGAAAGATCATCAAGCGTTAAAATTAAATGGCATTACTTATATAGCGAAATGATATTGCTGTTCGGAGCGGACGGTCCGGACTGAAGGAAAATATTGTGTTACTCGACCCAAGGTGAATTGTTACTTTCCGAAACCAAATATCATTTTATTTTTAAATAAGACAGTCAGGTTTGTTTTATAGTGTTCTGGTGTTTAAGATGTGTGACGTCTTGTTGGATACTTGGCGGTTCCGGAGTCGGTGCCTTGATGCGGCGGACAGGTTGCTTGTGTTGCCGGGGTCTGTCGCAGGGGGTAATTAGTGTTGCCCTGTACACTTATATAACTAAAGAAATACATACTATGCCAATCAATCGCCAGATTACACTCACATCCCTTATTCATGGCAATCCCACGCCAGAGCATTTCAGTCTGGTCGAGACCCCTTTGCCAGAGATTACCGAAGGGCAGTTTTTGGTCCGGAACCTTTATCTGTCGCTGGAGCCGGCTATTCGCGGCTGGCTCGAGGGCAAGGAGTCCTATTTCCCGCCTATCCCCATTGGCGGTGTGATCAAGGGGCCAACGGTGGCTCGTGTGGTTGCCTCGAAAAATGAGAAATTTCAGGAAGGGGACATCATCTTCGCCCTGAACCAGTGGGAGGATTACTCCGTCGTTGATGACAGTGCAATCCTGCTGGAAAAGCTGACGCCCAAAGAGGGTATTCCACTGTCGTATTACGTCGGGCCCCTGGGAGGCTCTGGCACCACGGCCTACTGTGGTCTGCACGAAGTGGGTCAGATCAAGGAAGGGCAGACAATTGTTGTCAGTGCCGCTGCAGGGGCGACCGGCAGTATGGTGGGGCAGATCGCGAAGCAGCGTAATTGCAAGGTGATTGGTTTTGTCGGTAGCGACGAAAAGGCCGACCTGATTACCAAAGAGTTTGGTTTTGATGGCGCGATAAATTACAAAACCACGGAAGATCTGGCTGCTGCTGTTCAGGAGCTGGCACCTGAAGGAGTGGATATCTACTACGATAACGTAGGTGGCGCTATCCTCAATGCCATGTTGTTAACGATGAAGGCCTACGGCCGTATTGTCTGTTGCGGCATGATTGCCGATTACAACCAGACGGATAATCGCAACCCTATTACCAATCTGTGGGAGGTGGTCGCGCGCCAGCTGACCTTGCAGGGTTTCCTGCAATTCACCTATCACGACAAGGTGCCTGCTGCCCTTGCACAGCTGGAAGAGTGGATTCGGGAAGGTAAGATCAAGGTGGTCGAGGACATCACCGAAGGGCTTGCCAATACGCCACAAGCTTTTGGTCGATTGATGTCCGGCGCTACCACCGGTAAGGCACTGGTCAAGATGGATCTGGGCGAGTAATCCTGCCTTTTTGTTGTGCACTGCAACAACTCTGTCTCCCGAGGCACCGGCGTCGACCGGTGCCTGACTTTATGGATCGGGGGCTGACAGCCTCTGTCATCCGGGACCGATTTAGCCCGAACACTTCTGCCACGTCATTCTTCAGAGCGGTCACAGTTTTTGTACCGATATCCCGACTGTTGGGGGGACTCCTGCAGCAACGCCTGCCGCGGTTTGCATAACTTTGCGGACTCTCCCGGGGAACTCGCAGGTATCACCATTGCAAGTGTGGTAATGTCTTATCCGCTTATCGTTAAAGCTGAGAACAACAACTAGCGGGATTGGTTACGTCTTATGAGAGTAGTGGTTATAGGAACCGGCTTCGGTAAACACTCGGTCGCGCCAGCCTTCGAGGCGAATGGTTGTGAGGTGCAGGTGGTTTCGCCTCGGGATGAAGCCGCAGTGAAGGAAGCCATTTCCCGTTCCTGTGACCTGGTGTCTATTCACTCGCCACCCTTTATGCACCTGCAACACGTGCAGTGGGCCACGGAACATGGGTGTCATGTGCTGTGTGACAAACCCTTTGGTTGTAATGCCGCTGAAGCGGAACAGATGCTGCAGCTGGCCGAACAGGCCGGGGTACGTCACTTCCTCAACTTTGAGTTCCGCTTTGAGCCCCAGCGGCAGAAGCTGAAAGAGCTGCTGGATGTCGGCGCCATTGGCACCCCCCAACATTACGCCTGCAGTGCCTACATGAATTTCGGGCGCGACCGCCCCTACGGCTGGCTGTGTGACAAAAATCGGGGAGGGGGCTGGATCGGGGCTTACGCCAGTCACGTTGTCGATGCCCTGCACTGGATGTTCGGTGAGATTAGCGAGGTGCAGTGCCTGCCCCGTATCGATGTGCCGGTGCGGCAAGGTGCCGGTGACCAGCAATCGCAGCAGTTTGAATGCACTGCCGAGGATGCATTAATCGCCCAGTTCCGTCTTGCCAATGGTATGACCGCTACCCTGGATACCGCCTTCGCGGCACCGGTGAATCTGGCTCCGAGAATAGTGGTACTGGGCAGTGAAGGCAGCCTGGAGTGCCTGCCGGATGGCAGCCTGAAGTTGAAGCCTGTCAGTGGTGACGAGCAGGTAGTCGAGGGCGTTGGTGGCTATGTGATCCCGCTTGCGATGAAAGCCTGGGCGGCAGAGGTTTGCCAGGCGATTGCAACGGCCGGGCCGCTGGCACCGGACTTCAGCGACGGTCTGCGTTGCGCCCGTATTCTGGACAAAATGAGGTCGCCTGCGGGCTAGGGGGCACTTACCGGCCAGCAAACGGCAGCTCATAAACGCCATGGAGTGGCTATCGGTGTTACTATCGGGGCTCTTGAACGGTGGTAACGCAACGGTTGTAGAACTACATGAAACATCGCATACGCGCCGCTGGGCTAGTCGTTGACGGCGACCACATCCTGCTGGTCCGCCACCGTCATAACGGTGTCGAATGGTGGGGTCCACCCGGAGGCGGTTTTGAAGGTGAGGATGGCTCTACGGTAGAGACTGTCCGCCGCGAGCTGCTGGAAGAGAGTGGCCTTGAGGTGAATGTTGGCGAGCTGGTGTTTGTGCGGGAGTTCTACGAGAAGTTTTCCCACACCTACCACGTTGAGCTCTTCTACCGCATCACAGGCTGGAGCGGGGAGGTCACCACCGACAACCTGCAGGGGGCCGGTGACGAGCATATCGTGCAGTCGGTGGAGTGGGTCCATCGCGAGCGATTGCCGCAGCTCAAACTCTATCCGGTAGAACTCTGCGACCTGCTCTGGCAGGTACTGCAACAGCCTCCGCAAGGAGCTATCCACCTGGGCAGCTTCTCCTGAGCAGCCAGCGGCCCGCCACCGTTACACCCTCCTGAACCACAGTAGCCAGCTCTGATCGACAACCCGGGTTAACCATCTCCGGGTGTCGTTTTCCTCACCCTTGGCTTCAATAACTTCAATAAAAACATGGAGATAACTTGGTTTTCGGCTCCGGCGAGAGCAAAGTCGGGGTTTCTTGATCTGGCTCAATCAAAGGTTAGTTATACTTAATTGACGATTCCGACAATTGTGGTTTACTATCTGTTCATGGTTGCACCAGCGGTGCTCCGGACCAGCCAACAGCCGCCAGCTCCTTCCGGGCGGCGCCGGGTGAGAGAGAGCCCCGGGTTGGCGGGATAACAGATAAACATCATAAGAGGAAAGCAGTCATGGACTTTCTGCCAATGCAAAACCCAACCGAGAGCTACCAGTGGCTGGCAGCGTTCTACGTCATGATCGCGGTGCTGGCGATTCCTTTCGCCGCATCATTGGTGCTGAAACTGGTACCGGCCTTTGGGCAAGTATCCCGCACCAACAAAGAGGTAGCGGCCCAGCAGGTCAAGAAGAGCTACTACAACCCCGTCCAGAACCGCAGCAAGCGCTGGGGCTTTACCGCACTGCTGATTAACTTCTTTGTCATTATTCCATGGGTCATCACCACCGAATCCCAGGCCTGGTGGGAGATCCTGCTGGATGTGTTCGTTATCCTGATGGTGTATGACTTCTTCTACTATCTGGTACACCGCTTCCTGTTTCACGATGGTGGCCCGCTGGTTTGGGTACACGCCGTGCATCACCAGCAGCGCAACCCCTGTCGCCAGGACTCCAACTACCTGCACCCCATTGAAACCTGCGCCGGTGTCCTGCTCTACGGTGCCACCATCGGTCTGACCGGCCTGATCATGGGTGACTTCAGCGTAATCACCATCGCCATCACCTGTATCGCCTTCTCCGAGATCAACCTGCACAACCACGACCGCATGAATGAGGACCGCTTCCCGTTCAAGTACCTGAACTACATGTCCTACATGCACCACGTACACCACTCCCGTTTCACCGGCGGTAACTTTGCCACCATCTCCCTGTTCTACGACTGGCTGTTTGGTACCTACGACACCGGCAACGGTTGGGGCCCGCACCTGCGCCCCGAAGGTGACAGCCGCGACGCCCGCATCGTCAAGGCGCAGGAAGAGGAGACCGGCACTGACGGTAGCGCCAACGCCAGCGCCTGATACAGCAGCCGGGAACGCCCGGACCTGAAAACAGATCGGCCCCAACCCTGAACAGGATTGGGGCCGATTTCGTTTGTGCTGTGTGAGGTATTACGTTCGCTCCATCTTTGTCATTCACCGTGTGCGCGGGAATGACGGAATTTAAGCCTCAGTGGATTTGATGTGGCGCGGAGGTGGGGCTGGGCTTTCTTTTGGTTACTCACGTGTGCCCGCTGTATCGGTATTTCTTTGCCCAAACAAAGAAAAGTAACTCGCCCGGGAGGGCGAAACCCAAGGTTTAAAATCACTGCGCAAAACGCAAAACTTAGCCCTTCAATTTCACTGCAGTCGGTAATGAGTTCAGAATCATCCCAAGGCAGTGGGCTTGTTTAAAACAGGCTCAGGTACCACAAAACGTGCGCGTAACCGCCTCTTCCGGCTTCGCCGGAAAAATATACTCACTGTGGTCAGGATCAAAATCAAACGGCTTGGCCAGCAGATCCACCAGCTTGTGGAAGGGCCCGAAGTCGCCCCGGTTACCCGCCTGAATTGCCTCTTCCACCCGATGATTACGGGGAATAAACACCGGGTTGGTACTCTGCAGTTGCTGACGCAGGGTTTGCAGTTGATTACTGTCCATGGACGCCACGCCCAACTCATCCCGCCAGCGCCCCAGCCAATCATTCAATGTGAAGGGCAGGGGATAAAGCTCACCAACGCTGCCAGCTGCAGGTTCTTCACTGCCCAGGTAATCCGCCAGCACCCGGAAGCTGAGGGTGAAATCCAGTGACTCCTGTTGCAGCAGTGTCAGGAAGTCGATCATCAGTACGCGGGGTTCTTCTCCGGGCTCCTCGAAGCCCAGCTTCTTGCACATCAGCCGGGTGTAGTTCTGGTTGTAGAGATCGGGGAAAACATTCAGTGCCTGGCCCGCCAGCTCCAGCGCGGTCTTCTCCTCCGGGTGCAGTAGTGGCAGCAGCGATTGCGCCAGCCAGGCCAGGTTCCAGTGGGCGATACCCGGCTGGTTGGCGTAGGCGTAACGGCCCTGGCGATCGATGGAGCTGAACACGGTGCGCGGGTCGTAGCTCTCCATAAACGCGCAGGGGCCAAAGTCCACGGTTTCGCCACCCACCAGCATGTTGTCGGTGTTCATCACGCCGTGAATAAAGCCGATGCTCTGCCACTGGGCAATCAGCTGGGCCTGGCGCTCGACCACCGTCTGCAGCAGCTCCAGATAGGGGGCGGTGCTGCCGCTGATGTGGGGGTAGTGGCGCTCAATCACATGGTCGGCCAGGGTGCGCACGGCTTCCCAATCTTCCCGCGCGCCAAAAAACTGGAAGGTACCGACACGGATATGGCTGCGGGCCACGCGGGTGAGAATGGCGCCCGGTAAAATGGCATCCCGCGCCACCCGCTCACCGGTGGTCACCGCCGCCAGTGCCCGGGTGGTGGGTACGCCCAGGGCGTACATGGCTTCGCTGACAATGTACTCGCGCAGTACCGGCCCCAGCGGCGAACGGCCATCGCCCATGCGGGAGTAGGGGGTTTCGCCGGCGCCCTTCAGCTGTATGTCATAGCGCAGCCCATCGCTGGCAATCACTTCACCCAGCAGGATCGCCCGGCCATCCCCCAATTGCGGGTTCCAGCTGCCAAACTGGTGCCCGGCGTAGACGGTGGCGATGGGTTGTGAACCTTCGGCGACGGCATTGCCTGCCAGGATGTTGATGCCCTCGGCCGATTGCAGTGCCTGCGGCTCGATGCCCAGCAGTTTTGCCAGTGGCTCGTTCACCCGGATCAATCCCGGCTGTTTGACCGGCGTCGGGAGGCGGTGGCTGAAGAGTCGCTCATCGAGAGTGACGTAGAGATTGTCGAACGGGATATGGACTGCCTGGCTCATAACGAATACAACCGGTTACTGCGGACGTGAAAGTATGGATACCCCTTAATCTAACACCGGGGCCTGAGGATCACTACTTCCGGCCCCGGATGCTCACCATCGGTGCATGGCTCTCTGCCGGCGCCGGAAGCTACAGCGGCTCCGGCAGTACCTTGTGGCGGGCGTTGTTGATGCTGGTGTGTACCGGCCGGTAGCTGAGGGGGTGGGGGGTGTCTGCCTGCATGAGGGGTGCCAGCTGATCGGTGGGCTGTGCCGTGTCCAGCCACAGGTCGCAGCCAGCGCGATCCAGCATAACCGGCATGCGATTGTGGATGGCACTGAGCGCTTCACTGGCGGCGGTGGTGACAATACAGCAGGAGAGCAGCTCGTCGCCCCACAGGTCCCACAGGCCGGCGAAGGCGATGGCGCCATCGGGGCGGAAGATTTCCCAGGGTTGCTTATGGCCACCCTCCGTCTTCCACTCCACAAATGACGTGCAGGGAATGACGCAGCGCCTGTGACGGAAGGGGCCCTTGAAGGCGCGGCTCTTCTCCAGTGTCTCGGCGCGGGCGTTAAACATGGAAAAGCGGGTATCGGGGCCGGACGACCAGGCGGGTGTCAGCCACCAGCGGGCCGGATGGCAGGAGCGCCGCCCCTCAGCTTCATAGATGACAGGGACGCTTTCGGTGGGGGCGATGTTGTACTGGTTGGCCAGCGTCACCTGCGTACCCAGCGCCTCCAGCAGGGACTGCAGGCCGGGAGTCTGGTTGATGTTAAAGCGACCGCACATGGTGGATAACCCGGATTTCCAGAAAAGCTAATGTCAGTTGACCTTACTCCAAGGGGAAGGTTTATACTTCTCCCAATAGTATCAGCCAGGTCTGTTGCACCGTGTTGTATCCGCTCCGCCCATTGGCGTCAAACCGCTTTCGTCGTCTGCCCCAGGCCAAACGCCTGTGGCTGCTGGCGTTGTGCTGCCTGACCCTGTTGTCGGGGCAGTGGTGCCAGGCGAGTATGCAGGCGGCTAATACCGTTGCTGTGGTACTGGAGCAGAGTGATGGCGGTCACGATTGCTGCCCGGAAGAGTCGCAGCCGGCCGCCGCCGATGCCTGTGATCTCTGTGCCCAGGATTCCGCGCTGGATAAACGCGCTTCCGCCACTGTAGACACTTTTCCGATCCCCGTTTTCCTCGCGCAGGCCTGGCTGCAAGTCAGCCCGAGCGCGCCACAACTGCTCACTCGCTACGCCAGCAGTGAGCCCCCGCAACGTGGGCCGCCGGCCCTGTTTCTGCTGTTTGATCGTTTTCTCGAATAGATCCTGAACTCACTCCGGGAGGTGACTGCCCTGTTGCGGCGTCGCCATGTCGTCCTTGTGTTCAGGATTTACTGTTATGAAACTCTCCTCGTTTGTGTGGGGTGCCTGTGCCGGTGCAGTACTGGCCGCCACGTCTGCCTGGCTGCTGATTCCCCGCGATCATGCACAAACCCAAATGTCCCCCATGACTGCGGAAAAGACCGCCGAGCGTCGTATCGCCTATTGGGTGGCACCCATGGATCCCAACTTTCGCCGTGACAAGCCTGGCAAATCCCCCATGGGGATGGACCTGGTACCGGTCTACGAAGATGAGCAGGCCTCAATCGCCGGTGAGGTGAAAGTGTCACCGGCGGTGGTGAATAACATCGGTGTCGCCCTCGGTCAGGTAGAGCGCAGCCAGCTCAAGCCGGTCATCGCCGCCTTTGGCGTGGTGGGCCACAACGAAGACAGCCGTGAGCAGATGACTGTGCGCACCGAGGGCTGGGTGGAAAACCTGCAGGTGTTCGAAGTGGGTGAACAGGTGACGAAGGGACAGAAGCTGTTCGACTTCTACTCGCCGGAACTGCTGCACGCCCAGGACAACTACCTCAGTGCCCGCAATTCCCGCGACCCCGGCCTCATCCGCGGCGCCCTGGGGCGTATGCGGGCGCTGGCGATTCCCGAGTTTCGCATTCGCCAGCTGGATAAATTGCCACGCGGTACAGTGGTGCCGGAGAGCATGCGCACACTGCCCTATGTGGCGCCCCGTGATGGCCACCTGGCGCAGCTGAAAGTACGCGACGGCAGCTACCTGACGCCGTCCGAAATTGCGCTGGAGATGGTCTCCATCGACAGTGTCTGGGTGGTGGCGGAGGTGTTCGAGCGTCACCTGTCCCGTATCCGGGTCGGACAGCAGGCGGTGATGACACTGGGTTATTTCCCCGGTGAGCGCTGGGAGGGGCAGGTGGAGTACATCTATCCCACCCTCGATGCTGCCACCCGCAGCCAGCGGGTGCGCCTGCGTTTCGACAACCAGGATCACCGCCTCAAACCCAACATGTTTGCCCGGGTGGAGATTGTCTCCAATGAATTTGAAGCGCTGACGGTGCCACGCCAGGCGGTAATTCGCAGTGCCGGTGGTGACCGGGTGGTGCTCGGGTTGGGCGGTGGCCGTTTTCGTTCAGTAGCCGTGGAAACTGGCTGGGAAGTGGGTGATCGCATCGTAATCCGCGACGGATTGGAGGAGGGGCAGCAGGTGGTGGTCTCCGGCCAGTTCCTGCTGGATTCGGAATCCAGCCTGGAAGCGGAAATGCTGCGCATGGATCACATGACTGACGGCATGGAAAGTGAAGCCCCGGTCATGGACGCCGACTCCGGGGGCATGGACCACGGGTCGCATACTATGGAGAGCGGCTCATGATTCGCGCGATTATTCTGCAGGCGCTGGATAACCGCGTATTGGTGATGCTGGGGGCGTTGGCGCTGTTGTGTTTTGGCAGCTGGATTGTGCGGCAGACACCGGTGGATGCGTTGCCGGATCTCTCCGATGTGCAGGTGATCATCAAAACCGATTACGCCGGCCAGGCACCGGAAGTGGTGGAGGATCAGGTCACCTACCCGCTAACCACCGCCATGCTGGCGGTGCCGGGGGCCACCAATGTGCGTGGCATTTCCATGTACGGCACCTCCTATGTCTATGTGCTGTTTGAAGATGGCACCGATATGTACTGGGCGCGGGCGCGGGTACTGGAGTACCTGAGCCAGATGCCCGGTCGCCTGCCGGACGGTGCCAATCCGCAGTTGGGGCCGGATGCCACCGGTGTGGGCTGGGTGTTCAGTTACGTCCTTATCGACAGCAGTGGTCAGCGCGACCTGGCACAACTGCGCAGCCTGCAGGACTGGTACCTGAAACCGCAGCTGCAATCGGTGGCCGGTGTCAGCGAAGTGGCCACGGTGGGCGGCATGGTGCGGCAGTATCAGGTGGTGGCCGATCCCGACAAGCTGCGCGCCTATGGCGTCACCTTGCCGCAGCTGCGGCGTCTTCTGAAAGCGGCTAACCAGGAGTCCGGCGCCAGTGTGATTGAAATGGCGGAAGCCGAGTACATGGTGCGCATGGGCGGCTATGTCAGTTCGGTGGAGCAGTTAAAAGATCTGCCCCTTAAGGTCACCGCAGCCGGAATTCCGGTGCTGCTCTCCGACGTGGCGGATGTGCGCCTGGGGCCGCAGATGCGCCGCGGCATTGCCGAGCTCAATGGCCAGGGGGAAGTGACCGGTGCCATGGTGGTGATGCGCTTTGGTGAGAACGCCAGTCGCGTTATCGCCGACGTCAAAGAGAAACTGGCGCATTTGCAGGCGGGTCTGCCAGCAGGGGTAGAGTTGATTACCACTTATGACCGGTCACAGCTGGTGCATGAAGCGGTCTTCAGTTTGACGTCGACACTGGCACTGCAGCTGATGATCGTGGTGCTGATTTGCGCGCTGTTTCTGTGGCACTTCCGCTCGTCACTGGTGGTGTTGGTGAGCCTGCCGCTGGGGGTACTGGGCAGCTTTATGCTGATGTACTGGCAGGGCCTGAATGCCAACATTATGTCACTGGGTGGCATCGCTGTTGCCATCGGTTCCATGGTGGATGGCAGCATCGTGATGCTGGAAAACGCCCACAAACAGTTGCAGCGTTTCCAGCAGCGGGAGGGGCGGGTGGCCAATCACGAGGAGCACTGGTCGCTGGTGCGGGAGGCGAGCCTGGCGGTGGGGCCGGCGCTGTGTCTCTCCATGCTGATTGAGGCGGTGAGTTTTCTGCCGGTGCTGAGTTTGCAGGCGCAGGAGGGACGGCTGTTTGCGCCCCTGGCCTACACCAAATCCTACGCCATGGTGGTGGCCGCCGGCCTTACCATTACCCTGATCCCGGTGCTGATTGGCTATTGGCTCAAGGGCCCCTTGCAGCCGGAGTCACGCAACCCCTGTAACCGCGCCCTGCACGCCGTCTATCGGCCATTGCTGCGGGCGGTGTTGGCGCGTCCGTGGGTGACTGTCTCGGTCAGTGTGCTGTTTCTGTTGCTGAGTGCCTGGCCATTGCGCCAGCTGGGCAGTGAATTTCTCGGCCCGCTGGATGAGGGGGAGCTGATGTACATGCCCACCACCCAGGCGGCCATCTCCACCGGTGAGGCGCGACGTCTGCTGCAGATAACGGACAAGCTGATTATGTCGGTGCCGGAGGTGGCCACGGTCTTTGGCAAGATTGGCCGCGCGGAAACCGCCACCGACCCGGCGCCGCTGACCATGATCGAAACCGTGATTCAGTTTAAGCCCCGTGAGCAGTGGCGCCCGGGTATGACGCCGGAACGGTTGCGCCAGGAGCTTGACCAGCGGGTGCAGTTGCCCGGCGTCAGCAACAGCTGGGTCATGCCCATCCGCACCCGGATTGATATGTTGGCGACCGGTATCAAAACACCGCTGGGATTGGTGCTCACCGGGCCGGAGCTGGACGAGCTGGGACGTCTGGGAAGGCGCCTGGAGGGCTTGCTCTCGCCACTGGGCGGTGCCGTCTCTGTCTACGCTGAACAGGTGAGCAGCAGTCGCTATATCCGGGTTGATATAGACCGCCTGAAAGCGGCCCGTTACGGACTGAATATCGCCGACATTCACGATATTGCCGCGGTGGCCATCGGCGGTGAAGATGTCACGCAAACGGTGGAGGGGCTGGAGCGCTACCCGGTTAACCTGCGCTACCCCCGAGACTACCGCGACAGCCTGAAAAAACTGCGCGACCTGCCGCTGCTGACACCCCAGGGGCAGAGCATCACCCTCGCCGATGTGGCGCAGGTGTATGTGGATGACGGGCCCAGCATGGTGCGCACGGAAAACAGCCGTCCGGCGGCACGGGTGCTGATCGATGTGGAGGGGCGCTCGCTGGGTGAGTTTGTGGCGCAGGCGCAGCAGCGTATCGACAGCGGCCTGCAATTGCCGGCGGGCTATGCGCTGGAGTGGAGCGGCCAGTATCAGTATATGCAGCGCGCCGCCGAACGACTGATGTTGATTGTCCCCATGACCCTGTTACTGATTACGGTGTTGCTCTATCTCACTTTTCGCCGTGCCTTCGATGTGGCACTGGCGCTTGCTATTGTGCCCTTTGCACTCTGCGGTGGCGTCTGGCTGCTGTGGCTGCTGGGCTTCAACCTGTCGGTGGTGGTGGGCGTGGGCTTTATCGCGCTGGCAGGCGTGACCGTGGGCAATGGGGTGATGATGATGGTCTACCTGAATCAGGCGCTGGCAGCGGCTGAGGCAGACACTCCCTTGGCCACAGTGATCATGGAGGGGGCCGTGCAGCGGGTACGGCCGGTAATGATGACCGTGATTACTGTCCTGCTGGGTCTGTTACCCGCCATGCTCGCCACCGGTACCGGGTCCGAAGTGATGCAGCGTATTGCGGCGCCCATGGTGGGCGGTATTATCAGCTCCATGCTGATGACGCTGTTGGTGATTCCGGTGGTTTACCTGCTCTGGTTGCGGCGCAGTCGGGCACTGGAGGGACAACCGGTATCGGCCTGACGAACTTCGCCGGGCCCCGGCGACATGACCGGGACCCGGGTACCTCCTCAGGGGTAATCCGCGATCCCGGGTGGCTGTGGTAAGGTTGCCCGTTTCGCGGCCGCGGCCGCCCGAACCTGTATGCCGGAGTGATTGTGACTGTTGACGTGATCCCCCTACGCGGCCGTGAGATCGAGCCATACATTCCCAGCCTGGCGGAGCTGCGCATCGTCGTATTCCGCGAGTTTCCCTATCTCTACGAAGGCGACGCCGCCTATGAAACCCGTTACCTGTCCCACTATGCCGAGCATCCCGACAGCCTGTGTGTGATCGCCAAAGACGGTGAGCGTGTGGTGGGGGCGGCCACCGGCCTGTGGTTGCAGGACGCCGATGCCGATTTCCAAAGCTGTTTTCGCGACACCCCCTGGGCAGAGCAGCGCTTTTTCTATTTTGGTGAGTCGGTGCTGTTAGCGGAGTACCGGGGGCAGGGGCTGGGGCACCGTTTCTTCGATGAGCGCGAGGCTCATGCCCGGGCGGTGGGCGCGGAGGTGACAGGCTTCTGTGCGGTGGAGCGGGCGGCGGATCATCCCGCCCGCCCCGGCGATTATCGCGACCTGCACGCCTTCTGGCGCAAGCGCGGTTACAGGCATTACCCGGAACTGAAAGTGGGCTTCAACTGGAAAGAGATCGGTCAGTCCGAATCTTCGCAGCAAACCATGTCCTTCTGGCTGCGCTCGCTGGTCGACTAAACACAGCCAGCCACTGATTTACCTTTGTGATGGAACCGAAACCGATGCACTACACCATTGCGGCTTCCCAGCACCGGGTGCAGCCGGCTGACTGCTGGCAAACCTACTGCGATAGCGTTATCGCGCGACTCGATGCGCTGCCGGCCACGGTACAGATTGCGCTTTTCCCCGAGTACGGGGCGATTGAGCTGAGCGCCATGTTTCCCGCCGGTCGCAGCGTCGCCGGGGAACTGGCGGACCTGCAGGCGCTGTTGCCGGACTTTGTGCAGTTCTACAGCGAGCAGGCGCAGAAGCGGGATATGGTAATCGTGGCCCCGGGCCTGCTGGTGTTTAAGCCGCAGCTGAATAATTACGTTAACCGCAGCTGGGTACTGTTCCCGGACGGGCAGGTGAGCTACCAGGACAAGCAGCACCTCACCCAGTACGAAATGTCCCCGATGGCCATTGCCCGTGGCGACGCGCTGCACTGTTTCCACTGGCAGGGGCTGACCTTTGCGGTGGCCATCTGTTACGACAGCGAATTCCCCCAGCAGGTGATGGCCCTGACCAACGCCGGCGCCGAACTGATACTGGTACCGGCCTGTACCGACAAGCCCGCAGGGCACAGCCGGGTGGCGGTGAGCTGTCGTGCCCGGGCATTGGAAAACCAGTGCTATGTGCTGCAGGCACCCCTGCGTGGCGAGGCGGACTGGAGTGAGCTGATCGATGTGAATGTGGGTCAGGCCGGTCTCTACACACCCATTGATATTGGTTTTACCGATGATGGCATTCAGGCGCTGGCCGCGGACGACGACGATTGGCTGGTGCAGGAGATTGATCCCGCCAAATTGCAGCGGGTGCGCACTGGCGGGCAGGTGCTGAACTTTGCCGACCAGCAGTTGCCGCTGCCGGCGACGGTCATCCGGGTTACCGCTTAGCCTGGTCAGAAAAGAGGGCAGGGAATGTTATTCAGTGGAATAGGGTTGGGCTCAGCGCTGGCGCGGAAGCGGGGGACTGGTGGTCGTAGCCAGTGGTTGTTGCTGTTGGGAATTCTCGCCGCTGCCGTTCCGGTGGCGGCTGCCAGAACCCTGGGTGTGCCTAATGCTGAAGATCTGGCGTTGGTGGATGGGGGGCGCTGGGTGGTGGCCAGCAGCATGCCGGGTGGACAGTTGGCCCGGGGTGGTCTGTACGCGGTCAACGTCGCCAGCGGCGATGCCACTCTGATCACTCCACGACCGGCGCCTGAGCTCCCATGGGATCCGTCTTGTAAGCAGCCTGTGGCGGCAGACAAGTTTGCGCCACACGGCATCAGTACGAGTGTGGCGGAGGATGGTGGCGAGCGGTTGTGGGTGGTGAACCATGGCGCCCGGGAATCCATCGAAATTTACCGTATCAGCGGCGGGGAGGCGTTGAACCTGAGTTGGCAGGGGTGCCTGCCGCTGCCGCCCGGAGCCATGGGCAACGCCGTTGCCGTAGACGCGCAGGGCCGGGTATTCGTCACCAATTACGGGGCGTCTCTCAGCGGTGCCCCCAGGGCGGATCGCTGGATGGGGGATGTGCTGGTGTGGCAGCGGGGCAGGGGCTGGCAGACGGTTGCCGGCAGCGACATCTTCGCCCCGAATGGTTTGCTGGTGAGCGCCGATGGCCAGCAGTTGTACGTGAACTCCTGGGCGGCCGGGCAGGTACTGCATCTGGATCGCACCACCGGTGAGCGACAAACCCTGACGCTGCCCTTCCTGCCCGATAATTTACGTTGGGGAGCAGCGGGGGAAATAGTGGCGGCGGGGCTTTACGCCACAGCCACAGAGGTGGCCCGCTGTGTGATGGCCAGCGGGCCCTGCGAGCAGCAGATTGCAACCGGCGCGGCGCTCATCGGCGCGACCGATTTCAGCGTGAAGTGTCAGCGCAAAACCGGTCTGCATATGGGGACCGTGGCGCTGCGGGTGGCCGACGAGTTGTGGTTGGGACCGGTCAGGGGGGATGCCATCCTGACGCTTGATGGTCGCCCCCAGGCCTGGGATCAGTGCCAGTAGCCAGGCCGGCTGGCTGCTCCGGAGATAAGAGTTGGCCATGACAAACCTTTGCATTGCAGTGATTGCAATTCCCAAGTGATCACGTGATCATTTATGCCTTTCCAGATAACTGAATAACAACAGGAAGATAAGGCTATGACGCTCTCCGCCCATTCCCCCTCCTCACCGTCCCGGCCACTCAAGGTAGTGCAGTGGGCTACCGGTAATATCGGTCTCCGTTCCCTGATGATGGTGCTGGATCACCCGCACCTGGAGCTGGTTGGGCTGTACGTCTACTCCGACAGCAAGGCCGGGAAGGATGCCGGTGAGATCTGTGGCCGGGCGCCGGTGGGGGTGATTGCCACCAACAAGATCGAAGACATCAAGGCACTGGGGGCCGATTGCGTACTCTATATGCCGCAGGGCTGCGACTACGATGAAATCTGCGAGTTATTGGCGTCTGGCTGTAACGTGGTTACTACCCGGGTGGAGTTCCACATGCCGGACCTGTTGGAAGCGGACCTGCGCCAGCGCCTGCTGAGCGCTTGCGAGACCGGTAATGCCTCGATTTACAGCACCGGCTCCAGCCCCGGCTTTATTACCGAGGCGCTGCCCATTCCCATGCTCTCCCTGCAGCGTCGCCTGGATTGCCTGATCATCGACGAATTCGCCGACGTCAGCAGCCGCAATTCGCCGGACATGATCTACAAGATTATGGGCTTTGGCGCGCCGCCCTATGAATTCGGTCCTGAGCGCCTGGAGCATGTAAAACACGGTTTTGGTCTCTCCCTCAGCCAGTTGGCCAAGGCCATTGGCCTGGAGCTGGATGAGGTGACCGTCAGTGGTGAAGTGGGTGCCCTCAATGACACCATCCACATCGCCGCCGGTGAAGTGAAGGCGGGTACGGTGGGGGCACAGCGCATCACCGTGTCAGGCATGCGCAACGGCAAAGCGCTGATGAAGATGCGCCTCAACTGGTACGTGGGTACCGACACCGACAAGGGTTGGGATTTGCGTGAGACCGGCTGGCGAGTGCAGGTGCAGGGTGATACGCCACTGGACATGAGCATTACCTTTCCCATCAAGGAAGAGGATATGGCGGCCACCACACCGGGCCTGACGGCGCACCGTGCGGTCAATGCGGTGGAGGTAGTGTGCGCGGCCGCACCGGGTATCCGCACCACCGTTGATCTGCCACAGGTCATCGCCTGGCTGGGCGACTGACCGTCATCCACCGGATTGCCGGATACTTCAGACCGCCAGGTTGAAGTTGTCCGGTGACTCCGGGTCCCACGGGGTGTGGTCGCTGCTGTGCTGTTGCAGGTAACGCAGCATGGCGTCCGTGATGGCGCGGCCACCACCGGGAATCCCCTGATTGCCAAACAGACGGTTGAACTCCAGCAGGTAGGGGTGGCCGTCCACCATGGCGATATCAAAGCCCGCATGGTTGATGTTGAGTCTGCGCGCCAGCTGTTGCACATAGTCGATGGCTGCGGCCGGCACCTCGTCATAGCTGACCTGACCCCCGCGGGACACGTTGGTGTGAAAACTGCGCTCTGACTGATGGCGCCAGTAGGCGGCAATCACCTCACTGCCCACCACCACAATGCGCAGGTCGCGATCGATGGGCAGGTGCTCCTGCACATAGAGACTGTCGGCACGCTGTCGGTACTCACGCCACTGCAGGCGGTCTTCGATCAGCCACACACCTTCTCCCTGACTGGCTTTGGCCAGCTTTGCCACAAAGGGCAATTCCATCGCTTGCCACAGCTGTTCGGCATTGCTGTCGCTGTTGGCGGCAATCAGGGTGCGGGGCAGGTTGGCCGGCGTCAGCAATTGGATGGCACGGGTCATTTCAATCTTGTTGTGACCGATGCGGTAGGTGGATTCGCTGGGAAAAATACGGCTGTTAAGAGTGTAGAGCAGTCCGTTGAGCTGCCAGTACTCGGGGAAGAGTACCCAGTCGGCGGCCTCGATCTGCGCCTGGTATTTCTCCGGTTGCCGTTGAAAGCTTTCGGGTTTGATGTAGGTCGTATTGGGCAGGCCCAGGGTGCGGAACAGGTTGAAGGATACCAGCTGCATGATGTGGAGTTAGAGGTCCAGGGCCCCTGTAAAAGGTGCGGCAGTGTGCGCGAGCGGGTCACAGGCTGGCAAATGCCGTTTTTTGATCTGGCAGCAAAATTCCCTTATGTGCTGCAGGTTGTAAATTACATGCTAATCTTGTTGATAATCGTTATCATTAGATTTAAAGTTACACCTGATTTTATGCGCCATGTCAGGGGGCTGGCGCGTCTGGACCAAGGTGTGACTTTATGAAGACTTCCCGCGTCGTTTCCCAGGCGGCACTGCTGTGTGGTGCCTTTTTTGCCGTGGATGTACTGGCAGCAGCCATTTCCGAGGAGGTGGTGGTAACTGCTTCCCGTATTGAAAAACCGCTCAATACCATTCCCAATACCGTAACGATTATTAGTGAGCTGGATCTGCAGCAGCAGCTGGCGATCTCCAACGATCTGTCCTCTGTGTTGGGCAACCTGGTACCCAGCTTTTCACCCAGCCGGCAGAAGATGACCAGCGCCGGGGAGAGCCTGCGGGGTCGCAAACCGCTCTATATGATCGACGGGATTCCACAATCCAACCCGCTGCGCAATGGCGGCCGCGACGGCCACACTATTGATCCCTATCTGCTGGAGCGGGTGGAGGTGCTGCACGGTGCCAATGCCATCCACGGTCTCGGTGCGGCCGGCGGCGTAATCAACCTGATCACCAAAAAGCCGGCGGATGAGTTGCAACAGAATATCCGTGTCGAAACCGGCTTCCAGACCGAAGATGTCGGTGAGAGCGCCGACTATGGTGTCAGCTACAGTGTCGCCAACCGCTTTGACCAGGTGGATGTGCTGGCCGGCATCAGCTATCGCAGCAGTGGTCTGGCCTACGACGCCAATGGCGACATTATCGGTGTCGATAATACCCAGGGTGACACCATGGACTCCGAAGCCATGGACCTGTTCCTGAAGACAGGCTACAACTGGGACAATCAGCGGCTGGAGCTGATGATCAACCGCTACGACATTGAGGCTAACAACGACTACATCTCCGTTGCCGGCGACGTGGACGCCGATATCCCCAGCAGCGCGGTAAAAGGTGACATCGAGGGCGAGGGGGCGCGCAACAAGGTGATGACCTCAAGCCTGACCTACAGCCACGATGACCTGCTCAGCCACAGTCTGCGAGTACAGGCCTTCCGCCAGGATTTCGAAGCGACTTACGGTGCGGAAGTGAATCCTATCGCGACCTTCCAGGATCCTGCCTATGGAGCTGATTTGCTGGACCAGTCGCAGAACAATTCGGAGAAAACCGGACTCAAGATCACCCTCGCTAAAGAGAGTGTCGCTGGCCTGCCGGTGAGTCTGGTTTATGGCGTGGACCTGCTGGAGGATGAAACCTGGCAGGCGCTGATTCAGACCGGACGCACGTGGGTACCCGAAACCCGTTACGAAAATACCGCACCCTACCTGCAGGCCGAGTTTACCGGCATTGAGCATCTGACGGTGACCACCGGTGTACGTTACGAGAAATCCCGTCTTGAAGTAGACGATTTCACCACTCTGGCATCATACGGAAGTCAGTTTGTGCAAGGGGGTGATCCCGAGTTTTCCGAGACTCTCTACAATTACGGCGCCACCTACAAGTTCGACAGCGGTTGGCGCGTGTTTGCCAACTACGCCGAAGCTTTCTCCATGCCAGACGTAGGCCGTGTGTTGCGAGGTATTAATTCACCTGGCCAGAGTGTAGAGACCTTCCTTGATCTGGAACCCATCCTGACCGAGAACACCGAGGTTGGCGTTGAGTACGAAGGTGGTGACCTGCATATGCAACTCAGCTACTACACCTCCGATTCGGATTTTGGCCAGCGTCTGCAACGTGGCGTCGACGGTATCTACACCGTGAAGCGCGAGCAGACGGAGGTGGACGGTATCGAGTTTCGGGTTGACTGGAGCGCGACCGATGTGGACCTGCTGGGACTGCGTTACGCCGGTTCTGAAGGGCGCTATGATTCCGACCAGGATGGCAGGGTAGACAGTGACCTGGGCGGTACCAATATCGCGCCGGATCGCATTAATGCCAGCTGGCAGCGCAACTGGACCGATATTCTCAGTACCCGCTTGCAGGTCAGCTATCTGATGGATCGCAAGTTCCGCAATAGCGATGATGAGGTGGTTAACGAGTTCGACGGTTACACCACAGTAGATTTGACTACCGACCTGGAGTTGTTCGAGGGACGCCTTACCTTTGGTGTGCAGAACCTCACCAATCGTGACTACTACACCTACTACTCCCAGGTCAGCCCCAACGATGTGCGTAACTTCAAGGGTATGGGACGCAGTTTTACCCTCTCTTACCAGCGTAGTTTCTGACTGGGTGAAGCGAGAAGTCATGGCTTTGGTTGTGAGGTGTGACGGCTATGCCGCGTAAGCACGGGCTATGGTTCTGGCACCGCTGGCTGGGGGTCCTGACACTGGCCATGCTGCTGGTAACCGCCGTCAGTGGTGCGCTGCTGGTCTACAAGCAGCCACTGTTGCGACTGCTGGTGGCAGAGGGCGCGACTCTGCCCACCGGTTTTGACCGGCAGGCCCTGGTGCAGGAGCTGGATCGCCTGGTGGCGACCCTGCCAGCGGATGCGCCGGTACTGATCAAGGCGCCCAACGCCGAGGAGCCTTACTGGACCCTGCGCTACAGCGGCGAGACCCCCGAGCTTTACGCCATTGGCAGCTTGCAGCGTTACGATGACAACCTCTGGCTCGGCGAGCTGATGGCGTTGTTGTTTCGACTGCACACCGAGCTGTTGCTGGGTGAGCCGGGTGAATGGTTGCTGTTGGTTGCCGCTTTCGGGGGTGTTGTGCTGACCGTTACCGGTGTGGTGCTGTGGTGGCCCGCCCGGCGCGGGTTTCGCTGGCGTATGGCGCTGCCATGGCCCATCCGTCGGCCGATGATGTTGCACTATCATCGCCATGCGGGTGTGTTGGCGGCACTGCCCCTGTTTTTAGTGTTACTGACGGCGGCCGTAATGATGTGGCAAATCATGATTAAACCGTTGCTGCCACCGGTTACGGAAACGACACAGTCAATGCCGCCGTCGTTGCTGGTTGCCGGCGCCGACCGTGGGGTCACGCCATCCGCTGCCATGACGGCGGCCTGGTCAGTGATGGCGGATGGCTGGCCCAGCTATATCCGCCTGCCAGAGGGCGGCAGTAATCAATACCGGATTCGCTTTCGCCTGCCGGGTGAGTGGCATCCCAATGGTCGCACGTCCGTGACTGTGGATATTCAGAATTCTGAGTTGCGGGTGACGCCGCGGGCCGATGAAGTACCGGCATCGCGGCGGTTGTTGAATCAGGTCTATCCGCTGCACAGTGGGCACGGGATGAACGCTGTGTACGTGCTGCTGGTTTTCCTGGCGGGGTTGTTTCTGCTGTGGTCCAGTGTGACCGGTTTTTTGAGCTGGTGGCGGCGGAGGTGATAGGTAACAGGACGCTGCGCTACAGTTAAAAGATCGCCCGGAGGACCGGGCTCCTACAGGGGAGAGACCACCTGCGGTAGGAGCCCGGTCCTCCGGGCGATCTGTTCCGGTACCGACATAGAATGAACTGACAAGCACCACCTCTCACTACAACTCCTGTAGCGCCAGCGTCCGGTTTACCTAGCCCTCCCCATACGCCCGCGCCACTTCCTCGGCAATAATCTTCACGCCCTGTTGCACCGTGGCTTCATCCTGCGCGTAAGAGACGCGGATACACTCGTGCTTGTGCTGCCAGCCTTCACCGATACCGATAAAGAAGTTGTGGCCGGGAACAACCAGTACGCCACGCTGTTTCAGTCGCTCATACAGCTCCTGGCTGGTAATGGGCAATCCCTCAAACCAGAGCCACAGGAAGATCGCCCCCTCCGGTTTGTGAATGTGGAAAGGCAGGTCACCCAAGGCCTGGCGGAACCACTGCAGGGTCTGCTGCGAACGCTGCTGGTAGAAGGGGGTGACGTGCTCGCGGGTCAGGGTCAGGATCTCGCCACTGCTGAACAGGCCTTTGGTTAAGGCCGGGCCGAGGTTGCCGCAGGCCAGGTTCACAATGGTGTTGGCGTTGGTGTAGGCCTGGATAATATCCTCGCGGGCGACAATGATGCCGGTGCGAACGCCGGGCAGGCCCAGTTTGGAGAGGCTCAACGCCAGTACGGTGTTGTCGTTCCAGTGCGGGCGGGCGTCGTTGAAGACAATGGAGGGGAAGGGCAGCCCGTAGGCCCCATCAATGATCAGCGGGATATCGCGCTCGCGGGCCATCTCATCCAGGTGCGCTACCTCCTCATCGGTCAAGACATTACCGGTGGGGTTGGTGGGACGTGAGACGCAGAGGGCGCCGGCGCTCTTCTTCACCTCCAGCTGGGAGAAGTCCACGTGGTACTTGAATTGCTGGTCCCCCAGCCGCTCGATGCTGGGGCGGGTGGCGGTGAAAAACTGTTCGCTCAATCCAACGTCGCCATACCCCAGGTACTCCGGCGACAGTGGCAGGTGAATGCTGCGCCGGCTGCCGTCGGGCATCTCCCCGGCAAACATATTGAGCAGCACGAAAAACGCCGCCTGGCTGCCATTGGCCACGGCAATGTTGTGGGCGGTTACCGGCCAGTCAAACTGCTGGCGCAGGAAGCCTGCCACTTCCGCGCGAAAATCCCGCTCACCTTGCGGTGACTGATAGATCCCCAACAGCTTGTGGCGCTGTTCGCTGGAGTCCAGCAGCTGCTGCAGTCGCAGGCTGAAGGCTTTCTCGATAGCTGGCAGCTGCGCCGGGTTGCCGCCACCCATAAACAGCATGTCGGGGTTTTCGTTGAGGGCAGAGCCCAGGTCGTCCATCAGCTCGATGATACCGGTCCTGCCGGTGAATTTTTCGCCAAAGGCCGAGAGTTTCATAAGTGTCTCGCTGGGCTGGTGTGTATGGGGGGGATTGTAGTAGCACCGTGCCCGGACAGAAAGCACCACAGTGACAGTTTTGGACCGGTTTGGCGATGGATGCGGGCATTGTTGCTGCTAACCCTATGGGGGAGAATGGGCCAAATTCGGGCCGGAACAGGCCACATTTGCGACAGAGAGGAAGGGGATATGAGCAGAGGACCACTGGCGGGTATCAAAGTTGTGGAGATGGCCGGCATCGGGCCTGCGCCCTGTGCCGGCATGATGCTGGCGGATATGGGGGCAGAGGTGATTCTGATCGACCGCAAGGTGGCCAATGCCAACGCCGCCAACCTGGGGACTGGCGACGATCCCAATCAATCCTTTTTTAACCGCGGCAAGAAGTCCCTGGCGGTTAACCTGAAGAGTGCCGAAGGTATTGAAGCGGTACTGAAGCTGATCGACAGCGCCGATGTACTGCTGGAGGGCTTCCGCCCCGGCGTGATGGAGCGTCTCGGCCTGGGGCCTGAGGTGTGCCACGCCCGCAACCCGAAGCTGGTTTACGGTCGCATGACCGGCTGGGGCCAGACCGGCCCGCTGGCCCACGCTGCCGGCCACGATCCCAACTACATCGGCGTTTCCGGTGCGCTTTACTACGGCGGCCGCGAGAATCATCCACCCACTGCGCCGCTGACGCTGGTGGGTGACCTGGGCGGCGGCACCATGGTGCTGGCCTGGGGCGTAATCTGTGCTGTGCTGGATGCCCAGCGCAGTGGCAAGGGGCAGGTGGTGGATGCGGCTATTACCGATGGTTCCGCCTATATCTCCAGCCTGTTGATGCTGATGCGCAACACCGGCCAGATCCGCGATGACAAACTGCAGACCGGTTGGGCCGATGGTGCGGCTCCCTGGAACGACACCTACCGCTGTGCCGATGGCAACTACATTACCGTGTGTCCGCTGGAGCCGGGCTTCTACAAGCTGTTCCTGGACAAGTTGGGGCTGGCTGACAACCCGGTGTTTGCCGATCAGTGGGACAGTGCCAGCTGGCCGGAAGGTCATCGGATTCTGACCGAGCTGTTTGCCGGCAAGACCCGCCAGCAGTGGTGTGACGAGCTGGAGGGTACTGACGTCTGCTTCGGTCCGGTACTGAGCTTTGCAGAAGCTGCCGAGCACCCGCATAACAAGGCCCGCGGCACCTTCCTCGAGATCAATGGGGTACAGCAGCCGGCGCCGGCGCCCAAGCTGAGTGGTTACACCCCCGACATCAGGCCCTGTCCGGAAGTGGGAGCCCACTCGGATGAGGTGCTCACCGGTGCCGGAATGGACGCCGCCGCTATTGCCCAGTTGAAAGCGCTGGGTGTGGTCTGATCCGCTTTCACCGCAGCTGTAATCCGGTGGCTCCCAGGCGGGAGCCACCGGATCTCTTCCGCACTCCGGTTCCCGCTCTTACCCTGGTTCATCTTTAGATTGGCCTGTTTTGTGCTTTGCAGACTTCTGTGGCGTATCTTTCCCCTGCCATAATATCGACAATTTTTGACCGTACTTCCCGCTTTTGTGATGGCGACCAAGCCATCTCGCCGTCCCCGGGGAGGAGGAGTAGGGCTTGCAAGCTGTATCAGAACACCAGAATTTTGCCTGTCACATCATCACCCTCAATCCAGAGGCGCCTGCGACGCAGGAGATCCTGATCTCACTGCAGCAGCAGGGCGTGGCGGCAGGGGTATTTGCCGCTGTTGACGGTCGTCAGGGCTATCCCCAGCTGCAGCCGGGCGAATACCTGAATCAGCGTATGTCCATGCTGCGCAACAAGCGCTTCATGACTGCCACCGAGGTGGGCTGTTATTTGTCACATTTGCGCGCTGTGCGTCACTCCTACGAGGCAGGACACCAGTTTGTCTGCCTGCTGGAGGACGATGTGGTGATTGAGCCGGACTTCGGCCGTGTGCTGGGCGAACTGACCCGGGGTGAGCCACGGGATATCGTGCGGCTGATGGCTCTCAAGCTGCGCCGTCGCAAGGTGGTGGGTGAGCTGTTGCCCGGATTTAACCTAACCCGCCCGGAAAGAGGCACCCTGGGTACCCAGGCCTACCTGCTGAGCCGTCAGGGTATGGAGAAGTTCCTGGCCCACGCCAGCGATATTCACCGCGCCATTGACCATGTGCTGGACCACTTCTTTCTCTACGACCTGGAGACCTACGCCATAGAGCCACATATTGTCTATGAGCGTCACTCAGCCTCCAGTGTCAGCAAGCGTGCCGCTGATGCCGGTCGTCGCCCCAACCTGTTGGAGAAGCTGCTCTATCACCCGGTGAAAATGTGGTACAGCGGTCGCCGTCACCTCTATTTCTGGCGCAAACGCAGCGAGCTCTACCCCAATCAGTGGCCTCATGAGTTGCCTGGTAAGAGCCCCCGTTTGCGAGGCAAAGGCAGTGCCTGCGCGAGGTTGCTGGAAAGTACGGGCGGTGGACAACTGGCAGGGGAGTAAGCCTCAAGGCCCCGGGCCCACCCGGCATGCCCCCAAACCAGTCACGGAGTCACCCCGTGACTGGTTTGGGGGCAGGGTTTCCCATCTGCCCGCAAAGGGCGCAGGCAGCGGTGGTTGTGGAAGTGACCGCCTGGCGGCGCCAGGTGTGTGTTTATTTAAGGGTCTCTTAAGCTTGGGTACTCACAATTACGGGTTCCTAGTCTGAGATTGTCTCCTGCGGCAGGAGACCGGGAGCCTCCCTTGCACCAACCTGATCACTACCCGTCCCTGGCCTGTCGGGTCATCACCCTCCATCCCCAGGCCGACAATACCCGAAAACTCCTGTCCAGCCTGCGGCAGCAGGGCATTAATGCCGAGCTCTTCGACGCGGTGGATGGTCGCCATGGATTCCCGCCACTTCAAGCCGGTGAACGGCTGGACCAGCGCATGGCGATGCTGCGCCGCCGCAGCCATCTGACTGCCACTGAGTTGGGTTGTTACCTGTCTCACTTGCGTGCCGTGCGGGAAGCGTACGAGCAGGGGTACGACTTTATTTGCCTGCTGGAGGACGACGTGGTGATTGAGCCAGGGTTCCCGGCGGTAGTGGCAGAGCTGCTGCCTGAGCAGCTGGATGTCGTGCGTTTTATGGCTCTCAAGCTACGGCGCCGCAAGGTGGTAAAAATCCTGTCCAGTGGCGTGGACCTGGTGCGCCCCGAGCGGGGGACACTGGGTACCCAGGCCTATATGCTCAGCCGGCGGGGGATGGAAAAATTCCTCGCCCACGCCAGCCATATCTACGAAGCCATTGATCACGTGCTGGACCACTTCTTTCTCTTTGATCTCGATACCTGGCTGGTGGAGCCCCACGTGGTCTATGAGGTGGCGGGGCCCTCCAGCGTCAGCAAGCGTGAGATCAGGGCCAAAGCCCCGGGACTGTGGGAGTCCCTGCTCTATCATCCGCTAAAACTCTGGTTCAGCGCCCGCCGCCATCTCTATTTCTGGCGCAAGCGTGCCGAGCTCTATCCCAATCAGTGGCCTGCCCAGCGGCCGGGCCGGAGTGCACGCTTGCGGGGTAAAGGTCGGGAGTGTCGTGAGTTGCTGGACACACCGGGCAGGACAGCCCATTTTGGCGACTGAGTATTTGGTCGGCCAGCCCCTGTTGATCAACAGGGGTTCCAGTCAGGCCTGTCAGTGTGATCGATAGAGCGGTGGCAGTGGCTCCGCCGGTGTCCCGCTGCTGCGCTGGCGCAGGGCAATAACCGCTTCCATCAGTGGCTTGCCATCGAAATCTGCGGAGCCCTGACCGCTGTAGAGAGCGGCATCCAGCTGTTGCAGAGACTGTTCCAGTTGCGGGGATTGCCGGCACACGGCTGGCAAGGCGGCTGCCACGGATTGGCGCAGTGCTGCTGGCTGCTGTGCCTGTTGCTCCTGCCACCAGATCTGGGCCCAGTGCTGCAACGCTTGTCGCAGTGCCTGCAGGTCACCCTTGCCGCTGGCAATACGCAATGCCTTGAAGGCCTCGGCATCGCCCCGGTGCAGGCGCTCGTAGGGTGAGTCGGCGGGGTTCAGCGCCCGCAGCCGGCGACGGGCACGCAGCCACAATAGTCCCAGCAGCAGGCTCAGGAGGGCCAGAGCCAGTGTGGCGTAGAACCAGGGGTTGGCTGGCGGCGGCGACCCAGGTGGTGGCGCTGCGGTTGTGTCGTCCGGCAGTGGGGCTGCGGCTGCTGGCAACGGGCTGCTGTCTTTCGGTGTGGCGGTGGCCGGCAGACGCGCAGCGCTGGCAGCGCCGACTTCGATCTCCCGGGCGGGCAAGGTCAGCTGCCGCTGCTGGCCGCTGCTATTATCCCACCAGTTCAGGACCACCGCTGGCAGGGTGTAGCGTCCGGGTTTGCTGGCGACAATGGCGTAACTCTCGACTTTACGGGTAGAGACTCCGTTGGCGCTGAGTGACTCGTCGCTCTGGGGCTGATCCGGGTAGTAGCGCAGGCCGTCAACGTCACCGGGCTGCAGGGGCGGCAGTTGCGCGGCCAGAACGCCCACTCCCTGCAGAATAAGGCGGCGGGTAATGGGTTCACCCACTTTCATGCGTTCCGGGCTGCCGCTCCACTCTTCACTTAACTGCAGGGCGTTTGCCGGCAGCCAGACCCCACCGTTGTAACTGTCCGGTTTCGGCTTTACCTCCAGGGTGGAGGGTGAGGTGCGCAGCCGCAGGCGTTTACCACTGCTGCGGCCAAACGGGTCATAGGTGCGGTTGCTGTTGTCCGTCGCACTTACCTCCCACAGGGTGGGAGGGATGGCGATGGTGCCGCTCTGCTGGGGGAAGAGGGCATAGACAATTTCCACCACGCCGTAATCAACGCCACCCAGGGTTTTGCGGTATTGGGTCTCTTCCACCTGTTTCAGTTGCACGTTGTCGATTTTCAGCTCGGCGCGGTTAAGGCCGGTTAGCGGGACACGGGTGAAGAGGCGCATGGTGTAGAGCACCTGCTGCTGCACATAGGCGCTCTCCGGTTGCAGCTCTGTCTGCATAAACACCTCCTGCGACGAGGAGGGTGACTTGTCGTTGCCGGGCTGGACCTTGATCTCGATGGCGTCGCTGAAGCTGCCTTTCAGCTCAAAGGAGGGCACCAGCAGGGTACCTTCACGCCGGGGCGCCAGCGTCAGCACCCACTGGGTCCAGGATTCGTTGCGACCGTTGATGCTGTGGAACTGATTGCTGCGCTGGGTATTGAGAATATCGAAATCCTGCTGCAGCTGAGTGAAGTCGGGGCTGTCCATCATCACCTGGCTGTCGTAGCGCAGGGTGAGGCGGAAGGTCTCCTCCGGGCTGATGCTGTTGCGATCGACGGTGGCCTGCAAGCTGTCGGCGGCAGCCCCGAGGCTGGCCAGCAGCAGGCAGCAACCCAGTAAACAGGTGCAGAGTGTCCGGCACCAGGTTGGGAGCGACGCTGTGATGGGGGATGCTTGTGTCTGCTTAAACGTTGTCATATCGGCTCGCCAATACAATTACCAGCGCTGGGCGGCATTGTTTTCCGGTGGCTCCCAGGTGCCCTGTTGATAGGCCTGGCGGCGCTGCCGGTATTGATACTCAAATTTATTGCGCAGCAGACCGCTGGGATCGTCAGGGATGCGGCGCAGCATCTGTTCCATGGTCTGGCGCTCTTCGTCGCTGAGGCCGTCGTCAATTCCGGCCTGCCCTTCGACACCTTGGGCGGCTTCTGCCTCCTGTTTGTCCTGTTGTTGGTTGCCGGCCTGATCGCTGTTCTGCTGCTTGTCATCGGCCTTATTGCCAGCGGTTTGCTGGTCAGGCGTTGCGGATTTCCGCTCGTCACTTTTTTCTTCTTCGTTACCTGGCGATTGGGCCTCGCGCTGCTGATCGTCTCCGGACCGGGGTTGTGGGGATTGCGCCTGCTCCCCGGGCGCTTGTTGTTGGGGCGCTTGTTGTTGGGACGCTTGTTGCTGGGACGATTGCTGCTGACCGTCCTGTGATTCCTGCCCCTGTTGGCTCTGTGAAGAGTCGCCGCTCTGTTGCTGATTCTGTTGGCTGTCGTTTTTCTGGTTCTGGTTTTGCTGATTCTGCTGGCCCTGGTTTTGTTGCTGTTGCTGCTGCAACAAGGCTTCCACCTGTTGGCGATTGGCGGTTGCGTCTTCGAGCGCCGGGTTCAGCTGCAGGGCCTGATCGTAAGCCTCCAGGGCGCCCGACAGATCGCCACTTTTGGCGAGGGCGTTGCCGCGGTTGTAGTGGCCCTCGGCACTTGGGTCCTGCTCCAGCAACTTTGCCGCTTCGGTATAGTTGCCGGCGCGGTACTGGGCGGCGGCTTTCCAGTCCGGGCGCTCAAACTTTTCTGCGGCGGCGGCGTTGTCGCCGGCCTGCAGCAGTTCACTGGCCTGTTGGTCCGGCGTCTGCCACAGATCCTGCCAGACGCTGGCCTGGGCCGGCTCACCGGGGAACAGCAACAGTGGCAGCAGGGCCAGCAGCCAGCCGCGGCGGAAGGCCAGCAGCATCAGGGGCAGCAGGGGCAGCAGCAGCCATGGGCCGCGATCGAGCCAGGTATCGAATTCCCGCTGCAGCTGGCGGGTCTCGCTCTGCAGCGATATCGGTGTGCGACTGAGCAGCTGCAGGTCCCGATCGTCAGGGGTCAGTGGCGTAAAGCGTCCGCCCGTGCTCACAGCCAGCTCTGCCAGTTCCGTGCTGTTGAGCTTTGCCAGCACCATATTGCCGAGGTGATTTTTGGCAAAGCCGCCGTTGGGCAGGGGGATCGGGGCGCCTTCCGTGGTGCCGACACCCAGGATAGAGAGGCGCACGGAGGCGGGCAGCAGGCTGCGAACGGAATCCAGTGCGTCGGCAGCGACACCATCCGTGACCAGCAGCAGTTCACCCTCTGTGTGGCCGGCGTCGTGCAGCAGCTGCAGGCCCCGCTCCACTGCCATTTCAGTGTTGCTGCCACGCAGCGGCATGACGTCCGGCGACAGTGCCGGCAACAGATTGATAATGGTGGCCGTGTCGTCCGTCAGTGGTGTGACGGTGTGGGCTTCACCGGCGTAAGCCACCAGCGCGGTGACCCCTTCACGCCGCTGCTTGAGCAGGTCGATCAGTTTTAGTCGTGCCCGCACCAGGCGGGACGGCTGCAGGTCCTGTGCTTCCATGGAGGGCGACAGGTCCAGCAGGATAACGGTGGCGTCCTCGCGCTTGTGGATCGGCTGTGGCAGCTTCTCCCAGGCCGGTCCCGCCAGCGCCAGTGAGGTAACCAGCAGCGCCAGGCCCAGTAGCAGCACCGGCCAGCGCTGACGAGCGCCACCGCCCTGTTGCAGCAGGTAGGGCAGCAGGCCGGGATCGATAATTTTTTTCCAGTGGCTGCCGTGTTGCGGGTGGCGCAGCAGCCACAGGGTCAGCAGCAATACCACCGGGATCAGCAGCAGCCACAACGGGCGCAGCCAGTGGAACTGGTTTAGCAGTGCGCTCCATTCAGCCATTGCCAGCCTCCGTTAACCGTGACCGGGTCAGGGGCGAGAGGAGGCGTGGCAGCAATAGCAGGGCAAGGCTAAACAGCGCCGCAGCCAGTGGCCAGTGAAACAGCGACTGGGTGGGGCGGAAGGTCTCGGCGGCCTGTTCCACCGGTTCCAGCTGGTCCAGTTGCAGGTAAATTTGTTGCAGGTCCTGAGGAGAGCGGGCGCGGAAGTAGGTACCACCGGTTTGCTCAGCGATGGATTGCAGGGTGGCTTCATCCAGATCGGCCGACGGGTTTACCCGCCGCTGGCCAAAGCCGAAGAAGCCGCTGGTGAGCATCTCGTCGGCGCCAATACCGATGGTGTAGATCTTGACACCAGCCTTGGCGGCGATGTCGGCGGCCTGCATGGGTTGCACCTGGCCGGCGGTGTTGGCGCCATCGGTCAGCAGGATCAGCACACGGCTCTCCTGCGGGCGCTCGCGCAGCTGTTTCACCGCCATGCCGATGGCATCGCCGATGGCGGTCTTCTCACCGGCAAAGCCCAGCTGGGCTTCGCTCAGCAGCTGTTGCACGGTGTTGCGGTCGAAGGTCAATGGCGCCTGCACATAGGCGCGGGTGCCGAACAGGATCAGCCCCAGACGGTCGCTTTCGCGGCGTTTGACGAAGTCATTGACCACCACTTTTACCGCGTCGATACGGGGGTAGTAGCTACTGTCCCAGAGCATGTCACGGGTCTCCATACTGCCGGAGATATCCACCGCCAGCAGCAGGTCACGACCACTGGCGGGCAGGGAAACCGGCTCACCCACCCAGGTGGGACGGGCGGCCGCCAGCAGCAGGCAGCTCCAGCTCAGTGCCAGTAACAACAGTCGCCACCAGTGCCGGGGGCGCACATGACCCTTGTCGGCGTTAGCACCCGGCAGGCGTGCAAAGAAAGGCACCTGCAGGGCGGCCTCCTGCTGGCGGGCGGCAGGGGCAAAGCGATACACCAGCCAGGGCAGGGGCAGGCACAGCAATATCCACGGCCACTGCAGGTCAAGCATGGTTGCCTCCACGGATGAGGGCAGCGGCGGGTGAGCGGTGATGGCGGATCCAGTGTGCGGCAAATTGCCGGGCGCGGGACAGGTCTGCGGCACTGGTGGAGCTGTAGAGGTTGTCGCCAAAGCAGTCGTTGCCCTCGCAGGCTTTGCGGCCCAGGGTCTGTTGCAGGAATTCGCTCCAGGCCCGGCCGTGCAGCTGCGCTACCGGTTGCTGCGGGCAAGCCTGCAGTGCCGTGCGTTTCAGCAGTTGATTGATGGCCTGCAGCTGCTGTTCATCGGAGTCGATGGTGGTGTATTGCTGCAACAGTTGCAGGGCCCGGCGGCGATAGGCGTTGCGATGGCGCCATTGCCGCCACCACAGCCCCCCGGCAAGGATGGCCAGCGCCAGCAGCGCAGCCAGCAACCACCAGCCCCAGGCGGGTGCTGCCGAGACCGGGTCGGGCAGGTGGATATCCCGCAGCGACGCCAGCGGATCGGCGGGGAGAGTGGCAGGCGGGTTTGCCCCTGGACTGGTCAGCGACGGCATGGGCGTTTACCAAACAGTGGCAGCAGTTGCGCGAGCGGGCTTTGCGCGGTGGTCAGGGGCAGGAGCCAGGCGCCGGCTTCGCTGGCTGCCTGTTGCAGGCTGGCCTGTCGCTGCAGAAAGTCCTGGTGAAACTGGCCGGCAAGGTTGGCGTCGGCGGTATTGAGGGCGCGACGCTCCACCCCATTGGTGACCGTCAGGGTCATCTGTTGTGGCAGTTGCTGTTCCAGGGGATCACTGACCCACAACAGTGATACATCATTGTGTCGTCCCAGATGGTGCAGCTGCTCCGCGCAGCCGTCATTCCAGCCCTGCAGATCGCTGATGATCATCACTGCACTGCCGGGCTTGCTGATGCGGCGTAAATCCGCCAGTCGCTGTTGCAGCGGCACGGCTGCGGCCGGAGTCAGCGGGGTCTGCAGTTCGCTGTTGAACTGCTGAATCACCTGTAGCAGCGTCAGCAAGGTGTGGCGACTGCGCTTGGGGCGAATATCGCGCTCACTGCGGTCGCTGAAAACGAGGCCGCCGACGCGATCATTCTGGGCCAGTGCCGCCCAGCCCAGCAATACCGCAGTGTGGGCTGCCAGTACGGATTTGAAGCAGTGGCGGCTGCCAAAAAACATGCTGTTGCATTGATCCAGCATCAGCATTACCGGGCGTTCACGCTCTTCGCGGTAGAGTTTGGTGTGGGCGACCTGGGTGCGGGCGGTAACGCGCCAGTCGATGCTGCGGATATCGTCGCCGGCCTGGTAGAGACGCACCTCCTCGAACTCCATACCGCGCCCGCGGAAACGGGTGCGGGCCGAGCCGGCCTGGGTGGACTGGCTGCGACGGCGCGGGGTGAGCTGCAGCTCGCGGGCGGCAAAACGCAGCGCCAGCAGCTGCTCGAGCTGCGTGTAGGCGCCCTCAACCGGCTGCAGGTAGCTGTCGTATTGCGCTGCCGAACTCATCAGGCCACAGGCACCTGGCGAATCAACTCGGCGATGACCGCGTTGCGATCAACACCTGCCGCTTCCGCTTCAAAACTCAGCAGCAGGCGGTGGCGGAAGACATCCGGCAGGATGGCCTGTACGTCGCCGGGGCTGACAAAGTCCTGTCCCCGCAGCCAGGCGTGGGCGCGGGCGCAGCGGTCCAGGGCAATGGTGCCACGGGGGCTGACGCCAAACTCGATCCAGCGCGCCAGCTCCTCGCTGTAGTCCCCGGGCCAGCGGGTGGCGAGGGTGAGGTTGACGATGTACTCCTCGACGCTGTCAGCCATGTGCAGGGCCAGGATCTCGTCGCGCATGGCAAACAGTTGCTGCTGGGTAATGGGGGTGGGAGGCTCTACCGGTTTGTGGGCCGCTTCGTTGCGGGCCAGGCGCAGGATTTCGCGCTCGGCAGCCGCACCCGGGTAGGCCACGGTAACGTGCATCAGGAAACGGTCCAGCTGCGCCTCCGGCAGCGGGTAGGTACCCTCCTGCTCGATGGGGTTCTGGGTTGCCATCACCAGGAACAGGTCCGGCAGCGGGTAGGTGTGACGCCCCACACTCACCTGGCGTTCGGCCATGGCTTCCAGCAGCGCTGACTGCACCTTGGCGGGGGCGCGGTTGATCTCGTCTGCCAGTACCAGGTTGTGGAAAATGGGCCCCTGCTGGAAATCGAAGGTGGCGGTCTCCGGACGGTAGATATCGGTACCGGTGACGTCCGACGGCAGCAGGTCGGGAGTGAACTGGATACGGTGGAAGTTACCTTCAATACCCTCGGCGAGGGTTTTGATGGCCTTGGTCTTGGCCAGGCCCGGCGCGCCTTCCACCAGCAGGTGGCCGTCCGCCAGCAGGGCGATTAACAGGCGTTCAACCAGTTGGGTCTGGCCCACGATCTGGGATTCCAGCCAGCGTTGCAACTCGGCCAGCGCGCTTTGATTATTCATCTGAGAGCTCATTTCTCTGTTGTTGCCAGGCAATCTGTTGTTACCAGACTGTGGTTACCAGGGTAAAAGTCGGCCTGGTAAAAAACGGGAAATTCTACCGCCTGCACAAGGCTTGGCAAGCGAACTCGGAAATAGACCGGGATGTGGCGCGCAAGTTCCTGTCCAATTCCCAATCCTCTGCCTCCGCTTGTCACACGCGCGTGCCGCCGCTTTGATAGGCTATGCTGAATTTGGCGGCCAGTGGTTGGCGCAGCAAGAGGAAAGGAATGTGAATATCAGCGTAGTGACAGCTGACAGCAGAGAGACGTTTTTTCAGCAGCTGGGCGAAGCTATCGACCAGCGCCGGCAAACGGTGGATAGCGACAGCCTCAAACACCTGGCGCGTTACTGTTACCAGCGGGCGAGCCTGGAGGAGCTGGATGGGCGCGCCATCAGCGATATCTTCGGCAGGGTGTTTGGCTGCTGGAATTTTATTCAGCAGCTGGATGTCGGCGGCGCGGCGCGGGTGCAGGTGTTTAACCCCAGTCTCGACGAGGATGGCTGGCTCTGCCCGCACACGGTGGTGGCCGTCTTGCAGCGGGATATGCCGTTTCTGGTGGACTCGGTGCGCATGGAGGTGAGTCGCCGTAACATTACCATTCACGAGATTGCCAGTACCCAGCTGACCGTCTGTCGCGATGAACAGGGTCAGTTGCTGGAGCTGGCACCCCCCGGCAGCAAGCCCGCCAACAGCAAAAAGCGCCACTATCAGCAAGAAGCGTTGATCTACCTGGAGATTAACCTGCACACCGACGAGTCTGCCATGCACGAGCTGGCGGAATCCCTGCGCTCGGTGCTGAGCGATGTGGAGCTGGTGGTCTCTGATTACCAGAACCAGCTGCAGAGGGTGAAAGAGTGCCGCAGCAACCTGCAGCAGATCAGTGATGATGGCCTGCGGGCGTGCGCCAATGAGGTGGATGCCCTGCTGAAGTGGATGGCCGATGGCTGTTTCACCTTTCTCGGCTATGCCGAATACCATTTTTGTGGAGGGGGTGAGTCCCGCTACCTGCGGGAAGAGCCGGAACGGCGACTGGGGCTGTTCCGGCAACACGGGTCGGTGGCTCCAGAGGTACCTTTGCCCGCGTTTAATGAGGGCATGGCGCGGTTTCACGGTGGTGAGCAACTGGTCTCCTTCACCAAATCGGCGGTAAGGTCGCGGGTCCACCGTCACGCCTACTCCGATTATGTGGTGGTGAAGCGCTTTGACAGCGATGGCCGGGTTTGCGGCGAATCCCGTTTTATGGGGCTCTACACCTCGCCGGTGTACACGCTGTCACCCTCGCAGATCCCCATGCTGCGACAAAAGGTGGCGGGCGTGCTGGAGCGCTCCGGTCTTACTCCCCAATCCCACGACGGCAAGGCGCTGAAACAGATACTGGAGACTTTCCCCCGCGACGAACTGTTCCAGAGCAGTGATGAGGAGTTGTTTGCCACGGTCATGGGGGTGGCGGGTATCAAGGAGCGGCCGTTGGTGCGCCTGTTTATGCGGCGCGATCCTTACGGCAAGTTTGTCAGCGCGCTGGTCTATGTGCCGCGGGACGATTTCAGCACCCAGGTGCGCGTGCACATCCAGAACCTTATCGGCAAGGCGATCAACGCCTGCGAGCACGAGTTCAATACCTACTTTTCCGAATCTGTACTGGCGCGGGCGCACATCGTGTTCCGGGTAAACCCCGGGGAGTCGCACATTATTGATGTACCGCGCCTGGAACGGCAGATTGTGGACATTACCCGCTCCTGGGATGACCGCCTCTACGACAGCCTCTGCGAATATCATGGCGAAGAGCGGGGAGTGCGTCTCTACGATCGCTTCTGTGAAGCCTTTCCCGTCAGCTACAAGGCCAGTTTCGAAGCCCGCGCCGCGGTGCAGGATATCGACACCATTGTTACCCTGCAGGAAACCACCGATCTGGCCATGAGCTTCTACCAGGCGGTGGGGGCGGAGCGTCAGAGCATGCGCTTCAAAGTGTTTCACCTGGACGCCTTGCTGGAATTGTCCGATGCCATTCCGGTGCTGGAGAACCTGGGGCTGCGTGTGATTGGCGAGCACCCGTATCGGCTGCAATTGAGCGACGGTCACTGTGTTTGGATACAGGATTTCGACCTGCGCTTTGACCTTAACGTTGAAGTGGATGTGCACTCGGTGCGCAACAATTTCCAGGAGGCCTTCGCCGCGATCTGGAACCGTCGTACGGTCAGTGACCCCTTCAACCGGCTGGTGCTGGGGGCACGGCTGGATTGGCGGGAAGTATCGGTGCTGCGGGCCTACGCCGCCTACATGAAGCAGACACTGTTCAACTTTGGCCACTCTTACGTTGCCCACACCCTGGCCAATCACCTGGATATCACCCGCAACCTGGTGGCGTTGTTCAAGTCGATGTTCGACCCGCGGGTGCACAAGGGCAGCGACAAGGACAGTGAGCGCATTGAGCGACTCAAGCAAAAAGTGATCGAAGGGCTGGATCGGGTGGATAACCTCAATGAGGATCGCATTATCCGCCGCTACCTGGAGCTGATCAGTGGCACGCTGCGCACCAACTTTTTTCAGGTCACGGAAAAGGGCGAGTCAAAGGATTACATCTCCATCAAGTTCAGCCCGCGGGATATTCCCAATATCCCGGAGCCTCGTCCCATGTACGAAATCTTTGTCTATTCACCGCGCATGGAAGGTGTCCACCTGCGTGGCGGTGCGGTGGCCCGTGGCGGCCTGCGCTGGTCCGATCGCCTGCAGGATTACCGCACCGAAGTACTGGGGCTGGTGAAGGCGCAGCAGGTAAAAAATGCCGTGATTGTTCCCAGCGGTGCCAAGGGTGGCTTTGTGGCCAAGCAGTTGCCAGCTGCCACTGACCGGGAAGCCTGGCTGAAAGAGGGGATCGCCTGTTACCAGATTTTTATTCGCGGTTTGCTGGACATCACCGACAACATCATCGACGGCGAAGTGCGGCCACCGGACAGTGTGGTGCGGGTGGACGGCGATGACCCCTATCTGGTGGTGGCGGCGGACAAGGGCACGGCGACCTTTTCCGATATCGCCAACGCCATCTCTGCCGAGTATCACCACTGGCTGGGTGATGCCTTTGCCTCCGGTGGCAGTCAGGGCTATGACCACAAGGGCATGGGGATCACCGCCCGCGGTGCCTGGGTATCGGTGCGGCGCCACTTCAAGGAGCTGGGGCTGGACGTACAGCAACAGGATTTTACCGTGGTGGGCATCGGCGATATGGCCGGCGATGTTTTTGGCAACGGCATGCTGATGTCGGAGCACATCTGCCTGACCGCCGCGTTTAACCATCTGCACATTTTTGTCGATCCCAATCCCGATAGTGCCCGCAGCTTCAGCGAGCGTATGCGGCTGTTCCAGGCCCCCGGCGCCAGCTGGAACGACTATGACCAGAGCCTGATCTCTGCCGGTGGTGGTGTTTTCTCACGCGCTGCCAAGTCCATAACGCTGACGCCGGAGATGCAAGCTCGGTTCGATATTGCGGCCGACAAGCTCACGCCCAATGAGCTAATCCACGCGCTGTTGCAGGCGCCGGTCGACCTGATCTGGAATGGCGGTATCGGCACCTACGTCAAAGGCAGTCAGGAAAATCATGCCGATGTCGGCGACAAGGCCAACGATATCCTGAGGGTGGATGGTCGTGAGTTGCGCTGCCGGGTATTTGGCGAGGGCGGCAACCTGGGCATGACCCAGCGCGGTCGCATTGAATTCTGTCTCAATGGCGGGGCCTGCAATACTGACTTTATCGACAACGCCGCCGGGGTGGATTGCTCTGATCACGAGGTGAATATCAAGATCCTGCTGGATGGGGTAGTTAGTAATGGCGACCTGACGGCCAAGCAGCGCAACCAGTTGCTGGTGGAGATGACCGACAGTGTCGCCGAGCTGGTGCTGAGCAACAACTACAAGCAGACCCAGGCTATTTCGCTGGCGGAGTATCAGGCGGCTATCCGCGTGAACGAATACCGCCGCTTTATCAGTACCATGGTGGACAGTGGTAACCTCAACCGACAGCTGGAGTACCTGCCGGAGGATGAAGAGATCCTGGAGCGGCAGCAGACGGGCAAATCCCTCACCCGACCGGAGTTGTCGGTGCTGATTTCCTACGCCAAGGTACAGCTGAAAGAGACGCTGGCGACCGAGGCGCTGGTGGAGGATGCCTACATGGTGCGGGCGGTGGAGAGCGCCTTTCCCGCGCAGCTGCGGGAGCGCTTCCGGGAACAGCTCTACAATCATCGACTGCGCAAGGAGATTGTGGCCACCCAGCTCGCCAACGACATGATCAACCACATGGGCATTACCTTTGCGCAGCGGCTGACGGAATCCACCGGCGCCAACATGGTTGAGGTGGCCAAGGCCTATGTTACTGCCAGGGATATCTCCTGCATGCCAGAGTTCTTCGCCAGTGTGGAAGCACTGGATTATCAGGTGGAGTCCAGCACCCAGAACCTGATCATGTCCCGCAGTATGCGTCGTATGCGCCGCGCCACCCGCTGGTTTTTACGCAACCGCCGCGGTCATCTCTCTCCACAGGTGGAGGTGGACTCCTTTGCAGAAGCCGTGCGCGACCTGAATGACAAGCTGCCACAGATTATCTGTGGTGTGCCCAGGGACGAATGGCAGCGCAACATGGACGAGCTCACAGCGCAGAATATTCCTGAGGCTATCGCCTCTCGGGCCTCGCTGCCGGTCACCATCTATTCGGCGCTCTACATGGTGGATGCCGCGCGCACCGCTGGTGTGGAGCCGGAACTGGTGGCGCGGGTCTATTTCGCCATGAGCGACGCCCTGGGACTGGCGTGGTTTGCCCTGCAGGTGTCAGAAGTGAAGGTGGAGAACTACTGGCAGGCGATGGCGCGGGAAGCCTTTATGGATGACCTGGAGTCACAGATGCGGGCGCTGGCTATCGCTATTATCCGTCTTGGCGGCCCGGAGATGGATATCATGGCCACGGTGCAGCGCTGGATGGATCAGCATCAGCTGTTGGTGGGACGCTGGCGCAGTATGGTGAATGAGCTGCAGGGGGCAGCGGGTTCCGATTACGCCATGTTTGCGGTAGCGCTGCGGGAGTTGCTGGACCTGGCGCAGGCGAGCCAGCACTGCGTCTCGCTGGATGATGACAGTAACCTCTGCCTGCTGGGCGGCTGAACAACAGCCACCCGTGGGGACAGGGATCAGGCGCCGGACTGGCCCTGATTGTCGCTCTGGCGACGGGGCCCGGCGTACTCCACCCGATTGCGACCGCTTTGCTTGGCTAGGTAGAGCATTTTGTCGGCAGCACTGAAGAGGCTGTCGGCGTCGGTATGATCGTTGGGCACCATGGTGGCGAGCCCTGCGCTGATGGTAATTACCTCCGCGGTGTCAGACGCGGCGTGGGACACGCGCAGGTCTCTCACCAATTGGCAGCACTTCTGCGCCAGCGTCAGCGCGGCGTCACGATCCGTGTTGGGCAGCATCAGCACAAATTCCTCACCGCCATAGCGGGCCAGCAGGTCCGAGGAGCGATTGGAGACCTTGTTGAGAGCTTCGGCTACCTGACGCAGGCAGTGATCACCGGCAACGTGGCCGTAGTGATCGTTGAATTGCTTGAAGTGATCCACATCCATAATCACCAGTGATACCGGTGTCTGGTTGCGCAGGGCGCGGTGCCACTCGGCGTCCATGGCCTTGTCGTACTGACGGCGGTTGGCGATGCTGGTGAGGGCGTCGTGGAAGGAGAGGGACTCCAGCTGCTGGTTGAGGTTACGTAGCACGTCCTCCATCTTCTTGCGTTCGGAGATATCGAAAATAAAACCCACCAGGGCTTTGGTCTCGCCGTTTTCCCGCAGCACGTGCACCACATCCCGCACCCACACATAGCCGCCATCGGCGGTCAGCGCACGGTAGTCCGCTTCGTGGTCGATACCGTGTTCGGACTGGGTGATACAGAGGTTGGCAGTTTCCGCCCGCTCATCCGGGTGGATACGGTCGATCCAGTCCTGGGCAGTGGCCCAGCTCTCCTGACTCCAGCCCAGCAACTTTTCGATCTGTGGGCCAATGTACTCAAACTGCTTGGTTTCCCAGTTGAGCTGCCAGGGAATGGCCTTGGTGGATTCCAGCAGGATTTTGTAGGGGTTGTCCTTGTCGATAGCGTCGTAGCTCACGGTGATGATCCTCAGGGTTTCCAGTCAGGCACGACACCCCGTGCCATGGAGAGTGTGTCACGGTTGTACAGTAAGACGGTGTTGGCCGGCACGAAAGCCGAGTCTCCCACAGTGAGGGCGTATTCCCCCACCAGTGTGCCATCACCGTGAATGGTGTTGGACGGGGTGTAGAGCGCATGGCCGTAGGGAATACGGAAGGCGGTGAAGTGGTACTCACACTCTCCCACAGCCTTGCCGATGACGATGTAACCACCGCAGTCGGGGGAGGTGGGAATATGGATGTGGGGGAAGTCGTGGGTCTCCACAAATATTCCACCGCCGCCATATTTCTGCATGAGAAAGCCTCTCTTGTAATCCTTGCCATATTCGTAGCGCATCATGACGATCGGATAACGGGGTGAATCTATGGCGAAGGTTTCATTGGCCGGGATCAACTGCAGTCCGTAGTGGCGCACGTTGTCGGCGCTGGCGGTGACCGTGGGGATCTTCAGGTCCGCAGGTACCAGCAGGGCGCCCATGCCGCCAAAGGAGTTGGCGCTGCCGCCGTGTATTACCGCGATGCCCTGTTCCAGCGCCTCTTGTGTGTCGTACCAGTGTGCCTGTACGACCGCATGGGGAGTGCCCGTGGGGGCAGGTTGCAGCGGTTTGCGGTTGCCGGGGTCCACCTGCCAGGTGGTCACACCCTGGCCCACCAGCGCCACTTCGCCACGGGTTTCCATCACCGGACGGCTTTTGTCCGGCTGGCGTCGCTTGATGGCGTAGCGGGTTAACTCTGCACTTTTCACCAGCGCCTTGCGCAGCAGGCCTTTCTGAAATGGGGGTTTGGGACTCATGGGGTTCCTTCAGTTAATCCGTGACCGGCTTCATCCTTGTAGTGTGCGCCGTGTCGCTAATATGATCCGAGTATAAAATCTGATCAGCCTTACTACAATCCGTTATACCTAATCTGTTGCGACGGCTGCGGCGGCCCGGTCGGGCTGCCAGCCTGTCTCGCTTTAGGGCTGTGATTTCAGTATCCTTGCGCCCGTTCCCTTACCCTGATCCCGGTGGTGTTTCCATGTATCAACTGGCCCGCAAAGCCCTCTTTTGCCTCGATGCCGAGACCTCTCACGAACTGGCGCTGGATATGCTCGGTGCCGGTGAACGCCTGGGGCTGATCAAGCCCTTCCTGCCGTCCATCCCCAACCGTCCGGTGGAGGTGATGGGCCTGGTGTTTCCCAATGCGGTGGGTATGGCGGCGGGCCTGGACAAAAACGGCGATTACTTTAATGCACTGGGTCAGTTGGGTTTCGGTTTTGTGGAGATTGGGACTATCACCCCGCGGCCACAACCGGGTAATCCCAAACCGCGGCTGTTCCGCCTGCCGGAGCACGAAGCGATCATCAACCGCATGGGCTTCAACAACAAAGGCGTAGCCCATATGGTAGAGCGTCTGCAGCGACGTCGTTTTGACGGTGTGCTGGGCGTCAATATCGGCAAGAACTTCGATACCCCGGTGGAGAAGGCGGCCGACGATTACTGCCTCTGCATGCAGGCCGTGTACGAGTACGCCGATTACATCACGGTGAACATCTCATCCCCCAACACCCCCGGCCTGCGTGACCTGCAGTTTGGCGACAGCCTCAAATCGCTGCTGGGTGCCGTCAAGGAGCAGCAGCTGGCCCTGCAGCAGGAGCAGGGTCGCTATGTGCCGGTGGCGGTGAAGATTGCGCCGGATATGGACCAGGTGGCTGTGGAGCAGGTGGCAGAGGTGCTGTTGCAGAGTGAACTGGATGGTGTGATCGCCACTAATACCACCATCTCCCGCGAGGGGGTTGAGGGCAGCCGCTACGCCGCCGAGGCGGGTGGCTTGAGCGGCACCCCGGTGAGGGACAAGTCCACCGCCGTGATCCGTATGCTGGACGCCGCCCTGCAGGGCAAACTGCCGATTATCGGTGTTGGCGGAATTCTCGAAGGCGAAGATGCGGCGGAGAAGATTGAAGCCGGTGCCAGCCTGGTACAGGTCTACAGTGGCTTTATCTATCGCGGACCAGCACTGATCAAGGAGTGCGCTGACGCGATTGCGGGCATGCGCTAAGCCGAGCTTACAGGCCCGGATTCATGAGCAAGTGTGTTGCGTCAGGACGTATGTCTGTCGATTGTTCTAGGCGGTGGCGGGTATGTTGCTTTGCTGGCGGATTGGTGCGGGTTCTGTGGTAAGTGGGTTGGCATAATGGCCCGACGAGATGTCGGGCCTGGCTCATGTAGGAAGATGTAGCGTCAGAAGGTGCTCATTTTCTGAGCCAGTGCGGCTTTGTTGATGCCACCCCAGTGGTCTTCGCGTCCTTCGCGCCAACCACTTAACCAGGTTTGCCTGGCTTCGCCGGTATCGTGGGGGCATAGACTGCGGGAGCGTCCGTCAATACCAGCTTGATAACCTTTGGTAAAAGCTCGTTCGGAATTGCTGCGTTTCTGGGTTTTCATCAGGCGATGTACCTCTTTCGTGCAGTTTGCGACACGCTGCCGATCCCTTGACTGATCCGTCGTTCATACATCGGCAGCGAATGGGTGGAATGTCGCCACCAGTCTGAGCCGGCGACGAAAAGCCAGTGAAGCAAAACGCCGCAGGGCTTGTGAACAATTTATTTCTTATACTGATAAGCCTGCTTAGTGAAAGTAGACATAACAGTTGGAAGAATTCTCGGAAATTCCAGTTAACGTTCTGAAGTTAAAAGGCTTTTTCCATCACTCAAGATGACAGAATCATGACAGAGCAGCAGTTTTTTGCCACGTGTCCCAAGGGTCTGGAAGCACTTCTGGTACAGGAATTGAGCGATTTGGGGGGCTCCGAGCCCCGCGAAACCGTAGCAGGCGTCTATTTTACCGCGACCCTGAAGACCGCCTGGAGGGCCTGCCTCTGGAGTCGCCTGGCCAATAAAATCTACCTGCCGCTGGGCAAGTTTGCGGTTAAATCCGCCGATGACCTCTACGAGGCGGCACGCTCTGTCGACTGGAGCCGACACCTGCGCCCCGAGGGCACCCTGCTGGTCGACTTTATCGGTACCAGCGACTCGATTCGCAACACCCAGTTTGGCGCGGTGCGCATCAAGGACGCGGTGGTGGACCAGATGCGCGAGACCCACCGCCAGCGCCCGGGGGTGGCCAAGACCAACCCGGACCTGCGCATCCAGGCCCGCCTCAGCAAAGGCTCTGTCACTATCAGCCTTGACCTGTGCGGCGAGAGCCTGCACCGGCGTGGCTATCGCACCCGCCAGGGGGCGGCGCCGCTGAAGGAGAACCTCGCCGCGGCGCTGCTGCTGCGTGCCGGCTGGCCACAGATGGCCGCCGAGGGCGCCAGCCTGATCGACCCCATGTGCGGCTCCGCCACCATTCTGGTGGAAGGGGCAATGATGGCGCTGGACATGGCGCCGGGTATCAACCGTCCCGAGTTTGCCTTCGAGCGCTGGCCTGGCTTTGACGCTGACCTCTGGCGTGAGCTGCGGGCTGAAGCCCTCAGTCGTTACCGTGAAGGTTTGAAGCGGCCCATTGGCGAGATCCGTGGCTACGACGAGGATCGCAAGGTACTGTCGGCGGCGGCGTCCAATGTGGGTATGGCAGGATTGGAAGATGTGGTGAGGCTGACCCACAAACCGCTGGAGCAGTGGGTCAAGCCCACGCACACGGAGTTGAAGACGGGGCTGATTCTCACCAACCCGCCCTATGGCGAGCGGCTGGGAGAACAGGAGCAGTTACAGGGGCTTTACCGCCTGCTGGGGGACAAATGCCGCGAACAGTTTGAGGGCTGGAAACTGGGGGTCTTTACCAGCAATCCGTCGCTGGGCAAGAGCCTGGGCCTGCGGGCCAACAAACGCTACAAACTGTACAACGGTGCGCTGCCCAGTGAGCTGCTGCTGATCGACGTCACGCCAGAGCAGTATGTGGACGCACCGCCTGTGCAGCTGCAGGCAGAGGCTGGTGAGCCGGAAGCACAGCTGACCGAAGGGGCGTTGATGCTGGTAAACCGGCTGCGCAAAAATCAGAAGCAGTTGGGCAAGTGGATGAAGCGCGAGCAGATCCAGTGTTACCGCCTCTATGATGCAGACATGCCGGAGTACTCTGCCGCCATCGACATTTATGGCGACTATGTGCATGTGCAGGAGTACGCCGCGCCCAAGTCCATTGATGAGGACAAGGCCGCAGCCCGCTTTGCGGAGATCCGTGCGGCGGTACCGGAAGCCCTGGGCGTGCCGCTGGACAATATCAGCTTCAAGCAGCGGCGCCGCAATCGCGGGGCGCAGCAGTACGAGCGCCAGAGTGAGCGGGCATACCCGTTGATGCCCGTACAGGAGGGGCCGGTCACCGTGCTGGTGAACCTGTGGGAGTATCTGGATACCGGATTGTTTCTGGACCACCGGCCGGTGCGTCGCATGATCAGCGAGATGTCCCGCGGCAAACGCTTCCTCAACCTGTTCTGCTACACCGCCACTGCCACCCTGCACGCCGCCATAGGCGGTGCCCGGGAGTCGGTCAGTGTGGATATGTCGAAGACCTACCTGAAGTGGGCGGAGAAAAACTTTCTCGCCAACAACCTGTCACTGGACAAGCACAAACTGGTGCAGGGCAACTGCCTGGAGTGGCTGCAGCAGTGTCGCCAGGGGTTTGACCTGATCATGCTGGATCCGCCCAGTTTCTCCAACTCCAAGCGCATGGAAGGGGTGCTGGATGTCCAGCGCGACCATGTGGCCATGATCAATCGCTGCATGGAGCTGTTGCAGCCCGGCGGCACGCTGGTGTTCTCCAATAACCTGCGCAGCTTCCGCCTCGACGAGGAGGCGCTATCGGTCTATGAGGTGGAGAACATTACCGCCAAAACACTGGACCCGGATTTCAGTCGCAATCCGCGCATTCACCAGTGCTGGTTGATCCGCGCCCGCGGTTAACGTTGTTGCACACAGCGCCTGCGGTACCATGCACCGCAGGGGGAGGGGGGAGTTGTCAGGAGGGAGCGGTTTAAGCGCAGGCTTATTCCGCAGCCGCGGCCTTGTGGGCAACGGCGTGGATCACGGTCTTGTACTCAAAGTAGACGGTGAAGCCGGCGTAGTCCCAGCGGGTAATCGGTGGGTTGCCAACGGCATCGGCACGACTGTCCGGTGCGCCGAAGCGGGATTCCACCATCTCCATGCTCATGCCGGTGTTGGGCTTTTCCACACCGCTGGCCTGTTGGCCGACCGGTACCGCCACCTCCTCAGCGTGCAGGGGGGTGAGGGTAAACAGGCTCAGAGCAACGGCACTCAGGGTGGCGGGCAGACAGCGACGGAAGAGTGAAGTACGTGGGCGGGAATCCCTGTTAAAACGCATGAACGACTCCTGTTGTCGGTATTCATTGCCTGTTGCTGTCAGCGCGACGGGGGGGTGCCGGATCAATGCCCTGCCAGCCGGATCAAGGTTGGCTCTCAATCGCAAACATGACCCGCTGTAGCGGGACAGGCATCAAAAAAGTACCCGCAATGGTCTGCCAAACCCGGTCAAAAGGCAACTCCCTGTGCCACCGTAGCAGCCACTGCCGGAAATCTGTCGTGTGTGAACCGGGTGGCGAAACCTGGCGCAGTGAGTGTGCGTGGCAGAGACCTGAGCGCGGGCTTATGATAGCCTCCGGCTTTCGGTTTCCGGCGTCACTATAAAACTATGCTTCTCCCCGCCTTTATTGGACTGCGTTACACCCGCGCCAAACGTCGCAATCAGTTTATCTCGTTTGTCAGTGGCTTTTCCCTGTTGGGGATGACGCTTGGCACCCTGGCGTTGATTGTGGTGATGTCGGTGATGAATGGCTTCGACCGAGAAATCAAGCAACGCCTGTTGCAGGTGATCCCCCACATTGAAGTATTCGCCGATGATGGCATCAGTAACTGGCCGGCGCTGCAGCAGCAAGCGGAACAGCAGTCGGGTGTGGTGGCTGCCGCACCCTATGTCAGTGGCGATGCCATGGTCAGCTACGAGCGGGGTATGCAGGGTGTGCAGCTGCGCGGTGTGCGGCCACAGGACCTGGACCAGCTCTCGGGTATTGCCGATCACATGGTGCTGGGGGATGTAGCGGAGTTACAGCCGGGCAGCTACGGCATAGTGATCGGGCGTTTGCTGGCCCGTTTTCTCGGAGTGGTACCGGGGGATAAGGTCACTGTCACTCTGCCGCAGCTCAATGTCACGCCCATGGGCATCTACCCGCGGGTAAAGCGCTTTACCGTGGTGGGTGTGTTTGAGGTGGGGGCGCAGGTGGACCAGAGCCTGATCCTGCTGCATATTAGCGACGCTCAGAAACTGCTGCGCCTGGGGGACAAGGTTACCGGTATCGAAGTGAAAACCGCCGACCAGTTTGCCTCACTGCCGGTGGCGGCGGCGTTGCAAAAGCAGCTGGCGGATACGTCTCTCACGGTGCGGGACTGGACCGCCACCCAGACCACCCTGTTTGCAGCGGTGAAGATGGAGAAGACCGTGGTCACCGTACTGCTGATGATTATCATCGCCGTAGCCGCCTTTAATATTATTTCCAGCCTGGTACTGATGGTGGCGGACAAGCGCTCCGACATCGCGGTGCTGCGCACCCTCGGTATGACCCGTGGCCAGGTGATGGGCATCTTTATGGTTCAGGGAGCCGCCATTGGCTGGCTGGGTGTTGCCCTGGGGGCATTGATCGGTTCGCTGCTGGCAATTTACATCGGGCCGGTGGTGTCGGCGCTGGAGGCGTTGGTAGGGCTGCAGGTGTTCGATCCGCGGGTCTACTTTATCAGCCGCCTGCCATCCAAATTGCTGCCGGGCGATGTCGCCGTGGTGGTGAGCGTCGGCCTGTTGCTGAGCCTGCTTTCCACCCTCTATCCGGCTTACCGGGCGTCCCGTATCGAGCCCGCCGAAGCCTTGCGTTACGACTGAGTCGTGCGCAGCCACAAGATTTGAATTCACTGCGTAGAAACAGCTATCCCTATGACAGACACAACACAACACTCGGGCGACATCTCGCTCTCCTGTCGCGGCCTGGTCAAGACCTACGATCAGGGGCCGGCACCGGTTACCGTACTGCGCGGCGTTGAACTGGCCTTAAAGCGCGGTGAACGACTGGCCATTGTGGGCAGCTCGGGCTCTGGCAAGTCCACCTTGCTCAATCTGATGGGGGGACTGGATGTCCCCAGCGAGGGCGACGTCACCCTGTTGGGCCACAGTTTTTCTGCAGCCGACGACAACCAGCGCGGCCTGTTGCGCAACCGGCACCTGGGTTTTGTGTATCAGTTTCATCACTTGCTGGGGGAGTTTACGGCGCTGGAGAATGTGGCCTTGCCGCAGATGATAGCCGGTGTCAGCAAAAAGCTGGCGCGGGAGCAGGCTGCCCACTGGCTGGAGCAGGTGGGATTGGCAGCACGTCAGGCCCACAAGCCTTCGGAACTTTCCGGTGGTGAGCGTCAACGGGTAGCCATCGCCCGGGCACTGGTCAACCAGCCAGCCTGTGTGTTGATGGATGAACCTACCGGTAACCTGGACCGCCATACGGCCCACTCCATCCAGGACCTGTTGCGAGAGTTGAGCGAGCAGCTGTCCACCAGCTTTGTGATTGTAACTCACGACGAACAGCTGGCCGAGGCGATGGACCGGACGCTGCTGTTGCAGGATGGGTTGTTGGTGGAGCAGCAGGGCTGATGGCTGTTTATACAAGTTCGCCGGAGGCTCAAGCTGATGGCTCTTAAACCCTTCACCATCTTTATCGGGCTGCGCTACGCCGGGGCCCGTCGGCAGCGCAAGCAACTGGTGTCGTTTATCTCCGGGCTCTCCATTCTCGGGCTGACTCTGGGGGTAGGGCTGTTGTTGATTGTGCTCTCGGTGATGAACGGCTTTGACCGGGAGTTGCAACAGCGCATTCTGGGCATCCTGCCGCACGGTTCTGTCTATCAGCGCAACGGTGTCGAAGACTGGCAGGCGCTGCGTCAGCAGCTGCTGGCTGACAGTGAAGTGGTGGCGGCGGCACCGTTTGTGGAAGTGCAATCCATGCTGTCGGTGGGCAAGCGGGTAAAGCCTGCCATCCTCTACGGCATTGATGCAGAGACTGAAAACAGCGTTTCCGTGATTGAGCGTTTTGTGGACGGGGATTTACTGCACAAGCTGCGCGGCGATAGTGAGCAGCCGGTGATCCTGCTGGGGCGTGGGCTGGCAGAGGTACTTAAGGTGCAGCCGGGGGATCGCATTACCGTACTGGCGCCTGACAGTCGTGATGGCAGCAAGCTGCCACACTTCCGTGCGTTGCAGCTGATCGGCATTATCAACACGGGTACGGAGCTCGATTACGCCCTGGCGCTGACCTCGCTGCAGACCGCTTCGGAGTTGTCGGAGTTTCCCGGCAAGGTGAGCGGGGTGCGCATCCGCACTACGGATCTCTTCAGCGCACCGGATACTATCTACCGCCTGGTACGTCCCATGCCCTACGGATTCTACGGCACCGACTGGACCCGCTCCCATGGCAACCTCTACCACGCCGTGCACATGTCCAAGAACCTGGTGGGACTGTTGCTGTTCCTGATCGTTGCCATCGCCGCCTTTAACGTGGTGTCGACACTGGTGATGGTGGTGGTGGACAAGCAGGGGGATATTGCCATCCTCAAAACCCTGGGGGCCGGCCGCCGCGAGATTATGGCGGTGTTTATGGTGCAGGGTATGGTGATCGGTGCTGTGGGCACACTGGCCGGGCTGGTGCTGGGGGTGGTGGGTTCGCTGACGGTACAACAGCTGGTGGGCTGGCTCGAGCAACTACTGGGCATCCAGTTTCTCAATGCCGAGATCTACCCGGTGGATTACCTGCCGTCGGCCATGCAGCTGCAGGATTTTATCCTGGTGGCGGTGGTGTCCATGGGGATGAGCCTGGTGGCCACCCTCTATCCCGCCTGGCGGGCCAGCCGGGTGGCCCCGGCTGAGGTGTTGCGGTATGAGTAGATCAGGGCGCGTTGCTTAGAGGTTTCAGGACGCGTTGCTACAGGACGCTGCGCTACAGGACGCTGCGCTACAGGTACGAGGGCGCTGCGCTTCTAGGATCTAGGACGCTTCGCTACTAGGTTCTATGAAAAGCAAAGGACATGATGCTGTAGAACCTAGAACCTAGAACCTAGAACCTAGAACCTAGAACCTAGAACCTAGAACCTAGAACCTAGATTTCCGCGTTATGAAACACCCGCTGCACGTCATCCACATCGTTGAGCATGTCCAGCAGCTTCTCGAACATCTCCACATCTTCGGCGGGGATGGGGGTGGTGGTCTGGGGCACGAACTGGATCTCTTCCACCTCGAAGTCGATACCTTCAAAGGCGTTCTGCAGGGCCTGCTTGGCTTTGAAGAACTCTGACTGTGGGGCAAACACGGTGACCATACCGTCTTCGCATTCAATGTCGGTGACATCAACATCGCCTTCCATCAGCGCTTCCAGTACCGCTTCCTCGTCGTCGCCCTTGAATACCAGGATGGCGGAGTGGTCGAACATGTGGCTGACAGAACCCTGGGAGCCCAGCTTGCTCTTGGTCTTGTTGAAGCAGATACGCACATCGCCGAAGGTGCGGTTGGGATTGTCGGTGAGACACTCCACAATCACCATGCAGTTGCCCGGGCCAAAGCCTTCGTAGCGGGCTACGTCGAAGTCCTCGCCGCCGCCACCCTTGGCCTTCTCCAGCGCCTTTTCGATGACGTGGCTGGGTACCTGGTCCTTTTTGGCGCGGTCCATCAGGCTGCGCAGGGTGAGGTTGCCGTCGGGGTCGGCACCGCCTTTCTTGGCGCACACATAGATCTCACGGCCGTACTTGCTGTAGACCTTGGTTTTCTGATCGGCCGTCTTGGCCATGGAGTCTTTGCGGTTCTGGTAGGCTCTGCCCATGGGTTGTTGTCCTGCTGTGTTTCGATGGCGACGGATTTTACCCCTTGATGCAGAACGGTGGAACCCGCCAGATGCTTGCTGCGGGATCTGCACCTTCCCTGTGCAGCGGGGGCTTGCGGGTTGGCCGCCAGAGCGCGTAATTGCAACACCACCGGGTTATAACGGGGTTATAGTAGGGGCAATTTGGCGGGTAGCGGCGCAGCTTCGGAGGCTGTGGCGCAAAGCTTGCGTGTTTTTTCGCCAGTTTGAGGATGGAGGGAGTAATCATGACGGTGAGATTCGATGGACGTGTTGCCATAGTGACGGGGGCCGGTAACGGTCTGGGACGCTGCCACGCACTGGAGTTGGCCAGCCGCGGTGCCAAAGTGGTGGTCAATGATCTGGGCGGCGCCCGGGACGGCAGCGGCGCCTCATCGGCGGCGGCCCAAGAGGTGGTGGCAGCCATTGAGGCCATGGGTGGTGAGGCCATGGCCCACGGTGCCAATGTGGCAAAGTTCGACGAAGTGCAGGACATGGTGCAGATGGCCATGGACAAGTGGGGGCGGGTGGATATCCTCGTCAACAACGCCGGCATCCTGCGGGACAAAACCTTCTCCAAGATGGAGATTGACGACTTCCGTCTGGTGATGGAGGTGCATGTGATGGGCAGCGTCAACTGCACCAAAGCGGTGTGGGAGATCATGCGCGAGCAGAACTATGGCCGCATTGTGATGACCACTTCATCGTCCGGCCTGTACGGCAACTTCGGTCAATCCAACTACGGCGCTGCCAAGCTGGCGCTGGTGGGGTTGATGAATACCCTGGTGCAGGAGGGGCACAAGAACGATATCCGGGTAAATGCCCTGGCGCCGGTGGCGGCCACCCGCATGACCGAGGATATCTTTCCCCAGGAGCTGCTGGCCATGTTCAGGCCGGAGGCGGTAACGGCAGGTGCGCTGGTGCTGTGCCACGAAGATGCCCCGACCCGCACCATTCTCTGTGCCGGTGCTGGTGGTTATGCCACGGCCCGGGTGTTTGAAACCGAAGGTGTATTCCTGCCGGGAGACGAACAGACCCCGGAAGGGGTGGTGCAGGCGTGGGATGCGATCTGTGATACCAGTCGCCAAAGCGAACTGGAAGCGGGCATCAAGCAGTCGGAGAAATTTCTCGGCCAGGCCATGGCCTGGATGAACGCGCAAAAAGGGAAGGGTTGATTTCAGGTCGGGAGGGCTGCGTTGTGCCACGGGTTCAGCAGCTCCTCCCAATAGCGGTAACCGGCCACTTCTTGCCGTCACAAAAAGACCGACAGCGGTTCTGCCAATAAGTTTCAGGAGCTTATCGGGACTATGACGCAGTATCCGTTTCCATACTGACACGCTGGCTGAGATCATTGCGATTGTCTAATCTTGTACCGGCAAATGCTATTCCGCTTGCTGCTGAAGCAAGGGAAGTTTGAGTCAACACTTAGGAGGATCTATGAAGGGCACACCAATGAAGCGTGCGATTTATACACTGTTGATGAGCTGGCTGCTGGTCTGGTCCAGCGTGGTAAGCGTGACTGCGCAGGCGGCTATCGCCACTACCCAATCCGCGGTGACCGCTCAGGTGGAGCATTATGACCGGCAGCAGTTGCTGCAGGCCATCAATGAAAAAGGGGTCAAGGAGCAGCTGCAGAGCATGGGTGTTGACGCCGATGCGGTGGAGCAGCGTATCCATACCCTCACTGGCGAGGAACTGGCACAGTTGAACGCTGAGGCCCAGAACCTGCCTGCCGGTCAGGGTGTATTGGGCTTGTTGGTGCTGATCTTTGTGGTCTTCATCATTACCGATATGCTGTGTGCGACCAACATCTTTAACTTCGTGAAGTGTATTAACAAGTAAGCGTTATGAAGTTGCCTCTGGCGGCCATACTGGCCGCCATTTTTATTTTGGGCGGCTGTACCGCAACCCGGTTGGATTCAACCTTGCCGGTTGCTGCTATCCCCGACCGGGCAGAGCTGGAAGCGGTGCCTTTCTTCTCCCAGCGACGACAGCAGTGTGGCGCTGCGGCACTGGCGACGGTGCTGGCCTATCGCGGTGCAGAGGTGACGGCTGCAGAGCTGGAACCGCTGGTCTACATTCCCGGTCGCGAGGGTAGCCTGGCCATAGAGCTGGTGGCGCAGGCGCGCCAGCACCAGCAACTGGCCTATCCGCTTGAGCCTACCCTTGAGGCGCTGTTGCGGGAGGTGGCCGCCGGCAACCCGGTGCTGGTGATGCAGAACCTTGGCCTCAGCTGGTTGCCCCAGTGGCACTTTGCCGTGGTTGTGGGATTCGATCAGTCAGAGCGCACGCTGGTGCTGAGGTCGGGTAATGACCAGCGACGTCAGGTCGCCATGAAGACGTTTCTCAATACCTGGCGCAAAGCGGAGTACTGGGGGCGAGTGATACTGCCCCCGGATCAGGTTCCGGTTACAGCGCAGCCGTTGCCCTACCTGCGCGCCGCGGCCGACTTGGAGGAGCTGCAACTGCTGGATGCCGCCGCGGCCAGTTACCGGGCGGCTCTGGCACGTTGGCCGGAAGACAATGACATTGATGGCCTGGCGCGACTGGGGTTGGGCAATATCGCCTACAACCGGCAGCAGTATCACCAGGCTATCGACTGGTTGCAGGCTGGTCGTGGACTGCAATTGCCACAGCACTGGAATAATCTCGCCTACAGTCTGCTGGCTGCCGGGTGTGGTGCTGACGCCAGGCGGGTTATTCGCTGCGGTGTAGACCGCTATCCCGGCAATGACCTGTTGCAGGATTCTGCTGCGGAGCTTCAGGCGTCGTCCGCTGCCGACGGCGCGGTGTGCCGCTCACCGGCAACCGCTGTCTGCCCGGAACCCTGATGCGCCCGCCAGAGGAATTCCGGGTATAGGGGATCCGGGTCCTGCACGTTACTATGCGCCCTTGCCGTCAGAATTGTTGGCGCAACCACTACTACTGTCAGATTGGGTCGTCCTCTTTGTATCGTCGCACTGGTGTGTTGAAGATGGTCTCTTGTTTCCCCTTCCTGCTCACCGGCAGGGTGATCTCCTGCGTGCTGCTGTTGGTCTTCTGTGAGCCCGGCCTTGCCCTGGCAGGTGAACCAGCAGTGGAGTCCGTCGAGCCTGAAGCTATCACCTACCTAGTCTACGGGGCTGCTGCCGAGCCTTATCAAATCCTGAACCCGCAAGGCCTGAATCACCCCTCCAGCGGTTTTATTTCGGACCTTGTGCGGGCTGTTTTCAAGGAGAGCCCTTACCAGATTCGGGAGGAGGTGAAGCCCATCCGCCGCGCCAAGCGCGATATGCTGAATGGCAATACCAGACGCTGGGTGGCCTATGCCCTGCGCTCCTGGGAAGAGGAGGGGGTGTGGGGGGAAGCCACCTTTGCCGATGTGGATCTGCTGGATTACCGCCTGTCGCTGATGGCCAGGGCCAACACGGAGGCGCCTACCCCGGAGCGGATGCGCGAGCATGGAGTGGTTTGGATTCAGGGCTATCGTTATCCCGGTACGGATGCATTTGCCGAACGCAACGGTTTGCAGTTTTTGCGGGCCACGGATCACCGCTCGGCGGTGCGTATGGTGATCGGGGGGCGGGCCAGTTATTTTATGGAAGAGTCCTCGCGCATTGCTTACGCCCTGGCCAACCTCGGTGAGGATATGGCAGCTTTTCGTTTTTACCCCCTGGACAATGAAGTGGCTCCCACCCGCATTACCCTGTTAATGAGCAATGACCTGGGCCCCGGGGTGCAGGACTTTATCAACCTGCGGCTGCGACAGCTGCGGCGGGATGGCAGCCTGCAGCAACTGGCAGCAAAGTATCAGCTGCAGGGTGCTGTGGTTGGGCCTTGAGGCCACCTGGCTGTCAGAAGATGCCGTACGCCGTCACTAATAACGCTCGTGCGCTGTTTTCCGCAGGCGCTTTCGGTACCATGGCCGCTCTATCAGAGTCGCTAACGCACACATCATGTCTGAACTCCCCATCCAAGAGGTTATCCCTGCCATTCGTGAGGCGCTGAACGCTGGCGATGAGCTGGTTCTGGAAGCCCCCCCGGGGGCCGGTAAAACCACTCTCGTGCCGTTGGCGCTGTTGCAGGAATCCTGGCTGCAGGGGCAGAAGATCATCATGCTGGAGCCTCGTCGACTGGCGGCCCGAGGTGCGGCAGAGCGGCTGGCAGCAAACCTGGGCGAGCCGGTGGGGGCGACGGTTGGCTACCGGGTGCGGCTGGATTCAAAGGTGGGGCCGGATACCCGCATCGAAGTGGTTACCGAGGGTATTCTCGGACGCTGGTTGCAGGACGACCCCAGTCTCGACGGTGTCGGCTTACTGATCTTCGACGAATTTCACGAGCGCAGTCTCGACGCCGATACCGGACTCGCCCTGACGCTGCAGGGGCGTGAATTGTTTGCCGACCTGCGTGAGCAGCCGCTTAAATTGCTGGTGATGTCAGCCACCCTCGAAGGTGACCGGGTCGGTGCCTTGCTGGGTGATGCACCGGTGGTGCGCAGCGAAGGCAGGGCGTTCCCGGTGGCTATTCGCTATGCCGATCCCTATCGCTTTGACCAGCGCACCGATGCCCGGGTGGTGGCGACGGTGTTACAGGCCCTGCAGGACGAAGAGGGCAGCCTGCTGGTTTTCCTGCCGGGTGTGGGTGAAATCCGTCGTGTGGAAGAGCAATTGCGGGAACGCCTTGTCGATCCGTCCGTATTACTGGCCCCGCTTTACGGTGACCTGAGTCTGGATCAGCAGCGGCTGGCCATTGCGCCGGCGCCTCACGGCCAGCGCAAGGTGGTGTTGGCCACCAGCATCGCCGAGAGCAGCCTTACTATTGATGGTGTACGGGTGGTGGTGGATGCAGGCCTCAGTCGGGTACCGGCGTTCGACCCGGTCAGCGGCCTGACCCGGCTCAACACCCGACGTGTTTCCCGTGCCTCCTCGGAGCAGCGCGCCGGCCGCGCCGGTCGCACCGCCCCCGGTGTCTGCTACCGGCTCTGGAGCCGCCAGCAGCAGGATGAGCTGGCAGCCTACCCTGACCCGGAGATCGTCAACGCCGACCTTGCGCCGCTGGCCTTGCAGCTGCTGGCCTGGGGGTGCAACGACCCCACGGATTTGTTGTGGTTGGACCCTCCTGCCGTGGGACCATTCCGGCAGGCACTGGAGATGCTGCATCAGTTGGGGGCCGTGAGTGCGGATCTGTGTCAGCTCACGGAGCTGGGGCAACAGTTGCCTGCGCTGCCTGCACACCCGCGGTTGGCCGCCATGATGCTGGAGGGGCAGCAGTTGGGGCATGCGCAACTGGCCTGTCAGCTGGCCGCGCTGTTGTCGGAGCGTGATCCCATAAACAGCGGCAGTGCTGATATTGGCCTGCGGTTGGAACTGTTGAATGGTGAGCGCAAGATCGATGGCCGGCAGCGGTCCGCGGTGGAGCGCCTGCGCCAGCAGGTCAGGCAATACCTCAGGATTCTGCCGGACCTTGATCATGGGCGGACAGTAAATGCCTGCACGGCGGATCAGGCTGTGGGTCTGTTGTTGGCCTGTGCCTACCCGGATCGGGTCGCCTTACGTCGCAGTGAGCAGGGAAGAAGCTATCAAATGGCCAATGGTCGCTCGGTGGAGCTGGCCGAGGGTGATCCGCTGGCGCGGGAGCCGGCACTGGTGATTGCCGCCGCAGGCGGCCAGCAAGGGCGCAGCCAGGACCGGGTATTTCTGGCGGCGGCCCTGGATATGGCGCTGTTCCAGTCCCTCTGTCCGGAGCGGTTGCAATCGCAGGTAGTGGTGGAGTGGGACGAGCGCGCCGGTAAGCTGGTGGCGGAAGAGCAGTTAAAACTGGGACGCCTGGTGTTGCAGCGGCAAAGGCTTACGGACGTGCAGTCTGAGATACGCCAGCAGGCACTGGTGGAGCTGGTGGCGAAGCGAGGCTTGTCGCTGTTTGACTGGAGCGAGGAGGTGCAGCAGTGGCGTGGGCGGGTAATGCTGATGCGCAGCCTGCAGGATGGGGAGGATAGCCCCTGGTCGGATGTCTCCGATACCGGCCTGCTGGCGACCCTGCATGAGTGGTTGGCGCCGTACATCAACGACGTCAGCAAACTGGAGGATTTCCGTCGCCTCAACCTGCTCTCCATGTTGCAATCGTTGCTGCCGTGGCCACTGCCAGCCCAACTGGATGAGCAGGTGCCGACCCATGTGGCGGTGCCGTCCGGCTCCCGTATCGCCATTGATTACACCCAGCAGCCGCCGGTACTGGCGGTGAAGCTGCAGGAGATGTTCGGTTGTGTGGATACACCCACCGTGGCCGGTGGCCGTGTACGCCTGCTCTGTCACCTGCTGTCGCCGGCGCGCCGACCGTTGCAGGTGACCCAGGACCTGCGCGGTTTCTGGAGCGGCAGTTATGAGCATGTAAAAAAAGAGATGAAGGGGCGTTACCCCAGGCACCCCTGGCCGGATGACCCATTGCAGGCGCTGCCGACCGCCAAGACCAAACGCCACCTCAACCCCTGAGCCAGCTGCGCCTGGTCCCGTCCTCCTGCGTCAGTGCATACCGGTACTGAGATAGCTGGGTTGGGCGATCACGTCCGCCACCTGTTGCAGGTTCTCCTGCCACTGTTCACGTCTTACAGGCCCGCCAAAACACAATCGCACCGCGTTGGGCGGGTTGTTGTCGGTGGAGAAGGCGGCACTGGAGACCGCGCTCACGCCCAGCTGGCGCAGGTGCACGGCCAGCTCCGACGGATTCCAGTCGGAGCTTTTGGGGATATTCAGCCACAAGTGAAACGCACCCGGCGCGGAGCGAAGCTGGCGTTTGTCCAGCAATTGCTCGGCGATGCGCAGGCGGGCAATGGATTCACGGCGAATGCTCTTCACCATCTGGGCGGCGGTGCCATCCAGAATCCATTGCGTCACCAGGGCGTCGGTGAGCGGGCTGGACATCACATGCAGCGCGCGCATGGAGGCCGAGAGTCGCTGCCCCTGTCTTACGCTGGGGGCATAGAGAAATGCGGAACGCACTCCCGGCCCGAAGCACTTGGAGGTGCCTGTGATGTACCAGCTCAGGGCGGGAGCCAGCTCGGCAAAGCTGACCGGCGCCTGTTCCGCCAGCATGGTGTAGGCCTCATCCTCAATGATCGGAATGCTGTAGCGCAGGCACACATCGGCGATGGCCTCGCGGCGATTCTGGCTCATGGTGGCCGTGGTTGGATTTTGCAGGGTGGGGTTTAAATAGATCGCGCCGACGCTGCCGAGTTTGCAGAACTCTTCAAACGGTCGCACCAGGGGACCGTCGGAATCCCGCTCCAGCGAGTGCAGCTGAATACCCAGGTGGGCCGCGATGGCCTTGATGCCGGGGTAGGCCAGACTCTCAACACAGAGTACCTGGTGTTTTTCCACCAGCGTGCTCATTAAACCCACCAGTGCCGAATGAATGCCGGGGCAGATCAGGACCTGCTCCAGTTGCGTGTTCGGCAGGCGCTGGTCGAGCCAGATCAATGCCGCCTCACGATTTTCGCGGCTTCCGCCAAACGCCTGGTAGCGCAACATGGAATAGATATCACGCTGCGCCAGCACACCGATGGCACTGTCGCGAATCTGCTCTACCAGCGTGGGGATGGCGGGCTCTACCAGCAGATTCATGGTCATTTCATAGCTGCCCAGGCTGGGTTTGAGCGTCGCTGTTTTGCCTTTCACAAAGGTACCGGCGCCCGGGTGAGAGTCGATCAGCCCACGGGTTTTCGCTTCCTGGTAGGCGCGGGCAGCGGTGGTGTAGTTAATGCCCGTGGCGCTGGCCAGATCCCGCAGCGGGGGCAATCGGTCGCGCGGCTGTAGCCGTCCGCAGTCAACGTCCTCATCGATCAGGTCGGCGATCAAACGGTAGACAGGAATACCCTGGCTGTTTTTGACGCGGCGTGCCCAGCGTGCCAGCTCTGTGCTTTTCATAAGACTTCAGATTGCTCCGATTATGGCGAACTCCAAGCATCATAATGCAATCAATTTATAAATGATCGCATTGTGTGCCGGAGGCACGTTTCCGGAGTCCTATCTCCATGCGGAACGAGGGGTCAAATCCGGTGCGGTCTGCGGCGTTTTGCTTCAGTTATGTGCGTTTTCCGTTTAAAAAATGATCGGACATTGATTGCTATTTGAGCGAAAACCAATTTTTTTCACTTCGCACGGCGGCGAAATTTCTCTTTGATTGGCTCTTGATTGCAATCGCTTGTCGCCGTTCTGGCCCTTTGATTGCTCTGTAATGATTGCATTTATTGATCGCGCTAAATCGAATAGGTGTGATCGCCTTTAATAACATCTCCAAGGAGTAGACAAATGCCACAAGTGACTCAGCCAATGCATAAAGACGGTGATTTCTTCGTTGATTACGAAGAGAAGGTGTTCGAGGACGTAAAAGCCCGGGAAGGTGAAAAGGCGCTGGTGACATTCCATACCGTTGCCTTTGAAGGTTCGATCGGACTCGTCAACATGCTGCAGGCGACGCGTTTGCAGCGCAAGGGGTATGAAACCTCCATTTTGTTGTACGGGCCGGGTGTCACCCTCGGGGTGCAGCGCGGTTTCCCAACACTGGGTGATGAGGCGTTTCCCGGTCATCAGAACTACGCCGGACAGCTGAAAAAGTTCATGGCTGAAGGTGGCAAGGTGTACTGCTGTCGTTTCGCCCTGCAGGCGTTGTACGGTCATGGAGAACCTTCGCTGATTGAAGGTATTACACCCATCAATCCGCTGGATGTACTGGATCTGAAATTGCTGCACATCCGCGACAACGCCGTCATTCTTGACACCTGGACTTTGTAAAAGGCGCAGCGGTCATGACCAGGACAGTCAGGGCCGCGGCCGTGCAGCTGGCTCCGGATCTCCGGAGCGCTCACGGCACGCTGGTCAAGGTGTTGAATGCCATGGATGACGCAGCGGCTCGGGGCGTGGAGCTGATTGTGTTTCCGGAAACTTTCGTTCCCTACTACCCGTATTTTTCGTTTGTCTATCCGGCGGTGGAGTGCGGGGCAGAGCACATGCGTCTGTACGACGAGGCGGTGGTGGTACCGGGACCCATTACCGACGCCGTGGCAGAGCGCGCCGGCAAGCTGGGCATGGTGGTGGTGCTGGGAGTCAACGAGCGTGACCACGGCACGCTGTATAACACGCAATTGATCTTCGACGCCGACGGTCGCCTGCTGCTCAAGCGTCGCAAGATCACCCCTACCTATCATGAGCGCATGATCTGGGGGCAGGGTGATGCTTCAGGCCTCAAGGTTGCGGAAACCGCCGTCGGGCGAGTCGGAGCGCTGGCTTGCTGGGAGCATTACAACCCATTGGCTCGCTATGCGCTGATGACCCAGCACGAACAGATTCATTGCAGTCAATTTCCCGGTTCGCTGGTGGGGCCCATATTCGGCGACCAGATTGAGGCCACCATCCGTCATCACGCGCTGGAGTCGGGCTGCTTTGTGGTCAACTCCACCGGTTGGCTCACCGACGAGCAAATTGAATCCATCGCGCCGAGCGAAAAATTGCAGCAGGCACTTCGGGACGGCTGTAACACCGCCATTATCTCGCCGGAGGGGCGCCATCTGGCACCGGCAATCACCGAAGGTGAAGGGCTGGTGGTCGCGGATCTGGATTTTCGCCTGATCACCAAGCGTAAACGCATGATGGATTCGGTCGGTCACTACGCCCGTCCGGAACTGTTGCGTCTCGCCATCAACGACCAACCCAACTGCTACCAGCAGCCCATGCATGCGCCGGTCTCTGAATCACAGAACAGCGCAGCGTTTGCGAAAGGAGGAGACGATGAGTCAGGTTACCGAATCACGCCAGCGTTTGATCACTGAGTTACAGACCTACGGCCTGCGTTTAACCAGTCCGGACCAGCGGCATGTGGCGCGTCGGGGTGGGGCAGGTCCGTCGGACCATCAGGCGGTAACAATTGGCGATACCACCGTCATGGTTCCCATCTACACGGAAACGGCCTGGGAGTCGCCGTTTTCCGTGGAGGCGGGCAGAGGCAAAGAAACCATCGTCAGGCAGAGCAGCAGTGGTGAGCTGATTCCGTTGCAGGAGATTGGCTTTGCGACCACGCCGCGATTCTACAAGCTGCAAACGGAAGAGGGCGTGCCGTATTCACACATTGCGACGCTGCACGGGCGCGATGTGCTGGCAACCACGGTGTTGCAAACCTGCATTCGCTATGAAAGCCGGCGCAAGGCCTGCAAGTTTTGCTCGATAGGCCAGTCGCTGCGCGCCGGCCGCACCATTGCCGAAAAGACACCGGCACAGCTGGCAGAAGTCGCCAGAGCTGCGGTGGAGCTGGATGGCATCACGCAGATGATTATGACCACCGGTACACCGGCGACACCCGATCGTGGTGCCCGGGTGTTGGCCGACAGCGCCCTGGCGATCAAGGCCGCTGTGGATATCCCGCTGCAGGCACAGTGCGAGCCTCCCGGTGATCCGGCCTGGTACCAGGTTATGAAAGACGCCGGCATCGACAGTCTCGGCATGCACCTGGAAGTGCTGGGGCAAACCCTGCGCGAGGAGATCCTGCCAGGTAAATCCAAAGACACGCTGGAGGTGTACATGAGCGCCTTCGAACAGGCGGTGGCGGTGTTTGGCCGCGGCCAGGTAAGCACCTACATCATCGCCGGTCTAGGTGACAGTGCGGAATTGATTCTCGATGTGAGCCGCCGCCTGATTGCCATTGGTGTTTATCCCTTTGTGGTGCCTTTCGTGCCGATCCGGGGAACGCCGCTGGAGGATCACCCGTCGCCAACGCCGGAGTTTATGGAGTCCATCCTCAAACCGTTGGGGGGAATGCTGTTTGACGCAGGCCTGACGTCCGACACCGGCAAGGCCGGCTGCAGCAAATGCGGCGCCTGTTCCACCCTGTCGGAATACGAGAGGGCGGCGGCGCATGAGGCGGAGTCACTGCAGGGCGTGGCTGCATTGTGATGCGGATAGTTGTCCGACAGGTTGTTGCTGAACAGATGGTTGCTTAACAGGCTGTTGTTTAACAGATAGCCACTCGACATCTGCTCCCGCACCCAATTCCTGTGCGGGACATCAGCCAGAGAGGGAGTCCTATGGGCGCACAAAAAGGTGGGCAGCAATGTCCGGATTACTCTGACTACACCGTCAAGTGGGCAAGCCTGCCCTGGGAAGTGGAGCAGGCCTATCAATTACGTCGACGGGTTTTCTGCGAAGAGCAGGGCATGTTTGAGTATGACGATCGCGACGCTATTGATGACTCGGCACAGTTGTTGGTGGCGCTGGGAAACTACGGTGGTTGGCATCAGGAGGTGGTAGGCACGGTGCGTATCCACCAGCAACGGGACGGTCACTGGACCGGTTCGCGCCTGGCGGTAGACCCGGCGTTCCGGACCCAGGGGCAGCTGGGCGCCGGGCTTATTCGTCTGGCGGTGAGCAGTGCCCGCGCGCTGGGTTGCTGCCGGTTTACCGCCAGGGTGCAGGAGCGCAACGAGTTACTGTTTCGGCGCCTGCATTGGCACACGCAGGACTACTGCCACGTCTCCGGTGTCCGGCACGCCATGATGGAAGCTGACCTCAATGCCTATCCGCCCTGCAACTCGCCCTACAGCGGAGTGGTGTTGAAAGCATTCCGGCAGCGTCGGCACACCGGTTACTGGCCCGGATTGTTTGAGCCGCAAACGGGGGTTGGCGCCCGTGCGATGGCAACGTCGCCGCAGATGCTGACGGCACTTAAGGAGGCGGTGTAATGAGGACCGTGTTGCAATCCAGTGCGGTAAACGAGCAGTCCGGGCTGCGGTTGTCACTGGCGGAGCTGCTGAATCAGGTCGCTTTGCGCAGCGGAATCCCTTTGAAAAAAGACATAGCAGCCGTCAGCCGCTGTTTGCCCGCCTTGCCGGATGGCTGGCACGCCAATGGTGATGACGCTGCAGCAATCCCGTTGGGACCCAATGCGGAACACGGCTACCAGTTATTGGCGATTGAAGGGATGCAGGGCAAGTTTGTTGCTGAGCAACCCTGGTTCGCGGGTTGGTGCAGTGTGATGGTCAACTGCAGCGACATCGCCGCCATGGGTGGACGACCGACCGCTGTGGTGGATGCGCTGTGGTGTGACGGAGAGCAGTGGTGCGACGGTGAGATTTCACCGCTGTCCGAGTTATTGCGTGGCATGACGGATGCGGCGCAGCATCTGGGTGTGCCGATTGTCGGGGGGCACACGAACCTGCGTTCAGCGGAGGCCAATCTCGCGGTCTCCATTGTGGGTCATGCACAGCGCTTGTTGAGCGCATTCGCGGCCCGTCCCGGGCAGTGTCTGGTGGCGGCCATTGACCATCGCGGGCAATTTCAACCGGGCAGCCTGAACTGGAATGCCGCCACGTCGGCGCCGTCAGCGAGGCTGCGTGCCGATCTTGAACTGCTGCCTGTCGTTGCGGAGGCAGGGCTGGCCGCGGCCTGCAAGGACATCAGTCAGGCGGGTCTGCTGGGCACCTTGCTGATGTTGCTGGAAAGCTCTGCCTGTGGCGCTGACGTCGATCTGGATCGTCTGCCGGTACCTCGGGGAGTTGATCTGTGCGACTGGCTTTGTGCCTTTCCCAGCTTCGGTTATCTGCTCACTACCTCCGGGGACTCGCTTGAGCCACTGCTGGAGTGTTTCCGCGGGCGCAACATCAGTGCCGCGGTAATCGGTGAGATTACCGAAAGTCGTCAGCTGCAGGTGGGCTGGCAGGGGCAGCGACAACTCTTTTACGACTTGGGTGGCAGTGGTCTCACCGGTTTTGGCGGATAGCCGACCCCGGTGGATTCATCATCAATTTTTTTAACAATGTACAAGGGGGCGTAAAGCCCTTCAGGAGATTTTCATGCCTGCAGTTCATTTCTGTGTGCGCTGGCCTGATGGCCGGGAGGAGCGCTGCTACTCACCGTCCACGGTGATTTTCAATGCGTTCCAGGCCGGCGACGAGATGCCGTTGAGTGAGTTTATGCAGCGCGCCGACCGGGTGCTTAATGAGGCCAGTGAGCGGGTTCGCAGTGTCTACGGTTACTCCTGCTCCAGCGCGGCGGATCAACTGACGTTACTGAAGCGCAGGGCGGCGGCCTTTGAGGACCAGGGTGGGCCCATCACAGTGCTGTCGATGACGGAAATTCCCAAATGATGCGAACGCTCATTTGTCCGGAGCGCTTGTTCCGATTGAACACGATACCGACGCTGGACAGCGCCGGGTTTGAGCGTCAGAAACTATAACGAGGTTTACTATGACAACAGATGGCAACCACTACCCGGTTATTGTGATCGGTGCCGGTCAGGCTGGCCTGACCATGAGCTACTTTCTGCAGCAGGCCAATCTGGAGCATGTGGTGCTGGAGAAGCATACCGCGCTGTACAGCTGGAAGCACGAACGCTGGGACTCTTTCACGCTGGTGACACCCAACTGGCAGTGTGATCTGCCCGCGCTGCCTTACGATGGCGACGACCCGCACGGTTTTATGAATCGGACGCAGGTGATCGACTGGCTGCAACGCTTTGCCGCTAAGGTCAATGCGCCAGTGCAAGAAGGGGTGACGGTGCAAAAGGTTCGCTGTGATGACAGCGGTACCTACCATGTGACCACCACGGCAGGGGCCTTCACCGCCGATCAGGTGGTGGTGTCGTCCGGCGGTTATCACCAGCCGGTGATCCCGCGCATGGCCGAGCGCCTGCCTGAATACACCTTCCAGATGCATTCCGCGCAATACAAAAACGCGGACCAGCTGCCCGGGGGGGCGGTGTTGGTGGTCGGCTCCGGTCAGTCGGGCGCGCAAATCGCCGAGGACCTGCACCTTGCCGGTCGTCAGGTGTATCTGGCAACCGGCGAGGCGCCGCGCTGTGCACGTTTTTACCGCGGCAGGGACGTGGTGGAGTGGTTACATGATATGGGCTACTACGATATTTCGGTGAAGGAGCATCCGCTGGGAGAGAGCGTGGCCAGCAAGACCAACCACTATGTGACGGGGCGCGACGGAGGGCGCGATATCGATCTGCGTCGCTTCGCCAGCGAGGGCATGGAGCTGTACGGCCCGCTGGTGGATTTCGACGGTGATAACCTGCTGTTTCGTCCGACACTGGCGGCTAACCTCCGCTCCGCCGATGAGACCTACAACAGCATCAATGCCCGGATTGACGCCTGGATCGAGCAGCAGGGCATAGAGACAGCAGAGGGGCCTTCTGTGTACGAACCGGTGTGGGACGTCGAGACTGAGCGCAGCTCCCTGAACCTGGCGGAGTCCGGTATCGGCACCATCCTCTGGTGCATCGGCTTCCGCCCTGACTTTGGCTGGCTTGATGCATCGGTGTTCAACGGTCAGGGACACCCCAAGCACGACAGGGGAGTGACCTCGCAGCCGGGCTTGTACTTCATCGGTTTGCCCTGGCTGCACACCTGGGGGTCCGGTCGCTTCTCAGGGGTCAAACAGGACGCCCAACATCTGGCCGAGCATATCCTGCGCCGCCAGCCGGAGTCCGCACGGCAGCTGGTATCGGCGGCTGTTAACGGCTGATCGCGCTGGAGCCACCGGGCGCAGGCAGCCGTTGCCTGCGCCTGCAACCGCCTTCGTGGCGTGGAATTCCCTGATTTTGCCTTCCGGCAACCCTGTCTGCGCAGCCATGCCCCTGCCTGCTGGTAGCAGGCGTGCGGCCTAGAGTTTACCCCCTGCCTACTGTACAATTCGCGGCTTGATTTTTGGCCCTGACACGAGACTTGTATGGAAATCGCACCGCTGCTCAACGCCCTCAAGGACCTGCAGGAACGCACTGACGTTCTTAGGGGGTATCTTTGACTACGCTAACAAGAAAGAGCGTCTGGCCGAAGTAGAACTGGAACTGGCTGAGCCCAGTGTCTGGGACAAGCCCGAGCGGGCCCAGGAGCTGGGTCGTGAGCGCGCCAGCCTGGAGACAGTGGTAGAGACCATCGAGACCCTCGATCAGGGCGTGTCCGATTGCCGTGAGCTGCTGGAAATGGCCGTCGAAGAAGACGACGCCGACAGCGTGGCCGAGGTGGAAAGCGAGATCGACAAGCTGGAAGAGCAGCTGGCGACCCTGGAGTTCCGTCGCATGTTCTCCGGCGAGATGGACCCCAACAACGCCTATCTGGATATCCAGGCCGGCTCCGGTGGTACCGAAGCCCAGGACTGGGCCGAGATGCTGCTGCGCATGTACCTGCGCTGGGGTGAAGCCAAGGGCTTCAAGACCTCCCTGGAAGAAGCCTCCGCCGGTGAAGTGGCGGGCATCAAAAGTGCCACCATCCGCTTTGAAGGCGAGTATGCCTTTGGCTGGCTGCGTACCGAAACCGGTGTTCACCGCCTGGTGCGTAAATCGCCGTTCGATTCCGGCAACCGTCGTCACACCTCCTTTACCTCGGTGTTCGTGTCCCCCGAGATCGACGACAACATCGAGATCGATATCAATCCCGCCGATGTACGTACCGATACCTACCGCGCTTCCGGTGCCGGTGGTCAGCACGTGAACAAGACCGACTCGGCCGTGCGTCTGACCCACGGTCCGTCCGGTATTGTGGTGAGCTGCCAGAGCGAACGCTCCCAGCACCAGAACCGTGACAAGGCCTGGAAGATGCTGCGGGCCAAGATGTACGAGCAGGAGATGCTCAAACGCAGCGCCGACAAGCAGGCACTGGAAGACACCAAGTCCGATATCGGTTGGGGCAGCCAGATCCGCTCCTACGTGCTGGACGACCAGCGCATCAAGGACCTGCGTACCAGTGTGCAGACCAGCAACTGCGGTGCGGTGTTGGACGGTGACCTGGACCAGTTTATTGAAGCCAGCCTGAAAGCTGGTCTGTAAGGACCGGCTTTAAATATTCTTTTATACCTAGCCACTAGCGCCTCGCTACTAGGAACCTGATCTATGACCGACAATCAACAACCGCAAGACGAAAACAAGCTGATAGCCGAACGTCGTGCCAAACTGGCCGACCTGCGCGAACAGGGCAATGCCTTTCCCAACACTTTCCGTCCGGACAGCAAGTGTGCTGACCTGCAGGGCGAGTTTGGCGAAAAAGAGAAAGCCGAGCTGGAAGAGCTGGGCAAGGTGGTTGCGGTTGCCGGTCGCCTGATTCGCAATCGCGGTGCGTTCATGGAAATCCAGGACGCTTCCGGTCGCATCCAGTTGTACGTCACCAAAGAGGCACGCGACTTTGCCAAGTCCCTGGACCTGGGTGACATCGTCGGTGTGCGCGGTGAGCTGCACAAATCCGGCAAGGGTGACCTCTACGTGCAGCTGGACGAGTACCAGCTGCTGACCAAGGCCCTGCGCCCGCTGCCGGACAAGTATCACGGCCTGGCCGACCAGGAGATGCGCTACCGCCAGCGCTACGTGGACCTGATTGCCAACCCGGAAGTTCGTAACACCTTCAAGCTGCGCTCGCAGATCGTCGCGTTTATCCGCAGCTACCTGAACGGTCGCGATTTCCTCGAAGTGGAAACCCCCATGCTGCAGGCCATCCCCGGTGGAGCCTCGGCGCGTCCGTTTATTACCCACCACAATGCGCTGGACATCGACATGTACCTGCGTATTGCGCCGGAGCTGTACCTCAAGCGCCTGGTGGTGGGTGGCTTTGATCGCGTTTACGAGATCAACCGCAACTTCCGTAATGAAGGTCTCTCCACTCGTCACAATCCCGAGTTCACCATGCTGGAGTTCTATCAGGCTTATGCGGACTACAAAGACCTGATGGAGCTGACCGAAGACCTGCTGCGTAAACTGACGGAAACCGTGCTGGGTTCCAGTCAGGTGACCAACACCACCCGCGACAAGGAAGGCAATGTCACTGCGGAAGTGGTTTACGACTTTGGCCAGCCGTTCGCCAAGATCTCCATGGCCCAGTCGGTGATCGACTACAACAGCGATGATGCTGCCCTGTGCGAAGCGATTGAGTGGCTACGTGATCCCGCCGCCCGTGAGGCCAACGCCGGTGAAATCCGTCAGCGCCTGTACGCCGCTTGCGACAAGCTGCACATCAAACTGCCTGCCGATCGAGATCGCCTGGGATTGGGCAAACTGCTCACCGAAGTGTTTGAAGAGAGCGTGGAAAGCAAGCTGATCCAGCCCACGTTTATCACTGAGTACCCCTTCGAAGTCTCGCCACTGGCACGTCGCAGTGACAACGACCCGTTCGTGACTGATCGTTTCGAGTTCTTTATCGGTGGTCGTGAAATCGCCAATGGCTTCTCGGAGCTCAACGACGCCGAAGACCAGGCCGAGCGTTTTATGGCGCAGGTGGCAGACAAGGATGCCGGTGACGACGAAGCCATGCACTACGACGCCGATTACGTGCGCGCGCTGGAGTATGGCCTGCCACCGACGGCAGGGCAGGGTATCGGTATCGACCGCCTGGTGATGCTGCTGACTGACTCTCCGTCCATTCGCGATGTGCTGCTGTTCCCGGCCATGCGTCCGGAGTAAGTCGAAGCCGCTTCAGGTTGTTAAACAAAAATCCCCGCAGCTGCGGGGATTTTTGTTGGTGGGTACGGGCGGTTACTGATTGTCAGCGACCAGTGGGCTGCTGGCGTCGCTGCACAAGTGAATATAGCCGGCAACCAGATTCGCAATAACCTCTGCGCCACGTTCATTGAGATGGATAAAGTCGGTTAAAAACCAGAGGCCGTTGGCGGCGGAGGTCTGATTCCAGGAGCGGTGCAGCAGTTTTACTTTTAGTCCGGCTGCAATCATGGGCCAGATCCTGCCGCGGTAGGGCGGTGGCTGGTGGTCACGGGGCAGGCCTGATGTCAGCTGCTCGTGCAGGGGCAGATAGTGGAGTTGCAGCCTTGAGGCCAGTTCACGCAGTTGTTGATTGTATTGGCATACCCGGTCATTGAGGCTGGAGTCCAGGTCTTCGCCGATCATGGGGATACTGAGCAGTGCAATGCGATGGATGCCGGCACTTTTCAGCCGCGCGACGATTGTGTTCAGGTTGCCCATACTCCAGGGAATGCTGGGGGTCCCTGTAATATCTTTGTACTTTTGATAGCGGGCTGCGGTTTTTTTATCGAACGTGGCATTGATGTCGTTGCTGCCAATCAGCAGGGTGACGATATCCGGTTGTTGAGCGATGACCTCATCCAGCCGCTGTAACAGGTTAAACGTCAGGTCGCCATTAATGCCGGCGTTCAGAAAGCGATAACCGTCGTCGGCGAGTCGGTTCTCCAGCAGTTGAACGTAATTGGCACTGGCCTGGCCCTGAGTGAGGCTGTCGCCGAGACAGGCCACCAGGGTAGTTTTCGGGGCTTTTGCTGGAGAAGGCTGGGTCATTGGTATTCCTGTTATTGTTATCTGTCTGGCTGGGGAATAGAAAATGGCACCCGGGTAGGGTGACTGCACATTCTGCCAGATCCCATGGCCGGGCGTTAAGTCTGATCCTGTTGCAGAGCCTCCCACCCAATCATCGCTCCCTTGCGGGCCATGCCCCAGCGGTAGCCACCCAGTCCACCTCCGCCCTGAATGACCCGGTGACAGGGGATCAGGTAGGCCACCGGGTTGGCGCCGATGGCGCTGCCCACTGCCCGTGACGCTCCCGGCTTGCCAATCTGCTCTGCGATTCTGCCGTAGCTGGTCAGCTGGCCGGCGGGGATGGTCAGCAGGCACTCCCAGACTTTGAGCTGGAAGGGGGTGCCTGCCAGGTGCAGCCGCATCCTGCGGGGTTGGCTCCAGTCCTGCTGAAATATCGTTAACGCTTCCTCGTGCAGAGTGACCGCGGCCTCCCGGTAACTGGCATTGGGCAGCTGTGCTTTAAGACTATCCAGTGCCTCCGTTGCCTGGTCGGTAAAGGCCAGGTGGCAGATGCCTTTGTCGGTAGAGGCCACAATGACCTCTCCAAACGGGGTGTCGGCAAACTGGTAGTTAACGGCCAGATCAGTACCGCCGTTTTTATATTCCCCCGGTGTCATGCCTTCAATGGTAATAAACAGATCGTGCAGGCGGCCGCTGCCGGAGAGACCGCTGGCGTGCGCTGCAGAGAGGACACTGGACTGGCTCTGCGCCAATAATCTCTTGGCGTGAGCGAGGGTGAGGTACTGCAGGTATTTCTTGGGGCTGACACCGGCCCACTGGCTGAACAGCTTCTGGAAGTGAGTGGGGCTCAGGTGAATATGGGCCGCTACGTCCTCAAGCGCTGGCTGCGCAAGTTGCCGTTGCTGAATATAGCGGATCGCTTCTTCAATGCGTTGATAATCCGTGTCAGCTCGCCGGTTCATGAGTCGGTTCCCGTGTAGTCACGACACTCATTCTGACAAGGTCGCGGGTCCGTAACCACCCGATTCTTGTGTAATCGCAGGTGTAGCTGAGAGGCGCAGCACCACAGGCCGCCAGCCTCGCTGACGGCCTGTGGTGCGGAGGGGGAGGGATCAGAACGGCAGGTTGTAGAGTCTGGCGGCGTTGCTCTGCAGCACCATCTCTTTCACACTGCGGTCGTAACCACCGAGGGTATCGACAATGTGTTCCTGCACACCGGGGTAGAGCGAGGTGGGGTGCGGGAAGTCGGTTTCGAACAGCACCTTGTCCACGCCAATGGTCTCCAGCATGGTCTTCGGCGCGATGGTCTCAAACCAGTAGGTTACCCAGAAGTGATCGCGGAAGTAGTCCCAGGGGCGCTTGCGCAGCATATCGGTCTTGCTGGGCAGCATTTCGTTGAACTGGTGCTCCAGCGCCTCGATGGCAAACGGCACCCAGCCCATGCCACTCTCTACCAGGGCAATCTTCAGGTTGGGGTGACGGTCCAGGCGGCCACTGACCATCCAGTTGCCCAGGGTGGCGGCGTTGCCGATGGAGAACATGGTGGCCACGACCGACAGGGTCTGTTCGAAGGAGAAGCCTTCCCAGGTGAGGGTGTTGGGATCGATGGCCGCGTTCAGGTGGAAGTTGATCGGGGTACCGGTGGCATCGCACATCTCCAGGAACGGCGTCCAGTAGTCGTGCATGTAAGAGGGCACACCAACGCGCTCCGGGGTGTCTGGCAGTACAAAGCCTTTCAGGCCCATATCGATACAACGGCGGGCTTCCGCCTCCATGGCTTTCTGGTCCCAGATAGGCAGGTGGGCCATGGTGAAGAGGCGATCGCCGGACTCTTCCTGGCGCTGCATGGCGGCGTCGTTAAAGGCCTTGATCACCGCCAGCGCCAGCTCTTTATCCCCCAGGGTCATCAGCATGCCAGCCTGGGTGACGCCGGAGTTGTGGTAGCAGATCTGGGCCCACACGCCCATGTCGTCCATGGACTGCAGGCGCGGTGCGATCTCGTGGCCGCCGGGGTGACCTTCGTCAATGGTAGGAAAGGCCAGTCGACCCAGCAGCTTGTTGTTGTCCTTGCGAATGACGTTGCCACCCAGGGTGCCGCAGTCGCGATCACCGATAAACCAGCGGTCGGTGCCGTCGACCCGCTTCACCACCGGCATCTTGTCTTTCAGTGCTGCGGGGGCGTGGTCGGTAAACAGGGTGGGTGGTTCGGTGAAGTGGGTATCACAGTCCACAATCTTGATGCCTTCGAGGCTGGGGTGCACCCCACCGGACTGGGATTGGTAGTCCACCTCCCGGATCACGCCACCCCGGGTGTAGCCTTCGGCCGACCAGTAGCTCCTGGCGGAGTTCTTCATTTCTGCAGATTGATCATTCGACATGGTGAGTGTCCTCGTCTCTGAATGGGCGATGTTAGGGCGTGCCGCCTCTCTCGTGGCGGCAGCCGTTGACGAGGAAAGCATAGCAGCGCTGTGGCTGGCTCTCTTGATTGTATCGGCCCTTATTTGTACTTTAACGGCCATATTCTGTATTAATGAGGTTGCACTTGACCCATTCGATTGACTTTTCACCCATGCGCCGGGAAGGCAGCGAGGCCCGGGCCGGGGCCTACAACAGCGGTAACCACGATATTGAGACTCCGTGGCACTACCACGACCTGCACCAGCTCATCTATGCCTTCGAGGGGTCGGTGGAGGTGGAGGGAGTCCATGGCCGCTACAAGGTGCCGAATCAGTTTGCGGTGTGGATTCCTGCGGGGTTGCCGCACCGCACCTCGATTCACGGGGTGCGTTCCGGTTCGGTGTTCCTCAGCCCGGATATGCTGGCCCTGCCCAGTGACAGCCTGCGGGTGATTGCCGCCAATAACCTGATGCGTGAAATGATCATGTACTCCATGCGCTGGCCCATCAGTGGCGAGCGGGAGCCGGTCAGTGAGGCCTTTTTCAACTGCTTTGCCCAGCTCTGCACCGAATGGCTGGAGGAGGAGGTGCAGCTGGTGCTGCCCGCCACGGATAACCGGCGTATCAACGCGGTGGTGAGTTACACGCGCCAACACCTGCCCACGGTTACCCTGGAGGAGGTGTGCGCTGCAGTGGGCATGTCGCCACGCACCCTGCGGCGCAACTTCCGCAAGGCGATGGGGATCAGCTGGGAGGATTACCGCCTGCGCCTGCGCATGTATCTGGCCATCGATACGCTGGATAAGACCAGCAAGCCCGTGTGGGAGGTTGCCGAGTATGTGGGTTACGGCAGCCAGCAGGCGTTCTATCGCGCCTTCAGGGCTTTCGTGGGTATGGGACCGACGGCTTACCGCAATATGCAGGGTAAGGTGCAGAGCGTGTAATCGGCTTTTGGGGCCGCAGCCATACCCGGGATTGGATAGGTTGTGGATGGCCCCGGCGAGGGTTCGACGATTAGGGGGGAATGGTCTATAGGTTAAGTTCGGCAGCTGCGCGCCTGCAACCAAGGGATTGGTAATGACGGTTACAACCAGACGAATTGGCCTGCTTGTGGTTTCTGTGATGACCGCGTTGGTAGTGGCGGGTTGTGGCAGCACAGAAAACTATTTGCAGCCCAGCGGACACCCGGCATTTGTACCGCAGGAGGGCACAGAGTTCTCCGCCTACGTCGAGAGCAGTAAAGCCAACATACAGACCGTGTTGACCAGCACCCGCAAGGAAGGTGTTTATCTGGGTGGCTATACCCTTGAGCAGGCAGCCGCGATGCGGGCGCCGTTTCAGCTGTTGCCCTCCGCAGAAGCGGAGTGCGCGGGGGCTGGCGCCGGAGGTGCTAAAGGCTTCCTGCTTATCCACGGTTTAACCGATTCCCCTTACCTGCTGCGCAGTGTGGCTGACTCGCTGCACCAGGCTTACCCGTGCTCGCTGATCCGGGCCGTGCTGCTGCCCGGTCACGGCACCATCGCCGGGGATTCGCTCACCATGGATCGACGTGACTGGCAACGGGTGGTTCGCTATGGCATAGCGAGTTTCCGGGATGACAAGGCCGTGGCTGACCTTTACCTGATTGGTTTCTCCACGGGTACGGCGCTGACTATTGATTATTTACACGAGCATCGTAATCCCGTCGGCAGGGACCGCGATGACAAAATCCGAGGTGTTGTGCTCTTGTCGGCAGCGGTGCAGGCCAGTTCAGGTTTTGCCTGGTTTACATCGATAGGTCGTTACTTTAAGGATTGGATGGCGGTTTATCCCGAGCGTGATGCGGCCCGCTATGAATCGTTTTCCGTGAATGCCGGTTACCAGTTTTACCGGCTCACGAAAGGCATGGCCAGTCCGGATTATGGGTTGAATATTCCCCTGTTGATGGTGGTCAGTGCTGATGACCATACCGTTAGCGGCATGGCGGCCAGGGAGTTCTACTGCTATACCGGTGCGGTGCAGCGCAAGGCGCTGCTCTGGTATCAATCCGCTGACCCGGCGGTGAATGCCAGGGTTGCCGGCACAGCCAGGTTGGCCTGTGACAATATTATCGAGATCAATTTGGCGGACCTGGAGCAGGGCTACAACACCATCAATCTTTCCCACCTCGCTGTCTCAGTATCGCCTGCAGATGCGCACTATGGTTTTAACGGACGTTATCACCACTGCAAGGAATATGATGCTCCCGGGACACAGGACGATTTTAATCGGTGCCAGAGCGATGACGCCGCTTCAACCTTCGGCGAAAACCCCGGGTTGCTTAAAAAGCTGGGCAAGGACGAAGGCAAATTCATTCGCCGGGGTACATTTAACCCAGACTATGAACGGGTAGAGCGGGATATTATCTGCTTCGTTGATGCGGGGTGTCCGCTGGAGAGAATTACCGGGGAGAAATCAGAACTCTGGTAATTCACCTGTGGCCGCTTAACCACGACGGTTTTCAACATCCGCAGTCGCCTCAAGGGTTCGGGGTGTGTATGGCTGCCAAGGCCATCTTGCGCCGCATGTAGGCGATCTGTTGTGCCAGAGGCAGATCCTTGGGGCAGAAGTCCTCACAGCCCAGCAGGGTCATGCAGCCAAACACACCATTGTCATCACCAATCACTTCAAAAAATTGTGCGTCTGTGCGGCTGTCGCGGGGATCTATGCGAAAGCGCGCCAGCTGGTTGATGCCCACTGCGCCGACAAAGTCGGGGCGCATCTGCGCGGTGCCGCAGGCGGCGATGCAGCAGCCACATTCGATACAGCGCTCCAGTTCATAGATGTTGGCTGCCACCTCCGGTTCCAGCCGCTCCTCCAGCCTGCTCAGGTCTGGCTCATCGCCGCTGCGATGAATCCAGGTCTGCAGTCGCTCCGACATGCCGCGCATCCATTTGCCGGTATCCACCGACAGGTCACCAATCAACTCAAACCCGGGCAGCGGGGCGAGGGTGATTTCGGCAGGCAGGTCGCGGGTCAGTGTACGGCAGGCCAGCCCCGGGCGGCCGTTAATCAGCATGGCGCAGCTGCCACAGATGCCGGCGCGGCAGACAAAATCAAATTGCAGGGTGGGATCCATGTTCTCGCGAATCTCGTTGAGGGCGATAAACAGGGTCATGGTGTCTGCTTCTTCCAGGGTGAAGCTCTGCAGGTGTGGTTCCTGCTCCGGCTGCAGCGGGTTATAGCGAAAGATACGCAAGGTGAGGGTGCGGCCATCGCTGACAGTGGTCGCCGCAATGCGGTTATCGCCTGACGAGGTATGGGGCTGGGTCACAGGCGGTTCTCCTCTGCGGATGGCTCCATGGGCTCTGTCAGCCGCTCGTTGCGACCGCGCAGGGAGGGGGGCAGCAGGTCGCTGTAGGGCATCAGTTGCTCCTGTAGCTGAAAGCGATCCGGTTGCGTGGCTGTGACCCGATCCACTTCGGCCTGGCGTGCCGCCGTGTGGGGATGGTCGACCCGCTCCTTACTGCCGTAACCGCGCCAGCCTGGCGGCAACTCCATCTTCATCACATCCAGCAGCTCGTAATCCAGCGATGGCAGTGGGGCCCCTTCCTGCCACGTGGCCAGGGTACGGTTGAGCCAGTCGCGATCGTTGCGCAACGGAAAATCCTCCCGGTAGTGGGCGCCGCGGCTCTCCTGCCGCTGCAGGGCTCCATGCGCAACACACAGAGCCAGCTTGAGCATCTTGTCCACCCGGTAGGCTACCACCAGTTCCGGGTTAACACCGCGGGCGGATGAGTGTACCCGTATCTGCCTGGCCCGCTCGCGCAGGTGCTGCAGTTCCAGTACAGCCTGTTGCAGGCGTTCGCCGTTGCGGAAGATGCCCACCTTGTCGGCCATGCAATGTTGCATATCGCGCAGAATATGAAACGGATTTTCGTCGCCGCTGTTGTGGGCGTAGTGGTGCAGTTGCCGGGTGACCTGGCCGACGCAGTCGTGAATCAGGGCGGTGGATACAGTGAGCGGGTTGTCGGCCAGGTACTCGCTCATGGTTTCGCCCACGATCATGCCTGCCACCACTGTCTCTGCAACCGAATTGCCGCCGAGACGGTTGAAACCGTGCATGTCCCAGCAGGCGGCTTCACCGGCGGCAAAGAGTCCCTTGAGGGTGGGGGACTCGCCGCGGTGGTTGGTGCGGATACCACCCATGGAGTAGTGCTGGGCGGGCCGCACCGGGATCAGCTCTTTGACCGGATCGACGCCGAGGAAGTAGTGGCAGATCTCTTTGACTTCCCGCAGGCGGGTGTCGATGTGCTGCTGTCCCAGCAGGCGGATATCCAGCCACAGGTGTTCACCAAAGCGCGATTGGGCTCCATGGCCCCTGGCGATGTGGGTCTCCATGCAGCGCGAAACCACATCGCGGGAGGCCAGCTCCTTTTTCTCCGGCTCGTAGTCGGGCATAAAGCGTTGCTGGCGGCCGTCCAGCAGCAGCCCGCCGTCACCGCGGCAACCTTCGGTGACCAGAATACCGGCGGGGAAGATACCGGTGGGGTGAAACTGCACCGCCTCCATGTTGCCCAGGGTGGCGATGCCGGTTTCCAGCGCAATGGCGGTGCCGATGCCTTCGTTGATCACTGCATTGGTGGTGTTGCGGTAGAGACGTCCATAGCCGCCGGTGGCGATACAGGTGGTACGCGCCACATAGGCCAGCAGTTCGCCGCTGATCAGGTTGCGTACCACGGCGCCAAAGCAACGCTCGCCGTCGTGAATCAGCGCCACGGCCTCCATGCGTTCGTGCACCGGAATCTGTTCGGCAATGGCCTGGTTGCTCATGGTGTAGAGCATGGAGTGGCCAGTACCGTCGGAGACGTAGCAGGTGCGCCACTTCTGGGTGCCGCCGAAGTTGCGTGCGGTGATCAGGCCGTGGGCGTCATCCCGCTCGCGGATGCTGACCTTGTTACCGTTGATGACGCTGCTGTGTTCGCCGCGCTCGACCCGGTTCCAGGGCACGCCCCAGGCGGCCAGTTCCCTTACCGCCTTGGGGGCGGTGTTGACGAACATTCGCACCACCTCCTGATCGGCGGCCCAGTCGCTGCCACGCACGGTGTCGAGAAAGTGCAGGTCTTCGTTGTCGCCTTCGCCTTTGGCGCTGTTGGCCAGGCTGGCCTGCATGCCGCCCTGGGCTGCCGCGGAGTGGGAGCGTTTCGGTGGGACCAGACTCAGCACGACAGCCTCAAAGCCCTGGCGTTTGACACCGATGGCGGCGCGCAGCCCGGCCAGTCCGCCACCGATAATCAGCGCATCCGTGTGAATAATCTGCATCAGGGGTTTCCTTGCGGTTCAGCAGCGGGTTGGAGATGAGCGGGCACATAGCGCTCGCCGGCATGGGCTTCATGCTCCATGCCGATCTTCATATAGGCGGCCAGTGTGAGCAGGCCAAGGGCGAGCAGGAAGGCGGTGAGCAGCCATTTGATTCGCTGCAGGCGCCGGCGTCCGCGGCGGGGATCTTTACCGAGGAACCAGCCCCACTTGATCATTAACCGGTATACGCCAATGCCACCGTGCAGCTCCACCGCAAACAACAGCAGCAGGTAGAGGGGCCAGAATCGTCCGCTCCAGACGCGGTCGGAACTGGCGTAAGGGCCGATATCCCCGGGGTGTAAAAGCATCTGGTAAAGATGCACAGAGGCGAGGAAGAAGAGGGCAAAACCGGTCGCCACCTGCACATACCAGAGCGTGGTGTCGCCGTGGTGCAGGCTGCCGATATGGCGGTGCAGGGTCTGGTATTGGTGGCTGCCGGAAGGGAAACGGCGCAGGGCAAGAACCGCGTGTACCGCGACGGCGGCAAGGATAAACAGCACCACACCGCTCACCAGTATGGGGTAGGGCTTGCCCAGCAAGGGCTCGCCTTCGAACATGCGCGCCACCCAGTACATGGCATCCTTGCCCAGCAGGATGCTGGAGACCATAACCATATGGGCCCACATAAACAGCACCAGCAACAGGCCACTGCCTCCCTGCACCATATCCATCCAGGCGCTCAGGCGGGAGGCTCTTTGGCCGGTCAGGGGCTGCGTCATGGTGCGACTCCTTGCTGTTGATCTGCCGGGACTGTGGAGGCGTTTCAGGGAGAGTTCCTGCGTCCCCGAATACTCATATCCCAGTGTTGCACTGGAATGGTGTTGATCTCAAGGGGGGGATTGACAGGGGTATGCGGTAGGGGGGGCGGGAGAAGGACAGCATCCCCCGGACAGTCAGCAATACAGGTTGCTTTCCAGCAGCGCCATCATTCGGTGAATATTATCCCGTGCCCCATTCTCGTAACGCTGGCGGAAAGAGTCGGTCATGTAGACGTGTGGCCGCTCCAGCAGGCGGCGGAAGAACTGCAGTTTTTCGACGCTGTACTCTGCGCTGCTCTTGGGTGATTCCCCTTTCAGCCGTATGCCGTCGTCCAGAAACGAGTCCCAGTTCAGCCCCAGCCCTGCCAGGTCAATATCGCGGACAAAGCCGGCATCGCCTGTCTGCTGGGCGTCGTGGGTGGTGGCCATAATCAGGTCACAGACATTGCGTTGAAACTCTTCCCCGAAAAGCCCCTGACTGTATTGCCGGAACAAATCCGCACTGCGTGCTTCGTTGTCATCAGCCTGCTGGCTCATTACGGCGTCGTGAAACCAGAGAGCCATCTCCACCTCATCGGGGGCCTTTAGCTGGGTTTTGACCTGGTCAAATTCACGCAGGCAGAACGCAATGTGGCGAGCGCTGTGGTACTGCCGCCATGGTTCGCAATAGCCCTCCTCAAGCGCATTCCAGGCAGCCCTGTAATCGGCGTCTGAGTCGGCAGGCAGCAGCCGTTGCCAAAGCTGGGCAAAGCGTTGCTCCATGTCCGAAAGAGACTGTTGTGCGCCCATAGGTTTCCCCTGTTTGTTATTGGTGCCTGCGTTCACGCTGGTTTGCAGATGCAAGATTTATGCTTTTCTGTGGTTTCGATTGCAAGTGACCCCGATTGGCGAGTCAGGATAATTCTTGCGCCAGCAGTAGCGCGTAGCTGGTGCAGGCTGGTACTCACAGGGGCTTCGCCCGGTGGTGGTTGCACCACCATAGTGCCACGTTTTTTGGCAGTTTCGGTAGCGCACTTTTCCTTACCTACTAAAATCTAAGAGGTTTTTTGTGATGCAGTTCATTGGATTGAAATTTGCTTTATAGCTGGCGGGGATATGCCTCTCTGTAAAGCAAAGCCCAACAAAAGGAAGAGGTTGAGACGCGGTGCACTTGTTATTGGAATACCTTGAAGGCCTGCTTACTGAATATTCAAAACTGGACAGCGGCAAAGTTGCCGATTACATCCCTGAGCTGGCCAAGGCCAACCCCGATGCCTTTGGTATCAGCGTGGTGACGGTAGATGGTCACGTCTATCAGGTGGGGGCCACCCGCGACAAATTCACCATCCAGTCTATCTCCAAGGTGATTACCTATGGCATAGGCATTACGGATTATGGCACTGACAAGGTGCTGCGAAAAATAGATGTTGAACCCTCCGGAGAGGCGTTCAACTCCATCAGTCTGGAACCCAATACTGGCCGTCCGCGCAACCCCATGATTAATGCCGGGGCTATCGCTGCCATGGCGTTTGTCGGTGGCGATACCGCGGCAGCAAGGCTGCAGCGCATCCTCAATACCTATCGTGACTATCTGGGGCATGATGTTATGGTGGACGAGGCGGTGTATCTGTCGGAGAAGACCACCGGTCACCGCAACCGTGCTATCGCCAGTATGCTGCGCAATTATGACATTCTCGAGGCAGACGAGGAGCAGCTGCTGGATCTCTACTTCAAGCAGTGTTCGATTCTTGTGGACTGTCGGGACCTGGCGTTGATGGCTGCTACCCTCGCCAATGGTGGTGTCAATCCTATCACCGGGGTGCGTGCGGTACGCAACGAAATAGTACCCAAACTGCTGAGTGTGATGAACTCCTGTGGCATGTACGACTTTTCCGGTGCCTGGATTTATGAAGTGGGTATGCCGGCCAAGAGCGGGGTGGCAGGGGGCGTCATGGCGGTTCTGCCGGGACAGCTGGGCATCTCTGTCTACTCGCCGCCCCTGGATGAACGGGGTAACAGCGTACGTGGCATTGCCGTGTGCAAGCGACTTTCCCGGGACTATGGATTGCACATGTTTCACGCCGGCCGTACCACGGCCGCCTTCGTGGTTCACTCCTCCTATTCGGGAAAGCACGTCGCGTCCAAACGTTCCCGCAGCGCGCAGCAGACGCGCTACCTGATTGAACAGGGCGACAATATCCAGGTGCTGGAGCTGCAAGGTGACCTGATGTTTGCCTCCGCCGAAATCGTGGTGAACCAGGTTGCTGACGCTGCGGAAACCTCCCACTACCTGATCGTGGACTTCCGTCGTATTGCCTCCATCAACGATGGTGCTCTCAATCTGCTGGCTTATTTGGTGGAGCAATTCGACGAGTCGGGCAAGCGATTGATATTCACCAACGTACGTGATGAATATGCCATGACCGCAATGTTCAAGAAGCGGGTGCCGCACATTCGCGACACAATGCTGCTGAACTTCAAGGATATTGATGACGCCCTGGAGTGGTGTGAGGATCAGCTGCTGGGGGAAAAGCAAACGTCTGATCTGCAAGCGGTGCCGCTGTCGGAACAGCCTTTCTGCTATGGCTTGAGCAGTGAAGAGCTGGTGTGGCTGGAAGGCTTTCTGGAGAGTCGTCACTACCAGAAGGGGGATGTCATTTGTCGTGTGGGAGAGCCAGCGACGGAACTCTACTTCATCCTGTCCGGCCAGATCAGCGTAATGATTCCGCTGGATGGCTGGCGAAAGGAACGTATGAAAACCCTGTCTGCGGGAACGGCCTTCGGGGAAATGGCCGCCCTTGACCAGGGGGTGCGATCGGCCAATATCGTTGCCGATACCCAGCTGCAATGCCTGGTTCTCGACTTTGCCCGCCTGGAACAATACACCTCCGGGGTCGGGGTTGGTGTACGAATAAAAATTATTACCAACATCGGGCGCGAGCTGACCGCCAAGTTGCGCCAGGCCACCCTGGAAATTTCATCCCTGAAACGTTGAGTTGAATTTTGTATGTGAGTCTGCCCTGGTATTTGCGGGCTTTGAGTTGGCCGCATATTTAATGGTCGCACCATTTTTGAGCGATTCATTTTTCGGCTTGCACCAAAGTCGATCCGTTAAAAATTATTGCTAAAGCGCTAATTTTTAAATGCCAAAATCATCTAAATTCGGTCGCAGTTCTTCGTGACAGAATTGTGACCAGTGTCTAATTTAGTATCGAAGTGAGATTGGCGTTACGGGTGCCCTTGGTGAACTGAAAGCCGTGCCCCTGTGCCACCACCCTGAAACATCTTGGATCCCTGCTATCTGCTTTTAGGGATCACAGTTACTTCAGCTACCTGTATAAATTTCAGATCCCTGGCATTGTGCTGCTATGGCACTGGTCTCAGGTGCGTTCTGGTGGGCGTTACTTGCAGGCGGGGCCGGCAGGGAGATGGTTGTCTTGATTATTGTTTATCCAGTCCTGGATCAGAAAGGGAATTCGTTATGCGGCTTTTGCAGTTTCCCGGTTTTCATTTCAACTTGTGCAGTTTCATTTGTCGCGTTTGCCGCCGTCCCACCTCTGCCTTTACCTGTAAGTCATTATGGCGCGATGTCGGCTCCAACAGAGGAGGGCTCACGGTAAAAAAGTCCTGTGTTGACCAGCGGCGCATGCCCAACTTGGGTGTGCGTCTCTGGTGGTTGCTGTTAACCGCAGCCGCGGGTACGGCTGACACCGTAGCGGAAAGCGATTGTGCCAGGCTGGCAGGGCAGTTGGTCTCGGCCGAAAACTCTGTGCAAATTCAATCTCTTGAAGGCAGTAGCTGGGATACAGGTGTGGTCGGCCAGCACCTTTGTGAGGGCGATACCATTCGGGTGGGCAGCAATAGCCGCGCCGCGCTGCAGCTGGTCAACGAAGCAATTATGCGGCTCGGATCCAATACCACCATGAGGTTATTGAATGTCTCGGCAGATACCGAAGAGCGTTCGTTTCTGGAGGTGTTGTCGGGCCAGATCAAAACCTTTATCCGTAAGCCCCGTCGGCTGACGGTCAATACCCCTTACCTGAACGGCCTCATCGAAGGCACCGAGTTCCAGGTTTCTGTGGATGAAAAAAGCAGTGCGATCCTGTTACTGGAAGGCCAGATCCTGGCAGCCAATGATCAGGGTGAAGTGCGGATTATGCCAGGGGAAAAAGCCATATCCGACGGTGGCGCCCCGCAGAAAGTTTTGGTCCTGAATCCGCGCGATGCCGTGCAATGGACGGTGCATGTGCCGACACTGGCTGATCCGGGAGGTTACCCTGAGGGCTCTCCGCTTTCCCTTGCATCGAAACAGTTGGCCGTTGGTAATCTGGATGGTGCTTCGGCGTCTTTGCGTCAGGCGTTGCAGCAGGACTCTGGCAGCGCCGACGCCTACGCGATGGAATCCATTCTGTGGCTGGCCCGGGACGACAAGGTTGCGGCTTCCAAGGCGGCGAACAACGCTGTTAATACCAATCCTGATTCGGCATCGGCCTGGCTGGCCAAATCCTATACGCAACAGGCAAGTGGTGATCTGCAAGCTGCTGCCGTCAGCGCCAGAAAGGCCACTGACGTAGCACCGGACAACGCCTACGCCTGGGCACGGCGGTCTGAACTTCAGTCCGCTGCTGGTGAATACAAGGAGTCACTGGGGTCGGCGCAAAAGGCTGTGGGGCTGAACCCGGGTGTGTCGCGATCACACACGGTATTGGGTTTTGCGTACCTGACCAATATGGAGCTGGACGAAGCGGAGGCGTCATTTACGGAAGCCATGACTCAGGATCAGTCCGATCCATTGCCGCATCTTGGCCTGGGGTTGGCAAAGATAGGGCAGGGCGATCTGCCGCAAGGTCGAGCAGAGATAGATGTTGCAGTGGGGCTTGACCCCAACCAGTCTGTACTGCGGAGTTATCTGGGTAAAGCGTATTACGAGGAGAGACGCTCGCCCCTGGATGAGCAGCAGTATGCTATCGCTAAAGATCTCGACCCCAACGATCCGACCCCGTGGTTTTACGAAGCGATTGCATTACAAACTTCTAACCGGCCGGTAGAGGCCTTACACAGCATCGAACAGGCTACTGAGTTGAACGATAACCGCTCCGTGTATCGTTCCAGTTTGTTGCTGGATTCAGATGCGGCGGCGCGCACTGCCAGTGTTGGTCGTATTTACAGTGATCTCGGTTTTCAGGAGCTTGCCTTGCGCGAGGGTTGGAAGTCTGTGGCAACAGATCCAACCGATTTCTCCGGACACAGGTTGTTGGCGGACTCCTACAGCGCTTTACCGCGTCATGAAATCGCTCGGGTGAGCGAGCTTTTGCAGTCGCAGCTGTTGCAGCCTGTCAATATGACTCCCATTCAGCCTCGACTTGCTGAGAGCAATCTGGCACTGATCAGTGCCGGGGGGCCGGGTAGTCTCTCGTTCAATGAATTCAACCCCATGTTTAATCGCCAGGGTTTGGTCGCGCAGATTACGCCCATGGCCGGAGCAAACGGTACGACCGGTGGAGAGGCCGTGCTGGCCGGGTTGGGGGGTAATACGTCTTTCAGTTTGGGCTTGTTTCACTACGAAACCGACGGTTTCAGGGACAATGCGGATCAGGCGGATGACATTGCCAATCTGTTTGTGCAACACGATTTTTCCCCGTCGTTTAGCGTGCAGGGGGAATACCGCTACCGGAGCCGGGAGTACGGTGATCTCCTTATGCGCTTCTTTTCTGATAATTATTACCCAACTGTACGTTATGAAGAAGAGAGTGATACAGCCAGACTTGGTTTTAAATACGATTTTTCGCCTGCCTCGCTGATATTGGGATCATTGATTTATCAAAAAGACAGGCTTGACCTGACCGATCCTGATTTTCCACTTGCAGTCTCTCCATCAGACCTTGGGCTTCCGGATCCGTTGCCTGCGGGGTTTCAGCTGGAAACACAGGCGCAGCTGGATTTTAGCAGGCCGGATCAGGAGTCTACGTCTGCTGAATTTCAATACCTTTACCGGGCTGAAAAATTCAATGTGTTAAGTGGCGCAGGCTATTTTGAGATCGATGGGAACTTGCAGCAATCGGGATCGGCACTCTTCACGCTGCAGCTTCCGTTTCCTCCTTTTCAGGCACCGTTGGGAGGGACTGCTTTCAGTAGCAGCGACGATTATATGACCAGACATACAAATGCCTATAGCTATGGGAACTTTGAGTTTCTCAGTATGGTGGATGTCACCCTTGGTGTTAGCTATGACAAAGTGAGCGACAGCCTGCAAGGGGGCGACCTGGAAAAATCCAACTACAAATTCGGACTGAGATGGGAGCCGTGGGCCGGTACCACTTTCAGGGTGGCTAGTTTTGAAGTGGTGAAGAGAACGCTGGCCACCAGCCAGACACTGGAGCCAACCCAGGTTGCTGGATTTAATCAGTTCTATGACGACATTAACCTCACAGAGTCCAGGAAAAATGGCGTGGCAATTGACTATGAAGTAACAAGCGATATTAGCCTCGGGGTGGAGTATTCGGAGCGTGAGCTTGATGTTCCCTACATTTCCGGAGTTCAGGACTTCAATAAAACCCGTTGGGAAGAGTCTGTTTCGAGCATGTATGTTTTTTGGATGCCGTGGAGAGAATTTTCACTTTCTCTGAAATATGAGTATGAAGAGTTGGAGAGAGAGGATGATTTCCCGGAGGGGGTGATTTGGTCAGATACTCAAAAAGTACCATTGTTGGCCAGCTATTTTTTTCAGTCCGGTTTCTCAATCTCTCTGCAAGGAACCTGGTACGACCAGGAAGGAGAGTTCGGGGGTGGGGATTTTGGTGAAGAACTAGCGGGTGAAGATAGTTTTTTGGTGATGGATATGTATTTGAGTTACCGCTTTCCATCGAGGCGGGGGGTAATCACGGTTGGGGTTAATAATTTTCTGGATGAAGATTTTAACTACTTTGATCAAGATCTAAATAATGCCAGTGTTCAGCCTGATCGTTTTTGTTTTGTCAGGCTTACTCTTGCAATACCTTAAGTAGAATAGTGTCAGGAGAATGTCATGGATTTTCGAGCATTATTTGTCAATTGTTCGGTGGTGTTAATATTTACCTTGTCAGGAATGTGGTCTGTTAAGTCTGTCGCATTGCAGTGGGGCGGGTCGGGATTCTCTCTGGGCTCGTCGTCCGGATACTTCTTTGGTAGTTTGATTTCAAGTGTTCAATTTAAAGGAACAAATGAAAATGGTACGTTTCTGATAACGCAATACATATTTGATTCTGAGGTTAGTTATATATGTGATAACCCAAAAGACAAGAATACATATCAAGCTGAAAGTGCAAGGCAGACGTTCACGTTATATGATTTACTCAGTCCTACAGATTTTTCAGGAAATGGGCAGTCAACAGCGGAGTTTAAGTTGGACTTTGAGGATCCCAAGCAGGTTATTTTTGATTGCCACCAGAAGCGCTTTAACTATGTTCCTGAGACGGCAATTATTGTTGACTTTTATATATTGGTGACAGCTCAAAAGTGTCAGGACTTTGATTGTTCGAAGTTATCCGGAAAAGAATTGGCTGGTGAGCTCTATTGTAAGTTCCCTCTTGATGTAGAGCTGATTCGGGATCCGTCATCCGGCGTTATTGATCCGGTTTATAAGGGAACCGAATACCAGTGCACGGAAATCTATCTCCCGGACTAGTTCCAATATTTCAGGCCTGCTTTGCGCAGGCTTGGCCTGTACTTTCCTGTTCAAAGGCAAGTCATGAAGAATAGGATGAAAGGCCTCCTTTCTGGTATTTTAATCGGTGTTTTCGGGCTTGTGCTATACCTGACCGGCGCGGGGTTTTCGCTTGAGCAGAGAGTTGGGCTCTCCTGGCTATTTCACCTGCGCGGTGAGCGGTCAGCCCCATCAGAGGTTGCCGTTGTCGGAATCAATGGCCAGACCGCAGGTGCACTGGGCTTGCCGGACTTGCCCCGTGACTGGCCGCGTTCGATCCATGGCGAGTTGATAGACAAACTGTTGGCGCAAGGAGCCGCACTGATCGTATTGGATATCTTCTTCGGTCCCGGCAGGGATGCCCGCGAGGACGGCGTGTTTACAGAGAGCGTGGCCAGCTCAGGGCGTGTTGCCCTGGTTGAAAAGCTAACTGGCAAGCGGCAGCCGTTGCTGGACGCGCAGGGACTGCACAGTGGCACTATATGGGTCGAGGAGCTGGTGTCGCCGATGCCCGAGCTGGCGGCTGCCAGTATTGGGCTGGGCCCATTTCCGCTGCCAAAGATCGACGCGGCGGTCTATGAATTCTGGACCTTTAAGGAGAGCCTGGGCGATGTGGCTACACTGCCCGCGGTAGCAATGCATCTCTATTCCCTGGTGTCGAACCCTGCAATTGCAGAGGCAGTGGAGCAGCTGTTGGCTTCGGGGACTGAGAGTCGGGTGTCGAAGGCTACAGCGGAGACGTTGCGGGAAGAGATGCGTTTCCTCTACGGCAAGCTTCGAGCTGACATTGGCGACAGTTCTGGGTTCAAGGCAGCCCTGGCTGACCAGGCTCTGCTTCAACTCTATCACGGAGACACGCACCGCTTCCTTAATTTCTACGGCCCTCCGGGCAGGATTGCAACGATTCCCTATCAGTCGGTAATTGTTGGGGAAGACCCGAACTTACCCGCTGATGCCATGGACTTCAGTGGCAAGGTGGTGTTTGTCGGCTTTTCCGATCTCTACGATCCGGGCCACCTGGACCGCTTTTACACAGTGTTTACCAGTGAGGACGGGGTGGACCTGAGTGGGGTAGAGATTATGGCTACCGCATTTTCCAACCTTCTCTATGATGAATCCCTGCGACCTATGCCTTTTACTGATGTAAGCCTGTTGCTGTTGGGAGTGGGGATCATTGCCGGTTTCGTGGTGTGGGTGTTGCCCGGTAGCTACGCGGTGATGGCAATGCTGGCGCTGTTGGCAGTATATGTATCCGGCGCCCAGTGGCTGTTTAATACTCATCACATGTGGCTGCCACTGGCTATTCCTGTGATTGTGCAGATCCCGCTGGCGTTGTTTGTTGGTCTTTTAGGGCAATATGTGCTGGAGCGGCGACACCGTGTGCGTATTGGTGAAGCGCTTAATTACTACCTGCCGGAGAATGTTGCCCGTGAGCTGACGGAGAAGCCCCTGGCAGAGTCAGAGATGAACCGGGTGGTCTACAGCACCTGTCTGGCGACCGACATGGTGGGCTTTTCGACCCTGGCTGAAAAGCTGAAACCGGAGGCGCTGGCGGTTATTCTCAACGACTATTTCGACTCCTTGGCGCAGCCATTGAAACGTTATGGAGTAGATGTCACGGAGTTTCGCGCTGATGCCATTATGTGCGCCTGGACGGCCAGCAACCCCGCAATGGCAGTACGTGAAAATGCTGTGCATGCCGCACTGGCGGCGGTCACCTCCATCGATGGTTTTAAGGAACGGCATGAAATGCCGGGAATGAGTGTTCGCATCGGGCTTGAGTGCGGTCAGGTTTATGTGGGTAATGCGGGTGGTGGTGGCCACTTTGTGTATAGCATTGTTGGAGATTGTGCCAACACCGCTTCGCGCATCGAAGGCCTCAATAAACATTTGGGAACACAGCTTCTGGCGTCGATGGATGTGGTCGAAGGTGTCGATAATCTGCTGGTAAGGCTGTTGGGAAAATTTGTCTTTGTCGGCAAGAGTGAAGCACTGTCCGTTGTGGAAATCGTTGCGGCGGCGGATCAGGCCAGCGCGCGACAGCGACAGTTGTGTAACCGGTTTTCCACAGCTTATCAGGCGTTTTGTGAGGGCACGTGGGAAGAGGCCCGGCTGCTTTTCAGTGAATTGCTGCAGGAGTTCCCCCAGGATGGCCCCAGTCGCTTTTATCGTCAGAAGTGTGAGTTCTATCTGACAGGAGTGGCAGACCCGGCAACAGCGGGAATCATAGTCATGGGTGAAAAATAGTGGGCCGGTTTCGGCCCGCTGACCTTCTGCCAGGACATCTCATGAGCCTTATCAATTGCTACTGCGGTTTGGATGGTTGTATGGGGAGGCTTGGTTTAGCTTTTCGGCTCGCTGCTACTCAGCCGACTTCACCGGCATGGCATCCAATGGTGCCACAAACCCGATATACAAAATGCAGTCAGCGCCTTTGTGGCAGTATGCTGTGTGCGGTAGCCTGGCCGGACCATAGGCGTATTCTCCGGTTTTTATAGTGGCCATGGGCTGGTTGTCATATTTGACATCCAGGGTGCCTGAGACCAGCACCATACGCTCCTGTGACGTGTGCAGGTGGTGGGGGATTTCAAAGTCCCCCGGTACCTTGAAGAAGATATCCAGATTATTTTTCGCGGGGTCTCCCTGTAGTATCGCAATTTCGCACCCTTTGGGAATAAATGCCGGACAGGGGCCCCACTGCAGTTCTTTACTGTCCGTGGCGATAACCAGGGCGCGCTCTCCTGCGTGAGTCAATGCGGGGGCGAAGAGGACAAAAAGAGTCATTATTTTCTGAAGGTTCGTCATGTCTGTCATCCTGTTGACTGGGGGAGTGTGAATCCCATTATCACAAAGGGCGTGGTAGTACGGTGGGTATTGCCGAAAATCCGGTGCGAGGGTGTCAAATTTCAGGCGTCATTAGAAAGTTATAGTCGATGACGTGGGTACTACAACTTTTACAGATTGCAGATCTATCAGCGAAGTTTCGGCTTCTTTTACAAGGGGACGGGAACATAAGAGTTGTAGAGGGGTGGGGCCCCCTCTACTGGCAAGAGAGTTAATGCAGGTTTTTGCGGAAGAAATTCACGATCAGCCCATAAGTATCCCGCGCTTCTGGCAGGTAGTTCTGGTAGATGTAGCAATGCCCCATGCCTTCACCCACCACCAGGGTGGAATCTGTGCCGGCCTTGAGCAGTTCTGTATTGGTATAGATGGCCGGGCTCATGTCCATGGCCCGGGTCCCGGTAATGATCATGGTGGGGGGAAACTTCTTCAGGGTCTCCGGGTGCAGGGCCGGAGAGACGGTTGGCTCTTCCATGTTGGCGCCGTCAAAATAACCCCTGGTCAGATCCATTTGAGGCTTTTCTTTGGTGGATGGCGGCGGGAAGGAGCCGTCGATGCTGGCTGCAATCCAGGCGGAGTCGCCGGTCATAAAGCGCACACTACCGGCGCCGAAAATACCGATGGCAGCGGGTTGCGGCAGGTTCTGTTGCGGTAACCAGGCGGCTGTCTGGCTGGTGAGAAAGCCACCGGCGGAGCAGCCGTAGATGCCTATGTGCTCCGGCTTGTAGTTTTTCAGGAGCTCGCGGTAGACGCTGGTGACGTCCTCCACTGCTGCCGGGTGTTTGGCTTCGGGAGCCATTCGATAGTTAACGGATACCACCTTGTAGTTACCCTCTGCGGCAATGGGTGCGGACTCAATCAGGGAGCAGGATTCCCAGCAGGTGTTAAATGCGCCGCCATGCAGATTGATCAGTACCCGGTCCTTATCCGGCTTGCCGCCTTTGGGTGTGACTATTCGTACCGGCACTCCGCCGATGGACTCCTCGGCTACATTCACCGGGTAGGCTTTCAGCATGCCCTCCACCTGTGGTGCCAGCATGGCGGCGAGTTGCTGGCGTGCTTTTATTGCATCCGGTTCCTGAACCGCGTCCCGGTGCGGCATTTTGCTGCGCATCTGCAGCATACGAGTGGCTTCCTCGCTCTGCAGGTCGGACGGCGGAAGGCTGAACGAGGGTACTTGCACGGTCCCGGTCTGGTCAAAAACCGGTTTTTCAGAGGTTGCAGCCTGCAGTTGCTGGATGGAGAAGGAGAGGGCGCAAAGGCTGGCAGCCAGCGCTCGCCGGGTAAGTTGCATGGTGTGACTCCCTGTTATTGTTATGGAGTTTTGTAGTCCCTGTACGCACTCAGCGCGCCTGTGGCGCCGAACGGAGTACCGGTGCGGAGAACACTGTAACAAGGTCTGGCGGCGGGTAAAAAGCCTGCGCTGGCAGGCTCCGGGTCAGCGGGGGTTTTCACCCATCCAACTGAGGGTCAGGTTGCGAAAACGCTGGGCTTCGAAATAGGCCAGCTCTGCATCGTGCTGCAGCACCGCCAGCAGAATGCGGCGTCTGCCAAGGCGCCACTCGTCAATGCCAAATTGCTGCACAAACAGGTTGGGGTCGTCCTTGGCTATGTACATTTGCATGGCGACACGGGCCAGCAGCTCCAGTAGTGGGCGGCTGCAGATCCTGAGCAGGGTCTCGCGGAAATCCTGCTCGAAACGGATCACGTCTTCGGCACTGGCAATCGCCTCCAGCTGCAGCAGCAGAGCGTCCAGCGGTGGCTGGTGGCTGGCGTCATAACTGGCAGCAACTGAGCGGATGATTTCGCAATCCAGTACAACCGACAGCTCGAAGGCATCGCGGTAGCTGATGTCATTGATGCGCATATAGGTGGCGAAGGCCCGCTCCATGGCTGCATCGTCAGGGCGGGTGCCGTAGTAGCCGCCACCGGGCCCGCGTTTGACGCTCAGAAGCCCTTCGTGCTCCAGCACCCTGGCGGCCTGCTGCACGGTGACAATGCCCACGCCCAGCTGTTCGGCCACTTCGTTTAGGGAGCCAATGTAGCTGTCCGGTTCCGCCTCGAGGATGACTTCACGCAGGCGTGCGGCTGCGTCCTGAACCAGGTGGCGCTTCTGTTGTTTGTCCTCTTTCACGCTCATTCCTATGCTGAAGGTTTCGTCTGCCCTTTGGGCGCAAGCATTGTAGCAGTAATTATGTGCGTATTATTATTTAATAATAGGCATATATATCAGTGTTAATAGATGTAAATTTACTTTATTTGGCGTTTTTTAGCCTTTACATGAAAATAATAGGCATATTATAGTCTGTCGCATCATAATCAATGCTGGTTCCAGCCAGCTCCTGGTCATGTGCGCCGCCGGCGGGCATGGCCCTGTTACAGGCAGGAGAGACTCTTCCATGGCTTTTTCGCTTCCCGACACATCCAATCTTCCACGTTATGTCGCCATTGCCGGCGAGGAGCGCATTGAACAGGGTTCCGGTATTAACTGGGAGCATATCTACCCGGCCAATGGGCAGGTAACGTCGCAACTGAAGCTGGCTGGCGCGGCAGAAGTCGGGCTGGCGGTTAAGGCCGCTCGCGCAGCACTGCCCGGTTGGCGCGCCCTTACCGGTGAGCAGCGCCGCAATCTGTTGCTGAAAGTGGCGGACCTGATTGAGCAGAAGACCCTGGAACTGGCGGCGCTGGATACTCTGGGTAATGGCTACCCGTCAATGATGTCCCCCTACACGCCGATGGTGATGGCGCAGCGTTTCCGCTACTACGCCGGCTGGGCGGACAAGGTTCGGGGCGAGACCCTGGATGCGTGGAATGGTCCGGCCCACAACTACGTGAACTACGAGCCCTATGGCGTTATTGGCGCCATCATCCCCTGGAACGGTCCGCTGTTTGCTGCGGCCATGGTGTTGGCACCGGCACTGGCGGCGGGTAACTGTGTGGTGATCAAGGCGCCGGAGCTGGCACCGTATTCCGTCATGCGTTTGGCCGAGCTGTTTGAAGAGGCTGGTTTCCCGGCCGGTGTGGTGAACATGGTCTGCGGTGGCCCCGATGTGGGCGAAGCGATCGTGGCCAGTCCCGGTGTCGACAAGGTGCAGTTCGTAGGCAGCGGCAACACCGCCAAAAAGGTACTGCAAACTGCCGCCCAGTCACTCAAACCCTGTGGCCTGGAGCTGGGCGGCAAGTCCGCGGTAATCGTTTTTGAAGACGCCAACCTGCAGGATGCGGCCAAGCGCGGCATGAGCGGCGCGGTAAGCGTCAGTGGTCAGGGCTGTGTGAATGGTACCCGCCTGCTGGTACAGCGCTCCATCTACGACCAGTTCCTGGCTATGATCCAGGCCATGGCGGCGCACGTGCCACTGGGTGACCCGCTGCAGCCCACCACCGTTATGGGACCGCTGATCAGCGCCCAGTCGCAGCAGAGGGTAGAAGATATCATCGCCAAAGCCAAAGAGCAGGGCGCCCGTTTGCTGTGTGGTGGTGATCGCCCGGAAGGTGACTTTGCCGATGGCTTCTACATGCCGCTGACCATCTTTGCCGATGTGGACCCCACCAGTGACCTGTTCCAGCACGAAGTGTTCGGGCCGGTACTCTCCATTACTCCGTTTGATACGGAAGAGGAGGCCATTGCGCTGGCCAACAACAGTGATTACGGCCTGGGCGCTTACGTGCATACCCAGAACCTGCGTCGTGCCCATCATGTGGCGTCCAAAATGGAAGCGGGTACCGTACAGGTGAACGCGTCCGGCGAGGGCATGCAGCCCTACGCGCCATTCGGCGGTTACAAGCAGAGCGGCTATGGCCGTCTCGGCGGTGAACAGGGCCTGCTGGAGTTCCTGCAGGTGAAAAGTGTGTGGATGAATCTGAAACCAGTGGAATAAGAATAATGACTCTACTCGACCCGAAAGCACGCTCGGAGCGTGGCCATGAACAAATGGAAACGCGGCTGGCCAAGTCCGCCGCTGAACCGGAAACCCTGTACCAGTCCTCCTGGCGGGATTACATCTTTGCCGAAGTGTGGACGCGGGGCGGGCTGGACCTGCGCTCCCGCTACCTGATCTCCATTGCCTCGGCGGCGGAAAAAGGGGTGGCCAGTGAACGGCTTTGCGACTACGTGCGTGGTGCCCTTGCCACCAACGAGCTGACACAGCAGGAGCTGCGCGAGGCGGCGATGCACTGCGCCATCTACGGCGGCTGGGACAGTGGTTCCGCCGTGGATCAGTCGATCACGCAAGCGGTGGCGGAGCTGGGCCTGACGGCGGAAGGGTTTGATCCCATACGCGCGGAAGCCTGGGACCCGCAGGTGCGACTGCAGCAAGGCGCGGCTGAGTTCCACAACGTCATGACCTTCGGCGGACCACCACCGGTAGCGCCCTATTTTGAAGGCGGTATTCTCAACTTCGTGTTTGGTGAAGCCTGGCATCGACCTGGCCTCGATCAGCGCAGCCGTCGCTGGCTGACTCTGGTGGGTGTTGCCAACTCCTCCGCGGAGACGCCCATTCGCACCCACATCTACGGTGCCATGGCCAGCGGCAACGCCAGCTACGAAGAAATGAATGAATTTGTGCTGCAGTACGCTGTACACGCCGGTTGGCCCCGGGCCTCCTACGTGCAGGGCGTGGTGTTTGAAATGGCAGAAAAAGTTAACAAAGGCCTGACCTGGGACGGCAAGCCAAAGGAGTAAAAACGAATGCAACAAGCAAGTGATATGAGCGGAAAGGCGGCACTGGTAACTGGCGCGGCTTCCGGCCTGGGTCGTGGTACCGCTGTCGCGCTGGCCAAAGCCGGCGCCAACGTGTGCGTGGTGGACCTGAACGAAGAGGGCCTGAAAGAGACGGCGGCAGCGATTGCGGAACTCGGGGTTGAGTGTCTGGTGCGCCCGGCGGATCTGTCCAAAAAAGAAAACTGCGAAGCAGTGGTGGCCGAAAGCGTCGCAAAGTTCGGCCGACTGGATGCCCTCTGTAATGTGGCGGGGGTGATTTTCTTCAACCACTCCACCGATATGACCCAGGTGCAGTGGGACACCACCATCGCGGTCAACCTGAGTGCGCCGTTTTTTCTGGCGCAGGCGGCGATTCCCCATCTGCTGGAGCAGCACGGCGCGATCGTGAATGTGACCTCATCGGCGAGCTTTATGGGTGAGGCCTATGCGGCGGCTTACTGTGCCACCAAAGCGGGCCTGACCAACCTCACCAAGGCCATGGCCATGGAGTACATGCACAAGCCCATCCGCATCAACGCGGTGGCACCCGGTGGCATGATGACCAATATTGTTTCCAGCTTTTTTAACATGCCTCAGGACCTGGACGGCAGCCTGATGGAACGCTTTAAGCCGCTGCGCGGCATGGTGGAAGTGGAAGATGTGGCCAATCTGGTGGCGTTTATGGCTTCTGATGCAGCCCGTGGTTACCACGGTAACTGCATCTCCATCGATAACGGCATCACCGCCGGCTAGTCAGGGCACTGCATTTGTAGGATCCCGCTCTGCGGGCGAATGGATGTGGCACGATTTACATGAGTTGCCCATTTGCTCACAGACAAGGTGGATAGCCTGCAAGGCAAAAGACATGGTCTGGGCCAGCGAGTTCCTATAGTGAGGATGTCATTCCGGCCCTAGGTTAATTGGACAGGAAGAATAGCTATGAAATGCGGATTTATCGGACTCGGTAGCCAGGGCGCACCCATGGCCCAGGCGATTATCGACGCCGGCTATGAGACCGTGCTCTGGGCGCGTCGCCCGGAATCACTGGAGCCCTACGCCGACAGCGGTGCCAGCTTTGCCGGCAGTGTGCGGGAGCTGGGTGAACAGGTGCAGTTCTGCGGCATTTGTGTGGTGGACGATAACGGTGTGCGTCAGGTCTGTGATGAGCTGATCCCGGCCATGGCCGCCGGCGGCTGTATCGCCATCCATTCCACCGTGCATCCACAGTTGTGCCGCGAGCTGGCGGCTGCCGCCAGTGAGCGCGGAATCTTTCTGGTGGATGCCCCGGTCAGCGGTGGTGGCAGTGCCGCTGCCGACAAAACCCTCACTGTGATGGTGGGTGGCAGCGATGAGGCACTGGAGAAGATGCGCCCAGTGCTGGAGACCTTCAGTGGTTTGCTGATTCACCTGGGTGATGTGGGCGCGGGTCAGATGGCCAAGCTGGTGAACAACTCCATGATGGCGGCCAATCTTGCCATAGCCCATCAGTCACTGGCGGCCGCAGCTGCACTGGGTGTGGATCGTGACGCTTTCATTCAGTTGGTGAAGGTCAGTAGTGGACGTAGCTTTGCGTTCGATGTGGGCAGCCGTATCGGTAAGCCTACCGACTTTGCTCACGGTGCCCGCATGCTCAACAAAGACGTAGGTCTGCTGGGTGAAGCGTTGGGTGATGATCCCTCTTACCCCTTGATACACGATACCGCACAGGTCTTCCTCACAGCGGCGCTGGAAAACTGATAACGACGATTGATTAACGAATTGCAGCACCGGCGAGGCCGGTGCGGGAGAGAAATGTATGACATTTACAGCCGAACAATTTCAATTGCAGGATAAGGTGGCAGTGGTCACCGGCGCCGGTGGACGAGGCAACAGCATTGGCCGCGCTTACGCTACCGGACTGGCAGCGGCCGGTGCAGCTGTGGTGGTGGCGGACCTGAATCTCGAAGGTGCGATGGCCGTGGCGGAAGAAATTTGCGCAGCCGGCGGCAAGGCGCTGGCGGTACAGGTGGATATCACCAATCCGGAATCCGTGAAAGCCATGGCAGCCGCCGCCGAAGCCAAGTTTGGCGGCGTGGACATTCTGGTCAACAACGCGGCTCTGATGGCTGAGCTGAAATCCGAGCAGGCAGTGGATGTGTCGCTGGACGAGTGGAACCGCATCATGAACGTCAACGTCACCGGCGCACTCAATTGTGTGCAGGCGGTGGTGCCGCTGATGCGCAAGCGTGGTGGTGGCAAGATCGTCAACCAAACCTCCGGCGGCGCCTTCCCGGCCACGTCACTCTATGGCATCAGCAAGCTTGCCTTGGTTGGCCTCACTACCACTTTGGCGCGTCAGCTGGGCCGTGAAAAAATCAACGTGAATGCCATTGCACCAGGCAACGTCACCAGTGAAGCCGGCAAGCAGCTGGTGCCGGATGATTCTCCGTTTTTCCAGTTTTTGCAGGCCAGTGTGGCCATGCGGGTACGGGGCGAACCCGATGAACTGGTGGGTCCCTTGGTGCTGCTCTGTTCACCGGCTGGTGACTGGATTACCGGTCAGGTGATTCATGTGGACGGCGGCTGGGTATTACGTCCCTGATACCTTGTGCCAGTGCTATTCGCCCGCGGAACGGGCTCCCACAACCGCAGATTTCTGCTGGCGCTTAACACTGTGTGAGCCCGCTGGCCAAGGCCACCCTCTCTTGCAGCATAGCTGCAATTCACCTTGTCCGCCGGCGAATGGGTATTTCACCCGCGCATTATTTCCAGTACTGAACAACAATAACAACGAGCCAGAGGGAAACTATGTCGACGAGCCAGAACTGCTTTGCCAACCAAACAGCCCTGATCTTCGGCGGCGGTAACGGCATTGGCCGGGCCATCGCGCTGGAGTTTGCCCGGCGTGGCGCCAGAGTGGCGGTGGCGGACATTGACGTCGAAGGTGCCCGGGAGACCGTGGCCAGTATTGCCGCCGCGGAAGGTGAAGCGGCCGCTTATTCCTGTGATGTCACCAGTGACGACTCCATGGGGGAAACGGTTGAGCAGGCTGAGCTGCAATTTGGCGAAGTGGGTATTGTTGTCAATAATGTCGGCGTGATTGTCTCGGGCAACCCGGAAGATTTACCGCCGGAGGAGTGGCAGCGAATCATTGATCTGAACCTGATGCCAGTGGTTCGCAGTAATCACATCTTTTTGCCAAAGCTTTTGCAGCGAGGCAGTGGCCATATTGTGAATACGGCCTCCTTTTCCGGTCTCTACCCTTACGCCTCCAATCGTATTCCCTATGCTGCCTCCAAGGCTGCTGTGGTGTCTCTGTCCGAGTCGCTGGCACTCTACCTGGAGCCGAAGGGTATACGGGTCAGCTGCTTTTGCCCGGGACCGGTGATGACCAATGTTATGAAGTCCATGAAAAGCTGGTCCGATAATGCGGTGATGAGCGGCCCGGGATCGCAATTTGACCTGCTGAGTGCAGAACAGTCAGCGATCGTTTTAGCGGATGGCATGCAAGCCGGGAAGATATTTATCCCGACTCATGACCATGTGGTGGAGGCGATGCAACAACACGCTGCAGACCCGGATGCGTTTATTCGTCAGAAAATTGCGGATATTGCCAGTGGCGAGCTGGGGCTGCCCACGCGGCCAGCCTGAACCTGTAACGCTAAAGTTCAATCCCCGGGAGGCTTCAGTACTATTGCGTCGCTGCTTGCGAAGGCTATTATGGGTATAAACTCACTGGGCAGTATTGCAGGCAGGAGCTATGTCAGTTCGCATTCTGATTGTAGGGGGCGGTGCCGGTGGATTACCGTTGGCCACCCGTCTTGGCAAACGGCTGGGCAAGAAGGGCAAGGCCGATATCACACTGGTTGACTCCAGCTCTGTGCATGTCTGGAAACCACGCTTTCACGAAGTGGCCACCGGTGCGATTGATTCTGACCTCGATGCAGTGGATTACCGGGCTCACGCCAGGCTCAACCATTATCGATTCGAATTGGGCACCCTGACCTCGGTAGATCGCGATGAGAAACGGATCACCCTGGCCCCCATACTCAGTTCCAGTGGGGAGACCGTCCTGCCGGAGCGGAGCCTGGATTACGATATCCTGGTGCTCAGTATCGGTTCTCACGGTAACGACTTTGGAACGCCGGGTGTGCGTCAGCATTGCCTGTTCCTCGACAGCCGGGAGCAGGCTGATCGCTTTCACGAGCGTTTTCTCAACACCTGCATGGCTGCCAATTACTCATCGGCCGTCATTGAGATAGCCATAGTCGGCGCGGGCGCCACTGGCGTAGAGCTGGCTGCGGAGATTCACCATGCGGTGGATATGCTCAAGCTCTACGGCCACCAGCATCTGGACCGCAGCAAACTGCGTGTGCATCTGATAGAGGCGTCCCCCCGCATCCTGCCACCATTGAATGAAAGTATCGCAAAAGCTGCGCATACACAGCTCGAAGCCATGGGCGTTATTGTGCACACCGGTACTATGGTGAAGGAGGCCACAGCAGAGGGCTTTGTCACCAGTGACGGAACGGTAATCGCAGCGGAGCTGCTGGTGTGGGCAGCGGGCATCAAGGCGCCAGAAATCCTGACCACCCTGGGGCTGGAGACCAATCGGGCCAACCAGCTGGTGGTGTCCAGCTATCTGCAGACGGTGGACCCCTATATTTTTGCGTTTGGCGACTGTTGCGCCTGTCCTGATGGTCATGGCAAGAGCGTGCCACCCCGGGCGCAGTCGGCCCAGCAAATGGCAGTTACCCTGGCCCGTAACCTGGAAAACATGACGCAGATGCGGCTGCTGCACCCGTTCGTCTATCGTGACCGGGGTTCGCTGGTATCCCTGTCCAGTTTTACATCCGTTGGCAATTTGATGGGTAACCTGCGCGGCAGCAACTTTTTTGTCGAGGGTTGGGTTGCCCGCATGATGTACATCAGTCTTTATCGCTTGCACCAGGCTGCATTGTACGGTTGGCCCCGCACGTTGATGCTGTTACTGGCCGGGCGGTTTAACCGGCTGGTACGACCACGGATGAAATTGCATTAACTGCTGCTGGTTATCATCGCTCCGGTGCACGGGACTGTGCCGCAGCTGGTTGGCATCCGGACGGCAGACCGCTCACGACACCTCTTCCCGATACCTCAGCCGGTCAATCACCAGCTGAAACGCTGAACTGATATTACGGCGGCCGGAGTAGCAGAGGCAGAAACCATCAAATGGTGGGCACCAGTCACTCAGTACCCGGCGCAAGGTGCCGTCCTCGATATCATTCAGCACCTCCGGTTCAGTGACAAACGCGATACCGTGACCTTCCCTGGCGGCTTCAATACTGAAGTCACTCTCGCTGAAGATAAAAGGCCCTGTGACCTTTTTGATAATCTCTTCACCATCTTTCTCGAACTCCCAGTCGTAGGCTGGAGCATGGGAGTGAAAGCGCAGCGTCAGGCAGGCATGGTCGTCCAGTTCCGATGGGTGTGTCGGCACACCGTGCTTGCAGAAGTACTCCGGGGAGGCCACCGCGGCCATACGGATGGGCGGCCCGATTTTCACCGCAATCATGTCCGGGCTGGCAAATTCCAGTAGCCGCACGCCGCCGTCAAAGCGGTCCTCCGCCAGTTCGCTCAACCGGCTCTCCAGACTCAGTTCAATCTGGATTTCCGGATAGTCGCGCACAATCTGCGACAGGGTTGGCCACAGCACGGAGCGGGCGGCGGCTTTACTGGCGGTCAGGCGTACCAGACCGCGCGGGGTATCCCCTAAGAGGCGCAACTCCTCAATACGGGCATTGATCTGCCCGAAGCTTGGTCGCAGTGCCGCCAGCAGGTTTTCGCCCGCTTCGGTGGTGGAGACACGGCGGGAGGTGCGGTTGAGCAACTTGGTGCCGATTGAAGCCTCCAGCCGGCGCATGGCGTGGCTTACGGCGGATTGGGATAGCCCCAGTCGCACGGCGGCGCGGGTAAAGTTTTTCTCTTCCGCCACGGTCATAAACAGGGCCAGGTCGATTAAATCTTCACGCTTCATTGGAGGTTCCTGTTGTTCAATGGCCGCATTATATCCGTATAAATGCCCATTATTACCCATTATTGATGCATTGAATTCATTGTTTCGATGAATGCAGGCCAATTGTTGATCAAGTCGCAGAGTCCTACTCTGTATGCCACGAAATCTGGTATCAGTTGTGCCGGTCAAATCAGTCCCCCTGGCCTACGCATTCCTGCAACGGCTATTGCCTGATCCAGTTGAAAACCCCGGCGATTGAAACTCACTGTGGGGCATTGCGCTGAAGGAGAGCTGCAAACATGAGCGAACACAAAGAATTGGACCGTGTCGGTGATGCCGGAATGGATCGCCGCACGTTACTGAAATTAACCGGAGGAATTGCTGCCATGAGCATTGCATCTGCATCCGTCGCCGCACAGGCAACCCTTGAACTCACCAACGAGTGGGACAAGACATTTAAAAAGAGCGACAAGGTTGATCACAAGAAGGTGACCTTTACCAACCGCTACGGTCTTACCCTGGCCGCCGACCTGTACCAGCCGAAAGGCGCTAGCGGCAAAATGGCGGCTTTGGCACTGAGTGGCCCCTTTGGAGCAGTGAAAGAGCAGTCCTCAGGCCTCTATGCACAGACTATGGCGGAGCGCGGCTTCATTACCCTGGCGTTTGACCCTTCCTACACCGGCGAAAGTGGTGGCCAGCCACGCCATGTGGCGTCGCCCGATATCAATACCGAAGATTTCAGTGCTGCGGTGGATTTTCTCGGCCTGCAGCCGAATGTGGATCGCGAGCGCATCGGCATTATCGGTATCTGTGGTTGGGGTGGCATGGCCCTGAACGCCGCGGCTGTAGACAAGCGCATCAAGGCGGTTGCTGCCAGTACCATGTACGACATGACTCGCATCATGTCCAAAGGCTACAACGACAGCATGACCAAAGAGGAGCGCACTGCGGCGCTGGAGCATTTGAGTCAACAGCGTTGGGTGGATGCTGAAAATGGCAAGCCGGCGGTGGGCCCGGTCTCATTGGAACTTCAGGGCGGTGAGCCACAGTTCGTGGTGGAGTATGCCGGCTATTACAAGTCGAAGGAGCGTGGTTTCCATCCTCGTGCCATCAACTCCAACGCCTCGTGGACACTGACCACGCCGCTGTCGTTTATGAATCTGCCGCTGCTTTCGTACATCGATGAAGTTTCACCGCGTCCAACGCTGTTGATCCACGGTGAAATCGCCCATTCCCGCTACTTCAGCGAAACCGCCTATGAAGCGGCAGCCGAGCCGAAAGAGCTGATGATTATCCCGGGCGCTAACCACACAGATCTCTACGATCAGATGGACAAGATTCCCTTCGACAAGTTGCAGACATTCTTCAGCGAACATCTCGGTTGATCAGGCTGGCAGTGTCTGGGGCGGCCAGTGCAAACATAGGCAAAGGAGCAGACAGAATGACAGAGAAAAAACGCGGCGGTGTGGCACTAACTGGTGTGGCTGCTACCGTGCTGAGTTGTGCCACGGCTGCCGCCGGAGGAGAGGCTGGTGTAACTGGGCAGGTGTTTTACCCTCGAGGATCACAGCAATCCTTTCGGGGGCCCGATGAGTTTTTCACTGGTGAGGTAACGGTAGTGATGGTCTTTCCGGCCAGCGAGCATACGCGCTTCTCGGCGGCTTACGTAACCTTTCAGCCGGCAGCGCGGACTGCGTGGCACGCCCACCCCGGCGGCCAGCACATCGTAGTTACTGCGGGTGTTGGCCTCACGGGCACAAGGAATGGCAAGGTTGTCGCGGTGGGTGAGGGCGATGCACTCTGGTGCCCGCCCGATCTGGATCACTGGCACGGTGCCACGGCGGACAGTGCCATGACCCACCTGGTGATCACCGGCAGCAAGGACGGTGAAAACGTTGTCTGGAAGGAGAAGGTCGCAGACGCAGACTATCCGGGCACACCACGTTAACTATTCGTGACCGATGTCGTTGGCCGTACCAGTGCAATCATTGTAATAGCGAGTACAACCAGCCCGATAAAGGAGAAAAACGCGGGAATATAAGTGCCGTAGATGTCGTGTATCTGGCCGATAAAGCGGATAGCCACCATGGCAAACGGTTGGGTGAAGAGCACCATCAGGCCCATGACGGCACCGTAGCTGCGGGTGCCGAACAGCCAGGCCGTAAGGGTGGTCCACACCGGATAGACACCCCCCACGGCAACGCCGAAGGCCGCCACACAGGAGAGTAAAACCCAGTAATTGGGTTGCAGGATATACACGGTCAGCAGTGAAATGCTGCAGCAGGCGACGCCGGCAAACAGCACTCTCAGGTCCACCTTATCGGCCAGGTGACCGACAATCAGTTTGCCGCCAATGGCGGAGATGGTCTTGATGGAAACCAGCAGGGCGGTGGTCTGCAGGTCGTAGCCAATATCCTGGAAATAGGCGACCTGGGAAACCAGCACCGCCTGGTCGATCCCAAAAAAGAGTCCGATCCCAATCGATAACAACCAAAAGTTACGGCTTTTCAGCAGATCAAGGTGGCCCCAGGTGATATTGTCGATTGCACGACCGCTCTCTGCCGCGGCCGCATCCTTGTCGGTGTTAAACGCGAACTCTTGGTCATGCCCATGATCGGTCGGCGACGGTTTGCTGCGAATAACAAAAAGGTTCAGCAGCACAAAAATGACAGTGATGGCGATACCCAGGATCGCCAGCGCACCGCGCCAGCCAAAGTTGGTAATCAGCCAGGCGGTCAGGGGCTGGGACAGGAAGCCACCGATCGATGTGCTGAGGGCCAGCAGACCCATGGCCTTGCCACGATTCTGCCGAAACCAGCGCACCACCACGGTATTGGCGCCCAGTGCCCCGCAGGCCGCCACACCGAATGCCATGGGCACGGCCAGTAACACCAGTATCTGCCAGAGTTGCTGGGCCAACGCTATCAGGATCAGGGCGGCGCCGAAGCCGGTGCCACAGATGCCCATGATCACCCGCGCCGGGTAGCGGTCCAGCAGCTTGCCCACCAGGGGTGAGGCCAGCGCGATGCCCAGCATCAATACGATCACGCCGTTATTGAAGCTGGCCCGCGAGAGCCCGAACTCCTCTGTCACCGGTACGGTAAACATACCGAAAATGTACATGGAGAAACCGATAGCCAGGGCGGCTGACAGGAATGAGCCTGCCAGTACGCGCCAGCCATAGTAGGAGAGGGAGAGCGGCATGGGTTTTATTTTCGACTTGGCTGTTGGGAAAGCCGGGGATTATACGGGCTGAAAATGTAAGGGAGTGTATGGGAGTGTAAGAGAGCGGCTCAGCTGCCGCCCAGCTGTTGCCAGCGCTCAGGGGTCATCCACACGTATTCCAGGTAGTGGCCGAGGAAATCGCGGGCATCCAGGTAAACGTAGCGCAGTTGGTCGCCGCCACCTTCGAGTACGACCGGATAACCCATTTCATTCACGCGACTGCGAAAATCGTCCCAGTCGTCCACGCGCATGCAGACGTGGTGGAACTTGAGGCTGTCGTCCTCCGGCAGCTCATCGGCGTAGACCTGCACATGGCCGGAGACGGGTTCGATCAGTTCGTATTGCAGGTTATTAACCCAGACAAAGGCCAACTTGTTACGTGCCTTGCCTTCGCCCTGGGAGGAAGTGACATCCACTTCGACTTCAAAGCTGGTGACGTTTTCGGCGCCGCAACGGTCCCGGAACTGCTGCAGGGCCTTGTCGATGTTGCGGGTGATGTAGGCGTTCTGATAGTGGTTACCTTCCAGCATGGCCGGCTCCTGTGTGGTGTTATGGCTGGGGGGGAACTCTTGCCCGGAACACAGCAGGGGTCAATAGCACTGGCCGGGAGCCGCTATCATGGCCGCTCATCGAAACGGTTGAGGTGGCACAGGTGTGGGAAAAGGCCGGATTGACACCGGGCTTGAGGGTAGAATACGGGCTTCCACCTTCATAAGCAGCAGCTGAGAGCCCTGTGCCGGGAGATCTATGCCGAGAGAGGACGCCAAAAAGGAAGCCTTCTACACACTGGAGAGACCGCTGCATACCTTGCCGGATATCAGTCAGGTGAGAGCCTCTAATCTCAGTCAGTTTCCACCGCTGATCGAACGCCTGGGGGGGGACTACCGTGAGTTACTGGCCCGTTTTGCCATCAATGCCAAGCTAATTGAAGATGCCAACAGCTTTGTGGATTGTCTGTCACTGGTAAAGCTGTTCGAGTACTGCGCGGTTGAGTTTACCGACCCGCTGTTTGGTCTGCATCTGGCGGAGCAGCAGAGCGCGGATGTGTATGGCAGTGTCGTCGCACTCTGCCGCGCTGCAGCGACGCTCGGGGAAGCCATCAACTGCTTGTCGGAATTTATTCCGGTGGTGCATTCCTCCGAGAGTTTACTGGAGTTGGAGAACTCCCTGGAGGGAGCTCCGGAGGTGGCTGAATTGCGCTGGGCGGATCGCTCCCGCTTTGCCGGCAACACCCAGGCCAATTATCAGGGGCTGCTGTTAAACCTTAAAACACTGCGGGCGGTTGTGGGGCCGGGCTTTCAACCGCTGTACGTATCCGTTCCAAAGGCCATTGATGAGTCGCTGGTGGCAGAGTTCGAAAGGATCGTGGCTTGTCCTTTACGCGCCGGCGCAGACTATTCCTGCATCGCCTTTCCGTCGGCGCAGCTGGAGCAGCCGTTGGCGAGTGCCAATGAGCCACTATTCCAGCTGCTATACGGTTACCTGTTCCGTCTCAAGAGTCTGCCGAAGCAGACTACCCTGGAGCGGGTTAATGTCTACGTGGCGTGGGCCCTGGGTTCCGCAGATCTCTCCATCGAAGCCTGCGCCAAACATCTTGGGTTGTCGGTCCGGTCGCTGCAAATGCGTTTACAGGGTGTTGGTAAAAGTTACTCCGATGTATTGGAACAGCACCGTCAGCAGCAGGCCAAATACATTCTGCAGAACGACACGTTGTCGATTGCTCAAGTCGCGGATCGGCTCGGGTACGCCGAGCGCACCAGTTTTGGCCGTGCGTTCAAGCGCTGGACCGGTCTGACTCCGCAGCAATTCCGTCGTCGCAAAGCGGATTGAGCCGGAGATCTGATCGCTCTAACGGTCTATCCTGCATGAAGGCTGTTTGCGTCTAATGAATCTATTTTTTCGCAAAATGACTAACATCGAAAATGGTGCCCTCCCTAGAATGACCTGCGATTAATGTCCCCTTTTGGCTCATGCGACGGGGAATCTACGGCGGGAGGTGCTGACCAATGACTGACAAAACCCTGGATTGCTCGGATCTGGATAACCACATGGGCGTGCCCATTCAACCTGCGCGCATGCGTGAGCCGTTTGCCAATATGGATATCCGCCGCTGGGCGCAGGCGATGCACTACCCCAACCGTCTCCATTACGACCTGGACTACGCCGAGGAGAGCCGCTTCGGCCGCATGGTAGCGCCACAGTCTTTCTGTGTGGCTATGGATGACGCCCACGGTACCGGACCCTCCTGTATCGGCGCTATCCCGAACTCTCACCTGGTCTTTGGTGGTGATGAGTGGTGGTTCCATGGCCCTCGGGTGTTTGCCGGTGACACGCTGCACAACCACCGCGTGCCGGTTGACTACACCGTCAAGGATACCAAGTTTGCCGGTCCTACCTGTTTTCAGCGGGGCGACAACTATTACTACAACCAGGCCGGTGACCTGATCGCCACCCAGCGCTCCACCGCCATCCGCTATCGTCCGGATCTGGCCCGTGAAATGGGCGGCAACCTGGAAGAAGACGATCGCTCCGAAGATCCGGTGTGGACCGATGCGCAGCTGGCTGAACTGGAAGACAAGAAGTTCGAGTGGATCAAGATGCTCCACGACCTGGGTCACGGCAAACGCTACTGGGACGACGTGAATGTGGGTGACAAACTGCCAACCCGCATCATTGGCCCGCACAGCATTGCCAGCTTTACCACCGAATGGCGCGCCTACCTGTTCACCATCTGGTGCGGTGTGAAGCGCCGTACCGACCTGGACATCGAAGCCCTGGGCTTTGTCGGTGATATGGCCGGTAAAGAGCAGGATCCGGTGCTGGAGCTGGAAAACCCCGAGATGACTGACGGCGCCTACATCGGTCCATCCCGCGGACACCTGTTCCCACGTTACGCCCGCCAGATCGGTATGCCGCGCGGCTACGGCTACGGCGCCTCCATGGGTGCGTGGATTCTGGACTATTTCGGTGGCTGGGCTGGAGAGTGGGGTCAGGTCGTTCACTCCAACTGCGCCTACCGTGGTCCGTCGTTCACCGGTGACACCACCGTGATGGACGCCACCGTTATTGACAAGATGGTGGACGAAGAGGGTCGCCACCTGGTGCAGGTTGATTTCAAAATGGTCAACCAGCAGGGTGTCACCTCGGCTACCGCCAAGGCAGAGATCGAACTGCCGAAAAAATAAGCTGCCAGGGTGGCACCTGCGGGCGCCACCTGTAGCGCATAACTATAACTATCGCTATTTACAGGCAGGGGTTCCCTATGACTGAACACAGATTTGACGGTCGTGTGGCCGTTATTACCGGCGCCGGACGTGGTCTGGGGCGTGAGTACGCTTTGCTGCTGGCCCGACAGGGTGCGCGCATTGTCGTGAACGATCCCGGTGGCAGTATGCACGGGGACGGTAACGATGCCACTCCGGCCCAGCAGGTGGTGGACGAGATTCTCGCTGCGGGTGGCGAAGCGGTTGCCTGTACCGAGTCCGTAGCGACGGAGCAGGGTGGTAAAGCCATTATCGCTGCCGCACTGGAACACTACGGTGCGGTCGATATCCTGATTCACAACGCCGGTAACGTCCGTTACGGCTCACTGACCGAACTCTCCCATGACGACTTTCAGGCAGTGCTGGATGTACACCTGATCGGCGCGTTCAATGTGGTACGGCCAGCGTTCCCCCACATGGTTGCAGCCGGCTATGGCCGGGTGGTACTGACTTCTTCCATTGGCGGCCTCTACGGCACCCATCAGGTGGTCAATTACGGCACGTCGAAAGCCGGCATCATTGGTCTCAACAACGTGGTTGCCATCGAAGGGGCCGATCACGGCATCAAGAGCAATATCATCCTGCCGGGTGCGGTGACCCGTATGGCCGACGGTCTGGATACCTCCCAATACCCGCCCATGGGGCCTGAACTGGTGGCGCCGGTCGTGGGCTGGTTGTCCCACGAATCCTGCAGTGTTTCGGGTGAGATGTACGTTTCCATGGCTGGTCGTGTGGCCCGGGCCCTGATTGCTGAAACCGAGGGTGTCTACCGGCCGAGCTGGACCATTGATGATGTGGCCAACAACATCGACGACATCCGTTCCACCGACAACCTGTGGCTGCTGTCGCCAACGGAGTCTGGCTATATGGAACACCTGCAGCGCAGCTTCCAGATGGCTCGCGATGGTGAATTGAGCGATTGAGCGCTGCCTCACACCTCTGCTAATCACAGGGATTTATCAAGAGAGTTCGCTATGACGACAGAACAACTGATGGCCGAAATGCAGGCCATGCTGGATCGCGACAAGGTGCGCGATTGCATCGCCCGCCTGGCCCGGGGTGAGGATCGCCGATGCGCCGATCGTATCAGAAAATGCTTCTGGCCTGATGCCACCACGGACTTCGGTATCTTTGCCGGCACCTTTGCCGAGTATCTGGATTGGGTGGTGCCCGGGTCGCCGGCCGTTCTGCTCACCCAGCACATCCTGGGGCAAAGCCTGGTGAAGGTACAGGGTGATCTCGCCGCTGCTGAAACCCACGTCACCTCCTATCACCGGGTGAATCTGGGTGAGGAGGAGCGGGATATGGTTATGGGCGGTCGCTACCTGGATCGTCTCGAGCTGCGCAACGGCGAGTGGCGGATTGTGCAGCGCACCATGCTCTATGACTGGTCGCAGGATTGGGGTCAGTCAGTGGACTGGACTCACGGCATGATGGGCATGCCTTTCAGTGCGGATCACTTTACGGGTAAAACCATTGATGATCACAGCGAGCAATTTTTCAGTGATTTTCTGAACGAACAATAACTCTGTCGCATTGCCGCAGAGAGAGGACAAAGCGAGGAGAGAACCATGGGTGCATTAACAGGTAAAGTTGCTGTGGTGACCGGCGCCAGTCGTGGCATTGGCAAGGGCATCGCGCTGGCACTGGGCGAAGCGGGTGCCACCGTCTATGTGACTGGTCGTACGGTCAGTGGTGGCGAGCATCCGCTGCCGGGTACCGTGGGTGAAACTGCGGCCGAAGTAACGGCCCGTGGCGGCAAGGGTATCGCCGTGCAGGTGGATCACAACAACGATGAGCAGGTGGCAGCACTGTTTGAGCAGGTCAAGCGTGAGCATGGCCGTCTGGATGTGCTGGTTAACAACGCGTTTGCCTTGCCGGACGACCTTACCGAGCCCAAGGGCTTCTGGGAAAAGCCGCTCTCTAATTGGGAGATGGTAGATGTCGGTGTGCGCTCCAACTTTGTCGCCGCCTGGTACGCCGCGCAGATCATGGTGCCGCAGAAGAGTGGCCTGATTGTCGCCATTTCCGGTTACACCGGTGTCGCCTATACCTACGGCGTGGTATTCGGTACCAGCAAGTCGGCGGTGGATCGTATGTCCCGTGACATGGCCGTTGAACTGAAACCGCATCAGATCGCGTCTGTCTCCCTGTGGCAGGGGCTCACCATGACCGAGCGTGCCGAGCGCAACCTGGCCAATATCCCGGGCCTTAAGGATGGCGCCGCAACGCAACTGAAAGACGGTTGTTCACCGGAATTCCCCGGGCGCGTGATTGTGGCCATGGCCAGCGATCCGGAGGTGATGCGCCACAGCGGCGGTACCTTTATCACCGCGGAAATGGCTGCGGAATACGGCGTGAAAGATGTGGATGGCAAGGAGATCCCCTCCTTGAGAGAAACCCGTGGTGCACCCATCTGGTCACCAATCCAGTAGCACCCGATGACGCAGGAGCGCGCTTAGCGCGCGAATCGGTGCGGCACAAACCCGTGCAAGTGCCGCGCGCTTCCCACCATTAACGCTAATCTTTGCAGGATAAAAATCATGACTCAGTTGCACACTAATGAGCGCCTGCAGGCGCTGCTGGATCGTCAGGATATCCACGATTGCCTGGTGCGTTTCAGCCGCGGCATGGATCGCTTTGACCGTGAGCTGTTTTTATCGGCGTTTCATGAGGATGCCATCCTTTCGGCCGGCGAGTATGTGGCGGGCCCCGCCGAGATTTACGACTGGGCCAGCGAACTGCACGAGCAGGGGCAGGTGGCCACCCAGCACATGCTGCTCAACCACACCTGTGATATCCACGGTGACACCGCCCACAGTGAAATCTACTACCAGTTTGTCGGCCGCAACCGGGACGATAGCAACTGGGTAGCGGGTGGTCGTTACATCGACCGTCTGGAGCGCCGCAACGGCGAGTGGAAAATCGCCTATCGTACCAATGCCATCGAGTGGTCGGGTATGCTGCCGACCCAGCCGATTCCCTTCGCCGGGGTGGAGGATCTGCATCTCAACGGCCTCTCATCGCGCAACTCCGACGACCCTTCCTACTGGCGGCCGTTGGCCAATAAGCGTCCACTCAACTCACCACGGGGATAACGGTTTCCCTGGCTGATGCCACCATGGGCTATGCAGGGTAGGGGTGGTTATACACAAGCGCCGTGATCAGTGTCTGTGGCAGTCTTGAGCCGTCCATAAAAAGTGAATTGGTTGCTCCGGGTTTGGTCAGCTACGAAGAACCAGCTCTTTATTTGGCCCAAAAAAATGTTTGGATCGGCCGGTAAAATCTAAATGGCGAAGTAAGCGATCGATATGCAGATGATAAAAATCACAAGCCATGCATCGGTAATGTACTTCAATTTAGAGGGTGCATTTCGAACATCCATAAACTCCCGAATGATCACCCGGACCTTGATCAGGGTGATAGCCATGGCGCTCAAGCCTACGGCTGCCTCCGGGTGAAGGCTAGTGTCGGAATGATGTGTTCCAATCCACCAGGCTATCAGGGTAATTGCGGTAAGAACGCCCCAGAAAAACAGGAGTCTTGATTGCGTTGAAATGTTCATTGATTACCTCATGACGTAGAGCAAAGCGAAAATAATTACCCAGAGAAAGTCGACCATGTGCCAGAAGGTGGCGCCACTTTCGATGATTTCCTGGTCGCGTCTGGAGGGATTAATCAGCTGGTAATACACCACGCCAAGGGCAATGAAGCCGACAAGTACATGGAGCAGGTGCATTCCGGTGAAGAAATAGTAGTAGGAGAAGAACTCGTCTGACGAAAAGGTAAATCCTTTGCCAATTTCAACAGACCATTCGTAAATCTTAAGCGCTGAAAACAGTAAGCCGCCTGCGACGGTCAGTAGGCAATACCTGAGTGCAGTGCGAATATTGCCCTCTCTGGAGTGAAAGACGCACAGGGCGATGGATAATGAGCTGGTCAATAGAATTACGGTGTTAAACACTCCGAATCCCAGACTCAATTCCGCCTGCGATCGCAGGAATGCCTCGGGGTTCAGCTTGTAGTAGATGGTGTATACCACGAAGTAGGCGGAAAAGGTCATGGCTTCGATCATGACCAGCGCCCACATGGCAGCCTGCCCGGGGTACTTTGCCTCCCCGGAATCCAACTCTGATCTGGATTTGAAATCCTCATATCGTGCGGTGTTATTCATGAAAAATGTCACTCTGCTTTATTGGTGGTATCGATAGCCACTCAGACCTTATTGGGCAAATAGTCGACTTGAGGATCTTCCTTCTCGATCATTGCCTTCAGGTAGGTGATGAAACAGCCGGTATAAATGCCAAAAACGACCAAGTTGATGTAGAAGGCAATTTCCCCGTCCCACGCAAAAGGCCCTTCCTTGTAGATGCAGCAGGTGGCCACGACCACTTCCGTCAACGCGTTACACACGTTGAAGTAGCCGAACCACTTGGGGAGGATATTGTTTTTGTCGAGCAATATCGCGACAGCCCAAATTACAGAACCGATCAGGAAAATGCCCATGGTTCCGCTGAAGGCCAGGAAACCCATGTCGTAAAGCGTCGCCATCAACTGCGGGTCCCGGTCAGGGCGCATGGCGCCCACCACCAGCACAATACAAGTCAGCAGCATACCCGGCACTGCGGCCAAGGAGTACAGGATCAGGTAGGTGTGGGCGAAGGCGGGGCTTACCGACATCCTGCGCATAGAGTAGGCAATCAAGGCAGTGGATGCGGTAACGATGGGTCCCATAAAAAATATGACGCCAAAGCCCACCAGTAGCCCCATGCGATTGTCAGCAAACCATTCCACAATCTCCCTAGGGGTTAGCGAGGCAGGTGGGGGCGGCTGGGTTCGCGTGATGCCAAAAAACACAATGCCAAAAATGTTGTAGAAAACAATAATGGTGTACCAGGCAATCCACAGCTCGCGTTTCGGGTTGTTGTGGAAGTTCCAGATCAGCTTCTGGAGTTTTGATCGGGTTGGGGGCGCTGCGGCGACGTTTTGCGAGGCGCTCATGCCGCCACCCCATTGTCCGACTTTGGCGCGCTGCAGTGGTTGGCACGGTTCTTATACACTGCCCGACCAACGACGATTAACATCACAACGATCCACAAGCCAATCGACAGGTTTTTCAGTCCGAATGAGAGAGCTCCATCCCAGGCCATTGGGCCGGTCTTAAACAGCGGGGCAAACGCGGCAGGGATCATCGCGGCTGCGGTCAGCAGGTTGAAGTGGCCTACCCAGCTCGGAAATACCGGCTTGGCCTGACGGTCCAGATAAATGGCAACCGCCAGAAATATGTTCTGCGATACCAGATAACCCACCTGACAGGTAAATGTAATCCACGCGAGGTCGTTCAGCATTTGTACGATTGCGGGATCGCGATCGGGCCGGAAAGCCGCAATCAACCAGAACAGGTCGGCAACGGTAAACAGCGTCGGGCCGCCGGCGATGCAGCCAAAGAAGCAATAGCGAAAAATGGGGGTTTGATGCTCCATGCGCTTCATCTGCATGGCGATTAACGCCAGAAACGGAACCAGTCCTACCGCAAACCAATTGAATACAATCATGCTGTAGCGGATTTGCGGAAGGTTTTTGCTATCAAAGTAGTAAGCGGATACCTCTTGCGGCGTCATTTGGGGAGACATGGGCTCTGCAAAGCCGGGGAATGCCAGGTAAGACACGAACCAGATAAACACAACTACAGGCAGAGACCAAAGGAGCAGTAGTTCTCCGTTGATACTTGAGTTTCTATTATTTGACATCGTTATTGGTTCCAAAATTGAGTCAGATTTGCGTAACAATTCCAGGCTCGGAGAGCGCCGTACTTTGAGCTCAAAAGTGACAACTTCCAGCCGCCGCAGTATGTAAGCAGCCTTTCTGACCGACTGTCAGTCAGTCACTGTGAATTGGGCGCCAGGGTTTTCATGCCTTGTTTAAGGTGCAGTGTTCCGGCTTTGGCATCCGATAGTCATAACCTTACTAGCCGATCGGCTAGTAAGGTGTCACGAATCTGAATACCGTGTCAAGTGTCCGGTGTGTGTAAGGTGTCCGCCTGACAAGAAAGGTAGGTCTGTTAACGAATAAAAGGTAAACGGGTGTCAACGGGGTAGGGGGTTAGTCGGCGTATATCCGGGTTTGGTTTTAGAGGCGTGTGTGAGTCGGCATTGGTGATCGGATTTTTAGACCGGTTGAAGACAGGTAGCTATAAACTATCTTCATACCACACTCTTACGTATGGATCTTCGGACGGGTATTGAAGGAGTAACCTGTGGAAAGTGTGCGTGTTTTCGCCTACAGGCTGCGGCTGCTTGAAACCGATGGTGGGATTGAAGGTGTTTTCGGTGGACAGTTACAGTTTGTTTAGTTTTCTCACAAGTCCACCAGTCAGATCCCACAGTTGTTGGCGCAGCGTTTCGTCGTCGATATCGGCTACCATTGGATGCATAACAGTGGCTCCTATGGAGGTCAGTATCAGAGCAGCTGTCACCCTGGCTTCGGCGGTATTGTTTGGTCCCAGCAGCAACGCGTTCATCATCTCCATAATGTGACTAAACCTGTCGTGCACCGTAAACAGATTACCGATGTAGGGATCGCGTTGAAGCAGACCCGCAACCTTTCGGTGCTTCACGGCTTGGTCGACCAGAGCTTCTACCAGCGATAGACGTTTTTTGGAGACGGTTGGCTGAGCCTCAGCACGGAGTGAAGCCTCCTCAAGAGGCCCCATGACAGTTTCGGTTACGGCAATGACGATTTCTTCCTTGCTTTTGAACTGGTGGTAAATCGCAGCTTTGGTGACACCCAGCTTTTCTGCAATCATTTGTAGCGAAGTACCGGAAACACCGTGGGCGCTAAAGAGCTCCAAGGCGTTATGGACGGTACGACTCTTGGTTGCTGTTAAAAACTCCGCTTTGCTGCTGCGACTCATGCCATTGCGCTCGAGGATTCGTCCTTGCCAGGAAGGCTGTTCGAAGAGTGCAAGATGGTAGCAAAGCCGCCTATCAACAGTAAACCCGGGCCGTGCATGAATCAGCGGGATGGAGGAGGCGGATAGCGGCATAAGGCATTTCTTGTTCTGGTATTTGTGGTAAGTGGTCGGGTTGGTGACGTTGTTTGTGTGGATGGGCTCAGCTGTCTATGTTAACGGACTGGATGTGCCGTAGCGGCATCCGCACGCGCTTGTGACCGCTTGTCAACATCGATCCTGCAGTGCGTGGCAGGCAGTTTTTATCTGCGGCTTCAGCTACGGCATAATGGAGCTTCTGCCGATGTTTGAGATTGCTACATGGTTGCCCTGTTTTTTGACCCCATCTACAGTCAGCTGCAATTGCCTCCGGGGCATCGCTTTCCGATACAGAAATATCAGTCACTGCAGGATCGGCTGTGTCAGGCAGGGGTGGCCGTGGCTGCATTCCGGCCGCCCACCCCTTTGGATCCGGAATTGCTGAAAGGGCCACTGTGCCCGCAGTACATTGATCAGTTTGTCAGCGGGCAGCTGGACGACAAGGCCGTGCGCAAAATGGGATTTCCCTGGTCACCCATACTGGTTACGCGCACATTGACTGCAGTTGCCGGCACTGTTCTGGCCGGAATGGAGTCCTTGCAGAAGGGCAGGGCGATCAACCTCAGTGGTGGTTACCACCACGCCTTTTACGATTACGGCTCGGGTTTCTGCATTTTCAACGACCTCTGGTTAAGTGCACTTAACCTGTTGCAGCAGCCGGGCATCGGGCGGGTGCTGATTTTTGATTGCGATGTGCACCAGGGGGATGGTACGGCCAGCCTGGCGCAGGGGCATGAGCAGATCTTTACCGTCTCCATTCACGGCGAGAAAAACTTCCCTTTTGTAAAACAGCGCTCCGACTGGGACGTCTCGCTGGACAAAGGCGTTGCGGATGATGAGTACCTGCAGTGCGTCGACGATACCCTGCGGGAGGCCATAGACCGCTTTCGTCCCGACGCGGTGATCTACGACGCCGGTGCCGATATCTTCAGCGGGGACGAGCTGGGCCACTTTGAGATTACCCTGCACGGGGTGTATCAGAGGGATCGGTTGGTGTTTGAGATTTGCGAACAGGCTGGCCTGCCGGTATCGGCGGTGATTGGCGGTGGTTACCAGCGGGATATTGGCGCGCTGGTGGAGGTGCACCTGCAACTGTTTCGCGCTGCAGGTGTGGTGGCTTGAGCCGAGCTAACAGGCCCTAAGCCTGGGCTGAGGGCCTGGCCGACACCAGCTGGTGCCACAGCTGCAGGTGGGGCCACTCATCGGAGAGGCGGATTTTGGCCACTTTGGCAAAGTCGACGGCGCACAGCAGGCTGATGTCGGCGACACTGAAATAGTCCCCGGCCAGATAGGTGTTGTTGGTGAGGTGCTGATCCAGCTGGTCGAGATAAGCGCGGGCGTTTTTGGCGCTCTCTTCGCCCCACACCGGAACCGGGGTCATGCGATCCTTGAAGATACCGCCACCGTGCTGGACGGCAAACATCAGCGGCTGGATAAAGAAGAACTCCACTTGCCGGTTCCACATCTCTACCTGGGCCTTCTCCAGCGGTGTGCGCCCGAACAGCGGTGGCTCCGGCTGCAGCTCCTCGAAGTAGCGGCAGATGGCAATGCTCTCGCCAATACAGGTGCCGTCGTCCAGCTCCAGGAAAGGGACCTTGGTGGAGGGGTTCTTGGCGCGCAGGGCTGGGGAGAGGTTTTCCCCGCCCATAATGTCCAGCTCCACATACTGCATGTCGATGCCTTTCTCGGCCAGAAAGATGCGTACCCGGCGGGGGTTGGGCGCGACCCGGGCCTCATAAATCTTCATCCATATTCTCCTGTTCTGTGGTGTGACGGGGCATGGCTGGCTGCCACTGCAGCCTCTACCAGCGAGCCCTGCGGTTAGCATGGTGCAGGCACTGCACAAATGCCACAAAGCTGGCATAATCGCACCCCCTGAACTCCATGCAACCTTGACAAGAGAACCCCTTATGCAGCCTCAGGTCAAACCCGCTAATCCCAATTTTTCCTCCGGTCCCTGCAGCAAGCGTCCCGGTTACGACGTCTCCAAACTGCAACTGGACACGCTGGGCCGCTCCCACCGTTCCAGTCTTGGCAAGGCCGCACTGGGTAAGGCCTGTTCGCAGACCGCTGAACTGCTGGGCCTGCCTGAGGGGTACCGCGTAGGCGTGGTACCGGCGTCCGATACCGGTGCGGTAGAGATGGCACTGTGGTCGCTGCTGGGCCCGCGCCCGGTGGATGTGGTGCACTGGGAGTCCTTTGGCACTGGCTGGCATACCGACATCATCAAGCAGTTGAAGCTGGAGAACGTCACCTCTCTGACCGCTGACTACGGCCTGCTGCCGGAGCTGCAGAAGGTGAATTTTGAGCACGATGTGGTCTTCACCTGGAACGGCACCACCTCCGGTGTGAAAGTCCCCAACGGCGACTGGATAGCGGACGACCGCGCCGGCCTCACCATCTGTGATGCCACCTCTGCGGTATTCGCCATGGAGATGCCCTGGGAGAAACTGGACGTAGTGACCTTCTCCTGGCAAAAGGTACTGGGCGGCGAAGGTGCCCACGGCATGCTGATCCTGAGCCCACGCGCGGTTGAGCGCCTGGAGAGCTACACCCCGAGCTGGCCTATGCCCAAGATCTTCCGCATGACCAAGGGTGGCAAGCTGATCGAAGGCATCTTTAAAGGTGAGACCATCAATACCCCATCCATGCTCTGTGTGGCGGACTACCTGGACGCCCTGGACTGGGTGGAAGGCATGGGTGGCGTGGCCAGGGCCATTGCCAAATCCGAAGAGAACCTGTCGGTGGTTGAGGCTTTCGTCGACAGTCACAACTGGATTCATTTCCTGGCCGACGACAAGACCATCCGCTCCAATACCAGTATCTGCCTGACTCTGGACGCCACCGCCGAGCAGGTGAAGGCGATGATCAAGCTGCTGGGCGACGAGGGCGTGGCCTACGACATTGGCGCTTACCGCGATGCGCCCGACGGCCTGCGCCTGTGGGGCGGGGCCACCGTGGAGAAGGCCGATCTGGAGGCACTGATGCCCTGGATCGAGTGGGCCTACCAGCAAGTCACCGCTGCCTGATAACACCTGCAAAGCCAGACTCCCCGAGTCTGGCTTTTTGCTATTTGAGCAACCGCTTTTGCTCACCGACAATTAAGCCCAGTGCCTGACGGAGCTGGCTCGATAATAAGGAGTACGACATGTACCGCATCAAAACCTACAACGCCATTTCGCCCAAGGGACTGAACCGCTTCGGGCACGACAAGTACGAAATCTCCAGCGAATGTTCCGCACCGGATGCCTACCTGCTGCGCAGCCACAAACTGCATGGCGAGACCATTCCCGAGGGGCTGAAAGCCGTGGCCCGAGCCGGCGCCGGCGTCAACAACATCCCGGTAGCGGACTACACCAAGGCTGGTATCTGTGTCTTCAATACGCCTGGCGCCAATGCCAATGCGGTTAAGGAGCTGGTATTGGCGGGACTCTTACTCAGCTCGCGGGACATCGTCGGTGGCATGAACTACTCCCAGAGCCTGACTGACATGACCGACGCGGCGGCGATGGGTGCGTTGCTGGAGAAAGAGAAGAAGCGCTTTGCCGGCAATGAGCTCTACGGCCGCACCCTGGGCGTGGTGGGACTGGGAGCCATCGGTTCCATGGTGGCGGAGATGGCGCTGGCCATGGGCATGAATGTGGTGGGTTTTGATCCGGCGCTGTCGGTGGAAGCGGCCTGGCGCCTGCCCAGTCAGGTGGAGCGGGCCGAGAACCTGCCATCACTGCTGTCCCGTTCTGACTACATCACCCTGCACGTCCCGGCGCTGGATGTTACCCGCCATATGATCAACGCCGACAGCCTGAAGTCGGTGAAAACCGGTGCGGTGCTGCTCAACTTCGCCCGCGATGCCATTGTGGATGCCCACGCGGTGGTGGCCTCACTGGATGAGAAACAGCTGGGCAAGTACGTCTGTGACTTCCCTGAGCCCTGCCTGCTGGGGCGGGATGATGTGCTGGCCATGCCGCATATCGGTGCCAGCACCGAGGAGGCGGAGGAGAACTGCGCGATTATGGCGGCGGACCAGGTGAAGGATTACCTGGAGAACGGCAATATCCGTAATTCAGTTAACTTCCCGGCCATTAACCTGCCGCGGGCGGAGGGACATCGCATCACCTTCGTCAACGACAACGTCTCCGGCGTACTGGGCCATGTGCTGTCGATCTTCACCGACAACCACATCAATGTGCTGGATATGATGAACAAGAGCCGCGGCGATGTGGCCTATAACATCATCGACGTGGAGCAGGCGCCGCACCCGGAACTGCTGCAGGCCATCCTCCAGGTGGAGCACGTTATCGCAGCGCGCTTGCTGGATTAACGACAACAGGTCAGGGGCATGACAGCGAAACTCTACAAGCTGGCGTTTTTTGTACCGGAGAGTCATCTGGAGGTGGTTAAGGCTGCGGTGTTTGCCACCGGCGCCGGCCGCATCGGCGACTACGACAGCTGCTGTTGGCAGGTGCTGGGGGAGGGGCAGTTCCGCCCCTTGCCCGGCAGCCACCCCTTTATCGGTTCTACGGATGTTGTGGAGACGGTGGCCGAGTACCGGGTGGAGATGGTGTGTGTGGAGCATCATATCCGCGCCGCCGTGGCGGCACTCAGGTTGGCTCATCCCTATGAAGAGCCGGCCTACGATGTCTGGCTGCTGGAAAGCGGCTTCTGACCTAGTTACTGTCCGCCGGGCGTTTGCGGTAGATGGCTTCGCTGCGGACCGGGAAGTTGCCGCTTTTACGATCGGCGAAGTAATACTCCAGGGTTTTACGCATCACCGGAAACGCCAGCTCGTCCCAGGGGATCTCATCCTCGCTGAACAGGGCCACTTCCAGTGATTCCGGGCCGGGTCCAAACTCCAGGTCCGTCAGCTCACCCTTGAAGATCATATAGACCTGATTGATCTCCGGCAGGCTGAAGAGGGTGTAGAGTCCATCCAGCTTCATTCGCGCCCGGGCCTCCTCCCAGGACTCACGCAGCGCGCCTTCCTCGGTGCTTTCGCCGTTCTCCATAAAGCCGGCAGGCAAGGTCCAGTAGCCGTAGCGGGGCTCAATGGCCCGCTTGCACAGCAGTACCCGGTCTTCGTGCAGGGGCAGGCAGCCTGCGATGATGTTGGGGTTCTGGTAATGGATGGTGTCGCAGGAGGGACACACATGGCGGTGGCGGTCGTCGCCTGCGGGAATGGCGAGTGCCACAGCGGCTCCACACTGACTGCAAAACTTCATGAATCCGTCCGTACCGGGTTGGGTGGCGTTAGTGGGGCAATTATACGGGAGAAAGAGCGGTTGAATCTCGTTTCCGCTCCAATTTGTGCGACCTCTCATATGCCTGGGAGGTTTCCGGTTCACGCGTTTAGCTGATCTAACTCATTGATCTGTATAGTGGTGAAGGGAATTATATGCAGTTGGAGTGGTCCAACCCTCGACCTTGCCATAGTCCCTGACTCCGCTTTGCAGCCCCTGGGTACGAGTTTAAAGTGAGGTAAAGTCGCTGGAATATTACTAGGCGACTGGTTACTGTTTGACCATACGCAGAGAAAAGACAAACGAAACCCGTGAACATGTTGCAGCAGCTCAAATACTATCTGGATTCCACTGGCCACCAGCCTCCTGCGGCCCATCAACTGGATATGCCTGCTGCAGTTCTCATTCCCATCACCGATAACCCCTCCCAGCCATCGGTGATCCTGACCCGTCGAGCGGATCACCTCAGCTCCCACAGCGGGGAGGTCTCCCTGCCTGGTGGCAAGTGGGAGCCGCAGGACGAAAATTTACTGCAGACGGCGTTGCGGGAGACCCGCGAAGAGATCGGCCTCTGTCCCTCTCAGGTAGAAGTGCTGGGTGCGCTGCCTATCTACCAGACCTGGCGTGGCGTTAACGTGGTGCCGTTTGTCGGGGTGGTGCCGACCAATGCCAAGCTGACTCCCAATGAGGGCGAATTGGACGCCATATTTGAAGTTCCCCTGGCGTTCTTCCTCGACGATCCACGCATTCGCACCGATGTCTTTCAGCGCACCATCGGGCACACCTGGTCACCGGCCTACCAGTTTGATGAGTACGAAATCTGGGGCTTTACCGCCCGCGTACTGGTGAGTTTCCTCAACGATGCCCTCGATCTCGGCATAGGGCGCGACAGCAGTGCGCCAGTCAAGGACTGGGGGAGTGTCCGCTCCCTGACCCCGACGGCGTAATCCGCTATAATGCGCGCCCGCAAAACTGACGTCGGTGAAACCATGACTCAACAGGACCTTTCTACCCGGGATAACAGCGCCAAGGAAAAGCCTGTTAAATCCCCCTGCGTCTCCATCTGCGCCCTCAACGAAGAGGACATCTGTGTAGGTTGTTTCCGCACAGGCATGGAGATCAGCCGCTGGGGTGGCAGCAGCAACGAAGAGCGCCGTCGCGTTCTGGCCCTGGCTGTCGAGCGTTCGAAGAAATCCAATCCGTTTCTGTAAGCCTGGCGTCGCCTGACGCCCCGGCTATCCTCAATACTTTGACCATTGCTGCATAAGGACGGTAACCATGACCCGTATCGGCACGCCTTTTTCTTCCACTGCCACTAAAGTACTGCTGTGCGGCTCCGGCGAACTGGGCAAGGAAGTTGTGATTGAGTTGCAGCGCCTGGGGGTGGAGGTGATCGCCTGCGACCGCTATGAAAATGCACCAGCCATGCAGGTGGCTGACCGCAGCTACACCCTCTCCATGCTGGACGGTGATGCGTTGCGGGCGGTGATCGAAAAGGAGCGCCCTGACTACATCGTCCCGGAAATTGAGGCCATTGCCACCGATACCCTGGTGGCGCTGGAGAGCGAGGGCTTCAATGTGGTTCCCACTGCCCGCGCTGCACAGCTGACCATGAACCGTGAGGGCATTCGGCGCCTCGCCGCTGAAGAGCTGGGCCTGCCCACGTCTCGCTACCTGTTTGCTTCCAGCTACGAAGAGTTTGCCGCAGCGGTGGCCACCATTGGCCGTCCCTGTGTGGTTAAGCCCATCATGAGCTCCTCCGGCAAGGGCCAGAGCCTGGTGCGGGATTCGGCCGATATTGAGCATGCGTGGCAGTACGCCCAGGAAGGTGGCCGTGCCGGTGCCGGCAAGGTGATTGTGGAAGGCTTTGTGGATTTTGATTTCGAAATCACCCTGCTCACAATCCGTCACCGCGATGGCACCAGCTTCTGCGAGCCCATTGGCCACCGGCAGGTGGATGGCGACTATCAGCAGTCCTGGCAGCCACAGGCCATGACCCCGGCGGCGCTGCAGAAGGCGAAGGACGTGGCGGCCAGCGTGACCGAGGCCCTTGGTGGCTGGGGGCTGTTTGGCGTGGAGTTGTTTGTGAAGGGCGACGAGGTGATCTTCAGCGAAGTCTCTCCCCGGCCCCACGATACCGGCCTGGTAACCCTGATCTCCCAGGACCTCTCCGAGTTCGCCCTGCATGCCCGTGCCATTCTCGGCCTGCCCATTCCCAACATCGCCCTGCACGGTCCGTCGGCGTCTTCGGTGATCCTGGTGGAAGGGGAGTCCTCTCAGGTGAGTTTTGGCAACCTGCATGAGGCGCTGGCCCAGCCAGATACGGCTCTGCGCCTGTTTGGCAAGCCGGAAGTGACCGGTAAACGCCGTATGGGGGTAGCCCTGGCCCGTGGTACCAGTGTAGAAGAGGCAGAAGCCAAAGCGAAGGCTGCCGCTGCAGCGGTAAAGGTTGAAGTGCTGTAGCGACAAAGCTCAGCTTGCACCCGTGGCGAGGGTAGTCATCATACTGCTCGCCACTCGCCACTCGCCACTCGCCACTCGCCACTCGCCACTCGCCACTCGCCACTCGCCACTCGCCACTCGCCACTCGCCACTCGCCACTCGCCACTCGCCGATGGTTCTGATTCTCATTTCGGCAGCGTTGATGTGGCACGGAAATTTTCCTGATTGTCCCGGGTTCGCCTTTATTGTTAGTCTTTCCCTTCTCCAATAATTGGGCCTTGCGGAAAGTCGCGGTGTGACTCTCGGCGGGCCGTTTAATGAGTGGACGCAGAACCACCCGCAACAGGTGCTTGGAACCAGAAATTATGAGCGAAGATGTCAGGTTAAGCTGGGTTAGGCGAGTAAGACTATTCCTGAATGCGCAAGATGAGTTACCGCTGGAAGAGATCGAGAGTGAGTCTGGTCTCTATCACAAGCAGAACGCCGGCTCTGCACTGACTCTTCGTTTTTGTATCGTGCTGGCCCTGGCTGCGTTTATTGCGTCCTTGGGGCTGATGGTTGACAGCTCGGCCACAATTATCGGCGCCATGTTGATAGCGCCGCTGATGCGCCCGATCCTGGCGCTCGCCTACGGCCTGACAACCCTGAATTGGCTGATGATTGCACGCAGCGTCGTCACCACCTCGGTGGGTGTGCTGATTACCGTGGTGGTTGCGATTGTCTGTGAATACTTCTTCGACTTGCGGGGCCCGACCAGCGAGCTCTTGAGCCGGACCCATCCATCCCTCATTGACCTTGGTGTTGCTGTCGCCGCCGGCATCGCCGCCACCATGGCCACCAATCGTCCCAATGTCGCAGATAGCCTGCCGGGCGTTGCCATCGCTGTGGCCCTGGTGCCGCCATTGTGTGTAACCGGCCTGTCACTCTCCAATGGTCATATGGAGGTGGCGATGGGCGCCCTGATGTTGTTCATCATTAACCTGATCGCCATTATTCTGAGTGCTGTTATCGTCTACGTAATCGATGGTTATGCTAACCTTAAAAGCGCGATACCCGGTGCCATCAGTATGATTTTGATGTTGGTTATGTTGAGTCCCGGGTTACAGTCATCCATGCAAGAGCTCTCCGCCGAGGACAAAATCCAGATGGAAGTGGTCAGCTACCTCAGCGAAACCTATGCCAGGGGTAGTGATGTGCATCCGAACGATTTATCCAGGATCATCACCAAGGTGCACGACGACCATATGTCGGTGTTTGTGGAACTGGAGGCTCCTGCTGCCACCTTTGATCACGATAAAACTGGTGAACTGTACCGTCGCATAAGTGGCCTGTTTACTGTGCCGGTGAACCTGAAGGTGCAAACCCTGGTGACTGAAGAAGTGGTTATATATCCGTTCCGCCACGGGGATGGTGCCGAGCCTCGCTACGGTTCGGACGCGCTGGTGCCAAGGAAATGAAGCAGTGTTGGGGCGCAGGCCTGAGCCGGCAGCGCCTTTTTGGCTCGCTGGCGTTGCTCCTGGCCAGTTGTGTCTGCGCTGCCCGGGACGGGGCCGCAGAGCTGGATCGAATTATCCAGAACGCCTTTGCCGGCAACTCGGTTACCGCACTGATCATGACCGATGAGGACGTGGTTAACCTGGGTTTACTGGATTTTGACCCCAACGATTATGTTAACGCCAGTGATCAGCTGGGTTCCGAGGATTCTACTGCCCGGCGCAGTAATCTTAAGAGTATTACCATTCCGCTGAGGCGTGATGTCTACAGCGACGACAACAGCAGCTTCTATGTGGGTGGCAAGCTTGCCTATCTGCAGAATGATCAGGATCTAAGTTTTGCTGGGCAGTCCGGGTCACAGGAAGATGCTCTGACGGAAAAGACGGCGTTGTTGGGCGTTGGGGCTGGCTATACCACCTGGCTGAATGAGCGGTGGGAGTTGGAGGCTGGCCTTTATCTGAACTGGCTGCACTACAGCAATGATGTTCGCTTTAACTCTGACGCCAGTCGTGCTTTGGCACCGTTGCTGGAAGGGTATCTGACCGATATCTCCTACAATGTACTGATCGCCGAACCGGTGGTTACCGCCAAATATCATATTGACTTACAGCAGACCCACCTCGAGCTGTTTGCCAGGTATCACTACCTCAATGGATCTACTGTTGATCCCGATAAAAAGGCCCATGACTTCAGCCCGGAAGCCTGGTACGCCAGTATGGGAGTCCTGGCGAAACGGCCGTTCACCGGTGCGGGCTGGCAGCGTCACAGTCTCTGGTACCGGGTAGCGCAGGTCAATATGGGGGGCGACCTGCACGGTGCTCTGGGGACTGATAAATACTATGAAGCCGGCGTAGCCTGGCTGGTGGAGACCCCGGGGTTGTTGGGGGGATTACTGGACTCGGTTGGGCTGGGTGTGAACCTCAATTACGGCAGCGACCTGAAAGGCGGCACGCTGATATTCCTGTTCAATAAGTAGTATTTGCTGCGATAGCCTCGGTGATCAGGTGGGTGGCCCGGCGCACCGGCAGGTCTAGCGCGCCGGGGTGACTTCCAGACTGCCATTGTCGTTATCGATGTGGAGGTAGCGCCGCAGCTTGTAGGTGAAGTAATAAAAAGGCCCGGTGTCCGCCAGCGCACAGGCCGCTTTAAACAGGTAGTTGCTGCCGATCAGCAGCAGGAACTGCTTCACACTCATGCCTCCCGCCAGTAATACTGCACCGAAGGTCACCGTGACCACCATCACCGAATCCACCCCCTGGCTCAGCAGTGTACTGAAATTGTTGCGCAGCCACAGGTGCTTGCCCCTGGTGAGCTTGCGCCAGAAGTGAAACAGTTTTACGTCGCAGTACTGCGCCGTGACATAGGCCATCATTGAGGCGAAGACCCCGCCGGTAGCCAATTGGTAGAAAAAATCGAATAGCTCCACATTACCGCTCAGCTGTGTGCCGTCGGGCATACCCACCGGCGCTGCCAGGCTCAACACCTGCCACGGTGGCAGGGCGTTGGCAGGCACGGAGGGCAGTGCCTGCCCCAGCCATAAAATCCCCAGTATCAGCAGGTTAAGACACAAGCCAATGGTGACCAGCAGGTTTGCCCGGCGTTTGCCGTAGAGTTCGCAAATCAGGTCGGTGCACAGAAAGGTGAGCGGGTAGGGCAATACACCTACGGTCAGTGCCATGGGGCCCAGCTGCACAAAGCGGGTAATGCCGATGACATTGAGCAGCGTCATAGAGCAGATAAAAACAGATGCCAGGATCAGGAATACCCGCTCGCGGCGCTCATAGAGTTCCGCGCTGGAGAGCGAGGATTCAGGGGCAATACGGGCGGCGGTATCCATTCAGGCAACTCCGGGGTCAGACAAATTTGCAGTATTCACGGGGTGATAGCCCGGTCCAGCTCTTGAAGGCTCGGGTAAAAGAGCGGGGTTCGGAAAACCCCACTATCTCAGCAACCTCATGCACCGGCAAGCGCTCACGGGTGAGTTTGTTCAGCGCCAGCTCGCGGCGGATATCATCCTTGATGCGCTGGTAGCTGGTGCCTTCCCGACGCAGGCGGCGATGAAAGGCCTGGCTGGAGAGACCTAACTGTTCCGCCAGTTGCGCCTGGGATGGGAAGCGCAAAGGAATCTGCTCACTCAGGCGCAACATGATGGTCTGGCGCAGGCTCTTGTCACCACCGGGGATGGTCAGCAGTGGTGCCGGAGCGGTACGGATAAACTCCTCGATCTCCTGTGCTGTTCGGCGTACAGGTTCATTCAGGGATGCCGAGGGGACAATCAGGCAGTTGCTGTCGGCGTTGGGGTTGATGTCACTGGGAAACATAATGGCCAGTTCGGCCCGGTGTGCGTGCAGCTCATCCCACACCGGGTGTTTTCGGAAGTGCACCTGCAGCAGTGGAATGCGCAGGTCGCAAAGCCAGCTGGCGAGCCGGTGCCAGCGGATCATCCAGAACTCCAGGTAGAAGCCCTGCGGATCCAGTTCGGGATGGGCGAACTCCACGCGGATAGTGGTCTGCTCCGGGCCCTCTTCCAGACTGGTGTGCACGCCGTCCTGTACCAGGTTGTAGAACTCGATACCGGTTTCCAGCGCCTCCCGCAGGGTCTGGCAACGCCCCATGGCGCGGATGCAGAAGCCCAGCGCGCCGGCGGGGCAGGGCTGGTTGGAGAAGCCCATAAACTCATCGTCCAACGTCTGCCAAACCTCCTGTACCAGACGTGTCATCTGGTGATCACTGATGCGCCCGAACGCCGCTTGCAGGCTGTCGGGGTGGATACCGGCGCGCATCAGTACGGCGTTGCAGTCCATGCCTTTGCGCTGCAATCCGGCGAGCGCCGCCCGGGCGTGATGACAGGAAATTGTGGCCATAAAACCGGTGATATTTGATGAGTGAAACCCCAATATAGCACACAATTCCGACACATTTTGTGACTTTTTATCCCTCTGGCCGTCCTGTATTGTTCAGCCTTTGATCGCTAACATAGCGGGTTGATCATCCGTGGGCTTATTGGCCTGGTGCAACGTCTTGCGAGGAAATTGTCGTGGATCTCAAATTAACCGAAGAACAAAGCCTGATTCAGGAAACCGCCAAGCGTTTTGCTGAAACCGAATTGGCGCCAGTGGCGGCCCAGCACGATCAGGAGAAGAGCGAGGCCAATCGCCAGCTGTTCCTGAGCAACATCAAGCAGCTGGCCGAGCTGGGCTTTATGGGCCTGAATGTCTCTGCGGAGTACGGCGGTACCGAGGCTGGAGTTATCGCCTTCAGTGTGGCCATTACCGAAATTGCCCGTGCCTGCGCCTCTACCGCGGTGACCATGTCGGTAACCAACATGGTGGCGGAAGTCATCCAGGCCATCGCCAGCGACGAGCAGAAGCAGAAATACCTGCCCAAGCTCTGTTCCGGTGAGTACCCGGCCGGTGGTTTCTGCCTCTCCGAAGCCGGTGCCGGTTCCGACCCGGCGGGCATGAAAACCCGGGCTGTCCGCGACGGTGACGACTGGATCCTCAACGGCACCAAGATGTGGATTACCAGCGCCGAGTACGCCGGCGTGTTTGTGGTCTGGGCGGTAACCGACGCCGAAGCCAAAAAAGGCAAGGGCATCTCCTGCTTCCTGGTGGAAGCCGGAACCCCGGGCATGACCATCGGCACGGCCGAGCACAAAATGGGTCAGAACGCCTCTGCCACCAACTTGGTGATCTTCGAAGACTGCCGCATCCCCGGCAATGCGCTGATGGGCAAGCTGAATGACGGCTTCCGCATCGCCGTTGGCGAGCTGGCCGGTGGCCGTATCGGTATCGGCTCCCTGGCACTGGGTGTTGGTCTGGCGGCTATGGACTACGCCCGTCAGTACACCACCGAGCGCGAGCAGTTTGGTGCCCCTATCTCCAATCTGCAGGGCCTGCAGTGGATGATGGCCGAGACCTACACCGAGCTGGAAGCGGCGCGACTGCTGCTGATGAACGCCGCCTACCTGAAAGAGAATGGCCAGCCCTTTGGCAAACAGGCCTCCATGGCCAAGCTGTACGCATCCGAGAAAGCCAACGCGGCCTGCTACACCGCCCTGCAGCTGATGGGCGGCGTCGGTTACACCCAGGAGTACCCACTGGAACGCTTCGCCCGCGATGTGCGTATTACCTCCATCTATGAAGGTACCAGTGAAATCCAGCGCGTGATCATTGCGCGTGAGCTGCTGAACGAAATTCGTTAAGCCGTGCCTTGCGAGCCGGCCCGCTCGGGCTGGCTCCCCGCTTTTCCCTCTGTCCTCCTGTTTGCAGAGCTGAAGTTCCCCGTCCGGTTTTTGTTGTTGCCGCAATTGCAGTGGCTGTCCGTCTGATTCATGCTTTCGAATAATGTTGAAACAGGTGTCAGCGTTTAATAAGGTACTCTGCCACCAGAACAGTCACTGCGACGGGTAATTAACACGCGTCAGGGACGGCATGGACCATAGCCAAACACAACGCCAGGATGACCTATGAAAAAAGCTGCACTTTTGTTTCTTATCTGGATCGCTTTGCCGGTCGCTGCGCTGGAGCTGCAGGAGGTGACCACTGGCGATAATACGCAGGTACAGAAGCCGCCTGAATCGTTCAGTGATTATCGGGCGTTCGTCGTTGACAACGACCAGAGCATGTTTGTCTACCTGGCGCCCGAGCTGGCGGCAAAGGCCCGCGCAGTGGCCACCGGCTGGTCCGGTCTCTACGCCATCAGGCTGGAGATTGGCGGCAAGGTCTACCTGCTGCATTACGATGATGGTGAGAGCGATGATCCCACCTTTATCGTGGAATCACCCGCCTGGGGGCAGGAGGTCTATCTCTATGGTGAGAAGTTGTTTGTGTCTGCCGGAGGGAATTTTTACCTCACCACGCGCAATGGCAACGCCTATAACCTGCGCCAAAAGTACGCTCTGACCGACACGGGCCTGAAAGAGGTTCAGCAGAGTTTTTACCTGGTGGATATGACCTGTCCCACCACCGGCTTCACACAGTTGTATCAGTCCCCATGCGGGGGCGGCAAGAAAGTGGCGGCTGTGCCGGCAGGTAGTCAGGTGAGGGTGTTGCTGCAGGATCCCAACAGCACTTGCGATCAGCCCCAGTATCTGGTGAAGACCTCATTTGGCCTGCTGGGTTGGGTGGGTTCCAGTGCCGGTCATCTCGACTATAGTGAAGGTCAGCCATTGGGTTGCCTGCGTACGTTTGGCGACTGATCCTTTGCCGCGGCAGGAGGCTGCGTATGCAACTGCTGGAACATTCCATCTCGGTCTTTATGGCGTTCTTTGCCATTATGAATCCCATTGCCAATACTGCGGTGTTTGCCGGCCTGGCAGGGGAGATGGAGCGCGCTGGTAAAAGCCGCGTAGCGGCCCGTGCATTGTTGATCGCGTTTGCTGTGGTCTGCCTGTTTTCCGTACTGGGCAAATCGATTTTTGACCTGTTTGGAATTACCCTGCCTGCCCTGCGGATCGCTGGCGGCATACTGGTATTTCTGGTGGGTTATCACATGCTGCAGGGCAGCAGTTCCCGTCTGCATTCCGGTGAGGATGACGAAGAGGTGGATATTGCCGTGTCGCCACTGGCAATGCCCATACTGGCGGGACCTGGCACCATCGCCACGGCCATGAACTACTCGGCGGCGTCCGGTTGGATGGGTATTGTCACGACCGTTGTCTCCTTTCTGTGCCTGTGCCTGATCACCTTTTTCTGCTTTCGTTTCAGCGCCTCCATTATCAACCGCATTGGCAGTAACGGTCTCGGTATCGTCACGCGTCTGATGGGGCTGATCCTGACGGTGATCGGAGTGCAGATGTTTATTGTTGGGGCGCAGGAAGCGTTTGATTTCGCTGCGGGTTCCTGATGCCTGTGATACATCGACCATAGTGGAGTGGTACTGGTGAAGGCCAGCGGCTACAATCATCGAAGTCCGGTGCAGTGACGGCCATGATCCATGACGCGGCACGCGCCGTAATGGTAGTGTCACAAAACTCATGTATGTACCGGCTATGAGTGCCTGCATAAAAATTGCAAAAACATTGCGCTTCCCCCAAGCGGCAACACAAGGAGTACCTATGCTGCGTTATCTGTTAACCCTTTCCCTGTTCGTGTTCGCGGCCTCCGTCGCACAGGCTCAGGATCAAGCTCAGACCGAGACAAAGCCCAATATCCTGATTATCTGGGGTGATGACGTGGGCATGTGGAACATCAGTGCCTACCACCGTGGCATGATGGGTGGTTCAACCCCCAACATCGACCGCATTGCCAATGAGGGCATGATCTTTATGGATCACTACGCCCAGGCCTCCTGCACCGCAGGCCGTGCGGCGTTTATAACCGGCCAGTACCCCTTGCGTACCGGTCTGGCTACCGTGGGGCTGCCAGGGGCCAAGCAGGGGCTGCAGGAGAAGGATCCGACCCTGGCGACCATGCTCAAAGCCAAGGGGTATGCCACCGGCCAGTTCGGGAAAAACCACTTGGGCGATCGTGATGAGCACCTGCCTACCAATCACGGCTTCGATGAGTTCTACGGCATTCTTTATCACCTCAATGCCGGTGAGTACCCGGAGCAGTACGACTATCCAAAAGATCCCGCAGTACAGGAAAAGTATAAGCTGACCATGCGTGGCATCATTCACTCCAAAGCCATGGCCGATGGCTCTCAGCAGATTGAGGATCTGGGGCCCTTTGGCAAGGAGCGCCAGCGCACCCTGGACCAGGATGTACTGGAGCAATCCAAGCGGTTCATCCGTGACACCGTCAAAGCTGGCAAGCCATTTTTTGTTTGGCACAACACCACCCGCATGCACTACCGCACCAATCTCAACGATCAGTATGAGGGCAAGAGCGGTTACGGCATTTATGCCGATGGCATGATGGAGATGGACGACGATGTGGGCGAGCTGCTCGGTCTGCTGGACGAGTTGGGCGTGGCTGATAACACCATCGTCATGTTCTCCACCGATAACGGTGCGGCGTCCAACTCCTGGCCGGATGGCGGCAACCAGCCTTTCCATGGCGAGAAAGGGGTAGGTGGCTGGGAAGGCGGCTTCCGTGTGCCAATGCTGGTGAAGTGGAAGGGGCATATCCCGGCGGGCGTCAGCACCGGCGAGTTCATGACCATGGAAGACTGGATGCCAACGATCATGTCCTGGGTGGGTGAGCCCAACCTCAAGGACGAACTGCTGAAGAAAAAGAAAATTGGCAAGCGCAGTTACAAGGTGCACCTCGATGGCTATGACCAGTCCGATCTTTTGCTCAGCCAGGGTAAGTCAAAGCGTAAGGAGTTTTACTACTTTACCGAGACCACCTTCCACGGCATGCGTTACGGCGATTGGAAACTGCTGTTCAAACGCCAGGACCACTGGTTCCGTTCCCCGCAGCTGTCTCTCTCTTCGCCAATCATTATCAACCTGAAGCTGGATCCGTTTGAGCGCTTTATTGAGGCCCGGGGTTACGATGAGTGGGCCGAAAACCACTCCTGGATACTCGGTGCTGCCGGCGGCAAGATTGCCGAGTTCGTGGCCTCCTTCAAGAAGTTCCCTCCCAGTCAGGAGAGTATGTCGGTGCAGGTGGATGACGTTGCCGGCATGATTAACTCGCAGTCACAAAGTCGCTAAGTGGCGCGGGCTCTGACTTAAAGAGCAAATGCGACCAAAGGCCGTGTCGATAGCACCGACACGGCCTTTTTTATTTGTGGGCTGACAGCGACAAGCCCTTGTCTTCTCGTGTGCCAGCAAACATCCGCCGATATTGCCCCGGGGTCAGGCCGGTGAGACGTTTGAACAGCCGCCGGAAAAACGACCCGTCCTCATAACTGATTCTGGCTCCAATCTCCTCCGCCGCCAGGGTGGTGGTTTCCAGCAGGCGCTTGGCCTCCTCGATACGGGAATGCTGGATGTACTCCAGCAGTGACATACCAGTTGCCGCCTTGAAGCGACGTTTCAGTGTCCGTTCGGGAATCTCCTGTTGCGCCACCAGCTTGCCCAGGGCATCGCTGTCGGTGTGGTGTTCCGCCAGCCACTGCTGGCAGCGTCGTACCAGGGCATCATTGTGCGGTATATGGCGTATGAGCGGGGTGTAAGGAAGCTGGCCCTCTTCGTGGGTTTTCAGCAGGTAGACCTTGGCCACCTCCAGTGCAACGCCGGGGCCGGCATAGCGGGAAATAATATGCAGTGCCAGGTCGTGCCATGAGGTGGTGCCTCCGGCGGTGACCAGCCGGCCTGCGCCATCGGCAAACACCAGCGTGGCCTCTGGCCGGAAGCGCACCTGCGGATAGCGGTGACGAAACAGGTCGCTGTAGCCCCAGTGCGAGGTGGCTTCACAGTGATTGAGCAATCCGCTCTCCGCCAGCAGGATGGACCCGGAGCAGGCGGAAAAGAGGGCGGTGCCGTGCCGGTATGCCTGTTGCAGCCACTGCATCAGCTCCGGGTAGCGGCCGCTGATACTCTCTGCCGGCTCCAGCCAGATCTCGGGAACGATCACCGCATCGGCGCGGGGTGCGCTGTCCAGGTCGAAGGCGGGTGTTACCGGAATGCCGTAGCCGCACTGAAACGGTTGCGTTGAGGGGCTGATGACCTGGACCTGAAAGCGGGCATGGGGTGGTTCACCGGTGACCAGTGCCTGCCAGATGGCGCCGGTGGCGGAGAGCACATCCACCATACCGTACAGCGCTGAACCCGCGGTCTCGGGTATGGCGACTATTTGTATGATGACGGGTGGCGCTGGCTTGCCGGATGGTGTGCTCATGGCGGGCTCCTGCAGCGGCTGCTACCCGTGCGTTGGTTTGTGGCATAAATAGCACGTTTCTGGCAAAAGTCCATCTGCCGGGCTGGCTGTCCGGGGCGTATCGTGAGTCCATGCCTTCCACAAAGAAGGTGTTGCAGACAAACAGCGATTGGCCTGGAGGTCACTATGAACACCCAACAACAGACACATCTCAACGGCCTGGACCTGGTCCGGATGACGCAGACCGTAGCGGCCCTGCAGCAGGACCCGAGCCTGGCCCAGTTTGAATTCCGCGCCCGTAACCAATGGGTTAACGGTGGTGAAAACCGCTCGGTGATCCGGGATTTCTATGGCGCCGGTGTTGAGGACCAATCCCGCACGGAGGACTTTGTCTTCACCAACGGAGAGCCCCCGGTGCTGCTGGGGAACAATGAGGGTGCCAACCCGGTGGAGTACCTGTTGCACGCGCTGGCGGGCTGCGTTACCACGACCACCGTGCTGCACGCGGCGGCACGCGGCATTCAGATCCGGGCGATCAGTACGGAGCTGTGCGGCACCATCAATGTGGAGGGGCTGCTGGACCTGAATCCGGATGCGATCATCGGCTATGAACAGATCCGTATGCGTATGCACATTGAAGCGGACTGCAGTGAGGAAGAGCTGGATGCACTGTTGGTGTTTACCAAAGATCACTCTCCCGTATGCAATACCGTTTGTCGCCCGGTGCCGGTGGTTCTGGAGAGGGTGTAATCAGGGAGGGTCGATAAGGGCCGGAAAGCACCGGGGGAGCCTTGCGCTCCCCCGGTTATAAGGCTGCTGATCAGTCTGTTTTACTCCGCGAGGCTGGTGCGTGAGCCATTGGTTTTGGCCGGGCGCTGCGGGTCGCGCATGATGTCATCCCAGTACTCGGTCGCATCCTGCAGCGTGGTGTAGTACCAGCTGTCGCTTTCCACCATCAGCCGGCGCAGCAGTTGGTTGTTGAGGCGGTGGCCACTGCGACGACCGACAAAGCAGCCCACAATGTGCACACCCAGCAGGGCCAGATCGCCGATGGCATCCACCGCCTTGTGGCGCACAAATTCATCTTCGTAGCGCAACCCTTCACGGTTCAGGACACGGTTGTCTTCAACCACCACCGTATTCTGCAGGGAGCCGCCCTGGGCGAGGCCCAGTGAGCGCAACGCGGTGGCCTGCTCCATAAAGCCGAAGGTGCGTGCCCCGCAGACGGACTCCTGGAAGTGTTCCGCGGTGACCGGCATACACACCGATTGCTCACCAATGGCCTTGGATTCGAAGTCGATGGACATGTCCACCCAGGGCGCGGGGAAGGGCAGCAAGCCGGCTTTGGCTTTGTCTTCCTCTACCCAGATCGACTCCGTCACCACGATGGCCATGCGCTCGGCCTTGAGGGGGCGCAGGCCCACAGAGTTGATCTGCTCAACAAAGACCTTGGCGCTGCCATCCATCACCGGAACTTCCGGCCCGTCCAGCAGGATGCGACAGTTGTCGACGCCGCTGGCGTGCAGGGCAGCGATCAGGTGCTCAATGGTAGATACACTGGTGCCGACACGGTTGCTGACAGTGGTCGAGAGGCGGGTGTCGCTTACGGTCGACCAGCGCGCCAATACGGTGTTGTGTGGTGGTGCCAGATCCGCCCGTTCAAATACATAGCCGGTAAAGGCTTCTGCGGGCGCCAGAGTCATTCGTACTGCTTTGCCACTGTGCAGTCCGCGACCCACAAAGTGGAGCTGGCTGTTCAGTGTGTGCTGCATGTAGTCGTGGTTCATAGTAGCGTCCTCCTTCAGTTTCTGAGGACAAGATTACGGAATCAACCCCCGGGGTGCTGATCAGTCAATACCAATTGTTAATCAGCTATTTGTCTTTCTGCGCCAAGGATTTATCCTATGGGGGAGATAGGGAGATCTGTATATGGCTGCATCCACATTAACCTCCTGGGCCCTGCTGGTCTGGGAGGAGCTGAAAGCCCGGGACCGGGACGCCGCACAGGTGTTTTCCGAGATTGGTCTCGACCCCACCAAACTGGGGTCGTCCGTGGCGCGCTACCCCATAGAGAAGATGCAGCAACTGTGGTGGCATGTGCGGGACCTGGAGGGGGATGGTTTCGGTGTCGATGCCGGCGCCCGCTGGAGTCCCACCACCTTTCATGCTCTCGGATTTGCCTGGCTGGCCAGCGCCACTCTGGGTGAGGCCTTCTACCGCTTTTCCCGTTATGGCCAGTTTGTCAGCGACGGACTCAGTTACGACCTCTCCGCCGACGGCCTCTACTATCGTTTCTCCGTAGCTCATGAATGGAAGGTGCAGCCTGAACTCTGCCCGCTTTCAACTGACGCAAGCATCATTGCCATGCTGAAAATGCTGCGCATGTTACTGGGCGAAAGCTTTGCCCCGGTGGAGCTGCACTGTCCCCACGCCCCCAATTCGGCAGCCTGGTTGCTGGAGCAGAAAGCCGGTTGCCCGGTCTACTATGGTGGTAACGGCATCTCCATATTGCTGGAGCGTTACGATGTGGAGAAGAAGCTCAACACCGGCAACGCGGAGTTGAGCCTGGTCAACGAGCAGATTATTACCCGCCACCTGGCAGAGTTGCACAAGGAGCGGCTCACCACCCAGGTGGAGGTAACCATTGTTAATCAACTGCCTTCCGGCAATATCAAGGAAGAGAATGTCGCCGAGGCGTTGCACCTGAGCCGCCGCACCATGCAGCGGCGGCTGGCGGAAGAGGGCACCTCTTTCAGCAAGATCCTGGAAGAGAAGCGCATGCAGCTGGCAAAGAGTTACATCGCCGATGACACCCTCGCCATCAGCGAAGTGGCGTACCTGCTTGGCTTTTCCGAACAGGCCAACTTTGCCCGTGCGTTCAAGCGCTGGTACGGCTCCTCCCCCAGTGAGTACCGGCGCGATTCGGTGGCCTGACGGCGGCGGAAAATCGCACAGCGTTTATCCCTTGTCTGGTGTTTTTGTCTGTGCGCTGACGTGCCGGGCCGCACACATTCCCCCTTTGCCTCTGGCATTCCCCTGGCGTCTCAGGCCACACTTCATCCTCTGTTTCATCCGTGGGGAGAGTCCCTATGCGTGGCAATGTGGCAAAGCTGCTGGCAACACTTCCGCAACAAGGCTCTCTTGAGCTGATACTGCTGCGGCCGGCCCGTGATGTGTCCATGGTGAGTGTGGATTCTGTCGGGGTAATCCCCGGGCAGGGTTTGGTCGGTGACCGCTTCAAGGGGCGGGTCGACAGCAAGCGACAGGTGACCCTCTACCAGGCGGAAAACCTGGCGGTGCTGGCGTCGTTGCTGCATCGGGAGGCAATCGATCCGGCGTTGCTGCGACGTAATTTACTGGTGCAAGGCATCAACCTGCACGCCCTCAGTGGACGTCGTTTCCGCATAGGTGAAGTGTTGTTTGAAGGTGCCGGCCAGTGCCACCCCTGTTCACGCATGGAAACCGCCCTGGGGGCGGGTGGTTTCAACGCCATGCGTGGCATGGGAGGGCTGTGCGCGAAGGTGCTCAGCGAAGGGGTGATCTCTCTGGGTGACGCGGTTGTGGCTCTGGCGGATGACCAGCAGCAAGACGATAAGTGATTTAAACGGGGAGTTGTACTTTGACCATTGGGTTGCCGCTGCAGGCATTTTTACTTTACGTGCTGGTGTTGATGTTGGGCCTGCTGGTGCACTACCGGCGCTTGCCGCGGGAAATACTGATCGTCGGCATGGCGGATCTTTGCGCCCTGTTACTCCTCGGTGGCTGGTTTCTGTTGGGCGTGACGGATTGGCGGGCAACACTGGCCGGCGCCATCCTGATGCTACTGGCGCGTTTCCAGGCACGCCTCTCGGGTTATCCGCAGGGGGTGTTGACCGGTGCGCTGGTGGTGCTGTGCCTGGTGCTGGCGTTGCATTACGTTCCCGGATTGTCCCGTTGGCAGGTGGTGGCGCCACAAATCCTGACACCGGGTTACGGCTTTTTCAGTCTCCATCTCAGTCTCGACAAGGCGCTGGTGGGGGCTGCACTTTTACTCTACCTGTTGCCGGCAACGGCGGCCCGGTTGCCGCGGGACTGGTTGGGTGTGGCGCTGGTGGCGCCGGCACTGTTGGTGGGCCTGGCGGTGTTTCTCGGCGTGCGTTTTGATCCCAAGGCGGGCAGCTACCTGCTCTGGTTTGTGCCCATCAACCTGCTGATTACCGTGTTGGCGGAAGAGCTTTTCTTCCGGCGCCTGATTCAGGACTCCATCGCTCGCCTGATCCGGCCCCAGGCTCTCAGTGCGCTGGTGGCAATACTACTGACCTCCTGGCTGTTTCTGGTGGCCCATGGCATCTGGTATCCCACGGGAACGGTCACCATGCTGTTTGCCGGCGCCAGCCTGCTCTATGCAGCGGTCTACCAGTTCTCGGGGCGGGTGGAGTTAGCGATACTCTGTCACTTTATGGTCAATCTGCTGCACATCCTGTTGCTGCCGTATCCCCTTTGGTAGCAGCGCTGGCAGGTCTCTCCAGACTGACACTCCGATGCAGGTTCAGCGCCTGCAACAGCGGTGTCAGTGTCGATTGGTAAGCCGGCCCTGTGTGGTAAAAGCAGGGCGTGGAAGTGGTACGTTGCGCCGGAGTGATCTCTGCCAGCAGGCTTTGCAACCGCTTTGCGACCGCCGTGCCGGAGTCCAGCCACTCTACCTGTGGTGCAATCTGTTGCAGCTCCTCCTGCAGCCAGGGAAAGTGGGTGCATCCCAGAATGCCGGTATCAATCCCGCTGTCCAGCAATGGGGTTAGCAGTTGACGCAGTTCGCCGATATTGACGTCATCCCCCTGTAATTTCCCTTCCGTCATCTGCACCAGCTGAGGTGCTGCCAATTTAAACAGTTGGCAGTGGTTGGCGAAGCTGTCCGCCAGTTGTTGGGCGTAGGTGCCGTTAACGGTGGCGGCGGTAGCCAGCAGGCCAATCCTCCCATTGGTGGTTCGCTCGGCGGCGGTTTTGATGGCCGGGACCACGCCGACAAACGGGATACCGAAGGCGGCGCGCAGGTGTGTAAGGGCCACAGTACTGGCGGTGTTGCAGGCAATAACCACCGCATCAAAGGCGTCGTCCTGCAGTAGCGGATGCAGGAGGTCGTGCAGCCGCTGTTGCAGCTGCTGTGGTGTTTTATTGCCGTAGGGCAGGAAACGGCTGTCGGCCAGGTAGCTGCAGTGCAGGGGTTGCAGGCGGAGGATGTCGCGCAGAACGCTGAGCCCGCCGAGGCCGGAGTCCAGCACCAGTACCCGATGCGGGGTGGTTGTCATACAGAACCTGTTGTTTCAGGGGGTGGAGCGGAATTCCACCCTGGCTTGCAGAATGTTGGCCACCTTCTGTGGCTTGAACGGCCGGGACTGCCGCAGCCACCAGGAGAGGGTTTCCAGGATGATAGTGACCGACAGGATCAATGACAGTTCCATCTCGTCGCTGCTGGCTTTGGGTTGATCGCCGTAAAGCTGTTCGGCAATCTCCCGGGAGATCTGCAGCAGTTCCTCTTTCACCGCACTGGCGGCGCCGCCGGTGAGCAGGGTAGCCCATAGCTGTCGATGCTGATCCACATAGCTGCACATCTCCAGCCAGGCGGCACTGGCGTCAGACTCGCTTAGCAGTGGCAGGGTCAGCTGCACCATATGACGTATTTCATCGGCCGCCAAATCATTCAACAGGGCTTCCTTGCTGCTGTAATGGCGGTAGAAGGTGGCGTGGCCGATACCGGCTGCCGCTGCCAGTTCGCGGATGGAGATCTGCTCCAGGGTTTTCTGCTCCAGCAGTTGCAGCAGGGTCTGGTGCATGGCGCTGCGGGAGCGTATCTGGCGGCCATCGGTGGTGGCAGGGGCTTTTAACTGGTCGAGTCGCTTGATCATGGTCCGGGCATTCGTGGCCGTGCGTTGCCAGAGATGTTACAGGGTCGGAAGGATTCAATGCCAGTCATCTGCTGCGCGTCCGCCGCTGGTGCAATCATTGACACGGGTTATCTGAGGGTTCTATGATACATTGTGTATCATAACTAATAAATCCATTGACCTGCGCCGGAGACAACCGACTGCAGGTAAGCAAACCGGAGCTTGCTGTCATGACCAGCATTATTGTCACCACCCGGGAGAGCGAATCCCGCACGCTGGAACTGGAACCGGAGTCGACCCTGATGCAGTTGATCTGCGATGCCGGTATGGACGAACTGCTGGCACTGTGCGGCGGTGTTTGCTCCTGCGGCACCTGCCACGTCTATGTCGACGATGAGTTCCTGCCCCTGTTGCCACCGGCGGACGAAGATGAAGACCTTATCCTGCAGGAGTCGCCTGCCCGTCAGCCGAATTCACGCCTGTCCTGTCAGATCCGTCTGACGGAGTCCTTGCAGGGACTGCGCGTCACAATTGCACCGGAAAGCTGAGCGCTTGCACGACTGCACCAATAACAATCAATAACCTGTCGAGGAGAACCTCATGTCTGCCCAAGCTCTGAACGAAAAAGATTACTTCACCGATCTCTCTGTGCTGCTGGATCCCTACGCCTATTTCGAGGCCATGCGTGAGCAGGGACCAGTTTGTCCGTTGCCCAATCACGAGGGTGCACTGGTGATTACCGGCTTTGCCGAGGCAATCGAAGTGCTGCGTAACCACAAGGATTTCTCCTCCCTCAACTCCACCGTCGGTGCCGGTTTCCCACTGCCGTTCAAGCCGGAAGGGAATGACATTACGGCGTTGATGGAAGCCAACCGCGACAAGTACATGGGTGGTGACCTGCTGGTGGCATTGGACGGTGAGAAGCACTCGGCCCTGCGCTCGGTGATGAATCGCCTGTTGACGCCGACGCGCCTGAAAGCCAACCAGGAATTTATGGTGGAGTACGCTGAGCAGCTGGTACAGGAAGCTGTGGCAAAAGGCGGTTGTGAACTGGTGAATGAGATTGCCACCCCCTTCGTGACCCTGGTGATTGCCGATCTGCTGGGTGTGCCGGCAGAAGACCGGGAGAAGTTCCGCGAGGTGATCGACAACGCACCGCCGCCCGGCAATATGAACAACGAGGAGATGCCAACGGAGATGTCGGTGCTGGTATTTCTTGGGACCTTCTTTTACGAGTACCTTGTGGATCGCAAGGAGAATCCACGGGAGGACGTACTGTCACAACTGGCTCACGCCAAGTATCCCGATGGCAGTGACGCCGACCTGCTGGATATGGTGAAGATGGCCACCTTTATGTTTGCCGCCGGGCAGGACACCAGCGCCAAGCTGCTGGGCAACGCCATGCGCTACATCGTCGATGTGCCGGGATTGCAGGAGCAGCTGCGTGCTGACTACAGCCTGCTTACGCCGTTCCTGGAGGAGGTGCTGCGTCTTGAAGGATCCACCAAAATCACCTCGCGACTGGCCTGCCGCGACACCAAAATCGGTGACATTGATGTGCCGGCCGGTACCCAGGTGCTGATCTCCCTGGCGGCTGCCAATCGCGACCCGCGCCGCTGGGAAAACCCCAACCAGTTTCAGCTGCATCGTCCACGCATCATGGAGCATCTGGCGTTTGGTCGCGGGGTGCATACCTGTGCCGGCGCGCCCCTGGCCCGTGCTGAAGTGAAAGTGATTCTGGAGCGCTTCTTTGAGAACACCAGTCACATCGACCTGAACCCGGAGAAGCACGGCACGGCGGGCAATCGCAAACTGGAGTTCGAGCCCAGCTTTATTATTCGTGGATTGGCCAACCTGCAGGTGGATCTGACGCCCGCCTGATCTGCCATTGACGGAGGTTACCCGCCTTGCTGGGATAACCAGTGGGCCAGCCCCTGGCCCGCCTGGCGGCCGGTAGCGAAGCAGGCGGTTAGCAGGTAGCCGCCGGTGGGGGCTTCCCAATCCAGCATCTCGCCGGCCACAAACACACCGGGCAGGGCGCGCAGCATCAGCTGGTCATTCACTGCCACAAAGCTGACGCCGCCGGCGCTGCTGATGGCTTCGCTCAGGGGGCGGGTCCGGGTTACGGTTGGCAGGGGCATGGCCTTGAGGGCTCGGGCCAGCGCCCTGTGATCGCTCATCACCAGGGCTGGGCAGCATTCACGCAACAGGGCGTTGGCTATCGCCGGCAGCTTCAACTTCTTCTGCAACAGGTTGCTGCTGCTCATGCCTTTGCGGGCCTGCTGCAACTTATCAACTATCTCCGCCTCGCTGTTGTGGGGCAGCCAGTCCAGCAGCAGTTGGGCCTTGTCCGGAGTCTGCAGCAGCAGTGTGCGCAGCGGGGCGCTCAGGGCGTAGACCAGGCTGCCTTCCACGCCGTAGTCAGAGACAATGCATTCGCCGCACTGCCGCTCCTGTTGGCCATCTGTTGTGGTCAGGCTCAGGCTGATGTTCTTCAGCGGTGTGCCGGCAAAGTGTGCGCGGATGTAATCGCTCCAGGGCAGTTCAAAACCACAGTTGCTGGCCTGCAGCGGTTTGATCTCAACGCCTGTGTCACCCAGCAGCTCGCACCAGTTGCCGGTGGAGCCCAGCTGCGGCCAGCTGCCGCCGCCCAGGGCCAGTACCACGCCGCCAAAGCGGAACTCTTTTACACCCTGAGGCGTGTCCAGCTGCCAGCGCAATCCCTGTTCGTCCCGCTCCAGGCCAACCCAGCGGTGACGGGTATGGAGGGTGATTCCCTGTTCCCGCAGCCGGTGCAGCCAGGCTCGCAGCAGTGGAGCGGCTTTCATCTCCCTGGGGAAAACGCGGCCGGAGGTGCCGACAAAGGTCTCCACCCCGAGGGCGTGAATCCAACCGCGCAATTCATCGGGCGTAAACGCATCGATGGCGGGGCGTAAACAGGGCTCAGCTTCCCGGTAGCGTGGCAGGAATTGCTCATAGCTCTCGGCATGGGTAATGTTCATACCGCCAACCCCGGCGCGCAGGAATTTGCGCGCTGCACTGGGCATGGACTCAAACACCGCCACCGGATAGCCGGCGTCTGCCAACTGTTCTGCCGCCATCAGACCGGCGGGCCCGGCGCCGATCACGGCAACGGGCAAGGTTTGGGGGGCAGGGGATGTGGTCATGGTGTTTCCGGCGCAGTTCAATGCCGCGCAGTGTACCATTTCACCAAACGTGAGGTGGGGAAAGCTGAGCAGGCAAGTTACGCATTGGCTTGGCCGATAAAAAATAGCAAAGCGCAGGGAGTGGTGGAATGAAAAAAATCCTGGTGGCTTTGGCGGTGGTGGTAGCACTGTTGCTGGTGGCGATGAAATTGCTTACCGGCGACGTCACGGTGAATGCCCCCTTCAGCCAGTTTCTCTACCAGTACACCGGCAAGGTACCTGACGATGCAGCTGTGGTTGGGCGCATGCGCGTCCCCGACGGGCTGCAACTGCAGGTGTGGGCCACCGGGTTGCCCGGTGTGCGTATGCTGGAGATGACCCCGCAGGGACACCTGATCGCAAGCCTGCCACGACAGGGGCGGGTGGTTGCCATAACAACAGGGCCACAGGGGCAGGCGCTGTCGGTGCGGGATCTGCTTACTGACCTGGATCGTCCTCATGGATTGGCGCTGCATGGTGGTTACCTGTATGTGGCGGAGGGCACCCGGGTGGTGCGCTCGGTCATGGAGGAGAGTGCCGACAACCTGGTATTGAGTGGCATGCCGGAAACGGTGGTCAGCGGTTTGCCGGACGGCGGCAACCACTGGACCCGCAGTATTGGTTTTGGTCCCGATGATCGCCTCTACATTACCGCCGGTTCCAGCTGCAATGTCTGCGAGGAGCAGGATCCCGGACGCGCTGCCATGATGGTGGCGAACGCCGACGGTTCCGATTTCCGGGTTTACGCCAGCGGCCTGCGCAACAGTGTGGGGTTCGATTGGCACCCGCTGACCGGGGTGCTCTATGCCACGGACAACGGTCGGGACCTGCTGGGGGATGACTTCCCGCCTTGCGAACTCAACCGGGTTGTGGATGGGGGTTTTTATGGCTGGCCTTACGCCAATGGCGCCAATGTCCCGGATCCTGATTTTGGGGCGGCTAACGCCGATAAAATCGCCAGCGCCAGGGCACCGGTGTTTGATTTTCCTGCCCACACTGCCCCCTTGGGTATCACTTTCCTGACCAGCCTGCAGGCGCCTCCGGGGTATCGCAATGCCGCATTGGTGGCCTTGCACGGCTCCTGGAACCGCAGCAAAAAATCCGGATATAAAGTTGTGTCGCTGCACTGGCCGCAAGATGGCCGCATCCAGATGCGTGACTTTCTGACCGGCTTTGAAGTGGATGAGGATGTGATCGGTCGGCCGGTGGATATCACCGAGGGGCAGGATGGCAGTATCTATATTTCGGACGATTTTGCCGGGGTTATCTGGCGGGTCGCAGAGTCGCAGGGCGGCTCTGGCGCACTGTTGAATCAACCACTTGTTGCCAGTGCAGCAAAGCCAGCCGCTGTGGTGTTTGCGCCCGAGCAGGTGGCCCGGGGCAAAGCACTGTTTGCCAGTTATGGGTGTGGAAGCTGCCATCTGCAGCAGGAAGCGGAGCAGGGCGTGGTGGTAAAGCCGCTGCAGGAACTGGCTGAGCGCTACGACCAGCTGGCGCTGGTGGCTTTCCTGTCGGCGCCCACTCCGCCCATGCCGCAATTCCCGTTGTCGGATACGGAGCGGGAAGATCTGGCCGCTTATCTGTTGTCGGAGTCGACCCTGCAGTGAGGATTGGGTGGAGGCATTGAGGCACAAAAAGATCGCGCGGGGGACCGCGCTCCTACACCAATGTAACCAGACAACGTAGGAGCGCGGTGGCCCAGACCATCCCCTCTTTCGGCTGAGCCGAAATTCACCTTATCCCCCGCGCGATCTTTAAAAATGGTGTCCCTGTAGTGGTCAACGAATCCCGGTACAGGCTTACAACTAGCAGACCTGTTTATGACCCGGACACTGTAAACAAAAAGCCAGCCCCGGAGGGCTGGCTTTTCAGGTTCAGGTACAGGCTGGTAACCGGAATTACTGAACCAGCAGCTCCTTCACCGCAATGCTCTCGTCCGCCAGGCGCGCGGGATCTACCGGCAGGCTGTCGGCAATAATGCGCTTGGCCAGCATGAATTCCTGCGGACGGTTAACACAGTCAGCCGCAATCAGTTTGCCTTCTTTCAGGTAGTAGGCCACGAAGCTGCGGCTGGTGTCCTTGTCGCCGCGGATCACCACCTGGTCGTAACCCTGGCTCATACCGGCGATCTGCAGTTTCAGGTCGAACTGATCTGACCAGAACCAGGGCAGGGCGTTGTAGACCTTCTCCTTGCCACAGATGCTGGCCGCCGCGGACTTGGACTGCTCGGTGGCGTTGGGCACAGATTCCAGGCGCATGCGGATGTTGTAGAGGTGGTTGAAGTGGTTGGCGCAGTCACCGGAGGCGACGATATCCGGGTCGTTGGTGCGGGCGTAGTCATCCAGCACGATACCGTTTTCCACGGTGATACCGGCGGCTTCCGCCAGCTCGGTGTTGGGGATGATACCCACGCCTACCACCACCAGGTCGGCGTCAAAGCTGGTGCCGTCGGCGCACACAACACGCTGCACATGGCCGTCGCCTTCAAACGCCGAGACAGCAACACCGGTGCGGATATCAACGCCTTCTTCGCTGTGCACACGAGTGTAGAACTCGGACAGTTCCGGAGCGGTCACACGGGCCAGCACGCGGGGTGCCATCTCCAGTACGGTGACGTTCATGCCCATCTTTTTCAGGGAGGCGGCGGTTTCCAGACCGATGTAACCACCACCCACAATCACGGCGCTCTTGCCGGGGCCTACATCGCTCTGGATGGCAAGGGTGTCCTTCAGGTCGCGCATGTAGTGGATACCGCCCAGCTCTACGCCAGGCAGGGAGACCTTGCGCACGCGGGAGCCGGTGCACAGCGCCAGCTTGTTGTAGCTCAGCACTTCACCATCGGTGAGGGTGATGGTTTTGTGGGCGCGGTCGATGCTCTCAACGCGGGTGTTGAGGCGGAACTCGATGTTCTGCTTTTCGTACAGTGCGGCGGCGCGGATCAGCAGGTCGTCGGCCTGCTTTTCGCCGGACAGTACCGCTTTGGAGAGCGGTGGGCGGTGGTAGGGCAGGTAGGGCTCGTCGCCAATTACCAGAATACGGCCTTCCCAGCCTTCCTGACGCAGGGAGGGGGCCAGCTGTGCCGCCGCGTGGCTGGCACCGATAATAATGCAGGTCTGAGACATGTGAATCGCTCTTCCGTTGAATGGAACTTAAAGCCCATGCAGGGCGTGTGGTTATAACTCTTTGTGACCCCAAGAATAGGGGCGCAGGCCACCAAAGACTATATCATTTAGGGCCATAAAATTATCATTTAGGGCCAAAATTAAGTATCATTACCGGCCATAATTGTGAGGAACTAGGAACTAGGAACTAGGAACTAGGAGCGCAACAATACTGAGAACCTAGAACCTAGAACCTAGAACCTAGAACCTAGAACCTAGAACCTAGAACCTAGAACCTAGAACCTAGAACCTAGAACCTAGAACCTAGAACCTAGAACCTAGAACCTAGAACCTAGAACCTAGAACCCAGAACCCGGAAACATCATGGCCAACCCCTACGTCGAAGCATCCCAGGGCTTTCTGGGACGTCGCATCCAGCAGCTGAACGATGTGTTACAGGAGCAGTGTCCCTATGTGGATCGGGAGGCGCTGGGCTACTGGTGTGGTTTGCCCGGCCCCTGGTGGCTTCCGGACGCCGGTTTGGCGGACCAGGATTACTTCCGCCTGCTGCGCCAGCTGCACGACAACGAAGTGCCCAATATCGCCCTGCGGGTGGCTGCCAAATCCCGCATCAGCGACCTGGATGTTATCGGTTACGCCATGATGGCCAGTCGCACCCTGGAGCAGGCGCTGCGCCTGAGTATGTCGGTGGCGGAGCAGTCCTACGGATTCGTCAAGGTGGGCCTGACGGTGGACCGGGAGCACGCGCTGCTGAGCTGTGAGGTGTTGCCGGCCGGCTCCGACTACTACCAGCTGCTGCTGGAAGAGTGGATGGTGACCATCTGGCAGTTTGTGCGCAGCATCCTGCCCGAGGGGTTGGCAGCCTGTGCCAGCTACGCCACGCTCACTTACAAGGCGCCTACCTATCACTGGGAGTACCAGCGCATCCTCGGCTGCCGGGTCAGCTTTGGCCAGCCGCTTACCGTCTTGGCGATTCCCAAGCAGTGGCTCTACACCGAGATCAATCGCCGCGATGCCCAGGCGCAGAGTCTCTATGAGTCACAGGTAAAGCGTTTGTTGAAGAACCAGCTGGGGCGTCCGGATATTGTGACCCGGGTCAAGCGGATGCTGGTGGAGCGTCCGGCCCAATGCCGTTTCCAGCTGGAAACCACTGCACCGCTGCTGTCGCTCTCCAGTCGTACCCTGCGGCGGCAGCTGGCGGTGGCGGGTACCAGTTTTCGGGAGGTGAGCCTGGAGGTGCGTATGGAGCTGGCGCAGGATTATTTGCTCAACTCGCAATTGACGGCGCAGGAGGTGGCGTACCAACTGGGCTACTCACAGCCCAATAATTTCTTTCGCGCATTCCGGAGTTTTTACGGCATGCCGCCGGAGCGTTTTCGCACCGAGCATCGGATTCCGCGGCTGTGATTAGCAGAGGCTTTGCAGGAACGCGGGCACTTCAACCGTAGCCGGACCGTAACGGGCATCATCAAAACGGGAGCCGTGGTTGGAGGGTTCCAGGTTCAGCTCCACCGTATGGGCGCCCACCGACTTGGCCATCTGGTAAAAGCCCGCCGCTGGGTAGACGTTGCCGGAAGTGCCGATGGAGATAAACAGGTCACACTGGCTCAGTGCTTCTTCAATTTCGTCCATATAGAGTGGCATCTCGCCAAACCACACCACATGGGGACGCAGGTTGCCGGGTTGGTTGCAGCACGGGCAGGGTTGGGCAGGAGTGGTCGCCTTAAGGCACTCGAACAGCTGGCCGCTGCGTTTGCAGCGTATCTTCAGCAGCTCGCCGTGCATGGGCAGCAGGTTGCGGGAGCCGGCGCGCTGGTGCAGGTCGTCGATGTTCTGGGTGACCAGCGTAAACTGCCCTGCATGATCGGTCTCGAACTCTGCCAGTGCGCGGTGAGCGGTGTTGGGCTCGATACCGTCCAGCAGGTAGGCGCGACGCTCGTTGTAGAAACGGTGCACCAGTTGCGGGTCGCGCTGGAAGGCTTCAGGGGTGGCCACATCCTCAACGTGGTGGTTTTCCCACAGGCCGTCGGCACCACGGAAGGTTTTGATGCCGGACTCCGCCGAAATACCGGCGCCCGTCAGTACCACGATATTGCGGAATTCCCTGGTCATTCCCTGCAGCCCTTTCCTCTGTCGTAACGGTTGATGGCACCTTTAACCGGTGCCCACGGTTCAGGAGATCAGGTCCCGCATCAGCAAGGCGTAGCCACCATTCTCTGCCAGCTGGATATCGGCGGGGATGGGCAGGCGTACGTGGTGACCGGAGCCGAGGGCTGCCTCCACTACCTGGCCCTTCTGGTTCTCCATTTCACCCAGGGTAAAGGCAAAGTTACCCTGCGGGGTAATCAGTTGCAGGCGGTCGCCCTTGTCGAAACGGTTTTTCACTTCGATATCGAGCATACCGGTGCCGGCATCGAAGCGGGTTACCTCGCCCACAAACTGCTGGTTGATTTCCGGATTGCCGCTCTCGTAGTTCTGGTACTCCGCCGGCAGGTGACGGCGGTAGAAGCCTTCGGTGTAGCCGCGATTAGCCAGGTGCTCCAGTTCGTCCATCAGCGCCATATCGAAGGGGATACCGGCCTGGGCATTGTTGATGGCGCGGCGGTACACCTGGGCGGTGCGGCCGACGTAGTAGTGGGACTTGGTACGACCTTCGATCTTGAGGGAGTGGATACCCATCTTCACCAGTCGATCCACGTGCTGGACGGCACGCAGGTCGCGGGAGTTCATGATGTAGGTGCCGTGCTCATCTTCGTAGGCGGGCATGTATTCGCCGGGACGGGAGCGCTCCTGCAGCAGCACGGCGATCTCGTCCCGGGGCTGTTCGGCGACGGCCTGGGCCGGGTCAAACTGCGCGGCGCCACTGACGGCTCCGGAGTCCACGGCGATCAGCTCACCGGTCACATCCTCTTTGGCTTCGTGCACGTTGTACTGCCAGCGGCAGGAGTTGGTGCAGGCGCCCTGGTTGGAATCGCGGTGGGTCATATAGCCGGACAGCAGGCAGCGACCGGAGTAGGCGATGCACAGCGCACCGTGTACAAACACCTCCAGCTCAATGTCCGGGCAGCGCTGGCGGATCTCCTCGATTTCATCCAGCGACAGTTCACGGGAGAGGATCACCCGCTCAATACCCTGCTTCTCCCAGAACTTCACCGTTGCCCAGTTGACCGCATTGGCCTGTACTGACAGGTGTACCGGCATATCGGGCCAGGTTTCCCGCACCATCATGATCAGGCCGGGGTCGGACATGATCAGGGCGTCCGGCTGCATGGCGATCACCGGCTCCAGGTCACGCAGGTAGGTGCGCACCTTGTCGTTGTGGGGCGAGAGGTTGCTGGCGAGGTAGAACTGCTTGCCCATGCCGTGCGCCTCATCGATGGCGGCGGCGAGGTTCTCCAGCTTGTTGAACTCGTTGTTGCGCACCCGCAGGCTGTAGCGTGGCTGGCCGGCGTAGACGGCATCGGCGCCATAGGCGAAGGCAAAACGCATGCTTTTGAGGGTGCCGGCGGGTGAAAGCAGTTCGGTACTCATGATCTCTCTCGGGATAGATTTTCTCCGCGGTACAGGGTGGCCTGGGAGGCCGGCAGCGTCCGCGGAGAAGGGCGTCAGGGAAAGGGGGCAATTTTACCGGAGTCCGGCAGAGAAATCAGTGGTCAGGTCAGGCCAGTGGCGGACTTTATTGGCTGCCGGCTTGATCGAGGTCAGGGATTGCCGCGGTACTGCCAGCGGGTGGCAGCAAGCGCAGGAGGTAGTAGTTGCGCCAGTACTTGCCGGTCACCCACAGCGCCTGCTGCCCGGCATCCCAGGCCAGCCCGTTGAGTACCTCGTCATCGTCGTGGCGATCTTCCATATCCGCCAGTGCCTGCAGTGGCAGCTGGGCCACCACGTCGCCACTGGCAGGGTTGATGACCAGTACCCGGGACTCCTTCCAGACATTGGCCCAGATGTATTCGCCATCGAAAGTGAGGTCATTGAGGAGCTGCACCGGGCGGCCGCTTTCGCGCACGGTGATGCAGTCCAGGCGGCGGAAGTCGATGCTGCGGTGGCGGCACAGGCGCGCTGAACCGTCACTCATCAACAGCTGGTCATCGATGGCGGTGAGTCCCCAGCCTTCGCCATCGTAACGGAGCGATGACAACGGCTGCAGTTGGCGACGGTCAAAACGCAACAGCTCACCACTGCGCCAGGTGAGTACGTGCGCCACATCACCGATTACGGCGGCACCTTCGGCAAAGCGATTGCGGGGTAACCGGTGCTGGTGCAGTATGTGCCCGTCTGTGATTCGCACCCTTTGTACAAAGGAGCGGCCATAATGTCCGCTGCTCTCCAGCAGCACGTCGCCATCACGCTGCAACCCCTGGGTAAAACTGGCCTGGGGCTTGGGCAGGGTGCGCAGAATCTCATAACCGTAGGCGGGAGATTGCGGGCGATAGGTGGCGGCCGCCAACAGTGACGCCGGGTGCGACAGGCACAGAACAACCGTAAGGCAGGATGCTGCCAGCCATCGATTGAGGAGTTGTATGCAAAAGTTGCGTTCCTTCATTGCCCTGACAGTGTTGGGTGGACTGACTGTGGTGCTGCCTATCGCCATACTGTTGATGTTGTTCCAGTGGTTGTTCGAGTTGATTACCGATGTTATTCAACCCTTCAGCGAGCTGCTGTCGCACCGCGCCGATGTGCGGGACCTGGCGGCGGACCTGCTGGTGCTGCTGATTATACTGTCTCTCTGCTTCAGTATCGGCCTGCTGGTGAAAACCCGCGTGGGAGCCTGGTTTCACCGGATGGTAGATCGTTTACTGGCGCGCTTCGCTCCCGGCTACAGCACCATCCGTGACCTGGTGGTGCAGTTGTTGGGGGGCAGTGGCGAAACCTCCCTGCTGAGTGGGCAGGTGGCGCTGGTCAAGCTGTTCCCCGACAGTGAGCTCAAGGTTACCGCGATTGTGACGTCCGAGCACTGTGCAGGTTATACCGTATTTGTGCCCACCGCGCCGGTGCCCACCTCGGGCATGGTCTATCACGTTACCCGCGATGCGGTGACCCTGTTGCCGGATGTTACGGTGGAGCAGGCAATGAAGACCGTGATCGCCTGTGGTTCCGGCTCCCAGTCGCTGTTGTTGCCGCGCAGCTGAAATTTGTGACCGCTTATTTTCCCCGGATCAGGTCGCGGATCGCGAAGCGCGCCGGGTGCAGGGCGAGGCGCATGTTGCGTGACAGTGGCGATGGCTCGCCGTGCATTACGGCGGCCAGCAGCTCGGCACAGACCGGGGTGTAGGCCAGCCCACGACTGCCATGGCCGACATTGACATAGAGCCCCGGCAGGTAACTGCCGGCAGTGGCGATACTGGCGCGGGCATTTTTCGCCAGCAGTTCAAACTCCTTCCTTAACAGACTCTCATCCGCTACCGGTCCCACCAGTGGCAGGTAGTCGGGACTGGTACAGCGCAGGCCGCTGCGGCCACTGATGACATTTTCTTCCAGTAGTGAACCTGACAGTGCCGGTACTTGCGTGCTCAGCAGTTGCAGGTTCTTGTGGTGATCCTCCTCCCGCACCGTCAGTTCCAGGTCGCGGGGATCGTAGGTGGCTCCCAGGCAGTGCCGGCCGTCGCGGGCGGGTGCGATATAGCCGTCGCCGCACAGCGCCAGCTGCAGTTGTTCCGTGGTGGCATCGGCGCGCAGCACGCTGACCTGCCCGCGAATGGGTTTCAGTGGCAGACCACGGGTAGTGTCAAAGCGGCGGCTGTCCTGGGCGGCGGTAACAATCACGTTGGCGGCGTAAAGCGGATCACTGCCGGTGTTGACCTGCCATTGCTGGAGGTCAGCCTGCCACTGCAGGGATTCCACGGCGGTGTCATAACGACAGTGAATGTTGTCGTGTTGCAGCAGCTGACGGCACACTGCCGCCGGCGACAACCAGCCGCTCTCGGGAAACAGCAGCCCGCCACAATCCAGTGTCACGCCGGCCCGCTTGCTGGCCTCGGCGGCAGTCAATGGCCGGAACAGCTCCTGCTCGCCGAAGTAATCCTGAAGGCGCTGCTGCAGCTCGGCGCTTTTGTCCGAGTGCGCCAGCTGCAGCACGCCGCAGGCAGTGCCGCTGTCCGCGCTCGTGGCCCAGAACGGCGCGTAGTGGCGTTGGGCAAATTGCAGGGCCAGCAGGTTGAAGTCGGCGAGGGTTTCCGGTCTGTGTGACAGTTTGGCGTAGAGGATGCCCTGGGGGTTGCCGGAGCCTTCGCTGGCCGGTTGCGGGTGGCGTTCCACCACGGTTACCTGCCAGCCTCGCTCAGCCAGTGCCCGCGCCGTGTGACAGCCGGCCAGTCCGGCACCGATCACCAGCGCCTGCTGCTGTTTCGGCGTTGCGGCACCGCAATACCAGGGGGCGCCCCAGGGAGCGTTCCGATGACTGGCAGGGAACTCTGTGACGGGGGGTGTGATAAAGGGCTGCTGCAGTTGCGCCACAATCATGTCGCGCTTGTGGCCGAAGCCGGGCGACTTGCGCACCAGGAAGCCGTTATCGCGCAGGCCGCGCTTGGCGATACCGGCGGCGGTGAAGGTGGCGGCGGTGGTGCCGCTGTGGCTCAGTTTGTGGATCAACTGAAACAGCTCATCGCGCCACATGTCGGGATTTTTCGCCGGGGCAAAACCGTCCAGGAACCAGGCGTCCACGGCGCGGCGTGGCCGCTGGTGGGCCGGGTGGTCGCTCTCCAGCAGCTGCTCAAAACCGTTGCAGGCATCGTCAATAATCAGTGTCAGGGTGATGCGGCCCTGATCGAAGGTCAGGCGGTGGAAAGCCGGATTGGTAATGGCCGGGTACTGATCCAGCAGGGCATCACTGAGTGACTGCAGCTCCGGCCACAGTGCCAGCGCCCGACGCAGGTCCTCCCTGCGCAACGGGTATTTCTCCACCGTGACAAAGTGCAGGCGGGCATCAGAAGGCGCGGTTTGCTGCCACAGTTGCCAGCAGGCGAGGAAGTTGAGGCCGGTGCCGAAACCGGTCTCCGCCACCACAAACTCGCCATGGGCAGGGAGGGCGGCAAAGCGCTCAGCCAGCCGGTTGTTGTGCAGGAACACATAGCGGGTCTCCTCCAGGCCATTGGCGCGGGAGAAATAGCAGTCATCGAAGACGCTGGAGTGGGGCTGGCCGTCGCTGTCCCAGGTGAGCTCGGCGTTGCGGCTGCCGGGATCCGTGTCGGTGATAGGGGAGTCGCTCATAGGGGTTCTCTCCTGAGGCTTTTCACCTGAGGTGATTTAGCCGTCAGTCAGGCCAAACTCCCGCAGGATCTGCAGGCACCATTGGTCGAGACGCTCATCGGTGAGGTCGAACTGGGTCTCTTCATCCAGCGCCAGCCCGACAAACTGCGATTCGTCGCTGCTCAGTGCCTTGCTCTGTTCGAATTCAAAGCCTTCGTTGGGCCAGTAGCCCACCGCACGGGCGCCGAGGTTCACCAGCTTGTGGTGCAGGTAACCCATGGCATCGAGAAACCACTCCGGATACCCCTCCTGGTCGCCGAGGCCGTAGATGGCGATGGTGCGACCCTGCCAATCCAGTTCTTCCATCTCGTCCCAGATCTCCTCCCAGTCTTCCTGCAGTTCGCCGTAGTCCCAGGTGGGTATGCCCAGGATCAGGTGCTGGTAGAACTGGATGTTGCTGATGGGATCGTTAGCGATGTTGTGTACATCCACCAGCTCACTGCCCAGCCGTTCGCGGATCTTGTCGGCGACCATTTCGGTGTAGCAGGTGGAGCTGCCGTAGAACAGACCGATGGGGGCGTGACTCATGGAGGAAATACCTTTTTGCTGCTGCGGATCACAGGGGGCCAGCTGTCTGGCGGGGCGCTATTTTAGGGGTTGCAGGCGTTAATTGCACGGCTGCCAGGCAGGTCTGGACCGGCGCGCTAGACGGCGCCGTCGAAGCCCATCTGGCGCCAGGCTTCATAGACGATGACGGCCGCGGCGTTGGAGAGGTTCATGCTGCGACTGTCGGGTTGCATGGGGATGCGCAGTACGTGACCGGCGGGCTGTGCTGACAGGATGTCCGCCGGCAGGCCGCGGGTCTCGGGCCCGAATACCACATAGTCGCCAGCCTGAAAGCCGGCCTCAGTATAGGAACGTGTGCCCTTGGTGCTGATGGCAAAGAGCCGCTGTGGCTGGCACTGCTGCAGGAAGGCCTCCCAACTGTCATGCACCAGCATATCTTTCCACTCACCGTAATCGAGGCCGGCCCGGCGCAGGCGCTTGTCGTCGAGCTCAAAGGCGATGGGACGGATCAGGTGCAGCCGCGCGCCGGTGTTGGCTGCCAGGCGTATGATATTACCGGTATTGGGCGGTATTTCCGGTTGGAACAGTACGAGGTGCAGTCTGGCATTATCGGTCATTGGGGGTTATATCCTGAATATAGCGGGCTTGCTGCTTGCCGGGGGGCGGCAGCAACCGGCGAGTATAAAGCAGCCCGGCGCCAATGTCGGGCGGTTGACGGCTGTCAATGCGGTCAGGATGGCTGCGGTGGAGAATAAGTCACACGGCAGGCAATTACCCGGGGCAGGAACTAACGGAAGGGTTCAGCAGTGATCAGTTCGGTGACGCATAAAATTCTGAAGAAGACCCATACCCCGGAGGCGATCTCCGAGCGCTTTGCGCAGGGGCCCAGCCAGATCTATCTCAAGGATTCCATCTACGGCGCCATTGATGGTGCGGTGACCACCTTTGCCGTGGTCTCCGGTGTGGCGGGCGCCGGGCTCAGCAGTGGGGTGGTTATTATTCTCGGCCTTGCCAACCTGCTGGCCGACGGCTTCAGTATGGCGGCCAGTAACTACCTGGGGACCCGCTCGGAAAACCAGTACCGCGCCAGTATGCGTCGTCGTGAGGCGGCGGAAATCGATGCCTACCCGGAGGGGGAGCGGGAAGAGATCCGGCAGATTTACGAGCGCAAGGGGATCAACGGCGAGGCGCTGGAGCAGATGGTGGAGGTGATTACCTCCGACCGGACACTGTGGGTCGATACCATGCTGCAGGAGGAGCACAACCTGGCCACCGAGGATGCCAACGCCTGGCTGGCCGGGCTGGTGACCTTTATCGCCTTTCTGGTGGTGGGCATGCTGCCGCTGGTGAGCTTTCTGCTCAACTGGGTACGGCCGGGACTGATTGCACAGCCCATGCTGGTGAGTGTGTCGGTGACCCTCTGCAGCTTCGTGGCTGTAGGGTACATCAAGGGGCGCTACGTCAATCAGGGGGCGTGGCGCTCGGCGGCGGAAACCCTGGCAGTGGGAGTTATCGCCGCCGGGCTGGCGTTTCTCGTCGGTTACGGGTTGCAGCAGCTGGGGGTGGCCTGAGCTGCTGCTGACAGGGCTTACTCCACCAGGTCGCTGGTGGCTTCCAGCAGGTCTATTTCCACATCCAGCTGATCGGCAATGGCATCCAGCTGCTCCTGCAGGCGATCGATATCCACTTCCGCCGGAATCTGCAGCACACCGCGGGCGCTGAACATGGCGTCGCCGGTAAAGGGCATGCTGGAACAGCTGGTCTGCAGGTCATCCAGGTTGATCTGATGGCTGGCGAGCGCCTGCGACAGCTCGCGCACGATACCCGGGCGATCATTGCCCACCAGACTGAAATTCAGCACCTTTTGACCGCTGCCGGAGCTGCGCTCGGAGGCTTCCGAACTGATCACCTGGATGCCGCCGGAGATCTGCAGGGCCTGCAGTGCCCGCTGCAGCGGCTCCGCCTGGCTTTCCGGCAGGTTGACCTGCAGGATGCCGGCAAATTTTCCGGCCATGTGGCTCAGGCGGCTGTCGAGCCAGTTGCCTTCGTGCTGGCTGATGGTTTTGGCCAGGGCTTCCACAATGCCGGGGCGGTCATCACTGAGTATGCAGAGAACGAGTGTGCGATTCATGGGGCGGCCTGTTGTCTGTGGTGTTTTATAAAGTTTAGGTTATGTACTCTCTGACGTCCCTTGGGGGCGTGTTTGCTGTGCACGAGTATAATGCAGCCCGCAGCCAATACCAGTTGCCGGCGGCAACCATCCAACAGAGGTAACAGTAGTGGAAATACCCTGGCAAAGACTATCCCCGGAGGCCCTGCGGGGATTGATGGAAGAGTTCATCACTCGCGAGGGCACCGACTATGGCGAGAGCGAAGTAGAGCTGGAAGAGAAGGTGCTGCAGGTGGAACGCCAGATCCGGGCGGGCGAAGTGGTCATCGTCTTTGATGCGGTGCTGGAGACCTGCTCGCTGCTGACCCGCCAGGCGGCCCGGGAGTTTGAACGGCAGATGCAGTCGGCGGCGGAGCGGGGTGACTACGATGACTATTGAGTACCTCCGCAATGGCCCGTCAACGCCGAGGCTGTTACTGGCGCACGGCGCAGGCGCCGGTATGGAGAGTGACTTTATGCAGCAGATGGCGGAACGGATTGCGGCGCTCGGTGTGGGGGTGGTGCGTTTTGAATTCCCCTACATGGCGGAGCGACGCCAGACCGGCAAGAAGCGCCCGCCGGATCGCCAGCCGGTGCTGCTGGATACCTGGCGGCAGGTGCTGGCGGATAATGCCGGTGCTGGTCCGCTGGTCATTGGCGGCAAATCCATGGGCGGGCGCATGGCAACCCTGCTGGCCGCGGAGCTGGAAGGCGAGGGGAGTCCTGTGGCCGGGGTTATTTGCCTCGGCTACCCCTTTCATCCACCGGGTAAACCGGAGAAGCTGCGCACGGAGCACCTGCAGTCACTGCAGACCCCGGTGCTGATGCTGCAGGGCAGTCGTGATCCAATGGGCAGCCGGGAAGAGGTGGGAGGCTATCAACTGAGTGACGCCGTGGAGATGGTCTGGCTGGAGGATGGCAACCACGATCTGAAACCGCGGGTGAAGTCCGGCTTTAGCCACGACCAGCATCTGGCCACGGCTGCCGGGAAAATTGCGGAGTTTATGGGCGCCCGTTGCTGAAGGGAGGCTGATCAGTTCTCCAGCAGGGAAATCTTTTCCGGCTCATTCAGCATAGGCATGAGCTCGTTCATCATGCTGCGGCGCGCATCAGAGTTGTACCAGTTGTACCAGTCCCGGGCCGAGCGCCATCTGGAAAAGACGTAGCGCTTGTTGGCGTTGTGCAAGTCGGAATAGGTTTCGCCATTCACAAACCCTTCGGCCTGGTAGGCCAGGTGCAAGGTGCGTTTGGCGCTGGCTTCGTAGGTGCTCTCCATGTCCGGAGCGAGGGTGCGTTCAATCAATACGGTAATCATGCGCTGGCCTTATGTCCTGTGGTCGCTGCAGGCGCAGTTTACTGGTTGGTGTCCGTGACGCCTAGCCCCGGGGCCAGACTTCTGCGGCAGGCCTTACTCATTGAGTGATCGGCTGCCGGGGAGGTAGTCGGTCTCTGCCTGATGTATCATCCATTCCCCGAGACGGATCCAGCTGCGCATCAGGTCGCGTAACATGGCGCTCTCGCTGCCACTGCGCCGTTTGTGGCTGAGATAATGGGTTCCCACCTCGGTGAGCGCAGCAACAATCTGGCCTACCACCTGGGCGTCGAGACGGACAAAAAAGCGGTCGCTGTGGTGGCGTTGGCCGGGAGGTGCACCAGTAGCGGTGACAGTGCCGGGCCAATGGGGATTTTGCAGTTGGTTCTGTACGGCCAGTGCCAGGCGCGGGTGTTGCCGGCGCAGAAGGGTAAAGCTGGTTTCGAGTGCCGCGCGGCTGAAAATATCGGCACGTTGGGAGTCACAGTTGTGCAGTGGAAGCATGTAATACCTGCCCTTAATGCGTAAAACAAGGGATTTTTCATCCAGCCAAAGTAAGTGTAGCAGTGCCTGCCAGCGTTGCAGGATCAAATGAGAGGATTGCATCACAATGAGCCAAAACGCAGATCACACCCTGGATACCCGTGGCCTGTTGTGTCCTGAACCGGTGATGATGTTGCACAACGCCGTGCGTGACGCGCAGTCGGGCGATGTAATTGAGGTAGTGGCGACAGACCCGTCAACCGAACGGGATATCCCCAAGTTCTGTCAGTTCCTGGGGCATGAACTGCTGCATTGCGAGCAGCGGGAGGAGGAGTGGTACTACTGGATTCGTCGGGCCTGAGTGATATGGGCCGACAGGGACCGGACAGAGTGACATCCAAAACAAAAAGGCCCGCATTTCAGCGGGCCTTTTTGATTCAGGGTTATGCAATAAGCTGTCTTGCCGGCTCAGACATCTTCCACCAGGGCTGAGATGGCTGCCAGCGCTTCCGGGTCTTCCGATTTGATCTTGTTGGCGATCTGGTGCTGGAAGAAGTAGCGGAATTCGCTGCGACTCTGCGCCGGATAGAGACAGTCGTCACCTGGCAGGATGGGGGTGCACTTGATCTTGGCCGGATCCGCCAGCATGCCGCAGAGAGTGCCGTCATGATGCAGGCGCCAGCTCACCACTTCGGTCAGCGTGATGCTGTGGAAGCCATTGTCCGAAAGGACCGCGTGAGTGCCGATGGTGTCGGGAATCTCCTGGATCACGTCATTGTCGTTGTCGCAGGTGTAGTCGTAATACTCCGCGGCTGTTTCCAGCTCGACAATCTTGTGAATCGGAGCCTCGTAGAAGATCTCGTCAATACCCGGATCGAAGTAGCCCTCCCACTTGCCGTTCAGCGGATCCTGGATCTCCGTGGCAGGCATAATGCTGTTCAGCCAGGGAACCATGCCGACCACCTCGCCATTGGCACGCAGTGCCCAGCAGAGGATTTTAAGGCTGAACAGGGAGTCCGGGCTGGCTTCGTTGGAGTAGAGCATTTCCAGACCATCCAGCTCTGGGGAGAGTCTGATGATGCGGGAGTTGTGGGCCTCCGAGAGCGGTCGCCCGGTGAAGAAATCGACCACGTTATCCATGTTGTGGCCGGGGGTTGAGGTCTTCATAATACCACCTCCGAGAGAGGCCCCTTCGACGCCGGCCACAGTGTGAGAACCGCGTCATTCGAGGGCGGATGCATATAGAAATACACCGTTCAACTCTACGGTATATGCAGATTGCCAAAAGCACAATACTTGGTTGTAAAAAAGTTTATAACCACACTATTTAGTTAGACCCGAGGTATTAGATTGTCGCTGTATTACTTCGCCTACGGCTCAAATATGAATCAGGCGCGCATGGTTGCCCGTGGCCTCGAATACCGCCGGGCCCTGGCTGGTCGTCTGCCGGGGCTGGCCCTTGCTTTCAACAAACAGGCCTCTGATGCTCCCCATCGCGCCTACGCCAATGTGGTCTACGCCCCGGGTCGTGTGGTGGAGGGGGTGCTCTATGAACTGGCCTCGCTGGAGGAGATCCGCAAAATGGATCCCTTCGAGGGTGCGCCCCGTCGTTACAGCCGCGAGATCTACCATGTTCATACCGCGGAGGGTGAGATCCCGGCCTGGGTCTACGTGGCCAACCCGGCCATGCTCCGCAATGGCCTGATGCCGGAGACCTGGTACCTGCAACACCTGCTGGCTGGCAGCGAGTTCCTGACGGAAGAGTATTGTCGCTTCCTGACTGCGGTGGAGTGCTGTGACCAGCAGGATCCCGTTCCCATGCCGGCCTGTATCGGGCGCAACTCATGATGTCCGACATAGCCTGCGGCCTGCGGACACTCGATCGGATGGCAATCGAGGAGGCTTTTCACGGCTGTTTCCGTGAAGCGGAAAATACCTGTTTGCAGGGTGGGGCGGCAGAGCCGCTCTACCGACCTGCCGGGACTAACGAGCCTCATTGCATCTATTACACCCTGGATTACGCCGCCAGCGCCTTGCACGAAGTGGCGCATTGGTGTGTGGCAGGGGAGGCAAGACGCCAGCTTGAGGACTATGGTTACTGGTATGCACCCGACGGTCGCACAGAGGAGCAGCAGCAGCTGTTCGAGACCGTCGAGGTGCGTCCTCAGGCAATGGAGTGGATCTTTAATGTCGCCGCCGGACGCCAATTCCGGGTCAGTGCCGACAATCTCACCATGGGACTGGGCCCCAGCGACAGTTTCAAGGATGCAGTGTTCGGGCAGACACGGCGCTTCTGCCGTGAAGGCTTGCCGCCCAGGGCTGCGCGATTTGCCCTGGCACTGGCGTTGCGCTCAGGCGTGGAAAACCCCTTTGCCGAAGAGCTCTACCTGAGGCAGGCGCTGTGATTTCTGCGCCAGCGGCGGAGTCGCCCCCGGCCTGCCTGATCGACGCCTCCATCTATATTTTTCGTTACTACTTTTCCCTGCCGGATAACTGGTTCAGTCGCGAGGGCAATCCCACCGCGGCAGTGTATGGTTATACCCAATTCCTGTTGGGGTTGTTGCAGCACGAGAAACCCGTTTGGGGCGTGGCCTGCTTTGATGAAAGCCTGGGCAGCTGTTTCCGCAACCAGATATATCCCGACTATAAAAGCAGCCGTGTACTGCCGGATGAGTTGCTGGAATTTCAGTTGCACGCCTGTCAGGAGGTGACGGGCCTGTTGGGCTTAACTTGCCTGGCCAGCCACACCTATGAAGCGGACGACCTGTTGGGCAGCGCCATGACCCTGCTGCACCGGCTGCAGCCACAACTGCCGGTGGCGCTGCTGACCCGTGATAAGGATCTGGGGCAGCTGCTGGGACGGCCGCAGGATTACCTGTGGGATTACGTCAAGCCGGCGCAGCAGCAGCGCCATTGCCGGGAGGCGATTTTTGCCAAATTCGGTGTCTGGCCGGAGCAGTTGCCGGACTACCTGGCGCTGGTGGGCGATGCGGTAGATGATATTCCTGGTGTGCCGGGTATTGGCGCCAAAACCGCGCGGGCCCTTCTGCAATGGGGCGGGGAGCTGACCTCTATTGTGCAGCGTCGTGATGAGATTGGCGGTTTGGCGCTGCGCGGTGCGCGACGCTTGTCACAGGTTCTGGGTGAGCATCTTGAGCAGCTGGCTGTCTCCCGGGTGCTGGCGCAAATTGTCACCGATGCGGAGCTGCCGATTTCCGAACAACAGTTGCGTATTGGGTCGCCGGATGTGCCGGCGTTTGCTGACTTCTGTGAACGTATGGGGCTGCCGGCCTCCTGGCAGCGACGCTGCCAACTACTGGAGGAGTACGCTTGAATTCCCTGCAAATCGTTGCCGACGAAAATATCCCGTTTGTAGACGAGGTGTTTGGTCGTCTGGGGCAGGTAACAACCTTGCCGGGCCGTACCATGAGCGCCGCACAGGTTGCCGACGCTGATGTACTGCTGGTGCGCTCGGTTACCACAGTCAACCAGGCTCTGCTGCATGGCTCTCGGGTCAAATTTGTCGGCACCTGCACCATCGGCACCGACCACCTTGATCTCCCGTGGTTGCAGCAACAGGGGATTACTGTTGCCAGTGCGCCGGGCTGTAACGCCAATTCCGTGGTGCAATACGCGCTGGCGGTGATGGCCCGGTTGCGCCCGGGCTGGCGGCAGATGAGCGTAGGGATTGTGGGCTGCGGCAATGTCGGCAACCGATTGCGCCAGAAGCTGCTGGCTCTCGGGGTCCGGGTTCACTGTTACGATCCATGGTTGACGCCGGAGCAGGTGCCGCAGCTGACTAGCCTGGAAGGCGTACTGGGTTGCGACATTGTCTGCCTCCATACCCCACTGGTAAATGAGCAGCCGTATCCCAGCTGGCACCTTCTCGATCTGACGAGGTTACAGCAGCTGGGACAGGGCACGCTGCTGATCAATGCCGGACGCGGCGCGGTGATCGATAATCAGGCGCTGAAAGCGGTGTTGGCGAATCGGGGCGACCTGACTATTGCGCTGGACGTGTGGGAGCCGGAACCGCTGCTGGATCTGGAGTTGATGGCGCAGGTGGCAGTGGCTACGCCGCATATCGCCGGCTACAGCTACGACGGTAAGGTCGCTGGCACAGTGCAGATCGCCGCTGCCTTGTGTGCACATCTGGGCGCAGGGCCGGTGGCCGAACTCAGGAGCTTGTTGTCAGCGGATGTCAGCAGCAATCAGCCACTGTTGTGGTCCGGGGGAGAGGTTGGTGCAAGTGTGGATGAGCGACTTAACGAAGCTATTCTGGCCACTTATGACCTGGCAGGGGATGACCGGCGTTGTCGGCAGGCGTTGTTGCAGGCGAGTGACGAAGTGGCGCGGGCAACGGCCTTTGACGAGTTGCGTAAACACTACCCCAAGCGTCGTGAGTTCGACAGTTTTCGGGTTGGCGCACTGCCGGAGGGGTTATCCACAACAGAAAAAAAGTCGCTCAACCAGTTGTTGGCGACTTTGGGGATGTCCCGGCAAGAGTAACTATTACCAGGTGCCAGGAGAGAAAACGGATTCAGCAGGCCCGCAGAGATTGCGGCAATAGTTCGGGTGACAAAAAGTCCTGCGCTTGTTGCAGGGCGTCGTCGATCATTTTGGCGGTCATGGGAATCTCGCGGCCGCGCTCATCCAGCAGGGCAGCACCGTGAAAGTCCCGGGATTCATTCTGCGGGCGGCCACTGCCGAACTGTTTACCTGCCAGTGTATAAACTCGGGTTTTGCGCTCGTTCATGGCGATACCTGTGCAATGGGTTACAGACACGTCGTGGGCCGACTGGCACCTATCTGATGGCGACGGTGGCTCGACTGTCCCTGACACAGTGCGCACTATAGGTGGCGCCTGTGACAGAAATGTGACCGACCGTGACCTGAGGCGGTGGTCAGGTGTGCGCTTGTCCACGTTCCTGAGTTCAGTATAGTGATGCCGCGATTCGCCAAATGTGCTTCCCGTCAAAACATTCAGACCAATTTTTCATATTGTGGCGTCAAACGCTTCATAATGGTCATTTAGGCCAATCCGCCTGTTCCGCTCAGCGCTTTACTGTCGCTATATGCAGTGGCCGTTCAGTGTCACCGCATCCCGTTTCATACACAACTTCCTGCCGCGCGGAGCGGCACATGAAGGGGTTTAAAAGAGAGAATCACATTGACTACTGAGGTGAAAACCCCGGCATCCATGCGTCTGGGCCTGATCATCAACCCATTGGCGGGGCTGGGTGGTCCGGCTGGCCTCAAGGGCAGCGACGATCGCTCGCAGGTGACGGCACTGCTTTCTTCCGACGAGCCGAGTCGCGCCTTCTTGCGGGCCACGCGTTGTCTTGCCCTGCTCGCGGGCAGTGGCTGCACAGTGTTGTCGGCGGCGGGCCCGATGGGTGGCGATCTGGCGCAGGTGTCGGGTTTACCGGTGGAGATATTGATGACTACCCGTGGGCAGACCAGCGCGGCCGACACACGGCAGTTGGCGCAGGCCATCCAGCACGCAGGTGCGGACCTGCTGCTGTTTGCCGGTGGCGATGGTACCGCCCGGGATATCTGCTCGGTGGTGGGTGAGCAGCTGCCGGTGTTGGGCATACCCGCCGGGGTAAAAATGCATTCTGGCGTATTTGCCTTGTCACCGGAGGCGGCCGCAGAAGTGGTGTTAGCGATGATCCGTGGGGAGCTGGTGGATATCCAGTCACAGGAGGTACGTGATATCGATGAAGCCCTGTTGCAGCAGGGGCGGGTTAACAGTCGTTACTTTGGCTCCCTGTGGGTGCCGTCCCCCGGTCAGTTTGTGCAGTCGACCAAACAGGGCGGCAGGGAAGTGGAAGAGCTGGTGATTGATGACATAGTCGCCGATCTGTGTGAACAGATGGACGATGGCACTCTCTATCTGATCGGTGCCGGTACCACTACCCAGGTCTTGATGGATGCCCTGGGACTGCCCAATACCTTGCTGGGTGTGGATGTGGTTCTGGCTGGTGCAGTGGTGGCTGCAGATGTGAGCGCCAGTCAGCTGGAGCAGTTGGTGCAGCAGCATTCGGGCCCGGTGGAGGCTCTGCTTTCTATCACTGCGAATCAGGGAGCCTTGATCGGTCGCGGCAATCAGCAGCTGTCTCCCGCGGTACTGCGACACATCGGCAAGGAGGGAATTCGTGCACTGGCCACCAAAGGCAAATTGCGGGAGCTGGCTGGTCGGCCTCTGTTGCTGGATACCAATGATGCGCAACTGGACCGGGAGTGGAGCGGCTTTATCGAAGTGGTGACCGGCTATCACGAACGCACCCTCTATCCACTGGGGTTGCCGGCCGCGGGCGAATCATCATGAGCGCACTGAGTGACATGATTAGGCCGCAGTTGGATCAGCTTGAGGATGACAGCAGTGATTCCCGTCGCTGGTTTCACGGTCGTGGCCGTACTTATCCCGGTTTTGAACAGATCGCGGTGGACTGGTTTGACCCGGTGCTGTGGGTGACTCTGTTCAAACCGGAAGAGACTGCCGGACAGGAGCAGCAGTGGCTGCAGGAAATTGTTGCACTGGCGCAGGCCCGGGGCCCCCGGGTGGCTGCGGTGCTGGTGCAGCGCCGTTTTACCGGCCACTCCAGTTGCGAGTGCCTGTGGGGTGATGTGCCGGAAGTGTTATACGCACGGCGTAGAGAGTTGCGCTTCGGCCTGCAGTTAGGCGAGCGCCAGAATACCGGCTATTTCCTCGATATGGAGCCGGGGCGCTGCTGGCTGGAGCGGCTGGCGGCGGGGAGGCGGGTACTGAACCTGTTCTCCTACACTTGCAGCTTGTCGGTGGTGGCCATGGCGGCCGGGGCTGCCAGTGTGGTGAATGTGGATATGAGCAGCGCCGCGCTCAGTCAGGGGCGGGATAACCATCGCCTCAATGACCAGGATCTGGGAGCTGTACGTTTCCTGTCGGAGAATATTCTCAAGTCCTGGGGGCGCATTCGCCGTCAGGGGCCTTACGACCTGGTGGTGATGGATCCGCCATCCTTCCAGAAAGGCAGTTTTGTCGCGCAGCGGGATTACCCCAAGTTACTGCGCCGGGTACCGGAGTTGATGCCCGCGGGCGGGGATCTGTTGCTGTCGCTCAACGCGCCGGAGTTACCGGAGTCTTTCCTGCACGACTGTATCGCTGAGGCGGGTATTGACTGTGAGGTCGTGGGGCGCCTGCCTGAGCATCCGGATTTCCCGGATCACGACAGCGAGCGGCGGTTGAAGCTGCTTCATGTTCGCTATCTGGCTGCATAATCACCGGGATAGCCGTTATGGTATATGGCTCGATATTACGGCGGACAGGGCTCGCATCCGTTAACTATTGCAGGGAACTTGTTATTCGCTGGCAGGTTCAGGAAACTAGAGGTGGCCGGATACGGTCCCAGGAAGGCCCCCGGACATTGCCGGAGATAATCCGGAGTGTAAGATTGGGCGGACCAGCACGACTAACCATAAAACAGTAAGGATCAGACTATGGCTAAGAAACTGAATACCCCTTTGGCGGTCGCCGTTGGCGCGGCTTTTATGGCCTCCGCCAGCCTCTCCGGTGTGGCGCTCGCTGCTGACGCCAACCCCTTTGCCGCCACCGACCTGGGCGCGGGTTACAACCTGGCCAGTAAGCATGGCGAGGGCAAGTGCGGAGAAGGAAAGTGCGGCGAGGAGATGAAAAAGGCCGACATGAAACCCGCCAAGGCCAAAGAGGGCAAATGTGGCGAGGGCAAGTGCGGTGAAGCCATGATGAAGGGTAAAGGCACCGACAACAGCGGCCAGGAAAAAGCGGCTGAAAAAGCAGCGGAGCCAGCCGGCAAGTAAGCCTGCTACACCGGGTGGGCGGGCTGCTGTGCCGGCCCACCCTCCGGGTGTGAGCGGCAACGGGAGGAGTCGATGACAGATCAGATCGCTGCTATCGCCGGAGCCGGATTAGGGTTGCGTCGCAGCCTGCTGGAGGAGATGGAAAGCGTTACCCTGGAGGAGGTCCAGTTTCTGGAGGTGGCTCCTGAAAACTGGATCGGCGTCGGCGGACGCCTCGGTTCCGCATTTCGCTGCTACACCGAGCGGTTCCCGTTTGTCTGCCATGGATTGTCTCTCTCGATCGGTTCCACAGACCCCCTTGATATGGGGCTGCTGGGCGATATCCGCACGTTTATGCGCAGCCATAGTATTGCCGTTTACAGTGAACACCTGAGCTACTGCAGCGACAGTGGCCACCTCTACGATCTGCTGCCCATACCGTTCACAGAAGAGGCTGTCCGCCATGTGGCACAACGTGTCGCACAGGTGCAGGACTTCCTGGGACAGCGCATAGCGCTGGAAAACGCCTCTTACTATTGTGCCCCCCGGCAGGAGATGTCGGAGATCGACTTTATCAATGCCGTGGTGGCAGAAGCCGATTGTGACCTGCTGCTGGACGTCAACAACATCTACGTCAACAGCATTAACCACCGTTACGACCCCTACGAATTTCTCGCGCGCCTGCCGCTGGAGCGGGCGGTGTATATACATGTGGCGGGCCACTACAACGAAGCGGAAGACCTGCGGGTGGATACCCACGGGGCCGACGTAATTGATCCTGTGTGGGACTTGCTGCAGGCCGCCTATGGCCTCTGTGGACCGCTGCCCACGTTGCTGGAGAGGGATTTCAATATCCCGCCGCTGCCACAATTGCTGGAGGAGGTGGGCACCATCCGTCAGCTGCAGCAAACCTGTCGGGCGCAGAGCCGTGCAGCGCTGCTGAGTGATCGCGGAGGCGCCTGATATGTCGTTTGCCGGGGTACAGAAACAGCTCGCCGACCACCTCCGGGATCCGCAGCAGGTGGCGCCTCCCGAAGCGATGGAGGAGCGTCGGCTGGCGATCTACCGGGAGCTGGTTTTTAACAATATCGAAGGCTTCCTGAGCAGCGGCTTTCCGGTACTGCGCAGCCTCTACGACGATGACGCCTGGGGGCAGCTGGTGCGGGATTTTATTCGCTCGCACCGTTCAGAGAGTCCCTACTTTCTGCAGATCAGCGAAGAGTTCCTGGCGTTTCTGCAGGACGAGTACCATCCGGGGCCGCAGGACCCCCCCTTCCTGCTGGAACTGGCCCACTATGAATGGGTCGAGTTGGCTCTGGATGTCTCCACGGAGGAGATCCCGGCAGCGTCTTGTCCGTCGGGCCTTAATCCGGAGCAAATTCTGGACGCCCGCCTGGAGCTGTCACCACTGGTCTGGCGTCTCTCCTACCAATTCCCGGTGCACCGTATAGGACCAGATTACCGGCCTCAGGAGCCCCCGGCAGAGCCTACCTTCCTGTTGGTCTACCGCAACCGGCAGCAGCAGGTCAGGTTTATGGAGAGCAATGCGCTCACTGTGCACCTGCTGAACCTGTTGGAAGCTGGCGCCAGTGGCCGGCAGGCGCTGCAGCAACTGGCAGAGGAGCTGCAACATTCCCACCCCGACCAGTTGCTGGCCATGGGGGGGCAGTTGCTGGCACAACTGGCAGGCAGCGATATCCTGATCTGATACGTATCCGGACATTCCCCCCTCCGTAACCGATATCCTGGTTACGAATCCCCGCAATCTACCCACTGATTGACGTCTCAATCGGCGTGCTGGCGCCGTATTTTTTCATTTGGTAATAAAAATTATCGTTTTTACTAGTCTGTCATATTGTTGACATATTCCGGCCGCAGAATGCCCGGCATACGCTGATGAGGCTTCAAGCGTCACAGCTGTTGATTAGCACTTGGGTCTATCTAAAACCACAATCAGGAGTGAACTCCATGAAAAAAGCACTGTTGCCTCTGGCTATCGCCGCTGCAATGCCAGCTGCCGTTCTGGCGGAAGGTCCAATCGACGGTACCGTTTACGGTAAAGTGAATGTTTCTGTCATCAACGAGGAGACTGAGGTAACTGGTTCCGCGTCTGAAGATGCGTGGAAGCTGACCAGCAACGCTTCACGTATCGGCTTCAAGGGCAAGACTGATCTTTCTGATTCCCTGGCTGCTATCTACAAGCTGGAATATGAAACTTTTGTCGATGACGGCAAAAAGGGTGATCGTGAGACTTTCACCCAGCGTAATATCTACGCCGGTTTGACCGGTAGCTTCGGTACTGTATTTGCTGGTCGTCACGACACGGTGCTGAAACTGGCTCAGGGTAAAGTGGATCTGTTTAACGACCTGGAAGGTGGTGATATCAAAAACTGGATGTCCGGTGAAACCCGTGCCAGCAATATCATCAACTACACCACTCCATCTTTCGGTGGTTTCTCTGGCTCTCTGATGACCATCCTGGGTGAAGACAGCGATGAGGATCAGGATCAGAATGGCCTGTTTGACAGCTATTCCGTGGGCGTAGCTTACGAGAACGGCGGGCTGTACGTGGCTCTGGCCCACGATGAGAACGTTGATTCCGGTAGCGTTGCTGACGACTTTGTAAACATTAACCGTCTGGTAGCTTCTTTCTCCGTTGGTGGTTTGACCCTGGGCGCCATTGCCCAGCAGGCTGAGGACGGTGACAACTTTGAAGACAACATCACCGATGGTACTGACATCGGCTATGATGAAACCAGCTACGCGGTAAGTGCGGCTTACAAAATCGGTGCGGTAACCCTGAAAGCGCAAATCGGACAGGGTGAGTACGAGGTTGAAGACAACCTGGGTGGCTCCAAAGTGGAAGTGGACGGCGATGCCTGGAGCGTAGGTGCCGACTACAAACTGGGCAAGGCGACCAAGGTATTTGCCTATTACTCCAGTCTCGAGTTCGATGAAGAAGATTTGGACCTGACCGAAGAAGAGACTTACTACGGTGTAGGTCTGGAGCACAAGTTCTGATCACACGGAGCTTTGTGCCACGAAAAGGGTGCTTCGGCGCCCTTTTTTTCTGATGGTTGTTTCGCTAGGCTCATGTTCCACTGAATATGGTGCAATGGTTGTTAATCAGAGTAATACCCATGAAAAATTTGCTGGTTTTGTTTGCCCTGGCGTTGTTGTCGGGGGCAGTGTGGGCGGCTGACAAAGAGTGCGGCCAGGATGTGGATATGGCAGACAGTCTCAAATTCCACGAACTGCATGTGGATTGTGAGGAAGAGGCTGTTGATGCCTACGAGCCGGGTATCCTCGACAAGTTAATGGGCAAAACCAAAGCAGTGGAAACCTACTCCGGCGAGCAGAAGTCAGGAGAGAAAAGTGCGGCGGCAGCGGCTGCAGTTACTGCCAGTAAAGCGGAAGCAGTTGCAACGCCCGCTGCAGGTGAGGAGCAGTATGCCGGTGTCACCTTCAACATTCGCGAACCCTTCACCGCCACCGGGGGCCCGCAATCCGCCCTGAACGGCCTGTTTGCCCAGATGATTCACTACTGCCCAAAGGGTTGGGAGAAGAAGAAAGAGTGGGCTGAAGCAGTAGGGGCTGGTTACTTTTTGTACTACCAGTTCCGCTGTGCTGAATAGGGCTGTTTATATCGGGTTGGTTATGTCCCCGGGAGTCTTTGACTCTGTTTGGGCATAAGCTAGAATGCCTTTCCGCTTTGGCAGGAGAGGCAGCGATGGGGTTTAAGGTTTTTATCAGGCAGGCATCTGCAGTCTTACTGTTGATCTGCTGTGCCCATGCTGCCCCGGCCGAAGAGAGTTCAGCCGGAGCAGAGCCGCTGTCAAATACTCCGGAAGTGGCCGATAAGGATCCCTGGGAAGGCTTTAACCGCAAGATCTTTGTCTTCAACGACACTCTCGACACCTGGTTCCTGAAACCGGTTGCCAAGGGCTACCGTTTCGTCACCCCTGACCCCCTGGAGACCGGCGTCTCCAACTTCTTCAGTAATCTGCTGGAGATCCGTAACGTACTCAATGACGTACTGCAGTGGAAATGGGGTCAGGCGGGTAACGATACTGGCCGTTTTCTGGTCAACTCTACTGTGGGTATCGTGGGCCTGATTGATGTTGCCCAGTATATCGGCATGCCCCGCAGTGCCGGCGAGGACTTTGGCCAGACCCTGGCGGTCTGGGGCGTAGGGCAGGGCAACTTCGTGGTGCTGCCGTTCTTCGGCGCCAGCACCTTCCGGGATGCCGCTGGCATGCCGGTGAATACCCTGGTTAGTCCCATTTCCTACGTCGACCATGTGCCCACGCGCAATACCCTCTATGGCACCAGCCTGGTGGATACCCGTGCCCAGCTGTTGAGTGCTGAAGAACTCATCAGTGGCGACAAGTATGTCTTCCTGCGCGATGCCTACCTGCAACGGCGCGAGTTCCTGATTAATGACGGCGTGGTGGAAGACGACTTTGGCGCTGACTTCGGCGATGATTTTGACGAGTTCTGACACGTTCACCTGCGGCCGCTAAGGGCAGCGTTTCCCCGGCCTTCAGGCCCGCTTTCCACCCCTTGGAAGCACTTGCAGCACCAGACTGATGGGAGTAGTGTTAGCCCTTTTTATGGCGTTCAACTCTTCTGCCGCCGGGGCTCGGCTCCCGCTGGCGAAAATCACGCAGCGCTGCACCGCCCCAGGGCCCGGAAGCTGGAATTCCCAATGACCACAGACAACTGTAAGTTGCTCATCGTAGATGACGACAGCATTGTGCGTCAGGGGGTGGTCGCCTACCTGGAAGACAGTGGTTTTACGGTGTTTGAGGCGGCTGGTGGAGAGGTGGCACTGGAGCTGTTCCGCGAAGAGCAGCCGGATGTGGTGCTGACCGACCTTAAAATGCCGGGTATGGACGGCATGCAGTTGCTGGAGCAAATCCGCCAGTTGTCCCCGGCCACGCCGGTGCTGGTGATGTCCGGCGTGGGTGTGATGGGGGATGTGGTGGCCGCCTTGAGGCTGGGGGCCACGGATTTTCTGGTCAAGCCCTTTGCCGATATGGAAGTGCTTGTACATGCCGTCAGCAAAAGCCTGGAGCGCCGTGACCTGCTGGCGGAGAATCGCCAGTATCGACACGACCTGGAGCGGGCCAATCGCGAGCTGCGTGATCACCTGCGTACCCTGGAGAGAGACCAGCGCGCCGGCCGCCGGGTCCAGCAACACCTGTTGCCGCCCACGCCGGTTACCAAGGGCTCCTACTCCGTGGAGCACCGGGTTATTCCCTCCCTGTTCCTCAGTGGCGACTTTGTCGACCTGGCCTACACCTCCGATCGCTATATCTCCTTCTACCTGATCGACGTTGCCGGACACGGTGCTTCATCGGCATTTGTGACCATCTGGATGAAGCATGTGGCGACGGAGATCTTTAATGAGCGTCAGTCTTTCCGGCACTACGCAAAAATCGACAGTGATCTCAAGGAGTGGCTGCAGGAGATTAACCGGCGTCTGCTGGAGTCCCGGCTGGGCACTCATATGACGTGCCTGGTGGGTGTTATCGACCTGCAGGAGAACCTGCTGCACTACGGTGTGGCCGGTCATTTGCCGCTGCCGGTACTGGTCTCCGGCGATGGGGCTCACTACCTGCAGGGTAAAGGGGCACCGCTGGGCCTGTTCCCCGACCATGACTGGGAAATCTTCCGCCACCCATTCCCCGCTGATGGGCATCTGCTAGCCCTGTCCGATGGCATTCTGGAGGTGATGCCCGCCAAGGATTTGCTGGAAAAAGAGGAATATTTGCTTAAACTGTTGTCCTGCAGTGGCAAAAGCCTGACCGAAGTCTGTTCAGCATTGGGCCTGGAAGAGCTGTCGGCAGCACCGGATGACATTGCCATAGTCAGTATCGTCAGACATGCATAAGGACCCGTCGCGAGGAATTTATGCCGCAAGGTAAGATCTGGGTAGCCGATCACGATGGTGTGTATCTGATCAGGATGGTCGGCGATGTACGCCTGACCCTGTGTATGTCGTTCGATCAGTTTATTGACAATATGTTTGCCGCTGACGATTTTGCGGCCATCATATTCGACCTCTCGGAAGCCGATGCCATCGACAGCACCACGCTGGGTTTGATGGCCAAGATCTCCATTCTCGCTGACCAGCGCAAGCATTTACGTCCTTCGGTAATAGCCACCACACCGGGTATGAACCGACTGCTGGATTCCATGGGGTTCGGCGAGATCTTCGATATCCTGCAGGAGAAGCCCTCCTCGGTGGCGGATGCCTCCATCCAGGCGCTGGTATGTGAGGAGATGTCCGAGCAGCAGGCCCGCGCCAAGGTGCTGGAGGCGCATCGGATACTCATGCAGTTGAACGAGAAGAACCAAAACACTTTTCAGGATTTGGTACGGACTCTGGAGAACAGTCAGTAGCCGTCCCCCGGATCTTCCGTCTCCCGCCGTGTATTAGCCAACTTCTCACGTCCCCAAGGATCCCCGGGGAGTTGTGCCCGGCTGTCAGCCGTCTCGGGCGATAACCTTGGCGCGGATAAAGTCGCTCTGGCTCATGTGCAGAAGATCGGCGATCTTGCGGATGGTGTACTCTTCGTACTTATCCAGGTTGAGATCAGCGTAGGCGATTCGCCACATGCCGGTGAGCAGGTCAAACTTCTCTTCCTGCGTGAAGTGATCGTTGACGTAGCGTGTAAACGGGTAGACCGAGGTGTTCTGGCTGGCATTGTTGCGGGCCCGCTCCACCAAGTTGTGCAGGGTCTCCCCATCCAGGTGGAACTGCTGGCCGAGCTCCTGCAGCAGGGTTTGCATCTCGCTGGCATCCAGGTGGTGGTCGACAGTGGCCACTTCCAGCATCAGTCCCGCCGCCGCCAGCTCCCGTGCCCTGGAGTCGTCTTCAACCTCGGTCGTGGTTCCCAAAAGTTCGCGCAGAGCGCTTTTCAAGTTAGTCAGCACCTGTCATTCCCGATTACTGTGTGGATGAATGGATTCCCTGCACACCAGTGCAAGCGCGTCGTCCAGCAAGTTGATGCCAACACCCCGGCGGTGGACATTTTCGCTCAGGTGGCGACGGAACTTGCGCGCGCCGGGCAGCCCCTGGAACAGCCCCAGCATATGACGGGTCATGTACTTCAGTTCCAGTCCTTGCTCCAGTTGTCCGGCGCAGTAATTGCGGAACGCCAGTGCCACCGCCTGACGGTCGGCGATAGGGTGGTGGTCATCGTAAAAGCGACTGTCCACTTCCGCCAACAGGTACGGATTGGTGTAGGCTTCCCGCCCCACCATCACGCCATCCAGGGCGCTCTCGTCGTCGTGTGGATGAATCAGGGTTTCACACTGCTCCAGGGTTTGCAGACCGCCGTTAATAATGATGTTCAACTCCGGATAGTCACGCTTGAGCTGCCGGACCATGCCGTATTGCAGAGGAGGGACTTCCCGGTTTTCCTTGGGGCTCAGTCCCTTCAGCCAGGCTTTACGGGCATGGACGATGAAGGTACGACAACCGGTGGCGGCGATGGTTTCGACGAAGTTGCACATGCCGGCGTAGTCGTCCATGTCGTCGATACCGATACGGTGCTTCACGGTAACTTCGATGCTGGTGCTGTCCTGCATGGCTTTGATGCAATCGGCCACCCGCTGTGGGTGGGCCATCAGAATCGCCCCGATCATGCCGTTTTGTACCCGGTCGCTGGGACAGCCGCAGTTGAGGTTGACCTCATCATAGCCCCACTCTTCAGCCATGCGGCTGCAGGTGGCCAGGTCTGCGGGATCGCTGCCGCCCAATTGCAGCGCCAGCGGGTGCTCTTCGGCATTGAAGTCCAGGAAGCGGGCCCGCTCCCCGTGTATGAGGGCACCGGTGGTGACCATCTCTGTATAGAGGACAGCGTGCCTGCTGATCAGCCGCCAGAGATAGCGGCAGTGCCGGTCACTCCAATCCATCATGGGGGCCAGACAGAAGGCGTGGTGTGGGGCGTGTAAGGATGAATTCATGGGGCAGGCAGGGGTATTTGTCATCACTGGGTTACGGTAGGCAGGCATCTTACCACAGGGGCGATGGGTGGATCTGCCTGCGGCCTCCGTAAGTGGTTGGCGGAAGGTTTCCCCGGAGGATTATGTCGGGTAGTCTTAGGCGACAGAGGCGGGGCAGGCTGAGTCATGGGTCGCCCGGCAATGCGCCCAGGCGGGCTACACTGATCTCAACAGAAGAGATCGTGCTGATAACAGGGATGGTAACTATGGACTATGTGCTTCGTCAGGGATCCGTGATCGTATTGGCAGTGCTACTGCTGTTGGTCAATACGCCGCTCAGGGCCGCAGAACTTGCGGATCTGCTGGAGGTGGTGAGGCCTGGTGTGGTGGTCGTTGGCACCATGAGACCGGTGAAGACGGCTAACCCCAAGAACCCTCCTGTGGTGTTTAAAGGCACCGGTTTCCTGGTGGCGGATGGGCGTACCGTGGTGACTAACCTGCATGTGGTGCCCGGGGAACTGGATGATGAGAACAACGAAAAGCTGACGGTGTTTGTCGGCCGCGGGCAAAAGGTCACTGCTCATTCTGCCGAAGTTGTGGCCAAGGATGTTGAGCACGATCTGGCGGTCCTGCGGATACAGACCACGCTGAACTTCAAGCCACTGAAGCTGGCTAAAAATGACATGATCCGCGAGGGGGAGAGCGTGTTCTTTACCGGCTTTCCCCTGGGTATGGTGCTGGGGCTGTTTCCGGTCACCAACCAAACCATTATTTCTGCCAGGACACCTCTGGTCATCCCTGCTATCTCCTCGGGCACTCTCAGTGCCGCCCAGATCAAAGCGTTACGCCAGCCTTTCGAGGTCTACCAGCTGGATGCCATCGCTTATCCGGGCAACAGTGGTAGCCCTGTCTTTGATGGCCGGAGCGGGGAGGTGGTAGGCGTGGTCAACAGTGTCTTTGTGAAGCAGACCAAGGAGACCCTGTTACAGGCCCCCTCTGGCATCACCTACGCCATCCCGGTTCGCTATGTAAACGATCTGCTGAAGCAGGTGCGCTAGTGGCTGCGATTCGAGTCCTGGTGGTGTGTACCGCCAACCTTTGCCGTTCGCCGATGGCGGAAGGGATTCTCAAAAGCAAGTTGTCCGCCCAGGCAAAAGGCATCAAGGTGAAAGTGGAGTCCCGGGGTATCCGCGTGCCGGTAGCCGGTCTGAAGGCGGATCCCAGGGCGGTACGTGTGAGTCAGCGAAACGGGGTGGACCTGGGTAAAATGCGCACCCGGCAACTGAAACCCAGGGAGCTGCAGCAGGCGGACTACGTGTTGGTGATGAACCAGCGCCACCTGACAGTATTGGCCGAGATGTGCGACGGTGACATGCCGGCGGGTGCCAGTCTGATTACCCTGTTCGCCAGTGAACCCGTCCGGGATCAGGAAGTGCCTGATCCCTACTACAGCACGGAGCAGGGGTTTGCCAGTGTATTTGATCTGTTGTCCGAGGCCCTGGATGGCTTTGTGGCGCACCTGAAGATTCAGAAGTAGATCAAGTTTCAGAAAACCAGCTGTAGTATCCAGCGACAATCAGCGTCAGTCATGGGTGACTGACGGCGTCGGGAGTTTACAATCAACAACAGAATGACAAAGGTCTGCATGGAAGGACGTGTTCTATGGCCAACCCCACTTTGAGCCAAACGTTTCAAGAGTATTTTGACGTGCAGCTGGCTGACGATCCGCAATCGCTCCGGGAAGTGTACGCGCTGAGATACCGGGTCTACTGTGAAGAGTTCGGCTTTGAGGAGAGTTCCCACTTTCCAGATCATCTTGAGCAGGACGAGTTCGACCAGCAATCCCTGCACTGCCTGATCCGCCATCGTCCCACCGGCAGTCCGGCAGGCTGCGTGAGGATGGTGCCCACATTTGCGTCCCGGGATACGGACCCCTTACCCTTCGAAAAATACTGTTCGGCCAGCCTGGATGAACGCTTTTTTACGGCATTGGATTTGCCCCGTGAGTCACTTTGTGAGGTCTCCCGGCTGGCGGTGGCCCGGGAGTTCCGCAAGCGGCGAGGTGAAAGCCAGAATATGTGGGGGGCGCCGGACACCGTTGAGCACCCTGATCGCAGTGAACGGCGTACATTCCCGCTGATAGCGGTATCGGCGTTTTTGGCCAGTACGGCCCTGTCCATGCTAAGCGGTCGACACAATGCTTTTATGGTAACTGAACCCTTCCTGCCACGGTTGCTGGCCAGGGCGGGCATACGGGTGAAGCCGGTAGGCAACCCCATCTACTATCACGGCTATCGTGCCCCTTATTACATCACCGCGACTGAAGCGGAAGCCGGTCTGCGTGGCGAGCTGCGTGAACTGTACCAGGAGATTCACCGGGTTTTTGCCAATCACAGTGCGCTGCAAACTCTGCAACAGCCGCGGCACCACAGAATTCGGGAGTGCCAGTGACAGGGTTTGATTACCACGAAGCTTTCTCCCGCAACATCGGTTGGGTAACGGAAGCCGAGCAGGGAATCCTGCAGGCCAAGACAGTTGCCATTGCCGGGCTGGGTGGTGTAGGCGGCAGTCATCTGCTGACGTTGGCTCGGCTGGGTGTTGGCAGGTTTCATATCTCGGATATGGATGTGTTCGAGCTTGGCAATTTCAATCGCCAGGCCGGGGCGAACCTCAACACTATTGGTCGCCCGAAAATCGAAGTGGTGGCGGAGATGGCCCGGGCCATCAACCCACAGGTGCAGATCCGGCAGTTTCCCGAAGGGGTCAATGAGGCGAACCTGGATGAGTTCCTCGAGGGGGTGGATCTCTATATCGACGGGCTCGATTTTTTCGTGCTCGATATCCGGCGCAAGGTATTCGGGGCCTGTTATGAGAAGGGCGTGGTGGCGTTGACTGCGGCTCCGCTGGGCATGGGTACAGCGTTTCTCTGCTTCAGACCAGGGGGTATGAGTTTCGAGGATTACTTCTGCATGGAAGGGCGTTCTGAAGAAGAGCGTCGCCTGCGCTTCCTGATTGGCCTGGCGCCTTCGGTGTTGCAGGCTGCCTACCTGACCGACGACAGCCTGGTGGATATGGATAATCGCAAAGGCCCTTCAACGGTTATGGCTTGTGAATTGTGTGCCGCGGTGGCCGCGACCAATTCACTGAAGATACTGCTGAACCGGGGCAAGGTGGTTGCGGCCCCCTGGGGCTTGCATTTCGATGCCTATCGTAACCGCCTGAAAAGGACCTGGCGCCCGTGGGGTAACCGCAATCCCATACAGGTGTTGTTGTTGCTGTACGCCCGTAAAAGACTGCACAAGCCGGACAAACCGTCGCCGACGCCGCAACAGAATCAGCCGCGAAATGGCGCTGCACTGACCATAGCCGACCCCGTGCTGGGCGGAATCCTGGAGTCGGCACGCTGGGCCCCCAGTGGGGACAATACACAGCCGTGGCGTTTTGAAATCCTGGGGCCCAGACGTCTTCGGATCCACAGCCGCGATACCCGGGATTGGTGTGTGTACGATCTGCAGGGGCGGGCGACACAGATAGCACTCGGTGCACTGCTGGAGACGCTGGATATCGCCGCGAGCGCGGAGCAGTTGAAACTTGAATGGCGTTGCCAGCCGGGGGAGGACGATCAGGGCCTGATCGTGGACGTGGATCTTGTCGATGATCCGGCGCTGAGCAGCAGCCCATGGTTACCCTACGTCAAGTCCCGTACGGTACAGCGCCGGCCATTGAAAACCACCGCTCTGCCAGCCCCAATCCGGGAGCGGTTGGAGCAGGCTGCCGGTGAGGACTATAACCTGGTCTGGATGGCTGACCGCCGCTCCTGCTGGCAAATGGCGAAATTACTGTTTCTCAGCGCAGGCTTGCGCCTGAGTATTCGGGAAGGGTTCGAAGTCCATCGTCAGGTGATCCAGTGGAACGCACGTTACAGCGAAGATCGTATCCCTGATCGTGCGGTCGGGGCGGATCCACTGACCATCAGACTGATGCGTTGGGCACTGCAGAGCTGGCAGCGGGTAAGCTTTATGAACCGTTACCTGGCGGGTACCTGGCTGCCCCGGCTCGAACTCGATTTCCTGCCGGGCTATTTTTGTGGCGCACACTTTATTCTGGTAGCAAAAAATCCAGGCAACACACCTGAATTTTATCTGCAGGGTGGCAGGGCAGTGCAACGTGTCTGGCTAGAGTCACACAAGCTGGGCTTGCAGTTTCAGCCGGAGATGACACCTCTGATCTTTGCACAGTATGACCAGGATGGAGTCAGCTTTACAGAAGACGGTGCTCAGGCCGAAAAGGCTGCGTTGGTCCGGAAAGGGCTATCCAGCCAATTGGCGGCTCACCTGGGCGACGGCGATGTATCCGGAGCCGTGTTCATGGGGCGGATGGGCTATGGCAAGGCACCCGTTTCACGATCGCTGCGTAAGCCCTTGCAGGACTTGATTGTCAGCAACGGGAAGCAGGCAGGGTAAGAACCTGCTATCCGGCATCCAGTCCTCAGGCTGGTTTGGCTCCCGGGCGGGGATTCTTTGGTAGGGATTCCTGCCGGGGATTTTTGCTGGAGACAGACCTTAGTCAGGCCCGCCGGTGCGTAAAATCCCGGGAGACTGCTGCCTCCCGGAATCCGTCGTACCTTCACTTACAGACGCTTGAGCATGTCCTGCGCTTCCGCCTTTTCCGGAAAGTCGGTTTCGCTATCCAGCAGTGCGTTGAGGATCAGCTTGCTCTCATCCTTTTTGCCCATGGCATCCAGAATCTGGGCTTTATGGAAAAAATAGGTGGGATCACCCTGGCCGGGCGTGGAGTTCCGGGTGGCTTCGTTAATAGCTTCCAGTGCCCGGTCATAGTACTCATTGTGCATCAGGACCACAGCGAGAGTATCCAGCAGTGGCGGTGAGCCCGCCTGCAGGCGGGTAGCCTTACGCGAGTAATCCAGTGCCGTTTCCGGCTTGTCCTGCCGGTAGAGCCAGGCCAGGTTGTTCAGGGCAAGCAGGTTGTTGGGGGCGGTTTTGAGGATGCTTTCATACTGTTTTGCTGCGGCTGTCTCCCGACCTTCCTTCAGGTAAAGACCGGCAAGCAAACTTCGGCTGGGGACTTCCTCCGGGTGCTGCGAGATACGTCCCTCAAGCAGCGACAGGGCCTCGTTGGGCTCAGTCTCGAATAGCAGGCTGGCGTAGGGGGCGAGGGTGACAGCGCCGGGTGCATTCTTATAGGCCTGCTCAAGGCTGTCCCTGGCTTCACTGGATTTCCCCAGCGCTCGCTGAGCAATACCGAGTTTCATCAACAACTGGGGACTGCCCGGATACTTGCCCAGCATGCGCTCGGCGTGTTGCTCTGCGCCGCTGAAATCCTTGCGCCGGGTAAGATCGTCAATGTAGTCAATATTAGCCAGCAGGTAATCTGGTTGAAGTTTGAGGATGCGAGAAATCAGTTTGCCCGCAGCTGCGTCCTCCTTCCTGAGTCTGAGCAACTGCGATTTGAGGAACAGGGCATCGATGTCGTCGGCGTTGTTCCGGATCGTCAGGTCGCACAGGCGCTCGGCTTCCTTACTGTCACCGGTATAGAAATAATATTCTGCCTGCAACAGGGCTATCTCCCGGTTGTAGGTGTCGTAGACGTTGTAGTCACCCAGGGTGCGCAGGACTTTCTCCGTCTCCCGGTTTTCCAGGTAGTAGCGTGCCAGCAAATAGCGGGGATGCAGTGCTTCCGGATGATGGGTGATCGCTGTCTGCAGGTGCGAGACAAAGGCTTTCTTGTCATCCGCTCGTTCCAGTGCGGCTAATTTGAGCAGTGTTGCCAGGTCGGTTGCATCGGTCTTGAGTGCTTTTTGGTAGTAGGACTTGGCACTTGAGATATCTTTTTCAGTCAGGGCTACCAGCGCCATATTGTGCAGGATCTTGATGTTGGACGGCTCCAGTGAATGGGCTTTGGCAAAGCTCGCTTTTGCCTCTGCTGTTTGCCCGGCCTGAAGCTGGCTGACGCCGAGCAGATTGAAGGCCTGGGCGCTATCCGGGTTGTTGCGGGCGAAACTCTGTGCGGCCTCCAGGGCTTTATCAAAGGAGCGGGCGACAGAGTGATACTGAACCAGTGCCTGCGCAACCGGCCAGTTGTCCGGTTTGCTGGCCAGGACACTCTGTGCTTGCGCAAGACCTTCCTGTGCCTTCCCGCTGCGGAGCTGGGCCACAATGCGGCGATATTGCAGGAATTCCGAGTCGCCTCTCAGGGCTGTCAGTTTGTTTAACAGGGGCAGTTCTTTATCAAACTGGCCAGCACCGTGGTAGGCGTCGGCAAGCGTGGCGATGACCTGCAGGTTTTCGGGCTCTTCCTCGGCAGAGCTTTGCAGCAGTTCGATCGGTCTCAGGAAATTACCCTGCCTCAATAACACCTGCGCTAGCAGCAGTCGGCCTGGCAGATTCTGCCCGGCTTCCTGATAGTAGGTTTCCGCCAGATCAAGTGCGGTATCGTACTGTTGCAGCAGATAGCTGTTCAGTGCCAGATAGTAGAGCCCGGGGGTGAAATCGGCTTTCTTGGAGTAGGTTTGCAGGAAGGCGTTCTGTGAATCTTCCAGCCTGTTTTGGGCCATGTAGATCTGCCCCTGCAGGAAGTCCAGTTCGAAATAGTTGGGAGCCATCTTGCGGGCGACATTGACGTCGGCCTGGGCGCCATCCAGATTGCCGTTCCTGAGTCTCAGAGAGGCGCGTCTGAGGTAATCGACTACCCCGCCATTCAGCTTGATGGCTTCATCATAGGCTTCCTCGGCAGAGCCCGGATCCTTCTCCGCGTCATAGATAACCGCGAGGCGGCTCCAGGCCGGCGCGTAGGCAGGATCCTTTTCTACTACCTCGCGCAGCAATTGTTTGGCCTGCTCCCGGTCATCAACAAGGGAAAACGCTGCGGAAGTGGTCTTGACTTCCGGGCTTTCGCCGGAGAGCTCATTGGCTTTATCCAGCAGGGTTTGTGCTTTGTCTTCATTGCCCAGCATCAACTGGGCCTGGGACTGGAAGGCGTAGGCGATACCTAGGTTTTCGGGTGTCAGGTCCTCTACCGGCAGATCGACCGCCTTTTCGGCCCGACCCAGAGTGACATAGATACTCAGCAGGGCAGGTATGATGGCATCTTTGTCACCGCCACGGTTCAGGGCATACTCGAGCTCTTTTTCAGCAGCCAGTGGGTCACCGATAGTTTGGTAGAGGCGCCCGATCTGGATGCGCGAAGGGAGGTGCCCGGGGTATTCCTGCAGAATGACCTTCAACTGGATGATGGCGGCATTGACGTCACCGCTGTCCATCGAATGTCTGGCTTCCTGGAACAGAACATCAGGGTCCTGTTCTGGCTGGCAACCGGTTATAAGCCCTGCCAACAGCATGGCAGCCATCAGATTTGTGACTGTTGATGCCCGTCGTTGCAAGAGTGGCCTGGTGTCTTTACGGGGGAGCTGCAGAGACGAGCCTGTCAAATTCACAGGCATCGATTTGCCGCCAATACATCCTTTCATTGATTTCTCCTGAATCCCTGGTTCCTGATGCTTATTCTAAATGCCTATCGCGCATATAAACTAATTTTGAATAGCTGTAATTCTTATATAGACAGCTTTTTTTACAGGATAACGGTCCTTTTGGCGCGTAGGGCTACTATAGATCAGCCAGGTTTAAAGAATCCAGAGCGGGTGGAGCTGGCAGGCAAATACCATCGCGACTGTGTCGCCTGGATGGGTGTCGGTATCCTTTACATTATGTCGCTGTTTCCTTCCTCAATTTCAGTTTGGTTTCGTTAACCTTCTGTAAAATATAGAAAAAATAAACATGGCACGGCTTTGGCTTTATAACCTGTGTCGGTAGAGAAAACCTTTCCCGTTATCCGGGAGGGTGTTACCAGAAGGCTTAACTTTGAGGGACGGATTAAGTATGGATGCTTTTAACAAACTCTTTTTCAAATCAACGGAAATGGCTCAGTCTGATGGATGCGGGGCTAGGAGAAAGACTATGAAAAGATTTTTAAGCGCGATGGCGCTGCCGCTGTTTATGGCCGCAAGTGCGGTTTCCCACGCGGACGAAGTCGTTATCGACTTCTTTGATACTGTTGGCCCTGGTCCGTTCGTCGTCACTACGGACACAAATTTGACAACAGCTAATGGCACAGACGGCCCTTTGTCCACAATCCTGGGCGAATATCGTGATGTGTCAGTAACCTGTATCGCCGGTTGTGTTCCAACAGCTGCAAGTTCTACAGCGTTTGTCTATGACGGTGTGTTTAACTTCAGCAACGATACCAACGTAGAAGGTCAGGCTGTGATTGCATGGGATGGTGCCGGTGTTGGTGGCGCGGCGGTTGGCCTCGGCGGTGTGGATCTTACCATCGGTGGTGCGATCGATACTCTGTCAATTGACGTTGAATCTTCTGACGGTGGCGGCCCCAACCAGTGGTTCTTCCAGATCTATGTAGAAACAAGTGCTGATGTCTGGTCTCTTGTGACTCTGGAAGCGGCTCCTGTGGTCGAGCCTGGTCAGGTGTTCTACCTTCCGTTTGCCCTGTGGGGTAATTGTGCCGCTGTCAACGTAGAGTGCGGTGTCGGGGGTGCGGCTGATCTGACCAGTGTCAACAAGATCAACCTGGTGCTGAATGTCTTCAATGAAGGCGGCCTCCTTGATGACCTGGATCTCCGTGTCAAGGGTATCAGTGCAGCAGTTCCCGAGCCCGAAGTTCTCTCCATCATGGGTCTGGGTCTGCTGATGATGGGCCTGGCCGGTGGCCGCAGAAAGCGCCTGAAAAAGTAAGCGTCTCTCCCTCCTGAGCCACACCGACGAATAGCCCCTTCCTGGAAGGGGCTATTTTTTTCTGTTTTAAAACATGCACAGAAGATTTAGCTTCCTGTCCTTTCCAGTGGGTTTCGGGCTGGTTGTTGCTGCAAACAAAGTCGCCTTTAGTTCCCGGTGTGGTGATCTCTGATGTTATGCAGGGAGACAGTTTTGGCGCTTGATTTATTTTTTGCAGTGGCGTGATATTTGTTTTCGATCGTGTTTAGTGCCGACTTTCTCAATTTTATAAACCTCGTGAGTTCTGTGTTTCATCAGAACAAGGAATCTAAGCGTATAATTCAGGTGTGTTCAGGTTCAGGGTTTATGTTTTGGGTCAGATTTCTGACCGGACTGAATCTGTGCCAGGGAGGATGTTTGGGTGCAAACGGTGTTGCAGCATTGATAAGGGCGTTTGGAGCGTTTAATGGCGATAGTAATCAAGATTGCTAAATCTTCTAAAGAGCTGGACGACGTCTACCGACTCCGTCATCAGGTTTATGTGGAAGAGCGCGGTAAGTTTTCAGCGGTATCCGCTACCAATCCACGAATAATTGATCATTTTGATGCCGTTCCCGGAGTAGTGAACCTGATTGCCTATTCAGATGGCATCGCAATCGCCGCCATGCGGGTTAACGAGGATAGCGGTATTGGCTTGCCGGCGGAGCAATACTTCGATTTTTCGGAATTCCGGGCCGAAGCGGAGAAGAAAAATAAAGAAATAGAAGCCAAAAAAAGAAAGCCACTAAAGTTTGTCAGTGGCAGTATGCTGGTGGCCCACGAAGACTGGCGAAATCGTCGTAACGTTCTCTTCGCTATTTTTAAAGCCTTTGGCTGGGCCATCACCAGTATGGGGGCCACCCATGTGCTGGGCTCGATCGCAGAAGATACCTTGTCGCTGTACAAGCGCATCGGTTTCAAGGTGGTGGGTAATGCCGAATGGCGCGACAGTGTTCAGGATCAGATGATCCCGATTGCGGCGGCTTATGACGAGCTGACCGATTGGGCATTTGGGGATCTCAGAAAAAAGGTCGACAACTTCTGGCTGGATAACTTTTGTGGTGACTTTGAACGGGTTTTGTTGTCTCCCGGTGAGGTTCTGTTCGATCAGGGGGATGTGGCCAGTCATACCTATGTGGTGGATGAAGGGTGCATAGCCATTTCGAGAACGGACCCTGAAGGTAATGAGATGGTGTTCGCCAATCTTGCCCGTGGGGCGCTATTCGGTGAAATAGCCGTCTTTGATGGAGAACACCGCTCGGCTAAAGCAACCGCCTTGATGAATACAGAGCTAATAACCATTGAGCGGTCCCATATGTTCGATTCCCTGAAAAACGACCCCGAGCATATGACGCAGTTGTTTCAGCACTTTGCCAGAATGATACGTAATGCGAATGAGCTGACGATGGTGCAGGCATTCTCGCCGCAAACGGCGAGGGTGAATTTTGCCCTCAAGGAACTGTGGCGGTCTGCGTTACCCAGCAGAAAGCAGGAGGGTGTCCGGGAGATCAAGATTGGGCCAGCACAAATTGCCCGCAATGCCAGGGTCAGGGAGGATGAAGTCAGAAAAGTCCTTGAGTCAAGGCGCAGCGAAGGGGTTTTGGAGTACGGTAACAATATAATAAAGTTTATGTGCGATCCTGATGATGGGTTGGGAGGTGACAGCTCAATCGATGAGTCTCTTGTTTGATATTGGAGGCGTGAGAGGGTTTATGTCAGGCGCATAAATCATCCGCTTATAATTTATTTGTCTCATCAGTTGTTTTTATTAGCATTTTTTGGGCTATCGGAGTGAGTTGTAATATTTACTGACTCGACTATAGTGGTAAGACGCCTAACTCCTCATTTGAATTTTTCCGAGGGCAGTAAATTGTTCCTCAGGGGTTGGTTTGTGGTGTGCAACGTGTAAATGGATTACGTGTTGGAAGAGTTACTCAGGACATGGAGATGAAGGGATGACACAAGTTGAAGCCCAGGTGCAGTCGCAGGGCAGGAAACCAAGGAGGGAAGGGCAGCCGTTGCCCGGAGCTACACCTGCAAAGGATGGGCGCTCCAACGGAAATTCCCTCGATAACACCTCCCGTTTTTCCAGAATTCATTTCCTTCGCGGCAATGTAAGAATTGCCGGCCACATCGTACACGTCATTTACCTTTGGTTGTTGGCGCTTGAGCTGGTCAGTGCCGCTGCCTTAATGGGGGTAGTTCAGTTTTATCTGGTGGGGCAGGTGGCTGCGGTTCCATCACTCCTTTTTGCCGGGGTCCTGATTGTCTCCTATGCTTCCATGGGCCTCTACGATACCCGCCAGAGGAACCGGCTGAGTGGTGTGATTCTGCGGATCGCCGCCGGCGTCATGTTTGCGATGCTTCTGTGTTACGGGGTGTCTGTGGTGCTGCCATTGCCTGTAACCGGGCTTGAAATCCTGTTGTCCGGCGCGGCCTCCCTGGTGGTGTTTCCCACGCTTCGCCTGCTGTTTGATTCGTTCGTGGATGGCCGGGTTCTGCAGCGCAAGATCCTGGTTTTGGGTACGGGAAAAAGAGCCCGGAAAATTGATATGTTGCGCCGCAAGTCGGATGTGCGCGGTTTTAGTCTGTTGGGGTTCCTGCCCTCCAAGGGTTGTCAGCACTGCTATGTCAATCCGGAGAAACTTCTGAAAATGGATGACATTTGCTCCTACGCCCTGAAAAACCACGTTGATGAAATTGTTATTGCCCTGGATGATCGCAGGGTGGGTCTGCCCATTGACCAGCTCCTCGACTGCCGGATGAGCGGCATAGAAGTTACCGATGACCTCGACTTCTTTGAGCGGGAGGCGGCCCTGGTTCAGCTTGAATTGATTAAATCCAGCTGGCTGATCTACGCTCAGGGATTTACCAATAACTACTACCGTTATATGGAAAAGCGGCTGGTCGACATCCTGGGAGCAACTGTTGTTGGTCTGGCCCTGTCACCCTTTATATTGTTGACTGCAATTGCGATTCGCCTCGAGTCGGGTCTCAGGGCTCCAGTGTTGTATACGCAGGTGCGGGTTGGCCGGGGAGGAAAGCCGTTCACCATCTACAAGTTTCGAAGTATGAGGACTGATGCGGAAAACTCTGCCGGTGCTCAGTGGGCCAGTCAGGGTGATTCCCGTGTGACCCGGGTCGGCAGGGTGATACGCAAGTGCCGCTTGGATGAGACACCGCAGCTTTGGAATATTATCAAGGGCGATATGAGTCTGGTGGGGCCGCGCCCGGAGCGCCCGGAGTTTGTAGAAAATCTCTCCAACCTCAACAGTCTCTACTCCGAACGTCATCGTCTTGCTCCGGGGCTTACAGGCTGGGCACAGCTCTGCTACCCCTATGGGTCGTCCGATGAAGACTCCATTGAAAAGCTCAAATACGACCTCTATTACGTCAAAAACCACTCGGTATTCCTGGATCTCTACATACTGATCCAGACGGTGGAGGTCATGCTGTTCCAGAAGGGGGCACGCTAATTCGACGTTTGGTGACTGTGCCACGTAAGTAATACAGATACACGCAGTACTAAAAAGGCCCGCAATGTGCGGGCCTTTTTAGTGGTTTTAAGAAAGACCGTCTCACGGTTTCAGGTTATATTTTTCCAGCATATTGTAGAGCGTAGGGCGTGTTACGCCCAGGTTCTTCGCCGTTTCCGATATATTGTTATTGGCATGATTCAGGGCGCGAAGAATGGCGTTCTTCTCTGCATTTTCGCGAATCTGCTTCAGGTTGAACGGGGTAGGCTCTTCATCTGCTACCTCCAGCTCCAGGTCTTCCGGCGTTATCTGGCTGCCGTCCGCCATCACCACCGCACGTTTGATACGGCTTTCCAGCTCGCGCACGTTGCCAGGCCAGGAGTAGCGCTCAATGGTGTGCAGGGCTTCATCGGTAAAGCCCTTTATATTTCTGCCCAGCTGAGTGCTGTAGCGATTCAGGAAGTTACGGGCCAGTAACAGGGCGTCCCCCTCCCGGTCACACAGCGGGGGAATATTGATGGTGATTTCACTGATGCGATAGAACAGGTCTTCGCGAAAGCGCCCGTCCCTGATGTGTGAATTCAGGTCCTGGTGGGTCGCACAAATAATACGTACATCGACGGGAATCTCTTTCCTGCCGCCGACACGTTCGACGACCCGCTCCTGTAAAAAGCGTAATAACTTGGCCTGCAGCTCCAGGGGGAGGTCGCCAACCTCGTCCAGGAACAAGGTGCCACCGTCGGCGTATTCGATCTTGCCCTGAGTCTGCTTGGCGGCACCGGTAAACGCACCTTTCTCGTAGCCAAACAGCTCACTTTCCAGCAGGTTTTCCGGGATGGCGGCGCAGTTGATGGCGACCATGCGGTTTTTAGCCCGTGGGCTGATATTGTGTAACGCGCGTGCAAATACTTCTTTACCCGTTCCGCTGGCACCCAGTAGCAGGGTCGTGATATTGCTGGGCGCGACCTTCTCGATGGTTCTGCAGATCTTTTCTATCTGCGGGCTGGCACCAACAATGTCGGCCAAAGGCCCTTGCCGGCGCTCCGTTTGCAGGCTGCGGTTTTCCTGTTCGAGCTCATAAACCCGGTAAGCCCGATCCACCATAAGTTGCAGAATATCGGCCTCTACCGGCTTTTGGTAAAAGTCGTAGGCACCGAGGCCGATTGCCCTGACGGCGTTCTCTTTGTCGTGGGTGCCGGTGACAATAATGATTTTAGTGGCAGGGGCAAGGCTGAGAATCTGTTTCAGGGATTCCATCCCCTCGGTGACACCCCCGGGATCCGGAGGCAGCCCCAGGTCCAGCAATACGACTCCCGGGGAGCAGCGTCGTACCGCCGCTATGGCATCGGTACGGTTGCTGCAGACACTTACATCGTAATTGTCGAAACACCAGCGCAACTGGCTTTGCAGACCGGGGTCATCCTCGACTATGAGCAGTTGGCGGTTGTCAGATCCCATTTCTTGTCATCCTTACAATCGTGCTATCCGGGCAGGAGGGGTGGCATTAAGCAATTGATTGGGTTGCCTGCCCCTGCGCGGTGTCCTTGTTGCCAGCAGGTATGGAAATCGTGAAACAACTTCCCTGTCCTGGAGAGCTGGTGACGTCCAGGTGGCCGCCCAACGACTGAACGTACTGGCGGGATTCATAGACTCCAATCCCCATGCCAGTGAGGCCTTTGGTGGAGTCAAACGGTTTGAACAGCCGGTGCTTGATGAACTCTTCGGTCATGCCGCAACCCGTATCTGTTATGGTAATCACAATTGAGCCGTCTGTGTAGTCTGATGCCACGGAGATGGTGCCATCGGAAGGGGTTGCTTCCTGGGCGTTCTGGAGCAGATGGCAGAATATATTGACCAGTTGGTTGAAGTCCGTCTCTATGGTGGTGTCCTCCGGGGGCAGCTGCTGACAAGCCGGTCTAGGGGCTGCGTGCTGTCTGGATTCTACGGCTGCCAAAATGGCATCGCGGATGCTGACCTGCGTGTGTTGCATCTCCCTCTGGCCGGATTTCATCTGCTGCAGCAGGCGGGTCATCCGGTCGACAGAGTTCTGAATGGTATACAGCGCGTCGTCAATAAATTCAGGGTTGTGCTTGTGTTTGGCCGAATTGGTTACCACCAGGGTGAGTTGCGCCAGGATATTCTTCAGGTCATGCATCACATAGGTCGAGAGCCGATGGTAGGCCTCAAATTGCCTTGCTTCAGACAGGAGTTGCTCGGACTGGTACTGGGCCAGCATTATGGCGGCCTGGCGTCCTCCCGCTTTGAGAAGATCCCGGTCTTCCCAGTTGATGCTGCTGCTGATGTCCGAGCGTTTCAGGAACATGACGCCGAGAGCGGCTTGCTGGTAAAGCAGCGGTACCAGAAGCCAGGCTTTGGGTATATCCAGTAGCCACTCCGGCAGGGTGAGGTTGGCGTACTGCTCTGGTTGCGACCGGTATTCGTCAAGGTCGATAACCCACTCGGTTTCTGTCATGAAGTCGGCAATCCGGCCAATGTCTTTATTCATGATCTCCCTGTCGGCGAGAGGCATGGGCGCGTGCCAGTTTTCCAGCATTTGATAGTGATCGTTGCCGGTATCCACCCAGACGATGGCGCCGGAGGCGTGTACCAGCTTACACATGGCGGCGCAGCTTCGGGCCGGAATTTCACCCTCGCTGATGGCCAGCTCGGCGGTAAATTCCTGCCACTTTTCCCGGTAATCGTATTTGTAGCTGAAAAAATGCTTGCTCAGCCAGACTCGTGATAATGCCCTTAATTTGTGGGACATAAGCAGCATGGCCATGAGCAAAAAGGCTGCGAACAAAAAGGTGATCTGCAGCAGATTTCCCCATGAGCCACTCAGGTACAGGACGTAATAGCCGGCTCCTGACATGGCGAGAAGATAGGCACCTGCGGCCAAAAAAGTGGCCGAATGAAAGATCACCTGTCTGGAGACATGGATCTCCAGCTGCATGTTGCGATAGCGGGCGGCGGCTACCCCCAGCAGTGGTATGACCATGCAGTTGATAAAACCGCGGGCAACCCAGAATTCGCTGGCCATTTGCCCGAACATCAGGCCGTCGCTGAAGAGCACGAAGTCAAAGCACATGACAGCCCCGGCGGCGATACAGAGCAGTTTTAACGCCCACAGCTGGGTGCTGTTACTGTGCCTGATAATCTGCTCGGTCAGCAGCAGCACAGAGATGGCACTCAGCAGGAAAATCACAAATTCGAACTTGCTGTACCCCTGTGGGTAGTGGAGGAGCTGCGGCAGATCCAGCGATGGCCAAATGCGGATCGCCAGCTGAGGGCCAATCAGGGCGAGGAAACTTACCCCGGCCCAGATCAGGCAGACCCGCTGCAGTCTGGAGGCATTAGCATCTTCGGTAGCCGGGTTCTCTTCCTGGTCTGGACTCAGGATCTGGCACAGCAGCAGTATCCAACACTGGAAACGAGCCCACTCCAGCAATAGCAGGACCGGGTTTGGTAGCGGGTAGTAGCGATCGCAGACGATGGTGGTCGCCCACAGGGTGCTCACCAGGCAGAGGGCAAGGAGTGCTTTGCCGCTGCGGTTCTTCAGGTAGGATATCAGCGTCAGAATTCCCAGTACTGAGTAGCCCAATATCACGGTGCCATAACTGGCGGCAGTCATCTCGCTGATAGACACGGGTCGCAATCCTTACGTTCCAGGGGCATATTTATTCTGCTTTTGCAGTAATATAGATTACCCAGTTTTATGCTGATGTGATAGGGTTTGCCCAAGGCACCGGAAGCCCTGTCGTCGACTGCAAAGCGACGGTTATTCACAGCAATAGCGGTAGACAAAAGGAACATTGACGCGATGCTCTTGCCTGAGTTGTCCAGCAACCTGAAATCACACCCCAGAACCTGGTTGATAACCGGGGTGGCCGGCTTTATTGGTTCCAACCTGTTGGAATGCTTGCTTGAGTGCGGGCAAGTGGTTGTCGGTCTCGATAACTTTGCTACTGGCTCCCAGCGAAATCTCGACGATGTGCAAGGTATGCTGACCGTTGAGCAGTGGGGTAATTTCACTTTTATAGAAGGCGATATCCGCGACCTGGATACCTGCCTCTCTGCTTGTGAAGGGGTGGATGTCGTTCTGCACCAGGCCGCACTGGGGAGTGTGCCCCGTTCCATTGAAAACCCGCTGAATACCAACTCGGTAAATATCGATGGCTTCGTTAATATGCTGGAGGCGGTGCGCCAAAAGGCCGTTGGCCGTTTTGTCTACGCCGCGTCCTCCTCGACCTATGGTGATCATCCTGGTCTGCCTAAAGTGGAGGACCAGATTGGCAGGCCCCTTTCTCCCTACGCCGTGACCAAATATGTCAATGAGCTTTATGCCGACGTGTTCGCGAGAACTTATGGTATCGAGGCTATAGGTTTGCGTTACTTCAATGTATTTGGTCCGCGTCAGGATCCCAATGGTGCCTATGCGGCGGTTATTCCCCGCTGGTTTGGCAACCTGATTGCGTCGGAGCCTTGTTACATCAATGGTGATGGTGAGACCTCCCGGGATTTCTGTTTTATCGATAACACGGTGCAGGCCAATCTGCTGGCGGCAATCACGCAGGTGCCGGAGGCTGTCAACCAGGTTTACAACGTGGCTTATGGGCAGAGAACTACCCTGAACGAGCTTTTTGCCGTTATCCGCGAACTGGTTGCCACCCGAAACCCGGAGGTGGCCGCGCAGGAGCCGGTTTACCGTGAGTTTCGCCAGGGTGACGTGCGTCACTCGCTGGCGGACATCTCCAGGGCAGAGCGATTGCTGGGTTACAAACCCCGGTTTTCAGCAGCCTCGGGTTTACAGCAGACCGCTGAGTGGTATCTCGACCACCTGACGCCCTGACGCCGGTGGTATCTCATTATCTTCACAATAGTGCAGTTTAACTGTGCGAGAGTCTCCTAGAGGGAAAAGAGTATGCAAACGGTTGGTATCGTTGGTCTGGGCTACGTTGGTCTGCCCCTCGCCGTAGCCTTCGGTCAGCACTTTACAACCATCGGTTTTGACCTTAACGAGGAGAAGCTGGATCACTACCGCCAGGGGCGAGACCCCAGCGGTGAGGTGGATGGCGCGCAGCTGCGGTCTGCCACGAAACTGAGCTTCACCAGTCGCGCAGTGGCTCTGGCCGCCGCCGACGTGATCATTGTTGTGGTGCCTACGCCCATTGATCACGCGCACCAGCCGGACCTGTCGCCGTTGGCGGGAGCGTGTGAGGCGGTTGGCAGCGTCATGCGTGCCGGTACCACGGTAGTGTTCGAGTCAACCGTCTATCCGGGCTGCACAGAAGAGTATTGTGTCCCGATACTTGAGGCTCGGTCGGGTTTGCGCTGGGCGGGCAGGGGAGAGGGGGGCGGCGACTGCTTTTATGTGGGCTACTCCCCGGAGCGGATTAACCCGGGTGATAAGCAGCATCGCCTGGAGACGATTGTAAAAGTGGTAGCGGGTGATAGCCCGGCAACGCTGGAGCGTTTGTCTAAACTGTATGGGACTGTGGTCACTGCGGGCGTTTACCCGGCGGCGACCATAAAGGTGGCGGAAGCTGCCAAGGTGATTGAGAACACGCAACGGGATCTCAATATAGCCCTGATGAATGAGTTGGCGATTATTTTTAATCGCCTTGATATCGATACCCTGGAAGTACTGGAGGCTGCCGGCACCAAGTGGAATTTCCTGCCGTTCCGGCCAGGTCTGGTTGGTGGCCATTGTATTGGTGTTGATCCATACTACCTTACCTATAAGGCAGAGGCGGCCGGTCACCATCCCCAGGTCATTCTGGCGGGGCGCCATATCAATGATGGTATGGGCAAGTTTGTGGCAGAGCAGACAGTCAAAAAGCTGTTGAAAGCCGGTAAGGAGCTGAATGGCGCCAAGGTTGCTGTACTGGGGCTCACATTCAAGGAGGATTGCCCGGACCTGCGTAACTCGAAGGTGGTGGACATCATTCGCGAGCTGGCGGATTACCAGTGCAACATACAGGTACATGACCCCCTGGCATCGGCGCGGGAGGCCAGGCATGAATATGGGCTGGAACTCTGTGGCTGGGATGAGCTGACTGGTCTGGACGCGGTGGTATTGGCGGTGCCTCACCGCAAGTACAGGGAGCTGCCCCTGGCCGGTATCCAGGCGTTGATGTCTGCCAATGGTGTGGTTATCGATGTTAAGTCAGTGCTGGATAAAGGTGACGTGGAAGCGGCGGGACTGTCAGTCTGGAGGCTGTGATGTCGCTGTCAGATTCTTTTACGTTTTGTCGTTGAAATTGTTGTTGTTTTCAAGGGTATTTTTTAAACCTTTTAAAAATCAATGCGTTATATCAGTGGCGCATTTCTTGCAGTTTTTCAGGGCAGCTTTTGGGTTGGCTTCAATAAAACGCAGCGAGGGCGTGTTATTGCAGGGCCATATTGGAAAATGGAAGATCTGAAACGAGTTCAGACTCAGGACGAACGAGCGCAGGTTATGAAGCGTAACGAAGAGAATACCCATCAAAATACCGCTGTTCCGCAGGGGGTAAGCCTGCAACAGCAAAACGGCGCCCGTCAGCAGGCGGGTATGGTGTCGCGCCGTAATCTGGCCGCGGCTGGCGCATCGGCGTCCGTCATGATGTCGCTGTTCAGTCGGCCGGTGTTCGGCACTTCCATCTGTTCGGTGTCGGGTCTCACATCCGGTAACGTATCAGGCCACGAGCATGAGTGTAGTGGCCAGGGGTGTACCCCTGGCTATTACAAAAACAATATCGCCGGCTGGCCGCCAGGTTACGATCCGGGCACTCCGGTCCTGAAAAGTGGCGGCAAAATCGATTACTACAGCGCTGAGGGTGGCACGACCTTTAAGGGTGTTTTCCTGTTTGAGCCATCAATTGCCAGCGTTGAACCTTACAGCTCCTCACCTTATCCGGTCACTTTATGGCAGGTGCTGAATGAGCACAGCGCAGGTAACGGTGTGGAAGATTTTGGCAACCTGGGTACGTTTCACTTCCATCTGGTGGCCGCTTTGTTTAACGCGGAGCACGCTCCAACCCTATACGGTGCAACACCGGAGCAGGTGAAGGCATTGGCATTGGCGGTACAGTCCGGCGAGGGCGAGTACATGGGTAAGACTATTACACGCGCCGAAGTCGCAGAGTTGTTTGCCACATTGAATGAAAGGGGTGATTGCTTTTTTAATGCACACGGTGAGGTGGAAAAAGGCTACACCATTGTTGACGGTGAAGTGGTCGCTTATTGTGAGGCCGGCTCCTACTATGACAGCGTTAGCATGAAGTGCGTCAAGAGTGATAGTGAGTAACGATGAAGGATGTTGCTGCTCGCTGGAAACTGGTAGACGGTTTTCTGCTGGATGGCTGGAGCGATGAAGCGGAGGTGGTAGCATATAACCGACTCTCCGGTGATCTGCATGTGGTGCCGCCGCCACAGTGCTTGTTTCTGAAACATTTGCAGCAGGCGCCTCTGACAACGGAAGAATTATTCAAAAAGCTTGATGTGAGCGACGGCGAAGCCGTCCACTCCATCGTTTCTGTCAGGGGGCTGGACTCCCGTCTGGAACAGCTGGCTGGTTTGGGGATCGTGGTGCAGTCTCGCTGCGTCTGCGATTAGAATTGGCAGGATTTCGAATTCGTAACACACGGAAGCAATTTTGGTGAATCCGCACCTTAACCTGAAAGTAGGACCGTTTACGGTGCAGGTGTCCAGTAATATCGGGGTGGTACTGGACGGTGCTCGACTTCTCTACAGTGATCGAGAGATCGCTCCTCCCGACTTTGTCGACTTCCATATCGCACTCACAAGACCTTTCGGGCTGCGGCGCTGGTGGCGCCCTCAGGTGAATTTTCGTCTCGACGGGCATGCCCCCTTCAAGCCTTTGCCTTTAGCGCAGGCGCTGCCCATGTTTGAGTGGGGTCTGAACTGGTGTATTACCAGTCATTGTCTTGATTACCTGATTATTCATGCCGCTGTGGTCGAAAAAAACGGCCAGGCACTGGTGATGCCGGCTCCGCCAGGGTCCGGGAAGAGTACCCTGTGTGCGGCGTTGGTGTGTAACGGTTGGCGCCTCTTGTCTGACGAGCTGGCACTGCTGAAGCTGGATGGGTCTGGTGGAGTGGTGCCCCTGGCCAGGCCGGTATGCCTGAAAAACGAATCGGTAAGTCTGATTTCCAGCCGCTTCCCTGACGCGAGGTTCGGGCCGCTCTGCAACGATACCATCAAGGGCGATGTCGCCCATATGCTGGCGCCGGCCGACAGTGTCTACCGGGTAGGTGAGGCTGCCACTGTACAAGCGGTCATTTTTCCCCGTTATATCAAGGGGGCCGAGACCCAGTTGTGGTTGCGCTCCCGGGCTTATACGTTGCTGGAGCTGGCCAAGCAGTCGTTCAATTTTCATGTGTTGGGTGAGCAGGCCTATCAGGTGCTTCGAGGTGTGGTAGACCAGAGTCAGTGCTACGACTTTCATTACTCTGACCTTGAGCAGGCATTACAGTTGTTTGACGACCTGGTTGAGGAGCGTGAACCGGCACTTGGCGAAGGGGATAGTCACTATGCCCTATAAGTCCTGCCTGTTGCTGGAAGTGCTGAAATCACCTTCCCTGTGTGGACAGTTGCGGCTGCCGGAATGGGATCTGCTGATTCGCCAGGCCCGTATTGCCACGATGATGGGCCGGCTCCACGTCTTGCTTGAGCAGCATAATCTGTTGGAAAAGGTCCCCGGCGAGCCCCTCAAGCATCTTCGCTGGGGCAAGATCATGGCGGATCGGCACAAAGCATCAGTGGTGCGTGAGTTGATCAGCTTGCGAGACTCTCTCGCGGAGCTTGATGAACCAGTTGTCGTCCTCAAGGGGGCGGCGTACAGCGTCGCCGGGTTACAGGCCGGGGTTGGGCGACTGTTCTCGGATATTGATATTCTGGTGCCCAAAACAGTGCTGGACGGTGCTGAGGAGCTGTTGCAGATGGATGGCTGGTACACCACCCACCTTGATGCCTACGACCAGCGTTACTATCGCCAGTGGATGCATGAGCTTCCGCCTATGCGCCATGGCAAACGGGGTACCGAGCTGGATGTTCATCACAACATCCTTCCGGAAACCGCGGTGGTGACCCCGAATGCCCGGCGTCTATTCGAGGGCAGGGTGCCGCTCCCCGAGGTAGAGGGCTTGTGGCGTCTGGGGAATGAAGATCTGGTATTGCACAGTGCCTCGCACCTGTTTTTTGATGGTGAGTTCACCTCGGCATTGCGGGATCTTGATGACATTAACAGCCTGTTAAGTGAGCTGTATTTGCCCACCGGGCATTGGTTCGATCTCATCAGTCGGGCCGGGCAGTTGGGTTTGCAGTATCCGCTCTACCTGGCGCTACACTATTGTCGGGAATTTTTCGGTCTGGCTGTCCCGGATGGAGTCATGTCCCGGGCCCGGTCTGAGTTACCGTTTGGTGATACACGTTTGCGCTTGGGTCTCTGGATCATGCGCAGGGGGCTAATGCCTGATCATGAGAGTTGTGCGCTGCGCGGCAGCGGAGTGGCTCGCTGGATGCTGTATGTGAGATCCCATTATCTGAAAATGCCGCTGCGCTTACTGGTCCCGCATCTTCTTCACAAAGCGCTGGCTCCAAAGTTCGAGCACATTTTCAAGCCGGAAGATTCGTCACCGCGTACGGTGGATGAGTTCCTGACTCAGTTGGGACGTCAAAAGCGTACGTGAGACTGACGGGTACCTGACTGCCGCAAAATTGTTTGGGAACAGCGTTCGGGGCTGGCGCTCATGCGGTGCCCGGATTCGAGCGGGGCAGGTGCCACTTGTTGCTCCCGGCCCTTTGCCCTGATACGGATTTCTCAAATACTCTTGAGGGTAGTGGCCGGCGGAGCGGACAGTTCCTCCCCCTGCAGTAGCTCTTCTTCCACCAGACTTTTCACCACTTCCTTGATGTCTTTCAGGTCTATGTGGTGTTTGTCCTCCACCATGCCGTGCAGGAACAGGCGGCTACAGATCAGGTTGATGAGGCGAGGGGTGCCCCGGCTGGCCTGATGTATTACGGGGAAGACTGCCGGCTCGAAGGTAGGGTCCATTTTCCAGCCCACCTGTGACAGGCGGTAGAGGATGTATTTTTGGGTGTCTTCAACGCCCAGAGGCTTGAGATGGCACGTGGCGATCACCCGTTGACGTAATTGCTCGAGATTAGGAGCGCTGATGGTTTGCCGAAGCTCACTCTGGCCTACCAGGAAAATCTGCAACAGCGGCTGGTTGTTCTGCTGTAAATTGGTCAGCAGTCTAAGCTCTTCGAGGGCACTTGCGGATAGGTCCTGCGCTTCATCAATAATAAGCAGGCTTCTTCGCCCTTCAGAATGCAGTTGCAGTAACAGCTCTTTCACCTTGTGCAGAATCAGTGATTTGTACTCGGTATTGCTGTCGATCCCGAAATTGAGTGCGATCAGGCGAATCAGGTCGTCACCGTCAAGCTGCGTGCAGTTGAGGTTGGTGCAGCGTACCTGGCTGCCGTCAAACTCAGACATCAGGTTGCTGATCAGTGTTGATTTCCCGGTCCCGGGGTTGCCGGTCACGACCACAAATCCCTCGCCACGGTAAAGCGCATAATGCATATAGGCTTTGGCATTTTTGTAGCTGGCGTGGTTGTAACACAGGCGTGAGTCAGGTGTTAACCGGAAGGGTTCTTCTCTCAGTCCATAGAAGGATTCATACATCTCAGGTATCCGTCCTTTTGATCCTCTGATTGCGTAAGTGCGCAGGTAATTCCTGTTACTTCTCTTATGTTGTGCGCAGGTGAAGCATACAACGTTCTCTGGAAAAAATCGCCTAGAGCCTGAAGGAAGTCCCGCAAGCCTTGTTATTTCAGGGATTTCCGTCAAGACTGTAAAAATAACTGACAGGTGCCAGCAGGGGATTTATATAGCTAACAAAGATAAGAGAATAGGCTTTTTATGATTTTTAAATATTTATTTGGCCGGAAAATCAGGTAACTGGTAGCGGGGCACAAAAAAGGTGCTGCCAATTCCCGTGAAATTTAAGAATTCCGTGTTTCTTTTTGTTTAGTGGTTGTTTCTGTTCATCGAGGAGGTTTAGTATTGGCGCCTGATAGAACAATTTTTTCGCCCACACCTCTTCAGCAGTGCAGAATCAGGAATTGCACTTGGGGTGATGACCAAAGGTCATGACGGTGCGTCCAAGCCAAATCACAGAGATAGGAGGTTGACCTGTGTTTAACGGTATCTTCGCGGTCCTTTCGCGACTTTGCATATTGCCAGTTTTTGTTGTCGGTATTTTGCTGGCGGGCTGCGCCGGTAACACAACCTACCCGGAGGTCACCCAAGCCCCGGACTACGAGTATATCGTCGGCGCCGGAGACTCTGTTGAGATCTTTGTCTGGGGGAATCCTGAGTTAAGCACCACAGTCGTTGTTCGTCCGGACGGTAAAATTACGACTCGCCTGGTTGAGGATATCCCTGCCAGTGGCCGCAGCTCCACCCAGCTGGCCAGAGAGATTGAGTCGGCCTACTCGCGCTACGTCAAAAGCCCTGTTGTCAGTGTTATCGTGAACCGGTTTGTCGGTGTTCCGACCCAACAGGTCAGGGTTGTGGGGGAGGCACTGCAACCGCTCAGTGTTCCCTACAACAAGCATATGTCACTGCTTGATTTGATGATTGCAGTCGGAGGCCTGAGCGAGTTCGCTGCGGGCAACAAGTCTGTCCTGGTGAGAAACTTTAACGGCAAGCAGGAGATGTACACCCTGCGCCTGGATGATCTTCTCAAGGATGGGGACATCTCTGTAAACACGCCCATGATGCCGGGCGATATCGTGATCATACCCGAAGCCTGGTTCTGAGGGCGCGCGGCAGGGTCTGAATATCGAACTGGAAACTATGGATAGTTAGGATAAGGGAATGCAGCAGTTATTAGCCCAGGCTTATGGATATCTATTGGGAGTTTGGCGGTTTCGCTGGCCGGCACTGGGCATTGCCTGGGCGTTTGCCCTGGTAGGCTGGTTGTGGGTCTGGAGCCTGCCTGAGTCCTATCTCGCCACAGCCAGACTCGACGTGGATAGCCGCAGTATTCTCCGGCCCTTGCTTCGGGGGTTGGCGATCCAGCCGGACCTGGAGCAGCGTGTTGCCCTGATGAGCAAGACCCTGCTCAGCAGGCCCAATCTCGAAAAGCTGATGCGCATGGCTGATCTCGACCTGAAGGCCAAATCGGACCTGCAGGAAGAGCGCATGTTGAATGAGCTTCGCTCCAATATCACCCTCAATGGTGATCGCCGTAACAGTTCTCTCTATTACGTCTCTTTTCGCCATGAGGACCGGGACACTGCGAAGCGGGTCGTGCAGTCGCTGATTACCATCTTTATCGAAAGTGCCCTGGGCGATAAGCGCAAGGACAGTAGCGGCGCCCAGGCGTTTCTCGATCAACAGATTGAAGAGTATGAGTTGCGCCTTTCCCAGGCTGAAAAGCGGCTGGCGGATTTTAAACAGCAGCATGCCGGGCAGATGCCGGGGGAAGCGGGGAGTTATTATGTCAGGCTCGAGTCCGAACGCTCCAAACTGAAGTCCGCCACTCTGGAGCTCAAGGAGTTGGAGAACAGGAAGACAGAACTCAACCGCCAGTTGCAGGGCGAAGAGCCAGCCATGTTCTCCAATAGCCTTTCCGGTGCCAGTCTGGCGTCTCCTCTCGACCAGAGGATTAATGCCCTGCAGGAGAAACTGGACTCACTCACGGTCAACTATACCGAGTTGCACCCCTCCGTTATTCAGCTGAAGGACCGAATCAGATCCTTGCAGCGACAGCGTGAGAAAGAGCTGAAAAAGGCCATGGAGGAGCGGCCGGCGAGCTTTGCCGGTTTGGATGAGAGTCCTGTTTACCAAAGCATGAGAACCATGTTGGCAGAAACCGAGGCTCGTATCGCTGAAGTGTCGGTACGGGTCGATGAGTTTGGTCAGCGTGTAAAGACGCTGGAAGACGCGGTGAACAGCATCCCAGATATCGAAGTAGAGCTGCAACAGCTGGATCGGGACTACAGGGTGGTTTCACAGCAGCATGATGCACTGCTGAAACGCAGGGAATCCGCCATGCTGTCCGAGAAAGTCGAAAAAACTGCGGAAGATATCAAGTTTCGTGTAGTGGATCCTCCCTACGTTCCCCTCAAGCCGACAGAGCCAAACAAGCTATTGCTGAATGCTATGGTGCTGTTGTTGTCGCTGGGTGTCAGCGGTGGTGTTGCATTGCTTATATCCCTGATAAAACCGGTGTTTGTAGATCGTCATACGGTTACCGAGAAGTTAGGGCTTCCGGTTTTGGGGTGTGTGACAGTAATCACTACCCCTGAGCAGGAGCAGCTACACCTGCGTAACACGATTATGTTCGGTTCGGGTCTGGTGTCTTTGGTGGTTGTTTTTGCCGGGGTCAGTGCTGGCCAGGGATTGCTTTTCTGAGTTGAGGACCAGCGTGTAAATACTATGAATATAATCGAAAAAGCTATCAGCAAACTGGAAAAGGAAAAGGGTAAAGAGGCCCTGGTTCGCAACTCGGATAAATTTAATCGCGAAAGGCCAGCCGAAGACGCCAGCATGGAGGCCACGAACCCGGTAATGCCCGCGGTACCGGCAGTGCCCGAAAGTCCTGCCCCGGAGGTAAAAGAGCAGGAGGAGGTCGTAACCGGGAATGGTGCCGAGGTCGCGGAACCTGCAACAGCGTTCCAGAGCGCAATGCCAGCCACCGAAGTCGATACAGAGAGCCTGGAGGCTGAAGATCTCGGCAATCGGAAAATACATAAGCTGCCCCTGAAAATGCTGGATCAGTATGGTTTGATCACGCCGCTGAAGCCAAAGTCCAGGATCGCCGATGAATATCGCACGATAAAGCGGCCACTGTTGCAGAACATGGAAGAGCGGGGGCCGGCAAAGATTGAGTCGGCCAACCTGATCATGGTTACCAGCGCAACCTCCGGTGAAGGGAAGACGTTTACAGCTCTCAATTTGGCCATGAGCATGGCCACTGAGCAGGATAAAACGGTGCTGCTGGTCGATGCCGATGTCAGTAAGGCGTCTGCAGCGAAGATGTTGGGTATCCCGGATGACTCCGAAGGGTTGATTGATCTCCTGGAAAATCCGGATAAACGCTTTTCCGATGTCCTGCTTCATACCGATATTCCCAAGTTAAGGGTTCTTCCTGCAGGCGGTCTGCATGAGCACGCGACGGAGCTTCTGGCGTCGGAGAAGATGACGGAGCTGATGACGGAGCTTGCCAGCCGCTACCGGGACAGGGTGATAATTTTTGATTCACCACCGCTGCTGTTGACTACTGAGGCGGCAGTTCTGGCCGGCTTTATGGGACAGATCGTTTTCGTAGTGGCTGCAGAGAAGTCTTCGCAGACAGCAGTTGAGGATGCGGTAAAGCTTCTTGGCGATGACAAGCTGATCGGAGTCGTTCTGAATAAGGCGCGCAAGAACCCGCTTCTGAGTCATGGCTACGGTTATGGCTACGGCTATGGCTACGGTTATGGCTACGGCGAGGATGGTAAGCCAACCAGCAGACATCGTTACAGTGGGAAGCAGCGTGGCAATACGGAAGTATAAGCTTGGTTCAGGCCATACGGGGTTTCTGCTGGCAGGTGTATCCGGGGTGTTTCTGCTTGCGCCGTCCTTGGCCAGTGCGGGTGACTGGGATACGGGCTATGGCGTCAGCGCGCAAGAGGTTTACACCGATAATATCTGTCTGAATGACGATGGCAAGACGGACGAATGGGTTACCACGGTAACCCCCAGTATCAACATTAATGGCAGCGGTGGACGCTCGCAGTTGAAGCTGTCCGGCCTGGTAGAATTTAACGACCTGAGAGCCCGCGATTGTGGTGGCGGTTCGGGCGATAAGCCGGATCATGTCAACCCAAGATTAAGTGCAGATGGAAAACTTGAGGTCTACCGGAGTGCGGTGTTTGTTGATGCATCATCAAGGATTCAGCAAAATGCGGCGAATCCTTCCAGCGCCTCGGGAGATACCAATCTCAATCTCAACGGCAATACCAATACTACTTACAGTCACACCATAAGCCCTTATATCCAGCGTGAAGTGGCTGGATTGGCAGGCGTGAATCTGCGTTATACCTACAACACCCAGACAAACTCAGCCAACTCCGTTGACGACAGCGATGAGGAGGCGGTGGCGCTCACTGTCAGCAGTCTTGCGGATGGTACGCCTTTTACCTGGAGTGTCTCCGGTAACTACCGGGAGATCACCTACGAGGATAACAACGATGGCCGCAACCTTGATGACCGCTTGGCGACAGTGGTGGCAACAGCAGGCTACAGGGTTAGCTCGCAACTGCAATTTGTGGGTAGCGCTGGTGAGGATCTGAATGACTTCGAAGTAGTGGGTTCGGATCAGGAAGTCGATGGCAGTCGCTGGAGTGCGGGCTTTATCTACCAGCCCAATAGTCGTACCAAGATACGCGTAGAGAAGGGTGAGCAGTTCTTTGGTGACAGTTCCACTGTGGATGTTGAGTACCGCCATAAGCACAGTAAGTTCTCGTTTAACTACTCCGAATCACTGACGCTCTCCCGGGACCTGAGGCTGGAAGAGTTCGACTTTTTGGTGGTGGACGAAAATGGTAACCCGTTTCTGGATCCGAATGGCCAGCCAATCTTCCTGACACAGGCGCAGGTAGTTGACACCAGGAGCCCGATTATCGATGAGCGTTATCGGGCTGGCTACACCTGGTCAAGGGGTCGAACCACACTCTCTTTTCTTGGGACGCATTCCACGAGGGAGGAGTTGGCTGATTCATCGATTCGGGAGTACGACACCTTTTCTGTTGCTGCCGATCGCCGTTTGTCGCCAAAGACCAATGTTACCGCGCGCTGTACCTACTCCAAAAACAAGGAGGGTGAGAATACCCCCCGGGAAGGCTTCGAGTCGGAACAGCGTAGTTTGAATCTGAGCTTGCGCCACAATTTGGGTCGTCGAACTGACCTGAACCTGAATGTCAGTCGCAGTGAGCGTATGTCTGACGACAGCGATGATGAGTATGTACAACACCGATTTTCTATCGGTGTGACAGCCCGCTGGTAAAGCACCAGTCATAAAGACCACTGAATTAATGTAACGGATAGTACAGGGATGGATTCTGGGATGGGCACATTGGCAAACGCCATGACCGTTGATGTGGAAGACTATTTCCAGGTCTCGGCGTTTGAGAACACGATCCGCCGGGATCAGTGGGACAGTATGCCCTGTCGGGTCGAGGCCAATACGGACAATATTCTGCAGTTGTTTGATGAGGCCGGCCTGAAGGCGACTTTTTTCGTGCTGGGCTGGGTGGCGGAGCGCTATCCGGCACTGGTGAGGAATATTGTGGATCAGGGGCACGAGCTGGCCAGCCACGGCTATTCCCATAAGCGGGCGCTGCTGCAGACCCGGGAGGAGTTTTACCAGGACGTCCGCAGCAGTAAACAATGCCTTGAAGATATTGGCGGCGTAGAGGTGGTCGGCTATCGGGCGCCCAGCTACTCAATTAGCAAGCAGAACCTCTGGGCTCACGATCTGTTGGCTGATTGTGGGTATCGCTACAGTTCCAGTGTGGTACCTGTGAATCATGACCTCTACGGGATTCCGGACGCCTCCAGGTTTCCCTACCGGGTAAGCGAAGGACGCCTGCTGGAAATTCCGATTTCAACTGTTCCGGTCGCCGGGCGTAACTTTAATTGCGGTGGCGGAGGCTGGTTCAGGCTGTTTCCCTACGGTGTCAGTCGCTGGGCAATCCGGCAGGTAAACCGGACAGACAGGGCTCCCAGCATCTTTTATTTCCACCCCTGGGAAATTGATCCGGAGCAACCCCGGGTCGAAGGCGCGGGTATGAAATCCGTATTCCGGCACTATCTCAATTTGTCCAGAACCCTGCCCAGGTTACAGCGGCTGGTGCGGGATTTTGAATGGGTGCCCATGAAAGACGCCTTCAGTGAACATTTAAAGCACGATGCCTAGCGGCTTCGTGGCAGGAAAAAAATCATGTCTTTAGAGATTTCTGTATTGGCGCCGGACCCGTCCCCGGAGTGGGATGAGTATGTTAGTGCGCATCCCGCCGGTACCTTTTTCCATAAGTCCGGTTGGCAGTACATCATTACTCAGGCGTTTGGTCACAACTGCTACTACCTGCAAGCCAGAAGCGAAGGCCGGCTGCAGGGAGTCCTTCCCCTGGCCCATGTCCGCAGCCTGTTGTTCGGGAACAATCTGGTGTCTACACCATTCTGTGTTTACGGCGGCATCCTGGCCAGTAGTGAGGCCGCAGGGAAAGCGCTGCGCGATGCGGCGTGCGATCTGGCCAGGGAATTACAGGTGGACAGTCTGGAGCTTCGAAACATCGCCTCGGGAGATTCGGGCTGGCCGGAAAAAAGCCTCTACGTCACTTTTCGAAAACGCATGCCTGACTCTGCGGATAACGTGCTGCCGTTTATCCCCAACAAGCAAAGGGCTGTGGTTCGCAAGGGCATTAAAGCCGGCCTGGTTTCGGAGGAGGGCTGGCACGGCAAGCGGATGTACGACCTCTATGCGGAAAGCTTACGAAACCTGGGAACCCCGGTTTTTGGTGCCAGGTATTTCGATATGCTGCGTGAGGTATTTGGCAATGACTGCCGCAGCTTGCTGATACAGAGCGATGGGCGTGACATTGCCGGGGTGTTGAGCTTTTACTTTCGCGACCAGGTTCTGCCGTACTACGCCGGCTCGGGGTCGGAGACACGGGCCATGTACGCCCATGCCTTTATGTACGCTGAGCTGATGAAAAACAGCGTGGAACAGGGGCTTCAATGGTTTGATTTTGGTCGCAGTAAAGAGGGGACTGGTTCCTACAGCTTTAAAAAGAACTGGGGTTTTGAGCCGGAACCGCTTCATTATGAATATTTTCTGGTGAAGTCGGATCGGGTTCCGGAAGTAAACCCGATGAACCCCAAATATCAGCTCTTCATCAAGGCGTGGAAATCTCTGCCGTTGGTTGTTGCTAACCGGTTGGGTCCCATGCTGGCAAAGAGCCTTGGTTGAGTGGATGAAGCGGACAGAACCATGAGCAAGCCCGGGTTGTTGTTTCTTGCACACAGGATTCCCTATCCACCGGATAAGGGCGATAAAATCCGTTCATACAACCTCCTCAGGTTTCTCTCGCAACGTTATGACATTCACCTGGGCGCATTTGTTGACGATGCAGCAGATTGGCAGCACCGTGATACGTTGCTGGGCATTTGCAAGTCGGTAAAGCTGGTGGCGTTACATCCACGCATGGCGCGGATCAGGAGTCTGGTTGGGCTGGTTACGGGAGAGGCCTTGTCCCTGCCGTACTATCGGTCGCCGGTGATGTCAGGCTGGGTTAGAGGCGTTATGAAGCGGGAAAAGCCGGGAGCCGTTGTGGTGTTTTCGTCAACCATGGCGCAGTACGTCATGGACGCGGAGTATGTCTGGAACCGCCGGTTAATCGATTTTGTGGATATGGATTCTGACAAGTGGCGACAGTACGCCGAGACCGTCAAGGGGCCGATGAAATATGTCTACAGGCGTGAGGCCCGCTACCTGCAAAGCTACGAGCAGAGCTTGGTAGGACGATTTGATTACAGCTTTTTCGTATCGGAGGCAGAAGCGGATACCTTTATGAAGGTGCACCCCGGCGGCCGGGACGGCGTGGGCTTTTACAATAACGGTGTTGATTCCGGCTACTTTACGCCGGAATTCGAGTGTCGCTCTCCGTATAAGCGGACGCACAAGGTGCTGGTTTTTACTGGCGCCATGGATTACTGGCCCAATGCTGATGCTGTGGTCTGGTTTGCCCGTGAGGTATTGCCGAAAATTCTTGCCCGTGATCCCGACTGGAAATTCTATGTCGTTGGGCGTAATCCCGATCGACGGGTCCAGGAGCTGGCGGAGTTGCCGGGGGTGGTGGTGACTGGCGCCGTCGATGATGTGCGGCCCTACATCAAATATGCCCGCCTCGCGGTTGCCCCCATGCGCATTGCCAGAGGGGTTCAGAACAAGGTGCTGGAGGCTATGGCCATGGGCCGGCCTGTGTTGGTATCGCCGTTGGGACTGGAGGGTATCAAGGTGGCCGCAGATGAAGTGATGGTCGCTGATCAACCGGATGAGTACGTTAGGCTGATCCTCGGTTTGCATAAAGAGGCTGCCATTACAATGGGGCGGTCAGCGAGGCAACGCATTCTCAGCGATTTCGGGTGGGACGCGACATTACAACCGGTAGCGCAGAAGCTGGGGTCAGCAGCCTGAATGGCGACGGTATAACTATGGACGCAGGAAATCTGAAGCTCGAAATGGATCGTTCCATGTTAGCCAGGTACTGGACCCTGTCGCTGGTTGTGCTCGGTGTTGCACTGTTGTTGCTGCTGTTTGGGTTCTATGCATCCATCGCCTCCATGGTGGACATCTGGATCCGTTCCGAGACCTATACCCACGGCTTTATCATCCTGCCGTTGAGTCTGTGGCTGGTGTGGCGCAAACGGGAAGAGTTGAGAGTTCTGCTGCCGACACCGTCGTTGCTCGCTATACCACCCTTACTGGGTTGCGGGATTATCTGGCTGCTCGGTGCTCTGGTAGACGTACTGGTGGTACAGCAGTTTGCTGTGGTGATGATTGCGATATGTCTGGTTTGGGGGGTATTGGGCAACAGGGTAGCTGCGCGATTACTGTTTCCGTTGGCTTTTCTGCTGTTTATGGTGCCGGCGGGGGAGGGGGTTGTCCCGACCATGATGGAATTGACGGCCAGCAGTACCGTCTGGATGGTGAAGTTGTCCGGTATCCCGGTCTACCGGGAAGGGATGTTTTTCTCGCTGCCCAGCGGTGAGTGGTCGGTAGTCGAGGCGTGCAGTGGTGTTCGCTACCTGATCGCTTCTGTGACATTGGGGTGTTTGTACGCCTATCTCAACTACCAGTCCTGGCAGAAGAGGCTGGTCTTTGTCGCTGTCTCTGCACTGGTGCCGGTCATTGCCAATATCCTCAGAGCCTACATGATTGTAATGCTGGGGCACTGGAGCGATATGACGGTGGCAGTGGGGGTTGACCATCTTCTCTACGGCTGGATCTTTTTTGGTCTGGTGATTTTTCTGCTCTTTTGGTGTGGCAGTTATTTTGTTGATCCTATGGCCGCCAGCGAGTCAGTGGCTTCCGGCGAGGGGGCGCGAGCAAGCCAGCTCGGTAGTCCGGCCTTGGGCTTCAGCCCGGGCCATATCGCAAGTCTGCTCGCGATTCTGGCATCCGCTCTTTATGCCCCCCTGTTAATGCCGGCACAGGACGACACTGCAGCTGCTGTCGCGGCAGCCACTCTGGAAAGTCCACGGTTGCCGCAGGCTTGGCAACAGTCCGGGGTAGAGGATTCCATATGGCGGCCCATCATAGTCGGCGAGGATCGCAAGCTGGAGCTGGCGGTTAACGGCGACGATCTCGGCGAGCCGGTATTACTGTATGTCTATCAGTATCTCAGCCAACGGCAGGATGCCGAATTGATCAGCGCCAATAACCGTTTCACCATTCCCCGCAATCCCTGGCGGGTGGTGGAGGCGCGCCGGCCAACGGTCACTCTCTCCGGTCGCGATGTCACGGTTGAGGAGGTGGTGATGCAGTTGGGCGTTGATTCCTGGCGGGTATGGAAGGTTTACCGGCTCGGAAGCTTTTACACCGCTAACGATTATGTGGGCAAATTGGTCCAGGCTCTGAACGCGCTGGTGTTGCACCGTCGCGACGGTGCCATTGTGTTTGTGTTGACCCCGCGGTCAGAGGTGGCTGGTGAAGATACCCAGCGGTTGCAGCGCTTCCTGCAGACGTTATCGGCACCGCTTGAGCAGGTGCTGGATGCCTGGCAAGTCGGGAGCAGGTCATGAAGCCGGCGCCTCTGGTCGTACATATCATTCATTCCCTGGGCGCAGGAGGCATGGAAAACGGTCTGGTGAATATCATCAACCGTATGCCCTCAGACCGTTACCGCCATGGGATTATCTGTCTGACACGGTCCGGGGATTTTGCCAACCGTATCGAGCGTTCCGACGTGCAGATTCATGAGATCCATCAGCGCCCCGGTCACGATTTTGCTGCCTATTGGCGCCTCTGGAAACTGCTCTACCGGCTGAAGCCTGCCATCGTCCACACCCGCAACCTCTCCGCCCTGGAGATGCAGCTGGTGGCGGCTATGGTACCGGGCGTCCGTCGCCTGCACGGTGAACACGGTCGGGATATCTACGACCTGGAAGGCAAGAACCGAAAGTACAACCTGCTGCGGCGGTTCATGTCGAGGGTGGTACAGCACTACATCTGCGTCAGCCGGGATCTGGAACAGTGGCTGCACTCCACCATTGGTGTGCCTGCGGCCAAGGTGTCCCAAATCTACAATGGTGTGGATGGGGATCGATTTGGTGAGGCGTCGAAGCAGGCCGGGGTGGTGGACTTTCCTGAGGATTGGGATCTGCCGGATGCTGTCATAGCCGGAAGTGTAGGGCGGCTGGTGGAAGTGAAAAACCAGGCTTCCATGCTGCACGCACTGGCGTTGATACGGGATCGTAACCCCATACTGTTTGCCCGCCTGAAGCTGGTTTTGGTGGGGGAAGGGCCGTTACGGGCCGAACTCGAAGCCTTGTGCGCAAAACTTGGCCTGGAGCAGAATCTGTGGCTGGCGGGTAATCGTGATGACGTCGCGGACTTGCTGGGCAAGATGGACTTTTTCATGCTGCCATCCCTGGGGGAGGGGATCTCCAACACCATACTTGAAGCGATGGCCATGAGGCTGCCGGTGATTGCCACCGCGGTGGGTGGCAATGTGGAGTTGGTGGATGACGGGGTCAACGGCCTGCTGGTACCGGTGGCGGCTGATGCGGCGTTGGCGGATGCCATGATGAAATTGGCGGAGAATCCCGGGTTGCGCCAGGAGATGGGTGAAAACGGGTATCAGATGGTTGGCAGCCGCTTCCAGTGGCCGGTCACCGTCAATCATTATATGGCGGTCTATGATCGCCTGTTGCAACAAGCTGTGTAATCCGGGGGCAGTAAACAGTGTGCGGTATTGCGGGAATTTTTGACAGGACAGGCTTCAGGGACTTTGACCCGGATCTGTTGGCTACCATGAACCAGACCCAGTTTCACCGGGGGCCGGACGAGGGCGGACAGTTTCTGCAGCCGGGCGTGGCGTTGGCACACCGGCGTCTCTCGATTATCGATCTGTCATCGGGCCAGCAACCGATGCACTCTGCCAATGGCGATATCACGGTAGTATTCAATGGTGAAATTTACAATTTCCCGGACCTGACCGACGAGCTGAAAGCGCGCGGGTATGAGTTTCGCACCCACTGTGATACCGAAGTCATTCTGTATGCGTGGCAGGAGTGGGGGGAGGAGTGTGTCAGCCATTTTCGGGGCATGTTCGCCTTTGCCATCTATGATCACCAGCAGGAGAGCCTGTTCCTGGCTCGTGACCGGCTGGGGATCAAGCCGCTGTACTACGCCGCGTTGGCCGACGGCAGCTTTATTTTTGGTTCCGAGTTGAAGGTGCTAAAACCCTATCCAGGGCTGTCCCGCAAAGTGGATTATCAGGCGGTGGAGGACTACTTTGCCCTCGGCTATATCCCTGAACCTCGCACCATCTTTCAGGCGGTGCGTAAGCTTGAGCCTGGTCACTCATTACTGCTGAAGAAAAACCAGCCACTGCCGAAACCCCGTGAGTACTGGGATGTGGAGTTTACGGGTGCGGCGCCGGGTGATCTGCAGCAGTGGCAGGAGGAGTTGGTCGAGCGCATGCGGGAGGCGGTGCGCATTCGCATGGTGGCGGAAGTGCCGCTGGGGGCGTTTCTCTCCGGCGGTGTGGATTCCAGCGCGGTGGTGGCCATGATGGCCCAGCTCTCCAGCGACGCCGTCAATACCTGTGCCATCGGTTTCGACGTTAAACAGTTTAACGAAACCGAGTTTGCCACCCTGGTGGCCGAGCGCTACCACACCAATCATCATGAAGAGGTGGTCAGCAGCAACGATTTTGATCTGCTGGATCAACTGGCCGATCTCTATGACGAGCCGTTTGCGGACAGCTCGGCCATTCCCACATATCGGGTCTGTGAACTGGCCAAAAAGCGGGTGACCGTGGCCCTGTCGGGAGATGGTGGCGATGAGAACTTTGCCGGCTATCGGCGTTATCGCTGGCATATGAACGAAGAGAAACTGCGAACCAGCATTCCCTATGGTATTCGGCGTCCGCTGTTTGGTGCATTAGGTGAGGTCTATCCCAAACTGGATTGGGCACCAAAAGTGCTGCGGGCCAAGAGCACCCTGCAGTCGCTGGCTCGGGATGCGGTAGGCGCTTATATGCATACCGTATCTATAACTACGGAAGACCAGCGCCGACGACTGTTTACCGCGCAAATGAAAAGCGAATTGCAGTCCTATGGTGCGATCGAAAATTTCCATGCGCACCTTGCGCGCAAGCCGATAGAAGATCCGCTGTCCATGATTCAGTACCTCGACCTGAAAACCTACCTGCCAGGGGATATCCTCACCAAAGTTGACCGGGCCAGTATGGCCCACGCGCTGGAGGTGCGGGTGCCGTTGCTGGATCACAAGTTTGTGGAGTGGATCGCTACCTTGCCATCAGAGGTGAAATTACAGGGGCAGGAAGGTAAGTACGTTTTCAAAAAGGCCCTGGAGCCACACCTGCCCGACGACGTGCTCTATCGGGACAAAATGGGTTTCGGTGTGCCGCTGGCCAATTGGTTCAGGGGGCCGCTGCAGGAGCGGGTGCGCGCACTGCTCTACAGTGAAGTTCTGATCGGCAGTGGCCTGTTCAGTCGCTACTTCATCGAGCAAGTGGTGGAGCAACATATTGCAGGCATTAGGGAGTACAGTGCCCTGATCTGGGCCTTACTGATGTTCGATGCTTGTGCCCGCAAGCTGGAACTGGAGTTGTGAGGCAGCAAGGATGGTAAGCCTGTTGGTGATCTCAACCCTGTTTCCCAATGCTGTCCAGCAACGGCATGGCATTTTTGTGGAAACCCGCCTGCAGCACCTGTTGCAGCGGGGCAGGACCCGCGCGCTGGTGATTGCTCCGGTGCCCTGGTACCCCTTCAGCGACACCCATTCCGGCAAGTATGTCCAGTCATCACGCATCGCCCATCTGGAAGAGCGCCAGGGCGTACAGGTATGGCACCCGCGGTATCTGGCTGTACCGGGCCTCGGGCTCTACCTCAACCCCTGGTTTTTGTGGTTGTCGGTATTTTGGCAAACCCTGCGGCTGTTGTTCCGGGGAGAGCGCTTTGATGTGGTGGACGGTCACTACTACTACCCGGATGGCATTGCTGCGGCACTCACCGCCAGGCTGCTGCGCTTGCCCTATACCATTACCGCACGTGGTACCGATATCAACCTGATTCCCGACTACAGGATTCCCCGCTGGTTAATCCTCTGGGCCGCCAGAGGCGCGGCGCGCTCGATCACCGTGTGTCGGGCATTAAAAGAGCAGATGGTTGAGCTGGGGGCAATGGAGGGGCGGATTGAAGTGTTACGCAACGGCGTCGACCTGAACTTGTTCAGTCCTATGGATCGTGCTCGCTGCCGCAACCGGTTTGGCATCGACCGCAAGGGGCTGGTCTCGGTGGGACACCTGATTGAGCGCAAGGGCCATCATCTGGTTGTTGAAGCCATGAAGGAGCTGCCTGAATATCAGCTGCTGATCGCCGGCGACGGCGAGATGGAAGCCGAGCTTCGCGCTCTGGCAATTAACGCGGGAGTGAGCGAGCGGGTACGGTTTCTTGGTGCCCTGTCCCAGTCCGAGCTGGCAGAGCTCTATTGTGCGGCCGATGCGCTGGTGCTGGCCTCCAGTCGCGAGGGTTGGGCCAACGTGCTGCTGGAGTCCATGGCCTGTGGTTGTCCTGTGGTGGCGACATCAATATGGGGAACGCCCGAAGTGGTGGCAGATCCTGCGGCCGGGGTGCTGGTGGCAGAGAGAAGCGCCGCAGCCATCGCACAGGGGGTGCGGGAACTGTTTGACCATTACCCCACGCGCACGGCTACCCGCGAATACGCCGAGCGCTTCTCCTGGCAGGAGACTGTTGACCGGCTGGAGTCCCTGTTTGACGAAATCGGGACGGGGAGGGCGGCCTGAATGAAAATACTCTATCACCATCGCGTGGCGTCCAAAGATGGCCAGTATGTGCACATCGAAGAGATCATCAAGGCCTTTCGCCAGCTGGGGCATGAGGTGGTTGTGGTGGAGCCGGATTCGGTCAACCAGCGTGAGTTTGGCGAAGGCTCCAAACTGGTCAGTACCATGCGTGCGTATATCCCCGGGTTTATCCATGAGCTGGCCGAGTTTGGATACTCATGTCTGGAGTACCTGAAACTGCGCAAGGCAATTATTCGTCACCAGCCGGATGTTATCTACGAGCGCTACAACCTGTTTTTTATCTCCGGTGTCTGGGCCGCCAGGCATTTCAACCTGCCCTATATCGTGGAAGTGAATTCACCGCTGTTTGAAGAACGCTCCACCCACGGACGGTTAGCGTTAAAGCGGCTGGCCCGCTGGACCGAAACGCTGGTATGGCAAAGTGCGGACTATGTGTTGCCGGTAACCGCGGTTCTGTCACAACGAATCGCTGCCGCCGGAGTGCCGGCAGAGCGGATGCAGGTGATTCCCAACGGCGTCAACAGGTCGGAATTCAGCTCTGTCGTTGATGGCACCACCATGAAAAAGCAATTGGGTATACAGCAACCCAACGTGCTGGGCTTTACCGGATTTGTCAGGGATTGGCATGGCCTGGATCGGGTGATCTCGCTGATGAGTGACCACGACCTGCAGGATTGGCACTTCCTGGTAGTGGGGGATGGGCCGGTAAAGGCAGTGTTGCAGGAGCAGGCGCAGCGGGCCGGTCTGGAGCAGCGAGTCACCTTTACCGGCCTGGTAAATCGCGACACCATCCGGGACTACGTCAGCTGCTTCGATGTCGCGTTACAGCCTGACGTGGTGGACTATGCCTCGCCCCTGAAGTTGTTTGAGTACCTGGCGCTGGGCAAGGCGGTTCTGGCTCCCGATATGGCCAACATTCGCGAAATTCTCAGCAATGGCACCAATGCCAGCCTGTTCGATAACAGCAGTGATGAAGACTTCCGCTGTAAGCTGGCTCAGCTCTGCAACGACAGCGGGTTGCGTGAACGGTTGGGCCGCAGTGCGAGGGACCTACTGGAACAGCAGGGCTATTACTGGGATGAGAATGCCAGGCTGATCGTCTACCTGTTTCAACGGCTGTTGCAGCGCTTTCCTGCGCCTGTCGCCCTGAGGGGGAAATAGCCGTGCGGGATCTGCTTGTTACGGCCATCGTGTTCGGGTTGATTCCCGTCATTCTGAAGCGCCCCTGGATAGGGATACTTGCCTGGTCATGGCTCAGTTATATGAACCCGCACCGGCTGACCTGGGGGTTTGCCTACTCCATGCCCTTTGCCCAGATGGTAGCGTTGGCGACATTTATGTCGCTGCTCTTTAATCAGGAGAAAAAATCACTGCCAATGAATGGCACCACCGTTTTATGGGTGGTGTTTGTATTGTGGATGGGCCTGACTTCGCTGACGGCGATCTATCCCGATGCGGCGCTGGGCTACTATGTGCGGGTACTGAAAATCCAGGTTATCGCTTTCTTGACGGTCATGCTCGTACGAGACAAGTACCGGCTTAATTGCCTTATCTGGGTGGTAACGCTTTCCATTGGTTTCTTCAGTATCAAGGGGGGAATTTTTACCTTGATGACCGGAGGCCAGTACCGGGTGCGGGGACCGTCGGACAGTATGATTGGCGAGAACAACGCCATGGGGCTGGCGGCCTTGATGATTATTCCGTTTTTCTTCTATCTGAGATCCGTGGCTACAAACCTGTGGTTAAAACGGGGGCTGTTAGGAGGGCTGGTACTGAGTGTTATTTCGGCATTGGGCTCCCAATCGCGCGGTGCGCTCATTTCAATGTGCGTATTGGGCGTCTATTTCTGGTGGCAATCAAAGAACAAGCTGGTTTCCGCTATGGTGCTGGTCATTCTTGCGGGTGTTGGGCTTACGGTTATGCCTGCCAGTTGGCATGAGAGGATGTCGACCATCACGGAGTTCAGTGAAGACAGTTCCGCCATGTCGCGAATCTACGCGTGGAAATACAGTATCAATATAGCCAATGACAGGTTGCTGGGCGGTGGTTACAACTCCTGGTCCAAGAGTACCTACGCCATTTACCAACCGGAGGCGATTGGTGTCTTCGTGGCACACAGTATCTATTTCAATGTATTGGCAGACCATGGCTGGTTGGGCCTGATGCTGTTTTTGGCTATCTTTTTCATGACCTGGCGCAATCTGAGCATCAGCGATCGATTATGCCGCGGTTCCCCCGAAGACAGTGATCTCTCAACCCTCGCTCGAATGTTAAAGGTAAGCCTGGTTGCCTACGCCAGTGGTGGGGCGTTCCTGAGTCTCTCCTATTATGACTTGCCTTGGCATATCGTCGCTTTTGGGGTGATATTGCGTAATCTGGCCAACTCTACGATCACCTACGGGAGTGCCAGCCTGGTCGTGCCGGCGTCCAATCGCCCGGCCAGGCGCCTGGTCCGGAGAGAGACGTCATGATGCATCGGTTGCTGAGATTGCTGGGGGGATGGCTGGCGGGATCCGGCTCGATCCGTATCCTGATCTATCATCGGGTGTTGGACAGTGTTGATTACCTGCGCCCGGATGAGCCTGACAGGGCTCAGTTTAATTGGCAGATGAAGCTGTTGCGGGACTATTTTACGCCCCTTGGCCTGGAAGAAGCCCTGCAGTTGCGGCAGGCCGGCCGCCTGCCGCGTAACGCGGTTTGTGTCACTTTTGATGATGGTTATGCAGACAACTGCAAGAATGCACTACCCATCCTTGAGCGGTGGGGCATTCCTGCAACGGTATTTGTCTCGACCGGGTTTCTGAACGGTGGACGCATGTGGAATGACAGCGTAATTGAAGCTGTCCGCAACGCCCGACAGGACAGTTGGGATTTGAGCAGGCTGGGTCTGGGGGTATGGAGCCTGGCAAGTCACTCTGATCGGTACCAGCTGGTGCTCGCCATTTTACGGAAAATAAAACATTGGGAACCGGGTGAAAGAACGGCGGCCGTGTCTTATATCGAGACTTTATCGGAGAACCTTCCTGCCGACCTGATGATGACCGATAGCCAGGTCCAGACCATGGCAGCACGTGGCGTTACCATTGGGGCACATACGGTGAATCACCCCATACTCAAGGCGGTTGATCTGGAAACGGCAGGTAATGAAATTCTGGAAGGTCGCGATTACCTGACCCGCCTGACCGGCAATAAAATACAGTTTTTTGCCTATCCCAATGGGCGCAGGGGGCATGATTATGAGGAGAGCCATGCCCGGCTGATCCGCGATTTTGGTTTTGCTGCTGCCGTGAGCACAGATAAAGGGGTGGTTAGCAATGACACCGATGAGATGCAGCTACCCCGTTTTACCCCGTGGGACAAAACTCCTCTGAAATTTTCATTGCGGTTGCTGGCCAACCGGTAACACTATTAGACCAACTATGCACATACTGGGCGTACCTTTCAGAATTAAGTATTTGCCGCAAACCGTGTTTGACTGGTGGCGCAATGCCATCCTGATGATGCGAGCGGATCGGACCAACGTCCGTTACAGCTTTGTCTATTTCAGCTACCAGCCGGACTTTGACTACCTTTACCTCTCCATGCTGAGCCTGAAGAATAATGTGAGCTCGCAACTCATCGACTCTGTGTATCTGTTTGTGGATCAGAAAGCCCCTTTTTCTGAAGACCAAATACTGCAATTGCAGGAGCTGTTTCCGCAACTCAGGGTCAGGAAAATCTTCGGTTTCAGTTGGGCGTCTACGGAGACTACCCTGGCTGAAATGAATGCGTTTGGTGAGGTGGCCAGCGAGATTGGCGGCCAGCATTTTCTGGTAAAGGTGGATTCCGACATCCTGTTTACCAGTGATAAGAAATTGAACCTGCTGCGCCGCAGCAATTTTGATGCAGTGGCCGATGCCCATCATCTGGATTATCAATACGGGCAGGGCGGTTTGTATCTGATACGCGCTGCGGTGATCGCTGTTATGAAGACGGTCATTAATCGGGATGAGGTGGAACGCTGTGAGCAACTGTGTCAATCGGTGGGTGAGGACAAGGTGGTCAGTACCCTGTTACGTGAACACGCATCCGGGTTTGTCTTTACCCGGTTGATGCTCTATCCGGATGAGTACCGGACGCTATCGCGTCTGCACAGGTTCCTCAGGTGGGATTTCTGCGCGCTGCACCATGTCAACGACAAGCATTCAATGCCCGTGGTTGCGTCCAGGCTGAAACTGTTGCCGGATACAGCGTCCTTCGCGGCTGCCAAGTGACACAGCATGGTGAACTGGCTATGACCCAGATTAGCGACAGCAGTGCGGATCAGCCGGTCAAACGGTCGAAATATCTGCTGTTTACGTCTGCCGGGGATGCGGGCTGCGTCAACCGCTGGCAGAGCACGGCTCAGGAGTACGATATCTGGGTGTACTACTACGGCGATCGGAAGGTCACGCCTCTTGATGAGGTGGCCGACTTTTTCAAACGCTCCAAAGGTGGAAAATTCCAGAACTTTTACCAGTGTTGGTGCCAGTACCGATCGATCATTGAGCAGTATGAGGCAGTATTGTTGGCGGATGACGATATCCGCATCAGCCCGCAAGCGATAAACCGGCTGTTTGCATTACGCCGGCAGCAAGGGTTTATGGCGCTGCAGCCAGCGTTTGACCCTCTGGGTAAGATCAGCCATCCGCCTACAAAAATGCGTTTTTTTTCACAGTGGCGCAACGTCAATTTTATCGAAGTGACCTTTGTGCTGTTTGAGACCCGTGCGTTGATGGGTTTCATGGAAGAGTACTCTCCGGAAGTCAATTGTCATGGGGTTGATTGGTGGTTCAGCTACCAGTTCGTGAATCAGTACGGAGAGTCCGCGCTGGCAGTGGTGGATGCCATCACCTGCGAAAACCCTCACGATTTCATCAAGGATAACGGTCGGGAAATCTCACATATCTACAGCAACCAGGCACTCGACAGCACCTGGAAAGCGTTTCAGCAGCGACGCGGTATTGTCACTGAGAAGGGGACTTACAAAGAGTTTTACCGGCAAGCCTCCCTCAGCCCATGGCTTTTCGCCCGGCAGCTGGCGGTCTATCTGCGTTATCAAGGTATGCGACTTGTTCGGCGACTACTGCGGTTAATGGGAAAGCTATGAAAATTGTGGTGGTCAGCAGGAAGCTGCCGAAAGTATCCGGATACGGAGTGCAGATGAGGCTGTATAAGCATCTGCAAGGTTTACAGGCCTATGGTGAGGTGATGTTGCTGCTGTTACACGAGGCAACAGACGATTTTGATTTGCCTGAAGGCTGTTCAGCCCGTGTTTCCGGCCTGCCGGCGGCAGAGTTGAAGCCACGGTTAGGCGTCTGGGCTCCTCCGGAAAATGCCCGTCCTGTCACGGTTGCGGAGACCGCCTGGTTGCTCGAGTTTGTCAGCGCCCAGGGTTGTGACCTGTTCTTCTGTTTTCGCCTGGAAGCCGCCCGCACACTGGAGGCAAAAGCTGCAGCCCGCTGTCTGCAAAAGGCGGTAAAGGTTCTGGACCTGGATGACATGGAGAGCAAGGCGGCGTGGCGGGCAGTCAAGGCGAACTACCGGGTGTATGGGAAGGTCTTCACCTTGCGGCGTTTGCTGGAAGCGCTGCAGCTGAGGCGCATTGAAAAGCGCCTCTTTAAATTGCTGGACCTGTGCCTCGTATGCTCGGATGCGGATCGCCATGAACTGGAAATCTTTAATCCCGGATGTTCCTTTCATGTACTGCCCAATACCCTTGGCCCGATCACACAGCTGCCGATGCAGGAACCCGGAAAGGTAGTGAATATCCTGTTTGTCGGGGGCATGGGGTACCATCCCAATGTGCGGGCCGTGGAGTATTTTGTGGCGGCGGTCTTCCCGGCGATCAAGAAGCTGTCGCAGCGCCGCTGTCATCTGTATGTGGTGGGCTACAACCCGCCAGCCAGAATCCGGGCCTTAAACGAGCGGGACGATATCACGGTTACCGGAGGTGTTGCGTCGCTGGAGCCATACTACAGCGACGCCAATGTGGTGGTCTGCCCCATTCTCAGCGGCGGCGGCACCCGTATCAAAATCATTGAGGCAATGGCTTACGGTCGACCGGTAGTATCTACCACCATTGGCGCTGAGGGACTCGGGGTTTGTAACGGCGACAATATTCTGCTGGCTGACTCACCCATGGCTTTTGCTGACGCGGTGGTGACGGTGGCCGGAGATTCCCGTAAGTCAGGAGACTTGATTGCGGCGGGACGCCGCCTCTACGAAACGGCCTATTCCCGGTCCGCACTGGATCGTGCTTATCGGGCGCTGGCGGAGAGGTTCTGACGTGGGTGTTCCGTCGATCAAATCGCGATTGACCCTCGGCGCCACCTTTATGGTCGGGTTGCAGTTCTTTCAGCGGTTTCTGGGTATTATCTCTCTGGCTATTCTGGCCCGGCTGCTGACACCGGATGATTTTGGTGTGGTGACCGTAGTGATGGGCTTGTACGCCATTCTGTCCGATTCTACGCGGATGAACTTCGGCGCCAAGATTATTCAAATGCCGGAGCACAGCGACAGCCACATCAATACCGCATGGACCCTGAACATGCTGCGTGGCCTGGTCATCTTCCTGCTGATCATGTTTCTCTCCATCTTTCCCTCGTTCTACCCGAAGATAGCCGAGTTACAGCCAGCCATGATGCTGGTGGCGTTTCTGCCATTGGTGGAATCCATGTTCAACGGCGGCATGATCGTTTACGAAAAGGAGATCAATTACCGGCCGAAGTTTATCAGCGCCACCATCACCAAACTGGTGGCATTTACAGTGACCGTGGTGCTGGCCTGGTGGTTGCGCAGTTACTGGGCAATGCTGATTGGGCTCCTGAGTGGCAGCATCTGTTCGGTGGCTTCCAGCTATATCCTGAGTCGCTATCGGCCGCGATTCTGTCTGCATGAGTGGCGCTCACTGTTTTCCTTTACCGGGTGGTTGATGGGTGTCAACGTCTGCAATGCCATCTCCGGACGGATCGCTGTGTTTCTGATCGCGGGCAACCTTAGCCTGGCAAAGGCAGGTATATTTAACATGGCAGTGGAGCTGGGAAGGCTGGTTGAATCCCACATTACCTTTCCGCTCCTGGGCGTGCTTTATACCGGGCTCTCCAAATCCAATCAGGAGGTGGAAAAGCTGAGGGAAAACTATTTGCGAGCCCGGAATCTGCTGGTGTCGTTGCTATTGCCACTCGGCCTGGGTGTGGCAGTGACTGGCAGGGAGTTGGTGGCGATTCTGCTGGGCGATGGATGGGAGCAGGTGCCGCCGGTTTTGGCAATCTTCAGCGTCTCCTCCAGTCTGGCGCTCTACTGTCTGGGCACAGATCAGGTGATGTTGGCCCTGGCCCGTACCCGCACCCTGTTTAACCGGCAGCTGTTTGGCTCGTGCCTGATTGTCATCACTACCACAATTGGTTTGTTGGGTTGGGGGCTTTGGGGGATGTTGTTTCTTAACCTTGCCGCGTCTCTGACCATTGCAACGATCAACCTGAATTTATTGATTCGCAATCTGGAGACCAATGGTCGCGCGATGGCCAAGGGAATGCTTGCTCCCTTACTGGCGGGACTGTGTATGGTACTGGCGGTGCAGAATATCGAATACCTGCAGTTGCCGGTAGCAGGAGTCTGGTTCAGTCTGCTTTGTAAGGCGGTGTTGGGGGCGGCGGTCTACATTGCAGTGCATGTGATTATTTGGCTTCTCTCCGGTCGGCCAGAGAGTGTCGAGACGGAACTGGCGGCTATTGTGCGGGGTTATATCGCCAAACATCGCAACGGTGAGCATAGATAACGGCTAAATTCCATCGAGGTTACGTGCGGAGAGCTGTTTTACCTTCGGTAGGGCCTGATTTATCAGGGCAGCTATCGCATCCTTGTTGCACAGCAGATACTCCAGCGAACGAAACAGGTTGGCGCCACTGTCCGCAAGCGCCGCCTGCGGTGGCAGTAACAGCTCTGCGTGTCCTGATTCAAGGCCGAAAAGACGAAACAATCCTTCAAACTTGTCCGCGTAGGTAATAGCCATGACTGGCTTGCCTGAACCCATGGCCGCGATTGCCAGGTGCATCCTGCCGGTGAGCACGCAGTCCACTCCAGAGCACATGGCCTTGATGTCCCAGGCGTTGAGATCGTCACCAGGAACATAGATGCGATCCCTGAACTCCGGTTTCACCTGATTGAGCAGATCAATAGCCGATTGCAGGTCTGACTGGCCCCTGCGGAAATCGTGGGGCAGCATTACTACGTGCAGGTGGGGGTAAGTCTCCAATGCTGAGTTCAACGTTAATGTGAGGGTATCCAGCAGCTCCTGGTACTGCTCCGGCACGGTCAACTTATTGATGTTGACCCCGAGCAGGAGGGTGTCGAGGGGCAGCTGGGCACGCCACTTAAAGAATTTTCTGGCGCTTTCCGCCGTCAGGTTGGGCTGTAAATTGAAGGCATTGTCAGCGACTGAATCATGCTTGCCGGGCCCGCGATAGTGCTGGAGAAAACGTTCGTGGGAGTCGGGGTCGCGCAGGAAAAATTCGGCTTTACGGTAGGGGACTTGCAGCAACTCTGTGACCGCAGGCGCCGGGTTTCTGGAAAACGAAAAGCCGATAAAGCGTACCGGCTTGCCCATGGTTTCAGCCATGCGGGCGAGTTTCAGGTAGGTGCAGCTTTGACGGGCATCGTAACGGCCATCAAAGACATCTGCACCCAGTATCAGGTAGCGTTTGGCCAGTAGCATCGCCAATATGAAACGCAAGTCTCCGGCCCTGGAGTTGGGGTGGATGACCAGCGGCTGCCCGCACGCATACTGGAGGGGAATAGGTTGCATACCTGCCAGCAGCAATTGCCGCAAAGACCAGCCGCGCCGCTGGAGGGTATCCTGAATCGGTTGCAGCAGCGCCTGATCCCCGAGGCTGCCGGCTGAGGCCGGAGTGGCGACAATTATGGTTTTGGCAAAAGGCTTGAGCAGCCATGCCAGCGGTCGTAACAGGTAGCAGAGAAGGGTGAAACTGGTAAACGAGGGGGATTTGGTCATTGCTCTGTTCCTGAGCCTGGCGCTGGCATGTGTCCTTGAGGTAGTGAATACAGATGCCCCGGGGACTCATGTCCCGTGGGCGTATCTGGCCTGAGTATACAATGTTGAATGGAGCGTTTGGTGCCTGAAGCGAACTTATGTCATCTGTTTGATTAACTGCTTCATCAGCTGGCGGTAGCGTGAATCCGCAAAGCGGCTACTCCCTATAAAATGAATCAACGCCGTCGCTTCCACATTGCCGTTATCCCGGGGAAAGAGGTAATTCTGATATCTGGGCCAGGGGAGAACGCACGGGCTCGGGGTTTTTGACAGCAAGCAATTGGTGGCGGTCTGCTCACTGCCCCAGTCCCGCCACACCTCTGCCCCGATCAGGGCTTCAATTTCTGATGATAAGCGAATGACCCTGTCCACGCTCAAACTGCCCCGTGGGTAACCGGCAAAGCCGGCACAACCCCGCAGGTAGGTGTCTCCGGCAGAGAACCAGGAGAGCTGCTGCATCAGGCGTTCGGTCATGGCCTGCGGGTGGCGTTGTGGCCACTCCCTGGCGTAGGCCGCCATGAAGTCGATGTGGACAGTTTCCCGCCAGCGGCCATCGGCAATCATAAAAGCGCGATTGTCCCGCGCGCAGTTATAAACTTCGGCCAGTGGTCCGGTGGCAATGATGTCGGAGTCCAACTGCACGACGTAGGCGCTTTGTGACAGTTCGACAATCCGGAACAGACGTTTCCAGGAGGAGTAAGAGGGGCAGCTGTGCGTATCCACCTCCGATGCGTTGGAGATTGAAATGCCGGGGATGTGGTGGCGCAGGATTTCCAGGTCATCGGCACTGAGGCTGCCGTCATTGATGGCTTCCACCCGGGCATCACCAAAGTTTTTCATAAAGGACTTGATGGCGATGAGGTACATGTCCAGTGAGGCAGACCCAACCATGGATGCGACCACGATATTGTCGTCGGTCTGATAGGCGAGTGGGCGTGTTGTGCGTATGCGGCGACTGTTACGATCAAACAGGAGTTTGTTCCATCGTTGCACGAGGGCGTCGGTGTACTGGCGAATCATCTGGCTACCCTGGAGTTAATGCTGGGTCGGTGCTTCGGATATTGGTGCTTCGGACAGCAGGCGTTTCAGGCCCGGCAGGGGATAGCCCAGGGCTTCCGCTTTGGTGGCGCACTCTTCTGCCAGCGCCATGTTCCCTGACTTATAGGCGGTGAGGCCGAGAAAATAGACAATCTCCGCATTTTCGCCCTTGCTGAATTCGTTGGCGGCAGTGAACTCCTTGAGAGCCTGGGCGTATTCATTTTGGGCATAGTAAATAAGCCCGTAAGCGGTTTTGATGGCAGGGTTGTCCGGGTGGTATTTTTCGATCTCCTGCAGCACCTCGATGGCTTGGTCGACTTCCCCCATCTCTTCGTAGGCCATGGCGAGGGTAAAGGCCATGTCGGCGGCCCAGGTGTTGGTTTTGGCGATTCTGGAATAGCTGTAGGTGGTATTGCTGACCACCTGCTCCAACATGGCATCCTTGGCTTTACCGGACGGAAGCCGTTTGGCGCGATTCAGCTTGATGGCGCCGCCGCAGTAGTGCCAGCCACCGACTTGCCAGATTAACCGGCCCCAGCCACTGCGCTGCGCCTTGGCTTTGTAGATTCTGGCCAGGTCAAGGTTGGGGGTTTTGTCCGCAAGGGCCTCTTTGCAGATCTCGCTGGAGGCCATGAATTCCATGTCGGTGGGGGTAAAGTTGTAGGCAAGACCGCTTTGGGAGAGGGTGAGCAGCGTAAAGCCGGCGAGTAGCCGCTTGATATTACACTGCGGTAGCAGCAGTTTGCGGAACGTGTGGAGCTTTACCAGATAATCCATTGCCTTTGATCCAGATTCCATGCGTGAGGTGGGAGCTTGTTCTGTCCGTAGTTCCCAATTATATTACACAACGTTATGTATTATCAGTGGCCACATTAGCATTGCGGTATATGAATGCAAGCTGTGCGGTGACTCAATTTCGCTGAATGTGGTGGCTTCAGCCCTTGCGCCGCAAGGGTAGCAAGGGCGGTACAGGCACCTTATGAGGCAACGCTTCCCAAACCGGGTTCCGGCATCAGGGTGATGCTGATCCGTGTTTGCCAAAGCTCGGGAAATTTGCGCAGGATGGGGCAGAAATCACAAGGAAAAGTGCTGGTTCTGGATGGTGATATGGTGTCGGCACTCTCCGTCGCCCGTTCACTGCATCGTCGCGGGCTCGAAGTCCACGTGGCCAGTCATATCACTGCAACACTTAGCCGTTATTCGCGCGCTGTGGATCGCTATTTCGTTTGCCCGGACCCCATGGGGAGCGCGGCACTGTTTCTTGTCTGGCTGCAGGCGCTCATCCGCAAGGAGCGCTACTCACTGGTTATCCCGGTAACTGAGAGAACGCTTGTCCCTATTCACAACAGCCGCGAACAATTTGCTCACTTGCCTGTGGCCATGGCTGGTAAATCTTCTCTTGATCAGGTGCTGGATAAAAAGCTGACCTTTGAACTGGCAGAGCGCATCGGAGTACCTGTGCCTCGCAGCCAGCTGGTCGCGACAGTCGCTGATTTGCCGGTGCTGTCTGATTGGGTCCATTTTCCGGTGGTGGTCAAACCTGGCAGCTCCATGGGCGAGTCCAGTGAACTGGGCAGGGCACAGTTAAAGGTTGAGTATGCCTTTGACGCCGGACAATTACAGAAGCTGGTGCGCAACGCCCTCAATTACGGCGAGGTGATACTGCAGGAGTATGTCCCAGGTATCGGTGCCGGCATCGAGGTCCTGGCCAGAGAGGGCCAGGTGCTGTTCTATTTTCAGCATCAGCGCGTGCATGAGGTGCCGCTGACCGGTGGAGGCAGCAGCTTCAGAAAGAGCGTTGCAGTCTCCCAGCCACTGCTGGAGGCGACCGGGAAACTGATTAAAGCGCTGAGCTGGACCGGTGTGGCAATGGTGGAATTCAAGCAGGACCTTGCCAGCGGACAGTTTTCCCTCATGGAGGTAAACGGCCGCTTCTGGGGATCGTTGCCCCTTGCGGAAGCGGCTGGTGCTGACTTCCCCGGGATGTTGTACGACTTGTTGATTGACCAGCGCACCGAGTTCCCCCAGACCTACCAGACTGGCGTTTATTGCCGGCGGTTAACTGCGGATGTTCACTGGTACGAACTGGCCCTGCGCAAGGCAGCGCCGCCGGAACTCGGCGTTATACCCTCGCGGCAGACGATGTGGCGTGATTTTCTGGGCATGTTCTCCCTCCGACACCGCTTCGATGTACAGAAGCTGGCCGATCCGCTGCCTGGGTTGCTGGAGCTTCTGTGGTTGGGGCGGGACTATTGCGAACGTTTGTATGGAGTTCTGCGTCGCCGTGTGGCGCTCCGCCGGGAGCGGCAGCGCTGCGGGGCTGGTGGGCCACTGGAAAGAACGCTGTCAGGTGCGGAAAACCTGTTATTTCTCTGTTATGGCAATATTAATCGCAGCGCAATCGCCGGCTTGCTGGCAAAACAGTTGATGCCGAACCTGGCGGACCAGGTGCATTCTGCGGGATTCCATCCGGCGAGTGGCCGGCCGATGGATGGGGTCATGCAGCAAGTTGCTCACAGCAACGGACTGGCAACGGAGAATTTTACTTCCAGTGCCTTATCCGCCACGGAAGTGGCAGCCGCAGACGTAATTTTTGTCATGGAGCTGGAGCATCTCGGGAAATTAGCAGAACAATTCCCTTGGGCAAATTCCAAAACATTTTTGTTGGGCGGACTGACGGTTGGCAGTGATCCCCTGGAAATCGCGGACCCCTATGGGAAATCCCGGGATGAGTACGCGGACTGTTACCGGCAGGTGGTCGCCAATATCTCGGCTTTACAGACCAGAATGGAGGCGGCATGACAGTTGCACCAGGTATGGCTGCAGCAGTGGCAGGTGAGACGATACAACCTCCAACTTCTGATGTGCCGTTTTTTTCTGTCGTGATTCCCTCCCGCAACCGGGCCAGCTTGCTGCGGGAGGCGCTGGATTCGGTGCTGGGCCAGAGCTTCAGCCAACGCGAGATTATCGTGGTGGTGGATGGCGGTAGTCCTGAGGCCTTGCAGCAGTATCGGGAGCTTGAGCAGGCGTTACCGGAGGTCAGGTTTTATTATCTGGTTCATCGGGACAATGGTCACGGCCCCAGTTACGCCATGAATTACGGGGTCAGTCAGGCCCGCGGCGACTATGTCTGTTTTCTCGATGATGACGATCTGTGGACCGACTCTGAACATCTGGCCCGGGCGCGGGCGACATTGGAGCAGACCCAGTCGGCAGATCTCTATTTCAGCAACCAGGAGGCGTATCGGGCCAACGGTGAGTTGGTCTCCCCCAATCCCTGGATTCTGGACCTGACCCAGTGGTTGCCGCCTTCGGTGTACGAGTGTGGCAGTCACCGTGTCGACGGCGAGTTCCTGTTGCGCAGCAACGGTTTTGCCCACTTTAACTGCTCGATCTACCGCACCGCCTTCTTTCGCGATCTCGGTGGCCTGGACGAGAATATCCGCTACGAAAACGATCGCGACCTCTACCTGCGGGCGATAGACCGGGCCGAGAGAATCCTGCTGAATCCCGCTGTGATTGCCCGCCATCGTGTGCCGGACAGCAGCCGGGAGAATAACGCGTCCACTGTGGTCAGTGATTTGCAGAAGCGTATCTTCCAGCTGATGGTCTATGAAAAGGGGCAGCTGCTCGCCGGTACTGAACTGGTTCGCTCCCATTGCAAGAGGGCCAAGGGCTATCAGTTAAAGCACATTGCGGAGAGTCTCGCCCAGCAGGGCCGCTATCGCGATGCAGCCAGCTATGCCTGGGAGGGGTGGTCAGTGGCGCCGACCGTAAAGTGGTTTTTAAAGGCGCTGCAGATACAGCTGATTGCCGCCTGGAGGCAATAAATGGAGTTATTGGAACATCTGGTGACGGCCACCACAAAACCGGGACTGTTCAGGCCTCATCGGCCGCTGTTCCTGCTGAGTCATATGCGTGCAAACACCAGTTTGCTGGGGCATATACTGGGATCCAATCCCGCCATTTGCGGGTATTACGAAATGCACAACGGCTACTACAGCTGGAAAAGCCTGCTCAGGCAAAAGCTGCTCTATTACCGGGATCATGACCTGAAGCCCGAGGCTAAGTACATGTTTGACAAGGTCCTGCACGATTTTCATTATGTGGATATGAATCTGCTCAACCAGGCCAACGCGCGCATCATGTTTTCAGCGCGTGAGCCGGAAAAGACCATCAAGAGCACCCTCAGCCAGTTCCGGCGGGAGCGGCCAGGTCACGAGTTCTGCGATATGGATGAGGTATGCCGTTATTATTGCCAGCGCCTGCAGACTTTGGAAAACATGGCGGCGGCAGCAGATGAATATGTCTATTTCGATGCGGATGAGCTGCGGCACAATACCGATGAGCTGCTGCAACGCCTGACGGCATGGCTGGAACTGGAGGTTCCACTGAGCCCGGAGTTTGATAATTTTTATTTCAGCGGCAAGCTGGATTCCGGTGACCTTTCTGGCAGGCTGGCATCGGGTAAGGTGGAACGAACCACGTCGGATTATTCGGATATCGAGATCCCGGAAGCACTTCTGGCGCAGGCGCAGGACGCCTACGCCAGATTCACAGTCACTATGAAGGCAGGCTCACTGCCTCTCTAACCACCCGGTTTATGGAAACAGGTATGGATGCACTGGAAATCACCAAAGACGTTTTGAAGATCTGTCTGCAGCAGGGGGAGCGCGCTGACAGTTACACCGCTGATACCCCCTTGATGGGGGCTATACCGGAATTCAACTCGCTGACCATTGTCACTATTGTCACAACCCTCGAAGAGCAGCTGGGCTGTGAGGTTTACGATGACGAGTTGGAGGCTGAAATATTTGAGACCGTCGGTTCTCTGGCGAAGTTTGTCGAGACCAAACTCTGAAGACTGAACGATGAAGGACTATCACCTCAAACCGGGATTTGTATCCGGCTCCGCCGGGCGTCTTTATGCGCTTGACGTTGAACCCGCGGGGGAGACAGTGGCGCAGGCTATCTATCTGCCGCCCCATGGTGAGGAGCTCAACCGCTGCAGGACCATGATCGCTGGTCAGGCACGGGAGCTGGCCAAACGTGGCATCGCCTGCCGCCTGCTGGACTACTACGGAACCGGCGATAGCGACGGGGATTTCCGGCAGGGTAACTGGTCGCTTTGGCTCGCCGACGCCGCAGCGCAAATAGCGGACTTTCAGCGTACGACGTCCCGGCCGGTGGTAGTGGTGGGGTGCCGTCTGGGTGCCATGTTGGCCATGGACCTGTTGGCTGACAACTCGCTGAATGTTCAGCAGGTGGTGCTGGTGCAGCCGGTGCTGCAGGGCAAGCAGTATGTGACCCAGTTGTTGCGGCAGCGTATGGCGTTACAGATGAGTACCGGTGCTGACGTGGAAAACACCGATCAATTACGTGAGCGCATTGCACAGGGTGAAACCCTGGAGATTGGCGGTTATGAATTCGCCGCTGAGCTCCTCACCCATCTGGATGGGGTGAGCCCCGAACGCTGGAGCGGCCTCAGAGATGCCTCCATTGTCTGGATTGAACATGTTTCCGATGCCGCCAGGGAGATCGCTATTGTCTCCCGAAAAATTGTGGCGCAACTGCAGGAGCAGGGCAACGCGGTGGCACCGGTGCGGGTGTGCACGGCGCCGGTGTGGCAGTTGCACGAAAGGGAATGCGTGCAGGGCGCGGTAACCGCCTTTGCCAATTTGGAGCTATCGGTTTGAGCGCCCCTGAACATACAGCCATCACCTTCCATTGCGGAGACGAAGAGTTGGTGGGGATCCTGACGGTACCCGCTGGTGCTGCAAGCAGCGTCGTTAAGGGGGTCATCACCTTACCTGCGGGTGGACCGCAATATCGGGTGGGGATGGGGCGTCAGTTGCTGCAGATGGCTAACCGTTTTGCTGAAAATGGTACTGCTGTCCTGCGTTTCGATTATCGGGGCGTTGGCGACAGCGACGGCGTATTTGAAGACTTCCACACAGTGGAACCCGACTTGCAGGCTGCGGTCGCAGCCTTCAGGAAACACCTGCCGTCGCTGCAGGAGATATCACTGTACGGCGGCTGTAACGCGGCCTCTGCCATTATGATGTACGCCCACGGGCTGCCCTGCGTTAACTCCATTATCGTCAGCAATCCCTATCTGGGTAGCGGAGCACCCAGCGCCCACGCCCGGCGTATGCACTTTATCGAGCGTGTGCAGCAGCGGGAGTTCTGGAAGAAGCTCTTTTCCGGCAAGTACGACCTGCGGGAATACTGGCGTGCGCTGATGGCGGCAGTCAGGAAGAAGCTGCCGTCGCACACTGACAAACCTGCGGAAACGGCGCCGGCGACGGATGCGGCTTCGCGCAAGGCGCAGGTGCCGGTACTGGAATTAATGCTCCAGGGCATGCAGCAATTCACCGGTGAAAGCCTGATTTTTCTCAGTGGCCGCAGTATTCAGTCGAAGGAGTTCCAGGCGTTGGTCAGGCACAATCGCGGCTGGAAACAGATGATGAAAGTGCGTCGTGTCGATCAGCTCTTTCTGCCGGATGCCGATCAGGCATTTTCCACCACGGAGCAGCGCAGCCTTATGATTGATAATGCCCTCAATTGGTTTACAGCCCGCGAGCGCTAGCCCATGTCTGAACCGCTGGTCACCATCATCATTCCGGTTTTCAACCGGGAAGCGCTGGTTCACTACTCAGTAGAGTCCTGCCTGCAGCAAACCTACCGCAACCTTGAAATTCTCTGTATCGACGACAGCAGCAGTGATGGCTCGGTGGCGGTGGTGGAAGGATATGCGGCTGCCGATGAGCGAGTGAAGTTACTGATCAACCAGCGCACCAAGGGCGTCGCGGGGGCAAGGAATACCGGGCTCTTGCAGGCGTCGGGTAAGTACATTGCGTTTCTGGACAGCGACGACCGTTACAAGCCGTTCCACATTGAGAAGATGGTGGCATTACTGGAGTCCAATGAAGATGTCGACTGGGTCTACGCCGACTTTGAGCGGCGTCAGGGCGACAGCGTCAAGGTGGATTCAGTGTTCAGGAATAATGAGCTGGTGCGGGCCGCTAAAGACACGGTGGCCCGGGGCGAGCTGCAGGTACGAGAGGGTGAGCGGCAGGCGGAGTGGCATCTTTTGTACGAGCGTATAGCCGGCTTGCACACCTCGGTGGTGCGCCGCTCAGTGATTGAGCGCTGTTTGTTTGATGAATCACTGGTGATGTTTGAGGACTGGTACTTCCGCTTTGAAGCCCTGAAAGCAGGCTTCAAACTGGCTTACCTGTTCGCGGTCCACCATGAGTACTATATCCACGATGCCAACCTGTGTTCATCGGACACTGCCGGGGATATCGCCAAGAAAGATCGCACTGTACAGCAATTCCGGCTGTTGCTGGAGAAGGTCTTCGCGCGCAACGATCTGACGCCGGGTGAGCGCAAGGCGCTGCATACCTACGGTGCCCAGAAGTTGTTCTGGGACTACGGCTACTGGTACGAAAAAGCCGGCGACCTGCAGCGGGCCGATGCGGTCATGTGGCAGGCGACGGTGCTGGCTTCTTATGCACCGTTGTACCTGTCCCGCTATCTCTATTTCTGGTGCCGCAAACAGCTGAGTCTCCTGCGGGGCTGAGCAACGACAGCGATAGCCGGCAACTCCACGGTTGCACGTTTCGCTCAGCCAGCCTTGCTGTCAGTCTATCGCGTCGAGCCAGATATCCAGCACAATTAAAATCCACACCATCTCGCCGTAATAGTGGGCGTGAGTGCTCTCGTGCAGCATTTGCAGCCGGGCGATAAATTCGGGCCGGATAATGCCGCGTTGCTGCAGGTTGTGCAGGTGGTGGCGGGAGAGCTCCTGCAGGGGCGCGTACTCTTTCAGCCACACACCAAAGGGCAGGCCAAAGCCCTGCTTTTTCTTGTCGATGGTGGCATCCGGCAGCCAGCCGCGCAGGGAGCGTTTGTAGAAATCCCGCAGATTGCCCTTGTGCAGTTTGATCTTGCTCGGCACCTGACAGGAGAAGGCCACCAGTCTGTCTTCCAGCATGGGGTAACGCACGTCCAGTCCGGAGTAGGCGCACATGTGGCTCACCTTGCGCAGGTCGTTATCGGCGAGGGTAAGTTGCCAGTCCAGATACATCATGGCGTTGACAGGCTCGGCAAAAGCGGAGACCTGGCCGTAGATATCGCGCTGCAAATGCATCGGCAGGGCGGTATCTATCCCGTTCAGAAACTCTTCGCAAAAAACCTCTGCAGGGTCGTGGCGATGCAGGTAGTTATAGGTCTGCAGCCGGTCAGGCAGTGGTACCGAGGCCTGTTCGATGTAACTGCCGGCCTTGCGAAACAGCGGCACGCCGCCGGGCAGAGACCTGACTGCAGGAGCCAGCAAATCGCGACAGGCACCGGGCAGGCGGGCGTAGCGTTCGAAAACCAGCTGTCTCGCGTAGCGCTCGTTGCCGGCAAACAGTTCATCGCCACCGTCGCCGGCCAGCAGGACGTCAATGCCTTCCCTGGCAGCCAGTTGGGCACAGAACCAGGCGGGCAGGGCCGAGGAGTTACCGAAGGGCTCATCGTAACTGGTGGCGATCATGGGCAGGGCGTCTGTCACATCCTGCGGCGTGACATAGTATTCGTTCAGCGTCACCCCGAAATGTTGCGCCGCCATACGGGCGTACTCCATCTCATCGTAGCCCTCCGCAGAAAAGCCGATGGAGAAGGCCGGGGCGCGGGCGTCGGTCAGCTCCGCCAGGAAGCCGGTGACAGTGGAGCTGTCCAGTCCGCCGCTCAGGAACGAGCCCACGCTGCGCCCTTTCTGGCCCACCAGCTGCTGGCGTACCGCCTCACGCAGATAGCGCTTTAAATCCTTTTGCAGTAGTTCCTCCTCCCGGTGGAGGGTCTCATGGAACTCCGGCAGCCAGTAGCGCCGGCTGCTGCTGCGATTGCCGTCAGAAACCAGCAGATGAGCCGCGGCCAGTTTTTCCACTCGCTGATAGATACAGTGGGGTGAGGGCACCATATGAAAGTAGACGTAGTCGTAGAGCGCCTGTGGGTTGAGGGCGGACTTGTTTACAGGGTGGGCGGCGACACTGCGGGCGGTGGTACCAAATACCAGCACGTCGTCGTGTTGGCTGTGATACAGGGTGTGCTGGCAAAAGCGGTCGGTGGCCAGCAGGATCCGCTGTTGCTGGCGGTCTATCAGCACAAAACTGAAATCTCCCCACAACCGCTCCAGTAGGGTCTCCCCGAGCTGTCGGTAGGCCTGCAACAGGGCAGCCAGTGGGCCTTGCTCTCGCTGCAGGTTGTGCAGGGACTTGTCACTCCAGGTAGGGTTGCCAATGATGGCGGCGATCAGTTCACCCTCCTCAATGGTCATGGCACCGGTGGTGGCCATGGCGTAGCCGCTACCGTGCTCGACGACAATGGGCAGCGTGGTGGGGACGGCCTGCTGCATGCGATAGATATCTTCGCTGTGACTTCCTGTTGTCCGGCTGAGGGAAAACCAGCCGAAGATGCCGTGAATCCTTGGCGTTGTGATCTGCACGATTGCTGCTCTCTTGGTAATCAGTGTGAATTACAGAAGAATTTCTTTGGCCCTGGGGTGACTGAGGAACTCCTGGGGGCTGGCGCTGAGGCCGTAGGCGCCGGATTGATAGACCACCACCAGATCTCCCGGGCGCGCCTGGGGCAGCTCAATCTTGTCCGCCAGTATGTCCAGCGGGGTACACAACGGACCGACGATGATGGCGCGCTCAGTGGGTGAGTCCTTAACCCGGTTGCCGATACAGACAGGGTAGTTTTTGCGAATGATCTGGCCAAAGTTGCCGGAGACGGCGAGGTGGTGGTGGAGACCACCATTGGTGACCAGGAACGTCTCTCCCCGTGACTCCTTGCGCTCCAGTACCTCGCAGACGTAGAGGCCCGCCTCGCCAACCATATAGCGTCCCAGCTCCATGACAATATCGGTACCGGCAAACTCGGGATAGCGGTCCAGTATCTGCGCCATACCGTCACCGACCTGCTGCAGGTCCAGACGCTGCTCGCCGGGAAAGTAGGGGATGCCCAGCCCGCCACCGATATTGAGCAGGCGGGCGGGTTGGGAACAGTGGCGACTCAGTTGCGAGGCCAGGGCAAAGGTCATCTCCTGGGCCTCGACAATGTGATCGGCACAGAGATTCTGTGAGCCCCAGTAGATGTGAAAGCCCAGCAGGTCCAGATTGGTGCTGTTGATGGCGGTAATCAGTTCGGGGACTTTCTCAGAGTCCACGCCGAAGGGGCGGGGGCCGCCCCCCATCTTCATGCCAGAGCCTTTTACTTCGAAGTCGGGGTTTACGCGGATAGTGATCTGTGCGCGCCTGTCCAGGCGAGCGCTGATCGCGGCCAGGCGCTGCATTTCACCGGCGGATTCGATGTTGATGACGATCCCGGCGGCGACAGCTGCTTCCAGCTCCTGGTTGGATTTACCCGGCCCTGCGAAACTGATGTTGCTGGCCCGGGTGTGAGTTTGCAGTGCCAGCTGCATCTCCCCCAATGAGGCGATATCAAGACCGTCTACCTGCGGGCTGATGAACTGCACAAGCCCTGCCATGGGGTTGGCTTTGATGGCGTAGTGCAACTGTATTCTGGATGGCAGGGCGGCCCGCAGTTGGCCGATGCGCTCGCTGATCAGCTGGCGGTCATAAACATAAAAGGGCGTTTGGCCCACCTGCTCCGCAATGGTGGTGAGCGACTGTCCTGCAACCTGCAGCACGTTGTCTCGCACCGGGAACTGCTCCATGCCTGCATGAGGTCGCGGTTCGCTTCTCATTCGCACACCTGTTGCGCGGCTGCTGCGGTGAACAGGCTGTTGTAAGCCTGTTTCAGGGCATTGCGGTCAAGTTTGCCGTTGGGGTTTTTGGGAAATTCGGACACCATTTCAATCGCCCTGGGTTGCATGTAACTGGGCAATTCACGCATGCACAGCTGGCGGATATCCTCGTCGGAGGCCCGGTCAGAGGCGGCTACTACCACTATAGCCTCTCCCAGTTCGGGGTGGGGCGCGCCCAGTGCTGCGACTTCGTCCACCAGACCGGACTGGTGCAGGACCTCTTCCAGTTCAGTGGGGCTGACCCGATAGCCGGAGGTTTTGATCATCTCGTCCTTGCGGCTGACGAAGTAGATAAAACCCTCTTCATCGCAATAGGCCTGGTCACCGGACCAAACCGCGATCTCGGTGACTGGGAGCTCGGGCAGTTGTCCGGGGGCGGGCTTGAAGCGCTCGGCGGTCTTACCCGGATCGTTCCAGTAACCCATCGCCACCAGGGAACCTTTGTGCACCAGTTCACCGGGCTCGTGGGGTGCACAAGGCGTGCCGTCTTCCCGCACCACCAGGATTTCGGCGTTGGGGATCGCCTTGCCTATGGAGTCCGGTCGGTTATCCAGTTGCTCTGGCGGCAGGAAAGTTGAGCGGAAAGCTTCCGTCAGGCCGTACATAAGGTACAGGGTGGTTGCGGGCAGCTGCTGGCGCAGTTTGCTGGTGGTGGCCTTGGGCATAGCGCCGCCACTGTTGGTGAGGTAGCGCAGTGTCTCACGTGCTTCCTGCGGCCACTCCAGATTGGCGAGCTGATTCCAGAGCGGGGGAACGGCGGCCAGCCCGGTAATGCCATAGCGCACCACGGCTTTCAGTACATCCCGCGGTAACAGGTAATCCATGAGTACCACCTGTGCGCCCACCCGGTATGCTGTGGTGAGCTGACTCAAGCCATAGTCAAAACTGAATGGAAGTACCGCCAGCAGGCGATCAGAGGGTGTGTTGTGCAGGTATTGGGAGACGCTCTCTGCGCCGCACAGCATATTGCGATTGCTCAGCACCACGCCTTTGGGTTTGCCGGTACTGCCGGAGGTGTAGAGGATGGCGGCTATATCGGTGTCAATGCGCCGGCGTGGTTGCAGTTCGGCAGTGGGCAGATCCGCCCAGCTCCGCAGCTGGAAACGGGCCAGCTGCTGAGCCACCTCGCCATCCAGCGGTCGACCCGTATAGATAATGGTCTGCAGGTCCGGGCACAGTAGCAGCGATTCTGCCAGAGCTGCGAGACGGTCGCTGGAGGTAACCAGTACTTTGACGTTGCAGTCGGCCAGGATGTGCTGCACCTGTGGTGCCTTGAGCAGGGCATTGACGGGGACGAACACACCACCCGCCAGATTGCCGCCAAAATAGCTGAAGACGGCTTCAGGGATCTTGGGCAGGTAGATTGCCAGTCGTGCGTTGGTGCCCAGGTCGAGCGCCTGCAAGGCGCCCGCGGTGGCTGTGACTTGCTGCCACAACTGCCGATAGGTGTAGTGTTGATCCTTGAACAGCAGGGCAGGGTTGTCGGGATATTCCCGGGCGCTGGTTTCGATGAGTTGGTACAGCTGTTGCGGCATTCTCACATCCTGTGGTCACGCAATTACTACTGTGTTGACACAGCAAATCATAAGCCTTGCGCGACCGGGAGTTCCAGAGCCGGTTGCGTTGGCGACGCTTAATTCTACGTTATATAGATCCGGCTGGCGCCTGTCGAATATTTTTACAGGGGCGGAAATTCGCCGGTGCCGCTGCGTTAACCCCAGTGCGTTTGCTATTCCGGATGGCAGTGGTTCGCTCAGTATGCAGGGGCATACTCAGGCGGGCGCTCCGGGTTCGAGATGGCGTTGACACCATCGGCGGATTGATTCAGCGCGGTTACGGAGTAGAGGGAATCAAACCAGCGGCTATTGTTCACCTGCAGTGGTGTGTCGGTAACCACAGTCTCCCTGTAACTGTGGCGGAACACCATCCACACCCTGCCACCGGACAGCTCATAGTGGGTAGCATCGGTGCCGACGATATAGCGAATCCCATTGACCATGACCGAGTCGCTTTCCGGTTGTAACTTGAGGGCAGCGGTCAGTGTCGGGCCCAGGCGGTTGGTCAATGCCTGCCATTGATCGTTGTTTTGCAGCGGCATGGTAGTCAGTGGCTCGCCCCATTGGGCTTTGTCGGCGTAGCGCATAACGCCCCAGAAGACGCTGACGTTGGGAATAATAACGCTGTCTCCGGGGCGAGCGTGCTCAACCAGATAGTGGCCGACATTACTCAGCACATTGGTCTGTTTGGTGTAGGTGGCGTAGCCAATATTCTTGTACATGGCCGCCGCAATGATCGCCACGGCCAACCCCTGCAGCAGTCGGGACTGCGACTGTGAAACGGCGATAGCGGCGGCAATGGCCAAAAAGGGCAGCAGGCTGGCACCAAACACCGGTGGCTTGAACATGGACTTTTGCAACAGCCAGCCCATCACCACGGCGGTACATACCCCGGCGACCGGTACCGCCAGCGCTAATCTGCGGCCCTGTGGGTGCGTCGCCGCCAGCACCAGCAGGGATACGAAAATCGCGCCGCCCCAATAGAGCCCTGATCCCCGGGTGCCCCAGGGCATGGTCAGCTCCGCCGGGTAGATCAACAGTGAGCTGAAGTCGGGGGCCCCCATGGGTTCGGTGCCGCGGATCAGTGCACTGGCGACCAGGAAGGCGGCGCCTGCGACAAACAGCAGTTGCACCAGCACCCAGCCGGCGAACCGCTTGCGGGTGAGCCGTGGCCGCTGTTCCACCAGCGCCGCCAGCGCGAAGAACAGGGTGAAATAAAAACCGATGGCGTGGGAGTAGGCAAAGCACCACTGGGCGAGCAGGACCAGCAGGGCAGTGCGCAACGACGGCGCGGCCAGGAAGTACCGGTTGGCAAACCAGCAGAGCACCGCCAGCCCCGGCAGCAGCCCATACATCCTCAGGTTGGTGGCGCCACTGGCAAATACCGGCAGTGCCGCGAAAATAGCCGCTGCCCACAGTGCTGTCTGCTTGCCGTACGCAGCGCGGGTGCAGGCATAGATACAGAGCAGGCTGCAGAGGCTGAAAAACAGGGAACTCAACAGAATCCAGCGGTCGGAATCCGGCGCCAGGCTGCTCCATCCTTTCAGCAACAGGAAATAGAAAAACGGATGGATGTCATTGCGAATGACCTGAATGAAAAAGTGGGGCAGGGGTTGAAGGCTGTGGGTAATGGCAATGGTCTCATCGCCAAACAGCGCCTCCCGGTGCAGGCAGGACCAGGCGGCGGCAAGTACGCCCAGCAGCAGCGCGAGGAGGGGAAACCAGTTGGGAAAGTATTTGTAGTCAGGTTGATTCATGGCGTCCCTTTCCAAAAACCAGGTGCTTGTAGGCAAAAAAACTCACACAACTTTGAGTTGCAGTCGCAATGGCAATCGCCAGCAGGGGCTCGGTGTGCAGGGTCAGCAGTCCCAGGTAGAGGGCGTAATTCAATCCCGCCATGGTAATGGCGACAGTCACGTAACTGGCCAGTTCAGCGGCGGAGCGTTGCTGCTTTGACTGATAGGTAAATGTACGATTGGCCAGCCAGGTAAACAGCATAGCCAGGCAGATGGCCGGAACCCGGGCTGACCAGGCGGGCAGGCCCAGGGCAATCAGCAGATAGGTGGTAGCACTGTCGATGACAAAGCCGGAGCCGCCAACTAGGAGGAAACGGATAAACATCGCGGGGCATCTTCCTTGATGGCTGCGGCGGGAATGCTCATGTACCAGATGCGCTTCTGTTCCAGGCGTCCCCTGGCTACGCTGTCCAATATCAGGCCGCTGACCATAAAAATACTGGCCAGCAAGACCATTCCGGTGGCCAGGATTGCGGTAGGAAAGCGTGGCACCAGCCCGCTATCCAGGTAGGTGATCACCAGAGGCACGGCGATCAGGATCGCCAGTGCGGTGAGGGAAATGGCGATGACGCCGAAAAAGCGGGCCGGACGGATCTCCTTGAACAGGATCAGGAAGGTGAAGAAAATCCGGAACGCGTCCCTGAAGGTTCTCAACTTGCTGCTTGAACCCTCTTGCCTGGCACCATACTCGGTTGGCATCTCCTCGACGGGAATGTGCAGCTGGCTGGCATGAACCGACATCTCGGTTTCAATTTCAAAGCCCGACGAAATGGCCGGGAAGCTTTTCACATAGCGCCGGCTGAATACCCGGTAGCCGGAAAAAATATCGGTGAACAATGGGCCGAAGAGGCTGCGGTAGACCCGGTTGAAGAGCTGGTTGCCAAGGCCGTGTCCGCGGCGATGAGCGTTGGCATAGACGTTCTTGCGGGTACCCACCACCATGTCAGCGCCGGACTGGGTAAGCTTGCCGATCATTTCCGGCGCCACGGTGAAGTCGTAAGTGCCGTCGCCGTCCGCCATCAGGTAGATGTCCGCTTCCACGTCGGTGAACATGCGCCGGACCACATTACCTTTGCCCTGCCAGCGCTCCTGTCGCACCACGGCACCGGCAGCTCTTGCTTCGGTCGTGGTATTGTCGGTGGAGCAGTTGTCGTAAACGTAGATGGTGGCCTGGGGTAAAACGGAGCGAAAGTCGGTGACCACCTTGCGGATCGATAACCCCTCATTGTAACAGGGGAGAAGGACAGCTATTTCCATCTGAATGCCTCCTTGCGGTTACCCTTGATAAGGCCCCCCAGTCCTTGCGGGGTTCCTTGCTCTTCTGATGTTAGCGCGTGTTGCCACCTTTAGGAAGATGCAAGGGGCCTATGGCTGCCGGCCGTGGAGCCTGCAGTCGCGACAGGCATTCACCATATGCTGCGCATTGCCTATAATGACCGGCTTTTCATCCCAGCCTGTGTCTGGTGCTGGCTCCAGCAGCCGCTTTTAACCCTTTGGAACAGAATTCGATGACCGTCCGTACCCGTATCGCGCCGTCGCCCACCGGCGATCCTCACGTAGGCACTGCCTATATTGCACTCTTCAATCTCTGTTTCGCCCGCCAGCATGGCGGTGAATTTATTCTGCGCATCGAAGATACGGATCAGGCACGCTCCACGCCGGAGTCGGAGCAGGCCATTCTTGACAGCCTGCGTTGGCTGGGGCTGGAGTGGGAAGAGGGGCCGGACAAGGGCGGCCCCCACGGCCCGTACCGCCAGAGCGAGCGTGGTGATATCTACGCCCGTTACGCCGAACAGCTGGTGGAGGCCGGTCATGCCTTCCGCTGCTACCGTACCCCTGAGGAGCTGGATGAGCTGCGTGAGGCGCGTCGCGCTGCCGGAGGCTTCGCGGCGCTCAAACCCAGTGAACTGCAGCTTCCTGCCGCCGAAGTGGAGCGTCGTCAGGCGGAAGGCATGCCTTATGTGATTCGTATGATGGTGCCGGAAGGTGAGGGCCCATGCCCCATCGAGGATATGCTGCGCGGTACCATTGAACTGGACTGGGGGCAGGTGGACGCCCAGGTGCTGCTCAAATCCGATGGCATGCCCACCTATCACCTGGCCAACGTGGTGGATGATCACCTGATGGGCATTACCCATGTGCTGCGAGGCGAGGAGTGGATCAACTCGGCACCCAAGCACAAGCTGCTCTACGACTATTTTGGCTGGGAGATGCCGGTACTGTGTCACCTGCCGCTGTTGCGTAACCCGGACAAATCCAAGCTCAGCAAGCGCAAGAACCCCACCTCGATCCTCTATTACCAGCGCATGGGCTTCCTGCCGGAGGCGCTGCTGAACTATCTGGGCCGTATGGGGTGGTCCATGCCGGACGAGAGCGAGAAGTTCACGTTGCAGCAGATGATCGACAATTTTGATATCCAGCGGGTGTCACTGGGCGGCCCCATCTTCGATGTGGAAAAGCTCTCCTGGCTCAACAGCCTGTGGATCCGCGAGGATCTGACACTGGAGCAGTTGGCAGATCGCCTGCAGCAGTGGCTGTTCAACCGTGAAAACCTGATGGCGGTGCTGCCCCATGCCCAGACCCGTATGCACACCCTCAGCGATTTTGCGCCGCTGACCGCGTTCCTGGCTTCCGGCCAGTTGACCATCAGCACCGACTCTTTTACCGAGGTGGGCCTGGAAGAGGAGCAGTTGAAGCAAGTGCTGCAGTTCGCCCTCTGGCGCCTGGAAGCCCTGCGTCACTGGCAGCGCGATGAGATCTTCCAGACCCTGAAGACCCTGGCAGGTGAGATGGGTATAAAACTGAAGGATTTCCTGGCGCCGCTGTTTATCGCCATTGCAGGCACCACCTCTTCTTTCTCCGTGATGGACTCCATGACTCTGTTGGGTCCGGACATGAGCCGGGCCCGGCTGCGCCAGGCGCTGCAGGTGGTGGCTGGTGAGCTGGGCAAAAAGCAACTGAAGAAGCTGGAAAAAGCTTACGCAGAACTCGCCTCCTGATACGCTGACGCTGGCCAGCAGTCCGGGTGAGCCCCGGGCCTGCTGCCAGCCCAATCTGGTGCTATCCCCCCTCTAAACCCTTCATATATGCCCTGTACCAGGGCGTTGGAGGGTTTTTATGACCAATCCATCACTTTTATCGGCAATCGATAAACAAATAATTTAAGTGTGATGCGTGTCACACCTTGATGGGTTGTTGGCGCGAGTTTACACTTCAGGTGTCTGATAAGAGTTATTTCGCGTCATCGGTACAGGGATGTGGTCAACTAGGCCGCCCCGGGTTGGGGAGGTTCATTCCCCAGGGATGTCGCACATGGAGATGTGTCCTGCTCATGAATATTCAATCCCTTCTTTCCGTCGATCAGCTTCTGCAACCTTGGCAATTTACCGCCCTCAACAGCACCCAGACGCTGTTGCTGGCTTCCGTTGCCATGCTGCTCCTGCTTGCTCTGCTGGTGGTGATGGTTGGTCGTCGCCATGCCCGGGATGAGAGTGGTGCTGCGAGTGGTCCGCTGGCGGAGCAGTACCGCCTGCAGATGGCCCGGGCGCTGGCGGAAGGGGTGCAGTTGTCCCATGAAGATCAGGCGCTGGTGTTGGACGAAGCTGAGGTTAGAGCCGAGCCCATTCATTTTTCCACTGGTGTTACGGCTCCGGTTGCTCCTGAAGAGGCCGACAAGCCCAGACTGGAGCTGGTTGGTGGGGTTGAGCACAGCCGGCCGCGTGCCAGCGATGCCGAGCTGATGCAGGGGATTCTGCGGAAAACCCGCAGTTACAGCCCCCCCGCGTGTGTCGCTGGTGGGTATATTGTTGAGGAGATGGGAGCGGCAGACGGCTTTGAGCAGTACGCCGTTTCCAGCAGTTGAACCCGCTTTCCGTTCAAGAAATATCCAGCGGTGCATTTTCGCTAAGCTACTGAAAAATATAGGTTGACAGAGTGCGCCCGGGTGTTAAAATGCGCCCGCTTTCGACGGAAAGCACACCGGTTTCCGGGGCTATAGCTCAGCTGGGAGAGCGCAACACTGGCAGTGTTGAGGTCTGCGGTTCGATCCCGCATAGCTCCACCACATTAAAAAGCCCGCTTCGCAAGAAGCGGGCTTTTTTGTTTCCGGGGTCTGGAAAGCCGGCTCAGGGTCAGGCACATCGGGTACACAGGGTGGCTTCCGGAATCGCCTCCAGCCGGCCTGCCGGAATCTCCTCTCCACACCGTTGGCAGGTGCCATATTCGCCCGCAGTAATCTGGTCCAGGGCGCGATTGATCTGACGAATCTCGGCTTCAGCCTCCAGGCGCAGTGAGCGCAATACGTCGTCGTTCTCCGATTCTGTGGTCTGCTCTGAAAAGTCTGCCGGTTTGCCCCGGGCGAAGTCTGCCTTGATGGCCTCAACCCTCCGCAGCAGTTCGGCGCGCTGGCTCAGCAGTTGGTTTTTGATCTTCTCGGTATCCATAATGCCCTCGTTGCTATTGTAGCCCGGGTGCGGATTATGCACCTTTGTTCTGACGCAGAGCCCGCATTTCCCGGGCAAAGGCCAGCACATGATATTCAGGCTATTGTTATCCAATAGATTAGACCGTCAGATGGGGTGGTGGTGCAGTTAGTGTGAAGATTATCCTCAGTCGCAAGGGGTTCGATTCCTCTTCCGGGGGCTGCCCGAGCCCGTTGTTTCCCGATGGGCAGCTCTATTCGTTGCCCATACCGGATGCGGCGGCAGCTGTACGCTATTGTGATCTCACGCCTGCGGGTGTTGCCTCTGAGGGCTTGGTCAGCCAGCTGACCGGGCGTCGCCATGCCTCGCGGCTGGGGGCGCACCTGGATCCGGATCTGCGAGCCTCTGCACTGCCCAGAGCCGGGGGCTGGCGGCCTTCCCTGGGGCAGGCGGGCAGCGCCCAGGGGCACCTGCGCAACCAGTTGGTGGGTGCGGGCGACCTGTTCCTCTTTTTTGGCCTCTTCCGGCCCGTAGAGCGTTATCGTCGGCGCTGGCAGTTCCGGCGAGCCGCTCCGGCACGGCATCTGCTCTGGGGTTGGCTGCAGGTGGAAAAGGTCTGTCCTGTACCGGAGCTGACGGCAGCGGAGCACTCGTGGCTGGCAGGCCATCCCCACCTGCTGCAGCAACTGACCAACAATACCCTCTATGTCGGCTGTAGGCAGCTGACGGTGGGCGGTGAGTGCAAATCCACTGCCGGCGCCGGCGTGTTTACCCACTTTTCGGAGTCGCTGCAGCTTTCGGATCCGGACTCCGTGAGCCCGCGGCAGTGGCGGCTCCCCGCCGGCTTTTGTCCTGATGAGGGCCTGCCACCACTCAGCTATCACGACAATCCAGCGGTTTGGCGTCGGCAGGGGGAGCACTGCTATCTGCAAAGCGCCGCCCGAGGTCAGGAGTTTGTGTTGCAGGCGGATTACTATCCTGAGGTGGTGACCTGGGCCTGTCAGCTGATAGAAGAGTTGGGCTGTGACAGTTTTGCCCTGTAGTGCGCGGACACCGCGTTGTCCTGAAAGCTGTCTCCCGGATGCGTTACAATAGCTGCCCCATCTGACAGACCTAAGATACCGCCGATGTTAAAAGCTCTCTTTTTTGATATGGATGACACCCTGTGTGATACCCGCAAGGCCAATCGTATAGCCACAGAAAAACTGGCGACGGCGGTGGAGCGCTGTTTCCCGGGTCGCGTAAATGGACAGCAGTTTGCGGCGAGCTATATCAAAGGTATATACCGTGATTGGTCGGAAGAAGAGCGTGCGCGGTATCTGCCCATTGCAGAGGGAGAGGGAGAAGGGGTATTCCGTATAAAGCTGATTCGCGACCTTCTGCAGCTGCAGGGTGTTGGCGATGTCTCGGGCGAGGAGGCCGATTTCCTGCAGAGCCGGTTTGATCAGGACCGCATTGATGCCTTCGATTTTTATCCGGGTATCGCGGAGTTCCTGCGCAATGCACGACAGTTTTTTACGCTGGTGGTCATTACCAATGGCCCGGAATTTTCCCAGGTGCCTAAGGTGGAGCGGGTGCGGATGGCCGATTACGTGGATCACGTGATTATCGGTGGACAGGAGCTGGAGCAGAAGCCGGCGCGCTCCATCTTTGCGAAGGCCCTGCAGCTGGCGGCTTGCGAGCCGCACGAGGCGATCCACGTGGGTGACAGTCTGGCGGCGGATATCGCCGGTGCCCATAACAGCCAGATAACCTCGGTATGGATACAGCATCAACAGCCGCTGGATGCCGAATTGGGAATTGAGCCCCATCATACCGTGATGCACCCGGAAGAGATCCCGCAGCTGATTCGTCAGTTACACCCACACTGAGTAGGCCGGAGTAGTCAACGATGAGTATTGTGCATGTAACCTGCAGTCACTGCGGTTCGAAAAACCGTCTGCCGCAGGAGCGCCTGGGGGATAAGCCGGTGTGCGGCAAGTGCAAGAAGCCGGTGCTAGGCAACAAACCGTTGCAACTGGGTGGTGCCAATGTGGCAGCGGTGCTGAATCACAACGACCTGCCGGTACTGGTGGATTGTTGGGCGCCCTGGTGCGGCCCCTGTAAAACCTTTGCGCCGATCTTTGATCAGGCGGCGAGTCAGTGGCAGACGAAATTGCGCCTGGCGAAGCTGAATACCGAGGTGGAGCAGGGGGTGGCCAGTCGCTGGGGGATTCGGTCTATCCCGACCCTCATTCTTTTCCGTCAGGGCAAGGAGGTGGCGCGCATGTCGGGCGCTCTGCCGTTGCCCCAGTTGCAACAGTGGTTGCAGCAGCAGGGCGTTAAGCTGTAGCGTCTGGCCCGAGTTTGGGGGGATGCATTCTGAGAATATATCACTCTTTGATAGCCCTTTTTCTCCTCCCTGGCTGTCCGGTTCCCCCAAAGAAAAGATTCTGACCCACAAACAAAAACACCCGCCGAAGCGGGTGTTTTTGAGCAACAAAGCCTTAAGAAGATTACTTCTTGGCGGCTTCTTTGCGAGCCTTGGCCTCGGCGATAACCTTTTCGGCTACCTGCTGGGGACATGGGTTGTAGTGGCTGAACTCCATGGAGAACTGGCCGCGACCGGAGGTCATGGTACGCAGTGAACCAATGTAGCCAAACATCTCGGCGAGAGGTACGTCCGCCTTGATGCGTACGCCGGTGGATGCAGGTTCCTGATCCTTGATCATGCCGCGACGACGGTTCAGGTCACCAATTACGTCACCCACGTTGTCCTCAGGAGAGAACACGTCAACTTTCATGATCGGCTCGATCAGCTGTGGACCGGCCTTGGGCATGCTCTGACGGAACGCGGCCTTGGCAGCGATTTCGAAGGCGATGGCAGAGGAGTCAACCGCGTGGTAACCACCGTCGAACAGCTCAACGTGTACGTCCAGTACCGGGAAGCCAGCCAGAGGGCCTTCGCCCATCATCAGGCGGAAGCCTTTCTCAACAGCCGGGAAGAATTCCTTCGGTACGTTACCGCCCACAACAGTGGATTCGAAGGTGTAGCCAGTGCCTGGCTCGTTCGGACGGATGCGGTAGTCGATCTTACCGAACTGACCGGAACCACCGGACTGCTTCTTGTGGGTGTAGCTGTCTTCGATGGCCTTGGTGATGGTTTCACGGTAAGCCACCTGCGGAGCACCCACTTCCAGCTCAACGCCGTAAGTACGCTTCAGGATGTCGACTTTAATGTCCAGGTGCAGTTCGCCCATGCCCTTGAGGATGGTTTCACCGGAATCTTCGTCAGTCTCAACCTGGAAGGAGGGGTCTTCTGCAACCAGTTTACCGATGGCAATACCCATTTTCTCGGTGGCAGCCTTGTCTTTTGGCTTAACCGCGATTGAGATTACCGGCTCTGGGAAGATCATGGGTTCCAGGGTGCACTCGTGGTCAGGATCACACAGGGTGTGACCGGTCTGAACATTCTTCATGCCCACGATGGCGATGATGTCACCGGCCTGGGCGCTGGAGATTTCGGTGCGGTCGTTGGCGTGCATTTCAACCATGCGGCCGATGCGCTCGGTCTTGCCGGTAGCGGAGTTGAGGATGGTGTCACCCTTGTTCAGCTTACCGGAGTACAGGCGCACGAAGGTCAGGGCGCCGAAACGGTCGTCCATGATCTTGAATGCCAGGGCGCGCAGTGGCTCGTCGGCAGAAACAATGGCTTTCTCGCCGGTAGGCTCACCGGTTTCAGGGTCGGTCAGATCCTGAGGGTCAACTTCGGTCGGGGAAGGCAGGTAGTCAACAACGCCGTCCAGAACCAACTGGATACCCTTGTTCTTGTAGGCGGAGCCACAGAAGGTAGGGAAGAAGGCCAGGTCGCGGGTACCCTTGCGGATACAGGCTTTGATCTGCTCAATGGATGGCTCTTCACCTTCCATATAGGCTTCCATCAGCTCATCGTCTTGCTCTACAGCAGTCTCGATCAGCATCTCACGGTACTCGGCAGCCTTCTCGACCATGTCGGCAGGGATGTCGGTAACTTCGTAGTTTTCTGGCTGGCCGGACTCGTCCCAGATGTAGGCTTTCTGGGTCAGAACGTCAACCACACCGCAGAATTCGTCTTCGACGCCGATTGGCAGGGTCATTACCAGCGGGTTGGCCGCCAGAACTTTTTTCACCTGCGCAACAACTTTGTAGAAGTCCGCACCCATGCGATCCAGCTTGTTGATGAAGATCAGGCGGGATACTTCAGAGTCGTTCGCGTAGCGCCAGTTGGTTTCGGACTGGGGCTCAACACCGCCGGAACCACAGAATACGCCGATGCCGCCATCGAGAACTTTCAGGGAGCGGTATACCTCAACGGTAAAGTCCACGTGCCCGGGGGTATCGATGATGTTCATCCGGTGATCTTTCCAGAAACAGGTGGTCGCGGCGGACTGAATGGTAATACCGCGCTCGGCTTCCTGTTCCATGAAGTCGGTGGTAGCTGCACCATCGTGCACGTCGCCGATCTTGTGGATTTTACCGGTGAGCTTGAGGATACGCTCGGTAGTAGTGGTCTTACCGGCGTCAACGTGGGCGAAGATACCGATATTTCTGTACTTGGATAAGTCTGTCATTGCGATTCTCGATATGGCAGGGCGAAAAATAAAGCGCGAAGTATACAGGCATAGCGGTGTTGCTAGAAGGGGGCGCAACGTGAATTTTTCAGGGCGTACCCGCCCGCGCCCGCGGGGGCATCGGGGATTGGCCTCCGCTAGTGGTATCGCCGCCTGTTTCTGGTAGAGTCCCGGCCGCTGCGGTGGGGGCCAGGGGTAGCCGGAAGGCAGTAAACGGGACTGAACAGGGGAGAGCAATGAGGGTAACTGTAGTCTACGGGTTTGACAGCGGCCAGCTGGCAAACCGCTTTCTTAACCGGCTCAAGAGTGGGGAGGTGCCAGGAGTAAAGGCTCATTTGCACCGTGGCTCAGACACGGTCGCGGCCATCTACTCCCTCACAGCCAAAGACGGTTTTGATGCCACTTGCAGTCAGTTGGACGATCTGGCCGCCACTATGGGCGGCCGGGAAATCGCCCCCTGACACACTTCCTTTTATAGAAAGGTGCGCCGGGCGGCGATGCTCAGCGCGGCAGGCCGTTGATCAGGCCCTCAAACTTCTGTTGCAGGTCAGTGGCCATCTGCAGGGTTTTGGACTCCAGCTGCGCGCGGGCCTTGTTGTACTCTTCGCTGATCTCCTGCTCTTTCTCGCTCAGATAGTCCCGGCTGTTCATGGCGGCCAGGTGGGCCTGCAACCGGGCGTAGTCCACTTCGGCCTGGGTTTCCCGTTTCGCCTGTCCCAGCACATGGCTGACTGTCTCCTGCAGTTGCTGCCAGTGGTCGTAGGCATCCATAGTGGCCAGGTGGGCCTGCAGGGCGGCGTGGTCCATGGAGCCCTCAAGTTGTGCACTGGCGTCCCGTAAGTGATCCCCCAGGCTGGTGACGTGGAAACGGGCGTGGGTCCACAGTTTGCGCGCGTCTTTGGGCAGTTCATCTATCCTTTCCTCAACGGTCTCTTCAATCTGCTCCAGCAACTCGGAGGTTCGTTTGAGGGCTTCTTTCATCTTATCGTTCATGGTTGAGCTTCCTGCCGTGGTTATTATTAGGCTAGTTTAGTCTAGGCAAAGGGGCTGCATTCGGGATTGATCTGCGTCATAGCCCTGAATCGTGACTATAAATTGCCTCAAAACGATCATAATTGAGCAGAAACTTATTGTTACTTATAGCGTCCCATCTAGCGGATAGTGTGCCGCAGATACCAAAGGCAGGGGAGAGAATATGAAGAACTGGATTATTGCGTTCGCCGTGGCAGTGGTGGTTGGAGGCCTGGCGGGTTGGCTGTTGAGTATGAAGGATAGCCCGGAGGAGGTGCCTGAGGTTGTGGGTAGTGTGGAGCCCCCGGCCGCTCCAGTGGAGGTCGGCGAGATGGAGCCGGTAGCGGAAGAAGAGGTGGTTGCCGAAGAGGTTCCTGTGCCGGAGCCTGAAGTGCCGGTGCCGGAAAAACTTAACGACAGTGACAGTACCGTGGCTGAGGTGGTTGCCCAGTTGTCACCAGCCCTGGGCCAGTGGCTGTTGCCGGAGGAGCAGGTGCGTAAGTGGGTATTGGCGGTGGATATGATGGCTGGTGGCGAGGTGCCCCGGCGCCACACTCCGTGGAACTACCCCCTGCCGCCTTTTGAGGTAGTGCCTGCGGGAGACCCCGGGGCCGAAGAAGTGGAGCACTTTCTGGCGGCGGACAACAATGACGAGCGCCTGACTGCGATGCTGGATGCTATCCGGGTCATTCCGCCCCGCACCATGGGGCGCTACTACCGTGCCTGGTTGCCCACGCTGGAGCAGGCCTACTCCGAACTGGGTAAACAGGGCACGTTTGCGGAACGGGTGGATGAAGCGGTGGCGCGGATACTGGCGGTGCCTGAGGCTCCGGAAGTTGCCGAGCTGGAGCGCCCCCATGTTTTCTATCAGTACAGCGACCCGGAACTGGAAAAGCAGGATGCGCTGACCAAGGCGTTGTGGCGCGCCGGTGAGGACAATCGCAAGGCTCTGCAGGCCTATCTGCGTGAGCTGAGGTTCTATCTGTGATCGTCAGGGCCCTTGGGAAGGCGTTTTAAATCAAGGGCTTTGCCGCAATCTTCGACCATCGTCTTATTGGCGCTGAAAGTCGGTCTGCGTAAGCTGATGGGCTGAAATTACACCCATAATTATCAGAATGAGCACAGAAGACTATGACTTACCTGAGTGAATATCGCCGCTCCATTGATCAGCCTGAAGCGTTTTGGGCCGAGAAAGCGGCGGCACTGGACTGGTATCAGGCGCCTGCCCAAATTTTGGGTAAAGATGAGAATGGCATGGATCGCTGGTTTGTCGATGGGGTGATGAACACCTGTCACATGGCGGTGGATCATCATGTTGCCAGTGGTCGTGGTGACCAGGTGGCTTTCTATTACGACTCCCCGGTCACCAGCAGTAAGCAGGCGATTACCTTTGCCGAGCTGCAGCGTGAAGTTGCTCAGTTGGCCGGTGCTCTGGTTTCTCTCGGTGTCACCAAGGGTGACCGGGTCCTGATCTATATGCCGATGGTGCCTCAGGCGGCCATGGCGATGCTGGCCTGTGCCCGCCTGGGTGCGGTGCACTCGGTAGTATTTGGTGGCTTTGCCGCCCATGAGCTGGCGGTGCGTATTGACGATGCGCTGCCCAAGGTGGTGTTGTCAGCCTCCTGCGGTATCGAAGTGGGGCGGGTAATTGAGTACAAGCCCCTGCTGGACAAGGCCATCGACCTGGCGGAGCACAAACCGCAGTCCTGCGTGGTGCTGCAGCGCCCACAGGCCACTGCGACTATGAAAGAGGGGCGTGATCACGACTGGAATGCCCTGGTGGCTGCGTCAGCACCGGCTGACTGTGTACCGGTCAATGCCACCGATCCCCTGTATATCCTCTATACCTCCGGTACCACCGGTAAGCCCAAGGGCGTGGTGCGGGATAACGGCGGCCACGCCGTCGCCATGCACTACAGCATGAAGATGCTCTACAACATGAACCCCGGTGAGGTGTTCTGGGCCGCCTCCGACGTGGGTTGGGTGGTTGGGCACTCCTATATTGTTTACGCGCCGCTGCTGGCGGGCGTGACCTCTGTCTTCTACGAAGGCAAGCCGGTAAAAACCCCTGACGCCGGAGCTTTCTGGCGTGTGGTAGACGAATACCGGGTCAAGGCTTTGTTCTCTGCTCCAACAGCCTTCCGCGCCATCAAGAAGGAAGACCCCGAATCCAAATGCCTGCAGGGCTACGACCTTTCCTGCCTGGAAACCGTATTCATGGCCGGTGAGCGTCTCGACCCGCCCACCTATCACTGGGTAAAAGACCTCCTTGGTATACCTGTGGTGGACCACTGGTGGCAGACCGAAACCGGCTGGGCCATCGCCGGTAACCCCACCGGTATTGAGATGATGGAGGCCAAGGCCGGCAGTGCAACCCTGCCAATGCCCGGCTACAACGTACAGATCCTGGATGAGAGCGGCCACGAAGTGGGCCCCAACCAGCAGGGTGCGGTAGCGGTCAAGCTGCCACTGCCGCCCAGCTGCCTGCCGACCATCTGGGGTAACTTTGATCGCTTCCGCGCCGGGTATCTCTCCCAGTACGAGGGCTATTACGTTTCCGGTGATGGTGGCTACAAGGATGAAGACGGCTACGTCTTCATCATGGGGCGCACCGACGACGTCATCAACGTAGCCGGTCACCGGCTCTCCACCGGTGAGATGGAAGAGGTTCTGGCCGGGCATCCCGCGGTGGCCGAGTGTGCCGTCATTGGGGTCAGTAATGAGCTGAAAGGGCAGCTGCCTGTAGGCCTGGTACTGCTCAAGGATGGTGTGGATATTGATCCTGACGCACTGCAGAAAGAGGTGGTGGCGATGATGCGCGAGACCATCGGCGCGCTGGCCTGCTTCAAGACCAACCTGGTGGTGAATCGCCTGCCCAAGACCCGTTCCGGCAAGATCCTGCGCAAGCTGCTGCGGCAGATGGCCGATGGCGAGGAGTACACTGTACCGTCCACCATTGACGATCCTGCCTGCCTGCCGGAATTGCAGGAGCTGCTGCAGGGTCTCGAATTGACCGGCTGATCCTGCCGGCCCCGTCCCGCCAGCACCCGGGCAGCCATTGCCCGGGTGTGTTTACTTCTCCTCCGGTTCTCCGGTATCCCCAGCCTGGTTTAGCAAGGCAAAACCCGCTTTTGACGGTAAACTGTGCGCCTCCGCCGGCCCGTGCAGGGCTTGTCGCATTGAGAAGCAGAGTGTTTACCCATGAGCAGAGTTGATCATTTACCCCCGGATAATCATGACGCCGTGGTGCAGCAGGTACAGGCCTGGTTGCAGCAGGTGGTGGTGGGGCTGAATCTCTGTCCCTTTGCGGCGGCGCCCATGCGACGCCAGCAGATCCGTTACCGTGTGGTCAGTGAGCAGGGCGAAGAGGCGATACTGGAAGCGCTGGCGGCGGAGCTGCACTATCTCCACAGCCAGCCGGAACTGGAGACCAGCCTGCTGATTTTGCCCGACCAGCTCAGCGACTTTGCCGATTACAACCAGTTTCTCGACTGGGTGGATGCCCTGATTGCCGGAGCCGGTTGGGAGGGCGTGTTCCAGGTGGCGAGTTTTCACCCGGATTACTGTTTCGCCGGTGCCGCCGAAGATGATGTCGAGAACTGGACCAACCGCTCACCCTATCCGCTGTTACACCTGATCCGCGAAGATCGATTGGAAGCGATGCTGGATCGCTACCCGAACGCCGATGCCATCCCCGAGACCAATATGGAAACCCTGCGCAACCTCAGCGCTGACCAGCGCCGCCAGCTGTTTCCACATTGTTTCAGCGAGCGTTATCCAGAAGAGTGATGCCGTCGTCGCCGATCTCGATGCGGCGCTCCTTGTAGAGCTGGCCAATGGCTTTCTTGTAGGTTTTTTTGCTGACACTGTAGACGTGATAGATGTCGTCCGGCGCGCTGCTGTCAGTGAGGGGGGAGTGACCGCCGTTGGCGCGCAGGTTGGCAATAATTTGTTCGGTCAGCTGCTCCCGCTGCTGGATGGGAGGCAGTTGCAGGCTGACATCCACCTTGCCGTCTGGGCGCACGTCCTTGACGTAGCCCTGGACCTGTTGACCATATTTCAGTGGTTTAAAAGCGTCGTCGCGGAACAACAAACCCAGACAATTGCCTTCGATAACCACTTTGTAGCCCAGCTCTGTGCGGCCGCAAACCAGCAGTGAGACCGGCTGTTGTGGCTTCAGGTAGCGTGAAGTCTCGGGAATATGCCGGCTGAGGCGGCTGCTGGCCACCAGCCGTTCCTGGTTGTCGAGGTAGAGCGTGACCACATAGGAGCGCCCCAGCTCCATGGGCTTGTTCTGTTCCTTGAACGGCACCATCAGGTCCTTGGGCAGGCCCCAGTCCAGAAAGGCGCCGTAGCGGTTTACGTCCTTCACCTTGAGGCAGGCGCAGGCGCCCCGCACCAGCTTCGGGGTCTCGGTGGTGGCAATCAACTGATCTTCCGAATCAAGGTAGATAAAAACCCGCAGGGTATCGCCGACCTGCTTGCCCGCAGGCAGATAGCGTTTGGGCAGCAGGATGCGCCCGTAGCGGCCGCCATCAAGAAACGCCCCGAAATCCACCAGCTTGTCGATGGTCAGGTTGTTGAATTGTCCAATCTCTACCATTCGGTGCGCTCCGGGGGTGCAGGCCAGCGGGAAAAGGCGGCAGTGTAAGGGGTGCGGGCCGTGGCGTAAATTAATACTGCCACCGAGGCCAATTATTAGCCAGATTGGTAATTTTGCGTTTGACTCTCGCACCGGCAGGGATACTCTATGGCGACAGGCTGAAACACAAAAATAATAAACGGGCCGTAACAGGCCTGAGAATAATAATAGTTCTGGCTCGCCGGAGTGCTTGCCAAAAGAACGTATCGAGGGGCATTGAGGTGATTAACGACGGCGGGCCATCGGCTTACCCGGGTGGGGAGTTGGACAACACCGACCTGAGCGCGATGGATCATGCGCAATTGGTGCGCATGCTGGAGGCGTCCGGCATTGGCTATATTCTCTGGAGCGCCGATAACTTTGAAACCTACCTGACAGACAGCTTCTGGCGCATGCTGGGTTACGAGCCTGGCAGCGTCAGTTTCAGGAACGCCTCCGGCAATGCCCGCGATTTGGTACATCCGGATGACCTCAGCTGCATTACCCGCCAACTGGCCAGTGTCCTGACCTCCCCCAAAACCTACCAGCTCGAATGCCGTTTGCGCCATGCCGCCGGTGACTACCGTTGGGTAAAAATCCAGGGGCGGGCATTCGATTGGGATGACTCCGGTATGGCCCGGCAGATGGTGGGCAGTGTCTTCGATATTCATGAGCTGAAACTACTGCAGCAGGAGACGGAGCGTCGCCGCCAGCGTGCGGACTGGCTGCGGTCGGTCAGTGAGCAACTGTTTGAAAGCGGCAGCGAGACGGTGATTCGCCGCTCGCTGCGGGAGCTCTGCGAGCAGTTTGGTGCCAACCGTGGCTACCTGCGGCTGCGGGACCAGACCACCGGCCTGTACAGCATCGCCGCCGAGTGGCACGCCGGTGAGCTGCAGCCTTTCCTGGAGGTGCTGCCAGCCGATTATGAGGTCTTGATGCAGAAACAGCTGGGAGACGCTCTGCCCCGGCAGGGCGTACTGCTACGTCGCAGCTCCGATGTCAATACCGGGAGACAGCGACATATCCGTCAGTTGTTGGGTATCGAACAGGCGCTTCTGATCCCGCTTTATCACGACCAGCAGCCGCAGGGGGTGCTGGCGGTGATGTCGGCAGATGAGCAGCAGTGGGACGAGGACCTGCTGGAGATGGCCCAGGAGCTGGCCCGGATCCTCTCTCTGGTCATTTTCCGGACGACCCTGGCGCGGGACCTGGAGGCGAGCCGCCATCGTTTTCAGTTCGCCATGGAGGCGACCCAGGATGGCATCTGGGATATCGACCTGGCCCGTGACGCGCTCTATGCCAGCCAGGGTTACTACCAGATGATTGGTCGCCATCACTCTGAGTTTTCGGAGGGTTGGCAACAGTGCTTCGAGATTGTTCACCCGGATGACAAGGAGCGGATACGGGATCAGTTTCTGCAGTTTTTTACCTCGGATGTTGCCATCCTGAACTGTGAGTTTCGCCTCTGCCACCAGAATGGTTCCATTGTCTGGGTCATGGCCCGCGCCACCAAAACCGAGTTTGACGCGCAGGGCAGGGTCACGCGGGTAGTGGGTGTGAATACCAATATCACTGACTTCAAGCACGCACTGGCAAGCCTGGAGCAGGCGCGCATTGAGGCCAGTGCGGCCAGTGCGGCAAAAAGCGAATTCCTGGCGCGCATGAGTCATGAAATACGCACCCCCATGAACGCCATTATGGGGCTCTCCAACCTGTTGCTGGAAGGGCAGTTGTCCCAGGAGCAGCACAGTAACGTGCAGCATATCGACGATGCTGCTGGCTCGCTGCTGCGTATCATCGATGACATTCTCGATTTCTCCAGGATTGAAGCTGGCAAAATGCGGCTCGACGAAGAGAGCGTTGACGTGTCAGCACTGGTCAGTGGTTTAGCCAATATGCTTGCCCTCAAGGCGCAACAGAAGGGCTTGGCGCTGGTGTTTGATATTCACCCAGATGTGCCGGAGCACATTCGCGGTGATCGCACCCGGTTGCAGCAAGTGATGCTGAACCTGCTCGGCAATGCCGTGAAATTTACCTCCAGGGGTGGGGTGTACATGACGCTGCAGATGGGCACCGCCAGTGAGCTGGAGATCCGTGTGCGGGATACGGGTATCGGTATTGCGCAGGAGATCCAGCGACAGTTGTTCAAACCTTTTGCCCAGGGTGACGGGTCGGTGACCCGCCGTTTTGGCGGTACCGGCCTGGGACTGGTGATCTGCAAGCACTTGGTGGAACTGATGGGTGGCATCATCGAATTGAGCAGTACGCCGCAGGAGGGCAGTGAGTTCCGGGTACGCCTGCCGGTGAGTCAGGCGCTGCCAGCGAAAAATCATCTCGCCGCAGGCGTGCGCTTTACGGTGGTCGATGAGGACGCTGAGCACGCGCTTGCGACCCAGCACCTGTTGCAGCGCATGGGTAGCGCCAGTGTCCATCGGCGTTCGCTGGACGAACTGGTCGCCAATCCCCGGCAGCTCTGCGGTGATGGCAGCCGCGGCTTCCTGATTGTGGACGACAATTGTGTTACGCCGGCGCAACTGGGCCAGTTGCAGCAACGGCTGCAGCGGTTGCCGGAGTCGCCACAACTGGTCTGCGTTACCCAGATTCACCGGGTGGAGCGCCTCGGTGCAGGGTTGCCCGGTGTTATTTTCCGTACCCGACCACTGACCCCGGATAAACTGCAATCCCTGTTGCCGCGCAGTGCGCCGTCGGCGGGTGTCGCCGTGTCACAGACAGACTCCCGGCGCCTGCAGGGCATGCGGGTACTGGTGGTGGAAGACAATGTGGTTAACCAGAAAGTTGCGCTGGGAATGCTGACCCGCTTTGGTGTGGAAGCGGAAGTGGCGGCGGATGGCCTGCTGGCGATGGAGCTGTTGAACAGCTCCAGTCACCGTTTTGATGCCATCCTGATGGATATGGAAATGCCCAATATGGATGGCTACCAGGCAACCTTGTGTATCCGGGAAATGCCTGAACTGCAGCAGCTGCCGATCATCGCCATGACGGCCCATGCCATGCAGGGGGATCGGGAGCGGTGCCTGGCCGCGGGTATGGATGACTACCTCAGCAAGCCGGTGACACCGGACGGCTTGTGCAAGGCGTTGCTGGCGTTTGCGCCGGGTGGTAGCGAGCCTGTCTGAGGCTGGCTCGCTACCAGGCTTGCTGCCACTTCAGAGGCTGAGCACCTCTAATCCCAGTTTGGTGACCCGCTCGCGGTTACCGGCACTGGTGACCACTGCCACACTGGCCTTGTCAGTCTGCAGGTAAGTCGTCGCCACCCGCTTGAGGTCCTCAATACTGACCTGCAGGATGCGCTGGCGGAACAGCTCGCGCTTGGCCTTGTCGCGACCAAACAGTTCCGCCTGGAAGGTCTGCTTGGCTTCACCGGCGGGAGAGCTGGGTTTGTCCAGCGAGCTGACCACACCCAGGATAGCCTCTTCCAGTGCCGCAAAGTCGTGCTCCTTGGCGAGCAGCCACTCCACCGCACGGTCGAAGTCCTGCAGGGTCTCTTCCAGACGCGGATCGCGATAGGAGAAGAAGCGGAAGGCGGCGATGTTGCTGTCTTGGCTGGCACCACCACCGTAGGCGCCACCCTGTTCGCGGATGGCGCGGTGCAGGTAGCCGTTACGGAGGAAACCGCCCAGCACGGTGAGGGCGGCGGCATCCGGATGATCCATGGCCACAGTGGGGTAAGCCTTGGCGCAGAAGTTGACCTGGGTGTTGGCCAGCCAGGCTTCTTTCACCTGCTTGCTTACCGGCGCCAGATTAAATGGTGTTTGTGTCTGCGGTTGAGCGGAAGGCCACTGGTCACGGATCACCTGCTGGTAGCCTTCAAGGGATTCCTTCTCTGCCACCACCAGGTACTGCCGGGGGGCATTCTGCAGTTGCTCGTGCAGAGTCTGCAGCTGGCTGGCGAAATCCCGCAGCTGCGCGTCGTCCTGCAGGGCCTTGTCCAGGGTTTTGAAGCGGCGTATGCCCTCAAGACCATTGAGTCGGTGTGAGACAAGTGCGGAAGGACTCATACCGGCAGCGGCGGCGGCCATGGCGAGACCGTGGCCGTTGCCGGTGACGCTCTGCTCGCGGCGCGCCCTCACCTGGGCCACCAGCTCCCGCAGGCGGGAGTGTTCGTCAAAGCGCACATCGTTCAGCGTGGCCCACATCAGTTCACACAGGGCCGGCTGCTGCTCGCGCAGGGATTTGGCCGACAGTGTCAGCCTGGCCTGCACAGTCTGTACGTCGTCGCTGGCACCGCGTATGGAGGTGAAGGCGCTGATGGAACCGGCCACCTGCGCCTGCCAGCGCTGCACATCCAGATAGCTCTTGTCGCCGATGCCCAGCTCGGTGAGGAACATGCCATAGCAGGAGAGCAGCTCCAGTTGCTCGTCGGAGAGCTCCGGCAGGTCCAGGATAATTTGCTGATAGACAATGCCATTGGTACCGGCGGCGTAGCTGGTGAGAGTGTTGGGCAGCTGTTCGACGCTGTCGCTGGGTGTGTAGTGCATCGCCGCAGGAATATCCTCCAGTCCCACCTTGGGCAGGATGCCGGGGTCGTCCACCCGCTGCTGGCGCTCTTCGAGGGCGTGGGCCTGGGCCACGATAGCGGCTTTGGCCTCTTCACTCAGCTGGCTGCGGATAGTGGCCAGACGTGCTTTTTCGGCCTGCTCCTTGCGCTCTCCGAGTTGCGCGTCGGGGCGCAGGGTGAGGCGTACGCGGTGCTGGTTGTCCAGCAGCAGTTGCTGGGCCAGGCGTTTGATAAATTCCGGATCCTTAATGTCTTCGTGCAGCGCTTCCAGGGTCGGGTCGAGGTTCAGCAGGGCAATGGGGTCGCCGCGATGGGTGGCGGACGTGAGGGCCGTCATAATGATCTGCAGGCCGTAAGGGTAGCTGTCACCTCCCACTTCGCGCTGGTGCAGTTCCAGTTGCTGCAGGGCCGCCAGCAGTTCCTCATAGGGCACGCCTTCCGCAGCCACCTGCTCGATAACCGACAGCACCAGCTGCTCCACTTTGTCGGCGTCGGCCGGATCACAGCCCTCCAGGCCACAGATAAAGGTCAGCTCTTTTTGCGAGTCATCCAGCCCACACAGGGGGGAGGGGGCATTTCCCAGCTCGGTGGTTTCCAGCGCGTGCTGCAGCGGTGAGGCACTGTTGTCCAGCAGGATACTGGCCAGCAGTTGGGCCTGCAGGCTCTCCTGTAGGTTGGTGGCCTTGCCCAGCAGCCAGGCAATCACCGTATGGCCGCGACGCTCCAGCTCACCCTCTTCGCTCAGGGGGTAGGCCTCTTCGACCCTTACCGGGGCCAGGTAGCGACGCTCGTCCGGTACGGAGATCTGGCTGTCGAGACGATCAAAGCGGCTCAGTGCCTGCTCTTCGAAACGCTCCTGCAGCTCCTGCACGGGGATGTCGCCATAGGTCATGAAGACAGCGTTGCTGGGGTGGTAATGGGTTTTGTAAAACGCCTGCAGCTGCTCGTAGCTGAGTTGCGGAATCTCATCGGGATCGCCACCACTGTTGTAGTGGTAAGTGGTGGTGGGGAACAGGTATTTGCACAGGGTCTGCCAGAGCTGCGAGGGTACAGAGCTCATGGCGCCTTTCATTTCGTTGTACACCACACCCTTGTAGACCAGTTCTGACTCCGGGTTGCCACTCTCGGCAAAATCAAAGCGGTGGCCCTCCTGGGCAAAGTCCAGCGGATCGAGGCGGGAGAAAAACACCGCGTCCAGGTAGACGTCCAGCAGGTTGTTAAAGTCCTTGCGGTTCTGGCTGGCGAAGGGGTAGGCGGTCCAGTCTGAACTGGTGAAGGCGTTCATAAAGGTGTTGAGGGAGCGGCGGATCATCATAAAGAAGGGATCGCGCACCGGGTATTTTTCACTGCCGCAAAGTGCCGTGTGTTCGAGTATGTGGGCCACCCCGGTAGAGTCGTGGGGCACGGTGCGCAGGGCCACCAGAAACACGTTTTCGTTGTTGTCGGCCGCAATGTGGATATGCTGCGCGCCGGTAGACCGGTGCCGGTACTCCTCAACGGTTACCTGCAGGGACTCAATGGTCTGGCTGCGGAGCTTCTCAAATGCGGGGTGTGCTGCTGTCATTCCCAAAACCTCAATGCTGCGGACGGCGGATGCTACGTACTTGAAACCCCAGTGTAACTTAGGGGGCTCGCCCGGGTCACGGGGCGGGATCGGGAGATTCGCGTAACTTTTGCAGTTGCTGCTGGTAACCGGCAAAGGCCTGCAGCAGCTTTGCACATTGCTCCGGCGCCTGGTTCAGGCTGTCCAGAGCGTGACACACCGCCTCCAGGGTAGACAGTTGACCGTCCTTTTCCGCCTGGCGGATGCGATAGAGGGAGGGTAGCTGTGGGGGCAGGGAGAGGCGGGGCAGAGCCAATAGCCAGGGGTTGAGGTGCAGGATCTTGCGTGCCTTGCGCCAGGTGCCGTCGATAACCAGCAGGCCATCGGCCGGGGTGTGTGGTGCAGGTGATGGGTTGTTGCGGGTGGAAGGCCCGGGGAAAAGCAGCAGCGGATGGCGACAGGGGAGCTGCGCCGCTGGCAGGATTTCAGCCACAATCACCGTGCAATGTTGCAGGCTGTCGTGCAATAGCGGCACCGTACCCTTGGCGTGGCCTTGCTCGCCGGGATGCTGCCAGATGATTACCGGCAGGTGGTTGGTGACTGGTGTGACCCAGCGGCAGTGGCAGCGGGCGAAGGGCAGCTGACACTTTGGGCAGAGGGGGCGGGACACCGGGAGCTTACGCCTTGTCCAGCGGCAGCAGTGAGTGCCAATCGAGGTGCTGTTGCGTCGCGATCAGTGCCAGTTTGGCGTCACGCTTAAGCTGTTTGATCTGGTATTCCCGCTTGCTGGCGCTGGAGCGATCCTCCTGCGTCTCCCGGTACAGCAGTGTTTGCGGACGGCGGCCACGGAAGAAGCGCGCGCCGTTGCCGTTGCGGTGGGCCTGCCAGCGCCTGGGAAGATTGTTGGTGATGCCGGTATAGAGGCGCTGGTCACTGCTGAGAATAATGTAGACACACCAACTCCCGTCTTCCGGGGAAGCGCTGACAGTCGGGGTTGTGGGTGTGTCGGTAGAAGCAGCGTTCATGATGCTGTGCAGGTTCCGGCAGAGACGGCAGCCCGGACAGGAACCAAAGGTATGTCGTCATGGCTTGTCGTCAACGAAAGACAGCCAACGTCGTGCGGCTGGCCTATAATCCGCCCAATTCTAATGGCCCCACCGGTAACATCAAGCGACATCACGCGAGCCCATTCATGACCCAGCCCAAACCGCCAGCAACCACAAAGGGCGTTGCAGACAGCGACCGCAACTTTGACGACCTGGCTCATCGCTTTAAACGTAATGTGTACGACACGCTCAAGGGCCGTATCCGGCTGGAAATTCTGGAGCGGGATTTGCGGGAGTTTCTGCCTGAGCTGTTCGATACCGATGCCCGGCGGCTGCGCATTCTGGATGCCGGCGGTGGCCAGGGCCAGTTGGGGTTGTCGCTGGCGGCATTGGGGCACGATTTGGTGATCTGTGACCTGTCGGCGGAGATGCTGAAACTGGCCCGGGAAAAGGCCGGCCAGTTGGGTCTGGGTGACAGGGTGACATTCCATCACGGCCCGGTGCAAGACTATGTGCTGGGGTGTCGGGTACAGGCTGAGACCTTTGACCTGATTCTCTGTCACGCGCTGCTGGAGTGGGTGGCAGAGCCGCAGCAACTGCTGCAGATTCTGACCGCGGGTTTGCGGGCGGGCGGATTCCTGTCATTGAGCTATTACAACGTCAACAGCATCAAGATGAAGAACCTGCTGCGCACCAATTTTCGCAAGGTGATCGACGACGATTATCGCGGTTATCGTGGCAGTCTCACGCCTACCTGGCCACGGGAGCCGGAAGAGGTGGATCGATGGTTGGCAGAGTTGCCGCTGGAACGGTTGTGTTGCTCGGGGATCCGCTGTTTTCACGACTACCTGCTGGATCCGGTCTCCCGGCAGAACGAGCCGGAGCAGCAGTTAATGTTGGAGCGACGCCTCTCCCGTGAGGACCCATGGCGACAGCTGGCGCGTTACATTCACGTTTTGAGCAGAAAATCCTTGGCCTGATTGATCTTGGCCGCCAGATAGTCGGAGCCACCCCGGTCCGGGTGCAGCTTCTGCATCAGGCGGCGATGGGCCTGGATAATATCTTCGCGACTGGCGTCATCCGCCAATCCCAGAATCTGCAGGGCTTCGTGGCGATCCAGATTGGTGTTGCCGGTCGTGCCGCTACCGGTGTTGCCTCCGCTGTATTGCTGTTGACCGTCGGTGTGGCCGTGCTGGCGCCGGAACTGGTAGATGTAGGCGCTGAGCAGGCGCGCGGATTCCGGATCCAGCTGCTGGTATTGCGTGAGCAGTTGTTGCAGTTCGGTATCGGTCAGGTCCTCCAGTTTGCGCCCCTGTTGTTCGCCGGCAATTACTTCGCCACTGAGACTGCGGTTTCTGAGATTGAAAGAGACACGCAGGTAACGGGTTGAAATCACCGGATTGGAAAAGGTGCTGCCCCGCAGTTTGCTGAGCATAGGCAACAGCACCAGCAGGCGGGGGCCGAGGGTTTTAATGACGGCAAACAGGGCGGCAACCACGGCCCCTATCCAGTGCAGGCGCCCGGTAAGGACCAGCAAAATGGCCAGCAGTGCCACCAGGTAGAGGCCGTACTGCAACAGCACAGAGCGGCGTTTTTCCGGTGGTAATTTTCTCAGGTAACTGATGGTACTCAGCAGCAGAAAAATAATGGCCGCCAGAACTATGACTCGTACAAACACAGTGACGCCTCTCTTTTAAGTGTCGCCGCATTCTAAACCACACTCATGCCTCAGACCATGTCAGCCGGTTTGGACGGCAGTGGTGCTACAATTCTTCCCTTTGCTGAACCGGAGAGACAGGTGTGGTTAACAATGTACAGGTAATTATGAAAGACGGTCGTCCGGAATGGGCGGTACTGCCCTATGGGGAGTACGAAGCCCTGTTGGCCCGGCTGCAGCAGCTGCAGGGCGACGTGGCGTCGCCAGTAGCGGACTCTGCGGGAGCAAGGGATAGCGAGTTGGGCAATGAGGACAGTGTCGATGCGGAGTTTTCTCCGGCGAGACTGACCCGTTTACGGCAGCAGCAAGGGATGGAGTTGCCGGCCCTGGCTCAGGCCGTGGGTATCAGTGCCCACTACCTGCAGCAGATGGAAACCGGTGAGCGGGAGCCTTCCGAGCCAATCCTGCGCAACATTGCCAGGGCGTTACAGGTCGACCAGAGCGATCTGATGGGATAAGTGAGGACAAGCGGGATCAAGCGGGATAGGGCGGCCTTATCCCGGGTAGACCAGCGTCAGCCCGGGAAGGTGGTGCCGGCCTGAACAAGGTACAGACCAGCGACCGTCACGGATCTACGATCAACGCATCAGGCGGTAATCCAGCAGCACCGAGAAGGTGTAGGTTTTGATCCCCAGTTCGGGCGGAATCTTGCTGAAGGGACTGGCTTTTTCCACCGCCGAACGGGCCTGCTTGTTGAACAGGTCGTAGCGGGAAGGCTTCAGAATCTCAATGCCCTGCAGGTTGCCACTGCGATCAATGGTGACCTGCAGGCGCACATCATCCTGCCACTGGCGCTGGAAGGCCTGGAAAGGCACTGTCTGGTAGTGTCGCACTTCGCGCACCAGCTTCTGATAGAACTGTTGCTCTGCCGCCAGCTGCTCGGCGGTCTGGATGACGTCTTCCTCATCGGCTTCCACTGCCACTGGCGCAGGGGCCGGCTTGGGTTCAGGCCTGGGCTTGGCAGCGACTGCCGGAGCAGGGGCGGCGGCCTTGGGTGCAGGCTCTGGCTTGGTTACCGTCGGTGCTGGAGCGGGCTTGGCCATCACCACGGGAGGTTTGGTTTTGGCTGCAGGGGTCGGAACTGGCTTGATCGGTGCGGCGGCTGGCTTGGTGGCCGTTTTGGGGGCCGGGGGGGCTGCAGCTACAGCCACTTCCACCGCTGCAGGTTCGCTGACGGCAACCGGATCAGGCTCGGGGACCACCGCTGAGAGTGAGGCCCGTCGTGGCAGGCTCTCCAGGGCCAGTAACAGGTCGGTATCAGAGATGCCACTTTCCAGCAGGGAGGATTTGAACTCGGTGGAGAGTGGTACCTGCCCAACCCAGCCGCGCAGAAGTATCGGGCCCAGGTTGGCGCCGGCCTGCTCTGCGATGGCGGTGCCGTTAAAGCTGACGTCGGTGCCCGCAGTCGGATCGTAGTCGATCACGATGCGATCGCCGCGTTGCAGGCGGCCCTTGAAACTGCTGGTAAAGACCGACAGGTCATTGGTGGCGCTGGCCAGCTGGCTGGCTGACAGGTTCACTGCCGCGCCTTCAATCCACAGCCGGCGGAATTGGCGCGGGGAGATGGAATCTGTCTCCACCGCCACCAACAGGCGGAATGGCTGCTTGCCATCGATCATCTGCCCGGCGTCGGCCTTGGGCGATGAGGGGCCATAGAGCGAGGCAATCAGCAACGGTTTGTTGAATTGCTGGTAGCGGGCAGCTCCCAGTTGTTGTCCGGTCTCTGCCGCGATGGCCTGGCCGCTGACAGCCAGCAATAAACAGAGAAACCCCTCCCACAGGGGTATGGCTTTATATCTAAGACTCATATTTTTCGTTCTGCTTATAATTTCTTTTTGCGATAAAACGCTTTATAGAATATTAGTATTATTTATATCAGGGCTGGAGGGAAGGGTTTGTCCGGTCAAGTTGTGTAATATTCCTTCCTTGATTCCCCGATCCGACAGGCGCAACTCTGCACCCGGAAGTTGGGTCAGCAGCGCGTGCAGCAGGGCGATACCCGCGGGAATGACATCCCAGCGGAGGTGTTCGCCCAGGGCCGCAGGTAATTCGCCATCGCGGCAGCACTCTGTTATCAATTGCGATAAGGCATTGGCTGTGATCGCATCATAACCGCTGTTACCCAGCAGTTCTGCGATCACCCTCATAGTTCCGGCTGCACCGAGACAAAGAGACAAGGCAGGCTGGTGATAGCTCTCCAGCTGGCCAGCTAACCTTCTCTGGCAGTACTCCCTGGCGGCGCCGAAACGCTCTGCAGAGAGACGGCCACCAGGCTGGAAAAATTGCTGTCCGATGACCAGGCACCCCAGTGGCAGGCTCTTCCATTGTTGCAGTGCGAAAGCGCGACCGCTGCAGATCTCGGTACTGGCTCCGCCAATATCAATGGTGGCGAAGTAACCGCTGTGAGTGCGAAGCAGTGGGTCGCCGCTGAGGCCGGTGAAGGTCAGTTGGGCCTCGCGGGCGGGGCTGATGATCTCTATTGCCGTCCCCAGCAGATGTTCCCAGCGGGGAAGAAATTCCTGCCGTAGCCGGCATTGGCGTAATGCCTCCGTACCCACCGCATGGCAGCGATATACCTGATGGTGGTCGAGCAGTTCACGAAACTGGCTCAGGCACTGTGAGGCACGTTCGACAGCGGCTGCCGTAAGGTGACCGTTGCCCTCCTGATCCCGGGCCAGTTGTACCATCTGTTTACTGCGCTGTACGGGTTCCCAGCCATCGCTGCCTGCGCGGACGACCAGCAGGTGAAAGCTGTTGGAGCCCAGGTCGATGGCTGCCAGCAGGCTGTTATCGCGGTTTGGGGCAGGGCAGGAGTGTGGCATGTGAATGGCGGATAGCAGTAGCGCAAGCGAGAAAGGGGCTATTGTGCCTCAATGGAGAGTGGAAATCAGTTGACTGATTGGTCAACCGCTGGACACCGGAGTTGATTTCAGGTCACTCCGACAGTGTTATGATCCTTGCCAATACCTTTTTGCCAACCGGAGTTTTTGTCATGGGATTTTTCGCACGGGATCCACGTCGTCTGCAATTGCCGGAAAAGGACGCTGCCTTGCCGGGCCGTGATCAGGCCATGCGGTTGAACCCTCGTCATCAGGTGCTGGGCACCAGCATGCAAGCGCCTTTCCCGGAAGATTGCGAGGCGGTGTTGTTTGGTTTGGGCTGTTTCTGGGGCGCAGAGAGAAAATTCTGGCAGCTGCCCGGGGTTTACACCACGGCGGTGGGCTACAGCGGTGGCTATACCCCTAACCCCACCTACGATGAGGTGTGCAGTGGGATGACCGGGCACAATGAGGTGGTATTGGTGGTGTATCATCCCGGAGAGATTCAGTTTGGCGATCTGTTGCGCCTGTTCTGGGAGAGCCATAACCCCACCCAGGGAATGCGCCAGGGGAATGATATCGGTACCCAGTACCGCTCCGGTATCTACTGCGCCAGCGACAGTCAGCTGGAGGAGGCTGAAGCCTCCCGTAAGCTCTACGAATCCGCGTTGCAGGGGGCGGGGTACGGCGAGGTGACCACCGAAATCGCTAAGGCCGGCCCCTTCTACTACGCCGAGGAGTATCACCAGCAGTACCTGCACAAGAATCCTGCCGGCTACTGTGGCTTGGGTGGCACCGGGGTGACTTGCCCGGGCTGAAGTTGTCGCGCCCGCGTCGTGGCTTGTTGTCCTGGCGGTTGCTCGCTGAATGCCGCCAGGCAACTCCGGAAATGTTTAAAAGACCCTCAGTAGCCCTTCCTGTGTGGAGGACGCCACCAGTTGCCCCTGCCGATTGTAAAAGCGGCCCAGGTTGAGGCCGCGTCCGCCTCCGGAAACGGGGGCTTCCATCTCATGGTAAATCCACTCATCCACCCGGAAAGGGTGGTGTACCCACACGGCGTGATCCAGGCTGGCGGCGCGGATCCGGCTTTTATCGTAAGGCAGGTCGTGGGGCAGCATGGCGGTAGTGATCAGGCGTATATCCGAGACCCAGGTCAGAATCTTCAGGTGATCGTGAAACGGTGCTTCGCCCAGTGTGTCGCGGGTACGAAACCAGAAACCCTGAAGTGGCTGCCGCCGCGCCGGCCGTAACAGCGGCATTTCGCCGCAGCTGCGCATGTCCAGGGCGTTGAGCCAATCCACGGGTGGCGGTACATGGGCCGTGGGATTGTCGGCGCGGAATAGGGCCAGTGTCTCGTGGTCCCGGGGCAGGGAGTCTGGTTGTGGCACTTCAGGCATGGCCGCCGCCTGATGCTCCACCCCCTGCTCCGGCAGTTTGAACGAGAGCATGCCGGTAAAGATCGCCTTACCTTCCTGCTCGGCGGTGACTTGCCGGGTAGAGAAGGAACCCCCATCCCGAATGGCCGTCACCACATAATCCAGCGGGACCTCCTTGCGCCCGGGGCGCAGGAAGTAGCCGTGCAGGGAGTGCATATGGCGCTCTGGATCCAGGGTCTGTGCCGCGGCACCGATGCATTGCGCCATGACCTGGCCGCCAAACACCTGGGACAGTTGCGATGCGGCGGGTGTGTAGCCCCTGAAGTGCATCGGGCCAGAAGCGTCCGGCGTGAGTTGGGCGGCGAGTTGTTGGGCGGGATTGGTGTGCGGCATAACCTGTTTCAGTGTCCGTTGCTGATGGCGGTGGCAATGGGGGCGTCGTTGTAACTGCACCAGTCACTCCAGCTGCCGGCGTAGAGGCGGGCCGGCTGGTTGGCGAGATGGGCCGAAAGCAGGTTGACGCAGGCAGTCACGCCGGAGCCGCAATAGACCACTGGCTCTTCTCCCCGGAAAGCGGCCCAGCGCTGGTTATGGAATTCCTGGGGTTTGATAAATCCCGCTTCATCGCAGATGTCGGTCCAGGGCAGGTTTGTGGCTCCCGGAATGTGGCCGGCGACCGGATCGATGGGCTCCATTTCGCCCCGGTAGCGGGGAGGCTCACGGCTGTCGATCAGCGGGAGGGAGTGTTCCCCCGCCAGACGCCGAACCTGATCATAGTGGAGAGCATCGAACGCGGCGCTGAATGAGCCAGGTGTCGCAGCGGCAACAGGGGGCACATCAGTGGCTTGCGGGTAACCGGCGTCACACCAGGCGTTGAACCCGCCATTCAGCAGTTGCACCTGTTCAACCCCGGCCTGGCGCAGCAGCCACCAGGCGCGGCTGGCAAAGGCCAGGCGATGGTTGTCGTAAACCACCACTCGCGATTGCGGCCCGATGCCCCACTGGGCCAGCTGCTGTTGAAAAGCCCGGGCATCCGGCAGGGGGTGGCGACCGCCGTGGGCCTGTTTGGGGGAGGAGAGATGCTGTTCCAGATCGCAGTAGTGGGCGCCGGGAATGTGTCCCTGCTCATACAGGCGGCGGCCCTCTGTGGTGTCCGCGAGGGAGAAGCGGCAGTCCAGCAGCACCACTTCCTGCAGACTGGATTGCAGCCCGGCAGCGCTGAGCATGGGATCGATGGCGTCGCGACTCATGGGATAACTCTCCTGCATCATGAATTTGGGGTTGTTGGGCTGAATTCATCCAGCCAGCCGAGGCTGTCTTCGGTATGGCCGGTCGGTGTGTACTCCGCCCCCAGCCAACCGTGATAGCCGCACTCCTCCAACAGCTGGAACAGCCGTTGCCACGGAAGCTCGCCGCTGCCGGGTTGGTGGCGGTCGGGGGTGTCGGCAAACTGCACATGGCCGAACTGCCCGCAGAGCTCAGGAATCAGTGACTCCAGCGGCTGCTGCATGCGTGCCATATGGTAGAGATCAAACTGCATGGCGACCCGGGGGTGATTGAGATCCTGGATGACCTGTTGCATCTGGGCGGCGTTGTGGATCAGGAAGCCGGGCATATCAAACGTGTTAATGCCCTCAAACAGGGTGGTAATGCCCAGGGAACCCAGCTGCCCGGCGCAGTAGTCCAGGTTGTGCAGCAATTGGTCGTAGTGGGCTTCCCGGGGATAGTCCTCAGTCTCGCGACCGGCCAGCACGTTCACCTGCGGCACCTGCAGCGGTTCGGCGTAGTGTGCACACAGCTCTACGGCACGTTTGAACTCGTCCCGCCGCTTGGGGTGGCTGGCAAGACCGGCGCCACCGCTCATCAGGTCGCCGGCGGGGAGATTGATCAGAATCAGTCGCTGGTCGGATTGCTGCAGCTGGTCGGCAATCTGCCGGGGCTCCAGGGTATAGGGGAATTGTATTTCCACCGCCTCAAAACCACAGTCGCGACTGGCGGCAAAGCGATCTGCCAGCGGATGCTCGGTAAACAGCAGGGAGAGGTTGGCACTGAATTTCATGGTCAGGACGGCCTTGCGGGATTGTGACTGTAGGCTTCGATCAGGGTGGCGGGATCCCGGTCCCGGTAGCCGGCATCGGCGTGGGCCTGTATGAGGGTGCGGGCCAGGTCGCTCATGGGGGTGGAGGCCTGGCTGGTGGCGGCCAGCTGCTGTGCCAGTGCCAGATCCTTGAGCAGCGTGCGCACATGCCAGCGCACCTCATCCAGTTCCCGCTGAGCCATGCGTGGGCCGGTGATCTGCAGTGGCAGGGAGTCGGCAAAACCACCCTGCAGTGCCTCGGGCAGCCGCGTGGCATCGACGCCGGCCTGCTCCGCCAACGCGATGACCTCGGCCATCACCAGCAGGTTGCAGCTCACCAGCATCTGATTACACACCTTGGTGGCCTGTCCGGCACCGGTGTCGCCCATATGGGTGAGCCGCTGGCTCAGGTGAGAGAGGATTGGCTGCACCTGTGCCAGGGACTCAGGGGTGCCGCCGGCCATAATCACCAGTGAGGCGTTCTCAGCGCCGGCCACGCCACCGGAGACGGGGGCATCCACCCAGTTGCAACCACATTGCTGCTGCAGTCGTGCGGCCATCTCCCGCGTCGCCTCCGGCGCAATACTGGAGAAGTCCACCAGCAGCTGCCCTGGACGGGCGTGCCCGGCAATGCCACCGCTCCCAAACACCACTTCCCGAACGGCGTCGGTGTCGCTGACGCAGAGCATGATGATGTCGCAGTGGTCTACCAGCTCGCCAATAGAGTCGTGCAGCTGCAATCCCTCCGATGTGAGGGGCTGTACCTTTTCCGGACGGCGTGCCCAGCCGTGCACGCCATAGCCGGCGCGGAGCAGGTTGCGGGTCATGGGGGTGCCCATAAGGCCCAGGCCGATAAACCCGAGCCTCGGGCGGGGTTGGGAGGAGCTGTCTGGCATCGGCGACGCTATTCCTGTGGTGGGGAGGGGAGGGCATTGTAGCAGTGTGGTCCGGCCTTCAGGTCTTTACCTGCCCATTACCAAAAATGCCATGAAATTTACGGTCATTATCAGTACACTTGCCGGCAATTTTAACACCTTGATTTGGTTCGACTTTACGAGAAGACGCAGTACCCGACCGGAGCGCGACCCGGTCCTCAACCGGGAGTACGCCTGAGAAGGCCCTGGCCACCCTGACCGATTCTTCGCAGTCCCAGCCAATCAACCTGCAGACAACTATGGCAAATCCCCTGATACAACTGGAAGCCCTGAGCTGCGAGCGCGATGAGCGCGTGCTGTTCAGTGGTCTTGACCTGGCGGTGTCGGCAGGGGATGTCATCCAGATTGAAGGTCCCAACGGCAGTGGCAAAACCACGTTGCTGCGTGTGTTGACCACCACTTCCGCCGATTTCAGCGGTGAGATCCGCTGGCTCGGCCAGCCCCTGTCCAGGGTGCGCCTCGACTACCTCAATAACCTGCTCTATATCGGCCACCTGCCGGGAATCAAGAAAGGCCTGACCCCGCTGGAGAACCTGCGCTGGTTCTGCGGTCTTAATCAGGGGCACCAGCGACTGTCCATGGAAGAGGCCCTGGCGGCAGTGGGCCTGGCGGGCTACGAGGACGTTCCCTGTTTCCAGTTGTCGGCGGGGCAGAATCGCCGGGTGGCACTGGCGCGACTCTACCTGACCCCGGCACGGGTCTGGATTCTCGATGAGCCCTTTACCGCCATTGATAAGCAGGGTGTGGCCAATCTGGAGCAGCTCATGGCGGAACACGCCGCCGGTGGCGGCTGTGTGGTGCTGACCACGCACCAGGAGCTGGATCTGGCAGGGGTACGAAAGGTCAATTTGCTCGGCTATCGACAGGTGACATCATGAGCGGGCGACAGGTGAGATCATGAACGGGCGGCTACCCGGGGTGAATGACAGCCTGCAGGCTCAGGTCACAACCTTGCCCGGCCTTTGGCCCGGCTTCTGGGCGACCCTGCGGCGGGATCTGCTGCTGGCGTTTCGGCACCGCGGCGAGATGGCCAACCCGATCCTGTTTTTCCTGATGGTGATCACCATGGTGCCGCTGGGGATTTCACCGGAAAAAGCGGTGTTGGCCATGCTGGCTCCGGGCATGCTCTGGGTGGTGGCGCTGCTGGCGACCCTGCTGTCGCTGGACGGCCTGTTCCGCAGTGATTTCGAGGACGGTACCCTGGAGCAATTGCTGATTGCGCCGCAGCCGCTCTATTTTCAGGTGCTGGCCAAGGTGCTGGTGCATTGGCTCACCAGCGGCCTGCCGCTGACACTGATGGCGCCCCTGTTGGGGGTGATGCTGTCGTTGCCGGACGAAGGGTATGGGGTGCTGGTGCTGTCGCTGTTGCTGGGTACCGCCAGCCTCAGTCTGATCGGCTCCATCGGTGCGGCACTGACGGTGGCCCTGCGCAAGGGCGGCTTGCTGTTGTCGCTGATTATTTTGCCGCTCTACGTGCCGGTACTGATCTTCGGTGCCAGCGCGGTAACCTCCGTGGTAGAGGGTTTTCCGGCCACCGGCCAGCTGGCGATACTGGGCGCCTTTCTGGCGGGTTCCATTGTGCTGGCACCACTGGCCGCTGCCGGCGCACTGCGCATCAGCGTCAATGGATAGTGTGAAGGCATAGCGTCAACGAATAGAAAGCAACTGGTTGCCGGCATTGGTGAATGCAGGCAGCCGCGACAAGAGAAGGGGTGTAATCGGTGGGTTGGCAGTGGTTTCATCGACTGGGATCGCCGCGCTGGTTCTACGAAAAGAGCAGTGCGTGGATTCCCTGGCTGGCGGTGTTGAGCATCGCCCTGTTGCTGTGGGGCAGCGTCTGGGGACTGGCGTTTGCACCGGCGGATTTCAAGCAGGGCAACAGTTACCGCATTATCTACATCCATGTACCTGCCGCGTTCCTGTCGCTGGCGGGTTACTACGTGATGGCCATCAGCGGCGCCATCGGCCTGATCTGGAAAATGAAGCTGGCCGACATGGTCATGAAGAGCGCGGCGGTAATTGGTGCCGTACTGACCTTTGTGTCGCTGGTAACCGGCGCGGTGTGGGGCAAGCCCACCTGGGGCACCTGGTGGGTGTGGGATGCCCGCATCACCTCCATGCTGGTGCTGTTCTTTCTTTACCTTGGTGTGATTGCCCTGCAGGAGGCCTACCAGCATCAGGATACGGCCAATAAGGCCAGCGCCATCCTGTCGCTGGTGGGCATGGTGAATATCCCCATCATCTACAAGTCGGTGGACTGGTGGTACACCCTGCACCAGCCGGCCACCATCAAATTTACCTCGGAATCCACCATCCACCCCTCCATGCTCTATCCGTTGCTGGTGATGGTGATTGCGTTCTACCTGTTTTACGCGCTGGCGCTGTTGTTGCGTACCCGCAGTGAGATTCTCTACCGCGAGCGCAAAACCCGCTGGGTCCAGGAGCTGGCAGAAGCCGGCAGGGGGAGTCGCTGATGTTGCAGTTTGAATCCCTGTCCGAGCTGTGGAATATGGCCGGCCATGGCCCCTACGTGTGGGCCTGCTACCTGATTACGGCCATTGCCATTGTCTATCTGTTGGTGTCGCCACTGCGCCGCCGCCGCCAGCTGTTTGAACAGCTGCGTCGCCAGGCGCGAATTGAGGCCGCCGGTCAGAATGACGCCCGGCGCCCGGAATTTTAGTTTTTAAGAAGAGGTTTTCATCCATGCACCCGGTTCGTAAACAGCGACTGATTATTGTCTTGTTTGTGGTGGTTTTCAGCAGTGTGGCGATTGGTCTGGTGGCCTACGCCCTGCGCGAGAACATCAACCTGTTTTACCCGCCCGCCAAAATTGTGGCTGGAGAGGCGCCGGTGGACAAACGTATCCGCGCCGGTGGCTGTGTTCTGCCGGGTCAGGTTAAACGCTCCGGCGACAGCCTCGATGTCAGCTTTGTGATTACCGATGGCGCCGCCAATGTGACGGTCAACTACAGCGGCATCCTGCCGGACCTGTTCGCGGAAGGTGAAGCGGTGGTGGTGAACGGTGCGGTGGACGGTGACGGTGTCTTCCAGGCCACCGAAGTGTTGGCGAAACACGATGAAACCTACACCCCGCCGGAAGTGGCCGACGCTATGCAGAAAGCCGGTGGTGAACACCAGAAAACCTGTGAAGGTATGAAGTATGGTTCCTGAACTTGGCCACCTGGCACTGATCTTTGCGCTGTTTCTGACCCTGTCGCTGTCGGTACTGCCGTTGTGGGGCGCCTGGCGGGGTAACGAACGGCTGATGCATTCGGCGCGCAGCCTCTCCAGTGGGGTGTTTGTGTTTGTGGCGCTGGCGTTTGCCTGCCTCACCTGGTCTTTTATGCAGGACGACTTCTCGGTGGTGTACATCGCCAACCAGTCCAACTCCCTGCTGCCGATGCAGTACAAGATCAGCGCGGTGTGGGGCGGTCATGAAGGTTCTCTGTTGCTGTGGGTACTGATCCTGTCGGGCTGGACCCTGGCGGTGGCGCTGTTCAGCAAGGAGATGCCGCTGGATATGGTGGCGCGGGTGCTGTCCGTGATGGGGATGATTGCCGTGGGTTTTCTCTCCTTCGTGCTCTTCACATCCAACCCGTTTGACCGGCACCTGCCCAACATTCCGGCCGACGGTGGTGATCTCAATCCGTTGTTGCAGGACCCGGGCCTGATTGTGCATCCGCCTATGCTCTATATGGGCTACGTGGGCTTCTCGGTGGTGTTCGCCTTTGCCATTGCCGCGCTGCTCTCCGGGCGTCTGGACAGTGCCTGGGCGCGCTGGTCACGACCCTGGACCACCGTGGCCTGGGCCTTCCTGACACTGGGTATCGCGCTGGGCAGCTGGTGGGCTTACTACGAGCTGGGCTGGGGCGGCTGGTGGTTCTGGGATCCGGTGGAGAACGCCTCGTTTATGCCTTGGCTGGTGGGTACCGCCCTGATCCACTCTCTGGCGGTAACGGAAAAGCGCGGTGTCTTCAAAAGCTGGACCCTGTTGCTGGCCATCTTTGCCTTCTCGCTCAGTCTGCTGGGGACCTTCCTGGTGCGCTCCGGTGTGCTGACGTCGGTGCACGCCTTTGCCGCTGATCCTGAGCGCGGTGTGTTTATCCTCGGCTTCCTCGCCGTGGTGGTGGGGGGATCATTGACCCTCTACGCATTCCGGGCGCCGACGGTCAAAGCTGCAGCCAGTTTCCAGTGGTTGTCACGGGAAGCTGCGCTGCTGGGCAACAACCTGATCCTGGTGGTGGCCACTGCCACCATCCTGTTGGGCACTCTGTACCCGTTGATTGCCGACGCGCTCAACTGGGGCAAGATCTCCGTTGGCCCGCCGTACTTTGATTTCTTCTTTATCCCCCTGATGGCACTGTTGTGTGTTTTTCTCGGGATCGGGGTGCTGCTCAGCTGGAAGCGCTCCCAGTGGTCCAAACTGCGGCGCTGGCTGACACCGGTGCTGTTGCTGAGCGTCGTGCTGGGGCTGTTATTGCCGCTGCTGATGCCGGGTGACTATTCGCTGTCGGCCGCACTGGCCATAGCCTGCGGTCTGTGGGTGATGCTCGGCATGCTCACCGATGTGGTGAACCGGGTGCGTCACAAGCCGAAAAAAGTTCTGGCCCTGAAGCAGCTGCCGCTGAGTTACAAGGGCATGGTGCTGGCGCACATCGGCGTGGCGATGACGGTGTTGGGTGCGACGCTGACCACCATCTATTCCGATCACCGGGACCTGCGCATGGCGCCGGGACAGACGGTAGACCAGGGGGGGTATGAATACGTCTTCCTCGGCGCCAACAAGATGCGTGGCCCCAACTATGTTGCCGATGTGGGCACAGTGGAGCTCTACAAAAACGGCAAGCTGGTGGATGTGCTGACGCCGGAGAAACGCCGTTACCTCTCCGGTGGCAACCTGATGACCGAAGTGGGTATCAATCCCGGTTTCTGGCGCGATCTCTACGTGGCCATGGGCGAGCCGCTGGATAATGGTGCCTGGGCGGTGCGGGTGCACTACAAGCCCTTTGTGCGCTGGATCTGGCTGGGCGCGATCTTTATGGCCGTCGGCGGCATGATGGCGATTCTGGATCGCCGTTACCGCGCCGCCAAACAAAAAGCAGCAGCGGCTGCCGCGACCACCGTGGCGCACGCCTGAGGAGACAAGATGTCACGACTGAAACTGTTTTTACCGCTGGCCGTTTTTGGCCTGCTGGCGGGGCTTTTCTGGCGCGGGTTGAGCCTGGACCCAACCGCCATGCCGTCAGCGCTGATCGACAAGCCAATGCCAGCGTTTGATCTGCCCCTGTTGCAGGATCCAACTGCACGGAAGACCCAGGAGGCCCTGCAAGGTCAGGTATCGCTGGTGAATGTCTGGGCTACCTGGTGTGTCGCCTGCAAGGTGGAGCATCCCTATCTGGTGTCGCTGGCTCAGCAGGGGATCAATATCATTGGCCTCAATTACAAGGACGATTCTGCCTCGGCATTGAAGTGGCTGCAGGAGCTGGGCAATCCCTACCAGTTTGTGATTGTGGATCAGGATGGGCGCCTGGGTATCGACCTGGGTGTCTTCGGTGCGCCGGAGACCTATCTGGTGGATAAGCGCGGCATGATTCGCTATCGCCACGTTGGGATCATTGATGAGCGCGTCTGGAACGAAACGCTGTTGCCGCTGGTGCAGGAGCTGAATCGCTCGTGAGTGAGCCCGATCCTTCCCTCTGTCCCCTTTGCGGGCAGTCCAATCCCTGCGGTCAGCTGCTGGCCGGGGCTTCCGGAAACAGCGCTGATCAGGGGTGCACCGGCAACACCGATTGCTGGTGTTTTCAGGTTGCGATACCCCGGCATTTGCTGGAACAGATTCCGTCAGAACTGCGGGGTAAGGCCTGTATCTGTCAGGCCTGTGCCAGCGCCGCTGCTGCGGAGACGACAGCGCTGGGTTTTGATGCCGGTCCGGCCGGTTCCTGATCTCTCGACTCGCGGACCCCGGACAGGGCTGACGCTTCAGTTTGCAGCCCTGCGCAGCCCGCCCAATTCAACGGATCAATTTTCGCTGGTTGCCTCTTCGGTTTCCTCCAGTGCCTGTGTTGCACGGGCGCGGTTGGTGACTTCCGGATAGAGCTCCAGCATGGGTTTGGGGATGCCGTTGCCGTCAATGACATGGGCGTGACGGCGGCGCAGCTGGCGCGGCTCGCTGACACCACAGGAATGGGCGATCACCTCCACCTCGTGCACCATGTTTTTCACATAGTGGGCAACCCGGTTGGATTTGTTGGTGGGGTCCAGGCCTTTCTGCAGTTCCGGATTGTGAGTGGTGATGCCGGTGGGGCAGGTATTCTTGTTGCACTGCAGCGCCTGGATGCATCCCAGTGCGAACATAAAGCCGCGGGCGCTCACCGCCATATCGGCGCCGACACACAGGGCCCAGGCCACATCGGATGGGTTAATCAGCTTGCCGGAAGCGATAACGCGGATGCGCTGGCGCAAGCCGTACTCGGTGAGTTTGTCCACCACCAGTGGCAGGCTGCGTTTCAGCGGCAGGCCGACAAAGTCCATCAATGCCTGCGGCGCCGCACCGGTGCCGCCGTCGGCACTGTCGACAGTGATAAAGTCAGGGGCGCACTCCAGGCCGCGACGTTGAATGATCTGGCAAATCTCATCCAGCCACTGGCTGTTACCCACTACCACCTTGAAGCCGGTGGGTTTGCCGGTGATGTTGCGCACCCGTTGCACCATTTCCAGCAGCTCGTCGATATTGCGGATATCCACGTGACCATTGGGGCTGTTGGAGGCCTGTCCTTCGGGGATGCCCCGGGTACTGGCGATCAGGTTGGTGACCTTGGCGGCGGGCAGGATGCCGCCTTTGCCCGGCTTGGCCCCCTGGCTCAGTTTGATTTCGAACATGCGCACCTGTTCGTGGGCGGCCACCGCTTTCAGCTTCTCCTCGTCGAGGGTGGCGTCATCCCTGCGCACCCCGTACTTGGCGGTACCCAGCTGGAAAATCAGGTCGCAGCCACCTTCCAGGTGAAACGGGGAGAGCGCGCCCTCACCGGTGTTGAGCCAGATACCAGCCTTGCGCGCACCCTTGCTCAGGGCTGTCACCGCCGGTACCGACAAGGCGCCAAAACTCATGCCGGAAATATTGAAAATAGTATTGGTGGAAAAGGGCAGGCGGGCATAGCCGTCACCGAAGGTGATGGAGGCGGGTGGCAGGGCGTCCTCCTCCATAACCGGGAAGAGTCCGTTGAGGAAGATCACTTCCCCTGCCTGGTTCAGGGAGCGGGTAGAACCAAACGCCACGGTGGAGTCCAGGTTCTTGGCAGCCCGGTAGACCCAGGAGCGCTGGGCGCGGTTGAACGGCAGCTCTTCCCGGTCCATGGCAAAGAAGTACTGGCGGAAGAACTCACCCAAATGTTCGAAAATGTAGCGGAAGCGACCGATCACCGGATAGTTGCGGCGGATGGCGTGTTTGGTCTGGTGCACATCCACCCAGTAGAGGTAAGCGGTATAGAGAATGGCGGTCCCCAGGGCGAAAATCAGCAGCAGGGCGCTGAGACGCAGAAAACCGGAGACCAGATCGGCGAGCCACTCCATGGACAGTTCCTCGTGGTGGGTGTGTTGTGGTGTTGCCGATAATAGCAGACTAACGCGCCAGTAACTGCCAGATGGCGCCTTTTACCTGCTTGATCGGCGCCAAAGCGCACTATACTGCTCTGCAGGAGAAGTTTGCGCAGGGTCAGGAGCGCGGCATGGGAATGCAGGCAATCAACCAGGTGGGCACTCAGCTGCCGCCGGACATCCGGGTGCCGGTCATCATCGACGTGGAGGCATCCGGTTTTCATCCCCAAAGTTACCCCATTGAGGTGGGCGTGGCGCTGGAGACCGGTGAGCGTTTTTCCCGCCTTATTTTGCCGTATCCGGAGTGGGACCACTGGAGTGCCGAGGCGGAGCTGGTGCACGGCATCAGTCGCGAGAAACTGCAGCGCTTCGGCAGGCCTGGTGATCAGGTGGCCAAAGAGCTGAACAGCTGGCTGGTGGGCAAAAGTGTCTACAGCGATGGTTGGGTGTTGGACAAGCCCTGGCTGATCCGCCTGTTTGAGCACGCCGGACTGCAAATGGACTTCTGGTTCTCGCCGCTGGAGATGATCCTGTCGCGGGAATTGATGGATCACTGGCGGCGGGCCGAAGCGCTGGTGGATCGCCGCCTACAGAGCAAGCGCCACCGCGCCAGTAGCGACGCCCTGCGGATTCAGCTGATCTATGTTGAAGCCCAGCTGTTACTCAAAAAACAGTGACCGGGTTGTGTCGTTATTCCACGGTCGGACTGGGCAACGGCTGAATGGGAAACTCCACCGCATTCAATTCCTGAAATTCGGCGGCGCGCTTTTGCTGGCGGGCCGTAATTGCCTGCTGTAAGTCAAACTGGGGTTGAAACATGCCGCCCTGCCACAGGGTCATGGCGTGCAGGCTGTCGCTGACACTGTGGTCGCGGGCGTAGTTGAGCATCTCCTTGCAGCCGCTGACTGCCAGTGGCGAATTGGCGGCAATCTCCGCGGCAATCTCCAGTACATCCTCCAGCATGGCGTCCTGATTGTCATACACCCGGTTCACCAGTCCTGCGCGCAGGGCCTCCTCGGCGCTGAGGCGGCGGCCGGTATAGGCCATTTCCCGCACCAGCCCCTGGGGGAGCAGGGAGGGCAGCCGTTGCAGGGTGCCGAGATCGGCGGTCATGCCGATTTTGGTCTCCTCAATGCAGAAAAAAGCGTCACTGGTGCAGTAGCGCATATCGCAGGCGGAGATCATATCCAGCGCGCCACCGATGCAGCCCCCCTGGATCGCGGCCAGCACCGGCACACGTGCTTCTTCCAGTCGTGTAAACACATCCTGCAGCTGTTGCAAGGCGCGCACCATGGTTTCATTGCGCCGTCCCGGCTCGGAGGATTCGCCGCCCTGGGCAAAACCGGCAAACACGGCCAGGTCCATGCCGGCGCAGAAATGCTTGCCGCTGGAGGCGAGCACAATAACCCGCGCGCTGGCGGTGTCACTGATGTCCTGGATGATCCGCGGCAGCTCAAACCAGAAGTCGGCATTCATACTGTTAAATGCCTGCGGGCGGCAGAGGGTTAGCAGGGCAATGCGGTCCTTGATTTCTACCTTCAGTGCTTTTCCGGCCATGGCGATCTCCTCTCGGTGTTATTTCCGCACATGCTACCCCGGGCGCTGCCCCAAGGCGACTGCCGCAACGGTGTTGGCGCGGGCCGTTATGGTATAGGGGAGAGCCTGAAAGTGAAAAGCGCTTGATCAGAGTCAAACCCCGGGGTGCAGTGGCTGACTACTATGAGCGCGTAGAAAGTTGATCGTGGTTGCGGCAGTGGAGTGCGGTAGCCGCAACGAAAAACGCCGTCAGGAGGTGGGGAATGTATCTGGACTCTTATGTAATTTCAGGACTGATTATTGTGGCAGCGACCTGTGTCATTCTCGGATACATGGGCTATCACGCTTACCGCCATATTAAACAGGATATGGAAAAAAACAGCGGTAAATAAGCGCCGCTGACATGGCTGGTTAAGCCAAACGACTGATCAATAGTCGGGGACGCCGGCCACGCTATTTTATTCTTCCCGCAGTGATTCGATAGGGTCGACCCGTGCCGCGTGCAGGGCCGGCCCGATACCCGCCAGCAAGCCGATGACCACGGACAGCAGCAGTGCCAGCACCAGATAGAAAAGGTTAAGCGACAGGGGCAGTCCGGGCACCGTAAGTTCAAGCACACCCACCACAGCGGCAATGGCGGCAATACCCGCTACACCACCGCTGGCGGCCAATATTACCGCCTCTCCCAGAAACAGCAGCAGAATCTGTCGTGGTACAGCGCCGACGGCGCAGAGCAGGCCTATCTCCGAGCGCCTCTCCTGCAGCGCGGTGGTCATGATGGTGAGTATGCCGACCCCTCCCACAAACAGTGAGATGGCCCCCATGGCCGCCACCGCCAGCGTGATGATGTTGAGGATGCGGTCCAGGCTGTTGAGCATGTCCTCCTGGGTGAAGAGGGTAAAATCCTCCTGCTTGTGACGCCGTGTCAATCGTTCCCGCACCCCTTCGGCAATGGCGTCGCTGGTGGTAAAGGGGCTGAAGATAATATCGATCTCCATCAATCCCTCGCGATTGAACATTTGCAGCGCCAGTGGCGTGGGAATATAGATCACATCATCCAGGTCAAAGCCCAGCAGTTGTCCTTTGGGTGCCATGACGCCCACCACCCGGAAGCGACGCTCGCCAACCCGTACCCATTCACCCAACACCGATTGGGGAAACAGCTCCGTTGCCAGTTTGGAGCCCAGTACGGCGAGGGCGCGGGGATGTTGCAAGCCGCTGTCGGGCAGGAACTGTCCCGTAGCCACTTCCATTTTCCACGCCAGTGGCATCTCGTGATTCACTCCCAGCAGGTTAGTGTGGCGGGCGAGGCTCTGGCTCTCTACCCGTGCGGTGCCGGTGACCACCGGAATCACCGCCTCCACCTGCGGCAGTGTGCGCAGGGATTCGGCATCCTCCACACTCAGAGGACGTACGGAGTTGAGCATGCCGGCCATGCTCTGGGTGGTGACACGTCCCGGTGATACCGCCACGATGCGCGTACCAAATTGGGAGAAGGTATCCATCAGGTAGACCCGCAGGCCTTCGCCAATAGCCGTGAGCATGGTGACTGCCATAATGCCTATGGCAATGCCGAGGGTGGTCAGGGCGCTGCGCTGTCGGTTGCTGGTGAGGGAGCGCAACACCCAGCGCAAACTGTCAGTCAGTGTCATGGCTCAGCGCCTGTAGAGTGCGTGAATGGGAGAGAGGCGACTGGCCCGGCGCGCGGGCACCCAGGCAAACAGCAGGGCCGCCAGTACGGCGGTGGCGGTGGCTGCCACCACCGCCCACAGCGGCGGTTGCATCGGGAAAGAGGGCCACAGGGCGTTGGCCGCCGCCAGCAACAGTGCGCTGGCCAGCAGCCCCGCCAGGGCGCCGGCCAGGGCCAGCAGTGCGGCCTCCCACAGAATCAGTTGCAACACCGTTTGCTCGGCGGCCCCCAGGGCTTTCAGCAGGCCGATCTCGGGGGTGCGCTGGGAGGTGTTAATGATGGTGAGGTTCATCACCAGCACTCCCGCCACCAGCAGGCTGATAGCGCCGATACCGCCAACTGCGAGGGTCATGATGGTGAGTATCTGGTCAAAGGTGGCGAGCATGGCATCGGGACTGACAATGGTTACATCCAGCTCGTTCTGGTGCAGGCGGGCCATCTCCTCCTCGATACGTTTTCTGGTCTCTGCCAATGGCTGTTGGGTGTTGACCTGCAGCAGCACCCGGAAGAGGGAGTCGGTGTTGAACAGCTGCTGCGCGAGGCTGATGGACACCAGCACACTGTCACTCAGGTCCATGCCAAAGGCGTCACCACGACCGGAGAGTACGCCCACTACCCGGCAGCGATAATCCGCCACCCGCAGCAGTTGACCGATGGCGGGCCGGTTGGGCAGCAGCTCCTGCAGCAGGGTGCTGCCGACGAGGCATTCGTTGTCCTTGTGGCCCGGGTCCAGGTGCAGGTTGCGCCCCTGGTCCAGGGTCATCTGGCGAATGTCGGGAAAGGCGCCGGTGGTGCCGAGTACTATCACCTCGCGGCCGCGCTCACCGTGTGAGACCAGTGTGCTACCGATGATCACCGGTGCCACCTTGAGGATTGCCGGTACCGCGCGTTGCAGGCGCAGGGTTTCGGTGAGGGTGATATTGCGGGCGGCGGCGCCGGTTACTGGTGGCAGGCCGCCGGTGGTTTCGTTACGGCCGGGAAACATCACCAGGACATCCTTGCCGAGAAAGGCAAACTCACTCATCACATAGTTGCGTGCGCCCTCGCCGAGGGAGGTGAGCATCACCACCGAACAGACGCCGATGGCCATGGCCAGCAGCAGCATCACACTGCGCAGGCGGGTGCGGCTGACGGAGCGCCAGCAGAAGAGCAGCTTGTCCAGCAGGTTCATGGCTTCGGCTCTCTAGTGGTCCGGTGGCTATTCCGGTGGCTGTGCCGGAGCCAGGCCCGGTGTCAGGTCGCGGTCAATACGACCGTCGAGCATTTTCAGTTGTCGTCGGGCGCGGGCGCCGAGGTCCGCATCGTGGGTGACCACCAGCAGGGTAATGCCATCGCGGTTGAGCTCTTCCAACAGTGCCACCACTTCGGCGCCGGAGTGGCTGTCGAGGTTGCCGGTGGGCTCATCGGCCAGCAACAGGGCGGGTTTGCAAATGATAGCCCTGGCCAGCGCCACCCGCTGTCGCTGGCCACCGGAAAGTTGTTTGGGCAGGTGATGGCTGCGATCGGCAATGCCCAGGCGCTCCATCACTTCCTGCGAGCGACGCTGACGCTCGGCAGAGGGCACCCGTGCCAGCACCATGGGCAGCTCGATATTCTCCCGCGCGCTGAGTCGCGGGATCAGGTGGTAGGCCTGGAACACGAATCCCATACGCTGGCTGCGCAGTTCTGCCCGCTGTGGTTCGCTCATGGTGGTGGTTTCTGCACTTTCAAAGGTATAGCTGCCGGAGTCGGGTCGATCCAGCAGGCCGATCATATTGAGCAGCGTCGATTTACCGGAACCGGACGGGCCCATGACGGAGATGTACTCGCCGACGCCAATGGAGAGGTTGATGGTGTCCAGGGCCTTCACCGGCTGGTCGCCGAGGACGAAGGTTTTGTACAGCTGCCGCAGCTCTATCATGGTGGGTTGTCGCTGCTGCGGACCAGCTGGCCCTCCTGCCAGTCGCCCCGGGCGTGGGCCAGCAGGCGGTCACCGGCTTCGATCCCGGACAGCACCTCCGCGTGGGACCAGTTCCTCAGGCCGGTGGTGATGGCAACCTGTTGCAGGCGGTTGCCGCTGTCGAGGCGCCAGACGGTATTGTCGGTGGTGATGGACTCCAGCGGGATCACCAGCCGTTGTTCCCGCTGTTCAAGAATGACGGTGACATCGGCGCTGTACCCCACCAACAGGTGTGGTCGCTGCTGGTCGACATTGATCTGCACATCCACATCTACCGTGCGTGCCTGCTTTTCATAATCCTGTACATAGGGGGCAATGCGGGAGAGGGTACCCCGCAGTGGCTGTTCCGGATAGGCGTCCAGGGTAATGCTGACCGGCAGTCCGGTATGCAGGCTGGCGGCGTCCACCTCGTCGATGGGGGCAGTGACGTAGAGGCAGCTGGTGTCGATCAGGTCAACCGCTGCAGGTGTGGGGATGCCGGGTGGCGAGGGGGTGATGTACTCGCCCAGTTCGCCATTGATCTCGGCCACTGTGCCGGCAAAGGGCGCGCGCAGTTGGGTGCGCTCGAAGATGGCTTGCTGGTAGTCGAGGCGGGCGCGTGCCACACCGACCTGGTCGGCCGCGGCTTCACACTGCAGTTGTTGGTTGGTGGCTGCGATCTCGGCAGAGTCCCGCGCCTCTTCCGAGGCCAGGTTGCGCTTCGCCAACTGGTTGATCCGTTTCAGCTCCCGCTGTTTCAGTTCGGCGGTTTCACAGGCGCGGGTCTGGTCGTGTTTTGCCGCCTTGAGGGTCTGCTCAGCCTGCTGCACGTCGGCTGCACGATCCAGGTTCCAGAGTTCCAGCAACAGCTGGTCGGGTTTTACCTCATCACCTTCATCCACCAGCAGGCGGTTGACCACGCCGCCAATGGGCAGTGCCAGTTTTGATCGGCGACAGGCTTTGATTGTGCCGGCGCGGGTATTGGTTACGGTGGCTGAGATAGTGTCGGTTTTGGCTTCGATGACCGCTGCCGGAGTGGCGGGGGGGTAGGTGTGGCGCCACCAGAAGAAGGCGCTCAGCAGCAGGGCCAGGCCAACAAGAATCCACAGTGTCCGCTTCAACGTTCCGTGCTCCGCAGAAAGGTTGTCGCACAGGTTACCGGCTGGTGGCAGACCTTGTCCATGTTGCCAGTGGGGTTAATGCCGCCTTGTAGCGGCGACGCCTTCAGCCAAGGCCGGCCAGTTGCATCTGTTCCCGGGCGGTGTCGGCGGCCTGCGCCAGCCTGGCATCGCTGGTGAGCGAACTGCGCTGGGGTACTTCGAGTTCCAGTGGTATCGCCTTTGGCAGGGCGCGCAGGTAATCAACTACCGGCAGCTGGCCTTGCCCCGGTGGCAGGCGATCGTAGGTGGCTTCATCGGCGTAATCGCTGCTGATGGCTGTGTTATTGCTGTCGCAGAGCTGTACGTAGCCGATGCGACTGGCTGGCAGAGTTGCCACCTGTGCAGGGGTAACACCGGCGCGCGCCAGGTGCAGCAGATCCAGGCCCACACCGATGTTATCGCGCCCGGTTTTGTCGATCAGTGACATCACCTCATCCAGGGTTTTCCAGATGGGCATCAGGGGCATGAATTCTATCCACACACTGAGTCCGGATTCTGCAGCCATGTCGCACATTAGCTGCAGGTTGGCGAGGCAGTGAGCCTGATCCGGGTCGCAGAGAATGGCGGTCATGCCGCGGGCGCCAAGCTCGGCACCGAGGCAGATGTCATCTCTGAAATCGGCGGCGTCGGTATTGGGCAGCAGCATAAACGATTCGATATTGGCGACACGGAGATTGTGTTCCAGCAGGTCCTGGATAAAGGCGTCGCGGTTAGCTCGTGTGACCAGTGGGAATTCTCCGGTCAAACCACCGCTGCGCACAAACACGGAAACTTCCTGGCAGCCGGCGAGAAACGCGGACTCTGCCAGTTCGAATGGATTAAGGTCGAGGGCAGACATCTGGTGCAGACCTAATGCTTTTTGCATGCTGTTCTCCGTTGCTGAGCCGCCACACGCGTGGCCGCTTTTTGTGACAGTCGTGTAAGCAGAAATCAGTCGTGGGTGGCGATCCCGTAACGCTGGCAATAAGCGCCGAAGCGCTCCCGCACCATGGCGGCGGACAGACCGTACTCTTCCAGCGAGTATTCGTGTTTGCCATGTTTGCCCTTGGGGTTTTGCTGCAGCATGGCGGTCATGGCACTGGCTGCGTCCGCCGTTAATGGTTCGTCAAAATGGGCATAGAGTTTCTCCATTTTGGCCAGCGGATCTGTCATCAGTGCATTGTAGTGCAGGTCGTAAATGGAATCCTGTCCGTGCTTCTCCTTATAGGCCTCTGCACGGCGAATCATTTCGGCAAACATCTCCATCATGGATGCGCCAATGTAGTGGAGATCCACCTTGTCGCTGAACATCTGCCTCACCACCTTGATCAGGCTGCAGGCGGACGCCACCACATCGACCGGGTCGCGGTGGGTCATCACCAGTTGGGCGTCCGGGTAGACTTCGGTAAGGGCGTCGAGGAAGAGGGGATGCCAGGGGTTCTTGAGGGTCCAGTGGCCGGGCGCTTCGCTCTGCAGCAGCTGCAGCAGTTTTTTGTGGTAGCGGAAGGCGGGCAGGTAGTCGGCTTCGTGAATCAACCAGTGGCGATAGGAGGGTATCTCGGCAATCGCTTCGTAGTATTGGGCGCAGAAGGATTGCGACATGGCGAACTGGCACTCGGTGGGGCTGTCGGCATCCTCGTGGTGAATGGCAGAGATATGAGGCGCGAATTTGAGGGACATGTCCACCATGGCCTGTTCCTGCAGGCAGCGGGGATCGCTGCTGAGTTCATCGGCCCAGGGTGGTGGTACGGAGTTAAACGCTTCCCAGCGCAACAGGCAGCGGCGGCCCGGATCGGCATTCAGCAGGTTGATGGTGAGGGTGGTGCCAGTGCGGGGCAGGCCGAAGACAAAGGTGGGTTTGCTGACTGGCTGTCGCAGCAGTTGCGGGTGCTGCTGCAGGTAGTTCTCGACCCGCAGCCTGTTGCTGAGGTTGCGGACCAGGACACCGGTAATGCTCTGCCAGCCGCGCTCGGTCAAGGGCGCTTCCTTGTTGAGTGCGTCTACCAGGCGCTGCAGGCCTTCGAGGACAGGCTCGTCACCGATGTCGGTGAGGCCGGTTTGTTGCCGGGCGGTGGCAAGCAGTTGCTGGGCGTCAATCATGGTCTGTGGTACCCCGGTTATTTTTGTCATGTTTGAGCGAACAGGGATTACGCTAGTGGGGTGGCAGAAACCTTTCAACAGGTGTGTCGCAATTTCGACATTGATTGCCTGCTCTCCTGATACCTCTCTGGTCGTTGGGGTATGGACAGCCTGCAGGGTTCTTGCCGACTCAACGTCCCAGACATTGACGGTAGCGCTCGACACTCCCGGCGGGCCACAGCTTGCTGCGTTGGTAGAACTCCTCCATTGCCGGTACTGCCGGATCCAGGATGACCCAGGGCAGTTTGCTGGTGGTGTAGATGTGGATGTCGGGCGGGCAGAGTTGTGGTTGGTGCAGGGTGCCAACACGTACAAAGGCGACTTTCTCCTTGGCGGCGTTGTAGTGACTCCACAGAACCACCCGGCAGGCAGGGCAGCGATGCACCGTCTGCCCATAGCCGCTGTTGCTGGGAATGTGAATGGATTCGGTGACGCCGCCGGCAACCCGCAGGTGCTGGGTCTCGATCAGTGCGTTGAGCGCAAACGCCGACCCCGTCTCTCGCCGGCACCAGCTGCAGTGGCAGCAGTGCACAAACAGGGGGGTGCGGGCCAGCGTGTATTGCAGGTGGCCGCAATTGCACTGGCCGGTGAGTGGGCTGGTGGAGGTACCTGGTTCCATAAACGCCTATTTATTGTTGTGTGAGCCATCGCAGAGCGGCGGCTTGCCGGTTTGTTTGCAGCCACAGAAAAACAGCTTCTTGCTGTCGCTGGCTTCGTACTTTACCGGGGTAATGCCGGTGTCCTTGTGTGAGCCGTCGCAGAATGGTTGTTTCTGGCTGCGGCCACAGGCGCACCAGAAATAGGATTTTCCGGCTTCAACGTCAATAGGGAACGGGGTGTCTGATGCTCTAACCGGTGTGGTCATGGTTGATCCTCTGGTTCGGGTGTGCCACGGGGCGGTGGCCGGCAGGCGATAAATACCGTCGCGAACGGGTCGCTGTAACTATGGACCGAATTTTGGGATTCGGCCAATGGGAGACCGGGGCAAACCAGTAGCGCCGGACAGCTGGAGCGCTGTGTGATCGGGCTCGGCCGTTGGGAATCTGGTTTTTGGGAATGAGCGCATGAGTGAGTCAGGGAGAGGTGGTAGTGTGAAGTGCTCGCGCAGAGGACTGCGCTCCTACCGTTTCGGAACGGGACTTCTGCATGGCAGCATCATGGCGCGAATCTTCCGTAGGAGCGCAGTCCTCTGCGCGAGCCTTTGATCTTCTGCCCTGCGGGCCGCGTCGCGGCTCTAGACGCTCCCGGCGTTTTAGTCACCCATCCAGGCTGTCAGATTCTTTCAGGCATAAAAAAGCTGCCGGGTTGGGGCAGCTTTTTCGAATGTTGGCGGATCGGACGGGATTGATGGAAACAGCCTCGGGGCTGTTTCCACCCCGATGGGGCGCCTTTAAGAAAGCAGGCGTCGAAAACGCTGGTCGCGTTTTTTGATGCAAACAGCCTAAGGGCTGTTTTCACCCCTGTGGGGCGCTCGCGGGGCTCGCGTCCTAACTTTCCCCGGGGAAAAGTTAGTCGAACCCGAAGCGCGGGGTCTCGCCCGTCCGGTTCAGGAGCTTCTTTCGGGCATTAAAAAAGCTGCCGGATTAGGGCAGCTTTTTTAATTTTGGCGGACCGGACGGGAAAGATTCAAACAGCCTAAGGGCTGTTTTCACCCCTGTGGGGCGCTCGCGTCCTAACTTTCCCCGGGGAAAAGTTAGTCGAACCCGCAGCGCGGGGTCTCACCCGTCCGGCCTATGAGCTTCTTTCGGGCATAAAAAAAGCCGCCGGTTAAGGCAGCTTTTTAAATTTTGGCGGACCGGACGGGACTCGAACCCGCGACCCCCGGCGTGACAGGCCGGTATTCTAACCAACTGAACTACCGGTCCGCGATTACTGAAGCGTGGGGCCAAAACCCCAAAAGTCACGCAAGAGGGAATTGGTGGGTGAAGAGGGGATCGAACCCCCGACCCTCGCCTTGTAAGGGCGATGCTCTCCCAGCTGAGCTATTCACCCGCGCTGTCAGTGGGTGCGTATAGTAATGATATTTTTTTTGCCGTCAACGATTTTGTTTAAAGATTTCAAAAGCCTGGCGTTAACGGAAGGTAAAGTTGCCTGGAGGGGGTGGGTGCAGGTTGCTATAATCGGCCGCGCTTCCAATCAGGGGAAAGACTGTGACCGTTGTTGTTAGTAGTACCTCGAGATCCTGCCTCCGGGTCGGCCGTTCTGTGAATCTGGTCTGCAGCGGCCTGCTGTTACTGCTGACGTGGTTGTCGCTGCCTGCGGCGGCGGTCATCGACGCCTACGAATTTGAGGATGAGGTCACCCGCCAGCGCTATCTCTCTTTTATTGAAGAGATGCGCTGCCCCAAGTGTCAGAACCAGAATCTGGCGGGCTCCGACTCGCCGATTGCCGCGGATCTGCGCCGTGAACTCTATCTGCTTTTGGAAGATGGCAAGAGCGATAAGGAGATTGTCGACTTCATGGTGGCCCGATATGGCGACTATGTGCTCTATCGCCCGCCGATGAAATCCAGCACGGTGTTGTTGTGGGCTCTGCCGGCCACCCTGTTGTTGTTGGGTGGGGTAGTCGTGGGGCTGACGCTGCGCAATCGGGCGCGGCAGAAGATGGCCGCTGCTGTGCTGAGCACGGATGAGCAAGGCCGGCTGCAGGGCTTGCTGGAAAAGGCTGAACAGCGCCGCCGCGAGACCCGGTCCGGTTCCGCCGGGGATAATCCCTGAGTCGCCCAACGGTACTCCTCCTACCCCTTCTTATTTAAAAATCCCAAGCGAGACACTCATGGCTTCATTCTGGATCTGGACCCTGCTCCTGGCGCTGTTGGCGGCGTTGTTTGTGCTTTGGCCGCTGCGTCGCCGGGACACCACCAGTGTGGCTGCCGATGCGGGTGAGCGTGAGGAGCTGGTGCTGGACCTGTTTAACGAGCACCTGCTGGAGCTGGAGACCCAGTTGGCCAATGGCGACCTGGACCAGACGCAATTTGCGCAGCTGCGGCGGGAGCTGGAGCTGTCCCTGCTGGAAGACGTGGGCCCCGCGGTATCAGCCCGAAGCGGTAAGGCGCGCTGGTCACTGTTACTGTTGGCAGTGCTGCTGCCACTCCTGACTGTGCTGTTGTATCTCTATCGCGGCAACATTGCCGATGTGCAGATCCTGGATCTGCGCGATGACTACTTTGCCCAGCGGATGGCTGGCAATAATGAGCAGGCCGACCAATTGCTGGACCAGCTGGTGCAGCAGCTGGGCGCCCGCTTGCAGGTGCAGCCGGACAATGAGGGTAATCGCTATCTGCTGGCCCGCAGCTATATGCAGCAGGGCGACTATGTGAAGGCGGTGGGCGAGTTCCTGGCACTGGTGCAGGCGGGGGATGTTCCGGCCAGTATTGTTGGCGAGCTGGCGCAGGCAGTATTCCTGGCCTCCGGCAGCCGAATGACACCGGAGGTGGAGCTGCTGGCTCAGCGGGCGCTGCAGCAGGACCCTCAGGAGTCCACGAGCCTTGGGTTGATGGGGATAGCGGCATTCGCCAAGCAGGACTACGCTCGGGCCAGCCAGTATTGGCAGCAGGCTGTGGCCCAGATGGATCCCCGCAGTCCCTCTGCGGCGGATCTGCGCAAGGGTATTGCCCGTGCGCAGGAGCTGCAGGGCGATCAGGCGCCGGCGGATACGGCGATCGCGATCACGTTGCAGGTATCGCTGGCGGAGGGGGTGTCGGTACCGGCGGACACCACCGTCTTCGTCTATGCGCGCGCCTGGCAGGGCCCACGCATGCCACTGGCAATCCAGCGACTGCAGGTGGCGGATCTGCCGGCTACGGTAACCCTGGACAAGAGCATGGCCATGGCTCCGGGTATGGATATCACCTCGGTGCCCCAACTTGAGCTGCTGGCGCGGGTCTCTTTCAGTGGTCAGCCGGTTCCCGCCAGTGGGGATTGGGAGGGGAGTGTGGGGCCTGTTGTACTGGCCGACGTCAGTGCCCCCCTGATCCTGAAAATCGATCAGAAAGTACCCTGATTGAGTGTGAATTGACACGCGCGCCGGGCCCCTGGCGGGCCATCCTTCCCGGGTCGGGACTATGGGCTGTCATAGTTCCGCCACTTGTGTAGAATTCCCTTTTTCGCCTGTTTCAGGGCCTCTGGGCCGTGGCCGGCGCGGCTGCTGTGGCCGTCTCCCGGTAGGGAGTTCCGGTCTGCCCTGCAGACTATAAGAATTCAAAACTTTCTGAGTGAAGCATCGATATGCGGCTAAAGTGCATCAAACTGGCGGGATTCAAGTCGTTCGTTGATCCGACCACGGTCAACTTCCCCAGTAACTTGTGCGCCATTGTTGGCCCCAACGGCTGCGGCAAGTCCAACACCATTGATGCGGTGCGCTGGGTAATGGGGGAATCCTCCGCCAAAAACCTGCGCGGTGAGTCGATGACGGACGTTATCTTCAACGGCTCCGGTGGCCGCAAGCCGGTGGGGCAGGCCTCCATTGAGCTGGTGTTTGATAACACCGATACCACCCTGGTGGGTGAATATGCCCGTTTCTCTGAAATCTCCATCAAGCGCAAGGTGACCCGCGACGGGCAGAATAACTACTACCTCAACGGTACCAAGTGCCGTCGCCGGGATATTACCGACATCTTCCTGGGTACCGGTCTCGGCCCCCGCAGTTACGCCATTATCGAACAGGGCATGATCTCCAAACTGATCGAGGCCAAGCCCGATGAGCTGCGGGTGTTTATTGAGGAGGCGGCGGGTATCTCCAAGTACAAGGAGCGCCGTCGCGATACCGAGAACCGCATGCGTCGTACCAAGGAGAACCTGGAGCGCCTGACCGACTTGCGCGAAGAGCTGGAACGCCAGCTGCAGCGCCTGCAGCGCCAGGCGCAGGCCGCGGAGAAGTACACCGAATACAAGAAAGAGGAGCGCCTGCTCAAGGCCCATCTGCAGACCCTGCGCTACCGCATCCTGGCGGAAGAGGCCGGTCTCAAGAAGCAGGTGATCTCGGAACTTGAACTGAAGGTCGAACAGTTTGTTACCAACCAGGTGGCCAACGACACCTCCATCGAAAAATACCGCACCCAGTACACCGATCTTGGCGACAAGATGAGCGAAGTACAGGGTCGTTTCTACTCCATCGGTGCGGACATCGCCCGGATTGAGCAGACCATCCAGCACTCCCAGGAGCGCGCCCGTCAGCTGCAGGCGGACCTGGAGCAGACTGATCGCGACTGCAAGGAAGCCCAGGAGCACCTGGTCACGGACAAGCAGAAATCCGAGGTCTGGGAAGAGGAACTGATGGAGCTAGAACCTGAGCTGGAGATGATCAAGGCAGCGGAGGATGACTCCGGCGATCAGCTGCTGGAAGCCGAAGAGGCCATGCAGGCGTGGCAGCTGCAATGGGACAGCTTTAACCAGACAGCCTCCGAACCACGCCAGCGTGCCGAGGTGCAGCAATCCCGCATCCAGCACCTGGAGCAGGTGCAGTCGCGCCTGTTGGAGCGGGTTCGCAAGCTGGACGAAGAGAAGAAAAATCTGGTGCCGGACGAATCGGAGGAGGAGATCGGCCAGCTCACCGAACAGCTGGCGGAGCTGGACCTCGATGCCGATACCAAGCGCAGCCAGGTGGAGTCGGCTACGGACGAAATCAACTCCCTGCGCGATGCCAATAACCAGTACAGCGATGAGCTGGATGCGGTGCGCACCCGGCTGCAGTCCATGCGTGGTCGCCACGCCTCCCTGGAAGCGTTGCAGCAGGCCGCACTGGGCGAAAAGGACAGTGCTGTCAGCGAGTGGTTGCAGAACCAGGACCTGATCAACAATCCCCGTCTGGCCGAGGGCATTGAAGTTGTCGATGGCTGGGATAAGGCGGTGGAGACCGTACTGGGCAATTCGCTGCAGGCGGTTTGCGTCGATGGTTTCGACGCAGTTGCCGATGTGGTGTCCCAGCTCACCCAGGGAGAACTGGTACTGCTGGACAGCAGTGTGAAAACTCAAGGTTCCGCAGGCAGCCTGGCACCGCGACTGCTGGACAAGGTGACCGCTGATGTCAGCCTGTCTGCGCAGCTGGGCTCGGTCTACGCCCTGGATGATCTGGGTGCGGCGCTGGCTCTGCGCAGTCAGCTGCAAGCGCACGAGTCCGTGGTGACCAAAGACGGTCTCTGGCTTGGCGCCAACTGGCTGCGGGTGGCCCGCGATACCGATGCCACCTCTGGCGTGATTGCCCGCAAGCAGGAGCTGGAGGAGCTGACCGCAAAGCTGGAAGAGGCGGAGCAGCAGTCCGAGTCCCTGAGTCAGAAGCTGGAGGAGGGGCGCCAGCGTATCAAGGAGCTGGAGCAGCAGCGCGAGCAGCTGCGTCGCGATGCCGATGCCCAGGCGCGTAAGTACAGTGAGGTGCGTTCACAGCTCAGCGCCCGCCAGGTGCGGGTGGAACAGATTGCCGTGCGTCGCGATCGCGTCACCACCGAAATTCGCGAAGCCCGCGAACAGATGGAGCAGGAGGGCGAGAGCCTGGCGGAAGCGCGCATGATCCTGCAGGAGGCCATCGAGGCGATGGAGCGGGATACCGACCAGCGCGAGGCGCTGCTCAGTCGCCGTGACGATATTCGAGCACGACTGGATGATGCCCGCCAAAAGGCCCGTCACGACAAGGATCGCGGCCACCAGCTGGCCATGCGCCATCAGGCCCTGAAAACCCAGGTGGATGCGGTCAAGGCCGGACTCGGTCGCTTGCGCGATCAGACCCAGCGTCTGCAGGAGCGCCGTGACATGCTGCGCGACCAGCTGGAAGAGGTACGCAACCCGGGTGAAGAGAATCAACTGGAGCTGGAAGCCCTGCTGGAGAAACGCCTGTCGGTAGAGCAGGAGCTGACGGCGGCACGCAAGGCGGTGGAACAGGTCGAACACGACTTGCGTCAGGCGGAGCAGTCCCGTAACCGTTCCGAGCAGGAGCTGCAGGCGGTGCGAGCGAAGCTGGAACAGGCGCGTCTGGAAGCCCAGACCCTGGAAGTCCAGCGTTCCACCCTGCAGGAACAGCTGGAGGAGGAGAATTTCCGCCTCGAACAATTACTGGAAGAGCTGGCGGATGATGCCGACCAGCGAGCCATGGAGAGTGAGCTGGAACAGCTGGCCGGCCGTATCGCGCGCTTGGGCCCGATCAACCTCGCGGCCATCGACGAATACAAACTGGAGTCCGAGCGCAAGAACTATCTGGACGCACAGAACTCAGAACTGGAAGACGCGCTGGAGACGTTGGAAAACGCCATCCGCAAGATCGACCGCGAGACCCGCACCCGCTTTAAGGAAACTTTCGACCAGGTCAACAGTGGTCTGCAGGAGCTGTTCCCGAAAGTCTTCGGTGGCGGCCATGCCTATCTGGAACTGACCGGTGAGGATCTGCTGGATACCGGTGTGGCGATTATGGCGCGGCCACCAGGCAAGCGTAACAGCACCATTCACCTGCTCTCCGGTGGTGAAAAGGCGCTGACCGCCATCGCCCTGGTGTTCTCCATCTTCCGCCTCAACCCGGCACCATTCTGTATGCTGGACGAGGTGGATGCACCGCTGGATGACGCCAACGTTGGCCGTTACGCGCGTATGGTTCAGGAGATGAGCGCACACGTGCAGTTTATCTACATCACGCACAACAAGATCGCCATGGAAATGGCGCATCAACTGTTGGGTGTGACCATGCATGAGCCGGGCGTATCCCGTCTGGTAACCGTGGACGTGGACGAAGCGGCAGAGCTGGCAGCCAGTTAATAACAGAAATCAGAAGGGTGCCGTCAGGGACGGCACGGCTTTGAAAAACAAAATCCCGTGTAGTCTCCGGGCCCGCCATGGCGAGAGGCAGGAGAAACACTGAAAATGGAGTTCGCAATGCGAGAGTGGTTGACCGTAATTATCGTACTGTTGATCGTTGCGGTGTTGTTGGATGGCTGGCGACGCATGCGTCATACACGTCGTCATTCCCTGAAAATGTCACGCAACGTCAAACGTGTGGACGATCGTCCGGAGCCGGATACCTTTGGTAGTGAGCTGCCCAATGGCGGCGCGCGGGTGGTACGCCAGCGCGATGCCAGTGACGCCCGTCAGTTCACCGAAGACCTGAAACAAAACTTCGTTAAGTCAAAGGTAACCCTGGGCAAATCACGTATTCCCGAACAGGTTTCGCTCAACCTGGATGAAGAAGTCCCCATGCTGATGGATCCGGTGGATCAGGCCATCGCTGAAGCAGAGCTGAGGGAGCAGGAAGAGTTTGAGCCGGCGCTGGGCAATGTCGACAGCCTGGACGATGAAGTGGGTATGCCACGGGTGGTTCGTGAAGAGCCCGTGCCGGCGGAGCACCAGGAGGCGGACGATGAGCCCGTCGACGAAAGTGATGCCGAAGAGGTGATCATCATCAATGTGATGTCGGTTGGTGACGAGCGCTTTCAGGGCCAGGATCTTTTGGAAGTGGTATTGCGGAGTGGCATGCGTTTCGGCGATATGCAGATTTTCCATCGCCATGAGCATGAAGACGGCGAGGGCTCGCTGCTGTTCAGTATGGTCAATATGGTGGTGCCCGGTACATTTGATCTCGCTGCGATGGATGAGTTTGAGACGCCCGGTGTCAGTCTTTTTATGACCCTGCCGATGCGCTCCAGCAGTATGGATGCCTTTAACCTGATGGTGGATACCGCCAAAGCCATCGCCAGCAACCTGGGCGGTGAATTGAAAGACGAGCAGCGCAGTGTGATGACCATGCAGACCATTGAGCATTGCCGCCAGCGCATTCGCGATTTTGAGAGAAAGCAATTGTCTCGTGGCTGACCCTGTCAGCCACGTGGCAGAGTGGTGCACTGTGAATTTGCCATCCCGCAGTGCGCGCCAGCAGCAGTAAACCGGATTCACAGCAGATGCCCAACACCCTGGAAGCGCAGGAAAAAATCGAGTCGCTGAGACAGCAGCTCAACTATCACAACTACCGCTACTACGTTCTCGACGACCCCACCATTCCCGATGCGGAATATGACCGCCTGTTGCAGCAGCTGCAGCAGCTGGAGCGCAGCCACCCGCAACTGATTACGCCGGATTCCCCGACCCAGCGTGTGGGCGAGGCACCCCTCAGTGTGTTTGACCAGGTGGTGCATGAAATCCCCATGCTCTCCCTCGACAATGCCTTTGCCGATCAGGATCTGCTGGACTTCGATCGCCGTATCCGTGAGCGTTTGAAAACCGACACCGAGATCAGCTATGCGGCAGAGCCCAAGCTCGATGGTATTGCAGTCAGTATTCTCTATCGCAATGGCGTGCTGGAGCGCGGCGCTACCCGTGGCGATGGGTCCACCGGCGAAGACATTACCCAGAACGTGCGCACCATTCCCTCCATTCCCCTGCGCTTGATTGGCGATGACTATCCGCCGGTGCTGGAGGTGCGTGGCGAAATCTATATGCCCAAAGCGGGTTTTGAACGCCTCAACCAGGCGGCGCGGGAGCGCGGAGACAAGCCCTTTGTGAATCCCCGCAATGCGGCTGCCGGCAGCCTGCGGCAGCTGGACTCCCGAATTACGGCTACCCGTCCGCTGGAGATGTGCGCCTACAGTGTGGGGCTGGTGGAGGGGGGTGATATGCCGACCACCCATACCGACGTGCTCTATGCCCTCAATCGCTGGGGCCTGAAGATCAACCCGGAAATGGCAGTGGCCGGAAACATCTCCGCCTGTATGGATTACTACCGCCGGTTGGGCGAGAAGCGTGACAAGCTGGCCTACGATATTGATGGCATTGTGTTCAAGGTTAATGATCTCTCGTTGCAGAAGCAGCTCGGGTTTGTGTCGCGCGCACCGCGCTGGGCTGTGGCCTACAAATTTCCGGCACAGGAGGAGATGACACGGCTGCTCAGTGTCGAGTTCCAGGTGGGGCGCACTGGCGCAGTAACGCCAGTGGCACGGCTGGAGCCTGTGTTTGTTGGCGGTGTGACCGTCTCCAATGCCACCTTGCATAACCGTGATGAGATCCAGCGTCTCGGCGTCCTGGTGGGAGACACGGTTGTCGTCCGTCGTGCGGGAGATGTGATTCCCCAGGTGGTATCGGTGGTGAAATCAAAACGTCTGCCAGACGCCTCGGTGATTACGTTTCCCGAAGCCTGTCCAGTCTGTGGATCGCCGGTGGAGTCGGTACCTGGTGAAGCGGTTGCACGCTGTACCGGTGGGCTGATCTGTGAAGCCCAGCGCAAGGAGGCGATCAAGCACTTCGCCTCCCGCAAGGCGATGGATATCGATGGTCTTGGCGACAAGCTGGTTGAGCAGATGGTGGACCAGGGGTTGGTGCACTCCGTTGCCGATCTCTATCGACTACAGGCAGAACAGGTCGCGGGCCTGGAACGGATGGGGGAGAAGTCGGCGCAGAACCTGGTGGCGGCGCTGGGCAAGAGCAAGGCCACGACGCTGGAACGTTTTCTGTTTGCGTTGGGCATCCGCGAGGTGGGCGAAGCCACGGCGCGGGCACTGGCACGGCACTTCGGCAACTTGCCGGCACTGATGGCGGCGGATGAAGAGCAGCTGCAGCAGGTACCTGATGTGGGCCCTGTGGTGGCGCACTTTGTCGCGGAATTTTTTCAGCAGGAGCACACCCGCGAGGCGATTGTGGCTTTGCAGGAGTGCGGCGTGCATTGGCAGGACCTGGAGGTGGCTGAGCGGCACGAGCCGCTGGCCGGAAAAACCTATGTGGTGACTGGCTCCTTTGAACTGATCAAGCGCGATCTGGCGAAGAAACTGCTGCAGGACCTTGGCGCCAAGGTGGCGGGCTCCGTGTCCGCCAAAACCCACTGTGTGGTGGTGGGAGGCGGTGCCGAAAATAACGCCAAGTATGTCAAGGCACGGGAGCTGGGTATTGAGACCATGGACGAAGAGCAGTTGGTGATGCTGCTGAGGGAGCAGGGCGTCTATGAAGATTAAGTGCATGGGGGATTTTGTGCAGTGAGGATAAAGTGGCTGTTGGTGGTTGTGGTTGGGGTGTTGTTGAACGGCTGTGTGACCAGTCCGCCCCGCCAGATCGATAACATCTGCGATATCTTTGATGAGAAAAGTGGCTGGTACGACGATGCCCGTGAAGCCAGTGACCGGTGGGGCGTCTCTATTCCGATTATGATGGCGATCATCTATCAGGAATCCCGTTTTCAGCCCAAGGCCAAACCGCCTCGCACCAAAATCCTGTGGATCTTCCCCGGTCCGCGCAAAAGCAGCGCTTACGGCTTTGCCCAGGCCAAGGATGAAACCTGGGACTGGTATAAGGATCAGGCCGGCAGCTGGGGCGCTGACCGCGACGATTTTGCCGATGCTGTGGATTTTGTGGGCTGGTACAGCCATGTCAGTAACAAACGCAGTAAGATATCGAAGAGTGACCCCTACCGGCTCTACCTGGCCTACCACGAGGGCCATGGGGGGTATAACCGTGGTACCTACCGCAAAAAGCCCTGGCTGCAATCGGTGGCCAAAAAGGTCTCTGCCCGCGCGGCAATCTATCAGCGGCAGCTGGTCAAATGCGAAGAGCGGCTGCAGGGCGGCTGGTGGTTTTTTTGAGTACGGAGGCCAGGCCTCCGCGGATTGAGTAGCTCTATGGATCAGGAATCAATCGTTTACGGCTGTATCAAGGATGTTGCTTTCAGGGAGGGTGATGCGGAGCGCCGTCGCGCCAATCGTGAAGCGATGTTGAGTCTGCCCCATGCAGACGAGTGGCCGTTTCTCAGCCAGGAGATGTTCGCCATCCCGCGCATTGAAGTGGATCAGTCCAACTACCAGACCGAGGTCATGCACTTCGGTGCTTCCTATCAGGCGGTGGAGTATGAGTGGGAACAGTGGATAGAACAGTTTGAGCGCCTGCTGAGTCGTATGTACTGGGTTTCCGCCACAGTACACCTGGAGACCGAGCTCTCAGGAACCCACACCTTCACCTGGGAGTCCTCCGGCAACTGGCATGAGCCGGGCTCTGGCGATATGCAGATCCGCTGTGAATGGAGTCACGAAGGTCGCCTGCGGCTCTAGCCTTTACCTTCCGCCCCGAGCGCCTGGCCCCAACCCGAATTCCTAACCAACGTCCCACAGGTTGTCACTGATGTTGTTCGATGCTGCCGGCAGCGATGAGCTGCTCTCCCGTCCCTACAAACTGGCATTTTTTGATATCGATGGCACCTTGTTGGGACTGGATGGCAACTACAGCCAGCGCGTGCGGGATGCGGTGCTGGCGCTGAGGCAAGCGGGGGTTCGCACCGCGGTAGCCTCGGGCCGACCCCGGTTTGCGGCGGATTTCCTGATAGAGCAGCTGCAGTTGCGCGACGCCGGCCTGTTCTATACCGGCGCCCTGGTGCAGGAGCCGGACGGCGACGTGCTGGCCCTGCACAGTCTGGATGACGACACAGTGCAGGCGCTGGTGAAGGGTGGCCGCGAGCAGGGACTCTATACTGAAGTCTGCGGGCTCAACGAGTTCTTCGTCGATCAGCTTACCGAGCTTGGGCAGCTGCATGCGGAGCACTTGCGCGTGACGCCAGTGGAGACGGATCTGCTGGCGCTGCGCGGCCAGTTTCCGGTGATAAAAATCCTGTTTGCTGCCCACAATGCCGAAGAGCAGTTACGTCTTCTGGCCCTGGAGCAGCAGTTTCCGCAGCTGGTGTTTGCCTACGCCAAAATGGCCGCCAAGCCTGACTGGCTGTTTGCCAGTGTTATCAGCGGTGCTGCCTGCAAGCATCAGGCGTTTGACCATTTACTGGCCTATCACGGGGTGTCGGCCGACGAGGTGATGAGTTTTGGTGATGCCCAGTCCGATATGATTTTCCTGCAGCGCGCCGGCTTGGGCGTGGCGCTGGGCAATGCGGCCCCGGAAGTGCAGGCGGTTGCCGGCATGGTTACCCGTCCGGTATGGGAGGACGGGGTGGCACTGGTGATTGAGCGCCACCTGCTGCTGCGCTAATGCAGCACCAGCGCATTTCACGGTTGCCCTGGTGACCACATTAAAAGTTTCTACAGGTATTGGTATGTTATTTGGTTTTCGTCGTAAGTCCCGGCCCGCATTTGGCGTGGCTATGGTTGCCAGCCTGGCGTTTATCGCCCTGGCCATTTGGGGCTGGAGTGTGCCGGTTGACCAGATACTCTCAATTTTGCTGGCCTGTCTGCTGCTCATCGGGGCCCTGGTACTGGTGGCCGCAACACTGATCGTGGGCATCAAGCTGCTGCGACGCCTGCTGCGCAAGCCTCCGGATCACTGACGGGGAACGCACGGAGCTGATAAAAAGTCTGAATCAACCATTTCAAACGGCCGTTTGAAATGGTTATACTGGGCCGCGTTTGGCCGGTTAAACCCCCTTTGCGCAAGGCCTGCCAGGAAGCATGCAGGAGAGGGGTTGCCGGTCATCAGGGCGATAGCGTCGGTTAGTGGAAATTTTTTGCGCCTCAGACGTCAAATCGCGTATACATTTACCATCAACACTCCAATTGAGTTGTGAGAGGTTATCGGGATGACAGATTACAAAGCTCCACTGCGGGATACCCAGTTCACCCTGTTTGAATTGCTGGACTACGAGCAACACTGGCAAAGCCTGCCCAGCTACGGTGAGACCGGTGCCGAGATCGCTAATGCCATCCTGGAAGAGAGCGCCAAGTTCTGTGAAAACATACTGGCGCCCCTCAATCAGAGCGGCGACGCTGAAGGCTGCAGCTGGAATGATGGTGAGGTGGCAACGCCCAAGGGCTTCAGGGAGGCCTATCAGCAGTATGTGGAGGCGGGCTGGCCCTCCATCAGCCACGATGTGGAGTATGGCGGTCAGGGGTTGCCACCCTCGTTGGGGATGGCAGTGAATGAGATGTCCGGCACCGCCAACTGGTCCTGGGCCATGTACCCCGGCCTTTCCCACGGCGCCATGAATACCATTGATGCCCACGGTACCGAAGAGCAGAAGCAGACCTACCTGACGAAACTGATCAGTGGTCACTGGACTGGCACCATGTGCCTTACCGAGCCTCACTGTGGCACAGACCTGGGCATCCTGCGTACCAGGGCTACCCCCAATGCTGATGGCTCCTACGCCATCAGCGGCACCAAGATCTTTATCTCCGCCGGTGAGCACGACATGGCGGACAATATCATCCATATCGTGTTGGCGCGTCTGCCGGATGCGCCTCCCGGCACCAAGGGTATCTCTCTCTTTATTGTGCCCAAATTCAATGTGAACCCTGACGGTACCCCGGGAGAGCGCAACGCGGTCAGCTGTGGCTCCATCGAGCACAAAATGGGTATCAAGGCCTCCGCCACCTGCGTGATGAACTTTGACGGCGCCAAAGGCTACCTGATTGGTCCTCCCAACCGCGGCCTCAACTGCATGTTTACCTTTATGAATACCGCGCGCCTGGGCACCGCCATGCAGGGTGTGGCCCATGCCGAGCTGGGTTTCCAGAAGTCGCTGGCCTACACCAGGGAGCGCCTGCAGATGCGCTCTCTCAGTGGTCCCAAAAATCCGGATGGCCCTGCAGACCCCATTATTGTGCACCCGGACGTGCGCCGTATGCTGTTGACCCAGAAAGCCATTGCTGAAGGCGGCCGTATGCTGCTCGCCTACTGCGGCAAGCTGGTGGATATTGTTGCCGATGGGGATGAAGCCGCCAGCAAGGAAGCAGATGGCAAACTCTCTTACCTGACGCCGATTGCCAAGGCTTTCCTCACTGAGGCCGGTTTTGAGTCCGCCAACCTGGGTATGCAGTGTTTCGGCGGCCACGGCTATATCGCCGAGTGGGGCGTGGAGCAGAATGTACGGGATGCGCGTATCGCCATGATCTACGAGGGCACCACCGGTGTGCAGGCCCTGGATCTGCTGGGGCGCAAGGTGCTCATGAGTCAGGGCGAGATTATGAAGCCCTTTACCAAAGAGGTGCACAAGTTCTGCAAGGCCAATGAAGGCTCGCCCCATGTGGAAGCACTGGCGAAAGTAAACCAGCAGCTGGGCGAGCTGACCATGCATGTGGGTATGCTGGCGCTGGAAAACCCCGATGAAGTGGGGGCCGCGTCCGTCGATTACCTGATGTACTCCGGATACTTTGTGCTGGGCTACCTGTGGGCGATGGCTGCGCAGAAGGCACAGCAGGCTCTGGATGAAGGGCGTGGTGACAGCGCTTTCTACACCGCCAAGATTCGCACCGCCAATTTCTATTTTGCCCGCATACTGCCGCGTACTGCCGGTCTGGCAGAAACTATCAAGGCCGGTGCTGCGTCGTTGATGGAGATGGACGACGACGCTTTCGCATTCTGATAGCGCTCACACAAACCGCGTACTCTGCAGTACGCGGTTTGTGTTTAGGGGATAGTGGCGACGTTATTGCTGACAGTTGGTTCGGCTGTGGGCGCGGCGCGGTTTCATCAGGCGGCCATCGTCGGCGCAGGACCTTAGCAGCGGATTGTGACTCCGGCGCTGCAGCTGGCCGTTAATAAAGGTAGTATCGATTATTGAGTTATCCCGGATAGCAGGTTACAGCCACAGGTGTCACCGTCGGGTTTTAACCGGGGGACGACGCCAGGGAATGCAGACAATCAAAATGGGGGCGAAATGAATAACAACGATATGCGGTCAATTCCTGAGACAGTCTGGGATGCGTTTGGTGAGTTCAGGGACAAGCCAGCCTTCAGCTGTATGGGTAAAACCCTCACTTACAGGGAGATGCAGGAATACAGCGAACAATTCGCCAGCTTTCTGCAGCATCATACCAATTTGCAGCCCGGCGACCGGGTGGCGGTACAGCTGCCCAATCTGCTGCAGTACCCGGTAGTCATGTTCGGGATTTTGCGTGCCGGCATGATTCTGGTGAATACCAACCCGCTCTACACGGAGCGCGAGCTGGAGCACCAGTTGAACGACGCCGGTGCGAAAGCCCTGGTGGTGTTTGCCAATCTCGCCGATACCGCTGCCAGGGTGATTCACAAAACTTCTGTGGAAACGGTGATAGTAACCGATATCGCCGATCTGCACGGGTTTCCGAAACGGCCGTTAATCAATGGTGTGGTGCGCTACCTGAAACGCATGGTGCCGGCCTACCACTTCCCCTCCCAGATAACGATGCGCCGGGCGCTGGCGCTGGGTCGCCAGCAGGCACCGACGGCGGTGGAAGTGCAGGCAGCGGATGTTGCTGTACTGCAATACACCGGCGGCACCACCGGTGTCGCCAAAGGGGCTATGCTTACCCACGCCAATATTGTGGCCAATATGCACCAGACCCAGGAGCGTATTGGTGAACTGAACGGCATTGGGGTAGAGACCTACGCGGCACCGTTACCGCTTTATCACATCTACGCCTTCACCATTCATTGCATGATGCTGGTGACTACCGGCAACCACAATATCCTGATTCCGAATCCCCGCGATCTGGCGTCGCTGGTCAGTGCTATCAAGCCTTTCCGTCTTACCGGGTTTGTGGGGCTGAACACGCTGTTTAACGGTCTTTGCCACAACAATGCCTTTCAGTCGCTGGATTTCTCCAAACTGAAGATTACCGCGTCCGGCGGTATGGCGCTCACCGCCGATGTTGCCCAGCTGTGGGAGAAGGTGACTGGCTGCAAGGTCACCGAGGGCTATGGCATGACAGAGACCTCACCGGTCATCTCGGCCAATTTCCCCAGTAATATTCACCCGGGCACGGTCGGCCCCGCTGTGCGCGACACCGAGGTGCGGGTGTTGGATGAGGCGGGCACTGTGTTGCCGGTGGGGCAAGTGGGGGAGCTGGAAGTAAAAGGCCCGCAGGTCATGAAGGGTTACTGGCAGCGGCCGGATGAGACGGCCCAGGTAATGGACGATGAGGGGTGGTTGAAAACCGGCGACATGGCGATTATCGATGAGGAGGGTTATATCCGCATCGTGGATCGCAAGAAGGATATGATCATTGTCTCCGGCTTTAACGTCTATCCCAACGAGGTCGAGGACGAGGTGACCCAGCATCCAGGGGTACTGGAAGCGGCAGTGATCGGTGTGCCCAGCGACAAGACCGGAGAAGCGGTGAAGCTGTTTGTGGTGCGACGCGACCCCTCCCTGACCATCGAAGACATTATCAGTTTCTGTCGTGAGCGTATGACGGGTTATAAGGTACCGCACCTGATCGAATTCCGGGATGAACTTCCCAAGTCCAACGTGGGCAAGGTGCTGCGTCGTGAGCTGAAGGATCAGGAGCTGCGCCGTCGTGGCAAGTGATGGCAAATTGCTGCAACAGGAGCACTGAATGCCCACCAATGCTCTGATCCTGTCGGGTGGCGGCGCCCGGGCGGCCTATCAGGTCGGTGTACTGAATGCTGTTAATGAATTGTTACCTGCTGGCGTACACAACCCGTTTCCGGTGATTTGCGGGACGTCGGCCGGCGCGCTGAACGCGTTAGCGCTGGCCACTCATACCGGTAGCTTTTACGAGGCGGTTAAAGACCTGGAGAAGATCTGGGGTGAACTGCAGACGCAAAAGGTGTTTCATACTCGCTGGCGGGACCTGCTGGGGGGCGGGGGACGCCTGCTGGCTTCACTGTTTAATGAGGGAGTTGGCAAGGGCAAGTCCATTGCGTTGCTGGACAATGCCCCACTGCGGGAATTTGCCAATCGCCACATTAACTTTCCCCAGCTCGACGCAGGCATTCAGAAGGGCGACCTGAAAGCCGTCTGTGTCACCGCCATGAACTACTCCAGCGGTGAGTCCATGAGTTTCTTCCAGGGCGACCCATCCGTAAAGGAGTGGCGTCGCTACCGTCGCACCGGCGTCAAGGCGCAGTTGTCACTGGACCACCTGATGGCGTCGTCCGCCATTCCGGGTATCTTCCCCGCAGTGCGATTAGGTCGTGATTACTTTGGTGACGGTGCCTTGCGCCAGGTTGCGCCAATCAGTCCGGCGCTGCACATGGGGGCGGACAGGATTTTTATTGTGGGTGTTTCCGGTAACCGTAACCCGGTGCACTGGGCCAAGCCGAAGTTGCGGGCGCGCCATTCGCCCTCCATCGGGCAGGTCTTTGGCCATCTCTTCAGCAGCGCGTTTATTGACAGTTTTGAAGGCGACATTGAGCACCTGGAGCGGGTCAATCACCTGCTCAGGCTGGTGCCGGAAAAGATTCTGCAGGAGCAGGGGGTAAAGCTGAAACCGGTGGACACGCTGATCATCTCTCCCAGCAAGGAGCTGGACAAAATGGCGGGGCGGAGAATTCGTCACATGCCACGCTCGGTACGCTTTTTCTTTCGCGCCACCGGCTCCACCACCAAGGGTGGCGGTGCTACCACCAGCAGCTACCTGTTGTTCGAAAAGCCCTACATTGATGACCTGATCGAGCTGGGTTATCAGGACGCCATGTGGGAGAAAGAGCAGATCCAGGCGTTTTTTCAGGTCTGATGCCAGTGAGTGGCTTGGGTTTGACGGCCGCCCTGTCGCTGCTCAGCGGCATCTGTCAGTAGAGATCCACTACTACCCGAATACCCACATCGCTGTAGACGCTCTTGCCGTCCCGGTGATCCCGGTAGTAGTTCTTCAGTTCCTCGGCGCTGCTGCGAATACTGCCTCCGCGCACCACTCGCTCCGAACAGCTGTTCTGCGTAACGGCGCTACCGTCCCGCGGCGCGGCGAGGTAGTGGGGCTGGAAGCAGTCTTCGACCCATTCGGCCACATTGCCTGCAGAATCCGACACACCAAATCTGTTGGACGGGTAGCTGCCCACCGGTGCTGTCTTGGTGCGGAACAGGTTACTGAATTTACTGTTACAGCCGCGCCGGCAGTTGGCTTTGCCGTCAGCGCTGCCCTGCCACCAGTAGTCGCCCGTGGTGCCGGCACGGGCGACATACTCCCACTCGGCTTCTGTTGGTAAGCGGTATTTACGCCCGGTGGAGTCCCGCAGCCATTTGGCATAGGCGCGGGCGTCTTCCCAGCTGACGTTGATGACCGGGCGACTGCCCCGACCCCACTGGCCATCGGGTGGCAGGGGGCGTTTGGTGGCTCGCGCAAACTTGTCGTAGTCGGCAAAGGTGATTTCGTACTGGCTGATGGCAAAGGGTTGCGGGATGCGCACACGACGGGTGGGGGAGGTGATGGCGTCTCCCGAATTGCCCATCTCAAAGCTGCCCTGGCGCACGATGACCATTGCCGGGCCCAGGGAGCCATCTGCCAGTTCGTTATGGAAGGTGGCGCCGGGTACAGGAATCTTGCGTAGTGAGACATCCAGCGTCAGTGGCTGGTTGCTGATCTCCACCCACTGAACGTCGCGATCATGGCCATCCGCGGTGACTTCCACCTGATAGCGTCCCGGTAGCAGGGGTATGCCGGTGTAATAACGCTCACGGATATTAAGCACCCGTACTTTGGCGTCGATGGGACTGGCATTCACTTTCAGGCCAAAGCGTGGCGGTGGCGGCGGGGGGCTGGTGGCTTGTTGTTCAGTCGTTGCTGCTGGGGCCTCAGCCCGAGGTGCGTCATCCGGCAGGGGCGCAGCTGGCGGAGCCTCACTGGTCTCTGCAGGGACAGCGGCAATGGCATCCCGGCTGGCGGGCTGTGGTTCTTCCTCGGCCAGCAGCAGGCGCTCAACCCAGCGGTTGGTGGAGACGATGGCCGCTTGCAGTGATTGGGGCAGGGTGGTCTCCCGGGTGTCGATAAGTCTGCCCATGCCCATGCTGAAGGCGATCCAGATAATACCCAGCAGTCCCCCCAGCATGAAGCCGCGATAGATACGGGCAATGCGACGGTTTTCCAGTGACTGGTAGTGAGCCGCTTTCTGTACCCGGGTGGAAATGATGGTGGCGCGATCTTCCTCGATGGTTTCCGCGCTGGTGCGGATCTCCGTGACGGTGACCCGGGGGTGACGGTAGACGCCGCGTTTGGGGGTCCAGCGCCAGCTGGCCAGCCACAGGCCTCCCAGCTTGGCTTGCGCAGCAATAGCTGCATAGCTGGTGAGTACCAGCGCCTTGAACAGCGACAGGATCTGGATGGCGGTGGGGTCGGTTTCCGTCAGGTAGGTGGGCGTTGATCCCCTGGAGGTCCCCTGCAGCTGGGCAATGGCCTCCACCACTTCGCGTCCGCGCTGGAAGCGGTCATTGGGATCCTTGGCCAGCAGCTTGTTCAGGAACGGCTGGAACATGGTGTACTGCGGCGGCAGCTTGGGTATCGGTGCCGTGAGGTGCTTGATGGCGATGGCCACAGCCTCTTCGGCCGTGTAGGGCACACTACCGGTAATCATCTCGTAGAACACCACGCCGAGGCTGTAGAGGTCGGCGCGGCCGTCAATGGGTTTGCCGCGGGCCTGCTCGGGGCTCATGTAGTGTGGAGTGCCGACCACGGTACCGGCATTGGTCATGTTGGAGACGGTACTGACGGTCTTGGCGACGCCGAAGTCAGAGAGTACAGCGGTGCCGTCTTCCCGGAAGAGGATGTTCTCTGGCTTGATGTCGCGGTGGATATAGCCTTTCTCGTGGGCGTGATCCAGGGAATTGGCAATCTGGGATGTGATGCGCAGTGCTTCCACGGCGCTGAGCCCGGCCTTCATGCGGTCATGAATGGAACCACCCGCCAGGTAATCCATGGCGATGTAGTTGAGATTCTTGAAGCGGCCGATGTCGTAGACTGAGACGATATTGGGGTGTGACAGCTGGCCAACGATATTGGCCTCACGCTGAAAGCGCTCGCTGAATACCGGATCGGCATTAAGCGCGGGCGACATGACCTTCAGGGCGACTTCCCGACCGACACTGAGCTGAATCGCCAGATAGACGGTCGACATGCCACCCTGATTGATTTTGCGAATGATTCGATAGCCGGGGATCTGCATTGCGGTATCAGGTGATCGTCCAGTAGCCAATCATCAGGGTGCTGACCAGGGCGAGGCCGTACAGGGTCAGGTCCAGCCACAGGCGACCGGTCACTCTCGGTAGCCATTCGTTAAGCCTGTGCAACAGGTTGCGGCGAAAGAGGGGGGACTCAATAACCTGCACCGTGATGTTGTCGCGGCCGCCGGAGGTCAGGGCCTGTTGCATCAGCTTTTGCGTGGCATCCCTGGGGGTACTGGCGTGGCAGAGGATCTGGGCGATGGCACTGTTGTCCAGTTCGTCGGTGAGGCCATCGCTGCAGAGCACAATCCACTGCTGTTGCTCCCAGTTGCCGCGCACCGTATCTACCTTGATGGGGTCGGGGCCGGACGAACCAATACACTGGGTGATGACGTTCTTGTCGGGATGGTCGTCCACCTCTTCGGCCTGGATAGCGCCGGAAGCCAGCAGCATCTGCACATAGGAGTGGTCAGTGGTGAGCTGCTCGAGGCGGCCGCCATCGCCTTCCTCGGACCAGAGGTAAGCGCGGCTGTCGCCTACCCAGGAGACCTGGTAGTCGGTGCCGTCGGACAGGAGTGCAACAACGGTGGAGCCCATGCCGTTAGCGCCTTCGCCCCGGGAGGCAGCCTTGAGGACTGCCTTGTGGGCGCTGTGTATGGCGCCCTCCAGGTCACGGCTGGCAGGCAGCTTTTCATCAATGGTGCGTTTGACAATATCACTGGCCACTTCACCGGCATCGTGACCGCCCATACCGTCTGCCACCATCCAGAAACCCTGGTCGGGCCTGCTGAGAAAACAGTCCTCGTTATTGTCTCGGACCAGGCCTTTATTGGTCAGCGAGTAGGATTGCAGTGGGGGCATAGAAAATCCGTGTTGGCGTACGCTGTCGGGATCACCGGCATCTTAGTAGCAATGGTGAGCCAGATAATACGTGCGAATATAAGGTGGGTGCAATTTGTCCACAGGAGTTCCGCTAAAAATGTATAGTACTGCTAAATACCCACAAATAAAGTGATTTATTTCACCTAAGCTATTGAAGGCCAAAGAGCTTTTATGCATTATCGGGCGCTTGAAAATATCTGGGTTTACTGGCAGAGGGTCACCTTTTTATGCTCAAGCTCCGCTTTACAAACAACAAACAAAATGCGGTATGGCTTGTTGAACCTCTGGTGACTATCGGTCGCAGCCCTGACTGTGACCTTGTCCTTGAAGGGGAAGGGGTGGCGGACCTGCACGCAGAGATCCGCGTCGAGCATGAGCAGCTCACCCTGCGCTTGCTGGTGGATGCCGACAATACTTTCCTGAACGGTAAACTGGTTCCCATGGCGACTCCGATGCCCCTGGAGCCGGCCGATAACCTGCGCATAGGTCGAGTGGCCATGCAGGTGGTGGATCCCAAGCGTGAGCCGCGTCCCGCCGTCAATATGGCCAAGCCGGATCCCGGCACTGGCTGGGCCCTGAAAGCTAACCACAGCGCTTTGGGGAACCGCGTATTCCCCCTTAAAAACGAAACCCTGGTCGGTCGCTCGGCCGATTGCGATATCACCCTGGCGGCCGCTCATCTCTCACGCCGCCATGCCCAGTTGACGGTGCGCGACGGGCTGCTCTACGTGCGCGATATAGAATCCGCTAACGGTACCTTTCTCAATGGCCGCCGCATCAAGGAGGCCAGGGTTCGGCGCGGGGATGACCTGCGCTTTGATACCCTCAGCTTTGGTGTGATCGGACCGGCGGATGATCTCGACAAAACCTCGGTGCGTGGTCCTGAGAAGCATACTGGCAAGGTGGCGACCAAGCAGGCCCGGCCCGGCGTTCGTCCTGTGGCTGCCCGCAACCAGGAAGAGCGTGACCTGGATGTTGCTGTGCAGTCGGGTGGCAACGCTGTAGAGGCTTCTGCCGCTCCCGCAGCGGGTATGGGACGAGTCGTGGGGCTCGGATTGCTGGTGCTGATTGCCGGTGGTGTCTACGTTGCCTTCCAGAATGGCCTATTCTGATTGCTTCTGCTCACTGCTCCTTTCCAATAGCCGGCCTGTAGAGGTAGCTGCCGCAGTGCGGTGGCGGTGAGTCCACATGAAAACGCTTTATCTTTATACCACGCTCGGTTGTCACCTTTGTGAGCAGGCACAGGCTTTGGCCTGGCCATTGCTGCCTGCTTATGGCCTGCGCTTACAGAGTGTGGAAATTGCTGATGATCCGCAGCTGCTCGAGCGCTATGGGGTGCGTATCCCGGTGCTGTCGGTTGCCGGTGATGAGCAGGGGCTGGGTTGGCCGTTCGACGCGGCAGCGCTTGACGCTTATCTTGCCGCTCACTGCTAGGCCGGGCCGGCCGCTCCTGTAGTACTGTAGTGGCGTCCCTGACCGCCACAGAAACTCTTGTGCCGCTTCCGGCAGTAAATACCTTGCAACCAGTGCGCCCCGTCATTGAGCCGGGGCGGGCAGTTTTCGCTGCCTGTGTCAGAAGTTCTGGTCGTGCTCCACAGGGTTCAGCATGGTGGGTGTGGTACCGGTGCGGTAGCCGTAGATCACTGAATAGGCGAGCACGTTCTGCACGTAGCGCCGGGTTTCGCGGAAGGGAATGGTTTCAATCCAGACATCAGCGGGCAGCGCGCTGGCGCTGTTGCGCAGCCAGCGATCTACCCGGTGCGGGCCGGCATTGTAGGCAGCGGCGGCCAGAAAGCGGTTGCCCTGGTAGCGCTGCAGCATTTCCGTGATGTAAAAACTGCCCAGGGAAATGTTCTTGTCGGGCACCAGCAGGTCACTTTTGCTGTAGGGCAGGCCGGCCTTGCGCGCGGTTTCCTGGGCGGTGGCAGGCATCAGTTGCATCAGGCCCATGGCCCCGGCGGGTGAGCGGGCGTGTTCGGCGAAGGCGCTCTCCTGACGGGTGATGGCGTACAGCAGCAGGGGTGAGACCTGGTTGTCGTCTGCTGCCTTGAAGATGGGTTGCTGGTGGGCGAGGGGAAAGCGCAGGCGCAGGTCGTCCCAGTAGCGGGCGGTGGCCAGCGAGGTGATCGACTTATGGTGCCAGCCCCACTGGTTGGCCAACTGGGCGGCAGCAATGTGCTCCTCTTCCGAGGAAAAGCGACTGCTGAGGTCGAGCCATTCGCGGCTGGCATTGGTGATATCGCCCACAGCACGCAGCTCACGGGCGCGCTGGCTGGCGGGTTCGGAGGCGATACGCAACAGCAGTTCCGGCGCGGCAGTGGCGGGGACGTCACCAAGGCGGTACTGGTTGCCGATGCGATCCGCTGCCATAAAGCCGTAGAAACTGCGCTCCATGGCCAGCTGGGTATAGATGTCCTGGGGCCGCATCTGGTTGCTGTCCTGCTGGTCCAGGGACTCCAGCGCACGAGCGCGCCAGTACAGCCAGCGCTCGCTGGATTGCTCATCGTCCGGCAGCTGGCGGATGTATTGGTAGACCTTTTGCCAGTCCTGTTGCTTCAGGGCGTCGCGAATCAGGAACTCGCTGACCTGCAGGTTGCTGAACCCCGGAATCTGTTGCAGCAGGGAGTCAGCCTCCCGGGTATAGCCGTCCTTGACCAGCTCGATGGCCAGCAACTCCTGGGTCTCACGCCGGGGCTGGTCATCAAACAGCTGTTGTGCGTCGTACAGGCCCCACTGATTGAGCGCTGTTACCGGATCGCGATGAGCCAGGCGCTGCACGCCGTGGAGGATAATGGATTGCATCGCCTGGTTCTGTGGCTGGAACTGCTGTTGTTGCAGGATGCGTTGCGGGTGGCGATCCACCTCCAGGTGCAGCTCAGCCAGCTGCAGATTCTCGCCTTCCAGCTGTCGGGCCAGGTAGCGTGCCAGTTGACTGCTGCCCCCCTGCAGGGCTTTGTTGAAGCGCTCCCAGACGATCTCCTGTGTGCGGTAGCCGGCATTGGTCCAGAGGCTGAAGAGGGGGTCGCAATCCTTGGGCTGCGAGTAGTCCACGTTCCACAGCGGGGCGGTCTCCGCAAGCGCGTTGCTGTCACCGGTGAGGTGCCGGGCCTGGATCCAGCGGCACTGCAGGGCGGTGTTGGCGACGTCGGGACGGTAGAAGTTGATGTACTCCTGCCACAATTCCCGTTCGGCCAGCTGATCCAGCCAGGCGCGGCGCAGTCGGTCTGCCAGATAGCTGTTGTCCTGTTGTGCCAGGAATTCACCGACCTCTTCACTGGGTAGCCTGGAGAGCTGGCGGCGCAGGTCGTAATAGTCGAGGTATACCGTCAGCGGGTAGCCGTGCAGGCGCTCACGCAGCTGCTGGTATTTCTGTCGCTGACCGTGACGCTGGGCTTCTCTGGCCTCCAGATAGGTCTGGCGCTGGCTATTGAGCTGGTCGTGGCTGTCGTCCACCGCGGGTAACAGATTGCCCGCCTGCACCACTGGTGTGGCCAGCAGGGTGGTACAGAGCAGCAGGCGTAGCGAGGTGATAACCGGTTGCAGGTGGGGGCGGAGGTATTGAAAGGGCGACAGTAACTCAGGTCTCAGGGGCATATATACGTCATATTCGGCCACAGCTGGCCGTGATGGGTGTATTTATTATTCTAGGGCAATCCCGCGGGATTTCGCAGTGCGGGAAAGATAACTGGATCAAATTTTAACAGGTTTGCCTGCTGATTGGTCGCTTTCGCGAGTGCTGCTGAGCTTGAGGGCCGCAGGGATAAGGTAGGACGTGCGCTCAGCCCCTGGTTTTCGGTACCATGACCGCCGTTTCAGGGCTTCCTGATTTTCCGGGCTTTTCTCTGCGGTACTCCTATGGCGTTAATTGAAATCAAGAAAGCGTGTCTCAACTATGGGCACCAGGTGTTGCTGGATCATGTGGACCTGGCGGTGGAGCGGGGCCAACGCCTCTGTCTCATTGGCCGCAATGGCGCCGGTAAGTCCACTCTGTTGAAGGTGCTGGCCGGTGATCTGAGCCTGGACGATGGCAGTGTCTGGCGGCAGCCGACCCTGAAGATTGCACGCCTGGAGCAGGATCTGCCGGATGCCGATGACCTGCTGGTCTACGATGCCGTTGCCATGGGCCTGGAAGAGGCCGGCGAGCACCTGGCCCGTTACCACCAGTTGCTGCAGCACACGGAAGAGCCGGGTGCCCTCGACCAGCTGGCGAAGGTGCAGCAAGCCATTGATGCCTGCGATGGCTGGAGCCTGCAGCAGCGGGTCGAAACTGTGATCTCCCGCCTGGACCTGCCCGCCGACAAAACCATGGCAGAGCTTTCCGGCGGCTGGCGTCGCCGGGTGGCACTGGCGCGGGCCATGGTGAAGGACCCGGATCTGTTGCTGCTCGATGAGCCTACCAACCACCTGGATGTTATGGCCATTGAGTGGCTGGAGAAGCAGCTGCTGGATTTTCGCGGGGCTGTTGTCTTTATTACCCACGACCGGCAACTGCTGCAGAACCTGGCCAACCGCATTGTGGAGCTGGATCGTGGTCACCTGCGCAACTGGGATGGTGATTACCACGGCTTCCTTGAGTTTCGGGAGCAGCAGCTGGCGGAAGAGGAGCGCCACAACGCGCTGTTCGACAAGCGTCTGGCGGAAGAGGAGAAGTGGATCCGACAGGGCATCAAGGCGCGCCGCACCCGCAATGAAGGCCGGGTGCGAGCCCTCAAGGCCATGCGTGTGGAGCGGGCCGGACGCCGTGAGCAGCAGGGGCGTGCCCAAATGGTGCTGCAGGGTGGTGGACTTTCCGGAAAACTGGTGGCGGAGCTGCAGCACGTCACTCATGGCTACGACAATAAGGTCATTGTGCGCGACTTTACCACTGCCATTATGCGCGGTGACCGGGTGGGCCTCATCGGGCCTAACGGTGCCGGTAAAAGTACCTTGCTGAAAATCATTCTGGGGGAGTTGCAGCCACAGCAGGGCAGTGTGCGGCTGGGAACCAATCTGGAAGTGGCATACTTTGACCAGCTGCGCAATCAATTGGATCTGGATAAAAACGCTGTCGACAATGTCTCCGGCGGGCGTGACAGTATCGATGTGGGTGGCAAGAGCCAGCACATTATCAGCTACCTGAGTAAATTCCTTTTTACCGGTGAGAGGGCCCGTACACCGTTGCGAGCCCTGTCCGGTGGCGAGCGCAACCGTGTCCTGTTGGCCAAGCTGTTCAGCAAGCCCGCCAACCTGCTGGTGCTGGATGAGCCTACCAACGACCTGGATGTGGAAACCCTGGAGTTGCTTGAAGAGATCCTTGCCGGCTTTGAGGGAACACTGTTACTGGTGAGCCACGATCGTGCGTTTCTCGATAATGTGGTTACCAGCACCATTGCCTTCGAAGGTAATGGGCGGGTGGCGGAATACGTGGGCGGTTACGAGGATTGGCTGCGGCAGGGCGGTCACTGGCAGGAGGGAGACGAATCTGCCAACAGTGCCGGAGAGACTGTCGACACGGTAACTGCGGCCACCGCTGCCACCGCTGCAGAGCCGGCCGCCAAAGCGGCTGGCAGCACAAAAAAGCTGAGTTACAAATTACAGCGGGAGCTGGAAGCCTTGCCCGGGGAAATTGAAGCCCTGGAGCTGGCTATCGGTGAGCTGGAAAGTGACATTTCCAGACCCGACTTTTACCAGCAGGAGCAGCAGAAGGTGCAGGACACACTGGCCAAAATGACGGCGTTGCAGGCGCAGTTGGAGGAGAAGTTCGAGCGTTGGGAGACGCTGGAAAACAGTTGACTCGCCGGTGGTCGGCGTGACGCTGTGTCAGGGGCTCAGCGAGAGTAAGCCTGCACCGGGCTGGCAAAAATCAGCCCGGTGTTGACCAGCAGTTACTGTCCGGCGACGACTCAGTCCGCAACCCTGACCGCCAGTACATCGCAGCGGGCACCGTGCAGCACGCCGTTGGCGGTAGAGCCAAGCAGCAGCGCCAGTCCCTTGCGGCCGTGGCTGCCTACCACAACCAGGTCGGCACCCAGCTCTTCTGCAATGTCGTGAATCTCGGTAACCGCCGAGCCGGTTAATACGTGGCGATTGGCTTCATCCACCTGGATGGAGTCTCCCAGCGCCTGCAGTTGCTGGGTGGCCTGCTGTTGCAGCTGCTGCTGGATCTCGCTCAGGTCTACCGGAATGTCGCCACCGTAGGCGAAGGTCAGGGGTTCGACCACGTGTACCAGTGACAGTTTGGCATTGCTGGCTTGCGCCAGTGCTGCGGCGCGGCGGGCAACTTGCTGCGCTTCCTCTGTGAGGTCTACTGCTGCCAGGACGTGCGTGTATTGACTCATTGTTATCTCCTTTTCGCCAAGCCGTTGTCGGGTCATACTATCGGCTAATAAATTTCTTGCCTAGACCCAGATCAAACGACGATTTTCCTCTATGTGGCTACCCATTCTTTTTACCATCGGTGCTGTTGCACTGGTGTTAGGACCGATATTCCTCATGCAGCCCAGCGCCACCCAGCGGCGTGAAGCCCGCATGCGCAAGTTGGCGCTGGACCTGGGGCTGCGGGTGCACCTGCAGGAGCCTCCCAAGGGCTCCCGTTGTCCGCCGCAACGCAAACTGCTGCCACTCTACTGTCTCCCCTGGGAGCGCAGCCGCAAGGACCGGGGGGGCTGGTCGCTGGTGCGTAAAAACTTTTCCCACGAGCTGCACTACAGTGGCGAGTGGGATTGGGGCGACAAACCGTCGCGGTTGCCACCTGAAGCCTTCAAGCAGTGCCTGCAAGCCGCACCTGAGGTGGTGCTGGCGGTAACCCTGGGGGCCGCCGGGCTCTGTGTTTTCTGGGAGGAATACGGTGGTGACCAGCAGGTAAATGTTATTGCCGATTGGTTGCGGGAAGCCGCCGCCAGTACATCGGTACCATAATCCGCCGCAACCACCCGGTCCTGCGGCACGCCCTGCCCGGGGACGCGCAGGGAGTCGGCAGCTCACCATCCTGTCCCGCTTTCCGTGTCTGCAGTTGTCTGTCTGGGGCCGTCATTGTCACCCAGGCAGTGCCTGCCTGCGACTATCTGCACTGCAGCCACCAATAACCGGGCTTACGCCCTTCGTTTTGGGGCGCGCATCGCCCTTGTCCCGGTCCGGGGGCCAAGGTCGGGGTTTTCACCCTGTCGTAAACTGTGCTATCTGTAAAAAATAGGCCGGAACCCGGTTGTCGTCCAGCCTTACCAAAATATGCCTAAATGGCCAGCCCGGGTTGACCCTGAACCGGCAAGCCCTTATATATGCGCATCCCTTGCCGCCGGGGCGGCAAATAACACAGCACAGCGAGCCATCGATCCGCTCCTTGGCAACCACTGTACAGAAGGAAGATATGGGTAAATCATTAGTTATTGTTGAGTCGCCTGCCAAAGCCAAAACTATCAATAAGTACCTGGGCGACGAATACATAGTGAAATCCAGTATTGGCCATATCCGCGATCTTCCTACCGGTGGCGGCAACAAGACACCCGTAGATGCGAAGGAGCGGGCCCGGCAGGCAGCCATCACACGCAAGCTTTCGCCGGAAGAAAAGGTCGAACACAAACGCCGTAAATCCCGCGAGCAGCTGGTGTCGCGCATGGGTATCGATCCGGACAATGGCTGGCAGGCCACCTACGAGATCCTGCCAGGCAAGGAGAATGTCGTCGATGAACTGCGCAAGCTGGCAGACAAGGCCGACACCATCTACCTCGCGACGGACTTGGATCGCGAAGGGGAGGCCATCGCCTGGCACCTGCAGCAGGCGATCGGCGGCGACGAATCCCGTTATCGTCGTGTAGTCTTTAATGAAATCACCAAAAGCGCCATTCAGGAGGCTTTCAAGCAACCGGGGCCGATTGACCAGAACCGTGTCAATGCGCAGCAGGCACGCCGCTTCCTTGATCGGGTTGTGGGTTACATGGTGTCGCCGTTGTTGTGGGAAAAGGTGGCTCGTGGCTTGTCCGCCGGGCGCGTGCAGTCAGTTGCGGTGCGGCTGGTGGTTGAGCGTGAACGGGAGATCAGGGCTTTTATTCCCGAGGAGTACTGGGATGTGTTTGCCGACCTGACCACCGCCGCCGGTGCGGGCATACGCTTTGAAGTGAAGCGCTGCGGGGATGAGGCATTCCGTCCGGTCAACGAAGCCCAGGCCATGACGGCTGTGAATGCCCTGCAAGGCGCGGCGTATACCGTCAGTCAGCGGGAAGACAAACCCACCAGCTCCAAACCCGGTGCACCGTATATCACGTCGACATTGCAGCAGGCCGCCAGTACGCGGCTCGGATTTGGTGTTAAAAAGACCATGATGCTGGCCCAGCGCCTCTATGAGGCCGGTTACATCACCTACATGCGTACCGACTCCACCAATCTCAGTAAAGAAGCGGTGGAGGCCTGTCGCGATTTTATCCAGGAAAGCTACGGCGACCGTTACCTGCCCAAGCAGCCTGTCTCCTACAGCAGCAAGGAGGGGGCGCAGGAGGCGCACGAAGCGATCCGCCCATCATCGGTGACCACCCGTCCCACGCAGCTGAAGGGGATGGAGCGCGACGCCGAACGGCTTTACACCCTGATCTGGCAGCAGTTTGTCGCCTGCCAGATGGCGCCCGCCGAATTTACCAGCACCTCACTGGTGGTTACCGCCGGTGATTACGAGCTGCGCACCCGCGGCCGCGTGATCCGTTTCGACGGTTTTATGAAAGTACAACAGCCCGCTGGCAAAAAGGATGAGGACATCGTGCTGCCGGAAGTGGCGGTGGGAGAGTCGCTGGCCTTGCAAAAACTCGATCCCAACCAGCACTTTACCAAGCCACCGGCCCGTTACACCGAAGCCAGCCTGGTGAAGGAGCTGGAAAAGCGTGGTATCGGTCGACCATCAACCTATGCGTCGATCATTTCCACCATCCAGGATCGCGGTTACGTGCACGTGGACAAACGCCGGTTTTACGCCGACAAGATGGGCGATATCGTTACCGACAGGTTGACGGAAAACTTCTCCGATCTGATGAGCTACAGCTTTACGGCCAATATGGAAGAGGCGCTGGACCAGGTGGCGACCGGCAAGGTGGAGTGGCATCACCTGCTGGATGATTTCTACCGCGACTTCTCCCTGTCGCTGCTGGAAGCGCAGAACGACGAAGGCGGTATGCGCCCCAATCAGCCGACAGAGACCAGCATCAGCTGTCCGACCTGTGGCCGCCCCATGCAGATCCGCACCGGCGCCACCGGTGTCTTTCTCGGTTGCTCGGGCTACAGCCTGCCTCCCAAGGAGCGCTGCAAGTCCACACTCAACCTGGTTCCCGGTGATGAAGCCGTGAATGCCGATGACGACGACGAAGCGGAATCCCGTCAGTTGCGCAGCAAGCACCGCTGCAAACTCTGCAATACCGCCATGGACAGTTACCTGCTGGATGAAAAGCGCAAGCTGCATATCTGTGGTAACAACCCGGATTGCGCCGGCTACGAGGTGGAAGAGGGCAGTTTCAAACTGAAAGGCTACGACGGCCCGCTGATCGAGTGTGACAAGTGCGGCGCGGATATGCAGCTCAAAACTGGGCGCTTCGGTAAATATTTTGGCTGTACATCGGAGAGTTGCAAAAATACCCGCAAGCTTCTGAAAAACGGCGAAGCTGCACCACCGAAAATGGATCCGGTGAGCATGCCGGAGCTGGCCTGCGAGAAGGTGGAGGACCACTACGTGTTGCGTGATGGAGCCTCAGGCCTGTTCCTGGCCGCCAGTCAGTTTCCGAAAAACCGCGAGACCCGTGCACCACTGGTGGCTGAATTGTTGCCGCACCGAAGTGAGATTGACCCGAAATACGCGTTTCTGTTTGATGCGCCTGTGGCGGACAATAACGGCCTGCCCACAGTGGTTCGCTACAGCCGCAAAACCAAGGAGCAGTATGTGCAATCCGAGGTGGACGGCAAGGCCACTGGCTGGAAGGCTTTTTACGATAATGGCAAGTGGGTGGTGAGCCAGTCCGAGGCCGCCAAGCCCAAAAAAGCGCCAGCGAAAAAGAAAGCTGTCCGCAAGACCGCAGCCAGGTAACCACCGGCAGGCGCTGCACCGGTGTTCAGGGTGGTTTGCGCCCTGAACGCCATCAACATTGCGGAGGTTTAGCGCATGACCAATCCCTATATCGCTCGCGTACAGCAAAAACTGGCTCACTGCCGTTATCTCCTGGAGCAGGCGCGCCAGGTTCGGGACGACCAGCCCCAGGCTCAGCGTGCGTTGCTGGAGAGCAGTGTTTTGGCCCTGGCTATTGCAGCGCGTCTCTATCTGCGTGAGCTGGGACACCTGCTGGCGGAGCGGGAGCCGGAGCGGATCTACAATCTGGCGGATTTTGCCTCTTACAACCAGCAAAATGGAATACTGCAGGAACTCTCTCACTCGGCTTGGCTGCAGGCTGTATTGCGCACGGAATCGAAAATTCTGAGTCCGCAGGTTGTCACAGGTACCCCCGCAGCCCTGATCGCTGGCGGTGAATCTCCATCAATAACAGGCGCTTATGATAATTTGACGGTGTCATTGGTGGAGGAGTGGCAGTCCGGATTGCGTGAACACGCCGAGCGCCAGCGCGCCAGTCAACTGGAATACTGACCATCTGAAGTGGTAGAATTGCGGCCCGCTTCACGTCGAGTTCCCGGCGTGCTGTTGTACCGGATACCTATGGAGCTGTCATGACACCGTCACTGTATGAAATTGTTGAACTGGCCGATGGTCGCATTGGATTGCGCCGGGCTGGTGAAGACGGCGAGCCACTGATCGCGGTGCACTTTTCCCAGGAAGCACAGGAACATCTGCAGGACATCCGCTTCGACGTTGCCAAGGTGATGATTGAAGCTGGGCTGGAAGCTGTTGGAGACCTGATCGAAGAGGAAGACGAAGTCTCCTTTCAGCTGGATTCCCAGGAGCGTACCCTGCACTGAATCGTGCACAGGGCTTCCCGGCCGCTACTCAGGCAGACGATCCCTCCCCACCGTGCTGCAACAGAAAACACCAGAAGCTCCCCCCCTCCAGTCTGCCGCTCTCCAGTAACCGTTTGCGCTGATCCTCTAAACCCCCTAACCGGCCCCCTATCTGCTCCGGTATATCCGCGGGTAAGGTCAGGCCGATAGATCGGGAGCGCGCTAAAGCGGGTGTTGTAGCCGATCGGATAGAGCCACCTTGCCCGGTTCGTATACAGGCACGGGCAAGCCCGGGTGGGAAATATCGACTGGAACTTTGCGGGCCTCGCCAAACTTACTGGCGGCGAATCAGCAGGGCGCGACTGTTGCCTTTTTGCGCGGCCTGATCCAGCTGGGTAATGTCTTCTTCGCTCAGGGCACTGCCATCAGCAATGACAGTGTGGCTGGTGCCGGCGCGCAGCGCTTCCCACACCATCCAGCGTTGGTCTTCACCGGTTGTGGTAGTCACAAAACGCACGCGACGGATGTCTACGCCATACTCCTCCAGCAGCTGGCGGTTGGCCCTGCTGGGGCCTATCCAGGTGATCCAGCGGCAATCGTCGCGGCTCAGGTGCGCCAACAGGGGCATCAGCAGTACGGACAGCTCGGGGCTGCGTTCAGTCAGAAACAGTTCGCTGATACCGCCATAGGGCAGGGCGGCTGGCTTCGCCGTTCTGGCAGACGGGGTTCTGCCGGAGAGGCCGGTGTGTTGCGCCGGCTCAGGCTGATTGAGGGCAGTGGAGATGGCCATGGATTGCACTCCTGTCGTCTTGGGGTTCAGCTGCGGCGCAGGACGCCGACACTCAAGCCTTCGATGGCAAACTGCTCTTCCCGCAGATCCACCTTGATCACCTCAAACTCTTCGTTCTCGGGCCAGAGCAAAACCTGGTGCCCGTCGCCACCTTTCTCAAAGCGCTTGACGGTGACCTCGTCCTCTATGCGAGCCACAACAATGTCGCCGTTGCGGGCCTGTGCAGTTTTGTGAACCGCCAGCAGGTCGCCGTCCATAATGCCGATGTTCTTCATGCTCTCGCCGTGAACCCGCAGGAAGTAGTCTGCAGACGGGGAGAAGAAATGGGCAGGTAAACTGCAATAGTCCTCAATGTTTTCTGTGGCCAGTATCGGGTTGCCTGCAGCAACGCGACCGACAATGGGAATACCGGTCATCTCTTCAGGCAAGCGGATTCCGCGGGAGGCGCCGGCCACCATCTCGATGGCGCCTTTGCGGGCCAGGGCCTTGAGGTGTTCCTCGGCTGCATTGGGGGATTTGAAGCCCAGCTCCCTGGCAATTTCGGCCCGGGTGGGGGGGTAGCCAGTCTCTTCGATAATGCGCTTGATGAGATTCAGCACTTCTTCCTGTCGGGAGGTGAGCTTGATCATGGGCCAGTTCCTCTTGGTCGGCGAAATGCCGTATCCTGATTTTTTATACAGTAGCTGTGATTATATACAGTATCGGGGTGTCAGCAAGTACTTTTTACTGACCGGCGTCGTGCCGGTTTGGGGGCAGCAGAGGGGCTTGGGGTGTCGCCACGACACCAGAGGGGGGGCACTGTGACAGGGTGTTGCGGCTGTGCCGTGGCCTGGTAGGGTTTACCGGGTTCTGGGGATCAGAGGTCGTCGAAACCCTGGAAGGAGTCAGCCTCTATGGTGTTGAGGGGATCTCCCCAGTCTGCGGGGTTGCCGCTGTAGTCATCCTGCCACTCGTCCATGGATGACAGGCCGTAGGCGGGGCCCGGATCTTCCGGGGGCTCGGCAGGAGCCAGCAGCATCAGGTCCCAGCTGTCGTTGTCCAGCTCGTCGATGGTGCCATCCAGGTATTGGATGTCGATGGCGCCACTGGCGCTGTCTATGGCAACCACTTCAAAACAGAGGTTGCTCTCTATTTCCTGATACCACTCTCCAACGACAGGGGTGACAGGCGGGTGTCTTGAAGCCATGGGGTAGCCTCCGGTTGCTGTGCTTGATCGCTAGGGCGCACCCTCCGGGAGGGTGTGTCTGGCTACCTTAACGCGCGCCGATTCAGTGGAGAAGAGCCGTTGATGTGCCCGCTTATGGGGAGCAGGAACAGGCGGATGTCAGATGTACAGGCCCTCCTGCGGCTAAGCTGTTATTTTTTCTGGCTAAGCAATTCACCCGGCCATCGGTCGGTTGCGGTGTTTAAAACAGGCAGGTATTAGCGCTAGTGGTGGAGTGGAAAAATCGGTCTAAATGCGTGCCAGTTGGCAGGCTCCTTTCCCCAGGTTGACAGGCAAATGGCATAAACGTATGTTTCAAAGCCAATTTGCCGACAGTCAGTGTGGTTCCCGAGGATGTCACAGCCAGAGACCAGCGAAAGAATCTTGGATGCCGCCGGGGCACTGTTTGCCGAGCGCGGTTACGCCGAAACCTCCCTGCGTACCGTGACCGGCGCAGCGAATGTCAATCTGGCCGCCGTCAACTACCATTTTGGATCCAAGAAAGGCTTGATCCAGGCGGTGTTTGCCCGATTCCTCGATCCCTTCAGTGAGCGCCTGGCCGTAGAGCTGGAGAAGCTCGAGGCCGAAGCCGCCAAGGGGCTGGTGCCTGATTCCCAGACACTGCTGCGTGCACTGTTTGGCGCCCTCGCTTCAACCAGTCGCGAGCGCCAGCAGCCCCTGAGCCAGATCATGCGCCTTATCGGCCAGGCATACACCCAATCACAGGAGCACCTGCGGCAATTTGTAATGGGTCGCTATGGTGCCCTCTATGTGCGCTTCAATGCCCTGTTGCGGCAAGCGGTGCCCGACGTCGCGCTGGAAGCTTTCTACTGGCGTCTCTATTTTATGCTCGGCGCTTCGGTGTTTACCCTTTCCAGTTATGACTCCATCAGCAGTATTCTCAAGACCGATTTTGATACCGACAGCAGTGTGGAAACAGTGGTTGAACTGCTGATACCTGCTGCTGCGGCCATGCTCAACAACCCCGATAACTGATATCGTCGCGGCGGCAGTTCTGTCGCCCGCGATCCGCAGGATGTAACTTCTCTATGACTCTGGGCCCCGTCATTCTCGACCTGGAATCCACCTCCGTATCGGCAGAGGAGAAACAGCTGCTGCTGCACCCCGCCGTGGGTGGCGTGATTCTGTTTTCACGTAACATCACCGATTACCCGCAGCTGCAATCCCTGGTTGCCGACATACGCTCGGTGCGTGCGGAGTTGCTGGTGTGTGTAGATCAGGAGGGTGGCAGGGTACAGCGCTGCAAGGAGGGTTTCACACGCTTGCCCCCTATGCAGGTGTTTCATGGCTTGTGGGACCAGGATTCCGCAGCGGCACTGCAGCTGGCCCGGGATTGTGGCTGGTTGCTGGCGTCGGAGATCCTCGCGGTGGGGATGGATTTCAGCTTTGCTCCGGTGCTGGATGTGGATGACAGTTTCTGCAGTGTGATCGGCGATCGCGCTTTCTCCTCCGATCCGGAGCGGGTTGCCGATCTGGCGGGAGCCTTTATCGATGGTGCACACGAAGCCGGTATGGCGGTTACCGGCAAGCACTTTCCGGGGCATGGGAGCGTTCGTGGCGACAGCCATCTGGAGCTGCCCACCGACACGCGGCGCTTTGCGCAGGTGGCTGCTCACGATCTGATTCCCTTCGTACAGCTGCAGCCTCGCCTGGATGCGGTGATGCCGGCCCATATTGTGTTTTCGGAAGTGGATGCGGAGCCTGTGGGCTTCTCCGCACGCTGGCTGCAGCAGATTCTGCGGCAGCAACTGGGCTTTAGCGGAGTGGTATTCAGCGATGACCTGAATATGGAAGGGGCGTCGATAGCCGGCAGTTATGTCAACCGGGCGCGGCAGGCGCTGTTGGCGGGCTGCGACCTGGTGCTGGTCTGCAACAACCGACCCGGTGCTGAGGATGTGTTGCAGAACCTGGAGCCCGATCTCTACCAGCGTAACCTGGGGAAGCGGGAGAGTATGCGCGCCCGCGAGCGCCCGCAATTGAGCGAGTTGCAGCGCAGCGAGCGCTGGCAAATTACATCGACCCGCCTGCAGCTGCTGCAGGCGGAAAAGTCATAAGGTATGGAGCAGGTGATGGAGCTTTACCGCCAATTGATTGATTGGGTAGGCAAGGGCAACTACTGGGTACTGGAGGTGTTTGCGGTGGTGTCCGCCACCTTGCTGGCCGCGCTGGTGGTGAAGGTCATGCTCGCCCGGCTGGAGCGTAAGGCAGAGCGTACCCACAATCTTTGGGATGATGCGGTGGTGGGTGCGATCAAGCGACCCCTGCACTGGTCGGTGTGGCTGGTGGGACTTTCCGTCGCCGCTGAGATGGTCGATCCCGTGGTGGAGGATTCGCTGCTGAATCTGGTGGAGCCGCTGCGCAAAATCGGCATTGTCTGGTTGCTGGCCTGGTTCCTGGTGTTGTTGATCAAGCGCGCTGAACAGAACCTGATGGATCCGCAGTACTCCGAGAAACCCATGGATGAAACCACCGTGCGGGCACTTGGCAAGCTGCTGCGTATGTCGGTACTGATTACGGCGGTGCTGGTGCTGCTGCAATCCCTGGGCTATAGCATTTCCGGTGTGCTCGCCTTCGGCGGTATCGGTGGAATTGCCGTTGGCTTTGCCGCCAAGGATCTGCTGGCCAATTTCTTTGGTGGCCTGATGATTTACCTTGATCGCCCCTTCAGTGTGGGGGACTGGGTACGTTCGCCGGACCAGGAGATTGAAGGCGTGGTGGAGGATATCGGCTGGCGCCTGACCAGGATCCTGACCTTCGACAAGCGTCCGCTGTACATTCCAAATTCCACCTTTACTCATATCTCCCTGGAAAACCCTTCGCGCATGAGTAACAGGCGTATCTATGAAACCATTGGGGTGCGCTACAGTGATGCCTCGCACCTGCCGGAGATCATTCGCCGTACCGAGGCCTACCTGCGTCAGCATGATGCCATCGATACCGAACAGACGCTGATTGTGAATTTCAACAAGTTCGCTGCCTGCTCGCTGGACTTTTTTATCTACACCTTCACCAAAACCACCAACTGGGTTGAGTATCACCAGATCAAGCAGGAGGTGTTGCTTGCGATCCTCGGCATCATCGAAGAGTGTGGTGCGGAGTGTGCATTCCCCACCTCAACCGTGCATTTGCCGGATCAGCTGCGGGTGTTAAATGAGCGCGACCTTGCCAGCAGCGGGGGCGCAGAGTGAAGATTGCGGTGGTCGGTGGTACGGGGCTGTGCGATTGGCCGGGTATGCAGTGGCTGGATAAGCAGGCTGTACAGACCCGTTTTGGTGAGCCATCGGCGGAGCTGCATACGGGAGTACTTAACGGTGTGGAGTTTGTATTTCTGCCGCGCCATGGCGGCGCCCACTCCATTGCCCCGCACCGTATTAACTACCGGGCCAATATTGCAGCGCTGCACCAGCTGGGCGTGACGCACATTCTGGCGGTGAACGCTGTGGGTGGTTTGACGGAAACCCTGGGCCCAGGAGCACTGGCGGTGCCTGAACAGATTGTGGATTACAGTTGGGGGCGGGAGTGCAGTTTCGCCGATGGTGAGGCCGGCCCTCTGGATCATGTGGATTTCACTGAACCCTATTCAGCCCATTTGCGTCAGCAACTGCTCAGTTCGGCGGCGGCACTGGGGTACTGGTGCTTTGCCGGCGGTGTCTACGCCTGTACCCAGGGGCCGCGGCTGGAAACGGCCGCCGAGATTCGTCGCTTGCAGGCGGACGGCTGCCACCTGGTGGGCATGACCGCCATGCCCGAGGCGGTGCTGGCCAGGGAGCTGGGGATTGACTATGCCAGTCTCTGCCTTGTGGTGAACTGGGGGGCGGGAATGACCCGGGAGCCGATTACCATGGACGATATTGCACGAGTGTTAAACGGCGGCATGAGCCGGGTTTGTCATCTGCTGGGCCACACCATTGGCGCTCTGGTTCGCGCAGTTGGTTCGCCCGCATAGACGCCCGTGCCAGTTACGTGACGGTGGTCAACTACAGCGCCCGCTGGTCGCCGGAGAGGCAATTGGCTATGGACATCACTACCGATTTGGCATAAAACAGAAACGCATTCCACAGATGAATGCAGTGCCTTACCCGGCGGGGGAAGGGTGCTGTTACTTGGGCAGCCGGTTACGCAAAGCTGTGGCCGGAGGGGTGTGGAAGCGGTTGGCCAGGACTGGCTGGCCGGAATACAGAAAAATCACCTATAAAAATAAAGAGGTAATCTTATGGCGACTCGTCAGGTTGGCACGGTCAAGTGGTTTAATAACGCTCGCGGCTACGGATTTATCACCCGCGGTGAAAACACCGATGATATTTTCGTTCACTACCGCAATATTCAGGGTGAAGGCTACCGCTCCCTGAGCGAAGGGCAGCCCGTGGAATTTGATCTGCTGGAAGGGGATAAGGGGCTGCAGGCCGAGAATGTCTCATCCACGGCGGCCGCTTCCTGAGTCCAGGGAGCTGAATTCCGGCCCCGAAACCCGGGGAAGGCTCGCTGGCTGGCCCTGATGTTGAGGGGCGAGGCGCAGGTCGGGTCCGTAGATGTACCGGTAAATCCCGTCCGTCAGTCTTCCAGACCATTCAGGCGCCGCAATGATATCTCTCGTGTATCAATGAGCACCGGCAGACGCCGGTGCATTCAATCTACCTCTTTTATTGAGGGCTGCTGTCCAGCGGCTCGATAAGAATCAATATGCCCATCAGTGGGTGGTCAATGTAGTGCAGCTCCTTGCTGCGCATACGCCGGCTCTGTTGCATCAGCGCAATCTGTCCAGGCACATAAGGCTGGTCGTCAGCTTCAGTCAGCGTCAGGAGCTGATTGGCGGAGCCGTCATCTTCCCACAGGGAGTCTGAATCGCGGGCGTAGAGCGTGGCGAATTTTTCGGCAGCGGCATCTGGTCGCAGCGGCAGCTGCGGCCAGGCATCATCCCCCTGATTCTGGCCGATGTTGTTGACGAAGCGGGTCAGCCAGAGGTTGGTAGAGACGTGCAGGTAGCGGGAAACACCTACACTGATGCTGCCTTCCAGTTCCGAATGCTCGGCAAACTTTTCGCCGGCAGCAATCACCACGGCGGGAGCCTCCTCGCGGCTGCCAACGGGCTGGCTCCAGCCAGTATGCAGAAGCACTCGCATACCCCTTGAGCGGGCCAGGTGGCCAGCCTCTTTGGTCAGCTGCAGCTGCTCTTGTGGCAGGCTGGTAAAGGTCCGTGGTGGTTTAGTGGCAGGGTCGGTTTGGCCGGGGTCTGTAAGGGTGACCCAGTTTATCGGGTAGGAGAGATGGATGTCCTTGCGCCAGATTTCGTTCTCATCCGGGTACAGGTACTTAAACAGGACCACTTCCACCTTGTACCAGGGGGCATTCTCCTGTGCCACGGCCGGAGCCTGTGTCAGTAGCAGGCAGAGCGGGGCCAGCAGGAAAAGATTGATGGCCAGCCGCGAGAGGGGATGGCAGTGGCGTTCGGTGTTACGCCAGTCAGGCTTCTTCAAGTGTGATCTCCGGAATTCTGTGAGCGCCTTGCCGATCCGCATTCGGGCTTACTCACCTGTTCGGGTGGTCCGCCCCATCAGGCGGCGCTCAGTTGCTGCAGCAGGTCGGCGACGTGCTGCAAGCGACTGTCGCTATTATCCATATCAAGGGTGAATTTGAAATGTTGGCCACTTTCGAGACGGAATTTTTGTGGTTGAGTCTGCACCATTTTCACAATCTTGAGTGGATCCACCTGGGTGACGGCGGCAAATTCGATGCGTCCGCCGGTGGCGGAGGCCTCCAGTTTGCGGATGCCAATCTGTTTGGCGGTCAGTTTCAGGCTGGCGATGCGGAACAGGTTTTTCAATGGCTCAGGTAGCAGCCCGAAGCGGTCAATCATCTCCACCTGCAGTTCCCGCAGGCCCTCGTCGCTGTCGGCGCCGGAGATGCGCTTGTACATCATCAGGCGTGTGTGGACGTCAGGCAGGTAGTCCTCGGGAATGAGGGCGGGAATGCGCAGGTTGACGTCGATGCCGGTATCCAGGGCTTCATCGATATTGGGTGTTTCGCCCCGCTGAATGGCCTTGACGGCGCGGTCCAGCATATCCATATACAGGGTGAAGCCCACCGCCTGCATCTGCCCGCTCTGTTCATCGCCCAGCAGCTCGCCGGCACCGCGGATCTCCAGGTCGTGGGTGGCGAGGGTAAAGCCGGCGCCCAGGTCGGTGGTGCTGGCGATGGCCTCCAGCCGCTTAACGGCGTCGGTGGTCATGGACTTGGGGTGGGGGGTCAGCAGGTACGCGTAGGCCTGGTGGTGGGAGCGTCCCACGCGCCCTCGCAGCTGATGCAGTTGTGCGAGGCCAAACTTGTCGGCGCGATCAATAATGATGGTGTTGGCGTTGGGGATATCGATACCCGTTTCAATAATGGTGGTGCACACCAGCACATTGAACCGTTTGTGGTAGAAGTCGCTCATCACCTGTTCGAGCTGCCGCTCGCGCATCTGGCCGTGGCCGGTGGTGACCCGCGCTTCCGGTACCAGCTCCTGGATTTCCCGCGCGGTCTTCTCGATACTCTTGACCTCATTGTGCAGGTAGTAGACCTGACCGCCGCGCAGGATCTCCCGCAGGATGGCCTCCTTGAGCATGGCCTCGTCACTCTGGCGCACGAAAGTTTTAACCGACAGACGCTTGGCGGGTGGCGTGGCGATGATGGACAGGTCGCGGATGCCGGACATGGCCATATTCAGGGTGCGCGGGATCGGGGTGGCAGTGAGTGTCAGGATATCCACTTCGGAGCGCAGGGATTTCAGCTTCTCTTTCTGCGCCACACCGAAGCGGTGTTCTTCGTCGATAATGAGCAGGCCCAGATTCTTGTAGTTGAGATCCGACTGCAGCAGTTTGTGGGTGCCAATGATGATATCCAGTTTGCCGTCAGCCAGTCGTGACTGCACGCTCTGTGTCTCCTTGCCGGAGCGGAAGCGGGAGATCACGTCTACTTTGATCGGCCAGTCGGCAAAGCGATCGCGGAAGTTTTCGTAGTGCTGCTGTGCCAGCAGTGTGGTGGGCACCAGCATGGCCACCTGCTTGCCGCCGAACGCTGCGATAAAGGCCGCTCGCATTGCCACTTCCGTCTTGCCAAAGCCAACGTCACCGCACACCAGCCGGTCCATGGGTTGCTTCGACATCATGTCACGGCATACGGCCTCGATGGCGGATTGCTGGTCCGGTGTCTCTTCGAAAGGGAAGTCGGCGGCGAAACGTTCATAGGCATCCGCCGGGTTCTCGAAGGCGAAGCCCTGGCGTGCTGCGCGGCGGGCGTAGATGTCCAGCAGTTCCGCAGCGGCGTCCCGCACCTGCTCTGCAGCCTTGCGTCGTGCCTTCTGCCACTGGTCACTGCCCAGCCGGTGCAGGGGTGCCAGCTCGTCGTCCGCGCCGGAGTAGCGGCTGATGAGGTCGAGGCTGGCCACTGGCACATAGAGCTTGGCGCCGTTGGCATACTCCAGGGTCAGGAACTCATTCTGCTGGCCGTCGATCTCCAGGGTTTCCATGCCGCGGTAGCGCCCCACGCCATGCTCGATATGCACCACCGGGGCGCCGATGCGCAGTTCGGTCAGGTTGCGGATGACCTGGTCGCTCTGGTCCTGCAGTTGCCGGCGCCGGCGGCGCTGCTGGATACGTTCACCCAGCAGCTGTGATTCGGTGATCAGGGTGACGGCCGGCTCGGCAAGGGCGCAGCCGGTTTCCAGTGGCGACACGGTAATGGCCAGTGACTGGGTACCCTGCAGGAACTCCCGCCAGCCACTGACGGGCGCCGGGCTGACGTTGATGCGCTGCAGTAACTCCAGCAGGGCTTCGCGGCGGCCTGCAGACTCCGCGCAGAAGAGAACCCGCTGGCGGGTCAGTTGCAGGTAGTTCTCCAGCGCAGCCAGGGGACGTTCAGCGCGGGAGTTGGTGGTGACCTCAGGCTGCGGCAGGCAGGCGAAATTGTGGTTGCCCGTAGCGGCGTCGATCCTGCCATTGTGCAACTGGGTGCGGGGGTAGGTGTTGAGATAACCAAATACCTCGCCGGCCCCGAGAAACATCTCAGTGGGCTTGAGAATAGGGCGCTGCAGGTCACCACAGCGGCTCTCATAGCGACTGCTTAATTCCCGCCAGAACTGCTCCATGGCATCACCGCAATGTTCAAACAGGTAGGCCTGGGTGGATGCTGGCAGGTAGTCGAAGAGGGTGCTGCAGACCTCAAAAAAGAGCGGCAGGTAGTACTCGATACCTGCGGGACTGATGCCGGCGCTGATGTCCTGATAGATGGAGCAGGCTTTGTGGTCTACATCGAAGCGCTGGTGCCAGCTGTCGCGAAAGTGCGCGATACCGGCTTTGTCGATGGGGTATTCCCGGGCCGGCAGCAGTTCAATGGCGGTCACCTTGTCGATGGAGCGCTGGGTCTCCGGATCAAAGGTGCGCAGGGTCTCCACCTCCTCATCAAACAGGTCGATGCGGTAGGGGGTGTCGGTGCCCATGGGGAATATGTCCACCAGCGAGCCGCGGATGGCGAATTCGCCGTGTTCGTACACCGTTTCCACGCAGAGGTAACCGGCATTTTCGAAGCGCCGGCGCATGGCGTCGACGGGAAATTGGTCCCCGGGTTTCAGCATCAGGCTGTGTCCCTGCAGGAAGGACAGTGGCGCCAGGCGGTGCATCAGGGTACTGACCGGCACCACCAGCACTCCGCGTCGTGTTTGGGGCAGTTGATAGAGGGTGCGCAAGCGCTCAGAGACAATGTCCTGGTGCGGGGAGAAGTTGTCGTAGGGCAGGGTTTCCCAATCCGGCAGGTGCAGGATGGGCAGCTCGCCAGCGGCAAAAAAGCGCATTTCGCTCTCCAGCCGGCGGGCGCTCTCCGTGTCCGCGGTCACCACCAGTGTCAGGCTGTTGTGCAGGCGCGCGGCTTCCACCAGGGTCAGCGCGGTGGCTGCCCCGGGCAGGTTCCCCCATTGCTGCTTATTGCCCGGCTGGTTGGACAGGGGCGGGGACAGAGGGGACAACTCACTCATAGCAACTGGCTCTGTGATCAATCGGCGGCGCGCTATTGTAGCGGTGTTTGTTGCAGTTTGCAGGGCGTCGGGAGGAGGTCAGGGGATGGCCATGCTATTGGCGGCAGTATGGGGGAGGCACGGCCTGCCTCGTGTGTGGTGGAGTGGGCGGTGGCTGGCGCATTTTGTAGTTTTTTTAGCTAAGAGGGCTAATTTGGGCTGAAAATCACCGGAATCCGGCGATTTTTGTAATTTTTTTAGTTTCCCGGACTGTGCTTGCACCCACACACCCTAACCACGATAATAGCGCTCCTTTTTTGACCACCAGGTCGGCCGGAACGGCCATGTCACGGGGCTTCGGCGCCCTTGGCGGCCCGCACGGACCGGTCCGGGAACATTCATTACACTTTAAGGTGAGAACTCGTGAATCGACCAAAGCCAGACGATTTTTTCAAGGACTGGAAAGAGCGTGAAGCCCTCGCAGAGGCGATGATCCCTGTAATTGGCAAGCTGAACCGTGAGCGTAACGTTGGCTTGTATATGTACGGCCGCTCTCTGGTGAACCGTTCCGTGATCGATCTGATGAAGGCCCATCGCCGTGTTCGTCAGGTTGAAGCCAACGAGCTGTCCGAGTTTGAAACCTATCCGCTGCTGCAGGAAATCACCAAGCTGAATGTGGGTCCGGCCCACATTGATCTCGGCAAACTGGCTGTGAAATATATGAAGCTGGACGGTGCGGTTTCCGTTGCTGACTTCGTTGCCTCTGAATTGGCCGGCTGTATCGGCAGCACTGCCAAGCCACTGCCTCAGCCACAGGACGTGGTTCTGTATGGCTTTGGCCGTATCGGCCGCCTGGTTGCCCGCCTCCTGGTAGAGAAGGCCGGCAGTGGTGATGTTCTGCGCCTGCGTGCCATCGTTGTGCGTCATGGCAAGGCCGCTGACGATCTGGTGAAGCGCGCCAGCCTGCTGCGTCGCGACTCTGTGCACGGCTCCTTCAAAGGCACCATCCGTGTTGATGAAGAGACCAACACCCTGGTGATCAACGGCAACGAAGTGAAGGTGATCTACGCCAACTCGCCCGCCGAGATCGACTACACCGAATACGGCATCAATAACGCCATCATCGTTGACAATACCGGTGTCTGGCGTGATGAAGATGGCCTGGGTCAGCACCTGAAGTGCCCGGGTGCGGCCAAGGTGATCCTGACCGCGCCTGGCAAGGGCGACATCAAGAACATCGTTTACGGTATCAACAACGGCGATATCACTGCGGATGACCGCATCCTGTCTGCCGCTTCCTGTACCACCAACGCCATTACGCCGGTGCTGAAGGCGGTTATGGATGAGTACGGCATCAAGCACGGCCACGTGGAAACCGTACACTCCTACACCAATGACCAGAACCTGATCGACAACTACCACAAGGGCGAGCGCCGCGGTCGCAGTGCGGCCCTGAACATGGTGATCACCGAGACCGGTGCGGCCAAGGCGGTTTCCAAGGCGCTGCCCGAGCTGAAGGGCAAGCTGACCGGTAACGCCATTCGCGTGCCGACCCCCAATGTCTCCATGGCCATTCTCAACCTGCAGCTGGAGAAAGAGACCACTGTTGAGGCGCTCAACGACTACATGCGGGAAACCGCGCTGTACTCGACGCTGCAGCAGCAGATCGACTTCACCAACTCCCCGGAAGTGGTGTCCACCGACTTCGTTGGTTCCCGTCACGCTTGTGTCTTTGACTCCAAGGCCACCATCGTAGATGGCACCTCAGCGGTGCTCTACTGCTGGTACGACAATGAGTTTGGTTACAGCTGCCAGGTGGTTCGCTGCCTGGAAGATATGTGCGGTGTACATTACGACATGTACCCCAAACGCTGAGTGCCGGCCCCTTTCCGTACTCTGAAAAGCTGCCTTCGGGCAGCTTTTTTGTCTCTGGCTGAGGCCTGTACGTATCGGCCGATATTTGCTCACAAGCCCCGCCCCTGTCAGTTGTCGCGCTTTAGACAAAAGTCTAACAGCTTGAGTTAAAAGGGGGTTTTTGGCAGGAATTTGGCCGAAATCCCCAACAATCTCTGGTCAGATTTAGCTGCCATCTTTATAATTGCCGCGGTTAATTTTGGGGTGTCGCCGTTTGCCGGAATAAAGGTGCGCGGGGTCTGAGGGTGTCTGGCAGAAAGGTGCCCAGCTCAGATCACCGAGGGAATGCGGCCGGTGTCACCCGTCAGCCTGATGCAAAACTAAACGTCTTTGACTACACCAGCGGTGCCGAACGGTTGCGAACGGTCGTGATCAGGTTTCGAATACCCTCTGTCCTCATGCGTCATGCGATCAGGCTGGCCATAGAAAAATAAGGTCGCGCATTCGCGCCGACCAGACACTGTTTCAAACAAGTGACTAGGCAGAGACGTATGATAAATATCCGTCGGGGATTGGATTTACCCATATCCGGGGCTCCCGAGCAGACCATCTATGATGGTCCGCAGATCCGCTCTGTCGCCGTAATTGGTGCTGATTACCACGGTATGAAGCCCACCATGGCCGTTCAGGTCGGCGACAGGGTGAAGCTCGGGCAGCTGTTGTTTTCCGATAAAAAGACCGAAGGTGTGCGCTATACCGCGCCCGCCGCAGGTACCGTTGCCGCGATCAATCGCGGCGCCAAGCGGGTTCTGCAGTCGGTGGTTATCGAAGTGGATGGTGACGACGCCGAAGCGTTTGCGCAGTACAGCGCAGAGCAGCTGGCCTCACTGACCGCAGAGCAGGCCAGGGATAACCTGGTTAGCTCCGGTCTGTGGACTGCGTTGCGTACCCGTCCCTACAGCAAGGTGCCGGCGCTGGATTCCAGCCCCAACTCCATCTTTGTAACCGCCATGGATACCAATCCGCTGGCGGCAGATCCTGCAGTAATCATCGCCGAAAAGGGTGAAGACTTTGTTAACGGTCTGACCGTGCTGTCTCGCCTCACCAGCGGCAAGGTGTTTGTCTGTAAAGCCCCGGGTGCCAACGTGCCGGTGGGGAGTAACAGCAGCGTCGCGGCCGAAGAGTTCGGTGGTGTGCATCCGGCGGGCAACGCCGGCACGCACATCCACTATCTGGACCCGGTCGGTGTCAGTAAAACCGTCTGGACCGTCGGTTATCAGGACGTGATCGCCATCGGCCAGCTGTTTACCACTGGCAAACTGCCGGTAGAGCGTGTGATTGCCCTGGCGGGCCCGCAGGTGTCCGAGCCACGCCTGGTTCGCACCCGTGTTGGTGCCAGCCTGGATGAGCTCACTGCTGGCCAGCTGAAAGCCGGTGAAAACCGCGTGATTTCCGGGTCGGTGTTTGGTGGACGCACAGCTGCCGGTGCCATGGCGTACCTGGGGCGCTACCATCAGCAGATCTCTGTGCTGGGGGAGGGGCGCGACCGTCCGTTCCTGCACTACCTGCGCGCGGGCTTCAACAATTTCTCCAGTTTGAGTATTTACATTTCCAGCCTCTTCAAAGGCAGGAAATACGACTTTGACACCTCCACCAACGGCAGTGAGCGTGCCATGGTGCCAGTAGGCGCCTACGAACGCATCATGCCGCTGGATATCCTGCCAACCCACCTGTTGCGTGCGTTGATTGTCGGTGATACCGACAGCGCCCAGAAGCTGGGTTGTCTGGAGCTGGACGAGGAAGATCTGGCGCTCTGTACCTTTGTTTGCCCCGGCAAATACGAGTACGGCCCGATCTTGCGTAATAACCTTACTCGTATCGAGAAGGAGGGTTAAGGCATGGGTTTACGTGCTTTTCTGGACAGTATTGAGCCGCACTTCCATAAGGGTGGCAAATACGAAAACTTCTATGCCTTGTTCGAGGCGGTAGACACTGCGCTGTACCGTCCCAGTGACGTGACTCGTGGCAGCTCCCACGTTCGTGACGGCATCGATCTGAAGCGCATCATGATCACGGTCTGGGTTTGTACCTTCCCGGCCATGTTCTACGGTATGTACAACGTCGGCTGGCAAGCCAATACCGGTATGGCCACTCTGGGCCTGACCGAGATTGGCAACTGGCGTGACCTGTTTATCAGCAGCTTCGACCCCAACAGCATTCTCGCCTGTTTCTGGCATGGTGCGCTCTACTTCCTGCCCATTTACCTGACCACCTTTATTGTGGGCGGTTTCTGGGAAGTGTTGTTTGCGGCCAAGCGCGGCCATGAAGTGAACGAAGGTTTCTTCGTGACTTCGGTGCTGTTTGCCCTGATCTGTCCACCGGATGTACCCCTGTGGCAGGTGGCGCTGGGTATCAGCTTTGGTGTCGTAATTGCCAAGGAAGTTTTCGGTGGTACCGGTAAGAACTTCCTCAACCCGGCATTGGCGGGTCGTGCGTTCCTGTTCTTTGCCTATCCGGCGTCCATGTCAGGTGATACGGTATGGACTGCGGTTGACGGCTTTACCGGCGCGACGGCGCTCTCCAAGGCGGCCACCGAAGGTCTTGCCGGGCTGAGCAGCCAACTGACCTGGATGGATGCGTTCCTCGGCCACATGCCTGGCTCCATTGGTGAGGTTTCCACCCTGGCGATCCTGTTGGGTGGTGTGGTACTGGTGGCGATGAAGATCGCTTCCCTGCGCATCATTCTCGGCGTGATGGGTGGCATGATTGTTACCTCGCTGCTGTTTAACTTCCTCGGTGATGCAACCAGCAATCCGATGATGTCATTGCCCTGGACCTGGCATCTGGTAATCGGCGGCTTCGCTTTCGGTATGGTGTTTATGGCAACGGATCCTGTATCCGCTTCCATGACCAATGCCGGCAAGTGGTGGTTCGGCGCTCTTATCGGATTCATGGTGGTGGTGATTCGTGTTGTGAACCCGGCCTTCCCGGAAGGCATGATGTTGGCGATTCTGTTTGCCAACCTGTTTGCACCACTGATTGACCACTTCGTTGTTCAGGCGAACGTTAAGCGGAGGTTGGCACGTGTCTAACGATACTGTAGGAAAAACCGTTGGTGTCGCGCTGGCACTCTGTATTGTCTGCTCCGTGGTGGTATCCACTGCAGCGGTCATGCTCAAACCCGCGCAGGTAGCCAACAAATCCCTCGACTTCAAGCGCAATATCCTGGCGGCCGCTGGCCTTCTGGACAGCAGCAAGAGTGTCGAGGAGCAATTTGGCCAGATCACTACCAAACTGGTGGATCTGGAAACCGGCAAATTCACGGAAGTGAGCGAGGGCGTGGACAAGTACGACCAGCGCAAGGCTTCCAAGGATCCGTCCCTCTCCACCAAGCTCTCCGGTGAGAAAGACATCGCCAAGATCCGTCGTCGCGCCGATGTGGCCAAGGTCTACGTGGTAGAAAAAGAGGGTGAGGTGGAAACCGTTATCCTGCCTATTAAAGGCTACGGTCTCTGGTCCACGCTCTACGGCTTCCTGGCCCTGGGCCCGGATCTGAATACCGTGGTCGGTCTCGGCTTCTACGAGCACGCGGAAACCCCCGGTCTGGGTGGTGAGGTGGACAACCCGAACTGGAAATCCTTGTGGGTAGGCAAGAAGGCCTACACTGAAGAGGGCAAAGTTGGACTGACCGTGGTCAAGGGTACCGCGCCAGCGGGCTCCGAACACCAGATTGATGGTCTGTCCGGTGCCACTCTGACCAGCAAGGGCGTCGACAACCTGATTCACTTCTGGCTGAGTGAGCAGGGCTACGCCAAATTCCTGAGCAATCTCAAGAATGGGGAGGCTTAATCATGAAAGTGAAAGAGCTACTGTTTAAACCGGTTTTCGAAAACAACCCCATTGCGCTGCAGATCCTCGGTATCTGTTCGGCTCTGGCGGTTACCAGCTCTCTGAAAGTAACGCTGGTAATGTGTATCGCGTTGACCACCGTAACAGCGTTTTCCAACCTGTTTGTATCACTGGTGCGCAATCATGCCCCGGGCAGTATTCGTATCATCGTGCAGATGACCATTATTGCCTCTCTGGTAATTGTGGTGGATCAGATCCTGAAAGCCATTGCTTACGACATCAGCAAGCAGCTGTCGGTATTCGTTGGTCTGATTATCACCAACTGTATCGTGATGGGTCGCGCCGAAGCCTTCGCCATGAAGAACCCGCCAGTGGCGAGCTTCCTGGACGGTATCGGCAATGGCCTGGGCTACAGTGCCATGCTGCTGGCCCTGGGTGTTACCCGTGAGCTGTTTGGTTCCGGCAAGCTGCTCGGCTTTGAGATACTGCCGCTGACTACCGATGGCGGCTGGTACGTCTCCAACGGCCTGTTGCTGCTGCCACCCAGCGCGTTCTTCCTGATTGGTCTGTTCATCTGGGCCCTGCGCAGCTGGAAGCCAGCTCAGCAGGAGTCAGCGGAATTCAAGATCTGCCCTAACACTGCGAAGGAGGCTTAATCCATGGAGCATTATTTAAGCCTGTTTGTGCGGGCCATCTTTATCGAAAACATGGCGCTGGCCTTCTTCCTGGGGATGTGTACCTTCCTGGCGATCTCCAAGAAGGTGGATGCAGCTCTTGGTCTGGGTATCGCGGTTACCGTGGTGCTGGGTATTACCGTACCGGTTAACAACCTGCTCTACACCTACCTGCTCGCCGATGGCGCGCTGGCGTGGGCTGGTTTCCCGGACGTTGACCTGAGCTTCCTGGGCCTGATCACCTACATCGGTGTAATCGCGGCGATCGTACAGATCCTGGAAATGGTACTGGATAAGTATGTGCCTGCCCTGTACAACGCCCTCGGTGTGTTCCTGCCTTTGATTACTGTGAACTGCGCCATCATGGGTGGCTCACTGTTCATGGTGGAGCGGGATTACAACCTGGGTGAGTCAGCGGTATACGGCGTGGGTGCCGGTATTGGCTGGGCGCTGGCGATTACTGCCCTGGCAGGTATTCGCGAGAAGATGAAATACAGTGATATTCCTGCGGGTCTGCAGGGTCTGGGTATCACCTTTATCACCGTTGGTCTGATGTCGCTTGGCTTCATGTCCTTCGGTGGTATCGATCTGTAACGCAGCGGGGTATTACGACAGATGAATATTACGATCGTATTAGGTGTCGCGATGTTTACCGGCATCGTGCTCGCGCTGGTGGCAGTGATCCTCAGTGCACGCGCGAAGCTGGTAAGCAGTGGTGACGTGAATATCGTTATCAACGGCGAGAAGACTCTCACTGTTCCGGCGGGTGGCAAGCTGCTGCAAACCCTGGCTGAAGGCGGTTTGTTCCTGCCTTCTGCCTGTGGCGGCGGCGGTAGTTGTGCCCAGTGTAAGTGTGTGGTGGAAGAGGGGGGTGGCTCTATGCTGCCTACCGAAGAGGGCCACTTTACCAAGCGTGATGCTGCAGAAGGCTGGCGTCTCTCCTGCCAGGTACCTGTTAAGCAGGACATGAAGATCGAAGTGCCTGAAGAGGTATTCGGTGTTAAGCAGTGGGAGTGCACTGTTGAGTCCAACCCTAACGTGGCGACCTTTATTAAAGAGCTGACCCTGCGTCTGCCGGAAGGTGAGAACGTTGACTTCCGTGCTGGCGGTTACGTGCAGCTGGAAGCCCCGGCCCACCACATCAAGTACTCTGACTTCGACATCGAGGAAGAGTATCGCGGTGACTGGGAGCGCTTTGGTTTCTTCAACATCGAGTCCAAAGTGGATGAGCCGGTGATCCGCGCCTACTCCATGGCCAACTATCCGGAAGAGAAGGGTCTGGTTAAGTTCAATATCCGTATCGCCACGCCGCCTCCCGGTTCGCAGGGTATTCCGGCAGGTCAGATGTCCTCTTACGTCTTCAGCCTGAAGCCAGGTGACAAGATTACGGTGTACGGACCCTTTGGTGAGTTCTTTGCCAAGGATACCGATGCCGAGATGGTCTTTGTGGGTGGCGGTGCCGGTATGGCGCCCATGCGTTCACACATCTTCGACCAGCTCAAGCGTCTCAACTCCAAGCGCAAGATGTCTTTCTGGTACGGCGCCCGCTCCCTGAGAGAGATGTTCTACCAGGATGAGTACGATCAGCTGGCCTCCGAAAATGAGAACTTCCAGTGGCACGTTGCCCTGTCTGATCCCCAGCCAGAGGACAACTGGAACGGTCTCACCGGTTTCATCCACAACGTGCTCTTTGAAGAGTACCTGAAGGATCACCCGGCTCCGGAAGATTGTGAGTTCTACATGTGTGGACCACCCATGATGACCGCAGCAGTGATCAAGATGCTGAAAGATCTGGGTGTCGAGGATGAGAATATTCTACTGGACGACTTTGGCGGCTAAGGGCGGTCATGTCGTTGAGTAGAGAACTCTCCGGAATGAGGTCAGCATTGCTGGCCTCATTTTGTTTCTGGCTGTTTCTTGTGGCTGGCTGTTCTCCGCAACCGGAAGCGTTTGCCATCAAGTTATCTGGTGCCACTATGGGCACCAGCTATCACATAACGCTGGTGACGGATGGCGCTCTGGCGGAATCCGAGATTGCCGCCACTCAGCAGGCAATAGATGCGCGCCTGGTCGAAATCAACCAGAGCATGTCTACCTATATACCGGGTTCCGAGATCAATCGCCTGCACACCACCGAACTGAATGTCTGGCACCCCATCTCTGCGGAGTTGGGCAAGGTTTTGTCAGTCAGTGAGGCGGTGTCCACGCTGAGCGACGGTGCGTTTGATATCACGGTCAGGCCGTTGATTGACCTGTGGGGTTTTGGCCCCAAACCTGCATTGGATGAAGTGCCACCGCAGGAGCAGATTTCGGCGGCACTGGCGAAGGTGGGCCATGGTGCCTTGCACTTGCGACAGAATCCGTGGCAATTGCTGCGGGAACGGGACGTGGACATGGACCTCAGTGCCGTTGCCAAGGGGTATGGCGTAGACCAGGTGACAGAGTTGTTGTTGGCTCGCGGCTATACCAATCACATGGTGGAGATCGGCGGTGAGCTGCGCTTGTCCGGCCTCAGTCCCCGTGGTGAGCCCTGGCGTATAGCGGTGGAGAGGCCACAGTCCGGTTTGGCCCAGAATGTCTACCGCGCCATCAGCCTGACGGATACGGGCATGGCCACTTCCGGTGATTATCGCAACTATTTTGAACAGGATGGCGTGCGTTACAGTCACACTATAGACCCCCGTAATGGCCTGCCTGTTCAGCACGGCCTGGCGTCAGTGACCGTGCTGCACCCATCAGCAGCCTACGCCGATGCCCTGGCAACCGCCTTTAGTGTCATGGGGGAGGAGCAAGCCCTACTATTGGCCAATAGAGAAGGGGTAGCCGCATTGTTTATCATCAGGGAGGGTGACGGTTTTGCTGAAAGGGCGTCTGAGGCCTTTCAGCCCTATTTAGAGCTCGGTGAATAGAGAGCTGCCTGAATAAAGAGTCCCGTGAGTAGCGGGAGGAGTCACTATGCAAACTTTTATCTTAACTCTGGTCATGCTGCTGTTGTTTGTGATCTTCATGTCTGTGGGTGTTCTGATGGGGCGCAAGCCTCTGAAAGGCTCCTGTGGCGGGGTGGGCAAGGCGCTTGGCGAAGAGGATTATGTCTGTGATATCTGTGGTGGCGACCCGGATAAGTGCGAGGAGCAATCTGCGGACAAGGGTAAGACAGCGTCCGGTCAGTCACTGGCCTACGACGCCACCCAAACGGACAAGTAACGCAAGGCAGTAAATAACGGGGGCAAATTGCAGTAATGGCGGAATATTCGTACGACCTATTGATCATTGGTTCAGGGCCCGGCGGGGATGGGGCGGCCATGTCGGCAGTAAAAAGTGGCCTCAGGGTGGCCATTGTCGAGCGCCCGCAAATGCTGGGCGGTAACTGTGCCCACAAAGGCACCATTCCATCCAAGTCGCTGCGTCATGCGGTGAAGCAGATTATCCGCTATAACACTCACCCCTTGTTCCGTAATATCGGCGAGCCCAAGTGGGTGCCTTTTCCCGCGGTGCTGAATTCAGCCAACAAGGTCATTCCCAAACAGGTGGAAAATTCCGCCTCCCGTTATGCCCGCAACCGTATTCGTGTGCACACCGGCGACGCCAGGTTTGTTTCGGCCAACCGGGTTCAGGTGACGCAGGAGAAGGGCGGCGTTAACGAATTTATCAATGCCACCAATATTATTATCGCGACGGGCTCGCGCCCGTATCGTCCGGCAGATGTGAACTTTAACCACCCGCGCATCTACGACAGTGACACCATCCTCAATATGCAGCACACCCCGCGTAGCATGATTATTTATGGTGCCGGTGTGATTGGTTGTGAATACGCCTCGATTTTCTCGGGTCTGGGTGTAAAAGTGGATCTGATCAACAGCCGCGAGCAGCTGCTCTCCTTCCTCGATGACGAGATTTCCGATGCCCTCAGCTACCACTTGCGGGATGGTGGGGTGACGGTACGGCACTGTGAGGAGTACGCCTCTGTGGAGGCGGATGGCAAGAGCGTCACCATGCACCTGAAATCCGGCAAGCGGATTACCGCGGACGCCTTGTTGTGGAGCAACGGCCGGACCGGCAATACCGACACGCTGAATCTGGAAGAGATTGGTTTGCAGGCGGATCATCGTGGCCAGCTTAGTGTCTCCGAGCGCTATGAGACGGAGGTGCCCGGGATCTATGCTGTGGGTGATGTCATTGGCTGGCCGAGCCTGGCCAGTGCTTCTTATGACCAGGGGCGCGCCTGTGCGCGGGGAATTGCCGGCCTGAGTGTTCGCGCTGTGGATAATGCGCCCACCGGGATTTATACGCTGCCGGAGATCAGCTCCATCGGTAAAACCGAGCGCGAGCTGACCGAGGCCAAGGTGCCTTACGAGGTGGGGCGTGCGTTCTTCAAAAATACCGCCCGGGCCCAGATCAGCGGCGAAGATGTGGGTATGTTAAAGATTCTGTTCCGGGTGGACACTCTGGAAATTCTGGGGGTTCACTGCTTCGGAGCCGAAGCCTCGGAGATTATCCACATTGGCGAAGCCATCATGAGCCAGCCGGGAGAGGGTAATAGCATCAAGTTCTTCGTCAAGAATACCTTCAACTATCCCACCATGGCCGAGGCCTACCGCAGTGCGGCCCTGAATGGCCTGCATCGCGCACGTCGGTTCTGACAGAGGGAGTCGGTGGCTGTCTGTAAGGACAGTTGCCGGGTGCTTGTTGAAAGGATGCGATTGCAGAAGGGGAGGATCGCCAGTTGCGGGGCTCTGCAGCGTCCGCAAACTGGTGATTTCAGTGTGACACCCGGGTGTCGGAGGCCACCTTGAGCGGGAGGGCCTCGGGGAGCACTGGTCTCAGAACTGGGACTCTGGCAGACGCAGGGTCAGGCCGTCCATATCTTCAGAGACAATGATCTGGCATGCCAGACGGCTGTTTTCCTGAGGATCTACTGCCATATCCAGCAGGTCTTTCTCAACGTCGTCCGCAGCAGGGATCTTGCCTGTCCAGGCGTCGTCAACATAGCAGTGGCAAGTTGCACAGGCGCAAGCACCGCCGCAATCGCCCAGAATGCCGTTGATCATGTTATCCAGTGCAGCCTGCATCAGGTTCTCGCCGACGGCAACCTCTACTTCGTGCTCGGTGCCATTGGCTTCGATGTATTTAATAGTTGGCATAGCAAACCTCGTAATTTCCGGAGCGGCAATATTAGCGGTTTCTGCCACGAGTAAAAAGGTTCCCGGGTGCAATTTATAGGGTGAAACGGGCATTTTGGAGACATGGAACTGGGGAAAACGGGCTCACGTAGGGTTTGGCGCCAGCTGTCGGGCCGCTATCACGCCCGGTTAGTGAAAAATATCGGGGTTTTTGGCGCCAATGACGCTCAGCAGCGGCTGCAGGCTGAACCAGCCTGCCCATTCACAGCCCACCAGGTCCCGTGCGGCCCGGGCCGCCTCCGGGGTGATGGACCTGGGTGTGCCGGCAGCTTCTGCCAGCAACTGTGCCTGGCAGCAGCGCTCCATGGAGATAAACCACCATACCGCGGCCTCCACGCTGGTGCCCACCGTCAGCAGGCCATGATTCTGCAGGATGGCGGCCTTACTGGAGCCCAGTGCCGCAGCAATCAACTCACCTTCTTCTCCATCTACCACCACGCCGCCGTAATGATCAAAGAGTACGTGGTCCTCATAGAAGGCACAGGCGTCCTGGGTAATGGGGTCCAGCAGTCGTCCGAGGCTCGACCAGCTTTTGCCGTACAGTGAGTGGGCGTGGGCGGCGGCAATCACATCCGGTCTGGCGCGGTGCAGGCACGAGTGGATGGTAAAGGCGGCGCCGTTGAGCAAGCCGGAGCCCTCCACCACCTGTCCACCATGATCGACCAACAATAGGTCGGTCGTCCTGATCTGCTGGAAGGAGACTCCCATGGGATTCACCCAGAACAGCTGCCGATGCTCCGGGTCGCGGGCGGTGATATGGCCAGCCACGCCCTCCTCAAAGCCGAAATGGCCAAACAGGCGAAACGCCGCGGTCAGCATGCGTTTGCGGTGCTCCCGGACTTCAGCATGGGTTTTGCCTTCCTGCGCCGGGTTGGCGCGCCGTCCGGCGGTGTTGAGCAGCAGTTTGTTGATATTGTCGGTGTGGCTTTGGGTCATGGCATACACACTCCGTTGATGGCTTTTGCCCGCAGAGGGACTCTGGCTGGAGGGGCCTGGCCCACCAGGTCGCCATTTACGTTAGAATGGCCGCTTTTCGGCACAAATTCCAGAGGTGGTCATGAGTCAGTTGCGGCCCGGCGTCTACAGGCATTACAAAGGTCAGGAGTATCAGGTGTTCCGCACGGTTCGTCACAGCGAGACCGAAGAGGAGCTGGTGCTCTATCGTTGCCTGTATGGGGATTTCAGCTGGTGGGTCCGTCCGGCGGCCATGTTCCGCGAAACGGTGGTCGTAGCGGGGGAGGAGTGCCCCCGTTTTGCCTGGTTGCGCGCCTTCGATCCTGACCGCTATCCGGAGGTGCCGGTGATGGCAGCTGAGGGGCTGGCGTGACTACCGGGGAGCAGGTTGTCGGTAGCGGGTATCCGCCGGACAGCGATGAGTATTGGATGTCCCGGGCGTTGCGGCTGGCGGAACGGGCGGCGGCGGCCGGTGAAGTGCCTGTGGGGGCCGTGCTGGTACGCGACGGTAAACTCCTGGGGGAGGGGTGGAATCAACCCATCTCCCGTTGCGATCCCACGGCTCACGCCGAAATTGTGGCGCTGCGTGCGGCTGCCGCAGCTGAGGGCAACTATCGTCTGCCGGGTAGTCGTCTCTATGTGACCATTGAGCCCTGCACCATGTGTGCCGGTGCCCTGGTGCATGCACGGGTAGGCAGTGTGATTTACGCTGCAACGGAGCCCAAGGCCGGTGCTGTTGTCAGTCAGAGTCGGGTATTTGAGCAGCCCAACCTGAATCATCAGGTGCTCTGCCGCGGCGGCGTGCTTGAAGCGCAGGCCCGGGAGCTGATGCAGGATTTCTTCCGCCATCGGCGGGCTGCGGTGAAGCGGTTGCGGCGCGATGCGCAGCAGGCGGCTGCGCCAGGCGAGGATGCTGACGGCCGGGAGGGGGGGCACTAGGCCCCGGATTTTGTTGCGGCTACCTGCTGACGCTTACAGCAGGTCGAGTGAGTTCGCGGATACCGGTACAAACTGCGCGGCGTTGGGCTGATGATCTACCATGGAGACCAGGCGGCGCTGCAGCTGCAGCTGGTGCAGGGCGATGGTGTTGTAGAAGCCACGAATGTTCTGCACATAGGCAACTGGCTCCCAGCCACGGGCATAGCCGTGCTTGACGGTGCGGTAGTACTTGCCCTGCGCCAACAGAGGCAGGTGCTGGCTGACGTCATCCCACTTGTCGGGATTGCCGCCCATGCGCTGGGTCAGGATGCGGGCATCTTCGAGGTGACTGGTACCGACGTTATAGGCTGCCAGTGCCATCCAGATGCGATCATCCCCCTGAATACCTGCCGGAACACGATCCAGCAGCTTGCGGAAATAGCGGGCCCCGCCGCGAATGCTCTGTACGGGATCAAGGCGATCCTCTACGCCCATCTCCTCGGCGGTGGTGCGGGTGAGCATCATCAGGCCGCGCACTCCGGTATAGGAGCGGGCATCCGCATCCCAGTGCGACTCCTGATAACTGATGGCTGCCAGCAGATGCCAGTCCAGTCCGGTCTCCTGCGCCGCTTCCTGCAGGGTTTCCTGCCAGAGGGGGAGGCGGCTGTCGAGACGGTTGGAGAAGGTCACGGCGCTGCCGGTGTCCAGTTCCTGTATCTGGCCGTAGTAGTGGTTCTTCAGGGATTTGAGTTCGCCCGAGACCCGCTTTTCCGCCAGATAGGCCTGTGCCAGCCGGAACAGGCTGTCGTCGTCGCTTTTGCCAAATGCCCAGGCCAGGTCGTCGGCTTCCTCTTTCAGCCGGAACGCCTTGCGTGCACGGGGGTAGAGGTTGCGGTTGAGGGTATAGGTGTTGGAGTCAACAATGGCGGCATCAATTTCGCCTCGGTGCACCAGCTCCATCAGGTCGCTGGTGTCCATGTCAGACATTTCCCGCCACTGCAGTTGCGGGTGCTCCGAAGCCAGGTTCCGCAGCTGCTCAGCGTGGGCGCTGTTGGCGGCCACTACCAGTGTTTTATCGTACAGGTCTTCGATACTCCTGGGTTTGTTACCGCCACTGCGGTAGAGCACCAGTTGGTATACCTGCATATAAGGAGTGGTAAAGCGCACCTGCCTGGCGCGCTCGGGGGTGACCGCGAGGCCGGCAGCGGCCAGCTGGATCTGCTCGTTGTTGACTGAATGCAGCAGGGTGGCGGGGTCATCACGCTCGGCGACCACCAGTTCTACTCCCAGGCTGTCAGCGAAGCCCTTGGCGAGTGAGTACTCGTAGCCATCCAGTCCCTGGCGCCCCTCAAAGTAGGTGGAGGGCCCGTTGCGGGAGACGATTTGCAGCTGCCCGGCCGCCAATACCCGTTCCAGTTCATTGGGGGTATGGCTACCGGTCAGGATCAGGGCTGCAGCCGGGATTACCATCAACGCGGCCACACACCGAAGCAGGCTCAGCTTGCGTTTCGGCATTTGAGTCTCCTTTTGTTTGGCGTCGGGGTTAGCGTCCATATTGCTTGCCTCGTCATTGATGGTTCCTGAACAGCGTCCCCCGGATTCGGTTGCGGGCGACATTTCCTGCGTCACGGCTCTCCCTCGGTGAGGGCCAGCAGGGGCGATAGCCGGGCGTCGATAGTGTGCTCAAATCCGTGAGCTGGTCGACATTTTTGGCTATCAAGTTCAAATTTCGCGCAATTCTAGCCGCAAAGTGCGTGACGCAATAGCTTGTTTTTTGCACTTTAATAGTGTAGCAGGCAGTTTAAGGTTTGGCCTCGTGAGCGACTCCTAACCGGATAGCGCGCATCTGGCGCCGCTTTCTTTTCCCGGAGGCTGCCTGATTGGTATTTTTTACCGCCCTGGTAAATTTTCTTTAAACCAGTTTGCCGGTCTGTGGCAGCGGGGAGGGCTTGTCGGGCCCTTGTTCGTTGCCCGGCGCTGATTCCGGGGGGCGCGCTGCGGGTTGCCGGGAGCTGGTGATTAAATAGAGGCAAAAGCTGCTAAGAGGAACGATATTCAGTACAATGTCGGCCTTTTCGCGGGGGGCGTTCGGGCCATACTGGTTGTCGCCTGAAAGCTTGCAGCCGACACGCTGTTGCAGCGCGCCTGATCGGGTCGTTCCCCCACTCTCTGAACCAGGATCCATCAAGAACCAAGAGGTCATTACCGACTATGCTGACCCTGCGCGGCGCTCCGGCACTTTCTTCATTTCGTACCCAGAAACTTCTTGCCACCCTGCAACAGGCAGACGCCGGGGTGAATGCGGTATACGCCGAGTTTATGCACTTTGCTGACCTGAAGGCGGAGCTGGATGAGTCCGGGTTGCGGGTTTTGCGGCAGTTACTGGTTTACGGTCCATCTGAAGCCGCCGGTGACTGCGAGGGTGAGCTGTACCTGGTGGCTCCTCGTCCGGGTACTATTTCTCCCTGGTCCTCCAAGGCGACAGATATTGCCCATAACGCGGGCCTGACCAATATCGATCGCCTGGAGCGGGGTATTGCCTACTACGTTAAGGGCGTGACCGACAGCGCATCAGTCCGCGCGGTGCTCCACGACCGCATGACCGAGGCGGTGTTTACTGAGCTGGGGCAGGCTGCGCAGCTGTTCCGCCACGAGCAGCCGCGACCACAGTCCAGTGTGGATGTGCTGGGTGGCGGGCGCGCGGCGCTGGCGCAGGCGAATACTGCGTTGGGTCTGGCGTTGGCGGATGACGAGATTGACTACCTGGTTGAGGCTTTCGAGGGGCTGGACCGCAACCCGGTAGACGTGGAGCTGATGATGTTTGCCCAGGCGAACTCGGAGCACTGCCGTCACAAAATCTTTAATGCCTCATGGACTCTGGACGGCGAAGAGATGCCGAAGTCCCTGTTTGGCATGATCAAGAATACCTACGAGCAGGGCGGCGATAATGTGTTGTCGGCTTACGCGGATAACGCCTCGGTTATTGCGGGTAGCAAGGCCGGTCGTTTCTATCCTGACCCGGTGACCAAAAGCTACGGTTACCATCATGAGGATATCCACATTCTGATGAAGGTGGAGACCCATAACCACCCGACCGCCATTGCTCCATTCCCGGGCGCCGGTACCGGCGCCGGTGGTGAGATTCGTGATGAAGGCGCGGTTGGTCGCGGCTCCAAGCCCAAGGTAGGGCTTACTGGCTTTACAGTATCCAACCTGCAAATCCCGGGTTATACCCAGCCGTGGGAAGAAAACTACGGCAAGCCCAATCGCATCGTCACTCCACTGGACATTATGATTGAAGGCCCGCTGGGTGGTGCTGCCTTTAATAATGAATTTGGCCGTCCGAATATCTGTGGTTACTTCCGCACCTTTGAAGAGAACTTTGACGGCGAGCGTCGCGGTTACCACAAGCCCATTATGCTGGCGGGCGGCTACGGCAACATCAAGGCCGAACATGTGGATCAGCACGAGTTCGCGCCGGGAGCAAAACTGATCGCCCTCGGTGGCCCGGCCATGCTGATCGGTCTTGGCGGCGGTGCCGCCTCGTCCATGACTTCAGGTTCCTCTTCCGAAGACCTGGACTTCGCCTCCGTGCAGCGCCAGAACCCGGAGATCGAGCGTCGCTGTCAGGAGGTGATCGACCAGTGCTGGCAGTTGGGTGGTGGCAACCCCATCGCTTTTATCCACGACGTCGGCGCCGGCGGTTTCTCCAACGCCTTCCCGGAGCTGGCGAAGGACGGCGGCTGTGGTGCCACGTTTGAGCTGCGCAATATTCACAATGATGAGCCCGGCATGACGCCGCTGGAGATCTGGTGCAACGAGGCGCAGGAGCGCTATGTGCTCGCCATCCAGCCGGAAGATCTGGCTGCCTTCGAAGCGATTTGCGAGCGGGAGCGTTGCCCCTACGCGGTGGTGGGTGAAGCCAATGCCACAGACCACATCATTCTGAACGACAAGCATTTTGATACCAGGCCGGTGGACCTGCCCATGTCTGTGCTGTTTGGCAAGCCGCCAAAAATGCACCGCACCGCAGAGACCCGCCAGTACACAACTGCTGCGCTCAATTTTGACGGCATCTCTGTTTATGATGCGGCTGAGCGGGTGATACAGCACCCGACAGTGGCCAGCAAAAGTTTCCTGATTACCATTGGTGACCGCTCTGTGACCGGTCAGGTGTCGCGGGACCAGTTTGTGGGTCCCTGGCAGGTGCCGGTGGCTGACTGCGCGGTAACCACCCAGGCCTACGACACCTACGCCGGTGAAGCCATGAGCATGGGTGAACGCACCCCGACCGCCTTGCTGGACGGTCCTGCCTCCGGTCGTATGGCGGTGGGTGAAGCCATTACCAACATCGCAGCGGCGCCGATTCGCCAGCTGTCCGATATTAAACTTTCCGCCAACTGGATGTGCGCTGCGGGCCATCCGGGTGAGGACGAAAAGCTCTACCGCACGGTCGAAGCGATTGGTATGGAGTTGTGCCCGGAACTGGGAATTACCATTCCTGTGGGTAAGGACTCCATGTCCATGCGCACGGCATGGCAGGAGGAGGGTGCAGACAAATCTGTCACCGCGCCGCTGTCTCTGGTGATCTCCGCTTTTGCACCGGTAACCGATGTGCGCAAGGTGGTGACGCCACAACTGCGCACCGACAAGGGTGATTCTGAGCTGCTGTATGTGGATCTTGGTGAGGGGCGTAACCGTCTCGGCGCTTCCATCCTGGCGCAGACCTGCAACCAGATGGGGCAGGAGCCCGCTGACCTCAATAACCCGCAGGCGCTGAAAGGGTTCTTCGCGGCCATGCAGCAGAGTTTGTCCGAGGGCGACCTGCTGGCCTACCACGACCGTGGTGACGGCGGCCTGTTCGCAACCGTAGCGGAGATGGCGTTTGCCGGTCACTGCGGTGTTGATATCAACATTGATACCCTGGGTGACGATGCGCTGGCCGTTCTGTTCAATGAAGAGCTGGGCGCTGTGCTGCAGGTGGGTTCCGCACGGGTGAAGGCGGTTATGGAGCGCTTTGCCGCGGCCGGCGTGCAAATCGAACGCCTGGGGTGGCTCAATAATCACGACACCATTCGTGTAGAGATGAACGCTGACATTATCTATGAAGAGTCGCGTTCCGAACTGCAGCGCCTCTGGAGCGAAACCAGCTATCGCATCGCCGCACTGCGGGATAACGCCGATTGTGCCAAGTCGGAGTTTGAGGCCATTACAAAGATTGATCCGGGCCTCTCTGTAGAGTTGACCTTTGATGTCAATGAAGACGTGGCTGCTCCCTACATTAATACCGGTGTGCGTCCGCGTCTGGCGGTTCTGCGCGAGCAGGGCGTCAACGGTCACGTGGAGATGGCCGCAGCGTTCGATCGTGCCGGCTTTGAGGCGGTCGATGTGCACATGAGTGATATTCTGGCCGGACGCGCCAACCTGAAGGATTTCCGTGGTCTCGTCGCCTGTGGCGGCTTCAGTTATGGTGACGTGCTGGGTGCCGGCGAGGGGTGGGCAAAAACCATTCTCTTTAACGCCCGTGCCCGAGACCAGTTTCAGTCCTTCTTCCATCGTCCGGAGACTTTCAGTCTTGGTGTGTGTAACGGCTGCCAGATGATGTCCAACCTCAAGGAGCTGGTGCCGGGTGCTGACCACTGGCCTCGTTTTGTGCGCAATCTGTCTGAACAGTTTGAGGCGCGCTTCAGCCTGGTGGGCATTGAGAAGTCACCATCTGTGCTGTTCGATGGCATGGTGGGCTCGGTGATGCCGGTGGCGGTGGCTCACGGTGAAGGGCGCGCGGAGTTCAGTTCCGACGATCACCTGGATCAGGTACATCGTGGCGGTCTGGTGGCCATGCGCTACCTGGATAACCAGAAGCACTACAGCATGGATTATCCGTCCAACCCCAATGGCTCCCCCAAGGGGATCACCTGCGTTACTTCCGAAGATGGCCGCGCAACCATCATGATGCCGCACCCCGAGCGGGTCTTCCGGGCCGTGAGCAACTCCTGGCGTCCGGATGAGTGGCAGGAAGACAGCGGTTGGATGCGGCTGTTCCGCAACGCCCGCGTGTTTGTGGACTGATACAGCTTCTGAACCCCGGCGTTACCTCAGGGTTAGCGCCGGTGTTGCTTTCGCATAATAGACCAAAGTCCGATGGTTGATGACCAGCGGTTGTGGTTTCATGCGCGCGCCGATTTTCTAGTTCAGGTTCACCGTTCAGGTGATGAGGTTGTTCAATGTTTGAGATGTATCTGATCGCCCTGGCGGTGGTCGCTCTCGTCTGTATCGTTCTCGAAGAAGTCATTCACGTCAATAAAGCCAAAACCACTTTGTTTCTGGGGTGTTTAGCCTGGATCAGTCTGTTTATTCACGCCGGCAATAGCGATAACCAGCACCTGGTTTCCGAGCGGCTGGATGAGAACCTGCTGGAAATCGCATCGCTGTGGTTGTTTCTCATGTCCACCATGACCTTCGTGGCATACCTCAATGCCAAGGGCGTGGTGCAGAATTTTGTGCGCAGTATTTTCCCCAAGCGCCTGTCGGTGCGTAGCCTGCTGCTGCGGGTGGCGATATTCTCGCTGCTGCTCTCCTCCATTTGTGACAACGTGACCGCGACACTGGTGAGCCTGGGGCTGATCCAGGTGTTTGAGCTGGACCGCAAAACCAAACTGAAAATGGCCACGCTGGTGGTGTTCGCGGTTAACTCCGGTGGGGTGGCACTGATTACCGGTGACGTTACCACACTGATGATTTTCCTCGGTGGTCACGTCTCCATGTCCCAGCTGCTGACGCTGATGATCCCGTCGGCTACCGGGGTGCTGGTGCTGGCGGCCATCTTTGCCATCAAGCTGGAGGGCGAGCTGGTACTGCAGCCGGTGGAGATGCGCTACGAGCGTGTCGATATCTGGATCGCCGCGATCTTTTTCACCACCATTGTCGCCACCATGTTGATGAATGTACTGTTCGGCATACCACCGGTGCTCACGTTCCTCACCGGTCTGTCGCTGATGTTCCTGGTGGGCCGCACCGTCAGCAGTGACAGTGAGCAGACCCGTATCCTCGAGTACATTCGTCAGGTTGAGTACGACACGCTGCTGTTCTTCCTCGGTATCCTGTTGCTGGTGGGCATGCTCAAGGAGATTGGGACCCTGGAGATGCTGGCACAGGTTTACGGCAACTACTCGCCGGAGGTGTCCAACTTCTTTGCCGGCATGGCCTCTGCGTTGCTGGATAACGTGCCGCTGACGGCAGCGTTGCTGAAGGCTGACCCGGTACTGAGTACCACCCAGTGGCTGGCCCTGACCTACGCCGTGGGTGTGGGTGGCTCCCTGCTGGCTATTGGCTCCGCCGCCGGCATCCTGGCCATGAGCAAAATCGAGGAGCTTACCTTTGTCAGTTACCTGCGCTATGTGCCGGCATTGATTGTCGCCTACGGCGTGGGCTACGCCCTGACCCTGGGGCTGGCGAGCATCATTCACTGACCCTCAAGCGGCAGCGCAGGTTGTTGCCGAGGGTGGGGGAAGAGGGCCGGGTGTGTTAAACTCCCGGCCTTTTGCATGTTTACAGGTGTACGCTTATGTCTGCTTTTGATACACAGGAAAAGAAAGCCAGTTACGGTATTGGTCGCCAGATGGGTGATCAGCTGGCTACCGCCCCGTTCCAGGGCTTTGATCACGACGCCGCTATGGCCGGTTTTGCCGACGGCCTCAAGGCTGCTGGCCTGCAGGTGCCTGCCGAGGAGATCAACGAAGCTTTCCGCGAAATTCAGGCGCGCCTGAAGGAGCAGGAAGAGAAGCGTGCCGAGGAGATGTCCGCCGAAGGTCAGGCTTTCCTGGTGGAAAACGCCAAAAAAGAGGGCGTGACGGTAACCGCCTCCGGCCTGCAGTACGAAATCCTGGTGGAAGGCAATGGCGACAAGCCTGCCGCGTCTTCGACCGTGCGCACCCACTACCACGGTACCCTGATCGACGGCACTGTCTTTGACAGCTCTGTACAGCGCGGCCAGCCAGCCGAGTTCCCGGTAAACGGCGTAATTGCCGGCTGGACCGAAGCCCTGCAGATGATGCCTGTGGGCTCCAAGTGGAAACTGACCATTCCCTACAACCTGGCTTATGGTGAGCGTGGTGCCGGTGGTTCTATCGCGCCTTACGCTACCCTGGTGTTCGAAGTGGAGCTGCTGGATATCCTCTGATCAATGAGGTTATGCCACTGACAGCCACGGCGGCTGACCTGAAAAAGCGCTGTTTCGACAGCGCTTTTTTTATGCCAGTTTGTGGTGCTCCGTTCGCGGTTTGCGCGCGATCAAGGCAGCGCGGATAATTTCCGGTGAAGATGACATCAGGTCTGACAGGGGGCGTGAGGGGGTGTATTGCAAAAGTTTCTGCGGCTCGGGGCATCGGCATTTGCCGGCCTTCCACGCCAGCGGCTGTTGGGGGCAGTAAATGACAGTCGCTATCGGCCTGGTGCTGGTGACCATTGCTCTGGTGCTGCTGTTTGACCTCACCAACGGTTTCCATGACGCCGCCAATATGATCGCGACCCTGATTGCGTCACAGGCGCTGGCGCCCGGGCCGGCATTGCTGCTTGTTGGGGTATTCACCTTTATCGGCCCACTGGTGGCCGGCACTCTGGTGGCCGATACCATCGGTGGTTTTGTGTCGTTGCAGGGCGTCCCGGCGATCCTCGGGGTCAGTCTGGTGTTGTGTGCGGTGGTGGCGGCCGTCGGTTGGAACCTGATTACCTGGCGTCTCGCCATGCCGTCGTCTTCCTCCCACGCCCTGGTGGGAGGCCTTGTGGGTGCGGTGTCTGTCACGGTTGGTCCGGCTCAGGTGTTGTGGGGCTTGAGTGAGTTGGAGCGGGGGCAGCTGCTGGGTGTTACCAAGGTGCTGCTATCGCTGTTGCTCTCGCCATTGCTGGGTTTTGCCGCCGGTTTCCTGCTCCACCGGTTGAGCTGTTTCCTGCTGCGTGCGGCACACCCCTCAATCAACAAACCCTTGCGACAGTTACAGTGGCTGACCGCGGCCGTGCTGGCGTTTGCACACGGTACCAACGATGCCCAGAAAGGCATGGGTATTATCACGCTGGTACTGCTGCTGGGCGGTTTCCTGCAGCACTTTGAAGTACCTGTGTGGGTGATCTTCGCCAGTGCGGGCAGCATTACGCTGGGGACGGTGCTGGGGGGCTGGCGTATTGTCAAAACGGTTGGTTATGGGATCTACCGCTTGCGTCCCCTGCACGGGCTTAATGCCCAGCTCTCATCCTCGCTGGTGATTCTGGGGGCATCCCTGGTTGGGGGGCCCGTCTCCACCACGCATGTGGTGAGCTCGTCTATTATGGGGTTGGGTGCGGCGGAAAGACCTCGGGCGGTGCACTGGGTCAAGGCGCGGGAGATTGGGCTCACCTGGTTGTTTACGCTGCCGGGTTCAGCGCTGCTGGGGGCGCTGTTGGCGTGGCCGGTATTTTATCTGTTACAGGGTGGTTAACCGATGGCGTCTGAACGCTGGGGCAGTGGCAATGGCCAGGGCCAGGGCCAGGACAAACACCCGAGCTGGTTGTCCGCGTGGTGGCACAAGCTGTTTCCCTCCATGCCGGATTTTTACAGATTGCTGAATCGACAGTGTGAGCTGGTGGTTGAAGCCACCGGGCAGTTGCTGGCTTACATGCGCAGCGGTGACGATACCAGCGCCGACAGGGTGGTAGAACTGGAGCATCTCGGTCAGCAGCTGAGGGCAGAAAACATGACTGTACTGCATCGGGCCTTTGCCACACCCTTCGACCGCGAGGATATCTACCGGTCAATCGCTGCCCTCAACGATATCCTCAACTACACCAAAACCACGGTGCGCGAAATGCGGGGGCTGGGGTTGGGCCCTGACGAACACACGCTGGCCATGGCGGAGCTGCTGTATGAAGGAGCGCAGGCCTTGCAGCGCGGATTTGCCCATTTGCAATTGGCACCGCTGCGCGCTGAAGCCGATGCAGAGGTTGCCTGCCGTACCGAGAGAGCCACAGAGCGGGTCTATCGCAAGGCCTTATCAGAGCTGTTCAATGCCGGTCATTACCAGGCCAACCTGACCGAGGAGCAGCAACAGGCGGCGGATTCACTGGAGGTGTTGATGCAGACCTTGACCCAGCGGGAATTGGCAGCTGTGGGTTCGGTGGTGGGCTTTGTGGTGGAAATCCTCAAGCGCCGCGAAGTCTACCGACACATGTCCAATGCCGCTGACAGGGTAGAGCGCGCCGGGGACGTATTGCATGATATTGTGGCAAAGGTTGCCTGAATTCTCCTGACAGACGCAACGGCTGGCAGGTGGCGAGGCGGGGTAATTCCACAGGGAGCTGCGCGATGGAATGGCAGAAGAGAGAGCCTGAGGCAGAAGTGCCGACGGATCCGGTGGGGCATATCACGGAAGTTCACGGTCCGGTGGTGGTCATCGCCTGTGATCGCCTGCCGCCGTTGCGACAGGCCCTGATCGCCCAGTTGCAGGGCGAGACCTGCCTGTTCGAAGTTCACCAGCACCTGGATGAAACCCGTATTCGCGCGGTGGCACTGCATCGCAGCAGTGGCCTCTACCGTGGCATGCCGATCTATGATGCCGGTGCCCCCCTGCATGTACCGGTAACCCCTGACTGTCTCGGCCGTCTGCTCAACGCCTTTGGCGAGCCCCTGGACGGTGGCGAGCGCTTAACCGCTACCGGTTATCGCAATATTCACAGTCGTTTGCCTCCGCTCAGTGACGCCGTTGGGGTGGGGGAGGTGCTGCCAACCGGCATTAAAGTGGTGGATCTGTTGTGCCCGTTTGTCAAAGGCGGCAAGACAGGTCTGTTTGGCGGCGCCGGGGTGGGCAAAACCGTACTGATCATGGAATTTATGCACGCGGTGGCGACGTTGCACGAGGGGGTGTCGGTCTTCGCCGGCGTCGGTGAGCGTCTGCGGGAGGGGCATGAACTCTGGCACGAGATGCGCGCGGCCGGCGTATTGCCCCAGTCGCTGCTGGTGTTCGGGCAGATGGATGAGCCTTCCGGCATCCGCTTCCGGGTGGGGTTGTCGGCGTTGAGTTACGCCGAGTACCTGCGGGATACGCTCTCGAGGGAAGTGTTGCTGGTGATGGATAATGTGTTCCGCTTTGTGCAGGCCGGCAGTGAGGTCTCCAGTCTGCTGGGACGCATGCCGGCCACGGTGGGCTACCAGCCAACCCTGATCAGTGAGGTTGCGGAGATGCAGGACCGTATCCTCTCTACCCGCCAGGGTGCCATCACCTCGGTGCAGGCGGTCTATGTGCCAGCTGATGATATGACCGATCCGGCGGTGACGGCCATCCTCAGCCACCTGGACACGACGGTCATCCTCTCCCGCGACCAGGCCGGCAAGGGAATCTACCCGGCGGTGGATCCGCTGCGCTCCGGCAGCCGCCTGATGGATCGCAACACCCTCGGGGCGCGCCACTACGATATCGCCGAAGGGGTGCGGGAGCACCTGGCCCGCTATCGTGAGCTGGAAGACATTATTACCATGCTGGGCATGGGGGAGCTGTCCGCCGCCGACCGGCAGATGGTGGCCCGTGCCCGCAAGCTGCAACACTACCTGACCCAGCCTTTCACCGCCGCTGCAACCCACACCGGTATCGCCGGCGTCAGTGTGCCAGTGGCCCGGACCCTGGACGATTGTGAGGCCTTCCTGTTGGGACGTTTTGATGACGTGCCCGAGTCCCGTTGCTATATGCGTGGTGCCATGGGTGATCCCGACAAGCCGGCTGCTGCGGCAGGGGCTGCTGCAGAAGGAATGTCACCATGAACACCTTTACCCTACAGTTGCAGGATGCCACCCACATGGAAACCTTCACGGGTGTGCAGGCCTTTATCGGTGAGGATGCGTCCGGCAGTTTTTCCCTGCTGGCGGGCCACGCCCGCTTTACCACCGTGCTGGCAACCGGGCTGGCGCGCTTTCGGCTGGCGTCGGCAGCGACGCGCACGCCGGACTGGCGCTATCTGGCGGTTCCAGTAGCGGTGCTGCATTTTGCTGGCAACCGTTTGACCATCAGCAGCCGACGTTATCTGCTCGACAGCGACTACCGACGGATCAGTGAAGCCCTGCAGCAAACGCTGCTGCAGGAAGAGGGGGAGTTGCAGGAGATGAAGCAGAGCCTGCGGCAGCTGGAAAATGAGTTCCTGCGCCGTATGTGGGATGTCAGTCGCCAGGGCGGATCGCTGTAATGAAGGAAAAAGAGGAGGAGCTGCGTCAGCGGGTGGAGCAGCAGGCGCAGCGAATGCAAAAGGCGCAACGGGAACACCCCACCCTGATGGGCCAGACGGTCTACGCCGGCACCCTGGGGTTGTTGCTGGTGTTGCCGATTGTGGGTGGCGCCTATCTCGGCCATTGGCTGGACAGCTTGCAAGCGGGTTATTCCAGTCGCTGGACCGTCAGCCTGATATTGACCGGGGTGGTTCTGGGTGCCGTTAATGTCTATCTGTTTATCAACAAGGAATAGGCCATGGGTGCAGGCGAGATGAGCATCGCGGTTATCTGGCAGCTCGGCCCTGTGGTGATTACCAATACTGTGGTTACCACCTGGGTGATTATGGCGCTGCTGGCGCTGGCCTGCTGGCTGTTGTCGCGCCGCTTGCAGTTGCAGCCCGGACCTCTGCAGACAGCGGTGGAGGGGGTGATTGTCACTATCGACCAGGCGATTCAGGAAGTTGCCCCCGAGCACTCGCGGTTGTTACTGCCGTTTGTCGGCAGCCTGTGGATCTTCCTGGTGGTGGCAAACCTCTGCAGCCTCATCCCCGGGGTGCATTCGCCCACCCGCGATCTCTCCACCACCAGCGGGCTGGCACTGCTGGTCTTTTTCTACGCCCACTGGAGTGGTATCCGCGCCCAGGGAATTGGCGCCTACCTGAAACACTATCTGGCACCCAGCCCGCTGATGCTGCCGTTTCACATTATCAGCGAATTAAGTCGTACCATCGCCCTGGCCGTGCGCCTGTTCGGCAATATGATGAGCCTGGAAATGGCGGCATTGCTGATCCTGATGGTGGCCGGCTTCCTGGCGCCGGTACCAATTCTTATGTTGCATGTGATTGAAGCGCTGGTGCAGGCGTACATCTTTGGCATGCTGGCGCTGATCTATGTCGCCGGTGGCATGCAATCCATATCCACATCGTCTGGCAAGGAGTAAACCATGGCTGATCTCTCCACATTTACCCAGGCTTCTACCGTCGTCGCCATTATTGGCATCGCGATCGGGGTATTGGGGCCGGCCATTGCCATGGGGTTGGCTATCAGCCGAGCGCTGGATGCACTGGCGCGCCAGCCGGAGGCTGAAAAATCCATTATGCGAACACTGTTTATCGGACTCGCCATGATCGAGTCGCTGGCCATTTATGTGCTGGTGATTGTATTGATCATCCTGTTCCGCAATCCGCTGCTCGAGTATCTGCTACCGCAGTAGCGGGGACACCAAGGTATAGCATGGAGACCGTAATGGCTGACGCGGGGAGTCAATCAGAGTGGAACTGAACTGGAGCACTTTTGTGCTCGAAATTATCAATTTCCTGGTGCTGATCTGGATACTGAAGCACTTTCTCTACCGTCCGGTGTTGGCCATTATCGCCCGGCGACAGGAGTCGGTGGCACAGCAGCAGCAAGAGGCCGAGACGCTGCGCACCCAAGCTACGGCGATGCAGGACGAGTATCAGCAGCGACTTTCCAAATGGCAGCAGGAGCAGCAGCAGGCGCGTAACCAGTTACAACAGGAAATGGCCGCTGAACGGCAGCAGCAGCGTGACCGGTTGCAGCAGGAGCTGGCAGCCATGCGCCATGGTGCCGAGGTGGCAGAGCAGCGCCAGCAGCAGAATCGTTTACTGCAGCAGGAGCGGGTCGCCATGCAACAGGGGGCGCAGTTTGCGGCACAGCTGCTGCGACTGGGGGCCGGGCCAGAGACGGAAAAACGACTCACCGAACTGCTGATCAACCAGCTGTTGGAGCTGGATCCTGAGCAGCGCTCCCGGCTGCAGCGTCACAATGGGGAACGCAGCAGCCAGGCCACGATTGCCAGTGCCTGGAGCCTCGGCGACGACCAGCGTGAGCGCCTGGAAGCGGCGTTGCAGCAGTGCCTGCCGGAAATCTCCGAGTGGGAGTGGCAGCGCCAGGCAGATCTGCTGGCCGGGGTGCGCATCACCGTCGGCGCCTGGGAGCTGGGTTTTAATCTGGCCGATGAGTTGAGCGGCTTTGCGACATTGGGTGAACATGGCTGAAACGCTGAAAGAGACCGGGCTGTTGCAACAGCAGCAGGACTGGCTGCAGGCTTACAAACCGCAACTGCGTTTGCGGGAGCGCGGCCGTGTGGTGTCGGTGGGGGATGGTATTACCTGGATCAGTGGTTTGCCCTCTGCGGCCATGGATGACCTGCTGTTGTTTGCCGACGGCAGCCGGGCCATGGTGTTCGATATTACAGAGACGCTGATCGGTGCGGTGTTGTTGAGTGACACCGAGGCGCTGACGGCGGGCACCGAAGTGCAGCGCAGCGGTTCGGTGCTGAGTATTGGCGCCGGTGACGAACTGCTGGGCCGTGTGGTGGACCCGTTGGGTACGCCTCTGGATAACCGGCCACCGCCGGCGACGGTGAAACAGCAGCCGCTGGAGAGCCCGTCGCCGCCAATTATCGCCCGTGAATTTGTTCAGCAACCGCTCTACACCGGCAGCAAGATGCTGGACACCATGGTGCCCATTGGCCGTGGTCAGAGGCAGCTGTTGATCGGTGACGAGGGCACGGGTCGTTCATCACTGGCACTGGATACTGTGATTCGCCAGCGTGGTCAGGATGTGTTGTGCGTCTATGTTCTGATTGGGCAGAAGCGCTCCACGGTCGTGAATACCATTGAGTTGCTGCGCGCGCAGGGCGCCATGGAATACACCACGGTGGTGGTGGCTGAAGCCAGCACTCTGCCGGGTTTGCAGCACCTCGCGCCGTTTGCCGGCAGTGCACTGGCAGAGTACTGGATGCAGCAGGGGCGGGATGTGCTGGTGGTGTATGACGATCTCTCCACTCATGCGCTGACCTATCGAGAGCTGTCGCTGCTGTTGCGGCGCCCACCGGGAAGAGAGGCCTATCCGGGGGATATTTTTTCCCTGCACGCGCGTCTGCTGGAACGGGCCACTTGCCTCAACGCCAGTTATGGTGGTGGCAGTATTACCGCGTTGCCGATTATCGAAACCCGTCTGGGGGAGATTGCCGCTTACATTCCCACCAACCTTATCTCCATTACCGATGGTCAGGTCTATCTGGACCAGCGGCTGTTCGCTTCCGGCTTTCGGCCCGCGATCGATATTGGTCGATCCGTGTCGCGCATTGGCGGCAGCGCCCAGCACCCGGCCATAAAAAAGGAGGCGGGCCGCATGAAATTGGATTACCTGCAGTTTCTGGAGCTGGAGGTGTTTACCCGTTTTGGTGCCCGACTGGAGCCCGGTATGGAAGCCTCCATTCGCCGTGGGCGGGTACTGCGTGAGCTCCTGAAGCAGGATCGCCTGGCGCCCCTCAGCGCCACCCAGCAACTGGCGTGGATGGTGGCGTTTAACGATGGCCGCTTTGATCAGCTGCGACTGAACGAGGTTAACCGGCCTTTGCTGACTCTGTTGCTGGCGGTTGCCGGACAGGAGGAGTTGGGGCTCGACAGTCCGCGGCAACTGTGGGAGCAGGCTGTGGCCCGCTGGCTTGGCACGGGGGAGGCCGGTGAGTCGTGAGCCAGAGGCGCGAGTTGCAAGAGCACCGGGAGAGTCTTGGCGAGATTCGTGAAATCATGAACTCCATGAAAACCCTGGCCTATATGGAATCACGCAAGCTGGAGCGTTATATCGAAGCCCAGCAGGCCGTGGTGGCCAGTATTGAAACCGCCGCAGCGGATCTGCTGCACAGCTACCCGGACATGGTGCCACCGGCGCCCGGCAAACCTGTGCGCGCCTGGTTGGTGATTGGCAGTGAACGCGGTTTCTGTGGCGACTTTAACCAGCAACTGCTGGCACAGCTGCAACAGCAGTTGCCGCAGATCGTCCCGGATATTGCAGAGAGTGATGCGCCGGGGGACCTGATCCTGGTGGTGGGCCAAAAGCTGCAGTCGCTGTTGCAGGATGATCCACGCCTGGTAGCGGCGCTGGAAGGTGCCAGCATGGCGGAAGATCTGGCGCCACTGTTGCAGCAGCTGGTGCAACACCTGCACCAGCTGCAGGGGGCTCACCCGCACCTGGAATTGCGCGCGGTGTACCACAGCGGCAGGGGCGATGTGGTGGTAAAACCCGTGTTACCGCCGTTTGTCGGCCTGGCGAAGGCTAAGGGGCGAGACAATATTCCGCCACTGCTGAATCTGTCACCGGCGGTGGTGTTGGGTGGCCTGGCGGAGCACTATCTGTTCGCACTGATGTTTCAAATGCTTTATGCGTCGTTACACGCTGAAAATCACCAGCGTTTGATTCATATGGAGGGTGCAGTAAAGCACCTGGATGAGCGTGCCGCGGAACTGTTGCGGCAGGGTAACGTGTTGCGTCAGGAGGAGATCACGGAGGAGATTGAGGTGATCCTCCTGAACGCAGCTAACCTCGGTGGCTGTTGCCCGGAGCAGGAGCGGCTGCAGCACCTGGCGCGCTGAGGTGGCGTGCGGATTTCCTGTGCTTTGTATTGGCGTCAGTCCCCTGACATAAGTTTACTTGCCGCCGTCAGCCGCTGACCGATATCATCCTGCTCATTTTGTGCAATTTCTCCCGGTTGCACGCTGAGAAATGGATACTTCTGATGAAAACCCCAATTCGCTGGTTGATCACCGGCGCTGCCTGTCTGCTGCTGTTCAGTGGCCTTGGTCTTTATAAATACCTGCAGATACAGGCCATGATCGCCTTCGGTAAATCCTATCCTGAACCCTCGGAGAGTGTGGAGGCTGTAGAGGCGAAGGTACAGCGACTGCCACAAACCGTCACCAGCATTGGTGAGATTGTTGCGCCCTTGTCCCTGCAGCTGCGCAGTGAAGTGGCTGGCCGGATCGCGGCGGTGAAAGCCGTACCTGGCGCGCGGGTTAAACAGGGCGACCTGCTGGTGCAGCTGGACATCAGTGAAGAGCAGGCGCGGTTGCAGGCTGCCAAGGCAAGGGTCAACCTGGCCCGCGTAGATCTCGACCGGGTAAAACGCCTGAGCAAACAGAAGAGTGTTAGCGAAGAGACCGTCGATCAGGCGGAAGCCAATTTTGCTATTGCCCAGGCCGATGTGATGGCGCTGCAGGCGATCATTGCCAAGAAGAGCCTGCGGGCGCCGTTTGATGCCATCGTTGGCCTGCATGACTTTGAAGTGGGCGAGTACCTGAAGAGCGACACTGAAATTGTCACCCTGCTGGGAATTACCGATTATCACTGGGTGGATTTTCACCTGCCTATCTCTCAGGCGCAGGTAAAGATCGGCAGCCGGGTTGAGGTGGAACTGCCGGGGATAGCGGAGAGTCGCAGTGCGGAAGTGATCGCCAAAGACAGTGTGGCCTCTGCCAGCTCCCGTAATATCACCCTGCGCGCCCGCTTCGACGGTGACCTGCCGGTGCCCGTCAATTCGATAGTGCGGGTGAAGGTGGCACTGGGCTCCATCGAAGCGGTAACGGTGCCGCGCACTGCACTCTCTTTCGAACCTCATCGCACCTACGTGTATGTGCTGGAACCCGACGCTGAGCACGCAGACGCCTGGCGTGCGCGGCAGCGTACGGTCATGGTAGGCGAGAGGGGAGAGGAGAGTGTCACCGTGGTCTCCGGGCTGAGTGCCGGCGAACTGGTGGCCGCCAGGGGCTCCTTCAAACTGTCGCCGGATATCCTTACCTATGTGCGCGAGCGTCCCCAACCGGGACAGGCGGCAAAAGTTGAGGGCGCGACGCCATGAGTGGACGCGAAGGTCGTCCCAACCTGATGGACATCTTTGTCACCCGCCCGATCCTGGCGGTGGTGCTGTGTGTGGGGCTGGTGCTGGCCGGTCTCAAGGCGGCGCAATCGATTCCCACCCTGCAATACCCGCAGATGGAAAGCTCTTCGCTGGTGATCAGCACCCCTTATCTGGGCGCTTCCGCGGATACCGTAAAGGGGTTTGTCACGGAGCCCATTGAGCGGGTAGCGGTGACGGTGCCCGGTGTGGACTACGTGGATTCCACCACCATTCCAGGACACAGCACGGTGACCGTGTGGCTCAAGCTCAACGAGAACTCGACCTCGGCGCTGGCGGAGCTCACGTCGCGTCTTGGACAGATCCGTTACCAGCTGCCCGCCGGGGCCGAAGACCCCAATATCAGTGTGCAGAGGGCGGATCGCCAGGGTGCGGTCTTCTACCTGGATGTGCTCACCACCAATTTCAGCCGGGCGGAAGTGACGGACTATATGTCCCGTCATGTCACGCCGATTCTCTCGTCCATCCCTGGCGTGCAGCGGGTCGGTATCGAGGGCGGGCGCGATCCCGCCATGCGGGTGTGGATCGATCCGTTGAAGATGGCGGAGTTCAATGTCAGCTCGCAGGATATTCAGGGGGCACTGGCGGGAAACAACATCATCGCCACCATGGGTGTGAGTGAAAACAGCAACCAGCGCTACAGTCTGCTGGCCAATACCACCATGCAGACGGTGGCAGATTTCGAGTCCCTGGTGGTGCGGGAGACGCCCGATGGCCTGGTTTACCTGCGCGATGTTGCCCGGGTGGAACTGGGTGAGGATGAAGGCGAGGTTACCGCACGTCACAGCCAGAATATCGCTGTGTACTTGTCTGTCTGGCCGTTGCCGGGCGCCAATGAGCTGGAGATCGGTGACGAGGTCTACCGGCAGCTGGAGGAGATTAACAAAGCCCTGCCGGAGGGGATGCGGGTTCATATCGGTTACGACGGCACCCTCTATATGCGCGATGCCATCCGTGAAATCTTCACCACCCTGGCCGAGACCATTGTACTGGTGGGTATCGTGGTGTTGGCACTGATGGGATCGGTGCGCACGGCTCTGGTTCCGCTGGTGACCATTCCCATTTCGCTGCTGGGGGCTGTGGCCGTCATTACAGTGATGGGCTTTTCCCTTAACCTGCTTACCATTCTCGCCATTGTACTGTCGGTAGGGCTGGTGGTGGATGACGCCATCGTGGTGGTGGAGAACGTTGCCCGCTACATGCGTGAAGGGATGAGCCGTACCCAGGCGGCGCTGGCCAGCTCACGGCAACTTATGTCCCCCATTATCGGCATGACCATTACCCTGGCCGCGGTCTATGCCCCCATCGGATTGCTGTCGGGACTGACCGGCATGCTGTTCAAGGAGTTTGCCTTCACCCTGTCGGTAGCGGTGCTGATCTCCGGGGTGGTGGCGCTGACCCTGTCGCCGGTGATGAGTGCCTACGCCAATCAGGAGGCGGGGCGTGAGGCGCCCATGACCCGATGGGTCAACGACAAGTTCGACTTCCTGCACCGGATTTACGGTCGGCTTCTGTTACATATTCTTAACTGGCGAACACAGGTGTTGGTGGCGGGGTTGTTTGTTACCTTGCTGGCGGTTCCGTTTTACCTCTTCTCCATGAAGGAGCTTGCACCAATTGAGGACCAGGGCTCTATCAATCTCTTTATCGAGTCGCCCCCCAACGCATCCATTGATTATACCGTTGACTATATGCACGACGGGGTTGAAAAGTTGATGCAGGTCCCCGGAGCCAAATACGTTTGGCAGATCCTCAGGCCCAATGCCGGTTTTGGTGGGCTGATCCTGGAGGATCTCTCGCAGCGTGAGAAAAATGTGGTGGAGATGCGGCCGGAAGTGTTTATGGCGACACAGACGCTGACAGGGATCCGGGTCTATCCGATCCTGTTTTCTGCGCTGCCCACCGCCGGACGGTTTGACGTGGAGATGGTGGTGCTCTCCACCGAGTCGCCTGGAGAGATGGTGGGCTACGCCAACGAGATCGTATCCCGCACCTTGCAGACCGGCAAGTTTATGTTCTCTTCCACGGAACTGAAACTGGATTCGCCACAGGTGGAGTTCCTGCTGGATCGTGAGCGGATTGCCGACCTGGGCATGGACCTGGCCAGTGTCAGTCGCCAGTTGTCGGTATTGATGTCGGGTAATTACGTTAATCGTTTTGATATGGACGGCCGCGCCTACCGGGTAATCCCTATGGTGGAGGGGCAGGACCGGGCCACGCCGGAGGCGCTGCTGGACCTGCAGTTGCGAACGCCCGCCGGCGAGCTGGTGCCGCTGTCCGCCATCGCGACCATAAAGCAGAGTGTGACGCCGCGTCAGTATGGCAAGTTCCAGCAGAAAAATTCCTTTCGTGTCTTTGGTGGTGTCTTACCCGGAACCACCAAGGAGGAGGGCTTAAGCATCGTTGAGGAGATTGCGCGGGAGGTGCTGCCACCGGGCTATACCATCGATTATGGCGGTGAATCCCGCCAGATCCGGCAGGAGGGCAATACCCTGGTGGGCGCGCTGGGTATCGCGTTGCTGTTTGTCTACTTTGTGCTGGCGGTGCAGTTCAACAGCTTCCGTGACCCGCTGGTGGTACTGGTGGGCTCGGTGCCGCTGGCATTAACCGGTGCATTACTGTTTCCGTACCTGGGTTGGACCACCATCAACATCTACTCCCAGATTGGGTTTATTACCCTGGTGGGGCTGGTGGCGAAAAACGGTATCCTGATTGTGGAGTTTGCCAATCACTTGCAGAGCGCTGGGCTGAGCAAGCTGGAGGCTATCCGCGGCGCGGCGGAAACCCGCCTGCGTCCCGTACTGATGACCACAGCGGCTACTGTTTTGGGGCATTTCCCGCTGGTACTGGTGACGGGTGCCGGCGCTGAGGCGCGTAACAGCATTGGTATTATCCTGGTGGCCGGTATGTTTATTGGCACCCTGTTTACGCTGTTTGTATTGCCGTGCCTCTACCTGCTGATTGCCCGCGCCCACACCCGGGAGGAAACCGAAGAGGCGGCTGCCACCGAGCAGCAGTCGCTGGTCAGTTATACCGCGGACTGAGAGGAAAATCTGCCGTTGCGCCGCAGTCTGCCGCGCCGACGGTTGAAGAGCTGGTTGCCACGGATGCCGTGGGCCAGAACGGTTATCAAGATCAGAAGACCGGCGCTGGCGTGCAGAATACTGGCGGCGAGGCTGAGATCCTCATTGCCAAAGTAGTAGACGCCAACAGCGCTCATCATCGCCAGCGCCAACAACACCAGCAAGCTGACGCCGGTCAGCAGGTTCTGCCGGCGATGCAGGCCGGCGCGCACATGTACCGAGAGCAGGGAGCCCAGTAGCAACATCGTGAGAAAGGCAGCGCAACAGTGAGTTGCAGCGGTGCCAAGGCGTAAGCCGCCACTGATATCCATACCGGTTTCAATATCCAGCTTCATCAGTAGCATGTTTGGCAACAGCATCAGGCCGCTGGCGGCCAGTCCGCCAAAGACCAGTATCAGGCAGCCGTAAAAGCCGCGCGGGTAGCCTGCCAGTCTGCGCATTACATCCCTCCTGTTCCCATATCCGGTACCAGCCAGCCACCGAGTTTGCTTACCGTCGCCGCACGTTCTGACTCCGGGGCGGTGGCGGCAACCTTGGTCAGTGCGTCGGCCCGCCATGCAAAGCGGGCAATAATGCTGAAGACTTTGGGTTCTACACAGAGAGGTTGCCGGCTGCTGACTACCAGCCCGGCGAGTCCGTCAGCATCTCCCACCTGCGAGCTGGCCATGGCGGCATTGGTTAATCCGCCGATTGGGCGTAGCTGGCCATCTGTGCGACGCTGGCTGACCGGCAGCTGGTAATTACCAAACACCCGCAGGTCGCCCCCGGCATTGACCCAGCCGTAGTTGACCTGTGCCTGTTTCAAAGTGGCGATGGCGCAATCCACTGCAAATCCCTTGGCAATGCCGTCCAGTGTGATCCGAACGGGGCGCAGCAGCCGTGCCCGTTGGCGATCGAGGTCAATCTCGATGTCGTCAGCCAGGCCGTTGGGCAGGAAACGGCCGCCGTGGTCGGGCAGTTTCCCCCGCAGGATCAGCTCGCCCCCCACGGTGCAGTTAAAGTAGTGGTCGCTAGCAGCAGTGAGCGAGCGCGCCAACCTCAATACCCGCAGTGTCGGTGGTGACAATGCACACCAGTGGCCATCACTGTGATTCAGGCGGGAGAGTTCGCTATCGGGCCGGTGAAAACTGAGTACCTGCTGCAGCCGCTCCATAACGGCAAATGCCCGCTCAAGGGCGGGCATAGCGTTGGCACCCCCGGCGGCAACCTCGGTAAATGTGCCCAGCAGGGGGCGCATACGCCGCAGTGGCTCGCTGGTGACTGCAGGACTAGCCATGGCGCAGGTACAGATCCCACTGGGTCAGCAGGCGTTTTACTCCGTCGGTAAGGTTGCGACAGGAGAGGGTGGCGCCGCTGATGTTGCTGATGTCCTTGCCCAGGCGCAAGGTGTCCTGCAGATCCTTGCCGGTGAATTGATCGCGCCACTCCGCTTTGCGCACTTCTCCGCCGTGGGTTTCACGGTAACTCATGACTTCAATGCCCAGCACCTTTCCCTCCGGTGAAATGGCCAGCGCGTAGGTGATGAATTCGTGTTTGCCGATAACCTCATCAATAATGAACCAGCCCTGCAGTTCGCCGTTTTTATCCGCCCGCCACACTTGCTGCTGATCGCCCCGCTGGCGGGTACCCGCCAGCTTTTTGATCTCTTTACGCTGCTCACTGGTAAACGTCAGTGTGTGTTCGGCAAATCGGTTAGCGACGGGAAACAGCGCCTGTTGCGCCTGCGCCACCGTGAGAAAATCCTCAGCCAGTGCAGGGGCAACGTAGGCTGCCACCGGGGCCAGCAGGGCACTTAACAGCAGGTCACGATTTTGCATTACGCTCCTCCTCAGAAGTTGTAGCCAAGCTTCAGGCGAACTTCTGTCTCGGTCTTTTCGATCAGGTGCAGATCGTCATCTTCCTGTACCATTTCGCCGCCGCCTTTTAACTGCTCAAACCAGGTGAGGGTTGCCCACCATTTGGCAGAGGCGTAGTGCAGGGTAGGGCCGGCGAATACCGACCAGCGCTCCTGGCCGACCTCGGTTTCAAACTCGGTTTCGTACATGACTTCCGCGCCGATGAACCAGCCCGGGGCAAAGCGGTAGGTGAGACCGGTACCGGCCAGCAGTTCCAGCTCCATCTCGGGGTCGGTGGGCCACTCAAATCCGGCCGGCAGGTCATCAATAGGTTCACGTTTGGCGTAGGTACCCTCAAAACCCAGGTTACCGGCCCACACCAGCTGGCCTTCAAGGAAGTATTTTTGCCCGATCAGCAGGGATTCGAGGGAGATAGTGGTCTTGTCCTGGCCGGAGTGCTTGTCGATGCTGCTGTAGTCGAATGACCAATAGCCGGAGAGGCCGAAGTCGTCCAGAGCCGGGCTCAGGAAGTTGTATTTCATGGCCACCTCGAAGCCGGTGAGTTCCCAGCCACTGTCTTTCTCCTCCGGCAGGTAGCCCTCGATGAGCAGTCCGGAGGTTTCCAGGGTCATGGCCTTGACGGCACCACTGACCGTGAACTTGTCTGTAACGCCATATTCCAGCTCGGTGGTACTGTCGATAGCGGTGTACTTGCCGACGCCCTTGTCATCGCGTTGGGTAAAGATCTGGTAGCCTTCCCAGGTGTCCGCGGGCAGGGTCTCTGAGCCCTTTACGTAGCCCAGCAGGTTTTCGTCGGCCAGAGCAGGCGTTGACACGGCTGCTGCCATTGCCAGGCAGGTCAGTGCGCGAGTGAGTTGCGACATACTTATTATCCCCCAATGAATCGTTCCGTTTTTCGCTGTGTAGAGCGGGCTGCTGAATAACAACACAGTTTCTATGGTATTTACCTGTTATCTAAATGTAAAGCATTATCATTAAGATTAAAGTTTTGTAGAGAGGGCTTCCCGGCTGGGGCTGAGCCAGTGCAGTGGTTTTCGGTTTTTACAGGGGCTAACAACGCCAGAGTCTGCGCGCAAGGGCGGTGGACTGTGAAATCTGGTGAATGGTCTGTTATGCAGCTGGAAACTGAAAGGGGCAGGGGCGGCTCACCACAGGGTTGGAGTCCGAATCCGGTGCGGTGAGCCTGGGGTGCTATTTCTTCTTGATGGGGGCAGGTGCAAAGCCGTCACCGAAGTCGGTGGTGGGGCTGTTCTCCCGGGTGCCGCTGGGCTGGCGTCGCTTGCCAATGTTCTTGGTGTCGCGGTGGCGTTTCTTGACCTTGTCTTTGTCTTTGTCTTTGGCTTTGTTGTCCGTGCCGGGTTTGTCCCGCTTTTTCTCGCCGGCACGCTTGCCGGAACTTTTGACTTTTTTAGGGCCCTTGAACTTGGCTTCCAGGCCGGGGACCTTGCGGGTCTCAAAGCGCTGGTCGAGCTCTGTTTGCAGGCGACACATCAGGTCCCAGTCGCGGTGGGTGACAAAGGAGATGGCCAGACCGCTCTCGCCAGCGCGGCCGCTGCGGCCGCTGCGGTGAATCAGGTCTTCTGCATTGCGCGGGAAATCGTAGTTGATCACCATGTCGATGCCTTTTACATCGAGACCGCGTGCGGCGACATCGGTGGCAACCAGTAGCTTGACGCGGCCGCGACGCAGGCGATTCATCTCTTCGTTACGGGCGTCCTGTTCCATATCGCCGTGCAAGACGCCGATGGCAAGATTCATGTAGCGCAGCCAGCCAGCCAGCTTGTTGGCCTGGGCCTTGGTATTGGTGAAGATAACAGCCTTCTCGTGCGGCTGGGTCTCCAGCAGCTTCAGCAGCAGCTTGTTTTTGTGCTTTTCATCATCGGTCAGTGCAATTTGCTGTGTGACGTTGCTGCTGGCTTGCTGTGGCCGGGACAGGGCAATGACTTCCGGTTCACGCAGCAGTTGCTGGTCGAAATACTGGGTGTGATCCAGGGTGGCGGAGAACAGCAGGGTCTGTCGCTGCGCATTGCATTGGGCGGCGATGGTTTTCACCTCGTCCATGAAGCCCATGTCCAGCATGCGGTCCGCTTCGTCCAGTACGAGTATTTCCAGGTCGCTGAAGTCGGCAGAGCCTTTTTCCAGATGCTCGATCAAGCGGCCGGGGGTGGCGACAATGATCTCCGGGTTTTTTCGGAAAATGGCTTTCTGGTACTTGAAGTCGTGTCCACCGGCAATGGCATTGACCTGCAGGTGGGTAAAGGCGCTCAGCTGTTTGCAGTGTTTCACTACCTGTCGGCACAGTTCCCGGGTCGGTGTGAGAATCAACATGCGGGTGCCGGCTTTGGGGGCATCCTTTTGCAGCAGGCGATGCAGTCCGGGAAGCAGGAAGGCAGCCGTCTTGCCGCTGCCGGTCTCGGCGCTCACCAGCAGGTCTTTACCGGTCATGGCGGCCGGGATAGCGGCCTTCTGGACCTCTGTGGGCTCGGTAATCTCGAGTGGTTCGAGTGCTTTCAGCAAACGCTCGTGCAAATTGAATTCTGCGAACAAGGCTTATTCCCCGGTTTCGAGTGGTGGGCGTGTTACGGCTCGAATTATAGCCAATTGCGGCTGGCTGTGTCGGGCGCGCTCTGGTATCTCAGGCTTCGAACAGCTGGATAGCCCAGCCGCTCTGCAGGGCTTCGCGCAGCGCCTTGTCCGTAGACTGGAAGCGAGGGTCCTGGCATTTTTCCGGTGTCAGCCACTGGCGCTTTTCAATGACGACATCGCGGAAACCTTCCCGCATGATGCGCAATTTACAGAGATTCTCGGCGCCGAACAGGTCCTTAAAATCGATATAGACGATAAACAGCCCCTGTTGTCCGCTCTGCAGATGAGCGACATCTTTGGTGGCTGTGGCACTGGCTGAGAATACGTACATAGTGAGCTACCTCCTGCTGGCGGGTGCGATTAGGCCCGATTGCGGGGGAAACTGCAAACCCTTTGCTCCCTTTCAGTGCCCGGCTGGCCTGCCGGTGAGTGCTGGTACCGCAGGCGGCCTGCGGAGGCGTAGCGGGTCGGTGGTGTGGTCAGATATTACTATAGATACAAACTGCCTGAAGGTGCTGCGGACGGAATGTGGTGTTGCTGGCTGGTGCACTGCCGAGGGGCGTGCGAATGCTCCTGGACGGGCATCTTGGCCCGACGGCCGGGCTACGGGGAGGGTGGGCAGGACGCTGCTTTTCAAGTGTGTAAGCGAGCTCTACAATGCCTGCGCAGTATCTACAGAACCGGAGCCCGGAATGAACAGCAATATTGTCGATGTAACCCCGCAGAACGCCCAGCAAATTCTGATTGATGAATCCCGCAAGCGGCCGGTGGTGATCGATTTCTGGGCCGAGTGGTGCGAGCCCTGCAAGAGCCTGATGCCGGTTCTTGAAAAGCTCGCCAACGAATACGCCGGCAAATTCCTGCTCGCCAAGGTGAATGCCGATGAGCTGCAGCCCATCGCACAGCAGCTGGGCGTGCGCAGCCTGCCGACGGTCATGATTATGATCGATGGCCAGCCGGTGGATGGATTCAGTGGTGCGCTGCCGGAAATCGAAGTGCGGGCGGTGCTGGATAAGCATCTGCCAGCGGCGTGGCAGGGGTTGATCGAGCAGGCCAACGAGTTGATGGGGCAGGATGACTTTGCCGCAGCGCTCGACTTGTTGCTGCAGGCCTACCGTGAGTCCGGAGAAGATTCTGCTGTGGGAATCGGCGTGGCCCAGGTCTATCTGCACCTCAACCGCTGTGATGACGCCGAAGCCATGCTGAAAAAGGTGCCCATGGTGGACCAGGATGCGTTTTACCAGCAGACCCTGGCGCAGCTGGAACTGAAACGGGAGGCCGCGACCTCCCCCGAGATGAAGGCTCTGGAGCAGCAGTACGCCGCCAACCCCGATGATCTTTCCGTGGCTCATGGTCTGGCGGTGCAATACAGCCAGAATGGCAAGCCCCGCGATGCGCTGGAGCTGCTGCTCAAAGTGCTGCGCAAGGATCTGAATTTTGATGAGGGTGCGGCGAAGAAGGCCTATATGGATATTCTGGCGTCGCTGGGCAAGGATCCGCTGGCGGTGGAGTTTCAACGCAAGATCTATACGCTGCTCTACTGACTGCCGACGGGGCCCGGCCCAGGGCTGGCACTTTGGGTGCTGGCGCGGGTCGTGGGGTCAGGCGGGCTCCAGATCCTCTGGCTGTCGTTGCCCGAGGGGCAGATGGTCGGCAATGGCGCCGCAAGCATCAATATAATCACCGCCTTTGAGGCGGCGGATGTGGGCTTTGCGGTTTTCAAACCAGTCCACGCTGAAGGCCAATTCCACCGCTGGCAGTGACAGCAACTCACTGCTTGGCTGCTCACTGGAGATCAAAAACCACTCCAGCGTGCCTCCTTCCGTACGATATTCCACGCCCCGCTCCAGCAGCGCTTCTGCAAGATTGCGCAGTGCCGGATCGCGTTTCTCTATGGCGTAGTTTTCGATGCTGATGCCTTGTGTAATAAGCCACTCCCGTGCCTGTGTGGCAGAGCTGCACCTGACCCCCAGAATCTGGCGGCCGCTGGCGGAATAGTGGCGGCTGTCATCGGGAGTGGTGATTGTTGGCGGAGCGCTTGCGGAGGCTGGCTCGTGCGCAGCTTCTGGCTGGCGGGTTCTGGTTTGTGGCCGACGGGCACTGGTCCCGGCAGTGGCAGCTTGCGGTTGCTTTGCCGGCGCCTGTTTGCGGGGTTTGGTGGTCGCGGTGCCTTGGCCGGGTTTGCTCCCGTTGTTGCGGCTATTGTCGCGCTGGATAACTGGTCTGCGTGCCTGCCGTGCCGGTGCTGCCTCCGAATCCGGGGCCTGCTCGGCTGGGGCGGCCCCGCTGAACAGGTCGAGGTTTTCCTGCAAGACGTTCAATTCACTTTGGCTGAGGTTCTTGCTCATGGGCTCCGGACGAGGTGTGTTTCGGTAGGGCGGCGATTCTAATCAATCTTGGTGGCCATCTCCAAGGAGAGGAGAGGGCAGTTTTTGCGGAGTTGGCAAATCTGTCAGCAGGGTGCGCAGATTGGTTTTTTTCTGCTCAGGCAAAGGCGGGGTCAGATGGCCAAAACGTCAACGCCCTGGTCAAACAACATCCGGGTGAGCTCGATCAGTGGCAGTCCGATCAGGGCGTTGGGGTCGTCGCCACGAATGGATTCAAACAGGGCGATGCCGAGTCCTTCAGAGCGAAAGCTGCCTGCGCAGTCATAGGGTTGCTCCCGCTGCAGGTAGTTCTCTATCTGGGCGTCGCTCAATGGGCGGAAGCGGACATGGATGGTAGTGCAGTGGTACTGGTAAGCGCCGGTAAGGGAGTTCAGCAGACAGATGCCGGTGAGAAACTCGGCGGTTTTACCGCGGCAGGCTTTAAGTTGCCTGGTGGCTTGTTGGTGATTCCCGGGTTTGCCCATCAGCTGGCCCTCCAGGTGGGCGACCTGATCAGAGCCAATGATGAGGTGATTGGGGCAGGTGGCGGCCAGGGCCTGTGCCTTGGCGATGGAGAGACGCTCTGCCAGGGAGGCTGGCGTTTCGCCCTCGATGGGGGATTCGTCGATATCCGGGCTGGCACAGGTTAGGTTAACTCCAAGCTTTTCAATAAGTTGTCGTTTATACTTCGAGCTGGATGCGAGGATAATTTGCACGGCGGATCCCGTTTCTCTGGAGGTTGTGCCGGAGTTTATCGCGCCAGCCGGTTTTTTTCTGTTATTTCATGACCTTAATGGCTGTTTTTCCTTTGACAGCGACCACCTGACTCCCTAGAATTGCGCGCTTATGTCAAGTACCCCTGCCAACTCCCGTTTACCGCGCATGATTGATGTGCGCAAATTCGCTCAGCAGGGTATCCACCTTGCCGGCGATGTGCCGGTTTCCGGTATGGAACGGCTGGCTGCCGAATCACTCAACAGTGAGCAGGCGACAGTGGCGGCGGTACTCGAATTCGGAGTCGATGAAGAAAGGCATCGGCTCATCCGCGGAACCGCGGACTGCTCAGTGCAAGTAACCTGTCAGCGTTGTCTGGAGCCGGTGGAAGTGGCTCTGCACGCAGACCTCAACCTGGCCATTGTCTGGGATGAGGAAAAGGCGAAGCAACTGGTGAAGTCGCTGGATCCGCTGATTGTGGGGGAGGGGCCTGCGGACCTCTACGCCATAATCGAAGATGAATTACTGTTGGAGTTGCCAATCGCGTCGTACCACGATCACGACTGTATTGCGCAGACCAGCTTTGGCGAGGAGGTGGAAGACACCGGCGCCAAGAGCAGTAACCCGTTTCAAGTGTTGGAGCAACTTAAGGGCTCGCCGAAATCCTGAGGCGCCCCGGTTCCGACGAACTTTGAGTAGATAGGAGCACACTGATGGCTGTTCAACAAAATAGAAAGACTCGCTCTAAGCGTGGTATGCGTCGCTCTCACGACGCGCTGACTGGTCCTACTTTGTCAGTAGATCCAACCAGCGGTGAGAAACACCTGCGTCACCACGTGACTGCGGACGGTTTCTACAAGGGCCGCAAAGTGATTGAAAAGGCCAACGACGAGTAACCGATTGCCACAAGCGTTTTTCGTTTGTCGACTCGGCTGACTATCGCAGTTGATCTTATGGGCGGGGACTTGGGTCCCCGCTCTACGTTACCGGCTGCGCTGGGCTTCGCTCAGCAGCATCCGGAAACGGACCTCCTCCTGGTAGGCGCTCCCGGCGTACTGCCCGCCCAATACCCCCCAAATATAACCTTTCTCGAAGCCTCTGATGTGGTTGCTATGGACGATCGTCCGGCGTTTGCGCTGCGTCATCGTCGTGAATCCTCCATGTGGAAAGCATTGGCCGCTGTGGCTGAAGGGCGTGCTGACGCCTGTGTCAGTGCCGGCAATACCGGTGCCCTGATGGCCATAGGCAAGTATCTGCTGGACACCTTTGACGGGGTGGATCGGCCAGCTATCTGTAAGCCGGTGCCGACCAGTCGTGGTGTCAGCTATGTGCTGGATCTGGGTGCCAATGTTGAATGTTCAGCCCGGCAGTTGCTGCAGTTTGGTCTCATGGGCAGTGTGTTGGCTGCCACAGCCGGTGCAGACTCCCCCACGGTAGGCTTGCTGAATATCGGTTCCGAGGAGACCAAGGGTAACGACGAAATTCGTGAGGCTGCAGCCCTCATGGAGGCAAGCCCATTCATTAACTACCATGGTTATGTGGAGGGTGATGGCATCTTCGCCGGAGTGGTGGATGTGGTGGTGTGCGACGGTTTTGTTGGCAATGTGGCCCTTAAGGTGAGCGAGGGTGTGGCTCGCCTGCTAAACGAAATCATGAAAAAAGCGGCGGCCGAGAGTGTCTGGACCCGGCTTGCTGGCTATTTTGCCATGCCTTTGTTGCGAAAATGGCATACACAATTCGACCCTGCTCGCTATAATGGCGCGAGTTTAGTGGGATTGCAGGGGGTGGTCGTGAAAAGCCATGGTTCTGCCGACAGCACTGGTTTTGCCAGTGCCATGGAGGTCGCCAGGGCGCAGGCCAGCGCCGGAATCCCGCAGCAGATTAATCAGCGGGTAACTGACAGTCTGCGCTAACAGCAACTCCCTCATCTATATAAATAACAGTTTGCGTGACAGCCCGGGCTGCCGGCAGACCAAATGGATAACATTAATTTATGGCCAATGAGCAATTAGCGTTTGTTTTCCCCGGTCAGGGATCACAGAAGGTGGGCATGCTGGCAGAGCTGGCAGAGCAATACCCCGTTATTCAGGACACTTTTTCCCAGGCATCCGCTGTCCTGGGTTATGACCTCTGGACGCTGATCCAGGAGGGCCCCCAGGAAGAGCTTAATCTTACCGAGCGTACACAACCCATGCTGTTGACCGCCAGCGTGGCTCTCTGGCGTGTATGGCAGGAGAAGGGCGGCGCCCAGCCTGTATTGATGGCTGGTCACAGTCTCGGTGAGTGGTCGGCGCTGGTGTGTTCCGGGGTGGTGGCGTTTGAGGATGCCGTCAAGCTGGTGCAGCTGCGCGGCAAGTTTATGCAGCAGGCAGTTCCTGCTGGCGAAGGTGCCATGGCGGCGATCATTGGCCTGGATGATGAGATCATCAATAAGGCCTGTGCCGAGGCCAGTGGTGAGCAGGTGGTTGCGGCCGTGAATTTCAATTCCCCTGGCCAGGTGGTTATCGCCGGTCACGCCCCGGCAGTAGAGCGCGCGATTGCGGCCTGCAAAGAGGCGGGTGCCAAGCGTGCGTTGCCGCTGCCAGTCTCTGCGCCTTTCCATACCTCCCTGATGAAGCCTGCGGCGGATCAGCTGGCCGAGCATATTACTGCTACAGTCTTCAGTGCGCCCCAGGTTCCGGTGGTACATAACGTCAATGCCAAAACCGAAGCCGATCCAGAGCGCATCAAGGCTTTGATGATTGAACAGATCTACACCCCGGTTCTGTGGGTTGACTGCACCAATGCGCTGGTTGCTGCCGGCGTTGCGCAAGTGGTTGAGTGTGGTCCAGGCAAGGTGCTTTCCGGGCTTTGTCGTCGTATTGAGAAGTCCCTGGCGGCCCATGCCACCGAGACTCCGGCGGATCTGGATAGTGCTTTGGCGGCACTGGCCTGATACGGAATATTTACAAACAGGCATAGGGATACTATGAGTATTAAAGGTAAAGTGGCGCTGGTAACCGGCGCCAGTCGCGGCATTGGTGCGGCAATCGCGGATAATCTGGGTGCCCAGGGTGCCATCGTTATCGGTACCGCTACCAGCGCGGGTGGCGCAGAAGCCATCAGTGCACGTTTTGCTGAGAAGGGCGTTGAGGGGTGTGGCAAGGTGCTGAATGTCACTGACGCTGACTCTGTCGCCGCGCTGCTGAAAGAGGTGGGTGATCAATACGGCGCACCGGCTATTCTGGTTAACAATGCCGGTATTACCAAAGATAACCTGCTGATGCGCATGAGTGATGAGGAGTGGTTTGATGTGATCAACACCAACCTCAGCGCCGTCTACCGCCTCAGCAAAGCCTGCCTGCGCGGCATGATGAAAGCCCGCTGGGGTCGGATTATCAACATCAGCTCGGTGGTTGGCTCCATGGGTAATGCAGGTCAATCCAACTACGCAGCGACCAAAGCCGGTGTGGCTGGTTTTGCCCGTGCCCTGGCCAAGGAAGTGGGTTCCCGCGGGATTACCGTTAACACTGTGGCGCCGGGCTTTATCGATACCGACATGACCCGTGAGTTATCTGAGGATCAGAAGCAGGCAATGCTGGGTCAGATCGCTCTTGGTCGGCTGGGTCAGCCGGAAGAAATTGCCGCCGTTGTGGCCTTCCTGGCGAGCGATGCTGCGGCCTATATTACGGGCGATACGCTGCACGTAAATGGTGGTATGTACATGTGATAACTCTCTGATTTTTAGAGAGTTATAGCCCTTTGGGCAAGTTTTTTACCCGGATGCGTTACAACTCGGAATTTTCAATGTAGAATGCGTTCCGAGTTGGCCGTACCTCAACTGAGCCGTTTGACTGAGGTTAGGAAACACGGCTCAAACTGCTAACTTTTTTATACCAATTAGGAGTTTAAGACCACTATGAGCAGCATTGAAGAGCGCGTAAAGAAAATCGTTGCTGAACAACTGGGCGTTAAAGAAGAAGAAGTAAAGAACGAAGCTTCCTTCGTGGAAGATCTGGGCGCTGACTCCCTGGACACCGTTGAGCTGGTCATGGCTCTGGAAGAAGAATTCGAAACCGAGATCCCTGACGAAGAAGCTGAGAAGATCACCACTGTTCAGCTGGCTATCGATTACATCAACGCCAACCTGGGTTAATCCCGGGCTGTGGCTTGAGTAAAAAAGCCTACCGTTTCGTCCTTGGACTAAGCGTTTCTCAAAAAAGCCGCTCTATCACCGTATAGGCGGCTTTTTTGTTTCCTGTAGCACTATTTCTTATTACTCTTAACAAAAGCAGAAAGTCGCACGCGTATCGGCGATGGTTGCACTTGGTTGCGGACAGAATAATTTTAGGAGGCAGCGTGTCGCGTCGTAGAGTTGTGGTAACAGGGTTGGGGATGGTCACGCCGTTAGGCAACGATGTGGCATCCACCTGGGAAGGTATTCTGGCAGGGCGCAGCGGTGCAGCGCCAATTGAGACATTTGACGCCTCAGCCTACACCACCACCTTCAGTGCCGCGGTTAAAAACTTCTCCCCTGAGCCTTATCTGGCGGCCAAAGACGCCCGTAAAATGGATCTGTTTATCCAGTACGGCATGGTGGCGGGAATCCAGGCCATCGAAGATTCCGGGATTGAAGTTACCGAAGAGAACGCGCCGCGCATTGGCGCCGCCATCGGTGCCGGCATTGGCGGTATTGCCTCTATCGAAGAGGGCAAACACGTCATTGATACCAAAGGCCCGCGCAAGATGTCGCCGTTTTTTGTACCGGGCGCCATCATCAACATGATCGCCGGTAACCTCAGTATTCGTTACGGCTTTAAAGGTCCTAATATTTCCATCGTTACCGCTTGTACTACCGGTACGCACAATATTGGCGTAGCGGCTCGTATGATTCAGTACGGCGAGGCAGACGTCATGATTGCCGGTGGTGCCGAGATGGCGTGTACGCCGGTCGGTCTGGGTGGTTTCGCTGCAGCGCGTGCACTCTCCAACCGCAATGACAACCCACAAGCTGCCAGTCGCCCCTGGGATCGTGATCGTGATGGCTTCGTACTGGGTGACGGTGCTGGCGTACTGGTATTGGAAGAGTATGAACAGGCGAAGGCCCGCGGCGCAAAAATTTACGCGGAACTGATTGGTTTCGGCATGAGTGGTGATGCCTACCACATGACCTCCCCACCGGAAGATGGTGCCGGTGCGGCCATGTCCATGCGCAACGCCATTAACGACGCCGGCATCGATCTGGCCAGCATTAATTACATTAATGCCCATGGCACATCCACGCCAGCGGGCGATGTGGCCGAGTGCAAGGCGGTCAAGAGTGTGATGGGTAGTGCCATCGATCAGGTGGCGGTCAGCTCCACCAAGTCCATGATCGGTCACCTGCTGGGTGCTGCCGGTAGTGTGGAGGCGATCTTCACAGTACTGGCGATTCGCGATCAGGTTGCTCCGCCCACCATCAACCTGGACAACCCGGATGAGGGTTGCGACATTAACCTGGTGCCTCATACCGCACAGGAGCGTGTTATTGATGCCGCGCTGTCCAACTCCTTCGGGTTTGGTGGCACCAACGGTTCACTTCTGTTCCGCAAATTCTCCTGATCTGCAGGCGGCAATCGGGATAAACCGGTTGCCGTAGTCCCATGCCTGTCTGCGTTAACGGTCGTTCTACTGAACAGCTGTCTGTTTATGACCGCGCGGTTGCCTATGGCGACGGCGTTTTCGAAACCTGTCGCCTGATCGAAGGGCAGTTACCGCTCTGGTCTTATCACCGGGCAAGGCTGCTGGAGAGCAGTCAGCGGCTCGATATTCCTCTCGATATCTCTCAGGTCACCGATGCGATTGCGCGTGTGTTGCGGCGTTGTGAAGAGAGCCAGCGTCACAGCGGCGTTATCAAATGTATCGTCAGTCGTGGCAGCGGCGGTCGCGGTTACGGCTATACGGACGATATGGACCCTACGGTGGTGGTGTTCTGGGCGCCTATGCCGGTGGTCGATCAAAAGCCACTGAAGTTGCTGATTTGCGACCAGCGATTGGGTGTGCAGCCCGTGCTGGCGGGAATGAAACACCTGAACCGACTGGAAAATGTCATGCTCAAAGGTGAGTGCCAGAAGAGGGGCGTTGAGGATGGCGTGGTGGTCAGTATAGAAGGCAATATCATCGAGACGACACACAGTAATCTGATTCTGCAGCGGGCCGGCAAGTTGTTAACACCGAAGCTCGATCGTTGCGGCGTGTCCGGAGTGATGCGCCAGTACCTGATGGATACTGTGGCCCCGGCTGCGGGACTTGTTATCGAAGAGGCCGATATAGCACTGACGGAGCTGGATACCATCGAAGGTGCAGTGACCTGTAACAGCATTCGCGGTGTGCGCGAGGTTGCGCAGGTCGGGGCCGTAAAACTTGTCGCCGGTGATTTGCTGCAACAACTGTTGCAGGCGTGGCGATCAAAACCCTATCCGGATGGCAGCGGAGGATATCCGTGCTGATGCGACGAGTATGGCAGCTCCTGGCTATGGTGGTTGTTCTCGGCGTGGTGGGTGTGGCTCTGGCCCTGCTTGCGGCCCGTAACTGGTTGTCTGAACCCGTAGCCATGGGTGTGGACTCGGTTATGCTGCAGCCCGGTGACAATCTTTACAGTGTCAGCCGACGCCTGCCAGCCATTGACGGCGAGTTCACCCGGCGAATCTGGATTGCCCACGCACGGCTCACCGGGGCGACCAACATCAAACAGGGCGAGTATGATCTCCCGCCGTTGATCAGTCCCGCCGGCCTGCTGCAAATGTTTAACGATGGCAAGGTGAAGCAGCGTACCTTTACCTGGGTGGAAGGCATTACCGTTTCCCAGGCGCTGGCTGTGCTGCGCTCGCAGTCCTACCTGGCGGAGGCGCAGCCGGCTCTCTCCATGGAGAGTTTACGTGCGCAGTTGCAGCTGGATTATCCCAATGCGGAGGGTTGGCTGTTTCCTGACACCTACCATTACAGCCGCGATGCCAGTCCCTGGGAATTGATCCGCCAGTCCTACCAGCGTATGCAATCGGCTCTGGATGCGGAGTGGGAAGGCAGGGCGCCCGGCTTGCCGTACAACTCGCCTTACGAGGCGCTGATTATGGCTTCCATTATCGAGAAGGAGACCGGTGCTCCTGAGGAGAGGGCGGAGATCGCGGGGGTGTTTGTGCGCCGCTTGCAGAAAGGCATGCGTTTGCAGACGGACCCCACGGTTATCTACGGCCTGGGCGAGGAGTATCAGGGTAATATTCGTCGCAAGCACTTGCGCCAGCCGACACCGTACAATACCTATGTGATAAAGGGACTGCCGCCAACGCCCATCGCCTTGCCTGGTCGCGAAGCCATTCATGCGGCGCTGCACCCGGCCGAGGGAGAGACACTCTTCTTTGTTGCCAAAGGTGATGGCACGCATCAGTTTTCCGTTACCTTGCAGGAGCATGAGGCTGCGGTACGAGCTTATCAGCTCAAGCGGGCGGAAAATTACCGGTCAAGCCCCGCGCAGTAGACCCGATTGCCGATCCGGCTGCGCGTGCGGCCACCTGACAGGAGAGCCCAGTGCCACAGAGAGGAAAGTTCATTACCCTGGAGGGGACCGAAGGTGTGGGCAAGAGCACCAACCTGGAGTTCATCCGCAACTGGCTGCAGTCACAGGGTATTCCTCTGGTGGTGACGCGGGAACCTGGTGGCACGCCCCTGGCGGAGGAGGTGCGACAGTTGCTGTTGAGCCCGCGGGATGAGCCTGTCGATCACAAGGCCGAATTGTTGTTGGTGTTTGCCGCCCGCGCCCAGCATCTGGCGCAGGTGATCCGTCCCGCACTGGAGCGGGGCGACTGGGTGCTCTGCGATCGCTTTACCGATGCCACCTTTGCCTATCAGGGCAGTGGTCGCGGCCTGCCTGTCTCCATGATTATGGAGCTGGAAAGTATGGTGCAGGAGGGGTTGCAGCCGGATCTCACCCTGTTGCTGGATATTGATGTGGAAACCGGGCTTGCCAGGGCCAGTGCCCGTGGCGATATGGATCGCTTTGAGAGAGAGGCGGTGGAGTTTTTCCAGCGCGTGCGCGGTGGTTATCGTGCCCGCATGGAGGCATCGCCCTGGCGTTTTGCGCTTGTTGATGCCGGTCAGGAGTTGCCGGCGGTGCAGGCGGATATCGAACAGGTGTTGCAGCGACTGCTGGCTGCCGGCGCGGGTTAGCCTGCCCTGGCTGTCTCAGAACGGGACAGCACTTTGTAAATGTATTTCCTGCTGGCTGTAGGGGTCGGTAAAGCGCAGCTCGCAAGCGTGCAGCAGCAGTCTGTCCGATGCACTGCGCACAGCCCCGGTCGCGTAAAGTTCATCCCCGACAATCGCATGACCCAGTGCCAGCATGTGCACTCTCAGTTGGTGGGATCTGCCGGTTACGGGAACCAGGCTTACCCGGGATTGGTCGCGCGAGGGGTTGTAGTCCAGCAACTGATAGTGGGTGAGGGCCGCCTTGCCGTCGGCGAAGCAAACCTTCTGTTTTGGTCGCTGCGGCCAGTCACAGATTAACGGTAGCTCCACAGAGCCGTTATGACTGTGGATACGGCCGCCGACAATGGCTTCATAGCGCTTACTGATGCGTCGCTCCTGAAACAGCCTGCTGAACTCCCGCAGCGCGTCGGCGCCCCTGGCCACCAGTACCAGCCCGGAGGTGGACATATCGAGGCGATGGATGACCCGGGCATTGGGGTAGCGCCGCTGCACGCGGCTGATCAGGCAGTCCTGTTTGTCCGGTCCCTTGCCGGGAACGGTCAGCAGGCCGGAGGGTTTGTTTACCGCCAGCAGGTGGTCGTTCTGGTAGACGATGTCGGGTTCCTGCGGGTGCATGGCAGCGGTCATGGGATTCGTTACTCATCGGTCGAGGGGCGGATTATGGCAACCGGCAGGCTGCGCCTCAAGCACTCGCTCAGGGTTGGTCATGATTCGCCAGGTTGCTAAGCTTGCGGCTGGAAAACAACCGGCCCACGACCCGGTACACATTCGTTTAAGGCCCAAAAAAAGTGGGTAGCAGGAATCAGTATGACTACAGAGAGCGAGGCAAAGTCAGTGCGTCCCAGCGTTGCCTACAACTGGCAGCAGCCGCAATGGCAGCGGCTGGCGGACCTGCATCGCGACCGGCGCCTGCCCCACGCACTGATGCTGGCGGGCCCGGCGGGCACCGGCAAGCGCCATTTTGCCGATTGTCTCGCTGCGCTGCTGCTGTGCCTGTCTCCGGTGAATCAGGTGGCTTGTGGACGCTGCAAGGGTTGCGACCTGGTGCGCGCCGGTACCCACCCCGACCTGCTGATACTGCAACCGGAGGAGAAGAGCCGGGTGATCAAGATCAGCCAGGTACGCGAAGCGACGGACTTTCTCGCCAAAACCGGCCAGCAGGGAGGGCGCAAGGTGGCGCTGATACAGCCTGCCGAAGCCCTTAACGTCAATGCTGCCAACGCACTGCTGAAAAGCCTGGAAGAGCCGGCAGGGGACACCACCCTGATCCTGGTCTCTCATGCCCCCAGTCAGGTTATGGCCACTATCCGCAGTCGCTGCCAGCTGGTGGATTTTCCCATTCCGGAGACGAGCGTCAGCCTGGCGTGGCTGGCACCACTGGTTACCGGGCACAGTCCCGATTACCTGCTGCACTGCACCGGAGGCGCCCCGGTAGCGGCCCGGGACCTGCTGCAGGGCGATGTTCTGGAACAGCGCCAGGAATTGGCGGGTTGGCTGCAGGCGATCGGGCAGGCCAGAATCAGTCCGCTGGATGTGGCGGCGAAGTTGTCGGGCGATCCGCTGCAAACCGTGGAGTGGATGCTGCAGTGGGTGCAGGCGGGTATCCGCGCGGCGGTAACCGGCGTGGATGAGGGGCTGGATGAGGTGGAGGCGCCCCTGCTGGCGGCGCTCGCCGCGGTTCCGGAGCAGATCGGCTTCCGCTTCATGGATAAACTGATGCAGTTGAAGCGCCAGCTGTTGTCCAACGTGGCGCTCAACAAGCAGCTGCTGCAGGAGGAGTTGATGCTCGACTGGCAGGCGCTGATGAAGCAGTCGGCACGGTTGCAGCAAAGTAGACAGCAGATGGTGAATGGATTACTTTAACGACGTCTTTTCGCACTGACAGCGGGGTGCGATCTCTCCCCTCTGCTGTGCACCCACAGGATATAGGCTGGACTTCATATGCAAGGACTCGGTGGCGGTGCCCGCAGCGGCATTCTCTCCCTGACCATTAAAGACAAGGCGGTGTTGTACGCGGCCTATATGCCGTTTGTGCAAAATGGCGGTCTGTTTATTCCCACCAGCAAGACCTATCAGCTGGGGGATGAGGTTTTTATGCTGCTCAACCTGATGGACGAGGCGGAAAAGCTGCCTGTGGCCGGCAAGGTGGTGTGGATCACACCCAGGGGTGCGCAGGGTAACCGTGCGGCCGGTATTGGTGTGCAGTTCACCGGTCAGGATGATACCGCGGCCAAGAAAATTGAAACCTATCTGGCCGGCTCGCTGGAGTCTGATCGCCCCACCCATACCATGTGATATTCCCGCGCCCGGATTCGCCCGGGCGCTGCGGCTGCCATCGCTGCCGCTTCCTGCTATCATCCCGCTTTCTTTCCCCCAAACAGCACCCGCTGCGTCAATCAGTTGTAGATTCCTATGCTTGTCGATTCCCACTGTCACCTTGACCGTCTGAAACTGGACAAATATGAGGGCAACCTCGATGCCGCCGTTGAGGCTGCGCGCCAGGCCGGTGTTGGCCAGATGCTGTGTGTGGGGATCAGCGTGGAGAATCGCGCACAGGTGGTTGCCCTGGCCGAGCGCTACCACGAAGTCGTGGCGTCCGTGGGTGTGCATCCGCTGGACGTTGACAAGGGGTTGGCTGCAGAAGAGCAGTTGCTGCAGTGGGCGCAACACCCCAAGGTGGTTGCCCTGGGAGAGACCGGGCTCGATTATTACTACAGTGATGAGAGCCGTGAACTGCAGCAGCAGAGTTTTGCCGTACATCTGCGTGCCGCCGGCAAGGCGGGCCTGCCGGTGATTGTGCATACCCGCGATGCCCGTCAGGATACGCTGGATCTGATTCGCGAACACGGCAGTCCGGAACATGCCGGGGTACTGCACTGTTTTACCGAAAGCTGGGAGATGGCGCGTGCGGCGCTGGACATGAACTACTACATATCCCTGTCCGGTATTGTTACCTTCAAAAATGCGGAAGAGCTGAGGGAGGTGGCACGCCTGGTGCCGCTGGAGCGGCTACTGGTGGAAACGGATTCGCCTTACCTGGCGCCGGTGCCGTTCCGTGGCAAACCCAATGAGCCGGCATTTGTGCGGGAAGTGGCGCAGTTTGTGGCTGACCTGAAGGGGCTGGATTACCACAGCTTTTGCGAGGCGACCGGAGAGAATTTCCGGCGCCTGTTTCCCAAGGCCGCTGGAATCTGACGGACGCGTCAGGAAAACCCCGGCTCCGCGGCAATACCGGCCGCAGGCCCGCGACGCTGCAGGCGGGACAGTTGCCACAGGTGCCTGGACAGATCCTCTACCGGGGGGCGCTGTTCTGACAAAATCCATTTTACGATAGCCGCGGCCACATCCGGGTAGTGGCACAGTGGGTGGCGGCGGTCCTGCAGCCACTCCTGCAGCCTGCCGGCATCCAGCCGGTTCATTCTGCAGCCCAGGTCCAGCTCTTCCAGGGCGGCGGCGTTGGAAAGTTGCTCCATCTGCCCCTGCAGGGGTTTCACCAATACTTTCTTGCCCAGCTGCAGGGCTTCGCTGACCAGCTCAAAGCCGGCGTTGCACACCACACCGCGACAGCGATGAAGATCCTTGCGGAAACCCTCCACGCTGAGGGGGCGCAGCGATACATTGCCTTCCTCACTTGGGCCAGCGAACTTGCCGTAATAGACAAAGCGGGTGTCCGGGCATTGGTGTAACAGTTGCAGCACAGCCTCCGGCGCCTCAAATCCCAGGTACACCAAAATCACATTCTCCCGTTGCACAGGGATCGAGTCGTCGAGGTGCACAATGGGTGGCAGGATAGTCTGGCCGAAGTGGTGCCAGTGCAGCCCGAGGTGAATATCGGCCGGGGCGAAGTGGCGGATCAGCGCCCTGGACATCAGCGAATCGCCCTCCATCGGGATGGCGGAGCTGAAGGCGTATTGATGGCCAATGCCAATGGTGGGGATCCCCTGGTGGCGGGCGGCCCAGGCGGTAACCGGTTCAAAGTCGTGAATCACCAGATCGTAGCTGCTCAGGTCCAGTTCCCGCACATCCCGCCAGAAGCGCAGGAGCTGGTTATCGCGGAAGGTTTTCAGGGGCTGGATACGGCCGTTGGCGGTGGCAAAGGTGAGGCCGGGCAGGCAGCGCCAGGTACCGAACTCTTCCATATCGAAGAACTCATCGGGTTGCCGGCCGCTGAACAGAAAGTCGGTGGTGGCTGCGCTGTTACGCAGGTGGTGGTTCATGGCCCGGGCGCGGCTGATGTGGCCATTGCCGGTGCCCTGTACGCCGTAAAATATCTTCATAGTGCGGGGTTCAGTAGTTCAAAACTCATTAACGCCATGGTGCAGCCCAGAAGGGCTCCGGCAAGGGTGTCGGTGGGGAAGTGCACTCCCAGCAGTACCCGTGAGGCCGCTACGCTGCCGGCCCAGGGGAAGAGCAGCCAGCCGCTGACCGGGAGCAGCAGAAACGCCAGCGTTGCAAACAGGAAGGCGGCGGAGGTGTGCCCCGAGGGAAAACTGAACTGGTCGCTGGGTTGAATCACACTCTGGAAACCGGGGATCGCCTGGGGTGGCCGGTTGCGCTTGAACTGCGATTTGAGCAGCGCGTAGAGCGGTCGTTCCAGCAGCAGGGCCACCAGCAGGCAGAGGGACCAGTCGCTGAACTCCGTCAGTGCCAGCAGCAGGATGGCGAGGACATAGAGGTGGCCATCTGCAGTGGCTGATATTTTGCGGCTGACCCGTGTCAGTACCGGCAGGCTTTTGCGCCGCAGGCACCAGCCAAAGGTGGAGAGATCACAGTGGTGGAGGACTTGCAGCAGCTTCATAGGGGTTGGCCCTTGCTGATTGTTTTTTGTGCTCATGGGGTGAAGCCTAGGCGCTTTATGTGACAGCTGTGTGGCCGGGCTGTGACATTTTCGTGTCATCGGCAGGTGCAGCAGGCAGCTGTCGTGGCCGGCGCTCACGGCTCTCTGTTACTATCTCCCCTTTAGGCCAATCTTCAGGTGGGCCAATCTTTAAGTCACTCTTTCGACGACAGGTGCGAGATGCAGCAACAGATCAAGACCATGCTCGAGTTACAGGACAGCATGAACACACGGGTTAACAACGACTGGCGTGCGCAGGGGTTCGAGTGGTACCGGGCCATCTGGATTGAGTGCGGGGAGCTGCTGGATCACTACGGCTGGAAGTGGTGGAAGAAACAGCAGCCGGACCTGGAGCAGGTGGCGCTGGAGCTGATCGATATCTGGCATTTCGGCCTGAGTATCCTGCTGCAGGACAGCGACAACACCGACACCATTGCACAGCAGGTGGCCGCCGAATTGAGCCTGGTGACGGACGAGCCCGACTTCCGCCTTGATCTGGAGGCTTTTGCTGCCGATGTGCTGAGTCGCCGGAGTTTCTCCGTGCCTGCCTTTGGCCGTCTGATGGCCGGCATTGATATGAGCTTCGAGCAGCTGTTTGGCGGTTATGTGGGCAAAAATGTGCTCAACTTCTTCCGCCAGGATCACGGTTATCAGGATGGCAGCTACCAGAAACTGTGGGGCGGACGGGAGGACAACGAGCACCTTGTGGAGCTGACCCAATCCCTGGATACCTCCAGTCCGGCCTTTAAGGATGAACTGTACCAGGCACTGGCGGAGCGCTATCGCAGCCTTTGTGCCTGAGTTCAGACCCTCAGTGCGACCTGCTTGCGGGTGCACTGAGGGTGACTTCTGCGCCTACCAATTAGTCGTAAATTGCGTGTCGATTGATGCATTTTTCTCGCGATTGCCTATAATGGCCCCCCGCCAAAAGGGTGATTCAGCACGCGTCAGGGATATTCGTTGGCAAGGCTGAAAGCCACTCCCACTTTCATACAAACGAGCGTAAACGGAGATTTATTGTGAAAGCACCCGTACGTGTTGCAGTGACTGGCGCCGCCGGTCAGATCAGCTACTCCCTGTTGTTCCGCATTGCTTCCGGCCAGATGCTGGGCGCTGACCAGCCAGTTATTCTGCAAATGCTGGAAATCACTCCTGCCCTGGAAGCCCTGAAGGGTGTGGCCATGGAGCTGGATGACTGTGCGTTCCCGACACTGGCTGGCATGGTGTGCACCGACGATCCTAACGTTGCCTTCAAGGATGCCGATTACGCACTGCTGGTTGGTGCCCGTCCTCGTGGCCCGGGTATGGAGCGTAAGGACCTGCTGGAAGCCAACGCCGCGATCTTCTCCGTTCAGGGCAAGGCCATCAACGACCACGCTTCCCGTGACATCAAGGTACTGGTAGTCGGCAACCCTGCCAACACCAACGCCCTGATTGCCCAGCGCAACGCGCCTGATATCAACCCACGTCAGTTCACTGCCATGATGCGTCTGGACCACAACCGCGCCATGACCCAGCTGGCCCAGAAAACCGGTAAAACTGTTAATGATGTGAAAAACGTCATTATCTGGGGTAACCACTCTGCTACCCAGTACCCCGATCTGCACAGCGCCACCGTTGATGGTGCCGACGCCATGGGCCTGATTGACCAGGCGTGGTACGAAAACGACTTCATCCCGACTGTACAGCAGCGCGGTGCAGCCATTATTAAAGCCCGTGGCGCCTCTTCAGCGGCTTCCGCTGCCAACGCTGCTATCGATCACATGCGCAATTGGGCGCTGGGTTCGGCTGCTGACAACTACGTCACCATGGGTGTTTACTCCGACGGTTCCTACGGTATCGAAGAAGGCCTGATCTACGGTTTCCCATGTGTCTGTAAAGACGGTGACTGGACCATCGTTCAGGGTATCGAGCTGAACGAGTTCTCCAAGTCCAAAATGGCTGCTACCGAGACCGAGCTGAAAGAAGAGCGCGATGGTGTGAAGCACCTGCTCCCGTAAGCCCTTGCTTCGACAGCAGTACCGAAAACGCGGCCATTGGCCGCGTTTTTTTTGGCTGCCGAGAAGAGCAGGGGAGGTTTTCCGCGATTGGCGAAGCAGCCATTTTTCGGCGCCGGTGAACGCAGGTTATAATCCGCCGCAACTATTTATGTACAGTAATGGAGTCGCTATGGCACACCCAAAAATCGGCAATCTCGCCCCCGCATTTACCCTGCTGGATCAGGACGGCAACAAGGTTAGCCTGAAGGACTTTCGGGGATCCAGAAACGTAGTACTCTACTTTTACCCCAAGGCCATGACGCCCGGCTGTACGGTGCAGGCCTGCGGCATTCGCGACAGCAAAAAGGAGTTTGAGAAGCGTGACACCGTAGTGCTGGGTGTAAGTCCGGATGCGGTGGCGCGGTTGCCGAAATTCATCGAGAAACAGGATCTCAATTTCACACTGCTGTCGGACGAGGATCACGCCATTGCCGATAAGTACGGCTGCTGGGGCATGAAGAAGTTTATGGGTAAGGAGTTTATGGGCCTGATCCGCACCACCTTTATTATCGGGAAGGACGGCAAGCTGCTGAAGGTAATGGATAAGTTCAAAACCAAAACCCATCATGAGGACGTGCTTGCCGTTCTCGACGAGCTGCTCTGAGTAAGCGCCTCCACTGCCCGGGCCGCTCTTCCTGGCCTGATCAAGAGCGGGCCATCCTGATGGGTGGCCTTTAGCTGTCGGCGGGGCCTGATGGTTGTTTCCGGCAGCATCCCCTGTTTTGCGCCAGGCACAGCCTGGCTGCCAGCTGGCAAAGTCTCCCTGTCGTTGGGGGGGCAGAAGTCTCCCGGTGACGTCGTGCACGGCAGTCCTGGAAATCATCCGGCACTGAACTGGAGTGTAATTGGCGCGAAAATAATTATTTTGGCGTTTTAGTAGCTCCTATTGTCAGCTGGATTAACACTCCCGGCGGCGAATTTCGCTTTTAGCCCATCCAATGGTCGCCAATCCGATAGTTTTTCCTTCGTAATCAATGATTTTTGCGACGGGGTTCGCACTCGGCGCGGATCTGTTGTCCATCTTTTTTACAGCTGCATAAGTTTCAGGGGCTGGTAACTGAACCACCTTCGGGGTGTGACTGAGGTCTGCGAGTTGTCCCCAAAGTTGCTATATCGTTACGCGAGCTCAAATGGAAGAGGGCTGGTCCACCTGTTGTGTCGGGTGGCATTCAGATTCCGGCGCTGGTTTGTTGTCAGCCTGCTGACACAGGGATGGCTATCCCCGCGAATTTTCAGCTCTCCGTATGTATGAGTACCAGCCATCTGTGATGGTGGTGTTGCCATCACGGAAGTGTTTTCTTATGTCGCCATGCACCGTGATTGGTTGGCGAACTGGTCAAGCTTTGTCCTGTAACTCGTTGGAATAAAGGAAAAAATTGGCCCTCAGGATTGGTGTCGAAAACTATGGATACAGAGGCAACAGGGCGGGATGCCGCTTCAGCCGGAGCCAGGGGCGGAAGCTCCGGTAACCGGAAAAGCAAGAAGCCGGGTTTGGTGGAGCGATTAAAGATACTGCACCAGCTGTTGACGGACAGGTTTAGCAATCACGCCGAGCATCGGGACGCCTACCTGCAGGCGGGTCTGGGCATGTTCGCGGCACAGATCGGAATGCTGCTGCGAGTGCGCTTGTTACAGCCTACCGCTGAGGTAGATGCCGTTGCTGGAATGGATCTTGCTGGTGAAGTAGAGGTGGATCAGACGTTGGAGTGGTGCTCTGCACCCATTGCACACCGAACCACTACCCTGTGGAACTGTCCCGAACCAAATGTCAGTCGGGAGGTCTACAACGGGGTTGAAATTCGGGGATACCTCTGCACCCCGGTCTTTGTGGCAGGCCATATCTACGGGTTGCTGTGTTTCTTGCAAAGCGCTGGTGGACAGGGTGGCTTCACGGATGAAGATGCTGAAACCGTCGAAATAATGGCAAAAGGAGTGGCCAAAATGATTGAGCTCCAAAGGGTACCACCAGTCGATCAAGCCAGGCTCAGAGCCGGGTTTGTTACCGAGGGTGTGAAAACCTTCGAAGAGTATATCTATCAGGCGCGTCTACCCGAGGTGTACGGTGTGCCCGGGCGGGTCGTAGAGGTGTTACAAAAGCGCATTGGCAAGGCGTCACTGTCAATCGACTTTATCGCCGAAGAGATGAATCTCTCCAAGCGCACACTGCAGCGTCGCCTGCAGCAGCAGGGCATCAGCTTTGCCGAGTTGCGCGATCAGGTGCGTTTTCACTATTCGATCAATTATCTGGTGGAAAACAACATGAGTATTGACAGTATTTCGTCAACTCTGGATTTTTCCGATCGCACCAGTTTTACCAACGCCTTTAAACGCTGGACTGGTCTATCTCCCAGCACCTTCCGTAAGCTGTTCCGGGACTACGCCTGAGTAGTCTGAATCCATTGCCCCTCTGCAGCAAAACCGGTAGAGTTTCACCCTTTTGTGAAACTCTACTTTGCAGTGAGGAACCTTAATGGAATTCTTTATTCCTGCCGCCATGGCACAAGCTGAAGCCCAGGGCCCCCAGGGCAACCCCATGATCACCCTGATCATGTTTGGCGGTCTGTTTGTCTTTATGTACTTCTTTATGATTCGCCCCCAGCGCAAGCGTCAGAAAGAGCATCAGGAGCTGGTCGGCAACCTGAGCAAGGGCGACGAGGTTGTTATGAACAGCGGTCTGCTGGGCAAAGTGCTGAAGGTGGACGAAAATTACCTGGTTATCGAAACCGGCACCAATGTCGAGTTGAAGTTCCAGAAAGTAGCGGTTCACGCTGTGCTGCCCAAGGGAACCATTAAGTCCATTTAATGGCTCGCAGCGGTTACGTTATAGTTAAAAGGCAGCCTGTGGCTGCCTTTTTTCTGCCTGCCACTTTGTTGTGCCTGCCAGCTACAGAACTGGTCTTCAAGCAAAAGGATAACCTATGACTTCGCTGGGATTTCCTCCCCGTATTCCATTGGCCCATACCCCCACCCCCTTGCAACTGCTGCCCCGGGTATCGGAAGCCCTGGGTGTACGTGTGTGGATCAAACGGGATGACCTGACCGGCTCTGCCTTAACCGGCAACAAGGTACGCAAACTTGAGTTCTGTCTCGCCCAGGCCCGCGCCATGGGGTGTAATGCCCTGGTGACCTGCGGTGGGCTGCAGTCCAACCATTGCCGGGCCACAGCTCTGGCCGGTGCGCGGTTGGGCTTTCGGGTGCGGCTCGTACTAAGGGGCGAGGAGGGTGCGGGCACGGCGGATGGCAATCTGTTTCTCGATCACCTTGCCGGCGCTGAGGTGACTGCATTTCCCCTCGCGGAATACCGCTCCAACCTGCAGGGACTGTTGCAGGACGCAGCGCAGGTGCTGAAGGCGGAAGGTCTTTCGCCCTTTGTGATTCCCACGGGGGCTAGTGACGGTATCGGTATCTGGGGTTATCTGGGCGCGGTTGAAGAGCTGGCCAATGATTTTGCCCATGCGGCTATTGATCCCTCTCACATTGTTACGGCAACCGGCTCAGGCGGTACCCAGGCGGGTTTGAGTCTCGGTGTCAGTCTCAAGGGTTGGCAGGGCAAAGTGGTGGGTTTTGCGGTTTGTGACAATGAGGCCTACTTTCAGAACAAGGTCAGGGAAGATATGCGGGATTGGCAGCAGCGCTTTGCTGGTGTCTGCGACGGTGTAGGCGGGGTGGATGTCGAGGCAGTGCCTGTTCGTGTCGATGATCGCTTTATCGGTCCCGGTTATGCCCGTGCTGATGCCGGAGTCTTTGACCTGATCCGCTGGTTGGCGGCCAATGAGGGAATCGTGCTGGATCCCGTCTATACCGGCAAGGCTTTCTATGGACTCTGGCAGGTACTGGAGCGGGGCGAATGGCCGGATGCCCGTGACGTGGTGTTCGTTCATACCGGTGGTATTTTCGGTACCTTCGCGCAGCGTGAGCAGTTTGGTTTCTGAGTGCTCACGGTCTGGCTTGATGATGGGTTGATGGGGCTTCACGCAGGCCCGGAGGAGAGGTGATGAGTGGCACAAAAATTCAGGGCTTCCAGTTGCACAATCATGGCGGGCCCGAGGTGTTGCAGTGGGGCGATATCACGTTACCGGCGCCCGGGGAGCGCCAGGTGCTGGTCCGAAATCGGGCGGTAGGGGTCAATTTTATTGATATCTACCACCGTGAGGGTTTGTACCCCATGGCGCTGCCCAGCGGGTTGGGGGTCGAGGGCGCCGGTGTGATTGAGGCAGTTGGCCACGGCGTGACGGAGTTCAGGGTGGGCGACAGGGTTGCCTATTGCATGTGCACCCCCGGGGCCTATGCGCAAGCGCATCTGGTGGATGCCTCCAGGGTGGTGCGACTGCCGGACGCTATTGATGAAGAGTCTGCCGCCGGGGTGCTGCTGAAAGGTTTGACGGCGGCGTTCCTGTTGCACTCACTGGCGCCTCTGCAGGCGGGTGATGCCATTCTCGTACATGCCGCGGCCGGTGGGGTCGGGCAGTTACTGTGTCAGTGGGCCGCCCATAAAGACCTGACCGTCATTGCTGTTGTCAGTACGGACGCCAAAGCTGAACAGGCCCGGTCTGCCGGTGCACGGCACGCCATTGTTGGCGGTCCGGAGGGGCTCGCTGAGCAGGTGAGGGCGCTCACGGACGGCAAAGGCGTCAGAATGGCGCTGGATTCTGTGGGTGCATCAACCTGGGAGGCTTCACTGGATTCCCTGGCTCGTCGTGGCTGGTATGTGACCTACGGCAATGCCAGCGGTCCAGTGCCTCCAATAGCTCCTCTGGAGCTGCAGAGACGCGGCTCACTGGTCATGACCCGCCCGGGATTGGCAGACTTTGTGGCTTCCCGGGAAGAGCTGGAATATCTTTCCGGCTTGTTGTTCGATGTGTTGGGGAGCGGTGTGGTGAAGCCTGCCATTGGTTTGCGTTTGCCGCTCACCGAGGCGGCCGAAGCGCAACGTCGCCTGCAGGCGCGGGAGACCTCAGGCTCTATCGTGTTGCAGGTTTAAGCAAATAATTAAGGGGACGCTATGCCAGCCGCATACAGCCGCAAACTGGTGATTGCCATTTCATCGCGGGCACTGTTTGACATGAGTGACAGCCACGATGTCTATGAGCGGGAGGGCCTGGAAGCCTATTCCCACTACCAGATCGCCCACGAAAACGATGTGCTTGCTCCCGGGGACGCTTTCAACATTGTCAAAAAGCTGCTGCGACTCAACCAGCTGTTGGACGGGGAGCCTCGGGTTGAGGTGATCCTCCTGTCTCGCAACAGCGCTGATACCGGCTTGCGGGTGTTCAATTCCATTGAGCACTATGGGCTGACCATCAGCAGGGCGGCTTTCTGTGGCGGTGAGAGCCCCTATCGCTATGTTGGGCCCTTTGGCTGTCATCTGTTCTTATCCACCGATGCCGATGATGTGCGCAACGCACTCAATAATGGAATCGCCGCGGCCACCCTGATTGCCTCCAGCCAGAAATCCGAACACGGGGATCAACTGCGATTCGCCTTCGATGGCGATGCGGTGCTGTTTTCCGACGAGTCCGAGCGCGTCTTTAAGCAGAAAGGGCTGGAAGCCTTTACCGAGAAAGAAAAGGCCGAGGCGCATAACCCGCTGATGGGCGGACCTTTCAAACAGTTTCTGGCAGCCCTGCAGGGGCTGCAAAAGGAGTTTGGGGAGGAGGCCTCACCCATCCGCACCGCGCTGGTGACGGCCCGTTCGGCGCCCGCCCACGAGCGGGTCATTCGCACCCTGCGGGATTGGGATATCCGCATTGATGAATCGCTGTTTCTCGGCGGGCTGGAGAAGGGGGCTTTTCTGAAAGCCTATGGCGCGGATGTGTTCTTTGACGACCAGGAGTCCCACTGCGAGTCCGCCCGCAGCCATGTCGCCACTGGCCACGTGCCACATGGCGTGGCCAACGAGCCCCTGCTGCAATCTCAGGAGTAAGGCGCGGGGAGCTCCCGGTTTGTGCTGCCTGTGTGTGGCAACTCTCAGGTTTATAGCGGTGTTTTGTGTTGGAGGGCTCATCGCTCATGGAGGTGTTTACGGGCAAATTTACGATGGCTCTATATAGGCCTGGGTTATAGTTGAGCCTTGGGACTATGTGAAAGTGTGTTAAATACTTGGCAAACCGGAACGATTCCATCTATTCTTCAAAAGAATAGCTCGGTATATTTTTATAATCGACTAACGTGTCAGGCCATCTGGAGGGCTTATGAAGCTGCAGCAACTGCGGTATATCTGGGAAGTTGCACACCACGATCTGAACGTATCGGCTACCGCCCAAAGTCTCTACACCTCGCAACCCGGGATCAGTAAGCAGATCCGGCTGCTGGAAGACGAGCTGGGTGTCGAGATCTTCTCCCGCAGTGGCAAACACCTGACCCGCATCACTCCCGCCGGTGAGGCTATCCTCAAGACCGCCGGTGAGATTCTGCGCAAGGTCGACAGCATCAAGCAAGTGGCCCAGGAGTTCAGTAACGAGAAGAAGGGCAGTCTTTCCCTTGCTACCACCCATACCCAGGCGCGCTATGCCTTGCCGCCAGTGATCAAGACCTTTATCGAGCGCTATCCCGAAGTTTCCCTGCATATGCATCAGGGGACGCCAATGCAGATCTCGGAAATGGCTGCCGATGGCACCGTTGATTTTGCCATAGCCACCGAAGCCCTGGAGTTGTTCAGTGATCTGGTGATGATGCCCTGTTATCGCTGGAACCGTTGCATTGTTGTTCCCAAGGACCATCCGCTCTGCCAGATTTCCCGCCTGACCCTGGAGGATGTAGCCAAGCACCCGCTGGTGACCTACGTCTTCGGCTTTACTGGCCGCTCCAAGCTGGATGAAGCCTTTATCGAGCGTGGTCTGGCACCTAAGGTGGTATTCACCGCCGCTGACGCCGATGTTATCAAAACCTATGTGCGTCTTGGCTTGGGTGTGGGCATCATTGCCCGCATGGCCTACAACGAAGAGCTGGATGATGACCTGGTGGCTATTGATGCGAGCCATCTGTTCCAGTCCAGTGTGACCAAAATCGGATTCCGCCGTGGTACCTTCCTGCGGGGCTATATGTACGAGTTTGTCGAACTGTTTGCACCGCACCTGAGCCGGGATATTGTCACTGAGGCCTACAGCTGCTCTTCCCGTGCAGAAGTGGAAGAGCTGTTTGCCAATATCGAGTTGCCGACAACCTGATGCGATGGATTGCTGGCCGGGGCAAGGGCCTGGCGGGATAAGGCGGTTGCCTCCCGGATTAGCGGAGGTGCTTTGAGCCTAATAAGGGGAGTGTTTGAGTGACGGGCGCCGTAGTCGAGAGGGTGAGCCATCACCTGTGGAGATGGCTGTGCTGCAGGCCCCGGGGAATCAGAGAAAATCCAGGTCCGGGTTGTCGTTCATGATCTCTTTAAGCTCTTCCCGCTCACTGGTTTTCTGGTCCAGCACTTCCTTGACGAACTTGAAGTAGACCGTGTAAATACGCGGTTCCTGCCCTTCCTCTTCAACCACAAAAAACGGCGCACGGCTGACATCGTAGCGGCGTGCCAGCTCCATCCCGGCGCTGCTGAGATCACCCTCATCGGCAACTACAATCTCGTCGATGTATTGCATCTGGCCGCTGCTCTCCAGCTTTTCCAGAACATCACCGCACTTTTTGCAGGGACTGCCGTCGGCGAGAATTTTCTTTACCAGGGTGATCTTCACTGTCTCTGTTCCTTAATGCTGCTGCGGTGCGCTCAGGACTTGATGTTAGTGCTGTGCAGCCCGCACTCTTTCTTGGTTGCCTCTTCCCACCACCAGCGGCCCTCACGCTCATGCTGGCCTGGGCCAATGGGACGTGTGCAGGGCTCACAGCCAATGGAAACGAAGCCGCGATCGTGCAGGGCATTATAAGGGACGTCGTTGCTGCGGATATAGTCCCACACCTGCTGCGAGGTCCAGTTTGCCAGTGGATTGTATTTGGTCAGGCTGCCATTGGGGCGGGCAAACACGCGGTCATCCTGAATCACCGGGATCTGGGCGCGGGTGCCGGGGCTCTGGTCGCGACGCTGGCCGGTGATCCAGGCCTCCAGTTCGTGCAGCTTGGTGCGCAGTGGTGCGATCTTGCGAATGCCGCAGCACTCCTGGTGGTTGTCCTGATAAAAACTGAACAGGCCTTTCTCCTGTACCAGCTCACGTACCGCCTGGCCATCCGGACTGACAACATCGATATAGATGTTGTAATGATTGCGGACGGTTTCAATAAACTGGTAGGTCTCGGCGTGCAGGCGACCGGTATCGAGGCAAAACACCTCAATGTCCGGGTCAATCTTGTGGGCCATGTCGACCAGGACTACATCTTCTGCGCCACTGAAGGAGATGGCAATGTTGCCATGCTTCTTGATGGCAAATTCCAGAATTTCCTGTGGTGACTGCTGCTGGAGTGCGTTGTCCAGGTCAACCAGATCCAAGAGTTGCGACATGATCTTATCCTGCTGTCAGGGGGCCGGCACAGAGGGTCGGCGGGTAAAACGGTAAGGGGAGCGCTAAATGGCCGCGAAGCATAACAAAGGCTGATCAATCTTAAAAATAATCAACGGTGATAGCCTTATAACCAAACTTGCACAAGTAGTAGGATCGGGCTTTTCGGCGCCCGCTCGCGGAATGTTGGCAGTTTGCAGGGCAGCTGGAGCGGTTATTGTGGTGGTGGGCTGAATCGCCACGCACAAGGCAAGATTTTCGAAATCTATACATTTAAAATCAATAGGATAACAAAGTATTCTAATATTATTTCTTAGGTTTGGTGCGCTGTTGGGGCAGTGGCTAATAAACTCAAATTGCCAGAACCTCCGTTAAAGGGTAGATTGCCTCCCTTTGATTGGCGCGGTGTCATTCTGCGCCAGCCCCATGTTGCCTGGAATAGCGTAGGAGAGTTGTGTGGAACTGGCATGTTTGGACCTGGAAGGGGTGCTGATCCCGGAAATCTGGATTGCATTTGCGGAGAAAACCGGAATTGAGGCACTGCGCGCGACCACTCGTGACATCCCGGATTATGATGAGCTGATGACCATGCGTCTGGCGGAGCTCGATAAGCACAAGCTGGGGCTGAACGAGATTCAGGAGGTCATTTCCACCCTGAGCCCGCTGGAGGGTGCTGCTGACTTTGTAAACTGGCTGAGAGAGCGTTTTCAGGTCATCATCCTGTCGGATACCTTCTATGAGTTTGCCGGACCGCTGATGAAGCAGCTGGGCTACCCGACGCTGCTGTGCCATAACCTGACTGTCGATGGCAGTGGTCGTGTGACGGACTACAACATCCGTCAGGCCAACCCCAAGCGCCAGTCCATTGTGGCCTTCAAGTCTATCTACTACCGCACCATCGCCGCCGGTGATTCCTACAACGATACCACCATGCTGGCCGAGGCGGACGCCGGTATCCTCTTCCATGCGCCGGAAAACGTCATCCGTGAATTCCCGCAGTTCCCGGCGGTGCACACCTACGAAGACCTGAAGAAAGAATTTATCAAGGCCAGTGTGCGTGACCTGACGCTCTGAACATCGCACAAGCGCCCCTAAAAAAGCCCGCTCTCGCGGGCTTTTTTGTAACTGCCGGATTGGTGGCTGGGGGCAGTAATCAGGCCGGGCGATGGCCGCATCGTTCCAGGGTATCCATTATCAGCCGCACTTTGGTCAGGCTCTCCTGATACTCCAGTACCGGATCCGAATCGGCGACAATGCCGCCGCCTCCCCACAGGTAGAGCTTGCCACCCCTGGCGACTGCGGTGCGGATGGCAATGTTGGTGTCCATTTTGCCGTCAAACCCGAGGTAACCTATGGAGCCGCAATAGGCGCCTCGCCTGCGGGTTTCCAGTTCCTCGATGATTTCCATGGCCCGGATCTTGGGGGCTCCGGTGATGGAGCCACCCGGGAAACTGGCAGCGAGCAGGTCCACGGCTGTCATCTGCTGTCGCAAGGTGCCCGTAACGGTGCTGACCAGATGATGGACATTGGCGTAACTCTCCAGCGCAAACAGCTGTGGCGTGGCGACGCTGTGAGGCTCGCAAACCTTGCTGAGGTCGTTGCGCAGCAGGTCCACGATCATCAGGTTCTCCGCCTGATCTTTAGTGCTGCTGAGCAGTTGGAGGGCCAGTTCTTCGTCTTCCCGTGAGTCATTGCCGCGGCGGATGGTGCCCTTGATCGGTTGGGTTATGACGTGATTCTGGTGACAGCGAATGAAGCGTTCGGGGGAGAGGCTTAACAGCGTGATTTCATCCGTCTCGAAGTAACAGCTGAATGGTGAGGGAAGCACCTGGCGCAGCGCCTGGTACGCGCTGAAGGTGTCACCGGAATAGGGCGCGCTAAAGCGTTGCGCGAAATTGACCTGATAGCAGTCACCGGCCTGGATGTAAGCCTGAATGCGGTCGATACAATCACGGTAGTGGTCGGCGCTCATATCAGCGCTAAAGGCGCTGCAATTAAATGTGCCGGGGGTATCCGTATGTTGTGGTTGCAGCAGCAGCTCCTGCAGCAGGCGGTGCAGCAGCTCAGGCGTGTCGTCTCTCGTCAGCAGCCAGGAGCGACGCTGGTGGTGGTCCTGAATAATGGCCCAGCGATAGATGCCAACCTGAGCCAGCGGCAGTTGTGCGTCATCCGCTGTCTGTTTCGTCAGTTGCTGCTGCTCCTGGCCGCAGTCATAGCCGATAAAGCCCAGCGCTCCGCCACAAAAGGGCATTTCGGCAAGCTGTTCCGTTTCACCTGGCAACAGCTGTTCCAGTGCCTGCCATACGTCGGCATGCCTGGTGCGATTGCCGGCGCGATCAAGGCTGTAACAGTGCTCTTCGCTCAGCCAGTTAATACGGCTACAGGGCGCCGCACTGAGTATGTCAAAGCGATTGCTGCGAATGGGCCGGGTTGAGCTTCCGCTATCAAGCCATACAGGCCAGGGGAGGGTGCGTATACGACGATAGTAGTCGCTGGCGTCCTCCAGATAGGGCAGTGGCTGCAGGTCAATGTTATTGCTGCTGGGAGCGTTCAACGGCGTTCCGGAGTGAGAGACTGGAGGGCGCATTGTAGAATCTACGCCGTTCCATTTCTACGGTTGCTGCAGTGGGGCCGGGCGTAGAATTCTGCTTTGGGCGAGAGATTTTGTGGAAGGCTTGCGGCGCTGAATTATAATGAGTTTTGAAATTCATGGTTTGGGAGAAAGCAGTGAAAAGCAGCAGTCGTTATTTTCCGGTGCGGTTGATGGTTGCCGAGCAAAGTGACGGGTTGGCTGAAGATGTTTATCTGCTGAAGCCCAACAACAGTGGTGATAAATCTGTGGAGCTGGCGGTGACTCACCTGTCACCACTGAATGCACCCTCCGCCATTCCCAGACATCGTCCGGTGTTAATCCTGTTGCACGGGCAGTACCAGAACCGAAGCGCTTTTTGGCGTGGGCCGGAGCAGAGTGCTGGCCGGCAACTGGTCAACGCTGGAATTGATGTGTGGTTAATGGAGATGCGTGGCCATGGACTCTCCGCGGTCAATGCAGATTTTGATTCCTGTACCCTTGCCGATACGGCCCTTTACGACATACCGGCGGTAACCCGGTTTGTCGCCGAGATGACGGCAGAGCGCCCGGTGCACTGGTTGGGCGCGGGCATTGGAGGTGGCGCGCTGCTGATGAGTCAGGGCGCGGGCGCACTGCTGGGGCTGCCGGTCGCCTCTCTCATCGGTTACGGGGATCCCTTTGGCTGTGCCGGATGGTCTCGCTTGCCGGGTCTGACTTCGTTGCTGGCTGGAAGGAAGTGTCGCGATGAGTTGGCCGGGCCGGAAATGGAATCCTGTGCCCTGATCAAAAACCTGATAGTTGAGAGTCGCAAGCTGTCGCGCCGTGGCGCTGCCATGGGGATTGACCTCTGGTACCAGTTGCGCATGGCCTCTGTGCCGCTGGCCTGGATCAGTGTGGATAAAACCCGTGATTGGGGTGAGAGGGGCTTGCGCAATCTGCTTCAGCAAGGCAATTTAACTGTGCTGGAGCTGGCCGGTGAAAGCCTCGATACTGTGATGTCCGGCGGATGTGGCGCGGGAGAAGCGTTACACGGCTTGCCGGGATTGCTTACTGGCTGGATGAATCAGGATTACAGGCAGGAGATGGGGGATGGCATTTCAGCCGCTGGAGAAGTTGCACCGTTTGCATGATGGATACCGGAAGGTGATCCGGCTCGGCCGTGGCGAGTTGCTGCTGCTGCAGGAAGCGGGCCGGATCCATATCGTTTCCAACCAATGCACACACATGAACGCACCGCTGCACAATGGCACAGTAACCCAGGGTTATTTGCGCTGCCCTTTGCACGGTCTTGAATTCAGTCTCGATAGCGGCGAGCCCAGGGTTTCTGGGTGTATGCAGGCGCTGCAGGTGTTCAGGCCTGTCTACGAAGGCAATACCGTAGGTATCGATATTCCCGATGCTGACAGCGGCCGCCCCTATTGATCAGGACGTTTTCCCGCCTTTTACGGCCTGTGAGGCGGTCCATTGGCCTGCCGACAAGGAACCAATCTACAAGGAACAGAGATGACCTATTGCACCCCGGATTTGAGTGACGCCTATCCCGATGATGTTCAGGCGCTGGAGCCAATGTTCCGCAGTTACGGCGGGCGCAGCAGCTTTGGTGGTGAAATTGTCACGATTAAATGTTTTGAGGACAATTCCCTGGTGAGAGAGCAGGTCAGTCAGCCGGGTACCGGCAAGGTTCTGGTGGTGGATGGCGGTGGTTCCCTCAGGCGAGCATTACTTGGGGACATGTTGGCGGAAAAGGCAGTTGCCAGCGGCTGGGAGGGCATCCTTGTATATGGCTGTATCCGCGATGTGGATGCCATCCGCTCTATGAACCTTGGCGTGCAGGCGTTAAACACACACCCGTTTAAAACTGATAAGCGCGGGATAGGGGATCTCAATGTGGCGGTCACTTTTGGTGGTGTAACTCTAAGCCCGGGTCAGTATGTCTACGCTGACAATAATGGTGTGCTTGTGTCTGGCCGCGCGCTGGTGATGCCGGAGTAGCTGCATCACCCTTCGCTATCAGCAGTTAGAGTTTCAGCAGAATATGATTCGCACTATTCAGGTCAGGTCCCGGGGGCAGGGGTTACAGGACATTACCGACGCTGTTAGCGCGGTGGTGGAGGCCCACGGAGGCCGGGAAGGGCTCTGTACGCTCTACATCCAGCACACTTCCGCCAGCCTGTTGATTCAGGAAAATTACGATCCTTCCGCCCGGCGGGATCTGGAGGCCTGGTTAAACCGGCTGGTGCCGGAAAATGATCCCCTGTACACCCACACGCTGGAGGGGGCTGATGATATGCCTGCGCATATCAAGGCCGCTCTCACAGCCTGCAGTCTGTCCATACCAGTGCTGAATGGGAGGTTGGGGTTGGGCACCTGGCAGGGGGTCTTTCTTTGGGAACATCGTCATGGCGCTCAACAGCGCCAGGTGATAATCCACCTCAGTGAATAGGTGCTCCTACCAGGAGATGACCTTTTCAAACTCACAACAGAGCCTGACCCAGCCCGGGTAATCGATGATCTGAACCGCAGTGGGTAGTGGGCCGTCCGGCAGGGCACCGGTCTCAGTCAGGCAATAGACGTTGTCCGTGCAGGCAAGCGCCCGCAGAGTCAGGTCAGCGACATCGGCAATGTCGTTGGTATCAGTGACCAGAATGGCGTCCCTGTTGCCGCAGTTTTGCAGGCACCATTGGGCCGCCCCGGCGGTTGTGTGACTGCTGATGATGTGCAGTGTGGCTGATGGCATGTTCAGGGGCTCAGGCAGTGACGGGCTGTTTGCAGGAGCTCCCGGGCCCCGTTGCTGTCCAGCAACTCTATCCCTTCGCACGCCATTTCAGTGCCGTCAGCGTGTCCCGGGAGGCGCACAGCTGTCAGCCGCACTCCCATATCCCGGCACATGATCAGTTTGTCCCGGAGGCTCCCGGCGGTGGGCGGGTTCAAAAACAATACGCCGGTATCTATCCCCATCAGCGCATGGGTAAGGGCCCCGTTCAGCGCGCTGTCGCAGCTGTCAGCGTTACTGTCGTCGAGCAGAAATATAACCTGCATTGCCGGAGCTGCCCCCTAGCGGATGGTGATCAAGCGGTCGGAACAGTGGCTGGCGTCCGCCAGCTGTCCCATCCCGGAGAGGGTAAAGGCGGTACTGCAGGATTCTTTACCGTAGCGCCGCTGAAAATCCGTTACACACACCACCAAGTCCAGTTGGTGTTGCTGCTGCAATTCAGTCCAGGCCTGTTGGGTGGCGGATTCAGGGGTGTCTCGGGCGGTATCCACGCCATCGGCCAGAAAAAAGACTCGGTAGAGCTGGTGTTGTTCGCAGAGTATTGCCTTGGCAAACAGCAGGGCTTGATCGTGTAGTGGGTCGGGGGAAGGGGGGCGGGAGACGAGCAGGGAAAAGAGCATGGGTTGCTATATAACAGAAAGCCCCCGACAAGTCGGGGGCTATGACTGCAATCAGTCTTCTGCCGCGCCGATCAGGTGCAGCAGTGAGACAAACAGGTTGTAGATGTTCAGGTAGAGCGAGACGGTGGCCATCACGTAATTGGTCTCTCCACCATTCACGATACGGCTGGTGTCGTAAAGGATAAAGCCGGACATCAGCAGCACAATGGCTGCACTCAGGGCCAGGCTGACGCCGCTGACGTTAACACCGAAAAAGCCAGCAATCATAAAGCCCAGTGCCGCAAGCACCACTACGATCAGGCCGGTCATCAGGAAGCCGCCCATGAAGCTGAAATCTTTCTTGGTGGTCAGGACGTAGCCGGACAGGCCAAAGAAAACCAGTGCTGTGCCGGCGAGGGCCTGGAAGATGACCTGCGAGCCATTCTGCATAGCCAGGTAGTGATTCAGGGTTGGGCCGAGAGAGGCGCCCAGCAGTGCGGTAAAGGCGAACACAACGTAGATGCCGGAGGCGGAGTTGGCGGTGCGCGGCAGGACAAACCAGACCAAGGCGAGAGCCACCAGGTTCATGAGCAGGGCAGCACCCTGACCCAGGCCAATTGCCATGGAAGCGCCACAGGCCACGGCACTGACACCCATGGTCATAGCCAGCAGCATATAGGTGTTCTTCAACACTTTATTAGTGGAGACAACAGCTTCCCGTTGCGCCTGTGAATAAATCTCTTGCATGGTATTTCTCCGTTGCAGGTTAATCCTGAAATCTTTGACCAATCATACAAACCAGTGGGTCAAAAGCAAGCGAATTAACTCTTCAAAACTTTGTCATTAGCCCTGAAAAAACAAGGGATTAGTGGGGCAGTTGTAACGGTTCTGTCACTCTGAAAGACAGCAAAACGAGGGGGAAGTTCAGGCGCCTGGCTGTCCTTGCCGGAGATGCGCTGAAAGCCTGATTCTTCGGGCTTTGTGTGGATTGGCATTTACGCCGCTACATAAACGAAAAAACCCGCCAGAAGCGGGTTTCCCGAACAAGCTCATCTTAAGCTGATTCGCTGTGTGTGCTTGATTAAGATGGCGGTGGGCTAGGGATTCGAACCCCAGGACCTGTTACAGTCAACGGTTTTCAAGACCGCCGCTTTCGACCACTCAGCCAGCCCACCGGAACGAGCGCATTATACATGGCTTTTAGGGCGCAGCAAGCCCATAAGCCGTTATTTTTAAATGGAAAAAAACAATGTTGGTGATATTTGCGGGCAGAAAAAAAGCCCGCCGGTGGTTACCGGCGGGCTTGAGGGTTGCCTGGTGGGCAGAGCGTTTATTCCGCGCTACTGGAGTCAACCCCGGTGCGCTTGTGGCGCGGATCGTTAGCGGGACGTGCCAGAGGGCGCGGGTTGTGGCTGATACTGGCGGGCACTGAGGTATCCAGTGGTGCGCTCATGCTCAGCTCACGTACTTCGCTTCCAATATGGAGCCCTGTAACCGGCTTGGGGTTAACCCGCGGGTCATTGGCGGCGCGAGCGAGTGGTGCGGAGGCATCAACAGGCTCAACCACATCGCCGGTAACTGCGGCAGGGGAGGCCTCGGTCGCGACCGCTGGTTGTGCAGCTTCCTCTGCCCCAGCTTGTGCGGTGGCGCTTGCGGCGGCAAACAGGTCAGTCTGGCCGGTGGACTTCGCTGCAGTCTCGGTATCCTCAGTGGTACTGGTTGCAGGCGCGGCTTCTGCTGCAGTTGCCGGTACGATTTCCTCAGCGTCAACGGTGGCATCTTCCGCCGCTGGCGCTTCAGCCGCCGGTGCGGATGAGGCTTCGGCCTCGGCATCCACGGCGGCTTCCAATGGCGCAGGGGTGGGTTCCTCCATCTGTGGCTGGGCCTCAGCGGCATCGTCCAACGGTGCGGCCGCAGCGGTCTCTTCGGGCTGGCTGCTGACAGGGGTTCCATCAACAGCGGTTTCTGCTGTCGGGGCGACCTGTGTCTCGCCGGCTGCTACGTCTTCGGTTGGTGCTTCCGCTGCAGGGACTTCAGTTGGTGCTTCCGCCGTTGGTTCTGTTGCCGTAACAGGCGCTTCGATCGTGGCTGTGCCTGCCGCAGTAGCGACTGTTGCTGCCAGTTCAGGGCTGGCTTCAGGTTTGGCCTCTTCGCTGCCTGTAGAGCGGGTTACTGCTGGAGTAGCCTGCTCCGCTGCGGCGGCTTCTGGGCGATCCTGACGCTGGCGCTGACGGCGCTCGCGGGGTTCACGTTGCGGCTGCTGCTCGGCGGATTCGCGTTGCTCCTGAGGCTGGTCCTGAGTGTTGCTATCGGTATCGGAGGCGGTAGTGCTTTCAGCGCTATCGCTATCGCGACGACCGCGGCGGCGGGGCTGTGGGCGCCCGCGTTTGCCGGCAGGGCGCTTGCTTGGGCGCTGCTCGTCGTTAGAGGTCGAATCCGCGACATCGCTATCGGTGCCCTGGGTTTGCAGCTCGGCGTCCTCCTGCGGCTTCTGCTCCTTGCGGGAGTCGCGGTCACGGTCACGGCGACGGTTGCCGCGCTCGTTGCGCTCACCACGCTCGCTACGATCACTGCGTTCGTTGCGCTCACCGCGTTCGTTACGCTCACCGCGTTCGTTACGCTCACCGCGCTCGTTACGCTCACCGCGCTCGTTACGCTCACCGCGCTCGTTACGCTCACCGCGCTCGTTACGCTCACCGCGCTCGTTACGCTCACCGCGCTCGTTACGCTCGTTGCGCTCACCACGATTACCGCGCTCGTTGCGGTTGTCGTCGCTCCTGTTGCGGCCTTCGGAGTCTTTGCGACGGTTGTCGTCGCGGTTACGGTCGCGATCGTTGCGAGAACGGTTGCCACCGCGGCGATTGCGTTGCTGGGAGTTACGGTTTCTCTGGCTGCGTTGTTTGCGCTGCTCCTCCCGCTCCTCCTCTTCCTTCTGGCGGGCCTTTGCCTGTGGGTCGCCAAACAGGGCGTGCATAAGGCGGGTCAGAAGGCCGGGTTTAGCGGGCTCTGCTGTGGGTGCCGGTGCTGGTGCAGCGGCTGGTGCAGGGGCCGGCGCCATCTCAGACGGTTGCAGCTGCTGTACGGCAGGTTGTGGTGCGGGCGGCAGTGCAGTACTGGTTTCCAGCGCTTCAATCTGACTCTCGTCCGGCTGTGTAACAATCTTGTAGCTGGTTTCGGTGTTGGTGGCCTCGTCATCACGGAGGCGCTGGACCTCGAAGTGTGGCGTCACCATGTGCTCGTTGGGAATTACGAGAACCCGGGTGTTGTTGCGCGATTCGATGCTGGAGATGGCTTTGCGTTTCTCGTTCAGCAGGTAGGTGGCTACCGGAACCGGGGTGATGGCACGGATCTCGGCGCTGCGCTCTTTTTGCGCCTCTTCTTCCACCAGTCGCAGGATGGACAGGGCAATGGATTTGGTGCTGCGGATGGTGCCCTGGCCGCTACAACGTGGACATACCTTGGAGCTGGTCTCTTCCAGGGAGGGGCGCAGGCGCTGGCGGGACATCTCCAGCAGGCCGAAACGGGAGATACGACCTACCTGTACACGCGCGCGGTCCATGGCCAGTGCGTCGCGCACACGGTTTTCCACTTCGCGCTGGTTGCGTACGGGCTGCATGTCGATGAAGTCGATAACGACCAGGCCGCCGATGTCGCGCAGGCGCAGCTGGCGGGCGATTTCGTCGGCCGCTTCCAGGTTGGTGCGCAGGGCGGTCTCTTCAATGTCACCGCCTTTGGTGGCGCGGGCGGAGTTGATGTCGATGGAGACCAGCGCCTCGGTGATATCAATCACAATGGAGCCGCCGGAGGGGAGTTTCACCTCGCGCTCGAAGGCGGTCTCGATCTGGCTTTCAATCTGGTAGCGATTGAACAGCGGGGTGTCGTCCTGATAGAGCTTCACCTTGCTGTTGCTGCCCGGCATCATCTGCGCGATCAGGGCGTGCACCAGGTCGTAGGCCTCTTTCTTGTCCACCACGATCTCGCCCACATCCACGCGCAGGTAGTCGCGGATGGCGCGGTAAAGAACGTTGCTCTCCTGAAACAGGAAGGCGGGGGCGGAACGTTCACCGGAGGCGGTTTCGATGGAGGCCCACAGCTTGAGCAGGTTGTCGAGGTCCCACTGCAGCTCTTCGGCGCTGCGGCCAACACCGGCGGTGCGGACGATGATGCCCATGCCTTGCGGCACTTCAATCTTGCTCAGGGCATCGCGCAGTTCGGAGCGATCTTCACCGTCGATGCGGCGGGAGATGCCGCCAGCGCGGGGGTTGTTGGGCATCAACACCAGGTAGCGGCCGGCCAGGCTGATAAAGGTGGTGAGGGCTGCGCCCTTGTTGCCGCGCTCCTCTTTGTCGATCTGTACGACGACCTCCTGGCCTTCCTTAAGCACATCCTTGATCTTGACGCGGCCTTCGGAATCGGAGGAGCCCTTGGTGAAATACTGGCGGGAGATCTCTTTCAGTGGCAGGAAGCCGTGGCGCTCGGCGCCGTAGTCAACGAACGCCGCTTCAAGGCTGGGTTCGATGCGGGTAATTTTACCCTTGTAGATGTTGGCTTTTTTCTGTTCGCGGGTGCGATTTTCGATATCGAGGTCGTAGAGCCACTGGCCATCGACCAGTGCTACGCGCAACTCTTCGGGTTGAGTTGCATTGATGAGCATTCTTTTCATGCGTTACCTGAGTGGTTTGACGCATGACGGCAGGAGCAGGAAAAGTCTGTGGAGATCAGCCTCACGTAATCCCGGACGCTACCCACCTGTGGGTGAGCTCGCCAGGGCGGCTGTTGGGTTACCGTAGCACCATTATACCCGGGCCTTGGGCAGGGAGGGCTCGCGCCGTGTCCTGTGGGGGCCTGGGGTTGCCGGTGCAGTGGCAACCATGGACTCATTGTAAAGCTGTCGCCGGACAATGCCCGTTGGCAATAGTCCGACGCCAGTTACCGGATCCGGGTGGTTTTGAGGGAGTGCTGACCTGAACAGACACATTTTCCGGGTTTGCCGGGAGGAGCGGGCTTTTTGGGTCGCGTCTCCGTGGGGTTCGGGCAAACTGTGGTTGGGATTGTCTGTCGCCTGTGTCGTTCTCTTTTCTGTCGGTTTCCGGCCGCGCCATAACAGATGGGGCGGCGGGTCTGCACAGGGTCAGTGTTTCTCTCGCGCCTCGTAACAAGGCGCACCTCAATACTACTCAGATCAGGAGCATCTCTGATCACAATACTTTTCGATGATCCGGCTGTCGTGCGCGGTTTTCATCGGCGCCCCGGTCATGAGGTCCTTGGTACTTGCCGCCCTGTACTGCACAAAGGTGGAGCTACAGGCTACGGGGACTCAGTCGGCGGGGCCGTTAATATGTTGTCTGGCTCTGGAGGGCGATATGAACGTGGCGCCCCAAACGGGCTCCTGTCATTACTGGGTGCAGGGCGTAAACCGGATAGTGTTCTGCGCGCTGCAAATAGTCATCAGTCAGACAATCGGGCCGTCCAGAGATTCCAAACCCTGTCGGTCAGCGGTATTTCCTCGCAACATGCCTCTAAAATTATGCAATGCCCGGAAACCAGCCTGATCAGACCGGCCGAATATAGCAACATTTCGGTAACTCTTCAAATTTTGTCTCTAGTTGCCTGATCTCAAACGAGATTTGCACTGATTGAGAGGTCAAAGGCGGGTATAATCCGCCCTTTAACCTACCTGTCTTCCACGGAACCCCCGGATATGTCCTCTTCACCCAGTGTGCAATGGGTCGAAATTGATCAGGAGCGCGCTGGCCAGCGCATCGACAATTTCCTGATCACCCACCTGAAGGGTGTTCCCAGAACCCTTGTTTACCGCATCCTGCGTAAGGGCGAAGTGCGGGTTAACAAGGGCCGCATCAAGGCCGATTACCGGCTGCAGGCCGGGGACGTCATACGTATTCCGCCGGTGCGGGTGGCTGACGAGAAGGCGCCAGTGCAGGCCAGCGAGCAGCTGCAGGAGTTATTGAAGCGCTCAATCCTGTTTGAAAACAAGGGGCTTATCATCATCAACAAGCCCTCCGGACTGGCAGTGCACGGCGGCAGTGGCATTAACCTGGGCCTGATTGAGGCCCTGCGTTCACTTTATCCGCAGGAGAAGTCCCTCGAGCTGGTTCACCGTCTGGACCGGGACACCTCGGGCTGCATCATGGTGGCGAAGAAGCGCAGCATGCTGCGCTACCTGCACAACGAATTGCGGGAGGGGCGGGTGCAGAAGTACTACCAGGCATTGGTGCAGGGGCACTGGCCCAACCGCGCCACTCGAGTCGATGCCCCACTCAAGAAGAACGAACTCAGCAGTGGGGAGCGCATGGTGCGGGTCAGTGCCGATGGCAAGCCCTCCCTGACTGAATTTCGTGTCCTGCAACGCTTTCGCGATTGCACCTTGGTGGAGGCCAAGCCCATAACCGGACGTACCCACCAGATCCGCGTGCACGCCCAGTTCAAGGGGCACCCGTTGGTTGGTGACCCCAAATATTGCCCCGATGAGTTTAACAAGCAGATGAAGGCTGTCGGTTTCAACCGGCTATTCCTGCACGCCGCGGCGCTGGAGCTGACCCTGCCGGATGAGAAAACACCGATCCGGGTGGAGGCGCCACTGGATGAGCGTTTGAGCGAGCCGCTGGCGCGGCTGCAGGCGGAATAACCGGGGCGACGACTATGCTGGTTATTTTCGACTGGGACGGTACCCTGTGCGACTCCACTGACAAGATTGTTACTTGCATGCGGGAAGCCGCGGCGGACCTGGGGCTGGCAGTGCCTGAGGTGGAGGCAGTCAAAAACATTATCGGACTGGGCTTGCCGGAGGCCATTCAGACCCTGTTCCCCGGGCTGGAGGCTGATGGTGTCGAAGCCATGCGCCAGGGCTACGCCCATCAGTATGTGGTGGCGGATACGGTGCCCTCGCAATTTTTCCCCGGAGTCGAGGAGACGCTGGACTCACTGCTGTCCGGTGGCCATCAGATCGCCGTAGCGACAGGCAAGAGCCGCGCGGGCCTCAATCGGGTGATGGCGGCGCTGGGCGTGCAAACCCTGTTTCATGGGTCCCGTTGCTCGGACGAGACCGCTTCCAAGCCCCACCCGCTGATGCTGAATCAGTTGCTGCAGGAGTTTGATACGCCGGTCCACAGGGCGGTGATGGTGGGGGATACCGAGTTCGACATGGAAATGGCCCGGCGGGCGGGAATGGCCAGGGTGGCTGTGGATTACGGCGCTCACCATGTGTCACGCCTGTTGCCCTATGATCCACTGGCCTGCCTGTCTGAGATGACAGGGCTCCTGGCTCTGGTGGAAGAGGGGGTGCGGCGCTAGTTGCTGCGCTCAATCATCAGTTCGATGCGGTAGCTGTTGGCACCACTGCCGGAGCGGTAGCTGCTGTAGCCGCGACCATCGTCCGTCTGCTGTTGCACGCTGCTGCCCAGATCTATCCACTGTCCCAGGGGCGCACGCACACTGGTGCCCATGCCGCGACTCTCAATATAGCCCTGACGTTGATCCTGCTGGTAGCGCTCATCGCGGACGCTGATCTCCAGCTGCACCTGATTGTTCCAGGCCGGGGTGGGCGTGACGTAAAAGCCGGTTACCACGGGTTCATACTGTTGCTGGCTGCCATAGCCCTGCGGGCCTGCATAGTGGGACAGGAAGGGGATCTCGTGACCGGTTTCGATGTAGGCCGGCATGCCTTCCAGTGCCCGTACCTGCTGTTTCGCACCCCGGCTGCTGTTATTGCTGAACTGGCCCACCGTGGTGGTGACGCTGTGATTGCTGGAGGAGGAGTGCAGGGTAAAGGTGCCGGCGCTGCGGTCGCCGGTGGTGGTGCGGATTCTGGTGCCGGGCTGGGTGGTGGTGCGCAGCTGGCCGCTGGTGTTCCAATGCTGGCCCTGCTGGCTGTCGCCGCCGCTTTGGCGCACATGGATGCGGAACTGGGCCAGTGGCTGGTCCAGTTCCCGTATCAGGCCGATCAATTCCTCTATCTCTTCCCGGTTGCCGCTCAGTACCAGTCGATTGCCGCTGGCAGCCACGGTTGTGGCCTGTGCCGCAGCACGCAGCTCCGGCACCAGCAGGGCAGGGGGGCGATGACGCAGTTCCACCACTTCCATGGCGGCATGGGCCAGGCTGGTGGCGCAGGTGGCCAGCAGCAGTATGGCTGCCAGATACACAGCTGGTCGCATTGCTGCTGGTTTCATGAAGAATGCCGGTTGTATGAGTTGGTATGGCGCTGAGTCATCCGAGCAGTTCCTGGTCTCAAAGTGTGAAGCTTCTCAGGTCGCTGATTTCAGTGCTTTGTCGTTCCCACAGCTCTTTGAAATCGTCCAGCAGGCTGGCGGCTTCGGCGCGGGCATCAGTGTTGCAAAAACCGTCAAACTGACCATCGTCATGCTGCAGCAGTACGCTGCAGCGGTCGACAATCATATAGCCGCGTTGCTGATGTTCCGGTTGCAGGGTGGCCTGACGGATTTTTATCTTGCTGGAGAGTCGCTGTTGCAGTCGCAGCAGCGGGTGGTGGCCGGACAACAGTGGTTCCGGATCCAGCACCAGAATGCGTATGTCGGCGAGCCGATGACCGCGGGCCAGGGCGCTGAGGGCGGAGCAGAAGTCGTCATCGCCATACAGTGCTTTGTTCAGGTTGCTGGAGAAGATGCACACCTCGCGGCGTCCGGCGCGCAGGTTTTCGCAGGCGTAGTGCACAAACGTGCCGGGGCCTTGCAGCAGTGTGAGGGTGTCGCAGGATTCTGAAGGGGTGGCTCGCAGCTCGCTCATGTCCTTGCCCGGTAGTGTCGTTGTCGGGAGTGCAGGATTGCTGTCCAGTCCTCAACTTAAGCTTAGCAGCAGGAGCGCATGGCAGGCGTTCCGGGATGGTGGCTGGACGGTGTGGCTTCCCTGATTACAAGCACTATTATCGCAATTGTCCGCCACACACTCCAAAAACCGTTCACGAAAAATGGCAATCATTCATCGTCATAGTCGGCTTCGTCATAGTCCGGATCTTCGAGGTGCCCCTGAAACCAGAGCAGGTTGAGAAGCTGGCGGTCGGCGTCTGCGGTGGCCAGGGCCAGCAGGGTGTCGGTGTCATAGTGGTGCTCTGCGCAGAGCGCGGCGGCCAACTCCGGGCTGCACTCGTGACTGGTCCCTGCCACGAAAAAACGGGCCAGGTCCGGGGTGCCGTGCAGCCAGGCAAAGCGCGAAGCCGGGTGCTTTTGCAGTTCCCCGGGCAATTCGTCCAGGTAGTTGTCGTCCGGGTCGCAGGCGTTGCTGTCGGCGCCGCTCTCTTCGGGGTATTTGGCGCGGGTCATGTAGCGGCCCAGCCAGTCGCCTGCGGCGTCGCGCTGTATCTGTGCGCGCCAGAGGGTCAGCAGCTGCTCGATGGATTGGTCGTCAATGAGTCCGGGATTGTCCGGGGTGCGGCGGCCGGCGTCGCTGAAACGGTCAAACTCAGTCAGCTGATGCAGGGCGTCCTGCAGCAGACCCTCAAGGATTTCACTGTGACTGGGGGCGCGAAAGCCGATGGAGTAGGTGATGCAGTCGTCGTCCAGGGCGGTACCCCAGTGGGCCAGGCGGGGTGGCAGGTAGAGCATGTCGCCGGGCTCCAGCACGTACTCCTCTGCGGCATGGAAATCGCGAAGGATACTCAGTGCTGTCTCCGGTCGCAGGCTGGCGTCCGGCCCACAGGCCTGACCCAGCTGCCAGTGTCGCTGCCCGGACCCCTGCAGCAGAAACACGTCGTACTGGTCAAAGTGGGGGCCAACGCTGCCACCGGTGACGGCATAGCTCGCCATGATGTCGTCCAGGCGCCAGTCAGGGAGGAATCTGAAAGACTCCAGCAAGTCGGTCAGCTCCGGGATGTAATGGTCGACGGCCTGCAGTAGCAAGGTCCAGTTGGCGTCGGGCAATTGCGCAAAGTCAGCCTCGGTAAAGGGGCCGCAGCGCAACTCCCAGGGGGTGTTGCCCTGCTCAAGAATGATGCGTGACTCAATCTCTTCCTCCAGTGCCAGTCCGGCCAGCTCATCGGGATCCAGCGGCGACTCGAAGCCGGGGAAGGCCTGGCGAATCAGCAGGGGTTTCTGCTGCCAGTAATCCCGCAGAAAGGTGTCGACGTCTATGTCTCCGAGGTGGGTCAGGGGAGTTGGCATGGGGCATGTTTCTCGTTAGGGGAGGAGGGGTAAATCAAAGGGTGGTGTATACAAAAACGCCCGCAGAAGCGGGCGTTTTGGCTCAGGATCAGATGTCCCTGGCTTGTGCGACGGCGTTGCCGATGTAGTTGGCCGGGGTCAGCTCACGCATGGCCTGCTTGGCTTCTTCCGGAATATCCAGCGTCTCTACAAAGTTGGCCAGGATCTCGCGGTTGATGGTCTGTCCGCGGGTCAGGGCTTTGAGCTTCTCGTAGGGTTCCGGTACATCGTAGCGGCGCATGATGGTCTGGATTGGCTCAGCCAAAACTTCCCAGCTGCTGTTGAGGTCCTCTTCCAGGCGCGCGCGGTTGATCTCCAGCTTGCCGATGCCTTTCTGGGTAGAGGCGTAGGCGATGGAGCTGTAGCCGAAGCCAACACCCATATTGCGCAGCACGGTAGAGTCAGTCAGGTCACGTTGCCAGCGGGAGATGGGCAGTTTGGCAGCCAAGTGGCCGAACACGGCGTTGGCCAGACCCAGGTTACCTTCGGAGTTTTCGAAGTCGATGGGGTTGACCTTGTGCGGCATGGTGGAGGAGCCCACTTCGCCGGCAATGGTTTTCTGCTTGAAGTAACCCAGCGAGATGTAGCCCCACACATCGCGGTCGAAGTCGATCAGGATAGTGTTGAAGCGGGCGATGGCGTCAAACAGCTCGGCCATGTAGTCGTGTGGCTCGATCTGGGTGGTGTAGGGGTTCCAGGTCAGGCCCAGGCTCTCAACAAATACCTGTGCGTTGCCCTGCCAGTCCACGTTGGGGTAGGCGGAAAGGTGAGCGTTGTAGTTACCCACCGCACCGTTGATTTTGCCCAGCAGCTCCACTTCCTGGATGCGCTGCAGCTGACGGCGCAGGCGTGCTGCCACGTTGGCCATCTCCTTGCCCACGGTGGTGGGGCTGGCGGTCTGGCCGTGGGTGCGGGAGAGCATGGGGTCAGCGGCGTAGTCGTGTGCCAGTTTGGCAATGGCGTCTACGATCTGCTGTGCCTGTGGCACCAGCACGTCATCGCGGCCCTGGCGCAGCATGATGGCGTGGGAGAGGTTGTTGATGTCTTCAGAGGTGCAGGCGAAGTGGACGAATTCGGTCACTTTCTGCAGTTCGGCGTTGTCGGCAAACTGCTCTTTAATAAAGTACTCAACCGCTTTTACGTCGTGGTTGGTGGTCGCCTCAATGGTCTTGATGCGCTGGGCGTGCTCTTCGTTGAAGTTGGCCACAATGCCATCCAGCAGGGCGTTGGTAGCAGCACTGAAGGGCGGGACTTCACCGATGCCCTCGTGTTGGGCCAGACGCTGCAGCCAGCGGATTTCCACTTCAACGCGGGCGCGGATAAGGCCGTACTCGCTGAAAATGGTGCGATAGTCGGTGGTTTTACTGCCGTAGCGGCCATCAATGGGGGATACCGCAGTGAGGGCGGAAAGTTCGGGAGCTGAAGCCATAGTCGTCCAAGAGCCGTTCAAAAATTAACCAGTGAGAGGGTGAGGCGCGAATGATACCGGAAAAGTCCCTGCCTGCCGACCTAATTGCGCGGCAGTGTGCGCAGCAATTCCTCGGCACAGGCCGCCAGCCGTTTGCGCTGGATCAGGAGCTGTAGCCTGGAACCTTTCATCTGCCGCCACAGAGTGGCTGAACGGATGCCGGCGAACAGCAGGGCGCGCACCTGATTGGCGATGCGGGCCTGTTGCAGGTAGTTGAAATCGCCCATCACCTGGATGCGGAAGCGGAAGGTGCTGATGGTGTCACCGTAGAGGCCGCCGACGCTGGCGAGGACATTTTCGTGGCAGCAGCCGAAATGGTCGGCCTGCTCGGAGATCTGTTGCAGGCGCTTGCTGATCAGCCCCAGCATGTCCTTGCGCCCCATCATCTTTTTCTGCAGGTGCAACATGCCCAGCACATAGCGCAGGGCGTCGGGGTGCTGGCGTACCTGTTTCTGGCGCAGCACATTGAGCATGACCTGCAGGCCCAGCTCCAGCCCCGAGGCGTCACCGCCGTAGACTTCCAGGGTGGAGCCCGGGTTGACCTTGAACAGGCTGGCAATGGAGGTCTCCTGGTAGCGACTGGGCACAAAACCGGTTTTGGCCAGTTCCTCCACCAGGGCGGCTGCCTGAAATATTCCTGCCAGAGCGAGAGTCTGGTGCATCCACTGGGTCTTCAAAAAAATCCTACCTCTGCTTGGTGGCGGTTGGTGGGTATTACAGAGCTTGTTCGATTACAGCGCCGCCAAGGCAGACGTCGTCGTGGTAAAACACTACGGATTGTCCCGGGGTAACGGCTCGCTGGGGCTGCTCGAATACAACTTTGAGTTGATTGTCACCGGTTTTCTCCACAGAGCAGGCCTGGTCGGCCTGACGGTAGCGGGTTTTGGCGTGACATTGTAGCGGGAAGGTTGCTGGTTCCCCGTTGATCCAGTGTGGCTGGCCCGCCATGAGGGCCTGGCTGAAGAGGAGAGGGTGGTTGGTACCCTGCACCGCCAGCAACTGGTTGTTGGTCAGGTCCTTGCCGGCCACGTACCAGGGCTCATCGCTGGCGCCTTTCATTCCGCCAATACCCAACCCCTGGCGCTGGCCAATGGTGTGGTACATCAGGCCGGCGTGGCGGCCGATGACATTGCCGTGGTCGTCGACGATATCGCCGGGCTGGGCTGGCAGGTACTGCTGCAGGAAATCCTTGAAGCGACGCTCGCCGATAAAGCAGATGCCAGTGCTGTCCTTTTTGTTGTGGGTTATCAGGTTGTGCTCTTCGGCCAGCTGGCGAACTACCGGCTTTTCCAGGTCGCCCACGGGGAACAGTGAGCGGTCGAACTCCTGCTCGCCGACGGCGTGGAGGAAGTAGCTCTGGTCCTTGTTGGGATCCAGTCCTTTCAGCAGCTGTGCATGACCCTGGTGATCGCCGCGGCGAACGTAGTGACCGGTGGCGATCAGGTCGGCGCCGAGCATTTCGGCGTACTCCAGGAACACCTTGAACTTGATCTCCCGGTTACAGAGGATGTCCGGGTTGGGTGTGCGGCCCGCCTGATACTCGGCCAGGAAGTGCTCGAAGACGTTATCCCAGTACTCGGCGGCGAAATTGGCGGTGTGCAGGCGAATGCCGAGGCTATCGCAGACCCGCTGCGCGTCGATCAGGTCATCCTTTGCTGTGCAGTATTCGGTGCCGTCGTCCTCGTCCCAGTTCTTCATGAACAGGCCTTCCACCTGGTAGCCCTGTTGCAAGAGCAGCAGCGCGGCCACGGACGAGTCGACACCGCCGGACATGCCCACAATCACCTTGACGGTGGCGTTGCCGGGGTGGGGTGCTGGGGACTGGGGATTACTGCTGGTCACTGGCCTGATTCCGCTGTGCTTTTCGTTGGACTGCCTGAGCTCTGCTGCCGGACACCGGCTGAGGCACAAAAGGGGCTATTCTACCGGTGCTGGTAGAGCAGTTCCAATGGGTAGCGGATGCCCTGGCGGTAATCGTCGATCACCTTGAGCACAATCGGGCTGCGCAGCTGATCCTGCAGCTCCAGCAGTTCCTCGTAGCTCAGCCAGACGGCCTCAATAATACCTTGGTCTAATTGAGCCTCCTCCTTTCCGGCGATAGCTTCCGCGATCAGGGTGGTGCGCAGGTAGGTGATGCCGTTGGGGGCGTGGTAGAGCGAAAGCCCGCCAAACGCTATCGGTTGCACCTGCCAGCCGGTCTCTTCCAGTGTCTCGCGGATGGCGGCGTCAGTGAGGCTTTCACCGTTCTCGATGTGGCCGGCAGGCTGGTTGTAGACGATCCGGTTGTCGCGAAATTCCTTCACCATCAGGTAGCGGCCATCGCGCTCGACTATGGTGGCTACGGTGGCGTGTGGCCGGTCGTGGGCGGCGGTCTGTGCTGTATCGGGCATCTGTTCAGGGCTCTTCGCTGGCTGGCAGCTTGTTTTGTAGTTTTGCGACAAGAATCCGCGGCACTGTGTTGGCTTCCGTATGCCGGTGAAGGGTTATTACCGCCGCCGCGAGGGTTTGCCGCGGCCGGGTGCGGTGGATTTCGGCCGCCTGCCCGTGCCGGCGCGGGTGGTGGCTTGTCCGGCAGGGGATGGGTTCCGTGACTGCCGGGGGCGGCTCCCGGGGCTTGGTGCCTCTACCTCCAGCTCCCGGTGATCGCCCGGTTGCAACCCCTCCAGGCTCCACTCCCCGATGCGGGCCCGTATCAGGCGCAGGGTGGGGTGGCCGGCGGCTGCGGTCATGCGTCGCACCTGGCGATTGCGCCCCTCGCGGATGGTGATCTCCAGCCACTGCGTGGGGATGTTACGGCGCTCCCGAATGGGAGGTGTGCGGGGCCAGAGGCCCGGCGGGGGCTCCATGCGCGACACGTTGGCCGGCAGGGTGGGGCCGTCGTTCAGGAGGATGCCGTCGCGCAATTGTTGCAGGGACTCCTCAGAGGGCAGATTTTCGACCTGCACCCAGTAGGTTTTCGGGAGCTTGTGGCGGGGATCGGCTATTCTGTGTTGTAGCTGGCCATCATTGGTGAGCAGCAGCAGTCCCTCGGAATCGTAATCCAGTCGCCCGGCAGGGTAAAAACCCGGCTTGTCCTGCAGGTATTGCTTGAGAGTGGTGCGGCCATCACTGTCGCTGAATTGGCACATTACCTGAAAGGGTTTGTTGAACAGAATTATCTGGCTCATGGCATCACTGGCTGTGGCTTTGATGTAATTTTACTACCGAAAACGGGGCGTGTCTGGTAATATGCGCCGCGAATTTCCGGAGCCGGATACGGGCTCCTACCAGCGGATTGACCTGACGTAACGGGAGATAAAATGTCTAACGAAACACCCAAGATCATCTACACCCTCACTGATGAAGCGCCGGCACTGGCCACCTATTCACTGCTCCCGATTGTCCAGGCATTCGCCAGTAAGGCCGGTGTGGAAGTGGAAACCCGAGACATCTCCCTCTCCGGTCGTATTTTGGCTACCCTCAGCGAGTTCCTGCCGGAAGAGCAGCGCATTGCCGATGACCTGGCGGAGCTGGGTGCCCTGTGTGAGACCCCCGAAGCCAATATCGTCAAGCTGCCAAACATCAGTGCTTCCGTGCCTCAGTTGAACGCTGCCATCAAGGAGCTTCAGGCCCAGGGCTACGCCCTGCCAAACTATCCTTCCGAGCCAGCCAATGACAAGGAAGCAAAAATCAAGGCGCTCTACGACTCGGTCAAGGGCAGTGCGGTAAACCCGGTTCTGCGTGAGGGTAACTCTGACCGCCGTGCAGCGGCATCTGTTAAGGCTTACGCCAAGAAAAACTCCCACCGCATGGGCAAGTGGACTTCCGATTCCAAATCCCACGTGGCTCACATGACCTACGGCGATTTCTACGGTAGCGAAAAATCTCATGTGTGTGAGAGTCAGGGCAATGTGGTTATCCAGTATGTTGGCGATAACGGCAAAGTAGAAGTATTGCGTAAAAAGACTCCCGTACTGGTCGGCGAAGTGATCGACGCGGCAGTGATGAGCGTTAAAGCCCTGTCGGCCTTCTTCGAGCGCACCATTGAAGAGGCCCGTAGCGAGAACGTCCTCTATTCCCTGCACCTGAAAGCCACCATGATGAAGGTATCCGACCCGGTCATGTTCGGCTATGCGGTTAAGGCCTTTTACAAGCCTGTGTTCCGCAAGTGGGGCGAGGTCCTGGACAATCTGGGTGTGGATGTTAACAACGGTATTGGCGACCTGTACGCCAAGATTGGTGTGCTGCGTCAGGACCAGCAGGATGCTATCAAGGCTGATATCGCTGCCTGTTACGCCAAGCGCCCTGAAGTTGCCATGGTGAACTCCGACAAGGGCATCACCAACCTGCACGTCCCCAGCGACATTATTGTTGATGCCTCCATGCCTGCCATGATCCGTGACTCCGGCAAGATGTGGGGTGTGGACGGCCAGCTGCACGACACCAAGGCCGTGATTCCTGACCGCAACTACGCGGGTGTGTATCAGGCAGTTATCGAAGACTGTAAGGCGAATGGTGCGTTCGACCCATCCACCATGGGTAGCGTTTCCAACGTTGGCCTGATGGCCAAGAAAGCGGAAGAGTACGGCTCGCACAACAAGACTTTCCTCTCCCCCGGCCGTGGTCGTATCCAGGTGATCGACGAGGCTGGTCAGGTACTGCTGGAGCAGGAAGTTGAGCGGGGCGATATCTTCCGTATGTGTAAAGTGAAGGACGCGCCGATTCGCGACTGGGTCAAGCTGGCCGTCAACCGCGCCCGCGCCACTGGCACCCCGGCGGTATTCTGGCTGGATCGCGCCCGCGCTCACGACACCCAGTTGATCCGCAAGGTAGAAACCTACCTGAAGGAGCACGACACTTCCGGCCTGGAAATCCTGATCATGTCTCCGGTAGAGGCGACCCGTTTCTCGCTGGAGCGCATCCGTCGCGGCGAAGACACCATCTCTGTTACCGGTAATGTACTGCGTGACTACCTGACCGACCTGTTCCCCATTCTGGAGCTGGGCACCAGCGCCAAGATGCTCTCCATTGTGCCGTTGATGAATGGCGGCGGCCTGTTTGAGACCGGTGCCGGCGGTTCTGCGCCTAAGCATGTACAGCAGTTTGTGGAGGAAAACCACCTGCGCTGGGATTCCCTGGGTGAGTTCCTGGCTCTGTCCGAGTCCTTCGCGCACCTGGCGCACCACTTTGACCTGCCCAAGGCGCAGGTACTGGCAGACACCCTGGACAAGGCCAATGGTATGTTCCTGGATGCGAACAAGTCGCCTTCCCGTAAAGTGGGTGAACTGGACAATCGCGGCAGCCATTTCTACCTGGCACTCTACTGGGCCAAGGCTCTGGCAGAGCAGGAGAAGGATCCTGAGCTGAAGGCTGCGTTTGCCGCCGCCGCCGATGAGCTGCAAGCCAATGAGCAGGCTATCGTGGACGAGCTTAACGCCGTGCAGGGTGCTGCCGTGGAGCTGGGTGGTTACTACCGTCCGGATCCGGAGAAAGCTTCTGCGGCCATGCGCCCAAGTGCAACTCTGAATCGTGTACTGGGTCATCTCTCTGCCTGAGAGTAGTCAGTAGATATGTGAAAAGCCCGGTTTTGCCGGGCTTTTTTTTGTCCGTCCGGGATAGCCCCTGTATACAGTTGGCTACGCTTTCGAGGGGGGGGGGGGCTGGAGCGGGTTTGGGGGAGGGTTAGCCGTAGGCTTCAGAGTGCCGCATCTGGGGCAGGTCAGTGGCTGCGCCGTTACCCGTCTCATCCCCCATCTTGTTGGGAAGTTGGATGTTGGTGGCGTGTAACCCCTTGGCTCCCTTGATGGTATCAAAGGTCACCGTCTGGCCAGCTTTCAGGGTTTTGTAACCTTCCATAACGATGGAGGAATAGTGTACGAATAGGTCTTCGCCGCCATCGTCGGGAAGGATAAAGCCATAACCTTTCGCGTTGTTGAACCACTTGACTGTTCCGGTGGGCATAATCGATTCCTTACACGAGCCTAAAGCGGCCTCTTTCCGGTGATTTATTGGTTTTATTGGTCGGTGTCGCTGTCCATAGCGTGTGTCCCTGCCAGATTGCTGCTCTTTGCCACCCTTGGTTTGGCAGGATTTGCCTGAACCCTGGTTGTCCCTGATTTGGACGTACAAACGGTCATTTGTTGAGGGTATACTCATAGACAACTGGAGGACTGACCTCTTATAACGGACATATTTTTAGTCGTCAAGCAGGGTAAGCGATCAATTTGATGGTTTATTGATCTAGCTGGCGCGTAAAAAAACACCTCAAACCTATCGGGTCTGTAAGCGATATGGGTAATCTCGACAAACTTAATCTAATATTGAGCATGGATGATCAGGAAAATGACCATGCCGGGGGGCTGGGGGTAGCGGTACAGCCAGCCAAGCCAAAATTGAAGCGCCCCTCCATGTACAAAGTGGTACTGTTGAACGACGACTACACGCCTATGGAGTTTGTTGTGGAGACCCTGGAGATATTCTTTAATATGGGTAGAGAGCAGGCCACACAAGTGATGCTTCAGGTACACACGCAGGGAAAAGCGGTATGCGGTATTTTCACCCGTGACATTGCTGAAACCAAGGCAGCGCAGGTGAATCAGTTTGCCAGAGAGAATGAACATCCCTTGCTTTGCGAAATCGAAGCTGTTGAGGATGACGAATAGTAGATCACTGGTTTTAACGTTGCTTTAGGGGTAATAGCCAATGCTGAGCAAGGATTTAGAAGTTACCTTGAATCTCGCCTTCAAAGGGGCTCGCTCCAAACGTCATGAATTCATGACCGTCGAGCACCTGCTGCTGGCCCTGCTTGATAACGATTCTGCAGTTAATGTGCTCCGCGCCTGCGGTGCCAATTTAAACCTTCTTCGTCGCGAATTGATTGAATTTGTCGATTCCACCACGCCTTTAATCCCGGAAAACGATACTGAACGTGAGACCCAGCCCACTTTGGGCTTCCAGCGGGTATTGCAGCGGGCCGTATTCCACGTGCAATCCTCTGGCAAAAAAGAGGTGACCGGAGCCAATGTATTGGTGGCCATCTTCAGCGAGCAGGAGAGCCAGGCGGTTTACTACCTGAAGCAGCAGAATGTGGCGCGGTTGGATGTGGTCAATTTCATCACGCATGGCATTTCCAAGGTCTCCGGTTCGGATGAGCACCACGAGGATCACAGCGGCGAGATGAATGAAGAGGCTGGCCTGTCTGGCGAACCCGGCAGCCAGAGCCCGCTGGATGCGTACGCGACCAATCTCAATGAAGAGGCGCGGCTGGGACGTATTGACCCATTGGTCGGGCGCGAGCCGGAAGTGGAGCGCGTCTGCCAGATCCTGACCCGCCGGCGTAAAAACAACCCGCTGCTGGTGGGTGAATCCGGGGTGGGGAAGACCGCCATTGCCGAGGGGCTGGCGAAACGAATTATTGACGGCAAGGTGCCCGAGGTATTGGAGGAGAGTGTGGTTTACTCCCTGGACCTGGGCTCGCTGCTGGCTGGCACCAAGTATCGCGGCGACTTCGAAAAACGTTTCAAGGGTTTGCTGGCAGACCTGAAGAAGCGTGACCATGCGATTCTTTTTATCGACGAAATTCACACCATTATTGGCGCCGGTGCCGCTTCCGGTGGGGTGATGGACGCCTCCAATTTGCTCAAGCCGTTGCTGACTTCCGGTGACCTGCGCTGTATCGGTTCCACCACTTTCCAGGAGTATCGCGGCATCTTTGAAAAGGACAGGGCGCTGTCGCGCCGTTTCCAGAAGATCGATGTCAATGAGCCCAGTGTTGAGGATACCTACCAGATCCTGCGGGGGCTGAAGAGTCGCTTCGAGGAGCATCACGGACTGCGTTATACCGATACCGCACTGAAGGCGGCGGCGGAATTGTCCGAGCGCTATATTTCCGAGCGTTTCCTGCCGGACAAGGCTATTGATGTGATCGACGAGGCTGGTGCTTATCAGCAGTTGTTACCACTCTCCAAGCGTAAAAAGGTCATCGGTGTAGCCGATGTCGAAGCGGTGATAGCGAAGATTGCCCGCATTCCGCCGAAGAGTGTCTCTTCGTCTGATCGGGATCAGTTGCGCAACCTGGAAGACAACCTGAAACTGGCAGTGTTCGGGCAGGAAAAGGCGATCAGTGCGCTGAGTACCAGTATCAAGTTGTCCCGTGCCGGATTGGGTGTGGCCGACAAGCCGATTGGTTCCTTCCTGTTTGCGGGCCCCACCGGTGTTGGTAAGACCGAGCTCTGTAAGCAGCTGGCAACGACCCTTGGTGTGGAGCTTGTGCGCTTTGACATGTCTGAATATATGGAGCGCCATACGGTATCACGGCTGATTGGTGCGCCGCCCGGTTACGTCGGTTTCGACCAGGGTGGCCTGCTGACCGACGCCGTCACGAAGCACCCCCACAGCGTGGTGTTGCTGGACGAGATCGAAAAAGCCCATCCGGAAGTCTTTAACCTGCTGTTGCAGGTGATGGATCACGGTACCCTGACGGACAACAATGGTCGCAAGGCGGACTTCCGCAATGTGATCCTGATCATGACCACCAACGCCGGCGCCGAGGAAATGAGTCGGGCCTCCATAGGATTTACCCGTCAGGATCACACGTCCGACGGCATGGAGTCGATCAAGAAAATGTTTACCCCTGAGTTCCGTAACCGCCTGGATGCCATTATCCAGTTTGGTGCGCTGAGCCTGGATGTGATCAAGACTGTGGTGGACAAGTTCCTGGTGCAGTTGCAGTCCCAGCTGGACGACAAACGGGTTACCCTGGACGTCAGCGAAGAGGCGCGGGAGTGGCTGGCGATCAATGGCTACGACGTCAAGATGGGGGCTCGTCCCATGGCGCGACTGATTCAGGAGAAACTGAAAAAGCCGCTGGCCGAGGAGGTATTGTTCGGCGACCTGGCTGTCAGTGGTGGTGTTGTACACGTGGACGTGGAAGACGACCAGTTGGAGATCAAGGTCGAAGTTCCCGCCTGAGGCCGCTTGCGGCCAGGCACACGAAAATCGCCCCGTTGCCAGAGCAGCGGGGCGTTTTTGTTTAAGTCGGTAGCAATCTGAAGGCGGGGCGATTTGGCCGTGGCCGGCCCCGGTAAATCAGCGGGCGCGGTAGGTGATACGACCTTTGGTCAGGTCGTAAGGGGTCAGTTCAACTTTGACTTTGTCACCGGTCAGGATGCGGATGTAGTTTTTGCGCATTTTGCCTGAAATGTGAGCAGTAACGACGTGGCCGTTCTCCAGCTTCACACGGAAGGTGGTGTTTGGAAGGGTGTCGATTACCTCACCTTCCATTTCAAAATTGTCTTCTTTTGCCATTCGGCAATTTCCTCGATTGGTTTAAATCTCTGAGCCCGGTTTCGAGCAGGCGTGAATTGTGCCTGAAAAGCGCTCCTGAGCCAAGCTGCAACTTAATTCATGCGCAGCCAGCGGTGGTCTATGAGCAGCTCCAGGGGGCGGTATTCCGATTTGTAGCGCATTTTCTGGCACTGCTTGATCCAGTAGCCGAGATAGACGTGGCTGAGGTTCTCCCCGGCGGTCATGGCAATCTGCCACAGGATGGCAAACATCCCGGGGCTGCGCTTCTCTTCGTCGGGATCGTAGAAGGTGTACACGGCGGAGTAGCCGTCGTTCATGCGGTCGGCCACTGCGACGGCGATGAGCCGCTGCTGCAGGCGGAATTCCAGGTATTCAGTCACCCCCCATTCGCTGGTGAGAAAGCCGCTGTATTGCTCTTCGCTGGGTGGAAACATATCGCCATCACTGTGCCGTGCCGAGATATAGCGGGCATAGAGCTGGTAGTGCTCCGCGGAGTCGATACTGCGAACGCTGGTAACGGTAAGATCCTGGTTGCGATTCCAGCACTTGCGCTGGCGGCGGTTTTTCCGGAATAGCTGTACCGGGATACGTGCCGGGATACAGGCACTACAGGTGTGGCAGTGGGGGCTGTAAATATGTTTGCCGCTGCGACGGAAGCCCCGTTCCGACAGCGCGCTGTAGAGCTCCGGGGTAATGGCCTGGTTGGGATCGACAAAAATGCTGGTCGCTTCCTCGCCAGGCAGATAGCTGCAGGCGTGGGGCTGCGTTGCATACAGCTTGATGTTGGTCAGGTCAGTCATGTTCAGTCCCGAATACTTGCCTCAAACGGTGTTTGACTGATCAAGGTGGCCGGCCAGGGCAATGGCTGGGCCGCGGGTTGTGGCAGCCTGAGCTCGAACTCTTCCCTGGGGATCTCGATCGCACCCAGACTGGCCAGATGTTGAGTGTATACCTGGCAGTCGATCATGTGAAAGCCCGCGCGGCCAAGGGCGGATATCAGGTGTGTGAAGGCTACCTTGGAGGCGTTGCTCACGCGGCTGAACATGGATTCGCCAAAGAATACCGGCCCGATTGCCACCCCGTAGAGACCGCCAGCCAGTTCGCCATCCCGCCACACTTCCACCGAATGGGCGTGGCCGGCTGCGTGTAGCTGGCAGTAGGCGGCAATCATTTCATCACTGATCCACGTGCCATCCTGGCCTGGGCGAGGTTCCGCACAGAGGTGCATCACAGTCTCAAAAGCCTGGTCGCTGGTTACGTGAAAGTTTTGTTGCCGCAACACCTTGGCCAGGCTGCGGCTGATATGCAGCTGGTCAGGAAACAGCACCAGCCGGGGGGAGGGGGTCCACCAGAGAATCGGTTGTCCTTCACTGTACCAGGGAAAGATTCCCCTGCGGTAGGCGGCCAGAAGCTGCCGGACGGACAGGTCTCCGCCGGCTGCTATAAGACCGTTGGGCTCATCCAGAGCCCTGCTGCTGGGGGGGAAGTTCTCCGCACCCGGATCCATCCAGGGCAACATGGTCATTGCTGGTATTGCCTTTCAGGGTAGTGCAAGGACGGCGTAGCGATCAGAGGTCGTCCAGATACTTTTCAGCGTCCAGTGCCGCCATACAGCCGGCACCGGCAGAGGTAATGGCCTGGCGATAGACGTGGTCGGCAACGTCACCGGCAGCGAATACACCGGGTACACTGGTGCTGGTAGCTTCACCATTGAGGCCGCTCTTGATCGTAATGTAGCCGTCTTTCATGTCCAGCTGTCCGGTAAAAATGTCGGTGTTGGGTTTATGACCAATGGCAATGAAGACACCGGCTACGTCAATTTCCGTGGTGCTGTCATCCTGGGTGCTGCGCAGGCGCAGGCCGGTTACGCCGCTGTCATCGCCCAGAACTTCGTCGAGAGTGTGGTTCCAGACGACGTTGACGTTGCCGCTCTCGGCCTTGGCCAGAATTTTGTCCTGCAGGATCTTTTCGGAGCGCAGTTGGTCGCGGCGGTGTACCAGGGTGACCTCGGAGGCGATGTTGGCCAGGTAGAGAGCTTCCTCCACAGCGGTGTTGCCGCCGCCAATGACGGCGACCTTTTTGTTGCGATAGAAAAAACCATCGCAGGTGGCACAGGCGCTGACGCCTTTACCCATAAAGGCCTCTTCAGAGGGCAGTCCCAGGTACTGGGCGGAGGCGCCGGTGGCAATGATCAGCGCATCACAGGTGTAGGTATTGGAACCCTTGAGGACAAAGGGACGCTGGTTGAGATCGGTTTCGTGAATGTGGTCGAAAATGATCTTGGTGTCGAAGCGTTCGGCGTGATCCTGCATCTGCATCATCAGGTCGGGACCCTGCAGGTCGGCGACGCCGCCCGGCCAGTTTTCAACTTCGGTGGTGGTGGTAAGCTGGCCACCTTGCTGCATGCCGGTGATGACAACCGGGGTAAGGTTCGCCCGCGCGGCATAGATAGCAGCTGTGTAACCGGCCGGGCCTGAACCCAGGATAATCAGCTTGTGGTGCTGGGTCTCGCTCATGTGCAAAATCCTATCTGGCAGTCTGAAAAAATGATGCCTAATGATAGGTCAAAAGCCTGAGCCGGCTCCAGCGCTGCGGTGCAATTAGCGTCATTGGCGCTTGCTATCGCAGGTGATCCGCGCAGTTTACGGTTGTTTCACAGACATTAACCGCAAAAATGGTAGAATGCCTGCCATTATAACGACGTGCACAACCGCAGGCAGGATTCCCGTCCACCGGACCACCTGTGGCCACTTTGCAAGACCAGCAGATCAGGTGAAGATTTGAAGTCCAAACAGTCAACCGCAGAAGCTTCGTCCATGGCACCCAGAAGCCACATGTCGCTGAAGATACTCACGGAAGGGGCACTGATAGGGCTGGTGGCTCTGTGCGCCTTCCTGGTGATGGCCCTGGTCTCCTATGTGCCGTCGGATCCGGGCTGGTCCAGTACCGGCAGCGGCGCTGCGGTGCGCAACGCCGGTGGTGTATTTGGCGCCTGGCTGGCAGATGTCTTTTTCTCCCTCTTTGGCTACATGGCCTATCTCTTTCCTTTGTTGATCGCCTACCGTGCCTGGCAGCTTTTCCGTCAGCGTGATTCCAGCAAGGAGTTCGACGGCGTGGTCTTCGGCCTGCGGGTGGTGGGTTTTGTTTTGGTGATGCTCTCAGCCACGGCCATGACCAGCCTCTATTTTGGTATGGAGTCGGGTGAGTTGCCGTTTTCCAATGGCGGTGTGCTCGGCTCCAGTGTGGCTACCGGTGTGGAGTCTGCCTTCAGTTATGTGGGCGGCACGCTGCTGCTGGCGGCTGTATTTCTGTTTGGCATGACGGTGTTTACTGATCTCTCCTGGTTGGCGTTGATGGATGGCATCGGTGCGTTGACCTTGAGCCTGATCGACAAGGCCATTACTTCATGGCGCGGTTACCAGCAACGCCGTCACGAGAAAAGCGTGGCAGAAAAGGCGCAGCAGGCGCGTCGGGTGGTGATCGAAAAAGAGACTGCGAAGCAGAAAGAGCGCACACCACCCACTATCACGGAGCCGGTGAAGAAGGCCAAACCCAGCCCGCGCCTTGAGAAAGAGAAGCAGGCGACCCTGTTTGATGACACCCCGGTGGTGGGTGACCTGCCGCCATTGACGCTGCTGGACCCGGTGGATAAATCCAACAGCAAGGGCTACTCGAAAGAGTCGCTTGAGGCGATGTCGCGTCTGCTGGAGCTGAAGCTGAAAGACTTTAATGTGGATGCCGAAGTGGTTTCCGTGTTGCCGGGTCCGGTTGTAACCCGGTTCGAGTTGCAGCCTGCGGCGGGTGTGAAAGCCAGCCGTATCACTAACCTGGCCAAGGATCTTGCCCGTTCGCTGGCGGTGATCAGTGTGCGCGTGGTGGAGGTGATTCCAGGCAAATCCGTGGTCGGTATTGAGATCCCCAACGAGCACCGTGAAATGGTGCGCTTGAGGGAGGTGCTGGCTTCGGATGTGTATGACAATTCCAAGTCCCCGTTGACCATGGCGCTGGGTCACGACATCGAAGGCGAGCCAGTGGTGGCAGACCTGGCCAAGATGCCGCACCTGCTGGTGGCCGGCACCACCGGCTCCGGTAAGTCCGTGGGCGTGAACGTCATGCTGCTGAGCTTGCTGTACAAATCCTCGCCCAAGGATGTGCGCCTGATTCTGGTGGATCCGAAGATGCTGGAGCTGTCGGTGTACGAAGGCATTCCCCATCTGCTGACACCGGTGATTACCGATATGAACGACGCTGCCAACGGTCTGCGCTGGAGCGTGGGCGAGATGGAACGTCGCTACAAACTAATGGCGGCCATGGGTGTGCGTAACCTGGCGGGCTATAACCGCAAGGTAGAAGAGGCCAACCGTCGCGGCGAGCCGATTCCGGATCCGTTCTGGAACCCGGAAGAGCACTATCAGGCGGGTGAAGAGGTGGCTACGCCCCCGAACCTGGATACCTTGCCTGCCATCGTTGTGGTGATCGATGAATTTGCCGATATGATGATGATTGTCGGCAAGAAAGTAGAGCAGTTGATTGCCCGAATTGCGCAGAAAGCCCGAGCCGCCGGTATTCACCTGATCCTCGCTACCCAGCGTCCGTCGGTGGATGTGATCACCGGCCTGATCAAGGCCAACGTACCCACCCGTATCGCGTTTCAGGTTTCGTCCAAAATCGATTCCCGTACCATTCTCGACCAGGGTGGTGCCGAGCAGTTGCTGGGTCACGGTGACATGCTCTACTTGCCGCCGGGTACCAGTTTGCCGCAGCGGGTGCACGGTGCTTTTGTGGATGATCACGAAGTGCACAAGGTGGTCAGTGACTGGAAGAAACGCGGTGAACCGGATTATCTGGAAGGTGTCGTAGATGACAGCGCCAACAGCATCCCTGTGCCCGGATTGGCCACTGAAGGTGGTGAAGAGGGCAGCGATGAGTCGGATCCCCTGTATGACGAAGCGGTGGCCTTTGTGACCGAGAGTCGCAAGGCGTCTATCTCTTCCGTACAGCGGAAATTGCGGGTCGGTTACAACCGGGCTGCCCGGCTTATCGAAACCATGGAAGCTTCCGGCGTGGTTTCCGAGATGGGCGCCAATGGCAATCGTGAGGTGCTGGCGCCTCCGCCCCCCAAACACTGACGAATACTGGCCGCTGCCGCTCCAGGGTCATCAGGTTACAAAGGATCTTTTATGTTGCTGAAACACAGCCGGGTTATTGGTGTTGTACTGTTCGTGAGCCTGCTCTTCGGCGCCGTATTGGCAAGGGCCGACAGTGCCGAAGCGCTGGTGAAAGAGTTATCCAGTGTGGCGAGCTTAAGCGGCAGCTTCACCCAGCAGCAGTATGGCAACGATGGCAGCCTGCTGCAGGAGTCGTCCGGCAAGTTTGCGATGCAGCGGCCTCAGATGCTGCGCTGGGAGACCACTGACCCTTTCCCGCAGCTGTTGGTGACCGACGGTGCTACGGTGTGGCTGTACGATCCGGATCTGGAGCAGGTGACGGTGTCCCGGCTGGAGCAGCAGGTCTCCAGCAGCCCGGCGGTGATACTGTCCGGTGATCTTGCCACCATTCGTCGTCACTACACGGTGTCCGGCAGCAAGGGCAACTACCGCCTGCAACCGAACGATGATCAGGCGTTTACCGAGTTGCGCCTCAGCTTCCGCAAGCAGCTGCTGGCCTCCATGGAGTTACTGGATTCCCTGGGCCAGACCACGCGCTTTGTGTTCAACGGCGTTAAGGCCGCAGAGCAGCAGCCCAAGGACTATTTCACCTTCGAGCCGCCACCGGGAAGCGACATACTGATCAATGAGTGATCTGTTCAGCAAAGAGGTTTACCAACCACTGGCGGCGCGCCTGCGCCCCCGGCGTCCCCAGGATTACATCGGTCAGGAGCACCTGTTCGCCGAAGGCAAGCCGCTGCGCGAGGCTATTGAACGCCAGCAGTTGCATTCCATGGTGCTGTGGGGGCCTCCCGGTGTGGGCAAGACCTCTATGGCCCGTATGCTTGCCGAACTCAGTGATGCCCACTTCGAGACACTCTCTGCTGTCCTGGCCGGGGTCAAGGATATCCGCGCTGCGGTGGCGGTTGCCCAGCAACTGCAGCAGCAGAGCGGGCAGCAGACCATCCTGTTTGTGGACGAGGTGCACCGCTTCAACAAGGCGCAGCAGGATGCCTTCCTTCCTTATGTGGAGGACGGCACGGTGATCTTTATCGGCGCCACTACCGAGAACCCCTCTTTTTCCCTCAACAATGCGCTCCTGTCCCGTGCCCGGGTGTATGTTCTCCGGCCTTTGGAGCACCGGCATTTGCTGGCGATGGCCCATCGGGCCCTGGCTGACACCGAGCATGGTTTGGGTAGCGACACCTTACAGATCGATGAAGCACTACTGGAGACCCTGGCCCACGCTGCCGATGGCGACGGCCGCAAGCTGCTCAACCTGCTGGAGATTGCCGCCGATCTGGCTGAGCCCGCCAGCGAGGGTAAGCTGGTCACTGAGTCCATCGTGCAGGAGATACTCTCCAATGAGGTGCGTCGCTTCGACCGCGGCGGGGATGTGTTTTACGAGCAGATATCGGCGCTGCACAAGTCGGTCAGGGGCTCGAGTGCCGATGGCGCGCTCTACTGGTTTGCCCGCATGCTGGACGGAGGCTGCGATCCGCTCTATATAGCGCGTCGCGTGGTGCGTATGGCCAGTGAGGATATTGGCAACGCCGATCCCCGGGCCCTACAGATCTGTCTGAACGCCTGGGAGGTGCAGGAGCGGCTCGGCAGCCCGGAGGGAGAGCTGGCGATTGCCCAGGCGTTGGTCTACCTGGCGGCGGCTCCCAAGAGCAACGCGGTGTACAAGGCTTTTAACACCGCAATGGCAGAGGTAAAATCCCAGCCCAGCCACGAGGTGCCGTTGCACCTGCGTAATGCGCCAACCACACTGATGAAATCCATGTCCTATGGGCGGGAGTACCGCTACGCCCACGATGAGCCGGGTGCTTATGCGGCCGGGGAGAATTATTTTCCCGAAGCACTGGGACAGCGCGACTACTACCATCCGGTAGATCGGGGCCTGGAACAGAAGATTGGTGAAAAATTGCGCTATTTGCGCCAGCTGGATGAACAGAGTCCCTGGCAGCGTTATGGCGACAGCGATGGCAGCGAGCGTTGATCTGTCCTCAGAGAGTGAAGTGGAAACTGAAATGAACCTGCAGGAGAGCAACAGATGATCTGGCTGTCAGTGGCTGTTGGCGGTGCCTTGGGTGCCATGGGCCGTTATTCGGTTACGGCGCATCTGTTTCCGGTGATGGCAAACCGTTTTCCGATGGGAACGCTGTGCGTTAATCTGCTGGGCTCCCTGCTGATCGGCGTCTGCTATGTGCTGATCATTGAGAAAGGCGTGCTGGCTCCGGAATGGCGCAATGTGTTGATGGCGGGTTTTCTCGGGGCCTTTACCACGTTTTCCACTTTTGCACTGGATGCCGTCACCCTGTGGCAGAACGGCCATAGCGCTATCGCTCTCACTTATGTACTGGCTAATGTGCTGGGCTGCCTGATGGCGGCTGCCGCAGGCCTCTACTTAACAACAAAATTTATTTGATTGGTTGCTGACTTATGTTGGATTTTAAAGCTGTCCGTGAAAATCCCCAGGCTGTAAAAGCCGCACTGGCAAAAAAAGGGTTTGATCTGGATATTGAACTGCTGACCGGGCTTGATGAAGAGCGCAAGGCCATACAGGTGAAAACCGAGAACCTGCAGCAGGAGCGCAACACCCGCTCAAAATCCATTGGTAAGGCCAAGGCGGCGGGGGAGGACATTGCCCCGCTGTTGCAGGAGGTAGACAACCTCAAGCAACAACTGGCTGAGGCTGAGCAGCAGTTAGGTGATGTCCAGCAGCGTCTCGACGACCAGTTAAGCGTCATTCCCAATGTGCCGGCCGACGAGGTACCTGAAGGTGCCAGCGAAGACGATAACGTTGAAGTGCGTCGCTGGGGCACTCCCAAATCCTTCGGTTTTGAAGTCAAGGATCACGTTGACCTGGGCGCGCAGCTGCAGGGGCTCGATTTTGATACAGCCGCTAAACTGACCGGCTCCCGCTTTGCGGTGATGCAGGGTGCCATTGCCCGTATGCACCGGGCGCTGATCCAGTTCATGCTTAATACCCATGGCAACGTGCACGGCTACAATGAAATCTACGTGCCTTACGTGGTCAACCGTGAATCCCTTTACGGTACCGGCCAGCTGCCCAAGTTTGAGGAAGACCTGTTCCGTCTCGACGACGAGCGTAACTTCTACCTGATCCCGACGGCTGAGGTACCGGTCACCAATATCCTGCGCAATGAAATTGTGCGCGATGCGGAAACACTACCACTGAAGTACGTGTGTCATACGCCGTGCTTCCGTTCAGAGGCCGGCAGCTACGGCCGCGATACCCGCGGCATGATTCGCCAGCACCAATTTGAAAAAGTGGAACTGGTGCAGTTCGTGCGTCCGGAAGATTCCGAAGCGGCGCTGGAGCAGTTGACCGGCCACGCCGAAGCGATCCTGCAGGCGCTGGGGCTGCCATACCGCACCGTCATTCTCTGTGGTGGTGACCTGGGCTTCTCTGCTGCCAAGACTTACGATATTGAAGTGTGGCTGCCGTCCCAGGAAAAGTACCGGGAGATCTCCTCCTGCAGTAACTTCCGCGATTTCCAGGCACGGCGAATGAAAGCCCGTTTCAAAAATCCGGAGACCGGCAAGCCGGAGTTGCTGCACACCCTCAATGGCTCCGGCCTGGCAGTGGGACGCACCCTGATTGCGGTGCTGGAAAACTACCAACAGGCAGATGGAACCATTGTGGTACCGGAAGTCCTGCGCCCTTATATGGGCGGTCTGGAAGTGATTGGCTAGGCAGCTACGCCCTCTGGTTTATCATGCAGCTCCCGCCCTGCCGGGCGGGCAGTCCCCTGGCTCTGTTGTATACTGAACGCCAGAGCCTTTCTCCCATCCTCAACTGGGCACCGATCCGTCATGGAGTATTTTCCGCTGTTTGTGCGTCTGCGCGGGCGCCACTGTCTGATCTTTGGTGGTGGCAGTATCGCGCTGCGCAAGGCGCGTGGTTTGCTGCGGGCGGGTGCCTCGGTAGAAGTGGTGGCAGAGAAGTTCGATTCCGGTTTTCAAGAGCTTGGGGAGAAAGCCCTGTACTTGAAGCAGGCGAGGATTGATGCGCAGGCCATGGCCACTGGCGAGGCGTTTCTGGTGGTGGCCGCTACCAGTGATCGGGACCTCAATGCGGCGATAGCGGAGCGGTGTGAGCAGCTTGGGATTCTCTGTAATCAGGCCAGCAATGCCGCAGGCGGCGACGTCAGCTTGCCGGCGATTATCGAACGTGATCCATTGGTGGTGGCGGTGCACACTGGCGGGGCTTCACCGGCTCTGACCCGCTATCTTAAGCGCCAGCTGGAAGCGTTTCTGCCCGTGCGGCTTGGCGCGCTGGCGCGCTGGTCGGAGCGTTGGCGGCAACGCATCGCACAGGCGGTACCGGAGGACAGGGCGCGGCAGGGGTTCTGGGATCGGCTGTTGTCCGGTGTGGCCGGGCAGTTGGTGTTGCAGAACGATTCTGATAAGGCGGATGCTGTACTGCAGCAGGCACTGGAGCGGGCTCCCGCAAGCCATTCGGTGGGCGAGGTGTATCTGGTAGGGGCCGGCCCGGGCGACCCGGAGTTGCTGACCCTGCGCGCCCTGAGGCTGATACAGCAGGCCGAAGTGGTGCTCTACGACCGCCTGGTGTCACCCGGCATTATGGAATTGTTGCCGCCTCAGTGTCAGCGCATTTATGTGGGTAAACAGCAATCCAATCACGCCTTGCCGCAGCCGGAAATCAATCAGCGGTTGGTGGATCTGGCGCTGGCTGGACACAATGTGTTGCGACTGAAGGGCGGTGACCCGTTTATCTTTGGGCGCGGTGGTGAGGAGCTGGAGCTGCTGGCGGACGCCGGTGTGCCATTTCAGGTGGTGCCGGGGATTACCGCCGCCTCCGGCTGTTCCAGCTACGCCGGCATTCCACTGACTCATCGCGATCACTCGCAATCGGTGCGTTTTGTCACCGGTCACCTGCAGAATAACCAGATCAATCTGCCCTGGCCCGAATTGGCCGCGAGTAACCAGACGCTGGTATTTTATATGGGGCTGACCGGGCTGGAAGCCATTTGTGCGGCACTTATGCGTCATGGCCGGGCCGCGACAACACCGGCAGCGGTGGTGGAGAAGGGTACCCTGCCCGAGCAACGGGTAGTAACCGGTACGCTCCAGACGCTGCCGCAGAAGGTCGCTTCCGAGGAGTTGCGTGCGCCCACGCTGATCATCATCGGTGAAGTGGTATCCTTGCGCAGCAAGTTACAGCCGGACCTGCAGGCGGGTTCCGGCCTTGAACCGTAATATCGACAGACGTTCGGAAACTACAGGGGGTAGGTGTGGCTGACTACGATTACGATTTGTTTGTTATCGGTGCAGGTTCGGGTGGCGTGCGCGCCAGTCGCATGGCGTCGCAGTTCGGTGCCCGCGTCGCAGTGGCCGAAGATACGTTTATGGGCGGCACTTGTGTCAATGTCGGTTGCGTACCGAAAAAACTGTTTGTTTACGGTTCCCATGTATCCGAAGAGCTGGAAGCTGCCGCCGGTTACGGCTGGCAGGTGCAGGCTGCCGAGTTTGATTGGCCCACCCTGCGGGACAACAAGACCACCGAAATCCAGCGACTCAACGGGATCTACCGTAACCTCCTGAATAACGCCGGGGTGGAGATTATCGAAGGTCGCGCCACCATTACCGGGCCCCATACTCTGCAGGTCAATGGCAAGAGCTACAGCGCAGAACGTATCCTCATTGCCACCGGCGGCTGGCCACGCATGCCGGAGATTCCCGGCGCCGAGCATATGATCAGTTCCAATGAAGCTTTCTACCTGGAGACGTTTCCCAAACAGGTACTGGTGTTGGGTGGTGGCTATATTGCCGTAGAGTTCGCCGGTATTTTCCACGGTCTTGGCGCAGAGACAGAACTGATTTACCGCGGGCCCATGTTCTTGCGGGGTTTCGATCAGGACGTACGTGAGTTTACCGCCAAAGAGCTGGCGCAGAAGGGCGTTCAGCTCAGTTTCGATCTCAATATTACTGCGGTGGAGAAGCTGGACAACGGCCGTCTGCGGGTATCCATGACCGACGGCAGTGAGCGGGAAGTGGATTGTGTGATGGCCGCCATTGGCCGTGCGCCGAAGATCACCGGGCTGGGCCTGGAAAACACCGCTGTCACTCTGGACGAGGCAGGGTTTATTGCGGTCGATGACGGCTACCAGACTGCGGAGCCCAGTATTTACGCGGTAGGTGATGTTATTGGTGGCCTGGAGCTGACGCCGGTGGCGTTGGCGGAAGGAATGGCGCTGGCAAAAAACCTGTTCAACAACGAACAGGTGAAGGTCGACTACAGCAATATTGCCACAGCGGTTTTCTGCCAGCCCAATATTGGCACGGTGGGCCTGACGGAAGAGCAGGCGCTGCAGCAGGGTCATTCACTGCGCATCTATACCTCTGACTTCAAGCACATGAAGCATACCCTCAGTGGCTTACAGGAGCGCACCTTCATGAAGCTGGTAGTGGATGACGCCACGGATAAAGTGCTGGGCTGCCACATGGTGGGGCAGGACGCCGGTGAAATAGTGCAGGGTCTGGCGGTGGCGCTCAAACTTGGCGCCACCAAGAGTGATTTTGATGCAACCATTGGTATTCACCCAACCGCCGCCGAAGAGTTTGTAACCATGCGGGAAGTGAAGCGTCGCGTAAGCCCCTGATATATTTGGTGCCGGAGCTGGTCCGGCACCATTGGTTAAAAATCGCCCTCGCCACCCTTGCCGAGCGTCTATACTGAAAGTCGTGCACCTTCAAACTTCGACGGCAAGCAGGGGTGATAGGCTATGATTAAGGAGTTCGTGGCGTTTTACTGGGGGCTGTATCAGCTGTTCACTTGGGAGCCGGTGTACCTGCTGGCTACTGATCCGGATAAGTACCACTTCCACAGGCGGCGCTTTACCAAGAAGTACCGTCAGAAACAGAGAGTTGTGCGTAGTCTCTGGTTTTCCATGATGTTGACCGTGCTGGCTTTTCCCAGCCTGCACTTTGCCACCATTGTCACCCTGTTCACTACCTTCCTCTCGTTCTGCATTCTCGACGAAACGCCGTGATACCCACTGGCTGATGTCGTTCCCGTGCAGGCGGGAATCCAGGGTTTGTGCGCCTCGATGGGGCCCCGCCTGCGCGGGGGCGACACGAATGAGCACTGCAGTCTGCCGATAGCCGGCGATGGGATACCGCCAGCAACATCCATCGATCAATTTGTGCTGCCTGAATCAACCAGTGTGAGTCAGCGATGAGGGTCGCCGGGAATCAATCCCGCCGCAGGCGATCGCTGACAGCAATCGGGTTCGGGTAGTTGAAGATGACGATGTAGCTGGAGATCAGAAAAGTGATAATGGCGGTTGCCTGAATCAATACCGATGCCCGCTCCCCGATCAGTGCCGCGTTGGCGGCCACAAACGCGATCAGCAGCGAGAATTCGCTGATCTGTCCCAGGCGAAAGCCTATGTCCCACGCCAGGCCAACGTTTTCACTCTGACGATGCAGCAGGAAGCGGAAGGTCACCGGCTTTACCAGCAGTATCAGGGCTGCCAAGACCAGGCTGGCCAACCACACATCCCCCAGCAACCCCAGGTTAAATCGTGCTCCCAGGGAGAAGAAGAACAGGATCAGGAAGAAGTCCCGCAAGGGCTTGAGGCTGATGGCAATGTATTGGGAGATGGGACTGGTCGCCACCGTGATACCCGCTATAAAGGCACCGATTTCGGCGGAAAGCCCCAGATACTGGGCCAGCTCCGCACAGCCGAGACACCAGCCGATGGCTACCAGAAAAATATACTCGTGAAAGCGATCGAAGCGGTGGATCAGTTTCAGCAGCACAAAGCGCACAAAACAGTAGGCGAACAGTGCCAGCAGTGGCAGGGCCAGCAGGGTGGTACCCAGCTGGGTCAGGTCAACCTGACCCACATCGCCGCTGTAGAGGATCATCAGGCAGAGGATGGCGAGAAAGTCCTGCAGCAGCAGCAACCCCACCATCAGCTCGCCGGTGTGTTTGTGGTGCAGCACCGTCGTGGGCAGCAGTTTGATACCGATGATGGTGCTGGAGAACATCATCGCCATGCCGATCACCAGGCTCTCCATATGGGTAAAGCCGAACAGATAGCCCGTCACATAGCCCACGGCTGCAAATACCGCGGAACTGATCAGGCCGGTGCTGGTGGTCTGGCTGAGGGTGGAGAGCAGGGATTTGGGCTGCATATCCAGGCCCAGCAGGAACAGCAGGAAAATAATGCCGATGTGGGCGATGTCGGTGACCAGGGCGATGTCATCGACCAGTTGCAGTCCGTAGGGCCCCAGTGCCGCTCCCAGTGCGATGTAGGCCACCAGCAGTGGTTGGCGGGTGTAGAGCGCCAGCGACGCGATAACGGCGGCACCGCTGAAGATCAGGAAGAAGGACTGGAACAGGGAATCGTGCATAAGGCTCTGCTGCAACGTAAGGGCGGGGATCTATAGTGGATTTGTACCGCAATTGCCGGCAATTTGCGAGATACCGCGCCGGCAGACAGACACAAAAAAGCCCGCATCAGCGGGCTCTTTTGTGTGGCGCAGGATCAGGCGCGACGGCGGAACAGCGGCAGTGGTTGGTCCACTGCGGCCTGGTAGGTTTCGCTGAAGTCGTTGAAGGAGTTCATTGCGGCCTCCAGGTCGGCACCTTCCGGCAGGTCGAAGCTGTTAAAGCCGCAGCGCTGCAGGAAGAAGAGCTGGTCACGGATAATGGAGCCTGTCGCACGCAGTTCGCCGCTATAGCCATAGCGCTCACGCAGCAGGCGGGCGGTACTGAAACCACGACCATCCATAAAGCCGGGGAAGTTTACTGCCACCAGTGGCAGTTGTTGTGCTTCCTCGCCCAGCTGGTCAGCGAACTGATCGCTGTTCAGCCACACACCCAGGGTAGCGATGCGACCGGTCAGCTCCTGCTTGCGGGCCTGCCATACGTTCAGGGGGATAATCACGGCGTCCGCCGGGATATCCACGGTTTCCGGCGCGTCTGTGGCTTCCATCAGCAGCCAGCTGTTATCAGCGATGGCCTTGTCTTTAATCAGCTTTGGCATACACCTTCTCCTTAAACGGATCGACGCCGACACGGCGGTAGGTATCAATGAAACGCTCGCCTTCAATACGCTTGTCGACGTAGATATCAACCAGCTTCTGGATCACAGACGGGATCTCTTCAGCGCCGAACGCCGGGCCCAGTACGCTGCCGAGGCTGACGTCAGTGCCGGCGTTGCCACCCAGCTGGATCTGGTAGAACTCTTCGCCTTTCTTGTCCACACCGAGAATGCCGATGTGGCCCACGTGGTGGTGACCGCAGGCGTTCATACAGCCGGAGATGTTCAGGTCCAGGTCGCCCAGGTCGTAGAGGTAGTCCAGGTCATCAAACTGACGCTGGATGGACTCGGCAATGGGGATCGACTTGGCGTTGGCCAGGGAGCAGAAGTCACCACCGGGGCAGCAGATCATGTCATTGAGGGTGCCGATGTTGGGAGTGGCAAAGCCCTGTGCCTTGGCGGCTTGCCAGACATCGAACAGCTTGGATTTCTCCACTTCACCCAGCACGATGTTCTGTTCGTGGGTGGTGCGCACTTCGCCGAAGCTGTATTGGTCCGCCAGGTCAGCGATGGCTTCCAGCTGCCCGTCGGTAAGGTCGCCCGGGGCGACGCCGGTGGGCTTCAGGGACAGGGTGACAGTGGCGTAGCCGGGCTGGCGGTGTTCGCCCACATTGCGGGTCAGCCACTTGCCAAAGGCCGGGGTCTCTGCGGCCTCTTGTTGCAGCAGGGCGTCAGCGGCGTTATCCAGGGCCCGGTAGGGCAGGGTGGGGAAGAAGCGCTGTGCACGGCCGATCTCGTCACCGGTGAGGGTGATCGGGCCATCCTGCAGGTGGGCAAACTCAGCTTCCACCTTGGCACCAAAGGCTTCTGCACCCAGTGCCTTCACCAGAATCTTGATACGGGCCTTGTACTTGTTGTCGCGACGACCCAGCTGGTTGTACACACGCAGGATCGCTTCCAGGTATGACAGCAGGTGGGCTTCCGGCAGGAAGTCGCGGATCAGTGAGCCGATCACCGGGGTGCGGCCGAGGCCACCGCCAACAAAGACGCGGAAGCCGGTTTCGCCGGCGTCGCTGCGAACTACCTGCAGGCCAATGTCATGTACCTGAACCGCGGCGCGATCGTTGTCCGAGCCGGTTACAGCAATCTTGAACTTGCGTGGCAGGAAGGCGAATTCCGGGTGGAAGGTGGACCACTGCCGGATGATCTCGCAGTAAGGGCGGGGATCCACCACCTCGTCGGAGGCGATACCGGCAAACTGGTCCGAGGTTACGTTACGGATACAGCTGCCACTGGACTGAATGCCGTGCATCTCGACTTCCGCCAGCTCCGCCAGGATCTCCGGTACTTCCTCCAGCTCCGGCCAGTTGAACTGTACGTTCTGGCGGGTGGTGATGTGGCAGTAGCCTTTATCGTAGGTGCGGGCGATATGGGCCAGCTTGCGCAGCTGGGTAGTGCTCAGCATGCCGTAGGGCACGTTGATGCGCAGCATGGGCGCCAGGCGCTGGATATAGAGACCGTTCTGGAGTCGCAGTGGCAGGAACTCTTCGTCTTTCAGTTCGCCGGCCAGGTAACGCTCGGTCTGGCCGCGGAACTGGGCCACCCGGTCACGTATGATTCTGTGATCATACTCGTCATATTGGTACATATGAGAGATACACCTACTGTTATCAGGGTTAAATGAGGCCTTTTGTGCCTGAGATCTCTATAGATTTCAGGGACTTGGCCCTCCTGCAAAGGCGCGAAGAATACACCAATTGGCGAGCAGGCGCGAGAAGCCCGGTTGCAACGGTTAGTAACAGATTTTGTTACCTTTTATTTGCAAGTCTTTGATTGCCAATAACATTTAAGACAATTTGCGAATAACGGCGGTTCTACGGTTGCTATATTGTTTTTTCCTATGTCTATAATCGGATCGGCTATGCAGTATTGGCTTCACCCATTCATGTCTAGCGGAGAATAAGAATAATGGATAATCAGATCGAACTGCAGGAAACCGGAGATAGCGCGGCCGATGCACTGGCCGCCATCGTGCTGATCGGCGTTTTTGTTGCCACCTGTATTTTCTGGATCAGCAGCCAGTAATCCGGCGTTACACCTCAAGGGAAAGCCAGTCGGCAGCAGTCACAGTACTGCTGCCGTTTCTCTTTTGTGCTCCCTACTAATTCGTGCGCGTCTTCTTTGCCGGTACTCGTGTTTGGCCATTGCGCCATCAGGAAGCTGGTAGCCCGTGTCTCCGAGCCTGGCCCGGCTGTAATTCCTCCTTGCATTCGCAGCCTCTCTTCGGGCGTAGAGGGATCGACTTCCTTGCATGGCCGCTATCGCGCTTTGCGGTGGGCGTCCGCCTGTTGGATTGATATTCGTGGCAGGGGTGACTTTGTTTTCGCGGGACAGCAGCTGAGATAAGACCCGGTCGTCAGGGAAAGGCCGGTGTTCTGTGTGGAGGGGAAATCTTGTGAGTCTGCATCAGCGCCCATTTTTCAAGTCTGGTTTATTTCACTGCTGGAGCTGAATATTGCCCGGTTTATAATGCCTGACAGGTTGAGTGTTGACTGGGCAATAATTTCCTGTGATATAGTAGATCCGTCTTTTTAGGGAGGGTGCCGGTTTGAGCTTTCAACTACACAACAGTTTTACCTTCTGGATCTGTCGCCTGGCCAGCGCCATGCAGGAGCAGTTCAATCACGATCTGGAAGCGCTCGATATTACCTGGCCCCAGTGGATGGTAATGAATGTGCTGCATCACTCCAGCTCCAATACACCTGCACAGATTGCGGAACAGATCGGGGTGGATCGCTCAGCGGTTACCCGCCTGCTGGACCGGCTGGAGAAGAAGGGGCTGGTTAAGCGGGAGCATGACCAGCTGGATCGGCGCTCGGTGAAGGTACGGATTACCGATCCCGGCAAGCTGATGCTGAACCACATGGACGACGCCGCTGAAAAGCACCAGCAGAGCTTCCTGTCGCAATTGCACGCGACTGAGCATCGTGTCCTGAAGTCCAATATCCAGAAACTGCTGCGGGCAGCGGATATCGATTCACAGCAGTTGTGGCGGCACCTGTGACCCCACCAAAACCCTTTCCATGGGTTTTGCAGTGACCGGCAGGGATCAGTTGCTTTGCGCCACCATTTCACCGGACTCCACCCGAATGTCGTGGGCAGCCAGAATCTCGCGGGCGGCCTTGTAGTCCCACAAGCCAATGCGAAGGCGATAAAAGCAGTCCATGCGGGCCTGGCCCTCAAGGTCAGAGCAGCTGTTACGCAAGGTGCGGTAATCGTTGACGATGGTGAGTGCCATCTCTACTTCGGGGGCGACAGCTTTGCGGCTGTCGTTATTGTTGTCGGCCGCGCCAGCATTGACAGTGGCAAAGGCAGTGAGCAGGACAAGCAGTAGGGCGGGAGTGTTGCGGGGCATCGCGGGTACCTCATAACGGATGACCCCGGCACTTTAACTGCACTTTATGACAGCGGTGTGTCGCTTGATTCCTTGGTGGGCCGTTAACGCGAGAGCTTCCCGGAAGGGTGGGCCGGGCCGCAGGGGCCCGGGGTTGTGCTCAGTTGTCGTAGCCCAGAACCGGCTGCAGCCAGCGCTCCAGGTCCGGCACAGCCATGCCCTTACGGCTGGCCAGTGATTCCACCTGGTCCTTCTGGATCTTGCCGGTGGCAAAGTACTGCGCCTGCGGGTGGGAGAAGTACCAGCCGGAAACCGCAGCCGCCGGCAGCATGGCGTAGTGCTCGGTGAGGGATACGCCGGTGGCTGCCGTAGCCTCCAGTACCTGGAACAGGGTACCTTTCTCGGTGTGGTCAGGGCAGGCGGGGTAACCCGGGGCAGGGCGGATGCCCTGGTACTTCTCGCGAATCAGGGCATCGTTATCCAGCCGCTCGTCGGCGGCATAGCCCCAGAACTCCTTGCGGACCCGCTGGTGCATATGTTCGGCGAAGGCTTCCGCCAGACGATCTGCCAGCGCCTTCACCATGATGGAGCTGTAGTCATCGTGCTGCGCTTCAAAAGATTGACACAACTCCTCCGCGCCAATGCCAGCGGTTACCACAAAACCACCCACGTAGTCCGCTTTGCCGCTCTCCCTGGGCGCCACGAAGTCCGCCAGTGACATGTTGGGCCTGGTGTTGCCCGGTTTCTGTACCTGCTGGCGGATATGGTGCTGCAGCGCCACCGGGCTGGTGCGGCCCTCATCGGTATAGAGGGCCACATCGTCATGATTCACCTGGTTGGCGGGCCAGAAACCGACCACCGCACTGGCCTTGAGCAGCTTCTCATCAATGATGCGCTTGAGCATGGCCTGGGCGTCGGCAAACAGGTTGCGGGCCGCTTCGCCCACCACCTCGTCTTCGAGTATCTTGGGGTACTTGCCCACCAGGTCCCAGGAGATAAAAAAAGGCGTCCAGTCGATGGTGTCCACCAGGGCTTCCAGTGGGTAGTCGTCAAACACTTTGGTGCCGGTGAAGCTGGGGACAGGGGGGGTGTAGTTCTCCCAGTCCAGTTTCAGGCCGTGCTCGATGGCCTCCGCATAGGTGCGCTCGGTGCCGCGGGCCTTGCGGCCGGCGTTACGCTCGCGCACCACCTCATACTCTTCCTTCAGCTGCTGCACAAAGGCCGGTCGCTGTTCGTCGGAGAGGAAGGCCGCGGCCACGCCTACGGCGCGGGAGGCGTCAGCCACATAGGCCACCTGGTTGATGGATAGCTGCGGGTCGATCTTAACGGCGGTGTGCGCCTTGGAGGTGGTGGCACCGCCGATCAGCAGGGGCTTGTTGATGCCCTGGCGCTCCATCTCCCTGGCCACGGTCACCATCTCATCCAGCGACGGCGTAATCAGGCCAGAGAGGCCGATAATGTCGCAATCCTGCTCCACCGCCGTCTTGAGGATGGTTTCGCAGGGCACCATGACGCCCAGGTCAATGACCTCGAAGTTATTGCACTGCAGCACCACGCCGACGATGTTCTTGCCGATATCGTGGACGTCGCCTTTTACCGTTGCCATGAGGATCTTGCCGTTGGCCTTGGCGCCTTCCTCTTTCTCCGCTTCGATGTAGGGCTGCAGGTAGGCCACTGCCTGTTTCATCACACGGGCGGACTTCACCACCTGGGGCAGGAACATCTTGCCCTCGCCAAACAGGTCGCCCACCACATTCATGCCGTCCATCAGCGGGCCTTCGATCACGTCCAGCGGACGTTTGGCCGCCTGGCGGGCCGCTTCAGTGTCTTCCTCAATATAAGCGGAGATCCCCTTCACCAGCGCGTGCTGCAGGCGTCGCTTAACCTCCCAGCTGCGCCACTCCAGGTCCTCTTTCTTCTCGCCACTGGCGCCGTCGCCACGGTACTTGTCGGCAATGGCGAGCAGGGCTTCGGTGCCTTCCGCGGTGCGGTTGAGAATCACATCTTCCACCCGGTCGCGCAGCTCGGCGGGCAGGTCGTCGTAGACCGCCAGTTGTCCGGCGTTGACGATACCCATGTTCAGACCCGCTTTGATGGCGTGGTAGAGGAATACCGAGTGAATGGCTTCCCGCACGGGGTTGTTGCCGCGGAAGGAGAAGGAGACGTTGGATACCCCGCCGGAGATACCGGCGTGGGGCAGGTTGGCCTTGATCCAGCGGGCAGCGTCGATAAAGTCAACGGCGTAGTTGTTGTGCTCGTCGATACCAGTGGCAACCGCAAAGATATTGGGGTCGAAAATGATGTCGGCAGGGTTGAAGCCCACCTTGTCCACCAGCACGCGGTAGGAGCGCTCACAGATCTCGGTCTTGCGCTGCAGGGTGTCCGCCTGGCCGGTCTCGTCAAAGGCCATGATCACCACCGCTGCACCGTAGCGCTGGCACAGTCTGGCCTTGGCGATAAACTCCTCCTCACCCTCCTTGAGGCTGATGGAGTTCACCACCGGCTTGCCCTGAATGCACTTGAGGCCGGCTTCAATCACCTCCCACTTGGAGGAGTCCACCATAATGGGCACCTTGGCGATGTCCGGCTCGGAGGCGATCAGGTTGAGGAAGCGTACCATGGCCGCCTCCGCGTCCAGCATGCCTTCGTCCATGTTGATATCGATAATCTGGGCGCCGTTCTCCACCTGTTCCAGGGCGACTTCCAGGGCGGTGTCGTAGTCACCCTCGACGATCAGGCGCTTGAAGCGGGCGGAGCCGGTCACGTTGCAGCGTTCACCCACGTTCACAAACAGGCTCTCGGCCGTGATGTTGAACGGCTCCAGTCCGGAGAGTCGGCAGGCCGGCTCGATCTCCGGCAGTGGGCGGGGCGCGTGCTTGCTGACCGCTTCGGCGACGGCGCGGATGTGATCCGGGGTGGTGCCGCAGCAGCCGCCGATAATGTTAACGAAGCCGCTGGCCGCAAACTCCTCCACAATTACCGCCATCTCTTCCGGCGTCTGGTCGTATTCGCCAAATTCATTGGGCAGGCCGGCGTTGGGGTGGGCGGAGACGTGGCACTCCGCGACCCGGGACAGCTCCTTCACATATTGGCGCAGCTCCTGGGCACCCAGCGCACAGTTGAGGCCAATGGAAAGCGGGCGGGCGTGGGCCAGGGAGTTGTAAAAGGCCTCGGTGGTCTGGCCGGAGAGGGTGCGTCCGGAAGCATCGGTAATGGTGCCCGAAATCATGATGGGCAGCTCAATCCCTTCGCGATCGAAGTAAGCCTGCACCGCAAACACTGCCGCCTTGGCGTTGAGCGTGTCAAAGATGGTTTCGATCAGGATCAGGTCGGCACCGCCTTTTACCAGACCATCCACAGACTCCAGGTAGTTCTCCACCAGCTGGTCGAAGGTGACGTTGCGGGCACCGGGATCGTTGACGTCCGGGGAGATGGAGCAGGTACGGGAGGTCGGGCCCAGTACGCCAGCTACAAAGCGTGGGCGGTCCGGGGTCTCGGCGGTCATGGCGTCGGCGGCTTCGCGGGCGACACGGGCTGCGGCCACGTTGATCTCGTAGGCCAGCGACTCCATCTCGTAGTCCGCCATGGAGATACGGGTGGCGTTAAAGCTGTTGGTCTCGACAATGTCAGCGCCGGCTTCCAGGTACTCGGTGTGGATGTCGCGGATAATGTGCGGCTGGGTGATGGAGAGCAGGTCGTTATTGCCGGCGATATCCATGTGGTAGTCGGCAAAGCGCTCACCGCGGTAATCCGCTTCCTGCAGCTTGTGGCTCTGGATCAGGGTACCCATGCCGCCATCCAGGATCAGAATGCGGTTTTTCAGGGCCTCTAGCAGAGCGTTTCTTCTCACAGAGAAGTTCACAGCGGAAGTGGACATTTGTGCAGCCTATGTTGTCGAAATGAGTGTGGTTAAACGTATTGTAGTCGGGAGGTAATCCCGAAAAGGGGGCGGATTGTACCCTTATCGGCGGCCAGCCCCAACGATCTTTGGCAATCTATATCAAAATATTTTGATGTAGATGGGCATTCTAGCAGTTAATGACCTTCTAAACCAAAGGCCGCAAGCCTTAAGTTGCCGTTAAATTTTTATATTGTGGGTTAAAATGTTGATCTAAGTGATTGATTTTATAATCCACAAAAACTTGCGGGTTTTTTATTAACCGGCGAAACCGTAGAATGGCGCCCATCTTTCGACTTGCATGGTTATCACTTAAATGGTCAATGTAACGATTACCGACTCGGCCCAGGAATATCTGGCGGAACTGCTGGCCAAGCAAAATTGCGATGGAATCGCGATCCGTATGTTTGTGTCCAATCCCGGCACGCCACAGGCGGAAACCTGCATCGCCTACTGCCGCCCTGGGGAGGAGCAGGAAGAAGATGTGCGGGTCGATCTGGACAAAATCAGCGCTTTCTTCGAAGGCCGCAGCCTGCCGTTCCTCGAAGAGGCAAAGGTGGATTACTCCGCAGACCGCATGGGTGGCCAGCTCACCATTCGCGCCCCCAACTCCAAGATGCCCAAGGTGACTGACGACAGTCCGGTAGAGGACCGCATCAATTACGTACTCTACAACGATATCAATCCAGGCCTTGCCTCCCACGGCGGTAACGTCACCCTGGTGGAATACACCCAGGATCACTATGCGGTGCTCCAGTTTGGTGGTGGTTGCCAGGGCTGCAGCGCTGTAGACATCACCCTTAAGGAGGGTGTGGAAAAAACCCTGATTGAGAAGATCCCGGGGTTGCGCGGAGTCCGCGACATGACCGATCACACCGATACCTCGCAAGCTTTCTACTGATAGCATGGGCCGCAACTAAGCGGCCCTTTTTGTATCTTCCTCTCCCGCAAGAAGTTCTGTCCCGGTGCCTGCGCGCCGCCAGTGGCTGCCGCTTTTCCATGATCCATGCCGTCCCCCCGAAGCTGACCGGTGCGGGGACCGACAATAACAACGAGGCTGTCATGAGCTACAACACCATTGATTACCGGGTCGAAGACCGGGTTCTCACGATCACCCTTAATCGTCCCGAGGCGATGAACGCCTTTACCGTGGAGATGTGCAACGAACTGGTGGATGCCATCAACCGCGCCAGCAATGACGACGGGGTGAGCGTGATTGTCTTTACCGGTGCCGGCAAAGCCTACTGCGCCGGCATGGACCTGAGTGTGGGCGGCAACGTCTTTGGCCTGGATGAGAGCCAAAACCCCGGCTGGTCCGATCTGGAAGAGCGGTTCGAGGCGCCGGAGATTATCGATGGGGTGCGCGATACCGGTGGCCGGGTCACCCTGGCCCTGTACGACTGCAACAAGCCGGTGATTGCGGCCATCAATGGTGTGGCCGTAGGGATCGGCGCCACCATGACCCTCGCCATGGATATCCGCCTGATCTCCAGCAAGGGGCGTATGGGGTTTGTTTTCAGCAAGATTGGTATCACCCCTGAGGCCTGCTCTACCTGGTTCCTGCCGCGGCTGGTGGGTATGAGCAAGGCGCTGGAGTGGACCTACAGCGGTGATATTCTCGACGCACAAACCGTAAAAGAGGGTGGTCTGGTTTCTGCCATTCATGAACCCGAAGAGCTGTTACCCGCCGCCTACGCATTGGCCCGCAAGATTGCCGACAACACCTCGCCAGTGGGCGTGGCCCTGACCCGCCAGATGATGTATCGCAACTCCGCAGCCGCGCACCCGGTGGAGGCGCATAAGGTGGAGTCGCTGATGATCTTCGCTATCAGCCAGAAAGACGGCCGCGAAGGGGTGCAGGCGTTTATGGAGAAGCGCAAACCGCAGTTTACGCAGCAAGCCCCCTCCGATATGCCGGCGCTGTTTCCCTGGTGGAAATGATTCAGCGAGTTAAGTGCGCAACGCAGATACAAATAAAAAGATCGCGCGGGGGATCGCGCTCCTGCGTCGGTGCTCCAATCTAATGCAGGAGCGCGGTAGCCCAGGCCATCCTCTCTTCCAGCAACAGCTGGAATTCACCTTATCCCCCGCGCGATCATTTCAATTCAAAGGTATCTTGCGGGCACAAAAAAGGCCGCGTAAGCGGCCTTTCTCACATCAGCCAGCGGATCACCGCTAACCAATTAACGCTGGCGGGCGGGCAGCACGCTGCGCAGCTTGTTCGCCATATCCCTGATGCTGTTTTCGGTGGTGGGCCAGTCGATGCAGGCATCGGTAACAGACACGCCGTACTGCAGATCGTCCAGGTTGCTGGAGATCTTCTGGTTGCCGGCACCGATGTTACTTTCCACCATGATACCCATGATGGAGTTGTTGCCTTCCAGGATCTGGTTGGCGATGTTGTCCATGACCAGCGGCTGCAACTCGTGGTTCTTGTTGGAGTTGGCGTGGCTGCAATCCACCATGATGTTGGTGGAGACTCCGGCCTTCTCCAGCTCCTGCTCACACAGGGCGATGCTGACGGAGTCGTAGTTGGGCTTGCCGTTGCCACCGCGCAGTACCACGTGGGCGTAGGGGTTGCCCTTGGTATGGGTGATGGCCACCTGTCCGTCGTTGTTTATGCCGAGGAAGCGGTGCGGGTTGGCAACCGACTCCAGTGCATTGATGGCCACAGTAAGGCCACCGTCGGTACCGTTCTTGAAGCCCACGGCAGAGGAGAGGCCGCTGGCCATTTCGCGGTGTGTCTGGGACTCGGTGGTACGGGCGCCAATGGCTGACCAGGAGATCAGGTCCTGGATGTACTGCGGGGAGATGGGATCCAGCGCTTCGGTGGCGGTGGGCAGGCCCAGCTCGGCCACATCCAGCAGCAGCTGGCGGCCAATGTGCAGGCCTTCCTCAATCTTGAAGGAGTCATCCAGGTGCGGGTCGTTGATCAGGCCTTTCCAGCCCACAGTGGTGCGGGGCTTCTCGAAATAGACCCGCATCACGATAAACAGGGTATCGGCAACTTCATCGGACAGCGTCTTGAGGCGCGCCGCGTAATCCTTGGCGGCCTTAACATCGTGAATGGAGCAGGGACCGATGACGACCATCAGGCGGTGATCCTTGCCCTCCAGAATATTGCGCACGGTCTGGCGACCTTCGGTCACGGTAGTGCGGGCAATATCGCTCAGCGGCAGCTCGTTTTTCAGATTTTCGGGGGAGATCAGGATCTCCTGCGAGACGATGTTGACATCATCTACGGCGTAATCGGTCATGAAACTATCCAGCGTGGTCAATGTAAAACGGGCATTCTACTGAAATTTGGGGGCTTGTGGGAAATTATCAAGCGCCTTCTTTTAAACCAGTGTCAGGACGCTGACGCTACAGGCAGACCTGTAGCGAAGTGTCCTGAAACCTGTAGCGTAGCGTCCTGTAGCAAGGCGTCCTGTAGCAGGCGTCCTGTTTAATCGCACTCTGCCAGCACCTCAACCGGCGCCAGAATGGAGAGCAGGGGGAAGTAGAGTGCGGTACACACCGGGATGTCGCTGTCAGCAAACAGCTGCCGGTAGTTTGTCAGCTGTTCCCGGTAGCTGGCACATTCGCCGTCGAGAAACGCCTGCAGTGACTGCCCGTTAGCCGGTTCGCTGGATTTGTAGTCAATGATCCAGCGCTGTTTCCCGGCTATCGGGTCTGTGGCAATAAACGTGCGATCAATAATCTGCTGGCGCGGGCGGCGGTGGTTGCTCCACAGGCTCAGCTCACAGGCGGAGTCCTGATGGGTGTCGTTCAATAGCCAGCGACCGCGGTCATCGGCCAGGGTTCTGCGCAGCCCCAGTTCCACCCGGTTGCAGGCCTCCTGCAGGGCGCTGCCCGCCAGGCCGAGGGAGCGCAACTGCGCCAGCCAGGCCGGGCGCTGGCGGGCGATACGCGGGTCATCCCACTGTTGCAGGCCTTCAACAACCACCTGCGCCAGTGCCCGGTGCAACACGGTTCCGGTATGGCGGGCAATGCGGGCGCGGAAATAGTCGTCCTGCAGGCGGTTTTCCTCCTCCGCAAACTCCCGGCCGCGATAACCGGCCAGCAGGCTGCCGGGCACCAGCGCCGGTCGCTGCCACTCCGGTACCAGGCGACGGATCAGCGGCAGCATGGGCGGCGCAGTGGTGGTCGTTTCCGGGGCCGGGGTACTGTCATCGGCACACTCGTAATAGCGGGCCTGTTCCCCGACCTGTGGCCAGAGGCAATGCAACAGGCAGCCCGCCGAGGGAGCCCTGATCTCGCCCTTGCTGTTGCGTTGTACGTTGGCCAGCAGGTGCAGGCGGCGTACAGGCCGGGTGCATCCCACGTAGAGTACCCGTGTGGCTTCCAGGGACTCCTTCAATTTCATCTCTTCCCGCAGGTAGCTGTAGAGCGGGTCGTCGTCACTGCCGGTGGCTGCCAGCGGGCTCAGCAGCAAGCGTTTCTCATGCTGGTGGTTGATGCGCTGTTGCCATAGCAGCAGTTCCTTGTCGCTGGCACGGCCGCTGCGATCCAGTCCGGGGATGATGACGGTATCGAACTCCAGCCCCTTGGACTTGTGGATGGTCATCACCTGTACCCGGGGGTCAGCATCCGATGCCGGTTTGGCGTAGAGCATGGCTACCGCATTCTCAAACTTGCTCCAATCCTCAATCTGGCCGCCGCGGTCGTGTCGGTCCAGCAGGGCAAAAAAGTCGCGCAGGTTGATCTGGTCGGTGGGATTGAGCAGCGTGGCGGGGCCGCCAAGAGCGGTCCAGGTGCCTTCAATCCACTGCCGCAGGCGCTTGCGACGGCGGTGTTCCCAGGCCAGCTGCAGTTGCGGCAGGGTGCGCTGCAGTATCTGCTTGGCGTCGTGGCTCAGGGGCAGGGCGCGGTAGTCGCCGAGTACTTCCAGCAAACTGCGGGCATTACTTTGCTGCAGCCCGGCCAGCTGCAGCAGGTCGCTGTTGTCGAGCCCGATGACCGGGGAGCGCAGCAGCGCCAGCCAGGCGTTGCGGTCGGCGGGGTTGAGCAGGGCGCGGGTGAGGCTGAGGGCGTCAATCACGGCCATGCGGCTGCTGAGCGGGTCGATCTCGGTGGCCTGGGCGCGGATGCCGGCAGCACTGAGGGCCGGCAGGATATCCCGCAGCTGGGGACGGGTGCGAACCAGAATGGCCACCGTGCCCTGGGGATGGTCCTGCAACGCCTGTTGCACCAGCTCGGCGACTTTGGCGGCCTCGGCGCTGCGGTCGGTTGCACCGGCAAACAGGTGTGCGGTGGCGGCAGGGCCCTCGAGGGGTTGTTTGAAGGCCACGGAAGGCGCGTAGCTGACGGCGCCGCGGGAGATGTCGTCGGCGCCGGGAAAGGCCTGGCGGAAGGTGTCATTTACCCAGTCGACAATACCCTGCTGGGAGCGGAAGTTGACCTGCAGGTCCAGCATTTCCAGTGGCACAGACCCGATACCGGCCTGACGTGCGTCGAGAAAGATCCCCACGTTGGCGTCGCGGAAACCGTAACAGGACTGCATGCCGTCGCCCACAATAAACAGGCTGCGGCCGTCGCCGGGTTGCCAGCCAGCGGTCAACAGCTCCAGCAAGGTGAGCTGGGGCGAGGCGGTATCCTGAAATTCGTCGACGAGGATATGGCGCACCTGATAGTCCAGCAGCAGCGCCAGCTCGGTGGGATCGTCGACGCTGCCCAGTGCTGTCAGGGTGCCATGGGTAATTTCGCTGAAGTCGGTGGCGTTGAGGCTGCGGAACGCCATCTTCAGGTGCGCCACCACTTGTGGCATCACCCGGGTGAGGCTGTCCAGCAGCCGCCACTGGCTGTGAGGGTAGTGGCAGGGGGGCAGGATACGCACTACCCGCAGCGCCTCCAGCAGGCCGGGGATGTCCTGCAGTTCGCCCAGCAGGGCGCCCATCTGGTCTTTGCGCGCCTTCGCCGCGGCCTTCTCGTCCTTCGCCTTGGGGGAGGGGAAGCCGATTTTTACGTTCAGCCCGCCAGGCTTGCGCCAGTCGCCGTCGTTGGTGAGCACAAAGTCGGTGATTCGCTGCCAGTCGCCGAGCGTGGCGGGGGCGATATCTGGCAGGGCGTCGATACCCGCCAGCTGACAGAGCGGTGATTCGGGGTTGTGCTCCTGCAGGTTGCTGGCGGCGTAGTCCGCCAGCAGGCAGAGATCGCTGGCCAGCGGGCGCAGCAATGCAGCGGCCTGTTGCAGGCTCTCGTCCACCAGTTCTTCCAGAACGTCTTCCAGGTACTCGCGGGCATCACGGGCCTGCAGCAGCGGTTCCAGCCATTGATCCCGGCGTCCCAGCAGCGAGACCAGAAAGCCACTGAGTCGCTCCAGATTGTTGTCCAGGTGTTGCAGCAGCTGGCTCAGGTCCCTCTGCAGGGGCCCCGGGGTCTCCAGCCCACGCAGGGCGCTGTCCACTGCCTGCTGATAGACCAGTGAGGGGTTATCCAGCAGCTGGCTGCTGCCACCCAGTCCGCTGCGGATGGGGTTGTGCTGGGTGAGCGAGCGGCAGAGGCCGTCAATGGTCTGGATGCGCAGGCGATTGGGGTTCTGCAGCAGTTGCCACTGTCGTTCCGCGTCGCGTTCGATCACCTTGCGGGCCAGGTCCCAGGTCAGTTGTGCGTGAGGATCCTGCGGGCGATCTGTGGTGGCGGCCTGCTGTATGGCGTTGAAGATCCGCTCCTGCATCTCGGCGGCGGCTTTGCGGGTAAAGGTGATACAGAGCACCTCCTCCGGCTCGTTGCAGAGAGGCAGCAGGGTCAGTACCCGCTGGGTCAGCAGGCCGGTTTTGCCGGAGCCAGCCGGCGCCGCGACGGCAAAGGAGCGGCTCGGATCCAGCGCGTCGCGGCGGGCCTGATAGTCCACGGGCTGGGTCATGACTTGTTTCCTTCCGCGCCGGCGGGCTGCTGTCGGCGATAGCCGGCGACAATCTCTTCCTGTTCGTTCCAGCGCAGTATGGGCAGCAGGTGTTCATAATAGCGTGCCGCCTGGGCGTGGCTGAGATCTGGCGGCGTCTCCCCTTGCAGGAACTCCTGTGCCAGCGCCGTCAGGTGAGTGCGCCAGTGTTCGCGCACGGCGTCCCATTCTGCCGGCAGCCCCAGTTTGTCGGTCTGGGCTGGAGGGTAGATGCCGGCATGCGGCTGGGAAAGCTCTCCCAATCCCATGATGGCGATCTCATTGGCATTGATTTGCACAAACACAATGGCGGCGATGTCGGCGCTGTAACAGAGGCAATAGAGTGGCAGTTGCGGCTCCTCCGGACGCTCGCCGCCCCACTGGCGTGGTTTGGGGTTACCGGTCTTGTAGTCGATCACCAGCAGTTCGCCGTTGCTGAGCTGATCCATGCGGTCAAGACGCAGGCGCAGTGACAGGCCGGCGAATTCCACTTCCAGCAGCTCCTCATTGGCAACCACGGTAAAGTCCGGTCGCTCCAGCTCCTGCTGCAACCACCGTTCGATCAATTGCAGCTGGCGCTGGCGCTCCAGCAGGCAGTATTGGTCGCCGAAAATCTCGGGCTCCCGCTGTTGATAGCGGCGGATGATGGGCTCCAGTACGTCATTGATCTGTTGCCGGCGTTGGCTCTCGTCGAGCGCGGCCAGGGCGGCGCGGGTCCGCCATTGTCGCCACAGCTGGGAGAGGGCGTCGTGCAGGATCTGGCCCCGATCAATGGGGCTGAAGCCACGGGCCAGCAGGGCTGGCGCCTCGGCTTGCAGGCGGTGGATGAGGAATGCCGCCTGGGGCAGCAGCGCCTGGTTACGGAATATCTGGCTGCCACCGCGTATCAACTGTTTTTCCGCCTCGCTCACCGCCGGCGCACTGCCAATATTAAGCCACTGCAGCCGCTGGCGGGTGGCCAGGGTCTGCTGGAAAGCCTGCCAGCCGCTGCTGAGCAGGGCGTCGGCGTCGGGCAGTGCCGGTCGGGGAGTGCCGCCTGTGTGCAGTGGTTGCAGCAGGGGGCTGGGATGCTGCGGGCGATCCTCATCGAAGCGCGCATAGCTGATGACCCACTGGCCGGTACCGTGCTGGTAATTGTCAAGAATGGCACGGGCGTAGTGCAACTCCCGGTCGGCGTCGGCGTGGGGCATATGGTAGTGGCGCTGCAGTGGCAGCGGCAGCAGCGGGTTGGGTGTGGGTGCCGGCGGCCACTGGTTCTGGCTCAGGCCCAGCATCCAGACGTGACTGAAGTTAAGGCCGGCACCCTCGAGGATACCCAGCACCTGGATAGGTGTCTCCGGTGTTTGCGCCTGGTAGTGGGTCTGGCCCACCAGCTGATTGAGCAGTTCCAGTGCCCGGCTGCAGGACACCGGCTGTTGCAGGGCGTCGAGCTGACAGTAGCTGTCCAGCAGTTGCAGCCACTGGCTCATCTGCTGGTACTCGTTACTGTCGGGTCGGCGCTGTCCGGGCCAGCCCAGCAGGTGTAACTGCTGGCGGAACAGTTCGAGCCACACAGAGGGCAGGTGCTCGCGGCCAAACTGGCGCCGCAGCGACTCAAAGTCCTGCAGTGCCTGATCCAGTGCCTGCCACTGTGGTAGTGCCGGCAGCAGTGGCTCATCGGCCTCTTCAGTCACGCTGATCTTGTGCACCCACTGACGCAGCTTGCCAACCCTGAGGGAGCTGCGTTGGTGACGCTGCAGGCGTTGCAGCAGGGGCAGGCTCAGGGCCAGTTGTTCACCGGCGAGCCAGAAGGGGGAGCTGAGCAGCTGCTGCAGCTGCTGTGTCTCCATCTCCTGGTGGTTTAGGCGCAGCAGACCCATGGCGTCATTGATGAGTGCGGTATCGCCCAGCGGGATACCGGCAGAGAAGTTGAAGGGCAGGGTATAACGGGGCGTCTCCGGCAGGGCGTAGTGTGGCTCCAGTACTTCGCTGAAAATACGCTCGGCACTGCTGCGGATCTGGCCCAGGTTGGGTGCAATGACGCCGATGGTGGCATCGGGATCCTGCAGCAGGATCTGCTCGCACCACAGGGCGGCGGCCCGTAATTCATCTTCGCTGCTGGCGTAGGGAGCAACCGTAACACACTGGGGTTGGCGTTTCGGGTCGTTGGCGGGCAGTTCTGTCAATGTGGCGGCGGCGGCTCCGAAGAGTGCCCGCTGCAGCGGCGTCACATCGTCAAAGCCCAGCAGGATCAACTCGTCAGCGGCTGCTTTGCCGGTACTGTTCCAGTGTTGCAGCAATTGCGCCTGTACATCCTCACGGGTGCAGAGCTGACGCTGTTGCAGTGCCTCGTGGAAGCTGTGGGCCCATTGCGCAAATGGTGAGTCGTACTGCCACTGCCGCTCATCACAGAGCGACTGCAGGCGCAGGGGGTCGATCTGCCAGCGCTGCAGCGTCTGCCAGGCGTTGTGGGCATCATTGGCCAGTTTCAGCGGATTGACCAGTTCTGCCCCCTCGGGCGAGTTCTGGATGATATTCAGCCACAGCTGTTGCGCTGTAAACGTGGTGATCAGGGCGCAGGGCTCAGGCTGGACCGCACTGTCCAGCAGCTTCTGATAGTGCTCGCTTAACCACTCTTCGACACTGAAGACCTGCGGACCCTGCCAGCTGCAGCGATCACTGCTCTGCTGCTGGTGCCAGGCGGTCAGCAGTTTATTGCGCAGGCGACTGTTGGGTGTAAGGATGCAGGCGCCGCGGGCAATGGCCGGCAGCAGCGGTTGAATATTGAACAGGGTGCGGGACATGCGAGCGTCGGGTCCGGGTTGGGAAGCAGGATCATGGTCTCACAGCCGGGCCGGACAGACTACTGACCGGTCGGGCCTGGTCCATTGTCTTTTATCGGTCGGCTGTCGCGTGGCAGCGGTCACTGATTGGCGCTTGCCTGTCACTCACCAGCGGGGGCGTCATTCTCTTTGGCTGCCACAAACTCGCTGATGGTGTTCAGGTAGCAGGGATCTTCATTTTGGAACAGGGCTTTGCCACCCAGGGTGTAAGCCTGTTGCAGGTGGTTGCGCGATGGCAGGCGCTCACCGAGGTGGTAGAGGCATTGACCCAGGCGCAACTGGATAAACGGGTTGCCGCGGCACTCGGGACAGTGATCTGCAGAACGCAGCGCTTCGCTGCCTGGGGTATACTGGCGCAGCCGGAAGTAGGTGTCCCCGATGCCCACCAGCACCCAGCCTGCTTCGGCGTAATGGGTCTGGGGTTTGGGCAGCAATACCCAGGCTTGATAGAATAGTCGCAGGGCTTTACGAAACTCTCCCTGGTCGTAATGGCTGTAAGCGTCGGCACAAAGCGCTTTGACTTTGTTGGTGGTTTCGGTCGCCAGATGAGGCATGGGCGGGCTCGACTCCGTTAAGTATTGATGACAGCTTGCCAGAAACCGCACAAATATAACGATCTTGCCTGGCAAACTCAAAACCATTTACAGGATTCTGCTACATGGTAATCACTCCCGAACTGGTGGGACTCGCTTTCCTGTCCGTCGCTTTGATCATCGCAATTGCGTTGTTGTTCCTGCAGGTCGGCAAAACCCGCCAGAGCACGCAGGATGCCGACCAGACATTGCAGCAGCTGCAGCAGTCCGGCCATGAGTTGGTGCTGGCACAGCAACAGCAGCAGCACCTGCAGGACGAAACGGATCGCTTGCGACATGAACTGACAGAGGCCAATGGTCGCTGGCAGGCGGAACACCAGCAACTGATGCAGGCGACGCAACAGATTGCCGGACTGCAGGCCTCCCAGGAGGAGTTCAATCGCCTGCGTGTGCAATTGAACGAGCGTGAAGTGGCGTTGAGAGAGCTTACCGCAGAACACCGCTCGTCGCTGGCAAAAATGGATGCGGAGAAGCGTGCGCTGGAAGAGAAGCTGACGCTGTTGAAAGACGCCAAGGAGCAGCTTAACAGTGAGTTTCGCCTGTTGGCGCAGCGTATTTTCGAAGAGAAGCAGCAGAGCTTTAACCAGCAGAGTCAGCAGGTGTTGAAAGCCAGCGTCGATCCCCTGCGCGAGCAGATCGACTCTTTCCGCAAGAAGGTGGAAGACGCCTACGACAAGGAGAACGCCGAACGCAACAAACTGGTGGGCCATATTCTCGAATTGCAGAAGCAGACCAGCCAGATCGGTCAGGATGCAGTCAATCTCACCAAAGCGTTAAAAGGGGACAACAAGGCGCAGGGCAATTGGGGAGAGGTGATTCTCGAGCGCCTGCTGGAACAATCGGGCCTGCAGAAAGGTGTCGAGTACGACATTCAGGTGGCGCTGCAGGATGAAGACGGTCGTCGCCGCAACCCGGATGTGATCGTGCGCCTGCCGGAGGGTAAGGACATAGTTGTCGACTCCAAGGTGTCGCTGCTGCATTACGAGCAGGCCTGCGCCGCCGAGGAGGAGACGGAACGTCGCCAGGCGCTGAAACTGCACGTCAATTCGGTGCGCACCCATATCCAGCAACTCAGTGGCAAATCGTACGACAAGCTGGAAGGACTGCGCAGCCTGGACTTTGTGTTTCTGTTTATTCCTGTGGAGGCGGCCTTTATGGCAGCGATGCAGGAGGAGCCGGGCCTGTTTCAGGAGGCCTACAGCAAGCACATTGTGGTAGTCAGTCCCACCACACTGATGGCCACCTTGCGCACGGTGGAGAATATCTGGCGTTACGAAAAGCAGAATCGCAACGCCGAGGAGATCGCCCGCCAGGCCGGTGGTCTGTACGATCAATTCGCGCTGTTGCTGGAGGCCTTTGAAGATATCGGCAAACAGCTGGGCAAGGCGCAGGAAGCCTTTGAGCTGACCCGCAAACGCTGGAGCACCGGACGGGGTAATCTCATGCGCCGGGTGGAAACCCTGCGTCAGCTGGGCGCCAAGACCAAGAAGCAGCTGCCGGTCAGTGACGATATGCTGCCGGAGCTGAACGACACTTCATCCGGCAAGGATGACGCTGACAGTGATATCGCGGCGGATGAAACGCTCTGATGCTGGCCACACTGCAGTTTTCCCTGTCGGTCACCTTGCCGATCTTCGGCTGGCTGGTGTTGGGATTGCTGTTGCGACAGCTGCGCCTGATCAACAGTGTCTGGACCAGTCGCATGTCGTCGCTGGTCTTTTACGTCAGCCTGCCGCTGCTGATGTTCAGCAGTGTGGTGCGTTTTCCCATCAGCGATATCCTGCAGCCCACGGTTGTGTCGGTCACGGTGGCTGTGACGCTGTTGATCTGGTTGCTGTCGCGGCAGCTCAATCGTTACCGGAAGGTGGAAGGGCGCCAGGCTGCGGTCATTGAACAGGCCGCCTTTCGCGGCAACCTCGGCATTGTGGGCATTTCACTCTGTCTCAATGCATACGGCAGTGAACTGCTGGCGCAGGTGTCGCTGCTGATGGCGGTGCTGACACTGGTCTACAACCTGTTGAGTGTCTATGTGTTCGTTGCCGCCAATGCCAGCGGCAAGGTATCGCTGTGGCAACTGCTCAGGCGCATCCTCAGTAATCCGCTGATTCTCGGCTTGCTGGCGGGCGCTCTGGTGGCCCTGTTGACGGTGTTTTTCCCGGCGCTGCACATGCCGCAGTGGTGGTTTGTGGTGACGGATCAGTGGATCCAGTGGACCTTGCCTCTGGCCCTGATTGCCATTGGCGCCAGCCTGGGTTTTGGTACCATGCGTCGTCATTGGCAGGTGCTGTCGGAAGTGGCAGGCTTGAAACTGGTGCTGATGCCGCTGGTGTCGGTAGTGACCTTATTGATGCTGGGTTGGCGCGGGGAGACGATTGGCATGGTGTTTCTGCTCTGTGCCAGTCCAACCGCGGCGGTGAGCTACGTGATGGCCAAGGCCTACGGCGGGGATGCCGAGCTTGCGGCCAATCTGGTGGCAGTGATCACCCTGGTCTCGCTGCCCAGTATCAGTCTGGGTGTGTTTATTCTGAAGTTCTGGAGTCTGATGTAAGTTATGCAAGCGCTTTTCACCAATCCGCTGTTCTGGCTCGTAATCGGCGCCGTCATTGTTATTGCTTTGTCCGGCGTTGCCGTTTGGTACCTGCTGGAGCTGCGCCGCATGCGTCGCCGTCAGGCAGAGCAGATGGAGATTATGCGTGCGGAGCGGGATCAGCAGCGTCAACGACTCAATAACAGTATCCAGGTGCTGGCGCAGGGGTTACTGGAAGAGCAGTTGTCGATGACAGAGGGCGCAATCCGGATTCGGGTATTGCTCGACAGCCTTAATATCAGTGATGACCAGCGTGAGAGTTATCGGGCGTTCTACCTGTTGGCCTCCGCCACCGATCACATTCCGATCCTGGAGCAATGGAAGGTGCTGAGTACGAAAAAGAAACTGGAGTTCACTCGCCAGCGGGAGCAACTGGAATCCGATCACCGTGAATTTGTAATGGACGCGGCGAAACGGATTCTCGGCAAGCAGTTCTGACCGGGACCGGCGAGTCCGGCCTCAATCCTTGCGCCGCTGCAGCAGTACGCCGCTCTCCACATGGTGGGTGTAGGGAAATTGGTCGAACAGGGCGCAATCGCTGATGCTGTGCGTGGTGGTCAGCACCTGCAGGTTGTTTACCAGAGTCTCCGGGTTGCAGGAGATATAAAGGATGGTGTCGAACTGCTGGATAATCTGGCAGGTGTGGTCGTCGAGGCCGGCGCGGGGCGGGTCCACAAACACGGTTGAGAAGTTGTAATCGTCCAGCTCAATACCGCGCAGGCGACGGAACTCACGCTCCCCGTCCATGGCCTGGGAGAACTCCTCACTGGACATGCGCACCACCTGCACATTATCGATACTATTCATCTGCAGGTTGTAGTTGGCGCTGTTCACCGATGTCTTGGAGATCTCGGTGGCCAACACCTTATCAAAGCAGCGGGAGAGGGGCAGGGTAAAGTTGCCGTTGCCGCAATAGAGCTCCAGCAGGTCACCGCTGCAGTCGCGCACAGCTTGCTGGGCCCAGCCCAACATCTTTTCACACACCCTGCCGTTGGGCTGGGTAAAGCCTGTCTCCACCTGCTGATAGCGGTACCCGTCACCGTTAACCTGCAGCTCTTCGATGACAAAGTCTTCCCCAATGACCCGTTTCTGGCCACGGCTGCGACCGATAACGCTTACCTGTAGTGTCTCCGCCAGTGCCCGGGCATCCGTTTCCCAGCTGTCCTGCAGGGCGCGGTGATAGATCAGGGTGATCACAGCTTGCCCGCTGAGGGTGGTGAGGAATTCCACCTGAAACAGGCGCTTTGAGAGTTCGGTGCTGGTGTTTACCACATCCAGCAGCTGTGGCATCAGCTGGTTGATGAGTTCACTGCCGACGGGAAAGCTCTCGATCACAAACGGCTTTTTATATTCGCCAGGCTGGTACATGGCGTAGTGGGCACGCCCGTCCTCGTGCCAGATCTTGAATTCGGCGCGCTGGCGATAGTGGCTTACCGGCGAGTCAAACACCTCCAGTTCCGGCGCGCCAAAGGGGGCAAATTGCGCCTGCAGGCGGTCGCGCTTCTCCTGCAGCTGGTGGGCGTAGTTGTCCGGGAATACCTGATGGATGCTCATGACCGGGGGCCTGTCGGGAAAAAGGCGCAATTATAGGCGTCGGCGTCGACCGGTGCCAGTTGGGCGGTGGACTCTGGAGTCGGGTGGGGTAAGCGCGTAAGGTGGTAGCCCCGTCGGTGAGGGGCTGGAGGCTGACGGCTCGGGCGGAGATCAACGCCATGCGCCCCGGTAGCGTCTCCATTGGCCTTGGCTGCACCACACAGGAACCTGCTGCATGAAAAAATCCTATCTGTTGACCGGGCTGTTACTGGTGGTCGCTGCTGGCGTGGCCTACAGCTACAGCTGGACATCCACCCCTTACGGCAAGCTCGACTACCGGGCGGCGCTGTCGCTGAACCTGCTGACCTTTGAAACTGAAGTGCAGCCGGATCCGGAGAGCGATTTCTCGCTGCGGATGCCGGTTAACCTGGTGTTTGGTCTCAGCGGTCTGGTACCTGAGGAGCCGGTTTTTGACACCAGGGATGTCAGTATCAGCCTGGACAGTATCACGGTCCCGGGGCGGGTTTACTGGCCCCGGGACCCGGCCATCGACACTGACCTGCCGGTTATCGTCTATCTGCACGGCGGCGGGTTTGTGGTGGGCAGTGTGGAGTTGTTCGATAACCTGACCCGTTCCCTGGCAGTGCGCACCGGAGCCGTGGTGGTGTCTGTGGATTACCGGCTGGCGCCGGCCAATCCCTATCCAGCGGCGGTCGATGACGCCTATGCCGCTGTGCGCTGGGTTGCCAGCCACGCAAGGGAGCTGGGTGCCGATCCGGACAAACTGTTTGTGGCTGGCGACAGTGCGGGGGGCAATCTCAGTGCGGTGGTGGCCCTGCGCGCGGCGGCGGAGCAGGGGCCTGCTATTCGCGGGCAGATTCTCTACTACCCGGCCACCGACCTGACAGACAGGCCCTACGTGAGCATGAATCGCTTTGTCGAAGGTTACGGGTTGTCCGAGGAAGCCATGCGCTCATTTCGCGAGGCCTATGTGGGCGAGTCGCAGGACCCCTCCAGCGCCTATCTGTCACCGCTGTACGCCGACAGTCATGCGGACCTGCCTCCGGCGCTGATCATCACCGCGGGTTTTGACCCATTGCGGGACCACGGGCAGGCCTATGCGGAGGCGCTGCAGGGCGATGGAGTCAGCGTGGTGTATGAGGATATTCCGGACACCATCCACGGCTTTATGAGCATTGACCTGTTCAGTGCCAAAGCCAGGGGACTGGATATCACGGCTGCCTTTATGGCGAGGCTGCTGGGTGAGACGCGCTAGTAGCGGTTATTTGCAGGGCAGTGTGATGACAAAACGGGTGCCACGACCCGGTTCGGACTCCACTTCGATGGTGCCATCGTGGTGTTCGGTGACGATAAAGTAGGTTACTGACAGACCCAGGCCGGTGCCCTGACCCACCTCCTTGGTGGTGAAAAACGGCTCGAAGATATGCCGTTTAACGCTGTCAGCTATACCGGGGCCATTATCCTCAATCTCGATACGGACTCCCCCCGGCAGGGCGCGGGTGCGCAGCGTCAGGGTAGGGGCTGCCTGCTGCTCATTGGCGGGGGCGGTGAATGCCTGGCTGGCATTGCGCAGTAGGTTTAGGATGACCTGCTGCATCTCGGCGGCAGAGCAACTTACCTTTGGTGCCTGTGGATCGTAGTCCCTGACAATCTTCAAAGTTTGGGAGCCGTCAGCGGTTTTCAGGTCGAAGGAGTTTTTCGCCAGTTCCAGGCTGTGCTCCACCAGGTCGGCGACATCGGTCAGCTGGTGGCTGCGATGGTTGCTGCGGGAAAACTCCAGCATGTTGGTAACAATGCGGGCTGAACGATCACCCGCTTCGCGGATGGCTTCCAGGAAGGAGTAGATGCCGCGGGCCTCCAGATAGCGCTCCACATCCTTTACCGAGATCCCCAGTTCCTCCGCCGTGGTGCGGTTGCGTGGCAGATCCTCACCGGTGCGGCGGTAGATGTTCTGCACACCGTGCACGATGGCGCTGAGGGGATTGTTGATCTCGTGAGCGATACCGGCGGCAAGTTCACCCAGGGACATCATTTTCTCGTTCTGGATCATCATGTTTTCAATGCGTACCCGCATGGTGACATCGTCGATACGAATTACCGCGCCGGTAATCTCGGCTGACAGCAGCGGGTAAATAGTGACGTCGCAGTGCTGAGCGTGACTGCCACTGCCACGCTGAATGTTCTCCTGGGTCTGTGGTACTCCGCTGTCGATGGCCTCTACCACCATGTCATTACTGACCGGTATCTCTCCGTACACCTCAAACAAGGGACGTCCAAGGGCATCCTTGGGCGACACGCCGGTGATCTGGGCAGCAGCGGTGTTCCAGTGAGTGACGTTACCCTGACGGGTAACGCCGATCAGGACCGACGGCATGGAGTTGAGAATGCTGTTGAGATAATCCTGGGTTTCCCGCAGCAGCTCTTCAGTGATCTCGTGGCGGGCGATCTCTTCGTAGAGCTGGTTGTTGATGGTCCGCAGACGGTTGGTGCGTTCCACCACGCGCTGCTCCAGGCTTTTTTGGGCGGTCTTGAGATGTTCTTTCTTGACCTTCTGACGTTCCCGGCTGAGGTACATGCCGTAAAGAATCAGGCTTTGCAGGATAATTACCGGCCATAGCAACAGCGCCTGTACCTGGGTGTTGTTAATCCAGTGCAGGCCACTTGATTCAGCAGCCGTCGCTGCCAGTGGCAGGCATGTGGCGAGCAGCAGCAAAGCAGGGCGGGTAACAAGTGAATGGCGCATGCTTGGATTCTGGCAGGGTGGCGGTTGTCGGCCCGGCGAGGGCACTGGCTGGAAATGCTACACGATGCCAGGAAGCTTGCATAACGATCCAGTAAGTGACTGATTTTCAGCCAAAAAATGCAATCGCCAGTTTCCTTTCGTAGGCGGGAGAAAGTGTTTGACAGGGCCCCTGATTTCGGTAGAATGCGCCTCTCTTGCAAAGCGGGGTGGATAGCTCAGCTGGGAGAGCATCGCCCTTACAAGGCGAGGGTCGGGGGTTCGATCCCCTCTCCACCCACCATTTTGCAAGTATCGCGGACCGGTAGTTCAGTTGGTTAGAATACCGGCCTGTCACGCCGGGGGTCGCGGGTTCGAGTCCCGTCCGGTCCGCCAAAATTTAAAAAGCTGCCCTAATCCGGCAGCTTTTTTTATGCCCGAAAGAAGCCCAGAGGCCGGACGGGTGAGACCCCGCGTTTCGGGTTCGACTAACTTTTCCCCGGGTAAAGTTAGGACGCGAGCTCCGTGAGCGCCCCGCAGGGGTGAAAGCAGCTCTTAGGCTGTTTGAATCAAAAAACGCGACCGGCGTTTTCGACGCCTGCTTTCCTACAGGCGCCCCATCGGGGTGGAAACAGCCCCAAGGCTGTTTCCATCAATCCCGTCCGGTCCGCCAAAATTTAAAAAGCTGCCTTAACCGGCGGCTTTTTTACGTCTCAGAAAATCCCCTCAGCAGAACCTTAACGCTAAAGAGCTCTGGCAGGAGCGTGTACTTGCGTGGACGCGCCGTAGTAGTCCCGATACCCGGTTCATTGCGGGAGGTGTTCCCGCTTTTCAGGTAAGTAGCAGGTGTCGGGCCAGGTTTTCTATTGAATCGTTGTATTCAGTGCCAAAAACGGTGGAGCAAGGTGACACCGTTTAAATTGACTGCAAAGCTGTGTCTATACTCATCGAAAATGGAGCAAGTAGATGATAAAAAAAGCACTTGCGGTTGCGGCAGGGAGTTTGCTGACTGCAGGAACTCTGGGGGCAGCCGAGCTGTATGGAAACCTCAGAGGCATTCCCCCGAACACCCAGATGTCCGTCAAGTGCGGGCAAACCTCTTTTAAGCCTTCCATTGACAAGATCGGTAACTACCGTGTTGCCGGAATTCCCCCCAATTCAACCTGTACCATAGAGCTGGTGAGTTCCGGCGCAAAATCCACCAAGGTGTGGGTGCCTGTCAAATCCGGGCAGGTGGCCTTTAATGCCAGTATTCGAATAGCGGGCAGTAAAATACTGGTGCTGAAAGAGTAGGGACAGGCGATGAATGACAAAGGGAAGGATTCCAGTGTCGACTGGTTTGACCGGCTTTCAAAGCTGACCATTCCCGTGGCCGGTGCCCTGCTGGTTGCGCTGGCGGCTTTCTTCGGTGATCAGTACCTTGGTGAGTTTTCCAGTCGCCAGGAAAATGCCAGGCTGATTACCCAGCTTCAAATCCAGCGGGAACAGGCGGAAATTGATCTCCGCAAGGATGTCTTTAACCAGGCGTTGGCGGCTTTGCTGGTGGAGGAGGAGCCTGAAGGCCCCAACATTTCCAAGCGCATGCTCAAGCTCGAGCTGCTGGCGCACAACTTCGGCGACTCCCTGAACCTGGCGCCGATCTTCTCCGAGTTTAACCGTGACCTCGATTTGCTCGAAGTGGGTCCCAACAGTCTGCATGAAAGTTTGCGGGTGGCGGACGCCCGCGAGCGCTTGCGCCGGCTGGCGCGCCGGCTCACCAGTAAGCAGCTCTCTGATCTCGCGCAGCACGGTGCTGAGTTTGATGTGATCATTCCTCTGCCGGTAGGGGAGGACGTAGAGTTCACCCAATACAACTGGCCTGAACAACTGGTGTGTGAGCGGGTCGGTAACCCTGAAGATTACGCCGATGATGCGGTCGTCGAAGACTGGGACTGCCTCAGCTACGCCCGTAACCGTCGCAGCTACCAGAAACTGCCTGCGGTATTCGAGGAGTACTTTGACGGGGAATTGCGCTCGGTGGCGTTAAGGCAGCATGCTGGCTCTTACTACTTTCTGTCAGTGACGGTCGATGATCTGAAGCTGGACGATCAATCGGTACGAGTATCGTTTGCCATTTGCGCCAACGCCAATGCCGAAGCGGCTATCGAGCATTGCAATAGCAAAGCGCAAAAGCGCAGCTTTCGCCTCGACACCTTTAATTTCCCGAAAATTGATAATACCCGTTTAGGTGAGAGTCAGCGTTTTGCTATTGTGCTCGACAATATTGACAGTAAGAAAGACAGCCTTAATCCCAATTTGTTTCTGTCGGCTGTCGTCTTCCCGTCTGAGCGGGCCAGTCTGCGGGAGCCGCCCAGTATGGAAGAGGCGGTGACGTTGCTGCATTCGGTATTGAAATCGCAAGAGGTCAAGGCAGACGATGATTAGCGCCAACCGACAAACGAGTGGATGGGGGCGGGCCCTGTTGTTGTTCCCGTTGTTGATGTGGGTAACAAGCCTGTCTTCTGATCTGCAGGCTCAGGCGGAAAGCCAGAACGTCTTACTGGGTGAGGGCGTCTGGGAGGGCGAATACGATCTTGCCGGTATTGACGATGTGCCTGTTTCCCTCACCCTGCAAGCCGGTGATGATGGCCTGCAGTCCAATATCGAATTTGCTGAATCTAAAAGTTACGACGTTGTTGTCGCCGTCGATGACACTGGGTTAGTGAGCATGACATTTGGTAGCGGTGGTGACCGGCACCAATGTGAGTTGCGGGTGGTTGGTGGTGACCGGATGCGCGGAGAGTGCGTGTCAGCAGCGTCAGACAAGGCCACCATGAATCTGACAAGGGTTGTCAAAGGCGACACCCTGCCAGTTGAGCCCGATACCGGGAATGGTGGCCCGGAACCGGGAGATGGAAAAGTGTCGGCAGACGCAGACGCAGACGCAGAGACGGAGATAGCCAGGCCGTGACACTGACAGGCAGACGCAGTATCGGGTGTTCTGCAACAGAAAGGAAAACAGCGCAGGGGCGTCGGTAAGTGGCCGGCGCCCCTGCGCTGTTATTCACTCCTGCTTATTTGGGTGAAACCGCTTTACCGCCCTCCAGTGACATGAGCAGTTCCTTACTGAACACCTGCAACTTCTCCAGCTCGCCATTGCGCACCAGCTGTGGCCAATCGGCATTGGCGATCAATGCACGGCCAACAGCAATCAGGTCAAACTCCTGATTCTCCATGCGATCATAGAGCTGATTCAGCCTGTTATCAGGCCTGGCATCTTCGAATCCGTTATCTTCCACCAGAAAATCCCGATCCAGGCCAACGCTACCCACGGCGATTGCAGGTTTACCGGTGAGTTTCTGTGTCCAGCCGGCCAGGTTCAGGGGGCTGCCCTCAAATTCCGGCTCCCAGAAGCGGCGTACGGAGCAGTGAAAAATATCCACCCCGGCATCCGCCAGCGGTGCCAGGAACTCTGCCAGCTGCTCGGGGGTATCCACCAGTGTTGCGCCGTACTCCTGCTGCTTGAACTGGGAGTAACGGAAAATAATGGGGTAATCCTCGCCCACCGCGGCGCGCACAGCCTTAATCAGCTCAATGGCAAATCGGGAACGTTGCTGCAGGTCACCGCCATAGCCGTCGGTGCGGGTGTTGGTTCTGTCCCAGAAAAACTGGTCAATCAGGTAGCCGTGGGCACCGTGGATCTCGACCGCATCCATACCGATGGCTTTGGCGTTGGCGGCGGCAGAGGCGAAGGCGGCGATGACGTCATCAATATCCTGCTGGGTCATGGTATGGCCACTCACGACACCGGGCATGTTCATACCGGATGGACCGTGGCCGGGGGTCGCTCCGCCTGGCTCAACACCGGCCTCGCGCACGGCGCCGACGTGCCACAGTTGTGGTGCGATCTTGCCACCTTCGGCATGAACTGCCTCAACCACCTTGCGCCACCCCTCCAGAGCTTCCTCACCGTAGAAGTTCGGCACATGGGGGAAGCCGTGGGCGGCAATATGATCCACACAGGTGCCTTCGGTAATAATCAGGCCCACACCGCCGGCGGCACGGCGGCGGTAGTATTCCACCACCCGTTCATTGGGGAGGTTGCCGGGACTGGCGCTGCGGGTCATGGGTGCCATGACAATGCGATTGGGCAGCTCCAGTTTTTCAGAGTGGAACGGCTGGAAGAGAACTTCTGAGGATGACATGTGCATCTCCTGTGGTGTAACGGATCGACAGGTCGAATCAGATGGGGCGGGAGGCTTAAACACCTTCCACCAAAAAGGCCCGGTGGCGCGCCGCCTGCAGGCGTTTGGGAAGGGCCTTCTGGTAATCCTCGCTGAAATACCACTGGCGTGCCTCGTCCATGGTGGCGAATTCCAGCATGATCACACTATCTGGCTGTTCACCCTCCAGTGCCTGGACTTCGCCATAGATCACTTTGGGTTTGGGTTTCACAGCGGTGGTCATCTGCCGGGTAAGGGTCTGGTACTCCTTCATGGCCTCCGGGTCGCGCAGGGGTTCCTCGCGAGTGACGATGATGTAGGCGGGCATGGGCATTTCCCTCTTTGTTATGATTTTCAGGTGGGTATCCCTAGGAGCTGGCAGACCCATGGCGATTGGTTGGCAGGGATTTTAGGAAATGCGTCGGGCGGCGGACAAGCAGGAAGTGTTTAGCCCCCTAAATATCCGGGACCCGGTCGGCGACAGGGGGGAAGCGGGAGCGGACTGGCAGGGCGCTCACGGGAGGGTGCCGCGCCCTCAAGGCATAAAGAAGCGATCAAGTTCGTTGTGCAGCTCGCCCATAATCCGGCCCAGAGCCTGCTGATCTTGTTCGGTAAGGTTACGGAAGCAGCGTACGAACGCCGCCTGGGTATTTATGTCGTGGTCCACGGCATTGACGATGTCGCTACCAGCGGTGGTCAGCTCAAGCACGAAAGCTCGACGATCACTGCTGCTGGGGATGCGTTGCAGCAAACCTCTCTCTGTCAGCTTGCGTATGCGGGTTGAAAGCACCGCATTGGAGACGTTGAGGCGATGCGCGAGGTCGGTTGCCCGCTGGTCCGTAGCGCCCTCTGTCTGCAGTACCCCGAGCAGGTGAAAGTCAGCGATGCTGATGTCGTGGTGACGGCAGATGCGTTCCAGGTCCGTAGTCAGCAGATGCCCCACCTTAAAGGTATGCCAGATCGCCGGGAAATAACTGACATCAAAATTGTGCTCAGCGTAGTAGGCCGTGGCCGCCTGTTGTTGATCAACGGGTTTCTTGGGCATGGGTGGAACCTGAATCCGGGGCCATTATGGGCTCCTGGTGGGAAATGCCTGACAGCGTTTGCTCTATGATACTGAACTCAGGCTCGCTCTCCCAAGCGCTTTATCGCGCTCCGGTCAGAGGTTGGAGCACACATGGAGAGGAAGCATCACGCTTGTGGAAAACAGGCAAATTTCCGGGCTGACTCAGATAATTTTCAGCAAATCAGTCTGCAGTTTCTGAAATTGTTTGGTCTTCTCCATGCTTTCACACCAATGTGCAAAGTAATTGCGTAAATCGTGGCTGTTACCGGCGTCGGCTATGCTGCTTTTCAGTGAGAGGTAGCCATACTGGCCGTGAAAATGACCGATGGTGTTGAGCATGAAATTCCTGGCTTGCTCAAACTCTGCGACACTGCGTTGGGAGGGCAGTGCTGTCAAACGCTCGGCGTAAGTGTTTTCGCCGATATTGAAGGGGCTTTCTGCAGATTTGGAATCAACCGTGATAAAGCCGTCGTCCTGTAATTGTGCCAGCAGCTCCGAGGCTGACGTTCCGCCCAGGGTCTGGGCGAGCTGCGTTGAATCAATAGTGCCGTTGCAGAGGATAAGTGCGCGGCGCTGTTTGGGGGTCAGTTGTCCCGAAGGGCGAGCGATCTCTTCGCGGCCCTTATCCGTTTTCAAATAGGTAGTCATGCCTGATCCAATCTTTATTGTTGTTGTGTAATCGAGGGCTGCCGAGGTTCAGCATGCGACACTGAAAAATTATCAGGCGTGCCACGCGATTTCAAACGCCATGAACGTTTTTACGCCTATACTTTAGTCGGGTGTACGGCGCCAATGGCCGGGTATTGGCAATGCCTGTTGCTTGTTTATGGCCAGACTAGTGATTGTCTCACATGCACAGGTGAGAGGCAGTGCGGATGGGTTCCGCTAATCAAAGGGGGAGGGGTGCACTGTTAGTGCTGTAGCCGTCGCTATTCCCCGAGCTGAACTTTTCTCCTGACCATTGCTCTCACTTGCAGGTCCTTCGGACAGCTATTCAAACTGTCATAGTCACAATCTTGCAACCTGGTTAATGTAATTGATTATGCATATTGTCTTCGTCGTCTATACTGATCCGGTCGACGGAATAACAACCCCCAAATTTCTGTCGTCCACTTATTAAGACTGTTAAGGAGAGCAACAATGTCGGAAGGTAAATGCCCAGTCATGCACGGTGCTATCACCGATTCCGCTTCGTCGGTTATGGATTGGTGGCCCAAAGCGCTTAATCTGGACATCCTGCATCAGCACGATAGTAAAACCGATCCCATGGGAGAGTCGTTTGATTACCGGGAAGCGGTGAAGTCCCTCGACTACGCAGCACTGAAAAAGGATTTATTGGCGCTAATGACCGACAGCCAGGAGTGGTGGCCGGCGGACTGGGGCCACTATGGCGGTCTTATGATCCGTATGACCTGGCACGCGGCGGGTACCTATCGGGTGGCCGATGGACGCGGCGGCGCCGGTACCGGCAATCAGCGTTTTGCCCCTCTTAATTCCTGGCCCGATAACGGCAACCTGGACAAGGCCCGTCGCCTGTTGTGGCCGATCAAGAAAAAGTATGGCAACAAACTGAGCTGGGCTGACCTTATCGCCTACGCTGGCACCATGGCCTATGAGTCCATGGGGCTTAAAACCTTTGGCTTCGGTTTCGGTCGGGAAGATATCTGGCACCCGGAAAAGGATATCTACTGGGGGTCGGAGAAGGAGTGGCTGGCGCCTACTGGTAGTGAAGGCAGTCGCTATTCCGGCGAGCGCGATCTGGAAAACCCGCTGGCAGCGGTAATGATGGGGCTTATCTATGTCAATCCGGAGGGTGTGGATGGGAATCCTGACCCTCTGAAGACCGCACGGGATATTCGTGTGACCTTCGAACGCATGGCCATGAATGATGAGGAAACGGTTGCGCTGACTGCCGGCGGTCATACTGTTGGCAAGGCGCACGGTAATGGTGATGCGGACTTGTTGGGTCCCGCTCCCGAGGGTGGTGCCCTGGAAGACCAGGGATTTGGCTGGTTGAATAAAAACAAGCGTGGTATCGGCGCTGATGCAGTCACAAGTGGTATTGAAGGTGCCTGGACCACCAATCCGACCCAATGGGATAACGGCTATTTCGAGCTGCTGCTGAACCACGAATGGGAGCTTAAAAAGAGTCCTGCCGGCGCTTGGCAGTGGGAGCCGGTGGACATGAAGGAGGAGCTCAAGCCCGTTGATGCCGAAGACCTGACCACCCGCCGCAACCCGATTATGACCGATGCCGACATGGCCATGAAGATGGACCCGGAATATCGCAAGATCTCCGAGCGCTTCTACAAGGATCCGGCCTATTTCTCCGAGGTGTTTGCCCGCGCCTGGTTTAAATTGACCCACCGGGATATGGGTCCGAAGGCGCGTTATATTGGTCCGGACGTGCCAGCGGAAGATCTTATCTGGCAAGACCCGACCCCGGCTGGTAACACTGGCTACGATGTACAGGGCGTAAAAGACAAGATTGCCACCAGCGGTCTCAGTATCAGTGATATGGTGGCTACTGCCTGGGACAGCGCCAGAACCTACCGGGACTCCGATAAGCGCGGTGGTGCCAACGGTGCCCGTATCCGTCTGGCCCCCCTGAAGGATTGGGAGGGTAATGAACCTGAGCGGCTGGCGCGGGTGTTGCCAGTGCTGGAAGGCATCGCTGCTGGCAGCGGCGCCAGTGTGGCGGATGTGATCGTTCTGTCCGGTAATGTGGGTGTTGAGCAGGCCGCCAAAGCGGCAGGTGTGTCAGTATCCATCCCATTCTCACCCGGCCGGGGCGATGCCACCGAAGCCATGACTGACGCGGTATCCTTTGAGGTGCTGGAACCACTGCATGATGCCTACCGCAACTGGCTGAAAAAGAGTTATGTGGTAAGTGCCGAAGAGCTGATGCTGGACCAGACCCAGTTGCTGGGACTGACGGCGCACGAAATGACAGTTCTGGTGGGCGGTATGCGGGTACTGGGCGCCAACCACGGCGGCAGCAAGCATGGCGTGTTCACCGATAATGTCGGTGCCCTCAGCAATGACTTTTTCGTTAACCTCACCGACATGAGTTACACCTGGAAGCCTGCTGGGGAGAACCTCTACGAAATCCGTGATCGGAAGACCGATCAGGTCAAGTGGACTGCGACCCGTGCGGATCTGGTATTCGGCTCCAACTCGATTCTGCGCGCCTACGCGGAAGTCTATGCCCAGGATGACAACAAGGAGAAGTTTGTACATGACTTTGTCGCGGCCTGGACCAAGGTGATGAATTCAGACCGATTCGATCTGGCCTGATGAACGCCATAGCCATCGTCTGGTGGCTATGGCTCTGAAAAAACCCTCGATCGTCATCGCGAGCACGGCGTGGCGATCCATGTCTTGCTCAGTTTAGGCGATGTAGTGCCGGACATGGATGGCCCAAGTCACCCTCTCTTGCCCTTGGGCAACTCACCTTATTGCTTCTTGGCTTAAGGCCCCAGCATTCGGCGCTGAAAGGCGCTTCTGGCAAACTGCCCTGAACACAACGTCGTCATCGCGAGCGAAGCGTGGCGATCCATGTCTGGCTCGGGTTAGCCGATGAGGTGCCAGACATGGATTTCTTCGTGGCTTAAGGCCCCTACTTTTGGCGCTGAAAAACGCTCCTCGCAATGACGGGGTAGGGTTTGTTATCTCGGTTATCCCACTTTTGTCGCCAGGGCGGTATTGTCAGGTGGGCAAAACAACTAGAATCAGCGCTCATTACTATGGGCGTAATTGGCCGGATAGCGGCACCCGTGGACAGCAGCCGGGTTTGGCCAGTGGAGAGTGATCGGGCGTGAAGCAAAAGGGTAAGTTAACCTCGTGGGATGACGACAGAGGTTTCGGCTTTATTGAGCCATTGCTGGGCGGGGAGAAAGTCTTCCTGCATATCAAAGCGTTTCGTGGCCAGGGGGCTCGGCCGCAGGTGCGACAGCTATTGGTGTTTGAGTCCGCTAAGGACCAGCAAGGCAGGTTGCAGGCAACCGCAGCCATGCCATCGGCGTTACTGGCGGCAGCCTCCGGGAGGCGGGCGAATGCGGGTACGGGGAAGCGGCTGGCAAATAGCAGTTCTCCTGTAGGCAAGCACAACGGTCGTAAGAAAGGAACCTCACAAGCCAGTGCTTTTGCTGTTGTACTTCTGTTCCTGGGTTGTGTGGCGGCCGCGGTAATCCTGGGAAAAGTTCCGGTGTGGGTTTTGGCGGGTTATCTGCTCCTGTCAATCGTAACCTGGTTTATCTATGCCGGCGACAAGGCTGCGGCGCGAGCAAATCGTTGGCGCACACCGGAAGATCTCCTGCATGTGTGGTCACTGGCAGGTGGTTGGCCCGGTGCGTTGTTGGCGCGACGAATCCTTCGGCACAAATCCCGCAAGCAGCCATTCCGCACCGTCTTCTGGGTTACAGTACTGGTGAACTGTGCTGCATTTGGCTGGACGCTTACCGATCAGGGCCAGCGTGTCATGGGTCAATTGATGGAGTGGGTGCCTCATGAGCGCAATTACATTCGCTGGTCAAAGCCGGATTGACACTACTCCCGGCCCAACTAACCCGGGAGTAGTCTTTTACGTCAACTTTTGGCGTCCGGTACAGGGGCTGGTGGTACCAATCCCTGGGCAGGCTTGAGGGCAGGCTTTGACAACAATCCCTGATGTACCGCCAATGCCAGCAACACCATTGCGCTGCCAATTAACAGCGTCCAGGAAGTGGTTTCTCCCAGGAATATCACGCCAATACAGATGGCCAGTACCGGCGTAATCAGCGGGACCAGCGCCACCGTGTCCACGGACAGGTGCTGCAGGATGTAGTAATAAGCCGCAAAGCCAACCAACGACGCAACCAGCGCCAGATAGAGCAGGGATCCCAATGAGGTGGCGCTAAACGTCAGTGGCTCGATGCCTGTGCCATAGACCCAGAACAGCAGCAGACCGGGCAGGGAAAAGGCCATGGCCCCCAGCGACTGTTCGAACGGTGTCACAGTGATGGTCGCGTTCAGCTTTTTTACCCACAGGGCGCTGCCGGAAAACAGCACATTGGAAAGCAGCATCAGCCCAAAGCCGAATACGGCTCCTTCCGAGGCAATCAGCACATTGTCCTGCAGGATAATCCCCAGGCCCACTACTGCCATACCAATCGCCAGCAGCTTGCGGGGTTGCAACAGATCCTCACCCAGGATGGGTCTGGCCAGTACCGCCGTAAAAAACGGCGTCAGGCCAAACATCAGCGAAATCAAGCCTGAGGGCAGGTACTGCGCCGCCTGGTACACCAGTATCATATTGGGAAAGATACTGATGGAGGCAGCGAAGTAGAGTTTCCAGTTGCGACGCAGAGCCAGGCTGGTGAAGCCACAAATGGTGGACACCACGCAGCCCACCGCGAGGGCCAGCGCCATACGCAGGGTTAATCCGGCAACCGGGGCCAGTGTTTCGCTGCCAAGCTTGATGGCAAGTGGGGTGGTGGCCCAGATCATAATGACCACCAGGTAGGCCAAGCGCACCAACATGTGAGAATCCTCAGGTTGATCCAAAGTCGAGGAATTTATCGGCGCCCTGAAACGAAAAAGGCCGCAGATAAATGTCTGCGGCCTTTGGAAAATTCAGTGTAATAACTCAGTATTTTCCGGCCGCACAGGAGACAAACCAGCGCTTGGCACACAGGCGCGGGGCGTGAATCATGTTGGCGGCGAATACCGGGTTCATAGCTTTTCGTCAGTCTTACTGGAATGTTGAAAAATAAAAACGCCACAGGTTGCTGCGGCGGAAGCGACACTATAGGTGATCAGCTTTGTTGGCGGCAAGCACTAATTCAGAAAATGAGCGGTGCAGGGAATTATGTGTCAGCAACGACACTCAATCGTCATCATCATCGTCGTCATCTTCATCCAGAACCCGGGTGATACGACGATAAATTTCCACCCGGTCGCCATCCTGGAGTGAAGCCGAGAGCGGAGTAACCTTGCCATAGACACCCACCTTGTTCTCCCCGAGGTCGATCTCCGGGAATTTTTCCAGCAAGCCGCTGCACTGAATCACCTGTTCGATGGTCGCGTCATTTTCGGCTTCCAGTTCGACCCAGGATTGGTGCAGGGGGCCGGCGTAGGCAACGCTGACTTTCACGTTATTGTCTCCTTGTCAGATTACAGGGTGGGTACAACCAGCTGTTGGGTGCCGCCGGATTTGAGGCGCCGATCCACCACCCGCTTGAATGCGATCAGCAGGCCCAGGGCGATAAAAGCGCCGGGTGGCAGCACCGACAGCAGGATGCCCGAGTAGTTGGGGATAACCGTAATCTCCAGCCACGCAAACGAATCGCCCAACAGCAGTGAGGCGTGGGAGAAGAGGGTGCCACTGCCGAGGATCTCGCGGATACCGCCGATCACGATCAACACCCAGGTAAAGCCCAGCCCCATGGCCAGTGCGTCGGCCGCCGCAAGGCGCACGCCGTTCTTGGCGGCAAAGCTCTCGGCCCGCCCGAGGATGGCGCAGTTGGTCACGATCAGGGCGATGAACAACCCCAGCACCTTATAGAGCGGATGCAACAGGGCGTTGATGGCCATATCCACCAGTGTCACCACCGTGGCAATCAATACGATCAGCACGGGAATGCGCACCTGGGGAGTAATGATGCCGCGAAGCGATGAGATGATGACGTTGGTCAACAGCAGCACTACCATGGATGCCAGCCCCATACCGAGACCGTTGGTGGCGGTGGTGGTCACCGCCAACAGCGGGCAGAGCGCCAGCATCTGTCCCATGGCGACGTTGTTGTTCCAGAGACCATCGCCAAATATCTGTCGGTAACTCTGACTCATGGGGTTACTCCTTGCTGGGGTTGCTCGGCAGCGGGTATGGCGGCTGCCGGTGTGGAGGGCTGTGCCAGCTGTTTGTCCCCGGTCTGTGTTGCCTGGCTGGCCAGCTGTTGCTGCTGCCATTCAGTCATCACTTCCAGGGCGCGGTGCACGCCGTTGACCATGGCCCGGGGGGTAATAGTGGCGCCGGTAAACTGGTCAAATTCACCGCCATCTTTCTTTACCGCCCACTGGGAGGGGGTGAGGGATTGCAGCGAGTGACCGTTGAAGCGGGTGATCCAGTCACTCTTGTCCAGCTCGATACCGTCGGCCAGCCCGGGGGTTTCTTTATGGGAGATCACCCGCACACCGGTAATGTTGCCCCGTTTGTCGGCGGCAATGATGAATTGAATATTGTCACCCCAGCCGCCGACACTGCTTTGCAGCACCACGCCGCTAAGTTGTCCGGCCAGCGTGGCGGGTGCGATCTCCACCGGTTTGGTGAAGCCATTGATGTTGTCCAGCACTTCGATCTCGCGGAGTGGGGCATTGTCGTAGAGCGCGGCGGGTAACACCTGACCCAGCAGGAATTGCTTATCCGCTTCCAGGTGATCACTGATGATTTCCTCGCTCTCCATATTGCCGATGAGCAGCAACATACTCACCATGCAGCAGATGCCCGCCAGCAGTCCGGCGTGATAACTGACCCGCTGGCGGTAACTGGGACTTGCTACTGTTGCCATCTCAAAACCCTTTTGCCTTCAGAATTCAGGGACGCATATCACTTGATGCGTCGTGTAGTGTTGCGCACCTTCAGCGCCTTGCCCGCCACGTTGCGGCCATACGCCCGCGGTTTGCAGTAGCGATCCAGCAGTGGGGTGAGGGCATTCATAAACAGAACGGCGAAACCCACGCCTTCGGGGAATCCGCCCCAGCTGCGGATGGCAAACACCAGCACCCCGCAGCAGGCGCCAAACCAGAGACGGCCGCTGTTGGAGGAGGGTGAAGTGACATAGTCGGTAGCGATAAAAAAGGCTCCCAGCAAGGTGCCGCCGCTAAGCAGGTGCACCATGGGCCCGGCGTAACGTCCCGGGTCAACGGCGTTAAACAAGGCAGAGATCAGCAGCAGCGACAGCAGCATGGCGACCGGGATGTGCCAGCTGATAATTCGCAGCGCCAGTAACCAGATACCACCGGCCAGGATCAGCAGGGCAGAGGTTTCACCGAGACTGCCGGCGGTGAAACCCAGCCCCGCATCCAGCCAGGAGAAGTGGGCGTCGGTAATGCTGGTGACAGTGGCGTCACCGCTGTAGGCCGTTTTCAGCTCGCCAAGGATGGTGGCGCCGGTGGTGCCATCCGGCATCGGCGCTCCCTGGAAGATAATGCCCAGCGAGGTGATAAAGTCCGGCGAGTGTTGCCCGGCCAACGGCCAGGTGGTCATCTGTACGGGGAAGGAGACCAGCAGGGCGATACGGGCCAGCATGGCAGGGTTAAAGATATTCTGGCCAATGCCGCCGTAGAGGTGCTTGCCCACCGCAATGGCAAAAAAAGAGCCGCCAACGCCGATCCACCATGGCGCCCAGGGTGGCAGGGAGAGTGCCAGTAGCCAGCCGGTAAGCAGGGCAGAGAGGTCTACGGAGTGGTGCAGGGGCTTGCGGCGCAGCCACAGGCAGAGCACTTCAGTGGCAACGGCACTGGCGCAGGTTAGCAGCCACAACATTGCCGCCGGCCAGCCGAACTGCCACAGGCCAAACAAAGTCGCCGGTGTCAGGGCCAGACACACCTGCAGCATGATGCGCTCCACCGAGGAGCGGTCATGGGTGTGGGGGGCGACCATGGTGATGGGCGCGGAGCTGGTGTCCTGGGTCATGATTCTTTCTCCGCGGTGTCACTGGTGGTCTCTGCATCCGGGCTGCTGGCTGTCTCGGCCTTGGGGGCTTTGGCGCGTTTCTTTTTCGCGGCCTTGGCGGCACGTTTGGCTTCCGCTTCCCGTTCCACCCGCTCGCTGCGCCGGGCTGTCAGTTGCTGGGTATAGGCGAGCTTCTGCTCGGCCACGCGCCGTTGCTTCATCTCTCCCTTGGCGTATTCGAAGTAGTTCACCAGCGGGATGCGGGAGGGACAGACATAGGAGCAGGAGCCGCACAGAATGCAGTCCCGCAAGCCATAGCTGCTGGCTTCCTCGAAGTTATCCGCCTTCGCGTGTTTGGCCATCTCCAGCGGGACGAGACCCATGGGGCAGGCCTGTACACAGCGGCTGCAGCGAATGCAGTTGGAGGGTGTTTTGTCGTTCACCTCTTGTTGGGTCAAGGCCAGTACCCCGGAGGTACCTTTCATCACGGGGACCGTGGCGGCTGGCAGCTGCTGGCCCATCATGGGGCCACCCATCACCAGTCGTGCTGGCTGGCTGCTAATGCCGCCACAGTGATCGATCAGGTGCTGGATGGGAGTACCGAACAGGGCCTCCACGTTGCGGGCCTCGTTGAGGCTGCCGCCGGCCAGGGTCAGCACGCGGGAGATCAGGGGTTTGCCGAAGCGCAGGGTCTGCTGGATGGCGTAAGCGGTGGCAACGTTGTGCACCAGTACACCGAGGTCGTTACTGCGGCCACCGGCAGGAACTTCCAGCCCGGTAATGGCCTTGATCAACTGCTTGGCAGAGCCCATGGGGTAGAGGGCCGGAACCACTTCCACCCGCACCTTGCCGTAGGGGGCGGCGGCCTCGCGCATGGCGGCGATGGCTTCCGGTTTGTTGTCCTCAATACCGATCACCGTCTCATAGGCTTCAATGATGTGCTGGATCAGGCGGGCGCCTTCCACCACTTCAGCGGCGCGTTCGCGCATCAGCTGGTCGTCGGTGGTGAGGTAGGGCTCGCACTCGCCGCCATTGATGAGCAGGGTTTTGATCTCAAAACGACGCCCCTGACGCAATTTGATGGCGGAGGGGAAGATGGCGCCGCCGAGACCCACGATGCCCGCTTTTTCCACCTCGCTGGCCAGCTCCTCGGGGGAGCGCTGAAAAGGGTCAGACTCCTCCGGCAGCGCCATCCAGCGGTCCTCGCCGTCACTCTCCAGCACGATTGCGGCGGAGTTGAGGCCGGACGGGTGGGGGGCAATGATCTCCTCGACACCGATAATGGTACCGGAGGTGGGGGCGTGCAGGTTGGCGGAGAGCCCTTCACCGGTAATGGCGAGCTGCTGGCCCTTGAGGACCTTGTCACCGGGTTTGACCAGGGGCAGGGCCATGGCCCCCGCCTGCTGGAACAGGGGCAGGTAGAGGCGGGCTGGCAGCGGCAGGTCAGTGACAATGGGTTTGCCCGCCGAATCCTCTTTATGGGAATCGGGGTGGACACCGCCGCGGATACGGGAAAATCCAAACATAGCGTTACACCAGTTGTGGCTTGGGCCAGTGCCAGGAGTTGAGGTCCACGGCTTCCGGGCTCAGGGAGATACAGTCTTCAGGGCAGGCATCGAGGCACTTGGAGCAGCCGGTGCAGGCACGATTGATGACGGCGTGTATCTGTTTGGTGGCACCCACGATGGCGTCGGTGGGACAGACCTTGTAGCAGCGGGTACAGCCGGTACAGAGGCTCTCATCGATGCGTGCCAGCATGGGGGCGGCGGTAGCGCCAATACTGTTGATGTCGATCCCCAGCAGGTCGGCGAGGGATTCCACCAGAGAGCGACCGCCGGGCGGGCAGCAGGTGACGTCGGCTTCGCCGCTGGCAATGGCCTCGGCGGCTGGCCTGCAACCGGGAAACCCGCACTGGCCACACTGGCTGCCGGGCAGCATGGCTTCGATTTCATCGCTGACGGAATTCTCTTCACCGACGCTGATCAGCTTGGCGGCGTAGCCGAGCATTCCGCCGAGGCTAAACCCAAGGACAGTGAGAACCAGAGTGGCTGTGAACATTGCTCTACCTCGTCGTTCAGTTTTACAGCATGCCGCTGAAGCCCATGAATACCAGCGACAGCAGACCTGCTGTCACCAGACCTACCGGGGTGCCGGCGAAGGTCTCTGGCACATCAGCGATCGCCAGACGCTCGCGTATCCCGGCAAAAATAATCATCACCAGGGTAAAGCCGATGGCGCAGCCGAGACCGTAGACCAGGCTCTGGGCCAGGTCGTGCTTCTCCCGTACGTTTAGCAGGGCGACACCCAGCACGGCGCAATTGGTGGTGATTAAAGGAAGAAAGATGCCCAGGGAGCGATGCAGCACCGGGCTCAGTTTGCGCATCACCAGCTCGGTAAACTGCACGATGGCGGCGATGATGAGGATAAAGCAGAGGATGCGCAGGAATTCGATGTTCAGCGGCACCAGCACCCAGGTTTCAATCAGCCAGCCGCTGAAGGCCGACAGGGTCAGTACAAAGGCGGTGGCGATGCCCATACCCACGGCAGAGCTCAATTTGTTGGAGACTCCCATGAGGGGGCAGAGACCAAGAAACTTCGCCAACACGATGTTGTTCACCAACACGGTGCTGCCTAACAACATGACATATTCCATAACCGCTTCCGTCGTGTTTGGGGGCCGGTGCGGGGGTTCCTGTTGCGGTAACCGCTTGCAGAATCTCCCGCTGACGCGTTTGTAACAAATCGCGTTCTCACGAAAGGGCAGGTGCATTTAGCATGCCATTGGATTGTTTGCGACAAGGTTTGATCCAGATCAAATAGCGGCGCTCACCAGTCAGCGCAACTGAATTGCAAAGGGTGCAGAATTGTCGTGTTTGCTACAAAACCACTTCAGGGGCAAAAATCGGCCTTGTCGGGTATGCGACAAAATTGTCTGACATGGCGGTTTTCTGATAGCAATTGGGGGATTTTGTAGCTGGCGCGCTAATTGCACTTCGTCTTATGGCGGTCAGCGCTTCAGGAATCCGGCACCGGAGCCTCTGGAGTTGCAGCCCCTTAATAACCATCCGAGCTCCCAGCAGAGGATTCTTTATGTCCCAAAGTAAAAGTTCCAGCGATGCCTCGTCACTGTCGGTGGCGGCCGACAGCGCTACGCAGAAGGCGATGATCAATGCGGGACTGCACTTGAAGGATGGCAACCTGTCGGAAGAGGTTTTCTTCCAGGCGGTTGAGCACTGTCCGGTCGCCATTTCGATCACCGACCTTAAAGCCAATATCCTCTACGCCAACCGCTCGTTCACCCAGGTCACGGGATACCCGGACAGTGAGGTGGTCGGTAAAAACGAGTCAATCCTTTCCAATCACACCACGCCGCGCATCGTCTATCAGGCACTCTGGGGTCGCCTGGCACAGCAGAAACCGTGGACTGGTATGCTGGTAAACCGTCGCAAGGACGGCCAGCTCTACCTGGCTGAACTGACTGTGGCGCCGGTGATCAATGAGTTAGGTGAAACCGTCTACTTTCTGGGGATGCACCGGGACGGTACCGAGGTGCATCAGCTGCAGCAGCGGGTGCTGAACCAGAAGCTGATGATGGAATCGATGATCAACTCCGTGCCGGCGGCCATGGTGTTGCTGGACGCGGACGAGAATATCGTCATGCAAAACCAGGGCTTCGAACGGCTCGCACAGGATTTCGCCGCAGGTGGCCACAGCGCTTTCCTGGGCATGCTGACCCGTCAACTGGAGCAACATTTTGAGCGCCTCAAGGGCGAACGCAGTCACTTCAACAGCAAAGAGATCACCATGGATCGTGGTGACGGTCGTCCCCGTCACTTCTCCTGCTTCGGAACCACCATCGAAATTGCACAGGAGAGTCCCGACGCCTTCTTTGAGCAGGACATCAGCCACTACATGTTGCTGATGATCAACGATATCTCCGAGTTCCGTCGCCACCAGGAAGAGATGCATCTCAATACCCTCAAGGCGTTGATGGCCGAAGAGAACCTGGTGCAGGGCATGCGGGAAACCGTCAACGGTGCCATTCACCAGCTGCAGGGGCCGGTCAACCTGATTGCCGCCGCGGTAAGTACCCTCAAGCGTCGCGCAGCCCGGGGCGACAAGGACGACCTGGTGTTGTCTGCTGCGGAAGAAGCATTGGAGGCGGGGCAGGCGGCACTGGATAACCTGATCGACTCTCTGCCGCCTCCGCTGGATGAGTCCAAACAGTCCATCAATGTTAACCAGATCATTCGTGAGGTGCTGTCGCTCTGCACGGATCAGCTGCTTTCCCAGGGGATTACCATCAACTGGAAGCCTTCCCTGCACCTGCCTTCGCTGGCGGGACAGGAGCGTCGCCTGCGCAGCATGTTCAAGCAGTTGGTGGACAACGCTATTGAGGCTATGAGCGTGCGTGAAATCCGACAGCGGGATCTGCACATCGTCACCAGCGCCACCAAAGAGCTGCTGGAAATCGAAATTGCCGATACCGGCCCGGGAATTCCGGAGCAGGATGTCTTCCGGGTCTTTCAGCCGTTTTACAGTACCAAGACCACGCCGTCGGGCTTCCGCGGCATGGGGCTGTCAATGGTGCAGGAGGTGGTCGCCGATCACCTGGGCAGTGTGTATATCGACACTGACTACAAGCAGGGCTGTCGCATTATCGTGCAGCTGCCTTTGACCAACGTATGAAGTCCGATTCGGGTATTTGCCAATGATCGATACGTTCAGTTCTACCAGCCGGTACAGTGTGGGGGCAACGAGCCGTTCGGAAGTGGTTGATCGCCAGTTCAGAGCCCTGTGTACAGCCGCCCACATTCTCTGTCGGGTTACCAATATCGAGGAGAGCCTGAGTGAAATCCTCAAGGTTCTGCACGATGAAGCCGGACTGCTTCACGGCATAGTCACACTGGCCGACCCCGACCACACCATGCTGCAGGTGGGGGCGGTCTACACCGACTCCGAAGCGGTGATCAAGGCGTCCCACAGCACCCGCTACCAGGTGGGTGAGGGAATCGTGGGGCGCATCCTGCAACACAACCAACCCATAGTGCTTGGGCGCATCTCCTCGGAGCCTCGCTTCCTGGACAAACTGGCGCTCTACGAAATGGAGTTGCCGTTTATCGGTGTGCCCATCCGTGACATTGATGGCTCTGCCATCGGTGTGCTGGCGGCGCAGCCGGATGTGCCTGCGGACGACTACCTGCCTGAGCGCACCGCGTTTCTCAAGGCCGTGGCTGACCAGCTGTCACAGACTTGCCGGCTGCTGGTGAATGTGGAGCGCGGCCAGACCCTGGCCAGCGAGCGCGACGAATTGCGGCGAGAGGTACGCGGGCAGTACGGTTTCGACAACATGGTGGTCGGCCATACCGACAACATGCGCCGGGTGTTCGATCAGGTGCGGCGTGTGGCCAAGTGGGACAGTACCGTACTGGTTTTGGGTGAGTCCGGTACCGGTAAGGAGCTGATTGCCAGCGCCATTCACTACAATTCACCGCGGGCGCACAAGCGTTTCGTGAAACTCAACTGCGCCTCGCTGCCGGAAAACCTGCTGGAGTCGGAGCTCTTCGGTCACGAAAAAGGTGCCTTCACCGGTGCAGTGAAGCAGCGCAAGGGGCGCTTTGAGCAGGCCGACGGCGGCACACTGTTCCTCGACGAGATTGGTGAGATCTCTCCGATGTTCCAGGCCAAACTGCTGAGGGTATTGCAGGAGGGCGAGCTGGAGCGGGTCGGCGGTACCCAGACCATCAGTGTCGATGTGCGTATCGTGGCTGCCACCAACCGCAACCTGGAAGATGAGGTGGAGAAGGGCAAGTTCCGCGAAGACCTCTACTATCGTCTCAATGTGATGGCCATTCGTATTCCACCGCTGCGTGACCGCCTTGCCGACCTGCCGGAGCTGTCCCGCTTTCTGGTGGAAAAACTGTCCAAGCATCAGGGCAGGGAACTGCGGCTGACCGATAATGCCGTGCGCATGATGATGAGTTACGACTGGCCCGGTAACGTGCGGGAGCTGGAAAACTGCCTGGAGCGTGCAGCGGTCATGAGCGAGGAGGGCGTCATCGATACTGATGTCATCAGCCTGAACGGTGTGCACAATGTGACTGTGCCGTCGGTGAGCAGCAGCGTCGGTGCGCCGGTGGTGACCCGCGCCGCACCCGACATGGACGATCCGGACCTGGACGAACGGGAGCGGGTGATAGCTGCTCTGGAGCAGGCGGGCTGGGTACAGGCCAAGGCCGCTCGCCTGCTGGGTATGACGCCGCGGCAGATTGCCTACCGAATCCAGACCATGAAGATTAACGTGCGCAAAATCTGATAATCCCCCCTCTGCCCGGAACCCGGACAGGGTCCGGGCTCCACCTGTTCTCGCTCTTGTGCTTATCTTTCCCGCTCATTTTTCACTCGGCCGCCGTTGGTGAGCCGCATTGGTGCGCGATGCTTATCTGCCTTGTGTGCAGTGGCGTGGCTCGCTGAAGGCTGCCCTGAGAATAGTGCTTATAGCGGTGTCGTGATTGACCTCTGCAACTGTCACCTAAAACACAAAGGCCACCACAAAGGCTTGTGTCAAAACGTACAAAACGGTCCTTCGAAAACAAAAATATATAAGTAAAACAATGGGTTAAATATTGGGCACAGGCATTGCAACAGTATTCTGCGAAGAAGTGGATTCCCCACGACACCATTTACTCATCCGCCCTAACGGGGGACCAGACAGGAGTTCTCGCTATGGAGCTAACGGTGCTAGATCAAAACAATGACGCGGCTGCTGCTGCCGCGGGAGGCTGCTCCACCGGTTCATGCGGTACGACCGATGACCAGATGTCTCACCTGCCAGACAGCATCAGAGAGAAAGTTGAAAATCACCCCTGCTATTCCGAAGAGGCGCATCACTTTTTTGCGCGTATGCACGTGGCAGTGGCACCTGCCTGTAATATCCAGTGTCACTACTGCAATCGTAAGTACGACTGTTCCAACGAATCCCGTCCGGGTGTCGTTTCCGAACTGCTGACACCTGACCAGGCGGTGATGAAAACCAAGGCCGTTGCGGCCAACATCCCGCAGATGACCGTGCTGGGCATCGCCGGTCCCGGCGATCCCCTGGCCAACCCTGAGCGCACCTTTGAAACCTTCCGTCGTCTCTCGGAAGAGGCTCCGGATATCAAATTGTGTGTTTCCACCAACGGTCTGGCGCTGCCAGAGAGTGTGGACGAGCTGGCCAAGCACAATATCGATCACGTCACCATCACCATCAACACCGTAGACCCTGACATCGGTGCCCAGATCTATCCCTGGATCTACTGGAACAACCGTCGCATCCGTGGCCGCCGCGGGGCCGAGATCCTGATCGAGCAGCAGCAGAAAGGTCTGCAGATGCTTGTGGATCGCGGCATCCTGGTGAAGGTCAACTCCGTGATGATTCCCGGCGTGAACGATCAGCACCTGAAAGAAGTGAGCCGCATAGTGAAAGAGAAGGGCGCCTTCCTGCACAACGTGATGCCTCTGATCTCCGAGCCTGAGCACGGCACCTTCTACGGCCTCATGGGTCAGCGTGGTCCGGAGCCGGAAGAGCTGCAGGACCTGCAGGACGAGTGTGCCGGCGACATGAATATGATGCGTCACTGCCGCCAGTGTCGTGCCGATGCCGTGGGATTACTCGGTGAAGACCGTGGTGAAGAGTTCACTATCGACAAGATCGAGCAGATGAACATCGACTACGACGCGGCCATGCAGACCCGTAAGATTGTTCACGAAGGCATTATGGAAGAGCTGCACGAGAAGCAGGAGAAGAAGCGTCGCCTTGCCGCCGTCTCTGTCTCTGCCAACGATGCCCCGGTGCAAGCCAATACCCGTCCGGCTCTGATGGCGGTGGCTACCAGTGGCGGCGGTCTGATCAACCAGCACTTTGGCCACGCTACCGAGTTCCTGATTTACGAGGCTTCACCCGCTGGTGTGCGCTTTATCAGCCACCGTAAGGTTGATCAGTACTGTATCGGCAATGACAGCTGCGGTGAGAAGGAGTCTGCATTGGCTGGCAGTATTCGTGCGCTGAAAGGCTGTGAAGCGGTGCTCTGCTCGAAGATCGGTTACGAGCCCTGGTCACTGCTGGAAGAGGCCGGAATTGTGCCCAATGGCGAGCACGCCATGGAGCCAATCGAAGAAGCGGTACTGGCCGTGTATCAGGAGATGGCTGCCGAAGGCAAGCTGGAAGAGCCACAGCCTGAAGCTGCGGTATCCCAGACCGTCAGCGCCTGATACCGGCAGACAGGTTACAACCGTAGTAAAACCGGCAGTCACCCGCTGGGTGGCTGCCGGCTGACTTAAGCCAGAATAGCAACCCCGGTGCCACTCATCGGTCGTCCCCACAAAGGAGAACAACATGTCTCTAGCAATCGTTGATTCCTGCGTTAACTGCTGGGCGTGCTACGACGTCTGCCCCAGCGACGCCATCTATCAGGCAAGCCCCCACTTTCTGATCGACACCAAAAAGTGCACCGAGTGCGAGGGGGATTACGCCCATCCGCAATGTGCCAGCATCTGTCCTATTGAACAGGCGATCCTGGATGCTTCCGGAATGCCGGTGAACCCCTACGGCTCCCTTACGGGTATTCCACCTGAACTGCTGGAAGATGCCATGCAGGAAATCCAGTCCCGCTGATGCAGTGGTGTGAGTGAAGAGTGGTGGTGCCTCTTCGGGTGTGCCGCCAATTGATGACAGTGGAAGAGATGGTATGAGCTCCGCCCCCATTACCTTTTACGAAAAATCCGGCTGCCTCACCAACAAGAAGCAGAAAGATCTGTTGCGCAAGGCTGGCTATGAGCTGCAAGTGAAGAATCTCCTGCGTCACGACTGGAGCGCTGAGGAGCTGTTGCGTTTCCTGGCGGCGCTGCCGGTAAACGAGTGGTTCAATCCCAGTGCGCCGGCCATCAAAAGCGGCATCGTGGTTCCGGCCACTCTGGATGCTGATAGTGCCATGGCACTGTTGTTGGAGGAGCACTTGTTGATCCGTCGTCCACTGTTGGAGCGTGAAGGTAATTGCATGGTGGGCTTTGATGCCGAAGACCTGTTGCAGATTCTGCAGGTGCGGTTGCCAGACGAAGAAGGCACCCCCGGTGAGGGGTGTTCCAGCAGTCACAAGCCCTGTCCGGAAGCTCAGGCTGTGGCCTTGTGAGCCGGTGATGAGTGGAGTTGGAAGCCAATTATTATGAATCTAGCAGTATCAGGATTGGACAATAGCACAGCAGAGCAGGGGGCTGGTGTCGTTAAGGTCGAAGTGCTCTACAGCTACTACTTGCGCCTGCTGTGGCAGCAGCAGCGTGCTGGCCACGGCTGCTTGCCGAATCATCTGGGCCTCTACCCGTTGAATTTTATCTGGCTGTCGCAGCGTTACCTGCAGTCGGCCCACGATGTCGATGGCCTGGATCGGGGCACGGCAGAGGGTGAATTGCGTGAAGAGCTGCTGCAGATGCGTCGCGACGAGTGGCAGGAGTTGCGTGAGCTGCTGATGCAACATCGTGCCCATCGCCATGTGCTGGAAGTGGCCCTGGCGGAGATTGTCGCGGCTGGCTGTATGGGTGGTGATCATCTGTGGCGCGACCTGGGCTTTACCGACCGGCGCCAGCTGTCTGACCTGATTACCCTGGCGTTCCCCGAGCTGGCTGCTCGCAACAACGCCGATATGAAGTGGAAAAAGTTTTTTTACCGTCAGCTGTGTGAGGAGGGTGGGCATTTCGTCTGCCGTTCTCCCAGCTGCGAGGCCTGCGCCGCCTATCACGACTGTTTTGGTCCTGAAAACTGAGTATGGCCTGTTGATCTGTGCGCAACCCATATGGACGGTCGCAAAAAGGCGCTGTTCCGGTACCCCGAGGAGTGAATGTTATGTCTACTGAAGAAACCATCAAGAAGCAGATTGCCGACAACCGGGTGCTGATCTACATGAAGGGCACACCTGAAGCCCCGGAGTGTGGCTTTTCCGCCAAGGCGGTTGCAGCGCTGAAAAGCACTGGTACTGACCTGGCGTATGTAAACGTGTTGCAGGCTCCGTTCATTCGCGAGCGCCTGCCCAAAATTTCCGGCTGGCCCACTTTTCCGCAGCTGTTTGTGAATGGCGAACTGATTGGCGGCAGCGATATTGTGGTGGATATGGTGGCTGATGGCTCCCTGCAGCCACTGCTGGTCCAGGCCGCCGAGGCCTGAGCCGGTCCAGATAGTCCGTGGGCAGGCGTGCCCACGGACAGCAAGAAGGAGAACACATGAAAGCGGAAGAAATTATTGCCAAGGTGCGTGAAGCGGTGCCCGATGCCACCGATATCGAAGCACAGGGTGCCGACTGCGACTTTGCTGTGCTGGTGGTGAGTCCGTCGTTTGCCGGTATGTTGCCGGTCAAGCGCCAGCAGCTGGTACTGGCCGGCTTTTCCGAACTGTTGGGCAGTGGTGAATTGCACGCTTTGAGCGTCAAGGCCAAGACCCCCGAGGAGCTGGCGGCAAGCGCGTCAGCCCCGGGCCTGACACAGCTCCAACTGTAAGCAACTGATGAGTAACAACAACCTAACCGGAGGTGCTGAGTGGTGGAACAAGCAAATCTGAGTCGCGAAGCGGCCCTGCGGATTGCCCTGGCCGCGCGAACCTTGCCGGGCGTCACCGTTGGGTCCCTGCTGGATATCCTGCATCAACGCATTGAAGGTGTTCTCGATGAGGAGAGTCTGACAACCGTCACCGTGACGGATCTGAAGACAGCCTTTGCCAGTGCTGACGGGGAGGAAGATGGTGAGGATATCGGCATCGGCCTGCCGGCACTGAAAGAAGCCGTACGCATCCTCTGGGGCGAAGAGCAGGAGGAGAACCTGCCCGACATCGTCGAGGGGCTGGATCCATTGCCTGATTCGGTACGGGTGGCAGTTTCCTCCAACAGTGGCGAGACGCTGAACGGTCACTTTGGCTCCTGTATCCGCTACCTGGTCTATGAAGTCAATGCTACCGAGTACCGGCTGGTGGACGTGCGCTCGGCGTTGGAAGCGGATTTTTCCGATGACCGAAATGGCTTCCGCGCGGACCTTATCCGCGATTGCCAGGTACTGTACGTGGTGTCGGTGGGTGGACCGGCGGCAGCGAAGGTAATCCGGGCGGGTGTGTATCCGATCAAGAAGATCGACGGTGGCGAGGCCCGGGATGTACTGGTGGATCTGCAGAAGGTGATGGGTGGTAAGCGGCCGCCGTGGTTGGCGAAAATCATGGGTGTGGGTGCGGAAGAACGGGTGCAATTCAGCGGGCGCGGGCAGTCACTGGATGAGAGTCTGGATGAAAGCGTCGCCTGAACCCCGCATATCCCCGCTTAACACCTTGTTGTAACAGAGAGTATTTCAAGTTCGCGTTCAGTTTGTCTCTAATTCTCTGAATTTAATGGCAAACCTTTTGCGGCAGGTCCCGTTCAGAGCCTGCCGTTTTTTTTGCCTGTCGTTTCTGCGTTTCTGAACCGGGCACAATGGCAGCGGTGGTGTGAGGCAGGGCTGCGGGAAAGGGAGAACGGGAGAGCCCGGCCCGGGGTAGGGATGATAAGGACAGCCTCGGCTGCTGGGCCCCGGTGGGCTCTCTGTCAATTAAGGGCTCAACCGATCAGGCGTCCAGGGAGTAGGTGCCGCTTTCCATCATGCCGGCGAAAATATCCAGCAAGCGGTGAGGGGAAACGAGGCACCCAACACTCTCTGCGGAAGACATTACCGCCAGCATCACATCCTCCTCAATCAGCGAAGGCAGTGTGTGTTCCATAAAATCTTCCAGGGATTCTGCGGTGGGCTGCAGGTGGGTCGCGGCAGCCAGCTGCCTGGTGGCACTACTGGCCAGTTGCTGGTAGGGCCAGATGGGCATGGCCGGCTGTGCTGCCAACTCAATGGTTGCCCACTCGCAATCGTCTTCCAGTCCCCAGACCTCTTCAGTCTCAAAGACCCGGGTCAGGAAATACTCCAGCAACTGGGATTCCGACATCACTCCCAGCTCTTTTACTTCGCTTTCATAAGGGGCGTAACGCATGCTTTGTGGCTCCGGAAAATGGTTGGTCAGATAACTGCGGTGAAACACTCCAGCTGCGGCGGCCCCAGATAGATCCCTTTACTGCTGCCGGCGTTGGCGTGGGCCTTGCGGAAGGCTTCGGAGCGGGTCCAGTCGCTGAAAGCGGCTTCGGACTCCCACACCGAATGGGAGGCGAACAGGGTGCACTCGTCGCTGCCGGGCCCCTGTAGCAGGTGAAACTCCTTAAAGCCCGGCACCTCCTGCAGGAAGGTGTCGCGCTGTTTCCAGATGGCAATGAACTCCTCTTCCTTGCCAGGTGCGATACGGAAGCGATTCATGGCAATAAACATGGTGGTTCTCCTCAGCTCTGTTTGTTGCTGACAACGGTCAGTTTCCGAATGTCATTAACACCATAGCAGTAACAACAAGCAAGAAGAGGGCCGTCGTCCAGCAAGGGGTGGATTGTTACGTTTGCTGCAATTTTGGCGCCTGCAAAGGATTCCGTGACCTGTACCAAACCTGACAATTAACTTAATAAATATTCTCTAAATATTTTGTAATTGATTGATAAATAAAGATATATGCTGCCATTTAAAATCAGGCACAGAGATTGCGACAGGTATATCAGAGAGTCGTGGCTGATGACGAGGCACTCGATTGCAGAGTGTCAGGCTGAACAGCTTTGTCGCTGACTCGACAGCGCCGACCGGTACACCCCTGAACAGGTTGTCGTATCTGCGACAGAGCTAAGCGGGGCGCCCAGGGTATTACGAAAAGTTTTCGAAAAGGTTTTACGTTCGTTCTATGGAGAAAAGTTGTGATTATCAATACCTACAAAACTGACAACCTGCTGTTTAACACCAACTTCCTGGAAGAGAGTTCCACTGCCGGGCTGTTCGGCTATCGCGGTGACCTGGTCATCGTTGACGGCGGTTTGGATGACAAGGGGCACCCCAATCCACCGGAAGAAGTGCTGCGTGGCAGCGTGATTCTGGCGGACGATAAAGTTCACATGCTGATCGGCAGTCTCGATGACATGGCCATGCTGCCCACTCTGCTGGAGAGATTCGGTGGTGACTTCGCTGACGATCTCGCGTTTATGCTGTTTGTGGTTAACGCCAAGGAGCGCGCCGTTTACGAGCTGGGTGCTACCAAAATCGCGATTATCCCATTGGTGCAGGGTGTGTGCTGGAACGAAGCCATCGATGAGCTGGCTCTGGAAAAGAGTGATTTCAAAGGACAGACTCCCGCAGACAAGATCGCTACCGTCTACAAGGAGATGAAGGACTACAAGCCCAAGGGCTCTGTGAAATCCATGGAGCAGCTGGTTGCAGATGTGACCGCGCAGAAGCGTGAGTTGTGGGGCGCCGTATAAGCCATACAAACCGCCGGCAACTTTCCGTTTGCCGGCGATCCCGGGGCAGCGGCACGGCCGCTGCCGCCGCCGCATGCCACCGGATTTGACGCAGGAGAAGTACAATGCAGCACCGTGAATTGCAGAAAGGTGACGCTGTCTACGCAACCACCACCATCATCAATGACGGTTCGGTTCCCGGTTGTGAACCCGGGGAGGTGTTTGCCCAGCCCGGCACCATGGGGATGCTGATCAACACGGGCTATGTGGAACTGGAGCCGGACACCGAATTGTTCCTGGTCAGCTTCCGTATGGAAGATGGTAACTCCGGCCCGCCAGTGGCCTGTCTTGCCGATGAGATCAGCCCCAATCCGCTCTCCTGAGCCAGATTGTCGTTATGGAATAAGCCATTGGAGCTGTTGTGAATGACACCGTCAGTGAAGAGGCCAACGTCAACAGCGTTGCCAGCGTGGTGGAGTACCACCAGCGCACTAAACACCATTTCAGTGGCTATGCCCGGGGTCCCGAAACCATAGACTGGGACCGCCAGCCAGATCCCTTTCGTCGTTTTGAAGGCGCCGACCTTATTCAATTGCCGCTGCTGGGCATTGATTCCTCATTAAATCCGGACGCTGCAGCCAATATCGGCCTGGATCAGGGGATTCAGTGCCAGTTGGATATCCCTCATGCGCCCGTTACGCTCGAACGACTGGCCCTGATGCTGGAGTATTCCCTTGCCCTGAGTGCGTGGAAGCAGTACGGCGGCGCCCGCTGGTCAATGCGTATTAATCCCTCCAGTGGCAACCTGCATCCCACGGAAGCCTACCTGTTGCTGGTGGGTATTGATGGTTTGTTGCCGGGACTCTATCACTATCGTGCCGATTGCCACAGCCTGGAGCAGCGCTGTCATCTGCCAGCGCTGAGCAATGATACGACGCAAATATGGGTTGGGCTTTCCAGTGTCAGTTGGCGGGAAGCCTGGAAATACGGCGAGCGCGCCTGGCGCTATTGCCAGTTGGATGTGGGGCATGCGCAGGCGGCGCTGAGCTACGGCGCCGCCCTCAATGGTTGGCAATTGCAGCCGCACATCGTGGATGACGTCACATTGAACCGACTGTTGGGTACAGACCGCGGTGAAGAGTTTGTTGCCAACGAACGGGAAGAGGCGGATTGCCTGCTGCGTGTGGTCACGAGCGATCCCGACAGTGGGGTGACTTCGGAAGGTGTTGTGGATTGGCTGTCAGCTCTCGCTGATGCGGAGTGGAGTGGCAAGGCCGCCGTACTGGATCACCGTCACTTCTATAAATGGCCGCTTATTGACCAGGTCGAAATCCTTGGGCGTTTGCCCGCCAGTGCTGTCGGGCAGTTTCAGCAGACCCTGGACACCTCGGCCGTGGCCAGGGACCGGCAACTGTGGCCACAACCGTTGCCTGGTCGGTACGGTGATCAATTACCGCAAGTGATTCGCCAGCGTCGTTCTGCCCAGGCCTTCGACGGCGAGACCAGCATTGCTGCCGAAGACTTCTTCGTTTTGCTGGATCATCTGTTACCCCGGCTCCATAGCCGCCCCTGGCAGGCGTTGCCCATGGCCGGGCATCTGCACCTGGCGCTGTTTGTCCATCGTGTCGAGGGACTGGAGCCTGGCCTCTATGCACTGCCGCGCAGCAGCGCCGGGGAAGAGGCCATGCGCAGCAGTTTACGCACGGAGTTTCAGTGGCAGCCGGTTGTGCAGGCGCCGGCGCATTTGCCGCTCCATCTGCTGTTAAAGGCCAAGGCAGAACGCACCGCTGGCAAGCTCAGCTGCCATCAACCGATCGCCGCCCAGAGCGCTTTCAGTCTGGCGATGTTGGGGGAGTTTGCGCCTGTAGCGGAACAACCCTGGCGCTACCGCGAGCTGATGCGTGAAGCGGGCGCCCTGGGCCAGCAACTCTACCTGGAGGCGGAAGCCATCGGCTTGCGTGGCACCGGTATTGGCTGTTTCTTTGATGACGCCGTGCATGAACTGTTGGGCATTAAAGATGAGCGCCTGCAGAGCTTCTATCACTTCACTGTGGGTGGACCAAAACAGGACGCGCGGATTGTTACACTTCCGCCATACGGCCGTCGTAGTGCCTGACACCTGAGTCATTGTTTTGTTACAAACCTGACAGCGGCCCCCGGTCGCTGTTTTTCTTTTGGTGTCGCTAACCCACTGAAAACAAACAAAAATAAATTTATTTCTGACGGGATTTTGTGCGGCTCGCTTCTTGCTCCCTTTACAGTAAGGACCGAATTTCCAGAGGTTGTGGAGCAGGAACAGTCATGAAATTGCTGGTAGAACGCAGTTACGTTGAGGCGATGATCGATCGCTTTCCCGAACTCTCCGCTTATGCAGAGCAACTTAAGTTCGGCAATCGCGTCGAGATGCAGGGCAACCAGCTGTCACCGGATCACCTGCAGCTGCTGGCCGAGCTTTACGAGGCTGCCGGTATTCGCATGCAGGGACGGGCTGCGCAGATCGCTACGTTGCGTCAGGCGCGGTTGCACGACGGCCGTGTCTACCAGGAAGGGGAACTGGAAAACCTGGTGGCAGATATTGCCGAGTTCCTGCTGCAGGATGCCATCTACGGCTGGCTGTTTCTGGCCAACAGTGGCGGCAAGCCGTTGCCATACCTGGTAACCCGTATTGATTACAGTCCTGCCGGTGAAGAGGAAACCGGCCGGGTAATGCTGGAGCTGCAGGCCAACGCCATGGGCAAGATTGTCACCCAGTCACTGGCTCTGCGGGAGCGCGACATGGTGGGCAATACCGTGGCTGGCATTTTTGCCAACCGCGGTTACTTTCACGAGACCCCTCTGCTGGTGGATAACTATGAGCGTTCGGCGGATCGCTTTTTCCGCTGGCGTGCCGACTACGGCATGCAGTTTTCAGGCACTGGTGTGGGTATTTTTGCCGAGGACCCCACAGCCTCACACCGCAATACCGACTGGTCGCGCAAGAGCCGGGTGGTGCTGTCATCTACCGGAGGCTCTGCAAGACTGGTCAATGACGAGCAGATTCTGGCCGAGCGCGCCCTGACCCTGGACGCCACGGGCAATATCCTCAGCAAATACATTCGCAAGGCCGGGCGCAGCGCCAACTACGATGAGAAAGTGGAGCGGGCGGCAGAGGATCTGCAGTCCGCGATGCCCGCCGGCATGTTTACCCGTTTGCCGGTACACGGCTACATCCTTATGTTTCACCTGGAACTGCACCACCACCTGTGGGTGCACGTGGATGATATTGAGCCGTACAACTACCAGCCGGAACTGAAGACCAAGCTGATCCTGCCGGCAGAACAGACCGACCTGATCGATATCCTCACCGCCGAGATGGATATGCTCGCCGATGACATTATCGAAGGGAAATCCGGTGGTACCACCGTGCTCTGTTGTGGCCCGGCCGGTGTGGGAAAAACCCTCACGGCAGAGGTTTATGCCGAGATTATCCGCAAGCCACTCTACAGAGTGCACTCAGGCCAATTGGGGTTGAACGTGGCGGAAATGGAGAAGGCGCTGCAGGAGACCCTCACCCGGGCGCAGCGCTGGGGTGCAGTGATGTTGATCGACGAGGCAGATGTCTACATCAAGCGTCGTGACGACAACCTGGCCGCCAATGCCGTGGTCGGCGTCTTCCTGCGGGTATTGGAATATTTCAACGGCCTGCTGTTCCTGACCACCAACCGCACCGATGACATTGACGAGGCCATTGTCTCCCGCTGTATCGCTGTGATCCGCTATCACGCCCCCGACCGTGACGACCGGCGCCGTATCTGGCGGGTGATGAGCGATCAGTTCCAACTGCAGCTGCCAGCGGAACTGGTGGATCAGCTGGCGGACCAGTTCCCGGCCGCCAGCGGCCGCGACATCAAGGGGCTCACCAAGCTGGTTTCCAAGTACTGTCAGCACAAATCCCTGGCGCCGACACTGGACGTGTTCGACCGCTGCAGCGTGTTCCGCGGACTGGAGCGCTGCGCATGAGTGCTCATGTCGTAAGAATCGCTGTGGCCAGCAAAGACGGTCTCTCGGTCAACCTGCACTTCGGTCACGCCAAAGAGTTCTTTGTCTACGACGTCAGTGACAGCAAGGTTGATCTGCTGGAACGGCGCGAAGTGGATCACTACTGCCACGGTCAGACTGGCGATCAGTCGGCCATGCAGAAAATTCTCGCCACCATCAATGACTGTAGTGCAGTGCTGGTGGCCAAAATCGGTGACGGTCCTGTCGGGAAGCTGAGCCGTATCGGAGTAACCGCAGTGGACGACTACGCCTACCTGGGTGTGGAAGAGTCACTGCGGGCCTGTGCCGACACAATCCTGTCGGATATTTCAGCGAAGGAGGTAATCGCATGAAGTCCTATAACGAAGTGAGTCACTGGGCACGTCGCTTTCCACTGATTCCGGTACACGTGGATTGTGCCATCGCCGTGATGCTCAAGATCCTCGACGGCAAGTGCAAGATGAAGCCGGAAGAGAAGGTAGTTATGACCCACCTTTATCATGCGGTTAAAAATCGTCCCAGCCGCTTGCTGGGCGGCGATATGCACAGCCTGATTTCACAGGCGGAAGAGACTCGTGACCGGGAACTGCTGGAGGCCATCTACGAACAGCGATTGCTCGCGGAAACCATGATCTCCCGCCCGGTGATGAAAACCTTCAAAACTCTGATTCGCCAGCAGGGCCTGTTCGAAAACGCGGCGGTACAGGTGGAAGAGGAAGAGCAATGGGTCGACGACCTGGTAGCGCAATTTGTCTGATTGTGTGGGATTAAGGAGCTGAAACATGAGCATTATGAAGTTCTATTTTACGCCAGGATCCTGCAGCACCGGGATTCACATTCTGCTGGAAGAGATTGGTGTGCCGTTTGAAGCCTGGCCGGTGAACCTGGTCAAAGGCGAACAATATCGCCCGGAATTTCTCGCCATTAACCACAAAGGTACCGTGCCGGTACTGGTACTGGAGGATGGCACGGCGTTGACCGAGTTTATTGCCATCGCCATGTGGCTGGCCAAAAACTGTAGCCGCAAGCCACTGTTACCGGAAACCACCAAGGCACAGATCGATATGTTGGACCTGATGAACCTGATTATCAGCGCCTGCCATGGTCAGGGTTTTACCCGTATTTTCACCACAGAGCGCTACACCCGTAAGCCGGAAGAGCACGAGCAGATCCGCAACCAGGGGCGCAATATTGTGCAGGGATGTCTCTCCACCATCGACGCCCGCATTCGCTATGGCCGCATTGTGGGTGAACAATTCAGCATCGCCGACGCCGCACTCTTCTATGTGGAATTCTGGGCAGCAAAAACCGGTATTCCGCTACCGGAAGCTTGCCACGCTCACTATCAGCGCATGTTGCAGCGGCCATCGGTACGCCAGGTACTTATGGAGGAGGGCTATCACTCCACGCTGGCGGGTGAACCTGTTGCCATCCGGGCAGACGTACATGCAGTTGCGTGACCTGTTTGATGAAGTCAGTCGCGGTGATTCCCGGGTAATACCCCTGGAGTTGCAGCAACTGCTGCGCCGTGACCTGGACGTTAGCAGTGACTGGCGCAGTGCCGAAGACCTGCTGCTCACAGCGAGGGAGCAGCTGCCACAGCAGCTGGAAGTGCTGGTGGCCCTGTACAAGCTGTACGCCTACAGCAACCGCTTTGATGACGCGCTGCAGGTGATCGACGAGACACTGGCGCTGGCGTCGCAGCAGGCCGGGTTTGCAGCAGACTGGCGGCAGCTGGATGAGAACAGCGCGGCCTGGAATCCGGCCAGGGGGGCGTTGCGCACTTACCTGTACAGCCTCAAGGCCACCGGCTTTGTGCGCCTGCGTCGCGGCGACCTGAATGAGGCCTGGACGGTGCTACTGAAACTGCAGCAACTGGATCCGATGGATCAGGTAGGTGGCAGCGTCGTGCGGGATATGGCTGAGCGGCTGCTTGACGATGACTAGCCGAACGCCGCAGCTGCTCCGGCAATGCGCAACAGACGGAATTAACGAGGGATAGGTTCCATGAAAAAGTTCGATACCATCAAGGTCACCCAAATGCCTGAAGTACTGGCACTGGAGGGTGCCATGTTACTGGACTGCCGGCTGCTGCGGGATTACCGCGAAGGGCATATTGACGATGCCCTGCACGCGCACGATGACCTGGTGGAAACCCTGATCCGCAGCCGCGATAAAGCCCAGCCGCTGGTGATCTATTGCTATCACGGTCACAGCAGTGAGCACCTTGCAGAGTTGTTTGGCAATTTTGGTTTTAACAAGGTGTACAGCGTCGAAGGCGGTTACGCCGCCTACCAGGCTATGCAGCAGACCGCGGGGTGAGCCCGCGCTGTTGAAGGTTACGTTGCCAGGAGAGGTGCCATGCTCAATTTTTTGCGTCCAAAGAAACCGCCAGTTGCGGAAAATGTCTGGGCCCTGCGACGGGACAAGAGTATTCGCCGCTTGCTGTTGATACTGCGGGAACAGTTTGGCCAGCAGGCCTTTGAGATCGAACACGATGTGGATACCAGCCAATTCGCGGTCTTTGTGCGTCACCCGCAGGAGCGGGAGCTGCGGGCCTACCTGTTTACCTACGGGCAAGAGCCGAATCGCTACGGCATTCACCTTGAGTATGTGCAGGCCAACCTGGTGGACAGTCTCTACGACGTGTTTGAAGGGCTGACCAGCAGGCAATTGGCCGATATTTTGTCCAGCCACTTTAACCTGCTGCCGCTGCCACAGCAGACCCGCTTGCGGGCAGGGTGTGGCCAATGAGCTTACGTACGGAAACAGTAATCGGATACCGCGGACCTATGCCTCGTGACGACTTTTTCATGATCACCACGCTGGAAGGAAAACTGAAGGCCGCGGTGGATCTGAGCAAAACCAATGACGAATTCTGGGTGTTGAAAATCAAGCTGGTTTACGACGGTGAACCGGCCGGCGAACTGAGCTTTAACCTCAACGGTTACGATCACGCTGAAGCGGAGCTGGTGGCACGCAATATCCACAGCAACGACTACCTGATGCGTGAGATTGATGAATACCTCTGGGGAGAGAGCGACTGAGGCTGTGGTCACCGGTGTTTGCGCCGGCTGGCAACGTTTCTCCCTGGACTCTGTTTGGCACGTCCAATCCGGCTGCAGACCCGCTGACTGCAGCCGGGTTGGCTTTTTTTCGTGTTTAGCAGGTCGGTAGCGGTGCTTTTTTCATTTTCCCTGCATTCTCTTGCTGTGCTCCTGCGTATGCAGGGTCTCATTATCGGTGTCTGAGAGTGAATTCGCGCCTGTGTGGGAATGACAGTATGTCCCACGCGGTACCCCAAAACTTCACCCGTCGCCCCCGCGCAGGCGGGGGCCCAGCCACCATAGTACCCCGGTGTGGGTCTCCGACCGCGCCGGATTGTCTGTGCTACTGATTGGTTATCTTTATCTGTCGGCCGGACGCTTTCTGGTTTGTCGGTTGACCTGCCTGTAAAATGCATCGCCTTGCGTACGGCTACTATCCCGCAGCTGTCCTCCACTCAAATTGGCAAGGCAACACAATGAGCAAGCCCCGGCTCTGGACCAAAGATTTTATTATCGTCTCACTGCTGAATTTTTCACTGGTATTGGTGTTTTACCTGCTGGTGGTGGTCATCGGACAGTATGTGACCGGCGATCTGGGGGCGTCCGTCAGCGAGGCCGGTCTGGTGGTGGGTGTATTTATTGTCGGCGCCATGCTGGGGCGGCTGCTGATTGGCCAGAACATGGACGTGGTGGGACGGCGGCGCAGCCTGCTGGCCGGGCTGGCCCTGGCCGCGATTTCCAGCGCGCTCTATTTTGTCGAGGCGGGCATAAACTGGTTAATTGCGCTGCGGCTGCTGCACGGCATCAGTCTCGGTATTGCCAGTACCGCCAGCAGCACAGTCGTGGCGCACCTGATCCCGGCCTCCAGGCGAGGGGAGGGGATCGGTTATTTCAGTATGAGTAACTCCCTGGCAACCGCAATCGGGCCGTTTATCGGCATCTGGCTGGCACTACACAGCAGTTTCGATGTGATACTGCTGTTCTGCTGTGCCCTCAGTGTGGCCAGCTGCGGTGTGGCGCTGCTGCTGCGTGTGCCTGAAGAGGACTACAACGGTGCAATCTCCCAGCCTCGGCCCCGGCGCTTATCGTTTTCACCTTCGCGTTTCCTGGAGCCCAGGGTGGTGCCCCTGTGCGGGATTATCCTGCTGGTGGCGGTGTTCTACTCGGGGGTTTTGTCGTTTGTAAATGCCTACGCTACGGAGCGGGAGCTGGTGCAGGCCGCCAGCTTTTTCTTTATGGCGTACTCCCTCAGTGTACTGGCATCGCGCCCCTTTACGGGACGCCTGCTGGATGCCCGCGGGGCGCATGTGATTATGTACCCGGCGTTTGTGCTTATGGGCGCCGGGTTACTGCTGCTGGGTAGGGCGGATAGCGGCACGATGTTGCTGCTTTCCGGCTGTCTCATCGGTATCGGTTTCGGCAACATGCAGTCCTGTATTCAGGCCATGGCCATTCAGGCAGTGGACAGCAACAGCATGGCGCTCGCCACATCTACCTTTTTTATCTTTGTTGATGCCGGGCTGGGATTCGGGCCGTCGCTGCTGGGGCTGCTGATTCCCCATTTGGGGTTTGCCAACATGTATACGCTGCTGGGGGCTCTGACCCTGCTGACCATACTCCCGTATCTGTTGTTGCATCTGCGGGGGATTGCCACCTTCGCCACTGAGCGTCGCTGAAACCGCTCAGCCCCGGGTGGCATTCAGCAGGGGTGCCAGCGCTTCTGCCAGCAGCGGTGCCATGCTGATGGCATTGCTCTGATGGATAATCGTATCCGTACTCCAGATATTGCCCACCCCGGCCTGCTGCAGGAGGTCGACGGCGTCGCCGGCAAACAGGGCATGGGTAACCGCCACGTCCACGGAAGCAGCGCCTGCGCTTAACAGTGCCCTGGTGGCCTGCGCCAGGGTGTGACCGGAACTGGCCACATCGTCCAGTACCACAACGTGACGACCGCTCACCGGCATTTCCGGAAGTTCGACGGTCACATCCCGATCTCCGCGGCGCACTTTCTGGCAGACGCCAAAATCCGCCCCGATCCGTTGCGCCGCAGAGGCCACCCATTGACGGGATTCGGCGTCCGGGCCGATCAGCAGCGGTTGTTGCAGATGCTCCCGGATCAGGTCTGCCAGGCGTGGTGCGCCACTCACAACCACGGCCGCCTGCAGCGGTATAGCTTGCTCCAGACGCTCGATGCGGTGCAGGTGGGGATCAACGGTAATCACGCCATCGAACAGATCCGCGAGAAACTGGCCGACGATGGTCTGGCTGACGATCTCGCCCTTGTGAAAGGCGATGTCCTGGCGCATGTACGCCAGATAGGGTGCCACCAGGATTAACCGCTGCGCGCCCAGCTGGCGCAGGTGGCGGGCAATCAGTAACAGCTCTACCAATTTGTCGTTGGGGCGGTCAAGGCTGCGGTATAGAACGACAGTGGCTGGAAGTACGGCACGGTCCTCCAGTGGCAGGGTCAGGCGCAGCTCCTTATCGGGGAAACGGTGGCATTCGTAGCTGAGGCAGGGTACCGCCAGCGCCTGTGCCAGGGCGCAGGCAGCCTGTTTTTCATCAACACTGCACAGGAACAGAACGCTCATCAAAACTCCACAAATACATGGGTCAGTTGATCTGCGGGCCCGATACTGTAACCGTTGTTTTTATCGGCCGCCTGGCGGGCGAAGGCCAGCTCAGTGGGGTAGGCGGCGTACACACGGTAGAGCGGTTGGCCGCGGCTGACCGTTGCGCCGAGTTTTTCCAGCATATCAACACCCGCGCCGGGGGCACCTGGAGCGCCGGCAAGCCGTGCAATACGGGCTACCTGCTGGTTGTCGATCGCGGTAACGGTGCCGTCCGCATCAGCTACCACTTCAAAACTGAGTGGCGCCAGCGGCGGGTTGTTGAAATCGAATTCCCGTTTGCCCTGGGCTTCAATAATGGCCTTCATTTTGTGCAGCGCGCGTCCGGACTCGAGAATGTCCCTGGCAATGCCGTAGCCGTCGCCACCGCGGACGTCCGGGTCAAATTCCAGCATGCGACCTGCCAGACGCAGGGCTTTCTGGCGCAGGTCGTTGGGAGCCAGCGGGTGGTTTTCCAGTACCCGCATGACATCCCGGGCTTCCAGTACCGGCCCAATGCCGTTGCCGATGGGTTGGCGCCCATCGGTGATCACCACATCAATGGTCAGCCCCAGCCGCCCGGCAACAAACTCAAACAGCTTGCGCAGGCGCAGCGCTTCCGGCATGGAGCGCACTTTGGCGGTTGGGCCTATAGGGATATCCAGCAGCAGGTGGGTAGAGCCGGCGGCGATCTTTTTCGACAGGATTGACGCCACCATCTGCCCCGGGGAGTCGATGGAGAGCGGACGTTCTACCGAGATCAGCACGTCGTCTGCCGGTGACAGGTCGGTGGTGCCACCCCACACGAGACAGCCACGCTGATGCCTGACCAGTTCACTCAGCTCCGAGAAGGGCATGTCTACGGTTGCCAGCACCTCCATGGTGTCGGCAGTGCCGGCGGGCGAGGTGATGGCGCGGGAGGAGGTCTTGGGGCAGAGCATGCCGTGGGCGGCGACTATGGGCACCACCAACATGGAAGTGCGGTTGCCGGGGATGCCACCGATGCAGTGTTTGTCCACCACGGTGTATTCATTCCAGTCCAGCTTGCGGCCTACCTTGCTCATGGCGCTGGTGAGGTAAAACACCTCTTCGCGGTCCAGTTCTACCTGGTTGCAAGCCACCACAAAGGCGGTCAGTTCGATCTTCGAGTAGCGGTGCTCGGCGATGTCCTGCACGATGTGGGCGAAATCATCGTGGCTGAGACGCTCTCCGGCAATCTTGCGGTGCAGGGCGGGGATGGACTGGGCCGGCTCGGCCTGGGAGATGGTGACCGGGTGACCCTCCTCAAGCCCCAACTGGGTAAAGGCATCTTCCGACAGCCCCAGCTGCTGGCAGTCCACGATGGAGGTGTCATCCACCACGTTGAGGGTGGCCAGGATACGGGAGCCATTGGCGGAGATCTCCACCTTGGCCAGTGCCTGAAAACCTTCCGCCCGGTACGGCTCGCACTCGCGGTGCAGGTAGGCGACGTTCTCGCGATAGGTATCAATGCCGACACGGCGCAGGGCCAGGGGCGAGGTGGAATCGGTTTTGCCGCAGCGGCCGGAAGGGGACGATCGGGACATGGCAACACTCTCTGTGGAATGGCGATACTCTACTGAGCCGGACAGTTGCTGCCAAGCCGGGAATCGCCCACTTGAGACGATTCTTCCGACACTAGCGGATCGTACTGGCGGATGTCTGGCGCAGGGCGTGACGAATCCAGAGATAGCTGACCACTCCCGCCAGTACATTGGCAGCGGCGGTGCCAAGGAAAATTCCATCCAGTCCTGCCAGTTCACGTCCGATCAGCACACAGGGAACATAGAACAGCACGACCCGTATCACTGAGAGCAAGACCGCCGGCAGAGGCCGGCCCAGCCCGTTGAACGCTGAGGTGGCTGCGATCATCACACCGGAGAGGCCAAAACTGAAGGGCACGAGCAGCAGGAAACTGGCGATGATGGCGATGATCTCATCGGAATCGGTAAACCAGGAGCCGATAAACGCTCCGCCCAGCCACAGCAGCACGGCACTGACGAGAGAATAGGCTAAGCTGAAGCGCAGTATCAGCCGCATGGCTTCCATCTGGCGGTGACGGTACTGTTCTGCCATGTTGTGGCCGAAGAACGGACCAACGATACCGGCCAGCGCATAGAAGGCAATCATGATCACCGGCTCAACCCGCTGTACCACACCCAGTGCCGCCACGGCGTCCGGGCCGAAGCCTGCCACCAGCACCAGGGTGAAGGCGCCGGCCGCAGGCACAATCAGGCCGCTGCCCATGGAGGGGATGGCTACGTGCAGCGTGGCTCGCCAGGCTTTCAGGGTGGTGGAGACGTTGAGGCTGGGAGCAGAGATCAGCTTATAGCGCCACACCAACAGGTACAATCCCAGCGCGACCTGTAATATGCGGGAGGCAACCGTGGTCCAGGCCGCGCCGGCAATTTCAAAACGGGGAATCGGGCCAAAGCCGAAAATCAGCAGTGGGTCGAGGATGATATTGATCAGCGCCGTCCCGATCATCAGTAGCCCTGCGACCCTGGCGTAACCTGAGGCCTGCAGGACTGCCATGAAGATGGTGGACAGGGCGAAGAAAGGGGCATTCAGATACCAGGGCCCCATATACTCCTCGATCAGGGTCAGCAGCTCTGGTCCCGCACCCAGGGCGACAAAGGTGCTGTGCAGCTGCCACCAGCCAATAAACATGATGGTCAGCGCAATGAGCAGTGCCAGGATAAGGCTGTCGGCCACCAGCCGCTGTGCGGACAGCTTGTGGCCGCCACCCAGCATACGGGCATAGACGGAGGAGACGCCCGTGGCAAAACTGACCGCCAGGGCGGTGACCAGCAGAACCACCGGGAAGGTAAAACTCATCGCCGCCAGAGAGTCGCTGCCCAGCTGGCCAACAAAGTAGGTGTCGGCAGTATTGAAGGAGAGGTTGGCCGCCATACCCCAAACCCCCGGCATAGCCAGGTGGTAGAGTTGACGGCCGACGGGGCCCTGAGTAAAAGAGATAGCTTTGGGCACGAGGTTATCCGTCCGGGGTGGTTAAAAGTGGCGGGCATTTAAGCACAAAGCAGCGCTGCAATTACAGCACGGCGTCCACGGGCACCGCAGACAAGAATAACAGGGAGACTCAATCATGCCGGAAACCAGAGACTGGTCCGTCGCTGATATGGCAGACCAGAGCGGCCGTATCGCCATCGTCACCGGTGCCAGCAGTGGCATAGGGCTGGAGGCAGCGCGGGCATTGGCGGCGAAGGGCGCACAGGTAATCCTTGCGGTGAGGGATGCGGCCAAGGGCGGCAGCGCCCTGCGCAGTATTGCCGACAGTTGCCCGGGCGCTGAGCTCAGCCTGGAGCTGCTGGACCTGGCGGACCTGGGATCGGTCCAGCGCTTTGCCCGCTATTGCCTGACGCAGCTGACCCGGCTGGACCTGCTGATCGATAACGCCGGCGTCATGATGTCTCCCTACGCCACCACCAGCGATGGTTTCGAACTGCAGATGGGCACCAACCATCTGGGCCACTTCGCCCTGACGCTGCAGTTGCTGCCGTTGCTGCGCAAAACGCCGGCATCCCGCATCGTCGTGGTATCAAGTCTCGCCCATCACCGGGGCAATCCTGATTTCGACGATATCAACTGGCAGTTGCGGGGCTACGACACCGTTCAGGCCTATTGCGACAGCAAACTCGCCAACCTCTGGTTTGTACAGGGGCTGGCGCAACGTCTGCAAGACAAGGACGACCCGCTGGTGACTGCCGCGCACCCGGGCTGGAGCCGCACAGAATTGCAGCGCCACTCCCTCAAATACCGTCTGATGGGCCTGTTTATGGCACAGGACACAGCCTCCGGTGCACTGCCAACCCTGCGCGCAGCCGTGGACCCGGATGCCCGCAGCGGTGATTTCTATGGCCCGGGGGGCAAGAGGCAGATGCAGGGGCCGCCGGTCAAAGTCGCGACCAACCCCGCAGTGAATGATCTCCAGCGGGCGCATCAGTTATGGCAGCTGTCGGAAAAGCTGACTGGCGTACATTATCACTAGGGTTTGCGACCAAAGTCCCCTCGAAGGCGGCGGCACTGGCTTCTATACTCACCGGAACCCAGCCCCGCTGAAACATAAATTCAGAGCAGATTCCTGAGGTGAAATGTGTCCGTCGTACTGGCCTTTGATGTTTACGGAACCCTGATTGACACCCAGGGTGTTACCAAAACCCTGCAGCGCCACGTGGGCGAGTTGGCTCCGGAGTTTGCTCGTACCTGGCGGGAGAAACAGCTGGAATACTCCTTCCGTCGCGGCCTTATGCGCAGCTACCAGCCATTCTCGGTGTGTATCGCCCAGGCGCTGGATTACACCAGCTCGCTGCTGGGGCTGAATTTACCATCCACTGTCCGCGACGAGCTGTTGCAGGCCTACCGCATACTGCCGGCGTTTATGGATGCCCGGGCAGGGCTGCAACAGGCCGCTGAAGCCGGGATGCGTTGTTTTGCTTTCTCAAACGGGGCGGGCGAAGCGGTAGAGGGGTTGTTGCAGCAAGCGGGCATTCGCGAGGCGTTTGAGGGGGTGGTCAGCGTCAACGACCTGCAGACCTTCAAGCCCAACCCGGATGTGTACGACTACTTTTTGCGCTGCAGCGGTAGCGCAGCGTCCGATACCTGGCTTATCTCCGGCAACCCGTTTGATGTGATCGGCGCACTGACGGCAGGTATGAAGGCGGCGTGGGTCAAGCGCTCGCCGGCGGCGGTTTTCGACCCTTGGGGAGTTGAGCCAACGGTAGTGATAGAGAGTCTGGCGGGGCTGACTGCCGCGGTGCAGAAACACACCTGACAGGGCGCAAGTGGGAGGCTGCATGGCACAGCCTCCAGCGCAGTATACAGATTTTACAGGCTACACAGTCGCTGCTTGGCGGCGTCGTATTCAGCTCGCAGCTGCGTCACCAGGTCGGCAACTGTCTGGATCTTTTTCACGGCGCCAACACCCTGGCCACAACCCCAGATATCTTTCCACGCTTTGGCGTCGGTGTTGCCACCGGAGCCAAAATCCATTTTTGAAGGGTCGCTCTCTGCCAGGTCATCGGGGTCGAGACCGGCATTGAGAATGGATGGCTTAAGGTAGTTGCCGTGTACACCGGTAAAGAGGTTGGTGTAGACGATGTCGTCCGCCTGACTGTCCACCAGCATCTGCTTGTAAGCGTCTACGGCATTGGCTTCGTCGGTGGCGATAAACACCGAGCCCATGTAGGCCAGGTCGGCGCCCATGGCCTGGGCGGCGAGTATGGAGTCGCCCCGGGCGATACAACCGGAGAGTGCGAGGGGGCCATCAAACCAGGCGCGGATCTCCTGGATCAGGGCAAAGGGCGATTGGGTACCGGCATGGCCACCGGCACCGGTGGCGACGGCGATGAGGCCGTCAGCGCCTTTCTCGATGGCCTTGCGGGCGAAGGCATCGTTGATGATGTCGTGCAGCACGATACCGCCGTAGGAGTGGATAGTCTCGTTGACGTGCTCCTTGGCGCCGAGCGACGTAATTACCACCGGTACCTTATATTTGACGCACAGGTCCAGGTCTTCCTGCAGGCGGTTGTTCGAATTGTGCACGATCAGGTTGACGGCAAATGGCGCAGCCGGCCGCTCCGGGTTGGCACTGTTCCAACTCTGCAAGGCGCTGGTGATCTGCTGCAGCCAGCTCTCAAAAACACCTTCACCACGGGCATTGAGGGAAGGAAACGAACCGACCACACCGGCCTTGCACTGTTCAATCACCATGGTGGGATTGGAGACAATGAACATGGGAGATGCAATTGCCGGCAGTCGCAGGCTTCCCTTGAGTACTTCCGGTAAGGCCATGGGGTTTCCTTCTTTCTGAAATCGGTCTGGTTCAAAAGCAAAATGCCGCTTGCTGTCTGGCAACGTGTCAGGACGTGCAAATTTCAGGCGGCGGCAAGAATAGCACCGAAATGGCCCCTAGCCCAGAGTCAGGCGCCTTCAGACGCGGCGGCCAATGGGGCGTGCCGGGTTGCCGGCTACCTTGGTGAAGGGGCCCACATCGCGGGTGACCACACTGCCCATACCAACGACGGCACCATCGCCAATGGTCACGCCATCCACAATACCCACCCCGGCTCCAATCCACACATCCCTGCCTATTCGAATGCCGCTCGAGGTAACCGGCTGGTCACGGATTAAGCGGTCGGCGGCCATGCCGTGATCGAAGGCGTAGAAGGTGCAGCGGGCCGCTATACGGGTGTTGTCGCCAATCTCGATACCGGCTCTGCCACCGTCGAGTATGGCACCCTGGTTGATGCCGACGTTGTTGCCGATCCGCAGTGGCCCGTGCAGGAAGGTCTCTGCGGCGATCTGGCAGCGGTCGCCAATCACAATGTCTCGTCCGGGCTCGGCAAACAGCATGGCTTCCGGCGCGACAAAACCGCCTTCACCGAAATGTATGGTTTCAAGAGCCATCAAGGTTTGCTGGATCTCCGCTTGCCAGGGCTCGGCCCACTGCAGGTGCCTGGGTTTGAGGCTGAAGTAGAGCCAGGGCATGTAGCTCAGACGGCGTTTGTGTTGCTGGGTATAGTCGATCATGACGAAAAGGCAGAGTTGCAGATACAGACAGGAATGATCGACAAAGAGTGTCGTCGGTACAAGTGCCGGAACAGGATGAAGACTAAAAAGCGGGAGAGGTGGCAGGTGCCCGCCGGATGACTCACTGTAAACGCTGCCAATTTGAGCTTGTTCAATAGTATCGCACTCTGCACTCAGGGCAGGCGATAGCTCAGACACAGCGGACACCGATTAAGCGTCGTATCCGGAGCTTCGTGACTCAGCCAGTCAGGCCGGTTGAGTCTGGCGGGCACCTGACTGCAGTATAGGCTTACTGTCCGAACGCTGACCAGTGGCGAATTTAATTCAGCAAAAATTTTGCGTACACAGGGCAGTGATCAGAGAGGGTTTCCCACGGCTTGCCGTGCAACACCTCACACTGTTCCAGATAAAGGTTTTTGTAGTAAATCCGGTCCAGACTGAGTGCCGGTTGCAGTGACGGGAAGGTGGCTTGCAGGCGACCAAACCTCTGCTGGGTAGCCTCGTTGAGTCCGAACTTGCGCTGCAGGAAGCGATGGATACGTCGGCTCCAGTCGTTCATGTCCCCCATTAAAACCACCGGATCCGATGGCGACAGCTGTTGCAGCCAGCGACCCAGCTTCTGGGTCTGCCGCCACTGCTCGTAGGGTAAAAAACCCATGTGTACGCAGGCTACCTGGATGGCGCGGTGGCCCGGCACCTGAATGCGACCGTGCAGCAATCCCCGCTGGGAGAAACGCCACTGACTGATGTCCTGATTAAAAACGCTAAGGAACGGGTATTTGCTCAGCAGTGCATTACCGTGATGCCCCTCCTGATAGATGGCGTTTTTGCCGTAGCTGTAGTGCTCCCAAACCGAGTCGGCGAGATATTCGAAATGCGCTTCCCGATGCCAGTTGTTGATGCGATTGGCGTGGCCATGGTGCTCGCCCTGTACTTCCTGTAGCGCTACCAAATCGGCGCCGGTATCGCGGATTGAGTGGCGAATTGCATCCAGCACGTAGTCACGGTTACCCAGACTGAAGCCCTTATGGATGTTGTAGGTGAGGCAGCTGAGCGAGGGGTGGTCCATGGTTTACATCCAGTAGCGCAAGGAGCGGGCAATCAGGCCCGGCAGCAGATTAAGTCCGTAGGAGTGTGATACGGCGGTGGTCACTTCACGGGAATATTCGAGGTCCCGTTCAAACCAGGCTTGCAGTTGGGTCTTGCTGTCAGCCTGGTGTAAAAACAGGTCCAGCTCCAGGTCGTGCAGGTAGCTGCGGTGGTTAAAGTTGGTACTGCCGATAATGTGTTGGTCGTCAATGATCAGAAGTTTAGCGTGCAAAACCTCCGGCAGATATTCGAATACCCGCACGCCCGCGCTGAGTAGATCCTTGTAGTAGGTGGCGGTCAGCAACGGGAACAGGTGAACGTCGGAGCGGGCCGGCACCAGCACTCGCACATCGACGCCACGAGCTGCGCTTTTTTTCAGTGCCCTGACGACTTTGGCGGAGGGGGCAAAGTAGGCGCTCATCACCCAGACCCGCTGGCGGGCACGACGAATACGATTCACCAATTGCAGGTTTTTCCGGCGTCGTGCCCAGCGTGTGAGATTGTGCCAGTAACGGCGAATAGGGTGTTTTACCGCCGAGAATCGGCGCCGCTCCCAGAGTGCCCCGAAATCCGTTTGCAGTTCAGCTACCAGGGGGCCGGTCAGGCGCACTCCGTAGTCATGCCAGTTGGCTCCGCCCTGTTCATCACTCAAGTGTACGGCGGCAATATTGAGGCTGCCTGTCCAAAGTGCCTCACCGTCAATGACAATCAGTTTGCGGTGGTCGCGGCGATTGATCTTGCGCAGAAAATAGAGTGCCTTGTCGAGTACACTGCCCCGGCGCAGTGAGCGCCGGTAGTGGGAGAGTTGCCAGGGCAGGGGATGATAGATGCGTACTTCGCCACCGGCATCTTCGAGGCGCTGACTGATGTTGTTGGCATGCAGTGAGCTGCCAATGCCATCCATCAGCAAGCGTACGCAAACACCTCGGTGGGCGGCGTCCACAAGCGATTGCAGCACCTTCTCGCCGAGGGTGTCGAGCTGGAAGATATACATTTCGATATCGATGCTGTGACGTGCGCGAGTCAGCTCCTGCAGTAACTGATGGAAGTAGCTGTCGCCGCCATCGAACAACTGCTCGGTAGGGTCGTGGGGGAATGACAGTTGCTGATCGCCGCCGTTATTTACCGCCGTGGGATGGCTCATCGATAATGATCAGTCCATCAAGACAAGTGATACGGATGCCGTCGAGGCGGGGATGCTTATCGGAACGAAGGCGTTCGGCCATCTCGGTGGTATCCAGCAGCACCGTTCCCAGGTGCAATACTCTCACCCCGACACCCTCGCAACCGCCGTGCGTCAGCAGGTCACGCAATTGCAGGCTGTTTACTTCGTAACGACCGCTGGGAAACTGTTCTTGTAACTCCACAAATGTATCGTACTGCATGTGCTCTCCTTGAGGGATCGGGTAGTGAGGTTGTCCCGGTGACTGGCTGGATCCGGTTCACCAGTTTTGATACTGATACAGACCCGGGTAGACCTTGTTGATATAGTGCAACCGTTTTTATTGTTGCCGGTGTGGCGGAGACGAAACGCCTTGAATTACTCCTTGCTTGATCATAATGCCGATTTTGTCGTCGTCAACAAAGGACCCTCGATTGAGGTGCATAACCCCCAACACGAGGACTCGGCCAGCGAGCACGGGTTGCTGGCTGAAGTTGCCCGCGATTTGGGGCTGGAACGGCTCTATCCGGTTCACCGGCTCGATCGGGGCACCAGCGGGGTCATGATTATGGCCTGTCATGCGGCCGCCAACCGGGAGTTGTCCATGGCGTTCGCCGCCCGCCAGGTGCAGAAGTTCTATCTCGCCATCAGTGACGGCAAAGCGGTAAAGAAGCAGGGGCTGATTGCAGGTGATATGGAGAAATCGCGTCGTGGCACCTGGAAGCTGGCGCCGAGCCGCAACAATCCGGCGGTTACCCAGTTTTTCAGCAAATCCCTGGGTGGCGGTAAGCGCCTGTTCCTCCTCAAACCCTGTACCGGCAAGACCCATCAGCTGAGGGTGATGATGAGAGCCATCGGTGCACCCATTCTCGGGGATAGCCGCTACGGTGGCAGCGCCGCCGATCGTATGTACCTGCACGCCTGGCAACTGCAGTTTCCGTGGCAGGGGCAAAGCCACAGTTACGCCGCGTTACCGGAAGCCGGAATCTGGTTTGGGGAGGAGGGGTTACGGGAAGTGCTGGGGGAGTGGACGGAGCCGGCAACCCTGAACTGGCCGAAGTTACCGCCGGGCCTGGTGGTTAAAACGGCGGGAGTGGAAACAGAGGGGTAAGCGGGGGACGAAATCCCCCGCTGCAGCACCAGGCGGAATTCCTGTTATTCGTAGAGGCAGAGGTAGGCGCTTTCTACAACAGCGGTCACCTTGAAGCGCTGGTTGGCTTCCACTTCGAAGGTTTCACCCTGAGCGAAGGTCTGCCACTCCCCGGAACCTGGCAGCAGCACCCGCAGCTGGCCGGAGGTGACGGTCATGTACTCTTTCTGGGAGGTACCAAACTCATAGTCGCCCTGGGCCATAACGCCGATGGTTGCAGGCAGGGTTTCGGTCTGGAAAGCAATGGATTTTACCTTGCCGTCAAAGTATTCGTTGGTTTTGAACATGGTCGGGGTACCTGCTGATTAAGGCCGTTTGTCCGCTGTTGGCGGTTGTGCGGCAAAAGTGAGGCGGCGATTATAAGGACGGCGGGGCGGCTCAGCAATGCCGCCGGCGCAGGCTGTCGGTTGCATTCCGGGGACTTCCGTGTAGTCTGGGGCGACACTCAGCCGCCCCCGGTGAACACAGGGCAGATAACATGCACAACCCCTTTCTGGAGCCGATACAGCAGATGTTGCTCCAACACCCGCAGCGACAGTGGACAGAACATGAGCTGTTGCTGGGGATGGTTCAGCAGGGCTTGCTGGACCCAACCTATGGCCGCGATTCGCTGGCCCTGTTTCAGGCTCACTTCCTCACCATGAATGCCCTCTACCAGTTGCGCACCATGCTCTGGAACGAGCAGCAGTGGTCTCTTGTGGTCACCCCCCTGGAGATCCGTTTGCAGGGGGCGGGCCGTGGTGAAGGCGCACTTCCTGGCGATCCGGCCGATGAACGGCTGGCACAGTACTACCTGGATTGGAGTCACTTCCAGCGTGCCGACCGGCGTTCCATTGGTGAGATGTTACAGGAGTTCTGGCGTCGCTTTGTGCGTCCTCCGGGGCGGGAGAGGGCTCTCCAGGTACTGGGCTTGCAGGATCCGGTGAGTGAACGCGAGATCCGCCAGCGCTACCGGCAGCGGGTTATGGAGTGCCACCCCGATCGCGGTGGCAGTGCCGATGAAATGGTGGCGCTCAATCGCGCCATGGATACCCTGCGGCATCCGCGCAACTGACCCGATCCTATGGCAATTGTCTGGCAGAAAAACGACGCTGGCACCCGCTACGAGGTGCGCAGGGCAGGCAATACCTTGCGGCTCTACAGCAATGGCGTCTTTCACACCCAATACAACCCCTCACAGCCGGTGGCCGGTTCCGTTTGGGACATGCTGCTGGTGCCGGCGTTTCTGGCCAACGGCGGCCGGCCACGACGGGTGCTGGTGCTGGGCGTGGGCGGCGGCGCGGTAATCCGGCAGCTGAATGACTTCCTGCAGCCCGACCTGATAGTGGGTGTGGAGTTGAATCCGGTGCACCTCTACGTGGCCAAACGCTTTTTCGGAGTATCCCGGCCCAATGTCACCCTGTTACAGGCGGACGCGCTGCAGTGGCTGCGATATTACCGGGGGCCTGCCTTCGACCTGGTGGTGGATGACCTGTTTGGTGAATCCAATGGCCAGCCGCGACGTGCCATTGTCGCAGACCGATCGTGGACCCGGACGCTGGACAGGGTTGTCAGCCCGCAGGGCGCCCTGGTCTCCAATTTTGACAGCACTCTGGGGTTGCGCCTGAGTCATTGGTGCAGCGACCCGGCACAACTGCTGCGCTGGTCACAGGCGCGGGTGCTGAGTACCGCCGCGTTTGAAAACCGGATACTGGTGTTGAACCGGGAATACTGCAGTGACGAAGAGTGGCAGCAGCGCATGGCGCAACAGGTGTTGCTGGACCGCGGACGTCGTGGCTGTGCACTCAACTACGTGTCACGCCAGCTCTGGTAGGAGGGCTGGTGGGCGTGAAGGAAAAATGTTTAAAGAAGGATAGTGGGAGGGGCGGGCTGCTCAGCGTGGATCGCTGAGTCGCACCACCTTGAATTGCCGGTCGCTGTCGAGCACCTCTGCCTTGCGGAAATAGTCCAGCCCCAGTGTTTCCAGCGCGATAAACTGGTTCACCACCAGCAGCGCATGGGCATTGGCCTGCGAGCGATCCAGCAGACGTGCACTTTGGCGCAGGAAGGTGCGGGTAAGTTCACTGCTGGTGTCAAAGCCCTGGTGAAACGGCGGGTTGCAGAGCACCAGTTCAAAGCGAGAACTGATCTGTTGTCCGCAATCATCCGGCGTCAGCGCAACCACAAGGCCAGCGTTGCGGAAATTGGTCTCTGCACTCTGAATGGCGGCCGCGTTGTTATCGGTTGCTGCGCGGCTGAGGGTGGGCCAGTGGCGGGTGCGCAGGGTCAGGTAACCATAGCCACAGCCCAGGTCAATCACACTGCCCGGATAACCACCTTTCGCGTAGAGGGCGGCAGCGGTATCCATCAGCAGGCGGCTGCCCTGATCCTCCTTGTTCCAGCCGTAGACGCCGGGCTTCGACAGCACGGTAACCGGTTCCGGCCCATCAAGTTCCAGCACCGCCCGCAGAGTGTTGTAATTTTTGTCATCCAGCTGTTGTTCCGCTTGCCAGTTGTTGTGCTTACGGAGTTCCGCGTTGTAGCAGTTGCCACTTTTGCGCGCGGGTTGACGGTCGCCTAACAGTTTACCGGCTTTCTCGACGTAGCCTTTGATACCGTCGTTTTTTTCACCGGCGAGCAACAGTTGCCCGCCGTCTTTCAACAGGCGCCAGGCCTGGTTGATAACGTGATGCACCACCGGCCGCTCTTTGGAAACCCGGTATACCACCTGGTCAAATGAGGCATCTGCGAAGTTGCTGAAATCATAATCGCTGAAGCCGCACTCCAGCCCGGCACTGTTGGCTGACTGAAACAGGTCAAAACGGTTGGTCACCAGCAACAGATTGCTGTGGGGTGCAACTGCCGCTACATCGGCGGTTACATTTTCATCCGCTACCCACAGGGTTTTCACCCGCGTGTTACGCAGGACCGGTGCGATCAGGGAAAAGCTGTTGTCGGTCATTGGCGGTTCGCTGTGGCCTTCGGTCAATGGGCGCCAACACTGGCGATTTCGGCTGCGGACAGCGGGCGGTAGTCACCTTCGGCCAGCTCTTCTTCCAGTACGATGTCACCCACCTGCAGTCGATGCAACTCCTCCACGCGGTTGCCGACAGCGGCAAACATGCGCTTGACCTGATGGTACTTGCCTTCACTGATGGTGAGCAGGCATTCATTGGCATAGAGCTGTTGCAGGGTGGCTGGCAGTGTGGGTTTGAATTCGCCCTCCAGCAGCACCCCTTCGGCAAAGCGAGCGGCGGTGTCTGCCGAAATGTCTTCGGCCAGGGTCACATGGTAGGTTTTGTGGCAGTCACGTCGGGGGCTGGTGACGGCGTGGTTCCACTGTCCGTTATCGGTAATCAGTACCAGCCCGGTGGTGTCGATATCCAGGCGGCCGGCAATTTGCAGCTTGTCTTTGTTGGGCTCATCCAGCAGTTCTAGCACTGTAGGGTGCTCCCGGTCCTGGGTGACACAGACGTAGCCCTTGGGCTTGTGCAGCATAAAGTAACGTGGTCCCGGTGCCTGCAGGGGTTCGCCTTCAAGGGTTACAACACTGCTTTCGCCAACCTGCAGGGCGGCATCTTTGGTGATCTCGTCGTCCACGGCCACCAGGCCATTGCGCAACAGGCGCTTCACTTCCTTGCGGGAGAGGTCGGTTACCTGACTGATGTATTTATCCAGGCGCATGCTGGTCTCCTGTTGGGTGTGTGGTGTGGTCCCCGAGCCAGATGTCAGGCAGCGTCGGCAGCCAGCCAAAGCGATCCAGCAGGCCTTGCATGGTGGCATCCAGGGGCGCATCGAGCTGCAGCGGGGCGCCAGTCAGGGGGTGGCGCAGGCAGAGCCGGGCGGCGTGCAGCAGCAGGCGAGGGGCCCCCAGGTGATCGCGGAAATAGCGATTGTGACGCCCCCGGCCGTGCTTGGCATCGCCAATCACCGGGTGGTTAATGTGCTTCAGGTGGCGACGGATCTGGTGTTTGCGGCCGCTGAGTGGAAGGCACTCCACCAGCGCATAGCGACTCTGGGGGTAGCCTTCGATACTCACCGGCAGTTCACAATGGGCGAGGGTACGATAGCGGGTTCGGGCTTCCTGAGCCGGCTTTTCGGCCTGCGCTTTACGGTCAGCGATCTTGTCCAGCTCTTCCCGCAACGGGTGATCAATCAGTCCTGTCTGTGGTGGAAACCCCCGCACCACCGCCAGGTAGTGCTTTTCCACGGTGTGCGCTGCAAATTGTTCGCTGAGCGCCCGCGCGCTCTCCGGGTTGAAGGTAAACAGCAGGACGCCGGACGTGGGCTTGTCCAGGCGGTGTACAGGGTAAACGTGACGGCCGCACATATCCCGCACCATCTGCAGTGCAAAACGGGTTTCGTGACGGTCGATCATGCTGCGGTGCACCAGCAGGCCTGAGGGCTTGTTGACGGCAATCAGCGTGTCGTCCTGATAGATTACAGGCAGGGCTTGCATGGTGGCGTAAACCGCGAAGGGGAGGAGCAGGGGGCATGCACGCCCCCTGGAACAGGATCAGCCGATCTTGCGTTCACCGGAATCGACAGATTGATAGATCAGCGTGTTGATGGTCATGGGACCCACACCGCCCGGAACCGGGGTGTAGGCGGCGACACGCTCCTTCAGGGGTTCCAGTTCGATGTCGCCCACACCGCCGGGGTGATAACCGGCATCCACCACCACGGCGCCATCCTTGATCCATTCGGCTTTAATGAACTCCGGCTTGCCCACGGCGCCGACCACAATATCCGCCTGGCGAATGTGGTCCGCCAGGTTTTTGGTGCGGGAGTGGCAGATGGTCACGGTAGCATTGGCACCCAGCAGCATCATGGCCATGGGTTTGCCGAGGATTGGGGAACGGCCAACGACGACGGCGTGCTTGCCGGCGATATCGATGTTGTAGGCTTCCAGCAGGCGCATGATGCCCTTGGGTGTGGCGCAGCCATAGGCCTCTTCGCCCATGCTCATGCGGCCAAAGCCGAGGCAGGTAACGCCGTCTACGTCCTTTTCGAGGGCGATGGCGTCAAAGCAGGCACGCTCGTCAATCTGCTCGGGAACCGGGTGCTGGAGGAGGATGCCATGAACGTTGGGGTTGGCGTTCAGTTCATCGATTTTGGCCAGCAGCTGCTCGGTGGTGGTCTCTTCCGGCATCTCTACCTTGAGGGAGTCCATGCCGATACGGGTGCAGGCATTGCCCTTCATCTTGACGTAGGTTGCGGAAGCCGGATCGCCGCCCACCAGGATCGTGGCCAGAATTGGTGTCTGACCGTCGCTCTTGGCTTTCAGCTCAGCCACACGGGCAGTCAGTTCTTGTTCCGTTTTTTGGGCCAGCGCTTTGCCGTCCAGAACCAGTGCAGTCATTCAGGGTACCTGTTTGAACCGTTATTAGAGGGGGAGTATGAAAGCGCGCTATTGTCCCACAAGCTGCCCGGGGGGCCAACTGCGCAGCTTGCGGATCAGCTGCCAGCCCCGGCTTGCGCGGGTTCTGCAAATCGGCCTTTAAGTAACTGGCAAGGTTGAAAATTTTTTTCACAAAAGCCGTTGACGGAAAAAGGGGCCATGGGTAATATGCGCACCTCCTCAAGGGCGACAGCACTTGCGGGACAAGTCGGAGTGTAGCGCAGCTTGGTAGCGCATCTGGTTTGGGACCAGAGGGTCGGGGGTTCGAATCCCTCCACTCCGACCACTATTTCTCAGTTCGAGCCTGGGAAGGCATGAGTCTAGGGCTCAGTAGTTGCCGCAAGGCAATCCAAAAGCGCCCGTAGCTCAGTTGGATAGAGCATCCGCCTTCTAAGCGGATGGCCGCAGGTTCGAATCCTGCCGGGCGCGCCATTTTCGGCGTGGGCCGGGTACACCGATCAATGGTGGGCGTAGCTCAGTTGGTAGAGCCCTGGATTGTGATTCCAGTCGTCGTGGGTTCAAGTCCCATCGTCCACCCCATTTTCCCCCTGAACTCCTGTTATCCCGCACCGGACTCCCGCCGGCGTCGCCGTTTTCGCATCTTCTGTTTTTCGCCGTTCACGCCCCTGCCTTGTCGTCACTATAGACGCTTCACCTGAAGCGCATATACTTGAATTCGGCTACGGCGATCTGTTGCAGCCATCCCGTCGATTTTTTAGCAGTCAATGGAGCCAACCCTATGACGACAGAACAGGAGTTGCACCAGGCCCTCGCCAAGCTGAAACAGGTTATGCGTGAGGCGCTGGGAGATCACGAAAGGGATCTGTTCGGTGATATCGCTACCCGCATTGCCGGAGGTAAGCCGGATGACAATGTGACGGATGAACTCGCCGAGAAGGCTGTGGAGTTCGAAGTGTCTCACCCGACGCTGGCGAAGACCATCAAAGAGGTGATGGAGACTCTCAAGAATATGGGGGTTTGAGGAGATTGCCAGACGCCTCCCCGTTCCTGAAGCGGGGAGGCGGTCGGCTGATTCAGATGGTCAGATTACAGGATCAGTGAAGTTCTTCATCCAGGTCCAGCTGTGGCTTTTCGTGGCCATGGTCGGCCCGCCTGCCGGATACCTCTTTTAACTTTCTTTCTGCGGCTTTGAACAGGTCTCTGACGGCGATGTGCAGTGATGCATTGTCCTGATGAAGTATGACCGGCTGCCCCTTGATTCCAAGCTCAATCTGCGCCCTGAAGAGCTTGCCCTTGTGGCTGTGCTGGTGGGGAGTGCCGAGAACAACGCGGCTGCTGTTGATCTGGTCGCAAAAACGGTTGAGCTTGTCGAGTTTGCGATGGATGGTATGGTTGAGCGCCTGTGAGGCGTCGATGTCGCGGTAAACAATTGCATTAGGTGAGCGCATAGATTTCTCCTTCGCCTTGCTAAGGATCCGTTTACGAAAACAGGTGGCCACCTGAACTTTACTATTGCGCCAGTAAGGGATGAATTCAAGTCTTTTTTGCAGCTTTGCCGGTCAAAACAGGATTGTGTGCTGCGGATCAAACAACGCTTGTTTTAGAGCGCGGTCTGGCGCTGCGGCGCTATTACTTCCTGTCCAGGCATACCGCCAGCAGGTCGCAATGCACTTCGTGCAGCAGGTTGTCACGGGTGGTGCCAAACAGCGCTCGAAGTTTGCCGTGCGGGTGTCCCCCGACAACGATCAGGTCGTAATCGCCTGATTGCTGAACTCTCAACAGGTCCTGAACAGGGTCGCCGAACTCTATACGAGCCTGGTGCGGCTGCAGTCCTTGTTGGTCAAGCAACTGTTTCAGTTGCGGGAAGAGCTGCTGCCGGATCTGTGCCTCGGTCACCACGTGGTGTTCACCGGGTTGTTCACCGTAGCCACTGATGGGGTGCTCGGCCACATGAACCACTGTGATAGCAGCCGGATCCAGGGACAGCGCAATAGCGCGCTGCAGCAGGAGGTAGCACTTTTCCGTAAGGTCAACAGCGCATAAAACTTTCTGGTAGAGCGCCATGGGGAAGGCTCCTGGAGAGGGTGATCGGTTGGACGAAATTTGACCGAATGCATCGCAATTATGGCGTTTGGCCGTCCCGGGCCACTTGTAATCAACAGGGCTGATCGGTAGAGTTGGCGGCTATTATTCGAACCACAAATATCAAAGCAACTGCTTAGTTATAAAAGCAATATTCGGGCAGTCAAATTACGCAGCAACTCAAGACTCTCAGACTATCATGAAATTCAAAATTTTAGTGGCACTGCTGCTGGCATCTGCCAGTGTGTCCAATACCTTCGCCGCAGAAGCACAGGGACCTGAACAGGACAAATTGGATCAGTACTACCAGGCCCAGGAGCTGAAGCAGTCCCAGCTGGAAGAGTACGAAAACGAAGCCTACGGCTATGAGACCAAGCTCGATCAGGCCCGCAAGGAGCTGAAGGATGCTGAAGCCGAGTTCGAGACTGCAAAGAAGGCTGAAGTTGATGCCCGTATTGCCTTCGCCGGAGACGAATCCCAGGATAATGAGCGTGCCGTTCGTCTGGCAGAACATGCCCTGGCCATGGCGGAACGCGGCGTGCGCAACCGGGCCAAGCGCTTGAGCTTTGCCGAGGAGCGCCTGGCGGAGTTGGAAGGTTCACAGCAGACGTTGAAAAATGAACTGACTGAGCTGCAGAAGCGTATCAAAACCCAGGAAACCGTAGTGCGCGAGGCAGAATCCCGCCAGGACGCCGAGCAGAAGCGTTTGCTGGCCAAGGCAGAGGCGGCCCGATTGGAAGCGGCCAAGCGACGTGCGGCAGACGCACCCAAGGCGGCCCCGGAAAAGGTAGCCAAAGCGGCGCCAGCGCCGGCGGCTGCTCCAGCTGCCACGCCTGAAGAGCGCAAGGCGGCCGCCATTGAGGCGTTGTCGGATCTGGATCGCCAGGCGTTGGGCTATATTTCTACCGAAATGGAGCGTTTCAGGCAGTTGAGCCTCGGCAGTAATGCGCGCCCACTCTATCGTTTCCTGAACCTGCAGGGCGACAAGGTGGCGACCACCGATTTTGACCATCGTGGCCGGGACCAATACTGGGCCGAAGCCGTGGTCAGCAAGGGCAAGCAGGAGTTTCGGATCAACAATTTTAAGTTCTCCCGCATTGTGCCGGCGGCTCATGATGGCGAAACCTACGTGTTTATCTTTGACTCCAAGCGTGCTTCCCGCCCGCGCCTGATTATGTTCAAAAAATCACTGCTGGATCTGATTTAAGCGGGTTCCCGAACTGCCTTCAGGCAGTCAGGGGCCCTGATGTGAGGGCCCCATGATTCCTTCCTCTTTCCCTGTTCCAGGGGATAAAGCGTTACTGCTCACCGGAGTGACCGGTTTTATCGGTCACCAGCTCCTGCCCATGTTGCTGGCGGCAGGCTACCAATGCTGGGTTCTGACCCGGCACGCCCCCAAGTCCCTCCGGCACCCGGAACTTGTCTATTTCCATGACTTCGACAGCCTGCCGGGAACATTGCCTGCCTGTGTCATCAATCTGGCGGGCGAGGGGATTGCCGACAGGCGCTGGTCCCGTGGGCGTCAGCAACAGTTGATTGACAGTCGGGTGGGGGTCACAGCATCTCTGCTTGAAACATACCGCAGCCGTTCGCAGCCTCTGGTGCGCCTGCTGTCCGGGTCCGCGGCAGGGGTTTATGGTTGCCGCACGGACCCGGTGCCACTGACGGAGAGCTCGCTGGCTCCCGGAGAGCTGGCGCGTGGGCATGAGCAGGAGTTTGGTGCCCGGCTCTGTGCCACATGGGAGCATTCGGCGCTGGCTGCCGCTGCTGATGGCACTGAGGTGTGCCTCTTACGAATTGGGCCAGTACTGGCGGGGGATGGCGGTATGATCGCTCGCCTCAGGTTGCCATTTCTTGTCGGTATGGGCGGGCCGATTGGGAGTGGAGCGCAATGGCTGAGCTGGATTCACCGAAAGGACCTCTGCCGTGCCATCCTCTCCCTGTTACAGGCTGACCAGCTACCCGGCTGCGCCAACCTGGTCGCTCCGGCAGCCGTAACCAATCGCGAGTTCGCTAACGCCCTGGGCAAAGCCTGGCGGCGTCCTGTGATTGTGCCCCTGCCTGGTGTGGCCGTGCGGCTGCTTTGGGGGCAGATGGGCCGGGAGCTGTTACTGGGTGGCCAACGAGTGGCACCGGAGGTGCTGCTGCGGACGGGTTTTGAGTTTGACTATCCAGATCTGCCCGGCGCTCTGCAATCACTCTGAGCTCCGGTTAAGGCTTATGACAAGGGGGCTTTGAACAAGGGCCGATAGATGCTCCCGCCGGGCGTCAGGCGACTCTCGAACAGGGTCACACTGCTGACAGGCAGCGGTGGAAGCTGTAGTCCGGTTGGCAGTTGTTGGGCCAGGTCATCATCGATTGTCGGTCTGGCAGAGCGTTTACGTCTGGTCAGGGTGATGTGCGGGCGGAACGCCTTGTGTTCCGACTGTGTAATTGGTGGAGGCAGGGCGGTCGCCAGGTGCAGCTGCAGATCGTCCAGTTTGCTTAATCCTTTCCCACCATACAGCGCAGCCAGTAAATCACCCCTTTGCGGATTGAGAAAATCTATTTGCTGCGCCTGCAGCGTGAATTCCTGATGATCACGGCACAAGAGCATGGCGTCAGCCACGCCTGTCAGCTGCGGCACGGGCAGGTTGCCAAGGAACACGAGGGTAAGGTGATAATTTTGCCTGGGGATCATGCGCCAGCTTGATTGCAGTCTTTCCGGAAAGGTGCTGAGAAACGTGGACTCCAGCAGCTGCCCGTACTCCGGCGCTACCTCGACAGCAATAAAACTGCGGAAAGGATCAGAGGAGGGGGTTGAAATCTTTTTCAGTGGATCCATATATCCTCTGCAGCCTGCTCAGGAGAGGGGTTGTAAAAGAGGTTCGGTCGATAGACGGACCACACACAGGCATATTGCTTAACGATAAGGGTATGACGATGAGAAATACAGATTTTTCCCCACTGTTCCGCACGGCCATTGGCTTCGATCGTATGGCGTCCATTCTTGATGGGCTCAGTCGCAGCGAGCAGACACAGGGGGGTTATCCTCCCTATAACATCGAGCTGATCGATGAGAATGAATACCGCATCACCATGGCGCTTGCCGGTTTCACCCAGGATGAACTGGAGATTCAGGCGGAAGAGAATTTGCTGGTGATCACCGGTAACAAGCAGGACGACAGCGGCAGTCGAAGATTCCTGCACCAGGGCATCGCCGCGCGTAATTTCGAGCGTCGTTTCCAGCTGGCGGACCATGTGCGTGTACACCGTGCCAGCATGGAAAATGGCTTGCTGCATGTTGAGCTGGTACGCGAAATTCCAGAGGCGATGAAGCCGCGTCGCATCCCCATTGGCAGTTCCACCCCGGCACCTGCAGCGCAGGATGCAGCCGCAACAGAGTTGCAGTCCAACGTCGCCTGAATTAAAAATCTCGCGACAAAACCCCGGTAGCGATACCGGGGTTTTGTCATTGTTGTCCTGCAAAAAAGGAAGCCGTTTTGCAGCGCTGTTGTATCTGTAATTCCGTTTGCCAACCATACTGGCAGGATCGGAAGCGTCATTACTGGCACTGCAGTCACTGTGGCTGTGTGCAGGTTCCGGAGCAGTTCCACCTTGCCGACGCGGAAGAAAAGGCTGAGTACGACAAGCACGAAAACAATCCTGATGATGCGGGCTACCTGAGGTTCCTGGGGCGGGCCGCGAATCCTCTTATTGAGCGACTTACACGACCTTCACGCGGGCTTGATTTTGGCTGTGGCCCCGGGCCGGCACTGAGGCACCTGCTGGAAAGTGCTGGTCACAAAGTGTCTTTGTACGACAAGTATTACTGCGCTGACGAATCCGTGTGGCGGCACAGCTATGATTTTATCACTTTGACTGAAGTGGCCGAGCACCTGGCGCAGCCTGTCACCACCCTGGAGCAGTTATGGCAACACCTCAAGCCGGGTGGTTGGTTGCTGATCATGACCAAGCGTGTGCAGGACCTCGATGCCTTTAAGCTCTGGCATTACAAAAATGATCCCACCCACATCACATTTTTTCACTGGCAGACTTTCGAGTTCCTGGCTGCCAGATGGGGAACCATTGCCGAAGCGGTTGCCGACGATGTGGTGATGCTGCGCAAGCCGGCCTAGTGAGTATCAGCGGTAAACAGCTTTGCCCTGACGGTGGTACGGTAATCACTGGGCGTGGTGGAGAGCAGCTTTTTAAACAGGCTGGAGAAGTGTCCCATGTCCTGGTAGCCGACCTTGTAGGCGATTTCGCTGACTGACAGGTTGCTGGTCTGCAGAAGATCTTTCGCCATGTCGATACGGATCTCCTGCAGGTATTGCAATGGTGTCTTGCCAGTGGCGTTTTTGAAGCGGCGGTTAAAGGTGCGCACGCTCATATCAAACTTTTCCGCCACACTTTTCAGTAAAATCTCTTTCTGGCAATTGTCCTGCAACCAGATCTGCGCCTGTACGATGTCCTCATCCGGGTGATAGCGATGTTTATCGTCGTAGTAGCTGGTGCTCTCGTATTGGCGGCGGATTTCATGGGAGAAGTTGCGCTGTACGTGACTCGCCACCTCCTTGCCGTAGGTGCGGTGTATGAAATGGACTGTGAGATCTGCCACCGCATTGACGCTGCCAGCGCAGTAGATGTTGCCGGATTGGGTAATGAAGTACTGGCGTTTCAGCTGTACCTCCGGATAGTCGTGAGCAAATTGGTCGAAGTAGTGCCAGTGGGTGGTGGCGGCCTTGCCGTTGAGGATGCCCGCCTCAGCCAGGAAGCAGGCCCCGGTGCCCACGGCAATCAGGATGGTGCCGCGCTCATTCTGCTTCCTCAGCCACTCAACCAGCTTGCGATTGCGGCGCACAATAGGGCGGGGGTTGCGCCAGAGTGAGGGCAGGATGACCATTTCCGTGCTGCGAATGTCATCCAGGCAGAGATCCGGAGTCAGGGAGAAGCCCGATCGTGTATTGACCGGATCCCGGGTTACCCCGGCCGAAGCGATATTGAGGCGGGCTTTCTGGTGAGTTCTGGCACGTGCCGCGCTGGCCGCGGCATTCATCATTTCGATGGGAAGGGTGATGCTGGTTGCCAGCATCTCTTCCACCACAATAAAGGTCGCCGCCAGCCTTCGCTTCATGAAGCCACTTCTCCACGCAGATACATAATCAACCCAAGGTATAGCCGCTGACAGAGGGAATGGCCGTAGCTTTACCCGCCAAATGGCTCAAATACCGATATTTGTGTCCACTATACCGATAACCAACCGGATTGGCTCCACTTAAAATGCCTTTTAAACACCCATTTGAGTTACCCAAAGGATAAGCAGTATGGCTCGACTCCCGATTATTGTCGGTTTTGGTGGCTACAACGCCGCTGGCCGCAGCTCTTTCCATCACGGTTTTCGTCGCATGGTGATTGAGAGTCTCGATGAGCAGTCCAGGCTGGAAACCCTCGCCGGACTCGGTGTTATGACCGGGATCATCAAGGCCGACAACAGCGGTTTCAGCTCCCACGACGGCGACAGCCTGTCGCTCAAGGACATAGAGAGCCGTTTCGGCAAGCAAATCCTGGATGCGACACTGATCCGCCGAATCGAGCCCAGCTACTTTGATGTGGATGCCACGCCGTGGCAGCAGTCCCTGACTCTGGCTACCGACGACGGTAAAACCCGCTTCCTGCTGTCTCGCCGTCAGCTGCCTGAAGTGGTGCCTGCCACCTGGCATGTGGAAGATCACTCCGATACCCATGTATCCATCACCCTGGCGGACAACGTGGAGGTCAAGGTGGACTCCATGCGTGATATGCCGGTTAAGTCCGCAGGTCAGCTGCCCAGCGGTTTTGATCCCGCGCTGCTCTACAACTCCAGATTCCACCCCCGTGGCCTGCAAATGACCATTATTGGTGTCAGCGATGCGCTGCACTCCATGGGTATTGCCTGGGAGGATGTGATGGCGGCGGTGAAGCCCGATGAGGTCGCGGTTCACGCCGGCAGCGTAATGACCCAGGCGGATGAATACGGTTTTGGCGGTATGCTGCAGTCGCGCCTGAAAGGCACTCGCGTGACCGCGAAGCAACTGCCGTTGGGCCTGAATACCATGCCAGCTGACTTTATCAACGCGTACGTGCTCGGTAACGTCGGTACCACCGGTGCTGCCACCGGTGCCTGTGCCACATTCCTCTACAACCTCAAGCAGGGTGTAGAGTCGATTCAGGCCGGCAAGGCCCGCGTTGCCATTGTGGGCAGTAGCGAGGCACCGATCACTCCTGAAATCATTGATGGCTTTGCGGCCATGAGCGCCCTGGGTACGTTTGAGGGGCTGAAAAAACTGGAAGGCACCGATAATCCCGACTTGCGCCGTTCCAGTCGTCCCTTTGGGGAGAACTGCGGTTTCACCATTGGCGAGTCCTGCCAGTTTGTTGTGCTGATGGATGACGCTCTGGCCCTGGAGCTGGGAGCCCAGATCCATGGCGCTGTCTCGGATGTGTTCGTCAACGCAGACGGTTTCAAAAAGTCTATTTCGGCTCCTGGTCCGGGCAACTTTATTACCCTGTCCAAGGCCGTGGCTGCGGCCCGCCAGCTGGTGGGTGATGAAGGCATCCGTGAGCGCAGCTTTATCCACGCCCATGGCTCCAGCACCCCGGCAAACCGCCAAACCGAATCCGAGTTGTTCCACCGTGTGGCGGAGGCGTTTGGCATTGAGCATTGGCCTGTCGCAGCAGTTAAGGCGTATGTCGGCCACTCCATTGGTCCTGCCAGTGGTGACCAGGTGGTGTCGGCACTGGGTTCTTTCCGCTATGGACTGATTCCGGGTATCAAGACCATCGACAAGGTGGCTGATGATGTTTATGCCGAGCGCCTGGATATTTCTGTCCAGGATATCCGCAAGCAGGGCCTGGACGTTGCGTTTATCAACAGCAAGGGCTTCGGCGGCAACAATGCCACCGGCGTAGTGCTGTCCCCGGCAGTGGCCAAGCGCATGATGCAGAAGCGCTATGGCGATGAGGCCATGACCGAGCACGCCTCACGCAGCCAGGCAGTAGAAGCCCGCGCTGAAGCTTACGAGCAGCGCGCGCTGCATGGTCAGTTCGATGTCATCTACAGCTTCGGTGAGAAATTGATGGATGACAGTCAACTGGGTATTACCGATGCCACTCTGTCTGTTCCGGGATGGGATCACGCTATCGAGTATCCCAAAGACACTCGCTACCAGGATATGGTCTGAGACAACAGCCCACAGCCACCAGGGTTGTACGGTTGAATTCCCCCGACCATTGTGAGACAAAATGCTCCAGGTTGGGGCGCAAAGCCCCGTAGGTCAGGCAAGATGCCAGCGCGACCACGGGGCTTTTTGCATTAGCAGGATAGCGTGTCAGATTGCAGGGGACAGCATGTCAGAATCCGCCGGGCTGGGAACACGCCTCAGGGTGATCAGGGAGTTTTACGGGTGGTCACAGAGGGAGCTGGGCAAGCGCGCCGGCGTACCCAACAGCGCCATCTCGGTTATCGAACAAGGGTCAGTGAGCCCTTCAATCCAGTCGCTGGAGAAAGTACTGAAAGGCTTTCCTCTCAGTCTCCCCGATTTTTTCGCTATTGATATACAGAATTGCCATGCACGGGTGGCGCATACGGATGCTGACCACACAACCCGCAACCATGCGGTTTATTATCATCCGGTAAAGGAGGGGGGCGGCCATGAGCTCTACCTGCGCACCTATTGCCGCAGCCCTGCTGATCCGCCACTAAACTTGTTGTCCCGGGGGCAAACCCTGGTACTGCTGTTGCGGGGTGAGGCCATGTACCGCTCGACCGGATCGGAGCATCACCTGCGCGCGGGCAGCAGCCTCTCCCTCAACGGGGTAGCTCCGTTCCGGCTTGAGCCGAAACAGGATGACACCGAGTGGGCGATTGCCTGCCTGCCCAAAATCATGGATTAGCACACGCGGTCAAGCGTCCCTGATTACATGTGAAATTGGGGTGTACTTCTGAATTCAAACTAGTGTTTAATTACATCCTTCACCCACTGCCAGCAGAAGAGGTCGCTTATGATGTTTGAAGGCAAGTCGGTCAGACTCATCGCCCTGGAGGAACCGGGCGTTGTCGAGCTGTGTTTCGACAACCAAACAGAGTCGGTTAACAAGTTTGATACACAGACTGTTACCGAATTGGAGCAGGCCATCACCCTGCTGGAGTCCACTGCAGACCTGCGAGGTGTGCTGGTAACCAGTGCCAAGCCTGTATTTGTGGTGGGGGCGGATATCACCGAGTTCGTGCCCCTGTTTAAAACCGGACCCGAAAATGCCGGTGATCACCTGGCGAAAAACAACGTCAACTTCAACCGCATCGAGGACCTGAAGGCCCCCGTGGTGGTGGCTATCAACGGTTTCGCCCTCGGTGGAGGGCTGGAGTTCTGCCTCGCCTGCGACTACCGGGTGATGGCGGCGTCCGCCAAAATTGGCTTGCCGGAAACCAAGCTGGGGCTGATTCCAGGCTGGGGGGGCACCGTGCGTCTGCCACGTCTGGCGGGTTGTGAGACAGCGGTGGAGTGGATCGCTGCCGGTGCCGAGCAGCGTGCTGATGCCGCTCTCAAGGCGAAGGTGGTTGATGGTGTTGTGGCTGACGGGGTGTTGCGTGACGCAGCCCTGAAGGTTCTGTCGCAATGCATCGACGGCTCACTGGATTACGCCGCCCGCCGTGAGCAGAAGAAAGCGCCGCTGCAACTTAACGATATCGAGTCCCTGATGACATTCTTTACCTCCGCCGCATTTGTTGGTGCTCAGGCAGGGCCCAACTATCCGGCTCCGGTGGTTGCCGTGAAGTCTATGGAGAAGGCTGCCAAGCTCTCCAGGGATGAGGCGCTGGAGGTTGAGAAGGCTGGCTTTATCAAGGTCGCCAGTACCGAGGTTGCTAAATCCCTCGTGGGCCTGTTCCTCAGCGACCAGTTGCTGGGCAAAAAGGCCAGGGACTGGGAAAAGAAAGCCAGCAAGTCGGTAACCTCTGGCGCGGTACTGGGTGCCGGTATTATGGGCGGTGGAATCGCTTACCAGTCGGCCCTGAAAGGCGTGCCTGCGAAAATGAAGGATATCGCTCAGGCGGGCCTGGATCTGGGTATGGCGGAGGCCAGCAAACTACTCAGCAAGCGGGTTTCCCGCGGCCGTCTAACGCCGGCAAAAATGGGCGAGATCCTCAGTCGTATTCACCCAACCCTGAGTTATGACGGTTTTGGGGATATCGATATTGTGGTCGAGGCGGTGGTAGAGAACCCCAAGGTGAAGCACGCTGTGCTGGCTGATGTGGAAACCCGGGTCTCTTCTGACACCGTTATCGCGTCCAATACGTCCTCTATTTCCATCAGTTATCTGGCTCAGGCGCTGAGTCGCCCGGAAAATTTCTGCGGTATGCATTTCTTTAACCCGGTACACGCCATGCCCCTGGTGGAGGTGATTCGTGGGGAAAAGACCTCGGATGAAGCGGTTGCGCGTACTGTCAGCTACGCCAACGCCATGGGCAAGAAGGCTATTGTGGTCAAGGACTGCCCGGGCTTTCTGGTAAACCGTGTGCTGTTCCCGTACTTCGCCGGCTTTGCCGGACTGGTAAGGGACGGCGCGGATTTCGAGAAAGTGGATAAGGTCATGGAGAAGTGGGGCTGGCCAATGGGGCCCGCCTACCTGTTGGACGTGGTCGGTATCGATACCGGTTGTCACGCGGAGGAGGTAATGGCGCAGGGCTTCCCGGATCGCATGGCCAAGAGTTACAAGACCGCCGCCGACGTAATGTATGAGAACAATCGCTACGGTCAGAAAAACGGCCACGGTTTCTATTCCTACGAGACCGACAAGAAGGGCAAGCCGAAAAAGGTTGCTACCCAGGAGGCTTATGATCTCATTGCGCCCGTGTGTGCGGAGGCTCGTGAGTTTACGGACGAGGAGATCATCATGCGCATGATGATTCCTATGGCCACCGAACTGGCGCGCTGTCTGGAAGAGGGTATTGTCGGCAGTGCGGCCGAAGCCGACATGGCACTGATCTACGGCCTTGGCTTCCCTCCCTTCCGCGGCGGGGTGTTCCGCTGGCTGGACAGCCTCGGAATGGCTGACTTCATCGCCCTGAGCGACCAGTATCAGCACCTCGGCAAACTCTATGAAGCCACTGGCAGCCAGCGCGCCATGGGCGCCGCCAGTGACAGTTATTACGCCTGATCGCGGACAGTATTACAGGAGACGACAAAGTGAGTTTGAATCCGAGAGACGCAGTAATTGTAGATTTCGCGCGCAGTGCCATGGGGCGCTCCCGCAACGGCTGTTTCCGCAATGTGCGTGCCGACGACCTCAGTGCCCAGGTCATAAAGGGGCTGCTGGCACGCCACCCACAGCTGGATCCGGCATCCATCGATGACCTCATCTGGGGCTGTGTGATGCAACGCGAAGAGCAGGCCATGAACATCGCGCGAATGATTGGCCTGTTGGCCGGGTTGCCGCATACGGTACCGGCACAGACCGTAAACCGGTTGTGTGGTTCTTCCATGTCTGCCATGCACACGGCTGCCGCCAGTGTCATGGCCGGGCTGGGCGATGTTTACCTGGTGGGCGGTGTTGAGCACATGGGCCACATCAGCATGATGGAGGGGATAGACCCCAATCCGCTGATGGGGCTCTCGGTCGCCAAGGCGGCCGGCAGTATGGGCCTGACCGCGGAGATGGTGGCGCTGCTGCACGGCGTTACCCGGGAGGCGATGGATGAGTTTTCCGCCCGCTCCCACAGGTTGGCCGCCAAGGCGCGCGCCGAAGGCAAGTTTGCCCGAGAAATCATTCCGGTCATGGGGCACGACGAAAATGGCGTGCCTTTTATGGTGACTGACGACGAGACCATTCGTCCGGAGACCACCGTGGAAGCGCTGGCCAAGTTGCCACCGGCCTTCAACCCCAAAGGTGGCCTGGTAACCGCCGGCTCCTCGTCGCAGGTGACCGATGGGGCTTCTGCAATGCTGATCTTGTCAGCGGCAAAGGCCCAGGCGCTTGGCTTGCGACCCATTGCCAAAATCACCGCCATGACACTGGCGGGGGTTGATCCCTCCATCATGGGTTATGGACCGGTCCCGTCCACCCAAAAGGCGCTCAAGCAACTCGGTATGGATATCAAGGACGTCGATTATATGGAGCTGAATGAGGCGTTTGCGGCCCAGGCCATCCCGGTTCTCAAGGACCTTGGTATTCTTGACGACTTGGAGCAGAAGGTGAATGTACACGGTGGCGCCATTGCGCTAGGCCACCCCTTCGGTTGCTCTGGCGTGCGGATCAGTGGTTCGCTGCTGAATGTCATGGAGGATCGCGATCTCAGCGTAGGCATCTCTACCATGTGCATCGGCCTCGGCCAGGGTATTACTACTGTTGTAGAGCGGATCTCCTGAGGCATACCTGTCAGGTGCTCAGCTAGCCAGCTTGCAGGGAGGGCGGAACCGTATTTGGGGGCCGCCCTTTTCATTCTGCCCGCTTACTTTGTGGTCAACCTCCGGTCTGTTATTATCCCGCCCCCTTCAGCGCGGCCCCTCGCGCCAGAATCCGGAGATTTTTGTGCGCGACACCCCGACTTACCCTGAGTTACTCGCTCGCCGTGCCCGATCCGGAATCCGCTGGCAGAACTGGCTGCAAGCGATAGCGGGGCGGGGGAGGCTGGCCGGCCTGGCGATAAAGGCATGCAGCGCGCTGCTGCTGACGTTGTGCGTTGCTATTTTTCCGGCCTCAGCCGAAATCGCGCCTTCCACACCCGCTCTCTGGCAAGTGGACTCCCGCGACGGGGCGGGACGACTGTACCTGTTGGGCTCCATCCATTTTGGTAACCCGGGCCTGTATCCGCTCCCGCCCTACGTCGACCAGGCTTTCAAGGACAGCAATGTTCTGGCGGTTGAGCTCGACCCGCAAAGGCTCGATCCCGCGGAAGTCTCGCTGGTGCTGGCCAATTACGGGCGCCTGCCTACCGGGCAACTGTTGAAGGACTATCTGCCAGCTGCTGATTGGCAGCGGCTGCAGGGGTTGCTCAACGGTTCCGGGTTGCCAGCCGACACCATGCAACGCCTCAAGCCCTGGCTGGTTGCGGTTCAGCTCACCGCTGCCCAGGTGCGGCGTGCCGGTTTCAGTGAGGGTTATGGCATTGATCGCCACTTTCTGACCTTGGCACGGCACCCTGAGGCACCGAAGAAGATTCTGGAGCTGGAGAGTTTCCGCCAACAGATGGCGATGTTTGACACCTTGTCTCACCGCGCCCAGGTGGAGTTCCTTCTGCAAAGCCTGGAGGACAGCGAGCTTGCACCCCAGACCCTCGATCAGCTGATAAAAGCCTGGCGAAAGGGTGATCAGCAGGCGCTGGAGGGGCTGGTGGATGAGGCCTTCGGTACCGACACGACACCTTTATACGAAAAGGTGTTCATCCGTCGTAACGACATTATGCAAGAGCAGCTGGTTGCAGAGCTACGCCGCGGGGAGCGCTTGTTCGTGGTGGTAGGTGCCGGCCATGTGGTTGGTGCCGATGGTCTGGTGGAGCGCTTTAGGGCGTTGGGCTATACCGTTCAGCGCCTGCAGTAGCGCTGCTGGCCGGGCCTCGGTTGAATGCTGCAGGCGAGTGTGGCAAAATCTGCTGCCCTTGATAGAGTCATTGTCAATTTTCATCCAATATTTGCATGAAAATCAAAGTGTTGCAGACACTTTATGAGAGATAATGTGAGCTTTATCGGGTGACGCGGACGTGGCGGAATTGGTAGACGCGCCAGGTTTAGGTTCTGGTATCGCAAGATGTGAGAGTTCAAGTCTCTCCGTCCGCACCACAAAAGTTACAGGTTTTTCATGTGCTTGTTCTGCGGAACGGGCGCCATAAATCGAACAGACACCGACTCAGGCTTATCCTGATTTTCACGAGGAACACCATGCAGGTTTCAATCGAGACAACCACCGGTCTGGAACGCCGTATGACCGTAGGCATTCCAGCCGAGCAAGTAGATACTGAAGTTAACAAGCGCCTGCAGCAAGCCGCTAAGACCGTACGCCTCAATGGTTTCCGCAAGGGCAAGGTCCCGATGAAAGTGGTTAAGCAGCGTTTTGGCGCCGGTGTACGTCAGGAAGTGCTGGGTGAGGTAATTAACCGCTCTTTCTATGAGGCTGTGCAAAAAGAGTCTGTCAAGCCCGCAGGCCAGCCGTCCATCGAGCCGAAAGAGATGGCCGAAGGTAAGGATTTCGAGTTTGTCGCCACCTTCGAGGTTTACCCCGAAGTGACTCTCGCTGACACCAGCGGTTTTGAAATCACCAAGCTGGTCGCTACCGTTGAAGATGCCGACATCGACAAGATGATCGATGTCCTGCGCAAGCAGCAGGCTGGATGGCAGGTGGCCGAGCGCGCCGCTGCCGATGGTGATCAGGTTGATATCGACTTTACCGGCACAAAAGACGGCGAAGAGTTTGCCGGCGGCAAGGGCGAAGGCCACAAGCTGGTGTTGGGCTCCGGCAGCATGATCCCTGGCTTTGAAGACGGCATCGTGGGCATGAGCGCCGGTGAAGAGAAGGTTCTGGCCCTCTCTTTCCCCGAAGATTACCACGCCGAAGAGCTCAAGGGCGCAGCGGTAGAGTTCAAGGTTAAGGTGAACTCTGTGTCTGAGCAGGAGCTGCCCGAGCTGAATGCAGAGTTTTTCTCAAAATACGGCGTGGAAGGTGAAGACCTGGCGGCGTTCCGCGACGAAGTGCGCAAGAACATGGAGCGCGAGCTGAAAAACGCTGCCAAGAGCAAGCTGAAGAACCAGGTAATGGACAAGCTGATCGAGGCCAATGAGGTCGAGCTGCCAAAAGCTCTGGTAGAGGGTGAGGTTGACGCCCTGCGTAACCAGATGATGCAGCAGTTCGGTGGTCCACAGCCACAGCTGGACCTGAAAGCCTTGCTGCCAGACGAGATGTTCCGCGAGCAGGCTGAGCGTCGCGTTGCCCTGGGCCTGCTGGTCGGTGAACTGGTGAAGTCCGCAGAAATCAAGGTGGACGGTGATCGCGTTCGTGCCATGGTAGAAGAAATGGCTGCCGCCTATCAGGATCCTGAAGAAGTGGTTAACTATTACTTCTCCAACCAGCAACTGCTGAGCGGCGTTGAGTCTGTCGTACTGGAAGATCAGGTTGTGGATCACATTCTCGCAAGTGCCAAGGTTTCTGAAGTCCAGAGCACTTACGAAGATGCGGTCAAGCCAGCTCAAAACGCTGAGTAAATCTCGGCTGAGTTGATTACAATCTGCTCAAAGATTGCCGCGAAGAGCGCATTTCGCGGCAATCTCCCCCCGATTCCACACACATTAGTGGATTATCTTTTCCGCAAGGTTTAAGCTCGAAGCATAGGTAGCAGTGGAGAAATTCCCCTGTGGGTTTCCTGGAGCTTGTAGACTAAGGAACTGATAAATCCCATGGCAACATTCGACTTTACCCCTCCCAATCTCGATATCCGCGGCGCCGGCGGCCTTGTGCCAATGGTTATCGAGCAGACCGCTCGTGGCGAACGCTCTTTTGATATTTATTCCCGCCTCCTGAAAGAACGCGTTATTTTTCTGGTCGGCACCGTTGAAGATCACATGGCCAACCTGGTGGTAGCCCAGCTGCTGTTCCTGGAAGCCGAAAACCCCGACAAAGATATCCACCTTTATATTAACTCTCCGGGTGGGTCTGTTACTGCCGGTCTTTCTATTTACGACACCATGCAGTTTATCAAGCCGGACGTCAGTACCATGTGTATTGGTCAGGCCTGCAGCATGGGCGCATTTCTGCTCAGCGCTGGCGCCAAAGGTAAGCGTTACTGCCTGCCCAATGCCCGGACCATGATTCACCAGCCCAGTGGTGGCGCCCAGGGCCAGGCCTCCGACATCCACATCCATGCCCAGGAAATCCTCAAGATGCGTCAGCGCCTGAACGAGATAATGGCTGGTCATTGCGGTAAGGACGTTGAGCAAATTGCCCGGGATACAGAGCGCGACAATTTTATGAGCGCATACGAGTCCAGGGATTACGGCCTGGTGGACGAAGTGCTCGAGAAGAGGGGGGGTTAAACCGCTCAAATAAGATCAGCACGGCCATGCAGATTTGGCTAAACTGACAGAGTCAGTTGACTGGCACCAATAGCTGTCAGTTATAAATCTGCAAGGCCTTTAAAGCTTTTAGCGATTATCACGGCGGCTAATGCGCCATTCGTTATGGACTTTGGTCGCTACGACTTGAAATATGAAGCCATTGAAAGCATTGTAAAAGCTGAATGTGGTGCTGATAGTTGGTTTTACGGAGAGGTTTAATGACCGATAGCAAAGACACTGGGGAAGACAACGGCAAGCTGCTGTATTGTTCATTCTGCGGCAAGAGCCAGCATGAAGTACGCAAGCTGATTGCCGGTCCCTCGGTCTTTATCTGTGATGAGTGTGTGGATCTCTGCAACGATATCATTCGCGAAGAAATTCAGGAAAGTGCCGCAGAGGGCGCCAGCGAGCGTCTCCCTACACCCGCCGAGATAGCCAAAATCCTTGATGAGTATGTGATTGGACAGCAGCGCGCCAAGAAAGTATTGGCGGTTGCGGTATACAACCACTACAAGCGTCTGCGTTTTGGCGAGCGTAAAAAGGACAAGGACGAGGTTGAGCTTGGCAAGAGCAACATCCTCATGGTTGGCCCCACCGGTAGTGGTAAAACACTGTTGGCTGAGACCCTTGCCCGCTTGCTGAACGTGCCTTTCACCATTGCTGACGCCACCACGCTGACCGAAGCCGGTTATGTTGGTGAGGACGTCGAAAACATCATTCAGAAACTCCTGCAGAAATGCGATTACGATGTGGAAAAGGCCCAGCAGGGCATCGTCTATATTGACGAAATCGACAAGATTTCCCGCAAGTCTGATAACCCATCCATAACCCGCGATGTCAGCGGCGAAGGTGTACAGCAAGCGTTGCTGAAGCTGATTGAGGGTACTGTCGCCTCTGTGCCTCCTCAGGGCGGGCGCAAGCATCCCCAGCAGGAGTTCCTGCAGGTAGACACTTCCAATATTCTGTTCATCTGCGGCGGCGCGTTTGCCGGTTTGGACAAGGTGATTCGTGATCGCTCCGAGAAGAGCGGTATTGGTTTCAGTGCCCAGGTGAAAAGCAAGCAGGCCGCCAAGGATGTTGGGGAGACCTTTAAAGAGCTGGAGCCCGAGGACCTGGTGAAGTACGGCCTGATTCCTGAGTTCGTGGGTCGTCTGCCGGTTATCGCCACCCTGGAAGAGCTTGACCTTGAAGCGCTGGTGCGAATCCTGACCGAGCCAAAGAACGCACTTACCAAGCAGTATGGTAAGTTGTTTGAGATGGAAGGCGTTGAGGTGGACTTCCGCAAAGATGCGCTGGAAGCTGTCGCGCGCAAAGCCATGGAGCGTAAAACCGGTGCGCGTGGTTTGCGCTCGATCATGGAGTCTGTGCTGCTGGACACCATGTACCGGATTCCTTCAGAGGAAAATGTGTCCAAGGTTGTTGTGGATGAGTCCGTAATCAATGGTGAATCAGAGCCGTTGCTGGTGTACGAAACCAGTGAGGCTGAGTTGGCTCCGCCCCAGCAAAAAGTGGCTCCGGAAGATTGATCGATCCGCTGTAACACCAGACAGATCGAACAGCATCTGAACAGGAAGGGGCTCAATGAGCCCCTTTTTTTGTGTATTTATCCTGGGGGTCGTTGTATTTCTGCAACATTGCCCCCATTGTGTAAATGGGCCCTTGTGCGCGCCCACCTTCTGAGAATTTTGATTTGTGGAATCAGGAAAGGCAGACATGAGCAATTTTGATATCCCCCTGTTGCCGTTGCGCGATGTGGTTGTGTACCCCCACATGGTTATCCCACTGTTCGTCGGCCGTAAAAAATCCATAGAAGCGCTGGAAAAGGCTATGGCAGCTGACAAGCAGGTGCTGCTGTTGGCTCAACGTAATGCCTCTGACGACGATCCCAAAGAGAGTGATCTCTACGAGATTGGTACCGTCTCAACCATATTGCAGTTGCTCAAGTTGCCCGACGGTACAGTTAAGGTGCTGGTGGAAGGTGGTGACCGTGCGCGCGTGACCAGCGTCGAAGAAGAGGACGGCTACTTCCGGGCGGAAATTGACGTTCTGGACAGTGCTGAAGTGCCTGCATCAGAAGCGGAGGCGCTGGTTCGTTCTGCCATGTCGCAGTTCGAACAGTATGTAAACCTGAGCAAGAAAGTGCCCACGGAGGTCATGACGTCGCTCTCTGGTATTGATGAGCCGGGCCGCCTTGCGGATACCATTGCGGCACATATGAGTCTCGACCTGGAGCAAAAGCAGGCGATCTTGGAGATGATCGATATCCGTGATCGTCTTGAGCACCTTCTCGGCCTGATGGCTGCAGAAATTGACCTGTTCCAGGTTGAGAAGCGTATTCGCGGCCGCGTCAAAAAGCAGATGGAAAAGAGCCAGCGCGAGTACTACCTCAATGAGCAGATGAAAGCCATTCAGAAGGAGTTGGGCGAAATTACCGAAGAGCCCAACGAGCTGGAAGAGCTTGAGCAGAAGATTGCTGGCGCTAAAATGCCTCAGGAGGCCGAGCGTAAGACCCGGGCTGAGCTCTCCAAGTTAAAAATGATGTCGCCGATGTCGGCCGAGGCTTCTGTCGTGCGGGCCTACATCGACTGGATGGTGAGTGTACCCTGGTCCAAGCGCAGTAAGGTGCGTCACGACCTGGCCCGTGCGGAATCCGTTCTCGAAGCCGACCACTATGGGCTGGAAGAGGTTAAGGAGCGCATTCTTGAATATCTGGCGGTACAGAAGCGGGTCAAGAAGCTCAAGGGACCTGTGCTGTGCCTGGTTGGGCCTCCAGGTGTTGGTAAAACATCACTGGGTGAATCCATTGCCCGTGCCACCAACCGTGAATTTATCCGTATGGCTTTGGGCGGTGTTCGCGACGAGGCGGAGATCCGTGGTCACCGTCGGACCTATATCGGTTCACTGCCCGGCAAATTGATCCAGAAAATGTCCAAGGTGGGCGTCAAGAACCCTCTGTTCCTGTTGGATGAAATCGACAAAATGGGCATGGATAACCGAGGCGACCCGGCTTCTGCGCTGCTGGAAGTTCTCGATCCCGAGCAGAACAACACCTTTAATGACCATTACCTTGAGGTCGACTATGACCTGTCAGAGGTGATGTTTATCTGTACCTCCAACTCCATGAATATTCCGGGGCCACTGCTGGACCGTATGGAAGTGATCCGTATCCCGGGTTACACGGAGGATGAGAAGCTGAATATCGCTCTGCGTTACCTGCTTCCCAAACAGATGAAAAACAACGGTCTGAAGACGCAGGAGCTGACTGTTGATCAGGATGCAATCCTGGGCATTATTCGCTATTACACCCGCGAAGCCGGTGTCCGTGGTCTCGACCGAGAGATTGCCAAACTTTGCCGCAAAATCGTCACCAGGCATGTAAAAGATGCCAATATCAAGGTGGACCGGGTTACTGTTGACCAACTGGAAGATTACCTCGGCGTACGCAAGTTCGATTACGGCGTCGCAGAAGAGGAGAACCAGGTAGGGCAGGTGACCGGCCTGGCCTGGACGCAGGTGGGCGGAGAACTGCTGACTATTGAGTCCTCGGCGGTCAAGGGCAAGGGGCGTATCATCAAGACCGGATCCCTGGGCGATGTTATGCAGGAGTCCATCCAGGCTGCGCTGACAGTGGTTCGTTCACGCTCCCAGGGGCTGGGTATCGCACCTGATTTTATCGATAACCACGACATACACATTCACGTCCCTGAGGGTGCCACACCAAAAGATGGTCCCAGTGCCGGTATTGCGATGTGTACCACACTGGTTTCGGTGCTGACTAACATCCCGGTAAGGGCTGATGTGGCCATGACCGGTGAAATTACGCTGCGTGGCCAGGTGTTGCGAATCGGTGGCCTCAAGGAAAAATTACTGGCCGCCCACCGGGGTGGTATTAAGACCGTGCTGATTCCACACGAAAATGAGCGTGACCTGAAGGACATTCCTGACAACATCAAAGCTGACCTGAAGATTATTCCGGTCAAATGGATTGATGAAGTTCTGGAGGTGGCTTTGCAGCATATGCCCACTCCATACTCCGATGAAGAGTATCGGGCGCTTGAAGCCAAAGCCCAAACCGAGGGTAGCTCCAACCCCCGCATCAGCACTCACTGAGGCTCCCGCTTTTCCGCATCACTGCCTTGTGCTGGTGCGGAAAAGCGGCACGTTGCCTGTAATTTAAACAGTGTGAAATACCTTCTTTTAATTGCCGCAAACTTGCCTTGACCGCCCCAAACGCAGTTGGTATAAAACGTCTTTCCTTGCAGCGAGCGGGCGTTGAGGCAGCAAAAGGGATTGCCTCCTTTCGAAATATTTCCCTGAAGGAACAACTGAATTCATCCGAATAACAAGGGGTTTTTTGTGAATAAATCTGAACTGATTGAAGCGGTTGCCGCTTCTGCCGACATTCCTAAAGCAGCAGCAGGTCGTGCCGTCGATGCCATGGTTGATGCCATCACCGGTGCCCTGAAGTCTGACGATCAGGTTGTGTTGGTAGGTTTTGGCACTTTTTCTGTGAAGGAGCGCGCCGCTCGTACCGGTCGCAACCCACAGACTGGCCAGCCAATTGAAATCGCAGCAGCCAAGATTCCAAGCTTCAAGCCTGGTAAGGCTCTGAAGGACGCTGTTAACTGATCGGCTACCGATTCAGGTCCAGCGCATAAGCGCCCGCAGCAAAAAGGGCGCTTCTCCGAAAAAAGGCGTATCTTCACAGATGCGCCTTTTTACTAACACGATAACGCGTATTCAAACCAGCCAAAGGTAATCTATGCTGCAGGCACTCAGGGATAACCTCAAAGGCACCTTTGCGATCCTAATTGTCGGCCTTATGGCCATTCCGTTCGTTTTATTTGGTGTCGATTCTCTTTTCATGCAAGACAGCAGCACCGGTAATGCTGCTGAGGTCAATGACACCCAGATTTCAGAACTGCAACTGCTGCGGGCAGTGCGGCTACAGAAACAGCAGTTGCTGGAGCGCTTCGGTGACCAGGCGCCACCGGAATTGCTGAGTGAAGAAGCCCTGCGTGAGCCAGTACTTAACCGGTTGGTGCAGCGTGAACTGTTGCGTCAGGCTGCGGAGGATGGCGGCTTGACCGTTTCCAATGCGGACCTGGACAAGAACATTGTTGATACAGTCCCTTTCCAGGAGAACGGAGTCTTCAGTCCCCAGCGATTCACCCAGCTACTGGGCGCCATGGGCTATACGCCGGTATCCTATAAGGCACAGCTGCGCGAAGACGTTATTGTCAGCCAGTTGGGCAGTGGTATTGTCAACAGCAGTCTGGCGGCTGAGGCGGAACTGCGCCACCTGGCGGCGTTGACGCTGCAACAGCGCAGCTTCTACACCATTACCCTGCCATACGAGCCTGCAGCAGAGCAGACTGAGGTTTCCGGGCAGGAGATCAACGACTACTACACTGCCAACAGTGCGCGTTTTATGGCGCCTGAGCAGGTATCAGTGGAGTATATCGAGCTAAGCCTGGATGACCTGGCCGCCAGTACTCCGGTAGATCCGGCCGATGTTAAGGCCCAGTACGATGCTGAAGTGGCCAGTTTTGAGCAGCAGGTTCAGCGCCACGTCGCCCATATCCAGATCGAGCCCAGTGATGAAGCGGGAGCCAAGATCGCCGAGGTGCAGAAACGCCTCGATGCCGGCGAGCCGTTTGAGCAGGTTGCGAAAGAGCTATCTGACGATGCCGGCTCCCGTGATTTTGGTGGTGACCTGGGCATGACTGACGGTACCAGCTTTCCGGAGGCATTCGAGACTGCCGCTGCCAGCCTGGAAGTGGGGCAGGTATCCGGACCTGTCGAAACTGATGCCGGCACCCATTTTATTAAATTGCTGAATGTCCAAAGCAGTGAGCCGCCCTTGTTTGAGGAGGCTGAAGAGCGCATTCGCGAAACCCTGGCCAGAGCGGCAGCAGAGTCCGTCTATGCCGAACTGCTCAATGAGCTCCCTGACGCCACCTATAATGCTGTGAGTCTGGCTGACGCCGCGGAGTCACTGGGGATTGAAGCCAGCGTATCGGCACTTTTCGACCGCCGTGGCGGCGAAGGTGTTCTCTCTAACAATCAGGTGCTCGGGGTTGTTTTCAGCGACGAAGTGCTGCGCGAAGGTGTTGCCAGTGACGTCATTGAAGTCGGTGACAGTCACGTTGTAGTGGTGAAACTGAAAGATCATAAACCTTCACAGGTCAGGCCCCTGGAAGAGGTGCAGACCGAGATCGTTGATCTGCTGACCCGGAGCAAGGTGGAGATGGCCCACGAGGCTGAAGCCGGCGCCCTGATCGACAAGCTGGGGCAGGGAGATGGCGTACAGGCAGTCGCTGAGGCTGCGGGACTCCAGTGGCAGGCTCACCCGGAAGTGGCGCGCTCATCTGTTGAGGCGGACCCCGGTCTGCTGAAGCATGTATTCGATCTGCCCAGGCCAGCTGCGGACACAGCTGTCACCAGTCAGGTGACACTGGCAAATGGCGATACGGTCGTGGTCCAGTTGACCGTTGTGAAGCCTGGTCAGCTGCAGGACCTCAGCGCGGATGAGATGTTTGCCGTGCAGCAACGGTTCGCACAGGAGATGGGCAATATGGATATGGTCTTGTTCCAGAATGCACTGCAGGAACAGGCCGATATAGAGATCTACTGATCTCCCAATCCCGCGCCACCATAAAAAAGCCCGGCACTTGGCTGGGCTTTTTTGTTTGTTTGGGGATGTGAGGCCCGCAGCGAACTGATCAGGCGAAGCTCGCAGCCAGCAGGGTACGGGTGTACTCCTCACTTGGTTCCGAAAGCACCTGTGCAGCGCTGCCGGCTTCGACGATTACGCCATTTTTCATCACCAATATCCGGTGGCTGATGGCGCGCACCACCTTCAGGTCGTGACTGATAAACAGGTAACTTAGCTGACGGTCACGCTGCAAGGATTTCAGCAGCTCTATCACCTGTGCCTGCACCGCTTTGTCCAGGGCTGATGTCGGCTCGTCCAGAACCAGAATTTCCGGGTTCAGAATAATTGCCCGGGCGATAGCAATTCTCTGGCGTTGACCGCCGGAGAATTCGTGGGGATAGCGGTGCCGGTCTGACGGGTTCAGTCCTACCTCCTGCATCACAGACTTCACCGCCTCAACACGTTCCGCCGGCGACAGTTTACTGTGAATCAGCAGGCCCTCCTGAATAATCTCCTCGACGGTCATCCTTGGGGAGAGACTGGCAAACGGGTCCTGAAATACAATCTGCAGGCGTGCCCGCAAAGGCCGCATCAGCGCATTACTCATTAATTGCAGCTGATCCTGGCCATAGTGGATCTCACCTGTACTGTTAATCAGTCGCAGAATAGCCTGGGCGAGGGTTGATTTTCCGGAACCACTCTCACCGACGATGCCGAGGGTTTCGCCGCGTCGAAGTTGCAGGTTTGCGCCCTGCACGGCACGCAACCAGCGCCGGGTCTTGCCCCAAAAGTTTTTCTGCAAGGGAAAGTTTACGCAGAGGTCCCGGGTGCGAAGGATAACCTGGGAGTCCACCGGCATTTCCACAGCTTCCCCTTTGGCGTCACTGTTGATGAGCATGCGGGTGTACTCATGGGCGGGTGCGGCAAACAGCGCCTCGCAGCCAGAGGTTTCCAGCAGCTGCCCCTGGCGCATAACGGCCACTCGTTGCGCCATGTGACGCACCACACCGAGATCATGGGTTATCAGTAGCATGGCCAGTTGGCGTTCGGCCTGGATCTGGCGCAGCAGGTCGAGTATCTCCCGTTGCACGGTTACGTCCAGTGCGGTGGTCGGTTCGTCGGCGATCAGCAGCTCAGGCTCGTTGGCGAGCGCCATCGCAATCATCACCCGCTGCCGCTGTCCGCCCGAAAGTTCGTGTGGGTAGGCTGTCAGGCGTGACGCGGGTTCCTGTATCTGTACCTGCTCCAACAGTGACAGCACCAGGGGGCGTGCCGCGGCGCGGGAGATGCCGCGGTGCTGCATAATCACTTCACTGATCTGCTTCTCTACGGTGTGCAGCGGGTTGAGTGCGGTCATCGGCTCCTGGAAAATCATGCCGATGCGTGAGCCACGCAGGCGCCGCATCTGCTCCTGTTTGAGATTCAGCAGGGGCTGGCCATCGAAGTACACTTCACCGCTGGGGTGAAATGCCATAGGGTAGGGCAGCAGTCGCATGATGGCGTAGGCAGTGACCGATTTGCCGGAGCCTGACTCGCCCACCAGTGCCAGGGTTTCGCCTTTGTTGATGGAGAAGGAGACCTTGTCCACTACCAGCCGGGTGCTGTCACCCTGCCGAAATGCAACACTCAGGTCGGTGACTTGCAACAGTGCATGTTGGTCATTCATAGGGAGGTCAGCCTTGGACAAGTCGTGGGTCAAAAGCGTCGCGAATACCTTCACCGATAAACACCAGCAGCGTCAGCATCAATGACAGCACGGTAAAGGCGGTAAGTGCCAGCCAGGGCGCCTGCAGATTGCTCTTGCCTTGTGCCACCAGCTCACCCAGGGATGGTGACCCGGGAGGCATGCCGAAGCCGAGAAAATCCAGTGACGTAAGGGTGGTTATGGCGCCGGTAATCAGGAAGGGCGTCAGCGTCATGGTGGCGACCATGGCGTTGGGGAGAATGTGTCGCCACATGATGGTGATATTACCGACCCCCAGGGCTTTGGCAGCGCGCACATATTCGAGATTACGGCCGCGCAGGAACTCGGCCCGCACCACGTCCACCAGTGAGGTCCAGCTGAACAGTAACATGATTCCCAGTAGCCACCAGAAGCTGGGGGTAACAATGTTGGCCATAATAATCAGCAGGAACAGTACCGGCAGCCCGCCCCAGATTTCCAGGAAGCGTTGTCCCAACAGGTCGACGCGACCACCGAAATAACCTTGTACCGCACCGACCGCTACGCCCATGACACAGCTGCCAGCGGTTAATACCAGTGCGAACAGTATGGACAGGCGGAACCCATACAGTACCCGCGCAAACACGTCCCGCGCCTGATCATCAGTGCCCAGCCAGTTGCGACTGTCCGGAGGGGAAGGCGCCGGTTGGGAGAGATCTGCCACATGGGTGTCATAGCTGAAGTGGACCATTGGCCACAGCATCCAGCCGCGGTTGTTGATCAAGTCGACCACGTAGGGATCACTGTAGTCTGCTTCGGTATCAAAGTCGCCGCCAAAGGTGGTTTCGGGATAGTGCTGCATTACCGGAAAATAGAAGTCGCCGGAGAAGCGAACCAGCAGCGGTTTGTCATTGGCGATGAACTCGGCTATCAGGGAGACGCTGAACAGTACCAGGAACAAGGCCAGGCTCCAGCGTGCCCGCCGATTGCGCAGAAACGTTTTCCAGCGGCGTTGGTTAATCGGGCTCAGGGTGACATTAATCATGCTGGGTTATTTCCCCTGCGCATCAAAGTGGATACGGGGATCCACGAGAACATAGACCACGTCGGACATCAGCTTCACCAGCAAGCCGATCAGAGTGAATATGTACAAGGTTCCAAAAATGACCGGGTAGTCCCGTGTTTGAACTGCCTGAAAACCCAGCAGCCCGATCCCATCCAGCGAGAAGATGACTTCGATCAGCAGTGAGCCGGTAAAGAAGATACCGACGAACGCGGCCGGGAAGCCGGAGATAATAATCAGCATGGCATTACGGAAAACGTGACCATAGAGCACCTGCGACTCACCCAGCCCTTTGGCCCGTGCCGTCTGCACATACTGGCGATTGATCTCATCGAGAAAAGAGTTCTTGGTCAACATGGTGAGGGTGGCGAAGCCACCGATGGTGTAGGCTAGAAGTGGCAGTGCAAGGTGCCAGAAATAGTCAGCGATTTTACCCGTCAGGCTAAGTTCCTGGAAGTTGTCTGAGGTGAGCCCTCGCAGCGGGAACCAGTCAAAGTAGCTGCCTCCGGCAAACAGCACGATCAAGATAATGGCAAACAGGAAGCCCGGGATGGCGTAGCCCGTAATGATGATGCTGCTGGTCCAGACATCGAACGCCGAGCCGTGGCTGACAGCCTTGCGAATTCCCAGTGGTATGGAAACCAGGTAGATGATGACGGTGCTCCACAGTCCCAGAGAAATGGAGACCGGCATCTTATCCAGGATCAGCTGCCAAACACTTTGGTTGCGGAAAAAGCTCTCGCCGAAATCAAACTGCGCGTAGCGTGTCAGCATATCGGTAAAGCGCTCCAGTGGTGGCTTGTCAAAGCCGTAGAGCGCTTCAATCTTGGCAATCACTTCCGGTGGCAGCCCCTGGGCACCGCGATAAGGGGAGCCGGAACTGGCAGTTTCACCACCCGCTCCCCCGAGCCGGGTATTTACCCCGGCAGTACCATGTCCTTCCAGCTGAAAGATCATCTGTTCTACCGGCCCACCGGGGGCAGACTGCACTATCAGGAAGTTGATGACCATGATGCCCAGCAGTGTCGGGATCATCAACAACAGGCGTCGAAGTATATAGGTTCCCATTGATCAGCGATCCTTAGGTTGCGGTGTGGCGCTGGACTGCCACCAGGTCATCAGGCCTGTCTCATAGCGGTAATCGTAGCTGGGGGAGACCCGCGGCCGGGAAAACTTGTTCCAGTAGGCAATACGGTGGCGGTCGATATGCCAGTGGGGAATCACGTAGTGCATATGCAGCAGTACCCGGTCAAGAGCGTGTGTGGCAGTGACCAGTTCGGCCTGGGAGTGAGCGCTGATGACCTTTGCCACGAGGGCGTCTACCACCGGATTGGCAATGCCCATAAAGTTGCGGCTCCCAGCCACAGACGCGGAGCGGGAATCCCAGTAATCCCGTTGTTCAAAGCCGGGATTCAGCGACTGCTGGATGACCAGGGTCATAATGTCGTAATCAAAACTGCGCTGGCGATTGATGTACTGCGAGGCGTCTACCACACGCACTTTGGTCTGTATGCCAAGACGCGCCAGGTTTTTCACAAACGGGTTGGTAATGCGTTTGAAAGAGGGGTCGTACAGCATAAACTCAAACTGTACCGGTTTGCCGTCCGGTGTATAGAGCTGGTCTTTTTCAACGTAGTAACCGGCGCTATCCAGCAGGTGTTTGGCTTTGCGTAAATTGGAGCGATTGTTGTCATTGCCGGAGGATACGGGAGGCTGGTAGGGCTCGGTAAACACTTCTGGTGGCAGCTGCTCACGATAGGGCTCCAGCAGCTTCAGTTCTTCCTCTGATGGCAGCCCTGACGAGGCCAGAAAGGAGTTGGAAAAATAGCTGGCGCTGCGCTTGTAGGCACCGTAAAAGAGGTTGCGATTAGTCCACTCAAAATCAAACGCCAGCTCCATGGCCATGCGCAACTGGCGATCCTGCAACAGCGGATTGCGAAGGTTGAGTGCGAACGCCTGCATGCCAGCCGGGTTGCTGTGGGGTATCTCCTCACGCACCATGGTGCCGTTGCGCACCGCGGGAATATCGTAGGCCGTTGCCCACAGCTTGGAGACCCGCTCATAACGGAAATCGTACTCGCCGGCCTTGAATGCTTCCAGCGCCACATCCTCATCGCGATAGTAATCCACGCTGACAGTGCGGAAGTTAAACAGCCCCTTGCGGGTTGGTTGCTCTGCAGCCCAGTAGTTATCTACGTGTTCGTAGCGTATCGAACGGCCCGGATCTGTGGAGACAATACGGTAGGGACCGCTACCCAGTGGTACCTCAAGACTGGAACGGGAGAAATCGCGGCTTTCCCAGAAGTGCTTGGGCAATACGGGTAGTTGCCCGGCAATCATTACCATTTCGCGACTGGAATTGGGTTTGAAGCGAAAGCGTACACGCAACCGGTCCACCGCTTCGACGTTTTCCACATCGGAGTAATAGAAACTGTAAAAGGGATTGCCTTGCTCTATCAGCAGATTAAAGCTGAATACCACATCCGCTGCAGTTACCGGCTCGCCATCGTGCCATCGGGCTTTGGGGTCGATCTGGAAAATAATCCACGAGCGGTCTTCCGGATACTCCATACTCTTAGCCAATAACCCGTACTGGGTATAGGGTTCATCGGCGGAAGCTACCGTCAGGCTGTCATAGATAAGGCCCAGCTCATCAGCGGGTGTGCCTTTGGCAATATAGGGGTTGAGACTGTCATAAGTGCCCATCGCGTAGAGGCGCAGCTGGCCACCTTTAATGGCGTCGGGAGAGGTGTAGTCAAAACGACGGAACCCGGGGCCATACCTGGGTTCATCGTGCATGGCGATGGCGTGAGCCCGGATAATTCTGGAAGAGGGGTCAGCGGCGGCCGCAGCGGCGGTGTACAGCAGACAGAGAAGCAATATCAGAAAGGTTGTGCGGTGTTGGTGACGACCCATATATATTCCATGTCAGGTTGCTCGTGTTGGCAGCCAATATGACTCAAGGTTACGGATTTATATCCCTGATTCCAAGCCGGTAACGTCCGAAAACGACCATTGATTGTCAGAAACTGGAGTATCCGTAGCGACAAAGTGCTCTCGCGAAGGAGGGAGGGATCCGGCAGCCAGGCAGCTGCCGGTGTAGGATCGTCGTTTAATAGGCCCGGGTTACATCCACAAACAGGGTCAGGGACTGGCCGGGCTGCAGGTAGGCGTTCTTGTTGACACCGTTCCAGCGCAAAATGTCGTTAACGGACAGATTGAATTTACCGGCGATGCGGGCAAGTGAGTCGCCCTTGCGTACCTGGTAGGCCACCTTGCGGATGATGCCATCATTGCGGTTGTTGTTACTGGCGGTGGCGGCAGCGCCGGAGGTGGTCCAGATCACCAGCTTCTGGTTGCTGCGCAGTGTGTCCCCGGGAGCCATACCGTTCCACTTAGCCAGCTTGCGAACGCTGACGTTGTATTTGCGGGAAATGCTCCAGAGGCTGTCGCCCTGGCGTACCTGATAGGTCACCTTGCTGGAGCCACTGGCCCCCGAGCCTTTCTCCTGGGTGCGCATCAAACGCTGATTGGCGCTGTAGGTATAGGCGTTGGCAGGCTGGCTGGCTGTAGGAATCAACAGCATCTGGCCGGCACGGATAAGGTTGCCGCGGATGTTGTTGTGTTCCCGCAGTGTCTCCACCGTGGTGTTGTACTTGCCGGCGATCCCCAGCAACGAATCACCGGAGCGAACTTTGTAGCGCTCCCAGGAGACTCGCTGGGTAGCAGGCAGGGAACCCAGTTGTTCGCGGAAGCCTTCTGCTTTGTCGATCGGCACCAGCAGGCGATGGGGACCCTGGGGATCGGTGGCCCAGCGGTTAAAGCCGGCATTGAGTTTGTAAAGATCGTCCAGGCTGATATCGGCCATGGAGGCGGCCTGCGCCAGGTCAATCTGCGATCCCACGTCTACAGCTTCGAAGTAGGGGATGTCTTCAACCGGGCTCAGGGTGATCTGGTATTGCTCCGGATTTTCAAAAATGATGGCCAGAGCGATCAGCTGCGGAACGTACATCTCGGTTTCCCGTGGCAGGTCCAGCGACCAAAAGTCGGTGGGCATGCCTTTTTTGTCGTTGCGCTTCTGGGCGCGACGCACATTGCCTTCGCCGGTATTGTAGGATGCCAGCGCCAGCAGCCAATCGTCTCCGAGCCGCCGGTGCAGATCCGACAGGTAGTTAAGAGCTGCGTCAGTTGCCGCCATCGGGTCGCGACGTCCGTCGTACCACCAGTTCTGCTTCAGACCATACTGTTTGCCGGTGCCGGGGATAAACTGCCACATTCCCGAGGCGCGGCCATGGGAGTAGGCGAAGGGATCGAAGGCGCTCTCCACGATTGGCAGCAGTGCCAGTTCAAGAGGCATGTTGCGGGCATCCAGCTGCTCCAGAATATAGTGCAGGAAGGGCGCGCCGCGTTCTGTCACACGTGTAATGTAGCTGGGATGTTTGCTGTACCACTCGAGGTACTTCTGTACCCGGGGGTTGTCATCCTTGGGCAATTGATAGCCATTGCGCATGCGCTGCCAGAGATCCACCGGTTCGGCAGCGATGGCCTGCTCCTCGGCCGGAGCCACACTCTCTGCTGGTGCGTCGGCGATTTCCTGGAGGGCGCTTTCGGTTGGGAGCGCACCGGAGGTTTCACCCGGAGGTAATGTGCTGCAGCCGACCAGGGTAAATCCGGAAACAGCAACGGCAAGCAGAGACTTATAGATCATACAGCTATCTTCGCGTCAGTTTGTAATTCTAGGCTTATTTGGCCGAGTGTAGAGTGGTCGCTTACCCGGGTCAACGCGCAACCTCTGGCAGTGAGATCTGGTTAAAAGTTATCCTTCCAGCGTCTCAGAGCCCCGAAAACCTCGGCCGCAGTGGCGAGGGTTGCCTGGCTTTGCTGTTCTGCTGCCCGGACAACCGCAGGGCTGTCCCAGCGCAGGAACGGGTTGGTCTCCAGCTCCTGCTGCAGGCGGCTGGGTACAGTTGCCTGCTCCTGCGCACGCGCCGCGGCCACTTCCGCTACCCGCGCGATTACCGCCGGATTACCCCCCTCTACAGCCTCGGCAAACCGATAGTTGGCCTGGGTGTACTCGTGGGCACAATAGATGCGGGTGTCCGCGGGTAGTTCCCGGAGCTTCTGCAGCGATGCCTGCATCTGTGACGCGGTACCCTCAAACATGCGGCCACAGCCACCCACAAACAGGGTATCGCCCACAAAGACTGTGGCCTCATCGGCACAGTGGTAGGCGATATGGTCCAGGGTATGTCCAGGTACTTCCAGTACATCGAAGGTGACGCAGGCGCCATCTGCCGCTATCGCCAGGGAGAGTGACTCACCCTCTGCCACCGGATCCGTTACCTGGGGGATGTTGGCGGAGTCAGGCCCGTAGACCGGAACCTGCCAGTGGCGGCAGAGGGCTTCAATACCACCAATATGGTCGGCGTGGTGATGGGTAACCAGGATGCCCGCCAGTTGCAGGTCGTGTTCTGCGAGAGCAGCTTCAACCGGGGTGGCATCGCCCGGATCAACAACATACGCGAGTTTTTGACCGGGCTGGTGAAAAAGCCAGAGGTAATTGTCGGCAAAGGCCGGTACGGGAATAATTCGGATCATGGGTTCGCCATGGAGGTTCGTCAGTGATACCGGCATAATACCCCAGGCAACGCTTGCAATGCACAATCCGCCAGAGATTCGGCGCCGCAGGAGGGTTGAAACCATGACGCTGCTCGCACAAGTGAAAAAGCTGATCCACTGGGCCAATCTGCGACACGGCCTGCGGTCTCCGGCCGATACCATGCAGGGGCTGCGGGGGTGGGAACAGACACCACTGGCGCACGCCCTGTTTGCGCAACAGCAAATCCAGCTGGGCGAGCACCTGGGCCAACTGTTTGGTTACCACCTGCTGGAGCTGAGTAATTTCCGGGTTGCAGGACTCAGTGAAGAGAGCCTGATCAACCATCGCTTTCGCCTGGCGCCAGTGGATGGTTTTGCTGCCGGTGCGCTGGCGCAGTGCGAAGCACTGCCGCTTGAGGGAGAGTCAATTGACGTGGTGATTCTGCACCATGTGCTTGAGTTCAGCCGTAACCCTCACCAGGTACTGCGTGAGGCCAACCGGGTGCTGATTCCTCACGGTCACTTGCTGATTCTGGGCTTCAACCCCTGGAGCCTGCAAGGGCTCTACAAGGTCTTCGCCCAGTGGATCGGGGCGGGCGACCTGTGGCGGCGGCGCTCCCTGCGCGCGGGACGGGTTATCGACTGGCTGCAGTTGCTGGATTGCGAACCAGTTGAGGTGAAGTACGGTTTTTATCGGCTGCCCATTAATCACGAGGGAACCTTGCGGCGTACCGGCTTTCTGGAGTCGCTGGGCCAGAAATGCAGGCTCCCCTTTGGCGGCTACTACCTCGTAGTTGCCCGTAAAGAGGTGGGGGCGGCGATTCTGGCAAAGCCGAGCTGGAAGGGTATCAACCCCATGGAGTTGGTGATCGGCAAGCCGGCAGGGCGGGTCAGCGGGCGTCAGACCCCGGTTAAGGGCGGCAAAGTGGTGCCGCTGGTCAGAAAAGATGAGGTTTAATGAAGCAAGTAGAAGTATTTACCGACGGTGCCTGCAAGGGCAATCCGGGGCCCGGAGGCTGGGGAGCGCTGCTGCGCTATGGCGGCGTAGAGAAGAAGCTTTGCGGTGGTGAGGCGGAAACCACCAACAATCGCATGGAGCTAAAGGGAGCTATCGAAGCCCTGCGGGCGCTGAAAGAGCCCTGTTCCGTGCGCTTGACCACGGATTCCCAGTACGTGCGCCAGGGAATCACCCAGTGGCTGGCCAATTGGAAACGAAACGGCTGGAAAACGGCGGCGAAAAAGCCGGTTAAAAATGACGATCTGTGGCGCGAACTGGATGAACAGGTCGGCAGGCACCAGGTGAGCTGGCACTGGGTCAAAGGTCACAGTGGGCATCGTGAAAACGAGATAGCCGATGAGCTCGCCAACCAGGGCATCCCCCGCAAACGCTGAAAACGGTTAATACTCCGCCCAACCCGCTGCATTCTGTGGCATGGACGAAGGGCACAAAGGAAAGAGACATGCGTCAAATCGTACTGGATACGGAAACCACCGGCCTCGAACCGAGCCAGGGGCACCGCATCATTGAAATTGGTTGTGTTGAACTGGTTAACCGGCGCCTTACCGGCCGCCATTACCATCAGTACATCCAGCCCCAACGAGTGGTGGATGAGGGTGCTATTGAAGTGCACGGTATCACCAACGAATTCCTTGCAGATAAACCGGTGTTTGCCCAGATCGCGGCTGAGTTTTTCCAGTTTATCGAAGGCGCGCAGCTGGTCATTCACAACGCCCCATTTGATATCGGCTTTATCAATCACGAGTTTGCGAGGCTGAAACCCGCACTCACGCCGGTAGGGGACATCTGTTCGGTGGTGGACACGCTGGTGATGGCGCGGCAGAAACACCCGTGCCAGAAGAATAACCTGGATGCCCTGTGTAAACGCTACGGTGTCGATAACTCCCAGCGCGACCTGCACGGCGCACTGCTCGATGCCGAGATTCTGGCGGATGTCTATCTGCTGATGACCGGTGGCCAGACGTCACTGGGGCTGGGCGCAGACGGCAGTGAGTCCAACAGCGAATCCGGTGTCAGTGGTATTCGTCGACTGGCTCCGGGCCGGCGACCATTGCCGGTAATTACTGCCAATGCTGAAGAGCTGGATGCGCACCAGCAGCGTCTGGCGGCACTGGGAGAGCAGTGTCTCTGGAAATAATCCGGTAGCGGCCGCTACCTCTGTCCACCCCGTACTATCTACCCCGGTTCGACAACCGCAGGTGCCTTACATCCGGCTCCTGCAGCTGTCCAGGCCTGAATCAGAGCGTCAGGTTCACCATCAGGAGCCCCACGCCACCGAGGACAATGGTGTAGGGCAGTGCCATCACCACCATGCGGCCATAGGAAAGGCGGATCAAGGGGGCCAGCGCTGAGGTCAGCAGGAACAGGAACGCGGCCTGGCCATTGGGAGTGGCAATGCTTGGCAGGTTGGTGCCGGTGTTAATGGCCACCGCGAGGTGATCAAATTGCTGGCGGGAGATGGTGCCGGCATCAAAAGCGTCCTTAACCTCATTGATATATACCGTTGCCACGAACACGTTATCGCTGATCATCGACAGCAGGCCATTGGCGATAAAGAACATGGAGGGCTGCACCTCCGGATCCATGGCCAGTACGGCGTTGATAATGGGCGTAAACAGGTGTTGCTCGTGGATCACTGCCACCACGGCGAAAAACACCACCAGCAACGCGGTAAAGGGTAGGGCTTCCTCAAAGGCGCGACCGATCTGGTGCTCCTCGATAATGCCATTGAAGGCGGTCAGCAGCACAATCACCAACAGGCCCACCAGGCCCACCGCAGCCACATGGAAAGCCAGCGACAACACCAGCACCACTGCCACCAATGCCTGCACCACCAGCTGCACCTTGTCCCTGGAGGTGCGCTTGGCATCCACACTGGCGGCGTATTCCATCAGTACCGTGCGCACGGCTTCCGGCAACTTGGCGCCGTAACCCATGATTCCGGTCTTCTCCAGCAACAGGCAAGTGGCGATACCCGCCGCCAGCACCGGCATGGTGATGGGGGACATAACATGGAAAAACTCAGCGAAATCCCACCCGGCTTTTTCCGCAATCAACAGGTTCTGGGGTTCTCCCACCAGGGTGCACACGCCCCCAAGAGCAGTACCGACAGCGCCGTGCATAATCAGGCTGCGCAGGAATGCACGAAAATTGTCCAGGTCGGCGCGATGCAGCTCTACAACACTCTGGTCGTCCGAATGGTCATGATCCGGGTGTTGAATCATCTTTCCGGACGCGACCTTGTGGTAGACCGCATAAAAACCCACTGCCACGGTAATCAGTACCGCCGTTACCGTCAAAGCGTCTAGGAACGCTGACAGCAGCGCTGCAACCAGAGAGAAAAGCAGTGAGAGGACGGGTTTGGAGCGGACATTCAGGAGGATTTTGGTAAACAGGAACAGCAGCATATCTTTCATGAAGTAGATACCTGCCACCATGAAGACCAGTAGTAGTATCACCTCCAGGTTACCTTCTACCTCGTGGTAGATTGCCCCGGTGGAGGTGAGCCCCAGCAATGCCGCCTGCAGTGCCAGTAATCCACCCGGTTGCAAGGGGTAGCACTTGAGGGCCATGGCCAGGGTAAAAATAAACTCGGCAATCAGAATCCAGCCGGTTATGAATGGGCCCAGGGTGAAGTAGAGAAGGGGATTTACAAGAAGAAACGCGACAATTGCTTTTTTATACCAGACCGGCGCGTTGCCAAGAAAATTCTTGCCCAGCGCCTGTGAGAAGGTGGTTGCCATACAGAGTCCCTGTGGTGCAGTAAAACGGCGCGCAGGGCGCACGTCAGTCGTTGAATCTAGCCGATTCTACCCCCGATAGCGAACTATGGACCTTACGCTGTCTGGTCTCTATTACGGGCATCCGTCTGTGTGGCACGGCTGAACCCTGAATTTCGCCAGTGCAGACGCTACGGATACCGGGAAATTTTTCAAGCATTTTTGCAGGATCTGACTGTAATTTAATGATTTTTTTGAGATTATACCTGATCCCTACCTCCCCGGGGGCGGACCTTTGAGCAGACCGTATAAATAGTGGGCAAGTTGCCGGAATTGAGAGGTGGACGCTTGAGTCTGACTCGGTGCTGGGGGTAAAAATAGAGCTTTAGCCGGCAGGTCAAGCGCCGGCAGCTTCCAACCAGAGCAAAAATTCAATAAGCAGAAGGGCAAAGGCTGTGGTGCAAAGTAGTCAGGTAAACATTGCTTCCCTCAATATGGTGAGCGACGAGCTGGTAGCCACCATTGAAGAGGCGGCTGGCAAGCTCGAGCAATTCGTCACCAACCCGGAAGCGGGCAGGGATGCGCTCAATGCTTGTGCCGCCGCCATTGATCAGGTGCGGGGAACCCTCAAGCTGGTTCAGCTGGACGGTGCCTCGATCCTTGCGGAAGAGGTTTTGTTGGCCCTGCAGGGCATCACCGATACCGCCAGCCAATCATTTGCAGAACTTAAGGATGCGTTGACGGACGCCTTCTTTATCCTGCCCCGATACCTTGAGTACACCCAGCAGTCACGACGCAATGTACCCGTGCTGTTGCTCAGCTACATTAATGAACTGCGCACCCTGCGTAAGGTTGCCGAACTGCCCGAGTGCCATTTCCTCGGTGTGGGTAACACCAGTCCCGCCTATAGCGCCCGTACAACATCCTCCGCCATGACCGACAGTGAGCTGGCGGCGCTGCTCAAACGCCTGCGTCACATGTATCAGGTCGGGCTTCTGAGTGTCCTCCAGAACCGCCAGATAACATCGGGCCTGGGTGTTATGGAGCGTGCCCTGGAGCGGCTGGAGTTTGTGTCCGGCCCCCGCCGCAAAACTCCTCTGTGGTGGACCGCGGGTGCCGCGCTCAACGCGCTGCGCACCAGCAAGATGGAGGTTACCAAGCCCCGTAAGCTGGCGCTGATGGCGCTGGACCGGGAGCTCAAGGCCCTGGTGCAGAGCGGTATTGGCGCTACCGACCAGGATCCCCCGCAAGCACTGGTGCGGCAGTTTCTGTTCCTGCTCTCCATTGCCGATACCCCTTCTGAGAGGGCTGAGGCCATATTGCAGGCCTATGAGGTCAGTCGTCCCGGTTATACCGATCGTGAATTACAGCGCGAGAAGGAGGCCCTGCGCGGGCCCAGCCTCAATACCGTGGCCTCTGTAGCGGCTGTGCTGCAAGACGAGATCCGGCAGATCAAGGAGATCCTGGAGAACGCTTCCCAGGCCCACGATCGTGGTCTGGCCGAGTACGGTGAACTTGCGGCTCACCTGGATAAAGTGGCGGACATCCTGGCAGTGGTTGGCCTCACCGCCGCCGGCCAATCCCTGCGCCAGGAAATTGCCCGTATCGAACACTGGCGTGATCAGGGGCAGATGGCAGAAAACGCCGACCTGATCGAAATCGCCGACTCGCTGCTCTACGTGGAGAGCAGTGTCTCTTCGCTGGAAAAGTTGAGTGTCTCCGATGAGAACCTGCATCAAGCCAATAACATCGCCCGTCGCGAAGTTATCGCGTCATCGCAACTGGCAGAGGCGGAAAAACTGGTGATCGAGGAGGCGGAAGCAGGCCTGGCACTGGTTAAGCGCGCGCTCAGCTCCTACTCGGAAAGCAGTTTCGATCCGGGTCACATCAAAAATGTGGGCTCCACTCTCACCGCCATTCGCGGTGGCTTCACCGTACTCGGGCTCGGTTACGCCGCTGATATCGTACGAGCCTCAGTGGAGTTTATTGAGGACCTGCTGCAGCAAAGCGCACCACCGGCAGCGTTGCAGCAGATGCTGGAAACCTTTGCCGATGCGGTCATTGGCCTGGAGTACTACCTGGACACCCTCGAGGTGGAAAAGGGCGGGGACACCTCCGTTCTCTCCATTGCCGAGGAGAGCCTGCGTGCCCTTGGCTATCGGGTGAGCAATTAACAAAGGCCGTCGGTTTGCTGCCGACATCAATTTACAAGCCGGGTAAGGAAACAATATGGTCTACGACATCCTGTCGGTAGTGTTGGCGGTAGTGGGAGTCATCGTACTGCTGCTGGCGCTGAAGGCAATTTTCAGTCGCGGTTGGTTGTTGGGATGGATCAAGGGGATGGTCAACCTTGTGGTGCTGGTACTGGCCGTACTGCTGGGCTTGTTGGCGCTGGACCTGTTCAGCTACAAGGAGCTGCTGCAGGAAACTCCGGTGGCCACCATCAGTTTTGAGCGGCTGGAAGACCAGCATTACCAGGCCACCCTGGTGCTGGCGGACGGGCAGGAGCAGGAATACGAGCTCAGGGGTGACCAATGGCAGCTGGACGCCCGTATTTTCAAGTGGAGTCCGTCACTGGCACGTCTTGGCTTTCGCCCGGGATACCGCCTTGACCGCCTTTCCGGTCGCTACTACTCGCTGGATAAGGAACGCCATGGCGAGCGCACGGTTTACGACCTTAATCCCAGCCAGGCCCAGGTAGACACCTGGCGTTGGGTGCGGGCATTGGATGGCAGCGTCAGCTGGCTGGATGCCCTCTATGGCAGTGCCACCTTCGTTCCCATGAGTGATGGTGCACTGTACGAAATCAACCTGTCCCACAGCGGTCTTACCACTCGTGCGCTGAACGAGCGTGCCCGGGAAGCGCTGCAGGTCTGGAAATAATACCTCCCCTACATTCGGAGAATAGCTTGGAGTTTATTACGGAATACGGCCTGTTTCTGGCCAAATCGGTTACCGTTTTGCTGGTGATCGTTTTCATTATCGGCTTTGCGGTGTCTGCCGGGCACCGGCAGAAAGGCGGCGACAGGGGACACCTTGAAGTCACCAAACTGAATGAAGAATACGAAGATTCACAGGAGACCCTGAGGGACGCCATTACCGAACCGCACCAGCGCAAGGCTGAGCTGAAAGCCCAACGCAAGAAAGAGAAACAGGAAGAGAAAAGTCGCAAGAAATCCGCTGCCAAAACCGGCGAGGAGGAGACCCCGGCCAAGCGCGTGTTTGTGATCGATTTCGACGGCGATATTAAAGCGTCCGCAGTGGACTCCATGCGTGAGGTTATCACCGGCATTCTCAGTGTCGCAGCTCCACAGGATGAAGTGGTGGTGCGACTGGAGAGCGGCGGTGGCATGGTGCACAGCTATGGGCTTGCCAGCAGTCAGCTGGACCGGATCAAACAGCAGGGCATCAGCCTGACAGTCTGTGTCGACAAGGTGGCTGCCAGCGGGGGCTATATGATGGCGTGTGTGGCAGACCGAATTCTGGCAGCACCGTTTGCCATTATGGGTTCCATCGGTGTATTGGCCCAGATACCCAATTTCCACCGCCTGTTAAAGAAACACGATATCGATTTTGAAGAACTGACAGCGGGGGAGTACAAACGCACCCTGACCATGTTCGGCGAGAACGATGACAAGGACCGCGCCAAGTTTGTTGAGGATCTAGAGGACACTCACAACCTGTTCAAGGAGTTCGTGTCCCAGCATCGCCCGGCTGTCAATATCGAAGAAGTGGCCAATGGCGATGTCTGGTACGGCAAGCGCGCACTCGATAACGCCCTGGTGGATGAGCTGAAAACCAGTGACCAGTACCTGATTGAGAAGATCGGGGAGGGCGATGTTTTCCACGTGGAGTTCGCCCACAAGAAAACACTGCAGGAAAAGCTGGGGCTCTCAATTTCGGCAGCCGCTGACAGACTGCTGCTGACCTGGATCAGCCGCCTGAACAGTAAGCGGTTTTTCTGAGTCGTGCCATTGCTGAGGAGACTACAGGCTCCCACAGCAGACAAAACGCCCGGTCAGTACCGGGCGTTGTTGTTTCCGGGGATGCTCAGCCCAGGTGCTTATCGCAGGCGTCGTTGATCTCCTGCTCAATGGTCTTGCCCAGTGAGCGCACCAGCAGGCCCAGTTTAACGTTGATTTCCAGCGCGGAATCGGTAGCTACCAGCTCGCCCTTACTGCCGCTGATGTGTTTGTAGTGGATGGTGTTGCCTTCCACACTCTTGGAGCCACCGATACGATTGATCAGACCATCGGTGATCTTGTCAGCGATTTCCAGGCAGGCCTGCTGGCCCAGTTGATGTTGGCGACGAACACGCACTTCTTTCATGGTTCAGGAATCCAGTGGCTGGTTGAGAATTTCTGGTTATCCGCAACGTCAGATAATCAGCCCTAAGAGTACCGGCAAAACGGCTACGGATAAAAGGGTGGATACCACCACAATCCCCGCTACCTCTTCAGGGTTGCGCTGGTACTGGAAGGCAAACAGGTAATTGAATACGGCGGCAGGCATAGCCGCGTACAGCATGGCCACCCCCTGCACCAGGGGTTCAACCTGCAACCAGCGACACAGCAGCCAGGTGATCCCAAGGGCTATCACCAGCCGCATGGCACTGAGTACCAGCGCCCGCTGCCAGAGACCAATCTTGAGCGTCGCCAGCGAAGCTCCCAACGTCAGCAGCATCAGGGGAATGGTGAAATCCGCCAGCAGTCCCAGAGTGTTACCCATCCACAGAGGCACCTGCCAGCCAGCAGCCGAAATCCCCAGTCCGGCGGCCATGGCGTAGATCATTGGCTGTGCACCAAGGTTTTTGAGGATAGTGCGGGGCGAGCTGCCACCGCCCTGGACAATGGCCAATCCCAGACTCAGATGAGCAATCATCATCAGTAACATGTATCCCAGCCCCAGCGTCATACCGGTCTCGCCGAAGGCAAACAGGCTCAGCGGCAAGCCCATATTACCGGAGTTGGGAAACAGCAGCGGCGGCATATAGGTGGCGACATCCAGCTTCCAGGCCCGCAGCAGAAAGGTCCAGAACAGCAGCGTCACCAGCAAAATAGAAATCGCAATCAGAGCAGTCTGGGCCATGGCATCCAGCGGCAGGGGATGGCTGACGAGACTATGGAAGATCAGGCAGGGAGCGCCGATGTAAGTCACAAGTCGACTGATAAAGCCGGCCGGATAGTCGTAGCCCAGCCGACACCAGCCGTAACCCAGTGCGGCACAGATGAAGATGGGGGCAACGATGGCGAACACCTGGGAAATCATGGCCGGCATCTTACTCGTTAGATTTTCACAGATACAGCAGCAATTGGTCGTAGTGGGTCGCTGCCGTGCGTTGCGGGTACAGGCGGGTTAAAATGGGCACCGCATTTCAGTGATCACGCGTGTCAGAAGTTGCCATGCGGCCACTGACTGTCCTAATTGACCGGATTGACAACAGAATGGCCCAGTTGCCTACACCCCATACCGACGATTTTTATGTCGTAGCTTACGAGGCCGGCGCCGAGAATCCGGCGCTGCCCAGTTGGGCAAATCACACTCAAAATCCTGTGGGCCTCGCCTCCGACTACCCCGTTGAACAGATTACCCGGCAGCCGATTGCGGATGTTCCCGGTGCATTCCAGCTGCTGAACGTTCTATCGCCGCAGGAGTGTGATGGACTGATCGAACTCAGCGAAGCCCTGGGCTATCTGCCGGACGCGGCGGTCTCACTGCCGCGCCGGGTGCGTCACAATGACAATGTCGTGTGGGTGACCGATACCGATACGGATCGGGTTATCTGGCAGCGGGTTGCCCACCTGATGCAGCAGGATGCTCAGGATTACAACGGCAACCGGCCACTGGGTATCAATGCCCGGTTCCGCTTCTACCGCTACGGCGAAGGGGACTACTTCGCGTTTCATACCGATGGTGCCTGGCCCGGCAGTCGCGCCATTGACGGCGAGCTGGTGACCAACGCCTACCCGGATCGCTACAGCTGTATGACCTTCCTGATTTTTCTCAGTGATGACTTCGATGGTGGGGAGACCCGCTTCCTGGTAGATGGCGATACCCTCAACCAACGAAGCCGCTCCGGTAACGAACGCCGTCAGGTGGATGTTCGTACACCGGCCGGGGGCGTACTCTGCTTCCCTCACGGCCTGCACCCCTGGCACTGTGTGCACAGCTCGGTACCCATCACTCGTGGCACCAAGTATGTGATCCGCACCGATACGCTTTTTGAGCTTTAACCAGCCCCCAATACTGACCGACCAACAGGAAACCGTGTGACCAACAATATCCCTGCAGGCTTTGCTCCCATTGATTTCAACATGCCGTTTATGGACCTGATCGGCCCCGTGTACCATTTGCAGGGCGCGGAGATCCTGCATCTCGCCATGCGGGTGGAAAAGCGCCACTGCAACTCTCTGGGCACTGTACACGGTGGCCTGCTGGCGACCTTGGCCGATATTGCCTCGGTCAGGGCGCTGGTGCAGAAGGTGGACAACGGCAAGCGGGCGTTTTCTCTGAATCTGAACCTGGACTACATTGGCACCGCTCACGAAGGCGCCTGGCTGGAAGCCCACGTGCAACTGCGTAAGGAGAGCGGCAGCATCGGCTTCACCACTTGCGAAATCCGTGAGGGGGAGCGGCTGGTGATGATTGCCAACGGCACGTTCAAATTTGTGGTACCGCGCAACAGCTGACGCCAGGGTGTATAGCCCGGTATCGGTAGGGCTCGGAGATACTCCGTGGAGCAAGGAGAGGGGAGAAAAAAGGGGGGGGCAGCGCCGGTGATCCGCTCACCGGCGCTTGGGGCTTACTCGTCAGCCAGGTAGCGGTCCAGCTCCTGGTGCATGCCGAGAATGATCTTCTCATGGTGACTGGCCAGCCACACCTGACGGATGGCGCCGGTATTCAGGCCCTTCTGCATGCGTTGCAGGTTGCCCAGATCCTGGCGGGGGATCTGGTATACCTGTGAGGGGTCTTCCGGATTGGTGACGTACTCCACTTCCGCCCGCTCCGGCTTCACCGCCGCCGGCAATGAACGGGTGGAGAAGATCTCGAAGGTGCACTGGTTAGGGTCTGTCTTGTCCGGGCGCACGCGGTAGATCATGGCATTGCCGGCCTGCGGCAAAATCATCACATTCGGGAAAATAAACACTTCGCCGCCCCACATACCCAGGATTTCCGGAGTAGGCATCGGCATAGGACGATTTTTTGCTGCGGCGTCCTCGTACAAAACACGAATGTATTCCGCCCCAAGGCTTGAACCTTCCGGAATCGGCTTGCCCTTAAGCGTGCGCAGCAGATCAACGTCATCCTGCAGCACCTGAGCGTCCATACCGTCCACCAGCAGTTGCAGGCGGGCTGCCATGGCCTCCACTGGATCGGTCTGCACCTTGGTTGCATTCACCTTGCCCCGCATGGGGGTATTTGCACCGGCATAGAAACGGCCGTGGCCCTTATCGAATACTTCGTATTCCACGTTGTGGTGGTTGTAAGCCTCGAATTCCCCATCCTGTGTTTCGCTGAAGATAAATTCGGCCGCATTTTCTTCCAGCTGCGGGTGGGTAGCGGGCACATGATAGGTTTCAAAGAAGGCTTCCTGGGCCACCTTCCAGTTGGAGGCGATCGGTATAGACTTCCACCAGTAGTGGCGCATCTCTTTCAGGTTGAGGTTGTCGAGCAAGGGTTTGATGGGAGCGATAAACTCTTCAAACGGGATGCAATTCTTGTCGAAATTAATGAATACAAAACCGGCATAAACGACACAGGGCAAGCTCTTCAGGGCCACGTCACTGTTACAGAGTTTGCCGCCGTGGAACTCTTCACGGGCCAGAACATATTTGTTCTCACCCTCGGTATCCCAGCGCCAGCCGTGGAACGGACAGATGATGTTGCCGTTGGGGAAGGTACCGGAGCCTTCAGTGAGTGCCGTCGCACGGTGCGGACACACATTGTGGTAGGCCTTTACCGTGTCAGCGTCGGTGCGCACAATGAAAACAGAGCGGTTGCCAATCTCGTAGGTGTAGTAGTCATTCACCTCGGGTACAGCGTCGATACGGGTCGCCACCTGCCAGACTTTGGACCAGAGCTGGTCATACTCTTTCTGCAGGAAGGCGGGATCGATATAGCGGCCGACGCGGATACCGTGATCCAGTGTTTTCCAGCTTTCGGGCCAATCCAGGCTGGCAGCGCCGTTCACTCGCTTCTGTTCTGCTGTGCTCATTCTTTGAACCTCATAGCTATCTTGTTATAGGTATAGTGGTTTGGGCCGGTTGCTCTCTAACGGATTACTTCCAACCAATTCAGGCTTAATCATAGCCGAAACCGACAATTTAGTAGACAGTGCTGTTGGATAAAGGGGTGCCTATGTCGCTGTATTAGGGGTCTCCAGCAAAAAAACATCCCCATATTGTTGTCGTTCCCTAGAATCGCGCGCTGGGACGGCTCTCTGCAAGGGTACAACGCCAAAATTAATAAAACTTTGCACGGCAAAGTCAGGGTCGCACACCTCAGGCAGTGTCCCTGAAAGGGCCCAGGATACGCTGCCGCAACCACTGGTGAGCAGGATCAAGGTGGTCCCGACGGTGCCAGCAGAGATACATGGTCAACCCTGGCGTGGTGAAGGGCAGGGGAGCGTGGGCAACCCCCTGCAGATTCACCCGCGCCATCAGGCTGGGTAGCGCGCAGATCATTTCACTGCCCTTAAGGAAGCCGGGCAGGGCAGAGAAATTGGGCACAGAGACTCTCGGCGGGCCGATATCCGGCGCATCTCCCTGCAGCAGCACTTGCGCGCCTGACTCGTGATCATCGAAACAGACCTCAATATATTCCGCTGCGGCGAACGCGTCAGCCGTAGCCGGCGCCTCACGTACCGTAGAGTCGTAAAAACAGGCCAACTGATCATCAAATAACCGCAGCTGATAGATATCGCTGCCTTCCGGCGGAAACGGCGTAATCAGCAACTGGCAGCGGGCTCGCCGCAGCAACTCAGGGGAGGGTATGCCTGAAGGCATAAAGCGAAAGCGGGCGTCCACGCCCTCAGCCTGCAGCTGCCGGATCAGCGGAGGAAAAATCAAATCCCGCTGAAAATCGTTGGCCGCAATGGTGAAATTCATTTGCCCCACCAGGGGATCGAACGGCCGGTCGTCAGTGAGTGACTTCAGGCCATCCAATACCTTTTGCACCGGCTCCCGCAGGGCCAACGCCCGTTCAGTCGGGGCAATTCCGCGGCCAGCTCGTACAAACAGTGGATCCCCGAGCACCAGCCGCAGCTTGTCCAGCAAATGGCTCACCGCAGATTGAGTGACTCCCAGGCGAACCGCAGCCTTCGACACAGAACCCTCATCGAGTACAGCGAGGAAGCTTCTCAGACTGCGGCCGTCCAAAGCCATGAAATCGAAATCTTTCATACTGTTTATGCTCAATCATCTGTGTTTTTCATATCTTAGCAGGAGGATACTACGTCGGCATCCCGGGTAAGGTGCCCGGGAGCAAAGTCAGCCAAGGAAGTACAACCATGCGAACCCATACCCTGGTCAAAACACATTTCGGGGAGCTCTACCTGAGAAAGCTGTGCCGGCATTTTGCGCATAAGGTTCCGGCCACCGTGACTGGGGCCCAGGGACTGATCGAGTTTTCTTTCGGGCGCTGCAGGATTTACGCCGGCGCTGATCACATGAGCCTGACGGTAGAGTTGATTGACCGGGAGCAAGCCGGCAGTGCCGAAGATGTTGTAGGCTCGCACCTGCAACGTATGGCCAGCAAAGAAGATCTGGACGTACGGTGGGAGAGGGCGGAGCCCTAAGGCCTGATGAGTATTTTCGGTCTGTAGCTAAATTGGGGTTAATGATTTCATGAGCGTAAAAACCGCAAGCACGTTTCGCAAATACCACCGCATGATTGGATTTTTTCTTGCGGGAGTCATGATTATTTACGCCAGTAGCGGGGTGCTGCTGATTTTTCGAACCACGGACTTTTTAAAGTTTGAGCACATCACCGAGCAGCAGCTGCCGCAAGAGCTCTCTGTCATTGAACTGGGGCAGCAACTGCGCCTGAAAAACTTCCGGGTAACGGAGGAGCACTCCGATCACATTCTGTTTGTGCAAGGCCAGTACTCCAAAACGGATGGTATTGCCCGCATTACCACAAAGCGTTATCCCGCTGCTGTGCAAAAGCTGGTGGATCTCCATAAAGCCACACCTGACAGCCCACTGTTTTTTATGAACGTATTGTTCGGTCTGGGCTTGTTGTTCCTGGCCGTCTCATCCTTTGTCATGTTCGTGCGTCAGGCGCCCGCCTTCAAATCCGGGATCAAATATGCCGCGGCAGGGATTGTGGTGGCTCTGGTTGTGGTGATCTGGTCCTGAGTGAAAAGGACTGGCACAGCGCGCGTCTTCGACATAAGTAGTTCTGGCTGCGCGCACGCCCCAGGCGACCCACACTTGCTTTTCAGTTGTTTAGGAGGTTTAAGTTGATACCGGGAAGATACGCCCATCTGGTGTTTGCCCTGATCATGGCAAGCTTCATGTCCTGTATTATGTCGTTCGTGGTCACCGTGATTAATCTGGGGTTAACCGATGGCTTGCTCAGTGTCTGGCTAAACGCCTGGAGCCATGCCTTTGTTGTTGCCTATCCAGTAACCCTGGTTGTAACACCGGTGGCCAAACGGTTAGCGGGCTTATTGATGGCGGACTGAAACAGGCGACAATCAACATGACATGAAGAGCGCTAAGCGACGGATTCAGCCGGCTTGATTTTCTTCGGGGTATGGATTCTGTTTGCTGTTACCATTACCTGTTCCTGACAGTTACACAACCGCTCCTTGTTTTTGCACCAGCTGATAGCGCAGCTTGTCGTAGACCCAGTTATAAGAAACCGTATACGGAAAAATAAAGACAAAGAACCCAACTTCCAGCAGGAACGCCTCCAGTAACGTAATCTGCAGCCACCATACGGCAAGCAACATACACATACTGATGATACCCACTTCAAACACCACGCCGTGCACAAGCCTGGTGATAAAACTCCAGCGAATCCGTTCGAGTGTGTACCAGCGATCTACCAGCGCGTTGTAAGCCATGTTCCAGAGCATGGATATCAGGGACATGACCAACGACAGGGCGCCTGCATCTGCCACCGAAACATCCAGTGCAAAAGCCACCACCGGTGCAGACAGCATCACTGCCAGCAGTTCATAGCCCGCCGCGTGTGATATGCGCTCGATAATGGTAACGGGCTTGTTGTTCATAATGTCTTCCGCAGTAATGGTAATGGCTTCTGGGTCGCTCAGGCCGGTTTGGCGTACGTCAGCTGCTGTACATAATGATTAACAAAGTCGATACTTAAAACATAGTTACTATCGGTTTTTTCAATAGGTTGTAGGCTCCACAGATATGCGCTATTCACCAGAATCCCTGATTGCCTTTGTCGAAGCCGCTGAATTGGGCTCGTTTTCGGCTGCAGCGCGCAAGCTCAAAAAAAGCCAGTCAACCGTCAGCGTCGCCATAGCCAACCTGGAGGCGGACATCGGTTGTCCACTTTTTGATCGCAGCGGACGCCAGCCGCTCCTCACAGATGCCGGCCGTCAGGTGTTACACCACGTAGAGGCTATATTGGCTGCCAGTGAACGCCTGGATGCATTGGCCAAGCGTCTGGAACAGCGGATAGAACCAGTGTTATCGGTGGTGATGACCGACATCTACAGCGTGTTGTTCTATGGCGAAACCGCGGCCAGGTTCGGCAACTGCTTTCCGGATACAGAATTGCGCTGCGGGCCAGCGGAAGACGCTGACGTCATCCACATGATCCAGCAAGGTCAGGCAAAGCTGGGTATCCTGGCCGCGCAACAGACGTATCCCGCGGATGTTGCGGTAGCAAGATTGCCGGAAAACGCAGAGTTCAGGGTCTACGTCAGCAGCAGCCATCAACTGGCTGGCAGCAAGGAACCGGATGCAGCAGATCTGGAGCGAGAACGGCAATTGTGTCTGAAAACCTATGCACCAGGCATGCATCACAGTCACGGGCAAACCTGGTCAGCGCCAGACTACCTGACACTGCTGGAGTTCGCAGAGCTGGGTTTTGGGTGGGCGGAGCTGCCAGCGGCCATGGTTGAACGCTTTGGCAGAACTCTCGTTGAGTTGAAGACGCCTGGTTATCCAAGAACGGTAGATATCGACGTGGCGTGGTCCAGGCGCGATCCATTGGGTCCAGCCGGACAGTGGTTGCTGGAGCAGATGCTGGCTGGATGAGCGCGAAGCCGGCATATGGGGAATCGCCCCTTGATCTCTGTGCCTGCAGCCAATGATTCGCATAATGTATATTATGTTAAATACAATATATTAAAGGAAGCCGCTATCTGCCCACAGCAGTCCCCTGGGTCCCTGAGCAGACATTTTTGCGCTCCACCGCACGGCCGCCCAGCTGATGACCAACCAACTCAGAACCGCCACTTATCCACCTGCTCCAGATTACCCACCACAATCTGCTGTGCCTCCGGGCTCGCAGCCACGCTGCGGGTGTCGATGTTCAGCGCCTGCAGCAGATATTCCACCAGCGATGCCCGCGTCTCCAGCACCAGTTGCCCGTCGGTCATGCCGTAGTCGGCTTCGATCACGGCCTGCTGGGCCTTGTTGAGGCGGCTGTCGGGGACAATGCGCACAGGAATGATGGCGTTCCAGTAGTCGTCGTGTTCGGCAGTTTTATCCGACCTCGACAGTACCTTTACCGAACCGCGAAAACGGCTGAGGACAAAGTCCCGAAACTCCCCGTTTTGCTCGCACCAGGCCCGCAAGTGCCAACGGCTGGGTGTGTACACCAGCGTGTGGGGGGCAATGATCCGGCTGCGGGCGACGGGATTGTGCAGGGAGACGTACTTCACCTCGATGCGGCTGCCGTCGCGACAGGCTTGCACCAGCGGGCGCAGCAGTTGGGGCTGCACCTCCCTTAGCGGCACCTGTAGCATTTCGGTACGGGTAAACCCCAGGTCCAGCCCCTGAAAGCGCTCGGCGATGTCCTGGTTGCGGCTCAGCAGGTGCAGGTACTCTTCCGCCTTGCCGGTGGTAACCGCTGGCTTGAAACCGGCGCCGGGTTTGTAACCCTTGATGCTGCTGTCGTACTCCAGATTGCCGGGGGCTATATCGCGCAGGTAGTTGTTGATGTCTTTCGACGCCTGCTGGCGGCCGATACCAAAGCTCTTGCAGAGATGATTGGTGGTTAAGCGACCTTCCCACAGCGCCACAATCTCGATCAGGCGGTAACGCAGCAGCAGATCCCAACGCAGCGGCCAAGGTTCACCCATACTCTTACTCTTACTCATTCCGGTATTTCATCCACGTTTCATCACCGACGCGTATTCCTGTTGGCGGGAACTATTACCCGGAACAGCAACTCCGCAGATGTGTAGCTGATTACGACACATAATGTAGCCGGTCGTGGCGCTAAATCAACCTATTAATCAGGTAATCCGCCAAAACGTCTCCCTTCGGACCTGCCTGATAACGCGACAGTTCATAGTCTCCGCCATCTGGACATGACGTCACCAGCTACATATCTTTGAGGCAAGTCAGCAAGGAGAGTGGCATGACACCCGACATCATCAATGGCAGCTTTGAATTACTGGGCGCAGTGTTTACCTGGATGAACGCCTGGCGCCTCTATCAGGACCGGCGCCTGAAGGGGGTCTACTGGCCCACCTGCTTTTTTTTCACTGTCTGGGGGCTGTGGAACCTCTACTACTACCCTACCCTCGGCCAGTGGTTCAGTTTCTACGCCGGACTGCTGATGGTATCGGGCAATGTTGCCTGGGTGATATTGCTGGTGCGCTATTACCTGTGGCCCACGGGACAAGTTATCGGGAGGCCGATCAATGGTTAGTCAATTTTTCAAAACCATCACCCGCACCAAGTGGATTGAGCGCTGGAGTCTGCATCGCAACACTGTGCGGGAGAATGTGGTGGAGCACAGCTGGGAAGCTGCCACCATTGCCCATCTTCTGGGTGTAATCAATAACACGGTATTCCAGGGCGACCTGAACCCGGATCGGCTGGCAACGCTGGCCCTCTATCACGATTGCGCGGAATCCATTACCGGAGACCTGCCAACGCCGGTGAAGTATTCCTCTCCCGCGCTGCAGGAAGCTTACCGGCTAATTGAAGAAGATGCCGAGCGGCAACTGCTGGGGATGTTGCCGGTGGCCATGAAGGGCCGTATGAGCAGCTACCTGACCCACGACGGCCTCAGTTTTACCGAAAAGAAATACCTGAAAGCCGCTGACAGCTTGTCGGCTTTCGTGAAGGCCCGCAGGGAGCTGGATAATGGCAACCAGGATTACGCAGAGACGTTTCGCAACATCCGGCAACGGCTGCAACAGTACCAGATCGCGGAAGTGGATTATTTTATGGCGCAGTTTCTCGGAGAGGATGGCGGTAGTCCGGCAGGCACCAATGCCCTGCACGTCAGTCAATAGGGCTGCCCCATCGGCCAACACCGGCGATACCCGCCCTCTTCGGGCCTGGCTGCCAGAGGATTCAGTGCAACCTGTGAATAATGCCCCTCGAGTCCCGGGCAGGAGCCCCTGAGGGCCGCAACCCCTGCTAACTGCTAAAACACCCTGAACATAATGCGAGGCCGCCATGACCGAAATAAAATTGTCTGCTCTGCACAAACAGAGCCTCCGCAATCGTAAGTACCACGCGACGTCACACCAGTGTGGCTGTTTTTTCTGTTTATCGATCTTCGAGGCATCCCGGGTCAGGCAATTCTGGGACGACGAGACAACTGCTGTATGCCCTCTTTGCGGCATCGACAGTGTTATTTATGACAGTCAGGTCGAAAGACTGACTCCGCAGCTTCTCCAGGCCCTGAAACGCTATGCCTGGAACGACCTGATTGATAGTGACACCGCCAATATCAGCGTTGTCTACAAAAGCGTGAATGTAAATTGAGAGCAGTTTTCCGCAGAGGCCACTTTAAGAGTGGAAATACGGACTTTTACGTGGACTGCGGCAGCACACGCATGGCCACCAGGATTATCCATTGGGACGCCACTGACATCACCATTACAATAACTGCCCCTACCCTGGCCTGAGATCCAGCCGCCATATCTGCTGGTTTGCAAGGTATGTGCGTAGCTGCTGTGAGAGTTCGGGGAGCACAAATCGCTGAAGCGTTGCCGCTACAGATCTATAGGGAAAAGCAGGCCCCCTCATATCATAATAAACAGGCGGCCTGTACGGGCGGCTGGCTTCAGCATCGGGAGTTACTGCTTATGCGCATCATCCATCGCGGTACGAAGTCGCTTGGCCCAGTCCACAAACAATGACTTGAGGTCTTTGAGGGCCGAGATATCCGTGCGCTCGTGATACGCCTCCCCTACCTGTTGCGGGCCTTCCAGAATCACCACCAGTTTGTTGGTCAGGGAGTCGCGCAGGGTCACTTGCATGGTGAGTTCACCGGTGCCCTTGGTAACCACTTCATCTTCCGGCAGTGCGTAGGGGGTCAGACTGACAATGTAAACGGTAACTTCGAGGGCTTTGGCCTCCGGTGCCGATACGATTTTGTAACCCCCGTTGCCAGTGATGTATTCATCGGCGACGTCACGAAAGGCTTTCTGCATGGCTTGCACGCCTTCCGGCTTGATTTCCCAGCGTCGCGGGTTGCGGGCTTCACCTTCGACCCAGGCCGGGGGAACCATCTTGGCGCTGGCGATATTTAAGTCATCCAGTAATATACGGTCGTAGTTAGCCAAGCTCAGCTCGGGGCTGCGGTAAATAACCTCCAGAGACTGGGAATACGCGTAAGACCCCGGGAGCAAGAGCACCAACAGGAAAAAACAAAGGGTGAAGCGACGCTGTGCCATATTTTGAGTTCCTCTTTTATCCATTAGGCCAATCTGTCCTTATCAGAGGGTAGAAGAAACCATCCGCCTGTCAAAGTAAAGCGGTTAGAGCTTGAGGGTTCAACCACTGCGCCTTTCGGCCCACAGACACCATTGTAGAGCCCGCTTTCATCCCTGCTATGATGGCTTGCATTATTGCCGCCACCGCAGATACAACAGGAGTCACAAACCGATGTCTACCATGGCAGTCGCCGTTGCCCCCCTCAGTCACAGCATCCTGGCCATTACCTACTTCGGGGATGTGGTGTTTGCGGTTAGTGGTGCCCTCACAGCGGCCCGCTACCGGATGGACGTACTCGGCTTTGTGCTGATTGGAGTGATTACCGGCATAGGCGGTGGTACCACCCGTGACCTGCTGTTGGGTCGTACCGTATGGTGGACACAGAACCCGTTCGAGTTGGTGCTCTGTGTCGCTGCGGCACTGGCGACCTTTATCTTTATCAAGCATGACCTCAGTCATCGCCGGGGGATGATCTGGGCCGACGCCCTGGGGCTGTCGGCCTTTGGCGTGGTGGGCTGCCATATCGCGCTGGAGTTTGGCTCGCCCTTCGGTATCGCTGTGTTTATGGGTATGGTTACTGCTACCGGGGGCGGAGTGATCCGCGACGTGCTGACCAACACCCAGCCGATGATCCTCTGTGGCCAGCCCTACGCCACCGCTGCCCTGCTCGGCTCCTTCAGCTACGCAACGCTCAAGTACTTCGGGGCTCCGGCTGTGATTTCCGAGTTAGTAGCCTGCCTGGCCGCCTTCGCCCTGCGCGCGGCGGCCATCGTTTTCGACCTGCGCATGGGGCCACCCGGGGAGTTCCTCAAGGTCGGGAAGCCCCCGGAGAAGTAGAACTGTCTTTCGGCGCGGCGGTGTCCGGCTGTTGGGCCGCAGTGGCCGCCGACATAAACAGATACAGCAGAAACACCATAAAGATGCCCACCGCTATGTAACCCATGGCTAGTTGATAAGAGAAGTGATCAGGAAACAAAGCACCACTTTCGGGGTGGGCGACCGTGGAAACGCTGAGTAACCAGGCAACCACCTGTGCACCGATTCCTGTTGCGGTCCCACGCACCACCGTCATCATACCTATCGCTTCACTGGTGCGGTCCATTGGCGCCACTCTGGCGATGATGATCGGCAGCATGGTGTAGAGAAATGCGCTGGCAATGCCCATCAACACCATCAGCACCAGAATAAACGCTATGGAGCTGTGGTTAATTGCTGCGGCCACCCAGCAGGCGCTGAGTAGCAGGGAGCTGAACACCATGCTGAACCTCAGTCCGTAGCGGATGGCAAACCAGCCGGCTACGGGGCCTCCCACCAGCGCCATCAATGTCTGGGGTTGCAGGACCAGCCCCGACATGGACGCTGTCAGCCCCAGCCCTTCCCCGGTCGCTACAGGCTGCTGCAACAGAATTGACCAGATCTGCTGAAACTGACTCCAGGTCAACCCCAACAGTGCGGCACACAGCACAACCAGCAGCAGTTCGCGATTTTTCAACAGGCGTATATGCATCAGCGGCTTGCTGGCTCGCAGCTCACTCCAGACCCAGGCTACACCCATCATCAGGCCTCCCATAACCAATGCCAGTGTGCCTGCATGATCCCAGCCCCAGTCGCCGGACTTTTTCAGGCCCAGCATAATCATGACCACCGCGGGTACAAACAGGATGCCGCCCAAATAATTGGTGCCGGACTCGCGTTCAGAACGTGAGCCCCCGGCAACGCCCGCGTAAACCGCAAGCCAGGCGAAAATGCCGATGCCGGCATTAACGTAGAAGATCCAGTGCCAGGTGAAGGTATCCACCAGCACACCACCTACCAACAGGCCCAAACCGGCAGAAACGGTGAGGATGGCACTGAGGATGCCAAGGTAGATTGGCAGTACTTTTGAGTCCACCTGCTCACGCAATATGCCGGCGCACAGGGGGAAGATCCCTCCGGCTGCGCCCTGCACGATACGGCCGATAATCACCCCGGTAAGCGTGGGCCAGGCGCTGGCAATCAGCGATCCAATAACACTGATTGCCAGTACCAGTAACAACACTCGTTTGCGCCCAAGCATATCCCCGAGGCGACCAAAAATGGCAGCAGAGACTGCACCGGACAGGAGAAACGCAGTAATAGTCCAGCCCACCGCCGACGGGCTACCGAAGTCCTGGATCATAAACCTCAGTGCAGCAAACGCCATGGAGATCTCGAAGGTAGAGAGAATCTCGGCAGCTACCAGAGCGGCCATGAGTTTGTATTGAAAGTTACGAGCATTAACCATGGTGGGAACTGTATCCTGCAGTGTGCTTATTGTTGTTTTGGGGCTGCGCACCCCGAAGACGCCCAGGGCAATGCCACCACCGATCGTAAACCAGTAAAACCGTAATGCCAGTCAAGAAAGGTATAGTTCGGCCTGGCTCGATGCCGGGTAGTGGCTACAGCAAGCTACAGATCATGTCACCCGGGATAGCAATTATGTTGGCTGGGCCCCGCCAGCGCGGTGGCGACAAGTTTGTGAAGCCACCCAGGTAAAACAACCCGTAAGAAAGCGTTGCTTCCACTGCATTCCCGAGCGCATCTCCTGTGCTATCTGCTGTGCTTTCTACTGCGCCATACACTGTTCTTTACGTCAAACCTGTTCGTTCCCAGCGTCATTCCCGCGGAGGCGGGAATCCACCAGCTCCAAACCCTGTTACCCCCATTAGGTCAGTAACCCTTTAAACAGCTCTCGTAAATATTGGCGCATTCTTCATTTTATTGGCTGTCATGCGTCCCCCCTGTCACAAAACGTCCATTCTCCTGAAGCATTTGCCAATTAGTTTCTTTATGCGCCCGCCCCAAGGTGCGCGCCGCTGACGTTAAGACGTCAAGAATTTTTACACGCACATAACCAAACCATTTATAGCATCAGGAGACACACAGCATGAAAGGGATATCCCTGCTCGCCGCCGCCGTTATGATGGCTTCTGCCACCTTCGCCGTCGCTGATAAGCCCGGCAAACACGGTTCAGTCATTCCGGACTACCAGAAACAAAACCCTTACTTCATTGAGGGCGTACAAGAGGTTTTAAAAAAACACCACGGCTCGCGTCAGGCCAAAAACGTGATCCTGTTTGTTGGTGATGGCATGGGCGTCTCTACCATAACCGCTGCTCGTATCCTTGAGGGTCAGTTGAAGGGGCTGCAGGGCGAGGAGAATAATCTCGCCATGGATCTCTTCCCCTACACCGGTATGGCCAAGACCTATAACGTCGATGCCCAGACCCCTGATTCCGCCGGTACCATGACGGCCATGATGTCGGGTGTAAAAACCGATGTTGGCGTTATTGGTGTGGATGAAAATATCGTCCGCGGTGATTGCAGTACCGTTGCCGGTAACGAACTGGTAACCGCACTGGAGCTGGCTGAAATCGCCGGCATGTCTACCGGTATCGTTTCTACCGCGCGTATCACTCACGCCACCCCTGCTGCGACCTATGCCAAGTCTGCCGACCGTGACTGGGAAGACAACTCCGATATGCCACCTGCGGCACAACAGGCGGGCTGTGAGGACATTGCGTCTCAGCTGGTCAATTTCGAAAGCAACCTCAAGGCGCGCTTCCCGAAAGCGAACAAGGTCGATGGTATGGAGGTTGTCATGGGGGGTGGCCGTCGCCACTTCCTGCCCAAAGACGCCGCCTACAACAGCCCCGACGCCGTCAGCTCCGTGGAAGGAGATCGCACCGACGGTCGCGACCTGACCGCCGAGTGGAAAGCCATGTACCCCAAAGGCGCTTACGTCTATGACCGCAGTGGCTTTGACGCAGTGAATGCCAACAGCACTGAAAAGCTGTTTGGCCTCTTCAACGAGTCGCACATGCAGTACGAAGCTAATCGTGGCAACGATATCGCCGGTGAGCCCTCCATCGCCGAAATGACCAGCAAGGCCATCGACATTCTGGATAACAACCGCAGGGGCTTCTTCCTGATGGTGGAATCCGGCCGTATCGACCATGGCCATCACGCCGGCAGCGCTTATAACGCCCTGACCGATACCGTGGCTCTCTCTGATGCCGTCAAGGCAGCCATTGATGCCTCCGACATGAAGGAGACACTGATCATCGTCACCGCCGACCACAGTCACGTCTTTACCATTGCCGGTTATCCCAAGCGCGGTAACCCCATCCTTGGCAAGGTGGTCCCGGTTGGTTCTGATCAGCCAGCAGTGGCTGGTGATGGTCTGCCCTACACCACTCTGGGTTACACCAATGGTCCGGGTTTCCGCGATCTGGGCGATGTAACAGATGCCGATGTGGCCTACAGCCAGCCAGCGGTTGGCGGTCGTGTTGACCTCACCTACGTCAATACCGAGTCCTCCGGCTACCATCAGGAGACCCTGGTCCCCATGGGGTCCGAAACTCACGCCGGTGAGGATGTGGCGGTCTACGGTGCCGGTCCCGGTGCGCAAATGGTCAGCGGTACCAACGAGCAGAGCGTGGTCTTTCACGTGATGAACGTCAGCGCCGGGTTGGAAGCCGCTGCCAGCGATGCCATGAAGAAGCGCAAGTAATTGTGGTGGGGCGAGCCCTTTCACTCGCCCCGATCCGCTGCGGACAGCTTCCCTGCCCGGGAAGCTGTCCGCAGCACTTTGACTGGATATCCCCGTATGACGAATACCCTTTCCAAAAAGTACCGGGCCCTGGCTTTACTGTTGGGTAGCCTGATACTGCCGGCGTTGTCCGCAGCCGCTGCTATGCCCCAGGCACAGGGGTGTGAATCCACGACTGTAGTACACGCCTATTACCAGATCTCCCGACAGCCCCAGGGCGAGCCAGCCACACAATCGACCATTGAGGTGATCCGCAACCAGCAGCAGGTTGCCTATCGCAATCCCGGCCTGCAGGTCACCGATCTGTGGGAGCAGACCCCGAGGCAACGCCTGCACCTGGTACGCTACTTTGACGCCTGGGAGCGTGGCATTGAGTACCAGCCCGATGAGATTGAGGGCAGCCACGATTGGAGCGCCAAGTACTTTCTGGTTTCAGAGCAGCAACGGCAATCGATGCACAGCAACAACGCGTCTGACAACAGCTGTACTGAAGCCCAAACGCTGGTGAAGCGATCCGAGGATGGCAACCTGACCCTGCGCTGGTCTCAGCAGTACCAGCTGCCTGAAAGTATCAGCCTGGAGAATGACGCGGAAAAAACCGAATGGAAACTGCTGAAGGTGGAGGCTGACCCGGCGGCAGTGGCGAACAGCTTCCGGCAATTGGGGCAGTACCAGACCACCGATTACACCGATATTGGTGACAGTGAATCCGACCCCTTCCTGCGCAGGATGATCAACCTTGGTTTTGTGGAGCATGGTGATCACGGTGTGTACGACGCGGACGGGCACGAGTTGGGTGGTGCGCATAACCACTGATGACTTTCGCTGGTGTGACGTTACCGTGAGCTCCCGGTTGTGAGGCTGGATTCCCGCCTGCGCGGGAATGACAGATCGGGGATTCGGGAATGACGAACCTGACCCGCAGGAATAACAGATCGGGTGTGCAGGGGCGACGAACCTGACGTGCGGGAATCACAGATTGGGTGGGAGCTCCGAAACGACAAACCTGGTGTAGGGGAATGACTGCAGCGACCAACGGAGTGGCCATGCGGAAAACCTGCAGTTACTACTGCCGATCCATTCTCCGTACATTGTCGCCCCCGCGCAGGCGGGGGCCCATAGTGGTAACCGGGCATGACGCCCGGTGTCACCGATAACAAGGCCCCCTGACCGTCACCTATGAATCAGGCATCCGGCGTACAGAAAATCCCAAACTTGTTGCCATCCAAATCGCGAAAATAGGCGGCGTAGATCATGCCGTCCATGCGAGGACCTGGGGCGCCATCACAACTGCCACCCAGCTCCAGAGCTTTGGTGTAGGCAGCGGTTACCTCCTCCGGGTTTTTACCCGCCAGTGCCACCATGGTGCCATTGCCCACTGTGGCTGGCTCACCGTTAAACGGTTTGTTAATGGCAAGCTTGGCGCCATCGCCCAGGGCATAGAACAGAGTGCGATCGCTTTTGAATCCCAGCTGCCCATCCCACAATTTTACTAACTCGTTGTAAAAGGCTTCGGCGCGGGCAAGATCGTTGGTGCCAAGGTTGATATGGGAAATCATCTCTCAGTTCCTTTTTAGTTGTGGTCATAAAAGAGCGTTACACAGGAGCGGCACAGACGCTGGCGGATCAACCAGCTTCGTCCACTACAGCCTGAATACTTTTCGCCAGCCAGTTCACCATATGTGGGTCTACCTTGCGCTGCTGGTCCATATTCAACTGTACATTGTAGAGCGCGAAGCCGGCACACAGCGCCATGATTTCCCGCGCCCGGCTCTCCCGATGATCTGAACCAAGCCATTCCAGCATCGGATCGACGGCATATTCCTTGAGAACCCGAATGGCAATCTCCCGCGCTTCTTCGTTGCCAGTGGCCAGTATGGTCATGGCATGAGGGCAATTGACCTGGTTCGGGTCCGCCAACAGGTTGGCAACATGCTCACCGAACTTGTCCCGCGAGACCGGTGGACGGGGTGGCCCCATAGCATCAATCAGTGCGGCCTCAAACAGGCCTGCCTTGGTGCCAAAATGGCGAAACAGGATGGTAGGCGACAAACCCACCAGATCGGCAATTTTACGAATACCCGCCTCGGAATAACCGACTGTAGAAAAAATCTGTTGGGCAGCAGTAATAATCTTCTGCTTGGCCGGGGACATCTCTACCGCGCGTTCGGGTGCCGCTCCTGCACCTTCTGCTGCGACTTTGCGCAGGTTCTTGCGGTTACCATCATCAGAGACATCCAACACCTGGCAGCGTCGCTGGCTGAAGCGCCACTCACCGCCTACCCGTTCAAACTCATCGCTGTAGATACCGGTCTCGGCGACCCGCCACTGCATGGAGAGCCCGGGTTGTATCAGGGTGTAACGGGACCGACAGATGGCCGTGTCCTTTGCCTGATCGACCTCTACGATGGGGTTATGGATCAGCCGCTCACCCGTGGAAGCCTGCTCCAGCCAGGCTGACTGCAATTGCCGCTGCCCGAGAAACTCCCCGTCCGGTTCCAGTTGCACCCGGGCGTGGGCAAACAGCCCTGCCGCCAGTTCGGTTTCGCCGCAATTCAAAAGCTCGGCGCAACGGTACACCAGGTTAACAATACTTGAGGAATCCATAGTTTCAGCCGTATGTCTCTGTCTGATTTTTGCCAGCGCAACATGGTAAGCAGGCCTCAGCCAGAGAGCCAGTGCTAACGTCATCTTCACGCTACTTAACGTGCACCATCCCTTTCAGGGGTGGACAGCTGCGCTAACGTTATCATACGATCACACTCGTGATCCACTGATAACACTCGTTATTCGATAATAACAATCTACTCCAGAAACTCGAGTTAACCCAATGAAAAATAAGGTCGTACTGATTACCGGCGCCGCTTCAGGCCTTGGCTTGGCAACCGCCACCAAGCTCGCCAGCGCTGGCGCGGATCTGTCCCTCGCAGATGTAAACAAAGAGGGACTGGCGCAAGCCGCGGAGCAATTACGTGGCTATGGGGTGCGGGTGCTGACCCGCTGTTGTGACCTTTCTGTGACCGATAACTGCCAGCAGTCTGTTGAGGCTACCGTGGCTGAATTTGGCCGTCTTGACGGCCTCTGTAACGTTGCTGCGGTGATGTTGCCCAGCCGCACCACCGAGATGGCTGCCGGCGCTTTTGAAAAGACCCTGGCGGTCAACCTGGCAGCGCCGTTCTACCTGATTCAGGCCGCCCTGCCCCACCTGATAGACAGTGCCGGCGCTATCGTCAACGTCGCCTCGGCCGTGGGGATTACCGCACAGGCCTATAACGCCGCCTACTGTGCTACCAAGGCGGGCCTGATCCAGATGACCAAGTCGCTGGCGATGGAATACATGCACGATAAGGTCCGTATCAACGCTGTAGCGCCCGGAGGCATGATGACACCGCTGGCGCGCAATATGATGAACGTGACCGATCCGGATCCCACATTGCTGGGGCGGGCCTCTCCATTACGCGGCCTGGTGGAAATGGAGGAAGTAGCAGACATGGTGGCCTTTTTGGCCTCAGACCAGGCCCAGGGTTACCACGGCGCCTGTATTGTGATCGATAAAGGTATGTGTGCCGGCTGAGGCCGCAACCGACAAGCAGAGAGGGAAACATCATGAGACGCGAGCCCCATCCGTTCAGCGGCGCAATTTATCAGGAAGAAGAAGGCAACCTGGTACGGGTTACCGATGAGAAACGCGGCAAGTCCGGCCTCTTCACCTGGGACGGCACGTGGATCGAAGGCGATATGAGTTACGCCGACCCCCATATGCTTTACCTGGTAGGCGCACCCACACTGCCCCCGGAGAAGGATATCTTCTGGACTGTGCTGCCTCCCCACGAGAGCAGCCCGAAATCAGCTTTTACCGGCAATATGGGGCGCGGCACCACCGAGCGTCCCAAGATCGTTGCTCCCTACGTCGGTGATCCCGGCAAGGAGACCGAAGAAGGCGTCCGCTCCTCGGCCTACATTCCGCAGGAGTTCCTGCTGGAAAACGATCGCAGGCCGGAGCTGATTCCAGAGGTGTATAAACTCAAGTCGCCCATGCCCGGTGGCCCGGTAAAAATTCCCACAGATCGGTTTTACAAAAAGGAGTATCACGATCTGGAGGTGGAACACATCTGGAAAAAGGTCTGGCAGATGGCCTGCCGCGAGGATGATATTCCGGAAATCGGCGATTACTACCTGTACGACATCGCCCACCTGCAATTCATTGTAGTGCGCACCGGCGACAACGACTTCAAGGCCTACCCTAACAGCTGCCTCCATCGCGGTCGCAAATTGCGGGAACACAATGGCAAGGGGGCCCGGGAGTTCCGCTGCGCCTACCACGGCTGGAGCTGGAATATCGACGGCTCCCTGAAAGAGCTGCCCGCCGAATGGGATTTCCCCGGTGTACGCGAGGATGTCTGTCAGCTGCCGGAAACCAAGGTTGCCACCTGGGGTGGTTTCGTCTTCATTAACCCGGATCCAAACGCCATCTCCCTCGAGGAACACATGGGGCCGGAGATGATTCAGCACTACGAGAAGATCCAGCTGCAAAACCGCTATAAGCATGCCGATGTGGTGAAAGTGGTGCGCTGCAACTGGAAGCTGGCCATGGAAGCCTTCCTGGAGGCGTACCACACCATTGCCACCCACCCGCAGCTGTTGCTGGCCGGCGGCGACCTGTCCGATAACCGCCACGACGTGTTTGGCAACTGGGGCCGCCTGGGGCATATCAACGTCAGCGGCTCCAGCCCCCATCGCGGCATTGTTATTGATGAGCAGACCGCTCTCGCTACCTACCGTGGCGTGGCAGATTTCAACCGCGAATACCTGCGCGGACACATCGGTGACGAAGTGGAGCAATTCTCCGATGCCGAACTGAACGAACAGACCTTCAGCAACCTGTTCCCCAATTTCAGTCCCTGGGGAGGATGGGGCCGCATTGTCTACCGTTTCCGTCCACACGGCGACAACCCCGACGAATGCCTGATGCAGGCCATGCTGCTGGGCCCATGGCCGAAGGACAAGCCCAAGCCGCCTACAACCCCTACCCGCTTCCTGGAGGCCGACCAGCTGTGGGTGGAGGCTGAAGAGCTGGGCACCCTGGCCAAGATCTTTGACCAGGATTGCGGTAATGTTCCTCAGGTCCATGCCGGACTTAAGACCAAGCAGCCAGCGTATGTATGGTACTCGCGCTATCAGGAGTCCATCATTCGCAACTTCCACCGCAACTACGAGAAGGCGCTGGGTCTCGAGCCCTCGCAGAAGGACCTATAAAACACCGAACGGCGCGGCAGAAACCAGCAATAACACCCGATACGGGACCGCGCCCAACTTTGCCCCGTTGCGATAGCCAAACATAACTATGATGAAGACACTGCAACAACTCTGTGGCGAAGCCCTGCAACGTGACCCGCAACGTTCTGCCGTAGAATTTGAGGACAAATGGTACAACTGGGGTGAACTGGCCCGGGTAGCCCAACAGCTTCTCAGCCTGATGGATGGTTGCGGCCTGGCCGCCGATGCTCCGGTAACCTTTGTGCCGCGCAACCGTCCCTCGACCCTGGCGGCACTGACCGGGCTTATGTCCAGGGGACGCAACATTCACATGCTCTACGCCTTCCAGTCGCCCACCAGCCTGGCGCGACAGATCGAAACCCTGAGCCCTTCGCTGGTGATCGCTGCCAGCCGCGACTTTGCCCCTGAAGTGGTGGAGACACTGCAACGCCTGGGCATCGCCGGCATCGCTGTTGATGATATGCAGGCGCAGATGGTCAGCGGCTGTGAAACCTCGACCAACCCCAGCACCAGCATGCAGGCCGGCGCTTACATCCAGATTCTCACCAGCGGCACCACTGGCGCCCCCAAACAGTTTCCCATTACCTACGACCTGATTGGCCGCTTCTTTGTGGGCGAAAAGATTTTGTCCGGCGAGCCTTTCGACTTCAGTAAAGAGACACCTGCTTTCCTCGCCTTTCCCATCGGTAACATCACCGGCATCTACACCACAGTGCCGGCGCTGGTGAAAGGTCAGCCAGTGGTGCTGCTGGATCGTTTCAGTGTCGACCAGTGGCACCAGTACATACTGCGTTACCGCCCGGCCGCCAGTGGCATGGCACCGGCAGGCCTGCAGATGCTGCTGGATATGAAGATTCCCAAGGAAGATCTCGCCTCACTCAAAACCATGGGCGTGGGCGCCGCGCCCCTGGATCCCACGGTACAGCGGGCTTTTGAAGAGCAATACGGCATCCCGGTGCTGCTCTCCTACGGCGCCACCGAATTTGCCGGTCCCGTCACCGCCATGACCGGCGCTGTGCACCACGAGTTTGGTCAAAGTAAGTTCGGCAGCGTCGGCCGGGTGTTGCCAGGTGGTTTCAAAATCCGGGTGGTACACCCCGACAGCTTTGAGGAGCTGCCCTGCGGTGAAGAGGGCCTGTTGGAAGTGGTGTCACCGCGCATTGGTGAGCACTGGATTCGAACCTCTGACATCGGCCTTATTGATGCAGACGGCTTTCTGTTTATCTGCGGGCGCGCCGACGGTGCAATCATGCGCGGCGGTTTTAAAGTGCTGCCGGAGACCATCGAAAAAGCCTTGCTGGAACACCCCGACATCAGTGCCGTCAGCGTGGTGGGTATCCCCGACCAGCGCCTGACCGAAGTGCCGGCCGCGGCTATACAGGTGAAGTCCGGACACCGGCAACCCGCTATCGAAGAGCTGGAGAAGCACCTCCGCGACCGCCTGCTGGCCACCCATGTGCCAGTGCACTGGCGTTTTGTGGACACGCTGCCGAAGACCCCTTCTTTTAAAGTCCACCGCCCGGCAGTGAAGCAGCTGTTCAGCCAGTAACAGGACAGCGGCTTTCACTCAGGAAATCATAATAATACAGGGCTAACTACCCAGGTGCCCGCAGGCAAGATGTTGCCCGGAGAACGAAATATGAGTGCAGAAAACTGCTTTCTGGATGATCTGACACCCACCTCTACCGTGGTGGAAACCGCTATGGTGGTGGACTCGCCGGATGACTACCAATGGGATAAAGAGTGCGATGTGCTGGTCGTGGGTGTGGGCATGGCGGGCGCCGCAGCCACATTGCGAACCGCTGAGGACCACTCCCTGCAGGTGATTGCCATAGACCGGGCCATGGGCGGTGGTGCCAGCAGGATGAGCGGCGGCGTGGTTTATATGGGCGGCGGCACCAGGGCTCAGCAGGAATGCGGCATTAAGGACACGCCGCAGGATATGGCTAACTACCTCGCCTTTGAGACCGGTGACATTGTACGCCCCGACACTCTGTTGCGCTTCGCCCATGCCAGTACCAGCTTCCAGCCCTGGCTGGAGAGCCACGGTGCGCGCTTCGGGGGACCGGCTACCGATGACAAAACCTCCTACCCTAATGATGCATCGCTGTACTTTTCCGGCAACGAGACCACTCCGGCCGGACGCCAATTGGCTCCAGCCGCACAGCGCGGACATCGGGCCAAGCCGCCAGCCGGCGGTGAACCCACCAAGCTCAGCGGTCACTACCTCTTGCCTCCCCTGCTGAACTCCATCGAGCGGCAACCCAACGTACGCCTGTTGCGCCAGACCCGTGCCACCCGCATGATCGTGGATAGCCGTGGTGACATAATAGGGTTGGAAGTGAAACGCATCCCGTCAGGGCTCGCTTCAATGTTGCACAGTTTCTATTACAACTTCGGTGCAAACCTCATTGCCGGCGTGCTGCAGATAGCCGGCAAGCTGCACGCGGCTGCCGTAAACATTGAAAACACCAAAGCCAAAACCCTGCGCATTCGTGTGCATAAAGGCGTGGTGCTGTCAGCCGGCGGCTTTACCTACAACCGCACCATGATGAGCAAAACCGCACCGGAGTTTTTACAATCGGTTCCACTGGGTACCATCGCTGACGATGGCTCCGGTATCAAGCTGGGTATGACCGTCCGGGGCAAGGCCGACCACCTCCATCAGGTGTCCGCCTGGAAGTTTCTCTACCCGCCAGCCTCCTGGACCAAATCCTGTTCCGTGGGTCCGGATGGCGAGCGGCTGATCAGTGAGGAGTTCTACGGGGCCCGTACTGGCGAGGCAGTGTTCCGCAAAGCGGGAGGTAAGGGCTGGTTGATTCTGGATGAGCCCCTGCAGGCGCTGGTGCGGGACGAGATCGCCAGCATGAAAAAAATGCTGTTCCAGAAAGTCCAGTTCAAGGCCATTCTCAATGACTACACGGTCAGTGCGGACACCCTGGAGGAATTGGCGCAGAAAATCGGCGTTCCCCCTGATGCCATGGCGAACACAATCCACCACTACAATTGCGACATCGATGCCGGCACACCAGACCCTTTCTGCAAGAGTGAGAAGCTGCGGCAAAAAATCGAGACTGGCCCCTTCTATGCCACTGACATCCGCGCGGCCCTTAAACTCTCCCCCATCCCTGCCCTGACCATGGGCGGCCTGGTGTGCGACGAAGACAGCGGCCAGGTCCTGGATGACAACGGCCAGCCGGTTGAAGGACTGTTTGCTGCCGGGCGTACGGCCGTCGGTATCTGTTCCCACTATTATGTCAGCGGGCTCTCACTGGCAGACTGTATCTGGTCCGGTTGGCGCGCTGCAGAAACCCTGAAAGGCAACGGCGGCGTACGGGCTCTGGCGCCGCAGGTAGGTGAACTCCAGAGTGTTAACCTCAGTCAGCAGAGCGGTTGATCCCTGTACGAATGATCAACAAAAGCCGCAGTGATTTAATTACCTGATAAGACGATAGAGATTCAACCAATGCTTACTCCCAGTGATATGACCAACAAGTGCGCCATAGTGACCGGAGCGGCCTCTGGCCTCGGCCGTGCGACCGCCCTGCTGCTGGCAGAAGCCGGCGCTGATATTTGTCTCGTGGACATCAACACCGAAGGACTTGAGGCGGTAGCCGCCAAAGTGCGGACACGGGGTCGTAAGGCCCTGGTGCAGGCCGCCAACCTGGCAGACACCAGTCAGTGCGCCACGATTGTAGCCAATAGCGTTGCCGCCTTTGGCCGTCTGGACGCCCTCTGCAATGTGGCAGCGGTGTTTATGCCAACGCACACCACCGATATGAGCGATGAGCAGTGGGACACCACACTGGCAGTGAATCTCAGTGCGCCCTTCAAGCTCATTCGTGCGGCAATTCCACATCTGCTGCAGCACAACGGTGCGGTGGTGAATGTCAGCTCCTGCGCTGCCCATATGGGGCAGGCCTACCTGGCGGCCTACTCCGCCACCAAGGCGGCACTCAATCACATGACCAAATCCCTGGCCATGGAGTATATGCACCAGCCCATTCGTTTTAACGCGGTGGCACCGGGTGGCATGCTGACGCCACTGACCGGGGCTCTGCGCAACCTGCCGAACCCGGACCCCAGCCTGCTGGGCCGGATCACACCGTTACGCGGTGTTAATGAAGTTGACGATGTCGCACGCATGGTGGCTTTCCTTGCCAGCGATGCCGCGCAGGGTTACCACGGTTCCATTATCAATATCGATAACGGTATCAGCGCGGGTTAAGGAACGTTTCCAGTAATGGCAAACTTTGTCTTTTTGCACGGTGGCGGTCAGGGAGGCTGGGTGTGGCAGGATTTGCTGGATGCCCTGCGGCAGGAGCTGCCCCACACTTCGGTTGACGCCCTCGCACTGGACATTCCCGGCTGTGGTAATAAGCGGGGCCAGGATACCAGTGCAATGGGCTTTGAAGAGCTGATCGACCAGCTACTGGCAGACATTACGGCCAGCAAACTGCGCGACTGCGTACTGGTCGGGCACTCCCAGGCCGGAACCGTACTGCCTTACCTGTACCAACGTCAGCCCGGGCTGTTTCGTCACCTGGTATATGTCAGTTGCTCGCTGCCCCTCCCGGGCCAGACCGTTGGTCAGATGATGGGCAGCGGGTGCCACGGCGAACACGACGATCAGGTGGGCTGGGCCCCGGGACTGCGCACCGACAACCCCATGGCCCGCAACCGTTACCTGTTTTGCAACGATATGAGTGAGGCACAGTACCAGCGTTACCGTCAGCAACTGGGACGGGATCAGTGGCCACTCAGCAGTTACACCAAAGACGATTGGGCAACGTTAACGGATCCGCTTCCGGCAACCTATGTTGCCTGCACACTGGACAACATTTTGCCATTAGCATGGCAGAAACGGTTTGCCCAACGTTTGCAGGCCAGACGTATTATCGAGCTCGACGCCGGCCATCAGGCAATGACTACCCAGCCCGCGGCACTGGCCCGGGCCCTTATAACAACAATGAATGGAGAACTTGTATGAGCAGCCTCAATGACCAGGCCCTGCAAACCCTGCTGGACAAAGACGCGATCCGTGATCTGGCCATGCTCTACTCCCGCGGTGTCGATCGCAAGGACGCCGGATTACTGCGCGACCTTTACACCGGGGACGGCACTGACACCCACGGTGACACCTACGACGGAGATGCCAAGGGTTATGTGGACTTTCTGGAGCAGGCGTTTAATCACCTGCCCTACAGTGGTCACCATATCTGCAATCACCTGGTATCGGTGGATGGCGATAAGGGTGAAGGTGAAGTCTATGCTTTGGCTTACCACATCTTCCCGGATGGCAAAGGCGGGCAGATCGAGGATTTTATGTGCGTGCGCTACCTCGATCACTACCGCAAATGTGAGGATGGTCGCTGGCGCTTCAGCAAGCGCGTGGTGACCTATGACATGCGTAAGCAAGGGCCGGTGCAGGCCAGCCTGCAGCCAGAAAATGAGGTGTCACTGGGGATGCTCACCAGCCGCCTTTTCGCCAGGGGTGCGAGGGACTGACCCTGTTCGTCCCGCCTCCATTGCTCAGCGCCGGCCTCAGTGGCCGGCCATCTCCTGCATCAGCCCGTCCATATCCTCGCGGAAGCGTTCAACAATCTGACTCCACTGCTGCTTGAAGTCGGCCAGTGCCGCGTTATCCACCTGGGCCAGGTATTGCTCCACTGCGGTGATGGTGTGGCTGCTGTGAGCAATCGAAAGTAAGGAGTCAGACTCCAGGTGGCGACGACTGTCCTCCAGGTTCGCCGCGGTAGATTGCAGCATCGCTTTCTCGTCATCGGACAGGGAGCTGCCCTTCTCCCGCTTGGCGCGTTCAATAGAGCGCTGCAGCTCCTTCAGCGCACTCTCCAAGGCTTCACTGTAGGATTCGAGTGCCTCTTCGGCGCGCTTGCTTAACGCTTCCTGCTTCGCTTCCAGCTGCTCCAGCATCAATTCCACTTCCGAACTGGTTTGTGCGGCGGACTGGTCAAATTTGCGTGAGAATTCCTGGCTGAAGCGGTTCAAGCGCAAAAAGAGTTCCCCAAACGCACCACCACGGATACCGGCAGCGGTGTAGTCGTATTCCACCAGCCACTGCCCCTGCACGCGCACGAGATGGGTTACAAACATGCGGTGTTGATTGGAAGCCTCTCCGGCCCTACGGCAATCGGTCTCGATACTGGCTTTGTCCCCATCCACAACCAGCTTGCCCCAGTTGACGGTGTAGCCCTGCCAGCGCTCTCCAAATCTGTCAAAGCTGTGCTGCTCCTCAAGGGTGGAGTAACGCACTGCACCACTGGCATCATCATCGACCACGCTGTCCCAGAAGGCTTCAGCTACCTCCTGTGGTGTCTCCGGTGCAAAACAACCACTCAGGAAAAAAGACAGGAACAGGCAGAGGGAGAGGCAAGAACGGGAATGAATCATAGCGAATTACATCTTCAACAACGAAAATGGCCATCTGAGGCCCTTAGCGTTGAATTATACGCCACCTGAGCATGGGAAATCTGTGCGGGTGTTCCCGTGATTGACAACCCCGGCTTGCAACACCTGCTCGTCAGCAACAGGTTCGGTCAGGATTCAGTTTCGAGTCAGATATTGCGCTTGGTGGGAGAGCTTCAGGTGGGTTATGCCCACCTGAAGCCAGGGTGTCGGTGCTATCAGATATTGCGGTCATTGCGAATCGGGAAGTCACGTGCTGCAGGCTCGGAGACCATCTCGAAAGCTGCAATCTCGGTGTCCACTGCCTGGGGCGCATTCACGCGGCTCTGGTAGGTGCGGTACTTGCCAAGGTAGGCGTTGTACTTCACGTCACCAGTGATGGCAGATGGTGCTGCGGACTGGCTGTTGTTGATTGACAGTGCGTTCATGGACATTGGCTCAGCCTGGGCGAAAGTGGCTACGGTGGCTGCGTTGGTCATCATGGCAGTGATCATCATCTTTTTCATAACAGTTCTCCTGGTTGAGCTGACTTGTTGGGTAAGCCTGTTTGGCTTTGACGTGATCAGAATACGATTTTGGTACCGCCTGCCGCCAACTGGTAGTTGCGATGTTTTCGATAGGTTCTACCTATCATGAGACACCGACAGCTTGACTTGCCTGCACCTTGTCCAGATCAGTCCGCGGATACTCTCTGAGCCGGCCCCTCTCTTCCCGCGGAGAGAGGCTGGAGCTTTATCAGCACCAATAACGCTTGCAATACAGCTGGCTGCAACAGCCATAATCCAGTCGGAAATTAACCCATTCCGGAGAGTAATAGGCGCTGACGAAGGGGAAGATCGAATCAGAGTGCCGGCGGTACCGGGAACAGCAAAAATACCTGAGTGGTGCTTGTCACACAGAGGCGATAGCCGAGGGGCAGACATGCACTTGGCGAAAAAAAGTGCCCCATCGAATGGGGCACAAAGGGTTCAGGTGGGGCAGACCCACCTGTTCTTGGGGTCTGAATGATCAGATATTGCGGTCTTTGCGGACACCGAACTCGCGGGCACTTCGCCCGGACACTGTCTCGTAGGCTGCGATTTCAGTGTCGACTACCTGTGGTGCGTTCACCCGGCTTTTGTAGGTGCGGTATTTACCGTTGTAGGCGTTGTAGCTCACATCTCCGGTAATGGCTGAAGGTGCGGCGCTCTGGGCGTTCTTCACAGACAGTGCGTTCATCGACATGGGCTCTGCCTGGGCGAAAGAAGCGACAGTGGCAGCGGCGGTCATTACGGCGGTAATCATCATCTTTTTCATAACAGTTCTCCTGTTTGCGTAATCTCTCTGAGTTTTGTGGCAAAGCGTGTTTGGCTTTGATGGGTGTAGATTACGGGTTTGGCAGGGGTGCTGGCCAAGCGGATGATTCGATGCTTTCAATAGGTCCAGCCTATTAATAAACCCTTCCCAACCGTACCGTACCCGGCATTGCCACCTATGGACGACGAACGTCCAGCCTTACTGACGAAGATCAGGCAATCTGATGACATGCCGATTGGTGGCGATTCAATATGGTTTAAGCCCTATTGCCTCAGGGACAGCAGGTCTTTGGCAAAAGTATTACGCGAGCCTGGTAGTGCTCAGGGGAATCCAAACACCCGAAACAAAAAGGCCCCGGCAGACCGGGGCAAAGGGCATACAGGCGGACGGGGCCACCTGCACTTAGGAACGAGGGTTCAGATATTGCGGTCGCTGCGGATACCGAACTGACGCGCGGCGTTTTCAGTGGCCATCTCGAAGGCTGCAATTTCAGTGTCGACCACCTGTGGCGCGTTCACCCGGCTTTTGTAGGTGCGGTATTTACCGTTGTAGGCGTTGTAGCTCACATCTCCGGTAATGGCTGAAGGTGCAGCGCTCTGGGCGTTCTTCACAGACAGCGCGTTCATGGACATGGGCTCTGCCTGGGCGAAAGAAGCAACAGTGGCAGCGGCGGTCATTACGGCGGTAATCATCATCTTTTTCATAACAGTTCTCCTGTTTGCGTAATCTCTCTGAGTTTTGTGGCAAAGCGTGTTTGGCTTTGATGGGTGTAGATTACGGGTTTGGCAGGGGTAGTGGCCAAGCGGTTGTCTCGATGCTTCCCATAGACAAGACCTATTGAACCAGGCCCTTATGACGCCCCGGCTCCGGGGGTTGGCCTGAGAATTGCTGTTCTCAATTAAGGTGGAGACCGGTTTCCTGTCTTCGGCCCACAAATTCGATGCAAATCAGGGTTTATCAATATGAACGTCAGCGGAATGTTTAACGGCGGCGCCGTCGCAGTGCTCCTTTCCCTGCTTCTGCCAGCTTTTGGTGCAACCCCGGCTGCCGCTGCAGAGCCCACTTCCACTGCACAGACGGAAATCGAGCTGATCTCGAAAGCCACTGACGTCTACTACCTGCCGGCTCGCCTGGGAGATTCGGTACAGGAGGATTTTCTGTTTGATACCGGCTCCGGTTATCTGGCCATCAACGAGAAGCAGCTAAAGGTACTGAGCCGGGACTCAGCGGCTCAATATCAACGCTCAGAGCGAGCGCGACTTGCCAACGGCAGTACCCGTCAGGTAGCCATATACCGAATATCCAGTCTGGAGCTGGGCGGTTGCCGGCTCCGGGATGTGGAGGCCGCCGTGCTCCCCGGAAGTACCCGCCCGATTATCGGCATGAGTGTCCTGAAGAAAGTGGACAGCTTCAGCGTCGCCTTTAATCCAACACCACGACTGCGACTCAGCGGTTGCGAAGCCGGCGTCAACACCGTCGCTGCTCGCTAGCCAGAGCCTGGACCGCCATAATCAACGTCCTTCTTCGCATAAGCGAAGGAGTTCCAACCGGTCATTAGTCCCCTACCCCCACCTGCATTACCATCTACGGCTGAACCCAATAATGGAGCAAGCCCTTGTGGATGATATTGCCAAACGCCAGGCCGAGATCCTTGATCACCCGCCACGGATAGAGCCGTTGGATCCGGACGTTATCACCGACGCACAAAAGCAAACTGTACTGGAGCTTTGGAAAGCCATTGGCATTCCCTCAAAAGATGAGCTGCCGGAGTTTTTCGCCACCATGCTGCGCCACCCGCCATTGATGGTGGCCCAGGCGGCCTATGCCACCCAGCTGCTGAAGAGCGAATTAACGCCCAGACATCGGCAACTGGCCATCTGCCGTATCGGCTGGCTCTGTCAGGCACCGTTTGAGTGGAGCCAGCACCTGAAAAACGGCAAGGCGCTGGCGGGTGTGACTGACGCCGACGCGGAGCGCCTGACCATTGGCTCAGATGCCGAAGGCTGGGATGAAGAGGCACGCCTGATCGTACGAGCGGTGGAAGAGATGTATGGCAACGCCATGATCAGTGATGATACCTGGGCAGAACTGGAAGGCTTCCTCAACGACAAGCAGCTGCTGGAACTGCCGTTGCTTGTGGGGTACTACCAGAGTGTGGCTTACCTGCAGAACTCCCTGCGCTGCCGGTTAATGCCTGGTTCCGAGGGACTTTACGCACGCTGAGCGCAACAACACGAACGAACGCAGGGAGCATCCGTACGTAACGACGGCCAACAAAAAAGGGGCCAAAGGCCCCTTCTCTGTTTCGCATCTCACCGAGGAGAATTACTTCTCGTCGGTCATATAACGATCCATCTCCTGATGCATGTTCAGGATGATTTTCTCGAAGTAGCTCGCCAGCCAAACCTGCTTGCAACCGGATGTGTGCAAACCTTTCTGGATGCGTGGTACGTTGGCAAAGTCCTGACGCGGGATCTGACGGAACTGCTCCGGGTCAGACACATCGTCCATCGGCTGAACTTCAGCGCGCGGTACGGGCTTGTCCGCCGGGTAGGTCTTGGTGGAGAAGATCTCGAAAATACAGGAATCCGGATCGTTACCGTTGGGGCGAATGCGATACATCATGCAGTTGCCGGCCTGCGGCAGGATCAGCAGGTTGGGGAAAACAAAAATCTCGCCGCCCCACATATCCAGAATCTCTTTCTCCAGCTTCGGCATCGGACGATTTTCCGCAGCCGCGGTTGAGTAAAGAGACTTAACGTATTCGCCACCGAGGCTGGAGCCTTCAGGAATTGGCTTGCCCTTAAGCGCGCGCACCAGATCCACATCCTCTTTAAGAACCATGGCATCCATACCTTCAACCAGCAGGTTGAGACGGTCAGCCATCAGATCTACCGGGTCGCCTTCAACACGTACTTTACCTGCCATCGGCGTGTTGGGACCGCCGAAGAAACGGCCATGACCGTTTTCGAAAGTCTCGTAGAAATGGTTGTTGTGAGCGTAGGTCTGCTCACCGGAAACGTCATCACCAAAGAGGAAATCGGCACCGGGCTTTTCCAGCTGCGGGTGTGTGGCAGGCACGTGGTAACCTTCGAGGAACGCCTCAACGGCCACCTTCCAGTTACAGGGTGCAGTTACGGATTTCCACCAGTAGTGATGCATTTCGCCAACAGCCAGACCGTCGATCAGGTGTTTTACCGGCGCAATGTGCTCGGCAAAGGGCTGCGGGTTTTCGGAGAAGTTAACAAACACGTAACCGGCGTAGATTTCCATGTTTACTTCACGCAGGCGCACATCGTGGTCGCACAGGTTGCCGCCCTTGAAGTTGTCGCGCTCCAGCACGTACTGGATCTGGCCTTCCAGGTTCCAGCGCCAGCCGTGGAATGGACAGATAATACGACCCTTCTCGTAATGGCCGGAGCCGGTCGCCAGTGCAGTACCGCGGTGCGGACAGAAGTTGTGGTAGGCCTTGATGGTGTTTTCGTCAGCGCGAACGATGATCACGGACTGCTCACCGATTTCGTAGACAGTGTGATCACCAACTTCCGGAATCTCATCCAGGCGGGCGGCCATTTGCCACACTTTCAGCCACAGTTTCTCATGCTCCAGCTTGGTGAATTCAGGGTCGATGTAGCGGCCGGCGCGGATGCCGTGACTCAGGGTGAGCCAGCTGTCAGGCCAGGCGGTTTTGGTTTGCTGTTCAGACATGGCTATGCCTCATTTTCTGAGAGGTATTGTAGTTATAAAACGGCCGCGGGAGGATTCCAGCGGCCTTGGCGTAACTCTTGACGCGAGAAGGCAAATACTTTGACGCAGCCGCACTGGAAACTCAATTCAGCGCTGACAATTCCTTACAGTTTCTGCGTGGATTGTCGGGTTTCCAGCGCGTGAAGACGAATTACATGCGCTCTTTCACCAGCTTCTTCAGCTCTGGACGCTGAATCTTGTTGCTACCGGTCATTGGCAGCTCTTCTTCGCTAAAGAAGAGCACCCGGCGCGGCACTTTATAGCTGGCGAGGGTCTGCTTGGCGAAGGCACGGATGCCATCCTCATCGGCGGAGAAGCCATCCCTAAGCACGATACAGGAGACCACAATTTCACCCAGGGTGTCGTGTTCGATACCCACAGTGAAAGAGGTCTGTACAGATTCATGTTCGACAATCGCCGCATCGATCTCCGCTGGGGATACGTTGGCACCGCCGGTCTTGATGATGTCGCCCAGACGGCCTTTCCAGTAGAGGTTGCCCTCTTCATCAAAGTAACCGGCGTCCTTGGTGTGAATGAAACCTTCGGCGTCCAGCATATCTTCCGGTGGTGACTTCAGGTAACCCGGGGTCAGAGTTGGGCCCTTGAGGATAATCTCACCCGCCTGGCCCAGCGGCAGCACTTCACCAGTCTCCGGATCGACAATGCGCACCGTGTTACCAGGCAGGATTGGGCCATGGCTACCGGGCTTGATCTTGCTGCCGGCACCACCGGACACAAAGGTAAAGGTTTCGGTCATGCCGTAGCCGTTAGGCTGGTCCCACTGCTTGCTGGTGGCCGACGGGTGTTTGGCGTAGGCCGAGTGCATGTCGATACAGGTCATTGCAGACAGGTCGGCGCTTTCCCAGCCGGGGCACTCCACCAGGCGAGCCTCCTGATGTGGCCACGCGATCGGCATGGTCACTTTCTCTTCCTGGAAAATAACCAGCGCTTCGTCCGGATCGAAGAAGCGCTGCAGTACCAGGCAGCCACCACGGGACAGTGTGCTGCCCAGCGCCATACAGAAATTGCCGGACCAGAAGAAACCGTTGGCACTCCAGCAGCGGGTGGTTTCGCTGGTTTCGAAATAGTCGCCAAAGCGCCAGCACTGCAGGGTCGCACCGCGGTGGGTCTGCTGGATCCCTTTCGGCAACGCCGTGGAGCCGGAAGAGAAGAAGATAAAGCCACGGTCCATGGGACTCAGGGCATCAATGGCACCGTCGATAATGTCGTCCGGGGTTGCCGGCGCCAGCTGCAGGAATTCAGGCCAGGCCTGGATGCCCTGTTGGGTATTGTCGAAATCGACGCACACCACGCGGCGTAAATAAGGCAGTGCCGCAAACTGCAGTTCGCCCGGGACACTGGCTTCCAGCGCAGGGCACAGCTCATGCATGTAACCCACAAAGCTCTTGGAGGCCACGCTCTCTTCCATAATCAGGACTTCTACATCCGCCAGGTGCAGCTGGTACTGCAGCTCGTGCTGTGTTGAGAAGGTGTTCATGGCGACGACGGTGCAACCGGCCATGGCAGCGCCAAAAACCGAGATAATCCACTCAGGACGGTTGGTAATCAGCACCCCAACGCGGGTGTCCTTGCCAGCACCGGCTGCCAGCAGTGCACCAGCCACCTGACGACACTCCTGGTACATCTCGCTGTAGGTCCAGCGCTTGGTGACTCCGGAAAGGTTTTTCCAGCACATGGCCTCGTTGTCGGAGAAGCGCTGGCAGACATCCGTCATAAAACCGGCCAGCGTCAATGACCCCAGCCCGGCCTCTTCTGACAACGGGGCTCCGGTGACAATAGACAGTGGCGCTTGCGCCTGCTCGTTAGCCATAGGCTCTTCTCCTGTTATTCGGTCTTTGGCTTTTTTGTTGTTTCGCGTGCCTGGCGGGCGTGACAACTTGCCACTCTGCGATCGCCTGACATCAGTCTTAGTAATCAGCAGTGTTGATTTATAGGCTTGGCCGCGGAAGTATACTTGTCCCGAAACTTTATTGCAGCAGACCTGCGGGTAAAAACACACTGTCGCTGGTCTATTTTTAGCCATTTTGTTCTTTTTACTAAACTTTATAGACAACGGTGTTGATTTTTGGCCCGCAGATCGTTAAAACGGCACTCCGGATTCCATGAGAAGATCAGAAAGCGGTGATACAACCGCACCCGTGAGCGTGAATAATGCCGCGTTCAGGGCAATAATAGCCGCAGACGCCACAACAACTGCGACACACGCGAACACAACGCAGCACCCCGGAATTCACGGCTGGCCAACCTGATTAAACGCCGTCAGCCTGCTCATGGGAGCGAATTAGAGTTAATCACAGGAGATACGAAATGGCCCTCGAGACCAAAGAGATCAAACCGCAGATCGGCACCGAAATCCATGCCAGCAAAGAAGTCCTGCTGAGCGGTGAGTACGCCTCCCAGATTCGTGATCTGCTGGAGCAGCGTGGCGTTCTGGTATTCCCGAAAGTGGGCTTTACTGATGCCGAGCAAGTGGAATTCACCAAGACCCTGGGTAAATTCGCCCCGGAAATCGCCCACGGCGGCAACCTGGATGACGCCAACCCCGGCGAAGGCATCCACAAGATCACCCTCGACGCCAGCCAGACCGGCGCTGCCGACTACCTGAAAGGCTCCATGTACTGGCACATCGATGGCACCATGAACACCGTGCCAATCCTGGCCTCCCTGCTGTCCGCCCAGTACATGCCACCTGAAGGCGGCCAGACCGACTTCTGCAACACCTACGCCGCCTACGATGAGCTGAGCGACGAGGAGAAAGAAGACTACGATGACCTGCGCGTTCTGCACGCTGCCTGGGCTTCCCTGTTCTACTACAACCCCGAGCCTGTTCAGCCTCACCTCGAAGCCATGATGAACATCGGCGACGCCGAGCTGCCATTGGTGTGGGAGCACAAGTCAGGCCGTAAGTCACTGGTTCTGGGCTGTACTGCATACGCCGTCGAAGGCAAATCCGTAAAAGAAGGCACCCGCCTGCTGAACAAGCTGCGTGAGTGGGCCACCCAGGAGCGCTTCAGCTACACCCACGACTGGAGTGTTGGCGACCTGGTGATCTGGGACAACACCGGCACCATGCACCGTGCCAAGCCCTACGATCCAGCCTCCGGCCGCCTTCTGCATCGCACCAAGCTGGAAGGTGAAGAGCCAATCATCTGATTGCTCCAGGTTCCTGGCCGCTTACCGCGGCCTAGCCTCACGAAAAAAGCTCGCCAATGGCGAGCTTTTTTCGTTTCGGATCCCCGTAACCAGCCAAATCAGGTAGCAATCAGGCCGCTGGCAGCATCACTTCCGCTTTGGCAGTAGCCATAACCGTTCCGTTCTGGTTTTCCATGCGACACTTCACCTGCACCACCTGGCGACCCTGCGCGTCCACAGACTTGCCTGTCACCTCGCCGGTCATAATGGTGGCATCGCCAACAAACGCCGGCCCACGGTACTGGGCATTGCAATAAGTCACCATGCCCCACTCTCCTGCCCAGCCTGACAGGTAATCCAGTACCCACGCGCCCATGGAGGCGCCGTAACCATAGCCACGGGGCATGCCGATCTTCTGCGCATAGCGACTGAACAGGTGGCCGCGGGACGGACCAAAATAGGCGCCATCGGTCTGCTCGGGGTTAAGCCGCTCTAGGTCGCCATCCATCTCGGCCCCATCCATCTCATCGGTCCAGCCCAGGTCGCCCATGTCGGTACGACGGCGCATGCCACCCCAGATTGTCATGGTGTAGGCGCGCCATTCAGTGGCGAAACTGGCCACACTGTGAGGGCCAAAAACCCGGGTCGGCAGCTGCTCTCCCTCGGTCACAGATCCGAGTAGCCGCTTGCCGTGTCCCAGGTCGTGCAAGGATTTAATCCACTGGAATTTTTTCTCTTCCAGCTCAATAACCTGCTCATCACTCCACTGCGGCTCTTCAGTTTGCGTCAGTGAGTTCATCTCCCGCGCCAGATCCGGGCGATAGCGAATACCGGTTGAACGCTGTGTGGCGATCTTGTCGCCATCCTGGTTGTAGTAGTGGTTATCGCCGCGCTGGAAACAGGTTGGCCCTGCAAAGCCGGTCTCCTTCACCACATAATCAAAGGGAATGCGCTCATTGTGAATCATATCGCCGGGTTTGATCAGCGGGCCGTGGAACCACCACTCGTCACCACCGAATACCAGGTGGGAGTTGGGGATCTTGCCTACACAGGCCGGTGCTGCGCCGTGACCATCATCTGTGGATATGGCAAAAGACTGGGGTGCCACCATGCCGCCAAAGCGGCTTTCCGCAAAATAGTCGCGATCGTAGTGGAGCCTGTTGGGATAGTGCATCGCCTGCACCCAACGGCGGATATCGTTGGCAGCCACGGGCTCAAAGGCGATAGCGTCCTGCAACTTTTTCCCCATGTAGCGATCGAGATCCGAGGTATCCAGGGTTTGGCTGTCAGAAGTCTTGCTGGTCATTATTGTTATCCTTGTGGTTACTGCTGAAACAAAAAAGGGGCCATAAGGCCCCATGTGCAAAACGTTTGCGATCAGGCAAATGTCATTTCGGGCACGTGGTCCGGAACAATAAGTTTACCTTCTGTTTTGGCAACAATCTCCTCCACTGAGATGCCCGGGGCACGCTCTTTCAGGATAAAGGCGCCATTCTCGATCTCCAGATAAGCAAGATCGGTGAGTACTTTGTGAATACAGGCGGAGCCCGTCAGCGGCAAGGTGCACTTGTTCAGCAGCTTGGAGTTACCGTGCTTGTCGGCGTGGGTCATCATCACAATGATGTTGCGCGCCGCTGCCACCAGATCCATGGCGCCGCCCATGCCCTTGATCAGCTTGCCTGGCACCATCCATGAGGCGATATCGCCATTGACGTCCACTTCGAAAGCGCCCAACACAGTGAGATCGACGTGACCACCGCGGATCATTTCAAAGGACGCCGCAGAGGAGAATACCGCTGCGCCGGCAATGGTGGTAACGGTTTCCTTACCGGCATTGATCATGTCGGCATCCAGTTCGGCTTCAGTGGGGTACGGACCCATGCCTAGGATGCCGTTCTCCGACTGCAGCATTACTTCCATACCTTCCGGCACGTAGTTGGCCACCAGCGTCGGCATGCCGATACCGAGGTTTACGTAGTAGCCGTCTTCCAGCTCGCGGGCCACGCGCATGGCCATTTGTTCTCTTGTCAGTGACACAGTAACTTCCTCCTAGCCTTCGCGCACGGTGCGTTTTTCAATGCGTTTCTCAAACGTGCCCTGAATAAGACGGTTCACGTAGATACCGGGGGTCTGGATCTGGGCCGGGTCCAGCTCGCCAGGTTCAACGATCTCTTCCACTTCCATCACACAGATCTTGCCGCAGGTTGCCGCCATAGGGTTGAAGTTCTGTGCGGTGTGACGGTAGATGGCGTTACCATAGCGGTCGGCCTTCCAGGCTTTTACCAGGGAGAAGTCGGCGTTAATGGCCTCTTCAAGCACATAGTGACGGCCGTTGAATTCGCGGGTCTCCTTGCCTTCAGCGATAGGCGTGCCGTATCCGGTGGCGGTATAGAACGCCGGGATGCCAGCGCCACCGGCGCGCATCTTTTCCGCCAGGGTGCCCTGGGGCGTGAGGATTACCTCCAGCTCACCTTCCAGCATCTGCCGCTCAAACTCTTTGTTCTCCCCGACGTAGGAGGCATAGATGCGGGAGATCTGCTTGTCCTGCAGCAGCAGGCCCAAACCAAATCCATCCACACCACAGTTGTTGGAGAATACCGTCAGGTTACGGGTACCCATTTTCTTCACCTGGGCAATCAAGTTTTCCGGTATGCCGCAGAGGCCGAAACCCCCAACCGCCATACTCATGCCATCGGTCAATCCGGCCAGTGCCTCTTCGTAGCTGTGCACCACCTTGTCAAATCCGGCCATGCAGCCTCCCCTTCTGATTTAAAAACTCACTCAACGTTTTGTGTTGTCTAGTGTTGCCAATCCCAATATATTTATCAAATTGATACTTTTGATATATTGATTTGAAAATATGATAAATGTCTCACCCAAGCAACTGAAGGCCTTTGTCGCTGTGGCCGAATGCCGCAGCTTCGCCGAAGCCTGCGCTGTGGTGCACCTGTCGCAACCGGCATTGAGCATGGCCATCAAAAACCTGGAACAGGCGGTTGGTGGTCAGCTGCTGGTCCGTACCACCCGCACCATCTCCCTGTCACCGGAGGGCCAGAGCTTCCTGCCGGTAGCGCGGCGCCTGCTGACGGATTGGGAGACCGCTTTCAACGACCTGCACAACCTGTTTGCCCGCCAGCGCGGCAAGTTGACCGTTGCCGCTATGCCCTCCTATGCCGCCACCCGCCTGCCGGACGTGCTGGCTGCCTTCAGCCGTGACTACCCCAACATTAACGTATTGATTGAAGATGTGGTGGCAGAGCAGGTCAACGAGCGGGTGCTGTCCGGCCGTGCCGAAATCGGTGTCACCTTTCAGCCCGACGATCTTAACGAACTGACATTTGTGCCCCTGTTCGAGGATCGGTTTGTCGCTGCGCTGCCCGCAGCTCACCCACTGACAAGCTCCAAACACCTCACCTGGAAGGTAATTGCCGAGCAACCCCTGCTGCTGTTGCAACAACCTTCCGGTATACGGGCGCTGGTGGAAAGAACGCTGGAGGATCTGGGGCTACAGGCCAGCGTGGAGATGGAGGCACACCACCTGGCCACCCTGGGAAAGATGGTTGCTGCGGGACTGGGGGTCAGCGTGGTCCCCACACTCTACAGTGAGCAGCTGCACGCCCTCGGCGCTGTCTGCCTGCCCCTCCGCAACCCCACCATTGAAAGAAAAGTCGGCGTTATTTATAGAAAAAACAACCCGTTATCGTCTGCAGTTAAAGCAATGATTGAAGTTTTACAGGCTCAGGGATCGAACTCCTGAGCCTGATCCACCTGCAGGTCACGCCTTCATACGGCGCATGGTCATGCTGTGTTGGTAGCGCGATGCCGGATGCACGTTAATGGTTACCTGCGCCACCTTCTGGTCTGTGGTCTTGTAGCTGCGGCGTACCTCCAGCGCTGCGGCAGCTGGCTCCTCACGGAACTCCCTTGCCAGCTCCGGCGACAAAAGAGTGGCGGAAATCTGCTGGTTTACTTCGCTGATACTCTGGCCAAACAGGTCCTCGATCAACGGAAAGATCGGGCCGTTGTGGCGATGCAACAGCCGCCCAACCGCAGCATAGTCTCTGTTGATGTAGTACTCGGTGTAGCAGACCGGAACATCCACCCCATCCTCATGACGGAAAGCCTTTACCTGCAGCCACTCCTCCCCCTTTGTAAGGCCCGCCCTCACTGCCAGGCGCGCGTCCAGGGCGACCATTTTGACGCTGCTGATTACGAGTCGGGTGCTCCCGGCAAAGGCCACCAGGTCATTGATTGACATAACCTGATGAATATCGGAATCGCTGTTGCCCGGAGGGACCACCACGGTGCCGGCACCACGCCGTGACGCCACCAGCCCGTCCTCGCGCAACAGGCGCAGGGCTTCACGCACGGTATAGCGACTGACCGAAAAGCGCTCACAGAGGTTGTCCTCTGTCGGCAACAGGGACCCCACCGGGTGTACCCCGGACACTATCTCATCCCGCAGCACATTGGCGAGCTGCAGGTAAAGTGGGCCGCTGCCAGGGCCGGCTGCGAGGCCGGAGAGCTGCTGGCCGTCCCGCAGGGACCTGGACTGGGCAGACGCACCTCCGTCGCCTTCCACTGGGGTGGTGATCTTGTTCATGTCAATTTCCGCCTCGGGTTAACCCAACGATTCCGCTGCAGGAGCAGGCGCCGTGAGCTTGTACCCCACCTGCCGGCAGGCGCTCGCAAAGAGCCTGACAGCCCGGGGATCGACCGGGCTTCAGCAGCCCTGCCGGATTCTCAAACAACCCCAGATTACCACCATTAACTTGTCCGTACAACATGTAAATATATCCGTTACAGGAGGGGTTAATATTGATTAAGTGGCATCATTATGCCAATGTATATGTCTGGACATATATGTGCCTTGCCGCACTCCCTGCTGCCTGCAGGCTCCAACCTCAGAGACAGATGGTCACTGCCGCACACGCCGGCCCGATCAACCAATAAGCGAGGATCCAATGAGCGATATCGACAACAACCTGCAAATTGACGACCTGGAACAACCCGTTGTCATCCCTACCGAAGCCTATATCTCCCGCGATTACGCCCGCGCCGAGAGCGAAAAACTCTGGCGCAAGGTCTGGCTGCAGGCCGGCCGTGAAGAAGACCTGCCCGAAGCAGGCGACTTCCTCACCTTCGATATCGGAGTCGATACCATCCTCATTACCCGCCCTGCGGCAGACACCATCAAAGCCTTCCACAATGTCTGCCCGCACCGTGGCCGCCGCCTGGTGGATACCCCCGCCGGCCACCACAACGCCAAAGGTCGTCGCAACCAGTTCATCTGCGCCTACCACGGCTGGCGCTTTAACCAGGACGGCGAAAACACCCACGTTCCTGAAAAGCAGGATTGGCAAGGCGCCCTGGACCACGGCTGCGCCGATCTCGCCACCGTGAAGTGCGAAACCTGGGGCGGCTGGATCTGGATCAACATGGATCCGGACTGCGAGCCACTGAAAGATTTCCTTGAGCCTGTCACCACCATGCTGGATCCCTTCCAGCTGCAGAACATGCGCGTGCGCTGGCGCAAGTGGGGCATTTTCGACTGCAACTGGAAAGTGGCCATGGAAGCGTTCAACGAGACCTACCACGTACAGACCACTCATCCGGAATTCAACCGTTACGGCAACTTCCGCGGCTGGGCACGCGCCCAGGGCGAGCGCGGGCTGCACAGCAACATCGGCTACGACACGCCTAAGGACATGGACGAAAACCAGTCCGCCAAACTGCGTGTCGGCACCACCGCAGATCCGCGCGTCACCACTGCCGAACTGCAGAACTACACCTGGGAAAACGCCAACACCAACACTACCCAAACGCTGGTGGATGCGGCCAATCGCCTGAAAGACGAACTGCCGGAAGGTACCCCGGCCGGTGAAGTTCTGATGCACTGGCTGAAAACCGCCCGCGAAGACGACGCCGCCAAAGGCGTGATCTGGCCAGAGGTGGAGCCGGCCCACGTAGGCAAGAGCGGCACCGCCTGGCAGATCTTCCCCAACTTCCAGATCGGTCACGCGGTCAACAATATGCTCTGCTACAGCGCACGCCCCTACGGCGATGATCCTGACAAATGCATCTTCGAAGGCGCTGTGTATCAGCTGTTCCCCGAAGGTGAAGAGCCGAATGCCGAGTGGGAATACTGCGAAGCCACCGCCGAAGCCTGGTGTTACGTTCTCGGCCAGGATTTCTCCAACATGGCCGCGGTACAGCAGGGCATGAAGTCAGCCGGCTTTATGGGTCCCCGCCCCAACCCTTACATGGAAAGGGCTACCGCCAACCTGCACCGCAACCTGGCCAACTATATGGGCACCGGCGCACCGCGCAAGCTGAAATAACGGCGCCCCGAACTGTAATAAACAACAGCCGAAGTGGCCAAACACAGAGCCGCCAGGCGACAACATTACGCAAGACCCTGCCCACACTGAAGCAGGGTTTTTGCGTTCAAATTCGCTGACAAAGCGCATGAGGATACACACAAGTGAACCACTCTGGACCTTTAGCCGGAATCCGGGTTGTCGATCTGACAGCCATGGTCATGGGCCCCTATTCCACCCAGATCATGGCCGATATGGGCGCCGACGTAATCAAGATCGAGCCGCCCGCCGGTGACCCGACTCGCTTCGTCTCCCAGGGCGTGGAAGCGGGCATGAGCGGCGTATTTATCAACGTTAACCGCGGCAAGCGCAGCATGGTACTCGACCTTCGTAGTGAAGACGGCAAAAAAGCGCTGCGAGACCTGATTGCTGAAGCAGATGTTTTTATCCACTCCATGCGCGCCAAAGCCATCGCCAAGCTGGGCTTCGCCTACGATGATGTTGCGGCCATCAAGCCCGATATCGTCTACACCAACTGCTACGGTTACGGCCGCCGCGGCCCTGATGCCGACAAGCCTGCCTACGACGACACCATCCAGGCTGAGTGTGGCCTGCCTTCCGTGCAGGAAGCGCTGACCGGCAAGGCGGATTATGTGGGTACCATTATGGCCGACAAGATCGCCGGCCTGACTGTGTTCTACGCCACCGTACTGGCACTGTTCCATCGCCAGCGCACCGGTGAAGGCCAGGAAGTGGAAGTGGGCATGTTTGAAACCATGGCCTCCTTCATGCTGGTGGAGCACGCCGATCGTGCCATCTTTGACCCGGCCATTGGCCCTGCCAACTACCACCGTGCCGTCGCCCCGAACCGCCGCCCCTACCAGACCAAAGATGGCCATATTTCGGCACTGGTCTATAACGACAAGCACTGGAACGCCTTTGTTGGTGCCGTAAAACCCGCCTGGGCGAGCGACGAGTTCGACACCCTGCAGAAGCGCGCCAAGCAGATCAACATTGTCTATGGTCACCTGGGTGAGACCTTCAAGGAGCGCACAACCCAGGAGTGGCTGGATCTGCTGAACGAGTTGAGCATCCCCTGCGCGCCACTGCGCTCACCAGGTGAGCTGTTCGATAACGAGCACCTCAATGCCGTGAACTTTTTCGAAACCATCGAAACTGCGGCCGGCAAAATCCGCTTCCCGGGTGTGCCGACATGGTTTTCCAAGACTCCAGGCAAGGTGCATGGGCCTGCGCCAACACTGGGCCAGCACACCAGCGAGCTGCTGGAGCAGCTGGGCGACGCTGCCAATGATGAGCCCATCTGACGCACCTGAGACAATTTCTGGATACATCTCTTAACTTATTGAATTTTGGCTATTAAAGAGCCGGCTGCATATTGAAAGAGGAGCACTACGGTGGACTTTTCATTTACCGAAGACCAACAGAACATCCGCGATGCGGTACTCAAGCACTGCTCCCGGTTCTCCGATGAGTACTGGCTGGAAGTGGACAAAAAAGGTGAATTCCCCTTTGAGTTCCATATGTCCATGGCAGAAGCCGGGTGGTTGGGTGTGGCCATGCCCGAGAGCGTGGGAGGAGCCGGCCTGGGTATCGCCGAAGCGGCGATCATGATGCAGGCCATCAGTGAATCCGGCGGCGGCATGACTGCCGCCTCCAGTGTTCACGGCCCGGTATTCAGTCTGGAACCCATCGCCCTGTTCGGCACCGAAGAGCAGCAGCAGCGCATGATCCCGCCCATCCTCTCCGGTGAGCAGAAGATGTGCTTCGCGGTAACCGAGCCCAATGTTGGCCTGGATACCACCAAGCTCAAGACCCGTGCCGAGAAAGTCGACGGTGGCTACAAGGTCAACGGCGAGAAAATCTGGATCACCAACGCCCATGTGGCTGACAAGATGATGCTGCTGGCGCGTACCACGCCACTGGAAGAGTGCAAGCGCAAGACCGACGGCCTGTCCCTGTTCTTTACCGACCTGGACCGCAGCAAGATCGAACACCGTTTGATTCCGAAAATGGGTCGAGCCGCGGTTGGCTCCAATATGCTGTTCATCAACGACCTGTTCATTCCGGAAGAGGATCGTATCGGCGCGGAAGGCGACGGTTTCAAGATCATCCTCAAGGGCCTCAACCCCGAGCGCATCCTGCTGGGTGCCGAAGCGGTCGGCCTGGGCCGTGTAGCCCTCAACAAGGCCTCCCAGTATGCCCGTGAGCGCGTGGTGTTCGACCGCCCTATCGGCATGAACCAGGGCATCGCCCACCCACTGGCCAAGTGCTGGGCGCAGGTGGAAGCCGCCAACCTGATGGTGATGAAAGCCGCCACCCTGTTTGATAAAGGCGAAGACTGTGGCGTCGAAGCCAATACCGGTAAATACCTGGCCGCTGAAGCCGGCTTTGAAGCCTGCCACACCGCCATGCTTACCCTCGGCGGTATGGGCTACGCCAAGGAGTACCATGTGGAACGCTACCTGCGTGAAGTACTGATCCCGCGTACCGCACCGGTGAGCCCGCACATGATTCTCAATTTCCTGGCAGAAAAGGTTCTGGAACTGCCGAAGTCCTATTAAGCTTAAGCCCCCAGCAAACCTGGGGGCTGGTTATCTGCGACGGCAAACCAGCACTAAAATCATAATCGCCAGAGTATAGAAATAAGGATTAAATCAGATGAGCGACGTATTCAGCGCCCGTTCCTGGCTGTTCGCCCCCGGCGACAGCGAAAAGAAAATGCAGAAAGCCACCGACGGCAATGCCGACATTGCCATCTTCGACCTGGAAGATGCGGTAGCGCCGGAAGCCAAAGAGACCGCCCGTGAAATGGTCGGAGCCTTCCTGCAGGCTCAGCCTGCTGAAGCCAGGCACCGCTTGTGGGTGCGGGTAAACCCGCTTGATGGCGAACACACCCTGAAAGACCTGGCGGCGATCATGCCCGGCCATCCCGGCGGCATCATGCTACCCAAGGCTTTCGGTCGTCAGGATGTGGAGCTGCTGAATAACTACCTCTCCGCACTGGAAGTGGCCAACGGTATCGATGAAGGCAGCACCAAAGTCATCGTACTGGTGACCGAAACCGCCGAAGGCATGTACACCACCGGTGACTACAAAGGTGCACCGCGTGTGGTTGCCATGACCTGGGGCGCGGAAGATCTGGCCGACGCACTGGGCGCCAGTGAGAACCGCAATCCCGATGGCAGCTACGGTTTCACCTACGAGCTGGCCCGCAGCTTCTGCCTGATGGGCGCCTCTGTCGCCGGCGTGCTGCCCATCGAAACCATTCAGGGCGACTTCCGTGATCTGGACGGCCTACGCAAGCGCGCGCAGAAAGTGCGTCAGGACGGTTACCGTGGCATGCTGGCCATCCACCCGGCCCAGGTGGACGTCATCAACGACGCCTTCACCCCGACCGAAGAAGAGCTGGCTGCTGCGCAGGAGATCGTCGACGTGTTCGCTGCCAACCCCGGTGCCGGCACCATCGGCCACAACGGCGCCATGCTGGACCGCCCTCACCTGGCCCGAGCCCAGGCGCTGTTAGCCCTGGCTGGCCGATAAGAGGCGGGACGCTTATGAAACACCTCAACAGCATCGACGAACTGGACCTGAAAGAGTTCCTGCGTCCCGGTGATCACATCATCATGGGCCAGGCCTGTGGCGAACCCACCTCACTGGTGGAGGCGCTGATCGCACAAGGCAAGGACATCGGCGACCTGTCCGCCTTTATCGCCACCAGTTTCTCCGGCCTGTTCCAGCCCGACACCGCCGGGAGCTTCAAACTCTACAGCATGGGTGCCATCGGCGCCCTGCGCTCCATGACCAAGGCCAACGCCCTGCAGGTGATCCCCATCCATGTGAGCCAGGTGGCTCCCATGATCGCAGCGGACATCATTCCCTGTGACGTCGCCTTTATTCAGGTCAGCCCGGCAGATGCCAGCGGTAACCACAGCTGCGGCCTGATCAGCGACTACGTGCAAGCCGCCGTGGACAAAGCCCGGGTGGTGATCGCCGAGATCAATGAACAGGTGCCGTTCAGCAACGGCGAGATGATCAACGCCTCCCGTATCGATGTGGCCGTACATGTCTCCCGCGCCCCGGTACAGGTGCAACCAGCCAACATCAGCGAGCTGGACGAAGCCATCGCCCGTCACTGCGCCAATTACATTGTCGACGGTTCAGTTATCCAGACCGGCGTCGGTGCCGTGCCCGATGCCATCCTGCGCCTGCTGCACGACCGCAAGGACCTGGGTGTGCACTCCGGCATGCTGGGCGACGGTCTGGTGGAACTGGTGGAAGCCGGCGTTATCACCAACGCCCGCAAAAAGATCGATACCGGTGTCTCCATCAATGGCGCGCTGATCGGCAGCCAGAAGCTCTACGACTGGGCCAACAACAATCCGCTGATGCGCATGTGCGCGACCTCCTACACCCACGATGCCGCTATCCTGGCGCAGGTGGATCAACTGGTCACCATCAACTCGGCGCTGGAAGTGGACCTCACCGGCCAGGCCAATGCCGAACAGTCCGGCGCTGCCTACATGGGTGGCACCGGCGGTCAGGTGGACTTCGTTCGCGCCGGAGCCCGCTCCAAAGGCGGCCATTCGATTATTGCCCTACCGGCGACCGCCAAGGGCGGCACCCTGAGTCGTATCTGCACCAGCCTCTCCGGCCCCGTCACCACGGCCCGCAGTGACGTGGATGTGATCGTGACCGAGTTTGGAGCTGCGGAACTGAAAGGCCAGTGCTTGGCTGAGCGTACCCGTCGCCTGATCGCCATTGCTCACCCGGATTTTCGTGAGCAACTGGAGCGCGACGCCTACACCATTCAACAACGAGGTTTCTGATGAGCGACGCAGTACTGTTTGAAGGCCGCGAAGACGGCATTGCCATCATCACTATCAACCGCCCCGATCAGCGCAACTGCCTGAGCCGCGAAGTGCGTGAAGGTCTGCGTGTGGCATGGGAGCGCTTCGAAAATGACGACGTCCTGCGCGTCGCCATTCTCACCGGTACCGGCGAGAAAGCCTTCTGTGCCGGCGGCGACCTGAAGGAGATGGTAGAGACCGGCATGCAGGTACCGCCGCGGGATATGTTCCCCCTGCCCTACGACACCGTCGAGCTCTCCAAACCCACCATCGCTGCGGTCAACGGCGTAGCGTTTGCCGGCGGCTGGATGATCGCCCAGGCTTGTGACCTGTGTGTAGCGGCCAGCCACGCCAAGTTTGCAGTGACCGAAGTAAAGGTGGGCCGCAGCTCCCCCTGGGCCTCGCCACTGATCCATATGATTCCACAGCGCATCATGATGGAGATCCTGCTCACCGGAAAGCCCATTACTGCTCAGCGCGCCTACGAGATCGGTCTGGTAAACCGCATCGCGGAACCGGAAGAGCTTATGGACAAAGCGCTGGAACTGGCCGGTGAAATTCTCGAAGGCGCACCGCTATCAGTGAAAGCAGCCCGTGAGACAGTCATGATCTCTACCGAAATGGGTCGTGCCGCTGCCTTGCAGGCGGCGCGTCACGCTTCCGAGTACTGCTATCACAGTAACGATGCCCAGGAAGGCCCTCGCGCCTTCGCCGAAAAGCGTAACCCCAACTGGTCTGGTAAATAGCCAACAGGTATTTATCTGACCAATGCATGTGCGATGACACCCGGTTCGCTGAATAACAAAAGCCTGGCCCAACTGGTTTACCCGTCGCACAGTAAAGTTTCCATCCTTGGCAGAAGAGGCCCCGCCTCTTCTGGTTTTTTTCCAACGACCCACACGGGCAGCCAGCACCACGTTCCCCGCCGTCGTTGTAAACTGTTGTGATTCCGGCAACCCCCCAGCGGACAACCCTGATAGGGATAACAGCGTCATGAAGCACACCATCGATGTACAACTGAGCGGCCACCTGGCCATAATCCGTTTTCACAACCCACCTCTCAACTATGCCACTGTGGGGCTGCTCTCCAGCCTGGCAGACACGCTGGAGCAACTGGACCAGAACGCCCAGGTGCGGGCTGTTGTCCTGAGCTCGGCACTGCAGGTGTTTTGCGCCGGCGCCAACCTGGCGGCAGAGAACGGCTTCGGAGCTTCCGGTGATGACCCGCTGCGGGAGTTTTACGATCAGGCCCTACGGATTTACGCCTGCCGCAAACCCATTATCGCGGCACTGGAAGGCGCCGCGATTGGCGCCGGCCTTGGATTGGCACTGGCAGCTGACTTTCGCGTAGCCACACCGGCAGCGCGCTTCTCCGCCAACTTCACCAAACTGGGCTTTCATCCCGGCTTCGGTCTTACCCACACACTACCGCGTACCATCGGCAACCAGCGGGCTGCGGAAATGTTTATGACCTCCAGCCGCTACAAAACCGCGCAGGTGGCTCCCTGGGGATTGGTGGACAGGGTCGCCGAAGAAGGTAAGTTGCTGGAAACCGCCTGCAACTTTGCCAATGAAATTGCCGTCAACGCTCCGCTTGGATTACTGGCCACCCGTGCAACGTTGCGCGCCGGACTGCTGGAGAGCGTACGTTCCGCTATTCTGGTGGAGCACGCGGAACAGCTGAAGCTGCAACCCACCGAGGATTTCGCCGAGGGCATAAAAGCCATGGCGGAACGCCGCGACGGTGTCTTTCACGGACGCTGAATCCTTAAACTGTTAAACCAACGCAATCAGGAGCTCCCATGAGCGATAACAACACACCCCGCCACGAGGTACTGCTGCCACCGGACTGGAGCGACGAAGCCCGTGACGCATTGGGCCAGTTTCCCGGCGCCATGAACTTCGTGGTCAAGGGCTGGGACGAAAACGGCTATGCCGTACGCGGCACCAATATGCTCGGGGCGGCCGCTAACTTCCCCGCGCTGACCAAAGCCTTTATGGCCTACAACAACCAGGTAGTGACCAACAGCAGCATCACCGCAAGGGAGAGGGAAATCATCATCCTGCGCCTCGGCTGGCTGGCAAAATGCGAGTACGAGTACGTTATGCACCTGATCCTGGGACGCCGGGCGGGCCTCACTGACTCCGAGATCGCCGCGATAGAACAAGGTCCTGATAGTGAAGGTTTAACGCCGGAAGATGCTGACCTGGTGCGCATGACGGACGAAGTACTGCGCGACTGCCGCATCAGCGACAGCACCTGGCAGCGACTTGCCGGCCGCTACACCGCCAACCAGATCATGGACATGATCTTTCTGGTGGGTTGCTACAATGTGATGGCGATGTACATCAACACCTTCCGCATACCGGTGGAAGAGAGCGAGCCTGCGCTCGACGAAGATGTGCGCGCCAGAATGATGAGCCAGTCCTGAGCAGCATTCCCTGTAGCACTGAAAGTAAAAATCCGGACAGATTTTTCCGGCCTTGAGTTGTTTTTCGCCAATCCTGTGCCGTCACAGACAAATATTTGCAACTTGTCCGTACTAATAAATTCTGTTTTTGTTGATCTGGCGGAGCTCGGGGGGTATCCTTGGTGCGCTTTAAGGTTACCGCCTTTGGCGCCACCAACGGCAGTTAGCTACAGTGTTTTGAACATACGGCCCCCAATAAGTCCGGATAACTGCAGCAGCCCCGGTGCCCGCTTAGTCAACAGTGCGCAACACCGAACGAGATACACACTGAATAATCAACGACGAGGTTAGCTAAACCATGACCGTTAAAGTTTATGAGCGAATTCTTGAGCTCTTCGAAGCCGAAGGCGTAAAGGCAATTTTTGGTATCCCTGATCCAAACTTCGTCCACATGTTTGTTGCAGCGGAAAAGCGTGGCTGGACTGTGGTAACCCCACACCACGAGCTGGCTGCCGGTATGATGGCTGAGGCCTACGCTCGTATGAACGGTACCCCTGCCCTGTGTATCTCTACCCTGGGCCCAGGTATCGCTCTGAACGCTGGTTCCATGATGAACTCCCTGGTAGAGAACTCCCCGGTGATCTATATGGGTGGCCAGCGCGCCCGTATTACCGAGCGTCGTGTGCGTCGTGGTCGTATCCAGTTCATCCAGCAGGAAAACCTGTTCAGGAACTCCGTTAAGTGGAGTGCATCCATCGAATACCCAGAGCAGACTGACGAAATCATCCGTCAGGCACTGCGTGTATGTCAGTCCGGCACCCCCGGCCCTGTCTACATCGAATACCCATCCAACGTGATTCTGGCCGATCTGGATGTGCCGCCTGCAGTACCACCATCAACCTACCGTCTGGTAGAGCCAGGTGCTGATGGTGCCCAGGTTGAGAAAGCCATTGAGCTGATCAAGAACGCCGAAAACCCAATCCTGCTGGTAGGTCACGCTGTACAGTGCACCCGCGCTGGCCAGAAAGTCCGTGAACTGGCTGAGCTGATGGGCTGCCCTGTCATCCAGACTTCCGGTGGTACTGCGTTTATCGAAGGTATTGAAGATCGCACCTTCCCTTACATGTTCTCCGAAGTGGCCAACGAAATCGTTACCAAGTCCGACGTGGTTGTCGCCATCGGTACCGAAATCGGTGAGCCTGTGCACTACGGTGTGGGCATGTACTGGAAAGAAGGCAAAACCGATCGCAAGTGGATCTACGTTGAGCTGGATGCCGAGGCCATCGGTCAAAACCGTCCTATCGACGTGCCACTGGTGGGCGACCTGCGTACCGTTGTACCGCAGCTGTCCGCCGGCATGAAAGCGGCACCGCGCGCCGAGCACCCAGAGCTGGCCCGTTGGGTCGAAGAAGACAAGCAGCGCCTGGCCGCCCTTGCTGAGCAGGACTTCTCTACCCCAAGCGGCCGTGTACACACCGGTCAGTGGGTTATCGAAGCCACCAAAGCCATGCCTGAAGACGCCATCCACGTGCGTGACGGCGGCTGTACCGTGATCTTCACCTGGACCTACCTGCAGAGCAAGCCACGCGATGTAATCTGGAACCAGAACTTCGGTTGTCTGGGTACCGGCCTGCCTTACGCCGTTGGAGCTTCCATTGCTGACGGTTGCAAGCGTCCTGTGCTCTTCACCACCAGTGACTCCGCGTTCCTGTACCACATTGCGGAACTGGAAGTGGTTCAGCGCTTCAACATGCCGATGGTAATTGTTGTGGGCGTGGACAACTCCTGGGGTCTGGAAGTGGGCGTGTACAAGCGCACCTTCGGCCACGGCAACACCACTGAGCCAGGCGTACACTGGAGCAAGAAGGTACGCTTCGACGAGATCGCCCGCGGCCACGGCTGTGAAGGCATGTATGTCGAGAAAGGCGAAGAGCTGGGTGCGGCTATCGAAGCGGCGTTTGCCAGCGGCAAGCCAACCGTTATCCACGTGCCAATCTGCCCAACCGTGAACCACGGTGGTAACGAAAACAAAGATACCCCGAACTACGAGCGCTTCCGTACCTGGTACGCTGAAGGTCAGCAGTAATTCTTTTAAGAAAGTAGTAAAGAACTCTGGCGAGTAGCCATCCCGCTTCGGCGGGGTGGTTTTTAAAGCGGCAAGTCTTCGGACTTGCCGCTTTTTTATTACCCGGAGAAAAAGGTGAATTCCAGCGCAGCTGAAAGAAAGGCTCGCCTGGGCCACCAGGCTTTTGCGCTGCAGGAAATCTTGTAGGAGCGCACTCTGTGCGCGATCATTTGGGCACGGTGCGTAATAGGCCCTGCGCAATCGAGCCAGGAGAAATGCTCGCCCGGGGGACCGGGCTCCTACAGCGTAGAATGTCCTGTAGGAGCCCACTGGCCCAGACCATCCCATCTTCCAGCTGCGCTGGAATTCACCTTGTCCTGCGGGCGATCTTTTACCTTGCCACTTCCGACAGAATTCTTAATTGAGTGCGGCGAGGTCTTCGCGTCTGAAAACTGCCGGCTCGTCCCCTGCTCTCACCTTGTTGGCCCACTCCGGGTCGGAGATCAACGCGCGCCCCAGCGCCAGTGAATCAAATTCGCCTCTTGCCATACGCTCGGCCGCTTCGTAGTAGTTCTTCTCCACGGTAGCCCCACCGATACTTAACGAATTGAAGAGGCTGTCAGACAAGCCAATACCACCCACCGCCATCGACGGCTTCCCACTCAGCTTTTTGGCCCAGGCCGCGAGCGGTAAATCTGAGCCCTCGAAGGCGGGCTTATTGAAATAGAGGCTGCTGGCGTCAAACATATCCACGCCGGCATCTGCCAGCGCGGTTAACATAACGCCGAGTTCGTCCGGCGTGCTGGCAATCCGGGCATCGAAGTCCTGTTGCTTCCACTGGCCAAAGCGGAACAGGATTGGCATCTCCGGTCCCACTGCTGCGCGAATCGCGCGTACAACTTCTGCAGCAAAGCGACTGCGACCAGCCATGTCAGCGCCGTAACCGTCTTTACGCTGATTGGTCTCCGGCCAGAGGAAACTGTCGATCAGGTAACCGCTGGCGCCGTGGATGGCAATACCATCAAAGCCGATCTGTTTGGCAACCGCCGCACTACGTCCAAATGCCGAAACCACATCACTGATATCTTCCTCGGTCATGGGCCTGTGTGGGCGCGCGTATGCCTCCATGTACTCGGCATGAGCGTTGGTTCGCCTGTCGGTCGGGCCCCAGGTCCCGGATGGGCTGATGCTCTCAGCTTCAGGAAAAGGACCGGTGCCCGGTAATCTGAAGGGTCCCTGGTGCCATAGCTGTGGAAAGATAAAGCCACCGCCGGCATGCACTTCATCCACCACTTTTTTCCAGCCTGCAATGGCAGCATCGCCGTAGAGCACCGGTACACTCTCCGCTGAGCCCGCACCAATACCGACGGACGCCGGGTGATCAATGCCAACCCCTTCACTGATCAGCAATGCAGTGCCACCTTCCGCGCGGCGACGGTAATAGGCAGCCACCTGATCCGTCGGCACATTGCCCGGGCAAAAGCCCCGTGTCATGGGTGCCATCGCCAGCCGGTTCGGCAGTGTTAAGCCATTCAGCTGTAAAGGTTGAAACAGCGGATCCAGATCTTCCAAGTTATGCATAGCCATCTACTCGTTATTGGTTTGTATGTAAGGTTCGTGCGGGCGATTCATGCCCCGTAACAACGGGAGTGTTGCGGAAATTGTACCGGGAATTGCTATGGGCGGGATGACGCAGTTACACGTTGAACGCTAAAAACTGTAAAGCGCCGCTCGTCATTTGCCTGCAAACTGTTGAGAAGCGCATTAGCCTGAAGATTGGCCAGGCATAAAAAAGCCACCACTACCGAAATAGTGGTGGCAGGAAACGCGTATGGCGATACGCGCAAGGGGTAAGCCTTTTACAACATATAACGGCCGCCATTCACGCTCAGGGTGACGCCCGTAACGTAACTGGAGGCTTCGGAGGCCAGGAAAGATACCGCATTGGCGATGTCTGATGGCTGGCCAACGCGCTGTACCGGAATCGTATTTTTGACATACTCATCGATACTGCCCAGTCGTTCCTCCATGGACTGCAGGCCAGCGGTATAAACGGTGCTTGGCGGAATATTGTTGACGGTAATTCCCAGAGGCGCCAATTCGCGGGCCAGTGCCTTGGTGTAGGCAATAACAGCGCCCTTGGTGGCGGCGTAGTGCACCATGCGTGGTGCGCCGGACTGGGCACTGGACGAAGATATGTTCACCACACGACCCCAACCGGCGTCAATCATGTCACCGATGACCGCCTGAGTGCAGAGAAAGGTTCCCTTGGCATTGATGCTGAACACCTGTTCCCAGTCGTCTTCTGTGATATCAACAAAACTTTTCTCCGGCGACACCCCGGCGTTATTCACAATGATACCGACCGGCCCCAGCTCACTGCGCACTTTTGCTGCCGCGGCATCGACTTGCGCCTTACTGGAGACATCAACCTCACAGGCAATGGCGTTCACGCCCGTATCACGCAGCTCCGCAGCCACCTGCTGAGCGAGACCGATGTTGCGATCCCACACGGCGATGTCAGCACCATCGCGGGCCAGGAAACGGCAAATCTCGGCGCCGAGCCCTTCAGCACCGCCAGTTACCACGGCTACTTTTTTTGTAGAAAATGTCATTGTTATTACCTTCATGTGTCAGTGAATAGGGTGGAGAAATCAGGCAAACGCCTCTGATCCCATAATGGTGGTGCGGTGCATCAGGCGGCCGGAATCCACGGTGTAACGATGGGCGCGATGCAACACGCCGGGATTGTGGAAAATCACCATGTCGCCTTTGGACCAGTGGTGGCGATAGCAGAACTGGGGTTGGGTACACCACTCCAGCAGTTCAGCCAGCAAGGCACGCCCCTCTTCCACATCCATACCGACAATGTGATCTGCGGTAGAACCGATCACCAGCGACGTATGACCATTGGACTGCTTCCAGACCAGAGGTTGTTCGGTGGGAGGGCCATCGCGCAACCAGCGCTGCAAATCGATAACGGTGGGATTTTTAAAGTAACGCAGGTTGGCGGCCGCTGCGCAGTGCACCACACGCAGGTTTTCGATTTTTGCTTTCATTACTGCAGGCAGTGCTTCATAAGCCGCATACAAATTACAAAACTCGGTATCACCACCACTGGAGGGCGGCACCACACATTTCAGGTTGGTAGCTTTTGGCGGCACTTCATAGGTGGTGCCATCCATATGCCAGTGTTCGTTGGAATGCACGTAGTCGAGAAACTTGGCCTTGGTGGGATCCAGTGTGACGGGGTAGATACCTAACTTATCGGCCTCGTCTTTCTTCTCGCCGGTAAATTTGGACTCCTTGGTTGGCCCAAGGCGGTTGCTGAATTCCACCTGGTCAGCGTCACTCAGGTTTATTTCAGGAAACACCAGTACGCCGTACTCGTTCAGCGCCGCCAAGCACTGCTCGGCTACTCCCTCATCCAGCAGGTGGCTGGCAGAAACCAGGACCCGCGCGCCCATATCGGGGGAAATTTTTTCAATCTGTACATCGCTCATCGTTTCGGTCACTCGTCGTTATTGCTGAAGCACAGGGCCTACACCTGAGTGTAGAACCGCTTTGAGTGAAACGATGTTAGAAAGCCGGCAAAAGATTCTCCAAACAGATCTTTCTGACTTTCGCGTATGCGAAATCGGAAACAGCTAAACTGATGACGACCGAACCAGCTGCCACGACCTGTGTGGCTGTCAGGTTGCTGAAAGGAAAACCGGCCTGAAACCCCTATTACCCGCAAAGCGGGCCATCCAGGCCAGTATGCAGTGGCCACCTGAAGCGCTTGCGCTAATTCGATCTAAGGCGCTCAATCACCAGACGCAGGGCCTGGACATAGCTGTCGAGGTTGCGTTCAATTCGCCCCAGGGGGCCGATGATACCAATCGCCAGTGTCTTGCCCCTTAACTCCATGGGAATGGCGATCCCCATAACATCAGTGTTACGCTCGCCGCGGGAGACGAAATAATCATCCGACAAGCCTTGCTTGATGCTGTTTTCAAGGTCCCGGATACGAGTCAGCGTACGGTCGGTGAAACGGGTTAACGGCAGTGCCTTGATCAGCCGCTCCCTGGCGGCCGGTTGCAGTGATGCCAACAGCGCCTTGCCCAGGGCACTGGCGTGGAGAGGCTTCAGGTCGCCGACACTGGCGTTGTAGCGAATGGTGTGGGAGCCCTCAAACACATCCATATACACCACCTCCTTGCCTTCCAGCATTCCCACCACGATGCTCTCCCCCGTGGCATCGCGTATACGCCGCAATTCCAGGTGCACCTTCTCCTTGATTGGATTAAATTCATTGATGCGGTTAGCGGTATTGAGGAGACGCCTGGATGGGTAGTAGCGCTTACCGTCGTCCAGCACCAGCAGGAAGCCGAGTTCTATCAACGTCTGCACCAGTTCATGACAGCTGCTGGGTGGCGCGCCCACACCGGCGCCCAATTCGGACAGCGTCAGTGGCCGGCGCTCCTCGGCAAACAGCGAGAATAGGTGCAGCGTTCGCGCAGCAGATTTAACAATCTTCATGAACGATCCTCTCAACCACTGTGCCAGTCATCAGGCGCGACGAGCCGGATTCTGCTGGTGGAACTCCGCCACCGCCTTCTCCAGCAGCTCACCCAACTCGTCGATACGACTGCCAATACGCGATTCCGGCCCCCCAAGGGCCAACGCAGTGCGCCGGCCTTCCAAATTGAAAGGCACGGCGACCCCTGCAACGCCAGGTGCGTAGATGGCCATGTTGATATGCCAGCCCCGACCTTTGCCCCGCTCGATCTCCTGTGTCACCGACTCCGGGGTCATGAACGTATCCTTCTCATACCTCTGGTAGCGGATACGCTTCAGCACTGCCTCTACCTCTGACTGCGGGTACTGAGCCAATATGGCGCGACCACCAGCGGTGACATGGATTGGCAGACGCTGGCCGACGTTGGCAATAAAACGAATGTCTGCAGATGACTCCACCACATCCTCAAACACCGCGCTGCTCCCTTCCCCCCGCACCAGAAACAGTGTTTCGCCGGTCTCCCGTGCCAGCCGTTCCAGCAGCTGGTGTACCGAGAGCGGGATTGGCTGCGCCCCTACCAGGGTTTGCCCCATATGCAGCCATTTACTGGTTGGGTAGTACCCACCGCGGGCCTTGGGCTGGTAGAGGAAATCGTACTCAACCATGGTCTCAACAATGTTGAAAGCGCTGGACCGCGGCCAGCCGAGCGCTGCCACGATTTCGGAGACAGAGAGGGGTTTCTGGCAACGGGCGAACAGATCCATAAGTGCGAAAAGGTTTGCAATCTGCTTGACAAGCATCGGACCACCATAGAATAGTGTCTTGAATTGTGGATATATATGTCCACTATATTGGACTTTAAGAAAAAGGCAACCCCTGTGATCAGCTCATCCTGATTCTATGGCAAGCCGCTCCATTACCAATAACAACACGATAGCAAGGAGAGACACGATGGCTCTAGGCAAGGTTCTGGACCCCACTGCCGTGCGCAGCGATGACATCACCTCACCCGGCCCCGACGCCGGCCCGCTGGCCGGTAAGACAGTTGGCTTTCGACTCGACGAAATCTGGCGCGCCTGGGACTGGATTGCGGAAATCTGGGCGGCAGAGTTCCGCACCGCCGGCGCCGAAGTGAAATTCTGGCGTTCCCATCAGGGACGCACCGGTTCCGAGGGCGAGAAAGTCGCCCGTGAGCTGGAGCAGTTCCTGGACTCCATCGATGTTGCCGTGGTTGGCCTGGGCAACTGTGGCTCCTGTACCGGTTGGACGATTCGCGATGCCCTGGCCGCAGCCGCCAAGGGCCTGCCCACTACCGCCGTGTGTACAGAGGTCTTTGATGAGCTGGGCCATCAGTTGGCCGCTCGCGGGGGCCGTTCAGGTCTGCGCATCCATATCCTCCCCTACCCTCTGAATGAAAAGCAGCGCCATGAGGTAGAACCCGTCGCCCATGAATATTTCCAGGGCATGCTGAAAACCATGGGTGCAACACTGTCTGAGAGTAAGGAGAAGGTAGGATGAAACGAGGTATTGCCACTCAACAACACATCGAGCAAAAAGTCGTAAACCTCCGCGACTGCGGCGAAGCCGGTTGTGAACTGGACTGGCTCTCCAGTAAAAGCGTCGAAACCGAAATCGACGACGTAATGAAGTTCACCGACTTTGCCATGCAACGGGGCTGGGGCGACGGTCTGCCGTTGATTCCACCTACCGAGGCGCGTGTGCGAGCATTCCTGGGTGCCAATAACCGCTATGCCGATGAAGTTATCTGCCACCTGCCGCCGACTGACGCCGACTGCACCGTTGAAAAGATTGCCATCAACGCCGTTATGGCAGGAGCTCCGGCTGAATCCATGCCAGTTATTATCGCCGCACTGGAAGGCATGGCTGATCCGGACTTCGAGCTCTTCGGCCTCAATGCCACCACCGCACCCGTTATTCCGCTGACACTGGTCAACGGTGATATTCGCAACAAGCTGGACATCCCCTACCAGCACGGCTGCCTGGGCGGTGCGGCATCCACATCCACCGCCATCGGTCGCGCCATCCGTCTGCTGGTGCGCAACGTCGCTGGCCAGGTCGCCGGTGTTACCAGCCAAACCACCTTTGGGTCACCGGGTCGCGTCGCCGGCATTGTCTTCGGCGAATGGGAAGAGCGCTCGCCCTGGGCGCCGTTTGCCGAACGTCGCGCCGGTATCAAAGGCGATGCCGTGTCTGTCTACGGCACCATGGGCACGCAGAATATTCTTGATACCACCTCCCAGACGGGTCCCGAGTTCCTGGAAATGATCGGGAAATCCCTCGCCTATCCCGGTGCCAACGGCTTCTCCCCGGCCATGCCGTTTGCCGAGATGATGGTCGCCATTAACCCGGTATGGGCGGACATCATCCACCGCGATGTACCCAACCTGGAAGATGTGCAGGAGCTGATCTGGAAGCATGCCAGCATCGACGCCAATCACCTGACGCCACAACATCTGAATCAGCTGGAAGCTCAGAACCGTGTAATCAACGGCCGTGTGTTTGTTTCGGTAGAGCCCAAGGATGTACTGGTGATCTGCTGCGGCGGCACCGGTGGCCTGCACGCCACTGGCTTCCACAGCTTCGGTTCCTGCATCACCCAGACTCGTGCGATTGTGCCCGGGCCTGAGCAACACTGAGGCACCGAACGTATCGCACATCCAGCACCGTCATTGCGAGCCGCGCTTTTCGGCGGCGAAGCAACAAGGTGAATTGCCCTGCAAGAGAGGGTGGCCTGGGCCATCCATGTTTGGCTCCTTATCCTGGATCTGGCAATAAACATGGATCGCCACGCTCCGCTCGCGATGACGGGGTTTAGTTATCAGCAGCGCGAAAACCGGTAAGCTCAATACCACCGCAGGTAGCAACGAATACAATTTACGATTTTTTGGGGCGCAGCGATCCATGCTCGCCCTGCCATCTGGAATACCCTCAGAGATTTACGGAGAACACCCAATGACCGTCCATTTATACGAACGTGTGCTGCAGCTGCTTGAGGCCGAAGGTATTAAAACCCTTTTCGGTATTCCTGATCCCAGCTTCTTTCACATGTTTAATCGCGCCACCGAGCGCGGCTGGCAGGTCATTGCTCCCCACCACGAAGAGGCCGGTGCCTTTATGGCGGAAGCCACCTGGCGCATGACAGGCACCCCCGGCGTCGTAGTTGGTAACCAGGGGCCTGGGGTCGCCAACCTGGTGCCAGCGGCAATTAATGCGGCCAAGGAAAACGCTCCGGTGATATTTATCGGTGGTCAGCGCGCACAAATTGCCGCCCGCCGTGTGCGTCGCGGCCGTATCCAGTACACGCCGCAGTGGCGTTACTTTGAAGAAGCGATGAAATACACCACCGTGGTGGAGTATCCGGAACAGCTCGACGAGATTATCCACGAGGCGTTCCGCCAAGCGCTCACCGGCACACCTGGTCCGGTCTATATCGAGATCCCCATGAACGCGATGATGGCTGACCTGGGTGACTTGCCTTCTCCTCCAGCCCCTGCCGAGTATCGCCTGATGCACCAGCCGGCACCGGCGGAAGCCATCAACAGTGCCATTGAGCTGATTCGTGCCGCCAAGCGGCCCATTATGCTGGTGGGCCAGGGTGCCTTTACCGCCCGCGCCCATAAATCGCTGGCGGCACTGGCGGATAACCTGCAGTGCCCGATCATTCACACCTACCCCATCAGCTCGTTTTTACCCGGGTCGGAAGACCGCACCTTCCCCTGCGGTTTTTCCCCTGCGGGTGCAGCTGCGGTATCCCAATCCGACCTGGTGATTGCGATCGGCAGCGAGCTGGGTGAACCCATACATCATGGTGTCGGTGGACACTGGGCCAAAGGCTGCACCGATCGCAAGTGGATATACATCGAACGAGACCCACAGGCCTTTGGTGTGAACCGTTTTATTGATGTGCCGCTACTGGGTGATCTTCGCGATATCGTTCCACAGCTGGTTGATGCGCTGCAAGATGAGCCACGAGCAATGCCCGATCATGTGAAAGAGTTGATCCAAATGCACAGGCAGCACCGCGCCGAATACCAGACCAAGGCCCCCGTGCAGCAGCCCCTGCATCCCGGCCGCATGATGGTGGAGGCCACCCGTCACATTCCCGAAAATGCAGTGTTTGTCCGCGATGGTGGCGCCACCAGTATTTACACCTGGACTTACGCCCAGGTGACACCACAGGACTCCATCTGGAACCAGAACTTTGGCCACCTCGGCACGGGCTTGCCCTACGCTATCGGTGCGCAGTTGGCAGTGGGAAATCAGCGCCGGGTTTTCCTCGTCAGCGGCGACTCCGCCTTCCTGTTCCACACCTCCGAGCTGGAAACCGCTGTACGTAAAAACCTGCCAGTGATCTGTATTGTCTCCTGCGACTACGCCTGGGGGGTTGAGGTTCGCGGCTACCGCGGCATGCTCGGCGAAGGCACCTCAGAAACCGAAGCACACTGGGGTCACCACCTGCGCCTCGACAAGGTGGCTGAGGGTTACGGCGCCCACGGTGAGTACGTGGAGACGGAAGAAGAGATTGGCCCGGCCATTGCGCGTGCTCTGGCCAGCGGCAAGCCCGCCGTGATTCAGATTCCGGTTGATGGCGACGCCAATGCCCGTGATGTGCCGGGGCACGAAGAGTACTCCACCTGGTACAACGACTTCTGGTATTGAGGGTATGAACGAAGGCCGGCGGTCGTCAGCATGGGAAAACGCCCGTCGGATCTTTAAGTAACTTAACCGCCGGGCCTGCAGCAGAGTGTTAGACTCGTCGGCCAGACTGAGTTTTCAGCCTGTCACAATCATAAAAATTATCGGAGATTCTCATGGCAGCAGCCGGCTCAAAGACCGCCTGGGTTCAGGTATTTCTCGCCACACTGGCACAGGCTATCTGCGCGGGCACTGTCTTTACCGCCTACGGCGTGATTGCCGCGCCACTTAAGCTTGAATTCAACCCCAGCAATATGGTGCTCATGCTGGGCATGACCGTAATTTCATTGTGCTCTGGTGTCCTGAGCCCCATGCTTGGCGCCGCAGTGGATCGTTACCCCATTCGCAGGCTGGTACTCACCGGGCTGGGTTTGCTGAGCGCCGGCCTGCTGCTGTTATCCATGGTTCAGAACATGGTACAGGCCATTGTGGTATACGGCACCTGCATGGCAGTGGCCAGTGTGCTGCTGGGCCCTATTGCTACCTCTGCCCTGCTCGCCCGCTGGTTTACCGCGCGACGGGCGCTGGCCATGGGCATCGCATCCGCTGGTGCCGCACTGGGTGGCTTTGTGTTCCCGCCCCTGCTGCAGTTTCTGCTGAGCGACATGGGTTGGCGTACCGGTTTGCAGACCTACGCCATTGTATTGCCTCTTCTGACCGCGCCACTATTTCTGTTCCTGCTACGGGATCGGCCCACTGAAGAATCGAACACCCAAACCACAGCAGCTGCACAACCACAAATTCGGACACTGGCCACCAGAGAGGTCCTGGCCGATGCCAACTTCTGGCTGCTCGCCGCGATTGTCGGCTGTCTGTTTGCCGGCCCATTGGCCATTGTCAGTAACCTGATGCAGTTGGCAGCCGAAAAGCAGATCGCTGCTACACAGGCTGCGTTCCTGCTCTCACTTTTTTCTGTAGCAGGATTTATCGGCAAACCACTGATTGGCGCTATCGCTGACCGGATTACCGCACGTGTGGCGCTGATGTTGGTCATCGTCGGTGTGGGCACCGGCGTGTTAACCCTGTTGAGTGCCAACTCCTACCTGCTGATGATGGTCGCCAGTGTCATGATCGGCTTTTTCGCAGGCCCGGCATCACTGCTGTGGAGTGTCATTCTGGCCCACACCTACGGGCCTCAGAACATTGGCAGAATCATGGGGCTGATGAATCTCACCTTCCTGCCACTGACACTCAGTTCGCCGCCACTGTTTGGCTATCTGTTCGACACCTTTGGCACCTATCAGATTGCACTGGCCGGTTATGCAGTTGTACTGGTGGTAATACTGGGAGCTACCACGCTGTTGAAAGTAAAAGCAGCACAGCTCGATCCCCTGCCCAGCCCCGCGGCCAGTGGTTAACCAGCCCAGCACCTCAACATTGCACTAAACAGGAGTAACGTCTGAATGCAGTTGAATAATCAAGTCGCCATAGTCACCGGCGGTGGCCGCGGTATTGGCCGTGGCATTGCGAATAAGTTGGCAGAGTATGGTGCCAAGGTGGTGATTGCTTCCACCTCGATGGAACCAGCCGCACTCGTGGTAGCCGAGATTGAAGCCAAAGGTGGCCACGCACTTGCCCTGCAGACCGATGTCAGTGATTTCGCCAGCGTAAAACAAACAGTAGCCGCTACCATCGAACACTTCGGGCAGATCGACATCCTGGTCAATAACGCCGGCGGCAGCGCTCGCGGACGCATGTCGCTGTTCTGTGACTCTGAGGAAGACACCTGGGATTACGTACTGGGTACCAACCTGAAAGGTGTGTTCTACACCTGCCGCGCCGTGATTAACCACATGCAGGAGCGTGGTCACGGCAGTATCGTCAATATCGGTTCTGTTGCCGGCATGATCGGCCTTGCCAGCCAGGTGGACTACTCGGCCGCCAAGGGCGGTGTGATTGCATTTACCCAGGCGCTTGCGAAAGAGACCTCCAAACACAATGTACGTGTGAATTGCGTTTCGCCGGGCCCGGTAAGCAGCGAAGCCGGTCGCTCTATCCCGCCGGAGATGCGCAAGAACCTGGCGATGAGTGCACTCTGTGAATCCACCGGCTTTGGCCAATTTGCCGAGCCCGATGATATCGCCAACCTGGTGGCGTTTCTCGCCAGCAGCGATGCCAAATTTATTACCGGGCAGAACTATCCGGTGTGCGGCCTGATGAATTTGGGATTGAATGTGCCGCTGGGCGGTTAAGTGGCAAACCCAAAAAGATCGCCCGGGGGATAAGGTGAATTCCGGTGCAGCCGGAAGAGGAGATGGTCTGGGCCACCGGGCTCCCACGGTGAGGGTCGTGTGTCTTAGGAGCGCAATCCTCTGCGCGAGGTTTGCATTGCGCTTCGGCGTTGTGGTTTTGATTAGAGGTGGGTGGAGACCCCAAAAGATCGCCCGGGGGACCGGGCTCCTACAGCCACACCTACCCTCGTAGGAGCCCGGTCCTCCGGGCGAGGTTTTGCGCAGCTTCGGAAGAAATAAAAAAGCCCGCTGAATAGCGGGCTTTTTCGTGAGCAGCTCAGCAGTGCTTACGCGTCTGGCGCAAAGCCCAGCATGCCTTTGATTTCCAGGTATTCGTGGAACCCAAACTCGCCCCACTCGCGACCGTTACCACTCTTCTTGTAACCACCGAATGGGCAGTTAAAGTCGAAACCGTCGTTGATGGAGACCCAGCCGGAACGGATGCGGCGGGCAACGGCGCGACAGGCTTCCAGATCGGCACCGGCAACGTTACCCGCCAGACCGAATGGCGAGTCGTTGGCAATGCGTACGGCGTCGTCCACATCGTCGTAACCGATGATGCACAGCACAGGGCCGAAGATCTCTTCCTGGGCGATGACCATGTCGTTGGTGACGTTGGCGAACACGGTTGGCTTAACGAAGAAGCCCTTCTCCAGGCCGTCCGGACGACCCAGGCCACCGGCAATCAGTTCAGCGCCTTCGTCGATACCTTTCTGGATATAACCCTGGATGATGTCGAACTGGCCAGCGGACACCACAGGACCCATGAAGAAGTCGCCGTTGGGATCGCCCACGGTTACGGCCGCTGCCGCAGCCTTGGCAGCCTCAATGGCTTCGCCCATGCGCGCCTTGGGCACCAGCATACGGGAGGTGGCGCTACAGGTCTGGCCGGAGTTCACCATCATACCGGTCACGCCCTTGGAGACGTTCTCGGCCAGGCTGGCGTCGTCCAGAACCACGTTGGCGCTCTTGCCACCCAACTCCTGGGCAACACGCTTCACTCCCTCAGCAGCGGCCTTCGCCACCTGGATACCCGCACCTTCGGAACCGGTGATGGAGACCATATCCACTTCAGGGTGAGATGCCATGGCCATACCCACTACCGAGCCCTTGCCCTGAATCATGTTGAACACACCGGCAGGCACGCCAGCTGCGTCGATGATCTCAGTGAGGATCTGGGCGGAGTAATGGGACTCCTGGGAGGCTTTCAGCACTACGGTACAACCGGCAGCAATCGCCGGGAACACCTTCACGGCTACCTGGTTCACAGGCCAGTTCCATGGGGTGATCATGGCGCAGACACCGATGGGCTCGTGGCGGATCATGGTCTGGCCACGCAGCTCTTCGAATTCAAAGTTCTTCAGTACTTCGATAGCGGTGTTGAGGTGACCACTACCCAGCATGATGTGGAAGCCGCCGGCCAGCCCTTTGGGGGCACCCATTTCGTCGGTAATGGCCTGGGCGAGGTCAGCGGAACGCTTTTCGTACTCGGCAGCTACGCGCTGCAGGACTTCGAGGCGCTCTTCCTTGGTGGTTTCGGACCAGGAAGCAAATGCCTTACGCGCGGCCTGAACAGCGCGATCCACGTCCTGCTCCGAGCCCAGAGCGATGGTGCCGGAGGGTTCTTCGGTGGCGGGATTGGTGGGATTTACGGTTTTCAGCTCGATTGGGTCAACCCACTGACCGTCGATGTAGAACTTCAGGTATTCGCGCATGTTCGCATCCCTCTTGGTGACTCTCATCTCGTTATATTCAGGCGCCCTATTCTAGTAAAAAACCGCGCGCCGGGAACAGACCCGTCGCACGGTTCAGGACACCACGATTGCTGCGTTGCCTTAGTAGGCTTTTTCCGCTTCAGCACCGTAGCCGGCTTTAAAGTCGGTGTACCAGGACTTGAACTCCTCGTAGTTGGGAGCGTCCATGGCATTGGCGTAAGGCTCTACCGGCACCTGGATAACGGTGGGCTTGCCTTCGGCGCGGGCACGCTCAATGGCACGCTCAACCGCAGGACCAATCTCGGCTTCCGCCTCAACATACTCACCGTAGGCACCATAGCCTTCAGCGATCTTGTCGAAACGCACCCAGTTGCCCCAGTGACCCTCGGTTTCCGGGGAATCCGGGCCAACCTGCTTCTTCCAGCAACCCACTTCCAGGCCCCAGGCGTAGTCACAGGCTACCACGGTAACAATTGGCAGCTTCTTACGCACAGCGGTTTCCAGTTCGTTGAGGGAGAACTGGAAGGAGGAGTCGCCGGTCACGAAGACTACAGGACGCTTGGCATCGGTAGCCAGTGCTGCGCCAATGGCGTATGGCAGGCCGGTGCCCAGGTGACCGGTATTCTGGTTCCACACCAGGTCTTCAGGCTTGTACTGGGTGTAAGTCCATCCGTAAATGGTGGTGGAACCACCATCAGCTGCGTAGATCGCATCACCCGGAATGACTTTGGTGGCTTCGACGATCAGGCGGGCTGGATGCACAGGGGAACCACCGGTTGGTACTTCGTCGACCAGCTTGGCTTTCCACTCTTTCTGCATCACTTTCCAGCCGGCGAACTCCTCGGAACCGGTGCGCTGGAAATCACCCAGAGCGCCAATCAACTGGGGAATGACATCGCGCATACAGCCAACCAGTGGCGCATCAATAGGACGGTTTACGCGCATGGCAGCGGCGTCGCGATCGATGTAGACCCACTTGCGATCCGCATCACCCTGTTCCCAGTGACGGCCGATGCCCATGTGCACCGGCTCACCCAGTTCAGTACCGATGGCGATACAGAGGTCGGATTCACTGGCAGCGGCACGGCCGGCGGGAGAGAAACCGTAGGCAAAGGTGCGATCTTCCTGACCCTTGATGGTCATGGCACAACCGGAAGTCTGCAGGATCGGACAGTCCAGCTTTTCAGCCAGCTCCGCCACCAGTGCGTGGGAGCGGGAAGTGAACATGCCCTGTCCCACCAGCATCACAGGGTTCTTCGCACCCTTGATCAGCTCCACCGCTTTTTCGATCATGGTGCCGCTGGCAGCCTGCTCGGTCAGACGATACTGGTCCGGAGTCTGTACCGGTGGCCAGTTAAAGGTTTCGTGAATCACGCTCAGGGGCAGCTCGACGTACACAGGACCAGGCTTGCCGGTGGTGCACTGACGGATGGCCTCACGAATGATTTCGTCAGTCTGGTCCGGCTCTTCAATAATCGCCGCGTATTTCACCAGCGGACGGAACATCTCCAGCTGGTTCAGGTACTGGATACGACCTACGCGGGCACGCTGGTTGGCGGTGCGTGAACGGTTGCCGCCGAAGAAGATGGTTGGGGAACCCTCTTTCTTGGCAACAATCATGGCGCTGGCCAGGTTGGCAATGCCGGGGCCCTGGGTACCGAAACAGACACCGGGCTTACCGGTCATGCGGGACCAGGCATCAGCCATGAAGGCACCGTTCTGCTCGTGGTGAGGGGCGACGACTTTCCAGCCGCGCTGCTCACACACCATAGCCATGTGAATGAAACCGGGATCAGGAATACCAAACAGGGCATTGATTCCCTCGGCTTCCAGCAAATGAACGATACGCTCATGAACAGGTACAGACATAACTCATCTCCAATGTGTATCTGGCGAGTGCCCCCTTGCGAGGGAGCCCTTTTTAGTGTGTTGCTTTTGTTATCGCCGGCTGACGCCGGCGTTGGTTTCTCATACTCAAGTGAGCAGCTTATCTGCTTCTTTTTTTATCGATCTTTATGATCGACTCTTTCTAACAACCTTTTACATCAGGCTGTGCCGGACCAGCGGCAACGCTGATCAGCTTTTCTTGATCAGCTTGGGCTGACCACGACCTTCCAGTATACGAGCCAGGTGGCGGTGCATATTGGTGATCTTCTGCTCCTGATGCGGGTTCGGCAGCGTGCCGCGGAAACCTTTGGACTTCATACCTTTCTGCACGAACTCCATGTTGGCAAAATCCTGCGCCAGCACCATGCCCCACTTCTCGCTGCTTGGATCCGCGTAAACCCACTCAGTCTGGGGTTCTTCGCCTTCGGGATAACGCTCCAGCGCGTAGGACTCGAAGATGCACTTGTTAGGATCATCACCGTAAGGACGCACGCGGTAGCAGAGCGCAAATGTACGGCCATGAAGGATAGTCTGGTTGGGGAACAGGCTCCAGGCCAGTCCGGATTCTGCCTGCTGCTCTGGCGTAATTTCCGGCCAGATAACACCGCGGGCAGCGTCGTCAGCTTTGGCAGACGCCATCCAGTGCGCCATCACTTCGGCGACCGGAGTACCTTCGGGCAGCTCGTCTTTAAGGCGCTTGGCAGCATTTACCAGTGTATCGGTAGACGCGGCGTAGTTAACCGTCTCGTAGTTTTCACGGGCCAGTTCGTAGGTGGAGATGCGCGGATCGCCGAGGCCGGCACGGGCAACGCCGGTGCTCTGGCTGGTTTTCTGGCTCGAGTCCTTCTCGTCGAAGCCACTGACGCCGTGCAGACCATAGGGCTTGCTGTAGGCGTAGTACTTGCCGTATTTGAGCAGCTGGGTGTGGGTACCGGCTACGTGGTAAGGCTCCATGAATGCCTCAATGGCGGTTTTCCAGTTGCACGGGTAAACCGCCCACTGACGCCACTTGTAACGCATCTTGTCGAATTCGAACGGAGAGAGAATACGATCCACCTCACCGAGGAATTCACTAAGCGGCTCGCAGTCCTTATCAAAGTTAACGTAGATCCAGCCCATCCAGGTGTCGAGATTTTCCACCGGGCTCAGACAGGTCAACGACTTGTTCAGTACGCCCTGCCAATCTTCCTCGTCGAGAATACCGATGTTCTCGCCTTCCAGGTTGAACTGCCAGCCGTGGAAGCCGCAGACAAAACTCTTCTTGCGGCCACGCACGCAGTTCTGGTCGTCCGGTGTGCTTACCAGCTGACGACCGCGGTGCGGACAGACGTTGTAATAGGCTTTGATCGTGTCTTCTGCGGTGCGGATAATAATGATCGACTCATCGCAGATGTTGTAGGTGATGAAATCACCAATGCGTGGAATATCTTCCAGACGGGCCGCCATCTGCCAGGTGCTGGGCCACAACAGCTCTTTCTCTTTTTCCAGGTATTCTCTGGACAGAAACGCATCGGCCGGATAGGTCAAGGGCTTGGCCAGGTCCTCATCAGACAGAGGTCCGTGATTATCGTCTGTAGGTATACTCATAATTATTCTCCTGTTTTTACAGGCGGACTGTAAAAAAGGGAGAGTCTTGCGACCCTCCCGGTATCTGGCGAGTTTTTATTACTAAAGCATCTCTGACCCGCAGGACGGGTCAGCCGGGTTTATTTTTCAGTGATCATACCTTCCAGCAGGCCGGCATCGCGCCACTCGTCCATAACGGCAGAGAACGCTTCCCAACCGGGGCCGTAGGTTTCACCGAGGAAGTTGCGGTAAACCTCGTTACCGTTTTCGTCCTTCACCTTCTGGCCTTCGTTGTTGTAGTAACCGGGTGGGCACTGGTCCACAAACTCGGTCATATCTATCAGCGTTTCCCGCACGTGTTTCACCCATTCGGCCTCTGCTTCGGCCGTTGGCTCAACGGTCACAAAGCCCTTGTTCAGGGTCTCCTTGATCACCTGTGCCGCGTGGTAACCCTGGGCTCCATACTGCTCAGTGGTGGTGGCGTTAACACCGCCCTGATAGTAACCAAGGAAGAACTGGTTGGGGAACCTGCTGGTCATGATGCCGTGCAAAGTTTTGTAACCGTAGCGCCAATGATCGTAGATGGAAACGCCATCGCGACCGGTGTAAGTCTGGATGCCCCAGCGGCTTTCCAGATCGCTGGTGACCTCAAAGCCACTGGCGAAGATCATGCAGTCGATCTCGTACTCTTTGCCGTGAGCAATGAAACCTTTTTCGGTCATGCGCTCAACACCCTGGGTCTCGGCAACATCGATCAGCTCGACATTGGGCAGATTAAAGGTGTCGTAGTAATCGTCATTGGAGAGAGGACGTTTGCAGAGGAAACGGTACCAGACCTTCAGGGATTCCGCGGTCTCCTTGTCGTCGATCAGGCTCTCGACGCGCTGGCGCATGCGCTCCATGACGCGATAGTCCATCTCCTCGCGACGGGCGAAGTACTCCTCAATGGAGATGGTGTCCTCGATGCCCTCTTCGCGCAGCTCAGCAGCCATGTTGCGGCTGATCTCGGTCCAGAAATCCTGTACCAGGTCATCTTCACCGGGCAGCAGGCGGCCCATCATGGCGGCGCGGTGGAAGTTATCAATGCGCTCTTTCTGCCAGCCTGGTTTCAGGGAAGCGGCCCACTCGGGATCGGTTGGGTGATTGTAACGCTGATCCACTACGGACGGCGTGCGCTGCAGAACGTAAACTTTCTTGGCGTATTTGCCCAGATAAGGGATCGCCTGAATGGCCGTGGCACCGGTACCGATAATGGCTACGGCCTTGTCAGCCAGTTTGTCCAACACCGGCTCGCGGTAGCTGCCGCCGGTGTAGTCGTAGTCCCAGCGGGAGGTGTGGAACATCTTGCCCTTGAAGTCGTGAATGCCGGGGATACCGGGGAACTTCGGAATGTTCAGCAGGCCGTTGGCCATAATCACAAAGCGCGCGCGGATCTTGTCGCCACGGTTGGTGCTGATGTGCCAGCGCTTGCCCTCATCGTCCCACTGCAGGGATTCGATAACGGTGTGGAACAGCGCGTTCTGGCCCAGTTCGAATTTGTTCTCGATCAGCTTGAAGTAATCGTAGATCTCGTAGCCGTCAGAGTACTTCTTGGTCGGCATAAAGCCGGTCTCTTCCAGCAGCGGCAGGTAGCAGTAAGCGTCGTTATCGCACTGGATACCGGGGTAGCGGTTCCAGTACCACACACCACCCCAGTCACCGGCGTGGTCGATATTGCGGTAGTTGGTGATGCCTGCATTCTTCAGGTGGTAAGCCGCCAGGATACCGGACCAGCCAGCGCCCAGGATCGCAACTTCCAGATCCTCCTCAATGGCCTCACGGGGCTCGACCGGCATATGTGGGTCGTGGAGGTACTCTTCCTTGAATTCCTTGTCTTCGGTGGCTCTGGCGTACTGCTTGTTGCCCTCTTTACGGATGCGTTTTTCGCGCTCTTCGCGGTATTTCGCTTTCAGGGCCGGGATATCAAGCTCGCCGCGAGCCGGAACGTTGGTCGCTTTAATTGTCATTGGCTACCTCTCTGGGTATTTGGCGCTCATTCTGGGTCCATATTCCGGGACAAGGGCGCATGGTGGCTATCTAATGTGCTGTCGATCTTAGTTAAAATCAACAGTGTTGTCTACTCTGGATGTAGAGCCCTCCCCGGCACCCGCGCCAACCCTGGCCTAAGGCAAGGATAGTAGACCGCGGGGGGGCTGCGGGATTCTCTCCGCGGGCCAACTTCCGCGCACCTCCGACACCCCAACCCGGCCCCTGAAATGTAAAAAGCCCACCCCCTCGCGGGGATGGGCCATGCTTAATGCGGACACCTGGAAAGGTGATTACTCCATTTCCCGTGGCACACCGGTACCCATATAGTAGGCCAGCATTCTGTGCAGGTTGGTCACCTTCTTCTCCTGATGGGGATTTGGCAGGTTGCCACGGAAACCCCGGGACTTAAGCCCTTTTTGCACCTCCACCATGTTGGAAATGTCCTGCGCAATCACGAAAGGCCACTGCTCCGGGTCCTGCTCGGCGTATATCCACTCGGTCTGCGGCTCTTCCCCTTCAGGAAACAGGTCCAGCGCCACCGCCTCATAGATACATTTATCCGGATCGGTGCCATAGGGGCGTACACGGTAGTAGAGGCCAAAGGTTGGCCCCGGGATGATGTTGAAGTTGGGGAAGATGCTCAACGCCAGACCGGCATCCGCCATCTGCTTCTCGGAAATCTCCGGCCAGATAACACCCCGCTCCGCATCCACCTTACGGGCCTTGTCCAGCCAGTAGTGGTGAACTTCGCTGGCCGGGGTGCCCTCAGGCAGCTCATCTACCAGGGTCTGGGCGGTTCTCACCAGGGTTTCGCTGGTGCTGGCACCGATGGTATCCCAATACTCCTGCTGCATCTGGGCGATGGAGACACGGGGATCCGCTCCCTTGGCAGCGCGGTGAACGCTGTTATCCGACGACGAGGCCTCACCGCCCTTGCGGGTATCAAAGCCGGTATTGCCGTGGAAACCCAGGGCCTTGCTGTAGGCGTAGTAGTCGCCATACTTGCTCAGCTGCGGATGGGTGGCGGCCACATGGTAAGGCTCGAGGAACGCCTCCAGCGCCACTTTCCAGTTGCACTCGAAAATGCCGAACTGACGGAAGCGGTAGCGCATCTTGTCGAACTGGAACGGGTCCAGCAGGCTGGCCACCGGCTCCAGGTACTCCCGCAGCGGACCGGCTTGCGGATCCATATTGATCCAGATCCAGCCACCCCAGGTGTCCACCTGCACGGAAGTGAGACAGGTATTGCTCTCGTTAAGGGCACCTTTCCAGTCATCCTTGTCGTGGATGTAAGTGGCCTGGCCCTCCAGGTTGAATGTCCAGCCGTGGTAGTTGCAGAAAAACCCGGGATGCTCCCCAGCCTGGTCTTTCTTGCCCACCGCCTGGTTGGCACCGGCCGGCGTGGAAACCAGCTTGCGTCCGCGGTGCGGACAGACGTTGTGGTAGGCCTTGATGCTCTCGTCGGTGGAGCGGACGATGAGAATGGAATCGGTGCCGATGTCGTAGGTGATGTAGCTGCCCACATCCGGAATCTCTTCCACCCGTCCGGCAATCTGCCACACCCGGGACCAGAGTTTGTCCCCTTCGGCTTCGGCGTAATCTTTTGAAATGTAGGCTTCAGCGGGATAGACCAGCGGCTCGTCCAGCAGCTCGGCGGGAATCAGCGTGTTGTTATCCATGACCTTCTCCAATGTAATTCTGGCAAGTGTTTCATCGGCAGGGAGCCGTCGGCGCCCTGCCCCTTTTTATGTGTGCAATCCGTACTGCACACCCCACCGCCCCTGAGGGCGCCAGTGGGGCAACGGTTTACTCGAGAACAATGCCGTCGAGGTTGCCCGCATCGCGCCAGTCGCCCAGCAGTTTGGTGAAGGCATCCCAGCCCGGGCCGTAAACTTCACCGAGGTAGAAACGGAATTTCTCGTTGCCGTTTTCATCCACGTCGGGCTTGCCCTCGTTGTTGAAGTAGCTGGGGGTACACTCGCGGATCCATTCGGTGCGATCGACTTCGGTATCGCGCAGGTGCTGCACGTAAGCGCTCTGGGCCTCGTCAGTCACTTCCGCCACAGTGGCACCGCGACGCTTCACCTCGCCGATGATGTAGCTGATGTGTTTGGACTGCTCCTCGAAGTTCTTGGTCAGGGTGGAGTTGAGACCGCCCTGGTTGAGACCGATGATGTACATGTTGGGGAAGCCCGCGGTCATCACACCGTGCATGGTGCGGTAGCCGCCGGCCCAGTTGTCGTACATGGAGTAGCCGTTGCGACCTTCGAACACCTCGAAGCCCCAGCGGCGATCCAGGTCACTGGTCACCTCGTAGCCGCTGGCGAAGATCATGCAGTCCACTTCGTACTCCTGACCGTTGGCGACAAAGCCGTTTTCGGTCAGGCGCTCAACGCCCTGGGACTCGGACACATCAATCAGGTGTACATTGGGCAGGTTGAAGGTGTCGTAGTAGTTGTCGTTGGAAGTTGGGCGCTTGCACTGATAGCGGTAGTAAGGCTTCAGTTTTTCGGCGGTCTCCTTGTCCTTGACGATGGAATCCACACGACGACGCAGGCGCTCCATCACACGGAAGTCCATCACATCGCGGTCTTCGGCGTAGCCGGCCATATCCGGGTAGTAATCCTTCTCGTTGAACTCGTCGGTGAGGCGACGGTTCACTTCGGTCCAGATGTCCACAATCATGTCCTGCTCACCGGGCTGGTAGCGTTCGTTGGCGCCGCGGTGGAAGTTGGCACGACGCTCTTCCTGCCAGCCTGGCTTGAGGGATTTCACCCACTCCTGATCGGTCTCGGAGTTGCGACGAGTGTCCACACAGGACGGGGTGCGCTGCAGTACGTAGAACTCCTTGGAGTACTTGCCCAGGTAAGGCACCAGCTGAATGGCTGTAGCGCCGGTACCGACAATGGCCACCTTCTTGTCCTTCAGCTTATCCAGCACTGGAGCCTTCTGGCTGCCACCGGTGTAGTCGTAATCCCAGCGAGCGGTGTGGAACATGTGACCCTTGAAGGTTTCAATCCCTTCAATGCCAGGCAACTTAGGAATGTTCAGCAGGCCGTTAGCCACGATCAGGTGACGGGCACGGATCTCGTCGCCCTGTTTGGTGCTGATGTTCCAGCGCTTGGCAGACTCATCCCAGCGCAGGCCACTGACCATGGTATGGAACATGGCATTGTCGTAGAGGCCGTATTTTTTGGCGATGGACTGGGCGTACTCCAGAATCTCGAAGCCGTCGGTGAACTTCTTCGACGGCATGAAGCCGGTTTCTTCCAGCAGAGGCAGGTAGCAGTAGGCGTCGTTGTCACACTGCAGGCCGGGGTAACGGTTCCAGTACCAAACCCCGCCAAAGTCACCGGCGTGGTCAATGTTGCAAAAATCGGTGATGCCCGACTTGGCCAGCTCAACACCGGCCAGAATTCCAGACCAGCCGCCGCCGAGGATGGCTACTTCGATCTCTTTTTGCACAGGCTCGCGCGGGGTTACCGGGGTGTAGGGGTCGCCCTCGTAGGTGTAGGAGAATCCTTCCACAGGCTTCACATACTGCGCCTGGCCTTCGGCGCGCATACGTCTGTCACGCTCCTGGCGATACTTCTCTTTCAGGGCCGGAATATCAATCTCGTCGGCAGAAGGCAGATCTACGTCGTAAAGGGTCATGGTTGGTAACCTCTCATCGGCTCGTGGCCATTTATTGGTTTTGTGTAGCTTGTGAACCTATAAAACAACAGTGTTGTTGACTTTGAAAGAGGCAATTGGGGATATGTAAGACTTGGTTGATTTGAGTCAAAAATGGGGGCTGTTGGCAGTTTAGTTGGGGGCGCGCACCCCAAAAGATCGCCCGGGGGACCGGGCTCCTACAACATGCACCGCCATCGTAGGAGCCCGGTCCCCCGGGCGATTTTTTCTGCCTCCCCTGCTCCACAAATTCAGGAATCCAAGAATCCAGAAATCCAGAAATCCAGAAATCCAGAAATCCAGAAATCCAGAAATCCAGGATATACAGTGCTCCAAAAAAGCTTTTACACACACCACAAAAAAAGCCCGGACCTGAGCCCGGGCTTTTCAATAGGACAGCAAGTCAGTCGCCGGCCATCAGCCGGCAACCACCCATCAAACGATAGGCTCAACACCTGCAGTCTTGGTGCGGTGCAGCAGACGACCACAATCCGGATCGTAAGGCATGGCGCGATGCATGGTGCCGGTGTTATCCCAGATCACTGCATCACCCAACTTCCACTCATGGGCATAATGGAACGGTGCGCTGGTGGCGAACTCACGCAGGCCGTGCAGCAACAGCGCGCTTTCCATATCACTCACACCCAGCACCCGCATAGCGGTATTGCCCAGCACCAGGGACTTGCGTCCGGACTGATGGGTCCACACCAGAGGCAGTTCCACTTCGCCGCGGGCCATATAACCCTCCAGCTCGGCCTTGCTGGGCTCCGGCGTGTGGTACATCAGGGTGTTCCACATGGAGTGCTTGACCTTAAGGTTTTCAATCTGGTCCTTGGTCTCTTGTGGCAGCGCATCATAGGCGGCGTAGGTGTTACAGAATTCAGTATTTCCACCCCAGGTCGGCAACACCTTGCTGCTCAGTACGGCTGCACCGATTGGCGCCTGGTTCATGGTGCCATCAATGTGCCAGTAGAGAGACCCTTTCAGGTAATCACGGTTGGGATTCTTCTCTTTATCGAGGGAGATGTTAAACACCTTCTGGCCTGCCAGCTCCGGCATAAACTCGCCCAGCTGCTCGGTGAAGATCACCTGCTCATCATCGGTAAAGTTGATTTCCGGCAGCACCAGCACACCGCGCTGCTCGAGCAGATCTCTCAGTTCGGCACCCAGCTCGCCGCTCAACAGCTCTGCCTTGCTGTTCAGCACACGGGCACCAATGTTGTCGGAGATATTCTCCACCTGCAGGGTCACTTTTTGTGTGGCTGCCATACTCATAATTACTCTCCTGGGTTCACCTGTATTATTTGGGCTTTATTAACTCTGTTTTGGTGTTCTGTAAGTCCGGAACCCACTGAAGAGAGTCGCTGCCACCCTCATAGGTTGTCCGTACATTTAGCTGATCCGGGGTACTAAATTGACTGTAACTGCAGTGTATTTGCAGGCATACCAGCAGTACCTTGACTCAAATCAAGCAGCCCTGCCGCCGCCCACCCAAGTCCGGACAAAAACCCAGACCGGAAATAAAAAAGGCGTTGCAATCGTGTGATTGCAACGCCCTTGATCAGTCGATCAGCAGCCCGGAGATCAGGCTACTTTCTCCTGCTTGGCGAACATCTTCACGATGTCACCAGTGGTAATACGACGTGGCACTTCACCCTCTTCCAGAGGCGCACAGCCACCGGAGGAGATTGGTGCAGTATCCACACCGTCGGCCTTGGCCCGGGCACGCAGGGCACCAACGGTCAGGTCTTCACGCTTGTAGCCACTAAACAGATCGTGACGCAGCCAGTTCATGGCGTTGCGATGGGTGATCTTGTCGATCTGGGTATCGGTCAGGTTCTTCAGGCAAGGCCACAGGAACTCGGGCACTTCCGGCCACAGCGCATCGGAGTGCGGGTAGTCGCATTCGTAGGCCACATTGTCTTCACCGATGTCTTCCAGGTTCTTGATGCCGAAGTGGTCATCAATAAAGCAGCTCATGAAGTGCTTCTTGAACACTTCGCTGGGCTTTTTGCCGCCAAAGTTGGAGTGAGTCCAAGCGGTATGACGTGAGTGGCTGAAGTCAGCACGCTCCATGAAGTAAGGAATCCAGCCGATGCCACTTTCAGACAGCACCACACGCAGCTCGGGGTAGCGCTCGAATGCAGACAGCTGCAGCCAGTCCGCTGCGCCCACATTGATCGCCATAGGCATGGTGGTGATCCAAGCCTCGATCGGGGTTTCGTCAGAGGCGTGAGGTGCGGCGTTACCGGAACCGATGTGCAGGTTGATGGTAATGTCGTACTCCGCCAGGGCACGCCACATTGGCTCCCAATAAGGATTGTGGATGCTCGGCAGACCGATCTTGGTGGGGTTATCGCTCAGGGTGACGTTCTTGCAGCCCATGCCAGCGATACGTTTGATCTCTTCAACCGTGTAATCCATGTTCCAGGTTGGCAACAGCGCACAGGCAATAAAGCGGCTGCTGTCGTAGCCACACCACTCCAGAATGTGCCAGTCGTTGTAAGCACGCAGGTGCTTATAGGCCAAGGCCTTGTCTTCTGCCTTGTGGAACAGGCGGCTACCGTCAAAACCACCGATACTGCCGAAGTTCAGGGAACCGGCAATACCGTTCACGTTCATGTCGTCGATGCGGGCTTTGGGGTCATAACAACCCTTACGCACCTGCTCCAGCGACTGAGGCTCCATGCCGTACTCTTCGGGCGGGCGACCAACCACAGCGTTCAGACCCACTGAGGTCATAATCATGCCCTGGTAAGTCCAGTAGTCAGCACCGTTGCGCTGCTCAAACTGGGGGGCACTCTTCAGATCGTCACCAGACAGGTGCTTCTGAAACATATCTGGTGGCTCACTGATGTGGTCATCGACGCTGATGATCACCATATCGTCCATTTGCATGGGGTATTCCTCCGGTTCGCGGTTATTATTTGACCAAATCGCTGTTATTCAACAGTGATGATCAATGATTCACATGATTCCCGCTCCTGAACTTTCCGGCATTGACCTAAATCAAGGACTGGCATCAGCCCTGCCACCTAGGATGCACCCATCGGCGGGCCACCCGGGTAGGGGAAAACACGCATCGCCGGGCAATAACAGTTACCCGACAACGGGTAATCGACAAAAAAGGACAAACCTTATGAGCGCCAACCTGAGCCCTGTGAACACCCCGACTTCCCTGCAGAAAAACGCCACCGACTGGCCCGATCGCTGGAAGACCCAGAAACAAGCCCTCGGTGTAGGCCGCTACACAGACAAGGAATTTGCCGAGCTGGAATTCAGCAAGATGTGGAACCGCGTGTGGCAGATCGCTGCACGTTTGGACGAGATCCCGCAAAAAGGCGACTACACCACCTACACCATCGGCGACCAGTCCATCCTGCTGGTACGTGGCGAAGGCGACAGCGTGAAGTCCTTCTTCAACTTCTGCCCGCACCGCGGTACCACCCTCGGCGAAGGCTGCGGCCACTTCGAGCAAGAGCGCATTATTTGCCCATTCCACGGCTGGCGCTGGAACCTGGACGGTGAAATCCAGATGGTACTGGGCCGCGACGAGTTTGCCGGCGGCAACCTGCGGGACGAAGATGTAGCCATGCGCCAGACCCACTGCGAGGTCTACGCCGGCTTTGTGTTTATCAACCTGGATGACAACCCACAGCCCTTCTCCGACTTCATTGCCCCGATGAAGCAGTTCCTCGACGACTTCGTGGTTGGCGACATGCACCACATCTGGTGGAAACAGGCGGAAATCCCCTGCAACTGGAAAGTGGCCCAGGAAGCCTTCTTCGAGGCCTACCACGTCTCTGCTACCCACCCGCAGCTGGAAAAAGTGGGCAGCGAGGTGGTCTACGGCAACCGCGAAGAAGACGACGAGATGTTCTTCAAGGATCTCACCTACCGCTCACTGGATAACGGCCACGGCTACTTCCACGGCGGCGCCAAAACCCCGATTGCCGGTCATGTGCAGGGAGGCCCCCCACCCACCAAAGCCGAACAGATTGAGGCCATGGCCACCCGCATGAACCTGACCGCGGAAGGGCTGGGCGCCATGATCCTCAAGAAAGATATCGACCTGCTGCGCACCCTGAAAGACAAGGACCTGCCAGCAGATGCTAACGTGGGCGCCGAGTACGTGAAGCTGCAATACGCCACCGCTGCCGAGCAGAATCGCCCCATGCCGAAGATGACCCCGGAGCACATCGGTAAATGGGGTGGTGTGAACTTTATCTTCCCGAATGTACTGATCCTGCCGCAAGCGGGTAATGCCGCCATCTACCGCGCGCGCCCTCACCCAACCGACCCGGACAAGTGCATCTTCGAAATCCGCTCGGTAACCACCCTGCCCGCCAGTGAGCAGCCAGTACGCTCCACCGTGGAGATCGTCACCGACCCGGCAACCCAGATCGGCCTGATCCCACAGCAAGACCTGGGCAACATCCCCCGCGTGCAGATTGGCCTGCACTCCAAGGGCATGAAGCAGGTGTGGCTGGCAGAGGACCAGGAGCAGCTGATCAGCAATATGCATCGGGAGCTGGATCGCTACCTGCAGGACTAAAACCTTTACATGTCGGTACAGAAAAAGGGCGCATGTGAAAACATGCGCCCTTTTTTATTCTCCCCGCGTAACCATGCGCCAACTTGTGGAACTTTCGGCTAGACATAACTTCATTCAGCGCAGATATTAAATTGGCAACCCATAAATGACGATGTTGCGATGTCGGCACCGTTCCGCAAGCAAGTTATCAGTCGCTAATGGATTTATAAACCAGCCAAGGAAAGGCGCCCTTCCAAATGACAACACTTCCCGTGCCGGATTTTTTCGGGGCGAAAAGCCCTATCAGAAGGGGCGATGCCCTTTCTAATGATCACCATCCAGTTCGACCGATAAAAACACTAAATAAAACATACAGATACGATCCAGACATAAATTCCAAATTAATTAAAGAGACATCCCTCTAATTATAATTATGAGGGCACAGCCCTCATTAACACACTGTTAGGTTTCTTGAATGTTTAACAATCACGAGAAGGAGCTGTTATATGAAAAATAGTAAAATATGTATCAGTGTTGTGACAGCACTGGCTATTAGTGGCTGTGTCCATCTGGTTTCTTATTATGATTCGGTATCGTATAAGAATTTGACCGACCTGAAAGGAGAAACGAAGGTTTTCTTTGAATCATGCCAGAAAGAGGTTGCAAAAGGAGAAGAAGCGTTGACAGCAATTGATGGATTTGTCCTCTCTAGTGCCAAAGCTTATGAGTATGAAAAAGGTAAAGAGTTAAATGACGACACTATTTCTCAATTAGGAATCATAGAGAAAACAATTGTTGAAGTTAAATCTAGATATTCTAGTAATATCTATTCGGACTCAGATTGTAAAGCGCGAGCTGAAGGAGTAGCTGATGACGCATCAACTGGTTGCTTAACTACCGGATATTGCATTGCAAAATGGAAAATTCTAGAAACTGCGTTCGATATCGCGATACCTACTGAACAGTCCAAGCTTGAAGAATCTAAATAGGAGAGATAATCATGTCTGGTATAAGCGAATTTCTAGATACGTTGCTTGATGAATCTGTTGACTTTGCAAGAGATGAACTAAAAGAGATAGTAAAAGAGGCTAAAAACGATAATAGAGTTTTCATTAAGCATATAGGTGATCTTACCGAAGAATTTATTAAACTACGTGCTCTTGGCCAGCTAACCAATGATGAGTTCAAAGAATTAATGGAAGACGTTGTTGATTTAAATAAAATGCAATTTCATAAACTTTCAGTTCAGGCAAAAGCAAGAGCTGAACGAATAGCAAATGGAATTAGAGATCTAGTCATAGACAGTTTGTTGACCTTAATTTAAACCCAACAAAGCCTGCAAGACTGGTGACTAAATGATTGATATAAAAAATCTGGATTTGAGCCCCATGAGAACTGGGGACTCAAAAAGGTTCACAATCCATGGTGATGGGCCTTTTTTTGTTTCATCTCGTTGTTTCGTTGATAAACCCAGACCACCTGGTCCTGGATTTCTTCCTTGCGCCGAGTGTGCGAGACAAACAGTAAGTAATGGTGGTGAAGTTGTAATAAATAGCTCGCCGGATGTGTGGAAAGGACGTGAAGGATATTTGGAAATACATATCGAAAATTCTGCTGGAGAATCGCGTGACTTTCAGATTGTAATGCTGTCAGATTCGGATAGTACACCGACTATGATGATGCAGGGATAGCTTCAAATGAATACAGCACCTACATTACTAGAAAAAGAACTGAACGAGTTATATAGAAAAGTTAAGAAAGGAGAAAAACTTGGCCGAGTTCGACGTTTTTTAGCTTATGCCTTAAAAATAGTTGCAGGCGGAGCTGGTCTTGCAATTGCGACTGGAAAAGTAGCAAATTTTGATCAAGAACTCGGAATAGCTGTATTGGTTGCGGTCTTTATCGATACTGTATTCTCCAATCACATGCGATTGATTGCAGAAACAGAAGCTGGGCATGCATATGCCGCACTAGCAAGACGAGTAAAAAGTAGTTTTAATCGTGAGCTAGGGAATGTTGATGAAAGCCAGGTTGTAGAATTAATGAAAAAATCTCATATTGAATTGGTGAATGGTATTGATGAAATAGAACAACGCCTCGCCGAAGTTGATATAAAAGCACTGAAATCATTGTCACTTGAAGAAGACAGAAGAAAAGGAAATGGAGAGTAGCTCACCTAACAAGCGGCTCCACGCAGACGCCCAAACCTACGCTCTTTTTTTGGGATTCGCTGCGCTCACTTTACCACAAAAAGCTCTCCGGTCTGGGCGCTGGTGAGCCGGGCGTTATGTATCCAAGTTACCCACAGATAGTAGACACCCTGTATAGTTAGATTCATCTATATGGAGGTGTCCGAAATAACGGGGTAGAACCCCTCCTAAATTTACCTACAATCAACTATCGCTCAACCGCTTCCCATGCGCCACGAGCACTCTGTGACATGCTAAAAGCACTCTACAGCTCTGAACTTCTGCTATCCCTCGCATTCCTGGTCCTGCCCCTCTGGGCAGTTTCAGGACTCTGCCAAGGCCGGCCATTGGGCTATGACTGCGAGTCCTGGTTCATATTCGGGCTGAACTTCTACTTCCCCATCGGGCTGGTCGGGCTGGCTTGCTCTATCTGGTCTCTTCAAACCGGCTCCTGGCGGTCACAGCCCGTACTGCTGATTACCTGCCTGCTGACTACCGCTTATTGGCGGAGCAATTTATAACCAACTAACAGCCATCCAAAGACTGTTGCCACTCCTCCATATCTGCTACTGTCCCACCGCCACGGTACCCCGAGGCCAGTCACTACAACTGCACACCCACTCCCGAAGAACACTTGAGCTATGGATCTATTTTTACAAGTCTGGGGCGGAAGCTGCTACCTGTCGAACAAGATACTGTTCGCCACCGCAGAGTCCTTTGCCGAAGCCCGAAAACGCCAACTGAAGATTCTGGGATGGATTGTCTATCTGCTGGGTGTACCTGCCTGGGTGGTAATCCTTGTCGCCCATAACGACTGGATTGCTGCGTCTATCGAGGCCGGGGGTATTCCGGCCATGTTGCTGGGCCTGTACAACACCATCCATAACCACCAGCGGGTAAACCGGCGCTTTAACAAGCTGGTGTCGCTCTGTACCTACTCCGCATTGGCGTTCGGGTTTTCCATCAGCATCTACCACCACGGGGGCTTAACATCAGTGAGCCAGATCCTGGAGGTTGGCGTGATGTTCGGGTTTCTGTTGGGGAGTTACTTTCTGGCTAAAGGCGATAACAAAGGCTGGCTGATGTTTATGCTGATGAACGTCAGCATGGCGGGCCTGATGTTTATCCAGGAAAAGCCAATCCTGATGGCACAACAGCTGTTGTCGCTGTGCTTTGTGCTGTTTGGCTTTATCAAGGCGAACCACAATCACATAGCGGCCCTCAGGAACCAAGGATAGCAGCCACCGCAAGGATAACAGGCATCAGGAAAACCGCCTCCCGGCGCCTCCTGCCCGGTAGATTTACCGATTGTAATTCCGGTAGACTTGCACCTCCCTGCCTGTGAAAACAGGATAGATGCGGGCCCGCTCTGATTGCTAACCTTTCCCGATGACTGAATAGCGCCCTCTCCCCTTAACTGACCCGCTAACCATCCATAACCACAGCCCTGCTAACGCCCATGATTATTTATTACCTGGAAATGACCTCAAAAGATAACCTGCTTCCGAAAGAGGCTGTGGCCGGGGTTTCCATCAATGAGGCCAAGGTTAAGAATTTCCGCTTCAACCGTTTTCTGTACCAGCTGGTTGGCGAGGCCTGGAGCTGGACGGACAAGCTCTCCCTCACGGATCAGGCGTGGCAGGAGTACGCGGAGAACGACAATTTACGCACCTGGGCTGCGTACGTCGAGGGCAGCATTGCCGGCTATTACGAACTGCAGGTGCAGGATGAGGGCAATGTGGAGCTGGTCTATTTCGGGCTCGCGCCCGATTTTATCGGCAAAGGCCTTGGCGGTTATTTGCTGACCCATGCGATTGCCACTGCCTGGTCACTGCCCGGAACCCGCAGGGTCTGGGTACACACCTGCGATCTGGACCACCCGAACGCGCTCAAAAATTACGAGGCACGAGGCTTTACGCTTTACGATGTCGAGCACAGCTAACCCTGTGACCTGCTTCACGCAGAGACTACTGGACATCCTGTCTGCCACTCAGACAACATCACCTGACAACAACTACGAGCACCTGTAGGAACGGCGGCATCTGTCTGGCTACTTTACGCACAGAGTCTCCATACAGCGCGCGCCCCAATCCTCAGCAGCAAAGGCACATTCAGTACATGGAAGAACAGTACCAATATCGTAACCGGGAAGTTATCAAGGATGAGTCCAGGGAGTTTCGCCTGGGCGAGGGACGAATCAGCGGCTATTTGTCGTTTACCCTGGGCTTGTTAAGCCTCCTCGCTGTACTGGCCTACCTCTACCCTTCTTACCTGACTACAACAGACTTGCGTGCAGCCTACGATGCCAAGCAGCTGCAGCTGGTGTTGAAGTACGGCATGTACTTCTCGTTGTTGTTTGGGGTTTTGGCTCTCATCCTCAACAAAGCCAAATACAAAGTTCCGGGCGTGGCCGGTGTGGTTCTTACCCTGCTCGGGTTCTACCTCGGCGGACACACCATACCGGTTGGTCCGGTTGAACCGCAGGCTCTCTCGCTGGGCGTGGATTGGCTGATCATCGCGTTCCTGCTGTCTGCGGTTGTGTTTATGACCCTGGAAAAGCTGTTCCCCAAATACCGCGATCAGTTGATCATGCGGCCGGAGTGGGATGTAGACCTGTTCTATTTCGTGTTTAACCACCTGGCCATATCCGCCATCCTGATCTTTGCCAACTACCACGCCAGCCATTTTGAGTGGGCACTCAGCCCCTCACTGCAAGAGGCGGTTCGCTCCATGCCCATTCTGTTACAGATGGGTATTATTGTGATTTGCGCCGATTTTGTTCTCTACTGGGAGCATCGCCTGTACCACGAAGTGAAGCCGCTGTGGCCGATCCATGCGGTGCACCACTCGGTGGAAAACCTCGACTGGCTGGCCGGCTCCCGAGGGCACTTCCTGCAGGTATTCTCGGAACGAGCCATGGTGATGGTGCCGCTGTACCTGATCGGTGCAGATCCCCAGGCGCTCAATATCTATGTGACCTTTGCGGCACTGCAGGCCATCCTGATTCACTGCAATTTGTCGATCAACTTCGGGCCATTGAAATACATCTTTGTCACACCGCAATTTCACCATTGGCACCACAGCTCGGAAAAGCCCGCCATCGATACCAATTACTCAGCGCATACGGTGCTGTTTGACCGACTGTTCAACACCTATCACCTGCCCGACCAGCACTGGCCGGCGGAATACGGCACTACCGTCAGGTTGCCTCGCACGGTGCTCGGACAGCTGCTCTATCCCATAACAGCGCTGTTGGGTTCCAAAGATAAGAAGTGACACCCGACAAACAGGTTAGCGTCAGAAGATGCCCGTAATCCGGTCCATGGTTTCGATTTCCGCCAGACACAGATTTCGGGCAGTGGGACGTGAGTACTTTTTAGCGATCTCGGCTGCATACTTTTCGTCGAAGCTATCAAACTCGCCCATGTAGCTGTCGTTGTAAATCGGCATATAGTGGCTGAAGCACTGTTGATACTGAGCGTAGTCCGCGAGGAGGGTTTCACGGCACTGGCGGGCGGCCTTATTGCCGTAGTTGTGCTGCAGCGTTTCCTTGTTCAACTCCAATATGAACTCGACGCGCTCGACCTTGCTGGAGAACTGAAAGGAACTCTGCCGCTGAGCCAGTGAATGGACCTGGTCTTCACAGGAGCCTTTCGCATAGGGGTTACGTTGATAGGCCTCCGCATGGAGAGTAAAAGCCAGCGCCAGGGCGGCGACTATAAGGGAGGTGGTCATCTTCATGAAAGTAAACTTAAATCCGGGGGTTAAATCCAGACGCTACCCAGGGACTACCAGAAGATAAAAGGGATTTATGCGCCAGCGTCCAAAGAGTCTATCGAGAGCTGGCAACAGACTCAAATTTACGCCCCGACAAGCGGATTATTTACCTGGTCGTACCACACTCCAAACCCCTTTCCCCTCCATCACGGCCTTGCCATCCACCTTCAGCACACCCCGGGCAAAAATCAGGCTTTTACCGGTCTTTAGGATTTCCGATTCCAGCTCGACGAAGGCCGGTGGTGTCACTGCATTAAGAAAATGGGTATCCAATTGCACGGTGGAGCAGATGGCGCGATCCGCAGCCTCCCACACTTTCAATGACAGGGCGTGATCGAAGAAGGTCATCAAGACACCGCCATGAATAATGCCCTGGGCGTTGCAGTGGCTCTCGTCCAGTTGCACGCCATAGTGCCAGCCGTCAGCGGTTTTCTGTGTCCACAGAGCGCCCAGGGAGGCGGGAATGCCCTTCATCTCCTTACGCTTCCAGTCGCCCTGCCCTGCGGTTAATGGCTGATCGTTGTTGTCGGTATTCATCGTTCACTCCTGATGACAGCAATACTCGTCACGCTCTCTGCCGCGCGGGCAGTTACGCTGCTGAAGATTTACCGGTGAGCCGATGCCACCAGCGACAGATTGCGGTTTTGAATCTTACCCAAACTGAAGGGGCTGCGGTTGGGGCAATGCCCACCTCTTCCTCTATATGAGATTTCAGTTTCCCCGCAAAGGCCTTGGCCATCTGGGGCAACAGCGGTCGGCTCATGGCTTCCCACATGGGCGCCATGGATCCGCTGCCTTCGACCCGTACCTCGAGGGTAATTTCAGTGCCCTCGGCGCCACGACACACTGCCCGGTAGGTACCACTACCCACTACCGGCTCCTGCTCCAGGCGGTAGTTGAAAAGCACCTGGTCCGGCCCCTGCCACTGCTCTACCTCAACCACGGCATTGACGGTACGCACCATGCCGCCGGCCCCTACCTTCAGTACCCAGCGTGAGCGGTTGGCGTCAAGGATTTCGCAACTCTGGCAACCGGGGAACAACATGGCCCAGCGGCTGATGTCCTGCACATAGTGCCAGACGCCCTCGATGGGAACAGCGATCAATTGCGAGTGGGAGGTTTCGATCATGGTCAGTCCCCCTGCCCGCTCTGCAGCGCCTGCGGCAGCAGTTGGCTGGGTTTGCCCGCGGCGTGCAGCCCCGCCAGATAACCGTGGGTAATGCCTCGGGCGTTGGTAATGCCACTCTGCATCAACGCGCCGTTATCCAGGCGCGCAGCAGAGTTTCCGGCCACGTAGAGTCCTTCGATGGGCTGGTTATGCCAGTTCAGTGCTCGACAGTGGTTATCCGCCTGAATTCCTGTGGCGGCAATACCACCGCCCGCCATGCGATGCAGCTGCACCGCATAGTAAGGTGGCTGCGACAGTGGGCCCAGATTGGGATTGGGCTGCTGGTTGGGATCGCCACACATCATGGCGCCCCAGGGGAAGGTGCCGCGCCCGAACTCAGGGTCTTCGCCGGTCTCGCTGTAGCGATTGAAGGCGGCAATGGTCTGCTCCAGGCCTTCTTCCTCTATGCCGGTTTTTTCGGCCAGTTCTTTAAGAGTGTTGGCGGTGATGCCAAAACCGTCCGGCATTTCCTGACCCGGCATCAACGAGCCAAACGGGTATTTCTGCCGCGCCTGATTGTCAAACACCACCCAGCAGGGGAAGTTTCGGTAGCTCTGGGTACAGCCGTCGATGTTGTCCAGCGCGAAATAAACCGAGCGATAAAACGCCTCGTTGGCGAAACGCTGGCCATTGCGGTTCACCACAATGGTATGGGGCAAGCCCATAAACGGCAGCGCCCCGCGCCACAGCGGCACGCCATCCTCCTGCTCCTCACCCGGCACATGAAAGCCCAGCATTGTCACATCCGGCACCCGCGCGATGCGGGCACCCAAAGGTCCGGCAAGCCTCAGGTGGGCACCATCAATGGTGGGCATTACCATGGAAACCGGATCGATCTGGTGCCCCAGGGTGCGGGCAAAGTCCGGGTTGCGCTCGTAACTGCTGACCGCCAGTACCACGCCGCATCGGGCACGGACATAGAGCGGTTTGCCATCCCGTTCAGCCCTCACACCCACCACTCGGCCGTTTTCGGTCAACAGCTCCTCGGCGCTGACTCCCGTGTGCATGGGAATATTGCGATCCAGCACCCCTTTGACAAACCAGGCCGCCAGACCGGGACCGGCGCAGCGCTCGTCGTTGGCCAGCCGCTCACCCATGACGGTGTAGTCCCAGTTCATCATGTTGGCCATGCCGCCGTTGGAGAAGATGTCTTCGTGGGTCAGGCTGTATGGGACGTGGGGTGATACGCGAGTCTTGTGTTGCCATTCACCAAGCGTTGCCGCGGGAAAAGGCAAGGCTTCCAGCAGTCGCCCTTCTGCCACGCTGCCATCCACATGAGGGTAGTAGTAATCCGGCAGGTCCCGCACCACACACATCTGCAGACCAATACTCTTTTCGAAAAATTGCAGCGCCGCCGGCGCGTGCAGGGCCTGGTTGAGGATGGCGCTGTCGTCGGCAAAGCCCATGGAGAGATTGCGAACGTAGTCGCATCCACTACGGATACTGTCGTCGAGGCCCAGTTCCTGTGCCAGGTGATTACCGGGCACCCACACCTCACCCATGGAAAAAGCCGTGACGCCACCCACCTGATCGGAGCGTTCCAGAATCATGGCGCTTATGCCGTGATCGACGGCGGTAATGGCAGCGGCCAGTCCGGCGCCGCCGGAGCCAATGCAGAGTAGGTCGGTTTCCAGATCCCAGCGTTCGGGCAGTTGTTGCGTCATTGTACACCCCGGATATTATCGTTATCGGTCTCGTGGGCGAGATAATCAGCACTGCAGTCGGGGGGCTATATCACCTCGGCAACGGCAGCGGTAAAAAACAATTTTTAGCAGTGACGATCCCCATATCGGGCGGCTCGCAGGCGCAGCTCTTATGCGCTCCTATGGTGAACCCGGTAAAACGGCTCGGGCGATATCGCTGCCCCGGCCAGAGGCCGGGCAGCGAGTACGTTGGTCAGCCCTGCTTCGCCATTTGGAAGCAATACATCAGGTGGTCAAGGTTACCCGACGGCAGTACCGGGAAAGTGAGATGGTTGTCGGTGCTGTGAATCGCATCGATGTTCTCCGCCACAGCCTCCATAGTCAGATCCGGCAGGTAGACACCCCGGGTCTCGGAGGTATAGGCCACCGCCGTGCGGCCCGCCATGGAGATCAGCATCTCACCGGATACCGAACAGCTTTCATGGCTTAACCACCCTACCAGCGGCGCTACCATCTCTGGCTCCATGGGCGGGTACTGGCTGGTATCCAGACCTTCGGCCATGCGGGTCACTGCGCCAGGCAGGATCACATTGCTCTTGATATTGAAGGCCTCGCCTTCCACGGCGATGGTGTTGGACAGGCCAACCAGTCCGGCCTTGGCGACACTGTAATTGGTATTCTCGGACTTGCCATACAGGCCATTCACAGAACCGGTTAACACGATACGGCCATAACCCGCTTGCTGCATATAAGGCATAGCCGCGCGCACAACGTTAAAACCGCCACGCAAATGCACATCCAGCACCAGCTCAAAATCCGCGTGGCTCATCTCCGCCAGTGGCGCGCGACGGACGATACCCGCGTTATGAATAATAATGTCGATACGGCCATAGGTGTTGATGGCCGCATCTATCATGGCCTGCCCGCCTTCCGCAGTGGCAACCGAATCGGTATTGGCAATGGCCTCGCCACCCGCTGCCTTGATTTCCTGTACCAGGGCCTCGGCCGGACCTTCATCAGTAGTGTCACCACTCATACTGACACCGGGGTCATTTACCACCACTTTCGCGCCACGCCCGGCCAGCAGCAGCGCATATGCGCGCCCCAGGCCACGGCCTGCGCCGGTAATGACTGCTACGCGATTATCGAATCTCAGATCCGCCATAACCCAACCTCTTCTCTCTATCTCTTGTTCACGCTTGCATCACGCCTCGCCCATCCGGGGCAAGTGGCTCTGCTTCTGAAAAGCGGCCATATTACTGAATTAAGGGAGCGGTTGTCAGGGAAAAAAGCCCTCCGGGGACAGGATCGTAACTGCCTCCTGCATTCGGAGGGGTTTCTGAAAACAGTAACTCAGCAGACCACACTACCCTCGCGCAGCTGCCGGATCTGCTCCGGGGAGAGCTTAAGTACTTCACTGAGGACCTCGTCCGTATGCTGGCCCAGTACCGGCGGTGCCGCCGGGATAGGCTGCCTGTCCTCAGGAAAACGAATGGGACGATTGACAATCGGTATCTTGCCGAGCGTTTTGTGCTCGGTCTCGACCACCATCTCCCGAGCCACGGCCTGGGGTTGGGACAATGCCTCAAGCACCCCAAGAATGGGTGCATTGGGCACCTGGTGCTCCGACAGCAGGATCTCCAGTTCCGCCACGGTCTTTTCCCGCGTGTAGTTGGAGATCAGTTCATTCACCAGATCGCGGCGATCGCGGCGCTTCTCGATGCTGTTAAACAGTGGATCGGTGATCCGCTCCGGCATGGACAACGCGGTACAGATACGCTCCCAGAAAGTGTTGGTAAGACAGGCGATAATGATCGAACCGTCTTTGGCGGGGAAATTGCCGTAGGGAACCAGATTTGGGTGTTGTGAACCCTGGGGTTTAGGGTCTTCGCCCTTAAAGAACGCCAGCTGCGCCAGATAGCCCAGCATGCCGATCATGCCGTCCAGCAGGCTGACATCGATCAGCCGGCCCTTACCGGTGACACTGCGCTCATAGAGTGCTGCCAGAATACCGATGGGCCCGTTCACTCCGCCGATCAGATCCCCCAGGGGTATGCCCATCTTGGTAGGCATCGCGCCTGGCTCACCATTGACACTGAGGGCGCCGGAGAGCGCCTGCAATACGATATCGAATGAGGGTTTGTCCTTCAGCGGACCGGTCTGGCCAAAGCCGGAGATCGCGCAGTAGATAAGGCGCGGGTTAATGGCAGACAGAGTCTCGTAACCCAATCCCAGGCGATCCATGACGCCGGGACGGTAGTTTTCCAGCAGGACATCGCACTCCAGCACCAGCCCCTTGATCAGCTGCAACCCGGCTTCGGTCTTGAGATCGATGACAATGCTCTTCTTGCCGCGGTTAACGCTGATGTAATAGTGGCTCTCGCCTTCACGAAACGGCGGAAAAGTACGAGTCTCGTCGCCGGTGCCCGGCGGCTCCACCTTGATTACTTCAGCGCCCAGGTCTGCCAGTGCCAGTGAAGCGGATGGGCCGGCCAATACGCGGGTAAAGTCCAGAACCCGTACGCCCTTGAGAGGGCCTGCCCATGTCGGAGTATTGCTCTCTTCCATGCTGGTCTCTTCCATACGGAGTACCTACAGAATATTTTGATGCAATTTCTTTATTATGATCCGTGGCGGCGCAAAGGCGATCGGCGCACGGACTTATGTTTTGCGAAGGGCCTATGCCCTGAGCCAATGCCGGCCGGTAGACCGGCATCAGGCCGAAAATAGGACAACAGGAGACCCCGGGCCTCCTGCTGTGTGGGTGCCCGACTGCGTCTGGCAGCCAGCACCCCACCACGGTTTAGCCGCGGCTTGGCAGTTCCACTACACAGGTACCCTGTGCAGACAGCTCATCACGATGAGTGGTGGCCTTCTGGGTAATCTCTACCAGGTGCTTGCCATCTTCTACCCACTTGCGGGTGACTTCACCGTTGATAAAGATCACATCACCGTCCGGGTTGTGACGACGGATTTCGCTGTTGGCGCTACGCAGGAAGCCATCATCACCCATCCAGTTGGTGGCGTGGTGAGTCAGCCAGGAAGCGCGCTCGGGGCCGTAGTCGTAAGCACCGGGTGCACCAACCTGCAGGGCAAACTCTTCATCCCAGTGCACACGCTCTGGACAGTCAGGCACATTGAAGCGGTTCTTGATACCGGTACCCGGGTGCTTCTGCTGCATCTGGTAAGCCAGTTTGTTGGCACGGATGTAGAGACCACCCCAGCCTTGGGCGTAACAGATAAAGCCGGTTACGGTCATTGGGCCTTTCATCATGGTTGGCAGTTTCTCGCCCACTTCCACATCTTCGTAGAAACGTGGGGTTGCACCGCGAATCTCTTCGTTATCGTACAGTTTGGACCACTCGGCCAGCTGCTCGTCGGTAAACGGCTCTACCTTGCCTTTTACTTCGGTGTACTTGGTGCCGCGCTCACGGGCTTCGTCACGGTCGGTACGGAATACCCAGCTGTCGGCATCGGCTACCAGATCACCGTCCTGGTTGTAGAAATCCACATGGTAGATCTGCTGGAAGGCGCGACCGGCAAACTTGGTCTGATGCTCAACCAGGTCTTTCAGGTAGGCTTCTGTGGTGATGGTGTCGTTGCGCTTGACCGGCTTGTGCCAGTTCCAGTTGGCACCGGCCCACATGGCGTGTACGCCGGACAGGCCGCCGCAATAGCCGGAAATAATACGGCTGGTGGTGAACATAAAGCTTGGCAGCGCAATAATGTCGCCGTACTTGGTGTTCTTGGCATACTCGGGGTCACACCACAATGGGTTGTCATCGCCAATGCCGTGGGCGTAATGCCGGACGGCATCGCGAGTGGCTTCGTAGTTCCATGGCTCGATGGTATTGGTGATTTTTACACCGATACGCTCGCGCAGGGCAGCCAGGCCCTCTTCAGTGATTTTCGGAAATTTATTAGTAGACATATTTATCTTCTCCTCGGTAATCAGATGCCGGCTGCAGCGGCTTTGGCAGCTTCCTGGTCGCGAAGCTTCTTGCGGTGAACCTTGCCTGCCGGCGTCTTCGGAAGCTCACTCACAAATTCAACGATACGCGGGAACTCGTGTTGCGCGAGACGCTCCCGGGTAAAATCCTGTAACTCTTTCACATACTCTTCACTGGCGGGACGATCAGTCACCACGAAGGCTTTCACCACCTGGCCACGTTTTTCGTCCGGCACACCGATAACACCCACCTCTTTCACGTCGTCGTGCTTGAGCATGGTGTGCTCAATCTCCACCGCACTCATGGTCCAGCCGGCAGAAATAATGACGTCATCGGCACGTCCACAGTGGTAGAGGTAGCCATCAGCATCAACCATGGCGCGGTCTTTGGTGGTCTCCCAGTGATCTTTTTTCCAGAGCATCAACTCGCCGACTTCATCGGCGTCGGTTTCGGTGCCATCAGGACGGTGGACTTCCAGCTTCAGGCCGGGGATCGGCTTGCCCAGTGAGCCAGGCTTGCGCTCAAAGTCCTCAGCGCCCGGGAAGTTCACCAGTACCACACCGATTTCGGTGGTGCCGTACATACTGCAGGCCGGTACCTTAAAGGTCTCGTCGATGAACTCCAGTGTGGCGGGGTCAATCGGCTCACCAGTGAACGACAGCTTCTTGAAGAAAAACTCAAACTGGCTGGCGTTGCCGGTGTTTTTCATCAGGCGGTAGTGAGTCGCCGCGGCGGACATGTTGGTAATTTTGAAGTCCTGCAGCGCCTTCATCAGGCGGGTGGCGTCGAACTTACCGGAGAAGGTTCCGGTGGTCACACCCAGTGCCAGCGGCGCCAGGGTGCCGTGCCACAGCCCGTGACCCCAGGCGGGAGATGATGGGCAGAAGAACTCATCACCGGGACGAATGCCGGTACCGTAAAGCGCGGCGAACATCAGGGTAACAATCGACTTGTGGGTGTGCTTGACCGCCTCAGGCAGCTCACGGGTGGTGCCAGAGGTGTACTGGAACACCGCCAGGTCGTTGGCTTTGGTTTTGGGCTCGTAGCTACCGGGGTATTTGGAAATTTCATCCAGCAGCCCCTGGTCGGCAACCACCACACGCACCCCGTCAATACCACGGGCCACTTCGGCCTTTTCGGCGTTGGTCACCAGAATGGTGGGCTTGCAGTCGTCTATGCGCAGGCGCAGCGCGTCGGGGCCAAACAGGGTGAACATGGGCACACTGATGGCACCAGTCTGCATGGCCCCGAACAGGCACACATAGAACGGCAGCGAGGGCTCCAGCATAAAGGCGATACGTTCGCCCGGCTGTACACCGTTGGCGTCCAGCCAGTGAGCAAACTGCGCAGCACCGGTGGAGATTTGGTCAAAGCTCAGGATCTCGTCACGACCGTCGGCACAGGCCAGGCGCACAGCGGCGCGACCAGAGCCATCGGCATGACGGGTCATACACTCATGAGCGATATTGAGGTATTCACGATCACCGTCGAACAGTTCCCACAGCGCTGCCGAATTGGCGTGCTCCCGGGCATCTGCGTACGACGTGTACTCAGTGAGTTTTTTCATCACTTCACCACTGTAATTTTTATCATTATTCAGTATTTGTCAGGCTGTCGATGCCTGGATGGGCACCTCGCCTTGAGTGGTTAACACGATGCCACATTCATTTTTTGTTGTAAATATAGAAAACTATTTTATATATTGAACAGCCGGATTCATGAGCAACGCTCAAAAGCCCGGCCAAAGGGTTAAATCCGTGCCACTGATCGCTGTACACTAACGACCAATTAACGTTGATAGTCCTGAATAATGACGAATATCGAAAACAACGATTCCGGCCATAAGACCCGCGGACGCAAGCTGGCCCAGGCCGTCAAGGAGAGCAAGGCACCCGCCATCTCCCGCGCCGCTGCGATACTGCGCCTGCTGGGCCGCAGCGATGCCCCCCTCGGGGTTCAGACCATCGCCCGTGAGCTGGACCTGGTACCCAGCACCGCCCTTAACGTCCTCAGGGCGCTGGTTACCGAGCAGTTCGTGAACATGGATCCGGACACCAAACGCTACAGCCTGGACGCGGGCGTACTGACCCTCGCCCGCCAATGGCTCGGGCGTGACCAGTTCACCAGCCTGGCGCAACCGGTGCTGGACCGTATCAGTCACACCCACGACGTCACCATGCTCGGTGTACAGATCTCGGGGCTGGAAAACATCATTGTGGTGAGCTGCTCGGAAGCCGGCAGCAATTTCCAGCTGCGTGCGGAAGTGGGCAGCCGTTTCCCGGTGTTTGTCAGTGCAACGGGGCGGTGTATCGCTGCGTTCAGCGACTGCAGCGGTGTCGACCTGAAAGCACAGTTCGATAAGCTGCGCTGGGATGAGCCACCGGCCTATGAGGAGTGGCTGCAACAGATCGAAGAGACCAAAAAACAGGGGTTTGCCGTGGACGCGGGCAACTACATCTCCGGAGTTACCGTGGTTGCCGTCCCGGTGTGGAACAGCCGCGGCCAGCTGAGCAACGCACTGGTCGCCCTCGGTATTGGCAGCGCGCTGCTGCGCTCCGGCCTTGCAGAGCTGCAACAGGCTCTGACCGAAGAGGCCCGTAAGCTCTCCTCCCGTTTAGGGGGCTAGTTTCCTCGCCCGTGAACAAGGTGAACGGCTTACTCAAAAGAGTCCGGGCCACTGGATCAGGTGAGAGCCTCCTGGTAGGAGCCCTGTCCTCCGGGCGATCTTTCTACAATCCTTTGGTGTGCATCACAGGTTCACGCCATCGCACAGCGTTAAAAGATCGCGCAGGGGACTGCGCTCCTGCGAAGGAGACCACACCAGCTTTTCTTTTAAAACACCCACCAGGCACATTCCCCCCTCCCAACTCAGGCAATTGGCGCCTTTCTTCAACCTCCAACCTTGGCACAAAAATAAACAATCGCCCCAATAGCGAACAGCAATCACATTTTGTGAACCGATTTGCCATTCCGGGAGTAGTTATCCCCTGGGCTGACGTTTCCACCTGTTGGGCCTGAATCTCTTACTTTTAACAGGTGTTTTTGGGGGAGTTTTAATGGAAGGGTCCTACGATCTTGAGCTGGTCGCGGCGTCGTATTGTGTCGCTGTGATTGCGGCATTTTCTGCTATCTACTTTGGCACCCGGGTGCGCAGCCTGTCGGGAGGCAGCAAGGCCTTCTGGTTCTGGGCTGGCGCACTCTGTCTCGGCGGCGGCATCTGGTCCATGCATTTTGTCGGCATGAGCGCCTATCAGATGCCCATGCACATGGAGATGAGTTTTGACCTGACTCTCACCGCCACCTCCCTGGTGCTCGCTGTGCTGTCATCTGCCCTTGGCCTCAGGGCAATCGCCCGGGAGACGGTCACCACCCCGCAATTACTGGCACATGCCGTCATCATGGGAATGGGCGTATTTACCATGCACTACTGCGGCATGTACGCCATGAAAATGGACCCGTCCATGGAATACAACACGCTGCTGGTCGCCTTGTCCGGTGTGATTGCCGTGGTGGCCTCCGGCGCGGCCATGGTGATCTGTCGCAACATCGAGCGAGTGCCCCGGCGCTACAGCATACTGGTGAAAGCAGCAGCGGCGCTGGTGATGGGCCTGGCTGTTTGTGGCATGCACTACACGGGTATGGCGGCAGTGAGCTTCCCCATGGAGGCGACCATGCCGGCAGCCAACTCACTGCGTGGAAACTGGATGGGCATCCCGACCGCGATAGCCGCGTCGATCTTTCTGCTGCTGTTGGTCTATATCGCCTTTGCAGACTTCCGCGAGCTGGAGCGCGCCCGGCAGGCGGAGAAAGCCGCTGCCGAAGCGATTGCCCACGCGGCATTTAACGATAGCAATACCGGCCTGCCCAACCGCACAGCCCTTGAGGCGCACCTGAACCAGCGCCTGCAATCCGCCCTTGAGGGCAACCGAGAGCCCTTCAGCCTGCTCTATTTTGAACTGGGAGATTACCGCAGGATAGCCAACCAACAGGGCGAACAGGCCGCTCAGGAATACGCACTGCGTTTTGCCAGCACTCTTGGGCAAAGCTTCACCCGGAACGTATACCTCTGCCGCTATAACACCAATGGCTTTATCGCTGTCCTGCCGTTAAGCAGCGCCAATACCCTGCAGCGACAGGCGCAGGAGATAGCCCGCCGACTGGCAACCCAGGCCCGCCCCCAAGCCGCGGCCTACCCGTTTGGTATCGGCTACTGCTCCTACCCCGCAGCCGGCGCCATCAGCCGCTTGCTGATCCGCCAGGCGCAGGTTATCAGGGCACGGTATGAATCACAGGAGGCTTCGGTCAGCACTGTAGTGGCATGACTGCAGGTTAATGGCGGCTTGATAGTGGTCATAAAAAAAACGGGGCACTGCCCCGTTTTTTATCACCTGTTCGAGTGGTAACTACTCCTCTGCAGCCACTTCAAAGTCCAGCAGGTCAGCCCCACCTTCAACAAGGTCACCAGCGGCGTAGTAGAACGCCTTTACTGTACCGTCTGCCGGTGCGCGAATGGTGTGCTCCATCTTCATCGCCTCCATCACCAGCAGTGCGGCCTCTTTTTTCACCTCACTGCCCGGCTCCACCAACAGCGTGACAATGGTACCGTTCATCGGCGCACACAGGGCCGCATCACCGGAGCCTGCATCCTCTGCGCCCAGGTCGGCGGCCACCTGGCTGAACTGCAGTGCGGACTCCCGGGTGTAGAGGCTGTAGACCCCGTCGTGTTCAGCAACGGTGGCGCGGAAGCGATAACCGTCGATATCCGCGTACAGATCATTGCCTGCCAACTTACCCTGTGCACGGACGGTCTTACCGGCCACTGTAATGTTGTAGCTGATACCACTGCCCTGCCCCAGCTGCTCAACCACCACGGGGAATTGCTGCCCCTGCAAGGCCAGCTCAAACAGGTGCACATGAGGCTCGTTCAGGCGCCAGGCACTGCTCTGGTTCCAGGGTGAGAACGGATCATGGGCGGCGGCAGTGCCACTGCGGGCATCCGCCGCGCGACGCATCACCAGATAGAGTGCAGCCAGTGTCGCGCCGGCTGCAACATCCTGCTCACCATCGTGGAAAATCTTGTCGTGGTGCTTGCCGATAAAACCGGTATCCAGCTCCGCGGCCTTAAACGGTTCACAGGTGGCCAGGTTGTAGAGGAAATCCACGTTGGTGGTCATGCCGCTGATACGGTACTCGCTCAGCGCCTTGCCCAGCCGACGCAGGGCGGCATCGCGGTCTTCGTCCCAGACAATCAGTTTGGCGATCATCGGGTCGTAGAACACACTCACCTCATCGCCCTGCAATACGCCGGTATCCACGCGCACATGGCGGCTCTCTTCCGGCGGCTCCAGGAACGACAGGGTGCCGGTTACCGGCAGGAAGTCGTTGGCCGGGTCTTCAGCATAGATGCGGGCTTCGAAGGCATGTCCCTTGATCTGCACCTGCTCCTGGGTCAATGGCAGGTTTTCACCGTAGGCGACGCGCAACTGCCACTCCACCAGGTCCTGACCGGTGATCATTTCGGTCACCGGATGCTCTACCTGCAGACGGGTGTTCATCTCCATGAAATAGAAAGAGCCGTCTTCATCCAGCAGAAACTCGACCGTGCCGGCACCGACATAGTCGATGGCCTTGGCTGCCTGTAGGGCCGCCTCACCCATCTTGTTACGCAGCGCCTGGTCCACCCCGGGAGCCGGCGCTTCTTCAATCACCTTCTGGTGACGGCGCTGCACGGAGCAGTCACGCTCTGCCAGAAACACACCGTTACCATGCTGATCGCAGAACACCTGAATCTCGACGTGCCGCGGTTTGGTAAGGTACTTCTCCACCAGCATGCGGTCATCGCCAAAGCCGTTCATGGCTTCGCGTTTGGCGGCGGCGAGACCCTCGTCGAATTCGTTCGCCGACCACACCTGGCGCATACCCTTACCGCCACCACCGGCGGTGGCCTTCAGCAACACCGGGTAGCCCATTTCGTCAGCGGCCTTCTTCAGCAGTGCCGGGTCCTGGTCTTCGCCGTGGTAACCGGGTACCAGGGGTACATCCGCCGCTTCCATAATGCGTTTGGCGGCAGACTTGGAACCCATGGCTTCAATGGCACCCACAGGTGGACCGATAAACACAATACCTGCAGCGTCACAGGCGCGGCAAAATTCGGAGTTTTCACTGAGGAAGCCGTAGCCGGGGTGAATCGCTTCGGCACCGGTTTTTTTCGCGGCTTCGATCACCCGCTCAATCACCAGATAGGACTCCCGGGACGGTGCACCACCGATGTGTACAGCCTCATCGGCCATGGCCACATGCAGGGCATTGGCATCGGCATCGGAGTAGACTGCAACTGTGGCGATACCCAGCTTGCGGGCGGTTTTAATCACGCGGCAGGCAATTTCACCGCGGTTGGCAATCAGGATTTTATTAAACATTTTTCTTGTCCTTTAACCGTTGATCCAGCTGGCGGGGCGTTTTTGCAAAAACGCGTTCAGTCCTTCCTGCCCTTCAGCGGAGACGCGGATGGTGGCAATGCGCTCGCTGCTATCGGCAATCAGATCGTCTGATAACACGCGGTTTTCGATATCAAGTACCAGCCGTTTGGCCGCCCGGATGGCTGCAGGGCTATTGGCCAGCAGCGTATCCACCAGTTCAGCAATACGATTGTCGAGTAAGTCAGCATCCACGAGCTCGGAAACCAGTCCCAGTTGCGCGGCGGTTTCCGCCGAAAAGCGCTCTGCAGTCATAAAGTAACGGCGGCAGGCGCGCTGGCCTATGGCTGCCATTACATAAGGGCTGATGGTTGCCGGGATAAGTCCGATTTTGACTTCACTGAGACTGAAGCTGGCTTTGGGGGCCGCGACTGCCATGTCGCAACAACTCACCAGTCCAACTGCACCGCCAAACGCGGCACCCTGTACCCGGGCAATGGTTGGAAACGGCAAGGTATTGAGTGTCAGCAGCATATTGGCCAGGGCATTGGCGTCGCGCAGGTTTTCGTCGTAACTGTAACCGGCCATGCGCTGCATCCAACCAAGGTCGGCGCCGGCGGAGAAGCTCTTGCCTTCCGCGGCCAGGATCATGACCCGCACAGAGGGGCTTTCGGCCAGCGCCTGAAACGCGCTGGTGAGCTCGGCGATAACACCGTCATCAAAGGCATTGTGCTTGTCCGGGCGATTCATGGTGACGGTGGCCACACCGCGCTCGTCGATATGGGTACGAATCGTTTGTTCTGTCATAGTTCTCTCTCCTGCCACCGCACTTACATGCGGAAGACACCGAACTGGGTGTCCTCCAGCGGTTTGTTGAGAGCAGCTGACAGCGCCAGCCCCAGGGTCATGCGGGTTTCTGCCGGATCAATAACACCGTCGTCCCAGAGCCTGGCCGAGGCGTAGTACGGGTGCCCCTGTTGTTCGTAGGTATCGAGGATTGGCTTCTTGTACTCGGCCTCTTCCGCCGGACTCCACTCACCGCCCTTCTTCTCTATCTGATCGCGACGCAGTTGCGCCATAACACCGGCAGCCTGTTCGCCCCCCATTACCGAGATGCGGGCGTTGGGCCACATAAACAGGAAGCGCGGATCGTAGGCACGACCACACATACCGTAGTTGCCGGCACCGAATGAACCACCGATCAGTACGGTAAGCTTGGGCACCTTGGCGCAGGCCACAGCGGTCACCATCTTGGCACCGTGCTTGGCGATACCACCGGCTTCGTACTGGCGCCCCACCATAAAGCCGGTAATGTTCTGCAGGAATACCAGCGGAATCTTGCGCTGGGCACAGAGCTCGATAAAGTGCGCGCCTTTCTGCGCGGACTCACCGAAGAGAATGCCGTTGTTGGCCACAATGCCGACCGGGTAGCCGTAAATGCGGGCAAAGCCGGTAATCAGGGTGGTGCCGTAGAGCGCTTTAAACTCATCGAATTCGGAGCCGTCCACCACCCGGGCTATGATTTCCCGCACGTCGTAGGGCTGGCGGGAATCTTTCGGGATGATGCCGTAAATCTCCCTCGCATCGTACAGCGGCTCAACCGGCTCGCGGATATCCAGTCCCATGGGCTTGACGCGGTTCAGGCGGGCAATGCATTGACGGGTCAATTGCAGGGCGTGGTGATCGTTCTGCGCGTAGTGGTCCGAGACCCCTGAAGTTCGACAGTGTACGTCAGCACCGCCCAGATCCTCGGCACTCACCACTTCACCGGTAGCCGCTTTAACCAATGGCGGGCCTGCGAGGAAAATGGTGCCCTGCTCCTTGACGATAATGGACTCATCCGCCATCGCCGGCACGTAGGCGCCGCCTGCGGTACAGGAGCCCATCACACAGGCGATCTGGGGAATATTCTGCGCCGACATGTTGGCCTGGTTGAAAAAGATGCGGCCGAAGTGTTCGCGATCCGGGAAGACCTCATCCTGTCGCGGCAGGTTGGCACCACCGGAATCCACCAGATAGATACAGGGCAGATGGTTCTGCTCGGCAATGGTCTGGGCGCGGATGTGCTTTTTAACGCTTAGCGGGTAATAGGAACCGCCTTTTACCGTGGCATCGTTGGCGACGATCATGCACTCGCGACCTTCGACCCGGCCGATACCGGCAATGATGCCAGCGGCGGGCACATCCTCGTCGTAGACGCCGTAGGCAGCCAACTGGGAGAGCTCCAGGAACGGGGAGCCGGGATCGATCAGGTGGTTGATGCGCTCACGGGGCAACAGTTTGCCACGGGACTTGTGGCGGTTCTGGTACTCCTCGCCACCGCCAAGCTTGATCTCTTCCAACTTCTGCCGCAGGTCATTTACCTGAGCCGCCATGTGCTCGGTATTGACTGCGAATTCCTCACTGCGTGTATTCACTTTTGATTTTATGATGGCCATATCGCTAATCCGTCAATGGGCGTTGTGATTCGGGCGTTTGTGAAAACGTGTTTGTTATTGTTGTCTGCAGTCGTCAGCCGTCTGAGGCTGAACGCTGAATCCGGATGTCGGTTGCTGTTGGAGCAGCGGGTTCAGGCCTCCTCTGCCGCAATGGCATCGAGGCAGTTTTTTTCAGCCTCGCCCAGGTCAACCATCATCACTTCGATGTCGTGCAGCTGCTGCTCAAGGTGGGCCTGCTTTTCGCGAATTTTTGCCAGCAGCGATTGCAGCTGGTCCGTATTACCGTGTTCGGGGTCGTACATCTCGATGATGGAACGGCTCTCTTCCAGGGTGAACCCCAGACGCTTGCCGCGCAGGATCAGCTTCAGCTTGGTACGCTCGGCGGGCGTGTAAATCCGTGAATTGCCACTGCGCTGCGGCGCCAGCAACCCCTTCTCTTCGTAGAAGCGGATCGTACGGGTGGTGATATCGAATTCGGCTGCAAGGTCCGAAATAGAGTACTCAGTCGCCATTGGGTGTAATACCGTCAGCTGTTTTTATTGCCCCTGATGCTATCTGCCGTTGACGTTAACGTCAACCTGTCGATAAACATCACGTCTGTGAGCAACAAATTCCGCTGTATATTAAAAAACAAAAAGCCCCTGATATTCATGGGCTTACAGGGCTTATCTAAGAGCAGACATCAGGTTAGTCAATTTTCTCAGGCTGACCTGAACCCATGTATTTGGCGAGATTACGGTGCAGGCTGATTACCGCACCCTCTGCCTTGGGGTTGGGGATGTTGCCGCGATAGAGGCCATTTCTCATGCCCGCCTGCACCGCTGCCATGTTGGAGAAGTCCTGGTTAATCACCGGGCCAAAGTCCTCAGCACAGGGCTCGCCCCTCACCCATTCGGTAGCCGGCTCCTGGCCAGCCGGGAACAACTCCAGCGCGGCCACTTCGAAGATGCACTTGTTGGGGTTGTAACCACTGGGGCGCGCGGTGTAGCAAAGCGCATTGTTGACCGCATGGCCGATCTGGGCGTTGGGGAACAACTGCCAGGCCGTACCGCTGCGAGCCACATGATCCGAGGGCACTTCAGGCCAGAACACCCCCCGCTCCGCATCCAGTCCACGGGCACGCTCGTGCCAGTACTTCAACACCTCTGCGGGCGTAGCTGTCTCCGGCAGCTCGTCGACCAGACGCTCGGCCGCGTCGATCAGGGTATCGGTGGTTACGGCATTGACCGTTTCCCGAATAAACTTCTGCATTTCGGCAGTGGCTACCCGCGGGTCACCGCCGGCACCAAGCCGCAGCTTGCCCTGGTTCTCTTCTTCACCTTCCGGCGCATCGTAGCCAATATTGCTGTGCTTGCCCTGCGCCTTCGCCCAACCCTTGTGGGCACCAAAGGCCATGAATTCCGGATGGGTTGCCATGATGTGGTAAGTCTCATCAAAGGCTTCCAGGGCCACTTTCCAGTTGCAGTCAAACTCCACAAACTTGCGCCACTTGTAGCGCATATTCTCCAGCTGGAATGGGTCCAGCATGGACGCCGCCGGCTCCAGATAATCCCGCAGCGGTTCACAGTTGGGGTCGAGGTTGATCCAGATAAACCCGCCCCAGGTGTCCACGTTCACCTTGGCCAACTGGGTGCGCTCATCGGTGAGGGTATCCTGCCACTCCTCTTTGGCGAGGATAAACGCGCACTTGCCATCGGGATTGAAACTCCAGCCGTGAAAGCCACAGACAAACTTGTGCTGCTTGCCCTTGGCGTTGCGGCAACCCGCAGGCGTGTCTACCAGCCGGCGGCCACGGTGAGTGCAGACGTTGGCGTGAGCGCGGATCTCGTCGGGGCCACTGCGGACAATCAGCACGGAATCGTCGAGGATATCGTAGGTAATGTAGTTACCCACCTCGGGGATGTCCTCTACCCTGCCCGCCTGCAGCCACACCTTGCGCCACAAATTGTCGCGCTCACGGTGCACATACTCTTCGGAGATGTACGCCTCAACGGGAATGATGGACGGCTCCATGCGCTCACCGGCGCCGGGGGTCTGCTGCTCACTCATCGCTCTTCCTCTCTGTCTTTTTACTATTGTCTTTGGCTGGCGCTCAACAGCCAGCTGGCGGATCAGGCTTGTCCGGTCTAAAAGTTATTGAGAAACCGGAATGGCTGTCATCACCTGATTTGTGAGACAAGGATGCAACAACACTGATGATTATTGACTGACCTGAATCAATTGAAAGCCGCTTCAGAGCGTAACGGAGACACGGAGTAGAATATTAGTCCGTACTAATAGCGGGTCAAAGCAAAGAAGAGAGAAGAAAATACAGCCGGGGCAAACGTCCCCGGAAAGCGATCCGCCTACGCAGAAAGATTGATGGAAACCGGCATCGCAAGCGGTCAGAAATACCACCGGATGCCGGTAACCCGTGCGCTGCTATCAGGCCTTGGAGCCCTTAACAGCCATCGCAAAGCTGTTGCGGATATGGTCGACGTGCGCATCCGGCACAACCGGCAGGATCCACGGATTAGTGGTATCACCAATCCTTTCCAGCTGTGTCTCTACGTCGTCAATGGTCCACTCGGGCTGGTAGACGCCTTCGGTCTCACCGATAAACGCCTTGGCCACACGACCGGCGATGGATACAAACATTTCTCCAGAGACCGAGCAGGAATCGTGGGACAACCAGCCAACCACCGGCGCCACCAGTTCAGGACCCATGGGCGGGTAGGCAGACGTATCGATACCCTCGGCCATGCGAGTCACAGCACCCGGCACAATCAGGTTACAGGTAACATTGTGCTCGGCACCTTCCAGCGCAACCACGTTGCACAAACCGATCATGCCCGCCTTTGAGACGCCATAGTTAACCACCTTGTGATTCCCGTACAAGCCACCGATGGAAGACGTCAGGACGATACGGCCATAGCCGGCGTCGCACATCAGCGGCATGGCAGGTTTGACCACGTGAAAGGCGCCCTTCAGGTGCACATCCAGCACGGAGTTGAAGTCGTCGTAGCTCATGTCACGGATCAACGCAGGGCGCACATTACCGGCGTTGTGAATGAGGATGTCGATACGCCCCCAGGAGTTGATGGCAGAGTCGATAATTGCCTGACCACCTTCCGGTGTGGCAACGCTGTCGGTATTGGCAATGGCTTCGCCACCAGCAGCGACAATTTCATTCACCACTTCCTGGGCAGGACCAACGTCCACACCGTCACCCTGCAAACTTCCACCCAGGTCGTTTACCACAACCTTGGCACCCTTGGCCGCCAGCAGCAGTGCGTAGGCCTTACCCAAGCCTCGACCGGCACCGGTAATGACCGCCACCCGACCATCAAATCGTTTCTCGGACATTTCCACTCTCCAGATCTCGGGCACCGTACTGCGCCCGCATTAAAACGTGTTGTACAAAAACGGCGGCCTGCATGCCGCCGTTTTTGAGATCACTGAAACCTGCAGGCCTTATTTCTTCGGCAGTTCAATTTCAGCTTTGGCGGTAGCGATGGTGACACCCAACTGGGTTTTCAATTTCACATCCACCTGCACCAGGTTGCGACCCTCTTCATCGGTCATCTTGTCGACGATGCTTGAGGTCATAAAGGTCGCATCACCTGTCAGCGCCGGCGCTCGGTAGGAAGTGTTGCAGTGTACAACCATGCCCCACTCGCCAGCCCAGCCGCCCAGGTAATCCAGTACCCAGGCGCCCATGGATGCACCGTAGCCGTAGGCACGTGGCATACCGATCATACGGGCGTAACGTGGGAACAGGTGGCCACGGGAAGGACCGAAGTAAGCACCATCGGTCCACTCGGGGTTGTCACGCTCCATCACAGGGTCATTCTCGTGACCGGCCATCTCCTTGGTGAAGCCCAGGGCTTCCATGTCGATGCCAGGACGGTGTGTACCACCCCAAATGGTGAACAGGTAAGCGCGCCACTCGGTGGTGAGGCTGGCAATGCTGTGCGGACCGATTACACGCACCGGCAGTTCGTCGCCCACATTGCAGTCATCCCAGTAGCGCTTGCCGTGACCCAGCTCGTGCATCATCTTGATGTATTCGTACTTCTGGTCTTCCAGCTTTTTCAGGTCCTCATCAGTCCACTCCGGGTCTGCCATGTCGGACTCTTTCGGCGCGCCGCCCATCTCCAGTGCCGCTTCGGCGCTGTAACGAATCGCGGTAGAACGCTGCTTGGCGATGAAATCACCGTCCTGGTTGTAGTAGTTGTTGTCGCCGCGCTGGAAGCAGGTTGGGCCTGCGAAGCCGGTCTCTTTAACAACATAGTCATACGGAATCTTTTCGTTGGTGATCATGTCACCGCCAAAGATTTTCGGGCCGTAGAACCACCACTCGTCACCACCAAACAGCAGGTGGGACTCAGGGATGCGGCCCACACAGGCAGGACCTGCACCATGGCCGTCATCGCAGGAAACCGCGAAAGACTGTGGCGCCACCAGACGACCGTAACGACCCTCTTTGGCAAAATCGTGATCGTAGTGCATCAGGTTTGGATAGTGCATGGCCTGCACCCAGCGACGGAAATCGTTGTTGTGCAGCGCTTCTTTCATGCGCGCCGGGGCAATCGGTTTGCCCATGTAGTTGTCCAGATCGGAACAATCCAGGATTACTTTGCTCATGGCTAACTCCAGGAATAAGCAGTTAAAGCTTGTGACCATCGTCTGCCGGCTGACATGTACCGGTTAACAAACAAAAGCCTCGTAAGGTTTCAGCTTGCGAGGGAGGGGCTACCCCCCTGTTACAGCTGAATTATTTTTTCGGCAATTCAATTTCGGCTTTGGCAGTGGCCATCGTCGTACCCTGCTGGCTCTTCATCTTCACATCGACCTGAACCAGATTGCGCCCCTCCTCGTCCACCAGCTTGTCGACTAGAGTCGCCGTCATAAATGTGGCGTCGCCGGTAAAGGCCGGACCACGGTAGGCGGAATTGCAATGCACCACCTGACCCCACTCACCCGCCCAGCCGGCCAGGTAGTCGAGAATCCAGGCGCCCATAGACGCTCCGTAGCCGTAGCCGCGTGGCATACCAATCTTGCGGGCGTATTTGGGGAACAGGTGTCCACGTGAAGGGCCGAAATAAGCACCGTCGGTCCACTCTGGGTTATCACGTTCCATCACCGGGTCATTTTCGTGGCCGGCCATTTCCGGGGTGTATCCCAGGGCTTCCAGGTCGATACCCGGACGGTGGGTACCGCCCCAAATGGTGAACAGGTAGGCACGCCATTCGGTGGCGAAGCTGGCAATACTGTGCGGACCAATGGCACGCATCGGCAGCTCGTCACCCACGCTGCAATCGTCCCAGTAACGCTTGCCGTGACCGAGGTCGTGCATCATTTTGATGTATTCGTACTTTTGTTCTTCCAGCTTTGCCAGCTCGGCGTCTGTCCAAACCGGGTCGTCTTCAGCACCGGCCATGGAGGCCATCTCCAGCGCCAGGTCCGCACGATAGCGAATAGCGGTGGAGCGCTGTTTGGCGATGAAATCACCGTCCTGGTTGTAGTAGTTGTTGTCGCCACGCTGGAAGCAGGTGGGGCCGGCAAACTTGGTGTCCTTAACCACATAGTCGTAAGGCACCTTCTCGTTGGTGATACGATCACCGCCGAAAATTTTTGGCCCGTAGAACCACCACTCGTCACCACCGAAAATCAGGTGCGAGTCCGGAATGCAGCCCACGGAAGCCGGCCACGCGCCATGACCATCGTCGGTAGCGATAGCAAAAGACTGTGGCGCCACCAGACGACCGTAGCGTCCCTCTTTGGCGAAGTCGTGGTCGTAATGCATCAGGTTCGGATAGTGCATCGCCTGCACCCAACGACGGATATCGTTGTTGTGCAGCTCTTCTTTCATCCGCGCCGGCGCAATGGGCTTACCCATGTAGCTGTCGAGATCGGAACAATCCAGGGTCTTGTCAGTCATCTGTTTTCTCCAAGAGCTTCGAATCAACGCTGAGGCTTAAGCGCCAGCACGGTACCGTCGGCATCTCCGGCGACGTAGAGGGTGCCATCCGGACCGGCGGTCACGCCGGTAAACGGCACCATAGGCCCGGTCAGTGGCGGCAATGCCTTGAGGAATTTTGGTACCACGCCTTCCGGCGCACCGACCGGCAGGTCAGCGGCAATGACCGAACGGGCGTGATTGCCCAGATCAAAGGCAATCAGCTCCTTGCTTCCCACATCGACGATGTAAAGGGTCTCGTTCTCAACCCACAAGCCCTGCGGATTACTCAGGTCGTCGACCAGAGTTTCCACACCCGCGGAGGTAACCTTGACCACCCGGCCTTCACCCTCTTCCGCCACCAGACAGGTGCCGTCACTGGTGAGGGCCACACCCATGGGATGATTCAAGCCGTTGGCCAGCTCCTCTACCTTGCCACCATCGGCAAGCAACACGCGGCCCGCGCCACCCTCGGCAAAAATCACGGCTCCCGATTCAGTTTTGGCCAAACCATAGAGACGATCAAAACCTTCCGCCAGCACCTCACTGACCTGATCGGCCGGACGCCAGCGTGCTACCTGTCCATTGCCGGTTGTGACAATAAACTGTCCTGGGCCATCGGCAATGACGCCGCGACTGAATCCGGGGAAGCCGGGCGTAAACAGCATGCCGATGCACTGTGGTGTTCCGCCAGGAGCCAGCAGATAGGTATAGCCGCCGTCAGCAATAAACAGCTGGCCATCTTCGCCTACTGCCAGTCCCATGGGCCACTGCAGTCCATCGTGCACCAGAGAACGCAACTCGCCACCGGCCAGTACTTCGTTGATTTGACCAGAGATACTGGAAACAAACAGGCGCTCGCCAATAAAGGTGCAGTTATCCAGGCCCGGGGCAACGGTAGCCAGTACGGTTTTTTCACCGGTATTGGGGTTGATGCGCAGCACCTGGCCACTGGCCACCTGGGTGGAAACAATAAAACCCTGGGAGTCGAATTTAACCGAGTCCGGCACACCCAGGTCGGTGGCCACCACTTCGTGGGCTCCGCCTTCGAGACTGACACGCCAGATTTCGTTCATACCCATAATCGGGATGTAGAGCTTACCGTCCGGACCTACCTCCATGGCATTGGGCATGGGCACGTTATCCAGCAACACCCGCGGCTCACCACCATAGAGATCCAGTTCCATAATGCGGCCACCGGGGCGGCACTCACCGGCAAACAGGCGACCGTTATAGACGGTAATCGGGTTGGCACCCGGCATATCGCCGTAGACGACGCGGGTATTGCCACTGGCTTCGCGCACACTGACGCGGCCTTCGGTAAATTCTGTAACAAAGAGATTGCCCTGGTCGTCAAACGCCAGGTCATCCGGGGCGACAATGGCGCCGCCCATAGGGGAAATGGTTTCGATCACGCCACTGTTGGTGTCGATGGCGCTGATCTGGCTACCGGAAACCTGCGCTACGTAAATGCGACCATCAGCACCTGTGCGAATACCGTTGGCGCCGAAGAGGCGGCTGGGTTGTGTCAGGCGCTTAAGCTGCCAACCATCTGCCACCGAGGGCGAGTGGCTACCAATGTAACGACTGGAGTCAGAGGACATAGAAGCAATTCCCTTATAATTACTATTGTTTGCGGTTCTTCTGCCTAAGAGCGAATCTTCGGAGCTGGTCTGTGAGCGCGGCAGGCTGCGACAGCCCCGGAGCGATTACTCAGAGAGCACCCGCCCCGGATAGAGTCACAACAGCGGTCACATCTCTTTGCCGATAACGTTGTACACCCGGGAGGTAAACAACCAGCGACCATCGCGCTTAACCAGCACGTCATTGAAATAACCCACCACAGTGACCTTGCCACCGGCTTTCGGATAAATCAGTTCACGACAGAAACAGCGCGCAGTAGCGCGATCACCATCCACTTCAATATCGGCAGGCACAGAGATCATGCTGATGTAGTCGACGTATGCCATCTTCTCTTTAAACGCGGCTTTTACCACGTCCTTGCCAACCGCTGCAGTCTCCATGGACGGCAGTTTCCAGGAGCCCTCTTCCGCCCAGGTCTCGCCCCAGTAATCACCATCCAGCAGCATGGCACCATGGGCAAACTGCTCCATCAACTCACGGATTTCCAGACGATCTTCAACGGATCCCTTGTTCATGGTCTTCTCCTATGATTTACAGTAGCGATTGATTACAGGGCCAGTACTTCCGGGTCCAGGTATTTGGTGGCGGTCCAGCCACAATCCACAACAACAGTCTGGCCGTTGATGGCGCCGGCGCCGGGGCTGCAGAGGAAGGCGATGGTACTGGCTACCTCTTCCGCGGAACCAAGACGCGGATAGGGGGTGGTCTGCACATTGGTGCGTACAAACGCCTTGTCGTTCATGCGATCTTTCACCATGTCAGTCATGGTCACACCGGGAGCCACGCAGTTGGAGCGAATGCCTTGCGGGCCATATTCACAGGCCATGTGCTCAGTGAGGGAGCGCAGGCCACCTTTTGCCGCTGAATAGGCACCACCGCGACGGCCGCCGATCTGGGCATAGGTGGAGGTGATGTTGACGATGGCATCGCCATCGTTCATGTGGCCAATCACTTCACGACAGAGACGGAAAGGTGCGCGCAGCATGATGTCCATGAAGTAGTCATAGGTCTCATCATCGGTTTCGTGCAGCGGCTTGGGACTGCCGATACCGGCGTTGTTCACCAGATAGTTGATCTGGCCAAAACGCTGCAGGGCAAAATCCACAATCGCTTTCGGTGCATCGGCCGCGGTGATATCCGCAGAAATAGTGGCCACACGATCACTGTTGCCCAGCTCACTCACCAGCGTATCCAGTTTGCCCTGGTCGCGGCCAACACCGACGACCGCATAACCCATTTCGTGCATCTTGACGGCGGTTGCCAGGCCAATACCACTGCCGGCTCCGGTAATGATTGCTACTTTCATGGTTCACTCTACCCTATCTGTTTGTGTGTCGGCCGGGTACGGCTCGGGTCCCGGCTTCTCTCGCAGTTCTGTCAGCGGACGTCAGATAATGCCGGCGTCGCGCAGCTGTCCAATCTCTTCAGCAGACATGTTCAGCAGGCCTTCGCCCAGCAGTTCATCGGTGTGCTGTCCGATGGTAGGCGGCGCCGTATAGGTGATCGGGGAACCTGACATGTAGGCCAGTGGGCTGGCGATCATGGTCACCTCACCGGCCGTTGGGTGCGGCACGGTGACTTTCAGGTTGCGGTGCTGCACCTGTTCGTCTTCCCAGACATCAGGCAGCTCATTGTAGCGCGCCGCTGGCAGGCCGATGCGGTCCAGGGAGGACAGCAGTTCAGCCGCCTTCCAGCCCATGCTCCACTGGTTGATGATGGCCACCAGCTCATTGCGGTTGGTACCGCGCTTGGGGTTGGTGTTGAAACGGGGATCGTCAAACAGGTCCGGACGCTCCATCAGCTCGGTCAGCAGGCGCCAGTGCTCGTCGGTACCGGCGGTGATATAGATGATGCCGTCTGCGCAGTTGATCAGGTCAGCCGGGCCACCACCATTGCCGCCATTACCGAGGCGCGGAGGCGGATTACCGGACACCAGGAAGTCCTGCATGATGTGGGAAACCATGGCCACGGAGCAGTCCAGCAGCGCCACGTCGATATACTGGCCTTTGCCAGTGGTGTGACGCTGGTTGAGGGCGCCGAGAATCGCCAGTGCGGCGTTGTGGCCGGTGAACACATCCACCAGGCTTGGGCCTGCTTTCAGGGGGCCGGCTCCGGGCTGACCCGCAGGAATACCGGTTACTGCCATCATGCCACCGGTGGCCTGAAACAGGCCGTCATAACCGGGCTTGGGCGCCATAGGGCCGGTCTGGCCATAGCCGGTGATGGAACAGTAGATCAGGCGCGGGTTTATCTCTTTCAGGCTGTCGTAATCGAGGCCATAACGCTGCAGGTTGCCAACCTTGTAGTTCTCGATCAGTACGTCGCACTCCGCCACCAGCCTGCGTACCAGATCCTGGCCTTCGGGCTTGGAGAGGTTACAGGTGATGGACTTCTTGTTGCGGTTTGCCGTGAGGTAAAAAGCCGACTCGCGGGTGGGGTTACCATCCTTGTCCTTGAGAGCGGAAAAGCCGTACATACGGCCATCATCGCCCACACCAGGACGCTCAATTTTGATCACTTCGGCGCCAAGATCGCCAAGAATCTGTCCGCAAAAAGGTCCCGCCAGAACACGGGTCAAATCCAGTACCCGGACGCCCTGCAGAGCTTGTGAATCGGTCATTCGTTATCCTCTTTCCTGAATAGGGCGGCTCATCTCACAGGCGTGCGAAAGAACCATTACCGCAGAGAAATGAAGCCAGCAATAATACACGAACAAAGTTCGATCTCAAGGAAATTCAGTCAACAGTGTTGTTTACTTCAAGAGCGGCCAGCAAGCAGGCCCTACCCCTGAGATAAGGCAGGATGGAGGGTAGAAAGTGGTTATTTCAACGGGCCGGGGCTGCAGGAGCATGAACACTGCCGCGGACCGCAGGACGCGGACCGCCTCAGAGGTACCCCTCGGCCGGTCAGTCGCTGGCGCGAGCCAAATCCTGCTGCAATTACTTCGCCGTCAGCAGAAAGAAAGCACTGCCAACCACGCCAGCCAATACCACACTTAACAGCGCGTAGCGGATGCCCTCAGTACCAAATCTGTTCGCAAACAGGTCACTGAGCGCCCCCACGAGGAAGGGGGCAGCACCAGCTCCGATGATACTGATCACAAACAGCAGGACAGCTGATGCGGTAGCCCGCATCTCCAGCCTGGCGAGACTCTGGTTGGCGCTGTACATGGTGGGGATATAGACATCCAGCATCAGGTAAAACGGGAAGAAGCAGAGCAGCGACAGCAGTTTGGAATCTGACAGCAGGAATACCACGCCCAGCGGCATACCCAGCATGGTGATCAGGGCCGGCACAACCACCGACACCCACGATCAACGCCATCCACTGACCAATCTCGATGGGCGACGTGCCATGGATACGGCCATAGAACTCATAGCCCCACATCAGCACGCCATAGCCGGTTATGGAGAGAAAAGAGGCCCCAATGATCCTGTAGATCCAGGCCTTGCTGCCCAACAGGAAACGCAGGATCTCCTTCAAGGTGGATTGCTGCCCGGAGCCGGCACGCTGCTCAGAGAATCCACGAGGCGGCTCCCTGACGGTAAAGCGCACCAGCAGTGCGAAAAGTACCCCCCGTACCCCTACCAGTACAAAGGCCGTGCGCCAGTCAAAATACACCCACAGATAGCCGCCCCCGAGATAGGCAATGCCTGCCCCGACAAATACACCGGAAGAGTAGATCGCCCGGGCGGTGGCGCGGCGGCTGACCGGGAAGTAATCCGCAATCACGGAGTGCGCCGGTGGTGTGCCGGCGGCTTCACCCAACCCCACCCCGATACGGGCGAGAAACAGTTGGGTAAAGTTTTTCGCAAAGCCTGTGGCGACGGTCATGACGCTCCACACCGCCAGCCCCAGCGCAATGATATTGCGGCGGTTACCACGGTCAGCCCAGCGAGCAATCGGTATGCCGGCAAGGGTATAGAGCAAAGCGAACGCAAAACCCACCAGCAACCCGGCGGCCGTGTCCGAAATACCAAACTATTCTTTAATTGGCCCGATAAATACCGACAGGATCTGGCGATCGATGAAGTTGATAACGTAGACGACAAACAGCATCACCAGCACATAGTTGGCGTAGGCGGGTGAGGCACTGAATTCAGCTTAGGCTGCCGGCTGGTTATTATTGTGATTCTGCATCAGGTTCTCCTGTTACCCGGCGGACCAGCCTCCCCCGGGGCAGAGCCGCCAGGGCCGGATCTTACGACTTGAGTTGCTCTTCGAGCCCCGGGAAATCTTCGGTTTTGACAACGCCGTGCAGGAACAGGCGCAGCATCTCCCGCGTCATGCGATCCCCCATCGCCTTGCGATCCTCGTCGGTATTGGCACGGGCCCGCACCCACTCTGACCAGAGGAAATAGCCCCCCAGCACGATCACCGACAAGGCCTCTACATCGATGCCATCCTGACTGTAACGGGTGTCAGCCAGCGACTGCGTGGCATTTTTGAAGTAGCGGAAAAAGCGATCCTTGCCGGGATCGTCGGATGAGAGCAACTCAAACAGCCAGATACGACCGAGGGTCGGATTTTCAACCGCGAACTCCACCATTTGGGCGATCACGCGATACATGTCCCGCTCCCGCTCCCGCAGGGTATAATCCTCACGGTTCTCTGGCTCGACTCCGGAAAAGGCGATGGACAACAACTGCTCACTCACCGATTCCACGGTTGCCTTGATCAGGTCTTCGCGGGTTTTGAAATGCTGATAGGCGGTGCCACGATTAATACCGGCCAGATGCGCTACCTTGGAGACACTCAGCGCCTCCGGGCCATCCGATGCCAAAACGGTGCGTGCCGCCTCCAGAATCGCCCCGCGTGTTGCCTGTTTACTGGTCTTAGCCAAACCACTTGCCCCCAATAATCACCAGTGTTGACGTCCAAACAGGCGATTTTGTGCCCTTGTCATCCAATATGTCAACTCGACCAAAGTGGCGCGCCACCACCAGCGGCGCCAGTCAACAACCAGATCAGCCACGGTCATACAGCAACCCAATTGGCTGCCTGCCTCTCTTTAATCGGCCTGACGGGGTGCGCTTCACGAACTACAGCAACCATTTCCCTAAGCACGGAGGGTGTGTGCTATAGTTTTCGCTCTTCACACCATAATGATAGATATCGGGAATGTTTCCGCTCCGGTGGGGTCTAACCCGGGCCGGACTGCAGTGTTAGCCGCAGCCGGTATTGGCTTCAAAACCTGAGATAGGGATCTATGCAATCTGTAACTCGCCGCCTTCTTGCACCCGTCACCTCCGCTTTCCTGATTTTGACCGCCCTGCACTCCCCGGCCAGCTTTGCCGAGATTCAGTTCAGCCAGCTGCAGGAACAAACCACTGTCGACATCATCGACAAACTGGGTAGTCGCCACTACCGCAACCTCCCCTTCGACGACCAGCTCTCCGGGGAGATGCTCGACAACTACCTGAAAGCACTGGATCCGGCCAGGGTATTCTTCCTCCAATCCGACGTGGACGGCTTTCGCAAGAGCTATGGGGACAAGCTGGACGACCAACTGAAGTCCGGTGACCTGGCTGCCGGCGAGAAGATCTTCAACACCTTCGAGAGCCGCGCCCGTGAACGCCTGCAGTGGATTATCGGCAAGCTGGAAGCAGAGGATGGCTTCAAGTTCGACTTCACCAGGGATGAGTTCCTCTCCATTGATGAAGACAACATTCACTGGCCCAAATCCGCTACTGAAGCCGATGAGCAGTGGCGCAAACGCGTCAAGGCCGGCATGCTCAGCCTGGTCCTCTCGGACCAGACTCTGGACAAAGCCCGTGACACCCTCCTGCGCCGCTACCGCAATCAGCTGGCCCGACTGGACAAGCGCAGCGCCGATGATGTCTACGAAACCCTGATCAACTCGCTGGCTATCCTTTACGACCCGCACACCAGCTACCTGGCACCGCGCACCGAAGAGAACTTCAACATCTCCATGTCCCTCTCTCTCGAAGGCATTGGCGCTGTGCTGCAATCAGAAGACGAAATGACCAAGGTTGTGCGCCTTGTCAGTGGCGGACCAGCGGAAAAGCAGGGCGAACTGAAACCTGCCGACCGGATTATCGCTGTAGGCCAGGGCAAGGATGGTGAGATGGTGGACGTGGTCGGCTGGCGACTCGATGAGGTGGTGGACCTGATTCGCGGCCCCAAAGGCACCACGGTACGGCTGAAGGTACTGCCGGTAGATGCCGCCGATGAGAGCAACAACAAGATAGTCCTCATCAATCGTGACAAGGTCAAACTGGAAGAACAGGCGGCCAAGAAAGGCATTATAGAGCTCACGGATGGCACGGATCTGTTCAAGATCGGCGTCATTCACGTGCCCGCTTTTTACATCGATTTTGAAGCCTATCGCCGCGGCGACCGCAACTTCAAAAGCACCACTGGCGACGTTTACCGCCTGCTGACCGAGCTGCGGCAGGAGAACATCGACGGACTCATCATCGACCTGCGCAATAACGGCGGCGGCTCCCTGCAGGAGGCCACCACCCTGACAGACCTGTTTATTGACCAGGGGCCGGTGGTACAGATTCGCCAGACAGCCCAGAGCATCTCGCGCAACTACCGCTCGCGGCAACCCGCTGTCTACCGCGGCCCCATGGTGGTTCTGACCAACCGCCTCAGCGCCTCGGCCTCGGAGATTTTTGCCGGTGCCATTCAGGACTACAAACGTGGCCTTATTGTAGGCAGCCAATCCTTCGGCAAGGGCACCGTACAATCCCTGATGCCAGTTGAGAGCGGCCAGCTGAAACTGACCGAGTCCAAGTTCTATCGCGTCTCCGGTGACAGCACACAGCACCGCGGTGTTATTCCGGATGTTGCTTTCCCGCAGCTGGTGGATACCGATGAAGTGGGTGAAAGCTCCTACGAGACCGCCCTGCCCTGGGACCAGATTCATCCGGTGCCCCACGACTCCTACTACCCACTGAACAAAGTGCTGCCTCAGGTTATGGCCAAACATCAGTCACGCAGCGAAAAGGACCCGGACTTTATCTTTATCCAGCAACAGCTGGAGCAACTGCGTACCAATAAGAGTCGCACCCAGCTCTCCCTCAACGAGGCAACCCGCCGGGCTGAACAGAAAGCCCTGGAGGATAAAGCCCTGGAGCTGGAAAACCAGCGTCGCAAGGTTAAGGGCTTGCCACTGTTTGATAGCGCCAACGCCCTGGAAGAGGATCAGGAAAAGCGCGCTGATGAACGCATTGCGGAAGCCGGTGACAAGGATTTGCATACCGAGGACGACCCTCTGCTGGCGGAAGCCGGCTACGTACTCATCGACATGATAGGCCTGCTGCAGAAGCAACCACCGGATCAGGTTGCCGACTTCTGATACACCCCACCGAACCGGCGCTGCAACAGCGCCGGTTCACCATTGCCGCCCCAATAAGCACCAGTGACACACATACGCCCATGAAATTTATCTCGTTTAACGTCAACAGCGTGCGCCAGCGCCTGCACCAGCTGCAAGCTCTGGTAGCCAGCCACGAACCAGCTGTGATCGGCCTGCAGGAAACCAAGGTGCAGGATCACGAGTTCCCGCAACAGGAGCTGGAAGCGCTGGGTTATCAGCTGACCTACACCGGACAGAAAACCCACTACGGGGTAGCCCTGATGAGCAAACTGCCCATCCTGTCTGTACAGAAAGGCTTTCCCGGCGACAGCGATGAGGAACAGAAGCGCTTTCTGGCCGTCCGCCTGCAGCTGCCCAGCGGTGAACCGCTGACGGTCATCAACGGCTATTTTCCCCAGGGCGAATCCATTGATCACCCGCAAAAGTTTCCCAACAAACGCCGCTTCTACCAGCAAACCCTCAACTACCTGAACGAGAACTGCCAGCCGGATGGCCCGGTCATAGTTATGGGAGATATGAACATCTCTCCAACCGACCTGGATATCGGCATCGGCGAAGACAACCGCAAGCGCTGGCTGAAAAGTGGTAAATGCAGCTTCCAGCCGGAGGAGCGGGAGTGGCTGGCGCGGCTGCAACAGTGGGGCCTGACCGACACCTTTCGCCACCTGAACCCAGGGATCAATGATGCCTTCAGCTGGTTTGATTACCGCAGCAAAGGTTTCGAAAGGGAGCCTCGCCGCGGCCTGCGAATCGACCTGATTATGGCGTCGGCACCACTACTGGCGCGCTGTACGGCGGCGGGAGTGGATTACGATGTCCGCGGTATGGAAAAGCCTTCGGATCACGCGCCGGTCTGGAGCAACTTCGACCTCTAGAGGGAGCAGTTTAGGGGCAGTTTAATGACGCCCTGCTACTTCCGGATTACGCCTCGGCCCGAGGCGTGACAGCGGCGGGCTCAGCCGCCGCCTGCCCGCAACTTACTCTGGGGCAACTTCTCCTGCAGTCCAGCGGCTCAGCACCCCTTCCAGTACCTCAAGCCGGATCGGCTTTGGCAGATAGTCGTCCATACCGGCGGCGAAGCAGTTGGATTGATCGCCATCACCACTGTGTGCGGTCATGGCGATAATCGGCGTACGCCGCAGATCCCGGACGTCTTCCAGCTCACGAATACGGCGGGCGGTCTCAAACCCGTCCAGCTCCGGCATGTGACAGTCCATCAGGATCACATCAGGCGGATCACTGCGATAGAGCTCCAGTGCCTCCAATCCGTTATTGGCAATGACCGTGCTGTAACCCAGCTTGCTGAGCATACCCTCACCCACCATCTGGTTGACCCGGTGATCATCCACCAGCAATACCCTGCCCCCGCGCTGCGGCCGGGGCTCGCTGCGGGCACTTTTGGCCTCCAGCGGCTTACCAAGAATAAGGTGGGCCAACAGATCGTGAAGAGGCTGCTCCATCAAAGGGCGATAGACGAAGTGCAGATTGCGATTTGCAGCCACCAGGTTCTGCAGGCCATGCTGATTAAGGTGGCTGTGAGAGAGCAACAGCAGCACGGGGATCTCGGGCACCTCCGCCTGCGCCAGGAACTCCTGCAGGAAATCTGCCACCGGCTCCTCCCGCTGCGGCACGTTGATCATAATGAGATCAACCGGGTTGCGCCCCTCTTGCGGCTGCAGGTGTTCGCTCAACTGAGCGAACCCTGACGCCCTCTCCAGACGCAATCCCCACTCCTGCATCTGGCGGCAGTGCTGCTCAGCGACAGGCAACAATTTATCCAGCAGCAACAGGCGCCGATTCTGCAGCCCGGGATTTGCCACCAGGCCCGCATGTTGCGGCCCCTGTATCAGCAACGGCACACAGAAACGGTAATGCGTATCGCGTCCACTGATACGGTCTATGTCGAGGCTGCCGTCCATGCACTCGGACAAGCCCTTGCAAAGCGTAAACCACAGCCCCTCATCACCACTGTTGTCACGCTTCACTGGCCTGGGTGCGGGCTCACTGCCAGTAGCCGGAGCGTCTTCCAATTGATCAATAATCAGAACTTCCAGCAGCCCACGGTCGGCGCCACTGCGCTTGAAGTCCAGCTCCACCTGCAAACGGCCCTGCTCCGAAAAAGCGACCGCGTGAGCAAACAGGCTCTTGAACACCTGGCCAATGCGAGCGGGATCCCCTTCGGCTCGCCAGGGCACCTCGTCACTCACCTTCATTTCCACCTCCACCCCCTGACGGTGGGCGTCACTGGAAAGCTCCTGCACCCATTGTTCCAGCTGCGTACGCAGGCTGAAGCCACTCTGATCCAGGATGAGCTTGCGGGCATTAATCTGCGAGAAGTCGACGATGTTGTTAACCAGGTCCAGCTGCTGGTCGCTGGATTTGCGAGCCAAATCCAGCAACTCCTGTTGCTGTGGCGTGAGGCGACTGTCCGCCAACAGTGATAACCCGCCAATAATATCGTTGAGCGAAGTGCGCAACTCATGGCCAAGGCTGTTCAGGAAACGGGTATTGAGATCCACCGAGGCATCCACATCACGCTTCTCGGCCTCCAGCGAGCGCGCTTTCTGTCGCAACGCATAGTTGGCCTCAAGCCTTTCCCAATAGGTATTACACAGCACCTCCACCTGGTGATTCAGCATTAACACAAACACCAGCATGATCACGCCATACATGTAGCCTTCAACGCTGTTCAGCGTGAACGCTGCAACGGTGGGGGGCAACAGCGCAATCGTGAGGTAGAGACGACTGAAGCGCTGGAATGGGGAGGTCACCTGCAAAGTGGTGGAGAAGAAAATGATGGTGTACATCCACAACAGCGGTGTCTCACCAACCATTCCCAAAGTCAGCGTCAGCGTGACGAGAATAACACTCCACCAGGCGGCGCCGAGCAACGTTGCCACGAAGAAGAGATTGCGCCAGCGACTGGGGCCGGCGGCGTAGATATTATCAAACCTTACCAGCACCACTGCGCGAATCAGGGTGGTGACAATCAGGCCGATAGTCAGCACTACAGCCAGTGTGGGGTGCAGGACTCGCAGGTAGCCAATAGCGAGACAGAGAAGATAGGCAAGAACGTTGAGCGTAAGTCCGCGGCGACTGTACTTCGCCATGCGGGCGTCAGTATCGCGCATAATACTGCGATCTTTCTGAACCTTGCTATGCGCCTGAAAAAGGGCCACCGGTATCCTCCGCCTGGCGGGAGACCGGGTTTTGAACACCCAAAGCCATGCCCCACCCGTTTGTCATATCCGTCCTGTGCTTAGACTTTCGAGCGCAACGGCACCAGAAGACGGATAAACAAGGTTGCTTATTATTAATAGCTTACAAGCTACTGCTTAAAATGATTCTTTAATAGTCAGGGACCTACTGGCCCACCACTTCCACCAGCACGGTCTTGATGATGAAACCCAACAGGCCCAACCCCAGTGCGGTGAATAAGATAAAGGTACCAAAGCGGCCGGCTTTCGACTGCTTGGCAAGATCCCACATGATAAACGTCATAAAGGCGATGAGGCCACCGACGCCCAGGATGAGGGACCAATGCTCAAAGGATTCAATATCCACGTGTACTTTCCCACCTCTTTAAAGCTGAAAAAGCCGGCAATACGCCGGCTTTTTCTTTTGCACTTGACTGCTTTACAGGCCCGGAATCAGAGCGACGCATCCAGCTCAGGTACCGCAGCAAACAGATCAGCTACCAGACCGTAATCGGCGACCTGGAAAATCGGCGCCTCTTCGTCTTTGTTGATAGCAACAATCACTTTACTGTCTTTCATGCCCGCCAAATGCTGGATAGCACCAGAGATACCAACAGCGATGTAGAGATCCGGAGCAACGATCTTACCGGTCTGGCCTACCTGCATGTCGTTAGGGACGAAACCGGCGTCAACCGCAGCGCGGGAAGCACCAACAGCGGCACCCAGCTTGTCAGCTACCTTGTACAGCATCTCGAAGTTGTCGCCATTTTGCATACCACGACCACCGGAGATCACAATCTTGGCAGCAGTCAGCTCGGGACGGTCACTGACGGCCAGCTCTTCACCAACAAAGGCAGAGATGCCGGCATCGGTCGCGGAACCAACGTTCTCGATGGCCGCGGAACCACCTTCTGCCGCTACGGCGTCAAACGCGGTACCACGTACGGTGATTACCTTGATGGCGTCGGAGCTCTGTACGGTAGCGATAACGTTACCGGCGTAGATTGGACGCTTGAAGGTATCGGCGCTCTCAACACTGATAATGTCAGAGATGGCTTGCACATCCAGCAGGGCTGCAGCGCGCGGCGCCATGTTTTTACCGTTGGAGGTGGCGGGAGCCAGAACATGGGTGTAGTTCTTGCCCAGCTCGGCTACCAGCAGCGCCAGGTTTTCAGCCAGTTGATGCGCGTATGCGGCATCGTCAGCTACCAGTACCTTGCTGACACCCTCTACCTTGGCGGCAGCTTCGGCAGCAGCGGCACAACCGGCACCGGCTACCAGCAGGTCGATGTCACCACCAATAGCTTTGGCAGCGGCAACAGTGTTCAGGGTCGCGGCCTTGAGGCTGGCGTTGTCGTGTTCAGCTATTACCAGGATGCTCATGATATTACCTTCGCCTCGTTCTTCAGTTTTTCGACCAGTTCAGCCACATCGGCTACCTTGATACCGGCTTGACGCTCGGCTGGCGGCTCAACTTTCAGAGTTTGTACGCGCGGCGCAACATCAACGCCCAGCTCGTCCGGAGTAGTGGTATCCAGAGGCTTTTTCTTGGCTTTCATGATGTTTGGCAGGGAGGCGTAACGAGGTTCGTTCAGACGCAGGTCAGTGGTGACGATTGCTGGCAGGTTCAGCTTCACGGTCTGCAGACCACCGTCGATTTCACGGGTTACGTCTACCTTGCCGTCAGCAATAACCACTTCAGAAGCAAAAGTACCCTGGGCCATGCCAGTGAGGGCGCCCAGCATCTGGCCGGTCTGGTTGTTATCACCATCGATGGACTGCTTGCCCATGATAACCAGATCGGGGGATTCTTTTTCAATGATGGCTTTCAGACACTTGGCAATGGCCAGTGGCTGCAGTTCAGCGTCGGTTTCCACGAGGATACCGCGGTCGGCTCCCAGAGCCATCGCAGTACGGATCTGTTCCTGACACTGCTTGGTGCCCAGAGAAACAGCCACGACTTCTGTAGCAACACCCTTCTCTTTCAGGCGCACCGCCTCTTCTACAGCAATTTCACAGAAGGGGTTAATAGACATCTTTGCGTTTGCGATATCAACGCCAGACCCATCGGTTTTCGGACGGACCTTCACGTTGTAGTCAACAACGCGTTTAACTGCAACAAGAATCTTCATGGATTTCCCATTCGCTTATCTGTTAAGGATAAATGCCAAGTCTGCCCGAAACTCCCCATGACGAGAAGCGGCAGCCGGCGTTTCCATGGCTCGGAATGACTCTGAAAAAGCCTGACCAGCCCCGGAATTCGGGGGTAGCGGTCTTTAGAGCGGCCGATATACTGACCGTTTCGCCCCTCAAAATCAACACCCAGCGGTTACCGTGGCGGCGTTCGGACACCTCGAAGCCGATCAAAAGCGCTCCGGACACGATGGGCGCATTGTACTCCGGCACTGTCACAATCTGCTACTTGTCAGGCAGTTTTTACGCTTTTACCGCCTTAAACACGGTGAAAATGTCCCTTTTTGTCACCGGTGCGACCGAAATTGTGAGTGGTACCCCAAAATAGCCTTCTATATAATTCAGCGCAGAACCTCTGCCACCTGAAACGGGCGTTTTAGCCTCGCCTGATTCAATTCATTTTTTATTTTCAGTGAACAGCCAGGAGAGATGACTGTGGAACGTGAATTTATGGAATACGACGTCGTCATTGTCGGCGCCGGTCCCTCGGGTCTTGCCGCCGCCTGCCGAATCCGCCAACTGAGCGACGAAGTCAGCGTCTGCGTGGTGGAAAAAGGCTCCGAAGTCGGCGCACACATTCTCTCCGGTGCCGTATTCGAACCCCGCGCACTGAACGAGCTGTTCCCAGAGTGGAAAGAGCAAGACGCCCCCCTGCACACTGAAGTGGCCGGTGATGACATCTACGTCCTGAAAAACGCCGAGAAGGGCCAGAAAGTCCCGAACTTCTTTGTCCCCAAAACCATGCACAACGAAGGCAATTACATTATCAGCCTCGGCAACCTGTGCCGCTGGCTGGCCGAACAGGCCGAAGCGCTGGGTGTAGAGATCTACCCTTGCTTTGCCGCCGCCGAGATCCTCTATCACGAAGACGGCAGCGTTAAAGGTATTGCTACCGGCGACATGGGCGTTGGCCACAACGGCGAACACAAAGATTCCTACATGCCCGGTATGGAACTGCATGGCAAGTACACCCTGTTTGCCGAAGGCTGCCGCGGCCATCTCGGCAAGCAGCTGATCAGCAAGTTTGCCCTCGATGCCGGTAAAGAGCCTCAGCACTACGGAATCGGCATCAAGGAGATCTGGAAAATTCCGGCCGAGCAGCACCAGCAGGGCCTGGTGGTACACACCGCTGGCTGGCCACTGGCCGAGAACGGCGCCGCCGGCGGTAGCTTCCTCTACCACATCGAAGACAACCAGGTGGTATGCGGTCTGATTACCGACCTCTCCTACAGCAACCCGTACCTGAGCCCGTTCGACGAGTTCCAGCGCTACAAGCACCATCCGGTAATCAGCCAGTACCTGGCAGGCGGCGAGCGTATGGCCTACGGTGCCCGCGCCATCGCCAAGGGCGGCATCCAGTCTCAGCCCAAAATGCACTTCCCAGGCGGTCTGCTGCTGGGTGACAACGCCGGAACTCTCAACTTCGCCAAGATCAAGGGCAGCCACACCGCCATGAAATCCGGCATGGTAGCGGCCGAGTGCGTGGTGGAAGCCGTCAAGGCCGAGCGCGCCAACGACGACCTGGTGGAATTCGACAAGGCCTATAAAGATTCCTGGGCCTATAAAGAGCTGTGGGCACAACGCAACTTTGGTCCGGCCCAGCATAAGTGGGGCAACATTATCGGTTCGGCTTACGCCTTTATCGACATTAATATCTTTAACGGCAATGTCCCCTGGACCCTGTCTGATCCGGTTGCTGACCACGCCCAGCTGAAGCCGGCGTCCCAGTTCAGCCCCATCAACTATCCAAAGCCGGATGGTAAGCTGAGCTTCGACAAGCTCTCCTCAGTGTTCCTGTCCAACACCAACCACGAAGAAGACCAGCCTTGCCACCTGACCCTCAAGGATCCGGAAGTGCCAATCACGGTCAACCTGGCCACCTACGATGAGCCAGCGCAGCGTTACTGCCCTGCCGGCGTCTACGAGATTGTGGGAGAGGACAACGACAAGCGCCTGCAGATCAACGCCCAGAACTGCGTGCACTGCAAAACCTGTGACATCAAGGACCCAACCCAGAACATCGTCTGGGTCGTGCCTGAAGGTGCCGGCGGGCCCAATTACCCCAACATGTAATTGGCCCATGCACAAAAAAGCCCGGCAATTGCCGGGCTTTTTTGTGTGGCGGACGACAGGCGGCAGGACCGGAGTTACTGCCAAACTGAAGTCGCACTACTCTGCTGGGGCTCAGCCCAGGTAAAAACGCTCCCCGCAGGAGTTCAGGAAAAAACGCCCCTCCTCTTCAGTCGCCATCTCGGCGAGTTGGTAGTAGACCGACCGGCTCAACAGCCCCGGCAGGTTGCCCCGTACCATCACCGATGGCAAGGGAGAGCCGTCTTCGGCAGCATCAACCCACATAGGGTGCTCAGCATCCAGCAGAAACTCGGTACCCACATTGGTGACCAGAGCCAGTGCGCGCGCACCGTTGGCATCCACCTCGCGCCAGGCGGTAATCAAGAAGGGGGCAACCTCCACCTGTATGCGCCACTTTTCTACCGGTGTCACCAGGAAATAGTCGTCACCCTCGCGCTTTAGAATGGTGGAAAACATCTTCACCATGGGCAGGCGCTCTACTCGGCCGCCTTGGTAGAACCACTGCCCTTCCCGGTCAATTCGCATATCCAGGTCGCCGTTAAGCTCGGGAGTCCACAGATGCACGGGCGGCAATTTGTCGCGATACTGTTTTTCGAGTTCGTTGATAGTGTCCAGAATTGAAGGTGCGGAATTATTCATGACCATTCACTTAGCATTATCCAGTTCCGGTAAGTTTAACACCAAAACGGAACCTCCCCTGCAGCGGCAAACGTGAGTACCGCAGTTGTCAGTGGCGCCGCTCAACGTCAGCAGTGCCCACAACCTCCTGACCGCCCTGCCGCAGCAACAGATCACTGAATGCGTCCGGCGTCAGTGGCGGCGAACGCAGATAACCCTGATACATATCTGCACCTAACTGGCTCAGCAACTGCAGCTGGGCGTCAGTCTCCACCCCCTCTGCAATCACCTGCAAATTAAACTGGTGGGCCAGATCAACCATCACCCGCAACAGTCGCAGCTGGCCGTTCTCGTCCTCGCAGTCCACCACAAAACTGCGATCAATTTTCAGGTGAGAGAAGGGAAAGTTTTTCACATAGGAGAGGGATGAATAGCCGGTACCAAAGTCATCAATGGCCAGGTTTAGGCCCATATCAGACAAACGCTGCAGGTAACTCAGCGCCGCCTGTACATTCTCCACTAACACACCTTCAGTCACCTCCAGCGTGATCGACTGCGGATTGAGATTATTAAGACCTATGGCTTCCCGCAGCGAGCCATAGAGGCGACTGTCCCGCAGCTGGCGGGGGGAAATATTGATCGCAATCGACAAGACCGGATCATGCTTGTGCCAACGGGCACACTGGGCCACCGCCTGGTCCACAATGTAATCGCTGATATCCGCAATCAGCCCCAACTCCTCTGCCAACGGAATAAACTCCAGCGGGCTCACTTCTCCCAAGGCGGGGTTGCTCCAGCGGGCCAGGGCCTCCGCAGACACGATACGGCCACTGGTAATCTCTACCACTGGCTGATAAACCACATGGATTTCGTTTCTCGCCAACGCCCGCCTGAGCTCAGTTTCCATCAGCAAGCGCTTCTCGCTCTCGCCGTTCATTGAGGCGGTAAAAAACCGGAAGGTGTTCTTGCCTTTGGCTTTCGCCCGGTACATCGCCATATCCGCATTACGCATCAGTAATTCGGGCGTGTCTCCATCCTCCGGGTAGGAGGTCAGGCCGATACTGGCGGTAACGAATAACTCGCGCCCCTCGATTACCATCGGCGTACCCAGTACATGCAGGATACGCCAGGCACCAAGCTCCGCCGCAGCGGCGCCGGAAGATTCGAGAATCACCAGAAACTCGTCCCCTCCAAGGCGGGCCACGGTGTCACCTTCGCGCAAGGTGGAGAGCAGCCGCCGTGCGACTTTCTGCAGCAACTGGTCTCCCGCGTCGTGCCCAAGACTGTCGTTAATCTGCTTGAAATTATCCAGATCGATAAACATCAACGTGAAGGCACCGGATTGACGCCGGGCCTGAGCGATACTGTACTTCAGGCGCTCAAAAGCAAGCAGTCGATTGGGTAAATCCGTAAGGGCGTCGTGGTGGGCCCGATGACGCAATTGATCTTCCTGCTCTTTGCGCAGCGAAACATCTTCCTGCACGGAGAGATAGTTGGAAATGTTTGCGTCTTCGTCCCGCAACGGGGAGATAAGACTGGAAGACCAGTAAAGCGAGCCGTCCTTACGGCGATTGACGAACTCACCGCGCCAATGCTCACCCTTACTGAGCGCTCCCCACAATTCATGGTAACGTCCCTGTTGCGTAAGGCCGCTGGAGAGCATATTGACACTGCGACCTATGACCTCTTCGCGGGAATACCCGGTAACCCGACAAAAGGCTGGATTGACATAGATAAGCCGCGCATCCAGGTCGGTAATGCTGATCGAGTTTGAGGCCTGATCCACCGCCTCACTTAACAGCCGCAGCTGGCGTATCGCATCCCGCTCTTCGGTAACATCGCGCAACACTCCGGTAATCCTGTAACCCCCACCGCTTGCCGCGTCCACTTGCTGACGGTTGGCGATACAACGAAACCAGCGCATACCCAGGCCAGGAGACTGCCAGGCAAAAGTGGAATCGCTCAGCTCATCCTGCTCAGTAATGCTGCGCCAGAACTCCAACAGCGCTCGCCGATGGGACCCGGCGCGCAGGCGCAGCTGACTCCATACCCCTGCAATGGATACCCGCAATTCCAGCGGTAAATTCTTGCTACTGCTGCCAGACAGCATCTTCCAGGCCGACGCGGAAAAATAGAAGCACTGCTCGGGAAGCTCGAATCGCCAACTGCCAAACCCGGTCAACACCTGGGCCTGAGCCAGTGTGACTTTCTGCATGCGCAGAGCCTGTTCCGTACTGAGCCGATAAAGCTCGGACTCAACACGACGCACCAGTACTTTAAAAAGGTTATTGGCCAGCTCAATCTGGCGCAGCGGCTGGCGGTGCAAGCACACCAGCAGACCGATAGCCTCGCCTTCGCGGTTTTGCAGCCGCTGCCCCAGATAAGCCTCAAACCCTTGGGTACGCAGCAAGGGCGCATCGCGGAAAATGTCAGCGACCCCCTCGCTCACCGCCACTTCGCCGTGTCGCTGGACCTGCTCACAGGGCGTGCCATCCAGCTGATACCAGAAGTTGTCCAGGTACTCCCCGTCACACCAAACCGACTGGGTTTGCATGACCGGCTGCGAGCCTGGCAGGAAGCGCCCTACGAAGACGCAATCGAGATCCAGTATCTGGGCCACCACCTTGACCAGGGTGGTGAAATAATCGGCGCCTTCGCGCTCCTCCAGCCGCTCGTGGAAATGTTCGATCAGCAGTTGGGTAGCCAGCTTTTCCGCCAGCACGGTACAAACCCCGCGGTACCCCGCGTAGCGCTGCTGCTCGTCCCGGTAAGGCGCGCCCCGTATTTCGATTACCAGCGGTACGCCACTGCCGTGGCGCGCAAGCATATAAATATTATTGAATGGCAGGTGAGCCGCCAGTCTCTGTCGAAGATACTCCTGCTGCGACTCATACAGATGCAACCAACCCTCTGTATGGAGAAAACTGCCCAGTCTCAACTCCCCCGCTTCCACCCCAAGGGCTTCCAGCACCCGGGAACTGACCGCGGATATCTCATGATCCGTATCGGTCTCCCAGGCCCAATCGCCAAACGCCTCGATACCATCGACTGAATCCGTCAAGCGCGGGGGGGTACGGCCCTGATTTTCCACCATCTAAACTGCAAGCCTTCAGAATTTCCTTTGACTCTAGTATACATAGCCCCCACAACGACCGGGAGCAGCAAATCCGGCCAGCCACTCGCCCTGGAGACACCTTTGGACAAATTCCTGCTACTGCTGGGACTCGCCGGTCTCAGCGATGACGAAAACTCCCGAGCCCGCCTCTGCGCCCGCATGCTGGAGTGGCCCATGCTGGCCGCCGGCTTCTGGCTTATTGCGCTCTGGTACAGCGGCCTCGACAATCCGGAAAACACGCACCTCAAGCTGGATTTTGTGCTCTGGAGCCTGTTTGTGCTGGAGACCTTCCTGCTCACAGCCCTCAGCGATAACCCCCGTCTCTATTTGCGCCGCAACTGGATGAACCTGGTGATCATCATTGTCGGCTTGCCACTGTTTGTCGGCATGCCCAGCTATATGGGCTTTATCCGGCTACTGCGCCTGCTGATTGTTATCGACCTGAGCATGCATATGGGGTCCCTGCTGCACAAGCTTCTTACCCGTGACAGCCTGGCGCCCACGTTTATAGGGTCAATGATCGTCGTGGTTATGGCCGGATTTATGATCGCAGGCCTGGACCCGGCAATTGGGAGTGCATCGGATGGCATCTGGTGGGCATGGGTAACCATTACTACAGTGGGTTACGGCGACATTGTTCCCTCAACCGATATAGGACGCCTGTTTGCAGCTATCCTGATGGTGGTGGGACTCGGCCTTATCTCGTTGCTGACCGCCAGCATTGCGGCCTGGCGAGTAACCCGCTCAGGTGCCAGCAACGAAGCCGAGGAGCGTACCCGCATTGCTCACCTGGAAGAGCAGCTCAAGCGCATAGAAAAGAAACTGGACAGATTGAGCGAAAAACACCCGCCGCCGGAGTAATATAGCCAGCGGCCCTTTCCAGTTATATGGCTATTGCAAATAGGTTTAAAAAATTCACCGAAGAGTACTGGCAATCTGTCGGGTCTGACCAATAATAGAGTTACTGGTGAGCATATCCCCCAAGTGCGTGCACCAGTGGAGCTGGACGGCGACAGTCGAGCTCGCTTTTAAGGGTTTGTCCTTAAATGTTTCACTCCTAATGGTCTTGGCCCGACGCTCTCCCCCAGACGTCGGGTTCTTTTTTGCCTACGGTTTTACCCGCTCCTACCCCTCCCCGGCACGAACTTGCTGATACCACCCCGACGGATTGACGATATCCCCCTCCTCATCCAGTGCCGGGTAGTCCAGTCCCCGTTCGTCACACCAGGCGCTCACCACCGGCTGGCACCAACGAAACAGCAGCCGCTGGTACTCCTCTTCTTCCAGCCGGCACTGATCGTACAGGCCCGCTTGCTGCCTCTGATAGCGGGCCTCCGTGAGGATAATGGCGGCCGCTACAGAGACGTTAAAGGATTCCACCATACCCACCATCGGGATGATGACTTCGGCATCAGCCATCTCCAGTCCAGCTGCACTGACCCCCTCTTTCTCTGTGCCCAGCAGCAGCGCGGTGGGCCCGGTATAGTCCAGCTCCCGGTAGTCCACCGCCCGCTCAGACAGGTTGGCCGCCACCACGCGAAACCCCTGTGCCTTTACCTCCTCCACCGCAGCGCCAATGCTGTTATGGAGTGTGGTATCGACCCATTTGTGACTGCCCAGCGCTGTGCCGCGATAGGCCCGGTAGCCCTTGCGGGGCTCGACACAGTGCAGACGCGGAATTCCCACCGCGTCACAGGTGCGCACAATGGCGGAAAGATTACGCCCCTTGTGGACCTCGTCAGTGATGACAGTGAGATCGGGTTGCCGGCAATCCAGCACCCGTCGAATCGTGGCGAAACGCTCCGGGGTCATGTGGCCTCAGCGATAAAGTCAGGTAACAAGGTGGCGGATTATAACAAATTGATGTCACCGTTCGTGACACCAATTTGTCACAAACAGATCACATACTTTTTTCCACAGATTCTGTGGATATCCCGGTGCATAACCTTTAAATATAATGCCCCAACCCCCTGTTCAGGGGTTCTCCCCACAACTTGGTCACTTTTTAATCAACCCTTGATTAGGCTATGTTTTTCAATAACTTAGGATTTTTTTACAGTCTTTTTTATGCAGTTGGTGTGCTTTTTAACCACTTGCACCAGATTGATTCAAGCTGTGTGCATAACAAGTAAGCGTCCATTAACTGTGGAACACCCGTAGTCACAAAAGCTTCAATGCACAAACACATTTCTGTCACAAAATAGTCACGCATCAAAGCGTCGCTCCGACTATTTTCAGCCACAAAAAAGCCCGGCCGGGGCCGGGCTCTTCGCCGGGGATTGGCGTACTGATTCCCCTCGCAGGTGTTACCGCGCCTTACGCGCCAGGCGAGCGGCGTGCAGCAATGGCTCGGTATAACCGGAAGGCTGTTCCTTGCCTTTGAACACCAGGTCGCAGGCAGCCTTGAACGCAATACCGTCATAAGATGGCGCCATGGCTTCGTAATCGGCATCACCACTGTTCTGTTCATCCACCACTTTCGCCATGCGTTTGAGCGCTTCCATTACCTGCTCTGCAGAGCAAATACCATGCTCCAGCCAGTTGGCGAGATGCTGGGAAGAAATCCGCAGGGTGGCGCGATCCTCCATCAGGCCGACGTTGTTGATGTCAGGTACTTTCGAACAACCCACGCCCTGGTCTACCCAACGCACAACGTAGCCGAGAATACCCTGGGCGTTGTTATCCAGTTCAAATTTAATCTGCTCCGCGGAGAGGCTGGCAGCATCCTGCAATACCGGGATGGTGAGGATATCGTCCAGGCTGGCTCGTGCACGGTTCGACAACTCCTGCTGGCGTTCAAACACATTGATCTGGTGGTAGTGAATACTGTGCAGCGTGGCACCATTGGGCGACGGTACCCAGGCGGTGTTGGCGCCGGAGCGTGGGTGACCGATTTTTTGCTCCAGCATGGCCGCCATCTCATCGGGCATGGCCCACATACCTTTACCGATCTGGGATTTGCCGGGCAAGCCGCACTCGATGCCTATATCGACATTCCAGTCTTCGTAGGCATTGATCCAGGGCTGTTGCTTCATCTGTGTCTTCGGCACAAACGGTCCTGCCAGCATGGAGGTGTGGATCTCATCACCGGTGCGGTCCAGGAAGCCGGTATTGATAAACACCGTGCGCGCCTGAGCTGCCCGGATGCACGCTTTGAGGTTGACGGTAGTACGGCGCTCCTCGTCCATAATGCCTACTTTCAGAGTGTTTTCAGGCAATCCCAGGGCCTTTTCTACCCGGGCAAACAGCTCAACCGCAAACGCCACCTCTTCCGGCCCGTGCATTTTCGGCTTCACAATATAAACACTGCCGGTGCGCGAGTTGCGACGGGTAGTATTACCCTTGAGGTCGTGCATAGCCGCCAGGCTGGTGATCATGGCATCCATGATCCCCTCCTGAATTTCGTCACCGTTTTTATCCAGGATCGCCGGGTTACTCATCAGGTGGCCCACGTTGCGCACGAACAACAGGCTGCGACCGTGCAGCGTCAGCACACTGCCATCAACGGCTGTGTAGTCACGATCGGCGGTCATGGTGCGAGTCATCATCTGACCGCCCTTTTCAAAACTGTCTGCCAGGCTACCTTTCATCAAGCCGAGCCAGTTTTTGTACACTTCAACCTTGTCTTCTGCATCCACGGCAGCAACGGAGTCTTCACAATCCATGATGGTGGTAACGGCAGCTTCCACCAACAGGTCCTGCACGCCTGCGGCATCGGTTTTACCAATGGATCCGTCGCGGTCAATCTGAATCTCTACATGCAAGCCGTTGTTCTTCAGCAACACGGCAGAGGGCGCACTTGCCTCGCCGCGGTAGCCAAGACACTTTTCCGGTTGCTGCAACCCCACAACTGCGCCGGAGTTGAGGCTTACCCGCAGTTGCCCACCTTCCACGGCGTAGGCGGTGGCATCTGCATGGGAACCTTCGGTTAATGGCGCAACTGTGTCGAGATGGTTGCGGGCAAAGGCGATCACTTTGGCGCCGCGTACCGGGTTGTAGCCTTTACCCTTTTCAGCACCACCCTCTTCGGAAATGGCGTTTGTGCCATACAGTGCATCGTAGAGGCTACCCCAGCGCGCGTTGGCGGCGTTGAGGGCAAAGCGGGCATTCTTAACGGGGACCACAAGTTGCGGGCCAGCCTGGGCAGCGATCTCTACGTCCACATTTTCAGTGGTAATACGGAAATCGTCGCCTTCCGGCAACAGGTAGCCGATATCCTGCAGAAACGCCTTGTAGGCAGCAGCGTCATGGGCCTGCCCACTGCGCTCCCGGTGCCAGCCATCAATCGTGGCCTGCAGTTCATCACGCTTTCTCAACAGTGCGCGGTTTTTCGGGGTCAGATCATTGACGATGGCCTCAAACTCAGCCCAGAAATGGTCGACGTCCACCCCGGTCCCCGGCGCAATCTCGCCGTTAACCAGATTGAACAGCTCTTCTGCGATCTGGAGACCGCCTTTCTGTACACGTGAAGTCATGATGATCTGCCTTGAATTGTCTGGATACGAAATAGCACGGCTGCAGGCGGTTTAGCCCCGGGGCAACCAATAAACACAGTTTCAGCAACAAAAAAGTCTATCCCAGGCACCACAATATCTAAAATTTATCGTTTTTATATCCGGTATTCATATTAACAATATAGGCTTAGTTCTGATCCAGGGTTTCCGCCACTTCGGTGATCAAACGGCGCATCCAGCGGTGCTCCGGGTCGTTGTGCAGCAGCGGGCTCCAGGCCATCTTCAGCTCAAACGGCGGGATCTCGAACGGTGGCGGCATAATGCTGAGGCGGTTGTTGTTAATCTGCTGGCGTGCCAGTTTGCTCGGCAGTGTGGCAATCAGGTCCTTCTGCTCCGCCAGCAGTGCCGCAGCCAGGTAGTGACGGGTAAATACGGTAATACGGCGCTTCTTACCCAACTCCCCCAGCGCCACGTCCACCCAGCCCAGGCGTTGTACGTCCTCCGGGTTAACCCCAACACCCACGCCCATGCCGGTTTTACTCACCCAAACATGTTGGGATTCCAGATACGCCTCCAGGTCAAACCGCGCCAGAATGGGGTTCTTCTTGCTCATCAGGCAGCTGAACTGGTCGAGCCAGAGGGACTTCTGGTGGAAAGACTGGGGCATGGAATCAAAACGGTTGATGACCATATCCACCTTGCCCTGCTCCACATCCTGATAGCTGACGTCACTGGGGGTCATGATATCCAGGGTTACATGAGGGGCGAGATTGCGCAGCCGCGCCAGCAGCGACGGGATGAGCGTGCATTCCGCGTAGTCACTGGCCATAAAGCGGAATACCCGGCGGCTCTCCTCCGGCACAAAGTTGGAACGCGGCTGCACGGTCTTCTCCAGCTCCAGTAACAGCCGCCGGATCTCGGGCTCCAGCTCCCGTGCGCGCTCGGTTGGTGTCATACCCTCACTGGTACGCACCAGCAGGGGATCGTCAAACAGATCCCGTAACCGTTTCAGGCCATTGCTCATGGCCGGCTGACTGATGCCCAGCTGGTTGGCAGCCCTCGTGACGTTGCGTTCACGCAGTAAAACGTCCAGATAGACCAACAAATTGAGATCAATACGGGCAATATTCATAATGGGAATACCGAATATAGAAACTATAAATTAGGCGAATTCTCGCAAAATACCTAGACTCTGTCATGTGCAAAATTCAACCACTCGATCTAAACGCGAGGAACCGCCATGTCTCTGTACACTCAAAACATCGAGTCTGTAACCGAACTCAAGAACGCCGCCGGCAGCTCTTGGGATGCTATCAACCCTGAGTCTGTTGCCCGGATGCGCGCTCAGAACCGCTTCCAGAGCGGTCTGGATATCGCCCGTTACACAGCCAAGATCATGCGCGAAGACATGGCGGCCTATGATGCCGACAGCAGCCAGTACACCCAGTCCCTGGGCTGCTGGCACGGCTTCATCGGTCAGCAGAAGCTGATCTCCATCAAGAAGCATTTCGGCACCACCAAGCGTAAGTACCTCTACCTGTCCGGCTGGATGGTTGCTGCCCTGCGCTCTGACTTCGGCCCCCTGCCCGACCAGTCCATGCACGAGAAGACTGTGGTTGCCGGCCTGATTGAAGAGCTGTACAAGTTCCTGCGCCAGGCAGACGCCCGCGAGATGGGTGGCCTGTTCCGCGCCCTGGATGCGGCCCGTGAAGCCGGCGACAACGCCAAGGCGGCCGAGATCCAGAACCAGATCGACAACTACGAGACTCACGTAGTGCCAATCATTGCCGACATCGACGCCGGTTTCGGTAACGAGGAAGCCACCTACCTGCTGGCCAAGAAGATGATCGAAGCCGGTGCCTGCTGTATCCAGATCGAAAACCAGGTAGCTGACGAGAAGCAGTGTGGTCACCAGGACGGCAAGGTAACCGTTCCTCACGATGACTTCCACGCCAAGATCCGCGCTGTACGCTACGCCTTCCTTGAGCTGGGTGTTGATGACGGTGTGATCGTTGCCCGTACTGACTCCCTGGGTGCCGGCCTCACCAAGCAGATCGCTGTGGTTCGTGAAGAAGGTGACTCCGGTGACATCTACAACAGCTTCCTGGATTGTGAAGAAGTTACCGTTGCCGACATGAAGCAAGGCGACGTGGTCATCAAGCGCGGCGACAAGATCCTGCGCCCCAAGCGCCTGCCTTCCGGCCTGTTCCAGTTCCGTCAGGGTACCGGTGCCGACCGCTGCGTATTCGACTGTATCGAATCCCTGAAAGCCGGTGCTGACCTGCTGTGGATCGAGACCGAGAAGCCTCACGTTGGCCAGATCGGCAGCATGGTAAACCGCATCCGTGAAGTGGTTCCAAATGCCAAGCTGGTGTACAACAACTCTCCAAGCTTCAACTGGACCCTGAGCTTCCGTCAGCAGGTGTTCGATGCCTGGACTGAAGAAGGTAAGGACCTGTCCGCCTACGACCGCGCCGCCCTGATGAGCGCCGAGTACGACACCACTGAGCTGGCGGTTGAAGCGGATCGTCGTATCCAGAGCTTCCAGGCCGACGGTGCACGTGAAGCGGGCATCTTCCACCACCTGATCACCCTGCCGACTTACCACACTGCGGCCCTGTCTACCGACAACCTGGCCAAAGAGTACTTCGGCGCAGCGGGCATGCTGGGCTACGTGGCTGGCGTACAGCGCAAGGAGATCCGTCAGGGTATCGCCTGCGTTAAGCACCAGAACATGGCTGGCTCTGACATGGGCGACGACCACAAAGAGTACTTCTCCGGTGAGAACGCGCTGAAAGCGGCCGGTAAAGACAACACCATGAACCAGTTCGGCTGATTCATCCGGTTGTCAGGGGGCCACAAGCCCCCACCAAAAACAAAAAGGCGACCAATGGTCGCCTTTTTGTTTGAGCGGATTTTGATACACTCACCTGTGCCCACTACCCAGCCTGACAGGAGTCACGCCATGACTACGCCCCCGGACATTGCTCAGGATTATGACCGCCTTACTGCCGACGGGTTTGTGTACGACAACACCTGGTACCACGGTACCTCTTCCGCGCTGGTTGACGGGATTCTGCAGCAGGGGCTCAAGCGCTCCGGCGATGCAGAGGCAGAAGCCGCCATGCACAACACCATGACCACTATCGGTGATCGCCTGAGTGAGCATCAGGAGCCGGTGTTTCTCTGTCCGGCCAAATCCCTGGCCTGGTACTGGGCCCTGCAAACCGTGCGCAAGCGTCACGCCCGCCTTGGCACCGAGGAAGAACCGGTCGTTATCGCCGTCACCCTGAACGGTGATGCACCACAGGTACAACCGGATGTGGGTGCAGCCAGTATCCTGATGCACCCGGAGGGTGAGGACTACCTTGCCTACCTGTCGGGCATCTATCACGAGCGCAACCTGCCCCACCCGAATCTTGATCCGGTACAGGCCGACCGTCTCGATTACCTGAAAAAACTGGGGCTGGCCTACTGCAATGCCGATATCGCGCCCGGGTGCTTGCAACTGGTAACACCCTGATCCCGCAGACCAACATGCTCTACACCATCGGCTACGCCACCAAGCCCATTGAGATTTTCCTGCAGCAACTGCAACGGTACGGTGTCACCGCCGTAGCCGATGTCCGCTCCGTTCCCTTCAGCAAAGCGTTTTTCGACTATCACCAGCCCGCCATCAGGCGACGTCTTGAAGGCGCGGGTATCCGCTATGTGTATCTGGGAGAGGAGCTTGGGCCCCGCTCGAAGGACCCGGACCACTACGATGAATGTGGCCAGGTGCAGTTTGACCGCCTCAGCCAGTCCGAACTGTTCCGTGGCGGGCTGCAACGTTTACAGGACGGGCTGCAGAAGGGTTTTACCATTGCAATGATGTGTGCGGAGAAAGACGCTGCCAGTTGCCACCGCAGTTTGCTGATTGGTTACACCCTGCAGCGGGAGCTGGGCGTGGCGTTACAGCACATCACTCACGACGGGCTACTGGAAACACAGGCGCAGCTGGAAGCACGCCTGCCGGAACTGCATCAGCTGGGGCAGGACCTGTTCCTCTCCGGCGAAGAGAGCAGAGAGCGGGCTTACCGCATGCAGCTGCAGAAAACCTCCTACCGGTTACCGGAGAACCGCAGCGACAGGCACTAAACCGCCGCTGCTACCGAGCAGTCACACCAGACTCTTGCTCACAACTTCGAACACATCCCTGGAGAGCCCCTCTTCTGCCTTGATACGCTGCAGGGCTCGCTGCATCAACACCTGACGCTTCTCGTCATAGCGCTTCCATTTGGTCAGCGGCGTCAGTTGTCGGGAGGCCACCTGTGGATTGAGCTTGTTGAGTTCGATAATACGGTCCGCGAGGAATTCATAGCCGCTGCCGTCGGGCGAATGGAAATTGATCGGATTGTTGCCACAGAACGCCCCTACCAGCGACCGCACTTTGTTGGGGTTTCGGATATCGAAGGCTTCATGCTCCATCAGCTTCAGCACCCGCAGCAGGCCACCGTTCAACGGACAGGCCGCCTGCACCGTCAACCACTGGTTCACCACCAGCGCCTCGTGCTGCCATTTGCGGTAGAAGTTATTCAGTGCCATTGGCGCCAGCTGCAGGGCCAATGACGAATCACTGTTGACGATGGCGGACAGTGCAGCCATCTCATCGGTCATGTTAGTAGCGGCATCCAGCTGCTGCTGCGCCAGTTGCACATACAGGTCACTGCCTGATTTCACCAGGAACGCCAGTGCCGTATTCTTCAGGCTGCGACGGGCCATGGCCGCCGCATCCACCGAAAACGGGCCGGTTTCGGTATTGGCCTGATAGGCCGCGTGCAATTCGGCCTCCAGCGCACCCGCGAGGTAGGCCTTGACGTACTCCCGGGCAAAGTGAATGGCCTCCACATCAATCACTGAAGCGATTTCACTCAGGTAGCCTTCGGTGGGCAGCTGCAGCATCAGGGCGACGATAGCTGGATCCAGGGACTGATCATTCAGCACGGCGCGACAGGCTTCCACCAGCGCCTCGTCCACCTGATAGTTGCGATCTCCGCGATGGGCACGCATGACATCTTCAATGACGCCCACTGCCAGCTTCTGGCAGGCATCCCAGCGGCTGAAGCCATCACTGTCACGACTAATGATTGCTTGCAGTTGTGCACGGCTATAGGGGTAATTCAGCTTTACCGGCGCGGAAAAGTCACGCAGCAACACGGGGATCGGTCGCTCCGGCAACTGTGTAAAGGCAAAGGTCTGCTCGGCCTCTGTCAACTCCAGTACCCGGTGGGTGTTATCGGACGTTTCGGTGTCCGGGGCCTCACCCTGCAGGTGAATAGCGAGATTACCAGCCTCTCCCAAGAGGCCGATGGCAACAGGGATATGGAAAGGCAGCTTTTCGGCGGCTTTGGCCTCCGGGGTATCAGGACAGCTCTGGCTGATAGTCAGCCGGTAAATACCTTCACCCTCGTCGTACTCGTCCGTCACCTGCAGGCGCGGTGTACCCGCCTGCGAATACCAGAGCTTGAACTGGTTGAGGTCGCGACCGGAAGCCTCTTCCATAGCAGCCACAAAGTCTTCGATAGTGGCCGCCCCGCCGTCGTTGCTGGCGAAATAGAGGTCACTGCCTTTGCGGAAGGACTCGGCCCCCAGCAAGGTGTGAAGCATGCGCACCACTTCCGAACCCTTTTCGTACACCGTGAGGGTGTAGAAATTGGAGATTTCCATAAAGGATGCCGGGCGCACCGGGTGCGCCATGGGGCCGGCGTCTTCGGCAAACTGCAGGGTGCGCAACAGGGAGACATCCTCCACCCGCTTGACCGTGGCCGAGTTCAGATCCGCCGAAAACTGGGAGTCACGGAAGACGGTAAAGCCCTCTTTCAGGCTCAGCTGGAACCAGTCGCGGCAGGTGACACGGTTGCCGGACCAGTTGTGGAAATACTCGTGAGCCACCACCGACTCCACCCGCTGGAAACCAAGGTCGGTGGTGGTCTCCGGCTTGGCCAGCACGCAGGAGGTGTTAAAGATATTGAGGCCCTTGTTCTCCATAGCCCCCATATTGAAATCGTCCACCGCCACGATCATGTAGATATCCAGGTCGTACTCACGGCCGTAGACCTCCTCGTCCCAGCGCATGGAGTTCTGCAACGAACGCATGGCGTGGTCACATTTATCCAGGTCCTTGCTCTCTACGAATATCCGCAGGGTGACGTCGCGACCACTGCAGGTGGTAAAGCGGTCTTCCACAAATTCCAGGTCACCGGCCACCAGCGCAAACAGATAAGCAGGCTTGGGAAACGGGTCGTGCCAGACAGCGTAATGGCGGCCATGCTCCAGCTCACCACTCCCGACCTCGTTACCGTTGGACAGCAGCACAGGGAACAGCGACTTGTCGGCTGCCAGCCGCGTGGTAAACACACTCAGTACATCGGGCCGGTCGAGGTAATAGGTAATCTTGCGAAAGCCTTCCGCCTCGCACTGGGTGCAGAACATAGTGCGTGATTTGTAGAGGCCTTCCAGGCTGGTGTTGGCGGCTGGATCAATCTGTACACTCACGGCCAGCTCGAAGCGGTCCGGCACCTTCGGCAGCAGCAGGGATTCCTCTGAGAGCTCATATTCAGCCGCGCCCAGCTCGCGTCCATCGAGGCTGATTGCCAGCAGCTTCATCTCCTGGCCACTGAGCAGCAGCGGTGCTGCAGGATCGGCGGCGGCTGGATTGCGGCGCATTACGAGACGGCTGTTAACGCGGGTGGCGGAGGGCTGCAGGTCCACATCGAGATGGGTTTCGTCGATAAGAAAATCGGGCACCTTGTAGTTTTTCAGGTAAATCGTCTGCGGCTGTGAATCTCTGCTGGCTGCCATGTGCATCCCCGTATTCTGCTGTTGCGGTGCCGCCTGTGTGGTCAGGCAGCCTGGTAAAGTTCGATATGATAGGCGCCGAATTTGCGCATATTGATGACGCCGGTGTCGAAGATCAGGTACTGACCTTTAATTCCCTGCAACACCCCTTCCACTTCAGGTTCTTTATCCAGATTGAAGCTCACCACCTTTTTCGGGTAGGTATCAACCGGATAGCAGAAGTCATACTCCTGCGCCTGTTCGATAAACTGTACGGCCTGCACGCCATACTCCCGCTGCAGGGCGACGATCTGGTCCCAGGCGTTGTCCAGCAACTGGTCCCGCAGGCTCACCAGATCAATGTAATCCACATCACCCTTGAGCATGGTGCGCCAGTTGGTTTTGTCTGCCACCTGATCCTTCAGGATCACCTCCAGCAGACCACTGAGACGACGGGTGGCGACGCGGAAAATCGGCAGCGCCTGAATAGCCCCCTGGTCCATCCAGCGCACCGGCACCTGTGACTGACGGGTAATCCCCACCTTGGCACCGGAAGAGTTGGCCAGGTAGACAATGTGGTCGGTGAGACAGTGGGCCTCGCCCCACTCCGGTTCGCGGCAGGTACCGGCGTCATAGTGACATTTTTCCGGACTGACGATACAGCTGTCGCACTGCGCCAGCTTCTGGAAACAGGGGTAGCAGTATCCCTGGTTAAAGCTCTTCCTGGTTTTACGGCCACAGTGGCAGCAGTGAATGTCTCCACCATAGACCAGCTTCAGTCGCTGCCCCAGCAGTGCATTCATGTCGCACTGGGTGTCATCCAATGGTAACTGGTAGGCCACAGCATCGTTGTGGCTGGTGCGCATTTTCTGAATATGACCCGCGGCCAGTAACTCCCATCCCATATCGTTCACTGCCACTTCAGTGGTTTCTCTTCCGGCTCGGCTACCTCGCCTTCACCGCCGCAATGCTGGTGTGGTTTGGGCGGCACATAACCGGTGCGCTCTTCCGCCGGCAGGTGCTTGAGTTCGTAGGCGATAACCGCCTGCATACTGTGCTCACGCTGTTCCTGTGTCAGCGGCCGTCCGTCCGGCCATTTGCCCAGTTCGATGGAACGCTTCAGGTTCTCATAGATCTCGGGCGTGATGCTGTTAATCAGCTCATCAATATTCATCGTTTCTACCTTCAGAATTCAGCAATAACTCAAAAACGGAAATTCGCTCCTGCCAGATCCGCTCAGCGGCGCAGGAGATACAGCAGGCCGGCGATGCCGATGCCGACTATCAGGCCACCCACATGGGCAGCGTTGGCAATCCCCATACCGGTAAGGCCGCTGACCACACCGCTCATACAGAGCACCAGCCACACCAGCATAAAACCGACGATGCCGCCCGGCAGGCGGGTCTCTGCCGAAGGCCGCAGGCGATGGTGTATCCACAACACGCCCAGCAGCCCGTAAAGCACGCCGGACAAACCGCCAAACTGCGACGGGCCAGCCCAGATAAACTGCGCCATATTGCTGAGCACACCAATAAACACAATCATGGTGAGCAGGCTCAGGCTGCCAAATCGCTGCTCCAGCCGGCGACCAAATTCCCAGATCCAGAGACCGTTGAAAATTATGTGCAGCGGCCCGAAGTGCAGGAATATCGGTGTCAGCAAACGCCACAACTCCCCCGCCTGCCAGGCGGCCATCGGGGAATGATAGATGAGCTTGTTCTGGGTCACCGCCACCGGCTGAAAGCTGAGCACGGAGGTGAGCGGCCCGAAGCTGCCATCCCAGTACACCAGCAGCGCACCGAGAACACCCAGCAACAGCGTCACCAGGGTGACTGGATAGCGCCACAATAACCACAGCAGACCGACGCCCTGGCGGCGCATCTCGCGACGAATGGTGAAATCACTGTTCAGCGGCAGTTGCGGCGCCCGCTCCAGCGCGTCATGTACTCCTTCCTTCTGCAACCAGTGCTGCAGCTGCCCGGCAATGTTTTCATCCGCCACCCACAACACCTGCTGGCCCCGCTCCTCCACCACCCGGTGGGCAACACCACGGGCGAGCAGAAACTCCATCAGTGGCTGCAGGTTCAGATGCAAGCCGAATGCGGCCACGCGATACCAATCGGCCATCATGCCTGCACCTTTGCAAAAAAATTATTCATCGTAGAGTTCAGAGTCGTCCACCATAGTCGGGTCGTGATACACCCACACAAATTTTTCCCTGCTGAGACTCTCTTCACCGTCAAAGCGATAGGCGGTGAGGCGGCCGAAATTGACGGCGCTGTAGTCAAGACAGGCGATATTATGACGCAACGGCGCCGGGCGCCCGGTTAACCAGTAGTGCCCGAAAAACACCGGCACAGCGTCTCCCGGGTAGTACACCAGGTCGTCCTGGTGGCGCTGTTGAATCGGTTCTTCATCCAGTCCGTAGGGTAACGGGTCGGGTTGAAACACCAGATCACCGTAGGTCTGCGGACTGTTGGCCCAGAACTTCGTGCGAAAGAAACGCCGCACAAAACCGTCCTTGCCCTCCACCTGCATGCCTTCCGGTAGCGGAATGTTAATGCCGCGGGTAAGGCGGTCAATGGTGCGCGCCTCGCTGCTGCCCTGGCGCTGCGCCGCGCTGAAAAAACGCGGGCTCATCTGACCCGAGCCGTACTGCTGGAGGATATTGTCAATTAGATCCTGGTCCCAGCAGGCGTGCACCACCCGGAACCAGCGGTTTTCAACAAACAGGGGCAGGCGCATCAGCCAGCCGATCAGCTCATCCCATGCTGGCAGGTTGTGGCGGTACTGCTCCAGGGTGGCGTGCATCAGGCGCACCAGCCGCTCCGACAGCGCACTGCTGGAGCCGTGCTCCATATACTCGCGGCAGGCGCTGGCATTACGCAGCGCCAGGTATTCGTGGTTGCCCATGACCATGGTGGCGTTGCCGTTGTCACACATGGCCTTAACCAACTGCACGGTTTGCGGAATGGCCGGGCCACGATCCAGCAGGTCGCCGACAAAAACCGCGCGACGACCCTGTGGATGGTGGTAGGAGCTACCGTCGTGCTCATAACCCAGTTTCTGCAACAGGCGCTCAAGCGCATCACAGCAGCCGTGAACGTCGCCAATAATGTCTGTTGCTGATTCCGATGCGGTGACCACTCGACTACCCGACCCTACTCTCCGAGGTGACTGCCCCAGCCCAATTTGCTGCGACAGGTTTCATAGAAGTTGTGATTAAGCGGGTGAATCAGGTGCAGCTTGTGGGGCTTTTTGTTGATCAGGATCTGGTCACCGGGATTGGTCACCACGTGACTCTGGCCATCGCAGGTGACATGGGGATAGGCCCTGTTGTGCTCGCCCACCACGATACGAATCTCGCTGTTGCCATCCACCACAATCGGTCGGCTGCTGAGTGTGTGCGGGTTCATCGGTACAATGACGATGGCATCGAGCTTCGGGTGCATAATGGGACCACCGCCGCTGAGGGCGTAAGCGGTGGAACCCGTGGGCGTGGAGATAATCAGGCCATCGGAGCGCAGGCTATAGACAAACTGGCCGTCGATGTAGAGCTCCAGTTCGATCATGCGAATAAATCGCCCCGGGTGAATCACCACATCGTTGAGCGCCTCGCCGGTGCCGACCAGAGCGCCCTGACGCACCACGGAAGAATCCAGCAGGAAGCGGGTTTCCATAATGTATTTGCCCGCCAGCACCTCTTCGACCCGCGCCTCAATGTCATTGGGGCTGATATCGGTGAGAAAACCCAGGCGGCCGCGGTTAACGCCCAGCAACGGCACCTTGTGGCGGCACAGCGAGCGCGCAGCGCCCAGCAGGCTGCCATCGCCACCCACCACAATCACCAGGTCACAGGTTTTGCCCAGGGTATCGTTGTTGGAGACCTCCAGATCCGGCACAGACAGGCTGCGCGCCGTCTCCTCTTCCAGCACCACTTCCAGCCCGGCGCCCTGCAGGTAGGCGATCAGGCGCTTGAGCGTGCCCAGTGCACGATCACTGCCGGCCCGGCCTACCAGGCCAATACGATTAAACTCTGACATATCCAGACTGTTGTCCCAGTACTCGTTAAAGGTGGCTATTATACCCACTCACACCCACCCCGTCAGGAGCACTCCATGATCACCGCCTCCTCGCCGCTCTGGCGCAAGCTGCAGCACCCGTTGGTGCGTGATCTCGCCTGGTGCCTGCTGAGCCCGGATTTGATGGCCCCGGGTGCCGGCTGCGACACATTCAATCCCGGCCAGCAGCAAGCCATCGCAGAACAACTGCTCGACCTTGACCACAACCCGCAGCCGCTGGAGCACTGGATGGAGCAGTGCCCTTCACGGCGACTGGGACTGATTTTTGAGCACCTGTGGCAATTCTGGTGGCGTCACTGCGGTGATACACGCGGAGAATGGGTATTCAATCTGCAGTTGCACCAGCACGGGCGTACACTGGGTGAAGCGGACGCGCTCTGCTGGCGGAACAACGAGTTGCTGCACACGGAACTGGCGGTGAAATTTTACCTCGGCCTGGACGCTGGCAGTGGCACCGCAGCCGGTTGGTACGGCCCCGAGGTCAGGGATCGGCTGGACCTGAAATGGCACCACCTGATGGAACGCCAACTGGCGCCGGAGCGCCTGGACAGTGCCCCTCTGCCGCCACACTGGCAGGCCCTCAAGGTGCGATCAGCCCTGCTCTCCCGCGGGCGTCTTTTTTACCCGCTTCTGCAGGAGCGCTTCCAGACACCCGACCAGCAGTTGCTTATGCCCAACCACGACAGGGGATTCTGGTTACGCTGTGGTGATCTGCAGCAGCTGCCCGAGGGTCACTGGCAACTGCTGCAGCGCCGACAGTGGCTGGCGCCACTGCGCAGCGCCAAATCGCACCTGCTCGACAAGCAGCAGCTTATTGGTGTATTGCAGTCCCAATTAACGCTGGATGCACGCCCCTTGCAGCTGGCACAGATGCAACAGGAGAACGGTGAATACTTCGAAGTCCGACGCTACTTTGCTGTGCCTGACAACTGGCCGGCGATTACCGGGGCCGAGTTCAGGGGGCATACCAATTGACCCCCGGCCACTACCCCTGGTCAATGACACCATTGCGCAAGAGGTGATCCTGTCGCGTCAGCGCGGCCTGCGGAAACTGGTCCACCAACTCCATCAGGCCCGGCTGTAACACCTTGACGTCGAAACCTTGCTGCTGCAGGAACAGAGAGGCGGGTCGCGCACGCCGACCGGTACTGCAGTAGACCGCGTAGCTCACGTCGCTTGAGAGCAGGCGCGACTTCAGTGACAGCAGGTGCAATGGCAGGCTGGCCGCCTGCGGCAGGTGGCCGGTGCTGTACTCACCCTGGGTGCGCACATCCAGCAACACCCGCCGCTCATCAACGGTCTGGGGCAAGGTGCAGAGAGCCACTTCCGGCTCCCGCAACAGGGAGAGAAAATCCTGTTGCTGCAACACCAACAACACGCCATCACTGACCATGGTCACGGTAGCGTTACGCGGAGACTCCTTGAGCAGAGCATCCTCCCCAAAACAGTGGCCTGCACCCACTACCGCCAGGGTCTCTGCCGCTGCTCCGCGACTGACCCGGGCCTCACCGCTCTGCACAAAGTAGCAGCAGTCACCCGCCTCACCTTCGCGGATAATGACTTCGCCGGCACGCACCTCCCGCGGCTCCAGCTTCTGCACAACACGGCCAATATTGGTGGGCGAGACCTTGAAAAACAGGTTAGAGCCCAGCAGACGATCCAGCCACAGGTTGCCGGTTTCACTGCCAGGCCCCGTCACCGCCGCCAATCGCAGGTGTTCGGCCACCTGGCTCCAGCTGAGCAACTCGTCCAGTCGCTGGCGGTTAATCTTGAGAACCACCGCATCCGCTACCACCTGGGCACGATGCCGGCGAGGCAACATGGGAGAGAGAGGCCCGAGGGATGTGCGCCCCTTTTCCAGGCTGCGCTTGCCGGCGGCGTCAGTTAGGGCTACGTCACCACTGAGGAGAAAAAATTCGCTGCTGTCGAACTGACCACTCTCAAACAGGGTATCCCCGGGAAACAGATAGAGCGTATCGCTCTCCTGCAGCAGCGCCTGACGCTGTCCCGGGCTGAGGCTGCCCAGTGGTACCAGGGTATTCAGGGACTCGGGGCTGACCTGCAATCTGGCCGTATCCCCGGTCACCACCGCAGAACGGTTCATGCCCACGCTCCCGCAACCACAGTGCTGTCAAGCCCCGCCACTCCGCGCCGCCCCTGCAGGCCACCACTGTGCAGTACCACTACACGCTGCCCGCGACTCCAGTGACCACGCTCGACCAGCTGGCAGATAGCGTGCAACATTTTCCCGGTATAGACCGGGTCAAGAGCAACCCCGGTTTGTGTTTCAAAATCGACCATAAACTCCAATAACTCCGGGTTAACCCGACCAAACCCACCAAATCGCTGTTCGTCCCGCAGCGTAACGCTGCCGGCCCACGCCGGTGCCAGGCCCTGCAACAGCTGCTGCCCATAACCGGCTGACTCGGACCCCAGCTTCAACGCCGCAAACGCCATGATCTCAGGCCGCGTCAGGCCCGCTTCAAGGCCCTGCAGAATCCCCCGCAGCGTGGTGCCGGTGCCGGTGGCCAGGCACAGGCAATCCCCTTGCTGTAACTCACTGCCCAGCCACTGCCCCAGTGCCCGGCACCCCACCAACCCAGGGGCACCGCCACCACCTTCAGGTACAGGGTAATAGCCTTGCGGAACCACACTGACGCGCCCATCGCAGGCGGCCCGGTAATCGAGGCGACTGAGAAAGCGCAACTCCATACCCCAGCGCTGGCAATCCTGCAGCGTCGCAGACAACCGCCGGGGCTCATGGCCCCGTACGAAACCTACTGTTGGCAAGTGCAGCGCCCTGCCCATCCACGCCAGCGCATGCAGGTGATTGGAGTAATAACCCCCAAAGGAGCAGAGCCCGCGGGCACCCTGTTGTCGAGCCAGCTGCAGATGCCCCCACAGCTTGTACAGTTTGTTGCCCGACGCTATCGGGTGCAGCTGGTCATCACGCTTGAAGCAAAGTGCCACACCCGCTTTTTCGAACAGCGGGTGCTCTACCCTGGTCAGGCCCACGCGCCCGGCGAGCTGCGCTGCTGACCCACTGAGCAGTATTCCTATCCCGTCGCCGGCAACTGCACTCTGCATAACATCGCACTCCAGCACCCCGCTCATCTGTCGGCGAGACACTGCTGAAACTAGGCTGATTGGGACTGGCTGCCAGACACCAGGCGCTGATGCTGCTGACAGCGATTGCTGATGCCATCGGCAAACGCTGCCGGCTTGTCGATGCGTGTCACTGCGGCACCGCAGCGACTGCCATCTGCCAGTTCAGCCTGACACGCCGGGCTGTGATAATGCTCGCGCCACAGTCGCAACTGATCTTCACTCACCTGACAGCGAGTCGCGACATAAGCGTCGCGATTTTCCATAAACGCACCGACATCATCCACGGGCAGGGTCATGTGCCCGGCGCCGAGCTGGAAGGTCACAAAACTGATGCCACTGGCGTGCATCTTATCCAACAGGTTGTGGCCACTGGCGTTGAGCAGTTCCTGCTTGTCCCGCTGCAGTCTCCGGATCTCATCCTGCAGACCAGCCACCTGGGTGCTCTGGTACATCAGTTCGATCTCCTTGCGCTGTAGCTGCTCGCCGTACTCCCGCTGCAGGTGCTCCAGCTCCAATTGCTTGCTGCTTTCCAGCTGATTCTTGAGGCTGGCGAGAGCACTGGCATCCACGTTATTGGCGTTCTCCAGACGCTGCTCAAAGTAGTCCCGCAGGCTGTTGAGCTTCTCCTCCTGCCGGCTGCGCTCTGCCGCCAGCCGGGTCGCCTGCTCCTGACTCTCCTGCAACTGCTGTTGCAATTGCAACGCCCTGGTCTGCTGTGCCTGCAAGGTACCGGTGTGCTGCTGCTTCAACTGGTCCAGCTGTTCCCGGTGATGCTCCTGCAGGGTCGCCACCCGCAACCTGGACTCCTTGATGGCTTGCGCCAGCTTCAGGCGCAAGGCCTGCTCACGGGGTGATTCCTGGGCGGCAGCCTGTGTTTGGTTGTGTTTTGCGGGGGATTCAGCTTGTAAGGTTGGCACGTCGGGGGCGCCTTCGAAGCTGAGACCGAGTCGATTGCGCTGCACCGCTTTTTTGATCAGCGCCAGGTGGTTGCACTGGGCATCCATGCGAGGATCCCAGAGCTGCTGTTTGTGCCAGGCAATAGCGCACTGACTGCGGCAGGCCAGTCGAATCGGCCCGCCTCCCATGTCAGGGCCTTCCGGTGATATGGCCGCCAGCTGCCCGATGGGCAGGTTCCAGCGCCTGTCAGCCTGGCCATGCTGGTCGAAATCGATCAGGAAAAAAACGGCAGCCCTTGCCGCCGGGCCCGGGCCAATTTTCACGTAAACGGCTCGAATGCTGCGCCCGGCGTACTCAGGCATGGGAACAAACCCGTCCAGTACGGCTTCGAACTCCTGATACAGCATTTCCCGGGGTGAACTGTCGTCGTCAAACAGGTAAATCGCCTCGGCGTTTTCAGTAAGTACCCGCATAATCTGTTGCTCTGAAGTCTCTGAACCTGACGATGATGATGGGCTCGGTAAGCGGGTTTTGCCGGCTTCATGCCCCCTGCCCGATGACGTAAGAGTGTATTGGGCGGACGTCTGCTTTCTCTCGCATTATCCGTCGCGGGCGACATTCTATCTGTGATGCCGTCGGCAAAAGAATAGCAGCCGGAAACGGTAACCGCGGCAAGGTCGAGAGATTGACAGGCTATTTGGCTGGCGCAGGCGCACCAGTTTGATACAGGAACCTCTGGCCGCACCAATTTCGAGCACTAAAGGCAGTCGAGAAACGGGATTCAAAGGGGGGGATATATGGCAGGGAGTGACCTGCAGTGCTCGTTGCACGCAGATTGTCTCCCCGCAGGTTTGGGTTAAGCCGAAACGTCAAACTTCGCAATAGTCATCAGACCAAGCGTCGTCTTCATACTCTTCGTATGCGTCGTCCAGCAACTCTTCCAGATAGTCTTGCATGATAATTACCCTATAAATATCGGTTGCACCACTTAGGACAGCTCATTTGACCGGACAAACTGCAGGGAGTTCCTTTCCCCGACTACTGCGGTTGGCCAGTCACCCCGGGCCCCCTATCGCTGCGCCTGCGGCTTGCGGACCTGGTGGCCGGCAGCTGTAGCTGGCGTACGAACGGGTTTTGACCCTCAAGAGTAAGTTAAGCAAAGTTCATGACAGAAAAATGAAGGCTCCCGATATCAATTTGGAATAAATATATACCTTAAATAAACCATTTCAGGAGGGGGTACCTCCAGCCCTCAATTGTTTTGCCGCCGCGCTGCAAGCCCGGCAGTCTCCCCTGCCTCGCCATCATTCCCCGCTGACGAACAAAAATAAATTCACGCGCTTTTGTCGGTTTTGACACACAGCCTTCGGTAATGGCCTGACCACTAACCGGCCGCCACGATTTGGCTGTCGAGTTTGCAACAATAGGCCCAAAAACGCGGAACGAAGCCTGTCAGCTTCACAACAAGCAAGCCTCCACCCCTCTTTTTCATGAATTATTTCCCTATATATATCAATTAGTTAAAAGAGAAAATCTAACCACCAACCAATGGCACACGACGTGCAATTCTCCCTTCAGGCACCAGGATTATGGTGTAACGCGTCTGGCCTGTTCGCAGGCTGAACGTTGAATTGATGTGACCAGCGACAGGAATGTAAAGAGGACAGACCATGGCGAAGATCGGACTATTTTTCGGTACTGACACCGGCAAAACACGCAAAGTGGCCAAAATGATCAAGAAGATGTTTGACGACGAGATCATGGCCAAGCCTGTAAACGTCAACAAGGCCACCGCCGAAGAGCTCAGCGCCTTTGACTTCCTTATCCTGGGCACCCCAACTCTGGGTGAAGGCCTGCTGCCCGGCCTCTCCGCCGATTGCGAAAGCGAGAGCTGGGAAGAGTTCCTGCCGGGTATCGACAGCGTCGACTTTACCGGCAAAACCGTCGCCATCTACGGGCTGGGTGATCAGGTGGGCTACGCTGATGAGTTTGTGGACGCGATGATGGAGATCCACGAATTCGTTTCCGAGCGGGGCGCCAAGGTTGTGGGCGCCTGGCCAACTGACGGCTACGAATTTGAACACTCCGAAGCAGTCGTAGACGGCAAGTTTGTCGGTCTGGCCCTGGACCTGGACAATCAGGCCGGCCTCACCGAAGAGCGCCTCGCCAAGTGGCTCGGCCAAATCGCCCCGGATTTCGGCCTGCCCCTCTGAGCCCCCACTCCTGATGCCAGCCGCCGGCTGCCCGCCAAGCGCGGGCAGCCGGCGGCTGGCCGTCTATCCCGGCCCTGTTAATAACGATGGTTCAGTCTGCTGAGCGCTTCCATCAGCCTACCCTGCTGCGGTAAGAACATTCACTACCCTGCAGCTATCCTCGCCGCTGCTGTAACCCGCAGGCGTCGCAGCCGGAGACCCAGGAGCCCCTCAGCACACACAAACCGGCCGACCTTTCCGTCCGGCAAACCGGGTTGCATCCGCGCTTTCCGTTGCCCCCCAAATATAAAAAAGCCCTGCGTTTCCACACAGGGCTTTTCCTACTGCCAGGTGCCGGGTAGCGACGAAGGATCACTCCCGGCCAGGGAGCCGGCTACTCACTACTCACCAGCAACCTTTCACCAGCTTCCCCAACCAGCTCTTCACTATCGGGTTGCACCGCGCTGCCCTCGCTGGTGCCGAAGTGACGCACAACCTCCAGCCGAGCCTCGTCGCCCTCGCCGCCAACCACCACCTCACAGCTCTTGAGGCCGACAATGGAGGGCAGTTCAAACATGGTCTCGCACAGGGTGGTCTCCATCAGGGCGCGCAGGCCACGGGCACCGGTACCACGCTGAACCGCCTGCTCGGCAATAAAGCGCACCGCATCATCGGCAAAATCCAGCTGCACGTTTTGGTAGGAGAAGAGACGGCGATACTGCTTGGTGAGGGCATTTTTGGGCTCCCGCAGAATTCGCTCCAGCGCCGGCACATCCAGCTCCTGCAGGAAGGTGACAATGGGGAAACGACCGATAAACTCGGGGATCAGGCCAAAACCCTGCAGGTCATCGGGCTGCAACGCCGCCAGCAATTCGTTGTTGCTGAACTCGCAGTCTTTCTTCAGCGGCGCATTGAACCCGATACCCGCCTGTGGCGGTTGCAGGCGCTTGCTCACCAACTCCATCAGTCCCGGGAATGCCCCGCCGACGATAAACAGGATGTTCTGTGTATTGAGGGTAACCTCCTCACCGTGATCGCGCTGGCCACCTTTGGGGACACGCACTTCCGCCCCCTCAATCATTTTCAGCAGGGCCTGCTGGACGCCTTCACCGGAGATATCACGTACGGCGGAACCACCGTCGCCACGCTTCGCCAGTTTGTCGATTTCGTCGATGTAGACAATGCCCCACTCCGCCTGCTGCACATTCCAGTCTGCCGCTTCCAGCAGGCGCTTGAGCAGGCTCTCCACATCCTGGCCCACGTAACCCGCCTGGGTCAGGGAGGTAGCATCACCAATCACAAACGGTACACCGATAATGCGGGAGAGGGTTTTCACCAACAGGGTTTTACCTGTGCCGGAAGGACCGGTCATCAGCACGTTGGATTTCTCCACCTCCACCACTTCGGTATCCGGGTTGGTACTGAAAGGCTGCTGCTCGCCACTGTGGTGCAGGCGCAGATAGTGGTTGTAGAGAGCCACCGAAAGGGTTTTCTTGGCATCGTCCTGACCGATGATGTACTCGTCCAGGTACTTCTTGATCACACCCGGCGCTTTCAGGTCGGGTTGGGAAATGACCGCACGGCGCCCCCAGCTGTTCACCACCTGATAGGCCAGTTTTACGCAGTGTTCACAGATATGGCCGTCGTTACCGGCAATCAGGGGTACGCTTACCGACTTTTCAATACCACAAAACGAGCAGCGTAGTACTGGGCTGGTGTTGGTATCATCCACGTTATCATTCATTCCGTTTCCTCCACGGCCTTGTCCGGTGTTGTCGCGGAGGTCTCTGCCGAGACCTCCCGCAACCGTTGCTGCACCCACTCCCGGGAGTGGCGACGGCACTGCTGCCCCTGGAGACTTTCACGCAGCTTGTCGGCTATCTCTTCATACGATGGCACGCCACCGGCCTGTACGCTTTCGCAATAGAGCACATGCAGGCCGACCGGTGATTCCACCACCTCGCTCACCTGACCTGGATGCATGGCAAAAAATACCGTTTCCAGACTCTGGTAGAGGTCGCCGGCCTTGATGTTACTCAGCTCCCCACCTTGCAGCGCGGTTGGGCACTCGGAATGTTTCATCGCCTGCTCGGCAAAACGTTCAGGATTCTTGGCAACCCGCTTTTGCACCAGGGCAATACGCTTCCTGGCTGACTCCTCGCTATTGTCCGGAAATTCAGGGTTTATGGTGATCAGGATATGTCGTCCATTGCGGGTCTCGGTCCGGGCAAATCGATCCACGTTCATGTAGTAGAACAGGCTGACCTCGGTTTCATCCACCAGCGGTGCCCGCGCTTCCACCTTGGCGATCACCGCCTCTACCCACAGCTCACGCTGCAGTGCTTCCCGCAGTCCGGCCAGGGTGAGGTTGTTCTCCTCCAACGCCTCCTCGAAGGCCTCGTCGCTCTCATAGCGCTCGCAAATCTGCTGCAGAGCAATGTCTACTTGCGAAGGAGGAACGATAATATCGCTGGCCTCCGGACTGGAAAGTACGGCCTGTTCCAGCAGGTACTCCTTTGCCGCAATGGAGCTGACCTTCTTGCGCTGGCTTTCATCCAGCTGCGACGGTGCCTTGTCAAACTGATCGGTGGCTATGCGCAGCAAGCGGTAATTGACGCTGACTGGCAGTGCTGAGCTACTGTCGGACATAACTGCAATCTCCTCGACTAGCCGGTTGCTTCGATATCTGTGGCGGGAGTTTCGTCCGCTGGTGGCGCCTCCAGTGAACTCTCCGGAACCACCAGGGTGCGTTCTCCAAAGCGGGCGTGGTAAAGAATCCGGCCCGGCTCCCTCAGCACCCGCTGCACTTCGCCCAGATCACCGACATTTACAATCACCTCACCGTTAATGGCCAGTGACTTGGTCGCTATGACCTTCTCGCGAAATTCGAACAGGTTCTGGATCCACTCATCCTGGGCGTCGATCAGTTCCTCTTCACGGCAGCCCACGGTCATGCCGGCGTCCAGAAAGTGGACCCGATAGATGATCTGATCCTGCAGATAGGTGCCTACGTCGTAGACACACCCGACAGCGCCGCGACGGATCAGCAATTCACCCACCTCCATTCCCGGGTAAGTGCCGTCGTTACGCACATTGCGGATCAGGCGAACCTCGGAACCGTATTCATACTTTGGCTGCATACCACTACCTCCGTATCAGAGACCTTCGAGCAGAGTGTCGGCGGAGACAAACGTGGTCTGGGGGCCCTGCATCTTGTAAATCTTCAGTACCGCTTCAGTCTTGGCGTCGGAATTGACGAAGTCCCCATAGGCCTTTTCCAGCAACGCCTTGTACGCGGCGTAAATGGCCTTGTCATTACCTTCATAACCCTCCAGCATCTCAGCACTGTCGGCGAGATAGTCGTGGTAGCGCTGCATAATGTGCAGGCGGTTGACGAGCACCACAGTGGTGTCGAAGGGGATTTCGAAAAAGTTGAGGAAATCCTCAGCGGAGCTCAGCTCTTCCATGGCTTCTTCAAGGGTCAGGTCTTCATCAAACATGCTTGCCACCTCAACGGTTCAGTCAGCCAGTACGGAGTACTTGAGCTGTTGGTCGGAATTGTTTCTGAGCTCGGTAGGCCCCACTGCCAGCAACAGGCTCCTGGCGCCCAGGCGATCCTTGTTGTCCAGCTCGATGACCTTGTTGAGCATTTTTACACCCAACTCCACATTCTCCATGCGCAGCTGCAGGTAGGCCTGGGCTTTCAGCGCCAGCAGGTAGAAGCGCACCATGGTGAAGGACTCCTGCACACCGTTGGCCAGGTGTGCAAACTCAATCTCCTCCCAGCGCTCCGGAAAGTGAATCATAGGTGCCACAACCCCCATTACTTCCTGGGCGATAGCAACGCCTTCGGGATAGCGGTGCTGGTAGTAATAAAATCGGTACAGAGCCACCAACACGGAGAGGTTTTCCGGCTCCAGCGTATAGGCTTCCAGTAACAGAGGTTCGGCGTTACCTTCTCCGTAAGCCTCTGCAGCGGCTTCAATCAGGCGCTCCGTCTCAACCCGCATGGGCTTGTCAAAATAGAGCAGTTGTGATTCAAAATCCTGTAAGTCCATCCCCTGAATCCTTTGTTGTCTTATTGATTGGCCGCCACTGCGGACTTGCAATCACTCTCACAAATTTCATTGTCGGGATCGCACTGAAAGTCCGCCTGCGCGGTTAACGCTTTTGCACCCAGGGCCGCCTCCAGCGCTTCGATACGCTCCATCAAACAGCCCATGACCTTCGAAACCGGATCGGGAATCAGGTGGTGATCCAGGTCGATACCATAGGGGTTCACCTGCCCTGCCTCCCGCACCTTCACCACCTTGCCGGGTATGCCTACCACCGTGCAGCCGTCCGGCACGTCCTGTACCACCACCGAGTTGGCGCCAACGCGGGCATTTTTACCGATGGTGATATTGCCCAGAACCTTGGCACCGGCACCCACCAGAACCCCATCATCCAGTGTCGGGTGGCGCTTGCCCTTGTTCCAGCTGGTGCCGCCCAGGGTGACGCCGTGATAGAGGGTCACATCATTACCAACGATGGCGGTCTCACCGATTACCACACAGGCGCCGTGATCAATAAAGAATCGTTCGCCGATACGGGCGCCGGGATGAATATCCACATTACTGATAAAGCGGCCGATGGCGGAGAGCCAGCGAGCCGCGAGTCGCCAGTTGTTCTGCCACAAGCGGTGACTGACACGGTGAATGGTGACCGCGTGTACGCCGGGATAGGTAACGGCTACTTCAAAGCGGGTGCGGGCGGCGGGATCGCGCTCAAACACACAGTTGATATCGCCGGTAATCTGTTGCCATAAACTCTTGCTTGCGGTTGCGCTGTTCATTGCGTTACCTGCTGCCGTGTCATGGGTGTAGCAAAGACGGCTGTTGTAATGGGGGGATCAGACAGACTTCTCATGGCGTCATACAGCGCCAGCAGTTCGCTGTCCGTAGGGCTGCGTTTAACCGTGGTGACCAGCACCCGAACCTGGGACAGCAGCATGTGCAGCTCCCACTCGGTGGGTTCCAGATCAAGTGCCTGATAGGCGGTACGCAGCATGTGGGTGCCGGAGTGTTTACCCAGCACCAGTCTGTGGGACTTGCCAAGCTCCAGCGGATCCAGAGCCTGATAATTGCGTGCATCTTTCAGCAAGCCATCCACATGGATGCCTGCCTCGTGGGTGAACACACCCTCACCGACAATGCTTTTCTGCCAGGCCACGGCACGACCGGAAGCCTCTTCCACAATTTTGGAAAGCGTTGGCAGGCCCTGGGAGTTAATACCGGTGTCGACGTTGTGCAAGTGCTTGAGGGCCAGCACACACTCTTCCAGTGGCGCGTTGCCGGCGCGTTCGCCGAGGCCATTGACGGTAGTGTTGATGTGAGTAGCGCCGGCGTGAACCGCCGCCAGGGTATTGGCGGTTGCCAGGCCAAAGTCATCGTGGGCGTGCATCTCCAACTCCAGATCCACGACCGCGCTCAGCTGGCCAATGGTACGAAAAACCGAGAAGGGTTCCATAATGCCGAGGGTATCGGCGAAGCGCAGCCGTTTAGCACCAGCGCGTGCTGCCGCTTCCGCTACCCGCAGCAGGAATTCCATATCGGCGCGACTGGCGTCCTCACAGCCCACACACACTTCGTAACCGAGGTTGTGAGCCTTACGCACCAACCGGTCGATTTCCGCCAGTACCCAGCGGCGATCGCGGCGCAGTTTGTGTTCGATCTGCTGATCGGAAACCGATACCGAGAGATCCACCATGGTCACCGGAATCCCCTCGACAGCCTGCAGGTCCTTGTCACTCATCCGGCACCAGGCCAGGGTATTGACTGGCAACTGCAGCTGGGTGATGGCGCGCATCACATCACGCTCCTCATCACCCATGGCGGGGATACCAATCTCCAGCTCCGGGACGCCAACGTCCGCCAGCGCGCAGGCAATCTGCAACTTCTCTTCAGCACTGAACGCTACACCGGCACTCTGCTCACCGTCCCGCAGAGTGGTGTCGTCGATTACAACTGCTGGTTGCTGCTTACTCATCGGACATTTCTCTTTCCAGTGTGCTCTGCACACAGTGATCGGCTGACAATCGGTGTTACAGGTACCGTGAAACCTGGCCCGGGGCAGCGCTGCGTAGCGCGCCGCCCCGGGTCACCGGGACTCAGGCATAGACCGGGGCAAAAGCCTGCTCGGGGTTTTCCACCGGACCGTTCTCGCCCCAGTAAGGCGACAGCTTGCGCAGTTTGGCCACAATGGGTGGCACCTCCTCAATCACACGCTCCACCTCTTCCATGGTGTTGTAGCGGGAAAGAGAGAAGCGCACGGTGCCGTGAGCCGCGGTATAAGGAATGCCCATCGCCTTCATCACATGAGAGGGTTCCAGCGAACCGGAGGTACAGGCAGAACCACTGGAAGCCGCAATACCCATCTTGTTCATCAGCAACAGGATGGCTTCACCTTCAATGTACTCGAAAGCAATATTGGCGGTATTGGGCAGGCGGTTGTCGGGATTGCCGGTCACAAAAGCGTTGGGCACCGCAGCGAGAATGCCCTCCTGCAGACGATCACGCATGGCTTTTACCACGGTGTTCTCGTGCTCCATGTTCTGCAGGGCCAGTTCAGCCGCCACACCCAGGCCCACAATACTGGCAACGTTCTCGGTGCCGGCGCGACGACCGCGCTCCTGGTGACCACCGCGCAGCAATGGACGGAAACGTACACCGCGCTTGAGGTAGAGCACACCCACGCCTTTGGGGGCGTGCAGCTTGTGGCCGGAGATGGAGAGCATGTGAATGGCACTGTTCTCCAGGTCGATGGGCAGTTTGCCCACGGCCTGCACTGCATCAGTATGGAAAACCACACCGGCTTCGTCCGCCAGCTCGGCCATCTCTTCCACCGGGAAGATGGTGCCGGTTTCATTGTTGGCCCACATCACACTGACGACGGCAACGTTGTCACTCAGCAGTGACTTGTACTCGTCCATATCGAGATTGCCCTTACCGTCAACCTTCAGCTTGTGCACGGTATAGCCTTCGGTTTCCAGGTACTCGCACAGGTTGAGTACCGCGGGGTGCTCGACCACGGTGGTGATAATCTCGGTGCGGTTGGGCTGGGCCTTGAGCGCCGACATAATGGCGGTGGAGTCGGATTCGGAGCCACAGGAGGTGAAAATGATCTCTGAATCGTGCTCGGCTCCGATCAGTTTCTGCACGCTCTTACGGGCATTCTTCAGCGCATGCCCCACCTTGTTGCCAAAGCTGTGGAGTGAAGATGGGTTGCCGAACTGTTCGGTGAAGAATGGCAGCATCGCCTCCACCACTAGTGGATCGCATTTGGTAGTGGCGTTGTTGTCGAGATAGATATCATTCATGAGACACCTCCGGTTACGCTGACGCGGTTGCTTGCTTCTGAGCCAGCTGCGCGGCGTACTGAGCCTTGTCAACCGGAATGATCTTCACGAATTCACCCAGGGCCTCAATCATCTTCTGCTGGATGCCGCCAACGGTCATAGCCGCCATCTGACAACCACTGCAGGCTCCGATCAGGCTCACGTAGATGTTTTTGCCGTCGATATCCAGCAGCTCGCAATCGCCTCGGTCAGCCTGCAGGTTGGGACGAATTTTTTCGATCACTTCCTCGATCTTCTTGTAACGCTGGAAGGCGCTCATACCACCGGCGGCGGGAGCCGCAGGAGCCGGCTCGGGAGTTTCCAGGGTTACCAGAGGCTGTGCCGCAGGCTTCGCCTTCTTCTGGATGGCACCAGGCATAAAGCTCTCACCGCGAGCCTGCATCTCTTCCATGAGGATATTTTCGATACCTTCGTGGCAGGAGGAGCAACCGCCACCGGCTTTGGTGTAGTTGGTAACGTCCTGTACAGAGCTGAGGTTGTTCTCACGGATGGTGTCGCGAATCATGACCTCGTCGATGGCGAAACACTTACACACCAGCGCGCCCTCTTCGTGATCGTCCACCCACTCCTCACCGCGGTAGTTGGCAACCGCTGCCTGCAGGGCTTCGCGACCCATAACGGAACAGTGCATCTTCTCGGGAGGGAGACCGTCGAGGAAGTCGGCGATGTCCTGGTTGCTGATCTGCAGGGCTTCGTCGAGGGTTTTGCCTTTCACCATTTCGGTCAGGGCAGAGGATGAGGCGATGGCGGAGCCACAACCAAACGTCTGGAAGCCGGCGTCGAGAATGATCTCGGTCTCGGGCTCCACTTTCAGGGTCAGACGCAAGGCGTCACCACAGCTGATGGAGCCCACATCGCCCACGGCGTTGGCCTCATCGATTGCACCGGCATTTTTCGGGTTGTAGAAATGCTCTTTTACCGTTTCAGAATAATCCCACATGGCTAGTTATCTCCTGCCGTTCTTCTGAGGCTATCACTCAGATATTTAGGTTGGCTTAGCAAGCGAATGATTTACCGCAGCCGCAGCTGCCGGTGGCATTAGGGTTTTCGAACTTAAAGCCCGAACCTTCCAGCCCATCCAGAAAATCAACGGTGACACCGTCGAGCATTTCCACACTTTGTGGGTCGACCAGAACTTTGACCCCGGAAAAATCAATGACCGAGTCATCTGCGGCCGCAGCTTCTTCGAGCCGCATGCCGTACTGCAGGCCGGAACAACCGCCCCCTTCAACTTTTATCCTCAAACCAGCTATGGGCTTACCGGCAGAATCGATAAAACGCTGCACAGCGCTCACGGCGTTGTTGGTTAATGTCAGCATGGTTGTGACTCCGTTGAGGTTGATTCGATACTTGCTTTGCAAGCTTTTCAAAGGAGGGAGGTGCAACGCCTGTGCCACCGGCCAGAAGCATTTTTATTTGTTATTTTTCAATGAGTTAAAAAAGACGGAGACCTCCGGGGTGGGGTTTGTCGTTGTGATAAGACGGAGGGTTTGTCGCAGATACGACAATTGTTACAGGCGCCGCCGACCGAAACCTGTGTCGGTATTCACACAAGGCCTGCCACAAGCACAGCACACTTGCCGGAGCTCCCGCACCAGGCGGCGGGAACTGGCAGCCCCCGCCATAAATCTCCCTGGCGGGAGCGCTGGAGCGCAACAGTCGTTACATCTGTGGTGCCTGCGGCAGTACCGCCTTGCATTCACCGAACAGGGTCTTTTTACCGTCCGTCTCTTCGATACGGATCACAAACCAGCCGTTGACGCAGTAACCGGTCTCCTCCAACCTTGCCGCCAGCCGCTCCCCGATATTCGCCCCCGGGTCCTTGCGCCCCGTCCCCATACCATTGCCACCCCGGGGCGAATTGCCCTCCATACTTCCGGGACCGGAGCCGCCGGGTGGTCCCGAGCGGGGTGCACCGCCACCCAAACCCCCACCCGGCGCGCCGCGCCCCTGCCGGTCTCCGCCGCCCACAGCCACCTCATAAGTGAACTGACGCAGCCCATCGGCGGTGATATTGGTAATCAGGGCCTCCGACAGGGGCATTTGTCGATTGGGGTGATGGCTGCAGGCGCTGAGCAGGGTCAGGGCCGCAAGCGGGAGCAGGGGTATAACAGAGGGCCTTACGGCAAATGGGCTTATAGCAAACAACTCGGAATCCTCCCGATAGAGGTGAAATGACAGACCAGCATCAGCATAGGGATGCGGCCTGCAGGTATAACACCTGGGGGAGCGACAGACTGTAATAGTCTGTATCAAGCTTTAGCGCAATTGTCGCAAGCCTTCGACTGTACAGTTTACAACCTGCCCCGGATCCGGTTTTAACGCGGTAAAGCCCTGGCTGTTGCCGGCCCCGCTATTACGACTGACACCAATCTCGGTTAAAATGCCGCCCAGCCCCGACCAGGGGTCGCCAAACCCGCTAAGACACAGGATCACCATGGAACGCTTTATTGAAAGACTGATGTACTCCTCCCGCTGGCTGATGGCCCCTATCTATCTGGGCATGAGCCTGATCCTGTTGGCGCTGGGCATTAAATTCTTTCAGGAAATCTTTCATATACTGCCCAACATCTTCGCCATGGACGAGGTGGACCTGATCCTGAAGACACTGTCGCTTATCGACCTGGCCCTGGTGGGAGGATTGATTGTGATGGTGATGTTCTCCGGCTATGAGAACTTTGTGTCGCGGCTGGATGTGGATGAGGACGAGGAGAAGCTGGGCTGGCTTGGCAAGCTGGATGCCGGCTCACTGAAAAACAAGGTGGCGGCCTCCATTGTAGCCATCTCCTCCATCCACCTGTTGAAGATCTTTATGAACACCGAGAATACCGACGATAACAAAATCATGTGGTACCTGCTGATCCACATCACTTTCGTAATCTCGGCGTTCGCCATGGGTTACCTGGATAAACTGACCCGCAAGTAATTCTGCTACCGGCCCTCCAACCCTGGCGGGCCGGCAATCAGGCCAAAGACACAAGGCGGTAGCTCACTGCATTGCCAAAGATCAGGGTACCGCCGGCCTCCGCCACAATATCAAACAGTGGCCCTGGCGCTGCCACCTGCACAGGCGCCAGGTAGTCCACCCCATAGCCGCGCCACTCCGCCACACAGGGCAAGGTGGGTCCCATCAGTACCGTAGTGGCGTTAGTGCTCCACTGCAGCAGACGCGCCAGCGTGCCATTGGCCAAGGCACTGGCCGTAATAAACACCCAGTCCGCCTGCGGCAGCAGTGTCTCCGCCGCCTCTTCCGGCAAGTCTCCTGGCCCCGGGCGCTTTTCAATACAGTCGAAGCTGAACTGATCCCTGAAGCTGTCCAGCTGCGGGTAGCGGCCAATAATCGCCACTTTTTTGCCCGCCAGTTGAGGAGCGAAGTAAGAGAACACCGCCAGGTGTGGCAGTGTCTGTGTCGGCAGAGCGGTCGCGCCCTGCAACAGGCTGTTGTGGGGGCCATTGAGGATGGCGTTGCAGGTGGCCACCCCGACAGTCACCGAGGCACTGTCATCGGCGCTTATCCAGCCCGCCAGTTCACGGGCGTGACGGCCGCGCAGGCTGCCGGCCCAGGGAATATGACGGGGAATGGTCACCGGACTGAAACAGAGCCCATGGCTGCAGCGCCCGTCGCCCCAACCCAGCTCCACCACCGTCCAGTTAATCCCCATCAACACCCGGGTAACACGGGCATCGCCAGCCAGCTCCATGGCGTTGTTCTGTAACATGGCATGGATAGCGATGTTGTTCATGCTGTGGCTTACCCCGTGAATGGTAGAGCGGCGTATCGCCCGGCCAGGACCACTAGCCAGAGCCTGCTTTTAATCCTGCAGGGCCGGCAGCAATCGTGGCTCGGTTTTCACCGCCGCCTCGCTGCCCCAGGCCGTAACCGCCTCAATAAACCATTGCGGTTTGGTGGGGTGCGCAGCCAGTACGTCATACTCAGCGTAGATCTGGCCGGCACCGTGAATCAGCAGGTAACCCAGCAACGCGCCGCTGGGGGTACGCCACTCGGCAAACAGGGAATCGGTGCCCTCATAGCTGTCGCGGCGCAGCTCCGGATTCACCAGCGGCTCATCAATCGCACTGACCTTGTCCTCAAAGCCGAGTTTGCTGAGAGCCGTCTGCAATCCGGCCCGCAGCGCGGTGATAGCCCCCTGCTCCGCCGCCAGCCGCTCCTGCAGACGCTCCTGATAGGTCGGTTTCAAACTCACGCTATCGCTCCCCGGGGTTACCATACGGCATCCGGCGCAACTTTTTCCGCCAGGGGCTGGCCCTGGACAAAATGGCTGTCGACAATGCCGTCCAGGTCATCCGGCATTACGCCCTTGTAGAGAACTTCACCCGGGAACACCAGCATATTGGCTCCCACGCTGCAGGGTCCCAGGCAGGCCGTCGGTACGATGGAAACCTTCTGGTGCATGTTGCGAGCCATGAGGCTCTGTGACAGGCGCGGGATCAGGCCCGCTGCACCGCGTTCACCGCAGCTGCCGCGGGGATGCCCCTGGGGGCGCTGCTGGGAACAGACAAATACGTAATACTCTGGCTTGGCCATGATGGCTTACCCCGCTAAGGCTTCGTGGGTGTGACACTGCTTGGGACAGACCCGGGAACAGGACATGCAACCAATACAGTCCATGGCGTCCTTGATGACCATAACCATCATTTCGTCATCGTCATCGTAAAAGTCATCGTCGTCGTCCATCATCTCGCCACGCTCCACCAGCTCGAATACGCTGCGTGGGCAGACCTTGTAGCAGCGGCCGCAGCCTATGCACTTGCTGGCGTCCAGCTCGGTGACGAATTCGGGCGTCCAATCGGCGCCGCCGCGGGTACGGCCGACGATCACGGCATCGTTCATGTCCTGTCTCCTGTTTGCTCCGGTTGGCTCACTGCGAGCCATTACTTCTGTTGTAGGCCTGGCTTATCACGGTGCTTTTGACCACTTGTTTGCGTGGCTCTTGCCATGACTGATTGCAAGCCATATGCCATCCGACAAAAACCCGACAATGGCCGTAATATCAGCGAGTTAGGGCTAGTAAGCGACGGCCGCTCTTGTCGCAAAAAGCACTCGGGGCAATCCTTGTCGCAGGTCCGACAATATCCCCGGGGCAGGAAGCAGCAGGAAAACAACAAACAGGCGGGATCGATACCCTGGGGTATCAGAGATAAGGCAGGAACAGCCAGCAGGCTGCGTCGCGGATACGTGCCGGCAAGGGCCGGCTGACAATTTCCCGCAGTGTCACCTGACGGGAGGTATGGAGGATCTCTTCGCTGTAGGCTTGCAGCGGCGCCACCGCCCCGGCACCGTGAATCTCTACATTGAGCTCGAAGTTCAGGCGCAAGCTGCGGGCATCTATATTGGCCGAGCCCACCTGGGCGTAGTGCCCGTCGACCAGCAACAGCTTCGTGTGGGCAAAGGGTGGAGGTTGGTAGCGGATACGCACGCCGTATTGCAACAGCTCCCACAGCAGGTTGCGCGAAGCCCAGTCAACCACCCGCAGGTTACTTTTCTCCGGCAATATGACGGTCACTATCACGCCCCGTAGCGCCGCCGCCTGCAGGCTGCCAATCAACTCCCGCGAGGGCAGGAAATAGGGTGTAATCAGTGTCAGCTGCTCCCGCGCCGCCGAGATGGTCCCCATCAGTATCAGGGCGATACGATCCAGGTCTTCCCCCGGCCCATCACTGATGCAGCGACAGAAGACACTCCCCTGCCCCGCCCCTGCCGCCTGATCCGGTTGCCGCACCGCCTGGGGTGGCAACAGAAGATCCAGCGGGCGACCACTGGCAAATCGCCAGTCGCTGCGAAACACCTGCTGCAGCTGTTGCACGACACTGCCGCGCATGAAGAAGTGCAGATCGCTGGTGCGATGTGCCGACTGACTCTCCAGCAAATGGCGTACACCAATGTTCATCCCTCCGGTAAAAGCCTGCTCTCCATCCACCACCAGGATCTTGCGGTGATTGCGCAAATTGATGGAGAAGGACGGCGGCAGCAACCGGGGCGGCAGGAAGCGCTCCACATCGATACCGGCGCGACGCAGCTGCCTTACCACCATCCCCGGCCAGGAGTACCACTCGCCCACACCGTCCAGCAGCACATAAACCTTCACGCCCCGGGCCTGGGCCTGCTTCAGGGCCGCCACAAACTGTCGCCCGACTGCATCCCACTGGAACAGGTAGGTTATCAGCAACACGTAGTGCTCCGCCCCGGCAATAGCCGCCAGCATGGCGGGATAGGCCTGCTCACCGTTGCGCAGCATGGTAATGTGGTTGCCCTCACAGAGGGGGAAGGTGGAGACGTGGTCGGCTACGGCGACAAACAACTGCCGATCATCATCATCCAGCTGCAGGCTCGGCACCGGCCGATGGACCAGCGAGCCGCGTTCATAGCCCACACGAAAGCGAAAACGCCGGCCACCGCTGAGACGGTGCGCGTGGGTCTGTACCCGATTGATCCCGAAGGTGTAGTAGAGCAGCGAACCTGCCAGAGGGAAGAACAGACACACCGAGACCCATCCCAGTGCTGCACGGGGGTCGCGCTTATAGAGCAAGGCGTGCACAGTCGCCATGAAAGCGAGGATAAGGTGGAGCGTGGCAATAAGCCACTCCCAGGGCAGGCTGCCCAGCAGCTGCCCCACCTCAGCGGTGATGCGATTGAGATCACTGTCCAATCAATACCTGCACTGCCGGCTATCGGCTGCCCCACCCTGCCCCGCCTGGTCGGCGGCAGGTAACAAGGTTGCAGCACATCAGCCAGTCCCGGTTACGCTTACCGGCAGAGACTAGCACAGTACAGGCGCACAGGCACAAACCGGCCCTGCTTGCGCAGCGCCGGTTTGCCAACAACGACAAGCAAATTACTGTTGCTATCAGGTAACGGAGCGATACTCGGAGTCAGCCACAGCCCACTCCTCACAGGCAGCCACGGTTCTTTCCGCCAGCGCCACCAACTCCTTGTAGTCGGTCAAAAGACGATCTTCCACCAGGTCGTGCACCTGCGAAGCGAAGTCCATGGCGATACGCTTTTTACCGGCCACTTCTTTCTTCATGGTTTTCAGTTCGTCGTCAGTCATGGTTCTCTCTCCGTTACAGTTCTGCGACTTCGCGATGCGCCTTGATCAGATCAACCGCCTGGCCGACGATCTTCTCCATATCCGCCACCATGTCGGGCAGGGAATCAAAACCAAAGCGATGCACGTCACGCAGGGTTTTATTGACAGCCACCAGCCGCCCCACCAGGATCAGTGCCTTGCCAAATCCCTCGTGGGACAGGTTGACGAAAGGCACGGCCATCAACTCACACTCGCGCTCAATACCGGCGGCAATGGAGTTGTAGTAGGCCTTGAGGCGGGAAATCACGATTTCGTCGGGATCCCCGACTACCGGGATTTCGCGACGGCGCTCTTTGGTGAGGATCATGGGATCAAGCACCTTGTAGTCGGGCCAGGTATCGTAGGTGCCGTAGCTGTCCAGTGCGCGCAGCTGCGTGACCACCTGACGGACGATGGGGTGCTCCATCAGCGCTTCGTTTTCTGTTAGTACCAAATCGTTCATAAGATCCTCACTTGCTGCCTGTAGCAGGCGGTATGTCGTTAAACCAATTACTCAATCCAACCCTCGGATTCCATTGCGTCGAAACGTCCCATCATGCTCCCAACACCACTGCGCTGGAGAGCTTTCGCCAGCCAACTGGAGGGCCCGGAACGCAACTCGTCCTGCAGCGCCGATATCATCTCTTCGATGGTGGCGCCCTCACTGACTTTTACCGGCTGAATGCCCTGAGTCAGTAACTGCCTTACCGCCGACGCACCACAGGCGCGACAGTAAACCGCTATACAATCCTTCAGCAGCTCCAGTTTCGCAGCCAGCTTGTCCTCGTCATGGGTCAGGTCACCAAACTCAATGACCGTCAGCAAGCGGGCATCGTCGGGATTTACACCGTAGATGGCGAAGGAACTGGCCGAACCAAAATGCTGGTTAATAACCTTGCGGTCGGAAGTGGCGAACGCCACCCGCAGCATGGCGTTATCATCGCCATCGTCGAGAACCCGAAGCTGTCGCGTGACTTCCGTCATCAGTGCCTCCAGTCATTGGTCGCCATCAACGGAATCTGCTCGGAGGATTTCTGCGCGTAAATCGAGTGATACGGCTGCGTTTCCTGATGGTGGGACAGCACGATGTTGGCCAGGTCAAACAGCGCCTGGGTGGTGCCGCGATAGCCAAACCAGCAACGCTGGAAACCACCGACCAGGTCGTACTGCGGGAAGCCGACACGCAGAATCGGAATACCGAGACGGTGTGCGCTCTCCACGCCGTGGCTGTTGGCCAGCAGCAACTGGGCGCCGTTGTCCCGCGCCAGCTTTTCCAGATCCTCCAGGTCGCCCACCTGCACTTCGCCCAGGTCGCAGTTGAGCAGCGCCGGCCCCTTGGCGGGCACCACCGCGGCGACCGTCTGCGCACCCATGGCACTGATCAGGCGGTCAAAGCCCACCAGCATGTCAGGGTCGGAGGCGATGGCCACCCGTGACAGGCCAATCATAAAATGGGTGTCCAGCATGGCGTCCTGCAACTGACGGCGCTGCTTCTGCCAGCGCGGCGCGACCGGCTCGCCACTGATGTGGGACAGGGTCTGGAACCAGGCATCCACCGCGTCCAGTCCCAGCAGATGACCAAACTGGTACGCCGGCACACCGGTACGCTTCTCCAGCAACACCGCCGGTGCCGCCATACTCTCGCCAACCGACACCGTGGCAATGCTCTCGCAGGCGGTAGCAATCTCTTCCACCGATACGCCTCCGGTGGTCAGGGCGTTGTAGTCGCCATCGTCCAGGTGACCATCCAGCGATCCGGAGAGATCGGGAATCAGCAGCGGACGCAGCCCGAAGCTCTCAATGCTTTCCACCACAAACTCAATATCACCCGGGGTCAGGTTGGCCCCGCACAGGACATTCACCTGGCGTTTGCGCAGTCCCACACGCTCGCGCTCTTCCGGCACCAGGGTCTCGATAATGCCGCGCACCGCCAGCGCATAACCGCTCTCAAAACTGCCGGCAAAGTCCGGTGTGTTGACGGCCACCACCGCCACCTTGTCGTATTCCGGATGGGCCAGGCGAAACTCCGCCACCGCGCGACGGATATCGGCACCCTGGGTCTCGGCCAGACCGGTGGTGCAGAGCCCAATCAGCGACGGGGAATTCTTTTCCGCGATTGCCCGCAGAGCCTCAACAATGTTGTCGTCCGCGCCCATCACCGAACTGACCTGGTCCATGGCGGTAGTCTGCAACGGCACCGGCTCGCGGAAGTGGCGCACGAAAAAGACCTTGGCAAAGGCAGTGCAGCCCTGGGAGCCGTGCATCAGTGGCATGGAGCGGGCCACACCCAGAAAGGCCAGTGCCGCACCGACCGTCTGACTGGTTTTCAGCGGGCTTACGGAGAGCGGTTTCTTGCGCTTGAGAATCTCGGTCATGGAAGTCACCCGTTGGCAGTTAATACACCGTTGTCACTGGCAGCCCAGGGCGCGGGACGACGGACCGCCTCCCACACAGGACTCTCCAGGGTCAGCGCCAGTTGGCGCACCAGCTCCAGCATGCCGTCGTAACCCGCGTAACCGAATTCACGCTCCTGGTTAATGTCGAGGAACGGAATGCGGGCCTTCAGCGCTGTGTACATGTTGCGGCCACCCGCTATCAGTATGTCGGCCTTGTAGTCAGCAACGGTCTGCAGCAGAACACGCGGGTTGCCCTCATCCAGCATTTTCACATCGTCGCCCATCAGCTCACGGATGCGCGCCTTATCCTCTTCCGTAGACTTCTTGGTACCGGTGGCAACCACTTTCATACCCAGGTCCTGCAGTGCGGAGATGACCGACCACGACTTCACGCCGCCGGTGTAGAGCAGCACCCGCTTGCCCTCCAGACGCTCACGCCAGGGCTCCAGCGCCTTGCGGATACGGGCCTCTTCACGCTCAATCAAGGCTTCTGTACGGGCGGTAAGATCCGGGTCATTGATCAGGCGGGCGAAATCCCGCAGCGACTGGGAGGTATCGGTAATGCCGTAGAAGCTGCCTTCAAACCAGGGAATGTTGTAGGTCTCTTCCATTTTGCGGGCGACGTTGAGCATCGCCTTGGAGCAGACCATCATGTTCACTTCGGCGTGATGCATGGTCTGCACTTCGTGGAAACGGGCATCGCCGGAGAGCGTGCAGAGTACGCGGATGCCCAGCTCATCGAGTAATGGCAACACATACCAGAACTCACCGGCGATGTTGTACTCGCCCACCAGGTTCACATCGTGCACCTTGATACCGGGACGCTGACTGGACTCCGGCAGCGGGTCCGGCTCACGATGGCCAATCACATACTTGACCATGGCGTCACCGGCAATGCGGTTGCCCAGGTTTTTGGTGCCGTAAAAACCGGCCGCGTCCACCGGTACCACCGGCACGTTCCAGCGCTCCTCGGCGGCGCGACACACGGCATCCACATCGTCACCAATCAGCGCCGGCACACAGGTGTTGTACACAAACACCGCCGGTGGGTTGTACTCTTCAATGGCCTGCTTGATGGCGTGGAAAAGACGCTTCTCGGCGCGCCCCATCACAATATCCTGCTCGGTCAGGTCGGTCGTCATACCGATGCGGTAGAGCTGGGGACCGCTGGAGCGGGTGCCGCGGTTGTCCCAGGAACTGCCGGCGCAGGCGATAGGACCGTGAACAATGTGAGCCACATCGGCGATGGGTAGCAGCGCGATCTGGGCACCATCAAAGGCACAGCCACCGGCTGACGCGCCAGGCTTGGGTTTCTCGCAACCGGATTTGCTTTTCTTGTTGTGCTCGCAGGCCGGTTCATCGAGAAGTGCGGCTATGTCCTTGGCTTTCATGCTTGGCTCTCCGGCAACTGGGTACATAAGACGTTTATTGCTGGAGGTGCAAGACTTGAGCCACAGGCTTAAGCCTATGTTTTTATTGAGTTTTCAGCCCTAAATTAGCTGTAGCCATTGCGACACGACACACGCCTTGCAGCAAATGCGACAAAGCGTTATTACCTGGCACAACAACAACCGCCTTTGTCAGCTTCAGAACACACTGGCGGGCCCGGTAAGCTCGGGCTCTACCCGGCGCAGCGGAAATTATTTTGTGCATATATTTCATGGAGTTATAAATCGAGAGCGCCTCTGACAAAGCACATAAACCATTTCTGGCGCGCTGTTTGCCGTTATATACTCAGCGCTATAACGCATGGTCTGCAACCCAACCGGCAGACGCCAGGCGCAATTGCCATGGGTTGTAGTACAGCTCATTGCAACGGCTTGCCCCAATAGCCTTGCAACAACGGATACGCGAATTACCAACGGAGAGCGTCCCATGACGAAGAACACCACTCTGGCCACCTGCCTCGCCGGACTGCTGGGCACCCTGGCCCTGTCACCGGCCCAGGCCGCCGACAGGGCCGTCGCCGACCTGCTGCTTGAAAAAGGGCTCATTACAGCGGAAGAACATCAAATGTTGCTGCAGAACCAACCCGCCCCTTCGACTGCTGCAGGCCCCACCATCGACCTGAAACAGGGGCTGAAAATCACCAGTGCCGACAAACGCTACAGCGCCAAAGTGGGCACCTATATGCAACTGGACACCGCCACCTACAAAGGCGCCGAAGAGGTGGATCACAACAGCGGCACAGAGATGCGTCGCGGACGCCTCTACCTGCAGGGCACACTGGACAAGGACTGGCAGTACAAATTCGAGCTGGAACTGTTTGGCAGCAGCGGTACGGAATTAACCGACGGCTATGTGCGCTACAGCGGCCTGGACTCCGCCAACATTACCGCTGGCCACTTCAAGGTGCCCTTCAGTCAGGAGCAGTTGATGTCGGCCAAAGAGGTGCCGTTTATGGAACGTTCACTGGCCAACGCCTTTGTGATCTCCCGCGCCCCCGGCGTTATGGTTAGCAGCGGCGGCGAACACTGGTCCGCAGCAGGCATGATCATGGGCGAGCGACTCTACAGCAACACCGGCGAAGACGAAGGCGGTGGTGTCAGCGGCCGTTTTACCTGGGCGCCTGTCGCCAGCACTGACAACAGCCTGCACTTCGGTATTTCCGGCCAGTTCCGTGAACCTACGCAAGCGGTTGGTGGCGAGACCGCCCGCTTTCGCGCCCGACCGGAATCCCACCAGACCGATGAATACCTGATCAACACCGGTACCATCACCGACGTTAACGACCTGCAACTGTATGGGCTGGAAGTGGCCAGCCACTTTGGCAACACCTTCCTGCAGGCCGAATATTTGCAGGCGGATGTCAATCGCGACAACGATGCCGACCTCTCCTTCAACGGCTGGTACGCGCAAGGTGCCTGGGTATTGGTTGGCAACCCCCGCACCTACAACGCCGCGACCGGACTTTACGGTGGCGTCAGCAGTGATTACGCCTTGGGTACTGGTGGCATTGGCGCCTGGGAGCTGGCCCTGCGTTACTCCAGCATGGACCTGAGCGACGCGGATATCGACGGTGGCAAGGAGGACAACGTCACCATTGGCGTCAACTGGTACCCCACCCGCAACCTGCGACTGAGCGGTAACTGGGTACATGTGGTGGATATCGATGGTGGCCCCAACGACGGTGAGTCGCTGCATGCCATTCAGGTGCGTATGCAGCTGGCCTATTGATGGCAAATCAGTGCTGCCGGATATAAACCGCACCGGGATTCCTTGATGGGCGCCACCCCACGTGCAGCCAAACAACTTTTTAACTGGACACGGCCCCGGCAGTGTTCAACAGGAGCAACACACCATGCTAGTCCGTCCTGTTTTTTTGCTGCTGCTTGGTTTGAGCTGCAGCGTTTACAGCAGCGCCGAATCTACCCGTATTGCGGTAGCCGCCAATTTCGCCGCCCCCATGGAAGCTATCGTCCACGCCTTTGAAGCGCAGAGCGATCATCGTGTCAGCGTCAGCTTTGGCTCCTCCGGCAAACTCTTCGCCCAGGTACATAACGGCGCACCGTTTGATGCATTTCTTTCCGCCGACAGCAGCAAACCCGAGGCGCTGATTGACGCCGGAATGGCCCTGGCTGACAGCCGCTTTACCTACGCCATCGGTACTCTGGCACTCTTTGCCGGCGATGGCAGTGATGCCAGGGCGCGGCTGCAAACCGGCGACTACAACAAGCTGGCCATCGCCAACCCGCGGCTGGCGCCTTACGGTGCCGCTGCCGTGGAGACACTGCAACACCTCGGGTTGGGTGACAGCGCCCGGGCCAAACTGGTTACCGGCGAAAACATCAGCCAGACCTGGCAGTTTGTCTACTCCGGTAACGCCGCCCTGGGCTTTGTGGCGCTGTCACAACTCATCAAGGATGGCAGCGTCCCTGGCGGCACCTGGGTGGTCCCCGGGGAGATGCACACGCCGATCCGGCAAGACGCCGTATTGCTGACACGCGGCCGGCAGAACCCCGCCACCGTCGCTCTGCTCGACTTCCTGCAGAGCGATGCCGCAAACAGCATTATCCAGCACTACGGTTACGCCACTGAATAAACTGGTGCCACTCGCGCCTGTTCGGTCACGGACCATGAACCCTGAAAGCCGGAGCCCCGCCCATGCTGTTCTCTGACGCCGACATCACCGCCATCTGGCTCACCGCCAAGCTGGCATTCGTCGTTACCCTGTTGCTGCTGATAATCGGCACGCCCATCGCCTGGTGGCTGGCCAACAGCAACAGCCGCTGGAAAAGCCCCGTCAACGCCCTGGTGGCACTACCCATCGTTCTGCCACCCAGCGTGCTGGGATTTTATCTGCTGCTGTTTATGGGGCCACAGGGGCCCCTTGGCGAGCTGTTTAGCAGACTCGGCCTTGGCACCCTGCCCTTTACCTTCAGCGGGCTGGTGGTGGCTTCGGTGATCTACTCATTACCGTTTGTGGTGCAACCCATACAGAACGCCATTGAGGCACTGGGTAAGCGCCCTTTCGAAGTAGCCGCTACCCTGCGCGCCGGCCCCTGGGACAGGTTCTGGACCGTACTCCTGCCACAGGCGCGCCCCGGCTTCCTGACCGCAGCGGTGCTGGGCTTCGCCCACACCGTTGGCGAGTTCGGCGTGGTACTGATGATCGGCGGCAACATTCCCGGCGAAACCCAGGTGGTGTCCGTGCGCATCTACGACCACGTGGAGGCGCTGGACTACAGCAGCGCCCACGAGCTGGCCCTGGCAATGGTTCTCTTCTCCTTCCTGGTGCTGTTGATGCTGTACACGTTGAACCCACGTGCCGGCTTTGCCACCGCCATCAAATAGGTTTCGGAACGGATACTGTCCATGACTATTACCGCCAAATTTCAGCTGCAGTACCCGGACTTTTCCCTGCAGACAGACCTGCAACTGCCAGCTACCGGTGTCACTGTGCTGTTTGGCCACTCTGGTTCCGGCAAGACAACCCTGTTGCGCTGTATTGCAGGATTACAGCAAGTGCCACAGGGGGAGCTCCACTTTCGCGGCGAGGTATGGCAGTCACCTGACTACTTCCTGCCCACCCACAAACGCCCTATCGGCTATGTGTTCCAGGAAGCCAGCCTGCTCTCCCACCTCACTGCGCAGGGCAACCTGGACTACGCCATCAAACGCGCTCCCCGGGTAAAAAATCCCATCCAGTTACAACAGGCGGTGGAGCTGCTGGGCATTGCCCACCTGCTGCAGCGCCGCCCCGACCAGCTCTCCGGCGGCGAGCGGCAGAGGGTGGCCATTGCCCGGGCGCTGCTGATCCAGCCACAACTGTTACTGATGGATGAACCACTGGCCGCACTGGACACTGCCCGCAAGCAGGAGATCCTGCCCTACCTGGAAAACCTGAAACGGGAACTGGAGCTGCCCATCCTCTACGTCACCCACTCGCCGGATGAGGTGGCACGCCTGGCGGATTACCTGGTGGCCATGGAAAACGGACGGGTGCTGGCCGCAGGCACCCTCAGTGACACCCTCGCCAGCCTCGACTTTCCCATCAAGCTTGGAGAAGAGGCCGGCGTGGTGCTGGAAGGTGTTGTGACCGAACTGGACGCACAGTGGCAATTGGTGAAAGTCCAGTGCCTGGGCGGGCCTGTGTGGCTGCGCGACAGCGGCAACGAGTTGCACAGCCTGGTGCGGGTGCGCATTCTGGCCCGGGATGTCAGCCTGTCAGCGACGCTGCACAACGACACCAGCATTATCAACGTACTGCCCGCCGAAGTGGTGGATATCAGTATTGATGAACACGAAGGCCTGGCACTGGTGAAACTGAAAATAACCAGCGCCAATACCGGCAGCAGCAGTTTCCTGATCTCCCGGGTCACACGCCGCTCGGCACACCTGCTGGGGCTGGAAATTGGCAAGCCGGTGTGGGCGCAAATCAAGTCCGTAGCGGTGATTTAGGCTCGCGGGCCTACCCCGCAATGGTGACACTGCGCTCCAGTACCCAGCAGCGGGGGTTATGGGTAAAGCCCAGCTGCTGGTAGTAGTCATTGGCCGCAGGTGCCGCCAGCAGGATTATCTTGCAACGCGGCCCCAACTGCTGCTGTGAAATCCTCAGCAGCTGTTTGCCAATACCCTGACGCTGACAATCGCTGGCCACTGCCAGATCGGAAAGATAACAGGCGTAATGAAAGTCGGTCAGGGAGCGTGCCATTCCCACCAGACGCTCCTCCTGCCAGGCGGTCACCACCAGGTTGCTGCCTGCGATGGCGCCCGCCATGCATATTTCATCCTCTACCGGCCGTCGCTCCCCCAGGGTGGACTCGGTAAGCAGCTGGATAAAGCGGGCACTGTCTACGGGTGCATTCACCTTGTACTGAATATTCATCATGGAATTTTTCTGGCGACAATTGACGGTTAGCGGTGAACAACAGCGGATCACCCTCTGGCAGCCCCGGCAGCACGGGCAGGGAACCCGCCCAGTATACGCCCCTTCTGCCAATCAGGCGCGTTGGCTGAACCGCCGGCCACTGTTAACCCGCCGGTCACGCCTCCAGTGGCTACGGTTGGTTATGCCTTGCTTTTGTCTTCCCCTGCTGCAGCTCCGCGTTCCTGGTCGCCTTGCTCCCTGCACGCTGTCCGGAATCGCTCTTGGTGTGGCGCAACAATTACGCGGTGCACACGTCCTCTCCCACGATCTGTTAACCATTGCCATATGCCGGAGCGTTTCCGGAATCCTGTACCTGGCAATGAGACAACCGGCGCAACGGAGGCTGCGGATTGGTGCGCCGATGGGGACGTCCCCGGTAGCGGCATCGGAAGAGAACTCAGGAAACCGCCGCCACGTGAGCCGAAAATCGATTACTCAAACGCGTTTTGTACGGCGACCAGCATTGGCCGGATAGTGGTTTCTATCTTTGCCCGGCCGATCTTATGGGCGATAAACGATCCCATACCGGTCACCTTCTGGGTAAAGGTAGTATTGCTCAACACCAGATAGCTACTGTCCTCCGCCGCCTGCTCGATGTACATGAGTGTGTGCATGGCATCCAGCGAGTGGCTGATGTAAAACTTGCGCTCTGCAATCAGCGCCGAATGATCCCGCTGTTCCAGCATCCAGTGACGCAGTGAGGCGATACGCTGGCCACCGTCATTTTCCACCACCAGAAAGAATCGGTGCAGATAGCGGGGCTCGCCAGCACCCCCGGTACCTTTGGGATACTCCAGGAATGCCCGGTAAAATTCGGGCTCATGCTGCCTGACCATCTGCAGAGGCTGCAGGGAACCTGCCAGATAGTCTCCGGCGGCAACCTGCTTGCCGTCAATATCGTAAGGCGTGATACCGCCCAGACCGCCGCTGAGATAGGCTTCCACCCTGCCGGCAAAGAACGCTCTTACAGCTTCGTTGAGCGGCTCCAGGTTTTCGGGATCCGACCGCAACCTTTGCGCAGCCTGCTGCAGGAGGTCCAGCTCCTTCCGGCTGACGTTATAGGTACCATCTGCAGAGGGATTGCGAAACCAGCGCATATTGATCTCATCCCCGGATGCGACGTTAAATTTCGCCAGCGACTGGCCAATAGCTGCCGGACTGGAGACATCCAGGGGTATGGAGATGGTGCCCTCGGTAGGCTGTTGTAATTGTTGCAATACCGCATCAAGACCGGCGTTAATCCGCGCCGTAAACACCACCGCAATGGCGGCCGGTTCAGTCTCCAGCGTCGGCATCTCCTGCCAGGTGATTGCGCCCTTTTCCACTGCAGGCCAATCCAGCTCGCGCAGGTTATCACGAAAGCTTTGCAGTTTGAGCTCTGCCCGCACCAGTGGTGCGCCACAGAGCATAAGGAAGATGAGGAAAATGTTGATCCCTGCTCGCGTCATAGCGTCCTGCCTTGATGTTGGTGTTAGTGGTCGTCACTCATTCCAGAGTCCAGCCGCCATCTGCAGCGCGGCAGGCCGTAATCTCCTTATTGGAGTTATGCTTGCCGCTCTTGGTAAGGTCAATCGCCAGCAAACGACACAGTTTCTCGTCTTTATCGAACTCGCGCTTGACTTCCATCACGATCTTGAGGGTATTGTCGTCACTGTAAAAGGTCTGTTTGTCATTTACGAACGACTGCGCCAACATCGCGGCGGCCTTGTTCTCAACCAGCTGATAGTCTTCTTTAGACAGATCCATACTGGCCGGGAAGATCGTTCTGCCAACACCACTCATCAACTGGAACGGGGCTTTAAAAATCCCGGTTACCAGGCCGGTGACCGCATTCTCACCGGCAGACGTAGCGATGGTTTTGGCCTCCTCTACGATGCCTTCCACACGGGTAAGAGTCACCGGCAAGGTGGCGCGGACATTACGGGTTTCGGTCAGGACCTCCGGCACCAACGCCCGGTAGCCTTCGGACTCACGCAGTATGGCCGGTACTTCTGCCCTTATGGCAGATGACTCCTTCAGGATATCGGGAATGGTCTCTACCCGTGTCGCCTGCCACTCGGCCAGTATGGGCGGTATTGTCTCGCGTGTGGCTTTAACCTCTTCCAGAATGGGCGGAATCTGTTCCCTCACCAACTCCACTTCCTCCAGAATCTGCGGAATTAACTGGGTGATGCTGTCTACCTGAGCCACCACCGGCTGGATTTGCTCGGAGGATTTTGCAATATCTTCCATCACCGCGGGCAAGTCCCGGACCAGGGCCAGGATGGCGTAACCCAGGTACGCCAATGACGCGGCGAGGCAGAGTATCGCGAAGGAGGAAAACAACTTTACCTGGACTTTATTCATAGGGTTCCGGTCAAGAGTGCTGGACAACCATCGCTATGGATTCCGAAAAAGGCTGATTGCCGCGAATCGCGGGCCGGGCGACAAGGACAAGTCTGCTTACCCATTAAAGCTCAAAGTGTTGCCGCCGCCAGCTCCTTGCAGGTCAGTCGGCGAGCAAAATCACACTGGAGGCTTTGAAAAATGCGCACACCTCGTTACCGACGCCCAGCCCCATGGCCTGAACACTGTCGTTGGTGATAACCGCCAGTATGGTTTTACTGCCACCAATATCGATGGCGACTTCACTGTTCACGGCCCCGATATTGATGCGCAGGATTGTCCCTTGCAGACGATTGCGGGCACTGATCATCATCTGCGGCGAAGTGCTCAACATCACAGAGGAAGACTTTACCAGTGCAATCACCACCCGGCCCGGCTCCAGCTGCATCTCCCTCCGGCTGGTTTCGGTGACTATCACGTGAATCTGCTGGGTATCGCTGATCGCAAGCGTCAATGCAGCATTGACGGCACCGGGCTCCACACTGGTGACAACGCCCCGATACTGGTTGCGGGCACTGGTCTTGATGGTGCCCAGCTGTACAAACCCGGCAACGTCTTCCAGGCTGTTTACCTTGTTGCCAAGGCGTTGCAGGTAGGCCTTGTGCTCAGACTCCATGGCACGGAAACCCTGTACCAATTGCTGCCCAAAGCTGGTAAGACGCGTACCGCCCCCCTGACTGCCTCCCGCAGAGCGCTCCACCAATGGCTTCGCGGCCAGATTGTTCATGGAATCGACCCTGTCCCAGGCGGTCTTGTAGCTGACACCCATCTGTTTGGCCGCACCGCTTATGGAACCGGCACTCTGGATCGCCTCCAGCAATCGCACCTGTTCCGCTGCCAGCTGATTTTGACCTTGCCCTGCCAACGACAGGGATGCAGACAGCGAAGCGGAAGCTGCCTGGCCGGCAGGACGCTTGACACCGGAAGATGCGACGGAGGGCTTTTTGTCTGACATAGCGGATTTGGTTTGACGCTGACGGAGTGAACTCTGAGGGCTAGAGTACAACAGGCGACAGCCTGCTGACCATCCACACGGTCAAGGTAGTTGCAGGAGCATTATCCGCAATCTGATAAGCAATGGCTTGCAGGCCGAAACCGGTGGGCGGCAGCCTGGTTTGCAGGCACCGCTCCGACACAGTCACGACAGGGAGAATTACCGGACCGGCCTGAAGCCCTCCATGGGAGGGGTATTGGATCCCTGTCCGGCAAAGCCTCAGAAGAGGAACGAACAGCTCCCCAGCTTCTGTTGCAGGGTCGCCTTGAGGTCATCGGACAGCAGGTTATGACGCGCTTCCACTGACTCCAGTGGCGCGGTCTCAGGCAACGCCAGGCCACGCAGGCTGTTACCGCTCACCATGACCTCCAGCAGCTTGCCATTGTTACCCAGGTCCAACTCACTGAGGTCGTTGTCATTGGCAAACAACACTTCCAGTTTGGGATTGTGGGTCAGGTCCAGTTCCGCCACATCGTTCATAAACAGATGCAGCTCCATCAGGTTCGGCAAGCAGGAAAGGTCCAGCTCTTCCAGCTGGTTGTTGCCGATAAACAGCAACTCCAGGTTGGCGTTCTGGCTCAGGTCCAGCTTGCTGATCTGATTGCGGGTCAGGTCGAGCTCCTTCAGATTGGTCAGGAACTCTATCCCGCTGACGTCGCGAATACCTTTCTTGCGGGCATTCAGCTCTGTTACCTCTTCGGCGTCGGTAGCTCCGGTCGCCAAAACAGCCGCCTTGAAAGCATCGTCCGCAAAGGCAATATCAATCAGTTTCATAAAATGCTCCTCAACGTGTGTTAAGCCGGAGACTGGCAGCGCCGCTGCCGTCGCCGGCCACCGGTATCTCTGCTGGCTGCGCAATCTGCCGGTGACGACCGGTAAAACGCCCCCGCCAGCTCTCCGTCATGACCTTTACCATCGGCCCAGCATAACCATCGGCCCTGCATAAAGGTGACCTGCAAATTCAGCGCCAGTGATGACAGTTCCGGCGTGGCCTTATCACATCCCTGCCCGGTGCAGGCAGCTGGCGAGAGCAAAGCCCGGCGGCGCACGCGTGTAAAACGCTTTCCGGTTCAAACAGTTGCGTTCAAGGAGGCGGGTTATTGCCACCCCGGAAGTGCTGGGATGAAGACGCGCCCCGAGCAAGCCCAGAGCCGGGCAGGATTTGTAGCATGCGTGACAAAGCGTCAATCAGCTCATTCCCTGTGGCTGTGTGTTTTACGACACAACCCCCTGCCCGCCTCCGCTAAGTGCCTGATTTTCCGTTGAGCAAACCTTAAAACCGCCGGACAAAAAACGGCCCGCTCTTTGCAATTTACCCCGCGGGACTGTTGATAACGGCAGGCATTACCCGTCCGCCGGTTGTGTAGCCACAGAGGCTCACACCATCAACAGCAATTGAGATAACTGTCAGGAGCGCTGCATGTACATCTGCGTCTGTCACGGAGTCACTGATCTGCACATTGACCAGGCCGTTACCGATGGCGCCACCTGCATGCGCGACCTGCGGGAAAACCTGAAGGTAGCGACCCAGTGTGGCCGCTGCGCTTCCTGCGCCCGTGATCAACTGCATTCGTCGCTGCAACAGTGCGCCAAAAGCCACGCAGCGGCGACAACAGGACAGCCGAGCAAGATTGCCACCCTTAACCCTAAATTCGCCGACACCCTGCCCCAGCCTGCACACACCAACTTGCAGCGGGCAGGCACCTGACGCCGACCCGATGTTAAACCGGGCACCACAAGTGCCTGTTACCCAGACTGCACCGGCCGGCAGTCAGAAAGACTGCCAGCCAACAATAACCGCAGCCGGGCTGATTGACCTTTGATTGACGGAGTTAACCTGTTTAGCGAGCGCACCGTAACCGATGACCGCCGTGCACCGCTGCGCAAAGGGTATTGCGCAGCAATACGATGAGTCTGAAGAGATAACACTGAGGAATGATTATGCGCCCTTCTCCGATTCACACCAGCAGTGGTGTTGCGGCGGCTGTACCGCAGGAAGAACACAGCCATCAATCTGCGAAACTTGCGGCAGCCGCCGAAGCACAGTACAGCTTGGGCGATGCCGAGATGGATCACAGTCACGAAGAGTTTGTGCAGCTGGCCCAGCAGGCCGCCAGTGCCCAGGCAGCAGAATTTGTTCCGGCTCTGCAGCAACTCCTGCACCACACGCAGGATCACTTTCAGAAGGAAGAGCTGCGCATGCACAGCTCGGATCACCGCCTTCTCAGTGAACATCGCGCCGAGCACCAGCGCATTCTTGGTGACATGGAACGCTTCTGCCAGCGTGCAGAGGCCGGACGCAGCAGTATGGCCCGCGCCTGGGTGCGGGATAACCTGTTGGAGTGGTTTTCGGCCCACGTCAAGACCATGGACAGCGCATTGGCAGCTCATTTGACCGATGACAGCCAAGACCCGGATTAAGCTGCAAGGATCGGATTACGCTGTCAGTTGAGCAGTGTCCGCCTCAGCAGTCAGGCGAAATTCCGTTTTGTGGAAGACGGCAGTTCTCCCTGCCAGCTACTACAAGAAGTGGGCCGACAGCTTGCATTCGGCTGGCTAAAGCAGGCAGCAGCATTGTGGGCGCACACTCTTTTGTGGGAGCGCACTCCGTGCGCGATTGGCTGTGGAACGGCAACAGGCAGGCAAAGAGAAGCAACCACCGACCCGAATCCGGGGCAGGAGAACAAGACGGCGACCCCACTTGCAAATGTGGCCGCCGCCTCACACTCAGGACTTCAGGCAGGCAGGACAAAAATCCACGTGGTTGTGGAGCCCGAGGGCCTTGTTCAGGGGAGCCTGCGCATTGCCGTAGGAACCCAGATAACGGGTTGCGTCGATTTTGCTCTGCAGGTTGGCACAGTTCTTTTCATGTACCTGAAAGCTGGCAGGTTGGGTAGCGAGTGGTTCCAGGAAATATTCAGCCATGATTGCGTTCCTTTTGGTTATCAACACCGGCTTGTCACCATCAAATGGGCTGCGGGTGCCTATCAACATGAAATGTACTATCACAGTGGATTCACAACGGTTGCGTTCGGCGGCCACGGTGAATCACATCAGCAATAGGAGTGTTGCCAGATACGTACCAGCGTGACCACACAAGTCACCTCAGGAATTGGGCAGAAAATCAATCAGTTACAAGGGATCGATAAAAGCAGCATTTTATTGATCTGCATCAAGGTAAATTTTACGACACAGCTTTGTGGCCTTTCGTCGCAAACGTAACAAGCAGGAGAGCAATCATGTCTGAACAGTTGATCGCGGTTGCCGTTGACCCCAACGGCCAACTGTCACCCCACGCCGGCCGTGCCCGGCACTGGCGCGTTTTCGCCTTGCCATCCAGCGCGTCCATTCCGGAACCTGTGTGGGAAATATCCCTGACCGCCAGCGGTACCCTCCACGAGTGGCACGTGCGGGGCGACGGTAACCGCCACCCCCTGCACAGTGTGGACATTGCCATTGCCGGCTCTGCCGGAGACGGGGTTATTCGTCGCCTGGCCGAACGCCATACCCAGCTGGTCACCACCGCCGAGTCAGATCCCATGCTGGCCCTGACCGGCTACCTGCGCAACGACCTGCCGGCCAGCGCCGGCCACGACGAGAGCACTTGCCTGGACCCTCACCACCACCAGAGCCGCCAGGCCGGCTACTGAGCCGGAGAGCGGAAGGAGTCGTTATGCCAACCCCCACTAGCCTGCAATGGATAAACGATCACGGTTTTGATACCGACGATATCGACGCCCCCGGTCGTCACAACGACACGCCCCTGATGCTGGCCTGCCGCAAGGGCGAGTACGATGTGGCCAGCGACCTGGTCAAGGCCGGCGCCAATGTATTACACCGCAATATGGACGGCACCGACGCGCTCTGGGCCTGCGTGGTATCAGACAGTTTTGATCTGGCCACAGAGCTGCTGGCCGCCGGTGCCAATATCAATAACCAGAACGACAACGGGGCCAGTGCATTAATGTACGCCTCCTCGGCCGGCAAGGACCGCTGGGTCAGCTTTCTGCTGCAGCAGGGTGCCGATACCAGCCTGAAATCGCTGGACGATTTCTCGGCACTGGAGCTGGCAAGTACGGTGGGCTGCCTGAGACTGTTAAAGGCCGCGACGCGGGAGGTCTCCGCGCAGGTATCCTGATTGCCCGACACGCCGCCCAAGCTCTGCCAGCTGCCGGCGGCACTCCCCTCGCCTGACCGCCAGGCGTTACCTGCAACGCCCGCCAGCCCATCTCCGCTTTGCTCTCAATACTGATGGTTTCAGCCTCTCTCCCTGCGTATCCTTAGCCTGTACGCCAGTGCCTTGCATCGTGGCACACAGGGCAAGGCTCCGACCATCGCATAGCGGTACCAGGCGTGGTTTCCCCAGCGCGGCGAGCAACACAACGGACTACCCCTTATTGTTTTACTATGACCATGTCGGGCCTGCTATTGAGACCATCGACGTGATCGCCAACTTTTGACTGTCACTTGTTAACGCCACCCAGGACTCTGATGATGGATAGAATCGAATTTTCCAAAGATGAAAAGGAGGTCATGGTCCAGAAGGTCAAGCTTTACTTTCGGGAAGAGATGAATCAGGAGATCGGCAACTTTGACGCCGAATTTTTGATCGATTTCTTTGCAGAGGAGATGGGCGGTTTCTTCTACAACCGCGGCTTGTACGACGCAGAAACCTTGATTGCGGAAAAGGTCGCAGAAATATCCGACCTGCTCATGCAGCTGGAAAAGCCTGTTTCCGCCGGCAAAAAATCCTGAATTTGAATTAACCGCAATCACATCCTACATTTCCAGTCAGGCAGGGCCATTACCGGCACACTGCGCTTAAAGCGGCGCTCCCTGACAACAGCCTGCCACCAAATCCGGCCCGCTCAGCCAGCGAGGAATACCAAAAATGAACAGCCAGCAGATCCACCTTGTCTCACGCCCTGCAGGTATCCCCTCCCAGGCCAACTTCAAGCTGGTGGAGGTGACATTGCCAGACCTGAAAGACGGCGAGGTGCTGGTCAAAAACACCTGGATGTCGGTAGATCCCTATATGCGGATGCGCATGATTGACCGGCAATCCTATATCCCGCCGTTCGAGCTGAATGCCGTGATGGATGGCGGGGCCATTGGCGAGGTGGTGGAATCGCGCAACCCGCGGTTCCCTGTGGGTGCCAAAGTGAGCCATATCAGCGGCTGGCGTACCGCTTTTGTCAGTGACGGCCAGGATTTCACCCTGTTGCCCCATGTTCCCCTGCCTGACCAGTATTTCCTTGGGGTAATGGGTATGACCGGCTTAACCGCCTGGGCCGGCCTGATCAAGGTGGCGCAACTGAAGCCTGCCGATACGGTGTTTGTGTCAGCCGCCTCCGGCGCGGTCGGCAGTGTGGCCTGCCAGATTGCCAAGCTCCACGGCTGCCGTGTTATTGGCTCGGTAGGGTCCGACGAGAAAGCGGCAATGGTCAAGGCTATGGGAGTCGATGCGGTTATCAATTACCACCAGGTCGATGATTTAACCCGGGCCCTGCAGGCAGCGGCCCCTGAGGGTATCGATGTCTATTTCGAGAATGTGGGCGGTGCGCACCTGCAGGCGGCATTAAATGTAATGAACGACTACGGCCGTATTCCGGTCTGCGGCATGATCGCCGATTACAACGCCGATACCCCACAGCCCGGTCCCACCAATCTGCTTTTCATCAATATGAAAAAGTTGACGATGCAAGGCTTTATCGTGATTGATTATTTTGATCAATTCGAAGAGTTTGCCAGTCAGATGGCACCGTGGATTGCTGAGGGCAAGGTGAAATCCGAAGAAACGGTTTATGAAGGCATCGACCACGCCGTTGAGGCGTTTCTTGGCCTGTTTGAAGGAAAAAACAAGGGCAAGATGCTGGTTAAGCTTTAATCACCAGAGCTTAACCGCTCTCACGCCTCTTCCTGCAACCGCTGTTGCACCGCATCCCGAACCTCGGGATCGGAGTCATTCCGGAGAGCACCCAGGGCATCCAGCGGAGCATTCATGACCGCAGTGAGCCGAACGGTCCAGTCTTCGTCCTGCAGCAGCGGCACCACCGAGGGCCCTTCCAGGCGATCAGCGACGATGCGCCGCACCTCCGGCTCGGGATCATAGATCATTAGCGCCAGGGTCTCTTCCGGCAGTCGTCGGGCCACAAACTTGCGCACCTGCCGGTCTTCATCGCGAATAAAGCGGAACAGACGTCCCTGGGGCAGGCGCTGCACCACGTAGGCACGCACCAGATAGTCGGGATCCGCCGCCAAACGCTCTAACTGATCCACCGGCAAGCGGTCTGCCACGGTGATACGAACCTCGCGATCCTCATCGTCTATCAGCTCGATGAGACGTTCGCGGGGCAACCGGTAAGCCACTGCCCGCCGAACCGCTTCATCCGGGTCGCGAATCAGCTCGTCCAGCTTCTCCACCGGCAGGTAGCGGGCGGAGATGGCGCGGCGCTCCCAGAAGCTGTCGGCGATATAGTCCACTGCCAGCTCAGGATTACGGCGAAAGAAACGATCGATCTGGCGTCCACTGTCGACGGCAACACAGGCGTCACCGGGTACACACCGACCTGCTGGCAAAAGATCCACACTGAAGCGGCAGGCAAGGCAATCGGCGCGTGGCGTCAGGTCACCATCGCAGTAGTCGTCGCGACTCATAATCCAGGTCCGTACATCACATTGCGGTACACAAGAGTCCTATAAACAGGAGCCCTATAATCAAGAGTCCCATACGTCACAGCCCCTCAGGTCACTCCTCGATCACTTCCGCCAGCACCAGTCCGGAAGCCAGTTCAGGATCGGGTGTCAGTGTTGAGCAGTGGTCAGCGGAGCTGACCAGGTAGACATTAAAGCCTTCGCAGCTTTTAAACGGCCTTGAAGCGTTCATGTCGTCATCCATGCAGTAGGTGAAGTGAGTGTCGTCGTACTTCTGACGCAGCATCGCGACACAGCTTTCGTCCAGTCCCTGCTGACTCACCAGCGAAACAATCTCGTCAATCCGGGCCTCGTTGAGCATACTCACACCTCTTCTTCCAGCTCGTCTTCCGTTTCTTCACTCAGGGATGGCACCAGGCCCATGGCTTTCGCCAGCCACGGTGGGGGCGTGCCGCCCAATACCCGTTGCAGATCGGCCATCATCTCCGGCGCGGGCCTGGCCTGTGGCAACTTCATGGGGTGCAGTCCGGCGCGAACAACTTTGGCCACCGCCGGCCCACCGATAGAAGAGGTGCACAGCACATGACAATCGGCAATCAGGTCGGCGCGCGCCTTGTTCTTGTCCGCCTCCGGGTCAATGGCCGGCACACTGCGGATATCAATCAGGCGGACTTCCTGCGCAGACACCTGGTAGATCAGGAAGCGGGTACAGGAGCCAAAATGGCCATCAATCTGGTCACCTCGGTTGGAACTGCAGGCGATGCGGATGGAAGCTGGCATATCGCCGTCTTCGTAGTCGGCGATCTCTGGCAGAGGTTCGGCGGCCAGTTCGAAGCCACGTCCCTTGAGGTAGTTGACGGCTTTTTTGAGCTGCTCGTCGGTGGCATTTTCCAGCTGGCCATTGGCTGCGGCCAATAGCCGAGCCTTGCGCAATTTGGACAGTTTCGCCAGAGTGAGCGGCGCTCCCAGGGCCTGCAACAGGATCTTCAGGAGCAATCCGGCGTTGGTATCGGGCAACTCGCGGGCAGCGAGACCCACCCGCAAGGCGACATCTTCGCTAATTGGAGCTGCGCTCATGTCACCCCTCCCCGGCCCGCTTGGCCCGCAGGGTAATGGGCAGCCGCGGTGGCTCTGACAGAGGTTCAATGTAATAGGCTGAGCCATCGGCTAAAGTGAACTCGCCCCCCCACTTGTCGGCAGTGTCGTGCTCAATGGCGACCACAGTCTCCTCCAGGTCCTTTTTCGGGACGTAGAGGGTCATCTTGCCTTCCTGATCTTTGCGTATCATCACGCTGGGCATCGCTACTTACTCCTGGGTCATTTATCGGTACGGTATAGCTCGGACAACATGCAAAAACGACTGCAACCCGCAGCAACCACCGCAATGCGGTGGCGCCGCAGGTTGACAGGACTATTAACGTACGAGGTCGTAGTTATAGTCAGTGGTCTGCATGCCACGAGTCTTGTTATCCAGGTGCTCAAGCTCGGTGTTCACCAGAGTGGTGAGCATCTGCATGGCACCCTCGTAACCGAGAGTAGTAGCGCGGTGCAGGTGGTGACGGTCGAAGATGGGGAAGCCGATACGGATCAGCGGCACTTCGAACTCTTCACCTTTGTACAGGGTGTCACGCTGGATGAACTTGCCGTAGGAGTTACCGATCATGTAATCGGGCTTGTCGGTGAACACCAGAGAGCGCATGTGCCACAGGTCCTTACCGATGTGTACAGTGCTGTTGGCACCGTAGGGACTCTCGGCCAGGATTGCGTTCATGGCTTTCTGCCAACGCTTGTTGGCGTTGTTGGCAAGGATATGGATAGGCTCACAACCCAGCTCCAGCAGGAACTTGGTCATACCCATGACGAAGTCAGGGTCGCCCCACAGTGCGTAACGCTTGCCGTGCAGCCAGGCGTGGGAGTCGGTCATCATGTCTACCAGACGGCCGCGCTCTTTCGCCAGGGACTCAGGAATTTCCTGGCCGGTGATCTTGGCAATGCTCATGAGGAAGTTATCAGTCCACTCCAGACCCATGGGGATGTTGAAATCCTTCTCACCGGGAGCATCGTGATTCCAGGTGTTCTTAACGAACTTGAGGCTCTTGGTAGACTGCCATGGCTGCAGGAAGATGGTGTTCAGCGCGTTAGGCGCATCCTTCACTTCATCCATGGTGGTACCACCGGCATACATGCGGAAGTGACCATCAGCCGGAGTATCCAGAACTTCTTCAGGATCGCTCAGCATGGTGTAACCCACATCCATCTCAGCCAGCATACGCTTGATAACACGGTAGTTACCCAGGTAGGTCTCAAAGCCAGGAACGATGTTAACCTTACCGTTACTGCCAACCTCTTTGTCTTCCATGAAGTTAAGAGTGAAGTAGCGGATGATACCTTCGAACATGTTGTCCCAACCGGTTACATGGCTGCCCACAAAGCTTGGGGTATGCGCAAACGGTACAGGATAGTCCTGAGGTACATGGCCTTCCTTCTTGGAGTTGTTGATGAACGCGTTGAGGTCGTCACCAATAACTTCCGCCATACACGTGGTGGATACAGCAATCATGTCTGGTTTGTAAGTCGCCTTACAGTTTTCCAGACCGTCCATCATGTTCTTCTGGCCACCAAACACCGCAGCGTCTTCAGTCATGGAGTCAGACACACAGGAGATAGGCTCCTTGAAGTGACGGTTGAAGTAGGTACGGAAGTACGCCACACAACCCTGACTGCCGTGAACGTAGGGCATGGTGTTCTTGAAGCCCAGGGAGCAGAGTACGGAACCCAGTGGCTGACAGGCCTTGGCTGGGTTAACGGTCAGGGCCTCACGCTCAAAGTTGAGATCCTGATACTCCTGGGTAGTGGTCCACATGAAAACTTCGTCGATTTTCTCCTGAGGATGCTTCTCTTCGAAGTTGTCACGCTTGGTGGTCAGCATATCCTTGTAGTCCTGATCACGGAACAAGGGGTAGCTGGGCTTAATGTTGTCAACTGACTGACTCATGATAGTTCCTCCTCCCGCGCCACTAATCTGTGGACTGGCGGGTTGCGGTTAAGAATGGCGGGCCGGAACCCGCCTTTAATACCAGTTAGCTCTGAACTCAGGCGCTGGCAGCAACAGCGTCGGCACTTTCAGCAGATTGCTTCCAGGGTGCCTGCAGTTTGGCCCAGCAAGGGTTGTTCAGGGTCATATCCATGTCGCGGGCGAAGATGGCGAAACCATCGAAGCCGTGGTATGGACCGGAGTAATCCCAGGAGTGCATTTGACGGAAGGGAATACCCATTTTCTGGAAAATGTACTTCTCTTTAATACCGGAACCGATCAGGTCAGGCTTGAGAGCTTTCACAAACTCTTCGAACTCGTAGCCGGTGACATCATCGTACAGCAGAGTCGCATCGCCCATTTCTTTCAGGGTGCGGTCGTAGTCGTCGTTGTGGCCGAATTCGTAACCGGTACCGATTACTTCCATACCCAGATCTTCGTAAGCGCCGATCACGTGACGTGGACGCAGACCACCGATGTAGAGCATGACTTTCTTGCCTTCCAGACGAGGACGGAACTTGGCGATAACCGCATCCCACTCTGGCTTGTACTTGGCGATAACTTCTTCACACTTGGCCTGGATAGTCTCATCGAAGTGTGCAGCGATCTTACGCAGGGACTCGATGGTTTTGGTTGGGCCAAAGAAGTTGTACTCCATCCATGGAATCTGGTACTTCTCTTCCATGTGACGGGAGATGTAGTTCATGGAACGGTAGCAGTGAACCAGGTTCAGCTTAACCTTTGGAGTCAGCTCCATCTCGGAGATGGTGCCGTCACCAGACCATTGAGCCACACAACGCAGACCCATCTCTTCCAGCAGGATACGGGAAGACCAGGCGTCACCACCGATGTTGTAGTCACCGATAATGGCTACGTCGTAAGGAGTAGTTTCGAAGGAGTTATCATCATCGCGAGCACTCAACACCCAGTCGCGTACGGCGTCGTTGGCGATGTGGTGACCCAGGGACTGGGACACACCGCGGAAACCTTCGCAGCGAACAGGTACTACAGTTTTGCCGTGCTCTTTGGTCTTGGCTTTGGCAACGGCCTCGATGTCATCACCGATCAGACCAATTGGACACTCTGACTGAATGGAAATACCCTTGTTCAGCGGGAACAGGGTTTCAATCTCGTCAATCAGTTTGGCCAGTTTCTTGTCGCCACCAAATACAATGTCTTTTTCCTGGAAGTCAGACGTGAAGTTCATGGTCACGAACGCGTTCACACCGGTGGTACCGATGTAATAGTTACGACGACCAGCACGGCTGTACTGTCCACAACCTACAGGCCCATGGGAGATATGGATCATATCTTTGATGGGACCCCATACCACACCCTTGGAACCGGCGTAGGCACAACCACGAATGGTCATCAGGCCTGGCAGGGACTTCTTGTTAGAGGTGATACATTTCTTGGACTGCTCGAGCTCCGGGTCGTTTGGAGAAAGGTGCTTGGCACGGTTGGCCTTGGCTTTCTCCGGATAGACTTCGAGCACTTCCTGAATCAAGGATTCAACTTCATCTCGTGACATAGTGGCCATGGTGAGCCTCCTCTAATTGCGGGTCTGTTAGTACCTATTGGATTGCCACTGTTGCAACTACAAAGCTGCTAATCGAGGCGCGAGGAACGAGTACTGGTGACTCCAGGCGAGCGACGAGCAACGACGAGTAGCAGCTTTGTAATTGCAACCCGCAGGGCTGGTTCCATTTTTCTCCCAGCCGCGTTATCAGTCGTTCATGTGGAATGACCACACCTCACTCCTTCTGCCTTGCTGGAAGAAAAATGGCTTCCAGCAGTGATAATCCAATAGGTACTAACAGACCCCGGTTACGGGTCTCGGTACATCCAGCGGGTGCCAGGCACCCGCTGGTCTGCATCCGATAGGGCCAATCTGCCCTATCCCGATGTTCGGCTTAGCGTAATGCTCAGCCTTCTTCGGCAGCGGTCTTACCAACGATGCTCAGATCTTCTTCGTCCATGATGCCGAATTCCATCAGCAGGTCTTCCAGCTCGTCCATGGTGATTGGAGTTGGGATAACCAGCTTCTTGTTGTCGACGATTTTCATGGCCAGCTGACGGTACTCGTCAGACTGCTTGGCAGAAGGATCGTATTCGATACAAGTCATACGACGGATTTCAGCGCGCTGTACAACGTTGTCACGTGGTACGAAGTGGATCATCTGAGTGCCCAGCTTCTCAGCCAGAGCCATAATCAGCTCGTCTTCACGGTCAGTGTTACGAGAGTTACAGATCAGGCCAGCCAGACGTACACCGCCGGAGTTGGCGTACTTCACGATGCCCTTGGAGATGTTGTTGGCAGCGTACATAGCCATCATCTCGCCGGAACATACGATGTAAATTTCCTGAGCCTTGTTCTCGCGAATAGGCATGGCGAAGCCACCGCACACAACGTCACCGAGTACGTCGTAGAATACGAAGTCGAGATCGTCTTCGTAGGCACCTTCTTCCTCCAGGAAGTTAATCGCAGTAATTACACCGCGACCGGCACAACCTACACCTGGCTCTGGACCGCCAGACTCAACACAGCGAACATCGCCGTAGCCAGTCTTCAGTACATCTTCCAGCTCCAGATCTTCAACGGTGCCAGCTTCAGCAGCCATTTCCATAATGGTGTTCTGAGCTTTTGAGTGCAGGATCAGACGGGTAGAGTCTGCTTTAGGGTCACAACCAACGATCATGACTTTCTTGCCGGCTTCGGCCAGTGCGGCTACCAGGTTCTGAGTAGTGGTAGATTTACCAATACCACCCTTGCCGTAAATTGCACATTGACGCATTGCCATAGTATTTCTCCTCTGATTCAACAGGTGGCGTTCGCCACCGACTGATGGCTATCGGCCTAAAATTGCTTGTCGCAGCAGGCAGCGTCGCTGCAGTAGCGTGTGCTGCCTGTTCACGATCTACAGGTGCGAAACTTGTGCCACAGCCAATGCAACAAAATAACCTACTGTTTTTTATGATCTTTTTCGTTTTGCTTGGACTACAAACAACCGCCACCGACACGACAAGCAAGGGTTAAATGTCGTATAGCCCACACGAAAACGGCGCAAAAACCCGACAAAGAGTCGGGTTTTTATGTCATACCCTCGTGCCGGCAAACTTCGGGCTTTTTTGTCGTAAACCCGTCAAAACCCCGGCCTTATAGAGAAGGCACAGGCTTTTGTCGCATTTATCGCAAGGAGAAATTGAGAATAATCAATAAGTTATGGGTGGTGTGTTTCTTGCGATCTGTACAGGGATAGCCACCAAAACCGGAGACACCACAATGATTGATGCAGCGACACTTACGACCATCACCGAAGGCCTGGCCGACGGCAGTGTGGTTCCTTACCTGGGCGCTGGTGCCCTGCGCGGCGTAACCAACAAAGCCGATGGCACACCCATTCCCGCGGACAGCGAGAGCCTGATTCTGGCCATGAATAACGGCACACCCATGGCGCCCAAGCTGATGTACGAGTTTCCGCGCGCAGCGATGAACCTGGAAAACAAAAAGGGACGCAAATTTATTGAGCGCTTCCTCACCACTACCTACGGTGAGAAGCAGTGGACCGTGTCCGAGCTGCACAGCTGGCTGGCACTGGCCAATGCGCCCTACATTATCGATATCAATCGCGACACCCAGCTGCAGGATCTCTACAAGGATCGCCCACATACGCTGGCAGTAGGTCTCGCCCGTATTGCCGGTACCGACTACCGCTTCAAGCTCTATGAATTTGCTGACGGGGCCTATAAGGAGGTGTCACTGGGTGAAGTGAATCCGGCGCTGCCCGTGCTCTTCAAGCCGATGGGCACGCCGGTACCGGAGGCCAACTACATCGCCTCCGACGCCGACTACGTGGATTACATTACCGAGCTGATGGGTGGTTTTGCGGTGCCCTCCTTTATCAAGGAGTACCGTATAGGCAAGAAGTACCTGTTCATTGGCATGCGCATGCAACGCGACACCGAGCGCATGGTACTGGGCGACCTGATTTACGGTGCGGATCAAGCGGCGGGATGGGCCCTGATTCCGGATCCTACCGATAAGGAGAAGCGCTTCTGCGCCAAGAAAGGTCTGGAAGTGATAGACGCGGATTGGGATGTACTGCTGGGCCACGCCCAGGCAGAACTGGCGTCGGCATAAGTCGCTGGCCTGGACCGCGCGGCGGTTCAGGCCAGGATACCACTCAGTCGCTACGCTGTTCGTAGATCACAAAGCGTTTGCGGGTAGGCTCCACCACCCGCCAGACGCCACTGAATCCCGCCGGTATCACAAACTCATCACCCGCCTTCACGGCAAACTCTTCTCCGGCATCGCTCACAATCAGGCTGTGACCTTCGATAATCCGGCAGTACTCCTCTTCCGTGTAGCGAATACGCCAGGCACCCACTTCACTGCCCCACACACCACTGCAGAACTGCCCGGTGGGGTCTTCATACTCCAGCCACAATGACTGTTTCGGGTTGCCGTCGATCAACTTCCCGGCATCGACATAGTACTCCTCCACAGTAACCTGCGGTGTCGCAGGAAAAATGCGAGGCATGGCATTTGGTTTATCAGGGCTCATACAGACTCCGGTGAAAACGCCGCACTGGTGTCAACGGCGGGAAAAGAAAAGGGTGGGACAAATGCCCCACCCTCCTGGTGTTAGCGGACGGGCACATGATCTCCCGTGCTGACCGGCTTACTTGCCGAACAGGCCTTTGAGCTGATTGAGCTGACCTTTCTGCTCCTCGTCCAGGTTCTCATTCAGCTTTTCATCCAGCTTGGCCTTGGCCTTCTCCTTGGCAATGGCTTCGATACGCTTCTGCGCGGCGCGCTTGGCTTCGTTGGTGAGGCGCTCAATCACCACCTGTCCCAGCTGTTCCGGAGTCAGGCCATTCTCTTTGGTTCCCAGGTTTTTCATGTCGATAGTGGGCATAGTCACCACCTCTTCACCGTACTGGTCTGACTGGATGGTCAGCTTGCTCTCGGCAAAGCGGAAATGCCCGATCGCCAGCTTGACATCGCTGCCTTCGGCAGCAGGCTCAGCCGGCTTTTGCTCCGCCGGTTTGCTCTCGCTGCTGGCGGTGTTCTGCTTGACGTTATTGAGCAGCGCCTGCAGGTTATTGTCTTTGATGGTTTTGAATTCCGACAGCAATTCCATTTGATCAATAACCACTTCCTTGATCACGATAACATCGCCCCCCAGTGCGCTGGTATCCAGCTGTACACCAATGGTACCAAGGCTGAAGATACTGTTATCGCTGAAACCCTGGGGGTTGTGAATGGTCAGCCCGTCCAGCTGCACCAACCCTTCCTTCAGTTGTACGACCACGCCCTGCAGCTGCACATCAGTGCCCACCACTTTGGGGCCTACATCCTCCACCACGGCCTTGATGATCTTGTCGAGGTTTTGCAGTGCCAACACCACCACAACCGCTACTACGGCAATAATGGCTACCAGTGCACCAACGGCAATTTTGATCGCTTTCATAGTTTCTCCCTGCGGCTTGAAGTTCCGCGCTACTGTAGTAATCAGTTGTGACTCTTTGAGGTCGGAGCCCGGAATTCAGGGGCCTGCCGGGTCAGCGGGTGGCGCCTCGTCAAGAGAGTCGCGAGCCTTTTTCAGCTCCTGGTCCAGGGTCTGCATAAGAGCTTCCCAGCCATCCAGCAACGCATCGTTGGCACGACGCGCCATGCCCTCCAGGCTCTGCTCGTCAACACCGGCCAGCTTCTCATTGATGCGCAGCAACTCGGCATTCATCAGGCCAAGCTGCTGCTCCAGCTCCGCCAGCTTGGCGGCATCTGCGCCCTGCTGTTTGGTCAACGTCTGCAGGTGCTCCCACATCAGGTAGTTGGCACCCAGGCTGCCACCCAGCAACACAATCAACAATATGGCAAATCGTTTCATAACAAACCCTCCTGGTCATTAGCTGTACGATGACTATTCATCGGCTCCGGCGCCACCTTTCTGCTTTTGCAGGTACTGAACCAACCGCAGCTTTAATGGCGCGGGCAGGTTCTGGATAGTGAGGCTGTCTGACTCCCGATTGTACACAATCGTTTCCCCTAAACACTCTGCGGCAAAGCTCATACTCAGCTGATCATTGCGCCCGCTGATGCGCACAAAATGCCGCAACTGTTTGCGGTCCGGATGCAGGGCCTCCGCAGGCACCTTCACCTTCTGCCCGTCGTCAGCATCACTGCCGGCAAAGCGTTCGGCCCGCTCGGCCCTTTCCGCTACATAACGGGAAAAGCGCTCTGGCTCCTCCTGATTGAGATGGCCTGACAGATCCCTTATGACCACCGGCTCTCCCTTTTTATCCTGCTCCAGGCAATAGTCAATCACCCGGTTGCGGTAAACGTGAGCTTCTTCCGCTTCCAGCTGCTCACTGTAGTCCGTCACCACATCGAGAAATACCTTGGTCTCGGCGGCCACGTCGCGGGCGTCGGAAAAGCCGACCCACTGCCAGAAGCAGTCGGTAAACGCCTTGTCACCCCGTGCCCGCAGTACACTGAGGTAGCTGTTATCGTCGCCGGACAACCAATCACTTAATTCAACCTTGGCCGCTGCGGTGACACCGCGAACGTCCAGGTAAAAGGTCTTTTGCAGCTGCAGGTCACCATCCAGCCATACGCCTTCGTTGGGCTGGATAAAGAACAGGTAGGCGGCATCACTGTCAGCCAGTTTTTCCAGAGCAATCAGCAGGTAGCCGTCGATGACCACCTCCGTCTCACCCAGCAGGCTGCGCAGGTGCTCGGCGGCCTTGCCGGAGAAGGTCTCGAAAGCCATCTTCTCCTCGCAGCACTCCCGCAGCCACTGGCCCACCACAGCAACACTGTAATCGCTGCTGAAGCGCCCATACTGCTTGCCCGCCTTACCAAGATAGGCGTGCTTCAGCTCCCGCACCAGTTCTTCCAGCGGGCCATTGAGCGTCAACACGGCAGGTGCCTGTTGCAGGCTGACCGCAGAGTCAGGGCCCTCACGTCGGATAGCGTGGGCAATGCAGTGTGTTATGGCCAAAAGGAACTCCTCGGGTAAAAAGATTTCTGAACTATTCCGGATTCAAGCCGGCAAGTATACCCGCCCGGGAGACAAAACCCATGCCTCTGTCCACATCCCCACACGCCACCGGCCGTTCATCTTTTCCGGGCAGGCGGATATACTGCCCGGCTCACTGCAAGAGAGAACTGACATGCGCTTAACTGGCTGTTTTTTGATCATTTTTAGCGTACTGGCTGCCCCGGCCAGCGCAGAAGAGAAGGTCACCATCGAAGAGCTTAACTGGCTCGACAACAGTTACCTGGAAAAGCAGGTGGAGCGGATCGACGAGCTCGGGCGCAGCGAATTCGGCACCCCGGTACGCGGCGACAAGAGCGACCTGGAACTGCTACAGCGCATTATCTACCGCGGTCTGGTCCCCAAGGATGACTCCCTGCGCCTGCAGGCTCTGGGTGTGGTGCTGGGCAATGTGATGGTGGCAGAGTTCGGGCTGGAGTGGAAAAAATACAGCGACAGGATCGGTACCAGTCGTGCCGCCTGTATACCCGGCACCCAGGAGTGTGTCTTCCCTGTCACCATGCTCTCACGGCGTATGGAAGTAGGCCTGATGCCGGATGTAAAGCGCATTTACAGTGAGGTGCAGGAAATGATCAAACCTTTCCAGCCCAAACTTCCCTACCAGGTGAACTAGGACATTGAAACAGACCCGACGGCTTGCTGTCGTCTCGCTCTACGGCTAGTCTGAGGCAATTGCCAGCCTGAAAAACAGAAGGACACGGAGACCCGGAATATGGAAGCCCATCTCGACCAGGAACTGGAACAGTTGCAAACCCTCTACACCCTGCTGATGGAATTCTTCGTTAACTACAGCTTCCAGTTGCTGGGCGCCATGCTGATTCTTGTGATCGGCGTGCTGGTGGCGCGCAAGGTGAGCACCATGGTGCTGCACCTGTGCGAACGCAAAAACCTCGACATTACACTCAGCCGGTTTATTGCAGCCGTCGTGCGCATCCTGATTGTGGTAATGGTGGCGATCGTCTCACTCGGCAAGATCGGCATCAGTGTGACCCCGTTTGTCGCCGCCGTCGGCGCCCTCTCCCTTGGTGCCGGCCTCGCCGTACAAGGGCTGCTCTCCAATTACGGTGCCGGTCTCAATATCATCATGACCCGACCGTTTGTGGTGGGCGATACCATCTTTATTCAGGGCCAATCCGGGCTGGTGGATGAAGTTCGCCTCGCCTGCACCGTGCTGGTGAACGAGGACGGTACCCGCATCACCATCCCCAACCGCCATATTGTTGGCGAGATCCTGCATAACTCCGCCAGTTTCAGCCTTGCTGAACTGAGCGTTGGCATCGCCTACAGTGAAGACCCGGAACAGGTTATCGAGTTACTGCACCGCGCGCTGTGCCAGATGGACGGCGTTGATGCCGAACAGAAACCACCACAGGTAGGCATCGATGCCTTTGCCGACAGCAGCATCGATATTGGTGTGCGCCTGTGGCTACCGACCGAGCGGTTTATGAGCTTGCGCTTCGAAGCCAACCGCTGTATTTACCGGACCCTCAAAGAGCACCATATACAGATTCCCTTCCCGCAGCGGGAAGTGCGCCTGCTACAGGACAGCTGACCCCCATGACGGACACCAGTACCCTGCTCCCGCAACCCGCTGCCACGGTTATTCTCCTGCGCCCTGCAGAGACTGGCTTCGAGGTATTGTTACTCAAGCGCAGCGAACAACTGGCGTTTGCGGCGGATCGCTGGGTGTTTCCCGGTGGCCGTATCGATGCCAGTGACGCCCCCGGCCAGCCCCGGGAATCCCTGCCGGCGGCCCGTGCGGCAGCAGCACGGGAAACCCTTGAAGAAGCCGGCTTAACCGTCGACAGCGAGCGTTTTCTGCTGTGGAGCTACTGGCTGACGCCGGCCGGCAAGAGCCGGCGCTTCTCCACCTGGTTTCTGCTGGGGGATATAGGCGGCGATAGAGCGGTGGCAGTGGATCAGGGTGAAATTGTCGAAGCCCGCTGGCTGACACCTGCAGAGGCCCTGCGGCTGCAGGAACAGGGAGAGTTGCCGGTACTCCCCCCCGCCATCATCACCCTGCAGGAGCTGGCAGCGCTGGACAGCATTGAGGCCGCACGGGCATTTTGCAGAGAGCGACAGCCTCCCGCCTACAAACCCCGTATCATGATCGCCGAAGACCAGACCATCAGCGCCTACGAAGACGACTGCGCCTACCTGAGCGGCGACCCTGACAGCAAGGGACCGCAACACCGCTCAGTGATGGTTGACGGCATCTGGCGCTACGTCAGGCGCCCCTGACAATACTTGCCGCTGATCCCGGGGCAATCAGGCTGGCTCTTCCACCTTACCCTTCAACGGGGCTTCTGCCAGCTGCGGCTGCGCCTGCACGATGGCCTGTCGCAGCGCCCGAATCTCCTCCTGCAGCTCCCGCAGGCTGGGCTCCCCCGCCGCAATAGCTTCGGCTTTGGCGGCCTGCTGGTGCTCCTCCTCCATCACATTGACCACAATACCAATGATCATATTAAGAAAGGCGAAGGCGGTAAAAAAGATAAAGGTCAGGTAATAAGCCCAGCTCAACGGATAGACTTCCATGGTCTCGTACATGACATCCGTCCAGTCCTCAAAGGTCATCACCCGGAACAGGGTCAGCAAACTCAGGGCAATATCGCCCCACAGGGTGGCATTAATGCTATGGAAAAACGTGCTGCCGATAGCGGCGTAGATGTAGAAGATGATGAACATCATCAGCACCACATACCCCAGCTGCGGCAGTGCTTTCATCAGCGAGGTAAGCAGCATGCGCAGTTCGGGGATAATGGAGACCATCCGCAAGACGCGGAAAATACGCACCAGGCGACCGATCAACGCCATATCGCTGTTGTCGATGGGCACCAGACTTACCACTACAATTAAGGTATCAAATACATTCCAGCCATTGCGGAAGAAGCGCGCCTTGTTTGGTTCCCCCAGAAACCGCACCACGATCTCAACCAGGAAAATAATCGTAATGGACCAGTCCAGAATAGTGATGGATTGCACCACCAGATCGGGTAAGGGATAGGTTTTTACGCCAATCAGCAGCGCTGACAGCACAATTACCGTAATAACAAACAACTCAAACGCTTTATTGGAACGCAGGCGGTAGAACTGCTCCTGCAGACGGGCATTACCTGTAACAGCGGTCATTTATTGCGATACCTCAAACATCAGTTAACCACTTATATAACAAGCCACTGCAGCAACCCGGTTGCTGCAGTGGCATGGATCAAAGTTCAACCTCTTCGAGAAAATCCAGCGAGGCCTGCTGGCGAATTGCCCGCCGATGATTGGCCATCAGCTCGGCGATTTTCTCTTTATTGCACTGCTGGCGGTCCACCAGCACGCGGGTGTGCAGCTCGCCGGCCGGCGCCGTAGTAGGCACCTTGCTGAAGACAAACTGGTTGCTGATCAGGTCCATAAACGGACCCGATTTGCTGGTGGGCATAATAAACATCAGCTGCAGCCCCAGTGACTCCGTCAGGTAGCGAATCACCTCTTTGGAGCGGTGTTCGTCCATTTTCGAGAAAGCCTCGTCCACCAGTACCATGCGCAGGTGGGTTTTGCCCTCGTTAAAGCGGAACGCTGAGGTGATGGCCGCGCTGCGGATGATGTAGGCCGGGGTCTCCAGTTGGCCGCCGGAGCCGGTGCCATACTGGCTCAGGGCGATGGGCGCCTTGCCCTCCGGCTTTTTGTAGATTTCGTAGCGACGATAATTGCGGTAGTCCGCAATACGAGCCAGGTCCCGCAGCGCCTTGTCCTCGTCTTCGTCCAACAGCATGGCCATCAGCCGGTCACGCACTTGCTGGTGTTTGCTGCTCAGCTCCATGGTGAACAGGGTTTCACCATCGCCGAGACTGGGGTTATCCATCACCGCGCGGAAGAACTGCCAGTACTCCCTGAACTCCGGCAGCCACTCCCAGCCGAACTCAAAGCTCTCCCGGTCGGCGCCGAAGCGGTGATGCTGCAGCTCCTTGTTGAGGGACTTGAGAGTGTATTCACCGTCATTAATGGCCTGGTAGATGGAGTGGCAGAGGTTGGTAACAAAGGCGTTATTGAAACTTTCCCGCAAGCTGGAGAGTTCCTCGTAACGACGGGCGAGGATATTGTTCTTGAAACGGTTATAAAGGGTGTCCAGCTGCCGCTGCAGATCACACACATGGCGGAAGTTGTTACGCCCCAGCGCATCGGCAAAGTCCAGCTCCAGCGCCAGCGCGTCACTGCTCTGGCAGTGCTGGTTATGTTCCAGCACGCGTTTCTGCAGTGTGTTGAGCTCGCTGTTCAACTCTCCAGCCAGAGTTTCGGCGGCGTTGGCGAAGTAATCCGGGTTGTTGTGGGCCTGCACCTGTTGCTCCGCCAGCGCCAGCTGCTGCTCGGCGTCGAAGTCGGCGCGTATAGCGGTCAGGCTGCGCAGGTTATCTTCCGCGGTTTCCAGCAGTTCCAGGTTGTGATCCTGCTCTTCACTCAACTGATGGCAGGCTTTATCCAGCGCTGTCAGCCGCGCCTTGAGCTCAATCAGGCTTTTATTAAGCGCCGACAGCTTGTCTTCCTGCTGCTTCTCTTCCGTCGCCAACTGTGTCAGCTGTGCTTCCAGCTCGGTAAAGTCCGACAGGTCCAGCTGCCGCAGGCTCTCTTCCGCCTGTTGCAGTTTGCGTTGTACACCCAGCATGGCTTGCAGTTTGTCCGCGTAACTGAGTGGCTTCAGTTGATCCACGGATTGCAGTATCAACTGGCATTCATTGGCGTGATCAGCACTCTGCTGCCACTCCACCTGCATATCCGCCAATTCGTTACGCTTGGCTTGCAGCGCCTTCTCCCGCGCCGCCTGACCAAATACCAGTTCGCTGTCGGCAATATCACAGCGGAACATGGCGTAGTTGCCGGAGCCCATGCCATCCCGGGTGACACCGCGATGTGTGTTGCGCAGGGTATCGGCGTCCACCACCCGCTGCACCTGGCCGTAACTGACGGTCAGGTAGGCCTCGGCTACCGCATGACCAAACTGCATCACATGCACAATGGAGTCATCGGGCAGCTGGCGAATACGGTCCGCGTCACGGCGTGCTTTGTTGCCCTGTATCACCTTGGCCTGCCCACCCCGGCTGGCCGCCTGCTCGCGACGCAGCAGGCGAATGGCTTCCGCCTCGTAATCTTCTTCAACAATGATGCCAAAGCGATTACCGCCGATGTAGCCTTCGACGGCAGATTGCCAATCGCCGTCCACCACCTCCACATAGTCACACAGCACCCGCGCATCAGCCTGCGGCAATTGCCGCTGCAGCAGCTCCAGTGCGCTACGGACAAAGCCGGGATAGACGGTGCGACGCTGCTCCAGCAGCTCGATATCGGTCTCTTTCTCCTGCACCCGGCGGCGCAGCCGTTCACTGGTCTGGCGGCGTCTGTCCCGCTCCTGCGCCAGCTGGTCCCGCAGGCTGCCATCGTTGCCGGCCTGGGTCAGCCACCGCTCCGACAAGCGGTTGTGCAGTTGCTGCTGTGCCAGGGCTTCATCGAGGTGGTTCTCCAGTGGCGAAATATCGATCCAGTCGCGGGTAAACAGCGCGTGAAAATCGATGCTCGACACATCACCGGCGACGGCGGCGAGACTTTTCCCCAGCCCCTTGTCAGCCAGTGCCGGCAGTGACAGAGACAGGGAGGTCTGCTGCAGCTGTTTATGGATCTGCGCCGCCGCCTGACGGTTGCGCTGCAGTTGCTGGTCTTCCTGCAGCAGCGATGGCGCCGACCGGGTTAACTCCTGTTCCAGCCCGGCGATCCCCTGCTCCAGCTCGTCCTTATCCCGCAAGGCGGGAACCTGCAACCGACGCAGGTCCAGCTCATAACGACGCTCACGAATGTCCTTGCGCCGCGCCTCACCCAACTCGCTATCGCGCTCGTTGGCCTGTACCTGTTCCCGCACCGTTTGCTGCAGGGTTTTCTCTTTCAGGTAACGCCCCTGGCACTGCACGTAGCGGCTGCGGGCCAGGCTGTAGTCCAGCAGGTTCTGCTCCAGCCACTGGGCGACAAAACGATCAGCGCTGTCGCGGGCACTCTGCAGGCGTTCGGTGGCTTCGCGCAGCTGGCGGGCATCGCCTTCCATGGCGTGGATACGCTTGAGCATGGCAGAGACGTCGCGAATCGCATCCCCCAGGTCACGGGGTTCCAGTACCTCCTGCGAGACGAATTCATCGATACCCTTGATGGGCTTGTAGGCCATAAAGCGCGAGAAAGCACGGGCAGCGTTCATGGCCTCCCGTTCAGAGACGGCGTCGCGGCGACCGCGCAGGACGCCATAGAGACGACACAAGTAAGCTTTTTTCTTATCGTACTTCTCCACCGCTGCACTGCCGAACTGCTTGCGCAGCTGGGTGTAGACACGATCCATGGGCACCACGTAGCGCCCACCCTTGTCGCTCTTCACCAGATCCGCTAGGCACAGGCTGACTTCGGGGAGGATAAAAAACAGGCTGTCGTCGAGCCGGGCAATTTTCTGCTGGCCCGCGTTTTCCACAAAGGCACGCATGGCCAGCAGTGCGGTAAAAGGTTCTCCATCTTCACCATTGGTGGGCGCAAAAACCGCCGCCAGATAGCCGTCACAGGCCTCCGGGCGGGCGTAGGCACCATCGTCACAACCCAGCACGTAAGAGGCCAGTGTGCGCACCTGCTTGCCACCACGACCGCGCTGGGTGGACTCATCCTGCCCCGGGTTGAAGTGAAAGAGGTTATCGTGCGCAGCAGTCATCACCGTCTGGATGGCGTCGGCGGCGGTGGTCTTGCCGGAGCCGTTGCCACCGGAGAGCAGGTTTACCGGCCCGAATTCGAACTCGGCGTGGGGGATATTGCCCCAATTCACATAGATGAATTTCTTCAGGTACACGCTCAATCCTCGTCGACAGTGTCAGCGAACACAGAGTCAGCATCGACGCTGACCTGGTTGAGGGTCTGCGGCGGAGCGACCTCCGGCTCGGGAGTGTCATCCTCTGGCAAGGGCTGTGCGGATGCGGCAGCAGCCAGTAGCTGGTCAATCAGCTCGTTACTCACCAGATTGACCACCATGGGCCGAATCTTGATCCAGCTGTCACCATCGGGCAGCTCGGCATCGGCGCTGTAGCGGATCAGGCGCAGCTGTCGCAGGCGCTTGAACAGCTGACGGCGATCACTGATGTTCTCCGGCAGGCTGCGGGAGAGCAGATTCTTCAGCGCCAGTACCAGCGCTTCCATGGAGAGGTTGACGCAACCACCCTCGTCTACCTTGCCCTCGCGCAGTGCCTTGTCATACTCCGTGCGCAGCACCAGTACCAGTGCCACCTCCTGCTGGGAGAGGCGTGCGCGCAGGCCGCCGTTGAAGGGTTGGTCCTGCTCATCATCAATGCCCGGCACCCGCGCTCCGGGTGGAATCAGGCGTACATACTCAAAGTGACTGTCGTGGTGCAGGCGCACACCCATCAGCGCCAGATAATCGTCCACCAGAGTTTCGATGCGAACAAAACGGTCATAGAGATCGGACTCAATACGACTCTCGTCACGGCAGATAACGCCGTAGTCCAGCAAGCGCTGGATCAGTTCCAGCCAGTCGCCTTGGCTCAGGTTTTTCTCCTGCAACTGCTGCTGCAGGGTCTCCAGCAGATTACTGCTCACCATTCACCTCTATCAGTTCGATCACAAATTCATCCCTGCGATGGAAAAAGTCGTCAACCACTGCCGCCGCTGACTGCGGTAGCCACTGGCCCTCGCCGTCCTGGCTCAGAGGCGTCACCCGCAAACGGAACTCCGAACTCAGGTTGTCCGCCGAACCCACCTGTATCGCCTGCGCCAACGCCAATAGCTCGCGGGCGCTGTTGACCGGCAAATGGCGGGTATTGATCTGCCCGGTATGGCGCAATGCGTCATGGATGTAACCGCGCACATCCGCGCTCTGGATGGCAAAGGCCTGATCCAGCGCCTGCTGGATATAGAGTTCACGGCGGGCATCCCGGTCAATGCCCTGCTCTTCAATGACCCGGCTTTGCACCACCCGGCGGGCACTGCGCTCCCGCAGCTGTATCTGGCCGGGATCGAGATACCCCAGGGTCACCCCGGCCAGGTCTGTACCGACCTCGCCCAGAATGGTGTCCTGCTGCTCCTGACCCAGAGTCGCCAGCTGCTGGCAGGCTTCCAGCAGACCATCGTCATTGCGGCTGTGCAGGTAGCTCAGCTGCCGCATAATAATGTCAGCACGCTGGGTAAAGCTGTTAAGGGAACGCCGCAGTGCCGGCAGCATACCTTCACAGGCGCTGCGCAGCCGCTCTTCGATACCGCACAGCAGGTTCTCCAGAATCGACTGCCCGGCCACCACCTGCCCCGGCAGTATCTGCCGCAGGCGCAGCTCCATTACCGCGCGCCAGTCCTTGCCGGCATCCTCGCCACCGCCGCCGTAGGGGCGTTTGCGACGTATCCTCTGGATCAGCTCACTGATCTGGTCACGGTATTTCTCCACACTGTCAGCAGAGAGACGGACCTCCAGGTCCGGTTTGAAACGCTGCTCCATAAAGGCGAAGAACTCGTCCGTGGCCTGCTCCACCAGCTGCCGGGCTTCCACCTCCCGCACCAGCTGCCGCTTGCGATCCTCCAGTTCGGAGATCACATCGGTAAAGTCGCTGACAATGCGTTCGGAGTACTCAAAGGCGTCCAGCAGGTCGTGTACCTCGCCCTTGTCGAGGAAGGCCTGCAGGCTGTTGCGGGTATTGCGGGTGTTGCGGTTGCGGGTGCGAAACTGGCGACTGTCACTCTCGATAAACGGTTGGGTAAATAGTCGTCCGGTCTTGCTGAAGGCGTAGGTACTCTGCAGCGTGGCTTCATCCAGCTGCCGTTCCAGCCAGCCATGCTCCAGCAACAGGTTGAGAATAAACCCCGCCAGCTCCCGCTGGTTGCGAAAGCGCCCCTCTTCCTCGCCGGAGATACCATCGTCGGCTTCCAGCAATGGTGCGCGGGCGATGGCCTCCTGAAAAATGGCCACCATCTGCTCACGACTGCGCAGGTGGCCAAAATCGCTGAGATCGGTGTACATGCGCTGGTAGAGCAGCCGCAGGCACTCCACCACCACCTCGCGGTACTTACCGGTCAGAGGACGAAAAAAATGCTCGCGGCTGTCAGAGAAAAACATGCCCGGTATCATGCAGTCCGCAGTCTGCAATCGGGACGTTGAGCAGCCACGCTACTCGCCACCCAGACAGGTTCTGGCAAAGCTGTCCGCTTCGCTTTCGGTCCACTCGATATTGGGCTTGTTCATCATGAACTCGCACCAGGCTTCGCCAACCAGTGGCGGCTCCTGGTCGCTGCCTTCAATAAACGCCAGCCCCAGCATCACCAGCAACAGGCCCGCCAGCAGCAGCGAGGCAACAATCAGATATTGCTTCAAGGCCACAGGACTCAGCGGAAGATGCAGTTTTTGGCATAGGCGCTGGCGTCATTGCTGGACCAGTCACCATTGGGGGTCTCTTTCATCTTGTTACACCAGGCCTCACTGCCCACCTTGGGGGAACAGCCGGCAACCAGTACAAGAGTGGCCAGCACGGCCATAGGGATACGAAACTTCATGGATCACTCCTGAGCGATAAAAACCGCCATTTTATTCTAATTATTGAGCCAGTCAGCGATCTGCTCGGCGTAGTAGGTAATAATAAGGTCACACCCGGCGCGCTTAAACGCCATCATGGTCTCCATGACGATCGCCTGCTCATCAATCACACCGGCATTGGCGGCGGCCTTGATCATGGCGTACTCACCACTGACGTGATAGACCGCCAACGGCCGCTCGCAGTGGGCGCGAATCGCGGCAATAACATCCAGGTAAGCGATACCCGGCTTCACCATCAGGATGTCGGCGCCTTCAATTTCATCCAGCATGGATTCCGCCAGTGCTTCACGACTGTTGGCCGGATCCATCTGATAAGTGGCGCGGGTACCCTTGAAGGTACTGTCCACCGCGTCACGGAACGGCCCGTAAAACGCCGAGGCAAATTTGGTGGAGTAGGACATCACCGGAATGTGGCTGAATCCCGCCCCATCCAGTGCCTCCCGTATAGCCGCTACCATGCCGTCAATCATGGTGGAGGGGGCAATCATATCCACGCCCGCCTCTGCCGCTACTACCGCCTGCTTCTGCAGGTTGGCCAGAGTGGGATCATTGTCCACATCCAGCCCTTCATGGGAGCCTTCACAGAGCACACCGCAATGGCCGTGATCGGTGTATTCGCAGAAACAGTTGTCACTGATCACCACCATTTCCGGCTGTGCCTGTTTGGCACTGCGGATACAACGGGCCATTAACCCATCGGCGTCCCAGGTATCGGAGCCAACGCTGTCCTTATGGGTAGACACCCCAAACAGCAGCACCGCTTTAATGCCCTTGCTCCAGGCGCGCTGAACTACCTCCGCCAGCTGGCTCTCGGGATAGCGCACGACACCGGGCATGCTGGGGATGGCTACCGGCTCGCTGATACCCTCCTCCACAAACAGCGGCAGGATAAGGTCGTCGGTGCTGATATGGTGCTGTCTTACCAGACTGCGCAGGGTTGAGGTACGGCGCAGGCGACGGAAACGGAATTCAGGGGTTACGGTCACGCTCAATCCTCCCAGTTATCGATAACTTCCCGGGCTGCACGCATGGCTTCCAGTGCCGCGGGAAAACCGCAGTAGGCCGTTGCCTGCAGGATGACCGCACGAATCTCTTCCTTGCTGGCGCCATTGCGCAGGGCACCGCGTACATGTCCCTTGAGCTCGTTGGGCGCCTTCAGCGCAATCAGCATGGCGATGGTCACCAGACTGCGGGTTGCACGAGGCAGATCGTCCCGGGTCCAGGGACCGCCCCAGGCATTTTCCATCACCAGGTCCTGCAATGGCTGGTCAAATTCGGTGGCGTTGCCAAGGGCTCGATCCACAAACTCGTCACCCATGACGGCGCGACGAACGGTCTCTCCCTGCTTACGATCTTCAATGCTCACTCTTCTGCCCTCTGCAATCTCGTCGTCTGATACCCAGGATCGGGACTCGTGCAAGTCGTTTTAATCCCGGCGCCACTTGGTAGTGCCGTCCCGGGAATCCTCCAGCTCCACGCCCTGGGCCTTCAGCTCTGCGCGAATCTCATCGGCACGGGCAAAGTTTTTATCCTTTTTCGCCTGCACTCGTTCGGCAATCAGGGTCTCAACCTCGTCGGCAGAAATCTGGTCGCCGGCACCACCGGTAAACCACAGCTCCGGATCCTGCTGCAGCAGCCCCAGCAACTCACCGGCCTTCAGCAGCAGCGACTTCAGCTGCGGTTTGTCCGCGTCATCCGCCTTGTTCAGTTCACGGGCGATCTGGCGCAACTCGGCCAGGGCGATGGGCGTATTCAGGTCGTCCAGCAACGCCGCATAAAAAGCGGTGCCTTTGATATCCACGTCGATCGTTGGCTCTTCAGCCGCGTCGCGCAGCGCACTGTAGAAACTGTCGAGGCGGGCCTTGGTCTCTTCCAGCAGGTCAACGGAAAAGTCCATCTCGGAGCGGTACTGGGCAGACAGCAACGCGCAACGTATGACTTCGCCACGGTACTGACTCAACAACTCACGCACCGTGCGGAAATTGCCCAGCGACTTGGACATCTTCTCGCCATCGATATTGATGTAGCCGTTGTGCATCCAGTAACGCACATACTGCTTGCCGTCGTGGGCACAGCAGGACTGGGCCACCTCATTCTCGTGGTGCGGGAAAATCAGGTCCCGACCGCCACCGTGAATGTCGATGGTCTCACCCAGGTGGGTTTCGATCATGGCGCTGCACTCCAGGTGCCAGCCCGGACGACCGTAACCCCAGGGGCTGTCCCAACCGGGCTCACCCGCGTTGGAGGGCTTCCACAGCACGAAATCACCAGCGTATTTTTTGTAGGGCGCCACTTCCACACGGGCACCGTCCAGCATATCTTCCAGGGAACGATTGGAGAGCTTGCCGTAGTTTTCCATGGACTGAACCGCGAACAGCACATGGCCTTCTGCCTCGTAGGCGTGGCCCTTGTCGACCAGCCGCTGCACCATGTCGATCATCTGTGGTACATGCTCAGTGGCGTAGGGTACAACGGTCGGTGGCAGGTTGTTGAGCTGCGCCATATCCGCTTCGAATTCGGCCGCGTAACGCTGCGCCAGCGCCGAGATAGGCTCACCGTTCTCGGCCGCGGCCTTCATGATCTTGTCATCGATGTCGGTAATGTTGCGGGCGTAGGTGACCTGATCGAATTCACTCTGCAACACGCGGAACAGGGTATCAAACACCACCACCGGACGGGCGTTGCCGATGTGCACCAGGTTGTAGACGGTTGGCCCGCAGACATACATTTTTACCTGCCCGGGTACCAGCGGTTCAAAGATCTCTTTCTTACGGGTTTGCGTGTTGTATACGTAAAGCGTCATAGGGTTTTAGCAGCGCGCTAATGTGGTGGCAGTCTCGCCGGCGCTGTCCTGTCTGTTACTGCGTCAATGTAAATCACGCCTCCCGCCATTGCCGGAGGCGTCGTGCTGGTCTTAAACCTTGGCGGACCAGTTATCTTTCAGGCCGATGGTACGGTTGAACACCAGGGTGGAACCGCTGCTGTACTGGGCATCAATACAAAAATAGCCTTCGCGCTCGAACTGGTAGGCGCGCTCGGGTTGGGCAAACTGCAGGCCGATCTCGCCCTTGCACCCTTTCACCACCGTGAGCGACTCCGGATTCAGGGCGTCGAGGAAGTTCTTGTCACCGGCGTCCGGGGCTGGATCGTTAAAGAGACGGTCGTAGAGACGCACTTCGCAATCCACGTTCTCTGTGGCAGATACCCAATGGATCACGCCGCGCGGCTTGATGTCTTCCGGTGGGTTCTCGCCCACAGTGCCCTCCACCAGGGTGGCTATCACCTCGACAATTTCACCCGCTTCATTCTTGATCGACTCTTCCGCCTTGATCACATAGGCACCGCGCAGGCGCACGTAGTCACCCAGCACCAGGCGCTTGAACTTTTTGCGCGACAGGCTGGTGTCTTCGGTGAAGTCATCCTGCTCGATGAGGATTTCGCGGGTGAACGGCAACTCACGCTCGCCCATCTCTTCGCGGTTGGGGTGAACCGGCTGTTTCATGGTCTGGGTTTCACCCGCTGGCATATTACGGATGGTGACCTTGAGCGGTTTGATCACGCACATGGCCCGCGGCGCGACGTTGTTGAGGTCATCGCGGACGCAGTACTCCAGCTGCCCCACGTCAATGGTGCTGCCGGATTTGGTGACACCAATCAAATCACAGAAGTTGCGCAGGGAGGCCGGGGTGTAGCCGCGGCGACGCATACCTGAGATGGTCGGCATGCGCGGGTCATCCCATCCATCGACACGCTTCTCGTCCACCAGCTGCTTCAGCTTGCGCTTGGAGGTCACCGTGTAGTTCAACTCCAGGCGCGCGAATTCATACTGCCGCGGCACCATGGGTACCGGCAGGTTGTTAAGGAACCACTCGTACAACGGACGGTGATCGGCAAACTCCAGGGTACAGATGGAGTGTGTCACCCCCTCAATCGCATCTTCCTGGCCGTGGGAGAAGTCGTAGGACGGATAGATACACCACTTGTCACCGGTCTGGTGATGCGACACCTTGCGGATGCGATAGAGAATCGGATCACGCATGTTCATGTTGGGGCTGGCCATATCGATTTTCGCGCGCAGCACACAGGCGCCCTCGTCGAACTCACCGGCACGCATTTTTTCGAAGTCCGCCAGGTTCTCCTCCACCGGACGATCGCGCCAGGGGCTGGGCTTGCCCGGCTGGGTCGCCCAGCCACGGTACTCTTTAGCCTGCTCGGCAGTGAGGTGACAGACATAGGCCTTACCCTCGCGGATCAGGTGCAGGGCCCAGTCGTAAAACTGGTCGAAATAGTCAGAGGCATAGCGCACCTCTCCCGGCCAGCGGAAACCGAGCCAGGCCACATCGCGCTTGATGGACTCGACATACTCGAGCTCTTCCTTGGCAGGGTTGGTATCGTCGAAACGCAGGTTGCACTCACCACCGAACTTTTCTGCCAGGCCGAAATTGAGACAGATGGATTTGGCGTGGCCGATATGCAGGTAGCCATTGGGCTCGGGCGGAAACCGGGTGATCAACTTGGCTGTGGTGCCCGAATCGATATCCTGCTTGATGATCTGTTCGAGAAAATTCAATGGCTTGCTGTTCGCGTCGCTCATGGGGTTCTGGTAATTCCTTACTGCGCCGGCAACCGGGCAAATTGTTCAAAAATCAGGCGATTGAGACCTGCCCCACCACGTGGGGAAATCGTGTATTATAGCCACCTCGCGGTGCTCTAAGCACCCACCCGCTAAAGATTTTTTGCCCTGCAGCACACCGCCGCAGGGCGCCAGACAGGAGCCACCGATGATTACTCTGCACACCAATTTTGGCGATATCGTACTGGAGCTGGATTTCGACAAGGCCCCCAAGACCGCCGCCAACTTCAAGCAGTACGCCGAAGACGGTTTTTACGAAGGCACCATTTTTCACCGGGTTATTGACGGCTTCATGATTCAGGGCGGCGGCTTCAGCGCCGACATGAGCCAGAAGAAGACCCGCGACACCATCGAGAACGAAGCCGACAACGGCCTCAAGAACGACTGCTACACCATCGCCATGGCCCGCACCATGGACCCTCACAGCGCCACCGCACAGTTTTTCATCAACGTGAAAGACAACAGTTTCCTGAACCACTCCGGCAAAACCAGCCAGGGCTGGGGCTACTGTGTGTTCGGCAAGGTAACTGCAGGCACCGAGGTGGTGGACAAGATCAAGGGCGTTAAAACCGGCATGGCTGCCGGCCACCAGGATGTACCGGTAGAGCCGGTGGTGATCGAAAAGGTTACTGTAGCCTGATCATGCCCCCGGGACCCCGGCCAGCCGGGGTCTCAGCCCCTCCCATTCTCACCCTGCCACCCGAATCACGCCCATGACCACCCTGTTTATCTCCGATTTGCACCTGCAGCCGGAACGTGAAGACATCACCCGGGCCTTCGAAGGCTTTATGCAGCGCGAAGCGCAGGCGGCCGATGCCCTCTATATTCTTGGTGACTTCTTTGAGGTCTGGGTCGGCGACGATGACGATGCCCCCTTTAACCAGCGCATCGCCGATACCCTAACGACCTTCAGCAACAGCGGCCGACCACTGTACCTGATGTCCGGTAACCGCGATTTCCTGATGGGAGAAGCCTGGGCACAGCGCTGTGGCGCCACCCTGCTGGGTGAAACCGAAGCCATCAGCCTGCACGGCACAGACACCCTGCTGCTGCATGGCGACAGCCTCTGCACCCGTGATGAGCCCTATATGGCCTTCCGCCAGATGGCCCGCTCACCCGCCTGGCAGGCAGAGCTGCTGGGCAAAAGCCTGGAGGAGCGGCGCATGATCGCCCGCCAGCTGCGGCAGCAGAGCAAAAGCATGAGCAGCATGAAAGCCGAAGACATTATGGACGTCACCCCGGCGGAGGTCGTAGCCCTGTTGGAGCAGCATCACTGCCAGCGCATGATTCACGGCCACACCCACCGCCCCGCGCGCCATAGCCTGGAAGCCAATGGTGCCAACGCCGAGCGTATCGTGCTGGGAGACTGGGACACCCACGGCTGGTGGCTGCAGGCAGACAACGACGGCGGCCTGCAGCTGCTGAACAAACCCCTGGCCGAACTGCAGGCCTGACACCAGTGTCCTTCACCTTTGACACCATAGGTGTGGTTCACAGCCCCTACCGGGAGAAGTTTGCCATTCCGCGGCAACCGGGACTGGTCACCGCCGACCAGGGCTTTATTGAGCTCTGCGGCCCCTGCAATCGCGAAGAGATTCTGAGAGGCCTTGAGGCGTTCAGTCACGCCTGGATACTGTTTGTATTCCACGAGGCCATGCGCGAACGGTGGAAACCCATGGCCCGCCCTCCACGACTTGGCGGCAACCAGAAGGTTGGCGTGTTTGCCTCCCGCAGCCCCTTTCGCCCCAATCCCATTGGCCAGTCCGTGGTAAAACTGGAAGGCATCGGCACCCACAACGGGCAGTGGCGGGTACATTTCAGCGGTGGCGACCTGCTCCACGGCACCCCGGTACTGGATATCAAGCCCTACCTGCCCTACGCCGACGCCGTTGCGGACGCCAATGGCGCCTACGCGCCGGACAAACCCAGCTCTGACCGGCCGGTTCGCTTCAGTGACGCTGCAGCGGCCACACTGACCGACCTCGAAGCGACACACCCGGCACTGCGACTGCTGATTGAGCAGGTAATTGCGCAGCAACCACAGCCCGCCTATCACAGTCAGGACGAAGCCAAAATCTACGGTATGATGCTCTACGACCTCAACATTCGCTGGCAACAGAGTCTGCAGGATGTGTGCGTAATAACGATAGAAAAACAGCACTGAGAAATCGCACTTGAAAATCCGACCCCCACTTTTCCAGGCCGCCACACTGTTGCGGGCCGCAGCTGCACTGGCGATCCTGGCGGCAGGCGCCGCCTGCGCTGAAGCGTCACAACCGGCTACAGGCACGCCAACTGCGAAGCTGGTTTTCAGCTGCCCGATACCCGCCGGCAGCGAGTCCGAAACGGTGATGAGCAGCCTCTATCAACCGGTTTTTGACAAGTTACAGGTAAATTTTCGGCTACTTCCGGTGCCACCGCTGCGGGAAGCCGCAGAACTGGAAAAAGGCACCTACGACGGCACTTGCGGCCGCACCGACTCCGATCAATTGAGCCACAACCCGTACTACGTGCGGCTGGCACACCCGATCACCTATTTTTCGCTAACCTTCTTTTCCACCCGCCCGATCAGTAGCATCCACACCATCAGCGACCTGCCAGCCGGCAGCCGGGTGCTCTACACCACAGGATCACTGTCCATCGAAAATCAGCTACGCGCGCTGGAGCAGGTTGAACTGATACCTGCGAAGTCCACCGAGAGCGCCTTCCGCATGCTGGCGGCCGATCGCGCCGACTTTTTTATCACTGGCCACCGGCGCTCCCGCAGCCACCAGGAGGAGGATCTGGCCCGCTACCGCCATCCCGGTATACGGCGGGACTTTTACAGCCTGTTCAAATGGAACTACCAGGGGTTATACCCCTACCTCCACAAGCGTCACCTGCACCTGAAGGCAGCGCTGGAAGCAGAACTTGAACGCCAGCTACAGCACTACCCCGATGGCCAGTTGGGCCTGCCGGAACACGACTGAGCGCAACCTCAGCCCTCCAGTGCGCTGATGGCAGCCGCAATGGCCAGGGTGCGGCGCGCCTCTTCCACGTGCAGCACTTCCACCAGCTTGCCATCGGCCACAGCAACACCCTTACCAGCGGCCTCAGCCTCTTCGAACGCCTGAATCATGCGCCGTGCCCGCCCAACCTCTTCAGCATCGGGACCAAAGGTCTGGTTAGCGACCTCAATCTGGCGAGGGTGAATCAGCGATTTGCCATCAAAGCCCAGGCTGCGTCCTTGCACACAGATCTGCCGCAGTCCCTCCTCGTCATCCAGCGACAGGTGCACACCATCGATAGCATCCAGGCCGTTCTGGCGCGCCGCCAGCACACAACGGCTGAGACTGTAGATAAAGCCAATGCGGTCCGGGGTATGGGGAACACGCAGCTCCTTGGCCAGATCGGAGGTTCCCATCAACAGCAACTGCAGGCGTGGGTGGGCAGCGGCAATAGCCTCCACGTTGCTCACCCCTTTCGGGGTTTCGATCATGGCCCAGACCCCCACATGGTCCGCCGCGCCAAACTCCTCCAGCCAGTCCACCACCTGCTGGACCTGGCCGGCACTCTCAACCTTGGGAATACAGACCGCATCCAGGGGCAACCCAGCCACTGCATGAGCATCATCCATAGCCCAGGGGGTATCCAGGCCATTGATACGCACCACCAGCTCACGCTTGCCAAAACCACCGGCCTGCAGCGCTGCCACTACCTGCTCCCGGGCACTCTCTTTCTGGTCGGGACTGACAGCGTCCTCCAGGTCCAGCACCAGCGCATCGGCGGGCAGGGTTTTGGCTTTCTCCATGGCGCGACTATTGGCACCAGGCATGTACAGCACGGAACGGCGCGGGCGTAAGGACATATTCCCTCTCTCCTGAAGTGTGTTTGCCCCACCGCCGGCGGCGAGGCGTAATGAATGGGTTTATGGCTGGCCGGACTATCAGTCCGCAGCACCAGCGGGTGCAGATTCGCCGCTGACCGGCAGGCCGGAATGGAAGCGGAACAGCGGGTCCGGTGACTCGATAGTCTCCCGCTCCAGAGCCAGGAAATGATCAACCCGGGCACTGATATCCTCGTCACTGTAACGCTCCGCCAAGGTCAGGTAATCCCGGAAGTGACGTGCCTCGGATTTGAGCAGCGACAGGTAGAACTTGGCCAACTCCCGGTCCACCCGTGGCGCCAGCGCCGCAAAGCGCTCGCAGGAGCGGGCTTCGATGATGCTGCCCACAATGAGCGTGTCCACCAGGTTTTCCCGTTGCTCACGGCGGATGTGCTTCGCCAGGCAGGCCGCATAGCGACTGGCCCGCAGGGGGCGATAGGTGATGCCGCGGCGCTTGAGGATCTTGAGCACATTCTCGAAGTGCACCAGCTCTTCCCGCGCCAGCCGGCTCATTTTATTGAGCAGATCCACCTTTGTGGGGTTCTTCGACATCAGGGTCATGGCCGACTGTGCCGCTTTCATTTCGTTGGCCGCATGGTCCAGCAACACAATTTCCAGCTCTGCCGGGGCGCGCTCCAGCCAGGCCTCCGGCGTCACACACGGCAGGTAGTCAAGAATCGGATCAATATTCACTTCAAACATTAACTTTGGCGCCCAAGCCTATGTAATAAAACACCTTTTTAGGTATCGCCTTCCGGCACCATCGAGAAATAGCGATCGTAGTGAGCGCTTGAGAGGACATAGAAGTCCTGATCGATTTCCGCCTTGATCTCCGCCAGGGGAACCCCCTGCCACTGACGTTGGTAGGCCAGCCCGTAGACCGACAGATCCTGGATCTGGCTGGCGCCAGCCTTAAGGAGCTCGAACACCCAGCAGTAGGGATCCTGCTCTTCACGGAAGGCGATCTGCTGGTGGCGCATGGCCGCCAGCAGCTGCCCGCGATCGACTATCTGCAGCTTGTTGCTTACCACCTGCTCCAGGAAGCCCTCCAGCCGTCGGGCAATCAGCAGCTTTTGCTCCTGGGTGTAGCCATTCCAGTGGATCACCTCGTGGGCGAAGCGCTTGCAACCGCGGCAGACCTGGTCTCCGATGCCGGTGCTGCATATACCGACGCAAGGGGTTTTTACCCGCTCAAACACTGCCAATCACTCCCCTGTCGGCACACCGAAAGCGTGGATTATAGGCATGTTACACCGCCCTTTCGAGCCGTTTTGCCTCCTGATCAGCCCTATCGTGAGAGGCGACCGCGCCGCCGCCGAAACAGTAAATGCGCAATCAGACTGTTTTATATACGGGCCCACAACTATTCAGCAGGATTATAGTGAATATAAGTAGCAAAATTTCACACTTTGTTAACTCCTATCGGGGTTTGCGGTACAATCCGGCCACTTTTTTCAGGTGGTTTTTGTAAAAAAATTACAGGAAATCATCGGTGTGGACAGTCGGACTCACTGCGAATACCAGTACTGCCAACACCGATAGAGACTCGCCGCAGGGCAGCCTTCGCGAGTACAAAGACACATTGGAATCAACCGTGCTAGCAGCCTTCAGGAGGTTTGAATGAGCTTATATTCAGAATACTTGGATGAAATCGCCACCCGTAAAAAGGATCTGGGGTTGAATCCCAAGCCCATCGACAGCGCTGAGCTGCTGTCAGAAATCATTGCCCAGATCAAAGATACCGGTAATGAGCACCGTGAAGATTCTCTGAAGTTCTTCATCTACAACACCCTCCCCGGCACCACCCCTGCTGCCGGCGTAAAAGCCAAGTTCCTGAAAGAGATCATCCTCGGCGAAGCTTCTGTCGCAGAAATCACCCCTGAGTTCGCCTTCGAACTGCTGTCACACATGAAGGGCGGCCCCTCTATCGAAGTCCTGCTGGACCTGGCCCTGTCTGCCAATGACGCCGTTGCCAAGCCCGCCTCCGAAGTCCTGAAGACCCAGGTGTTCCTGTACGAAGCCGATACCGCTCGTCTGGAAGCAGCCTTCAAAGAAGGCAACGCGATTGCCAAAGAGATCCTGGAAAGCTACGCCAAGGCTGAGTTTTTCACCAAGCTGCCAGACGTTCCGGAAAAAATCGAGGTGGTTACCTACATCGCCGGTGAAGGTGACATCTCTACTGACCTGCTGTCCCCGGGTAACCAGGCGCACTCCCGTGCCGACCGTGAACTGCACGGCCAGTGCATGATCACCCCGGAAGCCCAGCAGGAAATCGTTGCCCTGCAGAAGCAGCACCCCAACGCCAAAGTCATGCTCATCGCCGAGAAAGGCACCATGGGCGTGGGCTCTTCCCGTATGTCCGGTGTGAACAACGTCGCCCTGTGGGCCGGCAAGCAGGCCAGCCCCTATGTGCCGTTCGTTAATATCGCTCCGGTGGTTGCCGGCACCAATGGCATCGCGCCAATCTTCCTGACCACTGTAGATGTAACCGGTGGTATCGGTCTGGACCTGAAAAACTGGGTTAAGAAAGTCGATGCCGACGGCAACACTGTAACCGACGCCAACGGCGACCCGGTGCTGGAAGAGGCCTACTCCGTAGCCACCGGCACCGTGCTGACCATCGATACCAAAGCCAAGAAGCTGTACAACGGTGACAAAGAGCTGGTCGACGTTTCCAGCGCTTTCACTCCACCGAAAATGGAATTCATGAAAGCGGGCGGTTCCTACGCCGTGGTCTTCGGCAAGAAACTGCAGACCGTCGCCGCTGCGGCTCTGGGCATTGAAGCCCCCCAGGTTTACGCACCGTCCAAAGAGATTTCCCATGAAGGTCAGGGCCTGACTGCTGTTGAGAAAATCTTCAACCGCAACGCTGTGGGTGTGACCTCCAAGACCCCACTGCACGCTGGCTCCAACGTGCGCGTGAAAGTGAACATTGTGGGCTCCCAGGACACCACTGGCCCCATGACCGCCCAGGAGCTGGAGGCGATGGCCGCTTCTGTTATCTCCCCGAGCGTTGATGGCGCTTACCAGTCTGGCTGTCACACCGCCTCTGTGTGGGATTCCAAAGCCAAGGCTAACATCCCCAAGCTGATGTCCTTTATGAACAACTTTGGTCTGATCACTGCCCGTGATCCCAAGGGTGTATACCCGGCCATGACCGACGTTATTCACAAGGTCCTGAACGACATTACCGTCGACGACCGCGCCATCATCATCGGTGGTGACTCCCACACCCGTATGTCCAAGGGCGTTGCCTTCGGCGCTGACTCCGGTACCGTTGCCGTGGCTCTGGCTACCGGCGAGTCTGCCATGCCAATCCCTGAGTCGGTGAAGGTTACCTTCAAGGGCCACATGAAGCCCTACATGGACTTCCGCGATGTGGTACACGCCACCCAGGCGCAGATGCTGAAGAAGTTCAATGGCGAAAACGTATTCCAGGGGCGCATCATCGAAGTACAGATCGGCACCCTGATGGCCGACCAGGCCTTCACCTTCACCGACTGGACGGCAGAAATGAAGGCCAAGGCCTCCATCTGTATCTCGGACGATGAAACCATGATCAAGTCCCTGGAGCTGGCCAAGTCGCGCATCCAGATCATGATCGACAAGGGCATGGAAAACCGCGACAAGATGCTGCAGCGCCTGATCGACCTGGCTGACAAGCGTATTGCCGGGATCCAGTCCGGCGAGGAGCCTGCCCTGGCCCCGGACAACAACGCCAAGTACTACGCGGAAGTGGTTGTCGACCTGGACCAGATCGACGAGCCAATGATCGCTGACCCGGACGTGAACAACGACGATGTGTCCAAGCGTTACACCCACGACACCATCCGTCCTGTTTCCTACTACGGCGGCAATAAGAAAGTTGACCTGGGCTTCGTCGGCTCCTGTATGGTTCACAAGGGCGACATGCAGATCATCGCCCAGATGCTGCGCAACCTGGAGAAGAAAGGCGATATCACCTTTAAGGCTCCTCTGGTTGTTGCACCACCAACCTACAACATCGTTGACGAACTGAAAGCCGAAGGCGACTGGGCCCTGCTGCAGAAGTACGCTGGCTTCGAATTTGACGACAACGCCCCGAAAGGCGCGGCTCGCACCAAATACGAAAACATCATGTACCTGGAGCGTCCCGGCTGTAACCTGTGTATGGGTAACCAGGAAAAAGCAGAGCCCGGTGACACAGTACTGGCCACTTCTACCCGCCTGTTCCAGGGCCGCGTAGTAGCGGACACTGCCGAGAAGAAAGGTGAATCCCTGCTGGGCTCCACCCCCTTGGTGGTTCTGTCTACCATTCTGGGCCGCACGCCTACCATCGAGGAGTACAAGGAAGCCGTTGAGGGTATTAACCTGACCGACTTCGCGCCACCTTCGGCTGACCTGAGCGTAGAAGCCCAGCCAATCCGGATTGTTGGCTAATGGCTCCTTTGTGTTAGCTCAGCTGTCTGTTAGCTCATTGGTATTGAGCTAACAGACCTGAACTCACTGAAAGCCCCGCACCTGCGGGGCTTTTTTCGTTCTGGCCTCCGGCATTTACAGGAGCCCCCGCCAAGCCTCTTCCATAGCCCCATAGCGACAAGCCCATTCAGCCCCACTTACTCGATCATTTCACCAGCTGCTATATTTACCTGACCAAAACTCATCTTGTGGCGGTCGATGCCTGCCGCCACACCAATTATTTGAGGATATCGCCGTGCTTGAAGCCTACCGCCAACATGTAGAAGAACGTGCCGCCGACAACATCCCCCCCAAACCGCTGAATGCGGAACAAGTGGCAGGTCTGGTGGAGTTGCTGAAAAGCCCACCGGCAGGCGAGGAAGAGGCCCTGCTGGAGCTGATCAGCAACCGCGTTCCTCCAGGCGTTGACGAAGCCGCCTATGTCAAAGCCGGCTTCCTCAGCGCTATCGTCAAGGGCGAAGCCACTTCTCCCCTGATCTCCAAACAGGATGCCATCAAACTGCTGGGTAACATGCACGGCGGTTACAACATCGAGACCCTGGTGGCCGCCCTGGACTGTACCGAGCTGGGCGCCCTGGCTGCCGAAGAGCTGAAGCACACCCTGCTGATGTTCGACGCCTTCCACGATGTAGAGGAGAAGGCCAAAGCCGGCAACGACAACGCCAAAACGGTTATGCAGTCCTGGGCCGACGCCGAGTGGTTCACCAACCGCGACAAGGTAGCCGAAAGCATCAAAATGAGCGTCTTCAAGGTTACCGGCGAGATCAACACCGACGACCTCTCTCCAGCCCCCGACGCCTGGAGCCGTCCGGACATTCCCCTGCACGCCCGCGCTGCCTTCAAAATGACCCGTGACGGCCTGACCCCGGAAGAGCACGGCGTCACCGGGCCTATGGCCCAGATTGAGGAAGTAAAAGCCAAAGGCCTGCCTGTTGCCTTCGTTGGTGATGTTGTGGGTACCGGCTCTTCCCGCAAGTCCGCCACCAACTCCGTACTGTGGTTCTTCGGTGATGACATACCCGGCGTGCCCAACAAACGTGGTGGCGGTGTCTGTATCGGCGGCAAAGTGGCGCCCATTTTCTACAACACCATGGAAGATGCTGGCGCACTGGTTTTTGAAGCGCCAGTGGACGAACTGAACATGGGCGATGTGATTGAGATACGCCCCTACGAAGGCAAGATCCTCGCTGAAGACGGGTCGGTGCTGTCGGAGTTCGAACTCAAATCCGAGGTGCTGCTGGACGAAGTCCAGGCCGGCGGCCGCATCAACCTGATTATCGGTCGCGGCCTCACCTCCAAGGCCCGCGAATCCCTGGGCCTGCCACCTTCTACCCTGTTCCGCACCCCTGATGCACCGGCCGATTCCGGCAAGGGCTTTTCCCTGGCGCAAAAAATGGTGGGGCGCGCCTGCGGCCTGCCGGAAGGCCAGGGCATCCGGCCCGGCACCTACTGCGAGCCCAGGATGACCACCGTTGGCTCCCAGGACACCACCGGCCCCATGACCCGTGACGAATTGAAAGACCTGGCCTGCCTGGGCTTCTCTGCCGACCTGACCATGCAGTCTTTCTGCCACACCGCGGCTTATCCCAAGCCTGTGGACATCGACACCCAGCACACCCTGCCCGACTTCATCATGACCCGGGGCGGTGTTTCCCTGCGTCCCGGTGACGGCATCATCCACTCCTGGCTGAACCGCATGCTGCTGCCCGACACTGTCGGTACCGGAGGCGACTCCCACACCCGCTTCCCCATGGGCATCTCCTTCCCCGCCGGTTCCGGCCTGGTGGCCTTTGCCGCCGCCACCGGTGTGATGCCGCTGGATATGCCAGAGTCCGTTCTGGTGCGCTTTAAGGGCAAAATGCAGCCCGGTATCACCCTGCGCGATCTGGTACACGCCATTCCTTACTACGCCATTAAGCAGGGTCTGCTAACCGTTGAGAAGAAAGGCAAGAAGAACATCTTCTCGGGTCGTATTCTCGAAATCGAAGGCCTGGAACACCTGACCGCCGAACAGGCGTTCGAGCTGTCTGATGCCTCCGCCGAGCGCTCGGCCGCCGGCTGTACCATCAATCTGTCCGAAGCCTCTGTGACCGAATACCTGCGCTCCAATATCACCCTGCTGCGCTCCATGATCGCCGACGGGTACGGTGACCCACGTACGCTGGAACGACGCGCCCGCAAGATGGAAGAGTGGCTGGCAAACCCGGCCCTGATGACCGCCGATGCCGACGCCGAATACGCTGCCGTTATCGAAATCGATCTCGCCGAAGTCAACGAGCCAGTGGTCTGCTGCCCGAACGACCCGGACGACGCCAAGCGCCTGTCTGAAGTGGCCGGTGACAAGGTGGACGAAGTGTTCATCGGCTCCTGTATGACCAACATCGGTCATTTCCGCGCCGCCGGTAAGCTGCTGGAGCAACACAAAGGTGGTATCACCACCCGCCTGTGGCTCTCACCGCCGACCAAAATGGATGAGCACCAGCTGATGGAAGAGGGTTACTACAACATCTTCGGTCGCGCGGGTGCGCGTATGGAGATGCCTGGCTGCTCGCTGTGCATGGGTAACCAGGCGCGGGTAGCTCCCAACAGCACGGTACTGTCCACCTCCACCCGTAACTTCCCCAATCGTCTGGGCGATGGTGCCAATGTGTACCTGACCTCCGCCGAGCTGGCTGCCGTGGGTGCGATCCTGGGCAAACTGCCAACGCCGGCAGAGTATATGGAATACGCCAACAACCTGGATTCCATGTCCAGTGAGATCTACCGCTACCTCAACTTCGATCAGATCGCCGAGTTCCAGGCCAGGCACGATGAAGGCAAGCGGATTGCCGCAGTCCAGATCCAGGACGTAGCGGTTTAATTGCCCGACCGGTGGTGGGCACCGTAGTGGTGCCCACCGCGCCCCTCCCTGCGGCACAGCAGCGCTCCCCCTGGCTGGCAACCCTGCCCGTTTACGAGCCCAATCCCCGCTTCTCTGCACAGATTGCGAACCAGATCATCGGCTATAGGCCAATTGGCGCGGCACTAATCTTTTTGCCTACTGTCTGAGCCCCTGTAAACGACTACAATGGGCGTATCAGGCCAGGCAAAAAACCTTACGCTTTCAAGGAATTGCAACAGTCCAGCGCGATAATGTCGGGGGCCGGAAAGTGGTAACCAGGAGTAGAGTTTTGAGATTGAATGTGTCCCGGGCAGCACTGCTCGGTGTAATCCTTGCCGGCAGCGCCGGCCCCCAGTCCACCCTTGCGAGCGAGACTGCTGCAGCCACAGCCGAGCTGCCAGCCATTACCGCAGCGGCTGCGGTCGCCACCGGTGAAGTGCCGGTGGCAGCCAGCGACAGTAACCGGCCTGCACAGGCGAAAAGTGTACCCCTTGATGAGCCGGTCACCGAGCGCTCTCCGGAGCCCTCATTTGTCTCCAAGGAGCGCCCGGCTGAAACCTCCGAGCAGGCGCCTGAAAGCGTCGACAGCACCGCGGCCGCTTCCGACACGCCGGCCGAAGACGACCAGCCCCGGCCACTGCTGATTCTCAATACCGAAGTTCCCCCGGCGACCACCACCCGCCTCTCCTGGTCACCAAGCCAGACGCTGGAAGGCATTGCCACACCGACCCCGGTACTGATTGTTAACGGCGCCCAGGCCGGCCCTACCCTGTGCCTGACCGGTGCCATCCACGGCGATGAGCTGAACGGCATCGAGATTATCCGCCGGGTCATGTATAACCTCGACCCGCAGGAGCTGTCAGGCACCGTGATTGGCGTGCCCATCGTTAACCTGCAGGGTTTCCACAGCAGCTCCCGCTACCTGCCTGACCGTCGCGACCTGAACCGCTATTTCCCCGGCAATCCCCGTGGCAGCTCGGCCGACCGTATTGCTTACTCGTTTTTCAATGAGGTGGTAAAGCACTGTGACGCGCTGGTGGATATCCACACCGGCTCCTTCCAGCGCACCAACCTGCCCCAGGTTCGCGCTGACCTCAGCGTGCCCAAGGTACTGGAGTTGACCCAGAGCTTCGGCGCCACAGTAGTACTGGAGAGCCAGGGCACCAAGGGCACCCTGCGCCGGGCTGCGGTGGAAGCCGGTATCCCCGCCGCCACCCTGGAAGCCGGCGAATCCATGCGCCTGCAGGAGAAGTCGGTAAAACACGGCGTTAATGGCATCAATACCCTGATGAGCAAGATGGGCATGATCGAGCGCTTCCGCATCTGGGGTGACCCGGAGCCGGTTTACTACAAATCCGAGTGGGTACGAGCCGACCACGGTGGCATCCTGCTGGGCCATGCCAAGCTGGGCGAGCGGGTGGAAAAAGGAGAGTTGCTGGGTGTGGTCACTGACCCCATCACCAACGTCAAGAGCAACATCTATGCGCCCTACAACGGCCGTATTATCGGCAAGGCACTGGACCAGGTGGTGCTGCCCGGTTTTGCAGCCTTCCATGTCGCCAAGGAATCCGCCAAGCGCACACCTCCGGTGGCCGTTGAAAACCCGGCGCCCGCTGCCGACAGCCTGGCAGAAGCACGGCCTGCGACAGCTGTCACCGAGAGCAGCACAGACGTGGAACTCGATACCGAGTGATCCGGACGGGAGGGAACTTACCTCCCCGCTCCCGCCCTACTCCTGATGCCCGGCCTTGAGCTGGGCGATCTGGTCCCGCAGCCTGGCGGCAGTTTCAAACTCCAGGTTCTTGGCGGCTTCGAACATCTTCTCTTCCAGCTGCGCCACCTGCTTCCAGACATCACCACTGGCGAGGTCAGTGCCATAATCAGCGGCGGCGTCCGCCACCTTTTGGCTGCGCCGGCCTTTGGCGCCGGGTACATGGGTACCTTCCAGGATATCGGTGATGTTTTTGCGGATGCCCTGCGGAGTGATTCCGTGCGCCTCGTTGTGGGCAACCTGCTTGGCGCGACGGCGCTCGGTCTCGTCCAGCGCCCGACGCATGGAGCCTGTCACCTTGTCGGCGTAGAGAATGGCCTTGCCGTTGACATTACGGGCGGCGCGACCGATGGTCTGGATCAGGGAGCGATCGGAGCGCAGGAAGCCCTCCTTGTCAGCGTCAAAGATAGCGACCAGAGAGACCTCCGGCATATCGAGGCCTTCCCGCAACAGGTTGATTCCCACCAGTACGTCGAACTCCCCCAGGCGCAGGTCGCGGATAATCTCTACCCGCTCCACCGTGTCGATATCCGAGTGCAGGTAACGCACCCGTACACCGTGTTCGGTGAGGTAATCGGTGAGGTCTTCCGCCATGCGCTTGGTCAGCACGGTAATCAGCACCCGCTCATCCACCCCGACCCGTTTGCCGATCTCTGACAGGGCGTCATCCACCTGTGAGCCGGCCGGACGCACCTCCACTTCCGGATCCACCAGACCGGTGGGGCGCACCACCTGCTCGACCACTTGCCCCTGATGCTCCGCCTCGTAGGGACCCGGCGTAGCAGAAACAAAGATCATCTGTGGTGCCAGCCGCTCCCACTCATCAAAACGCAGGGGACGGTTATCCAGCGCTGACGGCAGGCGGAAGCCATACTCCACCAGCGTCTCCTTGCGCGAACGGTCGCCACGGTACATGCCGCCAATCTGTGGCACGCCGACGTGGGATTCATCAATCACCAATAGCGCATCGGCAGGCAGGTAATCAAACAGAGTGGGCGGCGGCTCGCCTGGACCGCGACCAGAGAGGTAGCGGGAGTAGTTCTCGATGCCGTTGCAGTAGCCCAGCTCCTGCATCATCTCCAGGTCGTATTTGACCCGCTGCTCCAGCCGCTGGGCTTCCACCAGCTTGTCCAGCGACCGCAGCTGCTCCAACCGCTCCTTCAGCTCTTCCTTGATATGCTCAACGGCATCGAGAATGGTCTGGCGTGGCGTCACGTAATGGGATTTGGGGTAGATGGTATAGCGGGCCAGGTTCTGCAGCACCTCACCGGTAAGGGGGTCAAACAGCGACAGCCGCTCCACCTCCTCATCAAACAACTCTATCCGCAGGGCTTCGCGATCCGAGTCCGCCGGGAAGATATCAATGACATCGCCCCTTACCCGGTAGGTGCCGCGATGGAAATCCACGTCGTTGCGGGTGTATTGCAGCTCTGCCAGCCGGCGCAACACCTGCCGCTGGTCAATCTGATCACCCCGCACCAGGTGCAGTAACATTTTCAGGTAGGAGTCCGGGTCACCCAGGCCGTAAATGGCGGACACAGTCGCCACCACAATGGCGTCGCGTCGCTCCATCAGTGCCTTGGTGGCAGAGAGCCGCATCTGCTCAATGTGCTCATTGATGGAGGCGTCTTTCTCGATAAAGGTATCCGACGCCGGCACATAGGCTTCCGGCTGGTAGTAATCGTAGTAAGAGACGAAATATTCCACCGAGTTGTTGGGAAAGAACTCCTTGAACTCGCCATACAGCTGCGCAGCCAGGGTCTTGTTGGGCGCCATAATCATGGTTGGGCGCTGTACCTGTGCGATCACATTGGCAATAGTGAAGGTTTTGCCCGAGCCGGTTACCCCCAGCAGCGTCTGATGGGCCAGGCCTGCCTCAATACCCTGCACCAGGCCTTTGATGGCGGTTGGCTGGTCCCCGGAGGGCTGGAACTGGCTGACGACTTGGAAAGGCTTGCTCATGCTACAACTCGTGCTACAACTGGGAGAAACGGGAACAACCATCAATGGTGGCATGTCTGCCGGTGGCCAGCAACCGCACGCGCCTGCAATGACACCACCGACGGTAAAAAACACACTGTTAGTGTGGGAATCCGTTCGGTTTGCAGTACAATGCGGGCCTTATTCACAAGCGGAAAGACAGCCAGCCATGAGCATCAACACCTCCCTGCAGACAAGAGCCAATAACCAATGTGAACTCTGTGGCGCCGGAGGCCCGCTGGCCACCTTTGCGGTTGAACCTTCAGATGGCAGTGTCGACCAGACGGTCGCCGTCTGTGACAACTGCCTGTCGGAGCTGGGCGCTGAAGTGATCAGCAACCCCAATTACTGGCGCTGCCTCAACGACAGCATGTGGAGTCAGGTGGCGGCCGTGCAGGTCGTAGCCTGGCGCATGCTTGGCAAACTGGCCCGCCAGGGTGAGGGCTGGGCACAGGACCTGCAGGATATGCTCTACCTGGACGACGACAACCGCCAGTGGGCAGAAGCGCTGGAGCGCGACGCCGCCAACGCACCGGAGCCCACCCGTGACAGCAATGGCACCATCCTGGAAGCCGGTGACACCGTCACCATTATCAAGGATCTGGACGTCAAGGGCACCAGCATGACCGCCAAGCGCGGTACCGCCGTGCGCGGCATCTCCCTGACCAGCAATCCGGAACACATCGAAGGCCGGGTCAACGGCCAGCGCATTGTGATCCTCTCCTGCTACGTGAAAAAATCCTGAACTCAGGCTGCCCCAGGCAGCGCTCCTGTTCCCATAAAAAATGCCGGCTGTAACGCCGGCATTTTTTTGTCCGCGAAGCTTATTTGGTGAGGTAGCGAATCCCCTCTTCCAACCCCTCCAGCGTCAGCGGGTACATGTGGCCGTCCATCAGCTCACGGGTCATGTTGATACTGCGGGTATGGTCCCAGTAGCGTTCGGATACCGGGTTAAACCAGATAACCTTTTCAAAGGTGTGGGTCAGTCGTTCCATCCACACGTACCCGGGCTCCTCATTCATATACTCCACACTGCCGTAAGGCGCTGAGATCTCATAGGGTGACATGGAAGCATCACCGATAAAGATCACCTTATAGTCTTTGCCATAGGTGTGCAGCACATCGTAGAGCGGCAGGTTCTGTTCGTAGCGACGACGATTGTCCTTCCACACATTCTCGTAGATAAAGTTGTGGAAGTAGAAATACTCCATGTGCTTGAACTCGGTACGGCAAGCCGAAAACAGCTCTTCGCACAGCGTTACATAGGGATCCATGGAGCCGCCAACGTCGAAAAACAGCAGGATCTTTACCGCATTGTGGCGCTCCGGCACCATCTTGATGTCGAGAAAGCCGGCGTTATTGGCGGTGGAGCGGATAGTGTTGTCCAGGTCCAGCTCCTCATGGGCACCGGTGCGGGCAAACTTACGCAGCTTGCGCAGGGCCATCTTGATATTGCGGGTACCCAGCTCCACATCGTCGGAGAGGTTTTTGAACTCACGCTTGTCCCACACCTTGGCGGCCGAGCGATTACCCCCCTCGCCCCCAACACGGATACCCTCCGGGTTGTAGCCGCTGTTGCCAAAGGGCGAGGTGCCGCCAGTGCCAATCCAGCGGTTGCCCCCCTGATGACGCTTTTTCTGCTCTTCGAGGCGCTTCTTGAACTCTTCAATAAGCTTGTCCAAGCCACCGAGAGATTCAATTTTTGCCTTCTCCTCCTCGGTGAGGGTCTTCATAAACTCCGCGCGAATCCATTCGTCCGGGATCAGCGCTTCGATAATCCCCTCCAGGGATTCCAGCCCCTTGAAGTAGGCACCGAAGGCCTGGTCAAAGCGGTCGAAGTATTTCTCATCCTTGACCAGGCACACCCGCGCCAGCAGATAGAATTCGTCGACGCAGCCAAAGGCCAGGTGCTTCTCCATCGCCTCCAGCAACACCAACAGCTCTTTGACGGTGACCGGAACCCCCGCCTTGCGCAAGCCGTAGAAAAAATTCACCAACATGATGACGTGGCTCCTGCAACTGACTGAGTCAAACCTTTCCCCTTCAGGACTGGCTGCGACGGGTCATGAAAGCCAGCCGCTCCAGCAGCTGCACATCCTGCTCGTTCTTCAGCAGCGCGCCGTAGAGTGGCGGGATAGCCTGGCGGGCGTCGCCGTTCTGCAACACCTCTTCCGGGATATCGTCAGCCATCAGCAGCTTCAGCCAGTCCACCAGTTCGGAGGTGGAAGGCTTTTTCTTCAATGCCGGGATATCGCGCACATCAAAAAAGACATCCAGGGCATCGCTGACCAGCTCTTTTTTGATGGTAGGGAAATGAACGTCGATGATCTGCTTCATGGTCTCCCGATCCGGGAAACTGATGTAGTGGAAGAAACAGCGGCGCAGGAAAGCGTCCGGCAGCTCCTTCTCATTGTTACTGGTGATGATGACGATAGGACGGTGTTTGGCCTTGATCACCTCACTGGTCTCGTAGACAAAGAATTCCATCTTATCCAGTTCCACCAGCAGGTCATTGGGGAACTCGATATCGGCCTTGTCGATCTCGTCGATCAGCAGTACCACCTGCTCATCCGACTCAAAGGCTTCCCACAATTTGCCCTTCTTCAGGTAGTTGCGGATATCGTGCACCTTGTCATTACCCAGCTGGGAATCGCGCAGACGGGAAACCGCATCGTACTCGTAGAGCCCCTGCTGAGCCTTGGTGGTGGACTTGATGTGCCACTGGATCAGGCGCTTGCCCATGGACTCGGCTACCTGCTCAGCCAGCATGGTCTTGCCGGTGCCGGGCTCACCTTTTACCAGCAGCGGGCGCTGCAACACCACAGCCGCATTGACGGCCATACTCAGATCTTCTGTGGCGACGTAACTGTCAGTACCTTCAAACTTCATGAAAACCGCTCTCCGATTGGACTATGGGCGGCAGTTTACCACAGTCAGCAGCGGACAACGGGCAGGAGCCCGGCGCAAATAGCGGGTAAATTGGACAAGTTAGCGGGGGGGATGCCCCGGCCGAATACCGGCGCGGGGCTTAATTCAGCGTGCTGGCAACCCTTTGGAAGGTCATGGGGTAGTCCTGCAGCATCCAGGCGAAATAGCCGTCGCGGAAGTAGTAGACCTGCTGATACCCCCAGAGCACCGAGACCAGCGAGGCGTAGGCGCTGCGCAGGCAGTGCCGGCTTTCACAGTAGAGCACCAGCGGCGTATCCGCCTTGATGGTGGTAATCGACTGCAGCAGCTCAAAATCGTTGCGGAAGTCCAGGTGCAAGGCACCACGAATATGGCCCGCCTGCCAATCCTCACGGGAGCGAACGTCGACGAAGACCGCACCTCGTTCGTAGAGGTAACGGGCCTGCGGAACACTGATGGTGGTCGCTCCGGTCACCGCCAGCGGGGCCTCATCGGCGACAGCAGAGGCAAATACCAACAGCAGCAGGAAAAAAACAGGAACACTTCGACAACAACGCACGCTCCGACTCCTTGCGCCCACGCAGGCGCAGCCAAAGACATCAGCTTGCGGGCAGCCTGACATCATTTTCTGACGGGGGTCTGATCAGTGTAGTGGCTGCCACCGGCAGCCATTAGTGCGTTTTGGACTTAGCGGCTGGCAGCCGCGAGGCCGCCAATTCTTAAAGGCAGACGCTTATCCCGGGGCGGCAAGCCTGACACGGCAGTGACTAACGATGTTTGCAAAGAGCGTCGGCGACCCGGCGTTGCTCGCGCTCGGCGGCAGCAATCAACGCTTCCAGGCCCGCCTCCTCCTCCGCCCTGGCAGCCTGCTCAATCCGCAGGCAGAGATCGGTGAGTTCGTGGGCGCCAAAATTGCTGCTGGCCCCCTTCAGGCTGTGAGCGGTACGACGCAACTGCTCAAAGTCCCGGGATGCCAGCAACTGTGGCAATTGCGGAATTTTGTAGTTGCAGTCATCCAGATAGGCGTCAATCAGCTTGCCGAAGTCGTCCTCCATCACCTCCTTCAGCATAGTCAGGGTGTTCTCATCTACGGCATCACTCATAGCGGCTTCTTTTGTTATGGGTTGGAGAGGATAAACAGACGAACAAAAACACTCGCACCAGTGAACGCCGGCTGGACGCGCCAACACCTAGTCATTGACGTCCCACTGAAAAATCACTTCCACTTCACTGCCGCTGCCACGGTACTCTACCGCATTGGACAATTGCCGGATCAACCCCAGGCCACGGCCGCTGAACTGGTCGGCACCGGGGCACAACGGACGTAATTGCGAGTAATCAAAACCGGGACCGGAGTCGAGCAGGGTTATGGTGAGCTCGCCGCCGTGCTCCAGCAGCTTGTGACGCAGCCGGATATCGATATGGCCAGCGGAGAGATCTGCCAAGCGCTGCTGGCGCAGCTGGTAATACTCGGCAAACCCTGCCGGGGTCCCTTTCAGGGACGAATCGAGCTGCAACACCCCATGCTCCAGCGCGTTGGTATAAAGCTCTGCCAGCAGGGTGTACAACCTGCCGCTGTAACTGCTGAGCCCCGGCACTTCTACCAGAATACTGAGCAGCAGAGGCAATGGATCAAAAAGACGCAAGGTAGAAGGTTCCAGTCGCAGCGACAAGGCCCACTCCTGCAAGCCGCTGTAGCGGTGCTCCCGCGGCTCTTCCCGCGCCGGCACCACCGACGCCTGCTCTGCCATGGTGAGCTCAATCAGGGAGAGGTCGTCGTTGCGCTCGCCACCGCAATAGCCATCCACGGCATCCAGGATCTGGTGGAAAATGGCCTCACCGTCGGTCGCCTCCTGCAAAATGGCCAGCAAGCGCTCCTCCCCGAACATCTCACCGGCCTTGTTACGGGCTTCGATAATGCCATCCGACCACAGGTAGATTTTATCCCCCACAGCCATATCCACATGCAGGCAGTCATCCTTGAAGGCCGAATCCTCCAGTATCCCCAGCGGCAGGTGACTGGAGCGAAACTGCTGCAAGGCCCCATCCGGCTGACGATAGAGCACACAATCCGGCAAACCGCCGTTCCAGATCCGGGCCCTGCGACTGTGGAAGTTGAGCTCCACCATGGTCGCACAACAGAACACACCCAATGGCAGGGTCTGTTTCAGCTTCTGGTTGATCTCACGCAGGATATCCACCATGGCGAAGCCTTTCTTCACCATGCCATAAAAACAGTTGGCCAACGGCATGGCACCCACCGCCGCAGGCAGTCCGTGTCCGGTAAAATCGCCAAGCAGAACCATCATACTGCCGGAAGGCCTGATCGCCGCGACAATGACATCGCCATTGAAGATCGCCAGTGGCGACAGGCGATACTTAACATTGGGCGCATCCAGACAGCCGGTGTGGGCAATATTGTCGAAAACCTTTTTCGCGACCTCCTGCTCCTGCAGCAGTTGTCGGTTGTGTAACGAGATCTGGTCGCGTTGCTGCTGCACCACCCGGTGCATATCCCGCATGCGCATAAAAGCCTTGATCTTGGCCTGCAGGATAACGCGGTTGTAAGGTTTGGAAATGAAGTCGTCGCCCCCCACTTCGAGGCAGCGAACCAGGGATTCGGTATCGGAAAGAGAGGTGAGAAAAATGATGGGAACCAGCTCATCACCGGCTTGCGCCTTGATCAACTCCGCCGCTTCGAAGCCGTCCATCACCGGCATCAAGGCATCCATCAGCACCAGATCAGGACGCTGTTCCAGAAACGCCGCCACCGCCTGCTTGCCGTCGGCGACGCTGACAGGCACGTGCCCTTCCCGGCGCACGATCGATTCCAGAATCAGCCGGTCCGAATCCGTATCGTCGGCAATGAGAATTTTGAGAGGTTGCTGCGAATCCATAGCGCGTCAGCCCTGCTGGAAGACCACCCCGTCAATCATCAGGTAATCTCGAACAACTGCTCAAAGTTGGAGATATTCAGAATCTTCCGTACTTCCGGGTTGCAGTTGACGATCTCGATCCTGGCACTGCTGCCGCCGGCATGATCGCGGAGCAACAGCAACATACCCAACGCTGAACTGTCCAGATAGGTTGTCCCTTCCAGGTCGACCCGATAGCGAGCGGGGCGTACCTTTAATGATTCATAGCTGCTTCTGAAGTCCTGATGGGAGCTGAAATCGAAGCGCCCATCAATAGCGATGATCAGCTCATCGCAATCCGTTGACAAACTTGCCTGTATTGCCATGTCTCTCCTCGTGTCTGCACCTACTGCGCCCGGCCTTCCCTGTTCAGGGTTACTATCATTATGTCGCCAGGCACCCCTCCGCCTCTCCCGGATTGGCGTCGGGTGTTTCCTTATAAGGGTCTTGTAGCAAAAAGACGCCAGCTGCCAACCATACCCCAAACACCCCCCGTTCGGGTAGTTGTCCAGGCTGAATTAGCCACCACCCCCGCCCACTACGGCCCCGTCACATGGCTACAGTCGACAATGGCAGCAAAAATGCCGGCCCGTAACCATAAATTCACGGCAAATTCACATTTCCAGACACAATCAGCCTTGACCTGCTAAACAGCCACAGGGTATTTTGTGGTCAGCCACTGGTAGACATCATAATAAGAATCATCGCCAAAAGTATCGACATGGAGGAAATTCGATATGAGCAGTGCCGCAGCCAGCAACAGCAAGACCAGCACACCCCGCAAACGTCGCGAGTCCCGTGACCGTTCTTCACCTCAAACCCCTGACACCCGCCGTCGTCTCGAAGATCGGCTGGAGGAGATGAAACTGGCAAAAGAACTCAAGGAATTTGATTTCGAGTACTGCTGACCAACCAGCGCCGCTCAGCGGCAAACAAAAAAGCCCGGCACTGCCGGGCTTTTTTGTACCTGCACAGATGACAGGAAGATTTCGCCCGGAGCTGGGTCTCCAGCAGCAGACGCAACAGCGTATGGCCCACCCTACAAGATTCGAACTTGTGACCTTCCCCTTAGGAGGCTCGTACTCCTAGAACCTATAGGAACATCCAAGAACTTCCAGAAACAGGTTTTTTGGAAATTTTGCGTGTACTTTCAATAGGTTACACAATATAAGCCTAGATCAGAGTGTTTCTCGTTGTCTCCAGAAGGCCACGGTGAACGTTAAACAGGTGTTAAGCAGAACTGATCAAAGGCCCCTACCCATGAGCAGATCAAAAAACAAACAGCGTCTAACAGACACCCTTATTGGTAATCTCAAACCCCAGGACAGGCGTTACATGGTGTGGGATTCAACGACAAGCGGCCTACTCGTTGAGGTCATGTCATCCGGCAAGAAGATCTTCCGTCTTTATTACCGCTTCGACGGCAAAGTCCGGTACTACACATTAGGTCACTACGGCAGCATCACAGTTGCCGCAGCCAGAGCCGCTGCTGTGGACAAGATGTCTTCTGTTGTTAAAGGCATAGATCCACTCCATGAAAAGCGAGAGGCCGCCAAGCAAGCGAAGGTTGATAACGCCATCCGTCTCCGTACATTTTTTGAACAGCACTACAAGCCGTGGGTAAGAGCCAACCGGAAAGCGGCTGAAGCGACTATCTATACAGTGGAGAAATACTTCAACTGGTTGATGGATAAGCGGATGGACGAGATCACCCAGTGGCAGATCACCAAGTGGCAAACCGAGCAGCGCAAACGTGGCATTAAGGCTTCCACAGTGAATCGAATTTTGGTTAGCCTAAGAGGTGTGCTGTCTAAGGCGGTTGAGTGGGACATTCTTGTCGTCTCTCCCCTCTCCAAAGTTAAAGACCTGAAACACGTCGAGGATGCCCGGATACGTTACCTCACTGCGGAGGAAGAACACCGGCTATTGAATGCCCTTCGCGCAAGGCATGCTGAGGGGGTTGAGGGCCGCAACAGTGCTAACGAATGGCGAGCAGCTCGGGGATATGACTTGCTGCCGGTGATAGAAGGCTACTTCGACTATCTGGAGCCCTTCGTTTTAGTAGCACTAAATACTGGGATGCGTCGGGGTGAGCTGTTCAGCCTTAAATGGAAGGACGTCAATTTCAGTACGCTGAACATTACGATTGCAGCAGAGAACGCTAAGTCGAGTAAGACACGGCATATCCCCATGAATAAGACTGTGGAGAATGTACTGAATCGGTGGTCTGAGCAGCACAAAGCTGTGCCCACAGGGTTTGTCTTCCCCAATCCAGATACTGGCCACCAGTTCACAACGATCAAAACCGCCTGGAATCGGCTTCTGAAGAGAGCTGAGATCAAGGATTTCAGGTTCCACGACTGCCGACACTCCTTCGCGAGCAAGCTGGTTATGAGAGGTATAGACCTTAATACCGTCCGTGAACTGCTTGGCCACAGTGACCTACAAACCACATTACGCTATGCGCACTTAGCCCCTGAGCACAAAGCTCAGGCCGTTGCCATTCTGGAGGGTTGAAGATGAGTAAAAAACTGATATTCGATGTTTTGGATCCAAGCACGCCCACCACACACGACAAGGTAAAACGTCTCGCAGACCTATTTCGCGAGCAAGTGGAATCAGCATTCATCGACGAGGACCTCAGCAATTACTGGCTTGGTATGATTGACATCATCACGGACAAGAGACGTTGGGAAGATAATGTCCCAGAGAGAATTAAGAGCCTTTTTAGTGAACGTGGCTCCGACGCAAGAGGCGCTAGAACAGTTCAAATGTACGATACCCAAGAACTAATTCAAAAGGTTATCGATATCGCCATTCAAATGAAAAGTGGTAAATGGACCGACGACGATGAATTCAAACAACTAAAAAAGAAATATGATGATCACCACATAGGTTGCGAAAGTCCGCAGGCCTACTTCAAAAGGTATGAAAGAAATCTGAAGAACACGCAAGCTACCTATTCATTCAAGCCACTCATAAACGAGAACGAAATTGGCATAGCCGCTCGCGCCTCGGGAAGGTCTCCGGAAGAAGTACAAAAGCTGATTCTTGAAAATAATAAACTCCCCAAAGACACAGTCATTGCGAACTTCGAAAGAAAGCTACAAATCAAAGTTAAGGATGCAAGCGCCCTGTACAAAGGGGTAATGTATAGCTCCTATCAATATATAGTAGATGTATTGACTGACGAGCAAAATATCACTAGTTCAGAAGCTACCAAATTATGTAATAGCGCCATTAGATCAATTTCCCAACCCGATTTCATCGCCGCCGCCAAGAAGGCCCTTGAAAAGGCGAACCACACCTAATTAAAGCCATTCCTGGCCCCCAGATCTCGGTATACATTTCAAACACTTAGGGGAACACACATACATACCCCTCCCCTCCGCTGAACACCTGCCTAACTTCAGGACAAAACTGTAACACTTACGGTTATTAAACCTCCTGACAGCACGTTCTACAGTGCTCCACGTGTTTCACTGCATCTCTCGACGTATCGAGCGGTGCGATATTAACCCTGTGGAGAACTACCATGATCAAGCGTTTACTCGACACCAAAGAAGCCGCCGCATACCTCGGAATCTCAGATGCATCCCTTCGGAAAAGGAGATGCGTCGGCGACGGCCCCGCCTTCATTCGCGACCCCAACCGTAGCTCCATCCGGTACAAGAAGGAGGATCTTGACGAATGGATTGATAGCCAGCCGACCTACACCTCTACCGCTGGCTATATGGCCAAGAGGTAAGCAACATGGACGGAATACCAGAGGAGCTGAAAAAGTATCCACATTGGATCAACTGGAAGCTGGTGGATGGCGAGAAGAGACCAGCTAAGAAACTGAAAACCGGGCATATGACCTTTGAGCAGGCCGCCAGCAAGTCCGAGAAGGTTGGTTTTGTACTGTCGGCGAGTGACCCGTTTGTCTGCTTTGACTTCGACAAGTGTATAGAGGATGGCGAAATCACAGACCCTAGGGTAGCAAGTGTGGTTAAGCAGCTGAACAGCTATACCGAGATATCTCAGAGTGGCACCGGGTTGCACGTATTCGTTAAAGGCCGGAAGCCGGGCGACAGGAGCCGCACGGACAAGGGCAAGGTCGAAATCTACGATAAGGACCGCTTCATTGCTGTCACAGGCAATGTCTTTCAGGGCAAATCGACCATAAAGCGCCGACCAAGGGCGATCAAGGAGATCTATAGTGAGATATTCGGTGATGAGACATCGCCCAGCGGCGCCGACAAGGCTTCCTCCCCTACCAGCCTCCCGAACTGCCGAGATAAGGATGATACTCTTGATCGTATACACCACTCGAAGGATGCATTTAAGTTTGATGAGTTCTTAAATGAAGGAGCTAGAGCAGGCTCTGATCGCTCAGCGTCTGACCAATCCTTCTTCAACATGCTGGCGTTCTACTCCAGAGGCAATGTTGAGGTCATGAAGGAAATAGCCTTTGAATCCGCCCTCTACCGCAGCAAATGGGATCGGACTGACTACATCAATCGGACAATCAACGTCGCCCTTGAAACCGTCCCGCCCCCTCGGGTTCAGAACGATTACTTCATCTATGACCTACACACTCAGGAGATCACACCTCCTCAATGGCTCTTAGAAGGCTATCTGGTCAAAGATTCGCTGGCAACGCTCATAGGAAATACCGGCATAGGCAAGTCGTTCGTAGCCATCGATATTGGGCTATCTGTGTCCACAGGTACTGAATGGCACGGCTGCAAAGTCGAGCAAGGTGGTGTGCTGTACCTCTGTGGAGAGGGTAAAAACGGTATTAAAGCCAGAATCCGCGCATGGCTGAAGCACCACAATGTCAGCAGCCCAGGTAACTTCTTTGGGGTCTCGCAATCCCCTGCCGTTATGCTGGATGAAACGTTCGTCGATGACCTGATAACCCAGATTCAAAACGCAGAGCAGTTCATGGGCTCGGTCGGCATGGTCATTATCGACACCCTCAATACGAACTGGGGTGGCGGAGATGAAAATGCGGTGTCTGATATGACCAAGTTTACCGATGCCTGCCGCCGAATAAGGGATACCACAGGCGCTTGTGTCTTAATCGTTCATCATACGGCGAAAGGCAATAACCGTGATGGTCGGGGCAGCAGCTCGTTGAAAGGCGCCATGGATACCCAGCTACTGCTCTCAGAGGATAAGGGCGTTACTGAGCTCAGAGTTCAGAAGCAGAAGGACCACTACGCTGAGCCACCATTCACCTTGGAGCTGAAGCGGGTTGAGATCACCGCAGAAATAACGTCATGCGTAGCGATTCTGAAGCGCAGAGAGCCCACCAGCCCTGAGGATGAACCGTGGGAAGAAGATGAATTTGAACGTCGCTTATCAAAGCAGAAGCAGCTCTTCGTATGCTTCCGGGAGGGGTATGACCCAGACAACGTATCCCACCGTGAACAACTGATGGAAAAAGGCTTCTCGAAGTCAGTTATCAGCAAAGCCAAGGCGGCATATGAACCGGACGACCCACCAGAACTGGAGCAATATACCCTCGCCCACATTGGCCTAGAGCCGCCGAAGGTAAGCTAATTCCGGCAGGCAAGAAATACACACACATACCCCCTTCTAAGCCTCCCTCCTTCGGCAGTTCTGCCACTTAATTCAGCCAACGACGCATGCGCGAAACCAGTTTCCGTAGCTACTGTTTCCACAGTATTTAAACATCACAGCCCTCTCTTGCGGGATAAGTAATGGGGGAGCTCTGGCTCCCCAACTTACCCGTAAGGGCTCATCGTTTCCGTTTCCATTTCCGTAACACTCTATACCCCCAGCGGAAACGGAAACGGGTCATAACTGCTGTGGGTGACGAAGTGTTTGCGCCCGCGCCTGTATAGGAAATTCCGGCGATCACAGCCAAAACCAATGCAGAACGCTACCTCTGTGGGCAATGGCATCTAACCACCAAGAGTGGATGATCCTCACCTCGCAGAAGCGAAAACCAAAAGGCCCCATGCTATTGATCCGGTTACCAAAACAGCTCACCTCTGAGCACCAGATTGGCCTCCGCTTAACGCCGGTTAACTACCTCCCCAGTAGATGACAATCACTATCAGCTAGCGGGGACGTAAGCGACGCCCCTCGGTCATCCCTAGCGCGCTTCTACGCCTAGGCCCATATCTGCCTACTAGTTCGGCGCTAGGACGCGATACGAATTAGTACGGGAGGCCCTATTTAACTCCTCGCCCTCCTCCCCTCACTACCGGGTCACCGGACGGGCCAACCGCCCGCCCAGACTGGTTGCTTTTTAGTCAGCATTTCAAGCCAGGAACAAGGGACAAAACTGTAACAGTCTTGGCCATGTCAGCTCTCGACGCACCGAAGTAACTTAGAAACCAACGCAACATGCGAGGTGCACATGAAACAGCAAATTACCTATTTCGGACCAAGGGATACCCGTCAGGAAAACGCCGAGTATGTCCTCACCAATTTGGTCGACCAAGGAAGAATCGAATACTCCGAGGCCAAATGGATCATTGACCTTTTTCGCGACTCCGAGGACGGAAGCCCAGAACGTGATCAAGCAGAAATCATTCTCCACCAACGTACCACGTACCTGAGGTAATTATGGACATCCCATTAATCCAAGGTTTTCTAAAACGTAAAGAAGGTGAGCTGGCCGAAATTCTATTGGATGTAGGTTACATCCATCTGAGCAAATCCACTCAGAGCGTAATTGAGCAGTCACTTCTTCGAATACTCCGCGAAGGAAGGCCCACACTTGAATGCGAACTACTTTTCCTGGACAACCCAGAATTCCGAAAAGTGGTCAAACCTATCCTTCAGTTTCAGCGACAGCTATTGACTAGCTTAGCCCCTTTATCCTGTGCGGAATTTTCCCTATCTCCAATCAGTGAATCTACCAAATCAGAATTCATCCACCTGATTGACCTATACATGTGCGCTTACCAAATAAGCCGCAGAAAAGCCCTGAAGAAGATTGCCCACGAACTCAAGCTACTTGATATTGATAAGGAGAAAATCCAATGTCTAATCAACTGAATCTGGACCTTTATGCACTGACACCATATGCGGGAAAATTCCCAGACAAGGAACAGTACGGAATCCCCACCACATTTCATAAAGATGCAATTGAATCAAATCTCGGCAAGCTGGAGGCGTCATTTAAATCTGTGGAAAGTGCTGTCGACCGGCTAAAGGCTTGCTTGACTAGCATTCTCGGCGAAAGATCCAAAGCGCGGCAACAGATCCAGAACGCGATAGATGAACTTTGCGAACAGAAAGACAAATACTTCGAATCCCATGACTTCCTTAACCCACCCAACGAGGATTCACTGAAGGACATGGAGATCCGAATGCACCTGAATCAGGATCACAACTTTGTCTACATTGGGAGAGTACTCCGCCTAGACCTAGACCGGGTCAGAACACCGCGCGAAGCCCTTGCCCTCGTTAGACAGACTGACAGCACCTACAAACGTATTTCCTTGACCCCCAAGGATATGTCGAACCTCAAAAACTTCGCATATCAGAGCATTGATCCCGAATATTCGAAAAAAATGTTCGACCTTACCGACATCTTAGACTTCTTCAACGAGTGTGACGACAAGGTAGAAGATTTGATCATTCAACAGATGGGGGACGCCATCACAGAGCGGCTGCATGGTGGCCCTGATGCGTAAACGCTCAGTATCCTCTAGACACCACAGCAGTCACACCAGCAAGAAAATGACAAAAGTCACTCAATCAAGACAAGCCAAATTCGAATCCAAGGCAAAAATCAACTCACCCACTGGGGGTAGAAAATGAGCAGAGTAAAAATTCTGGACTCAGGAAAGTTCTTCTTTACGGACAACATTGGGCCTCTGGACGAAAAGCCAGCAAATGATTCACACACCTGTGGAAGACCACCAGAACCACAAAAGGAATCAAACATCGTTGAAGATGCCCGCCAACGCATGATCAACGATGCCAGGAATGCGTGGAGACCGACCAATGGCCAAAAGTAAGCTTTCTAAGCCCCTGAACGGCAACCTCCAAGGGCCAGATGGTAAATTCAAGAAGGGACACACGCAGGGCGGCCGCAAAGGCCGCTCCATCGCGAGAACTAAGATTCTCAATTCATTCGAAAGACTGGGGTACACAGAAGAACAGTTCATTGACGAAGTGGTCTACGACGCAGTTATGCTGGCTGATCCGGAAGCCACTAAATTTGTACTAGAGAAGCTGCTACCCAAAGCTAAGCCAGTTCAAGACCCCATCGAATTTGAGATCACAGGCACTACGCTGATGGAGAAGGCCGACAGTCTGCTGAAAGGTATCGCTCAGGGTGAAATATCTATTGACCAAGCAGCACTACTGATGAACTCACTAGGTACTTTGACCAACATTGTGGAGCTCGAAGCAATTCAACAGCGGCTAGCGGCTCTTGAAGCACAGCCCAAAGCTATTGAGGGTGAAGTCGACCGATCCGGCGAAGACCCGTTTGACTTCGTGGACGATCAATCTGAGATGGATTCTGACGCCTGTGACGGTGAAGAATAATGGTTAGAGCCTCCAACATCAGACGTATTGAACAGCTTGAAAAACAAACAGCCTCTGAGAGCCTCGAACTATCGGACGCAGGCAAGCGACAAATGGACCGTGCTCTGTCCTTCTATCAATCTGGGCATGAAGGGCCCCCGGAAAAACCCTACATAAAGGCTTTATGGTTTCTTCTGTTGCTTGAAGATTACCTAGATGTGAATGAGGACTATTGAATAGGATCTTTCGTTGACTCCTTTCCAATCAACTCCCCTTTCAAATCCAATATTGCTTTTCGGCGATCCGCCCTAAGAGCAGGGACCACAAATATCTCATGAAGCACTTCACTTAACGAAGCCAGGATAATCCGGAGGTGTTTGGAATCCCAGCCATCATAGGAATTTTCATGAACCTTGTTACTCGTAACTTGTTGAATTGTTAGCAACGTATCAAAAAATGATGGTTCCACCTCAGGATGAATTTCTTTTAGAGACTTAATTCTATCCTCATAATTATCTCCTTTTGCCCCGCCTAGGACTCCTAGCTCATATATAATTTTCCTGGCACAGGCGGATGCACCTGTGAGGAAGTTACTTTTATAGCAACCTTCAGCCTCCACAAGAAGTTCTCTTAATTTCTTTGGAATACGACCATCCATCGAAAAAAACGATGTGGGCACTGAAAAGAAAAAACATTGATCCAAATAATCTGTACTATTTTGCTCTTTTGTAAGGGCAAATTTATATGTCGGCTCACCATTATGGTGCGTCAGATAAGTTGCACTCATATTTTCGAATGTAAGGTGCATAGATCTACGGGAACACGAACCACACTGAACAAAATAGCCTGTACAGCGTTTACTGTCGGCCCAGTCAAAGTCCACTACTCTGTATATCCAATACGCCACATGGCGCCGATTACAAAATGGACAATTGTAGACTCTATCATCGACAAAATATCTATTATCCAAATACGAATGGTCTGGCATTCGGTCCCCCAAAAAATTTATGGATAGATAATAACTTCACTGGCCTCATCACACGACGCCACTCCAACGCCAGAGAGGCCAAATCCTAATGGAAAGATCTGATTATAAGGGTCCTTTGATATAAAGAAATCTAACAAATCTAATGACGAATCGACGTAATTTTCGACATCATTAGAAAATAGCTCGGACAGGATATCTATCGCGCTAAAAGACTTACTGTGGACAATTTCATTTCTGACTCGCTCTAAGTTTTTAAATCCACTCCAGAATTTTTCACCCACTGGGCTCGCATGACCCAAAACGTCTGGCAATATTTCTGATATTTTGTCAGATGTTTTTATCCATCTTTCTATCTGTTCCTTACCATATATCTCTTTGACACCCTTGTTATTTATCTTCTCATACAAATAGCCATGTGGAATGGACGCATTGCAAAATGATTCGACTGCCTTATATGAGAAAACTACTGCCTTTTGAATTTCCTCTAAATAGTCGTAGGCGAGCCCAACCTCCTCACTTTCATAGAACATTGCCTTTTCACCACCAGCCATCTCTTCAATTCGAGCTTTCAATTCTTTAGAGGCAATAATGGATTTGTTTGCAATACTCAAGGAAATTGAAATTTCGTTCGGCACGGCAACACTTATGTTGCAAGAACCTATCTTTGCCTTGAAAATCTTTTGGAAGAACGCCGTTTCATCGCCTTTCTTTTCATACAATCCAAGAGGTTTATTCGCACGAATGTCATGCACGGGAATGCCTGGATCTGGAGCATCTGAACCAGAATATTTGAGCACGCATACAACGCTTACAGTATCTTTTGTATTATCAGTCAATTTCCCTTTCCCCCAAATCTCCAACCTACAATCGACCTCTTTCAACTCTATGCCGAAATAATCACCGTAGTCAGCAACGCTCTAGTTGATCAAGAATACCAATCAGATCTCACTAGAACAAAGGGGGTCAAGCCTGTTCAAATATCAACCAGACCAGCCCGAGCGCTAGTAGCCGAAAGGTATCAAACAGAGGTGCTTGTTAGACAGGTGTTAAGCAGAAGCGGAGGAATCGCTAGAGACCATCTGACACCCGCCAAATGCGCCTCTAGGCTATTGATATACAATAAGAAAATGGCCCACCCTACAAGATTCGAACTTGTGACCTTCCCCTTAGGAGGGGGACGCTCTATCCAGCTGAGCTAAGGGTGGAAACGGGTTCATCCAGGCGCACCGCTATCAGCGGCCCGTGCTAGAATGGCGTGAAATTCTAAACAGTTAACTCCTGTTCCTCAACCCGAAGCACGCATCACGTTCGCCCTGCACTGTAATCCTGACCGATGAACCTACTGATCCTGTACCCCTCAGATTTCAACGATGCCCTGTCACCCGCCGGCGACGTCATCCTCAACGACCGCCGGGCGCAGCACCTGCTTACGGTTAACGGTGTGACGGTAGGCAGCCAAGTGCGTGCAGGCATGCTCAACGGGCAGATTGGCAGCGCCGAGGTCACTGCCTGCGACCAGGCGTCCGTGCGGCTGCAGGTCACCCTGAACTCCCTGCCTCCGCCGCCACTGCCGCTGCACCTGGTCGTGGCCTTGCCACGCCCCAAGATGGTAAAGCGCATCCTGCAAACCATTGCCACTATGGGCGTAAAGCAGCTCACCTTTATCAACAGCTATCGGGTAGAGAAAAGTTATTGGCAATCGCCGTGGCTACAGGAACTTCAAATCCGCGAACAACTGCTGCTGGGTCTGGAGCAGGGAGTGGATACACTGCTGCCCGAAATACGCCTGGTGAAACGCTTCAAGCCCTTTGTCGAAGATGAGCTGCCCGGGCTCTGCCAGGGGCGACGGGCTTTACTGGCCCACCCCCGCAATGCCGCTCCCTGCCCGGACGCGACCAGGGAGGATACCCTGCTGGTGATTGGCCCCGAGGGTGGCTTTATCGATTACGAAGTGGACAAGCTGACAGAGGCCGGCTGTACACCTGTTCACCTCGGGCCAAGGATTTTACGGGTGGAAACCGCCGTACCGGTACTGCTGGCGAAACTGTTTCCAATCTGAAGAAGGCGGCGACGGTTACGGTTCCCCGAAATCGCTGTTAACTGCGGGCGGCCATCATACCGGGCGCGGAGATGGCCAGTAGTTTCTCAAACTCCGCCAGCGGCACCGGCTCGCTGAAGTAGTTACCCTGGTAGCTGTCACAACCATAGGCTCGCAGGACATCCAGTTGCATCCTGTCTTCCACCCCTTCGGCCACCACCTGCAGGCCCAGCAGCTGCCCCATGGTGATGATGGTTTCCACCAGAATACGGTCGCTGTTGTCGTCCACAATATCCCGCACAAAACTGCTGTCGATCTTGAGACTGGAGACCGGCAAGCGCTTGAGGTAGCTGATGGAGGAGTAGCCGGTACCAAAGTCATCCAGCGAGAAGCTGATGCCCAGCCCCCGGAGGCGCTGCATAATGGCAATAGCCTCATCGATATTCTGGATTACCACCCCTTCCGTGACTTCCAGGTCGATGGCTCCCTCCGGTAACTGGGCTTCCTCAAGCACCGCAGAGACCTCTTCGACAAACGTCTGGCAACGGAACTGGCGCGGACTCAGGTTGAGGCTGAGCTTCATCCCCGGCGACCACAGGCCATTCTGAACCAGCAACCGCACCTGCGCACAGCCTTCCGCAATCACCCACTGCCCCACATCCACCATCAGCCCCGAGGCTTCCAGCACAGGCAGAAACTCGCCCGGTTCGATCAAACCACGCAGGGGATGCTGCCAGCGCAACAGAGCTTCCGCCCCTTCAATCCCGCCGTCATCGACATTGATCCGCGGCTGCCAGTAAAGGCGGAATTGCTGCTCCTCCAGCGCCTGGTGCAGCTCACCCTGCATGCGCAACTGCGATGCCACCCGGTCAGCCATGTCGGTATTGAAAAACTCGATGGCGTCGCGGCCCTTCTCCTTGGACTGATACATGGCGGTATCGGCAAAGCGCAGCAGCTCATGCACCGAAGTTTCTTCGTCGGAAAACAGCACCACACCAATGCTGCAGGAGACGTGCAGCTGCATGTCCTCGTAGGGGTAAGGCTCACCGAGACTGACACGAATTTTTTCCGCTATTTCTCCGGCTTGCAGGGCCGCCGTCTCCCTCACGTTGTCCAGGCGGGTCAGCACCACCACGAACTCGTCGCCACTCAAGCGCGCCACCACATCGTCGCCTCGTACCATGGAGGAGAGGCGCAGCGCCACCTGTTGCAGCAGCTGATCGCCCACCGGATGGCCCAGCGAGTCGTTAATGGTCTTGAAGTGATCGAGGTCGATAAAGAGTATGGCGCCGTAATAGCGATAGCGACGGCTGCGCACCATCTCCTGCTCCAACCGCTCCACCAACTGCACGCGGTTGGGCAGATCGGTCAGGGCATCGTGATAGGCCATATGGGCCATCTTCTCTTCCGCCTCGCGGCGACCGGAAATGTCATTGGCCACCAGCAGCACCAGGGTTCTGTCCTGCAACTGAATGGGCTGCGCCTGTGCCTGCAGGTAGTGGTTGTCGCCGTTGGCGGAGAGGAAAAAGCCTTCGAACCCGCGGGGCACCAGCTTACCGATTCCCAGATCGTCACCTACCGCCAGAAAACTCATACCCAACTGGGAGATATTGAGACCGGTCAGCTCCTCGCGGGTATAGCCAAAAAACGTCGCCATATTCTGGTTGGCAAACTCGATACAGCCACCAAATTCGCACAACACCACCATAGCCGGCAGCTCATCGATAATCTGGCGGATAGCCTGCTCACTCTCCCGCAGTGCCGACTCCACGACACGGCGCTGCTCGAACGCCTCCTCCACGGCCCCCAACAACTGGTTGGCCGAACCGGCGAGCTGGCTTAACTCGTCATTTTTTTCCGCGTGGGGGACTGCGATACGCCGACGCCCTGGATCGGCCGGCTCAATGGACTGGATGTCCCTCAGCATTCTCACCAGGGGTCGGGTCAGCAGGAAATAGAACACCGCCAACAGTAACGCCAGCAACAACAGGTTACGCAACATACCGGCGAGGATCACCACACCTGAGCGCTCGTAAAAGCCATTCAGGGCACTGTGCACCTCGACACTGAAGGAGATGGCTCCCGCCTGCTGATTGCCATAACCGGGCAATGTCAGCTGTTGTGAGTAGTGACGATAAGTGGGCTTGAGATAGGAGGCGAGCCAGGAGCGTCCTGCCAGCAAGGGAGGTTGCTGCCTGTGGGCCAGAGTGTTGCCCATCTCATCCTGAATGCGGGCGTCGGTAATAAACCCATAGGCCAGCAGGCCATCCACCACCTCCTCGGACATATCACCGTCGAGGGTATGTACTGCCCGCGTTGCCGGAGGCAGCGCCGCCTGCATGACCTGATGGGCCAACCGATCCAGGGTGGTGAGCTGGGCACGATAGTCCAGATAGAGCTGGGCCGTGGTCAGCGCGCCACCCAGCACCAGCACCAGCACCACGCCGGCCCTGGCCAATCGAAACGAGATACCCCTGGAAAATGGCTGTGAGATCAAACTCTTACACCCGACCCTGCAATCCGCAATTCAGTCTAAGCCGTCCATTCCTGCCACTGCGGATGCCAGTCAAAGGGCGGACGACGCTGGCATTCATTTTACTGTGAGCGACGACAATTGATAGCCGTGTCGCATGAATTAATGCGGTTTTTTACGCCGCCTCAGGCAGCAGAGGAGAGTGCACGGCGATAGAGATCCGCCATGGTGCTGTCGAAGCAGCAGAAAATAACCCCAAGGTCGGGATGTTGCCGCAAGGCCCTGCGGGCTTCGCTCACAGCAACGGGAACCGCCAGTTCCGGTGGATAGCCGTAGACACCACAGCTGATAGCCGGGAAAGCAATGGTGTGCAGCTCATCATTCCGCAGCTGTTGCAGGCAGTGACGGTAGCAGCTGCGTAGCTGCGCTTCTTCACCGGCAGTACCACCCTGCCAGACAGGCCCTACGGTGTGGTAGATGGCCCGCGCCGGCAGCCGGAACGCCGGCGTGACCCGTACCTCCCCGGTGGGACAGCCACCAATCGCACGACAGGCCTGCTGCAATTCAGCGCTGCCTGCGGCCCGGTGTATGGCACCATCGACACCACCGCCCCCGGCGAGGCGGGCATTGGCAGCATTTACCACTACATCAACCTGCAAACTGGTGATGTCACCCTGCACAACGTCAATGGCCATGGCACGACTCCTTTTGCCGGGCCACCGGAGCCGGATTCCCTCAGTCGGCAATCTCTACCGCCTCGACAATCTGCACACCGGCGGGAATTGCCGAAGGTGTGATGTTGGAGGCGCCCACGGTGGCGTCCTCAAATTCATACTCTGCCCGTTCGCCGCTGCGATCAATGGGCAGATTGGCGAAATCAAACAGGTTGGTATCCGCCAGCTGGCTGGGGGCGACATTCTGCAGGGACTTGAAGATGCGCTCCACCCGGCTGACGTCTTTGCGCTCCCACTCCTTCAGCATGGCTTTGACAGCCTCGCGCTGCAGGTTCTCCTGCGAGCCACAGAGATTGCAGGGGATGATGGGAAACTGTTTGAAATCGGCGTATTCGACCAGATCGTACTCCCGGCAGTAGGCCAGCGGGCGAATGACCACATTGCGCTGGTCGTCAGAGCGCAATTTCGGCGGCATCGCCTTCAGGCGACTGCCGTGGAACATATTCAGGAACAGGGTCTCCACAATGTCGTCCATGTGGTGGCCCAGGGCCATCTTGGTGGCACCAATCTGCTCGGCAAAGGAGTAGAGGGTGCCGCGGCGCAAGCGTGAGCAGAGGCCGCAGGTCTTCTGGCCTTCGGGGATTTTTTCCCGCACCACACTGTAAGTGTCCTTGTCGATGATGTAGTAAGGCACATCAATGGACTCAAAATACTCCGGCAACACATGCTCGGGGAAGCCGGGCTGCTTCTGGTCCAGATTGACCGCAATCACCTGAAACGAGACCGGCGCCGTCTTCTGCAGGCTGAGCAGGATATCCAGCATGGCAAAGCTGTCCTTGCCACCGCTGATGCAGGCCATGACCACATCACCATCCTCGATCATGTTGTAATCGACGATGGCGTTGCCCACGTTGCGGCGCAAACGCTTCTGTAACTTGTTGAACTCCAGCCGCTGTTTTCTTTCCGCTGTTTCCGTCACCACAATACCTGCTCTACCCGAGTCTCAAGGGGGCGCTATTGTACGGATTTTGAACGCCCCGGGAAACTACCACCTGCGCCAGTCGCAACAGGCCCTGCGGACCAGCCAGCGCCCGCCCGGTGTGTGTTTGGCTTGCGTTTGCATAGTCGCCCTCTACAATGGGCCCGAATGCAGACCGAGGTACCCATGAGCACCACCGACGAGATACTGAAGCTGGATCGCGAGCACGTCTGGCACCCCTACTCCTCCTTCCTCAACGCCCCTGTGGTCTATCCGGTGGCCTCGGCGAGCGGCTGTACACTGACCCTGGCGGACGGCCGCCAACTGCTGGATGGCATGGCCTCCTGGTGGTGCACCATCCACGGCTACAACCACCCGGTACTGAATGACGCCATGCAGTCACAGCTGGGCAAGATGTCCCACGTGATGTTCGGCGGCCTCACCCACGAGCCGGCGGTGGAACTGGCGGCGCTACTGGTGGATATCACCCCGCCATCACTCAACAAGGTCTTTTTCAGCGACTCCGGCTCGGTGGCGGTAGAAGTAGCCATGAAAATGGCCCTGCAGTACTGGCACAGCCAGGGCAAACCGCAGAAGTCGCGCCTGCTGAGCCTGCGCAACGGCTATCACGGCGATACCTTTGGCGCCATGTCGGTGTGCGACCCGGTCACCGGTATGCACCACCTGTTCAGCAACAACCTCACCCAGCAGCTGTTTGTCAGCGCGCCGGTGGCCGGCTACGACACCCCCTGGGATGAGAGCTACATCAGTGAGATGCAGCAGGCCCTGGACCAACATCACGGTGAGCTGGCGGCGGTTATCCTGGAGCCCATTGTGCAGGGCGCCGGCGGTATGCGCTTCTACCCGCCACAGTACCTGCAGCGGGTACGGGAGCTCTGTGACCACTACGATGTGCTGCTGATTGCAGACGAGATCGCCACCGGCTTTGGCCGCAGCGGCACCCTCTTCGCCTGCGAACACGCTGGCATCGAACCGGACATTCTGTGCCTGGGCAAGGCATTGACCGGTGGCTATATGACACTGGCGGCCACCCTCTGCAACACCCGTGTCTCCGACGGCATCTGCCGCGGCGAAGCCGGTGTCTTTATGCACGGCCCTACCTTTATGGGCAATCCGCTGGCCTGCGCTACAGCCCTGGCCAGCACCCGCCTGTTGCTGGAGAGCGACTGGCAGCAGCGCGTCCGGAACATTAACGCCGGCCTGCACCAAGGCCTGGCCCCCTGCGCGGAGTTCGGGCACGTCAGCGACGTGCGTGTGCTGGGTGCCATTGGCGTGGTGGAACTGGAGAAGCCAGTGCACATGGCCACCATCCAGCAGGCGCTGGTGGATGAAGGTGTCTGGATTCGCCCGTTTGGCAAGCTGGTATACGTGATGCCGCCCTACGTGATGAGTGCCGAGGAGCTGGAACAGCTGACCGCTGCCATGGTGCGGGTGGTGAGTGATCCGGCGCGCTGTTTTGGCGCCTGAGCCTGGGTTTTTCAAGCCGCAATAAAAAACGGGGCCCGGGCCCCGTTTTTTATTGCCTCCCAGGCCATCAGCCCAGCGGCCGAATACCCACTGCGCGACGGCACTTCTCCAGCATCGGCTGACTGTAGGCCCGGGCCTTGGCCGCGCCCTCCCGTAGCTTCTCTTCGATCAATGCCGGATTGGCCAGCAGCGACTCGTAGCGTTCGCGGGCTTCGGCCAGCTCGGCATTTACCAGTTCAAACAGCTGCTTCTTGGCTTCACCCCAGGCGATACCCTCGGCGAACGCCTGGCGCATCTCTGCCGTCTGCTCACGAGTGGCGAACGCCTGCCAGACCTGGAACACGGTACTGGTGTCGGGATCTTTGGGCTCACCCGGCTCCAGCAGGTTGGTCTTGATCTTGTTGATGTGCTTTTTCAGCTGCTTTTCCGGCAGGAACAGCGGAATGGTGTTGCCGTAGCTCTTGCTCATCTTGCGACCGTCCAGGCCCTGCAACACAGACACCTTCTCGTCCACCACTGCCTCGGGCAGGGCGAAGTGTTCACCGTAATGATGATTGAACCGGGCCGCGATATCGCGGGCCATCTCCACGTGCTGGATCTGGTCCTTGCCCACCGGCACCTGGTTGGCGTTGAACATGAGGATATCGGCCGCCATCAACACCGGGTAGCTGTAGAGCCCCATGGTGACGCCGAAGTCCGGGTCCTCACCCGCCTCCTGGTTGGCCGCTACCGCGGCCTTGTAGGCGTGGGCGCGGTTCATCAGACCTTTGGCAGCCATGCAGTTGAGCATCCAGCACAGCTCGGGAATCTCCGGCACATCGGACTGGCGGTAGAACACCACATTGTCGGTATCCAAACCCAGCGCCAGCCACGTCGCCGCAATCTCCATGGTGGAACGGTGCACCATTTCCGGGTCCTGACACTTGATCAGCGCGTGGAAATCCGCCAGAAAATAGAAGGAGAGATTCTCCTGCTGACGGCTGGCCTCAATGGCAGGCCGGATGGCTCCGACATAATTGCCCAGATGAGGTGTGCCTGTGGTGGTAATACCGGTCAGAACCCGTGTTTTTGCCATAACTGTTTCCAAAAGCCTTTACCTGACGGCACCCTCTGGTAGACGGGTACCGCGTCATATTCGTCTGTGTTCAGAGGCCGGTATCATACAAGGGGCGGCTGACTCAGGCCAGACAGTTGCTCAGCCCGCACGACTCAAACGGAGTCACTGACCAGCAGCTGGTCAAATACCTGCTGGTAAGCGTGCTTTTGTTGGCGCCAGAGCCATTGCGTCGCATCGGGCGCCTGTACTGTCGCGCCCGGAGCTGTCAGTGCCAGTAACCTGTCCACCGCCGCTGCAGCCTGCTGTTCAAGGACCAGCCCCTCAACCGGATAGAGAAACGCCCCATCCACCCACTCCGGATAGGCGAGGCGATCGGGTAACAGCGGCAGGCAACCAGCGGCAATGGCCTCCTGCACAGCAATGCCCTGAAACTCATGCTCTGCGGTTGAGAGAACCACATCCGCGGAGGCAAGCCAGGCGCGGTAGCGATGGACGTCGGGCTCATAGCCAGCCTGCACCAGGTGATCCCCGGCAAGGGTACACACCTCGGCAAACTCCGTCGGTTGCTGGCGAAACTGCTGCCCCAACAGGCACAGGCGGAATTCAACCTGACGCCGTTGCAGCTGCCGGACTATTTGCAGCAGTAACCCCGGCCCCTTGTCGTACTCCCAACGGGCTACCCATACCAAACGGCAGGCCTTGCCCTCATCCCGCCAGTCGACCCCGCCCGCTGCCTGCGCCTCTATCAGCGGGACCTCTTTCTGCAGGACCTCGTTCTGCGGGACCGGCCTCAGCGGCACCGGCAACACACAACTGCGCTCGGTCAGGCGCTCCGGCAATCCTGCTGGCACCTGATCGGGCAGCTTTTGCAGCAGCTTGCGCACGCCATCAAGAAACGTCTCACGATTCCAGGCCGAATTAAAGACCACCCGGTCAGCGCACAACGCGGTGTAGAGATTGCCAATCTGCGGCGCCACATCGGCACGGGCGTTATCGGTAACCGGATAGGCAAACTGGTTTTCGTGGAAGTAGACCAGCGTGGGGATTGCCGCCAGCTGCGGCACGAAACCCCGCAGCGCGGCAAGATCGGTCATGGAGGTGGCAATCAACAGATCGTAGGGTTGTTCGAGCAATTCGCGCTCGCTGAAGGCCCAACTGAGGCTGTTACCGCGGATGCGCCAGCTGAAATAGCGTGCCGGCAGGGTCAGCTCCTGCCAATGCCACTCGGGGAAGGCCTCTACCAGCCCGCGCCGCCAATAGCGATGACTTTCTGCGTCATAGGCGGAGAGCAGCAGTACCCGGCGTGTCATGCCTGACCGGGGTAGAGCCTTTCCGCCCCTACCAGCAGACTTGTCTCAAGACCCGCCTGGCAGAAGAGCCAGGCGGCGAGACGACTGCGACAGCCGCCATCATCCGTAATGACATAACGACCGCTGGCTGGCAGATCGGCAAGTTTGCGTCGCACCGCGGACAGTGGAATGTTGACACTCTTGGGTACATGACAGGTGCGGTACTCGAACGGCATCCGCACATCGATGATTTGCAGCTCCGCACCCAAAGTACCGAGCTCCCTGGCGGTAATCCGCTTCTGCACCGGCTCGTGCATCAACTCGCTGAAGTCAGCCTTGCTGAGACGCATAAGGGTGCCTTCGGTGAGCATGGTAACCGTGGCATTGCGTGGTGATTCCGCCACCAGCGCTTCCTCACCAAAAAACTGCCCAGGTTTCAGGGTAAGCTGCAGAGTCCCGGCGATATTCCGCACCAGCGCCCGTCCCTTATCAATTACGTAGAAAAAGTCACCCGCTTCGCCTTCACGTACGATCGACTGACCAGGAGTTACGTCTATGGCTTCAAACCGGGAGATTGCCTGGGAGATATTGGCCGGCGGGATTTTTTGAAACAGTGGTGAGGCCAGCAGCCCCGACATCCAGTCGTGAAACTCCTCTGAAACCTCTACATGGGCGTCTTCAAGATTGAAGCCGTCCAGCTCATCGCCGGTCTCCGGGTTGCCAACGGCCGTCTTATCGCCGCTGGCACTCTCGCTCCAGGCCATGGCCAGGTCGAGGAATGCGGCATCCACCAGCAGCACCCGTAACGGCTCCAGCGCCCGGGCGGAGACAGCTGTGGGCGTTACGTCGTTCAGTGCCCGGCGGCTGCGCTCGTCACCGGCCTCTACCGTCTCGCTGTTGAACTGCGCATTCACCAGCTCCACAGAACCGTTCAGCAGGTAGTAGAGGCTGGGCAAGGATTTGCCACGCTTGAACAGCAGAGTGCCCTTTTCCACCTCCTGCACCGCAACATGATCGCCGAGCTGCCGCAGGTAAGTGCGCCCCATGCTGTCAAACGGGCTCAGCTGCTGTAAAAATCTGAGGGTTGCAGCATCCGGGGCAACGGCAGTCACGGTATCAGGCTCCTTGAACAACAGTGCGCTCCCCGATCAGGTGAGCGACAATAATCGATGGTTTCTTGACTGCGGGCCAGTCTACACCGGGTGATCAGGGAGCGCTGTGACCACAATCACTGCGAGACGGGCAACAGATTCCCGGTTGCCTGAAAAAAGTAGCTCATTACCCGGTACATGCCATGGGCATCACTGCTACCGGCCAACTCACGGATGGAATGCATGGCAAAGGTGGGCACACCCACATCCAGGGTCAGCACGCCCACCTGTGCTGACGTGATGGGACCGATAGTACTGCCACAACCCATATCCGTGCGTGTCACAAAGCTCTGCACCGCTACGCCAGCCTGCTCACAACAGTGGCGGAACACCGCTGCGGATTCACTGTTGGTGGCGTAACTCTGGTTGGAATTCACCTTGATGACCGGTCCCTTGTTCAGCAGGGGGCCATGATTGCCATCGTGTTTGGCTGCGAAATTGGGGTGCACACCGTGAGCGTTGTCGGCGGAGATCATCAGCGACCGGCGCACAGCGCGCAGACGCTGCTCGGTATCCGGCAGCAGCCTCGCCAGGAAATCCGCCAGCATCGGCCCCTGCGCACCGCAGGCGGAACGGCTGCCCACCTCTTCGTGATCGTTACACACCAGCAGTACTGACTGGGAACCGTCAGCTCCCAGCAAGGCCTGCACACCAATAAAACAGCTGAGCAGGTTGTCGAGGCGCGCGCTGGCAATAAACTCCTGCTGCAACCCGATCACTGCAGCCGGCTGGGTGTCGTAGAAACTCAGCTCGTAGTCCAGTACCTGACCAATACCCTTGATACCCTGGGCCTGCATCTGCTGTACCACGATGTCACGGAAATCCGGCTTCGCGTCCTGCTCCACCTGCATCAGCACCGGTGGGATATCGGTCTGGGCGTTGATCTCCTGCCCACGATTGGCATCGCGGTTGAGATGGATTGCCAGGCTCGGAATAACCGCCACGGCACGCTTGAAGTCGATCATGGCACTGCGCAGCTCACCGGTGTCGGTGCGGTAGGTGACCCGTCCGGCCAGCGACAGGTCGCGGTCAAACCAGGGATTCAGCAACACGCCACCGTAGGTCTCCACACCCAACTGATAGTAGCCCTGGGACACCAGTTCGGGATTGGGTTTAACCCGCAGGCAGGGGCTGTCGGTATGGGCACCCACCATGCGAACACCATCGGCAGGCTGACCGTCTGTGCCATACACAAAACCGATAATAGAGGAGTCATTGCGGGTAACGTAATAGCGCCCACCGGGCTGCATGGCCCAATTATCTGACTCCTTCAGCCGTACAAAGCCAGCCTTATCCAGAATGGCCGCGAGACTTGCGACGGCGTGAAAGGGTGTGGGTGATGCGTCAAGAAAATCGAGCAGTTGAGTCTGAAAATCCGCCGCACTTAATGGCGTAGTCATGGTAAAGCCCCTTTATTCCTCGTGTTGCAACGCCTGCAGGCGAGCCAGCAGGCTGGATGTATCCCAACGCCTTCCACCAAGACGCTGTACATCACTGTAAAACTGATCCACCAGTGCTGTCACCGGCAGTGCCGCACCGTTGTTGTTTGCCTCCTGCAGCGCCAGGGAGAGATCCTTACGCATCCAATCCACCGCAAAGCCGTGGTCGTATTGGCCAGCCAGCATGGTGACATAGCGATTTTGCATCTGCCAGGATTGCGCCGCCCCCTGCGATATCACAGCCACCACCTGCTCTGCATCCAGGCCGGCACGATTGGCAAAATTGAGCCCCTCGGCCAACCCCTGCAGCAAGCCTGCGATGCAGATCTGATTCACCATTTTACAGAGCTGTCCGCTCCCCGAAGCGCCCAGCAGTTGCACTTCACGGGCATAGACCGACAACAGCGCCTTAACCACAGCAAATGCCCCGGCGTCACCACCCGCCATGATGGTCAGGGAACCCCGTTCGGCCCCCTGCTGGCCTCCGGATACCGGAGCGTCAATAAACTCGCACCCCCTGGCCAGCGCCTGCTCGCGCATTTCACGAGCGATGTCCGCCGATGCGGTGGTGTGGTCAACAAATACCGTACCGCTGCGCGCATGGGTCATGGCGCCATCAGCGCCCAGCAGTACTTCGCGCAGATCCTTGTCTGCACCAACACAGGTGATCACCACATCGGCTTCGGCCGCAGCCGCCGCAGGCGTCGGCGCAGAGCTGCCGCTGTAAACAGACAGCCACTCTGCGGCCTTTGCGGAAGAGCGGTTGAAGACTGACACCGGGTAACCGGCGCGGGCCAGGTGCCCCGCCATGGGAAAGCCCATCACACCCAGGCCAATAAACGTTACCTTCTGCATACCTGCATGCTCCTTTAGTCTTGTCAGCAACTTGTCCATACGGCAAATGCCCGCTTGTCTTACTGCGTGCGCCCCCGGGGTATATCTCCCGGTGATCAGCCCCAGGCTATCAACAACAAGATGACTCCCAACAACAGGCGATAGACCACGAACGGCCACATGCCAATGCGATCAATCCATGCCAGAAACAGGTGGATACAGGCTGCCGCACTGATCGCCGCCAGGGCGACCCCCCAGGCCAGCGTTGACCAGTCCACGCCGGAATGTTCGAGCAGCCCAACGGCTTTGTAACCGCCGCTGAGGGCAATGAGCGGCACAGAGAGTAAAAACGAAAACCGCGCGGCGGCCTGCCGGCTCAGCCCCAGTGCCAGGGCCGTGGTCATGGTAACCCCGGAGCGTGACGTACCGGGAATCAGGGCTAGGGCCTGTGAGATGCCGATCAAAATGGCCTGTTTCCAGCTCATGCGTGCCATGCTGGTTGTACGTGTACCGCGCCAATCAGCCAGTCCCAGCAATACGCCGAAAATAATGGTGGTAGCCGCAATCACCAGGATACTGCGCAGGTGAGTTTCAATGAAATCATCAAACACCAGGCCAGCCAATCCAGCTGGAACTGTTGCCCACAACACCTGCCAGGCAAGGCGACTGTCATCGCTGGCGTGCCCCTTCAGGCTAGCGAGCCAGGCTTTGAGCAGCTGCCACAGATCGCGATGAAAATAGCCCACCACCGCGATTAAAGAGCCTACGTGCACAGCCACATCGAATGCCAGGCCCTGATCCTGCCAACCAAACAATTGGGCCGGAAGAATCAGGTGGGCAGAACTGGAGATAGGGAGAAATTCGGTCAACCCCTGGATAAGGGCGAGCAAAACCAGCTGAAAGTTATCCATATAAACTGCAACAATCCTTAATTAATCCCGCGTATTACGGATACGTTCGCGCTTTTGCCATGCCACACTGTCACGCAGGTAAGTCAACCTGGCCTGCTCAGCCGCAACCGCCTCTCCGCGGGACAACGCAGACCCGGCCAATCCCAGCATAAATTCAGCTTTGGGTTGCAAATCCGGGTCTGTCACCGAGGATTCCATTGCGGCCAGCGGCTGGTAGTGACAGCCGCTGCCCACCTTCAACGCCAGTGACGGGCCATTTTGCATATGCTCCGCGACGACTTGCGGTGGGCTTAACGCCTCCTCTGTTATCGCGTCGATACCATCCACGGTTACCTCATACAGGCACCAATAGACCTCATCCATACGGGCATCAATGACCACCAATAGCTGGTCCCCGGGTTGCAGTCGATGCCGGATAACCGCTTCACAAGCCATGGTTCCCAAACTGGATACGCCCACCAGTTGACGCTCAGCGGCAAAACCCAATCCCTGCGCGATGCCCAGACAGATTCGCAGACCGGTAAAGGAACCGGGACCACGACCATAGGCGATGGCATCCACCTGATTCAGGGTAAGTCCTGCCGAGGACAGCATTTCGTCCACCATGGGTAACAGCAACTGGGTGTGTTGGCGCGGGGCGGCCATGTACTTTGCGCTGACGATACCGGCGTGCAGGATGGCGACGGAGCACCCCTCACTGCTGGTATCCATTGCCAGAATTGTGGACATTCGGCGTCAACCTCACCTTCAGGACAGAAATGCGGGGCATTTTCGCAGATTTTGGCAGGTGAAAACAGAAGACAAAAAAATCCCCCGGCGGTGTAGCACACCGGCGGGGGATTTTCTCAGCACAGGCGGCTCAGTGAGCCGCTACCGCTGTTCAGGAAGCTGCTTTAGGGGCAGCCTTGGCTTTTGCCTTAGCCTTGCGCTTCTTGGGTGCTGCTTTACGCTTGGTCTTGGCTACAGCCTTCTTGGCTGCTGCCTTAACCTTGGCTGCGGCACGCTTTTCAGCGGCTTTGGCACGGGCCGCAGCGCGTTTTTCAGCTACCTTGGCTTTGGCAGCAGCTTTTTTCGCTGCAGCTTTGGCTTTAACGGCTGCCTTTTTGGCTATCGCCTTGGCTTTAACAGCGGCTTTCTTCTCCGCGGCTTTCGCCTTGGCTGCAGCTTTCTTGGCGGTCATGGAAGCCTTGGCAACGGCCTTTTTCTTGGCAGTGGCCACTTTTTTGGCGTCCGCAGCAGCACGCTGCTTCTTCCACTTGGCTTCGAACGCTTTTACAGCCTTGGCCAGATCTGCTTCAGCCTTGGTTGCCAGGGTTTTTTCCATGGCAGCAGCCTTGGCGATAGCAGCGTCCTTGGCAGCTTTCGCTGAGGCAACACTCTTGGCTTTAACCAGGGCCAGTTTGGCGTCGGCAGCCTTGCCTTTCAGATCTTTCAGTTTATCGGATGCCTTGGCAACAGCTTTGCCGGCAGATTCTGCAGCACGCTTGTCCATGGCTTTTTTGCTTTTGGAGGCTTTGGTTTTTGCAGCCACTGCCTTTTTACGGGCTGCTGCTTGCTCCTTGGAGACCGCACCCATTTCTTTCTGCAGTTTCAGCAGAGCTTCCTGAGCTTTTTTAACAGCTGCTCCATCGGCAGAAACCGCAACTTTTTTCGCTGCAGGGCGACGCTTGGCCGGGGCCTTTTTCGCTTTCGCTTTCGCTACTCTTGCCATCTTTCTGTTCTCCTCGACATTAAAAGATGCGTATCCACTAACACACTAAACATAGCACTAATAGTCAACGCCAATGACGTTTGCAAGAATATTATTTAAAAAACTTTACTTTTGCACCCTTAAACAGTTTGTTTTCAGAAAAAACGGGTACTTTTTTGATAAAAAAGCTGATTTATTTTGTTTTCAGTCTGGATTCCTACTGTTCAGCTTCAAAAAAATGCGCGTGGCAATTTTTTCGTTCTTTTTAAAAAAGTACTATTGCGACCTCAACTTCAATCTTAATCATCCACAAACAGATCCCTCGCTCGAGTCATCCCCAGCCATTTATCAAATCCGTTTTGCGCATCGCGGACACCAATCGCGGAATTTAGATTTACCGCAAGCTGTCACCTGAGCGCCCCGCTGAATTACCCACAAACCACTCTCATTAATAGCGGATCATGCTTCCTTTTATATAGTCTGACTTCCTTTTACAGAGACTGCTCCGTTATTACACCTTATCCCCGTAATCCGGCTTACCGTTAAAAATCCAAATAACGGCCAACCGCCCAATTCAAACAATCCTCACCTCTGCCAATCACCAGGCTTGCGATTAAGCCCACCTTTTCAACTTCCGCCAATTGCGCCGGCAGGCAATGACGAACAAAGCGGGACAAACAGCTCAAGCGGTTATTTGCTCTACCGGAATCAATATATGACAGAAAAAAGGCGGGATAGGCTGCTGACGACAGGTACGTAGAGACACCCACAAACAACCGGTTACAGGTCAAACAAACAAAACACCTGTGAATGGCGTTCTGCCAGTCAGGGCTCACCGGCTAACCCGTTCACTGCCGGCACCCGCCCCTTCCGCCGGATCACAGCAAATCGCAGGCAAAAAAATGGGCCCGATGGGCCCATTTTTCTCAAATCCGGTTGATTGCTCAGCCTTCCAGTACCGCCAGTACACGACTCTTGATTTCGGAGAGGTCACCGACCCCTTCAACACGCGCATAACGGGTATTCACACCATCCTGCTCTGCCAGCTTCTGATAGAAACCAACCAATGGTTTGGTCTGCTCGTGATAAACGGACAAACGCTTACGTACGGTCTCTTCCAGGTCGTCTTCGCGCTGGATCAGCTCTTCTCCGGTTTCATCATCCTTGCCTTCCACTTTTGGGGGGTTGTGGATGACGTGGTAAGTGCGGCCGGAACCGGGGTGCACACGACGACCGCTCATGCGACTGACAATCTCTTCATCGTCAACATTGATTTCGAGTACGCGGTCAATATCCACGCCGGCATCCAACATCGCTTCCGCCTGCGGAATGGTGCGTGGGAAGCCATCAAACAGGAAACCGTTGGCACAATCGGCCTCGGCAATACGCTCTTTTACCAGCGCAATAATCAGGTCGTCGGATACCAGGCCACCGGAGGCCATGACGTCTTTGGCTTGCAGGCCCAGAGGGGTGCCGGCTTTAACCGCGGCACGCAGCATATCACCCGTTGAAATTTGCGGGATGCCGTACTTTTCAGTGATGAACTTGGCCTGAGTACCTTTACCGGCACCAGGGGCGCCCAACAAGATGATACGCATAGAGAAAAACTCCTGAAATTGGCTCTCCGAAGGTCTGCTGAACACTGATAAATCAGCTGGTGATACACCATCGGCAGAATTATACGGGGGAGCTGTCAAAAAAGGCGTTACATTACACTGCAGGGGGTTAAATCACAAGTAAAACACCCCAAAAATGCCAGTTTTCGACCTCTAACCAATTGATTTATATAGACTTTGGTCTAATACACCCGAGACCTTAGGCGCCCCGCCCCCTCTCCGCCCAACCACAGCATACTGCGCTCTACACGACCGCCAATGGCTATAAAGCAGACAATAATAAAGGTGGTACTTTTGTTACAGCTGATCAGGCTATATAGTGAAGATACGTACATTGTTGTACGCCATTGTCCCAATGGAAGCATCTGAGCGGAGATACACATGAGTATTGATTCTCTACTGCAAGACCTTCAGTCCCCTTCCCGTCCCGCCGGCACCACCAACTACTGCAATCTGCAACTCCCCATCGAAGACGCGGCACGCCTCGCCGCACTGGCAGCCCTCTACCCGCAGCATGATCAGGACACCATTCTCAGTCTGCTGTTGAGTCACGGACTGCAACAGATGGATCAGCTGACGAAGCAACAAACCAACTAATCGCTTACCACTAACCGGGTCCGCCCACACAACAGAATCCCAAAACGACCAGTCGGAGTGAAGTCATGAGACCTTTCGAAAACTTGCTCTCAAAATGGCAAAAGGAAGGCAACGGGGCAATCAGCAAACAGTTCTACGACGTAAATTTACCACCGCAAGCGGTTGCCACACTGCAGTCACTCAAGCAGCAATTCCCGCGCATTAATGAAGAGACGCTGCTGCGGGAAATACTCAATGCCAGCCTGGTGACGCTGGAGCAGCACTTCCCTTACCAGCCGGGTGATCGCATCGTCGCGCTGGACGAGTGTGGTGATGAAATCTATGAAGATTGCGGCATGACACCACGCTTTTTGTCTCTCTGCAGGGAGTTTCAAAAGCAGATCGAGGCCGATGCCCAGTCGCTGATGGGCAGCCCCTGAAGGCATCGCTCAATCGCTGCGAAGGAGCGGATTACTGACGTCGGCAAGGGTTTCGCCACGACTCTCCGCTTTGGCCTGATTCCAGAGGCTGTCCATCTCGTCCAGAGAGGCCTCGGCAGGACTGAGACCCTGCACCGCCAACTGCCGCTCGATAAAGCGAAAGCGCTGTTCGAATTTTTGATTGGTGCGACGCAAAGCCTTCTCCGGATCCACTTTGCGGTGACGACAGAGGTTTACCACCGCAAACAACAGATCACCCAGCTCCTCCTCCACCGCATCTGCATCTGCCGTGACCAGGGCTTCTCGCACCTCTCCCAGTTCTTCGGCTATTTTCTGCAGCACACCCTCTTCTGCCGGCCAGTCAAATCCAACCCCGGCCGCCCGTTTCTGCAATTTCGCAGCACGGGTCAAGGCCGGGAAATTCACCGGTACGTCATCCAGCACACCGGCCTTGCCCTTACCCTTTCGCTCCTGCTGTTTGAGTGATTCCCAGCGCTGCTTGATAGTCGCCTCCCCTTCCGGGGATGCCGCCATGGCCGCGCGACTTTGCAGCGTGCCATCGGGAAACACATGGGGATGACGCCGCAGTAGCTTAGCCACCAGGTCCGAAATAACATCCCCGACATCGAAGCGCTGCTCTTCCTCCGCCAGTTGGCTGTGGTAAATCACCTGGAACAGCAGGTCACCCAGCTCTTCCCGCAAGTCGGGGTAATCGTCCCGCTCAATGGCATCCACCACTTCGAAGGCCTCTTCCAGGGTAGAGACCGCTATGCTCCGGTAATCCTGTTTCAGGTCCCAGGGACAACCGTCTGCGGGATCGCGCAGCCGCTGCATGAGATAACGCAGGTCGTTCAGGTTGTACTGCGGCGTTTTTTCGACCATGACTGCTCTTTCCCCGCCGCCAATATCAGACGTGCTTACGCCGCGCAGTAGCGACGTTGGGTAACTGATTGAGGCGGCTCAAAACCCGGCTCAGCTCGGTGAAACTGCGAATTTCGATAGTCACCTGCATATCCACCGTATTTTTGCGCTTGTCGGAAAGAGTCTGCATAGCACTGATGTTAATGCGCTCCGCGTCCAGCAAGGTGGTGATATCTTTCAACAGCCCGTGGCGGTCAAACGCTTCAATCAGCACATCCACCGAGTAGACATTCTGCGGCGCCTCGCCCCAGTCCACCTTAATAATTCGCTCCGGCTCATCAGTCTGCAGCTGCAGTACGTTGTGACAATCCTGGCGGTGAATGGAAACCCCCCGGCCGAGGGTGATGTAACCCATAATGGCGTCACCGGGTACCGGGTTACAGCAACCGGCGATGTGTGTCAGCAGGTTACCAACACCGTTAATAAACAGGTCACTGTCCGCATGATCGCGGGTCGCCTTACCTACCAGGGTAATGACCGGCTCACGCTTGTCATCCGGAGCCAACAATTTCTGTGCAGCGCTGACCACCTGCCCCACACCGATATCGCTGGCCCCTACTGCCGCATAGAGATCGTCGAGACCATTGAGGTTAAGCCGTCGCGCCAGAGCGTCGTAATCCAGCTCATCCATGGCCAGGCGGCGGAACTCCTTATCGAGCACTGCGCGGCCTTCCGCAACATTCTGCTCACGGGCCTGCTGCTTGAACCACTGTTGCACCTTGGCACGGGCACGGCTGGTTTTCAGGTAGCCCAGCGGCGGCGACAACCAGTCGCGACTGGGGGAACCGTGACGACTGGTCAGTACTTCCACCTGATCAGCGTTCTTCAAGGAGTAGTTCAGCGGTACGATACGGCCATTGACCTTGGCACCGCGGCAGCGGTGACCCACTTCAGTGTGTACGCGATAGGCGAAGTCCAGCGGCGTGGATCCCGACGGGAAATCTATAATGTGGCCTTCCGGGGTAAACACATAGATACGGTCCTGCTCGATACCCGTCGAGAGGTCGTCTTCCAGCGGCGAGCCGCCCAGCTCCTCATGCCACTCCAGTACCTGCCGCAGCCAGGAGATTTTCTGTTCGTAGCTGTCCTCGCTGGTCTCCTTGTCCGTACCCTTGTAGCGCCAGTGGGCACACACACCAAACTCGGCGTCTTCGTGCATGGCGTGGGTGCGAATCTGCACCTCCAGCACCTTGCGATCGGGACCAATCACCGCCGTATGCAGGGAGCGGTAGCCGTTCTCTTTCGGCGACGCGATATAGTCATCAAATTCGTTGGGAATATTGCGCCAGAGGGAGTGAACAATACCCAGCACCGCGTAACAGTCGCGTACGGTCGGTACCAGGATACGCACCGCGCGAATGTCGTAGACCTGGGAAAAGCCGATATCCTTGCGCCGCATTTTGCGCCAGATGCTGTAGATGTGTTTGGCGCGGCCGCTGATATCCGCCTGGATCCTCGCGCTCTTGAGTTCTTTATTGAGCAGCCCTATCACTTTTTCGATGTATTGCTGGCGATCAAGGCGCTTCTCGTCCAGCAGGCGGGCGATGGACTTGTAATCTTCCGGCTCGAGATAGCGGAAAGAGAGGTCTTCCAGCTCCCACTTGATGTGGCCGATACCAAGACGATGGGCCAGCGGGGCATAGATTTCCGCCACCTCGCGAGCCACTTTACGGCGCTTGCGTTCATCCGCATTTTTAACGGCACGTATGGCACAGGTGCGTTCGGCCAGCTTCACCAGGGCAACGCGCACATCGTCCACCATGGCGACAAGCATTTTGCGGACGTTTTCCGATTGCTCCTGTGACAGCAGGCCCAGGGCACGCTCTTCGGAATCGTTGCGACGGGTACTGATCGCCGCCATGCGCAATACACCGCGGACGAGCTTGGAAACAACCGGTCCAAACTCCTCCTCAATACGCGTCAGCTCGATCTGGTTTTCCCGCACCGCCCGGTACAAGACCGCTGCCTGCAGGGTTTCACCGTCCAGTTGCAGGTCCGCCAGAATCTCCACCATCTCCAGACCGGTGCGGAAACTGCTGGAGCCGTCTGCCCAGCCCTTATCCTCAGCCAGCGCCGACGCCTCGGCCTCCTGGCTCAGCTCGCAGGCTTTCTGCAGCTGCCCCCAATCCACATCGGTGAGGTGGTAGCGATGGGCAAGGCGATCCAGCCAGGCAGCAATATCCACTTTGCCTTCGGCGGTAACCGGGTGATCTTCTCTGACTTTAACCATATATCTGTATCATTTCTTATCTTGTCCAGTACGGGCCCCGGCTCAGCGGGCCCCGCTCTCTATGGCCTGCAGCAGTATCAGCCCACAGACGCCGCCACGCCACCACGCACAAACAGTGCCATAGTTTCCACATGGGAAGTGTGGGGGAACATATCCAGTACCCGTAACGCTTCCAGCCCAAATCCGCCGGCGGCAAGTATTGCAGCATCACGGGCGAAACTGGCCGGGTTGCAGGAGACATAAACCAGCCGCTCAACCGCGGTTGCCGCCAGCTGCTCGCACACAAAGCGCGCACCAGCCCGGGGCGGATCCAGCAACACTTTATTGATTTTTTCCTGCCGAATCAGCCCCTGCAACGCCTGGGATTCCAGGTCCAGAGCCAGAAAATGCACCGAATTAATGCAATTTAATGCGCCATTTTGGCGCCCGGCCTCAACCATGGCATCCACGGCTTCCACCGCCAGTACCTGGTCCGCCTGCTGCGCCATGGGCAGGGCAAAATTCCCCACCCCGCAGAACAGGTCCATGGCCCGGTCCCCGGCCTGCAATTGCAGCCATTGCAGGGCCTGCAGCACCATCTGCTGGTTGACGTCGCGATTCACCTGGCTGAAGTTGTCCGGGCCGTAACGGAGCGTCACCGGTTCCAGGCCCTCCGGCAGGACGAGAGTCTGCTGCAGTTGCGGCTGGCCCAGCTGTCCGCAAGCGTCAGTGAGAGGACCATTTTTTTCACCGCGAAACCAGCACTCACCGCCCGGCAATACCTCCTGCAGTGCCTGACGCTGTTGCGGCGACAAGGGCCGCGTGTGGCGAACCACCACCAGAACCCGGTTCCCGCCCTCTTCCACGTCAGCACCGGTAAAACACTCGATATGGGTAACCCCCGACTTGTGGGGCAGTTGCAGCAGCCACTGCTGCAAGGTCCCCATGACCGGCCACAACGCCGGCTCAAGTACCTGACAACGGCTCACCGCCACCAGCTGGTCGCTGCCCTGTTGCCGGAAAGCCAGCTGTTGTGCACCGGAGACTGCAAAACGCGCACGGCTGCGGTACCCGGTATCGGCAGACGCAATGGGCAACAGCAGGTTGCGGGGGGCCATGTCGTGCTGGCGGGAGAGCAGGTTCAGAACCTGCTGCTGTTTGTACAGTATCTGCTGGTCGGGATGCAGGTGTTGCAGCTGGCAACCACCACAGTCATCAAAATGGGGACAAAACGGGTCCTGCCGCCAGGCACTGGGCGTCAGTATGTCGCTGGCCACACATTCGCTGAAGGATTTGTGCCGCCGGTAGTGACTCACCGTCACCTCTTCACCCGGCAGTGCGCCGGCAACAAACACTGCCTTGCCCTGATGACGGGCCACACCGCGGCCGTCGTAACTGAGGTCCGTAACCGTCAGGGTTGTGGGGGCCGCTTCCCGCGGCACGGGTGCGCGACGGGAAGCCGGCTTAAACAGGCGCGCCATGATCAGTTGCTGAACAGACCCGAGGAGAGGTAACGATCCCCGCGGTCACAGATCACAGCCACAATCACTGCGTTTTCCACCTCCCGGGAGATGCGCAGGGCACCTGCTACAGCGCCGCCACTGGAGACGCCACAGAAAATACCCTCCTTGCGGGCCAGTTCACGCATGGTGTGTTCCGCCTCGGCTTGCCCCATGTTAATGACCCGATCAACGCGAGCCTCATCAAAAATACTGGGCAGGTACTCCTTTGGCCAGCGGCGGATACCGGGAATGGCGGCGCCCTCTTCCGGTTGCAGGCCAATAATGCGGATGGCCGGATTCTGCTCTTTCAGGTAGGCCGAAGTACCCATGATGGTACCGGTGGTACCCATGGAGCTGACGAAATGGGTAATCAATCCCTGGCTCTGCTGCCAGATTTCCGGACCGGTACTGTTGTAATGGGCCAGCGGGTTGTCGGCATTGCCAAACTGGTCGAGAACCTTGCCAACGCCGCGGGCCTCCATGGACTTGGCCAGGTCGCGGGCACCTTCCATGCCCTCTTCGCGGGAAACCAGAATCAGCTCGGCACCGTACGCTGCCATAGCCGCCTTGCGTTCCGCGGTGCTGTTATCCGGCATAATCAGGATCATGTGATAACCCTTGATGGCCGCCGCCATCGCCAGGGCAATACCGGTATTGCCACTGGTGGCCTCAATCAGGGTATCACCCGGTTTGATATCACCCCGCGCTTCCGCACGGTTGATCATGGACAGCGCCGGGCGATCCTTGACGGAACCGGCTGGATTATTACCTTCCAGCTTGACCAGGATGGTATTGGAAGTCTCACCCGGCAGGCGCTGCAGGCGCACCAGTGGCGTATTGCCAATGCAGGATTCAACGGTGGGGAATTCAGGATGATGCATAAAGCCTACTGCCATCGTAGCCGCAAACCACAGGGGTCTGACTGTGAACAAGAGCCGCATTTTACCGGGCTTTGGCAAGCGGTGAAAGCAAGCCCCCCATATTGCACCCCAATGAAGCACATCGCAGGGCAAGCACTACCGCCATGGAGCCGGTATACTGGCGCAGATATCCGGCCGCAGGGCAAGGAAACTTTGCGGCCTGTAATTACCTCGGGCTATATTCACTGGTTTACGGGTGGCAGAAGAGACTCTCCGGCCCCAGGAGAGGGACTCCGCAGCAAGCCCGCTGACGTCATGCCCGGCACCGGCACCAGGTTACGGAGAGAACTGTGCGCTTACCGATTTCGTCAAAAAGTCTGGCGTTTAAAATTCAGCAGCTGGCGGTTCTGCCTCTGGCGCTGGCGTTGGCGCTGTTTGCCACTGGGGCGCTGATCAACCATGTGATGTCTGCACAAGAGGCAGAGCACGAGCAGAACCAACTGGCAACCCGCTGGCTGCTCACCATGAGTCGCCATGCCACCAGCCCCGACAATCGCGAGTTCCTGCAGACCGCTTTCGATGACATGCTGGAGATGCCCCACGTCAGTGGCATCTACCTCTTCAACAATTCCGGCGAACTATTGATCAAACAGGGCAAGCGCCCGGACAACAACCTGTCGTCTCACCTCAGTGACTCGCTGAAACATTGGAGCGACGCCGGCCACAACTATTACAGTGTGCCCATCTGGCGCACGGGGCCCCGTGGCGTCAGCATCCAGGATGGCTGGCTGGTGATGTCAGTGAATCCCGCCGGGGTGGTGATCCGCCAGTATCAGGGCGCAGCGTTGATCCTCGCCTGCCTGCTGGCCGCCTTCGCCGTCATGATGATCATGGCCTGGCGCCTCACACGCTCGGTGGAAGTCCCCATTCACAATGTACAAAAAACCCTGCAGGACTATAACCGCCAGAACCTGGAGAGCCGTGTACCGGTGTCCGGCAGCGTGGAGATGCAGACCCTGGCCCACAGCGTCAACGAACTGGGTGAGCGGCTGCTGCACGAGCAGAACAATATCCGCCAGCAGATTGACCTCGCCACCTCGGAATTGCAGGAGACCCTGGATCAGGTTGAGATCCAGAGTATAGAGCTGGACTTGGCGCGCAAAAAAGCCGTGCAGGCCAACAAGATCAAGACCGAATTCCTCGCCAACACCTCTCACGAAATCCGCACGCCGATTAACGGCATCCTCGGCTTTACCAACCTGTTGCTCAAGAGCCCGCTGACCACACAGCAGCGCGAATACCTCCGCACCATTGCCCACTCCTCGCAGGGCTTGCTTACCATCATTAATGACATCCTCGACTTTTCCCGCCTGGAAGAGGACAAGCTGATACTCGACAGCACACCGTTCAACCTGCGCCAGATCATCGAGGAGACGCTGCAGGTACTGGCACCCGCCGCCAGCGAGAAACAGCTCTATCTGGTGGCATTGCAGGGTTCAGATACCCCGCTCAACCTGATTGGTGACGCACTGCGGATTAAACAGGTGCTGACCAACCTGATCGGTAATGCCATCAAATTTACCGACCACGGCCACATTCTCATCACCACCGAGCTGGTGGATGTCCACAGCAACATTGCCCAGATCCGGGTGCGGGTCACCGACACCGGTATTGGCATTAACCACGCCAGTAAAGCCAGCCTGTTCGAGGCTTTCCAGCAGGCAGACGGTTCCGACAATCGCCTGCGCGGCGGCACCGGTCTGGGCCTTGCCATTGCCAAGAAGCTGGTGGACAAGATGGGTGGCTCTATCGACATCGACAGTAATCCGGAAAGCGGTGCCTGCGCCTGGTTCAGCCTGCCGCTGCCAATCCAGCAGAATACCTTTGAGCCCAAGTACCAGTCCCTGCTCAATCGTCGCGCTGCCGTGATGGTGGAGATCCCCATACTCGCCCAGCAGCTGACCACCTACCTCAACCAGTGGGGCATTAAGGTGGTCTCCTTCGGCAGCCTGCAGAAGCTGCTGCGCGGTGCAGAAAAGGACAGTTTTGACTGGCTGATTGCCCTGCCCAAGCGCGACACCACCGTGGGCGAGCTGGAGCCACTGCTGAAAATGTCCCAGCCCAAGGTGATCGGCACCCTGCCCGACTCGGCGCTGGCCTATAACGAACGGGTACAGGAGATGGACGCCAACCTGGTGTTCCTGCCCCTCTCCCACGACCACCTCTATCAGGTATTGCGCGATGCCCTGCACCTGCCCGCCGGTGACTCGCCGCTGGAGCGGGTTATCGACAAATCGGCGCGGGTGATGGTAGTGGACGACAACCCCGCCAACCTGCAGCTGGTCTGCACCTTCCTGCAGGCCATGGGCGTGCAGGCGGTGGGCGCCAAGAGTGGTATGGATGCGCTGGAGCTGCTGAAACACCAGAAGGTGGATCTGATTTTTATGGATGTGCAGATGCCCGGCATGGACGGTCTGGAAGCCAGTCGCCGCATCCGCCAGGCGGAGCCGGAAAACCAGCGTATCCCGATTATCGCCCTGACCGCCCACGACATGGGACAACAGATGGCGGAGCTGCGCCACGCCGGCATGGACGACTACACCACCAAGCCCATCAGCGAACAACAGCTGGCGCACTTTATCCAGCACTGGCTGGGCAAGGCACCCTCCATCCAGCCGGCGCTGTCAGCCACTCCGGCGGCGGTAAACCTGGCCTTCCCGCAATCTGCCATCATGGATCTGCAGGAGGCGCTGCGGCTGGCCAATGGCAAAAGCGATCTGGCCCGCGATATGCTCCACAACCTCACCAGTAAGCTGGGTGAGGATGCGGAATCCATTGTGGAGCTTTACCGGCAGAAGGACCTGCAAAGCCTGCAGGATCGTGTGCACCGGCTCTACGGTGGTTGCTGTTATTGCGGTGTGCCGGAACTGCGCCAGGCCAGCGGCCAGCTGGATAACTACCTCGTCAATGGCTACGACGAACAGCTGGACGATGCGGTCAATGCGGTAGTGAAAGCGATCCAGCGACTGCGCTCATGGGCCGATGAACACGACCTCGACACGCTTTTTGAAGTCGCGCCCCAGACAGCGCCCTGATCAGGCACCCGGGTTCGCATCCGCAACCCGGTTGATCGCCAATTCCGCAGCCGCACTCTCCTCGCTCACGACAGCATTTCGTGGCTGTCGCTGTTGCAGGGCCCACAGCTTGGCGTAATGCCCCTGCAACTGCAGCAGCTGCTCGTGATTCCCCTGCTCCACCACCTGTCCCTGGTCCAGCACCACAATCTGGTCGGCGTCGATTACAGTAGAGAGACGATGGGCGATTACCAGGCTGGTCTGTTCCGCTGAAATTTCACGTATCGCCTGCAAAATCAGCTTTTCCGACTCGCTGTCCAGCGACGACGTCGCTTCATCAAACACCATCACCGGTGGCCGCTTGAGAATCGCCCGGGCAATGGCGACACGCTGTTTTTCACCACCAGACAGCTTCAGGCCCCGTTCCCCCACCAGGGTATCAACCCCCTTGGGTAGCTGCGCCACAAAGCCCTCCAGGTGGGCCAGCCGGATCGCTTGCCACACCTCCTCATCGGAGGCGTCGATCTGTCCGTAGCGGACATTTTCGAACAGGCTCATGTTGAACAGCACACAATCCTGCGGCACCACCCCGATGGCCTGCCGCAGGGACGCCTGCGTCACCGAACGTACATCCTGGCCATCCACCAGCACCGCACCACCGGTCACGTCGTAAAAACGGAACAACAGCTTTGCCAGCGTCGACTTGCCGGCACCGCTGCTGCCCACCACCGCCACCTTCGACCGTGCCGGCACCCGAAAGCTGACGCCCTTGAGAATGGGGCGCTCGGCCTGATAGTGAAAGCAGACATCGCGGAACTCTATCTCACCTCCGGCCACCTGCAGGGGCCTGGCATCGGCACTATCCTTTACGCGGGCTTCGACCTGCAACAGCCGGAACATGGCTTCAATGTTGGCCATGGAGCCCTTCATTTCCCGGTAGACAAACCCGAGGAAGTTGAGTGGCATAAACACCTGCATCATAAAGGCGTTGATGAGCACAAAATCCCCCAGGGTCATGGCGCCAGCACGGACGTTATACGCCGCCAGCACCATGGCCGAAGTCATGGCCACAGCAATGATCATGGATTGCCCGCCATTAAGCGCAAACAGTGACAGGCGGTTCTGCCGGCGAGCCGTCTCCCAACGGGCCAGCTCCTGATCGTAGTGGCGGGACTCGTAGGCCTCATTGGTAAAGTATTTGACGGTCTCGTAGTTGAGCAGGCTATCGATGGCGCGGGTACTGCTTTCCGACTCCGCCAGGTTCGCGGCCCGGATATAGCGGGTTCGCCACTCGGTAGCCATCACCGAATACGCGATATAGACAAGTACAGCGATTACCACAATCACTGCAAACCAGACGTCGTAATTCCACAGCAACAGCCCCACCACCAGCCCTACTTCCAACAGGGTCGGCACGATGTTGAACACCATGAAGCGCAACAGGAAAGCGATGCCGTTGGTACCCCGCTCGATATCGCGGGACAACCCCCCGGTTTTGCGGTTGAGATGAAAATCCAGGTCCAGAGAATGCAGGTGTCGGAATACCTGCAAACCGACGCGACGCATGGCGCGCTCGGTGATCCGGCCAAAGAGGGTGTCCCTCAGCTCGCCAAACAACACGTTGGAGAAGCGCACAACGCCATAGGCCAGCAACAGGCCCAGGGGTACCGACACCAGCTCGCTGCCAATGCCGTTGGCAGTGTCCAGGTCGTCGACAATATGCTTGAGGACAAATGGCAAACCCACACTGGCCAGCTTGGCCAGCACCAGGCATAACATGGCGAGCGAGAGTCGCAGCCGGAATTCGGTCAGGTGAGGCAGCAGGTGCCGAAGTGTTCCCCAGTTGACATCCCCGAAGCGGACATCGGTTTTCATACTGCGCATGCAGTCCTACCCCTGTTTGCCTGAATATATGCCGCCAAGAATAGCACGCCACAGTCCCAGGCCCGCAGTTGGCGAATCTGGCTGTTTGTCCCGTAACCGCTTTCCGCAAACTCATAGAGCCCTGCCACGCAATAGTCTAAACTGCCGCTATAAACTCAGGGATATAAGAGAGCCACTCATGTTTACTCGCAAAGTTGTACTGCTACCCGCTCTGCTATGCTCGCTGTTCGGCGCTTTCGCCCTCCAGGCACAGGAAACCGGTAAAACACTGGAAACCGAGGAGCTGAAGTTGCAGATGGGCCATGAAGAGCCTGGACTGGGGGCTCGCATTCACAAGATTGAAGAGGATGAGAAGGGGATAAAAGTGACCATCTCCGCCCCGGCACGCATCACCGATGGCACCCATGGCGATCTGGAAGAGATCGTGGTGCTCGGCAAGGCTCCGGAGAAGGACAAGCCCCGTCCGTCGCTTATGCAGATCGATCGCTATGAAGTGATCAATGACCTGGAAGAAGGCCGCAGCGGACTGGTGTTTTATCTCGGCAAACAAGAGGACTTTGTGCTCAAGTTTAACTACACCGATGACCGTCCCACCGTAGAGCCGGACCTGCTGCACTGACAGCCGTTGCACACCATCGCACCCGCCATGGCGGGTGCATAGCTCCCACCCCGATTAACTGTCCGCGACACAATCCCCCGCCAGGATCCCATGGCCATTCCACTGATCACCCACCCCGCCTACAGCTTTGATTTTCCCGGCAACCACCGCTTCCCCATGGAGAAGTTCGGCCTGCTGCACCGGCGCCTGCAACAACTGGGTCTGGCCACTGCCGATAACACCCTGCGCCCCGGCAAAGCCCGCTATGACGTACTGGCGCGAGCCCACGACCAGGGTTACCTGGATCGTTTCTTCCAGAACCGGCAAACCCCGGCGGAAATTCGTCGCATGGGCCTGCCCTGGTCCGAGGCATTGGCCCACCGCACCCGCATTGCACCCAATGGCACGCTACTGACGGCAACACTGGCACTGCAACAGGGTATTGCCTGTCATATGGCCGGGGGAACTCATCACGCGCACCGGGATTTTGCTTCCGGCTTCTGCATACTTAATGACCTTGCCATCACGGCACTGGCTTTGCTGAACTCACCCGACGGACTCAAGACCGGTCGGGGGTCCGTGCTTATTTTTGATTGCGATGTGCATCAGGGCGATGGCACCGCGGCCATTCTCGCCGGTGAATCCCGAGCCTTCACCTGTTCCATACACTGCGAAAACAATTTTCCCGTGCGCAAGGCGAACAGTGATCTCGACGTGGGTCTGCCCGCCGGTACCGGTGACGACCAGTACCTGCAGACCGTTGAGCACACCCTGCTGCAAGCCATTGATCGCAGCCGGCCGGCGCTGATTCTGTACGACGCCGGCGTGGATATTTACAGTGGCGATCCGCTGGGGTTGCTGGAGGTATCACTGGAAGGGCTCCGGCAGCGGGAGCACACTGTACTCAGCCTGTGCCAGCGCAAAGGGATTCCCGTAGCCGTCGTCATTGGCGGCGGTTACGATAACGACCGGGAAGCGCTGGCGCGGCGCCACAGCATGGTGTTTGAAGAAGCCTTCCGGCTCCATGAGCCGCACGCGTTTGATCCGTCCAGCGGGAGTGAACGTACTGTCAACGCCGGCAACCAAGGCGAGTACGCGGATTGACCCCCGTCCCGCAGCCAAAGAGAATACCTGCACCCAAACACATTACCAGCCGGCTTACGACTGCGGCCCCGGAATCAGAGACATTGCCAGATGACCTTTAGCGGACAAACCCAGTATGACCACCAGGGCCCGTCACCACGCACCGGTGTTCTGCTGACCAATCTCGGCACCCCGGACGCGCCTACCGCGCCAGCACTGCGACACTACCTGCGGGAGTTTCTCAGTGATCCGCGGGTGGTGGAGGTTCCGCGCCTGCTGTGGTGGCTGATACTCAACCTGTTTATCCTGCCGTTTCGCCCGGCCCGTTCAGCCCGGCTCTACGCCTCCATCTGGAGCGAGGACGGCTCTCCCCTCCTGCGCATCACCCGCAGCCAGGCCCACAAACTGCAACAGCGGCTGGATGCCAGTCTTGGCGCCGACAGGGTTCCCGTTGTGATGGGCATGCGCTACGGGAACCCGTCACTGGCCAGCGCCCTGCAGCAGCTGAGCGACATGAACGTGCGCAACATCATCGTCCTGCCGCTCTACCCGCAGTACTGTGGCGCCACCACCGGCTCCACCTTTGATGCCCTCAGCCAACACCTGCAGCAGGTGCGCTGGGTGCCCGGGCTCAGTTTTATCAATGGCTACCACCAGCACCCCGCCTATGTCGAGGCACTGTGCCACAGCATCCGCGCGCATATTGCCGAACACGGTATGCCGGATCGCTTTATTCTCTCCTATCACGGCACCCCACAGTCCTACCTGGAAAAAGGCGATCCCTACAGCTGTTTCTGCCAGCAGACCAGCCGCCTGGTGCGGGAACAACTGGGTCTGGAGGAGTCCCGGCTGACAACCACCTTCCAGTCCCGCTTTGGTCGCGAACCCTGGCTGCAGCCCTACACCGACGACACCCTGCAGGCGCTTCCCGCAGAAGGTGTACGCCGGGTAGCCGTCCTCTGCCCCGGCTTCGCGGCGGATTGCCTGGAAACCCTGGAAGAGATACAGGTCGAGAATCGCGACCTGTTTCTCGCCGCCGGCGGCGAAAGCTTTCACTACATCCCCTGTCTAAACGACGCCGACGACCACATCGACCTGCTGCAACAGCTGGTGCAGGAAAATCTGCCGTCCGCGGCAAACCGTCAGTGAGACTCCTGCGTAATCAACCTTGGTTAACAACATTAAGGGGTGATCAACGACATGAGTGTCGGTGCGGGAGAGCTGGTACAGATTCCGGTAGGCATCAGTGCCTGCCTGGCCGGGGACAATGTCCGCTATAACGGTGGCCACAGCCAGTCACGCCTGTGCCTGAATACCCTCAGCCGCTATTTCACTTTCTCCCGCTTCTGCCCCGAAGTGGCAGCCGGTTTCGGCACTCCCCGCCCCACCATGCGCCTGACCGGCAGTCCACAGGCGCCGCGACTGACCTACAGCGACAGCGCCAATCCGGAGGAGGACCTGAGTCCCCAATTGCGGGCCGGATTCGCCGACAAGATGCACGAGTTTGCGGAACTGGACGGCTACGTCCTGATGAAAAACTCGCCCAGCTGCGGGCTGGAGCGAATCAAGATCTACCGCGACAACGGCTACCCCTGGGAGGAGCGCGGCCAGGGCATTTTTGCCGCGGCCCTGCAGGCTGCCTACCCGCTGCTCCCCATTGAGGAAGAGGGTCGGTTGCACGATCACCAGTTGCGGGAAAACTTTGTCCTGCGCGTCTACGCCCACCACAACTTCCGTCACGAGGTGCGCTCCGCCCCCACCTACCACAAGCTGCTGCAGTTCCACAGCAGTTACAAGTACGTGTTGATGGCCCACAGCCAGCCCACTTACAAATCCCTCGGCCGCTACCTGGCAGAAGCCCATAGCCAGCCACTGCCCGAGGTACTGGAACACTACTTCAGTCAATTGATGCAGGCGCTGCAGAAACCCGCCACCCGGAGAAACCACGCCAATGTGCTGCTGCACCTGCTGGGCTACCTGAAGCACAGCGTCTCCGGTGATGCCCGCCAACACATCGTGGACATTATCGATCGCTACCGCACCGGCAGGATTCCGCTGGTCACCCCCTTGACCCTGTTGCGCCATTACATTGATCGCGAAGGCAGCAGTTACGTGCAGGCGCAACGCTACTGGCAGCCCTACCCCGAAGACCTCGGTCTCACCAACCAACTGTGATCCCGTCTTACATTAAACCCTGACGTCTTAAGGAAACTGCCGATGCACCTGGTTTGGCTGCGCAACGACCTGCGACTGGCGGACAATCCCGCCCTGTTCTATGCCGCACAATCCGCGCGCCGGGATCATAAGCCCCTGCACGTTCTCTTCTGCACAGTACCGGACCAGTGGCAGCTGCAGGGCGATGCGCCGGCAAAACTGGGAATGCAGCAACAGGCCCTGAATGACCTGCAGCCGCGGCTCAATGCCCTCGGTATCCCGCTGGTAATCCTGCAAGGCAGCAACTTTAACGGTTGCGCGTCGCTGCTGCTGCGCTATGCCCAAACGAACGGTGCCACGGATCTCTGGTACAACCGTGAAATACCCTTCTTTGAACAACAGAGGGACAATCTGGTGGAGACGGAGATGGCCGCAGCTGGCCTCACCACTCACCGTTTCGAAGCAGACCTGCTGCTACCGCCAGACCTGATGAAAAACCAGCAAGGGGGCTGGTACAAGGTGTTCACCCCCTGGTACCGACGCTGGACACAATACCTGGATCAGGTGCGCGACCTGTTGCCGGTACCGGAGGCGATTGGCGAGCCCGTGGCCCACCACAGCGAGGTAAACCTGCCCGGTGCTGTACAGCACCGGCAGGACCTCTGGCCAGCCACGGAAGCCAGCGCGCAGGTTGCCCTCATGGGATTCTGCGCCGAGCGCCTGCAGCAGTACAGCGAGCGCCGGGATATCCCCTCCATCAACGGTACCAGCACAGTATCACCCTACCTCGCCAGCGGCCTGATCAGTGCCCGCCAATGCCTGCAGGCGGTGCAGGAGCACAGCGACCAATGGCGCAGCGACCCGTGGTTAAGGGAAGTGGCGTGGCGCGAATTCTACCGGTATCTGATGGTGGGATTCCCGTCACTCAGCCGCAACCAGCCGTTCAAACCGGAAACCCGGGCACTGCAGTGGGAGCACAATCCGGCGCTGGTGAGCGCCTGGCAGGAGGGCCGCACCGGATTCCCCATCGTCGATGCGGCCATGCGCCAGCTACTGCAGACCGGCTGGATGCACAACCGGCTGCGTATGATCACCGCCAGTTTCTACACCAAGCTGATGCTGGAGCACTGGCAATCCGGGGAGCACTATTTCATGACCCGCCTGGTGGATGGCGACTTTCCCTCCAACAACGGCGGCTGGCAGTGGTGTGCCTCCAGCGGCTGTGACGCGTCGCCCTGGTTCCGGGTCTTCAACCCGGTCAAACAGTCGGAAAAGTTCGATCCCGAGGGCCGCTTTATCCGTCGCTTTGTGCCAGAGTTGGCGTCGGTGGAGGGCAAAGCCATTCACGATCCAGCTGCAGCCCTGCGTGAACACCTGGGTTATCCGGCGCCGGTCATCGATTACCGTGCCGCCCGTGAACGGGTACTGGAACGCTTTCGTGCCCTGCAAGAGATGGCGGCCGCAGAATCCGGCCGCCGGCCTTAATCCAGCCGGATCTTGCCGCGATTGCGTTTTACGTCCGCCCGTCGGGTCTTGCCCTCAAGACGTCGCTTTTTGGCGGCCAGTGTGGGCCGGGTAGCACGGCGGGTTTTCGGAGCCTGCCACACAGCGGCCAGCAGCTGGTTGAGGCGCAACAGGCCATCCTGCAGATTCTGCTCCTGGGTCCGGTAGCTCTGCGCCTTGATCACCACCACGCCGTCGGTGGTGATGCGCTGGTCATTGAGTGCCAGCAGGCGCTCCTTCACCGCCTCCGGCAGTGAGGAGGCGCGGATATCAAACCGCAGGTGCACCGCAGAAGAGACCTTATTGACGTTCTGCCCACCCGCGCCCTGCGCGCGCATAGCGTGCCAACTGACGTCTGCTTCGCTGACATATACCGGTGTTTGACTGCCCACACTGCTTCCCCTGAAATGGCTGTCCATCCCTGCGCCAGCACTGGCGCAGCCGATCCGTCGCCACTGTAACAAACTTGTTTCCCCGGCCAAACCTCTGCCGGCAACCGAATCCCTGCAATTAACCACCCCCGCCCTCGCTTGTGAGCCCACCGAGGGGGGTATAAAATTGCCGCCCTGTACTGCACCATCCGGTTGCCAGTTCACTCACCTCAGCCTGATGCGAACACCATGGCCAAACCCGATTCAGCCGATACCATCTACGCCAACCCCCTGGGAGACGTGGCGGACTTTGTTTTCGATCACAAGGTGGTCGAAGTCTTCCCCGACATGATCAAGCGCTCGGTACCCGGCTATACCACCATCATCAGCATGATCGGCAACCTGGCGGAGCGCTACGCGCAGAGCGGCAGCGTCTGCTACGACCTGGGCTGCTCACTGGGAGCCGCTACCCTGGCCATGCGCCATCGCATCCGCGCCGCCGACTGCCGCATTGTGGCGGTGGATAATTCGGCAGCCATGATCGAACAGTGCCGTACCATCATGGCTGCCCACGTTGCCGAAGTACCGGTGGAGCTGGTATTGCAGGACCTGCAGGCCGCCAGCATCAGCGACGCCTCCGTGGTGGTACTCAATTTCACCCTGCAGTTCATCGCCCCGGAAGAGCGGGCGCAGATTATTGCCCGCATCCATGACGGCCTGCGTCCCGGAGGCGTACTGATTCTGTCCGAGAAGGTCACCTTTGGTGATCGCGCCCACGACGAGCTGATGATCGAGCTGCACCACAATTTCAAACGCGCCAACGGTTACAGCGACCTGGAGATCGCGCAGAAGCGCTCGGCGCTGGAGAAGGTTTTAATACCCGAGACCCTGGATGCCCACCGGCAGCGGCTACGCCAGGCCGGTTTTGCCAGTTGCGATGTCTGGTTCCAGTGTTTCAACTTCGCCTCCATGATCGCCATCAAGTAACCTGCTATCAAGAAACCTGCCACCAAGTAACCTGTAAGTAGCCCCATGCGTGTACACCCCAAGATCGACTACTCCCCCCTGCTGCAGGCCCTGCAGCAGCACCCGCAATTGGCGATGCAACGCTGGGGGCAACAGCTGCCGTCACAGATTGCTGAAACACTGAACCAGCAACGCTACGGTGACCTGGACGGTTGGCTGCAGGCCTTGGCTGACCTGCCATTGCTGCCCTGCGATCACATTGAACTGCAACAGGAGGTGGCGCTTTCAGCCACTGCCGGCATCACACCGGAGCAGCAACAGGCTACCGAAAAAGCCCTGCGCGCGCTGATTCCATGGCGCAAGGGCCCGTTCCATATACACGGCATTCACATCGATACCGAATGGCGCTCCGACTGGAAGTGGGATCGTATACAGCCGCACCTGCAGGACCTGCAGGGCCGTCTGGTGCTTGATGTCGGCTGCGGCAACGGCTACCACTGCTGGCGCATGTACGGCGCCGGCGCGTCGAGGGTTATCGGCATCGATCCCTCACCACGCTTCGTGGTGCAGTTTCATATGCTCAAACAGTACCTGCCAGAGGCACCTGTGGATTTGCTGCCCGTGGGAATTGAGGAATTGCCGGAGCAGCTGCGGGCATTCGACACCACCTTTTCCATGGGCGTCTTCTACCACCGGCGCTCACCCATGGATCATCTGCGCGAGCTGAAGGCCACCTTGCGAGCCGGTGGCCAGCTGGTGCTTGAGACCCTGGTGATCGATGGGGGAGACGGCGAGGTGTTGGTACCGGAGGGGCGCTACGCGCAGATGAACAATGTCTGGTTCCTGCCCAGCTGCGAGACTCTGCTGGGCTGGATGCGCAAGTGCGGGTTCAGCAACCCGAGAGTGGTTGATGTGACACCGACCTCCGTGGAGGAGCAACGCTCTACCGACTGGATGACCTTTCACTCCCTGCCACAGTTCCTCGATCCCGGGGATCCATCCCGCACAGTAGAGGGCCACCCAGCGCCCTTGCGCGCGGTATTTATCGCCGAATCGCCCTGACAGGGAACCGTGGACCGGGGCAAACCGGAGGATCAGTCCTCCAGCTCCTCCACTTCGGCATCAATCTCCATTTCCGCAAGGATCTGTACGCACCACTGATTAAGCCGGCCCGCCGTCAGGTCCTCCTGCTGGTCCTCATCAATGGCCAGCCCCACAAAGTGCCTGCCATCGGCAGCCAGGGCCTTGGAGGCGTCGAAATCGTAACCGTCCGTGGACCACTGACCAACTACGCGAGCGCCATTGGCCACGATAACGTCGTGCAGCATGCCCATGGCATCAAGAAAGTAGTCGCCATAGCCAAATTGGTCGCCGAGGCCGAAGAGCGCCACTGTCTTGCCACTGAAGTCGATCTCGGCCAGGTCATCCCAGAACTCTTCCCAGTCGGATTGAATCTGGCCAAAGTCCCAGGTGGGGATTCCCAGGATCAGGTACTGGTAATCGGCAAATTCCAGCTGCGTAATATCGGCAATATCGTGCACCTCCACCAGCGCCTCACCCAGCCGCTGCTGGATACGCTGTGCAACCGCCTCGGTATTGCCCTCGTCGCTGCCAAAAAACAGACCTATCTGCGCCACTCACTTACCCTCGGAACCGTATTGGGAGCGCGGATTTTCCCAATTCTGCCAGGCTAAAGCAACCGGCCCGGTCATGGAGGCCTACACTGTAACGACACCGTTAAGAAGGGTTAGATATCAGCCAGTTTCGATGACAGATCTGCATGGATCATGCACACTTGCCACCAATGAACAACCCAGGCGCCACCCGGAACGATATGAATAAATTGCTGCTAGTCGATGACGATCAGGAACTCTGCGCACTGCTGCAGGAATACCTGCAAACCGAAGGCTTTGACGTGGAGGTCGCCCACGACGGCCAAAGTGGCGTCAGCAAGACTCTGTCCGGGGACTACGACGTGGTGGTGCTGGACGTGATGATGCCGCAAATGAACGGCCTGGAAGCACTGCGCAAAATCCGCGACAGCAGCCGTATACCGGTACTGATGCTGACCGCCAAGGGTGAGACCGTCGACCGTATTGTGGGCCTGGAAATGGGCGCCGATGACTACCTGCCCAAACCCTGTAATCCGCGGGAGCTGGTAGCCAGGGTACGGGCCATCCTGCGCCGTTTCGACGACACACCCACCGAACCCAAAGCCACCAGCGAGATCGTGGTCGACGAACTGGTGATCCAGACCAAGAGCCACTCCGCTCTCTTCCGCAACCAAACCGTGCCTCTGACCGGCGCTGAGTTTACGGTGCTGGAGCTGCTGATGCGGGCAGCCGGGGAAGTGATCAGCAAGGAAGTGCTGACGGAAAAGGCCCTTGGCCGGAAGCTCACCCCCTATGACCGCAGTATTGATGTGCACGTGAGTAATATCCGCAAGAAGCTCTCGGCTCTGGGCGCCAGCAAGGAGCTGATCATTAATATCCGCGGCGCCGGTTATATGCTCACCCACAAATGAAGTTTAACCTGCGAGCCATTAACCGCCTGTCGGTAAAAATATTTGTTGGCTTCTGGCTGGTGACGATCACCATGCTGGTGGGCTCCAACCTGATCGTGCACTTCTTCGATCTAGGCCCCAACAGGCACTTCTCCGGTTACGACCGTGACCGCGCCTACGGCGCCGGTGACCGGCTGCTGCGGGAGGTGGTAAGCGATGCCGTCAACTACGACTATGATCAGGTGGCAGCCGGCATCCGCTCCATGCCCAACTGGGTCACCTACAATTTTTACCTGGTCAATCCTGAAGACCAGGACCTGTTGCAACGCCCACTGCCCCCCAACGTCAACTCGGTACTACAGACACTGACCGAAGAGTCGCCCTTTTCACGCCAGCACATTGGCGATGTGAACTACCAGGGAAGACTGTTCCGCCTCAGCGATGGCACGCCCATGCGGCTGGTGGTGCTCTCACCCAAAGAGAACTACATGGGCTGGCGCATGTTCCTCAGCAGCTTCTGGCATATCCTGCTGCTGGACATTCTCATCAGTGGTGCAGCCTGCTTCTACCTGGCGAAATACATCACCCTGGATATTGGGGTTCTCAAGGAAGCCACCAAACGTATCGCCCAGGGTGACTGGAACGTTCGCGTTGCCGATGAGCTCCACGACCGTCCCGGGGAGATCGGCGAGTTGGGGCAGGCGTTCGACAATATGGCCGCCAAGCTGCAACAGAGTATGCTGGAGCAGAAACGGCTGATTAAGGATGTATCCCACGAGCTGCGCTCACCGCTGGCACGCCTGCAGGTGGCCCTGGCTATCGCCCAGCAAAGGGCCAACAGCGAAATCATTGGCGAACTGGAACGCATCAAACACGCCGCCGACTATCTCAACGATGTCATCAGCGAGATTCTCGCCCTGCCCATTGCCGAGCAGGGAGACTGGGATCTGAACGACGTAGTGGACCTGTGCACCCTGATCAACGGCATCGTTACCTACAACCAGGAAGAGGCGGCCCTGAAATCGGTAAAGATCAAGCTGATTGACCAGCTTGGCGAATCCCTTATCGCCAGTCGCAGCTCAACCCTGGCCGGGGTATTTGACAACATTATGCGCAATGCCGTGCGCTATACCCACGAGGGCACCACCATTACCGTAATGCTGCATCGCGCTGCCAATGGTCAGTCCCGGGTCATCGTCAGTGACGGTGGGCCGGGCGTTGCGGCGGAGCACCTGCAGGATATCTTTGAACCCTTCTTCCGCACCGATGAGGCACGGGATCGCAAGAGCGGCGGCTATGGCCTGGGACTGGCCATCGCCAAACGCACAGTGGTCCTGCATGGTGGCAGTATCTATGCGGAAAACAATCCTGGCGGCGGCCTGCGGGTGGTGGTTTCGTTGCCGGAAATACCCGCCGACGAAAGCCGGGGCTGATGGCGTACCGATCCGGGCTGCCCTGCCCTGACTATTGCAGGTACTCGCGGTCGTTAAAGGTCTTCACCAGATCGGGCGCCAGCACTGTCAGGGTGGTGACGATGGCCCCATTGATAAAGCCTTCCGGAAACATCATCAACAGCGTCAGGTAGTAGTAATCGCTGGCGATCACCAGCAGCGGTTCCGGCCCCAGCAGGAAAATGTAGAGCCACTGCACCAGCGCCATGGCCTGCACGGTTACCATGGCGCCGAAAAAACCGCCACCAAGCATAAAGACAAACAGATTGCGCCAGCGCAGGCAATCAATCAGTTGCAGCACCAGCGCACCGGTAACCACTGGCACCAACACCGTGGTCAGCAGCGGTACCGATGACCACCAACCAAGCTCACCGTTCAACAGTGCACTGAGAACAAACGCCAGCGTTCCCGCCCACAGGGCCAGCGGCGGCCCGAACACCACCACCACCCACATCATCAACAGCGGGTGCAGGACAAACTGGGCTTCCACCACCACTTTCAGCTGCCACATCAGTGCCAGCCCGAGCACCGTCAAGGCAAATGCATGTTGTCGGGCAGGTGCACTCAACAGTTGCCGCCAGGGTGCCCGCCAACCGCTCCACAGCAGCGCCAGCGTCAGGCACAGGAGTGCTGCAATCCAGTAATGCCAACCACCGTGGTAGACAAATAACATAACGCTCCCTCACCCCGCGCCCGACGCCCGGGAGTCCGACCCCGGCCCGCGATCAGGTTTCGATAACCACCGTTGCCGTGGCGTAGTGACGCTCATCGGCAACACTGACCCAGGCGCGCACACCACCACGGGCGTTCATAACCTCCAGCGCTGTGCCGGAAAACATCAGCAGCGGTGCACCCAGCTCATTGTGGCCCACCTCCATATGCTGCCAGGAAATACCGCGGCCAATGCCGGTACCCAGGGCTTTCACCGCCGCCTCCTTGATGCTGAAACGCTTGCCCAGAAACGCTACCCGGTGCTGGGTCTGGCCAAACTCCAGCAGTTCATTGGGCGTCAGGATGCGGGCCGCGAAGCGCTCACCCAGCCGCTTGTAACTGTCAGCGATTCGACTCAACTCGACAATATCCGTACCCAACCCCACAATCATTGCTTGTCACCCTTGTCTATCCGCGGACCAAACAACTCCCGGCTACGCAACGGCTTATCCCCCAACAGGGGCTTCAGCAGCATGCGCGACAGGCGCTTGGCCGATTTCAGCACTTCACTATTGTCCAGCTCATCGCGGCCGATGGCCAGCAGGTGTGCCCCATCAAACGCGCCCGCCGCGCCTGCGGCGACCCGCACCCAGCCTGCCTCCGGATACCAGTGGTAACAGGCTTGTGGCTGCAGAAGGGTTTGATGATCCGCTTCCCGCTGCAGGTCAACGGCGTAACCGGACTCCGCCAGCAACGCCAGCTCAAAGCGTCGCAGTGACGGCTCCAGCGGCGCCTGCTGCAGCAGCTCGCCAAGGGCTGTACGGTAGAGTTGATACAGCCCTGGAGCGCTGTCCCCCACAGAGAGGGTACGGATCAGTAACTCGTTCAGGTAAAAGCCACTGTAGAGATAGTCGCCCTGCAGAAACTGGTAGTTGCTGTCCTGCAGTTCGATGTGAATGAGGGTCTTGAGATCGCTCTTGCCCTGCCACGACAGGATCAGGGGCTGGAATGGCTGGCACAACTGGCGCTGGCGGGACTTGGGGTTGCGCGCGCCCTTTGCCAGCAGGGAGATACGGCCAAACTCCCCGGTGAAGCAGTCCAGAATCAGGCTGCTGTCACTGTAAGGCCGGGCGTGCAGCACATAGGCAGGTTGCAGCTCGACACGCATGGAATGATGACCTGTCAGAGGTCGTCATAGCCGAGGCTGCGCAGGGCGCGCTCGTCGTCGGACCAGCCGGACTTCACCTTGACCCAGGTACGCAGCATCACCTTGCAGTCGAACAGGGTTTCCATATCCATGCGCGCCTGCTCGCCAATCTGCTTGATACGGGCACCCTTCTCACCGATGAGGATACGCTTCTGCCCGTCCCGCTCCACCAGTATCAGCGCACCGATATGAATAATGTGTCCCTGGTGACTGAACTCTTCGATCTCAACCGTCATCTGGTAAGGGAGTTCATCGCCCAGCTGCCGGGTGATCTTCTCCCGGACGATCTCCGCCGCCAGGAAGCGGGAGCTGCGATCGGTGATCTGGTCTTCGGGAAAGAATGGTTCGCCTTCCGGCAGGCAGCTCTCAACTTCCTGCTCCAGCAGCTCCAGGTTTTTATCCCGCAGGGCTGATATGGGGATAATGCGGTTGATGCCCAGCTTCTCCTGCAGCATGGCGATATGCGGCAACAGGTCGTCCTTGTCTTCCAGACGATCCACCTTGTTCACCGCCACAATCACCGGACAGGTGAGGTTCTGCAGCCGCTTGACCACCATCTCATCCTCTTCGGTCCACTGCAGGCGATCCACGACAAAGATCACCACATCCACATCACGCAGTGCGGTAGTCGCAGCCTTGTTCATATAGCGGTTAATGGCTTTACCGTGCTGCTGGTGCAAACCGGGGGTGTCGACGTAGATCGCCTGCACACCGTTTTCTGTCTTGATACCCAACAGGTTGTGGCGGGTAGTCTGGGGCTTGCGGGAGGTAATACAGAGCTTCTGGCCGAGAATATGGTTGAGCAGGGTGGACTTGCCCACATTGGGACGGCCGACAATGGCCACGTAGCCACAGCGGCTCACCGGATTTTCACTGGTCATCAGCGACCTCCCGCCTGGGACTCGGCAATCTTCTTGAGTGCCAGTGCCGCGGCTTTCTTTTCGGCGCCGCGGCGACTGCTGTCCTCTCCAACTGTAGCTTCTTTCAACAAGGTACAGTGACACTCCACGGTAAAGGTCTGGGCATGGGCTTCACCGCCCAGCTCTGCCACGGTGTACTGTGGCAGTGGCAGACGCCTGGCCTGCAGAAACTCCTGTAATTCCGTCTTGGGATCCTTGCGGTTGGTCTCCAGCGCCAGCGCGTCCAGGCGACTGGCAAACCAGCTGAGCACTCGCTCGCGGGCCACATCCAGCCCGGCGTCCATGTGGATGGCGCCGATCAGGGCTTCCACCGCATCGGCGAGGATAGAGTCACGGCGAAAACCGCCGCTTTTCATTTCGCCCTCGCCGAGATTCAGGCAGGGCCCCAGGTCAAACTCCCGGGCGATTTCCGCCAGTGTCTCGCCTTTTACCATCTGTGCCCGCAAGCGACTCAACTGCCCTTCCCTCGCCTCGGGGAAACGCTCGAACAGATCCGCCCCAACCACAAAGTTGAGGATAGAGTCACCGAGGAACTCCAGTCGCTCGTTGTTTTCCGCACCGCAGCTGCGGTGCGTCAGGGCCAGCTCAAACAGGCTCTCGTCACTGAACTGGTGACCGAGGCGCTGTAACAGCCGTTGCTTGATAATCGAGTTATTCACCGGCAGGCTTACAACAATCAAACGGGCGGGAACTGTCCCATTGATTTTTAAACGTCATTACTACATCAATGTTGTAGACAATAGGCACCCGAATTTCGTAATCAAAATTCAGCAGAATACGATCCCGATCCCGATGTACCTTGAGCTGTTTCGGGGAGAGAGAGCGCACATTATTCATCAGCATGTAATCCGCCATGTGACGGCGAAAATCGTTGTCTGACATCTCGTCTATCTTCTTCTCGGTTTCGGAGAAACTGAGCAAACCATCCTGAATATAGCTGTTATCCAGGTACGCTGGTGCCATACGAAAGGCACACAGCATAAAAAACGACCCCACCAGCAAAATCAGCAACCAGCCGGAAATGGACAACCCCTTTTGTCTATTTATGGAATACACGCAACGCCCCCTAGTGACAGAACTATAGTTATTTGATCAATCCCGCGTTGCCAAAGCTGGGCAGGCTGAAAAACGAATCCCAGTGCATCCACACGGCAAAGGCCTTGCCAACAATCGCCTCTTCCGACACAGGCCCCCAGGCCCTGCTATCGAGGCTATTGTCGCGGTTATCACCCATCATGAAATAGTGACCTTCAGGCACAATCCAGTGACCGGCAACACCAAACTGTCCGGGACGGATGCCTTTCTGCATACGGTGTACAACCCCGCCCAGATCCTCATCCATCACCTGAAACTCCGGCGCCCCGGGTGGCAGGGATGCCACCAAACTCTGGGACTGCTTTTCACCATTAATGTAGAGCACATTGTTGATGTAGTGAATTTCATCGCCCGGCATACCGACAACGCGCTTGATATAGTAAGTGTCCGGCTTGTGTGGTGGGAAGAACACCATCACATCTCCGCGCTCCGGCTCGTTAACATCAATAACTTTGGTGCCCAGTACCGGCAGGCGAATACCGTAGGTGTACTTGTTGACCAGGATGAAATCACCCACTTCCAGCGTCGGAATCATGGAGCCCGAAGGGATCTGGAACGGCTCGGCCAGAAACGAGCGCAACACCAGTACAATAAACAGCACCGGAAAGAAGGATTTGGAGTATTCGACCATGGCCGGCTCTTTCGCCGCCAGCTCACGCGCCTGCAGATAGGCATCCTCAGACGTTGCGGTCACCTCCAGTGTTCCGAACTGCTGCTCAACCGCAGCAACCGCCTGACGGCGTTTGCCAGCCCACAACAGGGCATCCAGCAACCAGACAATACCGGTAACGAAAACAGCGATCACCAGCACCAGGGGGAAATTGATATCCATATGGGGTTAGGTCCTCAATGGTTGTTCACCTGCCGGGGGGAATTGCACTCCACCCCGGCAGGAGCAGGGTCAGGAATCGACCTTGAGCACCGCCAGGAATGCTTCCTGCGGAATTTCGACACGCCCAACCTGCTTCATGCGTTTCTTACCCGCCTTCTGCTTTTCGAGCAGCTTTTTCTTACGGGTGATATCACCACCGTAGCATTTTGCCGTTACGTTCTTGCGCAGCGCCTTCACGGTGGTGCGGGCCACGATCTGCCCGCCGATGGCCGCCTGAATAGCCACGTCAAACATCTGCCGTGGAATCAGTTCTTTCATCTTGTCGGCCAGAGCACGTCCCTTGTAGGGCGCGTTATCGCGGAACACAATCAGCGCCAGCGCATCCACTTTTTCGCCGTTAATGAGGATATCCAGACGCACCAGCCTGGAGGGCTCAAAGCGGACGAAGTTGTAGTCCAGTGACGCAAAGCCGCGACTCACCGATTTCAGGCGGTCGAAGAAGTCCATCACCACTTCGTTCATTGGCAGCTCATAGGTCACCGACACCTGGCTACCCATATACTGCAGATTTTTCTGTACGCCACGCTTTTCGATACAGAGGGTAATCACTGAACCGAGGTGGTCCTGTGGCACCAGGATATTGGCTTCACAGATGGGTTCGCGCATTTCCGCGATAACACCGGGGTCCGGCAGTTTGGATGGGTTATCGACGTAGATAACCTCACCACTGTTGAGCTCCACTTCGTACACCACGGTTGGTGCGGTGGTAATCAGGTCGAGGTCATACTCCCGCTCCAGGCGCTCCTGGATAATTTCCATGTGCAGCATGCCAAGGAAGCCACAGCGGAAACCAAAGCCCAGTGCGTCTGAACTCTCAGGCTCATAGAAGAGCGAGGCATCGTTGAGTGTCAGTTTGGCCAGCGCATCGCGGAAGGCTTCGTAGTCATCGGAGCTGACCGGGAAGAGTCCGGCGTATACCTGTGGCTTCACCTTCTGAAACCCGGGTACGGCCGCGACGTCAGGAGTATTGCTGTGAGTCAGGGTATCGCCCACCGGCGCCCCCTGGATATCCTTGATGCCCGCGACCACAAAGCCCACTTCACCCGCCCGCAGCACACCGGTTTCCTTGCGCTTGGGGGTAAAGACACCAACGCTGTCGACTACATGGGCTTTGCCGATGGACTTGGTGATGATTTTGTCCTTGACCTTCAGGGTACCCTGGCGCACCCGCACCAGCGACACCACACCCAGGTAGTTATCGAACCAGGAGTCAATAATCAGCGCCTGCAGGGGTGCATTGACGTCACCTTCAGGGGGTGGCACGAGACGCACCAGCTCTTCCAGCACATCCTCCACACCAATGCCCGACTTGGCGCTGCAGCGCACGGCCTCAGTGGCGTCGATACCAATAATATCTTCAATTTCCTGCGAAACGCGTTCTGGTTCCGCGGCCGGCAGGTCGATCTTGTTGAGGACCGGGATCACCTCCAGGCCCTGTTCGATCGCGGTGTAGCAGTTGGCTACCGACTGAGCTTCCACGCCCTGTGCAGCGTCCACCACCAGCAATGCGCCTTCACAGGCCGTGAGGGAGCGGGAAACTTCGTAGGAGAAGTCCACATGTCCGGGGGTATCAATGAAGTTCAACTGATAGGTTTTACCATCGCGGGCCTTATAGTCGAGCGTTACGCTCTGGGCCTTGATGGTAATGCCCCGCTCACGCTCGATATCCATGGAATCCAGCACCTGAGCCGCCATTTCGCGGTCGGACAGGCCGCCACAAATCTGGATAAAGCGGTCAGCGATGGTGGATTTGCCATGGTCGATATGGGCAATAATTGAGAAATTGCGGATATGGCTGAGGTCGGTCACAGTCTGTACAGCTACCTAGTAAAAGCCCGCGGCTGGCGGCCTGCCGAATCGGGCTCTGGCGGCCACCCCTGAAGGGCGTGAAATCAGGGGCGGAGTCTAACGCATTTGCCCTGCAGGCGCCATGTCAGACCGACGAAACGAGGCCCCGCGCAAGCCGGGCCCCGCCAGCTTATTCAGCGATGGCGATGGTACGGAAGAGCGCCCGTCCCTGGCGATAGAAGCGGATAGGCAACAGGCTTTTGGCGGGCAATTCCGCCTGCAGCTTACGGTACTGATCCACACCCTCAATACCGCTGAAGCCAAGCTGCACTATCACATCCCCGGGACGCAACCCGGATTTGGCTGCCGCACTCTCTTCGGCCACCTGATCCACCAGCACGCCACCCTTGAGCTGCCACTCCTGGGCCAGTTCCGGGCTCACCGGCTCGACAACCAGTCCCAGACGATCGCCAGCTGTGGTGGCCTCCGGCCCTGTGCCCTGCTGCGCCTGGCTACCCTCGAGAGTTCCCACTACGACCGGAAGCTCACGACGCTTGCCTTCGCGCATAACCATCACCGGAACCCTGGTCTTTGGTGCTGTCATCCCCACCGCATGGGGCAAGTCACCGGATTTGAGAATCTCGGCCTCGCCAAAACGGACAATGACATCTCCCACCTGCAAACCAGCCTTCGCCGCCGGGCCTGCGGGATCCATCTGCGCGATCAGGGCGCCCATGGGCTTCTTCAGGCCGAAGGATTCCGCCAGATCCCGATCCACCTCCTGAATCACCACGCCAAGCCAACCGCGATCAACCCGCCCTTTATCCTTCAGCTGGGCGATAACCTGGGTCGCCACACTGGCGGGAATGGCAAAGGAGAGCCCGATAGAGCCGCCACTACGGGTGTAAATCTGGGAGTTAATTCCCACCACCTCACCATCCATATTGAACAGCGGCCCGCCGGAATTTCCAGGGTTAATGGCCACATCGGTCTGGATAAAGGGCACGTAGTTGCCACCACGTTCATTGGGAATGCTGCGACCAATGGCACTGACAATGCCGGCACTGGCGGAGAAATCCAGCCCAAAGGGAGAACCTATCGCCACTACCCACTGACCAACCTTGAGATCCTCATTGTCCGACAGTTTAAGTGTCGGCAGGTTTTTCTCGTCGATTTTCAGCAGCGCCAGGTCCGACCGCTCATCCATGCCCACCACCGTGGCGTCATACTCGCGGCGATCCTGCAGGCGCACCTGGATTTCATCGGCACCCTCAACCACGTGGTTATTGGTAAGAATGTAGCCGTCGCTGGAGACTATAAATCCGGAGCCCATGGACTGCACACTGCGTTCCGGGTACTGACGGGGCTCGAAGAGATGGCGGAAAATTTCGGGGATATCCTGCTGTCCGCGCGGCATCTGCATCCCCGGACGGGGATTGACCTTCTCGACGGTGTTGATTTTCACCACCGCCGGTGAAACCTGCTCGATGAGGCCGGTGAACTCCGGCAGGTTACCCCGCGCCTGGGCGGTAAATGCAGCACTACAGAAAACAAACGCCACCACAACCAGAGAGGGCAATTTAACTGAGACAGGAGAGAACCACTTATTCATGCACTGTATTCCTAAACCTGTTGAAACAATTGAAGCCAATTTACTGACCTGAATAGAATCAATTAGTTCATCCCGCCAGGAGACCGGGCCAGCAATGACACCTCGGGATTTCTGCGGAGCACACACAAGGCGAAGACGTGCAATCACCCGCCGGAGGCGTAATGCAGCAACAGGAGAGCGGATCAGGAGCGCTGCGCGCGGCCGCTGCCATGACGATTACCCCCGGCATGGCCAGGCGATCAAAGGCACCTTAGGCTCAGGGGATTCAGCCCAACTTTCGGGGGCGAAAACTGTGTATACGAAATTCAAAATGCTAACCGGGGCTGGCCCACTGTACCGGTTTCAGGTCATCGACCAATACCGGTTGCACCCGGGGATCATTGCGACGCACGGCGCTGTGCAAGCGCACCGCCAGCGCACCCAGCGCAAAGCCGGTAACGCTGGCTGACATGATGCCCCACTCCGGCAGTCGCAGCAGGTTCGCAGCCAACGCCCCCAGCAGCAGCCCCACCAATGGGGTGAGATAGACCAGCAGCGAGCCCCTGGCCACAACCTCTTCGGGTATGCCAATGGTGATCTGCTGATGCATCTGATAGATGGAGGGGTCACGCCCTTGCAGCAACACCCGAATGTAGCTGGTCTGGCCGCTCCATTTTGCCACCAGGCTTTGGCCGCACCCCTTCTGCGCCGCACAGGACTGGCAGGTAGAGGCCTGAATGGTCTCCACCCACAGGCAGTCTGGCTCTATAGCCATTATGCGGCCGCTTTCGGTAATCAACTGTCTATCCTCTGCCGGAAGTGACGGGTACACGCTAATGATACCGGAATACCAGAGTGGACGCTGCTGCGGGAACAATGGAATGGGGCATCATCTGCTGCCTGAACGACTACTATCCGGGCGGGGGGAGTGATACAAGAACAGGGAAACGGCCGCGACAGAGTCCTGCCACGGCCAACTGAACCACCTCTGTGGCTCAGCTTCTATTTTTGGGCGGCGCCCGTACGGTCGTAGGTGGACTGCAGCTGAGCCGTATTGGCCGCATGCATCTCCATCAATTTCTGCAGGTAGGCCTGCACCTCAGCGGGAGTCTGGGCAGACGAAGTGACCAACACCGGACGACTCACCGACTGATAGGCAGGGCCGCCATAGGCCAGATTACCTGCCGGCGATGAGCTCACGGTGCGCGCACCGGGTGCAGAATATTGAAAGCCTGCAGGCGCGGAAGGCAGTGGCGGGCTCCGCAGTAACTTTTCTTCAGAAGAGAGGTTAGCTGGCGCTTCGGACGTAGCCGCGAGGCCGGCATCCATGGCGTCACCCCCACCAAGGGAGATCACCTGCGCCGTGAGCACCATAACCGCCGCCACTGACGCCGCGATGCCCACTCTCGGCAGGTGCACTCGCCAACCTTTCTTAGCCGGAACACCCGCAACAGCCGGCTCTTCGTCAATGGCCTCGCGAATAGCCGCAGAGAGATCCATCTTCAGATCTACCCCTGCCTCGCCACGCATCACCGAGGAGATACACTGATAACGCGCCCAAGCTACCCGTAATTCCGGATCCGTATCGGTCGCGTTCAGGACTCGCCTTAACTCCAGCTCGGAGGCCTCGCCGTCGACGAGAGCCGATACTGACTCCAGCATCTGGGTGCCTGAGCGGGATGATTGTGTTTGCTTAGTCATGTGCTGTCATTCGCCTGCTAACTAGTCGCTAAAACCCTGTCCGTATCCCTACGTCCCTGTTGTGACGTAGTTTGCGGTCCGTCCTCTGCGTTCCCGAAGCTTCTGCGAGCTCCTGTGTGGCTCTGACTGACTCCCCTGTAGAAAGTTCAGTCAAATTCAGTTTGTGTTCAGATTTTTTGTGGCGGCTCACACCCGGCGCGCCAGAGAAGCCTCAGGCTGCGCCATCGTGGTGATCCATCAGCGGGGCAATGGCCTTTTCAATGGCCTCCCGCGCCCGGAAAATACGCGACCTGACCGTCCCCACCGGGCACGCCATAATGGCTGCAATATCTTCATAGCTGAGCCCTTCCATCTCCCGCAGGGTTACCGCAGTACGCAGGTCCTCCGGCAGCTGCTGGATGGCACTGTCCACCACCTGCTGCAGCTCATCGCGAAACAGGTTGGCCTCCGGGCTGTCCACATCCTTGAGGAAATCACTGCCTGAATAAAATTCAGCATCCTCCACATCCACATCCACCGACGGCGGACGACGCCCCCTGGAAACCAGGTAATTCTTGGCGGTATTGATAGCAATACGATAGAGCCAGGTATAGAACTGGCTGTCACCACGGAAGTTGCCCAAGGCACGGTAGGCCTTGATAAAAGCTTCCTGGGTGACGTCATAGACTTCGTGGGAGTCATGAATAAACCGACCCACCACGGAAATGATTTTGTGCTGGTATTTCAACACCAGAAGATCAAACGCTCGTTTGTCCCCTTTCTGAACCCGTTCTACCAACTGCTGGTCTGTCTGCTGCGCTTTCTGCGCTGTCATTCCTGTCTCCTAAAAGCTTCTCTGTTCGGTCAGGCAGGCTCATAACGCCTGACCCGGGCAAATACTCTGAGAAGCACCCCCAAGGCACCTTGTTGTGTCTGGATGAAACGCCGTGGCGATCACCCCGATCCGCTATGCTCTGTAAACAGCAGAGCACTGTAAATTCGTCGTAGGGAGCAGCACGCGCGCTGCTAGGACCGGGCTTATCCCAATTGGTTCAATTGAGGAACCATCTGCCAGCCCCTACCCGCAATCGCGGCCGACGGGAGGAATACCACCAATTGCAGCGCATGTATATACTACGCCCCCCTTCGGCCCATTGTGACACATTTTAGGAAGCCTTGACGCTATGAGTAACAGCCACCACCTGTATGACGTGCTCATTATTGGCAGCGGCGCCGCCGGCCTGACGCTGGCTCTCAATCTCGCCCAATCTGCCAAGGTGGCGGTACTCAGCAAAGGCCCGGTGAATGAGGGTTCCACCTGGTACGCCCAGGGGGGCATTGCCGCAGTGCTGGATGACAAGGACTCGGTCGAGAATCACGTCGCCGACACCCTCGCCGCCGGCGCCGGGCTCTGCCACGAAGACAGTGTTCGCTTTACCGTGGAACGCAGCAAGGCGGCCATCCAGTGGCTGATCGACCAAGGGGTAAGCTTCACCCGCCTGCACGACAGTGAGGAGTACCACCTCACCCAGGAGGGTGGCCACAGCCACCGCCGCATCATTCACAGCGCCGACGCCACCGGCAAGGCGGTGCACAGTACCCTGATCGAGCAGGTACAGGCCTGCGACAGCCTCAGCCTGTTCGAGAACCACATAGCCGTCGACCTGATCACCGAGCCGGACACCCACTCGGGCCGTGTGCGCTGCACCGGTGCCTATGTCTACAACCGCCAGCAAGAGCGCGTGGAGGTATTCCAGGCGCGGGCCGTTATCCTGGCCACCGGCGGCGCCAGCAAGGTCTACCTCTATTCCAGCAACCCGGACAGTGCCAGTGGCGATGGTATCGCCATGGCCTGGCGTGCCGGTTGCCGGGTGGCCAACATGGAGTTCAACCAGTTCCACCCCACCTGCCTCTATCACCCCACCGCCGGCTCCTTCCTGGTGACCGAGGCCCTGCGCGGTGAAGGCGCACACCTGAAACTGCCCAACGGTGAGCGCTTTATGCATCGCTTTGACTCCCGGGAAGAGCTGGCGCCGCGGGATATTGTCGCCCGGGCCATCGACCATGAGATGAAACGCCTGGGCAGTGACTGCCTCTATCTGGACATCAGCCATAAACCGGCAGAGTTCATCGCCGAGCACTTCCCTACCGTGAAAGCCCGCTGTGAGGAGTTCGGTATCGACATCACCCAACAACCCATTCCGGTGGTGCCCGCAGCGCACTACACCTGTGGCGGTGTGGTGGTGAACGAAAACGGTCGCACCGACCTGGATCAGCTCTACGCCATTGGCGAGACCTCTTTTACCGGCCTGCACGGCGCCAACCGCATGGCCAGTAACTCCCTGCTGGAGTGCATTGTCTATGCCCAGTCAGCCGCCGAGCATATCCACGCCACGCTGGACGCCATCCCCGAGCCCAAACCAGCGCCGGCCTGGGACTCCTCCCGGGTAACCGATTCCGACGAAGACGTGGTGATCTCCCACAACTGGGATGAGTTGCGCCGCTTTATGTGGGACTACGTGGGTATCGTCCGCACCCGCAAGCGCCTGGAGCGCGCCACCCACCGCATCAAGCTGCTGCAGAAGGAGATTCAGGAGTACTACAGCAACTATAAGGTGGGGAACGACCTGATTGAATTGCGTAACCTGGCAATGGTCGCCGAGCTGATCATCCGCTCCGCCATGCAACGCCGGGAGAGCCGGGGGCTGCACTACTCACTGGACTACCAGTCCACCTCCGACATCGCCCGGGATACCATCCTGGTGCCGTTTAACTTTGCCGGTCAGGATATTTTTGTACGCCGCTGACAGCGGACGCTGACAAGGACGTCACGTCACCCCTCTTTCCCTGGCCGCAGGCCTTCTTAATCCCCACCCTGCAGACTTTGCACCCGCAGACGCCGTAATGCCTCGGCAGGCGCACTGTCAGGCCACAACAACAGACTCCCCTCCGGCAACGCCCTGCCCCGTACCTGCAACAACCAGGGGTGCAGGCTCCAGCCAAACTGCAAAGGCTCACCGGCGACACCGTCGGTCTCCAGGGCGCGCAACTGTCCATCCTGCAGCAGCCACTGCTGCCTGGGAGCCTTGCACAGCCGCCAGTGTCCACTGCAGGACAACCATAACCATACGCCCCAACACAGCAGCAGCTGCCAGTCAGCGTCAGCACAGTCGTTATCGCAGAAAAGGGGAACTTTGGGAGAAAAGAGAAGAAGTGCAACTGCCGCCATTGCAGCGAGCAGCCAGTGGACCCCCAACGCCAGGCGCGAGGGCCGCAGGACAATCCAGTAAGGAGTGGACTTATTTGTCCATCTGCATGCCGGTATTGGCACGAACAATCTCCACAATGCGCAACAGCTCCGGGTCATCCGGATTTTCACGGCGCAGGAACCAGGCAAACATATCCTGATCCTCACACTCCAGCAGCGCCCAGTAACGCTCTTTATCTTCCTGCTCCAGAGTTTCGTAGACATTCTCCAGGAATGGCAGCAACACCAGATCCAGCTCCAGCATACCCCGGCGACTGCCCCAGAAAAGACGGTTTCTATCCATCAGCCCTTTACCCCAATACCGCGTGGAAAAGCGCGGATTATACGTGCCCAGCCCGCCAGTGGCGAGTAGCGGGCGCCGGCTGGCAGTTGTGGTATTCTAAAATCCTCCCCCAATTCCGATGGAAGTCTGTCACCATGAACCAGGATTCAGCTGTCGCGACAGCATCGACAATCGTACCCCTGTCCCATATGGGCTGGCTGCAGGTCAGCGGGCCCGACGCCGTGAAATTCCTCCAGGGCCAGGTCACCTGTGACGTCGCCAAACTGCAGCCGCTGGCCATCCAGCACGGCGCCCACTGCACCGCCAAAGGCCGCGCCGTTGCCAACTTTGACCTGATCAAGCTGGATAACGAGACCCTGCTCATAACCCTGCCGCTGGACACCCTGCCACTGCTGGAGAAATCCCTCGGCAAGTACATCGTCTTCTCCAAGGCGTCCCTGAGCCGCCCCCAGTGGCTGGGCAGCGGATACATCAACTGCACCCCGGACCTGCCCCCGGTCGCGGGACTGGCTCCCCGACAGGCAGCAAGACTGGAGAACGGTGACCTGCTGCTGCAACGGGCTGACGGCGCCACGGAGCTCTGGAGTGACGCGCTGGATGCATCCGCCAGCGACAGCCCTGCTCCCTGGCAGCTGCGGGACATCAACATGGGTTTGGGCTGGATAACCTCCGCCACCAGTGAAACCTTTATCCCCCAGGAGCTCAACCTGCAAACCGCCGCCATTGATGGGATCAGTTTTACCAAGGGTTGCTACACCGGCCAGGAGATCGTGGCTCGCCTGCATTACAAGGGAAAAGTGAAGCGCTACCTGCAGCGCTTTGCCTGTGTGAGCGCCTCGGCCATCAAACCAGGTGATGACCTCTACAGCGGCGGTGGCAGCCAGTCTGTGGGCTGTGTTGTCAACGCGGTCGAAGTGGACGGGAACTGGCAGCTGCTGGCCGTGGCAACCGAAGCCTCGGTCGCATCAGAGGGGGTCTACCTGGATCAGGAGTCTAAGATCGCCCTGCAAACCGCGCCCCTGCCCTACAGCGTCAACGAATAACACCTGCCGACCACCACGTCACAACACCGCCGGCCATGTGCCGGCGATTTTGTGTCAGTCATTCGCAACAGGCCTGCAACGGCGGCAGCGACCAATCCACCAGCGTCTCTCCCCGCTGCTGCAGCCAGGCATTGGCTTTGGAGAAGTGACCGTTGCCGATAAAGCCGCGGTGAGCCGACAACGGAGACGGGTGTGGCGACTGCAGCACACAGTGGCGGGCGCGATCAATAATGCGCCCCTTCTTCTGCGCGTAACTGCCCCACAACATAAATACCAGCCCCTCACGCTCACGATTGAGGTGATCGACGATAGCATCGGTAAACTGTTCCCAGCCCTTGCCCTGATGGGACCCGGCATTACCCTGCTGCACACTCAGGGTCGCGTTCAGTAACAACACCCCCTGCTCCGCCCAGTGCTGCAGGCAACCGTGTTGCGGTGCGGGAATCCCCAGGTCACGCTCAAGCTCCTTATAGATGTTGCGCAGTGACGGCGGAATAGGCACCCCCGGCGGCACGGAAAAACTGAGCCCGTGAGCCTGGCCGGGACCGTGATAGGGGTCCTGTCCCAGGATGACCACCTTGACCTTGTCGAAGGGGGTACTGTCGAGGGCGTTAAACATCTGCGGCCCCGGGGGAAAGATCACCTTGCCCTGCTGTTTCTCCGCTATGAGGAACTGACGCAGTTCCTGCATGTAGGGTTGGTCAAACTCCGGCTGCAGCACCTGCAGCCAGGAGGGGGAGAGCTGGATTGATTGCCCGGACATGAAAGGTTTCGCCGCTGCCAAAAGCCCCGGAGTGTAATAAACCGGCGCCGCTATGCCCACCCCCCATGGCAGTAACCGCCCCGTCGGCATAGAGACCAGCGCAGCAGTCAGGTAAACTATGCGCCCTTTTCACCCCACCAGCAGCCGAAGCCTATGCACCTGTTTGTCGACAACCTCATCAATGTGGACTTCAGCTACCTCCACCCCGCCCGCGGTATGCTGGGCGAGACCTGGATTGCCAGTACCACCATGGCCGGCGAGCTGGACCAGCAGGGCATGATCTGCGATTTCGGCGTGGTGAAGAGCACCATCCGCAACTGGCTCAACAGCGAGCTGGATCACCGCCTGGCGGTGCCGCTGCGCGCCCCCAACCTCACACTGGAGGAACAGGGTGACCACCTGCGCATTCACTGGCGCTACGGCGACCGCACCCTGAGCTGCCTCTCCCCCCGCGGCGCCATTGCTCTGCTGGACGTGGAAGAGATTACCCCGGAACTGGCGGCCCGCTGGAGCTGTGAACAGCTGCGCGCCCTGTTGCCCGCCAGCCTGCTGTCACTGCAACTGGAGTTTGCCACCGAGGCTATCAGCGGCGAGTTCTACCACTACAGCCACGGCCTGAAAAAACACGGTGGCAACTGCCAGCGCATTGCCCACGGGCACCGCTCCACCATTGCCATCTGGCGCAATGGCCAGCGCGACCCCGGCGCTGAACAACATTGGGCGCAGCAGTTCCGGGATATCTATATCGGCACTCGCGAAGACCTGGTGGCCCCGCCCGCCGACACCCTGGAGTTTGCTTATCAGACCCCGCAGGGGCAGTTTGAACTTGCCATGCCGGCACCCAACTGTTACCTCATCGACAGCGATACCACCGTCGAATTGATCGCTGCCCACATACTGCAACAACTGCAGCAGGAGTATCCCGGCGACCACTTCCGGGTCAAAGCCTTTGAAGGCATGGGCAAAGGCGCCATCGTCGAAGGCTGATTTCCCCGGCCGGGCTACACTCTTTCGTTAGTACACAGAAAATAAGCGAGAACCGTTTTGACAGAATTTACCCTGGGACAACGCTGGATCAGCAATACCGAACCGGAACTTGGCCTGGGCATCGTCAGCGATGTTGACCACCGCCTCATCACCATCAGCTTCCCCGCCGCCGATGAACATCGCGCCTACGCCCGCAATAACGCTCCCCTTGCCCGGGTCAAATACCGCCTCGGCGATCGGGTACAGGACCTGGACGGCAACAGCATGGTGATCCGGGCCATTGCCGAAAACGACCACTACATCACCTACAGCGGCGAGAACAGTCAAGGCGACAGCTGCTCCCTCGGTGAAGTTGAGCTGGATTGCTTCGTCAACTTCAACAAGCCCCTGGAGCGCCTGTTTGCCGGCCAGATCGACAAACTCAGCGATTACCGCCTGCGACAGCAAACCCTGGTACAGCAACAGAAGCTGGCCAGCGCCCACATCACCGGCCTGATCGGCCCACGAGTACAACTGCTGCCCCACCAACTCTACATTGCCAGTGAAGTGGGACAACGCTTCGCCCCGCGAGTATTGCTGGCGGATGAGGTGGGACTGGGTAAAACCATTGAAGCGGGCCTGATTATCCACCAGCAACTGCTGCGCGGACTCAGCCAGCGGGTATTGATCGCGGTGCCGGACAGCCTGGTACACCAATGGCTGGTGGAGATGCTGCGCCGCTTTAACCTCGCCTTCACCCTGCTGGACGAAGAGCGCTGCGATGCCATTGAGAACCCGGAATCCCTCGACGAGGAAGAGCTGGTGCTGGAGGAGTTCAGCAGCGACAACCCGTTTGATTCTGCCCAGCTGGTGCTCTGCAGCATCAGCCTGCTGAGCGATAACCCCAAGCGACTGGAGCAGGCACTCGAGTGTCGCTGGGACCTGATGGTGGTGGACGAAGCCCATCACCTGCACTGGCACCCGGACATGCAGTGCGACGCCTACAGCGCCGTCGAACAGCTGGCCGCCCTCGCCCGAGGCCTGCTGCTGCTCACCGCCACCCCGGAACAGGTGGGTGTAGACAGCCACTTCGCCCGCCTGCGCCTGCTGGACCCTGATCGCTATTTTGATCTTGAGCGCTTCCGTGAGGAGCAGACCCACTTCGGCGACATCAACGACTGGATTGAACAGCTGCACAGCGGGCAAACCGTCGACAACGGACTCAGCCAACAGCTGCAGGCCCTGCTGGGGGACGACGTGGTGCCGCTGCTGGCCTCCGAGTCCGGCCGCCAAACCATCACTGAACAGCTGCTGGATCGCTACGGCACTGGCCGCGTGCTGTTCCGCAATACCCGCGCCGCCGTGGCCGGTTTTCCCGAGCGCCGCCTCCACAGCCACGCCCTGGCAGCGGACGAGGAAGAGCTGCAGGCTAAATTGCAGTGGCTGGTCGACTGGCTCAAGCAACACCGGCAAGAGAAAGTACTGGTGATCTGCTCCCGGGCCCACGCTGCCCAGGAACTGGAACTGCAGCTGCGGCTGCGTCACGGCGTACGCAGCGCCGTGTTTGTGGAGAGCCTGAGCCTGATTGAGCGCGACCGGGCCGCCGCCTACTTTGCCGACCAGGAGGATGGCGCCCAGGTGCTGATCTGCTCCGAGATCGGCAGCGAAGGCCGCAACTTCCAGTTTGCCCACCACCTGGTGATGCTGGACCTGCCCCTCAACCCGGACCTGATCGAGCAGCGCATCGGCCGCCTCGACCGCATCGGCCAGACCGAAACGGTGCACATTCATGTACCCGTCCAGAGCGGCAGTGCCGAAGAGTCCCTGCTGCACTGGTATCACGAAGGCCTGAATGGCTTTGAGCAGGTCTGCCCCATCGGTCAGGCGGTCTACGAGGAGTTCGCCGATGAGCTGGATGCCGCCCTGCGGGACGCTGCCGGCCTGCCGGCGCTGATTGCCGCCACCAAAGCCCGCAGCGACGAGTTGCGTGACGCCCTGCGCCATGGTCGCGACCGCCTGCTGGAACTGAACTCCTGTAAGCCGGCGGTGGCCGCGCAGCTGGTGGAGGCGCTGGCCTCCCTCGATGAGGACCCGGATCTCAGTGCCTATATGGAGCTGGCCTTTGACTGTTATGGCGTGGACTCCGAACGCCACAGCGAACACAGCTTTGTGGCCCACCCCTCGGATCATATGCACAGCCAGCACTTCCCCGGCCTGCCGGACGAAGGCATCACCGCCACCTACAGCCGGCAACAGGCACTCAGCCGCGAGGACATGCACTTCCTCACCTGGGAGCACCCCATGGTGAGTGGCGTTATGGATATGGTGCTCAACAGCGAACGGGGCAACACCACGGTCTGCACCATGAAACTGCCACCGCTGAAACCCGGCAGCCTGCTGGTGGAGGCACTCTTCTCGGTTCACCACAGCGCCCCACGCTTCCTGCAGCTGCAGCGCTTTCTGGATAACAGCTACCTGCGACTGGTGACCGACAACCAGTTACGGGCCCTGCAGAATGTGGTTAAGGACGAGCACTTCCGCAAACTGGAGCAGCGCCTCAAAGGCGCCACCGCCAAGCAGCTGGTGGAACACGCCCGCAACGAGATCGAGCGCATCGCCAGCCACCTGGAAAAGCAGGCGGAAGCGGAGCGCCAGCAATTGATTGATACCGCCCGTGACAATATCAACCGCTACTACGAAGGTGAGCTGTCCCGCCTGCGCGCACTGGCGGACGTGAACCCCAACATTCGTGGTGATGAGATCGCGTTTCTGGAAGAGTTGCAGCAGGTCAGCCTGACCAGCCTGGAACACGCCCAGATTCAGCTGCACGCCATCAAGGTGGCACTGATCACCAACTGAGGCACTCATCCGCCAAATAAAAAAACGGGCCCCATGGGGCCCGTTTTTTTGTAACTGCGCAGCAAGCTATCTTCAGCTCTCCATCCACACCTCTTTTACCCAGTACCAGACGCTCTCCCACTCATCCTCGGTGTAATCGCCGCTGCGCAGCCACAGCTTCACTTCCCCCTCCAGGGAGACACAGTAATAACCCTCGGGGCATTCGCACAGCACCACCATATCCCGCGGCATACCCAGGTCCCAGGCTGTTGCGGTCACTTCCGCCAGATAAGTATGGGATTGGGGATCCGCCACGGTAACCGGCTCCAGTGAGCCGTAGATGACATCGGACGCCGTCAGTAGAAACTCCCGGAAGTCCGGATGCAGCGGCATCAGGATCTGCTCCAGGGCATCCACCAGCTGCTCGTCGTCCGGCAGCTCCAGCGGCACCGGCACGGATTCGGCCATCTCGTGCAGCTCGTCAACAATTTCCTGCATTGCTCACTCCGGTCAAAACTCTTATCCAGTCAACAGGCCCTGCTTAGAGACTCCCCAGCAGGCCATCTTTCAAACGCACAATCTGCTCACCCTGATCGTCGATACGGAAAAAATCATCCTGATTTTCATACTCGGGACCGGGATCGCACTGTACCGGCTTGCCAAACGCCTCCCAGGCAGCGCGCGCGCACTCCACGTCATTGGCCCAGGGGGTATGGGGGGAGTCGAACCAGATACCCACATAGGGGCCGTCCTCAATGCCCGTCTGGATCACAATGGGAATCGCCGGCGAGTGCTCCAGGGTACGAAACATCCGCACGCCCTGCTGGCCCCTGTCCACCGGCAGCTCCTCAATGGGCCCCAGTACACTTTTCATCCAGCCCAGCACCCGTTTCAGTACCGGCTCCCGGATGTAGATCTCGATATCCCGCTGCATGGTTTTCTCCTGTGGTCCAGCTCCGGCAACTGACGCCTGGCGCCACATAAATCGGCCGCCCCAAAAGCGGCGCTACGTTATCACTTCTCCCGCGCCGAACCCAGCGGCAGGCGGGCGTTTCTGCAATTTAGTTTTAGCGCTTTTGCTGCTAGAATTCCGCCCTTTCGCATCGAGCCCAGTAGCCCACCATGCAACTAGAACAGTATTACACCCCCCGCGGAGATGGCTTCAGTTTCAGCCGCGAGCAGGCCAGCCGCTTTGCCAAAGGCGTCGCCGACGACTTCAACCCCATCCACGACACTGACGCCAAACGCTTCTGCGTACCGGGTGACCTGCTGTTTTCACTGGCCCTGGAACAACTCGGCCTGTTCGAGTCCATGGAGGTGAAGTTCGCCGACATGGTCTCCGATGGAGTGACCCTGCATTTTAACCAGGACGACAGCCGCCACATCGACATCGCCGATGCCGAGGGCCGGACCTACCTGTCTGTGGCCACTGCGGGCGAGAACAACGCCAACCGCGAGCTGGCCCGGGACCTGGCCGCAGAATACGCCGCCTTCTCCGGCAAGACCTTCCCCCACGTGCTGGTGCCGCTGTGGAAAGAGCACGGCGTGATGGTCAACCCGGCACGTCCGCTGGTGATCTATGAATCCATGGCCATCCAGCTGCAACAACTGACCTTCTCCAACCTGCACCTGGAGCTGGCCGGCGCCCATATGGAAGTCAACGGCAAGCGCGGCAATGCGCGTCTGGAGTTTGAATTCCGCGATGGCGACAAGGTCATCGGACGCGGTGAAAAGCGCATTGTACTCAGCGGCCTCAAGCCCTATGAAGAGGATGCCGTGGAAGGCCTGGTCGCTTTCTACGAGCAACGCAAAACCGACCTGGCCTGAGTACTTCAGGCCGCCTGCTCTGCCCTCCTGCCCTCAGGGCTCCCGTCAGACCACCGCAGCGACAATCAGCTGCCCGCTTTGGGTTGGTAGCTGTCGCACAACTGCAGCCAGTGATCGATACCCGGCCCACGGTACTTCTGCTTGTGCAGGACGATATAAAAGCGACGGTGCCAGTCCCGGTGAGGTACCGCCAGCGGGATCAGGCTGCCGCGCCGGAACGCGTCCCGCAGGGTAATCTCCGACAGGCAGCCAATACCCAGCCCCGCCTCCACCGCTCGCTTGATGGCCTCGGTATGCTGCAGCTGGTGGCGAATCTGCAAATCCGGCAACAACCCATGCATGGCGCGATCAAACGCCTGCCGCGTGCCTGAACCCGACTCCCTTACCACCCACGGCGCCGCCAGCAGATCCTCGTCGTCCATCACCCCCCTCTCTGCAAGCGGGTGGCCCGGGGCGCAGAACACCACCAGGTCGTCTTCGCGCCACGGAATCACCTCCAGGTCGGGGTGCTGCAGCTCTCCTTCCACCAGACCAATATCAATTTCATAGTTGGCCACCATACGGGCAATAGCTTCCGTATTGGCCACCGTCAGCTGCACATCCGCGCCCTCATGGCGGTTCATGTAATCCGCCATCATCTCCACCGCCAGGTAGTTGCCGATGGTGAGTGTGGCCCCCACCTTCAGCAATCCCAGCTCCTGATGACGGGCCAGATCCCGCTGAAAGGACTCCGCCTGCGCCAACAGTGCCTCCGCCTTCGGGCGCAGGGTGCGGCCCAGCTCGTTGAGCTGCAGGCGCTTGCCCACCCGGTCAAAGAGCTGGATATCGAACTGCTGCTCCAGGTCCCGCAACGAACTGCTGGCCGCCGACTGGGACATGGCCAGATGCTCCGCCGCGCGGGTGATGTTTTCAAAGTGGGCCGCCGCCAGGAACACCTCCAGCTGCCGCAGGGAATATTTCATACTCAGGCCTTAATCGGATTTTCTGATTAACATCAAATAAATTATGAGTTTTGCAGATATAGTATCCAGACGATAAGGTGTCGGCAAGTTAACATTTGATGGGGGCTATACCATGGCGGAGCTACTCCGGGAACGGGTGACCAGCGTGCACCACTGGAACGACAAGCTGTTCAGCTTCCGCGTCACCCGTGAACGCGGCCTGCAATTCAGCAACGGCCAGTTTGTGATGGTGGGGCTGGAAGTGGACGGCAAACCCCTCACCCGCGCCTACAGCATCGCCAGCGCCAACTACGACGATGAAATGGAGTTTTTCAGCATCAAGGTGCCGAACGGCCCCCTCACCTCACGGCTGCAACACCTGCAGGTGGGCGACGAGGTGCTGGTCAGCAACAAACCCACCGGTACCCTGCTTGTGGACTACCTGCTGCCCGGCCGCAACCTCTACCTGGTCAGCACCGGTACCGGCCTGGCGCCCTTCCTCGCCGTGATCCGCGACCCGGAAGTCTACGAGCGTTTTGACCGCATTATCCTGACTCACGGCGTACGCCAGGTTTCGGACCTGGCCTATCGGGAACTGATTGAAGAGGAGTTGCCGCAGGACGAATACCTCGGCGACGAGATTCGCAAAAAGCTGCTGTACTATCCGACTGTCAGCCGCGAGCCATACCGCAATGAAGGGCGTATCACCACCCACCTGCAAAGCGGTGAACTGACCACCAAACTCGGTCTCGACAGCATCGACCCGGCTCAGGATCGCTTCATGATCTGTGGCAGCCAGGGCATGTTGCGCGACTGCACCCACTGGCTGGAGGAGCAGGGCTTCAAGGAATCACGCCAGGGTTACAAGGCGGATTACGTGATTGAGCGAGCGTTCGTAGAGCGTTAATAAACAACGCTCGCCCGGCAGTTGATGTCACACATACGGTGTAAGATGCGTGTGGAGAACGTAAGTTAGCCGCCTGACACTCAACACCCTACTGCTGTATTACGACGATGATTCAACTGCTGAACCTCCCCTGTGCGCTGGTGGACCTGGAAACCACCGGCGCCAGCACTGGCGCCGACCGCATTACCGAAGTGGGACTGTTGCGCTGTAGCGCCGACACCGCCCCCCAAAGCTGGGAGCAACTGCTCAACCCCGGCACCGGCATTCCCGAATTTATTCAGCAGCTCACTGGCATTACCCCGCTGATGGTGGCGGGCAAGCCCGCCTTCGAACAGATCGCCCCTGAACTCTGGCGGCAGTTGCAGGACTGTCTGTTTGTGGCTCACAACGCCCGCTTCGATTACGGCTTCCTGAAAGCCGCCTTCCGCCGCTGCGGCTACGATTTCAAACCGAAAATCGTCTGCACACTGAAGCTGGCGCGGGAGCTGTTCCCGGACTGGCCCCGTCACGGGCTGGATGCCATCTGCCAACAGATCGGCTACCCGCGCTCGGAGAGCCATCGCGCCATGGCCGACGTACAGGCGATGTTTGCCTTTCTCTGTTACGCCATTGCCCAATGCGGCCAGCAGGCGGTGGATGCCGCCGCAGCCAAGCAGTTGCGACGACCGTCACTGCCACCCCATATTGATCCGGCAACACTCGAGGCCATCCCCAACACCCCTGGGGTCTACTATTTCTATGGCGAACAGGATTCCCTCCTCTACGTGGGCAAGAGTAAAACCCTGCGTACCCGTATCCTCTCCCACTTCAATGCCGACCACAGCTCCGGCAAGGAGATGGCACTGAGCCAGTCAGTAAGACGTATCGACTTCCGGCAAACCGTGGGCGAGCTGGGAGCGCTGTTGCTGGAAAACGAACAGATCAAATCCCTGTCCCCCATCTACAACCGCCGCCAGCGGCGCTACCAGAGTCTGTGGGTGTGGGAGTTGTTACCCGGGGCAGATGGCGCCCTGCAGCCGCAACTGCACAATCGCCCGGCACAGGGCTGGCTGCCGCAACGGGACCTGTACGGCCCCTATCGCAACCGCGGCAGTGCCCGCAACGCCCTTAATGCGCTGATTCGCGAACGTCAATTGTGCAACCGGGTGCTGGGGCTGGAGAGTGGCAGCGGGGCCTGTTTTGCCCGCCAGCTGGGGCAGTGCCGGGGCGCTTGCGAGGGCATGGAGAGTATCGACCAGCATAACCAGCGCCTGCTGGATGCCTTCGATGCCAAGAAACTGGCCGCCTGGCCCTACCCCGGTGTCATTGCGATCCGTGAGCAGAGTCCCGACCACTTGCAAAGCTGCCTGCACCTGATCGGCCATTGGGCGTATCTGGGCACTGTTGCGGACGAAACAGCGGCAAACCTGGCGCTACAGAAAGCACCTGCAGAGCAGATGTTTGATGTGGAGAGTTACCGACTGCTCTACAAGGCCATACACAAAGGTCAGCACGAGGTGGTCGTGCTGAGCCCTGCCGGGGGCCCTCAGCCTGCCGGGGGCCCTCAGCCTGCCGGGGGCTCTCAGGGCGAGGATTGACGCTGTATACGGCGCTGCTCTGCTTCGCGCCAGCGACGCCGCGCTTCATCGTCGGCCGGCACCAGCGGTTCTACCGGCGAGGGGCGGCTGTCAGCGTCCACCGCCACCATGGTGAAGTAACAGGAGTTGGTATGGCGCACCGTCCCCTCCTGCAGGTTTTCCGCTGTGACACGGATACCCACCTCCATGGAGGTGCGGCCGGTATAGTTGACCGCGGCCTTGAAAGAGACCAGTTCACCAATGGCCACTGGCTCCTTGAACAGCACCTGATCCACCGACAGGGTGACCACATACTTGCCACTGAATCGCATGGCGCAGGTATAGGCGACCTTATCCAGCAGTTTCAACAGCTCGCCGCCGTGCATCTTGCCGCCGAAGTTACTCATATCCGGTGTGACCAGTACGGTCATCTCTGTCGTATGTTCGCGAGCCATGCATTCCCCAAATCACGCTATTGATCAGCAACGCCGCGGTATCGAAATCAGCGACAGGCACCCGCAGGTCCGGGTACCCGGCCACCACGACACAGCAGCCTCCTGGCGCAGAATAACGTAACTCGTGTTCCCCCGCACCCACCACCGGCCTCGAGGCAAAAGCCATCAATGTTTGATGGCAAACACCACCTGTACGGTCGCGGTAATGGTCTGCTCACCCACATTGAGCTGGGGCTCGCGATCGGCCGAGACTTCCATCATCATGGCGGAGACCGCGGTTTTCATCATGGGCCGCTGCCACTGGGTATCCACATTCAGCTGCTGCACCTCCCCCGGGCTTGCCTGCAGCGGTTCCAGACCGGCAACCACCTTGCGACGGGCGTGCTCCACCGCACGGCCGATGGCCTGCAGCTCAAGCGCATCGCGATTGCTGAAGTCAAATTGCGGGGCCTGTAATTGCGCCACACCCGCTTGCGCCAGCACCGAATAGACCGCTGGCAACTGCTCCAGGTCACGCAGCGTAAGACTGAAACCGGCCCGCGCCTCGTAGCCCGTGAGCTCCCGCTTGCCATCGCGGGGGTAGTGCCACTGGGGCGTCACAGTGACCTGCGCCGCTTGCAGGTCCTTCTTCTCCACTTGCTGCGCCAACACCGCACTGATCAAACTGTCAAGCTGTTGCCTGACCGACGCCAGTGCCGCGTCCGGCTGGTCGGCATTGGCAATCACCGCGCCGCTTATGACCGCCATATCCGGGGCCGCCGATACCTCGCCGCTGCCACTGGCTGACGCTTGGGCGACCGGCGCCGCCCGTTCGGCCTGATTGCAGCCACTGATGCCCACCAGCAACAGCAAACCCAGTGCAATCAGCATGGGGTTACGGCGTGTCCTGTTCATGTTTCTGTCCATCAATTGTCTCCCTGTGGTTACTTGCCTGTTATCCTGCAGCACGGTTGCGAACCACCTGAGACCGCAACCTTTACCAGCAGTTCTCCCCGACAGGGGATATAATCGCCGCCCCTGCCAGCGTCCTGCAGCCTGAAAACAGATAACGGTATTCCCCATGGCCCTCAAGGCAACCATCTACAAAGTACGCCTGCACATCGCCGACCTCAGCCGTCACTACTACCAGCAGCATAGCCTGACTCTGGCACTGCACCCGTCGGAAACCACCACCCGCCTGACCGCGAGGTTGATTGCCTTTGCCTGTAACGCCAGCGAACACCTGGAATTCACCCGTGGCCTGAGCAGCTCCGACGAACCGGATATCTGGCTGAAAGAGCCCGATGGTTCCATCGCCCTGTGGATTGAGCTGGGGCACCCGGATGTGAAGCGCCTGCGCCAGGCCAGCGGCAAGGCGCGGCAGGTACTGGTGTACTGTTACGACGATCAGCGCGTTCAACAGTGGCTGCAAACCCTCAATGCCGAGCGGCAGCGGCTGCCCAATGTACGTGTCGTACAGTTGCCAACGGACGAACTGGAAACCCTGGCCGCACACCTGCAGCGCGGCTCGGAATGGCACCTGACGCTGGAAGAAAACACGGTGAACATTGCCGGAGAGGACTTTGCGACAGAACTGCAGTTACAACCATTACTGAATTAATGCAGCTGCCCGAAGGCGATCCTCAGCGGTCGCCGTCCTCGCGCTTATTGCCCTCCCCGTTTACCCCGCCATCTCCCTCCGGATCACCCTCATCAGGCGGCCACTGCTCCAGCACCGGCAGGCGCAGCAGATAGAGGGTCACACCGGTGCCCACCAGCATCAACAGCAGGGCAATCCAGCCGGAGCGCAGGATCAGGGACGATGAAAAGAGGCTGAACCAGAGCAGGATCAACACCCGATTACGGATGTGGCGGGGGATGCCGCGGCCCTCTTCCCAGCTGCGCACGATCAGGCCGAAGTAGCGGTGATTGCGCAGCCAGTCATGGAAGCGCTGGCTGGAACGGGAAAAACACCAGGCGGCAAGGATGACGAACGGGGTGGTGGGCAGTATCGGCAGAAAGATACCGATAATGCCCAGTACCAGGCTGGTCCAGCCCAGTGCGATCAGCACCCACCGCGTCATCGCCACTGACTTAATTCCCTCTGGCCGGATTGGCACGGACGGGATGGATCAGTCGTGCTGATGGCCACCGACACCGTGGGCGTGGCCATGGGACAGCTCTTCGCTGCTGGCTTCACGCACATCCACAATCTCGATAGCGAACACCAGGGTCTTGCCCGCCAGCGGATGGTTGGAGTCGATATCGACGTTCTTCAGGCCCACCTTGATCACTACGGCATCCTGCGGGCCGTGCTCGGTGTTGACCTGTACGATCTGGCCGGGCTTGATATTGCCCTTGGTCAGCAGGTGCTTCTTGGGGATACGCTGGGTGGCACCTTCCTGACGCACGCCGTAACCCTGCTCCGGGGTCAGGGTGACGTCGAAGCTGTCGCCGGCGGCTTTGCCTTCCAGCGCAGACTCCAGGCCTGCCAGCATGTTGTTATGACCGTGCAGGTAGAGGACCGGACTGCCCTCATGGGAGTCCTCAAACACCTCGCCACCCTCTTCCTTCAAACGGTAGTGGAGAGAGACGACTTTATCTTTGCTGATATTCATGGGGATACCTGTTGCTTGACGATACAGAGCCCAGCCCTCAGTGAGCGGACTACAAAACCGGCGCAGTATGCCACAGTCAACGCCTGTGGCAATGAACCCGGGGCCGCCCTAAGTCGGGGGCTCCTCAACCTCAGAAACCACCATCCCCTGTCCGGCGGCAAATTCCTGCAGCGGCTGCAGGGCCGCCTCGGGCAGGTCCAGCACCATATTGACCTGCTGGGTATAGCGGACATCCAACAGTTGGCCACCGTGCAGGTCCAGCCAGTGGCGCAAGCCCTGCTCCCGGGAAAAATCCAGCCGCACCTGTCGGCGGTAAAAACTCACCTGCCGGGCCAGGGCCAGGTCCGCCATCACCAGCTGGGCCGCCTGGCTGTAGGCCCGCACCAAGCCACCGGCGCCCAGCTTGATACCACCGAAGTAGCGCGACACCACCAGCATGATGTCCCCCACCTGTTTGTGCTGCAAGACATTGAGGATCGGCTTACCCGCGGTACCGTTGGGCTCACCGTCATCGGACATGGCCACAGTGGTCGGCGACCAGGGATTGCCGATCAGGTAGGCCCAGCAGTGATGACGGGCGTCGGGGAACTGTGCCTGGGCCTCAGCCAGCACCTGCAACGCCTGCCCACGGTCGCGGGCCAGTGCCGCGCGGGCGATAAAACGGCTTTTTTTGATCTCATACTCCACCTGCAACGGCCCGGCAGGAACACTGTAATCACTCATCCGGTTTTTCCGCTGACAACATGGGGGTGACCAACTCTGCCAGCTGGCCGATGCGGGCATTACTCAACTGGCGATAGTCCGGATAGGGACTGACAATGACACCGCATTGACGGTTAACGGCGAAATACTCATCCAGCCAGACCAGCGACGGTAACGCCAGGGTCGCCGCGTAGGTCTTGCCCATAACAATATGCACACCACTGCCCTGCGCCCCTGGTGAGGAGCGCCAGTCGGGCGCCGAGAAGAGCAACTGTTCGTGACCACCGGCCTGCAACAACGCCCGGTCGCGATACGCCTGCCAGCTGCCGAAGTTGCGCTGCAACCCGGCAAGGGGCAGTTCGAAGACCAACTTGGCCAGCACGTTAAACACCTTGCGCCAGTGGTTGCTGCTGTGGGCGACGATATGGGCTATCTCACCGGGCAGCAGCGGGCGCACCTCCTGCAGCTGCCGGAACTCCTCCAGCGGCGGGCGGTTGGCTACGTAAAAGCGGATCGCTGGCGTTTCTCCACCCAGCCCGCTGGGGGCAGTTGCCTCAGTCACACATGGCTCCGGCGTAAAAAGCGGCACTATAACAAGCACTTTCCGGACTGTCGCCCCGACGCCTGTCGCCTCGCGCAGGCTCAGCCGTTACAATGGCCGCCGTCAAACCACCCGCACGAGACAGGCACCCCGCTATGGCAATCCACTGGTACCCCGGCCACATGCACAAGGCCCAGAAGCAGATGAAAGAGGTTCTGCCACAGGTGGATCTGCTGATCGAGGTGCTGGATGCCCGCATCCCCTACTCCAGCGAAAACCCGGCCATTGCCGCGCTGCGCGGCGACAAGCCCTGTATCAAGGTACTGACCAAGTGCGATCTTGCCGACCCCGACATCACCGGCCGCTGGCAGGCGTTTCTGGAGCAGGAGAAAGGGGTAAAGACACTGGCGGTGAGCACCCAGGACACCACGCGGATGAAAGCCCTGCTGGAGCTTTGCCGCAAGATGCTGCCGGCCAAGGATGCCAGCGTAAAGACCATTTACACCATGATTGTCGGCATTCCCAACGTGGGCAAATCCACGCTGATCAATATTCTCGCCGATCGCATCATTGCCAAAACCGGTAACGAACCGGCGGTCACCAAAAGCCAGCAGCGCATTAACCTTGGCAACGGCATCCTGCTGCTGGACACCCCCGGCATTCTCTGGCCCAAGGTGGAAAATCCCCACAGCAGCTACCGCCTGGCAGCCACCGGCGCCATCAAGGACACTGCCATGGAGTACGACGACGTCGGCTTCTACCTGGCGGACTACCTGCTGAAAGCCTACCCGGAGCGACTCCGGGAGCGCTATAACCTGGATGACCTGCCCGGCACCGAGCTGGAATTTCTGGAGCAGGCCGCCACCCGGCGCGGCGCCCTGGCCAGCGGTGGGCGCGCCAACCTGCACAAGATTTGCGAGCTGCTGGTAAATGAGATGCGTGCAGGTATGCTGGGGCCCATCACCCTCGAGACGCCGGAGATGATCACCCGCGAGGAGATCGAACTGGCCGAAAAGGCGCGCCTGAAGGAAGAAGAGAAGGCCGCGCGCAAGGAGCGTTTCAAAGCTGGCAGCGAACCCCGCAACCAGGGTGAGTCAGCGTCGCAGACACAGAAGCCGAAAAAACACGCCAAAACGGCAGCCGCAGGTAAAACCTCGCAGCCACAAAGCCGATCGACCGCCACACCAGCAGCAAAAAAGCCGACAGCATCCAAACCTGAAAAGCCGGGCGCTCAAAAAACCAAGGCGGGCAAACCGGCCCCAAAATCCACCTCATCACGGCAGCCAGCCAATCCACCACGGGGACGCAAGCGCAAATGACCACCACCAACCGCCGATCAGTCCCGGTCTCACTTACTATCCTGATTGTGGCTGCGCTGGCCATTGCTGTCGTCTGGCTGCTGAGACCGGACAGTGGCTCCGTCAGTCAGTTTGAACAGGCGCCTCTGCCGTGGAAGATCACCACCTTCAGCGACGGCACCAGTGAGGTTTTCCGCCTGCACCTGGGCGAGGTTACTGTCGCCCAACTGCTGCAACAACTGGGCGAGGATCATGAGCTGGCGATCATCAGTGACGACAACGATCGCAGCGGACTGGAGATTTTCTACACCAGCTTTTCCGCAGGGCCCATCAAAGGCAAGCTGATTGCCCGGGTCAACGCCTCACAGGAGACACTGGAGACCATGCAGGCCAACGCCGCCAGCTCCTCCTACATCGATACCGGTTCACGCAAGTTTTTGCTCAACGCCAACGACCTGCAACGCATCCAGGGCTGGACCATTGCCGGTCTCAGCTTCGTACCCGCCGCCAACCTCAGTGACGAGGTTATTGTGGCCCGTTTTGGCGAGCCGGCCCGCAAAGTCCCTGCTGAAGACGCCGTACACTATTTCTACCCGCAGAAAGGGCTGCATATCGCACGCAGTGACAAGGCCAAAGAGCTGCTGCAGTATGTGGCGCCGCGGGATTTTGCCAGGCTGGAACTGCCGCACAGCGGCAGCGGTGATGTCTCTCCCGGTGAATAACAGAGGTCAGTGCTTTTCGCCGCTCTCCAGGTCCGCAGGTTGATCCACATCCCGTAACACCCCGGCATCGGTGACGGCTAACCGGTACAGGGCCTGCGGGTAGGCGTGAATCACCGAGCGGCCGCCTTCATCGCCGGTGAGCTGTCGCAACGACCACACAAACTGGCGACTGAAGATCACCGGGTGCCCCGGTTGCATAGCCGCCGGCAGCTCTCCGGACTGGAAAAATGGCCGCACAATCAAGGGCGCATCTTCGCCACGACTTTGCCGCTGTTGCCAATAGTTCTGCACCAGTTCACGATAGGTTTCCACGGCCACAAAGGGCATATCCCCCAGTACAATCATCCAGCCATCGGCGCCGGCAGAAGCCTTTACACCCTCCTGCAGGCTGACGCTCATAGGTTGGGCGCGGCCATCGGCGGTCACTGCCCGCCACTCAATGCCCAAGCCCTGCAACAGCGCCTGCAACGGTGAGTCCTGTGCCCGCACCAGACACAGCGGAGTGAGCCCGGCCTGCTGCAGACGTTCACAGGTGTGTTGCAGTAACGGTCGACCATCCTTCATGGGTGCCAGTAATTTATCACCGCCAAAACGACTGCCCTGCCCCGCTGCCAGTACCAGTACCTGTAACTCGCCCTCCATGTGCGCCCCCTCACTGAACATTTCTTATTGTTGTCATCGCTGTTACACCAACCCATGGCGGGCAGCAGTCAGCTGCGCTGCCACCGACAGAGCAATCTCCATTGGCGTCTTGCTGCCAATGGGCAAGCCCACCGGGCCGTGCAAACGCTGCAGCTGGGCATCGGTAATGCCGAAATGTTTCTGCAACCGCTGCCGGCGTCCCTGATTGGTTCGTACCGACCCCAACGCACCGATAAAAAACGCTTCCGATTGCAACGCTTCCAGCAGCGCCAGGTCATCCAGCTTGGGATCGTGGCTCAGGGTGACTACCGCGGTGCGCTGATCCGGCTGCAACTCCCGCAGCACGTCATCGGGGTAGCCATCGCATAACTGTCCCAGCTCGGGGCGCCACTGCGCCCGGTATTCCGTCCGCGGATCGGCCACCAGCACCCGATACTCCAAAGCCCGCGCCAACTCGGCGAGATAAGCTGAGGTTTCGCCCGCCCCCACAATCAACAGGCGCCATACCGGACCGAAAATATTGGTCCAGTTCTGCGGCGTGAGCTCAGCCTTGTGCTCACTGCGATAGGGATCGAGGGTAACTGTCCCGCTGGCCAGATTCACGCGGCGGGTGAGGGTGCGGCGCTGTTCAATGGCCTGCAGTAACGGTTCAACCTCTGCGGGTGCGCGCAATGGCTCCAGCAGCAGATCCAGACTGCCGCCACAAGGCAATTTCAGGCGCTCCCGCTCCTCTGCAGTCTCCCCGAAACGCTCCAGTACGCACTGCTCCGGCGGCTGCTCCACTAACCGATGCAGCAGATCCTCTTCGATACAGCCACCGGATACGGAGCCAACAAAACGACCGTCGCCACACACCACCATAATTGAACCCACCGGCCTTGGTGATGTGCCATAAGTATTGACTACCGACACCAGCGTGGCGGGAATCCCCTGTTGCAGTGCCTGCTGCGCACAGAGCAGAACTTCGTGTTGTGAACCTTGCACAATGATCCTCTTTGGTGAACGCCGGACAACCCCTGCCCCGCGCATCAGGTAAAGCGACTACGCCGCCAAATCTCAGTTGCCGTGCTGTAACTGCTGCGCCAAAATTTCATGTCAGAAGACTGACATTTTATACTTCATCAGGCATCACGCGATAGTGACGCCCGCCCCACCAGCCAACGGGGATATGGCGTAGGAATAGGGACACTGATATGGCAATAGGGCCAAGCCATCAGACAGGCTCAAGCGCTTTTTGCTAGCATCAGGGCTATGTATTACCCAGAGGCCTATATGAATAATAACGATTTTTTGCAGAAGTACGGCCCCGTGGCCGTAATAACCGGTGCTTCCTCCGGTATCGGCGCCTCGTTTGCCGCCAACCTGGCCGCCAGGGGCTTTGACCTGGTGCTGGTGGCACGCCGCGAGGATCGCCTGCAGCAGCTGGCCGACAGTTTGCACCAGCAATATCAGACAGGGGTAACGGTGCTGCAAGCCGACCTGGCCAGCGCTGATGCTGCCGGGGATGTTCTCGCTGCCACCCGCAAGCTGGATGTCGGGCTGCTGATCTGCAATGCCGGCTTTGGTTACAAAGGTCACTTCACCCATGGCGATCCACAGCTGATGAGCGCCATGCTGCAAGTTAACTGCCACACCCCGTTGGCCCTGGCTCAGGGGTTCCTGCCACGCCTGCAGTCGCGGGGATGTGGGGGCGTGATTTTTACCGCTTCAGTGGAAGGCCTGCTGGGCTGCCCCTACTCTGCGGTCTACTCCGCCAGCAAGGGCTTTCTGGTCAACCTGGGCGAAGCCCTGTGGGGGGAGTACGCCGGTGACCCCATCGATATTCTCACCCTCTGCCCCGGCGCCACCGATACCGAAGCCCCTGCCAAACAGGGCATTGACCCAGCCACCCTTACCAACCTGATGTCGCCGGATGATGTCGCACAGCTGGCGCTGGACAATATCAGCAATGGCCCGGTCTATATCCCCAGCGAACACTACCGCCAATCCTTTGAACAACTGCTCTCCCTGCCCCGGGCCCAGGCCCTGCAGGCCATGGCCGCCGGCATGAAACCGGGGAGCGGACGATGAGCGTCGAGGGACTGGATCACGTTAACCTGCGTACCGCAGACATTGAAGCCACGGCGCGGTTCTATATCGACGCCCTGGGGCTGCAGCGGGCCGAAGTACCGGGCGGTATCTCCTCGCGCAAGGCGCTTTGGCTCAGGGACAGCAGTGGCAACCCGATACTGCACCTGCAGCAGTCAGATGACAGCAGCCCCCAGCAAGAAACCAGCACCGATCCCGTCCACCATATCGCCCTGCGCTGCGGCGACAAGGAGATGATGCTGGCACGCCTGCATCGCATGAACCTGCGCCCGGCCGTGTACGAACGCGAAGCACTCGGGCTGACCCAGGTGTTTCTGAAAGATCCATATGGGGTACTGCTGGAGCTGAGCTTTCGAACCCCGACTTAACGACGTTGACAGCATTGGCCACGAACCCTTAGACGCAACACCCACATCACAGGAGAACAATAATGACAAATGCCCCCGTTGCCCTTATCACCGGTGCCAGCTCCGGTATTGGCCTCGCCGCCGCCAGGGCTTTGGCCGCGCAAGGCTGGACAATCATTGCCACGGGCCGTAACCCGGAACGCTGTGCAGCGGCCAGGGAGCAAATCGCTGCTGCCTCCAGCAGCGGTGAAGTCACCATGATCGTCGCCAACCTGGCACTGCTGGCAGAGGCACGACGTGTCGCGTCTGAAGTGCAACAACTTACCGATCACCTTAACCTGCTGGCCAACAACGCCGGCGGTATGGCGAAAGAGAAAGTCATCACCAGCGAGGGGCTGGAAGAAAATTTTGCCGTAAACCACCTCGGCCACTTTGTATTGACCCGCGAGCTGCTGCCATTACTGCAAAAAACCGCTGCCGCATCCGGCGCAGGTTCCGTGCGCATCATCAATACCGCCTCCAATGCGGGCGAAATGATCCCCGGTTTCAATCTGGAAGATATGCAGAACCTGCAAAACTGGAACTACGGCATGGCCTACTGCACCGGCAAGTTGGCCAACGTGCTGTTTACCAAAGCGCTGGGTCAGCGGGTCGGAAAGCACGGCATTGCGGTGCACGCCTTCCACCCCGGCATCGTGGACTCCCACTTCTTTGACTGTTTCGATGCCGATGCCAAGGCACAGGTTGCGGCCAAGGGGATGCAATCAACGGAGGAAGGCGCCAGCACCCTGATATGGCTGGCCACCACCCAGCCTGCCCAAGCCAACGGCGGCTACTTTGCCAACTCTGCAACCCGTGAGCCGCACCCCTGGGCCAACGACGAAACTATTGTGGAGCGTTTCTGGCAAGAGAGCGAAAAGCTGGTGGCGGGAGTTGAAAGCTGAGCCGTCCGCTCTCGCCACCGGACGGGGTGAAAGTTATTTTGCCCCGTCTTCACCAAAGATGGCTTTGGTCACCTGGTCTATAGCGAGAATCCGCCCGCGACGGGCGGCCGCCGACATGGGCAGGTAGCCGGCCTCTTCATCCGCCAGTCCCCAGTTGTGTACCGGACCATGGGGCAGACGCTCCAGTCCGGTCCTCGCCACATCCGCCGGCTGTGCCAGATTCGGCGGCACCGGTTGACCGGTTTTGGCCAGGGTTTCCCGGAACGCCGGGGTGTCGGTCTGGCCAAGGATCAGATTCAATACATCCACACCATGGGGCTGAAGTTCCGCCCACAGGCCCTCACCAAAGTTGAGGTCGAAGGCCTTGGTCGCAGAATAGACCGCCATAAAGCTGGAACCACCGTAACAGGCCCCCGAACCCACCAGGATAATGCCACCGCGCTTGCGTTCACGCATCTGACCGCCGAAGTGGTGACAGCAACGCACCACGTTCATCACATTGCGATTCACCTGCGCCACCCAGGTCTCTAGCGGTGAGTCCAGAAAACGGGTATTGGTACTGTCGGCGCCGGCGTTGCTGATAAACAGACCGACTTCCCGCTCCCCCACCACTTTCCGGATCTGCTCCAGCGCATCGCCTGCGGAGAGATCCACGCTGGCAGCAACTGCCTCAATACCATGTGTGACAGAGAGCTCCTGTGCCAGAGCCTGCAGCGGCGCTTCACGACGGGCAAGCAGTATACAGTTGATACCTGCCGCTGCGACCTGCCTTGCAAAGGCGCTGCCGGTGCCTTCCGACGCACCGGCGATCAGGGCCCAGGAGCCATAGCGTTCATTCAGGTTCATGCTTGTTCCTCAATTATTGTGTAAGCAGGTGCGCGATCATAACCTCATACTCACATAACAACAGAACTTCAAGCACAGCGGAGACCACCCATGACCAACACCACCGCCCTGGCCGACAAGCAAGGCATTACCGAACTCATGTATCGCTACTGCCGTGCCGTCGATCGGCTTGATGTTGAGCTGGGCCACAGCATCTGGAATCCAGGCAGCGTTGCCGACTACGACGATTTTTACCAGGGTGACGGCCCCGGCGTCATCGACCTGATCTGTGCCCAGCACGGACATCTGCTCTGCCACACCCACCAGATGTCCAACATCCTGATTGAGGTAGATGGCGACAGCGCCGCCAGCGAAGCCTACATTACCGCCACCCTGCGCCTGCAACGCGGTGAGCAGCTGCAGCAGATGACCGTCTGGAGCCGCTATGTGGATCGTTGGTCGAAGCATAATGACCAATGGGGACTGGATAAACGCATCGCTATTCGCGATTTCGATGAGATCCGCAATGTCACCGCCATGACCCAACCCACTGTCAGCCGTCGCGACCGCCAGGATCCCTCTTACAGCGCTTAAGCGGCAATCCGGGTTTAGCAATGGTGACCGACGGCTTACAATGGCCGCCTTTGACCAAGGTGATGGATGGCGAGCGTGAGCACACTTTTTTACTGGGATGAACTTGTCAGCGGCACCCGTATTCAGCTGGGCGACTATTTTCTCAGCCGCGCCGAGATCATTGATTTCGCCGGCAAATACGACCCACTGCCCTTTCATCTCGACGAGGAGGCGGCCCGCCAATCCCCCATCGGCGTGCTGTGTGCCAGCGGCATTCACACCATGGCCATCCTGCAACGGTTAACCGTGGAGTCCTGGTTTTCCCGCATGCACATCGTCGTGGGGATGGGGGTGGACAAGCTGAAGTTCATCCTGCCTGTTTTGCCGGACGAAACCCTGACCGGCCATGTGGAGGTATTGCGCCAGATGCGCCTGCCCAACCAGGATGATCGCGGCGCTGTGATTTATCGCGCAGAGGCCTATAATCCCCGGGGTGAAATGGTCGCCTCCATGCAGGGCACCATACTGGTGTTGCGCAACCCCAACTGACGGACCCAACCATGACTTTCTCCCGCATCAGCTGTCAGCAGGCAGCCCAGCTCATCAACGACCAGCAGTGCCAGCTGCTGGACATCCGCGACAAGATGTCCTACCTCAACGGCCATCCGCAGGGGGCACAGCACCTGGACAATGATAACTTCAGCCAGTTTCTCGCTGCGGCCGACAAGCAGGCGCCGACACTGGTGTTCTGCTACCACGGCAACAGTAGCCAGCAGGTAGCCGCGGTTCTGGCCCAGCAGGGCTTTGGTCAGGTCTACAGTGTGGACGGCGGCGCCGAGCTGTGGCGCCAGCAATTCCCCGACGCCACCGTCAAAGGCAACTAATCCGGGCGGACACGCTACACCCATGCAACCATCCATCACTTTCCCGCCGCACTGCGTGGACCAGCTGCGGCTGCAATGCGCGCGGGAGTCCACCCGCGAGTTCAGGGCCCGGGGCTATTTGCTGCAACGCTGCCCCCAATGCCGGCTCGCGGCACGCACCTGTGTCTGCCAGTGGCGCTCCCCGGCACAATGCACTACTGAATTCGTGCTGCTGATGCACCGCGATGAGGTGTTCAAACCCACCAACACCGGTCGCCTGATTGCCGATCTTTTCCCCGGGCAATGCCACGCTTTTGTCTGGAGCCGGCTGGAACCTCCGACGGAGTTGCTGGCGCTGCTGGCCGACCCCGCACGGCACTGCCAGATCCTGTTTCCCGCCACAGAAGACGAAGCCCGGCCCGTGGAAAGTCAGCCCTCCAACCAGCCTGGCAAAATCCCCACTGTCGTCATACTCGACGGAACCTGGAAACAGGCCCGCAAAATGGCCAAACACAGCAAGTGGCTGGCCGGATTGCCCCTGCTGAATCCGTCCAGCAGCGTGGACAATAAGATCCGTAAGCTGGGCAATTACCGCATACGGCAGGCCTGCGACAACAGCCGCCTGGCCACAGCAGAAGCCGCTGCACTGGTACTCGCTGCCGCTGACGAGGTATCTGCTGCAAACCACCTGCTGGACTATTTCGACGTCTTCAACGAACACTACGTCGCCACCCGTATGAATCGTCAGCCGCAGACGCTGACCGCCCACAGCAACCTTCAGGAACACGCACTTTCTCAGGCAGGCTAACTCATTACTGCGAGGTGTCAGGGCATGAAACTGAACTATCAGACCCAATCGCCGGACCTGTTACACATTCCCGCACTGGTGCTCAGAAACCTGCGCGGCTGGCGCATCGAGATGCACCTGCGTCCCAACGATGATCACAGCTACTCGCTGATTGCCCTCTCCGGTATCGACAACTGGCCAGCGGAACTCTGCAAGGCCCAGGGCCCCTACGAAACCCGTGACCAGGGCGTTGCTGCACGCAGCGCCATCGTTAACCAGCTGCTGGCAAAAGGCTTCCAGCTGCTGGAAAACTCCGGCAGCATCTGGGTGGTGCAGGTACAGAGAATGATCCGCAGCCTGCGGGACCAGCGTACAGTCCATCGGGGCAACTACCAATTTCACCCGGATGATGTACTCTGAGCGGCCACTATCAAGCCCCGGCTGCCCTGCGCTGAACACCTATGGACAACACCTCCCCACAGAGAGCCCTGATTATCATGGCTCATGGCAGCCGCCGCGCTGCCGCCAACGAAGAGTTCTTTCAACTGGTCGCCCAGGTCGCAGCCACTGCCACTGATTATCAGCTGGTGCGCCCGGCGCTGCTGGAACAGGCACCGCCATCACTGCTGCAGGCCTGCTGCGACTTGCCGGCGAGCGTGACGGAGATCGACGTCTATCCCCTGTTTTTCAACCAGGGCCGCCATGTGGAAAAAGATATTCCCGCCCAGGTTGCCGAGGTGCTGGACGCCCTGCCCGACCGCCAGGTGCGCCTGCTTGAATACTTTGGCAGCAGTGCCGGCCTCGCGGCCCTGATTGGCGAACACCTCTCCAGCCAGCGGTGACCCCACCACCTGATTCACTCCGGTCTTGATTGTCATCAACTCTTCATAAATATACGGATTCCCATATATACGTTTTTTCGTATAATTTTCCCGACCAGACCCGGGAGTAAACTGATGGACCCCATAGCCTTTTTCAAAGCCCTGGCAGACGAGACCCGCTTGCAAAGCCTGCTGCTGATCCAGCAGGAGGGCGAACTGTGTGTCTGCGAACTGACCACGGCCCTGCGGGAGAACCAGCCAAAGATTTCCCGCCACCTGGCGCAACTGAAAAAAGCCGGTGTACTCAGCGACCGCCGTCAGGGACAGTGGGTGTTTTACCGACTCGACCCGCAACTGCCCGCCTGGGCCGCGCAGGTGCTGCAAACCACCGCCACAGACAATGGTGCGGTTTTCGAGGATGCCATGAATCGTCTGCGTCACATGGGTGACCGCCCGCAACGCGCCCGCGCCTGCTGCTGACGCAGCCATAAGGATATGCACTATGGGAATTTTTGAACGATACCTGAGCCTCTGGGTGGCACTGTGCATCGGCGCCGGCGTGCTGCTGGGCAACGTGGCTCCGCAGCGGTTCGCGGCCATCGCCGCGCTGGAGTGGGCCCACGTCAACCTGGTGGTAGCGGTACTGATCTGGGTCATGATCTATCCGATGATGGTGCAGGTGGACTTTTCGGCCATCAAAAACATCGGCCGTCGCCCGAAGGGACTGCTGCTGACACTGGTCATCAACTGGTTGATTAAACCCTTTACCATGGCGGCCCTGGGCTGGCTCTTTTTCCGCGTGCTGTTTGCCCCCTGGGTGGATCCGCAGACTGCCGACGAATACATCGCCGGTATGATCCTGCTCGGTGTCGCACCCTGTACTGCCATGGTGTTTGTCTGGAGCCAACTGACCAAGGGCGACCCCAATTACACACTGGTGCAGGTCTCGGTCAATGACCTGATCATGATTTTCGCCTTTGCCCCCATCGCCGCTTTCCTGCTGGGTGTCAGTGACATTCACGTGCCCTGGGAAACCCTGCTGCTGTCAGTCGTACTCTATGTGGTGCTGCCCCTGCTGGCAGGTGTTGCCACCCGCGCCCTGTTGCACCGCTACCGCAGTGACGCGGCCATCACCACCCTGCTGCAAACCCTCAAGCCCTGGTCCGTTGTCGGCCTGCTGGGCACCGTGGTACTGCTGTTTGGCTTCCAGGCACAAACCATCCTGCAACAACCGCAAGCCATCGTGCTGATTGCCATTCCCCTGTTGCTGCAGACCTACGGTATTTTCGCCATCGCCTACAGCGCCGCCCGCTGGCTGAAGTTGCCACACGCCGTGGCCGCGCCCGCCTGCATGATCGGTACCTCCAACTTTTTTGAGCTGGCTGTCGCTGTGGCTATCTCCCTGTTTGGGCTGCACTCCGGAGCGGCACTGGCCACGGTTGTCGGGGTGCTGGTGGAAGTGCCGGTGATGCTGTCACTGGTGGCCTTCGCCAACCGCACCCGCCACTGGTTTGGTCACTGACATGCTGGGCATATTTACCGATCTTGCAGACGGGGTTGTCTACCAACTGCTGGCGCTGGACGCCGGCAGCAAGTTGGGCAGCGCCCTGCACTTCTTTGTGGAGGATGTGAGCAAGATCTTCGCCCTGCTGCTGGTGATGATCTATGTCATCGCCCTGCTGCGCGCGTCACTGAATGTGGAAAAGGTGCGTGACTACCTCAGCGGTCGTCACCGTACCATCGGCTATCTGATGGGCTCCGTATTCGGCGCCATTACCCCCTTCTGTTCCTGCTCCAGTATCCCGGTGTTTCTCGGTTTTACCTCCGCCGGCATTCCGGTGGGTATCACCATGGCCTTTCTGCTCACCTCACCGTTGATTAACGAAGTGGCAGTGCTGTTGCTGCTCAGCCTGCTGGGCTGGAAGTTCACACTGCTCTACATTCTGGTGGGCATGCTGGTAGGTATAGCCGGCGGCCTGTTCCTGGACCTTATAAAGGCGGAACGCTGGCTGCAATCATTCGCTGCCGAAGCACTGCAACGTGCTCGCAGTGGCAACGCCGTTGCCACTGCCGCCGACACTGAGGCACTTTCCCTGCAACAGCGCCACGAGTTTGCCCGGGATGAAACCCTGGATATTTTCAGTCGCGTCTGGAAGTGGGTCATCATCGGTGTCGGCCTGGGCGCGGCCCTGCACGGCTTTGTACCGGAAGGCTGGATCGAGAACTATCTGGGTCAGGGCCAATGGTGGTCAGTGCCGGCGGCAGTTGTACTGGGGATCCCCCTCTACTCCAACGCCACCGGGGTTATTCCGGTCATGGAAAGCCTGATCCTCAAGGGGCTTCCCATCGGTACCACGCTGGCCTTCTGCATGAGTACGGTCGCTGCCAGCTTTCCCGAATTTATCCTGCTCAAGCAAGTGATGCAGTGGCGCCTGCTGGCGATACTGTTTGCTTTGCTGTTAACAGCCTTCACCATCGTCGGCTGGATCTTTAACGGACTCACTCCGTTTCTGTAAATGCACACGAGGCACTCACCATGAGAGAGATCAAAGTGTTAGGCAGTGGCTGCACCAAATGCACCAAAACCGCTGAATCCATCAGCAGAATTGCCGCCGAACTGGGCGTAGAAGTGAACGTCAGCAAGGAGACAAGCCCGCAGGTAATGATGAACTGCGGCGTCATGAGCACACCGGCGGTGGTGGTTGACAACCAGGTAGTCCACAGCGGCTCCATCCCTCACCGTGAACAGATTGAAAGCTGGCTACGCCAGTCCTGACTTTTACCGGATTATTCACAGGACACTTCATGACCATTAAAATTGGAATCAATGGCTTCGGCCGTATGGGACGGCTGGCACTGCGGGCGGCCTTCGACTGGGACGACATTGAATTTGTACAGATCAATGATCCGGCAGGTGACGCAGCCACCCTCGCTCACCTGCTCAGCTTCGACTCGGTTCACGGCCGCTGGTGTTACGACGCCAGCCACACTGGCAATGACATCGTGATCAATGGACAGCGCATACCCTGCACGCAAAACAAAAGCATCGGGGAAACCGACTGGTCCGGCTGCGATGTGGTGATCGAAGCCAGTGGCAAGATGAAAACCAAAGCGGTGCTGCAGGCCTATCTGGACCAGGGGGTAAAACGGGTCGTAGTAACCGCACCGGTGAAAGAGGAAGGCGTGCTTAACGTGGTTATGGGGGTAAACCACCAGCTCTACGACAAGACTCAGCACCGGATTGTCACGGCCGCATCCTGCACCACCAACTGTCTGGCGCCGGTGGTTAAGGTGATCCATGAGCAACTGGGCATTGTGCACGGCTCCATGACCACCATCCACGACCTGACCAACACCCAGACCATTCTCGACGCACCGCACAAGGACCTGCGCCGGGCGCGGGCCTGCGGCATGAGCCTGATTCCCACCACCACCGGTTCGGCCACGGCGATCACCCATATTTTCCCGGAGCTGAAAGGCAAACTGAATGGTCACGCCGTGCGTGTACCGCTGGCCAACGCCTCCCTCACCGACTGTGTGTTTGAGGTGAGTCGCGCCACCACCGCCGAAGAAGTGAACCAGTTGCTGCGGGACGCCGCTAACGGCGAACTCAAGGGGGTTCTCGGATTTGAAGAGCGGCCATTAGTCTCCATCGATTACAAAACCGATCCCCGCTCCAGCATTGTCGATGCACTCTCCACCATGGTGATCAACGGTACCCAGGTGAAGATCTACGCCTGGTACGACAACGAGTGGGGCTACGTGAACCGCACCATGGAACTGGCGCACATGGTGGGACGTGCCGACCAGATATGAGCAAACTTGCCAATCTCGCCCCGGAGATCCGTCAGTACCTGATTGTCACTGGCAACTACTGGGCCTTTACCCTCACCGATGGCGCCCTGCGCATGTTGGTGGTGCTGCATTTTCATGGACTGGGCTACAGTCCGCTGCAGATCGCGCTGCTGTTTCTGTTTTATGAAATTTTCGGCGTGGTCACCAACCTCATCGGTGGCTGGCTGGGGGCACGGCTGGGCCTCAACCGCACCATGAATATTGGCCTGCTGCTGCAGGTGATCGCACTGGGCATGCTGCTGGTACCGGCAGCCCTGTTGACCGTACCCTGGGTCATGGCGGCACAGGCACTTTCGGGCATCGCCAAGGATCTCAACAAGATGAGCGCCAAAAGCTCTATCAAGCTGCTGGTCCCTGCCGATGCCCAGGGGCAGCTTTACAAGTGGGTAGCACTGCTTACGGGATCCAAAAATGCGTTGAAAGGTGCCGGCTTTTTCCTTGGCGGTGCGCTGCTGTCACTGCTGGGTTTTCAGGCGGCGGTACTGGCGATGGCAATTGCCCTGCTGCTGGTATGGCTGTTCAGCATGGCCAGCCTGAAACAGGATCTGGGCAAAGCGAAAAACAAACCGAAGTTCACCGAGCTGTTTTCCAAAAGTTCAGCGGTGAACTACCTCTCTGCCGCGCGCCTGTTCCTGTTTGCCGCACGGGATGTCTGGTTTGTGGTGGCGCTGCCCGTTTACCTGGCCACAGTTTTTGGCTGGGATCACTGGAGCGTGGGTGGCTTTCTGGCGCTCTGGATTATTGGCTACGGTATTGTGCAGGGGTTTGCCCCCCGGCTGACCGGCAGGGCCGAAAGTCACCCCCCCGATGGGCGACACGCCCTGCTGTGGGCTGCGGCACTGGCCGTTATACCCGTCGCTATTGCGCTGTTAATGCCGCTGCAGCCGGCCCCGGTACTGATCACCGGCCTGTTACTGTTCGGTGTGGTGTTCGCGGTTAACTCATCCCTGCACAGCTACCTGATAGTCAGCTACGCCAAAAGCGACGGCGTGTCGCTGGATGTAGGCTTCTACTACATGGCCAATGCCATGGGACGGCTACTGGGAACGCTGCTATCGGGCTGGCTGTTTCAGGCTCAGGGACTGGTGGCCTGCCTATGGGTCTCGGCAGCCATGATCGTCGCCACCGCAGTGATCTCTCTTGGCCTGCCCAGACAGCAGGGCGGCCCCTGAACCTGACGGAACAGCTGTCCGCTCAGCAGAATGAGATTACTGCAGTGTTTATTTTGAAGTGGAATTCTCAATAGAGGCAGCGGTATCGTTAACCACCCGCTTGGTGCCATGCCCAATCGATGTCATGGCATCACGGGTGCCGTGACCAATAGAGCGACCGGCATCTTTAAACTCTGCACAGCCGAAAATTACCAGGGTCAAGGCAACAAGAAGGGTCACTTTCTTCATATTCGTTATATTTCACCGTATTCATACACTGAACCCGCGTTGCAGCGGCAGCGCGGAATACCCGTTTAGACTACCCAAAAGCCACCTGATTGTGAGTGATCTGATCAACGAATTTAGCAAAAATCACCATCAAAGCGCCACCCTGAAATACCCTCACTGGCCCTGCAGCATAACCAGGAGGGTGGATGCCGTAATTCTATTCATCAAGCTAAACTCCTCTCTGCCAACAGGGAAGTTGATCTCAGTATGGGTCGATAGTCTAAAGAAATCGTGATGACCAGGACGTAAGCCGTTATCACGCTCTCCTGCTGACAGCGGCAAGGCGATCAACCGGAACATACGATGAGCGGCCGATATGACCCTCCTCCAGCGCCTGGGGCGTGACCGCATGCTTCAGTAGGACCAGGCCCGGGCCAAACTGAATGTGTGCAGAAACTAACGGTGTATTGCGGCAGCGACGGTATTGATGGCCCTCTCCAAACCGGCCGTTTCCTACGTACCGCCACGCGGCAATTAGCGGCTGACAAGCCAATCCCGGTTGCGCTAAGCTGCTCCACCAGCGTCCGCGATTAAAAGGAGTTTAATAATGACCAAGCGCTCTCTCATCCCGTTTTTGGCGGCATTCGCTCTGGCGGTGGCCGGCTGTGGTGGCTCTCCCACTATTGAAAGCGACCTCGGCATCAAAGGGGCTCCGGACTGGGTCAACGAAGGCACCCAGGCGGTGGAAAACCCCGATGGTCGCTACCTCTACGGCGTAGGCTTTGCGGCCCCCATGAACGATCAGTCACTGCAGCGCTCGGCCGCTGACGGTCGTGCCCGTGCGGAACTGGCCAGGATTGTCTCCACCTATGTGGACAGCACCCTCAGCGACTACGCCAGTGCCAGTGGTGACAGCAGTGTCAACAGCATTGAACAATCGGTCAAAAGCACCACCCAGACAGCGCTCAGCGGCGCCAAAATCAAGGGCCGCTGGCTGGACCCCCGCACTGGCAATATCTACTCCTTCGCAGAGATGGATATGAGTGCGCTGGACGACGCTATCGGCAGTGCCACCAAACTGTCCGAGAACTTCAGGCAGTACTACCAGAATAACGCCACCGCTAACTTCCAGCGCTTTATGCAAGCGGAACAGTAATCAAGGAGTCATACCCATGCGATTGTGGATAGTTGCAGCATTCAGTCTGCTGTTAAGCGCCTGCGGCACGTCTGTGCAGCGCGTGGCCCCCGATGAGAGCATCGATCTCAGCGGCGCCTGGAACGATACCGATTCACGGCTGGTGGCCGAAGAGATGATCAGCGATGCGCTGGCACGCCCCTGGCTGGGGGATTACACCTCCCGTACCGGTACCCGCCCTGCCGTAATTGTTGGCAGTGTGCGTAACCTCAGCCACGAACACATCAATGTAAAAACCTTTGTCGCCGACATGGAACGTTCGCTGATCAATTCCGGGCGTGTTGACTTTGTCGCCTCCCGGGACGAGCGCGGTGAAATTCGCGACGAGCGCATCGACCAGGATCTGAATGCCCGTGAAGGCACCCGCAATGCGGCAGGCCAGGAGCTGGGGGCAGACTTCATGCTGCAGGGGCAGATCAACACCATCATTGATGCCGAAGGCAAACAACAGGTGCGCTACTATCAGGTGGACCTCACCCTGATCAGCATGGCCGATAACCGCAAAGTTTGGGTCGGCCAGAAGAAGATCAAGAAACTGGTTAAAAATCCCAAGATCCGCTTTTAAAGCCTCTGCTCAGGGATGACTATGCTGCACGGCCGCAAAGCCGCTATCGGCTGCCTCTGCCTGCTGCTGTTAAATGGCTGTGCGGCCTGGAAACTGAACGACCTGGCCGCACAAATGCCCGCCACCGGTTCAGAGGTCACGCTGGAGCGCCTGCAACAGGTGAAGACACCGGAGCGTGATCGCGCCCAATACCTGCTGAACAGCGGCCTGCTGAAGCTCTATACCGGTGATTTCACCGGCAGCCAGCAGGCCCTGCAGGAAGCCAAGCAGATTATGGAAGCGCTGGCCGCCACCAGCGTTACTGAAAACCTGGCCGCCTTTACCACCAATGAGACCCTGCGCAGCTACAGTGGCAGCCCCACCGACCGCGTGCTGGTACACGTCACCCTGGCCCTGACTTACCTGCTGGCCGGAGACCTGGAAGCCGCACGGGTGGAAGCCCTGCAGATGGATGTCACCATGCGCCAGTTCCCGGCCGACAAGACCCTGGGACACCTGGCCTCGGCGCGTTTTATCGCGGGTTTGATTTATGAGCTCGCCGGCGAACGGGATGACGCGCTCATCAGCTACCGCCTCGCCTACAATATCCTCAAAGAGCGTCAGGAAGCGGTCCCTGCAGCCCTGCAAACCAGTCTGCTTAACCTGACCCGGACCCAGGGCTTCGATCGGGAGTACCACGGCTATCGCAGTGAATTCAACCGCGACGCTGACCTGCCCGGCAGCTCGGAAGCGGAATGGTTACTGGTCTATTTTGATGGTGTAGTCAGTCAGCGTACCGAAGCCCGGCTGACCATATTCGCCGGCGAAGCCAATACCCTGGTCACGGTGGTTGTGCCCCAGTATCCCGGCCCAGGCCCCTCCCCCCGCCCCCTGCGGTGGCAGGCAACCGGTAATAGCGGCGAGACCGCCGTCCTCGAAAGTGTCGACCGCCGGGTTCGACAGGATCTGGAGGCAGAATCAGGTGCGTTACTGGCAACCGCGACAGCGCGGGCAGTAGCCAAGTACCACATGGTCAGAAACGCCCGTGAGCAGAGCGAACTGGCAGGTGCGTTTGCCAATATATTCAGCGTACTCAGCGAACAGGCTGACCTGCGCAGCTGGAACCTTCTGCCGGCCTACATTCAGGTGGCCCGCTTGCGGGCACCCGCTGACAGCACCGTCGCCCTGCCAGTCAAGTCCTTCACTGACTCGGAGCCGGAGCTCCGGAGTCCTGGCAGGCTACGGGTGATGTTCACCAGCAGTTACACCCCGGCGGTGTTCGGTTACCCTCGAGCCACTGGTGTCGATACCGAAACCCATGCCATCAACCAGATAACAGAGAGGCAGTGACTGCCCGCCAGTCACATCAAGGAGAGCGCTTATGTCACACATTGGAAAACTTTGCCTGCTGGGGCTACTGGCCACGCTGGTGGCCTGTTCCGGCCAGCCTGATCGCCCACAATGGATAGACAGTCCGCAAGCCGATTACCCGGCCACCACGCACCTCACTGCCGTCGGCAGTGGCGAAGACCTGCAGACCGCCAGTGATCGTGCCCTGGCCAACCTCGCCCGAATCTTTGAGGCGGCGGTGTCGGATACCAGCCAGGATTTCAGCAGCGCCCAAACGGTGGGCAGCGGTGAGTTGCAGCAGACCAGTAACGAACAGCGGGTGAGCCGCGAAATCAATATTGAGACCCGCAAGGTCATCGAAGGCGCCGTGATTGCCGAGCAGTGGCGAGCCGGTGATGGCCGCCACTTCGCACTGGCAATCCTGGACAAGAATGCCGCTGCGGCCCGCTTTCGCGCCGCCATACAGCCCCTGGACAACAACGTGGAAGAGCTGGTGACCTACGCCACGACCCTCGCCGCCAGCCCGGTGGCGGCACTGCAGGCATTGGCCAGGTCGCGGCAGGCCCAGTTGCAACGGGATGAGCTCAATCGCAGCCTGATGATTGTGGCCAATGGTCAGGGCATCAGCAGCCGTTACAGCTTGCCGGATCTGGAAAAATTACTGAGGAATGGTCTGGCTGAGCTGCAACTGCAGGTTATTGCCGACGATCCGTCTGTCGCCGCCGAGCTGCAACGCGCCCTGGCGCAGATGGGTGTCCGGGTGGTGACCGGGGAGTCCTACCTCAGCCTCTCCGGCAGCCTCGACCTGGCGCCGGTGGAAGAGCGCCAGGGTTGGTTCTGGCAGCGGGGTTCTTACGAGTTAATATTCCGGCAAGCTGAAAAAGTACTGGCCAAGCAGCGCTGGCCCATCAAGGTCTCCTCCACCGAACAGGGCCTGCTGGCAGGCAGGGTAAGGGATGAAATCAACCAGCAGCTGCCAACGCGGGTGTTTGAGCTGCTGTCCGCCCAGCCCTGAGGGCGTCATCTGTCAAAGTCGATTCACCACCACAGCCAGCGCTACAGCAAGTAGCGCTGGCCGCAGAAGCCCTGATCATTAGCCCTGATCATTTTCCTAAGGCTGAACCTGCCCCAGACGTTTTTTCTCCCGCTTGAAGGCAGCGATCACCGCTATGGCCTCCAGCATCACCAGCACACTCACGATCAGTACGACGGCATCCAGGAAGACCAGCAGGTAGTTACCGGCCAGATAGTACTCTTTCAGCTTGATCAGCCCGGCCAGAAACGCCATCACCAGCACAAAGGTCATGGGGATCAGGGTGAAGTAAGCTGGCCGGTTAAGCTTGATCAGCATTACCGACAGCACCAACAGAGTGAGGCTGGCGAGAATCTGGTTGGTGGAGCCGAACAGTGGCCAGATAATCATGCCGCCACTGCCGGAGGCACCGCCAGCACCGAAGGCCAGGATCAGACAGGCACCCACAGCCACCAGTGTGGCTACGCTGCCATTCTTCAGCCACTCGATGTTATAGATCGAACCCCACTCCTGGATGATGTAGCGCTGCAAACGCACACCGGAATCCATGGTGGTACCCGCAAACAGCACCACCATCACTGCCAGAATGGTAGAGGCAAACTGTTGTGGCAGCCCCCACCCCTGCTGGATCAGGTTGGCACCGCCAGCAATAAACGCCGACACACTGCCATCCCCCAGATGGGCATAGACCTCATGCCACTCCTCAGGGGAGGCGGCAAACGCCGCACCGCTCACCGCCACAATGGTGATCAGCGCGAGGGAGCCCTCGCCGACCGCGCCCAGGTAACCCACAAAGCGGGCATCCGTCTCCTTGTCCAGCTGCTTGGAGCTGGTGCCGGAGGAGACAATGCCGTGGAAGCCGGAGACGGCGCCGCAGGCAATGGTGACAAACAACAGCGGGATAATGGAGGGTGTATCCACCGCTTTCTGGGTGTTGAACGCCGGTGCCGTAATATCCGGCAGCGACAGAAACACCGCGCCATAGAGCAGGAACAGCCCCACCAGCAGCTGCATGCCGTTAATAAAGTCACGCGGCTGCAGCAGCATCCACACCGGCAACAGCGAGGCAATGGCGGCGTAGATAAACAGGATAATGATCCAGTTGGCGTTGGGCGAGAGCCCAAACATCGCATCCGGCAGGCTGATGGGAATGTAACTGCCAGCAAACACGGACATGTAGAGTATCACCACGCCCACCAGGCAGAGCGGGATAAGGCTGAACTTGCGCCGCAACAGTTGGCCGATAACCAGCGCTACCACAATGGCCATCCAGGCCGGAAACACAGCGTTGGGCTGGCTGACAAAGGATTTGGCAATCACCACCCCAAACACGGCGTTGACCATCAGCAGCACCAGGAAGATCACCACCATAAACAGGCTGCGGGTAGGCGTACCAATCACCGATTCCGACAGTGCCCCGATGGACTTTCCTTTGTGCCTGACACTGGCCCACAACGCCCCCATATCATGGACGCCGGCAAAGAAGATGGTACCGAATACCACCCACAACACCGCCGGCACCCAGCCCCAGTAGACCGCAATGGCGGGCCCCACAATGGGTGCCGCTCCCGCCACCGACGTGAAATGGTGCCCCCACAGGACCACCTTATTGGTGGGGACAAAGTCCGTGCCGTCATTAAACTCGTGGGCGGGGGTGCGGAATTCATCGCTCAGCTGAAAAATCTTCTCGGAGATGAATTTTGAATAGAACCACCACCCCAGAAACATGCCGATGATACCAAGCACAACTATTGTTATTGATTGCATAGATAGCTCCTACTCCGGTTGCAGGCCAGGCAGTTGGGGACTCCCCTCTTGCTAGAATGAGGGATGGGCCATCCGTGCAGGCGCTCTCTGACAGTGCCACGGGATCACAGGCCCATACTAGCTATAGTTGGCATGAGAGTGATTCGCAAGCAAAGCAGGGGGCAACGCTACCCCCGATACGCCAAGCAATCGCTGCCACCGTAAAAAATCGCCCTCTCCCGTGACAGGTACAGCGACACGCCAAGGTCCCCGGGAGTAAACCAGCTGATATACTGCTGCCAGTGTTTAATCAGGAAATTTGCCATGCTCTATCAGCTCGACGACCAACAACCTCAGGTAGGCCATGACGTTTTTGTGGCCGATTGTGCCCGCGTGATCGGGGATGCACGCCTGCAAGATCAATCCAGCGTCTGGTTTGGCGCCATCATCCGTGCCGACAACGACACCATCACCGTGGGCCCACAAACCAACATTCAGGACGGTGCCGTGCTGCACACAGACCCCGGTATCAAACTGACCCTGGGCCGGGGAGTAACGGTGGGACATCAGGCCATGCTGCACGGCTGTGATGTTGGCGACTACTCGTTGATCGGTATTCAGGCAGTAGTGCTGAACGGCGCCAGGATTGGCAAATACTGCATCATTGGCGCCAACGCATTGGTGCCCGAAGGCATGGAGATCCCCGATGGCAGCCTGGTGGTAGGCAGTCCAGCAAAAATCAAACGCATCTTGAGTGACGAGCAACGCAAAATGCTGGAGGTTAGTGCTGAGCACTATGCCGCTAACGGCAAGCGCTACCTGCGGACTCTGAAGCCGCTGTAACACCGGCCTCCCTGATAGTTACTCCTTGACGGGGGCTGCGGACGAGCCCCCGCCATTGCCATCCAGCTGGATACGCAGCGGAGAGCTGGTATCCAGGTGCACATCCCGCTGCGGAAACGGAATTTCGATACCCTGCGCATCGAAGCGTTTTTTCACTTCGCGGGTAGTGTGCCAGTAGACCTCCCAGTAGTCGTCGGGCTTAACCCAAGGACGCACCACAAAATTGACCGACGAGTCGCCCAGTTCGTGCAGGCGTACCAGCGGTTCGGGATGGTCAAGAATACGCTCGTCCTCCTCGAGAATGTTCTCCAGGATCTCAGTGGCCAGATCGATATCGGCACCGTAGCCAATACCAAATGTCATATCCACCCGGCGCTGCTTCTGGTTAGTCAGGTTCTTGATCACTTCGCCCCAGATCTTGTTGTTGGGCACCACCACCGTCTGGTTGTCGAAGGTGAGTATGGTGGTATTAACAAGACTCATATGGTTCACCTTGCCAAATACCCCACCGGTCTCTATCACATCATCCACATCAAACGGGCTGTAGACCAGGATCATCACCCCGGAGGCAAAATTGGAGAGGGTATCCTGCAAGGCAAAACCAATCACAAAGCCCACCACACCGACACCGGCCAGCAACGGCCCCAGGGATATCCCGATCTGCGACAAGGCGATCAATATACCCACCACAAACACGGCGTTGCCCACCAGATTGACAACCATCTTGTGCAGCAGCTGTGAACCCCGTTTGCGTGAGCGGTTAAGTGCCTGAAACACCACTTTTTCCGCCAGCCTGCCCAGGCGCCAGAAGACCACCAGAATCACCAGTACCACCAGCAGGTTGAGAATCAGGCCCGGGCCTTCGTCAACAACCAGGTCGGAAACCTTGTTGCCCCAACTGCTGAACAGCTCGGCAACCAACCCTGTGGAGAGTGTGGTGGCAGACAGCTGACCGGTGGCCTTCACCACCAGCTGGTCGTAGTCTGCGGTATCCACACCCAACTGCTTGAGCAATTTGCTCTGCCGTTCAAGAGCCTGTCCCAAACGACGAGCCAGCCCTTCATTAGCAGTGAGGCGCGCTTTCAGATCGGCGTCGCCGGCCAGCAAATCGGACGCCTCTTTCAGTGCCCGCACATTGTGGAGTGTCTGGCTGAGTACAATGGTGGTATTGATGGCCCGCGTCTGCAGGTGACTGCTGAGCTGCTCCCGCAGCGGCTGGCTGTCAGCACCCAGCTGCTGCGTGAGTTGCAGTGCACGTAAAAACAGATCGTCCTGCGCATCACGCACTTCCAGTACATCGAAAATCCGGGCGTAGGCCAGCACTCGCTCCGCGATGGCAAGATCCGCCGCTGGCAGTTGCACATGCTTCTCGCCGTAGGTCTGGCTTACAGCCGCCGGATAACCCGCCACCAGCGTTTGTGATTGTGCCAAACAGCTGTGCTCCGGCGGCGCTTTTTCAATACAGTGCTGGATAAAATCAAGCTCGCTGCGGAGTAACCCCACACGCTGGTCGATCACAAAATCCGCCACCATGTCACTGCCCATATTGAGCTTCTCTCCGGGATTACCGAAGGTATCGAGGCGATGCCTGGTGGCAACAATGTGCTGATATTCGGCTTCCAGCCCGGAGAGAGGATCTGCGGCAGTCGTATCCGCTGCCTGCGCCATAACCGCAGCGGTACCGGTCACGCCCAGTAAAAGCATCAGGGCGAGACAAAGACGATGAATTGATAGGATTCTGATATACAGCATTACCCGCGGTTCCTTCTGCTCTGTGTATAAACATCCACACAGGTTACCTGTGAGCATGAACTATAGCAGCCACGCGTTCCGCTGGCAGCATTCCGCCTGTACATCACTTGACCTTTATCCCCCTTGCAATGTCGGCCTCTCCGAGATGTCATGAGCAGACGATAATAACAACCGGACAGCGCCATGAACGCCTCTCACCCGCTCAGCCCACGCCCGCCCCATGTGCCGGCAGATGCCGTTTTCGAATTTGATATTTTTGACCAACGCCTGCTGCAAGATCCCCATAACGCCGCCCTGCAGCTGCTAACTGAAGCTCCACAACTCTTCTGGACGCCCTGCAACGGCGGCCACTGGGTCACCACCAGTTACGAGCAGGCCTTTACCGTACTGCGTACCCCGGAGCAGTTCTCCAGTGGCATGGTCTCGCCCGAGGAGATGAGCAAGCTGGAGGCTATGATACCGGCGGATGGTCCCCGCATTCCCCGCCCTGTACCCATTATGCTGGATCCACCGGAACACACCCGCTATCGCCAGCCGCTGCAAAAGGTATTTGCACCGAAGACCATAAACGCCCTCAAGGGGGACATTGAGCAGCTGGCACACCAATTGATCGACGCCATCATAGCCGACGGACACAGCGATTTTATTACTGCCGTCGGCGAACAATTACCGGTACAGGTGTTCCTGAAAATGATGGGACTGCCACTGGAGCGGCTGCCCGAGTTCCGCGAGCTGGTACGGGAGGTATTTGCCCCTGCCGGAGCCAACCCCCACGACCAGCTGCTGAGACTGCGCAATATCGCCGATGTCATGACCGATATTATCCTGCAACGGCGTGAACATCCCGGCGACGACCTGATCAGCCGGCTGTGGGAGCTGGAACTGGACGGTGAACCCATGACCTTTGAGTTGATGGAAGACTACTGTGTGCTGCTGTTCCTGGCAGGGCTCGATACTGTAGTCAACGCCATCGGCTTTGGTATTCGCCATATGGCGCTGTACCCGGACTTCCAGCAGCAGCTGCGCGCTGATCCGCAGCTGATTCCCGAGGCCACCGAAGAGCTGTTGCGCCGCTACACCATGACCATTCCCATCCGCCGTGTTCTTACCCCCCTGCAGCTGGCTGACCGGCAGCTGGCGGTGAACGACAAAATCATGACCTACCTGCCGCTGGCGGACCTGGACCCTGCCGAATTCCCCGAACCGCAGCTTTTTGACCTGCTGCGGGAAAACAAGCGCCATATGGCCTTCGGTATGGGGCCACACCGCTGCCTGGGTTCGCATCTGGCGCGGCTGGAACTGCAAACCCTCTATCGGGTGGTGCTGGAACGTTTACCGGAGTTTCGCCTGGATGCCGCCAGACCGGCACAGTTTCACGCAGGCCAGATGCTGGCGGTGGCCTCCCTGCCACTGCGCTGGGACTGAACCAGCTGCAGCCAGTGATCAGGCAATCCACACCTGCTGGGTATTCACAAACTCCCGGATACCCTGCGGCCCCAGTTCCCGCCCATAACCTGACTTACCGATGCCACCAGAGGGCAGCCGCGGGTCGGTTTTGACAATGCCATTGACGGCGATCTGCCCCGACTCGATGGTGGCAATGGCCTTGTCCATGGCCGCCTGGCTGCGGGTCCAGATACTGGCCCCCAGGCCGTACTCGGTGGCATTGGCCAGCGCCAGCGCGTCGTCCAAATCGGCCACCGGGGTAACACTGAGTACCGGGCCAAAGGTCTCCTCCTCAAACGCCGCCATGCCCGGCTGCACATCCAGCAACAGGGTTGGCGGGTAGAAAAAGCCTGCCCCGGAGGGCAGGTCGCCACCAATGAGGCAGCGGGCGCCGGCAGCGATTGTATCGCTCACCTGGCGATGCAGCTGCAAACGCAGGTCTTCCCGCGCCAGCGGTCCGAGGTTGTTGGCGGGATCCCGCGGATCACCCAATGTCAGTGCCTCAAAACGCTGGTACAGCTTTTCGGTAAAGGCCTCGTACGCCGACGCCTCCACCAGCAGTCGTTTGGCGGCGATACAGGATTGGCCGGCATTGATCATGCGCGACAATGTCACTACGTCCGCCGCCTTATCCAGGTTGGCATCGGCCAGCACGATACAGGGGTCCGATCCCCCCAGCTCCAGTACCGCCGGCTTCAGCCCCGCGGCGGCGCGGGCTGCCACTTTCTGCCCCGCCACACTGGAGCCGGTAAACGACACCGCTTTTACCCGTGGATGATCAATCACCGCACCCACCTGCTCCGTGGTCACCGGCAAGTTGGCCATGACGCTGTCCGACAACCCGGCGCTGTAGAAGACCTTGGTCAGGCAGGCCGCCGTGGCGGGCACATTGGGGTCGGCCTTCATCACACAGGTATTGCCTGCCATTAAGGCCGGTGCCAAAAAACGCAGTGCCAGCCACACCGGGGCGTTCCAGGGCAGGATGCCCAGTACCGTGCCTAGGGGTGGAAACTGCACGTAGCTGCGACTGGCGTCCGACTCCAGCATCTCCGGCGCCAGGAAGGCTTCGCCTTTGTCAGCGTAGTACTCGGCACAGCCTGCGCTCTTTTCCACCTCTGCCACACCTTCCGCCACCGGCTTGCCCATCTCCAGTGCCATCAGGTCTGCCAATTCCACTTTTGCCTCACGCATGGCCGCTGCCATGTTGCGCAGGACCTGCGCCCGGTCGGCGTAACTTGTGCTGCGCCATTGGCTGAAACCGTCGGCAACCCGTTCGATCACCGCATTCGCGGCCCCGGCCGTCAGGCCAGGCGCCGTTGCCAGTTTTTCTCCCGTGGTGGGATTGATGGATTGCAACATCACTCCTCCTCAGGCGTTCGCCGATTGCTTCTCTGACTTTTTACCCGCTTGCTTGCCCGACTCTTTGTCGCTGGCGTCCACACCATCGGTCGTGTCAGGCTTGCGCGCGCTGGAGATATTGATGAACTCACCACTGCCGGACTTCCCCGGCTTAACCGTGAAGTCCCGGTCCATGGTGAAGAACGAGCGGCAGCCGTTATCGGTGATAACAATAGTGTCCGAAATACCGCAGGTTTTATTGCCCTCCACCCCCCACATCCAGGGGATCATGTGAAAGGTCATGCCCGGTTTGAGAATGGCGGAGTTGCCCTGCTTGAGACTGAGGATATAGCCCTCATCCCAGCTGGGGGGAAAGGCAATACCGATGGAATAACCGGAGCGGGTAATCAGACGCGCGCCGACGGTGTTGTCCTCAATAATATTGCGCACCATGTTGTCCACATCCGATACCGTCATACCCGGTTGCACTTGGGTGTGAATGGTATCCAGCGCCTTTTTCATCACCTCCTGGGCCTGGTACATGGCATCACTCATCTCCCCCAGCAATACCGTGCGCATCATGGCGGTGTGGTAGCGGCGGTAGCAGCCCCCTACTTCGAGGAAGACGTGCTCCCCCGGTTGCACCACACGCCCCTCGAAAGTGGCGTGACCAATCATGGTTCGCGGACCGGAGGTGACGTAGGGCATCACTGCCGGGGTCTCGCCCCCGGCTCGAAACATGGCGGCACTGATGGCGCCACCGATTTCATTTTCGGTAACGCCGGCAGCGCAGGCTTCAATACCGGCCTGCATGCCCGCCTCAGTGGCCAGGGCCGCTTTCTGCATAACCTCCAGCTCCACCGCCGATTTACAGACACGCCCCTCCTCCACAATGCCGAAGCAATCCATCAGCTTGGCCTCTTTCAGGCTGGTGTGGATGGTGTCCTGCTGATAGGCGGGAAAGAAGTAGCTGTTGCGTTCGTAGCCGATGCGTTTGTCGCCCAGACCAAATTCACGCAATGCATCCACCAGCATCTGGATGGCGTCACCGGTATCGGGATAGGGTCGCGTCAACTCCACCCAGGTGCGGGCAAACACGTTGGATTCCTCCAGCGCCCTTGTGATCATAAACGGCTCTTTCTCCAGCGGTACTACCAATGCCTGCAGGAATGAATAACCGGTGGTCTGGTAATCGGTGAGGTAAGTGATGTTTTCCGGGTCGGTAATCACCACCGCGTCCAGGCAGCGCTCGGCAATACGCTGGCGCAGCTCACTCAATCGGCGCTGGTATTCAGCGAAGGGAAAAGTCATATCGTCGCGTTCAATCATGCGGCTTGCTCCATTACGTCACGGATGGATTGCGTGAGGATCTCCAGCCCGGCAATAAGATCTGCCTCGGGAATGGTAAGTGGTGGAATCAGCTTCAGCACCTTGCCGCCACTGCCACAGGCAGAGATGATCAGCCCCTTGCTGAAGCAGCGTTGCACGATGGCCGCAGCGCGTTCGCCGTCGCCCACATCCAGCCCCAGAATCAGGCCCTTGCCGCGCAGTTGCAGTGAGTTATCGCTGCTTAACAGTGGCTGCAGCTGCTTGCGGGTCAGCAGTTCCTTGGCTTTCACCTCCACCATCAGGTCGGGGCTGTCGAAGTAGGCCAGCGCTTCCGTACCGGCCACAAACGACAGGTTCTGGCCACGGAAGGTGCCGGTGTGCTGTCCGGGCGACCAGTGTTCATCCAGCTCCGGGTGTACCAGGTTCATGGCCATGGGTGTGCCGATGCCACCGATGCCCTTGGCCATGCAGATGATGTCCGGCTCAATACCGATGTCATCAAAACTGAAATAGCTGCCGGTGCGACCGCAACCCACCTGAATCTCATCCACGATCAGTACCGAGCCCAGCTCTTTGGCCAGTGCCGCCAGCGCCTGCAACCACTCGCGACTGGCCACATTGACGCCACCTTCAGCCTGAATCACCTCCACCAGAAACGCCGCTGGCGGAGTGAGGCCACTGGAGCCATCACGGTAACGCGCGGCCAGGGTATGCAGTGCATCAAGACCACAATTGTTTTCACAACCCAGACATTTACTGTCACAACCAAACGGCTCGTGACTGACGTGCAACAGAGGAATACCGGCCGCCTCACGGAAATAGGCATTGGCCGTTGCCGCCAGCGCCCCCAGGGTCATGCCGTGAAAACCGCGACTGAACGCTACGATGTGATGACGACCAGTCGCCCGCCGCGCCAACTTCATGGCCGCCTCCACCGCATTGGTACCGGTTGGCCCCATAAACTGCATGCGGTGCGGCATATTGCGGGGTTTCAGAATCGCATCGGTGAACTTCTGCATAAACGCCGCCTTGGCGGTGGTCTTCATGTCCAGGCTGTGCAGCACACCGCCACCCTGCAGGTAGGCAATCATGGCTTCAGTCATGCGCGGATTGTTGTGGCCGAAGTTGAGCACCCCGGCACCGGCAAAGAAGTCGATATACTCCTTGCCCTCCTCATCCACCTGGCGTGCGTTACTCGCTGTCGCAAACACCGCCGGATAGGTACGGCTGTAAGCCCGGATACTGGATTCGCGATCTTCGAAAATGCTCATAAAAGCTCCTCGTCGTTGTAGGCTCGCTCAGCTCGCATCGATGCCCACCAGACGGCAAAACCACTGGCTGACATCAGCGATCAGGCGATCATTGAAGTCGTAATGTGGGCTGTGGCACGGGATGTGATGACCATTACCATCATCACTGCCGATCAGCGCGAAAGCGCCGGGTATCTCCTGCAGGTAGTAACTGAAATCTTCCGACGCCATGATCGGCAGCGGATGGCCATGCTGCTGCGTCTGTTCGCCAAACAGCTGCTGCCAGCTGTCACGGGCATGGGCGGCGGGGCCGGGGTGATTGATGGTGGCCTGGTAGCGGTTGTGATGGGTGACCTCTGCGGTCACCCCCCAACCGCGGGCGGTTTGCGTAGCCACTTCGGTGATCAGTCCGTTGATAGTGTGGCGGGTGGCCTCATCCGGGACACGGATACTGCCCCCCAGCTGCGCGCGCTCGGCAATCACGGTCGGCGCGTTGCCGCACTGGAATTGGGTAACACTGATAACCGCCGCGGCCTGGGGGGAAAGACGGCGACTCACGATTTGCTGGAGAGCCTGTACAACAGCCGCCCCTGCCAGCAGCGGATCGGCGCAGGCCTCCGGCTGGCTGGCGTGACCACCGCGACCGATAAGCTCAATGGTGAAGGTACCGTTACCGCACATCACCAGCTGATCGGGACAGGCGATGGCGCGGTATGGCAGTGCCGGCCAGTTGTGCCAGCCGTAGATGGTGCGGACATTCTCCAGGCAGCCGTCGTCGATCATGGCGCGGGCGCCATGAAAGCCCTCCTCGGCCGGCTGGAAGATGAGCTGCACTGGATGCCTGAGTTGCGCTTCATAACGCTTGAGCCAACGTGCTGTGGCCAGCAACGTGGCGGTATGGCCGTCATGGCCGCAGGCGTGCATGCAGCCATCGCGGGTGGATTGCCACTCTTTGCCGGTCTGCTCCTGAATGGGCAGAGCGTCCATATCGCCACGCAGGGCGACGGCAGCACCGGGCCGCTCGCGCCCCAGCCACGCCAGGGTACCGGTGTCGGCACAGGCCCGCCAGGGAATCTGCCACTCACTCAGCAGTGCTCGCACCTGGCTGGCGGTGCGGTGCTCCTGCCAACTCAGTTCCGGGTGTGCGTGCAGCTCTCTGCGTAACGTCCGGGCAAAGGCGATGTTGTCTTGCCAGAGGTTGGTCAAAAGCCCTCCTGTCTGGTGCTGACGGTGCGCCTCCCTGACCGGATCGGAGAGTGCGCCCTGTCAGCGGAATTGCACTGACAGTGTGCCTGCTGCAAGTGATGTTCCACCCGCCAGGCGCGTTTTCGGTGCGCGCTGCGCAATAAGTAAAAACTGGCGCAAAAACAGGCGCATACAGAAAAAATAATTTTTTGTTACGACAAATTATTTTTATCTTCAGGGGCATCCCTGATGATTCAGATGAATTTATGCACCAGGTTGATGCAAATCTGGTGACATGCTCATATCGGTATCGGCGCGCAGCCATACCTGAATTGCACCGCCACGGTGTGGTGGTACAACAGTTGAGATGAATCACCCCATTGCAGGCAGTGATTCGGTGTTGCGAAGGGGGTACATCAGCCCTGTTTCAAGGTTGGCGATCCCTGCGGTTTACCGGAGAGTCTGTAGCAATCATTGCAGTAGGTGCGATAACCCTAGCCGGTGCCGGGCGGCGGCGGCCTATGCCAGCGATTACACCACCTATAAGGTCACGCTGCCTGTTTTTCAAAGCGACCTGCAACAACGCACGATCACAGGCAATGGAGTATCTCAGCGGATCATCGAACATAGCCACACCTCCGGCGGGCCAATTGAGCCCTACCCAAAGGTATAGTTCAGACAATGGCAGGTGTCAGCCCGGCTTGGCCAGTTTTTGTCCCATTCAGAAACATCGGAACGCCCCCGTGAGAGGTATGACTATACCCCCGATGCGGACGGTTACTGGCTGCTCAGAGCGCGATGGAGCGCCCCGGCGGACGCAGATCGGAGAGGTTCATGCTGCCGGATTCGGACACGGTAAAGCGGGGCATCAGGGCCATACCGGTATCAATCCGCGCCTCGAGGTTGTAATCAACGCTGTCACGGCCGCTGGAGACCACATCGGAGACCAGTCGCAGCACACTGATAATCTGGGTGCTCACCGGCAAGGTCAGCTGCACCTCCTGATAGGCGCCAATCGCTGGAATATCACCACTGACGCCCGTGGCCAGCTCGATATCGTTGATAAACAGGGTGTAACTCATGCCTTTGACCGGCAGTGCACGACTGTTGGGGTTTACCACCCGCAACTGCACCTCAAAGCGCTGCTCAAAGCCGCTGGAGGGCAACGGGCGCAGCGCCGTCAGGTTGACCTGGGGTTTCTCAAAGCCCGGCTGCAGACCCGCACAGCCTGATAGCAACAGCCCTACCCATCCGAGAACCCAAATCGAACGCCACACTTTGTTCATAAATCCGCCCTTCAGCCGACCGCTGTTGTTAACGGCGCGCATCATAGCAAGATCGGTTGCTGCAGCGCTTGAGTTTGTTAACACATCCGCAAACTGATGTTGACGCTTTTAACCAAATAACCCGAACTGGCGTGCGGTTATTCCCTCAAACGATGTGTCAAGGAAGTGCAGGATGCCATTGGCCAGGGGGGCTATCTGCCGCTCAATGTAGGTGTCGTAATCCAGCGCCGAGGGTGCGTATTCCAGCGGCTCAGGGCCATTCAACGTCAGCAGGTAGCGAATCCAGCCGCCGCGTTCATAGCGAGGCGCCCTGCCCGTCGCCTGCAACCACTCATCTGCCTTGCGGGCGGCCTGCACATGGGGCGGCACATTGCGCTGGTATTCCGCCAGAGGGCGGCGGATACGCTTGCGGTAGACCAGCAGCTGGTCGCAGGCGCCACTGCGAATCTCTTCCAGGGTCTGCTGTATATAGGCCTCGAACTCCTCACCGGCAAACACCCGGCGGTAGAGTTCACGCTGGAACTCACGCGCCTTCAGGGTCCAGTCTGTGCGCACCGCTTCCAGCCCCTTGAACACCAGCTGGTCGCCATCCGCTGTCGCCACCAGTCCCGCATAGCGCTTCTTGCTGCCGGTTTCGGCGCCGCGAATGGTGGGCATGACAAACTTGCGGTAGTGGGTCTCGAATTCGATCTCGAGATAACTCTGCAGCTGGTACTGCTCATCCAGGTACTGGCGCCACCATTGGTTCAGGTAGCGGGCCAGTTCCCGCCCCACCTGCTGCATATCGCCGCCCTCCTCCACACAGGCACGCACAAATACCGAATCGGTATCGCCGTAGATCACCTGGTGGCCCTGCGCTTCAATTAACTGGCGGGAGCGGGTCAGGATCTGGTGTCCCCGCAGGGTGATAGAGCTGGGCAGGCGGTAGTCAAAGAAACGGCATCCGGGGGTACCCAGCACACCGTAGAAAGAGTTCATGATGATCTTGATGGCCTGCGACATGGCCGCATTGCCCTGCGCCTTGGCCTGGTCCCGCGCCTGCCACAGCTCTCCAATAATATCCGGCAACAGCGCCTGCTGTTTGGCAAACACCGCACCGTTGAAACCGGCCACCAACTGCTCACGGTCGGGATTATCGGTTTCCTGCCGGTCCCGGCTTGGCGCATCGTCGATACCCAGTGCCTGCAACCGGGCCACGCCTTCCACCCTTGCCAGCGGATCGATTCTGAAGGTGCGCATGATGCTCGGGTACAGGGATTTAAAATCCAGTACGAGGACGTTTTCGTAGAGCCCGGGAATGGAGTCCATCACATAGCCGCCGGGACTGCCCACCCCCTGCGGATCCTCCTGCAGCATGGGCGCTACATAGCCACGGCGGTGCAGCCTGGGCAGATAGCGGTGATCAAACGCCGCCACCGAGCCGCCAAACCGATCCAGTGCCAGACCTGTCAGGCGCCCCCGCTCAATGGCAAAATCCAGCAGTCTGGTGTGGCAGAAGACATCCCATACCAACTGGCAATCTTCCAGGTTATAGGCCGCCAGTGCCGGCTTGTCGTGCAGGAACTGCTCGCTGATGGTCTCGCCGCGATGATCCACATCCTCGCTCAGCTTGCCCCGTCCCAACAGTTCATTGGCCACCGCATCCAGGGCAAAGCTCTCGAAGTTCCAGGTGGCGGAACGCAGCGTGTCAATGCCATCCATAATCAGGCGCCCGGGACAAATCACGGTGTAGTGGTTGTCATCCTCCCGCGACTGGCGCCATTCGAGATTGCTGCTGTCGCGCCCCAGGGCCAGCCGTAACCTGAGGCTGTCAGCCTTGCGCTGCAGGAAGCGCAGATCAAAATTGATCAGGTTCCAGCCGATAATGATGTCCGGGTTGCGCTCATGGAACCACTGGAGAAACTGCTCCATCAGTTGCTGTTCGTCAGCGACAAACGTCAGGTAGGGCTGGCCGGCTGGCGCCTGACCCTCACCGATCATCAGTACCAGCGCTTCACGCTCGTCGCTGTGACTGTGGGTCAGCAACAGGCCAATGGAATAGAGGTGATCCCCTTCCATGGAGGTCTCAATATCCAGCGACAGCAAGGAGAATTGCGGCGAGTAGGACGCCGGCTGCAGGCGTGGGTTGTGCAGGGTACTGTAACCGGCTCCGGGGCTTCCGGCCGAGGAGGTGCCGTCCACGGCCACCGGCCCGGTGATAAAGCGTTCCATCAGGTAGCGGTCCGCCGGCGAGATATCGGCTTCGAGGGGCGTCAGCCCCTGCTTGCCCAGCAGATCCCGGGCGCGGTAGAGGGTACGCTGTTCGCGAAAGTAGAGCGCCACCACCGGCTGCCGGGAAAAGTCCCGCAGTTCCACCGGCCGCGCTTCCCATACCGGGGTAATGGCCGGGTGGCGTACGGAGCGACCCAGGTGCCGCTCCAGCACTGCCTCTGCCTGCGGCAGTTGCGCCGCCGGCAGAAAGCAGACCGCAGTCTGCCCATCGATCACCACTTGCAGGGGACCGGTCCGGGTGTGTACCCAATAACTCAGCTGCAGCTGCCGCAGTTTGCCGGGGCCACTGCGGATGGGCACATCGTCCCAGTGGCGGCTGAGGATAAAACCGGGTTCAGGCAAGAATCAGGGGCACCGATAGACGTTAAAGGTCTGCTCACCCTCCCGGATAGGGCTGGCGGCCACAATGGTATTGCCACCCATTTTAAGCGCTTCGTTGCGGGCCAGGGCAACCAGTTCTTCAGCCACTTTGGCATTACGGCGGTTAAAAATGGCAACACTGTCTGCGGTCTGGGCTGTGGTATTGCCGATGTGTTCGCAACGACGCACATCCGCCGCATTGGAGGCGCGAATGCTATCGGAACCGGCGTGCGGCTGCACCCAGGTACAACCTGCCGTCACACCGGCAATCAGTGAGGCGGCGACCATCACCCGACGAACTACTGACATACTTCCACTCCTGTTTTAAGGCAATTGCTGTAGGATAAAAAAGGCGCCATTTTACCCGAGGTCGCCCTGCGATACAGAGGCGGGATGGCATTAGTGCGACGCAGTCCACCATTGAAAAAGACGGACGTTTGTGCGACAACCACATACCAATAAGGTCCGGGAAATGTTATCCCTCACAGAACGCAGTAGGATGTACCCATGAGCAGTAAGCTGGAGCAGTTAAAAGCCATTACCGATGTTGTCGCCGACACCGGCGACATTGATGCCATCGCCCGCTTTCAACCACTGGACGCCACCACCAATCCCTCCCTGCTGTTCAAGGCCGCGCAGCTGCCAGCCTACGCCCACCTGCTGCACGAATCCCTGGAAACAGCTGGCGGTGACGCCGTGGCAGCCTGTGATCACCTCGCCGTGGCCATTGGGGCAGAGATCGTCAAACTGGTTCCCGGTCGCGTCTCCACCGAAGTGGATGCCCGGCTCTCGTTCGACACCCAGGCCACCATCAACAAGGCACGCCAACTGATTGAGCTCTACGCCAGCCGCGGCATTGATCGCTCCCGCATCCTGATCAAGATCGCCTCCACCTGGGAGGGCATCAACGCCGCGCGGGTGCTGGAGCAGGAAGGCATCAACTGCAACCTCACCCTGTTGTTCAGTTTTGCCCAGGCGGTGGCCTGCGCCGATGCCGGCGCCACCCTGATTTCACCTTTTGTGGGCCGTATTCTCGACTGGTACAAAGCCAACCAGCCGCAGCTCAGCTACGCCGCCGACCGCGACCCCGGCGTGGAGTCGGTTACCCGCATCTACAACTACTACAAGCAGCACGGCTACAGCACCATCGTCATGGGCGCCAGCTTCCGCAATACCGACGAGATTGAGGGTCTGGCGGGTTGTGACCGCCTTACTATCAGCCCGCAACTGCTGGCTGAGCTGGCCGATGACCAGGGTCAGCTGCAGCGGCGGCTGAGCAGTGATAACAGTGGCGAACCCCAGAGCCGGGTCAGTTATGACGAACCCGCCTTCCGCTTTGCCATGAACGATGACGCCATGGCCACCGAGAAACTGGCGGAAGGGATCCGCAACTTTATCGCCGACCAGGTGAAGCTGGAAAACCTGTTGCGCGAGCTGTAACCGCCGCCCGGCAGGCCAGAGCAGCCATCAAACAAAAAGGGACGCTGATACGTCCCTTTTTGTTTGGCATTTCCGCAGAATTTACCGCTGGCCTTTAATGGGCCCAACCTCACTCCGAAGAAGACGGTCGCCGCGAACGAGGCCTTGGATTGCCCGCCCGTGGGCCCTTGGCCTTGAGGCGCTTCACCTGACGATCCCGCTCCACATCCTTCTGCCGCGAGTTGGGGCTCGGACGCGGTGGCTTGACACCTGCGGTCTGGCAGAGATCGGAGATCTCCTTGTGATTGAGCTCGATCCACTGTCCCACCCGCACGTGGGATGGAATAAAGATATTGCCGTAACGCACCCGCTTCAGGCGACTCACCTTGACGCCCTGTGACTCCCACAGGCGCCGCACCTCGCGATTGCGCCCCTCCATCACCACACAGTAGAACCAGCGGTTGGAACCCTCACCGGAACCGTCGACGATATCGGTAAACTTGGCGATGCCATCTTCCAGCAACACACCGTCGCGCAGGCGCTGCTTCATCTCATTGTCCACATCGCCCTGGATCCGCACCAGGTACTCGCGGTCAATCATGGAAGATGGGTGCATCAGTTTGTTGGCCAGCTCACCGTCGTTGGTAAACAGCAACAGGCCACTGGTGTTGTAGTCGAGGCGGCCGACCGAGATCCAGCGTTCGCTCTTCAGCTCCGGCAGGCTTTCATACACGGTACGGCGCCCCTCGGGGTCGGAGCGGGAACAGATCTCCCCTTCCGGCTTGTTGTAGAGGATGACGCGCACCGCGGCTTTGTTAGGCTCCTGCAGACGAATGCGGCGGCCGTCCAGCGTTACCTTGTCGGTCACCGTGACACGATCGCCCAGCTGCGCCACCTGACCGTTGACGTGCACACGTCCCGCGGCAATAGCGCGCTCCATTTCACGGCGCGAACCCACACCTTCGCGGGCCAACACCTTCTGTAACTTCTCGTCTTTTTGCATAGCTCTCTTACAACGTCACCACCGGTTCAGTGTGAACCGGGGGATACCACCGCGCTGGCAGTATTAATCAAATACCGAGGGGCCGGATGGCTGGCGAAAACGGTCATCTTCTTCGTCTTCATCCTCGTCGGCAAACACCGGGATAGGTGCGGCCGGCTCCTCCAGCTCCTCTTCGCTCATGCCATCATCGGCAAAGCTGCTGTGTTCTTCGTCTGTCTCGCCGACTGCTCCGTCAACGTCCTCTTCCACCACTGCCGCCTCGTCCGTCACCGGCTCCGGGACCCCGGCTTCTGCAAGCGGAGTTTCAGGGGGCGCCGCTGTCGCGTCTTCACCGCCGCCCAGATCCAGTTCAGCGTTGAGCTGGTCGATATCCTGCAACTCGCTCAACGATGGCAACTCTTCCAGGCTCTTCAGATTGAAGTAGTCCAGGAAGTGCCTGGTAGTGGCATAGAGCGATGGACGCCCGGGCACGTCACGATGCCCCACCACCTTGATCCACTCACGCTCGGAGAGCGTCTTGATGATGTGCGAACTCACCGCCACACCGCGAATCTCTTCAATATCGCCCCGGGTAATCGGTTGACGATAGGCGATCAGCGCCAGGGTCTCCAGCAAGGCGCGGGAGTATTTCTGCGGTTTCTCTTCCCACAACCGATTGACCCAGGGCGCCATCTCGTTACGCACCTGCAGGCGCCAGCCGCTGGCCACCTCCTTCAACTCAAAGCCGCGCCCGGCACACTCCGCCTGCAACTCTTCCAGTGCCGCGCGAATCTGCTCCCGCGCGGGCGCTTCGCGGGTTTCATCCTCATCCTCAAACAGCGACAGCAGTTTATCGACGCTCAGCGGCTGTCCTGCGGCCAGCAGGGCGGCCTCAATGATCTGGCGTAACAGCTGGGGTTCAAAACTCATTGGGACTCACTCAATAGTTCCTGGCTTAATTATTGTTGGCTCTGCGGGTTGTGCTGGCACTCATCCAACAGCAACACGGCCTGTCACTCCACCGAATCAAACTCTTCCTGCGGTTCGAAAGACTGGCTGCGGGCCTTGACGTGAATCGCGGCAAAGTGGTCAGTCTGGATAATCTCCACCAGCTGCTCCTTGATCAGTTCCATCACCGCAAGGAAGGTCACCACCACGCCAAGGCGGCCCTCTTCCACCCGGAACAGCGCCACAAACGGCACAAACTGGCGACCGCTGAGGCGGTCCAGCACCTGGGTCATACGCTCACGGGTGGAGAGCCGTTCCCGTTCAACATGGTGGCTCTCAAACATATCAGCCCGCCGCAGCACTTCTGCCAGCGCCAGCAGGATCTCCTTCATATCCACATCGGGGTCCGGGCGGGTCAACGCCCTGTCCGGTGCCTGAGCCGACGCCTGGTGGACATCACGGCCCAGGCGGGGCACCTCATCCAGATCCTCGGCAGCCTGCTTGAAACGCTCGTACTCCTGCAGGCGACGAATCAGGTTGGCACGCGGGTCTTCCTCATCCTCATCCTCTTCCTGGGAACGGGGCAGCAGCATGCGCGACTTGATCTCGGCCAGCATGGCCGCCATTACCAGGTACTCAGCCGCCAGCTCAAACTGCATCGCCTCCATCATCTCCACATAGGCGACGTACTGATGGGTGATTTCCGCCACATTGATCTCGAGAATATCGAGGTTCTGGCGACGGATCAGATAAAGCAGCAGGTCCAGCGGGCCTTCGAAGGCCTCCAGAATCACTTCCAGGGCATCCGGCGGGATATAGAGATCTTTAGGGAGCTGGGTAAAGGCCTTGCCGTTCACCAGGGCGAAGGGCATTTCGGCCTGCTCAGGGCGGGACGGGTGCGACTCGTCCTCGCCCTGCTGTGGGGTCTCATCAGCGCTTACCTGCAGGGCCTCTGCATCTGCCTGAGGCTCAGGTTGCTGCTCCACGGCATCTGCCGCGGCCTCATCCATCGTTTCGAGGTCCAGCTCAGTGGTCACAGTTTGCCCTTTTTGCCTGATGTCATAACGCCCCTATTATCGGTCTTGTAACGGTCGATGACCGGCCGGCTGCCAGGCCAGAAACCGTCATGGCAACCGTCCCCGGGGCGCTGTTTTGAGCCCGCTGGCCTCTGTGATGCCAGCGACACCGCGCCCTGCTGCCAATACGGCAGAATAAGCTCGGCATTATAGACATTAAGCTGCCGTCATGACAGCTCTGACAGGGCCCCGACGCTATTCGAAGTCGCTGATATCGCCACAGCCACGGCGCATCACTTCCGGCGTCTCGCCGGTCATATCCACCACGCTGGTGGCCTCCATGCCGCAGAAACCGCCATCGATTACCAACTCCAGCTGATGCTCGAGGGTTTCGCGAATGTCGTAGGGGTCTGTGAGGGGAAATTCATCACCCGGCATCAGCAGTGAACTGGTCATCAACGGTTCGCCCAGCTCTTCCAGCAACGCCTGCGCAATCGGGCTGGCCGGAACCCGCATACCGATGGTCTTGCGTTTGGGGTGCATCAGGCGTTTGGGCACCTCGGAGGTAGCCTCGAGAATAAAGGTGAAAGGTCCTGGGGTGTGGTTCTTGATGGAGCGAAAGATCTGGTTATCCACCTTGGCGTAGGTAGCCAGTTCCGAGAGGTCCCGGCACATCAGGGTGAAATTGTGGTTCTTGTCCAGCTGGCGAATGGCACGGATGCGGTCCAGGGCCATTTTGTCGCCGATATGGCAGCCCAGGGCATAGGCGCAATCGGTGGGATAGGCCACCAGCCCGCCCTTGCGGATGATCTCTACCGCCTGCTTGATCAATCTGGCCTGCGGATTTTCCGGGTGAATCTGAAAGAATTGTGCCACTCGGGCCCCCTGAGCTGTTGTTCTGCTATGCGGCGCTGGCCGTCCTGTCGCCACCAACGGTCGTATCGCGACCCTGTTGGCCGCGCGACATTACCTGCTCACCCGGGAGGTTACAAGCGCTGCGGTCAAAAGCGCTCCCACACCGGGGTGCAGTTCTCCGGCAGCGGTGGCATGACGCCGAGATCCTGCCAGCTCTGGCCCGGAAAATGAAAATCGCTGCCACAGGAGGCCAACAGCCCGTAACGTGTAGCCAACTGCTGCATGTCGCGGGTGACATTGGTGTTCTGGTTGCCGCTCACCACCTCGATACCCTCACCGCCGACATCGCGAAACTCCTCCACCATGGCCCTCAGGCGGGTGCGGGTAACTTTATACTTGTCCGGGTGGGCCAGCACCGCCAGCCCCCCGGCAGCCCGGATCCAGCCAATGGCTTCTTCCATCACCGGCCAACTCTGCTTCACGTCACCGGGCTTACCGGTGCCCAGGTAGCGCTTGAAAGCCCCGTCAATGTCCGCCACCCGACCCTGCTCCACCAGATACTGGGCGAAGTGTGGGCGACCGACCATGCCACCCTCTCCTGCCAGCCGACAGGCACCCTCAAACGCCCCCTCGATACCCAGCTTGGCCAGTTTTTCACCGATAAGCTGTGCCCGCTCCCAGCGGGTCTGCTCCTGCTGCGCCACGGCCTGCAGCAGTTGCGGGTGCTCAGGATCGAAATTGAGGCCAACCACATGCACCCCCCTTCCCTCCCAGCGGCAAGAGAACTCGATGCCGGGTATCAACCGGATACCCACCTCTGCTGCGGTAGCGGCAGCGTCAGGTAGGCCATTAAGAGTGTCGTGATCGGTGAGGGCAAGAACCTCGACATGGCGCTCCCGCGCCCGGCGAACCAGATCTGCAGGGCTCAATTGGCCGTCGGAACAGGTGCTGTGACAGTGTAAATCGTACAAGTGATACCTCTGAAATGGGGAACTGCGCGCCGCTGACACACCCCCTGTGTACCAATACAGACTGCAACAATGAACCTTATGCCAGACGCAGAGTCAAACGCGCCTGCAATCGCCAACCGGCACCGCTCTGTTGCTGGCCAAATGGCCCTGAGCGGTTAGAATAGGCTTCGCGCAAAGCCGAACCTACAAAGGAATACTATGACACAAGCGCACACTGAACCCAAACGCGAGAGCCTGCTTCTGAACCTGCTGCTGAACGTAGTCATCCCTACGCTCATCCTCACCAAACTCAGCGGCGACGCCTGGCTCGGCACTCAATGGGCTGTTGTGGTCGCCCTCGCCTTTCCGGTTCTCTACGGCCTCAACGATTTCCGCCACACCCGCAAGGTGAACCTGTTTTCGGCGCTTGGTGTGTTCAGCGTGGTTATGACCGGCGGCATGAGCCTGCTGGAGCTGGATCCCAAGTACATCGCCTATAAGGAAGCCGGCGTGCCCGCCATTTTTGGCCTGGCAACCCTGTTCTCCCTCAAGACCCGCTTCCCGCTGATCCGCACCTTTCTCTACAACGACAAGATTTTGCAAGTGGACAAGGTACGTACGGCACTGGAGCAGCACCAGACCGAAATCGCTTTCGAGTCAGCCCTGCGCAACGCCAACTATCTCGTTGCAGCCTCCTTCTTCCTGTCGTCGGTGCTCAATTACGGCCTCGCCAGGTACCTGCTGGTCAGCCCGCCGGGCACCGAGGCCTTTAACGCTGAGCTGGGCAAGATGACCGCCCTCAGCTTTCCGGTCATCGCCGTTCCGGCCATGCTGGTCATGATGGGCGCACTGATGTACCTGTTCAGTCGTATCAAGCACCTCACCCATCTGACCCTTGACGACATCCTGATCCAACAATAACCACATAGCGGCTGCCAACCAAAGCCGCACTGACCATACCCGGAGATTTCATGTTTTACGCCATCATCAGTGAAGACGTTGCCAACAGCCTGCCCCTGCGCAAGGAGATCCGTCCCGCGCACCTGGCCAGGCTGGAAGCCCTGCACTCGGAAGGACGTCTGTTGCTGGCTGGACCGCACCCTGCCATAGACAGTGAAGATCCCGGTGAGGCCGGTTTCACCGGCAGTCTGGTGGTGGCCGAGTTCGGTTCCCTGGAGGAGGCTCAGGCGTGGGCTGACAGCGACCCCTACCTGACCGGTGGCGTCTATGCCCACGTTGTGGTTAAGCCGTTCAAGAAAGTGCTGCCCTGAGTCGCCACGGCGACTGATGCCACAAACGGACTGAGCGCACAATTGCGTACATCGGATCGTGCCTTAGCCAATATTTTTCAGTAGCTTTACGCTGTTTTTTTCGCAACCCCTGAACGGAAGATCTGCCGTGAGACATTTCATCGCCATCACCGCACTGCTCGCCACTGCCCTCTCATTTACCTCAGCCGTACAGGCACAGGAGTACCGCTGGGTATCCGACGTCATCTATGTGCCCATGCGCAGCGGCAAAGGTAACCAGTACCGCATTCTCGATTCTGCCGTACGCACCGGTACACGACTCAAACTGATCTCGGAAGACAAGGAGGCCGGCTGGGTCGAGGTGGAGAACGCCAAGGGCCAGGTGGGCTTTATTCCCATCCAGTACGTCATCGACCGGCCCACTGCCGCCATTCAACTGGAAGCCACCAGTAAAAAGCTGCAGGACCTGCAGACCAAATACAACGAACTGAGAAACGAGCTGCGCAACACCGACAGCACCCGCGCAGACCTGCACGATCAACTGCAATCCGTGACCGCTGAAAACCAGAAGCTGGCGACCGAACTGGACACCATCCGTCGCGTCTCTGCCGATGCCCTGAGCCTTAACAAGCGCCACCAGCAGTTGATGAAAGATCACCAGATCATGCAAACCGAAATGGATGTTCTCAAAGCCGACAACGAGCGCCTGCGCAAGGAAGATCGCAACACCTTCTTCCTCTATGGCGCGCTGGCAGTGCTGCTGGGTGTAATTATCGCCATCGTTGCGCCACTCCTGCGCCGCCGCAAGCGCTTCTCCGAGTGGGCATAAAACAGGATGCGAACGACAGTAACTCTCCTGCAATCCCGTTGCCGCCTATGGCTGCTGGTAATGCTGCTGGTTGGCAGCGGGTTCTGCGCGGCTGCCAACCAGGCGGAGTCCGCCAGCGCACCCGCCTCCCGGGTTACCCTGGAGACTGATTTAGGCAACGTGGTGTTGCAACTCTATCCCGACAAGGCGCCGGTCACCGTCGCCAATTTCCTGCAGTACGCGCGCGACGGTTTTTACGACCTCACCATCTTCCACCGGGTGATTCCCGGCTTTGTGGTGCAGGGTGGCGGCCTGACCTATGACTTCGTGCGCAAGGAGACCCGCGATCCGATCGTTAACGAGTCCAACAACGGCCTCCTCAACCGCCGCGGCACCGTCGCCATGGCGCGTTTCCGTGACCCGGACAGTGCCACGTCGCAGTTCTATGTCAATCTCGGTAACAACAAGAATCTTAACCCCGTCAAAAAGCAGCCGGGCTACACCGTGTTTGGTGAAGTGGTTGAAGGCATGGATGTGATTGACCTGATCAGTATGGAACCCACCGGCAGGTTCCGCGCCGAGGCTCCCGACACCCCGGTCCGTATCCTGAAAGTGACTATTGAGTGACGAAAGACTGAACACAGGCCCGGCCACCGGCGCATAGTGCAACGCGAGTACGCCCGGCGGCCAACCCTGTGTCACACAACCTGAACCAGCAACACGAGCGCAGCCATGACCACCATTCGTACCAGCCTTAGCGTCAACCTCAACAAGATTGCCCTGCTGCGCAACTCCCGTGAAGGCAATTATCCGAGCGTGACCGCACACGCCGAAATCTGCCTCGCCAACGGTGCCGATGGCATCACCGTGCACCCCCGACCCGATCAACGCCATATCCGCCCCGGTGATGTCTACGACCTGGCGGAGCTGACGGCTTCAAGACCCGCCATTGAATTCAATATTGAAGGCAACCCTTTTGCCCCGGCACAAGGCAGCTACCCGGGTTTTATCGAGCTGGTACGGCAGACACGCCCGGACCAGTGCACCCTGGTCCCGGACAGCGACGACCAACTCACCTCCGATCACGGATTTGACCTCACCCAGAGTGGCGACAAGCTGCGCCCCATCATTGACGAGCTGCATGCACTGGGCTGCCGCGTCAGCCTGTTTATGGACCCCGATCCCGCCCAGATTCGTCTCGCCAAAAGCGTCGGCGCCGATCGCATCGAACTCTACACAGGCCCCTATGCCCTCGCCCATAAAGAGCAGAGCGACAATCTCGATGTCCTGTTCCGCAGCTACCATGAAGCGACACTGGCCGCCAACGAGGCGGGACTTGGCGTTAACGCCGGCCACGACCTCAACCTGGACAACCTGTCACGCTTCCTGGAGATTCCGGGCATCCTTGAAGTGTCCATAGGCCACGCCCTCACCGTCGATGCCATTGCCATGGGCATGGGTGAAGCGGTAAGCCGTTACCGCCGCATCTGCCATCACGAGAACCGCTGATCAGGTCGCGCGCCAGCCAACACCCCTGCAACAGGAGAAGAGCATGCCCGTCACCAAAGGCTGCCAGCAGCTGATCGCCGAAGCCCGCGCCCGCATCACCACCCTGACGCTGAAAGAGGCCGCGGCCCGGCTGCAGGACCCAGAGGTGGTATTCGTGGATATTCGCGACGTGAGGGAGCTGGAGCGCGAGGGCATGATCCCCGCTGCCCTGCACGCACCCCGCGGCATGCTGGAGTTCTGGGTGGACCCCGACAGCCCCTACTTCAAACCCGCGTTCGCGCAACCGAAAACCTTTATCCTTTACTGCCAGTCTGCTTGGCGCTCCAGCCTGGCCGCCGCCACCCTGGTGGATATGGGGATGACCAACGTCTGTCATTTTGACGGTGGCTTCAAAGCCTGGAAGGCTGCAGGACTGCCAACCACCGAGCGGCAGCGCGGCTGACCCGCAGAGGCGGATGACGCCACCCGACCGAACCCCCCACCTGATTGATCTGCATCCATGTGCGCCTATACTGAGTGCGATAGCCTGCAATAAAACCAATCAGGCACGCTAAGGAGAATCCTGCATGCATTCCATTCTGGTAAAGGATTATATGAGCCCCGAACACTATGCCGTCCACGCTGATGTCAGCGTACGCACGGCGGTGGACGCCATGCTGCGGGCGCGGGTACTGGGGGTACCGGTAGTTGATGACCACAAGCGGTTGGTGGGTTATGTCTCCGAGCAGGACTGCATCAAGGAGCTTCTCAATGACGCCATGTACTGTGACGAATCCGCACCCGTAGCTTCCGTCATGCAAACAGCAGTGGTCAGCTTTGATCCTGAGGCCAGCGTGGTGGAAGTGGCCCAGAGCATGTTGCGCCATCACCACAAGAACTATCCGGTGATTCAGGACGGCAAGCTGATTGGCGTCATCAGCCGCTCCATGGTGCTGGCGGCATTGATGGATCGCAGCAACGCCTGCTTCAAGCACAACAAATAGATCAGCCCAGGAATCGCAGAGGCTCGGGATTCGTCAGGGATCCGGGCCTCAGACTGCCACCCACAGCAACACACCCGGTTGCGCCACCAGCAGTGGTATACTCGCGCCCCACACCGGCATTTGCCGTCCTGTCCACCAGCCTTGTACGCAGCAGCGCGCAACCACCGTGAGGCCGACTGAGCCAATGACCACCCCCGCCACTCTCAGCATCTACGGCGCCGGCAAACTCGGCCGCACCCTGGCGCGCCTGTGGCACGACAGCGGGCAGTTTCGTATCGGGCAGGTATTCTGCAACAGCCTCGCCAGCGCCCGGGACGCGGTCGAATTTATCGGTGCCGGCGAAGCCTGCAGCGAACCGATGACGCCAACGGCTGCAGACCTGTGGTTGATTGCCACCCCCGATGGCGCCATTACCGATGCAGCCAAACGCCTGGCACCCTCACTCTGCGCCAGCAGCGTGGTCTTCCACTGCAGCGGCTCACTGGCCAGCAGCGTCCTGGGATTGCAGGCTTGCCACACCGCCAGTGTGCACCCGGTGCACAGCTTTGCCGATCCGGCGCGCTCCATCGCCGGCTTCGCCGGCAGCTACTGCACCGCTGAGGGGGACGAGGCAGCCCTTGGACGCCTACTGCCCGCCTTCCGCGCCATTGGTGGCGAGCCCCTCACCATAGACAGCGACGCCAAGAGCCTCTACCACGCCAGTACCGTTATGGCCTGCAACTATCTGGTCACGCTGATGGACAGCAGCTTCCGCTGCCTTGAAGCGGCCGGCATTGATGGCCAGCAGGCGCGGCGGCTGCTGGGTCCGCTGGCCCGCCAGACACTGGAAAACTGCCTCAGAGGGGATACCAGTGAAGCGCTGACCGGCCCCATAGCACGGCGTGACCAGGGCACCGTTGCCGCCCACCTGCAGGCACTTGTTGACCAGCCAGCACTGCTGGCGCTCTACCGCGCTCTGGGCAGGGAGACGCTGCCAATTGCCGGGCGCCAGCCCCATGGTCAATCACTGCAGCCGCTGGCATCACTGCTGGCAGACGCAACCACATCCCCCGACTACACCGACGACAAGTAAGCCCGAGACACCCATGAGCGACAGCGACAACTACCGCCAGAAAAAGCAGTTCTTCAACCAGATGCTCACCGTATACGGGCGCAAACCGGTGCTGGAGGCCCTGCAGGAACCCTCCGCCCGCCCCTACCGGTTGCACCTCGCCAGCAGTAACAAACCCGGCGGCATCATCGCCGAGATCATGGCGCTGGCGGAGTCCAGGGCGGCAGAGATTGTCTGGCACGACCGCCAGGAGTTGTCACGCATCTCCCGCAACAGCAAGCAGGATCAGGGGGTTGCACTGGACCTGATTTGCGAAGGCTATCGCCCCTACCAGGAGTTTCTGGAGCAGGAGCCAGCGGAGAATTACGACATCATCGCCCTTGACCGCATCACCAACCCGCAGAACCTGGGCATGATTATCCGCTCGGTGGCCGCCAGTGGCTGTGCCGGACTGCTGCTGCCGGAGAAAGGCTGTGCGAAGCTGGACGCCCTGGTGATCAAGGCCAGCGCAGGTACCCTGTTCCGGGCGCCGGTGCTGCGCTGTCAGCAGCTGGAACAGGCGTTGGATGACTTTGCCGCAGCCAGCGCCAACATTTACGGCCTCTCCTCCCACGCCAAAGCCACTATCGGCTCAACCGCCGCCGCGGGTCGCAATGTGTTTGTACTGGGCAATGAGACGGACGGCGTGTCAGAGACGGTGGCGCGACGATGCAACAAACTGATCTCCATTCCCATGAGCAATGGGGTGGAGTCACTCAATGTTGCGGTTACGGCGAGCCTGCTGGCGTTTCGCCATCTTCTGCAGGGCTGACGGTGAGCGCCCGCTCCAGGCGCCACATGGGACGCACACCCAGATAGACCACAAACAGCGCCAGGCTCAGCACCCCGCCAATGGTGAACAGCGTGAGCGGTCCCCAGGCCTGGGCCACATAACCACACACCAGCGCCCCCAGGGGCGCACTGCCAAACAGCGCCAGCTGGTAGATGGAAAGTGTCCTGCCGCGGTAAGCCTCCGGCACCTGTTGCTGCAGCAGACCCTTACCGAGACTGGCGCTGACCCCTGCCACCACGCCCCAGCCAAACACCAGCATCAGCAAGCCGCTCTCCTTGGGCTGCGCCGACAAGGCCAGCATCAGCAGTCCGGTATAGAGCAGACAGAAGAGAATCGCCCGCCCCGGCTGCGCCACATGACCGCGACGAATCAGGCCCACCGACGCAGCAATACCACCAAAGGTGAACAGCAGCTGCAGCAGCGAAAAGGACAGCGCGTCCTGCTGATAGACGTGGCGGGACAGCAGCGGTATCGCCACCACAAACACACCCATGTTCATAAAGCCGTTGAAGCTCACCAATAGCATCAGGTGGCGCAGCACCGGGTGGTGTCGCACAAAGCCCAACCCCTCAGCCACACTGACCGCTGCAGGTGTCTGCACGGGTACCGGGACATCACGCTCGCTGTGGCGCAACAACAATACAAACAGCAGCGCACAGGCCAGTAGTGCCACCACCTGTACGGCAAAAATAGGCGCCAGCCCCAAACGCTCGCTCTGCCCGGCCAGCAGGACTCCCAGCGCCTGGGCGACGTAGACACTCAGGCTGATACGCACCACTGCTCCCTGATAGGGGCGGGAGCGCTGGTGAAAACGCGGCAGTACACGATCCCGCAGCGGCTGCAGAAAGGCCTGGCACACGCCCAATAGCAGCGCGTAGGAGAGCAGGCTGAGCAGTGCCAGATGGCCGCTGACCAGAAAGGCCAGCAAGCCAGCGTGGCACAGTGCCATGGCCCCGTAGATAAGCGGCAGCCAACGCCAGGCACCGGCACGATCCGCAAATGAGCCCCCATAGAGCATCAGCACCACCGGTAGCAGGCCCGCCGATTGCACCCAGCCCACATGACTGGGCTCCAGATGCAGTTCGCCAACCGCCAGCCACGGCACCATCACGACCTGAATACCCATCGCCAGTGCCGCCAGTCCGACAGCTACCAGGTAGCCACTGAATCGATTCAACTGCCTGCCTCTCCGCAAAAAAGGGCGATTCTACCCCATGCCGGCACCGCATTGGCAGCAAAGCAGCACCTGCCCCAGCGCCGGCCACAAAAAAGCCCGCCAAAAGGCGGGCTTCCTGTCTCTGCCTTGCGGAGGGACCGCGATCAGAATTTGTAACCGCTCTCTTCGTGAGCAGTGATATCGAGACCGGCGGTCTCATCCTCTTTGCTGACCCGGATGCCCGCGGTCAATACGCCCGTCAGTTTCAGCAAGGCCCAGCTGATCACCGCCGTATAGACAAAGGTGACCACCACAGCAATCAACTGCACCTTCAGCTGAGCGGCGATGGAGTAACCACTGTCAGGCTCCGCACCAAAGCCACTGAACAGGCCCAGGTCGGGCGAGGCGAATACCGCCACCAGCAGACTGCCAAGAATACCGCCCACACCATGCACCGGGAACACGTCGAGGGAGTCATCAATCTTCCACTTGCGCTTGATGGCCTGGGTCATTACAAAGCAGATAACGCCGGCGCTGATGCCGATCACCAGTGCACCGGCAGGACCGACAAAGCCCGACGCCGGCGTGATGGTACCGAGACCCGCCACCATGCCGGTAACAATACCCAGCACACTGGGCTTGCCGTACTTAATCTGCTCCATTGCCACCCAGGCCAGGGATCCCGCTGCGGCCGAGATATGGGTTACGGTCATGGCCATGGTGGCATCGCCATTGGCTGCCAGCGCGCTGCCGGCGTTAAAGCCAAACCAGCCCACCCACAGCATACCGGCGCCCGTGACTGTCATGGTCAGGTTGTGTGGCGGCATGGCGGTAGTGGGGAAGCCATTGCGATTGCCGATGACCAGTGCTGCAACCAGCGCCGCGACACCGGCGGTAATATGCACCACGATACCACCGGCAAAATCCATGGCGCCCATGTCGGCCAGCCAGCCACCGCCCCACACCCAGTGACAGACCGGGAAGTAGACCGCCAGCAACCACAGCGCGCTGAACACCAGTACCGACGAAAATTTCATGCGCTCGGCGAAGGCACCCACAATCAGCGCCGGGGTGATAATGGCAAAAGTCATCTGGAACATGAAAAACAGTGACTCGGGGATATCACCACTCAGGCTGTCCCGTGTCATGCCGGCCATAAAGACCCGGCTGAGATCACCAATAAACGGATTGCCCTCGCTGAAGGAGAGACTGTAACCCGCCAGCAACCAGATGAGTGATGCCATACAGGCGATGGCAAAACACTGCATCAGAACCGACAACACGTTTTTGGTACGCACCAGACCGCCGTAGAAAAGCGACAGACCGGGCAAGGTCATAAACAACACCAGCGCGGTCGCCGTCAGCATCCAGGCTGTATTTGCGCTACTGAGCTCGCTCCCTGCATAGGCAACCGCAGGCGCGACTGACAGTGTCAGAACACCAAGTATCTTTTTCATGATTCTCTCTGCTTGTCTTTCTCTGATCATTTCCCAATGCCGTTGAGTTTTGCACTGCACCACAACAAAAACTAAAGGCACCAAAATAATCTTTTTATAATCAGTCAGTTACTTCTTACGCACAATTTTAATGCATAGGAATGCCCGGCATTGTGCACAGCAGACACATCCTTCTCAAGAGAGTGTGAGGCAGAAATTTTGCGACACGGGAAAAAAGTTTTATTTTGCACCAAGGCGGCCCAGGAATTCGCCTGGCGCACCATTTCGGATCACAACTTTGACCCGAATTGACTGTTTCAGTGGCGACTGCGGGGGCGCAAAACGTTGGCACCGGCCTGCTGTTGCAGCGCCTGACGTATACGCTTCAAAGCGGCCTCCCAGCGGGCCGGGGAGACAAGATCGCCAGCGTAAACCTGCTCGTTGTAGAGTGTGACGAATGACTGCAACGCCGACGCGGCGCGCGGGGATTGCTCCCGCCCGGCGACCCGCCCGGCAAACACAGCGATGGTTTCGCCGGGCTGGCGGCGCCAACCCCGTCGCAACAAGAGTCGCTCGAAGCGTTGATGGTAACGCTGTGCCCCACTCAGGGGTGGTGGGCGCGACTGCCACCACAGGTGCAGGCTGATCAACGCCAGCAGGAGACTGCCGCCAAACAGCACCAGCAACACCAGCTTCAGCGGGCTGACACCGTTCAGCCATTGGTTCAGCAGCCGGTATTGTGTGTCCTGGTCAAACCCCATTACCGCACGGTGCCAGTGATAATTCAGTGCATCCCACTGCATCCGCATCTGATCCAGCAGCGGAATGTGGCGATAGCGTCCCAGGGAGATCACCTCCTCCACCGCTGACGCCTGGGTGTCCCCAAGGCTGCGGCGCACGCGCTCCGGTGCCACTGCCGCGGTAGGATCAACCCGCACCCAGCCCCTCTCCGGCAACCACACCTCGGACCAGGCATGGGCGTCGTATTGATGCACTAACCAGTAGCCGCCCTGGGCGTTGAACTCCCCGCCCAGGTAACCCACCACTACACGCGCCGGGATACCGGCCGCCCGCGCCATAAACACAAAGCTGCTGGCAAAGTGCTCACAAAAACCCTGCCGCGACTGCCAGAGAAATTCATCCACGGAATCCTTCCCCAATAGCGGCGGTTCCAGGGTGTAGACAAAGTCGGAACGATACAGGGCCAGCAATCGGTCGATATAGGCTTCGTCACTGTCACTCTCCTGCCGCCAGCGCTGTGCTGTTTCACGGGCGCGGGGATTACCCTGCCCCGGCAACTGCAGCTCGTTGTCGCGGCGCCAGCTCGCCAGCTCGGGCTCGAGCCGGTAATCGAGGTTACTGGTGACCTGATACTGCAGGCGGCTGCTGACTTCGTCGGCATTGATCAGCCGCCCGTCCCATGCCAGACCGATACCGGTCTGCGCTTCGCCGCCTGGGATCACCATATCGAGACTGAACAACCAGCGTTGCTGGGTGGGCTCGAGAATAACCGAGTATTGATAAGGTTCGCCCAGGGCTTCGCGGTTTTGCAGCCAGCCCGGCTCACGTTCGAAACCCCAATAGACGGCAGGCTGCAGCCGCACATCAGGCTTGCGGTTCTGGCTCCAGCTCTGGCCATCAAAACGGGACAGCACCAGCCCGCGCCAGTACAACTGCTCCGGTGCCGGCGGGTCGCCCTGGAAAGAGGCGCGGAAGGCGACACCACCGGACCGCGCCAGCTTGCTGACATCACCTGGCGACAGGTGATCACTGACCCCGGTCCTGGCAATCTGGGTGGGATTAGGCACGCTCCACAGGCTACCGATACGCGGCATCACCACAAACATCAGCACCGTCAACGGCAGAGCGTGCAACATCATCCGTCCTGCCAATCGCAGGCTGCGGGCGGCGCGATCACTGCCGGCGCGCTGCTGGATCGACAACAAGGCGGTAACCGCCAACAACACACAGCCGGCCGCATAGAGGGAAATCAGCAACTCCTGGGCAAACAGGAATTGCACCCCGATCAGGAAAAAGTTGAGAAACACCAGCAGCAACGCATCGCGCCGACGCTGCATCTCCAGCTGCTTCAGCAACACCGCACAAATCAGCAGCGAAACCATGGGCTCCAGTCCGAGCATGGTCCGGAAAGAGAACAACAGACCCGCGACACAGCCCCCCGTCAGCGCCACCTTCAGCATTCGACCGGGCATCGGCCAACGCCCGCGGAACTCCTGCAGGCGCCACACCAGTACGCCGGTCCAGATCAGCGGCAACCAGAATGGCAGCGACCAATAGAGAGGCAACAGCGCCGCCCCCTGGGCGGCGATCAACCACAACAGGCTGTTGCGCGGTAGCAGGAAGCGCTCTGCCGTCATAGCAGGCCCTCACCGGAAGCTGCAACCTGTGGCTGGCAGCGGTAGAGCGCCAACTGCCGCAGCAAACGCTGGCGATGCTCCATCCCCTGCCCCGGCGAAAGCTCAACACCGGGGAGCCTCAGTCCGAACACGGTATGGGTGGCCGACAGATGCAACACCCAATAGCAGAGACGGGACAGGCGTGCCTCAAGGCCCACTCCCGGCATGGCGTCAAAGTCCAGCCACACCACTCGCGACTGCTGGCTGCTGTACTCCTTAACATGCAGCCCCTGCCCCCGGGCGTAGTGTTTCCAGGCAATATGGCGCAGCGATTCCCCCTGCTGATAGCCACGAAAGCCGTAGAAGTCCTCTGCGCCGGGATCGGACACCAGCTTGCCCTCCTCCCCGGCGGCCGCCGCTTGCGGCAGCTCCCCGCCAGCCTGGGGACGCGGGTAGACCAGTATGGGTTGATCCAGCACCACCCAGCTCCAGCAGCGAATCAATCCCAGCGGAAAGCGGCTCTCCACCCGCAGGCGCGGCGGCCGGTACCAGCCCCGCTGCAGACCTGGCGTAAACAGCTTCAGGCGTACCGAGGTGGTGTCCAGCAGGTCTACCCAACTCTCGTTGCCTCTGCCAAGTGCCAGCCGCAGGGCCTCCTTGCGCCTGCCGGGCGCACACGAGACCACCAGCTCCAGCTCGCCATCTTCACCCAGGAAACAGGGCGCACTGCCCACCACCTCGATGTGCAGCCCCGTCATATTGAAGAAAGTGTGGTGAATGCAGACCACAAACAGCGCCGCCAGAAAAAACGCCAGCGCCAGCACCAGGTTGTTGTCGTAGTTGGTTCCCGTAAGCCACAGCAACACCACCACCAACAGGAAACCGTAGCCAGCGCGGGAGGGCATGATAAACAGGCGACGGTTATTGAGGGTATGACTGCGCGCCGGCTGCAGGCGCGAGGCCAGCCAGCGATCGAAGCGGTGTTGGTAAAAACGTCTCAAGCCGGCAAAAAGCGACGGTGGGCTGCGGTGGGCTGCAGGGTTCTGACTCATCAAGACTTCCGATACCACCGGCGGCGCGACCAGGGACTGTCGGCACGATCCGGATTTGCTATGATGCGCGGCGGCCGCAGGCCACCCATTACAAGCTGAGCGTTACGACCTACACTTCAAGCCACACACCGGCTGTTACAGGAGCCCGATTATGGCAGTTCACTCCGGCGATCGCGAACACTGGAACCGGATCGCGCTGATTACAGCGTTGGCGGAACGCCACTATGGCAACTATGCATTCTACTGTGAACTGACCGGGCAGCACGAACTGGCGGAACAGTGGCGTAAAAACCTCAACAAGGTGTGGGAGTATCTGGCCGGCCAGCTCAACTCCATGAAGAACCTGGAAAAAGCCCTGCTGAGCATGGACGAGCTGACGCCAGAGCCAGGCGATGAAGATGGCTACGGTGTCTATCCCGCGCAGGACGCCTGCCTGCTTCTGACCAGCGCCCTGCAGATGATCCTCGACAACAGCATCGACGACGTGGAAACCGCCTGCGGCCTCTCCCTGCAAACCATTGCCCAGTTCGTGGCCTTCAGCCAGGAGCTGGAGCTGGAGCTGGACGATGCCATGGACAACCCACAGGTACAGCAGCATCCGCTCTACCAGCAGGAGGAGGAATTGCAACAGTACCTGAACGGCTTCCTGCAGCAGGCCCGCGATCCCGCCGAACTGATCAAAGAGTTGCGACGGGAACTGCGGGACTACGATTGCAGCAACCTGGGTATCGAATTACCGGCTCACTGAAAACCGATAACTGCCAGTACTCATCCGAGATCCGGAAACTCACTGCTGCCGAATTTTACCTGACCGCCCTGCTCCCGCTCGGCCCGTTCCTCGTCAGTCTCCTCCAGGGACAGGCTGAATCCGGAGCTGCGCACTGCACCGCCGGACTCTTCCTCAACCTCTTCCTCTGCCAGCGTACCGCCCTGACGGTCGAGCTTGATGCGCAGGCGCAGGTTGTTGGCGGAGTCGGCGTTCTTGATCGCCTCCTCCTCGGTGATGCGTCCCTCCTTGAAGAGCTTGAACAGGGCCGCATCAAAGGTTTGCATGCCGAGGTTTTCCGATTTTTCCATGATTTCCTTGATTTCATGGAAGTCGCCCCGCTTAACCAGCTCCTCAATGGTCTTGGTACCCAGCAGCACTTCTACGGCTGCACAGCGTTTGCCGTCCACGGTTTTCACCAGGCGCTGGGACACGAACGCCCGCAGGTTCTGCCCCAGGCCCAGCAGCAGTTGCGGGCGACGCTCCTCGGGAAACAGGTTAACGATACGCTCAAGCGCCTGGTTGGCGTTGTTGGCGTGCAGGGTGGAGATCGCCAGGTGACCCGTCTCGGCAAAGGTCAGCGCATGCTCCATGGTTTCGCGGTCACGGATTTCGCCGATCAGAATCACATCCGGCGCCTGACGCAGGGTGTTGATAAGGGCGTTGTGGAAGCTGCGGGTATCGACACCCACCTCGCGCTGGTTAACGATGCACTTCTTGTGTTTGTGCACGTACTCCACCGGATCCTCAATGGTGATGATATGGCCGCCGCTGGTGCTGTTGCGGTGATCAATCAGCGCCGCCAGCGAGGTGGATTTACCGGAACCGGTACCACCCACAAACAGGATCAGGCCACGCTTGGCCTCCACCACATCCTTGAGAATCGGCGGCAGTTTGAGATCTTCAAACTGTGGAATTTCGGTGTTGATGTTCCGCGCCACAATGGAGACTTCGTTGCGCTGGCGGAAAATATTGATACGGAAGCGACCCACCCCCGGCAGTGAAATGGCCAGGTTCATCTCCAGGTCCTGCTGGAACTTCTCCCGCTGTTCATCATCCATGATGGCGTTAGCCACTTCGGCTATCTGGCCTGCACGCAGAGGCTCCTTCCCCAATGGCTTCAGTACCCCCTGAAACTTGCCACACGGCGGCGCCCCGGTGCTCAAATACAGATCCGAACCGTCGTTTTTTGCCAGGACCTGCAGATACTGCTCAATATTCACTCATTCACCCCAATTATGTATGCGACTCACACCCACCCCATCGCGACCGCTGCTGTTTGTATGCGTGAACACGACGGGGATGACCAGGCCGATGGCGGCCGGAAACAGGTGAATTTACCGGCAATGGAGAAGGAAGCAAACCCGCAAGTGCCAACTTAACCCGGTACAGGGGCGCAAAACCCGCTGACACTCCCCTCGCCCGGCTTATCTGATCACAATCTGACCTGACCGGCGCCGCTATCCCTGACAGGCCTCAGCTACGGACTGCTGCCGTTTCAACCTGGCGCGGGCGCGCTGCTTGCGACGCTTGACCCACAATGTCACCCCGGTCAGGGCCAGCAGCAGCGGCGCCGCACCCAGCACACACCAGAGGATACGGGACGCCAGGCCGGCGAAGGTGCCGTAGTGCAGCCGGCTGTAGGTGTCGACGATAACCGCTCCCGCGCCGGCTTCCCGGATATCGTAGCTGCCGAGCTTGTCACCGGTCTGCGCGTCAAAACTCACCGTGCTGGAGTACTGGCTGGAGAGAATATTGCCGGTGGGCACATCACCCCAGACGGTAATACCCACCCCCGGCTCCCAGGGCAGGGAGAGGTAGGTGGGAGTAAAGCCCTCGATACTGGCAGCCGCTTTTGCGGTGAGGTTATCCAGGGAGATGGCATTACCGTAGAGACGTTCCTGCATGATGTGGTGCTCATGTCCGCCGGCATGCTCTTCCAGTTCGTGTATAAAACCCGAGAGGTTCCACCAGGCTCCGGTAAAACCGAGCACCAGCAACACGGGGGCGCTGACCACACCCACCATTTTGTGCAGGTCGGAAAAGTAAACCACCAGGCGGCTTTTCCAGCGCAGGGTAAAAAAGTTTTTCCAGAACTTGCGATGCAGGATCAGGCCGGTGATCCCCAGCAGCAACAGCAGGATGGCAAACAGGCCGGCAATCAACAGACCCGCATCGTGCAGCAACAGGGTGTAGTGCAGTTCCAGCAGCCAATCCGTGAGGTAGTGATCGTGAGGCACCGGCTCTGCCAACAGGTCACCGGTGTAGCCGTTAAGCAGCAGGTAGGACCACTCATCGGTGCCCTTCTCAATGACGTAGACCACATCGGCACGAGCCGGGTCCTGGAACAACACCCAGCCCACCACTTCATAGCCTGTATATGCCTGATTAACTACGCTCAACAGACTGTCCAGGGACTGGCGCTCTGCCTGCGGTACCACCCGTACCTGGTCATGCATCAACAGGGAATCTATTTCGTGTTTGAACACCAGGAGGCTGCCGGTTATGCAGATCACCAGCAGCGGCATAAACGCCACCAAGGCGGCCCAGCTGTGAATTTTAAACAGGGATTTGTTCATGGATTACCTCAGTGGCAACAGCAACGGGGGCACACGTGCCCCCAATGACTGCTACAACATCGCCGCGCCTTTTGTGTTCCGGTCCGCAGCGACTGTAGCGTCAGAACTTCCAGTTAACCGACACACTGGCGTTACGGGGTGCCGCGTAAAACACCTGCTCATACTTGACCGAGCTGTAGTACTCCTCGTCGGTGAGGTTCTCCAGGTTCAGCGTCACAGCAACATCGTCGGTTACCGCGTAGCTGGCGTAGCCACCGATCACCGCGTAGCTGTCCTGGTTAATGCGACCAAACTCGGAATCAAAGTAGATGTCATCCTGCCAGCGACCGGAGAGACCCACTTTCAGATCCGGCAGCGCCATGGGATTCCAGCTGAGCAGCAGTTTGAAGGTGTTGCGCGGGATAAAGGTGCGCGCTTCCCTGCCGTTTTCATCGTCCAGCCGCAGATGGGTGAAACCACCCTGCAGGGTAATCTCATCGGTCAACTGGCCTGCCACCTCGATCTCCACGCCTTCCGATTCCACGTTGATACCGCGGTACAGGGATTGACTGAAGTCAGCCGTGTGCGCACTGAACTCTTCCAGGTTGCTCTGCTCGGTGCGGAACAGTGCAACGCTCAGCAGCGAGTTGCCGGCAAACGCTTTCTTCAGGCCCAACTCGTAGCTTTTACCTTCGGCAGAACCCAGGGGGGTCAGGTCCTGACCCAACACATATTGCGGCTGATAGATATCGCTGTAGCTGCCGTAGGCGTTCAGCCCCTGGACAACCTCCCAGGTGAAACCGATATAGGGGTTGGTGCCATCTTCGGTGGAGTTGGTGGAGACACCAAAGCTGTCCCCGGTGTTGGTGTACTCAACCGCGCTCGCCCCCAGGATCACATTAAAACTGTCTGTCAATGACAACAGCAGTGAACCGTAGACACGATCCAGCTCGATATCCTGCTGGCCCGCCACATAGGGCGCAGCCCAATCGGGTCGCGCCACCTCATTACCGCTCCAGCCGGGGAAGGGTGGCATATCCACAAAGCCAGCCAGGGCTCCGAAAGCCAGGGTTTCAAAATCTCCCCGGGCGGAGCTGACCCCCAGCTGCAGCTGATGCTCCTGTCCCCAGGCCATGAAACTGCCGTTAAGGCTGGCATCCACGATCAGGTCGTCACGCTCAATATCGTACTTGCCGGGAAAGCTCTGCAACCCCAGACCCGTAACGGGATCGAGCCCGACACCCGGGGTGAGGTAAACGTAAAAGACTTCGGACTCCTCTTCATAGTCAGTGCGACGGACCGAGGTCTTGAGACGCCAGTTGTCATTGATCTGCCAGCCCAGGTCGGCGAAGAATTCGTCGCTGCGGGTATTCCAGTAGGTCCAGTCCATGGTGGTACTGGTGGAGACTTCGGTGTCGATCGGTGTGCCGTCGCTGTAAAGCGCAGGCACCGCCCCCCACAGCACCCCATCGCTGTTGTTGTCCTGACGGCTGTAGCCCAGCGCCAGCGTGAGGTTATCCGTCAACTGGCCGTCGGCCACCACATAAGCCACCTTGCGTTCATTGCCGTAGTGATCCAGCCAGCTGTCCGCATCCTGATAGACCAGCACCGTACGTGCCGCCCAGGAACCACTCTCGGTCAGGGGCACAGAGACATCCACCTCGGCACGACGACGATCCCAGCGTCCGGCGGTCAGCTTTACCGCCCCTGCCAGCTCGTTCGTGGGCCGCTTACGCACGTAATTGATGGTGCCGGAGGGGTTTCCAAGCCCGGTGATCAGGCCATTGGAGCCACGGATGACCTCTACCTTTTCGTAGATCGCGGTATCGATATCGCCGACGATCAAGGTGCCGAACGGCATGCCCACACTGTCGATGTGCATGCTGGTGATATCGAAACCACGGGCGTTGTAGTAGGTGCGATCGGTCTCCGCCTTGTCGACGTTCAAACCGGTGGTCATTTGCAGCAGGGAATTAATATCCGTCAGGGCAAAGTCGGCAATGGTGGTGGCGTTGACAATCGTGAGTGATTGCGGCGTCTCGTAGATGCTCAGGTCCAGTCCCGTTGCCCCCCGGCTTTTGCGATCCTCGCGGATAGCGGTGATGGTCAGCTCTTCCATATAGCCTGCCGAGTCATCGGATCTGGCCTGCGCAGCCATTACGGATGACGCCAGGATGATGTTGGCTATTGCCACGGATAACGGTTTTTTCATGATTCCCCCCAAATAAGACGCTCAATATTCAGGGGGCCATTCTAGGTTTAGCCACTCTCCATGTAAACCGTATTGCTAATTATTATCATTTAGTTTTGTAAAAAGGTGTCTCGCTGCCCTTCTCATTCTCAACAGGTGGCCACCGAATCACCAGCCGCCCACTCTGGCCTGATGCAAACCGCAGGTGTTTCCGTCCAAGGCTACAGAGTCGCAGCGCTGTGCGGATGGTCTTTACGTTGAAGCTGGCAACACTTTCACTTAGTCTCGATGGCGGCGGCAACAAGGGAAGTAACAGGATCACACCGGTATGAACACACTCAGGCTGCAGTGGCAGACAGGCGCTGAAAGCAAACCCCGCAATGAGGGCAAGCCCCGGCTCCAGATACTCATCAATGATCAGTCTCTCACCGATCTGGTCAGCGACTTCGAAGTCACCCAGGGCTACAGCCACTTCGGCGATGAGTTTTTGCTGCCGGAGGATGTACAGTGGTATTCACTGGAAAGCTGGCAACAGAGTTCAGCACCGGGCAAGCGCCGTATCGTCCTGCTGGGCTGCAGCTGCGGCGATGTGGACTGCTCCACCTTCTACGCCGATACCTTCTGCCAGGATGGCTGGATCCACTGGCAGTTTGGCGGCTGGCCGGAGCGTGACTACAGCGCTTTTCCCACCTTCTGGTTTGAGCAGGATGCCTACCGGCAGCAGGTGGCGGTCATAACGGAACACCTCAACAACATAGGGCGGCAGTCATGAACCCGTTGCACAACGCTATTATCAAACGCCAGCACGGGCAGCTGGCCAAATTGCTGGCAGCGGGTGCCGACACCAGCGTTCTCACCGCCAACGGTCGTAACGCCCGGGAGCTGGCCGAGTTTGTCGGCAACCTGCCGGCACTGGTGTTGCTGGAGGGGGAACAGGTACTGCTCAACGCGCCTGACAGCGCCTGGATAGATGCCCTGCGCCGCGGCGATTACCAGCTGGAGGATATCCCCGCAGAGCGCCTGACCGCAGAGCTGTGTGATGAAGTGCTGCTGGCCACACCACAGAGACTGCAAGAGCTGCCGGCGGACTATCGCCAGCCCGCAATCCTGCGCGAGCGCTGCCGCCGGAACCCTGCCCTTCTCAAGGTGTTGCCCGCAGGATTGCTGGGCAACCCCGAGTTCTATCGTCCACTGCTGCCTGCCCTGGCACTGGATAAGTGGCCCCGCCCCTGGCCACAGGAGATGATTGACCACGCCTTGCAACTGGATCCCCGGAGCTACACCGACCTGGACGACAACGACAAAACCACGGCGCGCTCACAGGACTACATTCGCTACCACAGCAATGGCCTGTTGCGGGTGCCCGAAAACCAACGCAGCTACGAACTTTGTCTTGCCGCCATGCAGTCCGGCTACGCACTTGATCAGGTACCCCCGCACCTGCTGGATGACAGGTTGACCGGGCTGGCCGTTGGTAACCTGCAACGGCTTATGGCAAACCACAGCGCATCGGCACTGCTGGCCAGCCGCCTGTCCCTGCCGACACTCTCCGCCGAGCTGCTCGCCCTGATTCCCCCTTCCGAGCGCAGCTTTGGCATCTGCCTGGCTGCCGTGGCCTGGGACTACCACGCCTTGCAGTACGTCCCGGAGCAGCACAAGACCCTTGAATTGTGCTGCGCGGCACTGAATGACCGGGAGCTGATCGGGATGCAGATTAATGACATCTGCGAGATGATTCCCGAGCCCCTGAGAGACCAGGTACTGGCCCAGGCCACCTTCCAGCACCATATACAACCCGGGGAATTCGAGGATTGGGATTGGGACTAGCCCCCTATCCCGCCCCTCCGGAAGGGCCAGATTGCCCCCGCCCCACATCCTCCCCCTAATGACCCTGGCAACGACGAACGCTGACCAGCAAAAAAATTGATCCAGAGCATTGACGAACCAGTGGTAAAACGTCTCAATATAGGGGCAAAGTGTGAGCTGCATCTCACACCTCTGGCACTGCCCCATAGCTGTATGACATAGCCAGTCTGCGGCTCCCGGTCCAGCGTAAGTGCCCTGACAGTCGAAGGCGTAAGTGCCCATTCAAACAAACAGGCCCAAGAGCCTGTACAGACAAAAAATCCAGGGACGGATCTGATAATCAGCCCCCGGTAAGTAACACCTGAGAGAGCAAGCCAGAACCCGTTCAACGAAAACCGTTAAACCCGAGGCACACTGCTATGATCCGGATTGGTTGGCCACAACGATTCAAACGTAAACCACCGGTCACCCTGGCCCGCCAGCCCTCTTCCACTCCCTCCGATGTAGCTACCCACCATACCCTGACCAGACAGGTAGACGCGGAACTCGCCCGGCAACAGCAAACTGCTTTCAACCACGCCTATCAGAAACCCCTGGATCCTTGCTGCACGGAGCTGGGTCTGGCCGCCCTCGAGCAATGCGCCATCATCCTCGCCCCTCTCAGCGAACAGGAGAGTCTGGGGGATTACACCCGCCGGGTCATGATGGAGCTGAATGCCCTGGAGGAAAACTACGCAGCCTTCGGTTGCGACACCGAAGGCAACGGCCTGGCCGTGGTGCATCACATGAATCTGTTCGTACAGGAAAAGGCCCGCGCAATGTCACCCGCCCAATAGGCCGCCCCCCCCCCTCGAACCGGAATTGCGGACATAAAAAACCGGGCGACAGCCCGGTTTTTTATGTCCGCAGCGATTGTGCAGCCACTCAGCAGTTGCCTTTTTTCGCCTGCCCCGGTGGACAGAAGTGACCACCCTCCTGACGGCGCTCGTAATGTCTGTGGCGATCGTCGTAGTAACGGGAATCATCGCGACGGTAACGATCATGGCCGCCATCGCGATCGTCTTTGGTGTTAATTGCCGTACCCGCCGCACCGCCAATGGCGCCACCGAGTATAGCCCCATCACGACCACCTACTTCGTTACCTACTGCCGCGCCGATAGCCCCCCCCAGGGCACCACCGATGGCAGCATCCGCCGTACTGCCGGCAAATGCACTGGCAGAAGCAACGCCCAAAGCCAAACCTGCAATCAAAAGCTTGATATTCATATCCGGATCTCCCCCGTCTTGTCTCTTGCTGGCAGGGAGTATGACTAAACTGCACGGACTTTTCTCCGCAGCCAATGGTACCAACGTTCAAATCTGAGAATTCCACCACTCTCTGGCAGCCAAGCCATGAATCAGATCACAGAAGGAATAATGTGCCAGCCACATTGGTCAGGTTCCGGCAAGTCGTTGCCGCTTGATATCGCAAAGGCAGAGGTCTGGTCAACGCTGCCTGCCGGTGGGGTAAACGATTCCCGCACAAGGGGCTATACTCAGTCAGGGCAGTTGCAGCGAGGCTATCTCGCTTTGACGATGCAATTCCCTTTATCCATTGGCCAGCTCCGGGCTGGCTTATCTTTGCAGGCAGAGCAGCGCCTGCTCATAAGCGCCGCTTTGTCGGCGGCAGAAGTACCTGTGTTGCGGTGCAACGCACGCACAATTCGAATTTACAAACGTGGTGGATTAAACCTGCGTCGATTGGTTCTGCAACCGTCATAACTGGCATTTGCACCCTTGCACGGTTATCACATTCACCACTTGTGTCATGCGCCAGCAGCCATGCACTTCGTTCACCGCCTGAAGAGTCGAGCAGGAAAATGACATCAAAAAGGAAGTTTGTTCGTCAATTAACCGTTCTCGCTGGTAGCAGCCTGATAACCGCCGCATCCTTTGGCGCAGACCCCACCACCAACCTGTCAGCCGGCGTCTGGGGCACCTACCAGTACTACCCCGGCGACGACAGCAATACCAATACCGGGGGTGAATTCACCGGCGAAGCGTTGATTATCTACGCCGACGGTGAGGCCGCCGCGCCCGAACGCTGGCTCTATTCCGCCGAAATGCGTTTTGGCCCAGGCAGTTTTACCGATCCTGACAACAACTCCACCGGTGACGAATTCACACTCCACAAGGCCTGGGTGGGCTGGCGCTTCAGTGACACCTATACACTACGGGTGGGTAAGTCCCAGGTGCCATTTGGCTGGAAAACCATCAACTTCTGGCCCGGCGACATTCTGCTGGCAGGCTTTGGCGACCAGATGGACGTGGGCTTTAAATTCAGTGCCGTGCAGGAACAGCTCAACTATGACCTCGCCTATTACGTACAGGATGACTGGGGTGGCACCAGTACAGACACCGTTGACGACAACGGCCACTGGGGCAGCTCCACCACCTTCCGCAAAGTGCAGACCTGGGTGGGCAATCTTCGCTGGCAGGCCTCAGGCAGCCACGCTGTAGGTATTTCACTGCAATCCGGCCAGCTGCAGGACCTCACGGGCACACCGGACAAGCCCACCAGCGGCTCCCACGAAAGCGCTGTTCTCTATTACGAAGGCAACATCAACAACCTGTTCCTCAAGGCCTCATGGATTACCCAATCCCGTAAGCTGCCCACCGCCTACTGGCAAGCCGCGCTGCTGCCGGAAGAAATTGACAACGACCGCTACGCGTTCGAGATCGGTTACAACATCGGCGATTGGTCACTCTACCTTGATGCCAGCGCTGCCGAACCCGACACCGATGGCAACGACGCTGACCGGGTAACGGCGGTAGCGCCAGGACTCAGCTACGACTACGGACCGGGATGGATCTACGTGGAGTATCTGTGGCAGGACGGCTACGTCGACCGCAACGGCCAGGTCGGCGAAGGGGATTTTGAAGCCCTCTACCTATCACTGGACTTTTACCTTTGAGTGTCGCCACGAGCGCACTGACATACAGACAAGCTCAAGAGGAATGCCATGAACGCTCCCAGCCCCGTCACAGAACCAGAAACCGTTGAAAAGCGCTGGATCAGGGTCAACCCACCGGTGTTTATCGGTGCCGGTGGGTTGTGCTTATTGTTTGTGCTGTTTGCCGTGATGATGCCCGGGACTGCAGAGACTCTGTTTTCCGCTATCCAGTCCTGGGTGGTGAACACCGCGGGCTGGTTCTATGTGCTTGCCGTAGCGCTGTTTGTGCTGTTTGTGATTCTCCTCGCCCTGTCCGACTACGGCCACATTAAGCTGGGTCCGGATCACAGTGAACCGGATTACAGCTACGGCTCCTGGTTTGCCATGCTGTTCTCCGCCGGCATGGGCATCGGACTGATGTTCTTCGGCGTAGCCGAGCCGGTCATGCACACTATGGCGCCACCCGCTGCGGATCCCGGCAGTATTGAGGCAGCACGACAGGCCATGCGCATTACCTTTTTTCACTGGGGCATACACGCCTGGGCCATCTATGCGGTAGTGGCACTGTCGCTGGCTTACTTCGCCTTCCGCCACGGCTTGCCGCTGACCATCCGCTCGTCCCTCTACCCACTTATCGGTGAGCGTATTCACGGCCCCATCGGCCACGCGGTGGATATTTTCGCGGTACTTGGCACCCTCTTCGGGGTGGCCACCTCCCTCGGTTTCGGCGTCATGCAGGTCAATGCCGGTCTCAATTACCTCTTCGGCATGCCCATTGCGACAGGCTGGCAAATTGTACTGATTGCCATCATCACCTGCTTTGCCACCGTTTCCGTGGTACTGGGCCTGGACGGGGGCATTCGCCGGGTCTCGGAGCTGAACCTGATCCTGGCGGTGATCCTGCTGGCATTTGTGCTGTTGGCCGGCCCCACCGTCTACCTGTTAAAGACCTATGTACAGAATATCGGTGCCTACCTCTCCGGGCTGGTGGAAACCACCTTTAACCTCTATGCCTACGAGCCCCGTGGCTGGATAGGTGGCTGGACCCTGTTCTACTGGGGATGGTGGATTGCCTGGTCGCCGTTTGTCGGTATGTTTATCGCGCGGGTCTCCCGCGGTCGCACCATTCGTCAGTTTGTCATCGGCGTTCTGCTGGTACCGGTCGGCTTTACCTTTATGTGGATGACCTTCTTCGGCAACAGTGCCCTGCATATGATCATCGACCAGAACATTACCCAACTGGCCGCTGATGTGGAGGCAAACACCTCGGTGGCCCTGTTTCAGTTTTTCGAATACATGCCCTGGTCTACCGTCTCATCGCTGCTGGCCACAATCCTGGTTGTCACCTTCTTTGTGACCTCTTCTGACTCCGGGTCCCTGGTGGTGGACATGCTCACCTCCGGCGGTACCGACGAGGAGACCCCGGTCTGGCAACGCATCTTCTGGTCGGTTACCGAGGGCTGTATTGCGGCAGCGCTGCTGATGGCCGGTGGACTGGCCGCCCTGCAGACCGCCACCATTGCCAGTGCCCTGCCCTTTACCATCGTCATGCTGCTGATGTGCTGGGGACTGTTGCGCGCCCTGCGCATTGAAGGGGTCAAACGGGTCACGTTGCGGGACGCCATGATAGCCCCGCGGGTTCCGCACCGCCCGGTGAGCTGGGAGAAGCGACTGTCCCGTATCATTCACCACCCCGGCTACCCGGAGGTGCGCAACTTCCTCAGAAATGTGGTGGAACCATCGCTGCAGAAAGTGGAGGCGGAATTTGCCAAACGCTCCGTCACGGCAACCGTTGCCCACGACGATCAGGACCGGGTCTGGATCGAGGTGGATCACGGCGATGAACAGCAGTTTTTCTACTCTGTGCATGCCCGCCCCTATGTGCCCCCGAGCTTTGTAGTGCGTGACACCAGCCAGAAACGTGGTAAGGAGCTGCGCTACTACCGGGCGGAAGTCTATCTGCTTGAAGGCGGGCAGGATTACGATGTCATGGGGTGGACCGAAGAACAGGTAATTGCCGATGTGCTGGATCAGTATGAAAAACATATGCATTTTCTGTATGCGACACGCTGACGAGTAAGCAACACAACCCTGCGCGCCCCGGAGTCACCAGGCGGATGTCCCTCTATCCTCTCCGGACGATGGTGACCGGGGCTCCACCCTTCCCCCTCGCGAGTTCGTCACACCTGCCGGCAACTCACCCGGAAGCCCCTCTGCAGCTGCTTTCCGGGCACCCTACTCTGTCCTTCTGCCCGAAGAACTCTGCAAGGCACTTTGCGACACCCTCGAAATACGGGCGTTTACCCATTATTCCGAAAAAATCCTCTTCTTCCGCACGCTGATATAGGCGTCAATGAACTCTGGACTGTAAAATAACCACTATGTAAGAGTTAGCCATTCACGGATTGGTATTTCATGGCAAGGGACACAGGCTCTGGCAACTGAGCGTCTTGAGCACTATGTCCTGCTACACGGAGCCCTGCGCTGACGACAATGATAAGGAAAACACTTGGGGCAGCGTCGCTGGCGGGATTGCTGGCAATAGGGAGCCTCTCCAGCCGGGCTGATCTGCTGAACAGGCCCGCTGACGAACGCCCCACCCTGCCATCGTTTGAATCGGGTACTGGTGAGCAGATACTGCCACCCGTCACCATTCCGGACAGTAACAACCTGGAAGGTATCGCCGCTGGCCGCACCGTCTATATCCGCGACTACCAATTTTCCGGCAACCAGGTATTCCCGCTGGAAAAGCTGCAAGCCATCGCCGCCGACTTCCGTAGCCGCCAGGTGAGCTTTGCTGACCTGGAGCGACTTCGCACCACCATCACCCAGGCTTACATCGCTGCAGGCATGGTCAATTCCGGCGCGCTCATCCCCGATCAGGAGGTAGCCGGGGGCGTGGTGCGCGTCCTGATTGTGGAAGGCTATCTGGCCGAAGTCTCTGCACACACTGACGGCCGCCTGCGCACAGCTCCCATTGAGCAACAGATTCTGCGAGCCGGCACGCCCCTCAATGTATTTGCGCTGGAAGAAGAGTTGCAACTGCTGCAGCAGGATCCACGCATCGAACGTTTTCAGGCCCAGCTGCTGCCAGGAGACACACCGGGAGAAGCGCGACTCGACCTGGGTATTGAGGAGGCGCGCCCCTGGCAATTCAACATCACGCTGGCCAATGACGAACCGGTAGCCATTGGTGAAGAGGCCCTGACCCTGGGTTTTATGCACTACAACCTGCTCGGCTTCAGTGATGAGTTGGGTATCTGGGCCACCAAAACCGAGGGGCTGGAGAAAGCCGACGCCTTCTACCGCATCCCCATCAACAGCTACGGCACCACCGTGGGCGTGGCCTGGTCTGAGAGCCATTCCGAAGTGGTGCCCAAACCTTTCGACGCGCTGCAGATTGAGGGCGAGTCCAGCACCTTCACCGGTGAAGTGCAGCATCCACTCTGGCGTCACCCGGACTCCACCATGCGCCTGTTCCTGAAGGCCGAGGCGCGCCGCAGCTACACCAGCTTGCTGGGGTTTGGCTTCACCTTTACCCCGGGCCCCGAAGAGGGTCTTGCCAGGGCACGGGTAGTTCGCATTGGACAGGACTACACTCATCGTAGCCCGCAGCGGGTACTGGCCCTGCGCACGACGCTGAGCACAGGCCTGAACGTTGACAATGCCACCATCCACGACGATGACGACATCCCCGACGGCGAGTTCCTCAGTGCTCTCGTGCAATTCCAGTTGGCCCAGCGTATGGCACTGCTCGACTCCACTCTCATTGGCCGCCTGGACGCCCAGTGGAGCGATTCACCACTGCTGGGTATGGAGCAGCTGGCCATTGGCGGCAAGCGCACCGTGCGAGGCTACGTCGAGAACGGCCTGGTAGCCGACAACGGGGTGATTGCATCACTTGAGTGGCGCATACCGGTATGGCGCAGCGGCGATGGCAGCTCTACCCTGCAGTTTGCCCCCTTCGCCGATTATGGCCAGGGCTGGAACAGCGCCGGGGAAGACCCCGTTGACGATCAGCTGGCCAGCATCGGTGCGGGCCTGTTGTTCTCATCCGGCCACCGTTACCGCGCCGAAGTCTGGTATGGGGAGGCACTGGAAGAGATGACATCCGAGCCTATTGATTCGTCCCTGCAGGAACAGGGCTGGCATCTCAGCCTGTCGGTGACCTTGCCATGAACAGACGCAAAATTACCAATCCCGGTTTGTGGGCCACCGGCCTGGTAATGTGCACATCCGCTGTATTCGCGGTTGATCCCACCACCAGCATTATCGTTAACGGCCCCAACGGTCCCGGTATAGAAAGCTATCTGGGCGGGACCCGCTACACCGTGGGTGAAAACCAGGGCTTTCGCCCCGGCGGCAATTCCGGCATCAACCTGCTGCAGAGTTTTGACACGTTTCAGTTAAACAGCGCCGATACCGTGCTCTTTACTGCCGACCCTGGCCTGACCACGGAAAACATTATCGGCAAGGTGACCGGCGGCGATGTCTCCAATATCTACGGTCGCATTGAGATGAATGTGACTGGCGCGAACCTGTTCCTGCTGAACCCGGCAGGTTTCGTCTTTGGCCCGGGCGCAACCTTGGCTGTGGATGGCAGCTTCCATGCCAGCACCGACAGTGATCTGTGGATGGAAGATCCTGGCGGTAACATGATCACCGCTTTCAGTGGTGATTCGGCGCTGCAGATGGCCCATCCTGCCGCTTTCGGATTCCTGGCCGCCCCAATGGGCAAAATCACGGTCGAAGGGGCTACCCTGCAGGCAAGCAAGGGGCTGTCGTTGCTGGCCAGCGAGATAGACTTGCAGGCGGGCACCTACCTCTATTCTATCGGCGGTTCCATTGATGTGGGTGCCAGCACCATTTCCCTGGATCAATCCCGCATCGAAGCCTACGTTAATGGCAGCGGCGATCCGGCTTCAATTTCGTTGATCAGTCTGGGCAACACCAGCAGCAGCCAGCTCAGCCTGCAAAACAACAGCACCATCAGCACCCGAATCTACGGCACCGCCCCGGCTTCCGGCAACCTTACCATCACGGGCTTTAACCACGTTGTATTGAATGGTGCTAACACCACTATCAATACGGACACCAACGGTGGTCGCGGCGGCAGTATCCTGCTGGACGGAATCGATACCCTCACACTGTCGGACCAGGCACAGATTCGCAGCGACGCAACCGGCAGCAGTGCGCTGGCCGGGAACATCACGGTTAACACCCGTTTACTGACTCTGTCAGAACGGGCAGAAATTTCCACCGGTGCCTTTGAGAGCGCCAACACCAGTGATCCCGGATACACACCGGGCGGCGTTACCATCAGCGCCGATGAAATTCACCTGACCAGCGGCGGCTCCATAGAATCCATCTCTGTTGATGCCGGAAACGGCGGCGATATATCCATTGATACTCGCATACTGACGGCAGACGGCGTCTACATACCGCCGAATTACACCCCGAACAACAGCGCCAGTGCCGCACTGGTCCAGCCCAGTGGCGTATCCACCACTATCGGTTTCAACCAGCAATCCTCTGGCGGCAACATCTACATCAATATGGGGGGTGGCGCAGCCCCGGCCGAATCCATTCAATTAACCAATGGCGGCCGTATTGGCGCCGAAGCGGTGGGTGGCGGTATCGGTGGCGAAATTCACATCCGCGCCGCGGATCTGCTGGTCAGCGGCATTAACCAGGAGCTGGCCGCCATCCTGCCACTGGATAACATTGACCTGGGCACCGGAACCTCTGTTCAACTGCAGGTCTCGCGGGGAGACGATTTTGCCCGCTCGGCCATCGCCGCGGACGCCATTTTCGCGCAGGACAGCTTCGGTGGAATCCAGACCGGCCAGGCAGGTGCCATTTACTTGGACATCGACAATCTGCAGGTGTCCGAGGGGGCCCGCATTGCCACCTTCTCCGATGTTAGCCAGGGCAATGCCGGTGATATCAGTATCAGTGCGGCACAACGGATTTCAGTAACCAGCGGAGGGGAAATTACCTCCCAGAGCTTAAACGACAACGCAGGCCTGCAACCCGGCACATCTGACGCTGGCGACATCAGCCTCAATGCCGACTCTATCCTGCTCAGCGGCGGTTCCATTCTGGCTTCGACCATCAGTGGTGAAGGCGGCTCTGTTAATCTGCAAACAAACGAGATGCGCCTTGAGGCGGGCGGCGCCATTAACGCCACAACCACCGGATCCGGTAGCGCAGGCTCGGTAACAGGATTTGTGGATAATCTGGTGCTCGACAACAGTCAGCTCACTGTATCCACCAGTTCCGACGGCAGTGGTGGCAATATCGACCTGTCCGGCTCCCAACTCACCTTGCGCAACAACAGCCAGATGAACGCCACCAGCAGTGGTACCGGCGACGCGGGCTCCATCCGTCTGGCGACCGGCGATATCGTTATTCATAACAGCGGTATCTACGCCTCCACGGAAGGCTCGGGAAACGGTGGCAATATCGACATTAGCGGTGACAGCCTGACCATGGGCAGCGAGATCAGTGCCACCACCAGCGGCTCCGGCAACGCAGGCTCCATCACCATCGACATCAGCGGCACCACCCTGCTGGATGACAGCCATATATCAGCGTCCACCACATCCACGGGCGCCGGCGGCGACATTTTGCTGAACTCAGGCAATCTCTACCTGCGCAATGACGCCAGTATTGAGGTGCTCTCGCTGGGTACCGGTAATGCCGGCAACATCGATATCAATGTTGCCAACCAGATGCAGCTGGCAGACAGTCGGATAGCGTCGGCGGCTGATCAGGCCTTTGGTGGCGACATCAACATCAATAGTGACGGCTACATACATCTCTACCAAAGCTCGGTCACTACCAGCGTCACGGCGGGAGCCGGCAGCGGCGGCAACATCACTCTCGCCGCGCCCTTGGTGGCGCTCAACCAGGCCAATATTATTGCCAGGGCCGATGCCGGCAATGGCGGCAACATCGCCATTACCGCCGACCAGTTCTTCCCCACTCCCGATACGATTATTGATGCTTCGGCCAATACCGGTATCGACGGCGAAGTGGTCACCACCACCCCCGATACGTTGCTGGAACAAAGTCTCGCCACCCTGTCGGCCAGCTTTCTCGACGCCACCGCACTGATCCGTCCCGGTTGCGATGTAGCAGGTGCGGCAGAATCCGATGGCAGTCTTGTGGTGTCCCTGCGCCGGGGCTTGCCCGCCTCACCAGAAGAGCTGCTGGCGTCTTTCGACAGCGACTGGCAGAGCCCGGACAACAGCGACGACTCACTGCTACTGGCCATGGCGGATACCCCCCAAACCCGGGGTATAAGCTCAACGGTAGAGTCCGCTCAGAGCGCCTTCCGCAGTGGTAATTACAGCGATGCTGAGGCGCACTACGCGGCGCTCTCCGAACTGCCTGCATCACAAGAGAACCAACAGCTGCAAGCCTCCGCCCTTCGCGGCCTGGGCGAATCACAACACGCCCAGGGCGAGTATGGTCAAGCTCTGATGACCCTGCGCGGCGCCCTGGCAGCGGCCCAAAACAACGGCGACGCTAAACAACAGGCGGAAATTCTCGGCAGTCTGGGCAACACGCTGATTGCGCTGGGAGAGCGCCAGGAAGCCGAGAACTTCCTGCAGCGGGGCATTGTGCTGGCGAAAGACACCGGCAACCCGGAACTGGCCGCCGGCCTCACCACCAATCTTGGCAACGCCTACGCCGCCAGCAACAACTGGAACGACGCGCTCAGCAATTATGAGCAGAGTGCGCAACTGGCTTTGGCCGCCACTGCTCCCGGTCCCGCGGCACAGGCGCTCTCCAGTGCCGCCCGCGCGGCCTACCAGGCGGGGCTAAGCCAGCGTTCGCTGCAGCTGGCTGATCAGGCCCGCGAACTTGTCCAGGACAGTACCAAGGCCTCAGGCACCAGCAAAGCCCTGGTAACACTCTCCATACACCTGGCCAAAACCTACGAAAAGCTGGCAACCGATCCAGCCACCCGGGAGTACAAGCCCGCCCTGCGCAATGCCTTCCAACTGCTGAACGCCGCCCTGCAACAGGCCAACGCCCTGGGTGACAATCGCGATGTATCGCTGGTGCTGGGCAATCTGGCAGTACTCTACCGGCTGGAGCAGCGCCATAACGAAGCCCTGTACCTGACCCGCAAGGCACTCGCCAGCGCCGAGCAGGCAGACGCACCGGACATCATCTACCGCTGGCACTGGCAGATCGGACAGATCCAGGCAGATCAGGGCCACATGCAGGAGGCCATCGCCTCCTATCGCAAATCCGTGAAACTGCTGGAAGAAACCCGTCAGGAAGCCATGGCTCGCTATGGCTCCACCGACCTGCACTTCAAACAGGCGGTTGCCCCTGTGTACCAGGATCTGGTGCGGGCCCTGCTGACGGTGTCCGACCGCACTCCACAACAGGCTTCAACATCCAGTCTGTTGCGTGAGGCCCGCAGTACCGTGGAACTGCTCAAAGCCGCGGAGTTGAGGGACTACTTCCAGAATGAATGTATCGCCGAGCTGGCCACACGGCGGCAGGAGCTGGATCAGGTTGCCGACGACGTTGCCATCGTCTATCCGGTCATCCTCGCCGACCGCATTGAACTGCTGGTGAGTATTGGTGGTGAGATTCAGCACTATCCGATAGCCGCTAGCGCAGCCGAACTGGAAGAGACCGCCCGTCACCTGCGCCGCCGCCTGCAGGACCCTCGCAGCAACGATTACCTGGCGGACGCCCAGCAACTTTACCGCTGGCTGATCCAGCCCTGGATCGCCAACGCTGACAAAGCCGACGTGGCCACCATGGTCTTTGTACCCGACGGCGCCCTGCGTTCACTGCCGATGGCGGTTCTGCACGATGGCCAGCACTATCTGGTGGAGAACTACGCGCTTGCGGTGACCCCCAGCCTCGACCTGATCGACCCCAAACCTTTGAACACCGGAAATGTGCGCCTGCTGGCGGTGGGTGTCAGCGAAGCGGTGAATGGCTTTAGTGCGCTGGCCAATGTCCCGGCGGAGCTGGAAGCCGTGCACAACAGCTTCGGTGGCCAGGTGTTCCTCAACGACCAGTTCAGTGTTGCGCGGGTTGAAAAGGCCATCGCGGATCAACGACCAAACATTGTCCATATCGCCTCCCACGGAGTCTTCAGCGGCGACCCGGACTCCAGCTACCTGCTGGCCTATGACGGCCACCTGACCATGAATCGCCTGGCCGAGGCGGTGAGCGTGGCCCAGTTCCGCGATGACTCACTGGAGCTGTTGATGCTCTCCGCCTGCCAGACTGCCGCCGGTGACGATCGCGCGGCACTGGGCCTGGCCGGTGTAGCCATTCGTGCCGGCGCCCGCAGCGCGGTGGGCAGCCTGTGGAGTATTTCCGACGAGGCCGCCTACCGGCTGGTGGTGGACTTTTATCAGGCGCTGAGTGTGGAAGGCACCTCCAAGGCAGAGGCATTGCGCACCGCGCAGCGCCACCTGATCGAAGAGCCCGCCCTGTCGCACCCGTTCTTCTGGTCACCGTTTTTGCTAATCAGTAACTGGTTGTAGGAACAATTTGCAGTGGCTGGTATCGCCGGGTGCTTCTCACTATCATCCGCCAGCAGTACAAAAATTAAATGATGGTATTCACTATGTTTTTTAGCTCTGGTCTCAGAGAGCAATGGCGAAGTTTTCTGGCAGTTGCCGCCATCTGCGCAGGACTCCTGTGTGGCGGCGAAGCCAGCGCTGCGCAACGCAAAGCGCTGTTAATCGGTATCAACGATTACGCCTCGCCGGAGGTAAACGATTTGCGGGGCGCGGTAAACGATGTGGAGATGCTCAGGCGTATCCTCATCACCCGCATGGGATTCCAGCCTGCAGACATTCGCATGCTCACGGATCGCCAGGCCACCCGCACAGCCATACTCGATGCCATGGATGAGCTGGTCACCAATGCGGCAGCGGACGATATTATTTACTTTCACTACTCCGGCCACGGTTCACGCCACCAGGACCTCAACGGTGATGAGGACGATGGCTTCGACGAAACCATCCTCTCTGCCGATGCGCGCATGAACGGCGTGCCCGATATTCTCGATGACGAGTTTGAGAGCCTGCTTTCGCGCTTGCGTTCGAAACACGCCCTTATCGTCTTTGACAGCTGTCACTCCGGCACCATTACCCGCTCAGTCTCTACGGTGCAGCCCCGCTCCGTACCGCCGGATACCCGCCATGACCTGTATAGCAACAGCACCACCACCCGGGCTGTGGTCGAGGTAAACCAGCTGGGGCACGTACTGATGACCGGCGCCCCTCCCGAGGAGGAAGCCCTCGACGGCCCCGTGGATAACGGTTACTACGGTTTGTTCTCCTACTCACTGGCACAGGCCCTGGACCGCTTCGGTCCCAGGGGCACTCCGGCGCAGATCCACCAGGCGGTTAAGCAGGAACTGCAGCGCATTCGCCAACAGCTGTCGTTCGCACCCCCGGAGCCGCAACTGGAAACTTCCGCCGAGCGACTGAATGTTGCCCTGCTCTCGTTCAACAGCAAGCCAGCAATGCTGAACAGCAGTACCAGCCGCCCGGACAGTAACGCCGCCAGGCGCTCATGGCTGACACTGGAGCCACTGCGGGGCCAACGGGCCAAACTGCTTGACGGTATTGCCCTCAATGCCCGTCCCGGCTCCCGCTGGGGCATCTACGGCGCCTCTGAGACCCGTTTCGCCCCGGGTCAGGCGCTTGCCATGGGTACGGTGGAGAAGATCTCCGGACGCGACGCCATCCTGTCGCTGGATGTCGACAGTAAAATGCTGCCGCAACAGGCACGAGCCATTGCCGTGGCCCCGCCGGATGTTTCCAGGGATCTTCCCATCCTGATCAGCGGTGGCGACAAGAAGCAGATGCGTAAGCTCGGCAACCTGCTGCAAGCCGAGCTCCCCCATGTGCGGGCCGTAAAAGCGGGGGATTTTGCCCGCCTGCAACTCACCTTTGATGGTCGCGGTTGGGTATTGCACGATGCGTCGGGGCTTCAGACCGTGGCAACCTTCCGGGCCATGCCGGCTGAGTCACTGGCACAGCAGTTGGTGCCCTCACTGGTGAGGCTCACCAACGTGCTCGGGCTGCTGGCGCTGGAAAATCCCACATCCGATATCGGCCTGACCGTCGGCGTCAGGACAGAAACCAGCTCCCTCACCAGCGAGCGTGGCCTGGTGAAAGTGACGGACACACCCCGCCTGCGCTACCGCATCCGCCAAAATGGGGAAGCGCGCAGTCATGCCAATAGCCTGATGGTGGAAGTGGTGGCAGACCGGCCGGTCTACCTCACCATTGTGGATGTGGACACCGAAGGCGCCATTACCCTGCTGTTTCCCAACAGTTACCAGCGACGCGACTTTCATACTGACGGCTTTATCCCTGCCAACGAGATTGTCCGTATTCCCGACCAGCTGGCCAGCGGCAACCGGGCCGGCTTCCATTGGGATTACGGTCCCCCGGTGGGCCGCGATACCCTGCGCGTGTTCGCCGCCACCGACCTGGAAACGGCGCGCCTGATCCGCAGTTTTATCGCCCGGGCCGCCAGTGATGGAACCTCCCTTGCACAACTGGGGGATCAGCTGGCGGCCATCAACACCCGGGGCGTCCGGGTGGTAGCAGACACAGCGCCGGCACCCTCTTCCGGATCCAGTACCGCCTCAGCCGCTGATCTGGCTGACCGGCAGGATGCGTGGACCGCCCGCTCGCTGGTGCTGGATATTACCGAGTAGCCAGAGCTGCGCTTATGAGCGACCCGGATAAAAAAGCGCGACCTGGGGTCGCGCTTTTTTTATTCTGCAACCCATCCCACTAAAGGCAGGCAGTTGCGGATCGACTTCCGGGAAGCCGCCGTATTCCGCAATTACTGGTGATTAAACCAGCGGGTAATAATCAGGTCAGCGCCGGCCGCCGAGGCCAGAAACGCCGTCGGCTCAACCATCTGCCGCTGGCCGGTTGTGCTGGTCACCTCCAGCGGTGCCGCTTCCTGAACTTTCACCAGCCCGCGAGGCTGTGGGATCACGGCAGCTTGCGTCACTGGCCGGTAGTTACCCGGGGTAACCGAGCGTGGCGCACTGACCATACTGGCCACAGCCATTTCAATATCCGTACGCTGACGCGGTGAAGCCACAAAATAGATGGTCTCCACACCCTGGTACTCATCCAGCCCCCACCACTCGTTGCCTTCCGGCAACATGTACGTCTGCTCCGCCACCACCGGGTTGCCCATGTGAGGAGCGTCAGGGTCCGGGAAGATCTGCGCCACATAGCCGGTGGCATCAATGCCAATCACATACACATAGCAGTCACAGTTGCTCTTGAACCCCACCTTGATCTTGTCTCCGGCCAGGCGATCACCCCGGCCGTCGTAGAGGGTGGCTCCATCTTCGATAGGCATCAGCTGGACACTGCCGTCGGGCTGCTTCTGCTGCGCCAGCAGGGCCACATCCAGGGCGACGTTCCCGGCCGCCTCCACACTGCGGATCGCTTCCTCATCACCACTGTACTCAGCACCCGCGTCCTGGGCGTTGAAACCGGCGTAGCTGCCAAACTCGGGAAAATACGGCCGGACCTTGGTTTCCGACTGCGCCAGGGCGTTGTAGGCCAGCGCGCGCACCAGCTGTTCAATCTCCGAACCGTATTTATTACCGGCGTTCTGCGAAGCGGCATCAATCAGGTTCTGTGCAAAATTCACGGCCGCCGTCGTCAGGATGGGAGCCACACCGGCACAGCCCGCCACGGCAACGAAAGAGGTTGCCAACGCTGTGCGCCTGCTCCAACCCCACAGGCGTTGTTTTTGTTTTGATAGGGAGAAGAGACGTGACATGGTTGCTCCTTCAGTCGAATCCTTTAATAGCTCTTGCTTGTAATAGCTCTTGCCTGTCGTGCAAATGATCAAATTTGGACTTTCGGATAGTACACCAAGCAATGGCATTCCAACACCTGTGAGTAAGGAACCACGGAATGCGCCCTGGTAGAGCATTTTTCAAATGGAGGGCGGCAAGCGCTGCTGAACAACCGCTCGCTAATGGGCTATCCAGTGAAATTAGTCACATACAGCATAAAAACAACAGATTTATTTGGCATTGAATTCATTCAAAACTACTATTTATTTTTGTTCCCCCGGCTCATCGTCTGCGAGCCCCCCAAAAATAACAGGCACTTGTAACATGGAGGTCCCTGACGATGGCATCGTGGACAAGGAAATTAACTGAACTGCAGAACATCATTGGCGCAGCTGCCATCCTTTTGGCATCTTTTTCAACGCAGGCCGGAACTGACGACAGAGTTATTTATCGCAGCCTCAATGATGGCAGGCTACTGGCGTATCAGTTTAACGGCATGGAAAACGGAGACAAAAGCTGGGCTAAAACAGAAGAAGTAGGTGCAGGCTGGAACAAATACAGAACAATATTTACCGCTGCCGGCGGCTATGTTTACGCCATAGACAATGGCGGAGTCCTTTACTGGTACCGCCATGACGGCCAACAAGCCCGGACCAAACAATGGACTGGTCCAAAAAAGATTGGCTCCGGCTGGCATTTCAAAACCGTCTTCGCCGCTGAAAACGGGGTTATCTATGCGATTAATGCCCGGAACGAGCTGGTGTGGTATCAGCATACCGGCCGGAGAGACGGCACTCCCTCATGGAAAAGCCCGGGCAAGGTGGTTGGAACCGGCTGGGGATTTAAGCATGTCTTCGGTGGATCAGACGGGGCCATTTACGCTATTGGAAACGATGGCACATTGTGGTGGTACAAACACCTGGGGCGTTCTGATGGCACAGTGCGCTGGAAAAAACAGAAGGTCGCCACCGGCTGGCAACAGTACACACATATTTTCGCTGCCCCCCAGGGAGTCATATTGGCGATCAGGCAAAATGGGGAACTGGTCTGGAATCGTCATATCGGCTACCAGGACGGCACTGCGAAATGGGACACCGCCAAAGTGGTGGGTACAGGCTGGCTCAATAATCCCTTCGTTGCATCCACCGGCGTGGAATTATCCAATATTTCCACAACCAATACGGCAATCCTGTTACCCTCCAATACAGCAACAATCTCTTCCACACTCACCACTCAAACGACAACTGCCAACCGCGTATTAACTTCGCAACCTTCTGGTTCTCTCGTCATTAGTCTTAACAGCGCAGATGAACTTCCCAACCCCGACAACACGAAAGAAGTTACCGATTTCCTGCTGGCAGGATACGGTTACAAACAAAATGCCGCCCCCTATGTCGCCGTTATTGAAGAGTTGATCGCTCTTAACAACACCCAGACCAAGGGATGCACTGCGGCCTATTGCAAACAATTGAAACTGGCTGCGCTGAAAGTGTTACTGGTTCAGAAAATCATGACACTGGCCGACACATCGAAAAGCTGGACCGTCGCTGAAAACAACCTCATGACGCTTATGAAAATGCGTCAGGAGAGCATCAGGGCATCCTACGCCTGGCACCTGAAATATGGCTATGCCAAAGCCATGAACAATCCATGCCCTTACGACCCTTATCAGAACGGCTGCTCAACCAGCAGCAAGTATGCCACCCTGCTCCAAGGCGGCCCTACCCTTTCCGTAAAAGCCGTTCAAAAGATCATGGAATTGGCGGGCACCAACTATATAAACGATACCGCCAACCGTACCGATATGGCATCACTATCACAAACCGCTGCATTGGGATTGCTGATAGACACCGGCCTTAAGATGCTGGAGAACCCAAAGAAAATTGAAGACATCCCCCCTGCCGAGTTAAAGCAGCTGGTCGCGGCAACAAGTGTCGTTAAACAGGTATTTTCAATTACCGCCGACGGCAGTACGAGAAATGTTGTGGAAATTCTGGTGAAAGACACTTCACCGAAGATTACGGTTACAACTGAAGAATCATCGGTAACAAGCCAGAAAGTCAGCTCAGCGCTGGCAGCAGCATCGGTACTGGAGGGAGGATTGCAAATCGCTAACGCCGCCATATCAATTCATACTGCCAACAACGACGACCTGAGAAAGCTTACAGATAAGGAGAAGGCTGCCTTGGGACTTACTATCGTTTCCGGTTCGACCACCATTATTGGCAGTAGCGCGACCTTGGTCAGCAATGCGGCTACAACCGGCAGCAAGCTCGCTTCGGTGACCGGCAAAGTCGGTAGCGTCGCCGGGGTTGCTGGCGGGGTTGCCGGCGTTGCCACAGGTATCCTGCAGGTGATCGATGGTTCCGACACCAATAATGCAGCTGGCATTGCCACCGGCTCCATATCAATTGTATCCGGCGCCAGCGCCGTGGTCTCCGGTGTTGCATCAACCGCCACTGCCTTTGGCGCAGCCTCCACCGTCGCCTCCACAGCCAGCATGGTCGCCGGCCCCATCAATATTCTCGCCCTGGCGGCGACTATTGCCACTACGGAAGGTGCCAGGGTATTCGGCAATATTGATGCGCAGACGGACCTCTATCAGCTTATCAATGATTCACAAAAGCCCCTGTCCATGGTCCAGTTCAGGAAAAGCATTACCAACCCCAATGGCACGGGGATGGTGTTGAGCCTGACAGCCCTGAGCAAGGATCCTGTATCCCGAGGGGCTTTACCCAAGTATGAGACCTGGATCGGCACAGCGCCCTTTTGTGAAGGCGAAGTTGCCGACTGCACCAAGCGTGGCTTGAAGTACAAAAGCTTCGGGGACAGCGGATGCGCCAGTGGCCGCAAAGTACTGTGCGCCGTTGAATAAGCCCATTCGTCATGGGCATGGAAATCTTCACGCTGAATACACGCCATTGGTTAATGCCGGATTCAGCAATAGACTGCCAGACTGTTAATGTCTGGATGGGAATGGTAGAGATCAATAAATCCAGAACATGATGCAACACGGTGGCGTTCAGGCCAGCAGGCAGACGGCTCACAGAAGCACTTAATAACAGCAACCTATCAAAGGAATAACAAAATGATTAACTGGAAACTATCAATGCTGCCGAGGTTGGCCGCTATCGGCCTTCTGATGTCCCTTACGTACACAGCGTTTGCCCAGCAACAGGTGGTGCAGGATTCCGTCATCTACATCCCGCCTCAGGAAACTGAGACCAACAACGACGAATGCCCGGAGGGGAACACTGTCTGCGAATACCGGAAAAAGAAAGCCGAAGAGCAAACCGACACGCCCCCTGACAGCGATACAGCTACTGTGAATGTGGAAGGTAAGGCTGAAGCAACTGATACAGAATGGAAATCCATCAACATCAAGGGTGAAAAGCCTTGCAGGATGCCCGGCAAGGCAGACACTGACTACGGCGCTCTTGGCGGATCTGACGCGGACTGTACGGAGTACACCAAAGCCACCAAACACCAGAAACTCGGCACCGAGTGCCATAAGAAATACCCGGCTACAGCCACGCTCGAAGCAGCGTTCAGGGACAAGATTGGTGATACCTGTTACTCCTGCCCCACCAACTTTGATCGCTCTGCCAACATCCTGATTTCGGCCAACGATGCCTGCATCCAGCGGACATTGAAGGCCAAGGCTGAATACCTGGGTAAAACTACCACCGACAAGCCTTCCAAAAGCGCCTTCAAGGACCCCCGCAAAGGTGGCGAATGGTGGAAATGCCCGGATAGCCGCCCTCGCCGTACCGCGCACAGTGTGACCAGCGATAAAGCCTGTGCCACCGAGAAAATCATTGGTGAAAAGCTTGCAGCGGCCAAATTCCTGGGCAAGGTCAATAACCCCAAGCCGGCCGGTGCATTTGTAGACCCCAGAAAAGGCGGCGAATACTGGAAGTGTCCCAAGGGCTATAACCGCTCCGCAGCGGCAGTTACCCAAGCTGATGCCTGCGTCAAGGACACCGGCTCAGTGAAAACCGCTCCTGCCACCCGGCGAGGGGACGCCATTATCGCCTGCCCAACCACTCAGTTTGCGCAAAACGGTGTGTGCTACAGCTGTCCTGCCAACTATGTCCCCACCGGACAGCCGGCCACAGGGGGCAAGGCTTGCCGGTACCAAGAGCCCGCTAATTTGAACATGAAAACCCTCAAAAAAGCGTTCCAGTAAAGCTCGCCAAACTGAGCCCGGCAATGCCTTCACAGTATGGCAGCCGGGCTCCATGCCGACACACCTTTTGCACATCGTTTCCCTCAGGCCCTGAATTACCATCCACCTGAATAGCCCGGCTTTTACCCACTACCCGCAAGTGCGATAATCCCGCCCCCGCAAAACGCCAAGGTAGTTACACACAGTGATAGAGACCCTCTTCCCCCACGGAATCAGCCATTATCTGACAGGCGGACTGCTTATCGGGCTGGGCGTGGCCCTGCTGTTCATCGTGACCGGCCGCCAGGGTGGTGCTTCCACCTTTTTCAGTGCCAGCTGGTCATGGCTGATCAAAACCCCATTTTTCCAGCAACCGGCATTGCTGCAGAGCCGCAACTGGCGCCTGGTTTACGCCGCCGGGTTTGTGTTGGGGGGACTCATCTACCTGGGCATGGGCCTGCCCCAGGAAGCCAGTGCGATGCCGGCATGGAAACTGGCCCTGGGCGGAGTGTTTATCGGTTATGGTGCCCGCCTGGGTGGAGGCTGCACCTCCGGCCACGGCATCTGCGGTATGGCCTCCCTGAATATTGGCTCCATCAGTGTGGTAATGACCTTTATGGCGACCGGCATAGCTACCGCCTGGCTCTTTAAATCGCTGGGCTGGGGAGTTTGATCATGAAAAACACCCTCTCCTTCGCGGCGACACTGGTTGCCGGTGCGCTATTTGGCTTCGGCCTGTCCTGGGCCACCATGATTCGACCGGAAGTGGTGCTCTCCTTCCTGACCTTTGACGATCTGGGGCTGCTATTTGTACTGGGAGCCGCCACCGGCTTGAACCTGCTGGTCTTCCAGTTGCTGCCACGATTGCGCCAGCGTTCACTGCTGGGCGAACTGTTTGAAACCCGACCATTCAAGGCGGATCGTCGCAGCCTGATTGGCGGAGCCCTGTTTGGTATTGGTTGGGGTATCTGTGGTGTCTGCCCCGGACCAGCGCTGGCCGGATTGGGCGCAGGTAACACAGACCTGCTGATCGCACTCGCGGGAATTTTTGTGGGAGCACTGCTGCATGGAGTGCAGGAAGAGCGACGCAGCACCTGATTGGGGACTGACAGATACAATAGAGGCGCAGGCAGAATGGATTCGCCTGAGCGCAAGTCCCAACATCTCAGGTACTTCTGTACGCCCTACCTTCCAGAAGGTCGCGCTGTTTCTCGATCTCCCCGACCATATACTCACGAAACACCCGCACCCTCATTGTGTGGCGTAAGTCCTCATGAAAGAGCATCCATAAGTCCAGCCCATAGGTTGCCGGGTCCTGCTCTTCATAGCGTTCCAGGTCCGGGTCCATATCACCGATAAAACAGGGAAGAAACGACAATCCCACACCCTGTTTAATCGCCATATGGGCCAGATTGGTATCATCGATGGTGAAATGGTGATTGCCATCCGGGCATACGGATCTGGTCCAGTTGCGATGAAAATTACAGCACTCTGTTCCCAACCAGTCTGGCGGCTCGCCACTTTGCCTTAGCCTGCTCAGGTACTCACGACTGCCATATATGGCCGAAGCAAAGGTCATGATCTTTTTACCTATCAGGGACTCTTCCGGCATCTGGATAACACGCAAGGCAACATCTGCCTCCCGGTGAGGCATGCTGATGTAAGCGTTGGAAGCCTGTATCTGTAACTCCACCTCCGGATAGCGTTGACTGAATCCTGCGAACATCGGCATGAGCAACGCGTAGGCAATATGATTTACCACCGTGACGCGCAAGGGACCCTCGATCAGCCGATCCCGCCCCAGCAACACATCCTCAGAGCCCAGAATCTCCTTCTCCACACGCTCCGCTGTCGCCTTGAGACTTTCGCCGGCAGTGGTCAGCCCGTAACCGCCCCGGCAACGCTCCAGCAGGCGAACACCCAAACCGGCCTCCATTGCCCTCAGCCGTCGTGAGACGGTGGTGTGCTGGAGCCCCAATTGCTGCCCGGCACCACTGAGAGATCCGCAGCGTGCCACAGCCAGAAAAACCCTCAAATCGTCCCAGTTCATGGATACAGCTCCACGGCGTGCAAAAATGCACATTGACTGTGCTTTTTTAGGAAGTACCAATGCAATTTTGCACACCTATACTGATTATGAAAGGCACAGAGGGGTGCAGCCATGAAAAAGATTGCGATTGTTCAAAGAGCATCGAAGTTTCTGGACAAGCAGGGCTCAATCGGCCTCGCCATGGCCTCCATCGCAGAGGCCGCCCAAAGCGGTGCCAGCCTGGTTGTCTTCACCGAAGCGTTTATACCCGGCTATCCGGCCTGGTTGTGGCGTCTGAGGCCAGGGGCGGACTGGTCTGTGAACGAAGCGCTCTACCAGCGCCTGCTGGAGAACGCCGTGGATCTGAGTTCGGATGACCTGGCTCCAGTCTGTCAGGCGGCCACGCAACATCAGGTAACGGTGGTCTGCGGTATCAATGAGCGTGACTCAAAGCTCAGTCGCTCCACGCTGTATAACACTTACATCACCATCACCCCCGATAGCGGAGTCACTAACGTGCATCGCAAGCTGATGCCCACGAATCCGGAACGGATGGTATGGGGGTTCGGTGACGCCAGCGGATTGACCGTCAGTGATACCCCGGCGGGGCGCATCGGCGCCCTGATCTGCTGGGAAAACTTTATGCCGTTGGCTCGTTATGCACTCTATGCCCAAGGCGTGGAGCTTTACATCGCGCCAACTTACGACAGCGGCGACGACTGGATTGGTACCCTGCAGCATATTGCCCGGGAGGGCCGTTGCTATGTTGTTGGTTGCGGCAATCTGTTACGCGCAACCGACATACCCGATGATTTTCCGGAACGGGAAACCCTCTACCAGGATCCGGATGAATGGATCAATCCCGGTGACTCCCTGGTGATTGCTCCCGGCGGCCAGATTAGTGCCGGGCCACTGCGCAGGGAGGAAGGCATTATTTACTGCGACATCGACACAGAAAAGGTGGCAACCGCCAGACGCGCTCTCGATGTCGCCGGGCATTACTCCCGTCCCGACATCTTTACCCTGCAGGTCAACAATCGGATGCAGTCTTCCATCCAGTTCACAGGTAAGAAGGAGCAAGGCCATGAATAACACAACGCCCAAATATTCTGCCCGATGCTTTTGTGGATCAGTCTCTTTTACCCTCACCGGCAAACCGGAGTTGATGGCCTACTGCCACTGCGACTCCTGCAGACACTGGTCTGCCGGCCCTGTCAGTGCATTCAGTTTATGGCAACCCGGATCATTGGAAATTGTAAAGGGTGAGGACAAGCTTGCCAGTTACGACAAACACTCATCCGAAACCGGTGGCGATATCCTCAGCGACCGGGTCTGGTGCAGCAGCTGCGGCGGACACCTGTTTACACGTCATCCCCAAATGGGTCTCATCGATGTTCCCTGTGTGATTATTGAAGACCTCGAATTCCAACCTGTATTTCACGTGCACTATCAGGAACGTGTTCTGCCTATCAATGACGACCTGCCCAAGTACCGGGATTTGCCGGAAGCCGCTGGCGGTAGTGGTATCGTTCTCTGATGGTGAAAGCCGGAAGCCGGGAGCGATAAAGGGACGGAGTTACACTCCCCACTCAGGTTAGCAATGAGTGTGTGCTCGGCGCTGACGGCTGCGGTGATTGCAACTCAGAAACAGCAAGCTGCTGGCAGCAGTGATTTTTTGCTGAAGGGCTGTCAGGGTTAGAGCTTGAGATTGAATGGTGCCCGGAGCCGGGGTCGAACCGGCACGACTGTTTCCAGTCGGGGGATTTTAAGTCCCCTGTGTCTACCAATTTCACCATCCGGGCACTGCGAAGAATTTCCCTGACGCAGGTTCACAGGAACAGCAAACCGGGGGCGCCAAAGCGGTGGGAATGCTAACCCACGCCCCCCCTGAAAGCAACCAATCATCCTCCCGCGGCTGCCCCTCAAAACGCCCTCCGCTGATTGCTTTTTAAACATCCTGTGCAGGGTTTAGTACTTGATTTCAGTGGTCACCGCCCTACACTCTCGCTTCTACCTGAATCCAGCGTGCGGCGTCTGTGACTGATGCCTGCAAAGCCCACCGACAACAGGAAAGCCATCATGACCAGCTCCTTCCATCCGCCAGTACGCACCCTGATGGGCCCCGGCCCTTCCGATGTTAACCCCCGTATTCTGGAAGCCCTGTCACGTCCAACCATCGGCCACCTGGATCCGCAGTTTGTGGCGCTGATGGATGACATCAAACGGCTGCTGCAGTTTGCCTTCCAGACCAGCAATGAACTGACCCTGCCCGTCTCCGCCCCCGGCTCAGCCGGTATGGAAGCCTGTTTCGTCAACCTGCTGGAGCCAGGTGACAAGGTGATTGTCTGCCAGAACGGCGTCTTCGGCGGCCGCATGAAAGAGAATGTGGAGCGCTGCGGTGCCAAGGCCATCATGGTGATGGACGACTGGGGCATGCCAGTCGACCCAGCCAAGGTGGAGGCTGCGCTGAAGGCCAACCCCGATGCCAAAGTGCTGGCTTTTGTTCACGCTGAAACCTCTACCGGCGCCTATTCAGATGCAAAAGCCCTCTGTGCACTGGCGCAGGAGCACGGCTGCCTGAGCATTGTCGATACCGTCACCTCACTGGGTGGCATTGAGGTGGATGTGGATGGCTGGGGCGCGGATGCGGTCTACTCCGGCACCCAGAAGTGCCTCTCCTGCGTGCCCGGTATTGCACCGGTGACCTTCAGCCCCCGCGCTGCAGAAGTGATCCGCAACCGCAAGAGTCCGGTACAGAGCTGGTTCCTGGATATGAACCTGATCATGGGTTACTGGGGTGGCAACACCAAGCGTGCCTACCACCACACGGCTCCGGTCAACGCCATGTACGCGCTGCACGAATCGCTGATCATCCTGGAAGCCGAGGGACTGCAGCCCTCCTGGCACCGTCATGCACTGAACCACAAGGCGCTGGCTGCCGGCCTCAATGCCATGGGGCTGGAGATCACCGTTGATGAGAGCCACTGCCTGCCACAGCTGAACAGTGTTGCCATTCCCGACGGTGTGGACGATGCCGCAGTACGTTCGCAACTGTTGAACAACTACCAGCTGGAGATCGGTGCCGGTTTGGGTGCCCTGGCAGGCAAGGTATGGCGCATTGGCCTGATGGGCTACGGCAGCAGCCAGAAGAATGTGTTGTTCTGCCTGCAGGCGTTGGAGAGCACGCTGGCGGGTATGGGAGCGAAGATTAATACCGGTGTGGCGGCTGCGGCGGCGCTGGCGGTGTACGACTGAATTTACAGGCAGAGCTTCGGCGTTAAGCGCGAACCCGTAGCGTAGGAGCCCAGTCCTCTGGGCGATCTTTTCAAGCTTCCATATTAACCATATAGCTACGACGGCACCGCATGAGTCCAAACCAACACTGTCTGAAATCCCACCAAAATTGTGTATCCGGCAGCTTGTTACGGCCAGCCAATGAGACCAGCAAGATGGGGAACGCTACGATGTTTACGGGATCTCAAGAGATCGCCCAGGGGACTGGGCTCCTACGGCTGCGACACCTTGGCACACTATCTCGTGCTGAAAGCGCGCTATATCCAACTGCAATTCACGCAAAGAGGAGCCCGACATTACAGGGCAGGTTCAATTCTAATTGCGGTTCTGAAAATTACCCGGAGAGCCCCGGGAGGGGAAAGTGGAGGCGCGGGCCGGAATCGAACCGGCGTCAGCGGATTTGCAATCCGCGGCATAACCATTTTGCTACCGCGCCTTTGCGGTATCTGCCCTGGAGGCAGCCTTACGTCTGTCTGGCCGGGGAAAATGCAATGCCAGGGGCATCAGGACCGACAACGGAAGTGGCGTGCATTTTACGCATATCTCTTTGTGAGTCAAGGCGTTATTAGCTCTCCGCCATCAGCTCCGGCCACGCTGCCTTGAGGTAGATAATCATCGACCAGAGGGTCAGTGCGGCAGCCCCGTAGAGGGTCACAATACCCAACAGGTTGAGCAACGGGTAGTTCACAGGATCGAACGCCAGCAGCACAATGATGGCCACCATCTGCACGGTGGTTTTCACCTTGCCAATGTAGGAAACGGCCACACTGGCACGTTTGCCCAGCTCGGCCATCCACTCCCGCAGTGCCGAGATCACAATCTCCCGTCCGACGATCACCGCCGCCGGCAACACAAACCAGAAATGGGCGTGCTCTGCCACCAGAATCACCAGCGCCACGGCCACCATCAGCTTATCGGCTACCGGATCCAGAAAGGCCCCAAACGGCGTCGACTGATCGTAACGCCTGGCGACATAGCCATCGGCCCAGTCGGTAATGGCGGCAATGGTAAACAGCGCCGCCGCCAGCCAGTGGTTAAAACTGACGGGCAGGTAGAACACCACCACCAGCAAGGGGATCAGGATGATGCGGAATAAGGTCAACTGGTTGGCTAGATTCATGAGTTCCCAATGTCTACTGCCCTTGGGGCTTGGATAAGCGTCGGACGCGACGGCCTGAAAAGGCCACTGCAAGTTACTCGCTGTTCAGCGCCCTGTAAATATCCTCTGCCATTTTTTTACTGATCAATGGCACCTTTGCCAGGTCGTCAACACTGGCTTTGCGCACCTCCTGCAGACCGCCAAAGTGACGCAGCAGTTCCCGCCGGCGTTTGGCGCCGATGCCGGGAATCTCCTCCAGCGTGGAGGTACGGCGTTTCTTGTCCCGCCGCTGCTTGTGGCCGGTGATGGCAAAGCGGTGGGATTCATCGCGGATGTGCTGGATCAGATGCAGCGCCGGTGAATCGCCGTCCACCGATACCTCACCGTGTTCCAGCAGCAGGGTTTCAAAGCCCGCCTTGCGCGTGGTGCCCTTGGCCACACCCATCAGGTAGACTCCCGCCACACCCAGTTCATCCAGCACCTCGCGGGCACGATTGAGCTGGCCCTTGCCGCCATCCACCAGCAGCACGTCGGGCAGCTTACCCTCCCCCTTCTGCAGGCGCAGGTAGCGGCGGCGCAACGCCTGCTCCATGGCCGCGTAGTCGTCACCACCGGTAATACCTTCGATATTAAAGCGCCGGTAATCGCTCTTTAGCGGACCGTTGGTATCAAACACCACGCAGGAGGCCACGGTCAGCTCACCATGGCTGTGACTGATATCGAAACACTCCAGCCGCTCCGGCATCTCATCCAGCCGCAGCAACTCCTGCAGGGCCTCAAAACGCTGCTGTGTGTTTTGCTTACTGGCCAGCCGCGCCTGCAGGTTTTCCCGCGCTGCGGCCTGTGCCATATGCATCCACTTCTGTCGCTGACCGCGCAGGTCAGAGATAAAACTGACGTTCTTGCCGCTCTGTTTCTGCAACGCTTCCGACAGCACCGGCAGGGATTCGGGAGCGTGACTCAACACCACTACCCTGGGGTAGTCCCGCCCTGCGCCCTGCAGGTAGAACTGACCGAGAAAACCTTCCAGTACCTCCTCGCAGCTCTCTTCGGCCCCCAGACGGGGGAAATAGCTCTTGCTGCCCAGAATGCGCCCCTGCCGCACATAAATCAGGTGTACACAGGCAATCCCCGCCTGCAGCTCCAGCGCCACCACGTCGATATCGCTGTTGCCGCTCTCCACAATCTGTTGCGCCTGCACCCGCTTGAGCGCGGCGATCTGGTCGCGGTAGGCCGCGGCCTTTTCAAACTCCAGCTGTGCCGAAGCGGCCTCCATCAGGTCCGCCAGCTCCACAACCAAGGCATCGCTCTTGCCCAGCAAAAACATCTCGGCATGGCGGATATCGGCGCGGTACTCCTGCTCACTGATCAGTCCCACACAAGGCCCCGTACAGCGATCAATCTGGTGCTGCAGGCAGGGGCGCGTGCGGTTGTTGAAGACGCTGTCCTCACACTGCCGCAGGCGGAAGGTTTTCTGCAAAAAGGCCAGGCTGGAACGTACAGCCCCGGCGTTGGGAAAGGGGCCGAAGTACTGTACCCCCTTGCGCTTCACACCCCGGTGAATGCCCAGGCGGGGAAACTCGTCGCCGCTGGTGAACATGATGTAAGGGTAGGATTTGTCATCCCGCAGCAGGATATTGAAGGGCGGCCGCTGCTGTTTGATCAGGTTCTGCTCCAGCAGTAGCGCTTCGGCTTCGGTGTTGGTCACCGTTACTTCGATGTGGTGAATGCGCGTCACCAGCGAGCGAGTCTTGGGCGCCAGGTTGGCGGATGACTGGAAATAGCTGGTAAGCCGGTTCTTGAGATTTTTCGCCTTGCCGACGTAGAGAATCTCACCCTCGGCGTTATACATCTGGTACACACCCGCCTGCCGGGTCACCTGCCGCAGGAAGTTTTTGGCATCGAATGGTTCAGGGGCGGGGGCGGTCAGTTGCGAGGTCATAACAGTGGCAAGGTGGAGTCGCTGATGCCGGGAAGTGTAACACGGTGGGGGGCAGGACGCTTACGCCACAGGAGCCAGGACGCTGCGCTACGGGACGTTGGCACTACAGGGGTCAGGACGCTCACGCCACAGGGTCAATCAGTTTCCTGTAGCGAAGCGTCCTGTAGCGAAGCGTCCTGTAGCGAAGCGTCCTGTAGCGAAGCGTCCTGTAGCGAAGCGTCCTGTAGCGAAGCGTCCTGCCCCTCTAAAACATCGCCTCAATATCCAGAATACGATGCTTCACAGCCAACAAAGTCAGCTCAACATCACTATTGATACCCAGCTTGTCGAAAATACGGTAGCGGTAGCTGTTGACCGTTTTGGGGCTGACACAGAAGGTGTCGGCGATCTCCTGCGCCTTTTTGCCGTTGGCGATCAGGATGGCAGTCTGCAGTTCACGCTCGGAGAGGGTCTCGAAGGGAGAGCGATCTTTTTTGGGAGCGAAGTTTTTCAGTGCCAGCTGTTGCGCCACGCTGTTGCTCATATAGACGCGACCGGCACAGACGGTATGGATTGCCTGAATCATTTCATTGAGATCGGCGCCTTTGGTAACATAGCCCATGGCGCCAGCCTGCAGCAGGCGGGTGGGAAACAGGTCATCGTCACAGGCCGTGACAGCAATGATTTTCACGTAATCATGGACTGCCAGTAGTTTGCGGGTGGCCTCGATACCACCAATGCCCGGCATTTTTACATCCATCAGCACCACATCGGGTGCCAGTTCGCGGGTCAGCTTGAGGGCGTCCTCACCACAACAGGCCTCTCCCACCACTTCAAACCCATCGACGTCCTCCAGCATACGCACCAGTCCCATGCGCACCAGCTCGTGATCGTCGACAACCAGAATCTTTGTCAAAGTACTTCCCCAGGATCCAGCCAAGGCGGATCAAACATGCATCAGGTTATTCATTCCCTGCTTTTTATTGCTCCCTGATCGGGGGCGAACCCTGTCGCCACGACAGCACTATATCCTAGCACTTTTCGCCGGGGGCAGACTCACTGCACAGGTGAAATGTCACGTGGTATACAAAAAAATCCCGTCCTGGCACAAGTTTCACTTTAAGCCCCATCACCCTTCACTATAAGTCCCCGGTTTGCGGGACGACATAGCGGAAAGTCAGGTTAAGACGGTCGCCACAGACGCGCCGGGTCTTGGGCAGGGAATGCTGCCAGCAGTGTTGCGTCGTCCCAGCCATGATCAACAGTGATCCGGACGGCAGCAGGAGTTGCCGGTTCGGCGCCCGCCGCTGCTTGTGGCGCAAGTGGAAACTGCGCGTTTCGCCCAGGCTGAGGGAGACAATCAATGGATTGCGCCCCAACTCCCGTTCGTCATCACTGTGCCAGCCGTTGCTGTCGTTGCCGTCACGGTACCAGTTGGCCAGCACGGAATTGACCACCAGCCCGCCCTGCTGCAGCCGCTGGCGCAACTCTGCCAACTGCGGGTGCCAGCTGTGCAATGGCAGCCGGTGGCCGCTGTAGCCATAGTGACAGCCGGGATCGCCATACCAGGCGTTGAGACGGGGAATGGGGTGGCGTCGACCAAAAACCGTAATCTGCGGCTGCTCCCAGTGGAGCTCTTGCTGCAAACAGGACATCAGCGGACCCTGTGCCTCTTCGGGAACCCAGTTTTCCAGCAGCCAGATATCCGCATCCGGCAGATCCAGGCGGCAGCCCTGATCGATCAGGCGGGCATGGTCGCCGGTACCTTCGTGTCGTGCCTCAAACAGGTTCTGTTGCACGGGGCATTAACCTCCCAACGCTGGATCCCCGCCTGCGCGGGGATGACGTATCAATGAGCGTACCTGGCGTCTGTCCACCTTATGGCTCCCCGCCTTCACGGGGAAGACCGTTACCTAAGAGCGCAACCCGCTTACCACCATTGGTGGGCGGGGATGTCGATTACCAAAGATCGCAACTCATGTGCCGCCATTCGTGCCGTTGGTTGCGTCACTTCCCCGCTTGGCCTTTATACCCGTCATTCCCGCGCAGGCGGGAATCCACTTCCCCCGGCTCTCGTGCAGCCCCAACCTGGCTACGCCACTCGCCGCTCAATAAGCATACACCCGCGGCTCGATCTCCAGACCCACCCGATAGCGCTGGCGGATGTCATCCTGGATACGCTGCGCCAGCTGTAACAGGGTGTTGCCGGCGGCGTGGCCCGGGTTCACCAGCACCAGCGCCTGTTTGTCATGCACCCCCACCCCGTCCAGGCGATAACCACGCCAGCCCGCCCGATCGATCAGCCAGCCGGCGGCCAGCTTGACCTGACCATCGGCCTGCGGGTAGCCGACAATATCGTCGTATTCTTGCTGCAACCGCGCAAAATCACCGGCACCCACCAGCGGATTCTTGAAGAAGCTGCCGGCATTGGGAATCTGCGCCGGGTCTGGCAGCTTGCTGCTGCGAATGGCGCACACCGCCTCAAACAGTTGTTGCGGGGAGGGCTGACCGACCCCCTGCCCCGCCAGATACTGCTGCAGGGCGGGGTAATCTGCCCTTACATCCGGATGGCGATGCAGGCGAAAGGTCACAGAGGTAATGATGAACCGGTCCAGCAGCTCCTGCTTGAACACGCTGTCGCGGTAGGCAAAGCGGCAGGCGGCGCTGTTGAAGGTCACTTCATCACCGCTGGAGATCTCCACAGCGGTCAGAGACTCGAAGCAATCCTTGAGCTCAACACCGTAGGCACCGATATTCTGGATCGGGGCGGCGCCTACGGTGCCAGGGATCAATCCCAGGTTTTCCAGGCCGAAGTAGCCGGATTCAACACAGTACTGCACCCACTGATGCCAGTTTTCACCTCCGCCGGCCCGTAGGAGGGCAGAGTTTTCATCCTCGCCCAGCAGCTCCCGGCCGAGGATGCCCATACTGATGACCAGTCCCGGGAAGTCGCTGCTCAGTACAAGGTTGCTGCCACCACCCAGGATAAGCAACGGCAGCTCCCGCTGCTGATCACGCTCGTACTGACGGCGCCACTCCAGCAATGCCTGCAGCTCAGCCACACAGTTGACCCGGGCGAGATAACGGCAGCGAGCGGGAATGGCCAGGGTATTCAAACTCCCAAGATCCACATCCTGCTGCAGCGTGGACGGACAGTCGTCCGGCGACCAATGTTCCGTCACGGCTTGAGATTCCATTCATTGATGTGTTGCAGCAGCCCATGGGAAGCACGCTCCACCAGATCCACCACTTTGGCAAAGCCCTCCTTTCCCCCATAGTAGGGATCGGGCACCTCCTGCTCATCTCCCTGCTGGTCAAAAGCCAGAAACAGCGACAGCTGTGCGCGACTGCCGGCCGGCTGTATTCGCTGCAGGTCGCGGAGGTTTTGCCCATCCATCGCCAGAATATAATCAAAGTGATGGAAGTCGTCGGCACTCACCTGGCGGGCGCGCTGGGTTGAAAGATCGACTCCCCGCTCTTTGGCCATGGCCACTGAGCGCGGGTCGGGCGCCTTGCCAATATGCCAGTCGCTGGTGGCCGCAGAGTCCACTTCGATGCACTGCTCCAACCCCCCGGATTTTACCAGGGCTTCAAACACACCGTGGGCCGTGGGCGAACGGCAAATATTGCCGAGACAGACAAACAATACCCGCACCGGTTGCTCTGACATAGCAAACTCCTCAAGCGTCGGCGTTGCGGCGGGCGATCACGTCACGCACGCGCTGCAGATCCTCTTCCGTATCAACACCACCGGGCACCAGCGCACAAGCCTCCGCCACATGGATACGTTCGCCCTGCCACAACACCCGCAGCTGCTCCAGGCTTTCCATCTTCTCCAGCGGCGCCGCCGGCCACTGAACGAATCGGTTCAGCAAGCTGACGCGGTAGCCGTAGATGCCAATGTGACGCTGGAACAGGTTGCTGTCCGGCAAAGTGCGGGTATCGGCTGCAAAATGGTCCCGGGGCCAGGGCATGGGCGCGCGACTGAAATAGAGCGCCAACCCCTGCTGGTCTGACACGACCTTGACGATATTGGGATTGCGGAAGTCTTCAGCGTTGTGGATCGGTTCACTCAGGGTGGAGACACTGGCATCGCGGTTGGCCGCCAGGTTGGCCGCCACCTGGTTAATAACCGCTGGCGGAATCAGGGGCTCATCCCCCTGCACGTTGATCACCAACTCATCGTCACCCAATCCCAGATGCGCCGCCACCTCCTGCAGCCGGTCGGTACCGGATTGGTGCTCCGCCGAGGTCATGCACACTTCGGCGCCAAAGCCCCTGGCAACCGCTTCGATGCGCTCGTCGTCGGTGGCCACTACCACCCGGGCGGCCTCACTCAGGCAGGCCTGCTCGTAGACCCACTGGATCATCGGCTTGCCATGGATATCTTTCAGCGGCTTGGCCGGCAGGCGGGTAGAGGCGTAGCGGGCGGGAATCACCACGGTAAAACTCATAGTTCTGTTCTCGGTCTTCTGGTAGTCGGATCAACCAAAAAGGTCGGTCAGGTCTCTGGCGGTGTCACTTCACCGTCAGGTTACGGGGAATTATTGCAGATCGGTGTCCAGTGTCTGTAGCAGTTCTGCCGGCAGCTCGGCGGCCACCGCCAGGTACCAGACGTTCTCCCCGGCGAAGTCGCGGCACTTGACCGCATCCTTGGCGGTGATCACCACCACTCCATCCTGCAGGCCATCGAAATCTTCGGGAGTGAACGGGTGGTGGTCGGGAAAGGCATGCTCACTGAACACCACTCCCAGCTGTTGCAGTGTATGAAAAAAACGTCGCGGATTGCCAATACCGGTGACGGCGTGCACCGCAGCGGAGCCATCCCAGGGGAACTGCTGCCCGACCGGCGCGCTGCTGCCATCACCAAGACGATGCCAGCTCAGCGGCCGCAGGTGCATGGTCTGTGGCGGTGGGGCCCCGGCCGGCAGACCGGTGCGCAACTGCCTGGCAACCCGTTCTGCAGGATCGCCATTGAGGAGAATAGCCTGCACCTCCGCCAACCGGCTCACCGGCTCCCGCAGGGGGCCTGCCGGCAGGCAGAGGCCATTGCCCCAGCCCCGCTGCCCGTCCAGCAGGCACAACTCCCACTGCCGCGGCAATTTGTAGTGCTGTAGGCCATCGTCGCTTAACAGAATGTCGCACCCCTCGCCCACCAACAGTTCGGCGGCGGCCAGCCGGTTGGCATCTACCGCCACCGGACAGCCGGCGGAAAGCGCAATCAGCAGCGGTTCATCACCACTGTGGCGGGGATCGGAGTCGGGGGTTACAAGATAGGGGTAATGGGGCGCCAGGCCACCATAGCCGCGGCTAACCACACCCGGTGTCCAGCCGCGCTCGCGCAGGTGTTGCACCAGCGAAATAATTACCGGCGTCTTACCGGTACCGCCCAGGGTGATATTACCCACCACCACGACCGGCACTGGCAGACTGGCCTGCTCCACTTCCTGCTGGCGACGGCGCAAGGCAGCCACCACACGGAACAGCCCGCTCAGCGGCCACAACAACCACAGCCACCAGCGCCCCTCATACCAGCGATCGAGCCATTGCTCCTGCGTGGTATGGGGTTTGTTGCCTGCTGTCATCAGGGAGTCCCGTTAGCGTCGCTGTCGGCCGGTTTGCGGGTGGCAATGCGCAGGTGCACAAATCCCATCTGCCCGGCGGCGTCCATGGCCGTGACCACCGCCTGGTGGGTTGCCTTGGCATCAGCGGTAATGGTGAGGGGTTGCTCCCGGTTACCGCCGGAGAGCCGCTCCAGCGCCGCCATCAAGGTACCGATTTCGCGGTTGACCAGAGCCTGACCGTTGATGGAGTAGCTGCCATCTGCAGCCACCAGCAGATCCAGCTGCTCCGGCGCTTCCATGCCGGGTTCGCCACTGGCCTGCGGCAGATCCACCTTGAGGTGGGTCTCCTTGGTAAAGGTAGTGGAAACCATAAAAAAGATCAGCAACAGGAAAACCACATCAATCAGGGGTGTCAGGTTGATAGAGTCTTCCGTTGCCTGTTGTCGCTTGAACTTCACCGACAGCGCCTCAAGCCGATTTCACATCAACACGGCGCTCGCTGTGCAGCGCATCCACCAACTTCACCGCCTCCTGCTCCATGGTGACCACCAGGCCATCCACCTTGCGGGAGAAGTAACGGTGCAGCACCATGGCGGGAATGGCCACACAGAGACCGGCGGCGGTGGTAATCAGGGCTTCGGAAATACCACCGGCCAGTACGCCGGCGTTACCGGTGCCCTGCATCATGATGGCGGTAAACACCTTGATCATACCGATAACGGTGCCCAGCAGCCCAAGCAGTGGTGCAATGGCGGCGATGGTACCCAGCACGCCCAGGTAACGCTCCAGATCGTGGATCACCTTACTGGCAGCTTCCTCGATGGAGTCTTTCATCACATCGCGCCCATGACGGGAGTTACTGAGGCCGGCAGCCAGGATCTGGCCCAGCTCGGAAGAGCCCTTGAGCTCTTTCAGTTTGGCCGCATCCAGCTGGTTGTTTTTGATCCAGCCCCACACCTGGGCCAGCAAATGTTTGGGGGCAATCTTGCTGGCATTCAGGGTCCAGTAACGCTCAACCCCAATCGCAATAACCGCTATTGAACAGATAATGATCGGCAACATCAGCCAACCGCCGGAGGCAACGATTTCCAGCACCTTACTACTCCTGATGGATCAACATGTATCGGGTCTGTGGCGTCTGTAGTGCGCCACTGCAACAAGCAGGGGACTTTACCACAACCCCTGCCCTTTAGAACTCCCTGCGGCAGACTATGCCGCTGACACGCGACAGGCTCCTCATTTGCCGGTTGCGGAGATCTCATTGGCAGACAGCCAGTGCCAGTAACGACGGTGACTGTGGCGAAAACGACTGACAACATAGCCACCCTCCGCCACCACTTCGACCGCGATGGTTCCCTCCTCTGCCGTGTTCATAACGGTGCTGCCCAAATGCCTGTAGCGCGCCAATACGGAGGGGTGAGGATGGTGATAGCGATTGCGATAACCACTGCTTACCAATACCAGCTGCGGCTGCAATTGCTGCAGCCAGGCTGCCGAGGAGGAACTCTTGCTGCCATGGTGCGGCGCCACCAGTATCGTCACCGGATGCTGCAGCCACGGGTGTGTCAACAGCTGCGCCTCCCGCTCTTTTTCGATATCCCCCGGCAACAGAACCCGCAAACCGTCGTACTCCAGCAGCAGCACACAGGAGCGGTTATTCTCCGAGCCGGCACGCCGTCGCGCAGCAACCCCGAATACCCGCACCTGCCAGCCCCCCAGCCACCACTCACGATCGCGATCGCACCACTGCATGACGCCACTACCCGGGACCTGCGCGCGCGGCCCCGGCGCCAGTAACCAGCTCTCAACCCCGATGCCCTTCTCCAGCGCCCCCAGGCCGCCGGCATGATCGTTATCCCAGTGACTGATCACCGCCCGCTGCAAACCGGCCGCACGCCGCAGGCCCAGCCACGGCAGCACCACCGCCTCTGCAGCACTGAAATCCCCGAAAGCCGGGCCGGTATCGTAAAGCAGGTGTTGCGTTCCATCAGCGACCATCACCGCCAGCCCCTGCCCAACGTCCAGCACCTCCAGTCGCGGCGCTGACAGCTGCGGACGCGCCATCCCCACCGCCAGCAGCACCAGTGCCGCCAACAACCGACTCGACCTGGCCAATGGCAACAACAACAGCAGCGCCGCCACGGCGGCCAGCAACACGCCACTCAGGGATGGCGCGCCCGCCAGGGTAAACAGCGTGGCAGTCAACCACGACTCCAGCCCCTCCAGACACCAGACCAGCCCACTGCACAACCAGACCGCCAGCTGCCAAACCGGGACGGACCAAAGGAGGTTCAGGTGGGCCAGCAGTAACGCCAGCAATACCAGGGGCACCACCAACAGCGAGACAAAGGGGATGGCCAACAGATTTACCAGCGGCGACAGTATGCTCACCGGCATTCCCCAGAACCCCTGCAGCACCGTCATCACCAGGAATAACGCCAACTGCAAGCGCGCCAGCAACCACAACTTTGGCCACCAGCCGTTATGGCGGCCCCGCTGCACAAACAGCAGCAACACCACCACCGCCACGAAAGAGAACCAGAACCCCGCCTCGAGGATGGCCAGCGGCTGCAGTAACAACACCAACAGCGCAGCCAGGCCCACGCCCAGCCAGGGGCTGTAACGTCGCAAGGTAAACCACCAGACTGCCGCCACTACCAGCATCAGCAACGCGCGCTGCGCCGAGAGAGAGAAACCCGCGATCCAGGCGTAGGCAAACGCCACTGCACAGCCCCCCAATACACCCCAGCGGGGACCGAACACCAGCAGTGGCCAGCGCAACGACAGCAGCGCCCCCAGCCAGCGCCCCAGCAAAAAGCCCAGCGTCGCTGCCAGCCCGATGTGCAGGCCCGAGATGGCCACCAGGTGCGACAAACCCGCCCTCTGCAACAGTTGCCGCTGATCGCCACTGAATCCGGAGCGGTCACCAAGTGCCAGCGCCCGCACCATGGCCCCCGCCATGCCCTCCGACAACTCCGCGTCCAGCGTGTCGGTCAGGCGCTGGCGCCACAAAAGGGGCGCGCGATCCAGCGCAACCAGCCGACGGTTAGACTCATCGTTGCCCCAACGCACATAACCGCTGCCACCGATGCCCCGACTGAAGAGCCAGCGTTCAAAATCGAACGCGCCTGGTGATGCGTAACCATGAGGCCGTTTGAGACGTACAACGAGTTGCCACCCTTCGCCATACCCGAACTGCGGCTCGCGGCTGTAACTGGTAAGACGCAGCCTGCGGGGAAAGCCCTCACCCATTTCCGGCATCAGCCCCTGCGCACTCCCGGTATCGCCGGACAACGCCACCTCCTGCACCTGAAATTCAAAGCGCTGCAACATATCCATTCGCTGCACCGGGCTCACCACCACCCCGCGCACCTCCAGATCCACGCCTTCCAGCGGAGACGGCAGGCGCGACTGCAACTGCCATGCCCCCCACCCCATCGCCCACAGCAGTGCCAATGACGGCAGCAGAAGTGACCAGATCAAGCGTCGCCGCGCCGGGCGCAAAAACAAGCAGGAAATTGCAACAGACACTGCAACGACGGCAGCAAGCAAGACAGCCTGCAACGAAGGCAGCGATGGCAGTTGTGCTGCCACCACAAAGGCAGACAGGCAGGCGATCCATACCCACAGCAACCACATAGATTCGTCCCTGAAATTCATTTCCCCGTAGGAGCCCACTCCTGTGGGCGAGGGGTTTATCTATTTCTTTCGTCTATCCAGTCCACGGAAAAGATCGCCCGGAGGACCGGGCTCCCTACAGGACAGGTCCTGCCCGCTAAAAAATCCCCATCCCCAGCCCGCAGGCCATGGTCTGGCCAAACTCCCGTGCGGCCTCCAGATCCTCCTGCGTGATCTCCTTGCGGACAATCAGAGGCTCCATCACCTTTTTCATAGGATACCCCTTGAGGATACGGTCGCATTCCCGCACGGCACCCGTACCGTCGTTGCCGGCGGAGATAAACAGGGCGTAGGGACGATTGAGCTCGTAAGGTTCGGCGGGATAGAAAGTGCGATCGTAGAAATCCTTTAGCGCGCCGCTCATGTAGCCGAAATTTTCCGGCGTGCCGAACATCACGCCATCACACCAGAGCAGATCTTCCAGCTCGCCATCGAAGGCGCGCTTGCAGCGCAGCTCCACACTCCCGGCTTCAGCACTAATACCTTCACACACTGCCTGCATCAGGCGTTCTGTGTTGCCGCTCTGGCTGTGATAGATCACCAGCAGGTGTTTCATAGAAAATCCGGCGCTTGTTTGTAAATGAGATGGGGTGTCGGCCACCCTAACACAGGTGTAAATCCACGCCCTATAACGGTACGTCGTCTTTCCGCTCCGCGACCAGTTGCGCAGGCCCAGCTTACTGCCAAAGCATGACCACAGGGATTGGGCCGTGTGCATTTCTGCGCCCTGTGCGGATCTGTTACCCTGTCACCATCTGGCAGCAGGCACGTTCACAGCATGGCAACCATTGGAACTCACTACATCAAAAGCGCTCTGGGTGGCGCCGTCGCCCGGGGACTGGATGGCAAGGCCCTGCTGCGCCAGGCGCGCATTCCGGAGCGTCCGCTGCGGGACCCCAAGGCCCGCATCCATGTGGACCTGGTGGCCAAGCTCTACGACGGGATCTCCCGGGCACTGAACGACGAGTTTATGGGGTTTACCGAGCGTCCCTGCAAGGTGGGGACCTTTGCCCTGATGGCGGAGTGGGTCTCCAGTGCCGAGACCCTGGAAGAGTTGCTCACCCGTGGTATCCGTTTTTACAACCAGATCACCGATGAGCTGCAGATGTCGCTGGAGTACGAGGGAGAGCATGTCTACCTCACCACCACCATGCGCCGCCCGGAGCTGGACTTCGAGCACTTCCTGACCGAGTACTGGCACGTAATCTGGCACCGCTTTGCCAGTTGGTATATCGGCAAGCCTATCAAGCTGCTGGGCACCTACATCAACTACACGCCCATCGACCCGGAAGAGTTTCGCGTGCTCTATCGCTGCCCCACCTACCTGAAGAGCAAGGTCAACCGGCTGGTGTTCCACCGCAGCTACCTCGCCCAGCCGCTGGTGAAGAGCCAGCGGGAGCTGCAGGTGTTCCTGCGCCGCGCGCCCATCGACCTGCTCACCATCCCCGGGGAGGACACCAGCCTCACCGCCCGCATCAACCAGATGCTGGCCCCCAAGGGACAGAACCGCCTGCAGCTGCCCACCTCTCAGGATATCGCCGCGCAGCTGGATATGAGTGAGCAGACCCTGCGCCGCAAGCTCAGCGCCGAGGGCACCAGCTACCAGCAGATCAAGGACAACCTGCGCAGCGACCTGGCCACCAAGCTGTTGGCCAACCGCAATATGGCCATTGCCGATATCGCCCTGCAGCTGGATTTCAGCGAACCGCGGGCCTTTACCCGCGCCTTCCGCCAGTGGACCGGCATGACCCCGCGGGCCTATCGCGCCGATCGCCAGGCGCGGCGCAAAAGCGGCTGAAGTCCCGCCCCAGGGTCACCAGTAGCGAAACGGCCACACCAGCACACCCGCCGAGGGAGGCATGCCCTCCAGCAGGCTGAACTCCCCCTGCGGCTCCACCCGCACCGGCAGCCAGCCCGGCACCGCATCCGCGAAACCCTCTGCGTCCACACTGATCACATCTGACGAGGAGACCTCCGCCAGAACTTCATTCAGCTCAAACACATTGCTGCCGGCCCACACCGACTGCAGCCGCTCCTCCAGGGTCGGCCAACCCTCCGGCGCGTCGTTGGAGAGCGGCACATAAATGCCCTCCAGGGCCCGCTCCTGCCAGCTGCCAGCCTGCATCGGGTCCTCTTCCCCCACCCAGGTACGCCAGACAATGCCGGTATCCGCGGCGACAATCAGGCCAACCTGACAGCTGTTAAACAAAGCGACATATTGAGGCTCCATGATTTCTCTCCAGGAACGTGATCAGGTGATGAATGGGGCGACTGTGGCCAGCCGGCTACCTTAGCGGTAAAGCCGGCGCCCTGCATCTGCGCAGCTATAATTGGTGTTTTTGTAGTCAATTACCGGCCATAACACCCGGTTTTGAGAGCGTATTTGTCCATTTTAAATAATGTTTTTTGTTACAATTTTCCCGAGAAAAATAGTTTTTATTTTTTAAAAACAATAGGTTAAAAGACACACCCAGAAATTTTCGAGGCCCAAAGGGAGTTTTCGGGATAGACATTAAGCGTTATTATTCGCGCGCTTTTGAACCGGCTGGCGGGAAAGTGATCCGCGGCCCCGGAAAGACAACACAAAAAGACCGTTTGGAATCGAAAGATTATGACGAAATCAACCAAACCGCAGGCTTCTCTGGTTAATCCCTTTGATAACACCAAAGAAGTGGAATTCAGCGTTCCCGGCCAGGCTTCCTACGTGCCAGGCCTGTACGAAGAAAACCTGAAGCAAGGCTATGAACTGATCCAGCGTCCCCGCAAGGCGGCGGGCGTGCCGGCTATTGAGCGTCAACACGCCAAGAACCGCATGACCATCTGGGAACGTCTTGCCTTCCTTACCGATGAAGATCCACAGGTACTTTACCAGAACTGGGGTAAAAACCTGGATGGCGCATCCATCGTTACTGCCATCGTCAAAATCAACGGTCGCGATGTTGCCGTTTACGGTCACGACTTTACCGTACGCGCCGGCTCCATGGACGCCACCAACGGCCGCAAACTGGCTCGCCTGTTTGAACTGGCCGGCAAGCGCCGCATCCCGCTGGTGGGCATGAACGACTCCGCCGGTGCTTTCGTACCTGCCGGTGTGGGCGGTCTGGACGGCTACGCCGAAGCCTTTACCGCGCTGCGCAAGATCAGCGGTGTGGTGCCCTCTATTATGTGCATGTTCGGCTTTAACGCCGGTGGCGGCTCCTACCTGCCACGTCAGGGCTCTTTCCTGATCCAGCCTAACGAAACCTTCTTCGGCCTGACCGGCCCCGGTGTTGTTAAGTCCGTACTGGGTGAAGACGTGACCCCTGACGAGCTGGGTGGCCCCGGTGTTCACAGCCAGTCCGGTGTTACCGATTTTGTGGTACCCGACGAAGTGGCGGCCCTGCGCAAGGTGAAATCCCTGCTCAACTACCTGCCCGACAACAACGCCGAGCTGGCGCCTTTCCAGCCCACTTCCGACCCGGTCGACCGCAAGACCTGGGACGTGGATATCCTGCTGAAGAAAGCCTTCAACTCACCCAGCGGCTTCAACACCCCGCTGGACGTGAGCATTATCATCCAGCAGATCTGCGACCACGGCGATTTCATGGAGATCCAGCCGGATCGCGCCCGCAACACCGTGTGTGCCCTGGGCCGCATGGGCGGTAACGTGGTTGGCTTTGTGGCCAACAACTCCGCCGTGGCTTCCGGTCAGATCGACATCGACGCCGCGCTGAAAAACGCCCGCTTTATCCGCTTCTGTAACCTGTACAACATCCCCATGATTTTCATGGAAGACACCACCGGCTTCCTGCCCGGTCGTGAGCAGGAAGCTGGCGGTATCGTGCAAGCCGGTCGCGCCATGCTGGATGCCATCATCGACCTGCGCACTCCGCGCTTCCTGGTGATCATCCGCAACGCCTTCGGTGGTGCCTACGCCTCCTACAACAACTACCCTACCGGTGCTGACTTTGTCTGCGCCCTGCCCTCTACCCGCGCTGCGGTAATGGGCCCTGCCGGTGTGGAGTTCGTCTATAAGGACGAAGTAAAAGCCATTCGCGCGGAAGTGAAGAAGCGTCTGGCCGCCGGCGAAGCACAAGCCGAAGTGCTGGCCTGGCAGGCCGCTCAGGACAAAGCCCTGAAAGACCGCTACGAAGCCGAGCTGATGAACCCCAACGAGGCCCTGAGCCTGGGCTCTATTTCTCAAATTGTTATGCCTTCCGACCTGCGCGAGGTGCTGTGCAAGCAGATGGACTTCCATCTGGGCCACTACACCCCTGAGCCATTCGCCGGTCCACAGCGCGAATTCCACTGATCCACAGTGAATGAATTGCGCGTTAAGGCAAAGTGACAAACGAATTTAAAGAGGCCAGAGCCGTGAAACACAGCAACACCTACTACCTGAACAACCCTCTGATCCACAAGGACCGTCGCCTGAGCGACGCTGACAGCGAGTGGGTCCGCAGCTTCGACTGCACCAACATGCGCCCGCTGATCATCTGCCGTGGCCCTATCCGCAAGGAAGCCATGGATGTGTTTGCCGAGATGGGCATTGAGCACTTCGGCATTCTGCTGTCAGAAAAAGACTCCATCACCTACCAGAACGCCCTGGCGCCGGAACTGCGCAGCCTGACCGACCCGGCGCACATCCATCGCGTACCGGACTACACCGGTGCTGACAAGGAAGAGCGTGCGGTTCGCATCAAGCAGATCGTCAACATCGCCAAAAACAACGGTTACAACTCCATCTTCGCCGGCTACGGCTTTATGTCCGAAGACGCCGAGATGGTAGAAGCCATGGAAGCCGCCGGCCTCAACTTTATTGGCCCCTGCTCCTTCACCCAAAAAGCGGCCGGCATGAAAGACCAGGCCAAGCGCACCGCACTGGAGACCGGCGTATCCGTCACTCCCGGCGTCAACAACGCCACCAGCCTCGCCCTGTTTGCCAAGTACGGTCAGGACGGTCTGGAGAAGTGTGCTGCCGACAACAACCTGAGCGTCAACTTCGGCGCCTGCCGTGACGTTGAAGAGCAGGCCCTGGCGCTGCTGCAGGCCTCCTACGATGCCGGTATCGACATCATCGACGCCAACGACATCGGCGCTGCCCTGCAGGCCGAAGCCAAGCGCATGCTGACCGAGAAGCCCAACAACCGCTTCCGCCTGAAAGCCATCGCCGGTGGTGGTGGTAAGGGCCAGCGTATCCTGCAGTCCGCCAACTCCTACGAAGGCGCGACCCTGGAAGAGAAGGTCGAGAAAGCCGCAGCCAACGTGCCATCCCTGGTGCGTGAGTGTCTGGTTGAGCTGAAAACCAACGGTGTGGGCGACAATAAAAACGTTCTCATCGAGATGAACATCGACACCACCCGTCACCAGGAGATCCAGGTAGTGGGTAACGGCCACTGGTGTATGACCATGGGCGGTCGTGACTGCTCCCTGCAGATGCACGAGCAGAAGCTGCTGGAAGTCTCTGTTACCGAAGAAGAGCTGAAAGACGCTATCGCCGTAGCCGAAGCCGCCGGCAGGACAGCCGAAGCCGAGCAGCTGAAGAAAGACCTGCTGATCCTCGAGAAGATGGAGCACGAAGGTGCAGTCTTCGGTGAAGCCGTGAAGCTGGACTCTGTCGGTACCTTTGAGTGTATCGTGGATGGTGAGTCCCACTACTTCATGGAGATGAACACCCGTATCCAGGTAGAGCACCGTGTGACCGAGCTGTGCTACAAGCTGAAGTTCACCAACCCCGAGAACCCCAGCGATTACTTTATCGCCGAGTCCCTGGTTGAAGTGATGGTACTGATCGCGGCCCACGGCGCCAAACTGCCCAAGCCCGAGCGTATCCTGCGCAGCAAGGCCTCCGTGGAAGCGCGTATGAACGCTACCAACCAGGCGCTGCAGCCACACGCCGGCGGTATCATTGAGAACTGGTCCAACGCCGTGGAAGGCGAGATCCGTGACGACCAGGGCATCAGCATGCACAACCCGGACACCGACGTGTTCATGAAGTACCACCTGGCCGGCGCCTACGACTCCAACATCGCCCTGCTGCTGACCGTTGGCGCTGACCGCACCAACACCTACGAAGCCATGGCAGAAGTACTGCGTGTCACCGAGCTGCGCGGCAAGGACCTGGCCACCAACCTGGAGTTCCACTACGGTCTGGTGAACTGGTTCCTGGGCAATGGCATCAACGCCCGTCCCACCACCCGCTTTATCGTGCCTTACCTGACTGCGGTTGGCCTGCTGAAGCAGGAAGCCAACAACCTGGACGTGGGCTACGCCTACAGCCAGGTGTGCGCCAAGCTGCTGGCCGGCTGTGCCGACGCTGACCAGAAAGCGGCCCTGAACACCGTACTGTCCCGCAAACACCTGCTGATGACCCGCCCGGTCGAGAAGCTGCTGGCCGAACCACACCTGCTGGCAGGCTGGCTGAGCGTCAACAAGCCCGCCTACTGCATGGAAGGCGACAAGCTGACCTGGCACCAGAACCCGGTGCGTATCCTGGCCGATACCTACCACTTCCTGAACATGGACTACTGTGAAAGCAAAGCCGCCGCAGAGATGATCTGGGATCACGACAACCAGATCCTGCAGCAGGCCCTGGCCTTCTACGACGCCCTGGAAGAGAAGCTGGGCACCAGCAACTACGACCAGCTGACCGAACTGCTGGCGGGCGCTGCTCCGGCCGGTATCGACGCCGACCAGTGGGCGGCCGCGCAAGCCGCACACCTGGGCTACCAGGCTGGCAGCGAGATTCTCGGCGTACTGCCGTACATCGGCTACCGCACCGACTTCTTCGACCTGAAAGTGAACGACGACCTCACCATCACCATTCCTGAGCGTCTCACCGAAGAAGCCCTGCAGAAAGCCATGGCCAAGGTACTGGTACCACCACCGGTGGCCAAGTCCGATGAGATCCTGGCGGCCAGCGGCGGTATGTACTACTCCTGCGAAGCGCCTGGCATGCCGCCATTTATTGAGGAAGGCAGCCACTTCAACGCCGGCGAGCCTCTGTACATCGTCGAAGTGATGAAGATGTTCAACAAGGTGATTGCACCCTTCTCCGGCACCATCGACAAGATTCTGGTGGAAGGCGACGGCACCATCATCAAGAAGGGCCAACCCCTCTTCAAGATCACTCCGGATGAAGTGGTTGTGGTGGAAACCGAGGAAGAGATCAGTGGCCGCCGCAAGGCCGAGACCGATGTATTCCTGTCTCAACTGACCTACAACGCCTGATTGGGAGAGCTGCCATGATTGTTGCACTGGACCACATTGCCATTGCGGTACCTGACCTGGAAAAGGCCATCAAGCGCTTTATGGAAGATTTCGGCCTGACCTACGAAGGCACCGAAGACGTACCTGCGGCGAAAACCAGCACCGCGTTCTTCCCGCTGCCGGCGACCAGTATTGAGCTGGTCCACCCGCTCAACGGTGAAGGCCCGATTGCCGGTTACCTGGAGAAGAAAGGTGGCGGCATGCACCACCTCTGCTTCCGCAGCGACGACATCGAAGCCGATGTGGCGCGCCTGAAAGAGAAGGGCTATCAGTTCCTCTCCGAGGCCCCCACCATTGGTGCCCACAACTGCAAGGTGATCTTTATCCACCCGAAATCCTGTGACGGTGTGCTGATTGAGCTCAACCAGCCACAGGACGATCACCACTAAGTTCAGGGTTGCGTAACCCGCTTACGAACCCCGGAAAACCCGGGCTGCCTGGCAGTCCGGGTTAAGCATTTCTGGAGAGGATCGTTTACCATCAGAACGATCCGAACCTGACTCATGGAATGCGGCTACCGACGACGGCAACCGCCATATTAAAAGACACGAGAGTAATCTTTATGTCCGATAACAAACCTACTATCGCCGATTGGGAAGCACTTGCCACCAAGCAGATGAAAGGCAAGACCCCTGCCGACCTGACCTGGAACACCCCCGAAGGCATCGACATCAAGCCTCTGTACACCAAGGCCGATACCGAGAGCCTGGAGTACGCCGACACCCTGCCCGGCTTCGCCCCTTACGTGCGCGGCCCGCAAACCACCATGTACGCCGGTCGTCCATGGACCATCCGCCAGTACGCCGGCTTCTCCACTGCCGAAGAGTCCAATGCCTTCTACCGCAAGAACCTGAAAGCCGGTGCCCAGGGCGTGTCCGTGGCCTTCGACCTGGCCACCCACCGCGGTTACGACTCCGATCACCCACGCGTTTCCGGTGACGTGGGTAAAGCCGGTGTGGCCATCGACTCCGTGGAAGACATGAAGATCCTGTTCGACGAGATCCCTCTCGACAAGGTGTCCGTTTCCATGACCATGAACGGCGCCGTACTGCCGATTCTGGCCAACTACATCATCGCTGCGGAAGAGCAAGGCGTGAGCCAGGACCAACTGGCCGGAACCATCCAGAACGACATTCTGAAAGAGTTCATGGTGCGTAACACCTACATCTACCCGCCCGCGCCTTCCATGAAGATCATCGGCGATATCATTGCTTACACTTCCGAGCACATGCCGAAGTTCAACAGCATCTCCATCTCCGGTTACCACATCCAGGAAGCCGGTGCCGATGCCGCCCTGGAACTGGCCTACACACTGTCTGACGGTCGTGAGTATGTGCGCACCGCACTGGCTGCCGGCCTGGACGTGGACGCCTTCGCCGGTCGCCTGTCGTTCTTCTGGGGCATCTCCATGAACTTCTACATGGAAATCGCCAAACTGCGCGCCGGTCGCCTGCTGTGGACCCGCATCATGAGCGAGTTCAATCCGAAGAACCCCAAGTCTTCCATGCTGCGCACCCACTCCCAGACCTCCGGCTGGTCGCTGACCGAGCAGGATCCGTACAACAACGTGATCCGCACCACCATCGAAGCGATGGCGGCGGTGTTCGGTGGCACCCAGTCCCTGCACACCAACGCACTGGACGAAGCCGTGGCCCTGCCCACCGAGTTCTCCGCCCGTATCGCCCGTAACACACAGATCATCATTCAGGAAGAGACCGGCATCACCAAGGTCGTCGACCCATGGGGCGGTTCCTACATGATGGAGAGCCTGACCCAGCAGATCGCTGACAAGGCCTGGGAACTGATCGAAGAGATCGAGGAAAACGGCGGTATGGCGAAAGCCATCGAAGCCGGCCTGCCAAAACTGCGCATTGAAGAGTCTGCAGCCAAGAAGCAGGCCCGCATCGACCGCGGTGAAGACGTGATCGTGGGTGTGAACAAGTACATCCTCGAGAAAGAAGACGATCTGGACATCCTCGAAGTGGACAACGTACGTGTACGTGAATCCCAGATCGCCCGTCTGAACAATATCAAGGCCTCCCGCGACAACGCGGCCGTTGCCGAAGCCCTGGCCGCCATCACTGCCTCTGCCAAGTCCGGCGCAGGCAACCTGCTGGACCTGGCCGTGAAAGCCGCCCGCCTGCGCGCCACTGTCGGTGAAATCTCCGACGCCATGGAAGCCGAGTTCGGTCGCTACAACGCCCAGGCCCGCACCATCTCCGGCGTTTACGGTGCACCTTACGAAGACGACGCAGACTGGCAGGCCATCAAGGCTGACATCGAAGCGTTTGAAGCCGATAACGGCCGTCGCCCCCGTATGCTGGTGTGCAAGATGGGCCAGGACGGTCACGACCGCGGCGCCAAGGTGATCGCTACCGCGTTTGCTGACGTGGGCTTCGACATCGACCTGTCTCCCATGTTCTCCACTCCGGAAGAAGTGGCCAAGCAGGCGATCGAGAACGACGTGCACGTGGTGGGCGTCTCCTCCCAGGCCGCCGGTCACAAGACCCTGGTGCCTGAGCTGATTGCCGAGCTGAAGAAACAGGGCGCTGACGACATTATCGTGGTTGCCGGTGGCGTAATCCCGAAACAGGATTACGATTACCTGTATGAAGCTGGTGTGAAAGGTATCTTCGGTCCCGGCACCAAGATTCCTGTCTCCGCCCGCAAGGTACTGGACGAAGTTCGCAAGGCCAGTGCCTGATTGAGCAGGAACCAGGTACTAGGTACGTACTAGGCACTAGTAACCAGGAAATGCATAAAAGCGCCCCCTTTTGGGGGCGTTTTTTTACCCGTTCATTGAAGCAAAGACTGAAAACCTATGGCATCAATCGATCTGGATCTTCTCCGCGCAGGCAATCGCCGGGCCCTGGCCAAGGCGATCACACTGGTGGAGAGCAAGCTGGAAAAACATCGCGCCGAAGCCCAGGACATTCTGGAAGAGATCCTGCCGGAGAGCGGCAAGAGCATTCGCATCGGCATCAGTGGCATTCCCGGCGTGGGCAAATCCACCTTTATCGAGGCCTTTGGCCAACACCTGATCCGTCAGGGCAAGAAGGTAGCGGTATTGGCGGTAGACCCCTCCTCCCCGGTACGCGGTGGCAGTATCCTCGGGGATAAAACCCGCATGGAGCTGCTGTCGCGGGAAGAGAACGCCTTTATCCGCCCATCCCCTTCCGAAGGCGCACTGGGTGGTGTGGCCCAGAAGACCCGCGAAACCATGTTGCTGTGTGAGGCCGCCGGTTACGACGTTATCCTGGTGGAGACCGTGGGCGTGGGTCAATCCGAGTACGAAGTGGCCGGCATGGTGGACTTCTTCCTGGTGCTTATGATCCCCAACGCCGGTGACGAGCTGCAGGGCATCAAGCGCGGCATTATGGAGCTGGCGGACGCCCTGGTGATCAACAAGGCCGACGGCGAGAGCATCAACCTGGCCCAGCGTACACGCCAGCACTACCAGAACGCCTTCCACCTGGTAAAACACGGCAGCTTCTGGAATCCGCGGGTGGAGACCTGTTCTGCCCAGGAGAACAAGGGCATCGACGATATCTGGCAGATGATCTGCGAGTACGAGCAGCTGGCGCTGGAGCACAACGCCTTCTTCAGCAAGCGCGCCCGCCAGAACACCGAGTGGATGAAAAAGCTGATTCACGAGATGCTGGAGCTGCGCCTGCGCCAGAATCCGGAAGTACGGCAGCGCATGCCGCAACTGCAGACCGGGGTGATCAATAACACCACCACCCCCTACAACGCCGCCAAACAGATCGTGGATCTGCTCTGACCGCTGCTGATGGCGCCGGCGTAATCCCGGTGCCATCAGTGCTAGAGTTGTCGCCGTTTTGTGGGCATAATTGCCGCCCTGTCAACCGAACCGATAGCAGAATGCCAAGAAAGTATTTCAAGCGCTGGTTACCGGATCCAGCCGATTTTCGCAGTCGGCCGGCGCTGGCATTCATGAGCAACCTGCTGCATGACCCCAACCTGTTCCACCTGAACCGGCACTCGGTCTCTGTCGCCTTCCTGATTGGTCTTTTTATCGCGTTTTTGCCCATCCCCGGGCAGATGCCCCTGGCAGCCCTGTTTGCCTTCTGGCTGCGCTGCAATATGCCGCTGGCGGTGGCGCTGGTGTGGATTTCCAACCCGCTTACCATGCCGCCGATCTTTTACGCCACCTACGAGTTTGGCCGCTGGCTGCTGGGTAGCCCCAAGCTGGCCTTCTCCTTTGAGCCCTCCTGGGAGTGGCTCACCACCGAATTTACCCGCCTGTGGGAGCCCCTGCTGGTGGGCAGCGTGATTACCGGTGTGGTGATGGGGGCGCTGGGCTACATCAGTATCCAGCTGTTCTGGCGCTGGCACGTGGTGCGCCACTGGGAGAGGCGCAAGCTGCGCCGTGAACAGGCCCGGCACCGCAGTAACGGCTGACCAGCCCCTACCAGCGCAACCGCAGGTTGTCCCCAATCTCCTGCCGCAGCGCCTCCGGCACCCCGGCGCGCCCGGCATACGCCCGCCACTCACTGACCACCTCCACCGTGCGCGTGATAATCTCCCCGGCCTCACGGGAGAAATTGGAAATGGCCCCGGCCACGGCCAGCAGATCACTGCGCTGAAAATCTTCCCGGCGGCCATTAAGTGACAGCTGATGACTGTTGACCCAGGGTGAGCCCGGCTTGTAGCTGTAGGCCACATCAAAGGCGGGCGCCAGCCGCCAGCCAGCCCCGGGGCTGTCCAGCAGGAAGCCGAAGTTCTTGCTATGATCATCGTGATTGCGGGCCACCACGTTAAATACCATGCGACGAAAAATCTCCACAGCGTCCTGTCGCGGCAAGCGCAGCCGCCGGGCCGTGGCCAGCAGTGCCTCGTAGCTGTAGGTTCCCGGGCGTTTGTAATCGGCGTGATCCATGGCACAGAGGGAGACATAGTGCAGCTTGCGATTGCCGGCCCGATCAAAGCGACGGGTCATAAAGTGCGCCCGCCCGCCCTCTTCCAGCAATTCGCTGGGGGCCATCTGCAAACCGGCATCGCGGGCCATCAGGTAGTAGGCGTACTCCATGCGACCAAAACCCTGCGGATCACCGAACACTTCGCTGTCACGGCGGTGCTCTTCCACGCCGTCAAATTTGAGCAGGTAGTGCTCAAAGCCCGGTGGTGCCTCCAGCTGCCCGGAACGAATTTCGGTGCGCGCCTCGTTGATGGCGATAAGCGCCTTGGCGCGGGCGCCGCCAGCGGAGGTACCCACCTGAAACAGGGCCGACAGGTTGTCGTTCTCCGGCAGGGAGACCCCCAGCCGGGAACGCTCATCCAGTACCCGCTGGGCCATGGCCACCAGCGAGCCCAGTTCCAGCTCCTGCTCTGCACTCTGTGCCGGTCGCAGGGCCGGGGCATACTCCAGTGCCCCCATGCCGCGGGTACCGGTGTAGAGCAAGCGCTCCAGCGGTGAGAAATCCGCCGGTGAGCGGCCCTGCCGCACCAGCCAGGCATCGATCACCGCATTGCCAAAGGCGTCCGGCAGGGTATCGGCAAACACCGGTGGCAGACCGTGATAAGTCTCCGGATTGAGACCCGCATACTGAAACTTTCCGCGCCGGGCCGGCATGTGCAGCGGCGCGATTTCAATGCCCCCCTCCAGCCAGCGCGGGTCGTACTCGAACAACCCTACCCGCTGCCGCGGATCAAACACCAGCGCACCGACCCGCTCGCCCCACAGTTGTACTTCCGCCAGATTCTGCATTACCAGTCCAGGGCCTCCTCTCCATCTTCAGTACCGCCTTGCTGCCCAGCCCCCGATTGCGACGGCCGGGCACGCTGGCGCTGCTTGCCCTGCATCTCCAGCAGCGCCATAGGGCTGAAACCCACCTCAGGGATAAAGTTCTCCAACAGGTGCAGGCAATCCAGTGCCCGCAGCACCCCGACCATATTGACGAACTTTCCCTCACCCCGCGCCAGTTTGCCGTAGCTGACCCGTGATATACCCACAGCGTCGGCCACCTGCTGCTGGGTCAGGTTACGCTCCAGTCGCAACTGCTCCAGACGGCGGCCGATTTCAGCGGCAACTGCCAAATCTGTCATAGCGGTAAAGTTCATTTTCGCCACCAAATGATTAGTTTTCTGAGCCTAAAATTTATAATAGCAGATATAGATCAGCTTTCTTATCTTTATAATTAATGATTAAAAATCAAATCACAAACCTATAAATTAAGATTTATTGATCATATTTATTATCATTATTTTATCAACCTAACAATCAGGACCCCTTTCAACCCAGGATAACAGTCACGGGATTGCCACACCCCCCCACGAACCGGACAATAGACCGGCGCCATGCCTCCACCCTTCGGGCAGAGCACCGGTACCCATCACCACACCAGGGAGAGCAACTTGCGAATTCTGCACGCGGAAGATTCGTCAACGCAGCAGGCCGCCATGCGCAACCACCTGCGCAGCCTGTGCTGGCCACTGGAATATCACAGCTGCAACAGCCTCCAGGCGATGCAGGACCTCTGGGCCAGAGACCCCAATTTCGATCTGGTTCTGGTCAGCCATGGCCTGCTGACAGGCGGGGATAACCGACTCCTGCCTGAACTGGCACCTACCCCGGTAGTGGTCATTACCCGCTACGACGATGGGTCGCTCGAGCACGATCTGCTGCAATCCGGAGCACTGGATGTGATCGCCACCCCTGAACTCTCCCCCGCCACACTGAAACGCCTGCTGCGTTACCTGCAAGAGCGCAGCCAGCTACTGGAACAGCTGCAGCGCGCCCGCGACGCCGGTGTGGATCCACACACAGGCCTGTATAACAGTCACCACGCACAGCGGGAGCTGGAGCGCCTGATAGAGAGCAGCCAGCGCCATGGAGCCGCTTTCTCGCTGGCCCTGCTCGACCCCCAGGGCGAGCTGCAGCCCCTGATCAAGGCCCTGCAATTCAGCCTGCGCAAAGGAGACCTGGGCGCACGACTGGATAACGACCGGTTGCTGCTGCTGTTCCCAAACACCACGGCTGAGTCCGCCGTAAAGTGCCTCAGGCGCACGCAGGAGCAGCTGGCAGCACAGTCACCGCAGGGCAAGCTCCTGGCTGCTCTCGGCGACTACAGTGGCGGCACCGCAGAGGCGTGCCTGCAGCCACTTGAGGAACAGCTGGGGAAAGGTAAGGCGGGGAAAGACGGGATCGCGGTTAACGGCCGCTGGACGCGGGCGGCCGGGCTCTGACCAATTCCCCGGCCGGGGTCAGGTGCCTGCAGCGGGATTACTCAAGGGATACGGGCCAACCGGGGCCGATCAGCCCCTGAGGGTAACGTGAAGGGCGACATGAGGCATCCCGGCCTCATTCCCAGGTCAGGAATCCGGGATCGCCCTTGGTCTCCCCTGTACCAAGCCCTACACGAGCCCTGGCGACAGACGCAGACTCCACTGCGGCAGCCAGGCGCTGCGCCTTGTACTCCAGGTAGTCCCTGGCCGCCTGTTCCGCCAGGGTCGCCTGCAACCAGGGGTCTGCAAACTCGATAAAGCGGGCCATCTTCCGCACCAGGGTTTCCCGCAACTGCTGCGCCAGAGCCGGGTCCAGCTGCAACAGGCGCTGAAAGTCCAGCTGGTAGAGCTGCAGGCAGGCTATGTCCTTGGTGTAGTGGAGTCCCTTCAGGGTTGCCAGCTTTACCACCGGCAGCAGCGGGTTGGCCACGTGACAATCCAGCAGCGGCTCACGGCGGTAGTCAAACGGGGTAAAGGTGCCACTGTCGGCGCTGAAGCGAGCCAGCTCCGGCATATCACCCTCGCGGGCCGGATCGAAGTAGAGATAGAGGTCACCCGCTTGCAGCAGCTGCTCGGGAATACGGAAACTGACACCGCGCTTGGCGCTCACCCGGGGCAGGCAACGCTCGTGGTGGGTATCGGCAAGGCGGAACTCCACCAGCAACCGGTCAGAAGATCCGGTGTGAATCGCGAAGCCCCGCTCCAGCACCATGCAAAAGAGCCGGAACTGCTCCTCCTGTGTCTTGTGCGGAACAATATCGGGGTGCTCCCCCCTGTCGTATCCCCACATAGTCTCAAACCCACCTCGCCCGCGTACCGGCGCGAAAATCCTGTTACATTCCGACCACGCCCCCTGCCAAGGGAGAACCGGCAACCCAAAGGCCACATTATGCAACGGGGCTTAACCATTCCCAAGGTGGATAGCGCTGCCGTTGGGACTATTGGCATACTATTCCACCGACTTTACACAACCCGGGGCAGCGCAGAGCCATCCGGAGCCATTTCAACGGCGCCGCCGCGGTATAGAATAGTGTACACCCACGCCCGACCCTTGCACTGAAGGCCACACATGACCAGCGAAGTAATCCTGCCCGCAGCACCCGCCCACCTCTGGCGCCACTTCCACCGCTTCACCCAAATCCCCCGCCCCTCCAAACACGAGCAGGCGATCTGTGACTACATTATCAGCGAGGCAGAGGCCTGCGGCTGCCAGCATCAGCGTGACGCCTTCGGCAACCTGGTGATCCGGGTACCCGCCACCCCGGGCATGGAAACCCGCCCCACCCTGATCATTCAGAACCATGTGGATATGGTGACGGTGAAGGCGGATGACAAAGAGCACGACTTTTTTCACGACCCACTGACACTGCAGACAGAGGATGACTGGCTGTTGGCGGACCGCACCACCCTGGGCGCCGATAACGGTGTCGGCTGCGCTGCCGCCCTGGCGCTGATGACAGACCCGGCGGTGCAACACCCACCACTGGAATTGCTGTTTACCCTGGACGAAGAGACCGGCCTGGGCGGAGCCCTGAATCTTGATGGCAACCTGCTGTCAGGACGCCGCATGCTGAACCTGGATACCGAGGACTGGGGCGAACTCTACATTGGCTGTGCCGGTGGCCGTGACTGGCATTTGCAGCGTCCCCTGGAGAGCGAGGCGACCCCCTCCGGCATGATGGGCCTGCAACTGTCGCTGAGCGGTCTGGCTGGTGGCCACTCCGGCATTCAGATTCATCAGCAACTGGGCAACGCCATCAAATTGCTGGCGCAGTGGCTCTATCGGGCCGAGCGTCATGGTGTACGCCTGAGCAGCTTTGAGGGCGGCTCGGCCCACAATGTGATTCCACGCTCCGCTCACTTGCACCTCGCCTGCCCGCCAGCAGCAGCGGAGTTACTGCAACAGCTGAACGACGCATTGAGCCGGGAATGGCTGGACTGGCTGCCTGCTGCCGACCGCGGCCTGCACCTGCAACTGACGGCCTGTGACACCCCGAAGCGGGTACTGGCCACGGAACACCAGCGGCTGGTACGCCAGTGCCTGCTGGCCTTGCCCCACGGGGCGCAGGCCTACAATGAACAGCACCCGGCGGATCTGGTGGACCTGAGTATCAACCTTGCGGTGGTGCGGGTCAGTGCGGCGTCGCTGTTTGCGGAAACCAGCCTGCGCTACTTCAATGCCAATCAGGCTACGGCGCTGGCGGAGAGCCTGCTCTCCACCGCTGAGACCTTTGCCCTGCGGGCCACCGAGGCCATCTCTTACCCGGGCTGGCAGCCGGACTTTGACAGCGAACTGCTGGGCATCGCCAAAGCCCTTTACCACCAGCGCTTTGGCAGCGAACCCGCCACCAAGGCGATCCACGCCGGCCTCGAGTGCGGCATCCTGCTTGGCAAACTGCCCGGCACTGAGGCTGTCTCTTTCGGCCCCACCATTCGCGGCGCCCACTCACCGCGGGAGCGGCTGCAGATCTCCACCGTACAGCCCTTCTGGGACTACCTGTGCGAGTTGGTGGCCACCCTGTGAGGGATGGGTGAGACAAGCGCTCCCTACAACAGCTGAAAATCGTCCGCATCGAGCCAGGCGGGAAAACGCTGGCGATAATGGCGCAGCGCTTCGGCACTGAGGAGCGTGGTGAACAGCCCCTCCTCTGCTCCCGCATCGATCTGTAAGGCACCCTGGGCATCCACCACCAGGCTGTCGCCACTGTAGGCCAGGCCATTGCCATCCACACCGACGCGGTTGACCCCGATCACGCACGCCTGGTTCTCGATGGCGCGGGCGATCAGCAGCTGGCGCCAGTGATAGGCCCGTGCCGCCGGCCAATTGGCCACAAAGATCTGCAGGTCAAAGTCGTCGCGATTGCGACACCAGACCGGAAAGCGCAGGTCATAGCAGACCAGCGGACAGATACGCCAGCCCTTCCACTCCACCAGCAACTTGTCGCTGCCGGCCTGATAGCGCTTATGCTCGCCCCCCATGCGGAACAGGTGGCGCTTGTCGTAGAAATGATGCCCGCCATCCGGGGTCACCCACTGCATGCGGTTAACTGGTGGCAGCGCCCCCTGGGGGTCGATATCTACAGCGTAGCTGCCACAGATCACCGCACCTGTGTCAGCAGCCAACTCCTGCATCCACGCCAGCGTCGGCCCATTGGCGGCTTCCGCCACCTCCTTGACGTTCATGCTGAAGCCGGCGGTAAACATCTCCGGCAACACCACCAGATCCGCAGGCTGGCACTGCTGATGCTGGCGAATGCGCTCTGCCAGCAGGCGACGGTTTGCTTCCGGCTGCTGCCAGAGGGAATCCGGCTGCACAATGGTGACCCGCAGGTCGTTGAGTGGCTGGGTGATGACTGGAGAATCGGGCATGGCGGTCCCCGTGAGGTGCAAACAGGGAGCGCGTTCATCCACGCCCCCAACAGTGTTTTACCAAAGAAGTGACAGCAAGGGTCTTACGCGCTGGCGTTGACGTCAATCATCAGAGAAGGTCAGGCGTTCAGCCAATCACATCGACACTGTTAAGCATCTTGTCCACCAGCGCGTAACCGCTCTGGTCACCATAGTCGGCCGCATCCCGCAGCCGATGCGCCGCCACCGCCGGCAGCACGCGCTGCACATCTTCCGGCAGCACGTGCTGGCGCCCCTGCAGCAGGGTCCAGGCTTTGGCGCAGCGCAACAGCGCCAGGGCACCGCGCGTAGAGAGCCCGTAGGCAAAATCGGAGTGATTGCGGGTGTAGGCCACCAGGCGCTGCACATAACCCAGCAGGGCATCGCTGGCCTGGACCCGCTCCACCTGCTGCTGGATCGCCGCCAGCTGGGACAGGCTCACCCGCGGCTGCAACTCCGCCATGCGGCGCTCCGGCTCAATGCCCTTGAGGATCTGCAGCTCGGCTTCCGGATTGGGATAGCCCAGCTCAATGCGCATCAGGAAGCGATCCAGTTGCGACTCCGGCAGCGGAAACGTGCCGGACTGGCTGGTGGGGTTTTGCGTGGCAATGACGAAAAACGGTTCGGGCAACTTGCGGGTGTCACCATCGATAGTCACCTGGTACTCCGCCATCGCTTCCAGCAGCGCACTCTGGGTTTTGGGCGTGGTGCGATTGATCTCATCCGCCAGCAACAGCTGGGTAAACACCGGCCCCGGATGAAAGCAGAAACGGCTGCTGTCGCGCTCGAATACGGAGACACCTAGTATGTCCGACGGCAGCAGGTCGCTGGTGAACTGCACCCGCTTGTAGTCCAGTCCCAGCACCTGCGCCAGGGCGTGGGCGAGCGTGGTTTTCCCCATGCCAGGCAGATCTTCCAGCAACAGGTGACCACGGGCAAACAGGCAGGTCAGGGCCAGCCGGATCTGCTCTTCCTTGCCCAGCAACACACTGGCGATATCACTCACCAGCGACTGGATCAGCTTATCGAACGCTACTGCCACAGGTCTGTTTTCATCCCCGCTTACAACAGCGCCAGGCCGCGCTGCAGGTCAGCCTGCAGGTCAGCCACATCTTCCAGTCCCACAGAGACGCGGATCAGGTTTTCGGTAATACCGGCCTGGGCCTTCTCTTCATCGGACAGGCGGCCATGGGTAGTGGTCGCCGGGTGTACGATGGTGGTTTTGGCATCGCCGAGGTTGGCGGTGAGGGACATGATGCGGGTGGCATCAATCACCGTCCACGCCGCCTCGCGACCGCCACGCACACAGAATGACAGCACGCCACCGAAGCCGCGCTGCTGCTGCGCCGCCAGTGCGTGTCCCGGATGATCCGGCAAACCGGCGTAGAAGACTTTTTCCACCTGCGGCTGCTGTTGCAGCCACTGGGCCAGCTGCAGGGCATTACTGCTGTGGGCATCCATGCGCAGGCGCAGGGTTTCCAGCCCCTTGAGGAACACCCAGGCGTTGAACGGGCTCATGGTCGGGCCAGCGGTGCGCAGGAAGACAATAATCTCATCGATATAGACCTTGTCACCCACCACCACGCCACCCACACAGCGACCCTGGCCATCCAGGTATTTGGTGGCCGAATGCACCACGATATCCGCACCCAGCTCCAGTGGCTTCTGCAACGCCGGGGTGCAGAAACAGTTATCCACCACCAGCAGACAACCTTTCGCTTTGGCGATCGCCGACAGCGCGCGCAGGTCCACCACTTCGCAGAGTGGATTCGACGGCGTTTCCAGGAACAGCAGTTTGGTGTCGGGCTTAATGGCGCCCTCCCACTCTGCCAGATCGGTGGCGGTGACAAAGCTCACCTCTACGCCGAACTTTTTCATGTAGCGATTAAACAGCGCTGTGGTGGTTCCAAACACAGCGCGGGAACAGACCACATGATCACCGGACTGCAGCTGCGTCATGCACACCGCCAGAATCGCCGCCATGCCCGAAGACGTCGCCGCAGCGGCTTCCGCACCTTCCAGCGCCGCAATGCGATCCTGGAACATACGTACCGTGGGGTTGGTGTACCGGGAGTAGACGTTGCCCGGATCTTCACCACTGAAGCGTGCGGCCGCCGCCGCTGCCGACTCAAACACATAGCTTGAGGTGGTGTAGATGGGTTCACTGTGTTCGCCTTCAGCGGAACGGGTCTGCCCCGCCCTCACCGCCAGCGTATCAATGCCGGCGTGCAACAGTGGATCATCGTCAAAATGGTTCATAGTAGGTCTCTGGCTACCTTCAGGATTCTGCAGAGGGCAAGTCTGCCAACAATAACCCGCCGGTGGAAGCCCAAATCCCGCCTCGGCGCTGTGAAAGTCCGCAACGAAAAACGGCAGCCTGCGGCTGCCGTCTGTTCGCATTACAGGTCAGCCCTAAGCCGCCCGGCAATTGCCCATCAGGCAGACTGGGCGTCGTCGTCGTTGTGCAGGCCAACCACACCGTTGGCCCCACGATCTTTTTCCTGCTTGGATTTGGAGGTGTCGTTACGGGCAGCGTCGAGGCGCTGCAGATAGGCTTCATCCACATCGCGGGTGACGTATTCACCGGTAAATACCGAGCAATCAAAATGCGTGACCTTATCGTTACCTTCTGCCGACGCCGCGATCAGGTCTTCCAGGTCCTGGTAGATCAGCCAGTCCGCACCAATGGCCGCACACACCTCTTCGTCGGTGCGGTCGTGGGCGATCAGCTCACGGGCGCTGGGCATATCGATGCCATACACGTTGGGGTACTTGACCGCCGGTGCCGCGGAGGCGAAGTAGACCTTGTTGGCGCCGGCTTCGCGGGCCATCTGGATAATCTGCTGGCAGGTGGTGCCACGCACGATAGAGTCGTCCACCAACATTACATTCTTGCCTTCAAACTCCAGGCGAATAGCGTTGAGCTTCTGGCGCACCGACTTCTTGCGCTGCTGCTGCCCCGGCATAATGAAGGTGCGGCCGATGTAGCGGTTTTTCACCAGGCCTTCTCGGAACTTGACCCCCAACGCCTGTGCCAGTGCCTGACCGGCAACACGACTACTGTCCGGAATCGGTACCACCACATCGATATCGTGATTGGGGTTTTCACGCATGATCTTCGCTGCCAGGCGCTCGCCCTGACGCAGACGGGATTTATAGACTGAAATACCGTCCATGATGGAGTCGGGACGGGCAAAGTAGACGTGCTCAAAAATACAGGGGCTCAGCTCCGGCGCCTCGGCACACTGCTTGGTGAACAGCTCACCCTCGCTGGAGATAAACACCGCCTCGCCAGGCTGCACATCGCGAATCAGGTTATAGCCCAGCACATCCAGCGCCACACTCTCGGACGCTACCATGTACTCGCTGCCACGCTCGGTGTCGCGCTTGCCGAACACCAGCGGGCGGATGCCATGAGGGTCACGGAAGGCCACCAGACCATAATCTGCCACCAGTGCCACGCAGGCGTAACCGCCACGCACACGGCGATGCACCTTGGTAATGGCGGTAAAGAAATCTTCCGCTTCCGGCTTCAGCTTGCCGATTTTCAACAGCTCCTGGGCAAACACGTTGAGCAGCACTTCGGAATCGGAGTCGGTGTTGATGTGGCGCAGGTCAGTGCGATAGATCTCTTCACTGATGTCAGCGGTATTGGTGAGGTTACCGTTGTGTGCCAGCGCGATACCGTAAGGGGAGTTCACGTAGAAAGGTTGCGCCAGGGCGGGACCGGAGCTGCCCGCGGTGGGGTAACGCACGTGGCCAATACCGGTGTGACCAATCAGGCGCTGCATGTGGCGGGTGCGGAATACGTCCTTCACCAGACCATTGGCCTTTTGCTGAGCGAAGCGACCGTTGTGACAGGTGAGAATGCCGGCGGCATCCTGTCCACGGTGCTGCAACATGGTCAGCGCGTCGTAGAGCTGCAAATTAACGTCACTCTTTCCGACAATACCTACAATGCCACACATTTTGCAGTTACCTCACCTTTAGCTGGAGTTGCACGCTTACAGATTAGAACAGGGCGAGAAATTTCGCCGATATGAGGCTTCCTGCCTCTCTGGCCCAGTCTTCCATAGCCAGAAAATGGGGAATAATCATGGACTGATGCCACCAGGCATCCCGATCGATGGGCACCACGGTGGGCAACAGTATCAGTATTGCCAATACCAGTACGGCCCCTCTGGCAAGACCAAACACCATACCGAACAGACGGTCCGTGCCGGATAGCCCGGTGAGCCGTATCAGCTCGCCCAGCAGGTAGTTCACCATGGCCCCCACCACCAGAGTGGCAGCGAATAACACACCGAAAGAGATCATTTCACGAATGGAGGGAGTCGGTACCGACTTTTCCAGCAGCGAACCCAGCGCCTCATGAAAGGTCATGGCGACCGCGAAAGCAGCGACCCAGCAGACCAGTGATAATGCCTCTTTTACGAACCCCCGCTTCAGGCCGATCAGGCTGGAAACGATCAGTATGGCAACGATTGTCCAATCTGCCCAATTCATACCATGACACTTTCTAGGGGGGTAACTGGTTAGAGGTCGGCATTCTAACAAAGGCAGGGGTTAATAACCTATACCCAAAGGCCGATTCAGGGCATAAATGTCACAACCAGTGTTTCCGTCTTCAATTCGGCGTCCAGCTTCGACTTCAGGCGATAGGCCTGATCGCGGCTGATTTTAGGGCCCACAAACACACGGGTCAGGGTTCCCTGACTGGTACTGGCACTGCGGGTAAAGGCCGGATACTCCTGTGCCAGCAAGCGGTCGCGCATGGCATCGGCCCTGGCAGGCGTATTGAAACTGGCCACCTGTACCGCCCAGGCATTGGGCACACCACGCTTGTCCAGCAGCTCCCGCTCCTGGCCAGCGGTGGCTTTGGCTGCCTCTGCCGGAGTCTTCACCGCCGGCGCGGGCGCCTTACTGCTGCCCTGCTTCGCCGCGACCTTTTCCGGCTCAACCTTTGCTACCGCCTCTTCTGACTCCTCCGGCAGCAGCTCATACATGGAATCCGCCGGCTTCACCGGCGGGATCTCCGGCTTATCCTCCGGCGCCTCTACCACCACCGGCTCAATCACCGGTGCCAGCGGGATCTGGCTGGTCTGATCCACCACCAGACGGGACTCGCGCTCAAACAGCACCGGCACAAACAAGACCGCTACGGCCAGCAACACCGCGGCCCCCACCAGTCTCTGCTTTAAACCATCATCCACCCGAATCTCCTGTTTCTCTCTGTCGCAGCCTATCTCTGCCGCAGTCTATTGCAGCCATTCTATGGCAATCATTGCCATTAATGCTGTTATTACTGTCACCCGGCCCGACTTTCCCTAATCGCCCTAGCTGGCCTTGCCGCAGCGCTCCAATGTGGCTGCCACGGTAAAGAACGAGCCCATAACCAGAATCAGATCATCCGGACCTGCCTGACGTACAGCCTCATCCAGCGCTTGCGCTACCGACGGGAAAGCACTTACACGTGCATCCTCCTGCAGTGCCAGCAGGTCGGCCAGCAGCTGCTGGCTGGTGGCTGAACGCGGCATCTCCGGGATTTCACTGACAAACCAGGATTGCACCCGCTCCAGCAGAGGCTCTAACACCCCTGCCCTGTCCTTATCCGCCATCATCGCCACCACACAGTGAATGGCCGCTGCCGGCTCCTGCTGCAGACGCTTCGCCAACAGCTCTGCGGCGGCCGGGTTGTGTGCCACGTCCAGCAGTAACTGCCGCTGCTGCCACTGCAACCGCTGCCCGCGCCCGGTAAGGCTGAGCTGCTGCACCACAGGGGCTACAGGCTCCGGCAGAGCATAACCCAACAGCACAAAGACTTGCATGGCTGCTGCCACACTGCCGAGCGGTAAAGCGGGCAACGGCAGCCCTCTTTCCTGCAGCAATCGACCGTCAGCACTCATCCCCTGCCAGTGCCAGTGACACCCATCCGCTGACTTCAACGCATTGAGGGAGAGCCCCATGGGCACCCAATAGGCGCCGATATCATGGGCGTAATCGCCCACCGACGCCGGCGCCTGCTGGTCGGCACAGATGGCCCACTTCAGTGGCCGGAACACTCCGGCCTTCTCGTACCCGATCGTGCTGAGGTCACTCCCCAGCCAATCCATGTGATCCAGGGCAATGGAGGTGACCACCGCCACGTCGGCATCGATAATATTGACCGCGTCGAGCCGGCCTCCCAGCCCCACTTCCAGCAGCATCACCTCCACCGCCTCGCGCTGCATCAGGTCCAGCGCTGCCAGGGCTCCAAACTCAAAATAGGTCAGCGAAGTATCGCCCCTCGCTTCGTCGATACGGGCAAAGGCCTCACACAACTGCTGGTCGCTGACTTCGCAGCCGTTAATGCGAATGCGTTCGTTGTAGCGCAAAAAGTGCGGCGACGTGAATGCTCCGACCGTCACGCCGGTCGCCAGGCAGAGGGCCTCCAGCGTCGCCACACAGGAGCCCTTGCCGTTGGTGCCCGCTACCGTTACCACCCTGGCCTGTGGTTGCAGTAACTGCAGACGGTTGGCCACCATGCGCACGCGATCCAGGCCCAAATCAATAGCTGACGGGTGCAGGGCTTCCTGCCAGTGCAACCACTCTGACAGAGTGTTAAATCTCATACCTGCCTTCTCCGGGAGGTTTGCGCGGCCGCTCACAGTCCCCAGCAGTTACACGGCAGGAGACAGCGACAAAAAAAGCCCCTCAGGGGGGGCTTTGTTCACAACCGCTGGTCATTAGTTCAATAATCTCTGAGCTCTCCCGCTGCCGCAGTGCGGCGATCCGGGACCACTATCAGGCGGCCGGGCGCTGACAAAACTTTGACAGCAGGCCAGCGACCCGATCGCGCATTTCGCTGCGATGGATAATCATATCGATCGCGCCGTGCTCAAGCAAAAACTCCGCCCGCTGAAAACCCTTGGGCAACTTCTGGCGAATGGTCTGCTCGATAATGTTGGGACCGGCAAAGCCCGCCCGCGCGCCCGGTTCGGAGGCGTTGATATCCCCCAGCAAGGCCAGGCTTGCCGATACGCCGCCGTACACAGGGTCAGTCATAATGGAGATGTAGGGAGTGCCCTGCAGCTTGAGACGCTCCAGGATGGCGCTGGTCTTGGCCATCTGCATCAGCGATATCAGGGCCTCCTGCATACGCGCACCACCGGTCGCGGAGAAGCAGACCAGGGGAATGTCCTCCTCCAGGGCCACCTGGGCTGCGCGGGTGAACTTCTCCCCGACCGCATAGCCCATGGAGCCGCCGTGAAAGGCAAACTCAAAAGCCACGGCCACTACCGGCGCACCGTTGAGGGTACCGCGCATGGCAATCAGCGCATCTTTCTCGCCGGTGGCCTTCTGCGCCTCAGTCAGGCGCTCTTTATATTTTTTGATGTCCTTGAACTTGAGGCGATCCACCGGCAACACGTCGGTGCCAAGCTCCTCACGCTCACCCTCGTCGAGGAAGATATCCAGCCGGCGACGGGCACCGATGCGCATATGGTGATCGCATTTCGGGCACACATCGAGGTTGCGCTCCAGTTCGGGCCGGTAGAGTACAGCCGCGCACTTGGCGCACTTCTTCCACAGCCCTTCCGGCACCTTGTTCTGGCGCTCTGACCGCTTGGAGCGCGTCGAGCGCACTACGTTGGGTACAATCTTATCGATCCAGCTCATTGCCACTCCTCCCGTTTGATCCCTGCAGATACAGAGTTTCCGGACTCGTGCTCCCGGGATACCCGGGAATGACCTGCAAGGTCACTCCCCGCCAATCCCTTACCTCTGGCAGTAAGCCTGGCAAGCCCTGATTGCAAAAGCCTGCAATTCCATCAGTGTTCGATAACGTTGATACCGGCGGGGTTACCGCCCCGGCGGGCTTACAGGGCATCTTGACCTGCAAACCGGCCGGCCGTCACTGTCAGCTGCTCAGTTCATCCAACCCGGCGCGGATCGGCTTGATCAGCTCCACCACCGCAGCAGCAATGGTTTCTGCACTTTCCCCGGCCAGCTGACCCATACGGTCCACCAGCAGGCTGCCTACCACTGCGCCATCAGCTGACGCAGCAATGGCCTTGGCACTTTCTGCATCTTTAATGCCAAAGCCTACGCAAATTGGCAGGCTGGTCAACTGGCGCAAGTGACCCAGCTTGGTCGCCACCGACTCTACATCCAGGTGGCCGGCACCGGTAACCCCTTTCAGGGACACGTAATAGAGGAAGCCGCCGCCCAGCCCTACAATGTGACTGGCGCGGGCATCGGTGGTGGTTGGGGCCAGCAGGAAGATATTCTCAATGCCCACCGCTTTCAGTTCTGCGTTCAGCTCTTCCGCTTCTTCCGGCGGCAGGTCAACGGTCAGCAGGCCATCAACACCGGCAGCCTGAGCCTGTGAGGCAAAAGCCGCGTAACCCATGCGCTCTACCGGGTTAGCGTAACCCATGAGTACTACGGGTGTGGTGGAGTTGGTCTCGCGGAACTGTTTAACCAGTGCCAGCGTTGAACGCAGGGAGGTTTTGTTCGCCAGTGCCCGCTCGTGCCCGAGCGCAATCACCGGCCCCTCCGCCATCGGGTCGGAAAACGGCACGCCCAGTTCGATGATATCGACACCGGCATCGACCATGGCATGCATGGTAACCAGCGTCGCTTCCGGTACCGGATCACCATTGACGATGTAGGTAACCAGCGCTTTGCGGCCCTGTTGGCGCAGTGCTTCCAGGGTTGTTGTAATACGATTGCCCACGCCTTATACCTCGATCCCATCAATGGCTGCTACGGTGAGAATGTCTTTATCGCCACGCCCGGAGAGGTTGACGATAATAATCTGGTCCTTGTCCATGGTTGGCGCCAGCTTGGCGGCGTAAGCCAGTGCGTGGCTGGACTCCAGCGCCGGCATGATGCCCTCAACCCGGGTCAGGGTACGGAAAGCTTCCATGGCTTCATCGTCATTGATGGCCACGTAGTTGGCACGACCGATATCTTTCAGCCAGGCGTGTTCTGGACCAACACCGGGATAATCAAGACCGGCAGAAACCGAGTGCGTCTCGATGATCTGGCCATCCTCATCTTCCATCAGGTAAGTGCGGTTGCCGTGCAACACGCCGGGCACACCGTCGTTGAGGGGCGCAGCGTGCTTGCCGGTTTCAACGCCGTAGCCGCCGGCTTCCACACCGTAGATCTTGACGGATTCATCGGACAGGAAGGGGTGGAACAGGCCGATGGCGTTGGAGCCACCGCCGACACAGGCTACCAGTGCATCCGGCAGCCTGCCGGTCTGCTGCAGACACTGCTCGCGGGCTTCGCGACCAATCACACACTGGAAGTCACGCACCAGTTGCGGATAGGGGTGTGGACCGGCCACGGTGCCAATGATGTAGAAGGTATCGTCGACGTTGGTGACCCAGTCGCGCATGGCTTCGTTCATGGCGTCCTTCAGGGTCTTGGAGCCGGACTGCACCGCGTGCACGGTGGCACCCAGCAGCTTCATACGGTAGACGTTCAGCGACTGACGCTTGACGTCTTCTGCACCCATATAGACTTCGCACTTAAGACCCAGGCGGGCTGCGACCGTGGCTGACGCCACACCGTGCTGGCCTGCGCCGGTTTCGGCAATAATGCGGGTTTTTCCGCTGTATTTAGCCAGCAGGGCCTGACCGATGGTGTTGTTCACCTTGTGGGCGCCGGTGTGGTTGAGGTCTTCACGCTTCAGGTAGATACGTGCACCACCGAGCCTCTCACTCCAGCGCTCGGCGTAGTACAGCGGCGAAGGGCGGCCAACGTAGTGGGCCAGATCGCGGTCGAATTCCTGCTGGAAATCGGGATCATCCTTCAGGCGGTTATACATCTGCTCCAGCTCATCGAGAGCCGGCATCAGGGTTTCTGACACAAAACGGCCGCCGTACTGGCCGAAGTGCCCGCGCGCGTCGGGGAATTGACTGTAATCCACCGCTGCAGACTGCTTTACATCACTCACTGATTTTCTCCGCTTTCGCCTGGCGTACAAACGCCATCATCTGTTCGACGTCTTTCTTTCCCGGTGCCGCTTCGACACCACCACTGACATCCACGCCGTACACTCCTGTCGCCGCCACTGCCGCCGCCACATTGCCGGCATTGAGACCGCCGGCCAGCACCAGAGGCACAACGCTCTGTTGCGGCACCCGCTGCCAATCAAAGGTTTCGCCAGTACCACCGGGCACTCCGGCCCGGTAGGCGTCCAGCAGGATGCCCACCGCTGACGGGTACTGCGCCATCGCCGCACCAACATCCAACCCCTCTTTCATACGCAGGGCTTTGTAAAATGGACGCTGATACTGCGCACATTGCTCGTCACTCTCGCTGCCGTGGAACTGCAACACGTGCAGCGGTACATGTGCCAACACCTGCTGCACAAACGCTACCGGGGCATCGACAAACAAACCCACCACCGTCACAAACGGCCCGACACTCCTGGCAATTTCCGCGGCCTGCTCCAGCCCGACGTGACGCGGGCTCTTTTCATAAAACACCAGACCGATGGCGTCGGCCCCGGCCGCGGCCGCCTGACGGGCATCTTCGACCGAGGTAATACCGCAAATCTTGACCCGCACCTGTGCCATCACCCCTGTGTCCACAACCCCGGCCACTTACTCTGGCCCGGGCCCGAAAATGAAGCGCCCGATACTAACAGAACTGTAGCGCAATTGCTGTAATTGCCCCCGATTCAGGGCCGCTCAGCCGCCACTAAAGCCACCCAGCAGCTCACTGAAGAATATCGGCCCCGGAGCCGGCTGTGGCAGCCCGAATTCAACCGGATAATCGACCCCCACCAGGTGCAACCCCTGGGGCTTGGCGGTGGCCCCGGCCAGGCGGCGATCCCTGCCCTGCAACACCTCTGCCACCCAGGCTGGCGACTGCTCGCCCCTACCCACCGGCAACAGGGCCCCCATGATATTGCGCACCATATGATGCAGAAACGCATTGGCGCGAACCTCGACCACCACCAGGTCACCGCGACGGGCCAGGTGCAGGTATTCAATGGTGCGTACCGGGCTGCGGGCCTGACACTGGGAAGCACGGAAAGCGCTGAAATCGTGGCAACCCACCAGATGCGACGCCGCCTCCTGCATGACCTCCAGGTCCAGCGTCTCGCGCACCCAGGTGAGCTGCTGGAAAGCCAGCGCCGGGCGCTGCGGTGTATTGATAATGACGTAGCGGTAGGTGCGACTTTGAGCGCTGAAACGCGCGTGGAAGCGCGGGGTTACCTCGCAGGCCCAGCGCACCGCCACCTCATCCGGCAAGCGGGTATTGACCCCCCGGGTCCAGGCCTTTTCAGGACGGCGGGCCATGGTGTCAAAGTGAACCACCTGATTGGTGGCGTGCACGCCGGTGTCTGTACGCCCGGCACAGACCAGGGTAACAGGCTCATCCGCCACGGAGGAGAGAGCCTTTTCCAGAGCCTGCTGTACTGTGGCGACACCACTGGGCTGCTTCTGGAAACCGTGAAAGGCAGCACCGTTGTACTCAAGTCCCACGGCCACCCTTACCATGCCTTCGGGAAACACTCCCTCTTCGAGGATTTCAACGTTGCGCTCGTAGGGCTTTTGCACCGGCGGATAGAGTTCAGACATATTGGGCTCTGCAGGTTTCCGCTGCGGAAATAACGGGTTACAACACCTCTGGCAGGACCTTGATAACTGCACGTCCTACCGGAACAAAAACGAAAAAACCTTGTGCACCGGGCAGCGCACAAGGTTTTCAGGTAGCGGTTACCCGCTGAACGATCACCCCATGCGGGAGATCAGCTCCTGAGCCTCCTGGCGCTGCTGGTCACTGCCTTCAGCAACCACTTCATCGAGAATATCGCGGGCACCATCACGGTCTCCCATATCGATATAGGCGCGGGCCAGGTCGAGCTTGGTTGCCACCTCATCGGTATCGGCAAGGAAGTCGAGATCGGCATCGAGATCATCGTCCCCACCCAGCACATCTTCCGGGGACGGGAGGTCCGTCAAGCCATCGTCCGACGACTCAACACCGGCCAGGCCAGCGTCGGCAAAGTCAGGCAGCGCATCCAGCTCCGGCATCTCAAGATCCGCATCCAGCTGGGCGGGATCAGCGGCATTGTCGAGCCAGGAATCATCTTCTGCCAGTCCGGCGGAGAAAGTGTCTTCACCGCCATCTGCGGGGGGCTCAAAATCGCCAGCCAGATCGCCACTGTCAAAGGTATCGTCCAGCTGTGCCAAATCCGCATCAGCAGAGAGCGCATCCAACTCCTGGTCCAACGCATCCAGGTCCAGGGAATCCAGGTCCACGTCGAAAGCATCATCGCCCAGTTCAGGCTCTTCGGTATTGGCCAGGGACAGGCCCGACTCTACCGGTGCAGAATCCGCGATATCCAGCGAAGTGTCATCCAGCTCAAAACTGTCAAAGCTGTCGAACTCGGAAGACTCCGCCAGCGTGGCCTCTGCCTCGACATCGACCTTGTCATCCAGGGAGAAGTCCAGATCATCACCACTGGCATCAAGATCGAACGCCAGGCTGCCCTCGTCAGAGTCCGGGTCCAGCGTCAGCTCGCTGTCAAGCGTCTCCCCAGCACCCGCATCATCCAGACCAAACTCCAGGGTATCTGCGTCGGCGTCAGCATCCAGGCTGAAATCCAGTGTGTCAGCATCGGACTCAGCATCCAGGCTAAATTCCAGGGTGTCGGCATCAGCCTCGGCATCCAGATTGAAATCCAGCGCCAGCTCATCACCAGACACCGGTTGATCTGCGGGCTCACTGAAATCATCGCTCAGATCAAACTCGAAGCTTTCCGCCTCCGGCTCGCCGTCGGAACCTCCGGAGAGGTCATCACCGAGGCTAAATTCAAGCGTATCCAGGTCTCCAGCCGCCCAATCACCGTCAGTGTCACCAGCCAACGACGCCAGCCCACCAAACTGCTCAGACAGCACTGCCGCGCGGGCAATGGTTCCAGCGTCAGCGGTTATCTGCAGGGCCGAGTATTGCTTTTCAAAACCGGACTGATTTTTGGTCTCGGCGTAAAGCTCCAGCAGCTTGAATCGGGCCTCATCGTTGGTCGGGTCAGATTCCAGGGCGTTGAGGAGCATATCTTCAGCTTCTGCAAACTTGCCGAGCGAGATATAGATCTCCGCCTCACCCACTACGTCGTCGGTTTGCGAGCGCGTAGCTTCAGGAGCTTCCGGCTCAAAATCACTGTCCACACCAGCATCAAAGTCAAAGTCATCCTGGTCATCTGCCGCCGCAAGCTCCTGCATGGCCACTGCGTCAAAGGCATCGTCAACCTCTTCGTCAGTGACATCATCAAACGCGAGCTCAAGGTCCTCAGTATCAGCAGGCTCTTCCTGCTTGCGCCGCCTCAGGAGCAACAGGCCGGCCAACAGCAGGGCTGCCACACCGCCGGCGATGTAGGTGATGTTATCCATCACCATATCCATAAAGCCCGGCTCCTTGCGGGAAGAGATCACCACCTTGGTGGGATCCGGCTTTTTCTTCTCGGCGGCCGGTTTTTTCGGCTCATTCTTTTCAACCACAGGTGCAGCCGCCTTTTCAACCGCGGGTACAGCCGCAGCTGGAGGCGCTACCTCGGTGCCGGTCTCCGCTGCAGGCGCCGGAGCATCTGTCCCGTCCACGGCACCTCCGGCAGCGCCAGCATCATTGCCGTCCGCTTGCTGGCCGGCGGCCAGCTGCAGCGCTGCAAGCTCCCGGCTGGAGACCTCCAGCAGACGCTCCATGGTATCAATCTGGTCCTGCAGCTCCTGCACCTGGCCTTGCAGCTGCGAATTCTCACGCCGGGAGCGATCCAGCTCTTCCATGGAAATTGCCAGTTCATTCTTCAGCGACTCCACCTGGGCACCATCGCCAGAGGATGTCTCACCGGCGGCCCTGCCACTGCTGGTACCGCTGCTGCTGTCAGCGGCCGCCACCTTCAGACGCCCACTAACACCGGTCTCCGCAGCGACACCACCGGTGCGGGACTTGCTGGCATCCAACTGAGGGCCGGTAACAGCGCCGCCCCACTGGTCATTCTGCTGCGCAACTTCACTGATCGCCTGGGTTTTGCTGAGCTGGGAAATCTGGTCAGCCGTGGGCACGCGCAACACCTGGCCGCGACGCAGCAGGTTGATGTTGCCGTTAATAAAAGCTTCCGGATTGAGGCGCTGGATGGCCAACATAGTCTGCTGGACGCTGAATTCACGGCCTGGACGAACTTTCAGGGCAATTGCCCAAAGAGTGTCGCTGGCTGAGACAGGTCCATAGACATCACCACTACGGGACGCTGTCTGGGCAGGCTCAGCCTGTGTTTTTTTTGCCGAGGGTGCCTCTTCGGCAGGCTCCGCAGCTGCCGCCTGGGCGTCCGCTGGAGGCGCGGCTTGCGCCGGCCGGCTCACAGGAGCCGCGGTCGGCGCTGCAGTCTGGCTACGGGAAATTTCCACCGGACGGGCGGTCTCGTCGCCGAAGACAGGCAAATCCATCAACAGCGTGTATTCACGCAGGATACGACCACTGGGCCACTGGGTTTCCAGCAGGAAGTTGAGGTAGGGTTCCCGCACCGGCTGCGGGCTGCTCACACGCACCACCGGGCCGCCTGCAGCCTTCAGGTCAACGTCGAACTTGAGACTGCTGAGGAAATAGACCCGATCTATACCGGCCTTGTCAAAATCGGTGCCCGAAGCCAGGACGATACGGATCTCATCTTCATTGAGATCCCTCACCTGCAGCAGCTTGATTTCGGCTTCGAGAGGCTGATTGAGCCGGGACAACAGCTTGATTTCCCCCAGGCCCAAGGCGCTGGCGAAGTCTGCCCCCATTGCTCCCGCCAAACCTACGGCTAATGCCAGTTTACGAAGACGCATAGATCGATCCTTTTTATATTTCCCTGGCCCCCAAGTGCCGACGAATCTTGTGTCCGATATCCTTATCGGTCGGGCTTCCCATAACCCCAAGTGCTTTTGCTTACGATCCAAACGGGCAGAAACCTCGAATAAATCTTCACTAACACACGTAAGTATTCAATATAAATAGTCTTTTAGCAACAATCGCCCCACCCACAGTCAAGTGTTTGGAATTCGACCAAGGCGCAAGTATGAAATAGTGCACAAATTCAGGCGCCACTGCCAATTTTTACACCCAACAGCCCGACATCCCGCTCGTGCAGCGGAACCGCCCCCCAAAAATAACAGAGCCCGGCAGGTGCCGGGCTCTGTTGTGATCTGACGAGCAGCAATCCGGGGAGGACTATTCTCAGCCTTCAACCAGAATGCGCAACATGCGGCGCAGCGGCTCCGCGGCACCCCACAACAGCTGGTCACCGACGGTGAACGCATTGAGGTACTCCGGCCCCATGCTCATTTTGCGCAGGCGACCCACCGGAATCGACAGAGTGCCAGTCACCTTGGTCGGAGTCAGGTCACGCATGGAATCTTCACGGGTGTTAGGCACCACGGTCGCCCACTCGTTGGCGGAGGCCAGGATCGCCTCGACGTCAGATACCGGCACATCCTTGGTCAGCTTGATGGTCAGCGCCTGGCTATGACAGCGCATGGCACCGATCCGTACGCAGGTACCGTCGATGGCGATGGGGTTAGCACTGCGGCCGAGGATCTTGTTGGCTTCCGCCTGCCCTTTCCACTCTTCACGGCTCTGGCCGTTATCCAGCTGGGTATCGATGAACGGCAGCAGGCTGCCCGCCAGCGGATGACCAAACTGGTCGGTCGGGAAAGCATCACTGCGCATGGTATCAGCGATCTTGCGGTCGATGTCGAGGATGGCACTGGCGGGATTGGCCAACTCATCCGCAACGGAGTCACGCAGCGCACCCATCTGGGAGATCAGCTCGCGCATATTCTGGGCACCGGCGCCACTGGCCGCCTGATAGGTCATGGCCGAGACCCACTCCACCAGGCCTTCACGGAACAGGCCACCCAGGCCCATCAGCATCAGGCTGACAGTACAGTTACCACCGATGTAGTTCTTCACGCCCCTGGCCAGGCCGTCACGCACCACGTTGGCGTTGACCGGATCCAGCACAATGATGGCATCATCCGCCATACGCAGACTGGAGGCCGCATCAATCCAGTAACCGTCCCAGCCGGACTTGCGCAGCTCAGGGAAGACCGCCTTGGTGTAATCACCACCCTGACAGGAGATAATCGCATCCAGCTTTGCCAGCTCGGCAATATCGTTGGCGTCTTTCAGCGCAGGGATATCCTTGCCAATAGCAGGGCCCTGACCGCCAACGTTGGAGGTGGTGAAAAAGATCGGCTCGATGTCAGCAAAATCGTTCTCTGCCAGCATACGCTCCATCAATACGGAGCCCACCATACCACGCCATCCGACAAATCCTACGCGCATTGTTACCTTCTCTAATTGCGGTTAATAACTGAGCAAGTCGCTCAAAGTGAGGGCGCAGAGTTTACCACAAAAAAGGGGCGGTCCGCGACCGCCCCTTTCAAGTCACACCACTGCAAGAGCTGATCAGAGCGCGGCAACCACCGCATCCCCCATCACCGAAGTGGATACCTGGGTCATACCTTCGGACATAATGTCACCGGTACGCAATCCCTGATCCAGTACCTTGCTCACCGCCGTTTCAATGCGATCAGCCGCGGCGCCTTCCTGCAGCGAGTAACGCAGAAGCATGGCGGCCGACAGGATGGTGGCCAGCGGGTTGGCAATGCCCTTGCCGGCGATGTCAGGCGCGGAACCGTGGCATGGTTCGTAGAAGCCCTGACTGCCCTCATTGAGAGAGGCCGACGGCAACATACCGATGGAGCCGGTGATCATGGAAGCCTCGTCGGAGAGGATGTCGCCAAACAGGTTGCCGGTAACGATTACGTCGAACTGCTTGGGATTGATCACCAGCTGCATGGCAGCGTTATCCACATACATATGACTGAGGGTCACCTCGGGGTAGTCTTTGGCCACCTCCTCCATAATCTCACGCCACAGCACGGTCACTTCCAGCACATTGGCCTTATCAACAGAGCAGACGCGCTTGTTGCGCTGCATGGCGGAGTCAAAGGCCACCTTGGCGATACGGCGGATCTCGGATTCGCTGTAGACGTCGGTGTTGTAGCCCTGACGCTCTCCGTTTTCCAGGGTGCGGATACCGCGCGGCTCGCCGAAATAGATACCGCCGGTCAGCTCACGCACGATCAGGATATCGAGGCCTGCCACCAGCTCCTTCTTCAGCGGCGAGGCGTCAGCCAGCTGCGGGAAAGTAATCGCCGGACGCAGGTTGCCGAACAGATCCAGGTCAGAACGGATATCCAGCAGACCGGCTTCCGGGCGCAGGTGACGCTCGGTCTTGCCATCCCACTGAGGCCCACCGACGGCGCCAAACAGAATCGCGTCGGCTGCACGCGCCTTGGTGCGGGTCTCTTCCGGATAGGGATGGCCAAACTGGTCATAGGCGCGGCCACCCAGCATACCCTCAATAAATTCCAGGCCCAGGTTGTCCTGCTCATTCACCGCTTCCAGCACCTTGCGGGCCTCAGCAATAATTTCGGGACCGATGCCGTCCCCTTCCATAATCAAAACAGTGCGACTCATTTTCTATATCCTGAACGGTGACAGGCGCCGTTTACGGGGCCTGTCCGGTATAACAATTACCAACTAGCGCCCGTAGGTGGCCGTAAAACTGGCCTGCCCCAGACGGTTGGCGTTAATCATAAAACCCAGCAGTGCCGCTGAGGCACCTTCCGGTAACGCCAGTTCTTCCACCCCCAGGGCATGCACGGTGAAGATGTAGCGATGGGGCTTGTCACCCACCGGTGGGCAGGCCCCGCCAAAGGCGTAGCTGCCGTAATCGCTGCGGACATGTAACGCCCCGGCAGGCAATCTGGCACCACCCTCTTCTCCGGCGTTCGCCGGCAATTCAGCCACCGACGCCGGAATGTTGTACACCAGCCAGTGCCACCAGCCGGAACCAGTTGGCGCATCCGGGTCGTACACAGTTACCGCAAAGCTTTTGGTACCCTTCGGGGCACCACTCCACTTCAGCACCGGTGAGCGGTTATCACCCTCACAACCAAAGCCCTGGTAGACAAAGGTGTCCGTAAGGGTTGAGCCGGGAGCGACCTCCGGACTGGTGAGGGTAAACTCTGCCGCTGTAACCACTTGCGCCAACAGCAATGCCGATATACCGGCAGCACACTTTTTCCACATAGCAACGCTTTTCCTCATAGCAACTCTCCTTTTGCCACCTTCCGATGAAACCGCCGGCACCGCTGCTGGGCTCCGGCCGTGAACTGGTTAAACAGGTTTGCGATTACTCCGCAACAATAGCGCCGAACAACCAGGGCGCCTGCTGCTTGCGCCGCTCCTCATAGGCACGGATGGCATCGGACTCCTGCAAGGTCAGGCCGATGTCATCGAGACCGTTGAGCAGGCAGTGCTTGCGGAACTCGTCAATCTCGAAGCTGAAACTTTCACCGGCAGGCGTGACAACCACTTGCGCCGCGAGGTCGATGGTCAGCTCATAGCCTTCACTGGCGTACATCTCTTTAAACAACTGATCCACAATCTCTGCTGAGAGAATAATAGGCAGCAAGCCGTTCTTGAACGAGTTGTTAAAGAAAATATCCGCGTAACTGGGTGCGATAATGGCACGGAAGCCATAGTCGTCCAGCGCCCATGGCGCGTGTTCGCGACTGGAACCACAACCGAAATTTTCCCTTGCCAGCAGAACACTGGCACCGCTGTAGCGCGGGAAGTTGAGCGGGAACTCCATATTCAATGGACGCCCACTGCAATCCTGGTCCGGCTGCCCCTCGTCCAGGTAGCGCAATTCATCAAACAGGTTTTTACCAAACCCGGTGCGCTTGATGGATTTGAGAAAGTTCTTCGGAATGATCATGTCGGTATCGACATTGGCGCGATCCATCGGCGCCGCGATACCTTTGTGTTGGGTAAAACTTTTCACGTCAGATTCTCCTGCAAAGCGGCTTACAGATCGCGCACATCAACAAAGTGACCGGCAATCGCCGCAGCGGCTGCCATGGCCGGGCTCACCAGGTGGGTACGACCACCGTAGCCCTGACGCCCTTCGAAGTTGCGGTTGGAGGTGGAAGCACAGTGCTCACCATTGCCCAGCTTGTCCGCATTCATGGCCAGACACATGGAACATCCCGGCTCACGCCACTCGAAGCCGGCTTCGAGCAGAATCTTGTCCAGCCCTTCCGCTTCCGCCTGGGCTTTCACCAGACCGGACCCTGGCACCACCATCGCCTCTTTGACATTGGCAGCCACCTTGCGGCCTTTCGCCACTGCGGCAGCGGCACGGATGTCCTCGATACGGGAGTTGGTGCAGGAACCGATAAAGACCTTGTCCACATGGATATCGGTAATTTTCTGCCCGGCACTGAGGCCCATATACTGCAGCGCACGCTCAATACCGGCTTTTTTCACCGGGTCGTTCTCCGCAGCGGGATCCGGCACTGCGGCATCCACCGGCAATACCATCTCCGGTGAAGTACCCCAGCTCACCTGTGGCTTGATGGACGCTCCGTCAATCTCCACCACCTTGTCAAACTCGGCATCGGCATCGGTAACCAGCTCACGCCACTCGGCAACCGCCGCTTCCCACTGCTCGCCCTTCGGCGCGTAGGTGCGACCCTTGACGTAATCGATCGTGGTCTGGTCTACCGCCACCATACCGGCGCGGGCGCCCGCCTCGATGGCCATGTTGCAGACGGTCATACGACCCTCCATGGACATATCGCGGAACACCTGGCCACCAAACTCAACCGCATAGCCGGTACCACCGGCGGTGCCAATCTTGCCGATAATGGCCAGCACCACGTCTTTAGGGGTCACGCCGGCACCCAACTCGCCATCGACGCGAATCAGCATGTTTTTCATCTTCTTGGCCACCAGGCACTGGGTTGCCATTACATGCTCCACCTCGGAGGTGCCAATACCGTGGGCCAGAGCGCCCAGGGCACCATCGGTAGCGGTGTGGGAGTCACCACAGACAATGGTCATGCCGGGCAGACAGGCACCGCTCTCCGGGCCAATCACATGCACGATGCCCTGGCGCTGGTCGTTGATCTTGTATTCAACGATGCCGAACTCGTCGCAGTTGTCATCCAGGGTTTTCACCTGGATGCGGGAGACGGAATCCTCGATACCGTCCACACCGGAAGCACGCTCCTTCTGGGTGGTGGGCACATTGTGATCCGGCGTTGCCAGGATACTGTCCACACGCCAGGGCTTGCGACCGGCCATACGCAGGCCTTCAAACGCCTGCGGGGTGGTCACCTCATGAATAATGTGACGGTCGATGTAGATCAACGCTGAGCCATCATCCCGCTCTTTCACGAGATGGGCGTCCCAGAGTTTGTCGTAGAGGGTCTTGCCTGCCATAGGGTCCTCACTGCGCGGCTCATCACCGCTATTGGGGTTGCTGCTGCGGGGTCTCAGCCCCGATCACGGAATGAGCGAATTCTAGAAACTGTGGACAAATAATACAAATTCATCTTTTTTATGATTTGAATTCCATATTGGAATACAAATATGATGAAGGCATGGACACCCAACACCTGAAAGCCTTTTTAACGGTAGCCCGCTGTGGCTCCTTTACCAGCGCCGCGCAGCAGCTCTACCTCACTCAGCCGGCCATCAGCAAACGCATAGCCGCGCTGGAAGAGCAGCTGGATTGTCGCCTGTTCGACCGTTTTGGCCGCACTGTTACCCTGACAGAAGCGGGTAAGGCGCTGTTGCCGCGTGCCGAGCAGATACTGCAGTCGGTTGCCGATACTGAACTGGCACTGTCCAATCTCGCCGGTGAAGTGCGCGGGCCGCTGCGGCTGGCCACCAGCCACCATATTGGCCTGCACCACCTGCCACAAATCCTGCAGACCTTTACCAGAGCCCACCCACAGGTGCAGCTGGAGCTGGACTTTATCGACTCGGAACAGGCCTACGAGGCACTGCAGCGAGGGGATATCGAACTAGCCTTGGTCACCCTGCCGGACAACACTACCCGTGACGCCATGAGCAGTATTGAGGCCCAGCCTCTCTGGCATGACCCGCTGAGCCTGGTAGTGGCGCGGGATCATCCACTGGCGCAATCCAGGGCACCCAGCCTGACCCAACTGGCGGACTATCCGGCCATTTTGCCCGCGGCCCACACCTACACCTCGCGACGGGTACAGGCGCTGTTCGATTCCCACAACCTCACGCTGAACACCACCATGGCCACCAACTACCTGGAGACCATCAAGATGATGGTCTCTATCGGCCTGGGCTGGAGCGCCCTGCCTAATACCATGCTCGGATCGACGGCACCGGAACTGGCAGTCCTGGATATTGCAGGGGTACAACTGTCCCGCACCCTGGGCTGTGTCAGCCGCCCCGACCGCACCCTCAGCAATGCGGCCCGCGCCTTTCTGACAGACCTGCAAGCCACCCGCATTACCAGATCCACAGAAGGCAAAAAGTAAAACATGCGCCATACGTCATAGAAGCCAATCCACCAGCAGGTTAGTCTGCCGCGCACCAGGAGCACTTCCGACAACCCTGAGCCATAAAAACAGAGAGAGAAACCATGAATTCACTACGTAAGCTGGCTGGCGCCACCACCCTTTGCCTCCTCGCTGGCAGCGCCTCTGCCGATACCGTACTGGGCATCTATGCCGGTGCCGGTGTCTGGCAGGCCGACCTGAGCGGCCAGGCCGGCAACTCCCTGATTGATGTTGACCAACTGGGCCTGGATGACGACAACGCCAACTTTGTCTACGTCGCCCTCGAGCACCCGATCCCCCTGATTCCCAACCTGCGCCTGCAGCAGACCCAGCTGGACACCAGCGGCAGCGGTGAACTCGATGCCGACTTCAAGCTGGACGACGTGGTTTTCAGTGGCAGTAGCGATGTACACAGCGAGCTGCAACTGGATCACACCGACGTGGTGCTCTACTACGAGCTGCTGGATAATTGGGTCAACCTGGACCTGGGCCTGAATGTGCGCAACCTGGACGGTGAGCTCACAGTTGCCGGCGGTGGTGAGAAAGAGTCGGTGGAACTGTCCGGCTGGCTGCCCATGCTCTACGCCAAGGCGCAATTCGACCTGCCCACTACCGGCTGGTCACTGGCGGCCGAAGCCAGTGGTATTGGCTACAGCGGTGACGGCCTGCTGGACTATACCGTCAAGATTGCCTACGAATCCGACCTGATCCCTTTCCTGGGTCTGGGCCTGGAAGCGGGCTACCGCAGTATGACCCTGGACCTGGAAGAGCTGGACGATTTGCGTACCGACCTGGAAGTGAAAGGTCCTTACGCCGCGGTGACCATGCACTTCTGATCACCTGATTCACCTTCACTGTGGCTGGGCAATAGGCTCAGCCGCAGGTTCCTGCGGCTCCTGACGGATCCCCAGCCACACCCACAACAACGCCCCCGCCGCCGCCACGGCACTGATAGCAAACGCCAGTACCGGGCTCTGCTCCCACACCGCACCACTGGCCAACGCCCCGAGGCCTCCGCCGGCGCCAAAACAGAGCGCCGAATACAGCGCCTGCCCCTGCCCCTGAACCCGCCCGGGGAAGAAACGCCGCACCCACTCGATGGAGACTGCGTGCACAGCACCGAACGAAAAGGCATGCAGCAGCTGCGTCACCACCAATAGCCAGAGCAGGTCCGCGTAACAGCCCGTCAGCCACCAGCGCAGCGCCGTAACCGCCAGGGCAAAAATCATCACCCGCCGCAGACCGAATCGCTGCAGTACCCGATGCACCAGAAGGAAGAAGACAATTTCCGCCAGCACCCCCAGCGCCCACAGACTGCCGATGGTAAAGCGCGGATATCCGAGCGCCTCAAGGTAGACACTGTAGAAAGTGTAAAAACTGCCAAAGCTGAATTGCAGCAACATGCCGGAGGCAAGAAAGCTCACCACCGGCCAGCGCCAGAGATAGCGGCTGAACGGCTGCCGGACCTCCCGCGAGTTGTCCACGGCAGCAGGCTGGTACACCAGCAGGGTCATCAGCCAGATCAGCGCCAGGAACAGCCACATCATCAGCGGGAAGAGCCCCATACCGGCGCGCTCAAACAACCACCCCAAACCGAGTACCGCGACGATAAAACCCACCGAGCCCCACAGGCGGATACGGCTGTAAAAATGGGTATGACCGTGCAGGTGGTTGAGGGTGATCACTTCAAACTGCGCCAGCACCGCGTTCCAAAAAAAACTGAACAACGCCACCACCGCCGCCACACTCCAGAAGCTCTGCTGCCAGAAGATACCACCGAAAGCGAGGCAGGCCAGCACGGCACCAGTGCGAATCACCATCAGCCGTCGGCCGGTAATATCGCTGAGCCAGCCCCACACATTGGGGGCAATCACCCGGGTCACCATCAACACCGCCGTGAGCGAGCCGATTTCTGCCGGGGTAAATTGCAGGTGCTGCAGATAGAGGCCAAAGAATGGGGAGAGCGTCCCCACCACGGCAAAATAGAAGAAGTAGAAGCCCGACAGGCGCCAGTAGGGGATCTCTCGCCAGATCATCACTCTGCCGGCTGCCGGGTGGGGATCAGGCTTGGGGGGCCTGTGGCGGAATGACCGCAATATTGTGCTCAATGCCGCCGTTCTGACCGCGGTGGCGCAGCAGGTGATCCATCAGCACAATCGCCATCATCGCTTCCGCAATGGGCGTGGCGCGGATACCAACACAGGGGTCGTGGCGGCCTTTGGTCACCACTTCAACCGCCTCTCCCTGCACGTTCACACTGCGACCGGGCAGATGCAGGCTGGAGGTGGGCTTCAGCGCAATGCTGGCGACGATGTCCTGGCCGGTGGAGATTCCACCGAGTATGCCACCGGCGTGGTTGGAGAGAAAACCCTCCGGCAGAATTTCGTCGCGGTGCTCGGTGCCCTTCTGCTCGATGCAGTCAAAGCCCGCACCGATCTCCACACCCTTCACGGCGTTAATACTCATCAGCGCGTGGGCCAGGTCCGCATCCAGGCGATCAAAAATGGGCTCGCCCAAACCTGGCGGCAGGCCTGCGGCCACCACGGTGATTTTGGCACCGATGGAGTTGCCCTCTTTGTTGAGCGCCTGCATGTAGGCCTCCATCTCCGCCACCTTGCTGGCATCGGGACAGAAGAACGGGTTCTGCTCCACCTGACTCCAGTCGACAGAGTCAATTTTGATGGGGCCCAACTGGGACAGATAACCCTTTACCTCTACGCCCAATGTGGCCTGCAGATATTTCTTGGCAATCGCGCCGGCGGCTACACGCATGGCGGTTTCACGGGCAGACGAACGACCGCCACCGCGGTAATCCCGTACACCGTACTTTTGCATGTAGGTGTAGTCGGCGTGGGCCGGCCGGTAGAGGTCCTTGATGTTGGAGTAATCCTTGGAGCGCTGGTCGGTGTTTTCAATCAGCAGGCCAATGGGCGTACCCGTGGTCTTGCCTTCGAACACACCGGAGAGGATTTTCACCTGGTCGGCTTCCCGACGCTGTGTGGTGTAACGCGACTGACCGGGCTTGCGACGATCCAGGTCGTGCTGCAGGTCCTCTTCCGTCAGCGGCAGTCCGGGGGGACAGCCGTCAACAATACAGCCGAGCGCCAGACCGTGACTCTCACCGAATGTGGTTACGGTAAACAGTTTGCCAAAGGTATTACCAGACATGGATCTTCTCTTTGCTCCGGCGACCGCCTAAGCCGACAGCCGGGTGGGTAAAAACAGTATGCAGTCAAAAATGACAATGGCGGCGATTATACGCACTTTATTGCAAATCTTCTCGCTGCAGCCGCAGCTGCTCCTCGGTCAGCACAAATACCCCGTGGCCGCCGCTCTCAAACTCCAGCCAGGTCAAGCCAAGATCCGGGAACGCTGCCTCCAGCGCCGGCCAGCTGTTGCCCACCTCCACCACCAGCAGCCCGCCGGGGTTGAGATGGTCAGCAGCCTCACGCAACAGGCGACGGGTAAAGTCGAGGCCATCTTCGCCGCTGCCCAGCGCCAGGGCCGGCTCGGTGTGAAACTCCGCCGGCATCGCCGCCAGGTCCTCGGCGTTGACGTAAGGAGGGTTGCTGACAATCAGGTCGAAGCGCTCCCCCTGCAGATTGGCAAACAGGTCCGACTCCACGGCACTCACCTGGTCCTGCAGGCGGTGCAGGGCGATGTTCTGCTCGGCCACCGCAATGGCTTCGGGTGAGATATCACTCAGCACCACTTCGGCATCATTAAAGGTCGCCGCACAGGCAATACCGATACAACCACTGCCGGTGCAGAGGTCGAGAATACGCAGCGGGTACTGCTGCAACCACGGCTGGAACTCCTGGGCGATGGTCTCCGCCAGCGGTGAGCGCGGCACCAGCACATGTTCATTGACGATAAACTCCAGCCCAGCGAAGGCGGCACGGCCAGTAATATAGGCGGCGGGCACCCGCTCGCGAATCCGCCGCTCGATAACTTCCACCAGGCGACGTCGCTCTGAGGGTGTCAGGCGGGCATTGAGCAGGTCCGGGGAGCTCTCCCACGGCAGGTGCAACGACGGCATCACCAGCAGCACCGCCTCATCCCAGGCATTGTCGGCACCGTGGCCGTAAAACAATCCCTCCTCCTGGAAGCGACTGGTGGCCCAGCGCAGATAGTCTCTCAGGGTGTGGAGTTCCGCTACGATCACATTGACACTGTCGCTCACGCTGTTTTCCTCTGCCAGATCCGGATTAGGGCCGCTACGACACCCGGGTCAGTTGCGGCCACAGTCCCGGCTGCAGACCACAGGGGCCATTTGTATGGCCACACTGGCTGCGGCCGGGAGCGCAGAGTCTACCGCTTTCCGCCGAAATCGCCAGCCCCATCCGAGCGCCCTGAAGTGGGCAAAAAAGCTTTACCCGACCCCGACCTTCGCTTAGGCTACCCCCCCTCAGGGGACCAGACACCCAATGCTGCCCTGCTTCAGCCTCTTTAGTATGTTGAACAACGCGGCTTATACTGGATTATGCCAATCCGTACTTCCTGTCTAACCCGTGCTGGTCGTCCACACCTCTAAGGAATTCTCATGAAAGAGCACTATGCTGAAATTCTTCGCGCGATCGGCGAAGACCTCAACCGTCCTGGTCTGAAAGACACCCCGGCCCGTGCGGCCAAAGCCATGGAATTTCTCACCCGCGGTTACCATCAGACCATCGACGAAGTGGTTAACGATGCGCTGTTTCCGTCTGACTCCAGCGAGATGATCATCGTCAAGGACATTGAGCTCTACTCAATGTGCGAACACCACCTGCTGCCCTTTATCGGCAAAGCCCATGTGGCCTACATCCCCACCGGTAAGGTAGTCGGCCTGTCAAAGGTTGCCCGCATTGTGGATATGTTTGCCCGTCGCCTGCAGATTCAGGAGCAACTGACCGTGCAGATCGCCGAGACTGTCAAGCAGGTCACCGGCGCTGAAGGGGTTGGCGTTATTATTGAAGCCAAACATATGTGCATGATGATGCGCGGTGTTGAAAAACAGAACTCGGTTATGAAAACCTCGGCCATGCTCGGCACCTTCCGGGACAACCAGGCCACGCGCACCGAATTTCTGTCACTGATCCGCTGATCCTCTGGTGACACACGGCGGGCCTGTTATCCAGGAAGAGCCCGCCGGCACTCCCGTCCCGCCACCAGGCAAGCGCCCGCAACTACGCCCTGAAGATCCTCCTGCCCCCTGCGCCCCGCCTTACTTCCGCAGTAGCGCCGGATTACGGCTGTATGCGGGTCAGGTAAACGGCCTGCTTCTGCTTGCCGCGCAACAAGTCCGGCAGTACGCCTCCCAGGCCAAACACCTGCAACCGCTCCGTTTCCACACCGAGGGAAATCAGCTGCCCGGAGACCTCTTCGGCCCGCGCCCTGGAGCGCTCCTGCTGTTGCGACAGTGGCGCCTCCTCGCTGTCGAGGCCGACAATCGCCAGGTGCCATCCAGGCTTGCGTGACATCAGCGTCGCCACAATCTGCAACTGCTCCGCCAACTGCTTACCTTCCGGCAACAGAAACGAGTGCCCCTGCTGCAACTGCGCCTCCACCACCTCGGCAGAGCTGATCAAACCGAGACGTTCGGGACTGCGGATAACGTCCAGGTGTACATAGTTACGGCGATTACCGCGCTGTACGGCGTAGAGTGCGACGTAGTTTTGCATTTCACCCTGCTCGTCCTGCAGGGTAAAGGCGGCATAACTCTGGTACTGGTCGATGCCGTAGAGCTGCTTCACCATGAATCGGCTATTGGCCCAGGCATTGGAGCTGCCGCAGCGAAAGGCATCGCAGCGGTAGAGTTCCTGTGCACCCAGCTGCAGCAACTGTTTGCGGTAATACTCGAACACCTCCTGGTAACCGTAGTGCCCCTCGATCTGATAGCTGTGGCGCTCCAGCTCCCCGGTAAGGCGATACTCCTTGTCCGCCACCCACTGACCGTTGATTTTCTTCAGGCCACCGAGGGTAAACGGATAGTCATCCACCGCCCGCTGCTCCTCCAGCAGTGACTGCAAATGGGGGAACGGCGCCACTGGCAGAGCGTGCAGAGGCGCGGCAACGACGAGTAATGCCCCGCTCCAAAGCAATCGCTGGCCGATGCGCCTGAATATCTGTTTAACCATGTCACTCTTCCTCTGCGGGCGTTTGTACTGTGCCGTGCTGAGCACTGACAGATGCCTCTGTGTTATCCATATTAACGCTGGTGGCGAAAAAACGGTTCAGTTCTGCGGCGATCTCCCCTGCCTGCTCTTCCATATGGCAGTGATGGCCGCCGGCGATGTCATGGGGCTGGCAGCCATCCCGGATCATTGCACTCGCTTCGCTGCTGGTCAGCGCCCCCTGGGTGGCCCGAAACAGGCTGAGTTGTGCCTGGATTCGCCCGGCAAAGGCCTGCAGCTGTTCCTGCGACAAACGCACCGCGGACGCCGCCCTCAGCAACGGGTCGGCACTCCAGCGGTAACCGCCGTCTACCGCATCGGTGCCGCGGGCAATCAAGGCCTCGGCTGAGTCGCGGGAGAGGGTCCAGAACCCTTCCATGCGGGTCTTGATCATCTCCTCCGGAGTCTCGTAGAGAGGCCAGCGGCGCCGGCGCCGGCAATCCCGAATGGAACGCGCCAACTGATCCGGGGCCTCCCGCGCATCCACCGGCTGGGGAAACATCCCGTCCAGCAGTGCCAGATGGGTGATACGTTCGGGAAATGTGCCCGCACACAGCATGGAAATAATGGCGCCCCGGGAGTGTCCCAGCAACGCAAACTGGCGCCATCCCAGCAGGTCCGCGACAGCAAACACCTCGCCCACATCCTGCCAGATATTGTAGGGCTGCAGGTCACTGCGGTGCTGACTGCGGCCGTGGCCCGCCATATCCAGGGCCACCACCCGACAGTTGCTTAACAACGGCGCCAGGCGATAAAAGCTGGCGCTGTTATCCAGCCACCCGTGCAGGGCCAGCACCGGAAACCCGTCCGGCGGCCCCCAGACCTGGGCAGCGAGGGTGAGATTGGGCAATTCGAACGTAAGCTGTAACGGGGCTGGGGTATTGCTATCGGACATTGTTCGGCCAGCAGCCTGTAGGGCTATCTGTGGGTGAAAGCACACCGGTTGGAGTAAGGCAACGCATCAGGGCTGGCGCAACCAGAGCAGGTCACCACAGCCGCCGGCCACAACATCGGTGCGCAGCGACGCCAGTGCACTGGTACCCATCACCTGCTGCCCACGGGGCAAGCCGCAGAGCCAATCCAGCAGGCCGCCTACCAGCGGTTGGTGACTTACCAGCAACAGCACATCGTGTTCCGGGCTCTCGCTCCACAGCTCAGCAACCGTGGCCCGATCCGAATCCGGAGTAAGTCGTGCATCGGTCAGTACCGGCAGCTGCAGGAGATTGGCCGCCAGCTCAGCAGTCTGTTGTGCACGTACGTAAGGGCTGGCAACGATGCGCGTCACCTGGCGCAGCTCAGGCAGACTCTGTTGCAGTATGGCTGTGGTCTGGGTACGACCACGCTCTGTAAGATGACGCTCCGCGTCAGTGCTGGCAAAGGACTCGGCTTCGCCGTGCCGCAGGATAAACAGCTGTCTGGCCATGTATCGCGCCTCCGCTAGTCGGTTTCCTCTTCAGCTGCAGGCCAGTCCTGAAACGGATAGGGCTTGTCGTGGCTGCCAAAGCTAAGAAACTGCCAGCATTGGTAGATATAGGTGGCCAGCGAGGCGGCAAAGCGGCGCAGGTTGTCATTGCGCTCACCGCTGATCGCCACAAAGATGAACTGCACCAGTACCACCAGCCACATCAGTGCCGCTGCCAGTTGCACAAACAGCCCCACTATCAGCATAAAAACAAAACGCATCCACAGCTCGGGCGACAGCAGGTTGTGTTTGGTTTGATCGTCCATTGATTCCATCCTTAAATTGCATCGGGGGCGCGGCACGATCGTGGGCACCCCGTGTTGTCAGTCATCCAGCTTACCGGAATACTCAACATCGCTGTTGTGCTCGCCGGTCATGAGTTCAACAGCCACATCCTGCAGGGGTTTGCCTTCAAACAGGATAGCGTACATCCCGCTAACCAGCGGCATATAGACACCCAGCTCGTCCGCCTTGTGCTTCACAATACGCACGGTATTGATACCCTCTGCCACCTGGCCAATGTCCCTGGCCGCCTGCTCCAGGGTCTTGCCACTGCCGATGGCCTGGCCGACGCGGTAGTTACGGCTCAGGTCCGATGTACAGGTAAGAATCAGGTCACCAACGCCAGCCAGCCCCAGGAAGGTCATGGGATCAGCCCCCATCTGGCGGGCAAAGCGGCCCATTTCGGCGAGGCTGCGGGTGAGCAGCATGGCCTGGGTGTTGTGACCGGCACCAACAGCGGCCGCCAGACCACAGACGATGGCATAGATATTTTTCAGCGCGCCGCCCAACTCAACACCATAGCGGTCACGGTTGGCGTACACCCGGAAGGTAGGTGAATGCAGGATCTTCTGGATACAGTCGATCACCTCTTCGTTTTCACTGGCGATTACCGAGCCTGTCTGGTGGCGCTGCACGATCTCCTTGGCGAAGTTGGGACCACTGAGCACGCCAATGCGCGCACCGGGCAGCTCCTGCTCCAGAATCTGGCTCATCAGCGTAAAGCCTTCCGGCTCAATGCCTTTGGTGGTGCTGATCACCATCACGCCGGGTTTCAGCAACCCCGCCACCTGGCGGGTGACGTCACGAAAAGAGGAGCTGGGAATGGAGATAAACACCACGTCCGCTGCCACAACCGCCTGCTGCAGGTCGGCAGTGAGGATCAGGTGGTCGTCGAGGAGGTAACCGGGCAGGTACTCGGGATTCTCCCGACTGGCCTGACAGCGGGCTGCCCGTTCGGCATCCCGCATCCACAGATAGGTGGTGTAGCCGTTGGTCGCGATGATATTGGCAATCGCGGTACCGAAACTGCCGCCGCCGAGGACGGCAATGGTTTTGTCACTGGACATGATAAAGGCTTGGCTCATTACTCCACGAAGGGAGCGGTTTGCGACATGTCACCATTATAGAGAGGCCTATGCGGCGACACAAAAGAAAAGCGGCCAGGGTTGGCTGGCCGCTCTTGGGGTTGGAGCAATCCGGGTCAGTAATCAGTGACTCAGCTCCAGCAACAACTTGTTGAGACGGGAGACGTAGCTGGCCGGATCCTCAAGCGTGCCGCCCTCCGCCAGCTGGGCCTGATCGAAGAGGATATTGGCCAGATCGGCAAAGCGCTCTTCATCGGGCTCCTGATCCAGCTTGGTGACCAGGGGGTGGCCCGGATTCAGCTCCAGCACTGGCTTGGATTCGGGCAATTGCTGGCCGGCCTGCTCCAGGATACGGCGCATCTGCGCACCCATGTCGTGCTCACCCACCACCAGGCAGGCCGGTGATTCCGTCAGGCGACCGGTGACGCGCACCTCTTCCACACGCTCAGCCAGTACATCCTTAACGCGCTTGACCAGGTCCTCGTGCTGTTTGGCACTCTCTTCCTGGGCTTTCTTGTCCTCTTCGGTGTCCAGCTCGCCGAGGTCCATCTGGCCCTTACCTACGTCCTGGAACGCCTTCTCCTTGTACTCCACCAGGTGGCTCATCAGCCACTCGTCAACGCGGTCGGAGAGCAGCAGCACCTCAATACCCTTCTTGCGCAGGGCTTCCAGGTGGGGGCTGTTCTTCGCAGTATTAAAGGTTTCAGCCGCTACGTAATAGATCTTGGACTGGCCTTCCTTCATGCGCTCGAGGTAACCATCCAGTGACTGATCCTGATCGGGCTTGTCGGTGTAGGTAGTGGCAAAGCGCAGCAGCGACGCAATTTTTTCACGGTTGGCAAAATCTTCCGCAGGCCCCTCTTTCAGCACCTGACCGAACTCCTGCCAGAATTTGGCGTACTGCTCAGGCTCGTTCTTCGCCAGCTTGGCGAGCATATCCAGCGCGCGCTTGGTCAGCGCGGTGCGCATGGCGTCAATGTTCGGGTCTTTCTGCAGAATCTCCCGCGAGACATTTAGGGATAGGTCGTTGGAGTCCACCACACCCTTGATAAAGCGCAGATAGAGCGGCAGGAACTGCTCCGCGTCGTCCATGATAAAGGTGCGCTGCACATACAGCTTCACGCCGCGGGACGCGTCGCGATTGTAGAGATCAAACGGCGCCCTGCCAGGCAGGTAGAGCAGGCTGGTGTAGTCCAGCTTGCCTTCGACGCGGTTGTGGCTCCAGCTCAGCGGGGCCTCGAAATCGTGGGCGATGTGCTTGTAGAACTCCGTGTACTCCTCATCGCTCACTTCCGAGCGGGAGCGGGTCCAGAGGGCCGTGGCAGTATTGATGGTCTCGTCCTGCGGCTCTTCGCCCTCTTCCCCCTGGCTCTCTTTCTTCATCATCACGGGCAGGGAGATGTGGTCAGAGTACTTCTTGATCACGGAACGCAGGCGCCAGCCATCGGCGAACTCTTCCGCATCGCTCTTCAGGTGCAGGACAATGGTGGTACCACGAGTGGCTTTCTCCACGGTTTCCACCGTGAACTCCGCCTCACCGGTACACTCCCAGTGCACACCTTCAGCCACCGCGGCACCGGCTTTACGGGTAAACACTTCAACCCGGTCAGCAACAATAAACGCCGAGTAGAAACCCACACCAAACTGGCCGATCAGCTGGGAATCCTTGCGCTGGTCACCGGACATATTCTGCAGGAATTGGGCGGTACCGGACTTGGCGATGGTTCCGAGGTTCTCCACCACCTCCTCGCGGGTCATACCGATACCATTATCGATGATGGTGATGGTTTTGGCGTCCTTATCAAACTCGATACGAATCGCCAGCTCGGCATCATCCTCATACAGACCGGCATCCGCCAGGGCCTGAAAACGCAGTTTGTCGGCCGCATCCGATGCATTGGAAACCAGCTCACGCAGGAAAATCTCCCGGTTGGAATAGAGCGAGTGAATCATCAAATGCAAAAGTTGTTTGGCTTCCGTCTGAAAGCCGCGGGTTTCTTTGTGCGCTTCCACAGTCATGTCGCAAGAGCTCCTGAAGTGTTCGTGGTCAATATTATGTGCACTTCTAGATGGGGCTGGTTTGGAGAATTTCAAGGGGCCCGGCAATTGAGTACCGGGCCCGGGGAGAAGATTGGCTGCGATATGGGCTAATCCAGCAAAAACTGGACGCTGGCCTTGGCGATATGAACCTTCTCGTCCTCCTGCCAGGCCTGAATACCCACATTGACCATTTTGCGACCAAAGCGCTCCACCTCGCAGCGGGCATAGGTATCGAGAAACCGCCCGGGGCGGATATAGCTGATAGAGAAGCCAATCACCTTGGGTACCCGCAGCACATCCATGATCATCATGGTGTGGGCGATGGCGGCCATCTCCATGAAGCCTCCCACCGCTCCGCCGTGCAGCGCTGGCAGCGTTGGGTTGCCGATATTGCTCTTGCTTGGCGGCAGGTGAAACAGGCTGACTGATTGGGCCTTCATGCCCAGCAGGCGGGCATAAGGTATGGCCTCCAGCAACAGATTGGGGTCATCTTGCGCCTGGGCAAGGCGGGTGGCGTCACCTAACTCACTCATGACTGCTCCTGCCCTTCGCGGGCCGCCTGGCGGACGTTTTCACCAAACTCGCCGAATACCCCCGGCTCCAGCTGGGCAAAGTTGCCCACGGCCTGCGCCACTGGCCGCTCCGGATCCCCCTGGTGCGCTACGGCGCGGGTAAACAGTACATGCCGGGTCACATGGTAGACCTCCCCTACCGCGATGACAGGCTTGTTTGGCTCTGCCGGACGCAGATAATCAATCCGCAGGTCGATGGTTGGGGTCACACCGAGGGTGTCCAGCAGGGTCGAGGCTGAAAAACCGCAACAGGTATCCAGCAAGGTGGTGATAACCCCACCGTGGATCACACCACTGACAGGGTTCCCCACCAGCGTCTCCTGATAATCCAGTTGCAGTGTCACACTGCCCCGCTGCACGTCAGTGACACGTATCCCCAGGGTTTCAAAGTGGTCACCCCGTCCCGGAGTATCCAGCACACGCGCCAACTGGCGAAACTCTTCCAGATCCACAGCCATAGTAAGCCCTCCCCTGGTAACAATCCGCAGGATCATAACGCAGATGACGCTGGCTCGCATGCTCCACTGGGCGTTACCCCCGCGACATGCTATAACTGCGCGAGTTTGTATCGACACTGTATTAATGACAGCAAGGATCGTCCGATGAAATTCCGGCCCACCCTGATCGCACTCGCGGGCGCCGCCCTGTTAAGCGGCTGCCAGAGCAACCTCACCGATGACACCGTCGCTTCCATGAGCACCTGTGACAAGATCACTGCACTGATCTCACAACACAACACCGGCTTCGACCAGATTCGCAAGAACCCGCGTCCCGGCAACCGTATGACCGTATGGGACGCGCGCTACGACATGGTTGGCAAAAACTGCCAGGTATGGGATTGGGGCAACAACCAGAGCAGTTACATGTGTAACCTCTCGTTCCCCGACCAGGAGAGCGCCATGGAGGTATACAACAAAGGCAAGCAGACCGCCGCCACCTGTCTCGGCAGCGACTGGCAGCTGACGGAGGAACCACGCAAGCTGGCCAATGGGGTACGGGCGATTTACCACAAGGCCGGCAGTAGCACCGCACTGGCCATTCACGCCATCGAAACCAAGGGTGTGTTCAAAGAGGAGTGGACGGTGTACTACTTCGTTGGTAACCCGAACGACAGCCTGTAACGGATCCGGCCGTTACACGCGAGTACAATACAGGTACTCACAGCGAGGGCATGACATAAAAAAGGGCTGCAATAGCAGCCCTTTTTATCACTTCAGCAAACGCCAGCCTTACCAGCCGGTCAGTTCCTTCAGTGCGTCGCCGATGCCGGCCAGGGAACGAACGGTTTTAACACCGGCGTCTTCCAGGGCAGCAAATTTCTCGTCGGCAGTACCTTTACCACCAGAGATGATGGCGCCGGCGTGGCCCATACGCTTACCGGGAGGTGCAGTTACACCGGCAATGTAGGAAACCACTGGCTTGGTCACGTTGGCCTTGATGTAAGCCGCGGCTTCCTCTTCAGCAGAACCACCGATCTCACCGATCATAACGATCGCTTCGGTCTGTGGGTCTTTCTCGAACATTTCCAGAATGTCGATGAAGTTGGAGCCTGGGATTGGGTCACCACCAATACCAACACAGGTAGACTGGCCAAAGCCGTAGTCAGTGGTCTGCTTAACGGCTTCATAGGTCAGGGTACCGGAACGGGAAACGATACCGACTTTACCTGGCAGGTGGATGTGACCTGGCATGATACCGATCTTGCACTCACCGGGAGTGATAACGCCCGGACAGTTTGGACCGATCAGGCGTACGCCCAGCTCGTCACACTTCACTTTACACTCCAGCATATCCATTACAGGGATGTGCTCGGTGATACATACGATCAGCTTGATGCCGCCGTTGGCAGCTTCCAGGATGGAATCCTTACAGAAAGGAGCTGGTACGTAGATAACAGAGGCTTCGGCGCCGGTAGCTTCAACCGCTTCAGCAACGGTGTTGAAAACTGGCAGACCCAGGTGAGTGGTACCACCTTTGCCCGGGGTTACACCGCCAACCATTTTGGTACCGTAAGCAATCGCTTGCTCGGAGTGGAAAGTACCTTGACCACCAGTGAAACCCTGGCAGATTACTTTGGTGTCTTTGTTAATCAGAATACTCATTGTGCTTGTCCCCTATTAACCTTGCGCCGCTTTAACAACTTGCTCTGCAGCGTCGGTCAGACTAGTTGCAGCAATGATGTTCAGACCGCTTTCGGCCAGTACTTTGGCACCCAGGTCAGCGTTGTTACCTTCAAGGCGAACAACAACCGGAATCTTAACGCCTACTTCTTCAACAGCGCCGATTACACCTTCTGCGATCAGGTCACAACGAACGATACCGCCGAAGATGTTGATCAGTACGGCTTTAACGCCGGAATCACCCAGGATGATCTTGAAGGCTTCGATAACGCGCTCTTTGGTTGCACCACCACCTACGTCAAGGAAGTTGGCTGGCTTGCCGCCGTGCAGGTTAACAATGTCCATAGTACCCATGGCCAGACCAGCACCGTTTACCATGCAGCCGATGTTGCCATCCAGAGCTACGTAGTTCAGGTCCCACTGGGCAGCGTGAGCTTCACGAGCGTCTTCCTGGGAAGGATCGTGCATCTCTTTCAGCTCAGGGTGACGGTACATGGCGTTGCCGTCGATAACCACTTTGGCGTCCAGACAGTGCAGGTTGCCTGCGTCGGTGATAACCAGCGGGTTGATTTCCAGCAGAGCCAGGTCTTTTTCCTGGAACATTTTCGCCAGACCCATGAAGATCTTGACGAACTGGTTGATCTGAGGACCTTCCAGACCCAGCTTGAACGCCAGCTCGCGGCCCTGGTAAGGCTGGGCACCGGTCAGGGGATCAACAGTTGCTTTCAGGATCTTTTCCGGAGTCTCTTCAGCAACCTTCTCGATCTCTACACCACCTTCGGTAGAGGCCATGAAAACGATGCGACGGCTGGAGCGGTCTACCACAGCGCCGAGGTACAGTTCGTTGGCGATGTCGGTGCAGGACTCAACCAGAATGCGGCTGACAGGCTGACCTTTCTCGTCTGTCTGGTAGGTCACCAGTCGGTTGCCCAGCCACTTCTTGGAGAACTCTTCGATTTCAGCTTTGGAGCTGACCAGCTTTACACCACCAGCCTTACCACGGCCACCAGCGTGTACCTGGGCTTTAACAACCCACTTGTCACCACCAATTTGGTCGGCAGCAGCGGCAGCTTCGGCTACGGTTTCGGCCGCAATACCCTGAGATACAGGCAGGCCGTATTCGCGGAACAGCTGCTTGCCTTGATATTCATGCAAGTTCATGTCTACTTTCCATCCACTCGCGCTCTAGGCGCTCTATCGTTTCTAATAAAGAAGCCCGGGTGAGGTACAGACTTCTGGTTTGAAGCCAGCCTGCGGATAGACCGCCGATTGGCTTCCCCTTGCGCTATAGGTTTTATTATTTGCGCTTGCGATTGGGCATATGAACGGCATGACCGTTCACTGCCAAAGCAGCTTCCTTGACAGCCTCCGAGAAGGTCGGATGACCAAATACGGTCATGCCGATATCCTCGGCGGTTGAACCGAACTCCATGGCGATTGCCACCGACTGCACCAGGTCAGACGCGCTCGGGCCCACAATGTGGCACCCAAGTACACGGTCTGTCTTGGCATCTGCGATCATTTTCACGAACCCGTCAGCCTCGTCGGCCGCAACGGCGCGACCTACGGCCATAAACGGGAAGATACCGACGTTATAAGCGTCACCGTCGGCTTTTACCTGCTCCTCGGTACGGCCAACGGCCGCCACTTCGGGGTGGGTATAAATGACGTTGGGGATAATATCATAGTTTACCACCGGCTTCTGACCCGCAATGCGCTCGGCCACCATCACCCCTTCTTCGGAGCTCTTGTGTGCCAACATTGGGCCACGAACCACGTCACCCACGGCCCAAACGCCCGGTGCGTCAGTGGAACAGAGGTCATTGACATAGATAAAACCGCGCTCATCCAGGTTTACACCGCTGTCCGCAGCCAGCAGGCCCTGGGTGTAAGGGCGGCGGCCAACACAGACGATCAGCTTATCGAAAGCCTGCTTCTGCTCGTTGCCATCCTTATCGGTATAGGTGACTTCTACCTCTTCACCCTTGATTTCAGTGCCGGTTACGCGACAGCTGAGGCGAATATCCAGCTTCTGCTTGGTGAGGATTTTCTGGGCCTCTTTGGCTACCTGCTGATCCATCATGGCCAGAAAGTTGTCCATCGCCTCCAACAGCACGACTTCAGAGCCCAGGCGGCTCCAGACACTACCCAGCTCCAGGCCGATCACGCCGGCACCAATGATACCGAGGCGCTTGGGCACTTCGCTGAACTCCAGCGCACCGGTGGAATCCACGATCAGCTTGCCATCCACCGGAGCGGAGGGAATATTCACAGGCACGGAGCCGGAAGCCAGGATCACGTTGTCGGCCTCGAGGATTTTCACTTCGCCTTTGGCGTCCGTAAGCTCGACCTTGCGGCCTGCCAACAGCTTGCCGGTACCCGCCAGGGAGGTAACACCGTTGGCCTTGAACAGACCACCGATACCACCGGACATCTGCTGAACCACCTTGTCCTTGCGCTTCATCATGGTGGAAATATCGATGGTCACTTCACCGGTAGCGATGCCGTGAGCGCCGTAGGCTTCCGTAACCTCATGATATTTGTAGGAGCTGTCAAGCAGCGCCTTGGAGGGGATGCAACCTACGTTCAGACAGGTGCCCCCGTTTTTGCCCTTTTCAATACAGGCGGTCTTGAGGCCCAGCTGTGCAGCACGAATCGCGGCCACGTAGCCACCGGGGCCCGAGCCGATGACGATCACATCGAATTTATCCGACATACTTTTAGTCCCACTTAGCAAATTTAAAACTGTATCTCAGCGATATCAGGTTACAGACTGATGACCACCGTAGTGCGGGCCACAATGAGTGGCCCGCCGTCACCCTCAAAGCTCCAGCAGAATGCGCGCCGGATCTTCGATCATGTCCTTGATGGCCACCAGGAACTGCACTGCGTCCTTACCATCGATCAGGCGATGATCGTAGGAGAGAGCCAGGTACATCATCGGCAGGATCTTCACCTCGCCATTCACCGCCATGGGGCGCTCTTTAATGGAGTGCATACCGAGAATGGCAGTCTGTGGCGGGTTGATGATCGGCGTAGACATCAACGAGCCAAACACACCACCGTTGGTGATGGAGAAGGTACCGCCGGTCATCTCTTCCATGGTGAGCTTGCCAGCCTGGGCGCGAATACCGAAATCGCGGATGGTGTTCTCCACCTCGGCAATGCTCATATTCTCAACGTCACGCAGTACCGGCACCACCAGACCTTTGTCGGTAGAGACCGCCACACTGATGTCCTGGTAACCGTGGTAAACAATGTCGTTACCGTCGATTGAGGCATTCACTGCAGGGAAACGACGCAGGGCTTCAACCGCCGCCTTGACGAAAAAGCCCATGAAACCCAGACGGGTGCCATTGTGGGACTTTTCAAACTGGTCCTTGTACTTGCTGCGCAGGGCCATTACCGGAGCCATGTTCACCTCGTTGAAGGTGGTCAGCATGGCAGTGCCCTGGGCGGTTTCCATCAGGCGCTCGGCAATACGCTTGCGCATACGGGTCATTGGCACGCGCTTCTCGATGCGCTCACCGGCAATCACTACCGGGGCTTCTGCCGCTTTGGGCGCAGGCGCTGGCGCTGCAGGCTTGGCAGCACCAGCATTTTCCACATCTTCCTTGGTGATGCGACCATCTTTACCGGTGCCTTTCAGGGTGCTCAGATCCACACCCTTCTCTTCTGCCAGCTTGCGGGCGGAGGGGCTGGCAAAACCGCCGGCGGCACCTTCGTCAGCAGCTGGTGCAGAGGCCGCGGCCGGGGCTGCAGCTGCCGGCGCAGCAGCGGCGGGAGCATCGCCCTCGGCAAAAATCGCGATCACCTCATTGCTGAGGATAACCTCACCCTCACCCTTGAGGATTTCGCTGAGAGTGCCATTGGCGGGGGCTACAACTTCCAGCACCACCTTGTCAGTCTCGATGTCTACAATCAGCTCGTCACGGGCAACCGCTTCGCCTGGCTGCTTGTGCCAGGTAGCTACGGTACCGTCCTGTACGGATTCGGGAAAAGTCGGAGCTTTGATTTCAATTGTCATTCTGTTGGTTCCTTTAGCTCTTCGGCTATCGTTGTCGCGGCGCCTGAAGGCACGTTCGAAAGTTCAATTAACCGTAAATCAATCAACGGTGAGCGCGTCGTTAATAAACTTGCTCTGCTCTTCAAGGTGGATGGACATGTAACCCGCTGCTGGAGCAGCAGAGGCTTCACGGCCAACGAAGCTCAGATACAGATTTTCATCAATCTCCTGCAAGACACGACGCATATGATGCTGGCTGCTGTACCAGGCACCCTGGTTCATCGGCTCTTCCTGGCACCACACCACTTCCTTCAGATTGACGAATTGTTTCAGTACGTTCTTCAGCTCTTCTTCCGGGAACGGATAGAGCTGCTCCAGGCGAATCAGGGCCACGTCCTGGGTCTGACGCTCCATGCGCTCTTCCAGCAGGTGGTAATAGACCTTGCCACTGCAGAGCACTGCGCGCTTGATACCTTCCGGTGCCAGCTCCTGCTCACCAATCACGTTCTGGAAGGTGCCTTCAGCCAGTTCCTCCAGAGTGGAGGTGGCCAGCTTGTGACGCAGAATCCACTTGGGACTCATGACCACCAGCGGGCGACGCATCGGACGAATACCCTGACGACGCAACATGTGGAATACCTGCGCCGGCGTTGTTGGAATACACACCTGGATATTGTGCTCGGCACACAACTGCATATAGCGCTCAAGACGTGCAGAGGAGTGCTCCGGCCCCTGACCTTCATAACCATGAGGCAGCAGCATCACCAGGCCGCACAGACGGCCCCACTTATGCTCACCACTGGTAATGAACTGATCGATCACCACCTGGGCACCGTTGGCGAAGTCGCCGAACTGTGCCTCCCAGATCACCAGCGCGTTTGGCGTGGTGGTGGCATAACCATACTCAAACGCCAGCACCGCTTCTTCGGAGAGCAGCGAGTCGAAAATATCGAGCGGGCCCTGCCCTTCACTGAGGTGACGCAACGGCAGATAGCTGGAACCGTCTTTCTGGCTGTGCACCACCGCATGGCGATGGGAGAAGGTACCGCGACCCACGTCCTGACCGGTGAGGCGCACGCGGAAGCCCTGCTCCAGCAGTGTTGCGTAGGCCATGGTCTCAGCCATACCCCAGTTGATGGGCATGGCACCGCTGGCCATCTTGCGGCGATCGTCGTAAATCTTCTGCACCTGTTTCTGCACCTGCACACCGTCGGGGATATGACAGGCGCGCTGTGCCAGATCCTGCAGCGCTTTCATCTCATAGGAGGTGTCTGCCGGAGTCTGCCAATCGTGACCGATGTAGGGACTCCAGTTAACGAACAGGGATTCATCCGGCTCACTCACCAGCCCCTGAGCCACATGCTCACCGCGATCCAGCGCCGCGCGGTAATCATTGCTCATCTGTTCCGCTTCCGCCTCGCTGACCAGGCCCTGGCCAACCAGTTTCTCGGCGTACAGGGCACGAGTGGTCTTCTGCTTACGGATGGCCTTGTACATCAACGGCTGGGTCGAGGAAGGCTCGTCAGTTTCGTTGTGGCCACGACGACGGTAGCAAACCAGGTCAATCACCACGTCCTTGCGGAATTCGTAGCGGTAATCCATAGCCAGCAGCGTCACAAACAGAACCGCATCGGGGTCGTCCGCATTGACGTGGAAAATCGGCGCCTCAATGACTTTGGCCACGTCGGTACAGTATTCCGTGGAACGGGCGTCATCACGACGGCTGGTGGTAAAGCCCACCTGGTTATTGATCACAACGTGGATGGTGCCGCCCGTGTGGTAGGCACGGGTACGGGACATCTGGAAGGTTTCCATGACCACGCCCTGCCCGGCAAACGCCGCATCACCGTGGACGGAGATCGGTACCACCTTCTGCCCCAAATGATCGTCGCGACGATCCTGACGGGCGCGCACAGAGCCCTCAACCACGGGCGAGACAATCTCCAGGTGAGACGGGTTGAAGGACATGGCAAGGTGCAGCTCGCCACCGGGAGTCATGATATTGGAGGAGAAGCCCTGGTGGTACTTCACGTCACCGGAACTGTCGATAATGCGCTTGCCTTCAAACTCATCGAACAGGTCAGCCGGATTTTTACCCAGGGTGTTGACCAGCGTATTGAGGCGGCCACGGTGAGCCATGCCCAGCACGACTTCTTTGGCACCGTGCTCACCAGCACGACGAATCAGGCCGTCCAGCAAGGGAATGAAGCTCTCACCACCCTCAAGACCGAAACGCTTGGTACCCGGGTACTTACTGTCAAGATGACGTTCGAGACCTTCTGCGGCAGTCAGGCGTTCCAGTACACGCTTGCGGAAATCCTCGGTAAAGACCGGTTTGGAGCGCACACTTTCCAAGCGCTGCTGCAGCCACTGCTTCTCAGCAAAGTTGGTGATGTGCATGATTTCCGGACCAACGGAGCCGCAGTAGGTCTGCTCGAGGTTGTCAATCAACTCACGCAGCGGCGCTTCATCAGTACCGAAAAAGGTGGGACCGGTCTGGAAAACAGTATCCAGATCCGCAGGAGTAAGGCCGTGAAAGCCCAGATCGAGATCAGGTACCTGCTCGCGCACCATCAACCCTAATGGATCGAGTTTCGCTTTCTGGTGACCGCGAAAACGGTAGGAGCTGATCAGCTGAACAACTTTGACCTGCTTGCGCTCGTGCTCGATGTTGGCGCCGCCAGAGCCCGGGGCGGCAATCGGGCGAGCCCGCTTTTTACCAAGCAATTCGAAGTGCTCACGGATTACCGAGTGCGGCACATCCTGAGAAACAACGCCTTCGACACGGGGCAGCTGTTCAAAGTAATTACGCCACTCTTCAGGAACGGCATTCGGATCGTGTAAATAGGTATCGTAGAGCTCTTCGACGTAGGCAGCATTCCCACCTGAAATATGGGAAGTCTTCCACAATCGCTCCATGATGCTGTCTTGCATTTGTGCCCACCTTTAATCAGGGTCTGGCTGCGGATGCAAGTCAAAAGAGTGTCTGTTGTCAGTCTCCGGCTTCCCCCAAGCCTTCCGGACGCAGCAATCTACAGCGACGGACGAGTCAGAGAGCACACAGAGCTGCCCAAAGGCAAAACTCAGCAGTGCGTGAACCCGGTGAGCAAAGCAAGCAAACAAACACGCTTTCTTCTTCACACAGTCAGCCCGATTCCGCTGAACGGAACCATGTACCCCGCTATTTCTAGCGTATAGCCAACTTAAGAAGCCCGGAACAGATCCGGGCTTCGCTTGTTCCGACCGGCTCCTTTACGGTGCCTGGGCGGAATTACAGTTCAAATTTTCATTGCCCGGTCTTCGGTCGGACCGAGGTCCGGGCATTTGGGTCTCTGCACTAAATAGTCACGATTGCAGGGCGCCGCCTCTTTGTGGGCGGCTTCTCCCTCAGGTTCCGCTGGACAACAACATGTTGCGGATGTGACCGATGGCGCGAGTGGGGTTCAGACCCTTCGGACATACGGACACACAGTTCATGATGCCGTGGCAGCGGAATACGCTGAACGGGTCATCCAGGTTAGCCAGGCGCTGGGCAGTCGCGGTATCGCGGCTGTCTGCCAGGAAGCGATAAGCCTGCAGCAGACCAGCGGGGCCGATAAACTTATCGGGATTCCACCAGAAAGACGGGCAGCTTGTCGAACAACAGGCGCACAAAATACACTCGTACAACCCATCCAGCTTGGCACGATCTTCCGGAGACTGCAGGCGTTCAATGGCCGGCGCCGGAGTGTCGTTCTGCAAATACGGCTCGATCTTTTTGTACTGAGCGTAGAACTGGCTCATATCGATAACCAGATCACGAATCACTGGCAGACCGGGCAGAGGGCGCAGGATCAGCTTGCCGCCGGACACAGACTCCGACAGCGGCTTGATACAGGCCAGACCGTTCTTGCCGTTGATGTTCATGCCGTCGGAACCGCACACGCCTTCACGGCAGGAGCGGCGGAACGCCAGTGTAGGATCCTGGGCCTTGAGCAGCTCCAGCACATCCAGAACCATCAGATCCTTGCCCTGCGTGTCTACTTCGTAGCTTTGCATGTAGGGCGCAGAGTCGGTATCTGGATTGTAACGATAAACTTCTACTTTCAACATAATTCTGCCATCCCCTGATTAATAGGTACGAATCTTCGGCTCGAACGCTTCCATGGTCTTCGGTGCGAAGTTAACCGCACGCTTGCCAACACGCTTCTCGCCAGGGAAGTACATAGAGTGACACAGCCAGTTTTCGTCATCGCGATCCTGATAATCTTCACGGGCGTGTGCACCACGGGACTCTTTACGCTCTTCGGCGGCAATGGCAGTTGCTTCAGCAACTTCCAGCAGGTTCTGCAGCTCCAGCGCTTCGATACGTGCAGTATTGAAAGCATTGGACTTATCCACCAGCTTGACGTTGCCGATACGCTCGCGCAGCTCGGCCAGCTTGGAGATACCCTGCTGCATGTACTCACCCTTACGGAATACACCGAAGAAGTTCTGCATGGTGTTCTGCAGCTCCTTACGCAGTTCCGCAGCGCCTTCACCGTTGTTGGTGTTGTTGACGCTGTTGAGGCGGGACATGGCGGCTTCCAGATCGGAGTCTGTTGCTTCGCGGTGCTCAATACCTTCGCGCAGCGCCTTCTCGATGTAGAGACCTGATGCACGACCAAACACTACCAGGTCAAGCAGGGAGTTACCGCCCAGACGGTTAGCACCGTGTACGGATACACAAGCCACTTCACCACAGGCGTAGAAACCCTCAATGACCTTATCGTTACCGTTGGCATCCTGGGTCAGCGCCTGACCATGGATATTGGTCGGAATACCACCCATCATGTAGTGACAGGTTGGCACTACAGGGATTGGCTCTTTAACAGGATCTGCGTGAGCGAAGGTACGGGACAGCTCCAGAATGCCTGGCAGTTTGGCATTCAGGGTCTCTTCACCCAGGTGATCCAGCTTCAGGAACACGTGGTCAGCTTCCGGACCACAACCGCGGCCCTCAAGGATTTCCAGTACCATGGATCGTGCCACAACGTCACGACCGGCCAGATCTTTTGCGTTAGGGGCATAACGCTCCATGAAGCGCTCGCCATCTTTATTGACCAGGTAGCCACCTTCACCACGGCAACCTTCGGTCACCAGCACCCCGGCACCGGCGATACCGGTTGGGTGGAACTGCCACATTTCGATGTCCTGCACCGGGAAGCCGGCACGCAGGGCCATGCCGATACCGTCACCGGTATTGATGTGGGCATTGGTGGTGGAGGCGTAGATACGACCGGCACCGCCAGTGGCGAATACAGTCGCTTTGGATTTAACGTAAACAGTCTCACCATCTTCAATATTGATGGCGATAACACCAGTAACAACGCCGTCCTGGTTTTTCACCAGATCAACCGCGAACCACTCGTTCATGAACACGGTGTTGTTCTTGACGTTACCCTGATACAGGGTGTGCAGCAGCGCGTGACCGGTACGGTCAGCAGCGGCACAGGTACGGGCAGCCTGACCACCACGACCGAAGTCCTTGGACTGGCCACCAAAAGGACGCTGGTAAATACGGCCATTCTCTTTACGGGAGAAAGGCAGACCCATGTGATCCAGCTCGAAAACCGCTTCCGGACCTACGGAACACATGTACTCAATGGCATCCTGGTCGCCGATGTAGTCAGACCCCTTAACGGTGTCGTACATGTGCCAGCGCCAATCGTCATTCGGATCTTCGGATGCGATTGCACAGGTAATACCGCCCTGGGCGGAAACGGTGTGAGAACGGGTTGGAAAAACCTTGGTAATTACCGCGGTTTTGTAGCCGGACTGTGCCAGTTGCAGGGCCGCGCGCATACCCGCACCGCCGCCGCCGATCACAATACCGTCAAAAGAAATCGTACGCATGTTCGCCATTGCTTAGAACCCCCAAAGAATTTCAATACCCCAGACCACATAGGTCACGGTAACCACACCGAGTACTACCTGAGCCAGCAGGCGCAGTACAGTGGCTTTGGCACCCATCATGCGGTTGGTGATGTAGTCGGTGAGAACAGCCCAAAGACCAATCCAGGCATGGGCAGCAATGGACAACAGAGTAGCCAGACTGAATATACGCACCCACAGGTGGCTATAAAGGCCTTTCCACTCGGCGTAAGTCATCTCGGGAGTCAAGAGAATAAAGGCAACAATAAAGACCAGGTAAGCTGCCATAACAACGGCGCTGACACGCTGGATCAACCAGTCGTAGAGTCCGCTACGACCAAAACTAGTTACTGCGGTTACCATACCCATACCCCCGCCAGAATGATTAATACGATGGCTACTACCAGAAGGATCTTGGCCCCCAGGCGCCCACCTTCCAGAGTTTCACCAATGCCGCAATCCATGATCAGGTGGCGAACACCAGCTACCATGTGATATGCCAAAGCCGCCAAAGTACCCCAGATCAGCAACTGAATCAGAGGCTGCTGCAGGCTATTCTGCAGAGACGCAAAGCTTTCAGGCGAATCCAGACTGCAATCCAGCATGCTCAGGAGTATGGCAACGCCGGCAAACAGGATGACACCGGAAACGCGGTGCAGAATGGAGACATAAGCGGTGATGGGTAGTTTTATTGTGGCAAGGTCGAGATTGACAGGTCTGTTCTTGTTCACGGTTAAGTCACACCTTTTCCAGCCCGTTGCCGGGCAAATATGTAGATTTCAGCCGAAGCTGTGCATCCCCCAAGCATAGGCAGTTGATACAGATAGTGCCAACGAGGCCAGCTGCAAGACGCGCGAAATTATAGAGACCTGCCTGTAAAAAAACAACAAAATAGGACTCTCGACTAAAGTCGGGGTGGTCCCTGCACCGGCACTCAAAGCCACACACCCTTCAACAACACCAGATACATCACCGCTCAGCCGCCCCAGGCACCGACACGAGACCACCGCCAGCTTAAATATCCATACACGGCAAACACTTACTGCACCACAACAAAGCAGAGACCAATAAAAGGAAGGAATTCCGCACCACAAGAGACCACTGGTTAAATTGCACTCAGCCGGCAGCTGTTTTGCGGCCGTAATTCAGCGGATCCCGGGTTCTGGCACTGAATTTGAATTGACAATCCCGAGCGGCTCCTTATAGTGTCCCCGGCCTCAGAATCCGATTCTCGAAGAGGCCCTTCTGGGCTAGAATCGGCTTCCTTACACAATTTTTAGAACAGGAGTCCGTAATGGCTGATAAGAAAGCGCACCTTTCGGTCGACGGTTTGGATAATTCCTTCGAGCTACCCATTTACTCTGGAACCGTTGGTCCAGACGTGATCGATGTCAGCAGCCTGGCCGGTCAAGGTTACTTCACCTACGACCCAGGTTTCATGTCTACCGCATCCTGCGAATCCAAACTGACCTACATCGACGGCGCTCAAGGCGTGCTGCTGCACGGTGGCTACCCCATCGAACAACTGGCAGCCCACTCTGACTACCTGGAAACCTGCTACCTGCTGCTGAACGGCGAACTGCCCACCGCCCAGGAAAAAGAAGAGTTTGTTGAGATCATCACCAACCACACCATGGTGCATGAGAACATCGCTCGCTTCTTCCGTGGTTTCCGCAGCGATGCCCACCCCATGGCCATAATGTGCGGCGTGGTGGGTGCACTCTCCTCCTTCTATCACGATTCTCTGGACATCAACAATCCGGAGCACCGCAAGATCTCTGCTCACCGCCTGATCGCCAAGATGCCAACCCTGGCCGCCATGTGCTACAAGCACCACGTTGGTCAGCCGTTCATGTACCCGAACAACAAGCTCTCCTACTCCGAGAACTTCCTGCACATGATGTTCGGCACCCCTTGCGACGATCCTGAAGTCAATCCTGTGCTGGCGAAGGCCATGGACAAGATCTTCCTGCTGCACGCCGATCACGAGCAAAACGCCTCTACCTCTACCGTGCGTCTGGCCGGCTCCTCCGGTGCCAATCCATTCGCCTGTATCGCAGCCGGCATCGCCACCCTGTGGGGCCCTGCCCACGGCGGCGCCAACGAAGCTGTACTCAACATGCTGAAAGAGATCGGCTCCGTAGAGAACATCGACAAGTTTGTTGCCAAGGCCAAGGACAAGAACGATCCTTTCCGCCTGATGGGCTTCGGCCACCGCGTTTACAAGAACTTCGACCCACGCGCCAAGGTCATGAAAGAGACCTGCGACGAAGTGCTGAGCGAGCTGGGCATCAAGGACCCAATGCTGGACATCGCCATGCGTCTGGAGCAGATTGCCCTGGAAGACGAGTACTTCATTGAGAAGAAACTCTACCCCAATGTGGATTTCTACTCCGGCATCATCATGAAGGCCATCGGTATTCCTACCGACATGTTCACTGTGATCTTTGCCACCGGCCGCACCGTAGGCTGGATCGCGCACTGGCACGAAATGATCAGCAATGCGTACAAGATTGGCCGTCCACGCCAGCTGTACACCGGTGCCGCTCCCCGCGACTACGTCTCCATCGACAAGCGCTGAGCAACACCCCGCAAAAAAGGCCGCACTTGTGCGGCCTTTTTTGTTTGTAGATTTTCTACAAAACGCTTTCGGCAACTTCCAGATCAGGGCCGACTACCCTTCAGCTCCTCGCTCAGACGTCGATTCAGATCCCCCCACTGAGGCAGGCTCTGCTGCACATCACTGCTGATTCGGCGATGGCGATCCTTGGCCAGCCACAACCCCAGCCCGTTAAAGCCATAGACAGGCAGCAGATCAGGCCGCTGAGATGCGGGCAGCAGGGTCTTGTTGATATTGTCCAGAATCCAGGGCTCAGCATCCGGCGACGGGTAGTAGGCCAAGACCATGTGGGCCTGATTGTACTCCAGCGCCTTAACATAGGTTATGCGCAGCTTGTCCAATACCAGCCCCTCATCACTAAGCGTAAAGTACTTACCGATGGAGAAATCCTCGCAATCCCCCCCATTAGTGGCCAACGTCTCCACCGGGGTGGCCCAGTAATCTTCCTGCCCCCAGTGCTTCTCATCACTGACCCAGTCGATCCGGTTAAAGAAGTTATTGGCCGACCTCACTTTTTCCAATTCAGCCAGTTCAACACGAGCACCCACATCCGCCATCAATTGCTGCCAGGTCTCTACGCGCTTGCGAGCCCTGCGCCCGTACTCCTTTTCCACCATCTCCAGCAACTGCTGATCTATCAGCGGCGCTGTCGCGCGCGGGGCGGCACCGGCCTCCACCGACAGCAGGCCCAGTGACAGCAAACCCAACAGGCTGCGCCGGACCGCCAGCACCCGCCTCAAACAACTGTCCCGCATCGTACCCATCCTTTTTCCGAATCGTCAGGCAGAACCTCCTGCCTCCGATTCACAAATCACTCGTGCGGCTCCGGTCAAGTGGCTATGATCTCCAACCCACTCCACTGTCCGGGCCACCCATGTCCACCCTCACCAACCAGCCGGCTGCCGGTATCCTCTATGCACTGGCCAGCGCCCTGGTCGGCAGCACCGCAGGTGCCGCCGGCAAATTGATCAGCGACGACCTGGGAGCGTCGATGATTATTTTTGTCCAGTACAGCATCTGCCTGATTGCCATGCTGCCCCTACTGTGGCGCAACGGCCCTGCCCTCTGGCGCAGCCAGCGTCCCGCCACACATCTACTGCGCGGGGCCGGAGGCTGGCTGAGCTTCTTTGCCTATTATACCGCCCTGAGCGGCATTCCCCTGGTAGACGCCAACTTATTGCGCAACACCGCCCCACTGTTCGTACCCCTGGTAACACTGGCCTGGGCCGGCGTACTGGTGCCCCGAAGTCGCTGGCTGCCCCTGAGCGTGGGATTCATCGGGATAGTACTGATCCTGCAACCACAGCAAAGCACTCCCTTTAACGCCTATTACCTGGTCGGCCTTGCATCAGGCGCCCTGCTGGCAATCTCCATGGTAGGTACCCGCCAACTCTCCTCCACCGAGTCTAGCAGTACCATTATGTTCTTCTATTTTCTGTTGTCGTTTTTACTGAGTCTGCCGCTGGCGATACTCCACTGGCAAGCTGTTCCCTGGCACACCGTGCCTTATCTACTTTATATAGGAACGTCCATTTTCCTTGCCATGTGGCTGTACACCAAGGCCTACAGCTACGCCAAGCCTTCCATTGTCTCCCCGATGAGCTACTTCGCAGTGATCTTTTCCGGCCTGCTTGGCTGGCTACTCTGGGATCACCTGCCTGGCACACTGTCGCTGGCCGGCATAGCTCTGGTGGTCAGCGCCGGGGTCGGCACCGTCTATCTGGGCAATCGCAGCACCAGCCTCACCAAAGACGAATAGATCACCCCCCAGATGGGCACCTATTTAGCGCTCAGATTAAGATTATTTTAATTGTCTAGGCATCTTAAAATTCTTGTAGCACTGATTTAGTGCCTTTCAGCACCATGACGTCACACAAATTAAGGCATACGCTTAGCTTGAAGACCGGCGAAAATAATAAATATCCATATATTTCAATGATTTATATATTTACCGTACATCTGGCATGGTCATTGCTCACTTGTGGGGCAGGCAGGATCAACCTGCCCTTTGCAACCCACAAGACCTGAGAGGCGTTTACCCCATGTCATACATTGAACCTTCGGAATTCGCCACCAAAATGGTGGATCAGGGCGAATCCAAAATATACATGTCCGCCAAGGACACTGTCGTAAGGGCCTTTATGGCTGGTGCCATTCTGGCGCTGGCAGCCTTTTTCGCCATCACCGTTACCGTCAAAACCGGTAACCCACTGGTAGGCGCTATCCTGTTCCCGGTTGGCTTTATCATGCTGTACCTGATGAAGTTTGATCTGCTGACCGGCGTGTTTACACTGGTGCCCCTGTCTGTAATCGACCGCCGCCCTGGATGCACCTGGTCCCAGGTGTTCCGCAATTGGGGTTTGGTTTTCCTCGGTAACTTTGGTGGCGCGCTGACGGTCGCCTTTTTTGCCTCCTTTATCCTGACCTACGGCTACAACGTGGACGGCGGTGTGATTGCCGAGAAGGTAAGCCATATCGGTGAATCCCGCACACTGGGCTACAAGGAGCACGGGATGTCCGGCTGGTTCACCATCTTTATCCGCGGCATGCTGTGTAACTGGATGGTATCGATGGGTGTCGTGGGCGCCATGATCTCCACCTCAGCCTCCAGCAAAATGGCCGCCATGTGGATGCCCATCATGCTCTTCTTCTACATGGGCTTCGAGCACTCCATCGTTAACATGTTCCTGTTCCCCTTCTCCATGATTATGGGTGGTGACTTCACCCTCGTGGACTACTTCCTGTGGAACGAAATCCCCACGGCTCTGGGTAACCTGGTCGGAGGCTTCCTGTTGGTGGGCCTGCCGCTGTACCTGACTCACGTACGCACCAGCCCTAACCGCACCCTGGCCTGATCCCGGAGGCAATAAGGAACGGCGCCGCCCCTTTACCGAGGAGTGGCGCCAACCCAATTATGCGCAAGCAACTTCAGGTCACCACCGGCGCTTACAGCAGCGCTGGCCGTAAATCCATCAACCAGGATTTTCACGGCACCCACATTCCTGACGAACCACTGCTGACCTCCAAGGGCATTGCTATTGCGCTGGCGGATGGCATCAGCAGCAGCAAGGTCAGCCAGGAAGCCAGTACCGCCTCCGTGCGCAGCTTTCTCGAAGACTACTTCTGCACCCCCGAATCCTGGTCGGTAAAAAGCTCGGCACTGCGGGTGCTGCAAGCCACCAACTCCTGGCTCTTCGCCCAGACCCGCTACAGCCCTCACCGCTTTGACCGGGAAAGAGGCTATATCTGTACCTTCAGCGGCCTGATTATCAAATCCACGACCGCTCATGTTTTTCACGCCGGTGACGCCCGGGTCTACAAACTCAACGCCGGACAACTGGAGCAGTTGACCCAGGACCACCGACATTACGAATCCGCAGAGAGCAGCTACCTTACCCGTGCCCTGGGCATTCACCAGACCGTGGAGCTCGACTACCTGTCACTGCCAGTGGCAACTGGCGATACCTTTATGCTGGCTACCGACGGCGTCTACGAGTTTGTCAGTGACGAGGTCATTGTTGGGCTGTTGCAGCAGCACAATAACGATCTTGACCAGGCGGCAATCGCGATAGTGGAGCGCGCACTGGACGCCGGCAGTGACGACAACCTGACCGTGCAACTGCTACACATAAAGCAGCTGCCGGAACGCAACCTGCTGGAACTGCAGCAACATAGCCACGACCTGCCGCTGCCGCCACAACTGCGCCCGCGCATGGAGTTTGAAGGCTACCAAATCACCCGTGAGCTCTATATCAGCAGTCGCAGCCACGTTTTTCTCGCCCGGGATATGGAGAGCGGCGAGCAGGTGGTGATTAAAACCCCCTCCAGGGAGATGAGCGTCGACCCGAAGTACCTGGAACATTTCCTGATGGAGGAGTGGATCGCCCGCAGGCTCGACAACCCACACGTACTGAAGGCGCCGCCCCTGTCGCGGCAACGTCATTCACTCTATCTGGTGACGGAATTTGTCGAGGGACAGACCCTGGCACAGTGGATGATTGACAACCCGCAAGCGCCGCTGGAAAGCGTCCGTTCAATCGTGTCGCAAATTGCCAAAGGCCTGCAGGCCTTTCACCGCCAGGAGATGCTGCACCAGGACCTGCGCCCCAACAACATCATGATTGACGCTGATGGCACGGTGAAAATTATTGACTTCGGGGCCGTGCGGGTCGCTGGCCTGGCCGAGCTGCAGCCGGAGCTCCCCCCGCAGGTGCCTGGCACGGCGCAATACACTGCGCCTGAGCATTACCTCGGGGAATCCGGCACGCCCGCATCAGACATCTATTCATTGGCGGTCATCGCCTACCAGATGCTGTCGGGGCGGTTTCCCTACGGCAGCGCGGTGGCCCGCACCCGCAGTCGCGCCGCGCAGAACAAACTCACCTACGACTCAGTCATGACGGATGAACTGCAAGTACCGCTGTGGGTGGATGAAACGCTGAGAAAAGCAACCGCAGTGGATCCAACGCGACGCTACAGAGAGGTATCGGAGTTTGTGCACGACCTGCATAAGCCCAGTGCCGCGTTCAGCAGCCGTCACCGGCCACCGTTGCTGGAGCGTAATCCGGTGCAGTTCTGGCAGTGGGTATCGTTTATTTTGCTGGTGATCGTCATTCTGCAAGCCGCCTACCACTGACGACTGTGACTCAGGGACGGGTATTCGCTTCCAGTTCCGCGAGAATGTGCAGGGCCTGCTCACGGCTATCACCGCAGAATTCCCGCTCCGCCTGAAAATCACGGCAGAACACCGGGTAGTTATCCTGCCCCCATATACGGCAACTCATGCCGGCCTGTTCCAGGTTGACACAGGCCACTCCCGCCGGCTTGCCGTCCGGCATGCCGGGTATGGGTTGCACAATCAGCGGCGCAATACAGCAGGCACCGCAGCCCTTGCGACACTGCATGGCCTGCTACCCGTTTCCGGCCTGTGCCGGTGCGCCCTTATCCGCCTGCCCCAGACATTGCTCAATCTCTGCGGCCTGCAAGGACTCCTGCTCCAGCAGCGCATCTATCAGTGCCTGCAGTTGTGTGCGGTGCCCCTGCAGCAGTTGTTGAACCTCCCCTTCAGCCTGCTTGAGCAACCGGGAAACTTCGCTGTCAATTTGTTGCGCCAGCGCGTCGCTGTAGGGCCTTGGCTCTGTCAGCTCGCGCCCCAGAAAAGGGTGTGTCTCGCCCTCTGCAAAACCAATGGGACCCAGCGCCTCACTCATTCCCCAGTTCACCACCATCTGCCGTGCCAGCCGGGTCGCCTGCTTGAGATCTTCAGCCGCACCGGAGCTGGTGTTGCCGAACATCAGCTTTTCCGCGCCGCGGCCAGCGAGGAATATTTTCAGACGATCCTGCAGATAGGGCTCATCAAAGTTATGCCTCTCCTCTTTTGCCATCTGCTCCGTCATCCCCAACGCCCGCCCACGCGGCACAATGCTGATCTTCTGCAGAGGATCGGAGTGGTGGGAAAACCAGGTCACCAGGCCATGACCGGCCTCGTGGCAAGCGATACGCTTGCGTTCCCCGGGGTTGAGCAGGTGGGGGCGCTCCTCTCCCATCAGCACCTTGTCGCGCGCATGGGCAAAGTCATCTGCGCTCAGGCTCGAATGCTGCTCACGCGCGGCTCGCAGTGCCGCTTCGTTCACCAAATTCTCAATGTCCGCCCCGGAAAAACCTACAGTGAGGTTGGCAAGTGTATCCAGGCTGACATCATCCGCCAGCGGCGTGCGACGGGTGTGTACCTTGAAGATCTCCCGCCGCGCGATTTTGTCCGGCAGGTCCAGAATCACCTTGCGGTCAAAACGGCCGGGGCGCAGCAACGCCGGGTCCAGAACGTCAGGGCGGTTTGTGGCCGCCAGGACCACTACGACATCCTCGGGCTCAAAGCCGTCCATCTCTGCGAGAATCTGGTTCAGGGTCTGCTCCCGCTCATCATTGCCACCGCCAAGCCCTGTGCCCCGCACCCGCCCCACTGAATCAATCTCATCGATAAAAATCAACGCCGGAGCCTCCTTGCGAGCCATCTGGAACATGTCGCGCACCCGCGAAGCACCCACCCCCACATAGAGTTCGATAAACTCGGAACCGGTGATGGAGAAAAACGGTACACCGGCCTCGGCGGCCGTAGCCTTAGCCAGCAAGGTCTTGCCGGTACCGGGAGCCCCCATCATCAGTACGCCCTTGGGAATCTTGGCGCCCAGCGCCTGAAACCGCGCCGGCTCCTTAAGGTAGGCAATAATGTCGCCGAGATCCTGCTTGGCCCCCTCCAGGCCGGCGACGTCATCGTAAGTGGGACCACTGTCACTGCGCTGGTAGCGACGGGCTTTGGACTGGGAGAAATTGAGCAGCCCTCCGCCGCCCATACGCGATTGCAGCGAGCGGGAGAGAAACACAAACAGGGCGATCATCAGCACCCACGGTACAAATCCCAACAGGATGCTGAGCCATACCGGAGACTCATCGGAGAGTACGGTGACATCCACGTCGCTCTCTTCCAGTCGCTGCAGCAGGTCATCACCGGCAAAAGCCGGCATACGGGTACGAAAGTCTGCGCGCTTGCCCGTACTGCTACTGCCCCCGTATACACCCAGCACCTCGGAGCCGCGAAGCTCCACACTGGCAACCCGCTGCTGCTCAAGCGCCTTGACGAATTGCGTGTAGGAAATGGTGTCCGGGGGAGCGGGCTGCTGATAGACACTGAAGTAGTAAAGCAGGAACAGGACCGCCGCCAACCAGATAAACCAGGGGTCGCGGTGCAGCTGTGGCTTTTGTGACGTTGAGGATTTGTCGGGGGGCGTTTTGTCCATATGGCGCTCTGCGGGGTCTCTGCGAGTTGCGGGGTGACAAGACCGGGACCAGGCCGCTCAGGAGTGCAGTGCTACCGTTACCGGCAAGCCTGGGGATTGCGCTTGCCGCCCACACCAGGCGGGCGGACAGCAAACACTATCGACAACTCAGTTGAGAGTCATCACGTCCACTTTCAGGGCCGACATCACGCGCTCCGAGGTATTCCCGCGCATGGCCATCAGCAGCCCTTTACGACGCAGGGTACCTATCACCACGATATCCGCCGAAATCTCTTCAGCCAGTTTGGACACCACTTCATCCGCCGGCCCCTGCAGGATATGCAGCTTCTCCGCGTCAATGCCGATACTGCGCATCATATTGCCGCGGTCCGGGTAGTTCAGAGAGTCCGAATAGGCGTTCACTACATGGAAGTCCGCATCGTAGTGCTCGGCCAGCCATTTGCCGCGAGTCAGGATGCGCGCATTCAGGTCTTCATACTCCGGGGAGCGATCCTGCATTTTAACCGCGGCCAGTACCACCTCACGCTTGCTGGGAACACCAGGACGACAGATCACCACCGGACATTTTGCGTGACGCATCAACTGCCACTTGTTATCGGTAAGGCGATTGCGTGAACGCTGTGCCGAATAGTCTGACAACAGGATCATATCCGGATCGGTTTTCTCCGCCGCCTGCAGAATCGCTTCATACCAATCGGTGGACCAGCAGATTACCAGTGTGTAATCCAGCTGCTGTTCCTCGAGTGGGCGGCGCAGTGCTTCAAACCAATGGTTGTCGCGATAAATATCCGGATTGTCGGCGTCCATGGAGGTCGCTGCAGGGTCTACGCCCACGAAAATTTTCAGCTTCGGTTTCACCGTGCGACGACGGGAGGTAATCAACGCACGCTGCAGGGCAATATGCTCATCCTGGGTAGGATCAACGACAATAAACAGTGTATCCGGGTTGGCCATATTATTTGTTTTCCAGTTCCTGTTGAATTCACTAACAGTCTACTCCGGCTGGTGTGGCCGGATGTTGACAGTCGCCAGTCTAACAACTGGGGTCAGTACCAGCGAGCAGATTTTTCCCCCGGCGACAACCCCCTGCGCTCTTATACCTTAGTTGACGTGTATCAACGGCAGTTGGCCAACAGCTGTTTAGACTGGCCCCATATAATTCAAATCCTCCTGAGGTGGGCCATGTCAACCCATACCTATCCGCTGACAGAGACCAGCACAACCGGCGGCGCCTGCAGCTACACGGCGAGTGGCTGCTGGGAGCAGGCCTATGCCCAACACGGCGTGGATCCGGAGGAACTCCACATCACACCGCTGCGCCAGCAGCAGGCCTCCCCGCTGGGATTGAGCTTCTACGCCCCGCACCAGCTGCGCCGCCAACTGCTAAGCAGCCCCTATTCGCCCCGTCACCTGCTGGACACCATGCTCAGGGAATTGGCTCAGCGCAGTGAAGACACCGGACGTCGCAAGGTGCTCTGCCTGTATTGGCACCTGCCCCATGCCCTGCTGGACGACGCAGAAGTCACTGAGTTTATGTATTTTGTCGGTCGCCGTTACCCCCTCGGGGACAATCCGGAGGTGGACTACTGTGTCAGCTTCTGTGGCCACGACCTGCAACCGGAGCGATTGGCGCTGTTTAAAGGACTCGGCTTTAACCACCTGCAACTGGTGTGGGACGGTCCCCAGCCAGCTGCAGATACCGATCTGCCAGGCGTTAGCGGGGAAGCCCTGTTGCCCCGCGCTTCGGCCTACTGTCAGCAGTTTCATTTCCGCCACTTCAGCCTGCGCCTGGAGAGCCCGCTGCCCCATTTGGAGCGTACCCTGCAAGCCATGGAGACGGCGGGTATGCGACTGCCCGAGCGCATTATCTTCACCCCCGACAGTAGCGCGGATTTTGAACATTTCAGCGGCCAGTTCCACGCTCTGCGGCATCTGCAGTACCGGGTTTTGGGCAACGACTGCTTCGTGCGCTGCGGCTCCCCGCTGGCCAATGCACAGGTTGAGCACCATCTCACCCTCAACACCGAAGGCTACAACCACCTTGGCGTACATGACGTAGTGGGACTTGGGCCGGGTAACCGCAGCAGCCTGGGCCACCTGCGCCAGCTGAATCCGGCCGTCCTCACCGACTACCTTCGCCTGCAACCCCGCATGCTGTTCGCGCCGCAGCCCAATGCCCGGCTGAAAGCGTTTATCGACCCCCTGCTCTGCTATCACGCAGCAGATCTGAAATTCCTGCAGGATCGCTACCAGCTCAACCTGGAAGCTGTCCTGCAGCGCTGGCGTAAGCTGGAAAAGACCCCGGGCGAACTCTTCAGCATCAGCAGCGGCCAACTGCACCTGACCGAGGCTGGCATTCTCCATCTGGCGACCCTGTGTGAACAGACGATAACTTCCGGCACTGGCACTTGACTCTACCGACGAAACCCCGAGTATCCATTTGACGCCATAACGGTGCTATAGCAAAATGACGGCTCGACCCGCCCTCAGTGCACTGCACGCCTCAGATAGAGCCCGTTCCATGAGTGATACCACCGCCACATGCGCCAAACCGGTTCAACGCTGTCACCACAATCCTCTTGTGTCCTGTGGTGACTGCCGGCTCAACGCAATCTGCCTGCCCATCAGCCTGCATGTGGAAGATATCGACAAGCTGGACCAGATCATTCAGCGTGGCCGTCCATTGCAGAAAGGCGAGTACCTCTATCGCTCCAACGACCAGTTCACCTCCGTATTCGCGGTTCGTTCCGGCACCATCAAGGCGGTCAACATCACCAATGACGGCGAAGAACAGGTCACTGGCTTCTACCTGCCAGGTGAAATTCTCGGCATGGATGGCATTGCCCAGAATCATTACACCAACTCCGCCATCGCCCTGGAGACGTCGGCTATTTGCGAAATCCCCTTCTCCCGCCTGGAAGAGCTGAGCCTGCGCCTGCCCTCGCTGCAGCGGCACTTCTTCCAGTTGATGAGCAAGGAGATTACCGCTGATCAGCAGTTAATTACGCTACTGAGCAAGAACAGCGCCGACGAACGTATCGCCGCCCTGCTGCTGAGCATCTCCGCCCGCAACCAGAACCGACACCTGTCAGCCACCTCTTTCCGCCTGCCAATGTCACGTTCCGATATCGGCAATTACCTTGGCCTGACCATTGAAACTGTCAGCCGTGTGCTGAGTCGCTTCCAGAAAAAAGAGCTGCTTGCAGTGGATAAGAAAGAGATCAATATCCTGGATATGGACGGGCTCAAGAACGTCGCTCAGGCGCACTCTGACAAGCGCAACTGATCGCTTGCGCCACAGCATTGCATTCACGCTGCCAGCTAAACCAAAAAGACACAAAAAACCCGGCACTCGCCGGGTTTTTTGTGTCTGTCATTCAACCATCCACTCAGAACTTGTAACCAACATTGAGCTGGTAGACCCATGGGTCAATCTCAACATTATCAATGGTAATGGTGTTGGCACCCGCGGTGATCTCCGCATCGGTATCGATATCAATCCAGCGCAGGGAAGCATTTACCTGCCAGTTGTCATTGAGCTGCACATCCACACCCACCTGCAGCGCCAAACCAATTGAATCGTCCAGCTCCAGGTCGGCAGAGCCCAGCACGCCCTCGAGATCGGAAGAGACATCCTCCTCAAAGAACATGGTGTAGTTAATGCCAGCGCCGACGTAAGGTGCGATCTGGCCCGCGGAGCCCATTGGGTACCAGACAGCAGACAGTGTGGGCGGCAGGTGGCTGGTTTCGCCCGCATCTACCTTACCCAGACCCAACGCGCCGGTATCTGCAGTAATGTCATGAGTAAATGGCGTCGCCGCCAGCAGTTCAACACCGAACTCGCTGTTGATCATGTAAGTCACAGTCAAGCCGAGCTGGGTATCGGAATCCACCTCTACTTCGCTGCCACTGATCGGTGCCCCGTTCAATGCCAGAGCATCACTGCTGTCATCGGGAGCCACATGAGCCACACCGGCGCGTACAATCCAGTCACCCGCTTCATAGGCATTGGCCTGCATGGCAAAAGTTGCACAGGAAACTGCAGCAGCCAGGGACAGATGCTTAAATACCTTATTCATATTCCGCTCTCTCTTTCAGGGTATATCTTGTTGTGATGGGTGCATTACAACGGAAAGCGGCACAAGGTTTCTTGATCTGGATTAAGTCTTTTACAACTCTCGCGCGACACGGGACAATTGCGCAAACCCGATTGGAGCGATGAACGATGACGACTTCCCGACTGGTCAAAATCCTGCAGCTGATTGATGAGCGCAACGCACTGGACCCCCGCAGTGAACTGCATGAAAACCGGGCCACCCCCAAAGAGTTACTCTACGGTCAACGCATGAGCGCAACACTGCAGCGCTTCAAGCCCGATGCCGACGAACTGTTACAAATCGCCTGCCGCGCGCAACACATTGAGCGCTGGATACTGCCACGCAGCGATTACCCCATGGATCGGCAGGGTTATAAACAGTGGCGCACGCAGCTGGCCCAACACCATGCTCAATTGACCGCACAATTGATGGCCAGCTGCGGCTACAGCGAAGAAGAGCAACAGCGGGTGGCCACCATCCTGCAGAAAAAACAGCTCAAGCGGGACGCCGAAGTCCAGACCCTGGAGGACGTCGCCTGCCTGGTATTCCTGGAATATTACCTGGAAGAGTTCGCTGGCAAGCACGCACACGACAAGCTGTTGGATATTGTGCGCAAGACCTGGAACAAAATGTCCGAAGACGGCCACGCCGCCGCTCTGCAACTGCCTCTCTCCGGCAACATGCTGGACATGGTGAAGGAAGCACTGGGTCTGTAAGACATGGCCTACCTGACGCTAAAAGCCATTCACCAACTGCTGGTGGCGATGAGCATTGCCTTCTGGCTGTTGCGTCTGTACTGGTGCCGCCACAACCGGCTGCAAACCAAAGGCGCCTGGCCGCGCCGGCTGGCACCAACGATTGACACCCTGTTACTGGGCAGCGGACTGTGGTTAATACACCTGACACACTTCACGCCCTTCAACAGCCATTGGCTGGCCGCGAAGCTGGTTTTGCTGCTTTGCTATATCCTGTTTGGAGCTTTGGCCCTGAACTACGGCCACCCCCGCCATCGTGTCGCCTATACCAGCGCCGGCATTATTTGTGTGCTGCTTATGATTCTGCTCGCCAGGTTCAAACCCGCCTTGTGATAGCGACATGCCTCGGCCATAATCCGGGGCCATTTGGCATCCGGTGCAGTCCGGAGCCTGTACCCAGTATTCCCTGACTTACCGGATTTATAACAAGACGCTCATGTGGTTTAAAAATCTTCTCGTATACCGTTTTACCCGCCCCTTTGACCTCAGCCCCGAACAGCTCGACGAACAACTGCGCAAGGACCAGTTCACCCCCTGTGGCCGCCAGGAGACCAGCCAGGCCGGCTGGGTTTCCCCCATGGGCGACCTCAGCGAAGAGCTCTGCCACACCGCCAATGGCTGCATCATGCTCTGCGCCCGCAAGGAGGAAAAAATCCTTCCTGCCGCCGTGGTGCGGGAAAAGCTTGAGCAGCGCGTGCAGGAGATAGAAGCCAAAGAAGATCGTCGCGTGTATCGCAAGGAAAAGGAGACACTGAAAGAAGAGATCATCTTCGAGTGCCTGCCCCAGGCCTTCACCAAATCCCGTCGTACCTTTGGTTACATCGACACCCAACAGGGACTGCTGCTGGTGGACGCCTCCAGCTATGCGACCGCCGAAGCCTGGATCAAGCTGCTGCGTGAGAGCATTGGCAGCCTGCCGGTGATCGCGGTGCAGGTGGTTGATACCCCGGCGCGGGTCATGACCGATTGGCTGCAGGGTGGTGAACTGCCTGCAGCACTGGAAAACGGTGACGAATGCGAGATGCGGGAAGCCAGCGAAGGCGGTGCCATCGCCCGCATGAAGAAGCAGGATTTGAGCGGTGACGAGATCGAAGCTCACCTGTCAGCCGGCAAGCTGGTGCACAAACTGGCCCTGCAGTGGGACGAACAGGTGCAGTTTGTGCTGCAGGACGACCTGGCAATCAAACGCCTGCGCTTCAGCGAAAAACTGGTCACCGAGGCCCAGGATGCCTCGGACGGCGACAAGGCCGCCCAGTTCAACGCTGACTTTGCCCTGATGACCGGCACCCTGCAGGAGCTGCTCCCTGCCCTTTTCAGCTGGTTTGGAGGCGTCAACGACCACACCCCGGTGTAAAGGTCATTTACGGCCATGTTGGCGCTCATATCTACATATTAATTGACACAATGCCAGAGCGTGACTTAAATCACGATCGTACCCAGAGACGCCGTGGCCCGACCACGGCTCATAATAAACATAACAGTACTCAGGTGTGTCACTATGAAAACCTTCACCCTCCCGGTGTTGCTGGTCCTGCTGTTGCCTTGCCTGGCGCAGGCGGAAGACGACTTCCCCAGCTATCTCTCACCCAAATATTGCACAGACGTCAAGCTCGACTTCATGACCAGCTCCATGAAGAGCCTGCGTCGATACCGCGACTCCCAGCTCGCCTCCCGTCATCGCGGCGGCATGAACAATATCCGCACCTACCTGATGCAACGGCAGGAGTGGCTTCTGGAGTGTGACAGCTATCTGCAGGCCACCCGCGAAACCCGTCTGTTCAAGGATGACGCCACCTCGGCCAACATCTTTAACGCCATTGAGAGCGTCAGCAGCGAGCTGCAATCCCTGATTTCAGGTGTGAGCTACTCCGTCGAGCCAGGTGGTGAGATCACCGACGTCGCGTCGCAGAAGTTCGATCGACTCTTCAAACTGGTGGATGATCATCAGACACTGCTGATGATGAGGGGACAGTTCGTCGCCCGCTGATAGCGGGCACGTTCACTGGTCAGACGACAGGTGCCGGTTGGCACCTGCTTTTCAGTTCTCCTCGGTTGAGGATTTCCGTTTCAGCGACAGCGTGGCACGTGGCGCACTGTCAGCGGGACGCTTGTAGGACTTCTGCACCCGGGTTACCGGGACTCTTGACGGCGCATTTTGCTTCGCCGCTTCTGCTATGGCCTCCACACCGAGGCGCAACAGTCGCACCTGCTCAATGGCACTCATTCCCACTGGGAACTTACCGGGGTGTACAGCACTGGGATCTCTTGGGTTGCCTTCCACTTCCAACCGGAATCCGCTTTCATGGACGGCGCATCGACTGTCCAGGTCAACCGTCCAAGCATTTAGATTCATAGTTTTAACTTCATTCTGGAATAATCGGCCGTCGATTACACCACACTGCCAGCATCGGGTAAAAGGGAAAAGAGCAGCGGCTGTGACCTGATCGACGCAATGGATATGGCGCCACAATCAACAGGGCTCCAGGGGGAGATTTCCTGCCGCTTAATCGCCGTCGCGCTGCTGGCGTTCCGGTGCCGGCGCCCCAATATGGGCCTGGTTGCGCTGTCTGGCGAGGGTCACCTGCTTCTGGCGCTCGGCAAAACGCTGGCGTTGCTCCGGGGTCTGGCGGTGGTGGCAGCGGGGACAGGTCACCCCTTCGATATAGAGCTCAGAGGCTTTGTCGGCGTCACTGATGGGCTCACGGCAACCGTGGCAGAGGTCGTAGGAGCCGGGTTGCAGGTCATGGCCAACACTGACCCGGTTGTCGAAAACGTAGCACTCGCCATCCCACAGGCTGTCGCTGGCCGGGACATCCTCCAGGTACTGCAGGATACCGCCATGCAGGTGGTAGACCTCATCAAAGCCCTGCTCCTTGAGATACGCCGTGGACTTTTCACAGCGGATGCCGCCGGTGCAGAACATGGCGACTTTCTTGTGCTTCGCCGGATCCAGCTCCCGCGCCACATAGTCCGGGAATTCGCGGAAGCTGGCGGTATTGGGGTTGAGCGCTCCGCGGAAGCTGCCCAGCTCGTACTCGTAGTCGTTGCGGGTGTCGATCACCACCACGTCGGGATCGGAGATGAGCGCATTCCAGTCTTTCGGGGCCACATAGGTACCCACCACCCGGCGCGGATCAATCCCCTCCACCCCCATGGTGACAATCTCTTTCTTGAGCTTCACCTTCATGCGATAGAACGGCAGTGTCTCGTCGAAGGACTCCTTGTGACTCAGGTCCACCAGGCGCTCATCAGCCCGCAGCCAGGCCAGCAGGCGATCAATACCTTCGCGGCTACCCGCCACCGTGCCGTTGATGCCTTCGGCGGCCAGCAGCAGCGTGCCCTTGATGCCGGCATCCAGGCACTCCTGCAACAGGGGTTCGCGCAGCTGCTGGTAATCCGGCAGGGCAACAAACTTGTAGAGGGCGGCAATAACGTAAGGCTCGGACATGGCAATCACTTCGGGTCTGGCTGATAGCGGCGGATAGAAAAGCACAGGGCAAAAGCGGCACTGGCTAAAAAGTGCGCGATTCTACCTGCTTGTCCGCCCGCTGCCTAGGGTTTCAGCCCGCTTTGGAGCCACCCAGGCACTGTGGTGAAGCCGGCGCCTGTTGCTGCTGGCGCTCCCACTCTTCCGGTGTGTAGGTGTGCAGCGCCAGGGCATGGACGCCGCCAGACATCTCATCACTCAGGACCTGGTAGACCGCCTGGTGGCGGGCCACCGCCCTCTGCCCCTCGAACTGCTGGCTGACAGCCACCACCCGGAAGTGGGACTCGGAGCCCGGCGGTACATTGTGCATGTGACTTTCGTTTTCCACGGCCAGAAAGGCCGGCTGCAGGGAGGCCTGCAATTTGCTCTCAATCTGCGACTGAATGGTCATAAATCACCCCGTTTGGCTTAATTCACTGAAACAACAATGGCCACAGTATACGCTCCTGCCCCCGGTGTCGGGAGAGCGAAAGCGACAGGAGGCAGAAAGGCGAAAGCGACAGGAGGCAGAAGACCAATGCGGGGATAGCCCGGCCAAACACGCCAACAGGTTCAGATCAGGTGAGCCGCGACCACGCTTTTGCTATCATCCCCACTCGCCACCGGCCCGGCCGGTTTTCCCTTGATTCCGGATTACCCAGTCTCCCCCATGCTTGATGCCAATGCCCTCTCCCAGCTCACGCAGCTGAAACAAAACATTCGCGCGGACAAAAACCTGACCACCGGCACCATCCGCGGCAGCCAGGGACGCTTCGGCTTCGTCACCCTCGACGATGGACGCGACATCTTTTTGCCTCCGGACGAGATGGCCCGGGTACTCCCCGGTGACCGGGTAGAGGTGGCCCTGAATGAGGGTGCCGACACCAACGGCGAGGGGGAAAGCCGCAAACTGCAGGCGGAACTGGATAAATTGCTCGACTCGCCACAGAAAGTGGTGGTGGGCCAGTACCTGATTCGCGGCAAGGGGCACTTTGTTGCGGTGGACATGCCACAACTCAATCGCTGGATCTTCCTGCCTCCCAAGGCTCGTGCCAACGCCAAAGAAGGTGACTACCTGCTGTGCCGCATCACCCGCCACCCGTTTGAGGACGGCAAGGGCCAGGCCAAGGTCACGGAAGTGCTGGGCAGCCCCGCCGATGCCGGCATCGAGCACAAGGTCACCTGCCGCAAGTACCAGCTCAAGGGCGAGTGGAGCAAGGAGCAACTGCAGCAGGTAAAAGAGATACAGGCCTGCAGCCTGCAACATCTCCCCGACTACGCCAGTCGCGCGCAGCTGCAGCAGCTGCCCTTTGTCACCATCGACTCAGCCACCACCATGGATATGGACGATGCCCTCTGTGTCGAACGCCGTGACAATGGCTGGCAGTTGACCGTCGCCATTGCCGACCCCTCCTCTACCATTGCCCCCGGGACTGCGCTGGACAAGGTGGCCCTGAAGCGGGCCAATACCGCCTACCTCCCCGGCCGCGCCATCAGCATGCTGCCGCAGGAGCTCTCCCACAACACCTACTCCCTGGTGCCGGGTGAAGAGCGCCCGGCGCTGGTGTGCCACATGCAGGTGGAGAGCGATGGCCGCATCAGCGATACCCGTTTTGAATTTGGCCTGATCCGCTCCCACCACAAACTCAGTTACCTGGGCGTAGCCGACTGGCTGCAGAACGACAATGCCGACGCCGTGTCCGCAGAGTGCCAGCCGATGCTGCGGGAACTGGCGGAGTGCAGCCACGCCCTCAATCGCTACCGTGCCGAGCACCTGCTGCTGATGGAAGAGCGGGACGACTACTACCTGCAGCTGGACGACAAGTGGCACATCAGCACCATTCGCCGCGACCAGCGCAACCTGGCACAGCAGATTGTGGAAGAGGCCATGCTGGCCACCAACCGCAGCGCCGGCGACCTGCTGGCCAGACACCCGGGGCACGGACTCTTCTCCGGCCACGGCGGCTTCCGCGCCGAGCGCCTTGAGAGTATCCGGGCAATCCTGCAACAGGAGTTGCCGCAGCTGGCCGAACTGGATCTGGCCAGCCTCGATGGCTATCGCCAGCTGATCCGCCAGCTGCAGCAGAATCCGGACACTGCCGGGCTGCTGGCGGCGTTCCGCCTGATGCTGCAGGCCAGCGAGCTTACCACTGAGGCGCTGCCGCACATGGGCCTGGGCATGGACTACTACGCCACTGTCACCTCCCCCATCCGTCGCTACAACGACCTGCACAACCACCGCGCGCTGCGGGCCATTCTGGAAAGCAGCAGTGGCGAGGCCCTGAATGCCGAGCAACTCAGCACCCTGCAGCAAGGTGTATCCAGCGCCCGTCAGGCCGGCCGCGACCTGGAACAGTGGCTGCACTGCCTGTTCCTGCAACAGCAACCCGCTGCCACCTGGCACGGACGTGTCTCCCGCGTCACCTCGCAAGGGGTGTCGGTGGTACTGACCGACTGGGGCATTAACGGTTTTGTGAAGCTGGATCCCAAGGCTTTCCAATTTGACCAGGATCGCATGACGCTGAGCAGCGACAACGGCGGCTTTGTCCTGAATCAGGAAGTGCAGGTCACCCTGGAGCGGGTGGACCTGGACAAGAAGCGCATCAACTTTGCGCTGGCTGTGACTGAAGCCAAGGCCGAGGCTGTGACCGAGAGCTGAGCCGGCTCAGGCGGGAGCGGCAGGCGTCGCTCCCGTCCATAACAGACTGCAACACCACAACAGGCTGACACGCCGCATCGCCATAAAATCAGATTTCCGACCAGAGTTTTTTCAGGCGCTTGTCGGACACCGGTGCGATGGTCTTCAGGGTCTGGGCAAACAGCGACACCCGGTACTCCTCCAGCATCCAGCGGTACTCCTGCGCTCTCTCATTAGCCGCAAACAGTAACTCGCCCTCTTTCTGCTGGCGCTCCAGCCAGGGTTGCCACAACTGCTCCAGCTCCGCGGTCCACATCTTGTCACGCTGAATCTGTGACGGTGCCTTTTCCAGCCGCAACTCAATGGCCTTCAGGTAACGGGGGTACTGCTGCAGCCGCTGCAGTGGTGTGGCGTAGAGAAAGCCCGGATAGAGCAGGCGCTGGAGCTGCACATTGATGTCACCGGCCGCGGTGGCAATGGCAAGCGCATTTTTACTGCTCTTGATGGCTTTGCGAATGGCCACCACACTGGCCAGCACCTGCAGCAACAGCTTCTCCATCTCCTGGGCTGCACCGGTTAGCTGCTTGCGACCAGCCGCCAGCGCCGCCTCAAAATCCGCCTGCGTGCGCACCAGCCCGGCAGCGAAGCAACTCTGCCGTACCGCCGCCAGCAGCAGGTCGTCCACCACCTCCTCGCGGCGTCCGAGGGAGACCATGGTGAGCCCCATATCCTTACCCTTGAGCAGAGACTTCGACAGGGGTTTCACCAGATCCTGCAGGCTCAGCATCCCCAGGCGGGTGACACCACGCAAACTCGACTGCTGCGCTTCCAGCAGGTTATCCAACAGGCGCAGGGCCACACTGCTGCCCTCATCCAGCAGCGCCGGGTAGGCGGTAATCTGCATGCCAGCACGCTTCAGCTGGGTGGTTTCCGCCAGCTCGTCAAAGTCCCAGCGCTCAATGCCGGTACGCTCCAGCGAGCTGTCACTGCTCTGCAGGGTCTGCTGCAGCTGGTCGCGGTAACGCTCCCGCAGCGAGATCAGGTCGCGACTTTGTGCCAGCACCTTGCCACCCTCATCCACCACCTGAATATTCATGCGGTAGTAGTCATCCACCACCGCCTTATCCCACTCCTCCGCGGGAATCTCCACCAGCGTCTGGCGCTTGAGTTGATGGCCCAGCGCTTCCGTCAGTGCCACGTTATCCGGCTTCAGGGCTGCCAGCGCCTTGTCGACATAATCGGGCACCGGCACAAAATGTTTGCGCCACTGTTTGGGGAGGCCTTTCACCAGCTGTATGCACTTCTCCCGCAACAATCCCGGGATCAACCACTGCAGCCGCAGTTCCGGCAACAGGTGCAGCACTGCCACCGGCACCTGGATACTGACACCATCCGCCTCGGAGCCCGGTTCAAAGTGGTAGCTGAGCGGCAGCGTCAAACCCTCCACAGCGAGGGTCCTGGGAAACTGTGCCTCGGTAATGGCACTGGCGTCGTGCTGCATCAAATGCTCGCGGGACATAAACAGCAGTCGCGCCTGGGCGGCATTGGCTTCTGTCTCCTTGCGCCAGCTCTCAAAACTCACCAGGTTGAAAATGCCGGCGGGTACCCGCTCGTCGTAAAAGCGGTAGAGGATCTCATCGTCCACCAGGATATCGCGGCGGCGCGACTTGGCCTCCAGCTCCAGCAATTCCTCCTGCAACCGCTGGTTGTAGCGATAGAACTCGCCCTTGCCGCGGTAACTGCCCTCCACCAGCGCCGCGCGGATAAACACCTCCCGCGCGGTCACCGGATCGATATTGCCGAAAATCACCCGCGCCTTTTCCACCAGTGTCAGGCCATAAAGCGACACCCGTTCATAGGCCATCACCTGCCCGCTTTTAACGTCGTAGTGGGGTTCGTACTGGTTACGCTTGAGCAGGTGTTGTGCCGCCTGCAGCACCCAGCCGGGCTCGATCTTCGCCACCTGATGGGCGAACACCCGTGAGGTTTCCAGTAACTGGCCAGCCACAATCCAGGCCGGTGATTTCTTCACCTGTGATGAGCCAGGAAAAATCATAAAGCGGCGGTTGCGCGCTCCCAGGTACTCCCGATCCTCTGCTTTGTTGCCCACGTTGCCGAGCAATCCCGGCAGCAGTGCGCGGTGTACATTTTCGTAACCGGCCGGTTCCTTGTTGGCTTTCAGGTTCAGGGGTTTCAGGGCTGACAGCAATTGATGGTGGATCTCCCGCCACTCCCGCAGGCGCAACCAGGAGAGAAACTCCTTCTGGCACAACTTGCGGAACTGGTTCTGCGACAGGTCCTGGCGCTGCTGTTCGGCGTAGTCCCACAAATTCAGGTACGCGAGAAAATCGGAGTGCTCGTCATTGAAGCGGCGATGCTTTTCATCCGCTGCCTGCTTCTTTTCCGCCGGCCGCTCGCGGGGATCCTGGATCGACATGGCACTGACAATGATCAGCATCTCCCGCAGGCAGTTGTGCTTTGCCGCCGCCAGCACCATGCGCCCCAGGCGTGGGTCCACCGGCAGGGTCATCAGTTGCCGGCCCAGGGGTTTCACCTGCCCTTTGCGATCCACCGCCTGCAGCTCTTCCAGTAGCTTGAAGCCGTCGTTGAGCAGGCGCTTGTCGGGCATATCAATAAAGGGAAACTTGCGCACGTCGCCCATGCGCAGGTTAAGCATCTGCAGGATCACCGCCGCTAAATTGGTACGCAGGATCTCCGCATCGGTAAACTCCGGCCGGGAGAGGAAATCCTCCTCGCTGTAGAGGCGATAACAGATACCCTCACTGACCCGCCCGCAGCGTCCCATGCGCTGGTTGGCACTGGCCTGTGACACCGCCTCAATCGGCAGGCGCTGAATCTTGGAGCGAAAGCTGTAACGACTGATGCGGGCGTAGCCGGGATCAATAACATAGCGGATACCGGGCACGGTGATACTGGTTTCCGCCACGTTGGTGGCCAGCACCACGCGCCGGCCCCGGTGACCGGCGAACACCCGGTTCTGTTCGGCAAGGCTGAGGCGGGCATAGAGTGGCAATACCTCCAGATGGGGAAAGTTGGCGTGGCGCAGTGCCAGCGCCGCTTCGCGAATCTCCCGCTCGCCACTCATAAACACCAGGATATCGCCACCCCGGTGACTGCCGCCCTTCTCGCTCTCGAGAATCTCGTCGACGGTGGCAACGATGCTTTCATAGAGGTCATCATCGCTGTCGGCCATGGGGCGATAGCGCACCTCCACCGGATAGGTACGACCGGAGACTTCAATAATGGGCGCGTTGTCGAAGTGTTCGGAAAACTTCTGCAGGTCGATGGTGGCCGAGGTGATAATCAGCTTCAGGTCCGGGCGCTTGGGCAACAACCGCTTGAGGTAGCCCAGCAAAAAATCGATGTTGAGGCTGCGCTCGTGGGCCTCATCGATAATCAGTGTGTCGTAACGGTTGAGGTGAGGGTCGTTCTGAATCTCCGCCAGCAGGATACCGTCGGTCATCAACTTGATGTAGGTACTGTCGTCGGTGTGGTCGCTGAAACGCACCTGATACCCCACCGCACTGCCCAGGGGGGTATTCAGCTCTTCAGCGATGCGCGAGGCCACCGTGCTGGCAGCGATACGCCGGGGCTGGGTATGGCCGATCTGGCCCCTGATACCCCGCCCCAGCTGCAGGCAGATTTTGGGAATCTGGGTGGTTTTGCCGGAACCGGTCTCGCCCGCCAGCACCACCACCTGATGTTTTTCTATCAGCTCAGCGATTTCGTCGCGGCGCTCGCTGACCGGCAGCTGGGGCGGAAACTCGATAGCCGGCACATTGTTCAGGCGTTGCTGCAGCAGCGCCTTCGATGCGGTAATTGCCTGCTGCAGTTTGTCCAGCTCCTGCCCTGTCTCTTTACCCTCCTGCAGGCGCGTTTCCAACCGCTGCAACTGGCGACTGAGGCGGAAGTGGTCGCGGCTCATGACGTCTTTTAACGCCGTGCGCAACTGGGGGATGGGATCAGCGGACAAAACAGGCTCCAACAGGAAATAACTCAGCAACCCGGCCAGGGGCACGGGTGCGGACAGGGGTCGTGATTACGGGGGTCGCAATTAAAAGACCGGCATTATAGCAGGTCAGCTGCCAGCTTCCGCCGTCAGCGGCAGGGATTTCAGACCGGTTTCATGCACCATCAGGCACACCTTGCGCCCCTGCTGCCGATAGCGCTGCAGTGCCTCGGCCATAAAGTGCGGAACACCTGCCTGCAACGACTCATCACCCGGCTGCCGAAAACCTCCGTCGCCGTAGAAGGAAATCAGATGCTCAAAGGGGTAGCAGTAGACTGGCCGGCTCGCCAGCAACGGGCCCAGCCCCTGCAGCAACAACCGCCCCACCCCCTGTCCGCGCAAAGCCGGTGCCACACACATGGCGCGCAGGAACAGCCAGCCATTCCCCTTCGGCTGCAGGCGCACGGCAGCGACGATGGCGGCCGGGCCACGCACCACATACACCAGCTCGTCGCGACCCGCTTTGCCACCGTAGCCGGTGTCTTTATAGAACTTGTTCACCAGAGGGTATTGCAGCACCGGTAGCTGCTCAATCTGGTAAGCGCTGGCGTTCATCGGGCAGGACTCATAATTTGTTGTGACCACTGCGATGCGCCTCGCAGGCACGTTGAAATGCAATGAAGTAGTTCTGCAGGGTGTCGGCGTCCACGCTCTCGCCACGCGACCTCAGCAGGTGTATCGCCGTTTCTGCGGTGGAGACACTGCCGGGTTGCTGGTTGCGCCTGAGGTTGAACTGGCTGGGAGGGGCGCTTAGCGCCAACCGTGGCAGACGCCGCAGCCAGTCGCACTGGCGCAGCATTTTGGCAGACTGTTGCCAGGTGCCATCCAGCAGCAGGAAACAGCAGTTATCCATTGGTGTACAGGCTTCACTCTCTGTGGAAGTGGCGACTGCTGTCACCTCCGGATAGAGCAAACAAGCCCGCTGCCCTGTTGTCTCCATAAGCGCCTGCAGCTCCTCCCCCGACTGACGGCGCTGCCACAACATTCGCTGAGTGCCAGGCAGTGTGCGCAGCAGCAGCCTGCCAGTGTTGGAGATTTTATTCAGCTCTGCAGGATGGGTGAGCAACAGCAACTGCAGGTTACTCTGTAATCGGGGAGCGCCCTGGCAGATACAGAGATCGCGGCGCAGAAGACAGTCACCACAGATATTCATGCCTGAGCCTGTCTGTGTCGGAAACCGCTGGCAGCGAATCGCTGCTGCCAGCGGCTATCGGGAAAAGCGATATGGCGCTGCGGGCCAGCCTCTCAGACTGCCTCACCGGAAGAGTCGCGCTTGCGCAGGAAATGACGGAACAACTGGTCCAGCAGTAATGCCAATACGGTAACCACTACCACGGCCGTTACCAGAGTCGGGCCTGCGCGGTAGAAGGAGTCCACGCCTTCAAATACCGTTTCCATGGCCACCATTAACACCGCCGGCGCCATCTCCACATAACCTTCGCCCACGGAAAACGGGCATACCATCAATGCCAGCACCGCTGCCCGCAGGCCGAGACGCAGTCGCGCCCAGGGCAACGGCATGGTCATCCGCCACCACACGGCAAACAGGCCGGCTGCCGCCAGCAGATAATAACCCCAACCAATCCAGCTGTTTTCCAACATAGTCCTGCTTCTTCTCCCGGCACCGGGGCCAATTACTCGACCCAGTGCACTATGTAATCTTCAAGGTCATCCACGTCGACCCGGCGCTCTTCGATGACACGCCCGCGTACCGATTCCCCCGCACGTACCACACTGTCGCGATCACCACTGATCAACGGGTGCCAATCATACAGAGGCCGACCTTCAGCCACCAGACGATAGGCGCAGGTCTGTGGCAACCAGTGGAACTGGGCCACATCTTTGGGTTGCAGGTGAACACACTCCGGCACCAGTGACAGTCGATTGGCGTAGGAGCGGCAGCCGCCCTTGTTTACATCCAGGTAACGACAGGCGACGCAGGTGTAATAGACCTCGCCGGTGTCCTCGTCCTCGAGCTTGTGCAGACAGCATTTGCCACAGCCATCGCAGAGGGATTCCCACTCATCACTGTTGAGCTGTTCGAGGGTTTTGTGTTCCCAGAAGCGGGTTGACGGGGCGGCCACGGGCTCGGTTCCGGTACGGAGTCAGAGACTCAGCTTGGAGTTCTTGAGGTGAATTTCCAGCATCTCCTGATCCTTTGCCGGTGGCAGCTGCAGGTAGAACCCCTTCTCCTCCAGCTGGGCAATCAGGGTTTCCGCTTCCACACGGGCCAGCTTTTTACCGGGCTCCAGCAGCAGCGTCATGGCGTGCAGGGGTTTGCCGAACTTCTCCTTCAGCGCTTCGGGTACCCGTGACAAAGCGTCCTGCTTTTTAACGTACAGATACATATCCGGATCACGGGCGCTTTTGTAGATATCACAGATAATTTTCATTGCAGGCTTCCAGTGGGGCTGTTCGGGTTCAACTTGTATAAAGGTGGAAATTCAGCGGGCGAGCTGCGTTGCCAGACTCAACAACCCCTCGCCCACGACCTCGCGGCGCCAGCCGCTGAGGCGCGAATTTAAACTATAGCCGCTATTGTCCATACCGGAGCGAATCAGGTCTTCGTAATCCTTCTTGCGCACCAGCACCTCGGGAGGCAGCTCCAGGGCATCAGCCTGGTCGCGAACATAGTGTTTAAGGGCCTTGAGCAGATCACCATGCTCCGGCGCCAGGGGAGCCGGTAACGGTTGCGGCCACTCGGCTTGCGGCAGCTGTGCACAGCTGGCGACCAAATCCAGCAAGCCGTCGCCATCCTCACGAATCATGCGCGGGGTAACCCCCTCCAGGCCACTCAGTTGTTTCAGCTCCGTTGGCTGCAGGCGTGCCATATCCCACATGGCCCGCTCTTTCAGGACGCGATTGCGGGGCACATCGCGGTGCCGGGCTTCCAGCTCCCGCCAACGGCTCACACCTTGCAGGACAGCCAGCTGCCGGGGGTTCAGCTTCCAGGCCAACTTGATCTTCTGATAGGCAAGGTCCACATCCGCCGGCGCCTGGGCCTGCAACACCAGCTCGCGGCAATCCTCCTCCACCCAGGCCGTTCGCCCCTGCTCCCGTAAGCGCTTGACCAGCATGCCATAGACCACCGGCAGGTAAGCCACATCCAGCGCCGCGTACTGCAGTTGCGACACACTTAACGGGCGCTGCAGCCAGTCGGAGCGGGTTTCGCTTTTGGGTACTTCTATATTGAGCAGCGTCTCAACCAGCCTGGCGTAGCCGAGGGAGAATCCGTAACCCGCCAGCGCCGCCGCCAGCTGGGTATCGAAGACCGGCGTTGGAACCACAGACAGGAACGTCTGGAAGACCTCAAAATCTTCCGAGCAGGAGTGAAAAACCTTCACCACCTTGTCGTTGGCCATCAGCGCCTTGAATGGCGCGAAGTCGTCAATGGCGAGCGGGTCCAGCAGGTAACAGCCCTGCCCGTCCCCCACCTGAAACAGCGCCGTTTTGGGGTAGAAGGTGCTGGTGCGCATAAACTCGGTGTCCACACCGATAGCGGACTGCTGCGACCAGCGCTGGCACAGTTCGGCCAGTTCTGCGGAGGAATCTACCCACACGGGCTCTTTGGGAATCAATGTCATGAGTGGGTTCTATACTGCCTGCCGGGATGAGAAAGCGTGGGCCAGGGTGCCGCCGTCGATGTACTCCAGCTCGCCACCCAGCGGCACACCATGCGCGATGCGGGTGACCTTCACCTGCAGCGCCTTGGCCTGTCCGGCGATGTAGTGGGCCGTGGCCTCACCTTCAACCGTAGGGTTGGTGGCCAGGATAAGCTCATCCACTCCACCCTGCTGCAACCTCAGCAGCAGCTTGTCGAGACCGATGTCGGCCGGACCGATACCGTCGATGGGGGACAGGTGCCCCATCAGCACAAAATATTTGCCAGGATAGGTACCCGCAGACTCAATCGCCACCACATCCGCCGGGGTCTCCACCACGCACAACAGGGCATCATCGCGACGCTGGTTGGCACAGATACCGCACACGGTTTCTTCAGTCAGGGTACGGCAGCGCTCGCAATGACCAACCCCTTCCACCGCCTTGCTGAGGCTGGCAGCCAGTCGTGCCGCACCGGGGCGATCCCGCTCCAGCAGGTGCATGGCCATACGCTGTGCCGACTTGGGGCCGACACCGGGCAGGCAGCGCAAGGCCTGCATCAACTCATCTATCAGGGGGCTGAACATACGACGTCTATTACCTGGATTGTGGCCATTATCGGTACGTGTTTATGTCAGTGACGATTTAGAACGGCATCTTGAAGCCGGGCGGCATCTGCATACCGGCCGTCAGGTCACCCATCTTCTCGCGGGTATTGGCTTCCACCTTGCGCACGGCATCATTCACTGCCGCGGCCAGCAGATCCTCCAGGATCTCCTTGTCCTCACTCATGAGGGAGGGATCAATATCCACCCGTTTGACATCGTGGCGACCGGTCATGGTCACCTTGATCAGGCCGGCACCGGCCTGTCCGGTCACTTCGGCATTGGCCAGTTCTTCCTGCATTTTTTGCATGTTGGCCTGCATTTCCTGGGCCTGCTTCATCAAGTCGCCAAGACCTTTCATAACTACCTCTCTAGGGACTGTTGTGCTGGACGGCTTCTACCGATTCCTCGTCCAGCGTACCTTCAAACTGTTGCAGCAACTGCTGTACCAACGGATCGTCATACAGGGCCTGCAAGGCCCCCTTGTACTGCTCCTGCTTCAGGCGGATGGCAAACGCTGCTGGGGTCTCCACCTCCACCACGCCGGGGCGGATAACCACCTGCAACGGGCGCTGGAAATAGTTGCTCAACAACTCCGCCATGCGCTGCTGGTGACCCGGGTCGTAGAGCGTGCTCTGCCCCTGGTCCAGCAGGAAATGCAGGGTGTCACCATCGCCACCCTCCAGCACACAGTTGGCCACGGTACTCTGCAACAATCCGGTGACGCCGAGGCCGGCGTAGACTTCGATCCAGCGCTCCGGGGTCAGTTCAGCAAAGGGCAGCTTGCTGATCGCCGCCGGCGCTTTGGCTTTGGGTGTCGGCAGTGAACGAGCCGATGTCAGCCCCATGGCCGCCAGCTCGTCACTTTGCAGGGAGCGCGCGCCACCTGCCTGCAGCCGCGGATCCGCCGGATCCTCAGCCAGCGGTGCCAGGTCCAACGGCGGCTCTTCCCTGCGTTCCGGAGAGGACGGGGTAGCGGCTGCTGCGGGCTGCGGTCTGGGCTGTGGGGCTGGGGCAGGCGCTGCTGCGGGAGCGACCGCCACCGGGGCCTCCCGCTCGGCTATCGGGTAAGGCGCAGGCTCATCATCCCAGGGGAGATCCTCGGGTGGAGCGGCTGGTGGGGGTTCAGACCCATAGGCCGGGGCAATTTCCGCTGGCGCCATCTGCGGAGCGGATTGCTCATATTGCGGCGCCGGAGGCTCATTCCGCGGGGCTGGGGGCTCATTCCTCGGGGCTGAAGGCTCCATTTTGGGGACCGGCGGGGCCGGCGGTGCTGCCGGTTGTGGCTGCTCCGTCCGGGGCATCATCGGCGCGGCCGGGGCCGGCGCCGTGGCTGCTGGCGCCTGAGGCTGATAGGCCTGTGGATCTGACGCTACCGGTTGGCCACCGGACTGCGCAGGCCGGGAATCTGCAGCAGGCTGAGGCAGCGCCTCGCTGGGCACCGAATGCACCCCTTGCGGGCGGAAGGCCAACATCCGCAACAGCACCATTTCGAACCCGGCGCGGGGTTCCGGCGAGAGCGGCAGGTCGCGGCGCCCCATCAGGGCCGTCTGGTAAAAGAGTTGCACATCCTCGGCGGGGAGCTGACCGGCCAGTGCCAGGATCTGCTCCCTGTCACCGCGGGCATTATCCACCGCTTCCGGCAACGCCTGGGCAATGGCCACACGGTGCAGCGTGGAGAGCAATTCCGCCAGTGCAGCACCATAATCCGGCGCGTGCTGGGACAGCAATTCCACGGAAGTCAGTATCTGGCGACTGTCGGCACTCACCAGCGCCTGCAGCACAGTAAACACCAGATTCTGGTCGATAGTGCCCAGCATGGCGCGAACATCCGCCTCTACCACCTTGCCACCACCAAAGGCGATCGCCTGGTCAGTCAGGCTCATGGCATCACGCATACTGCCGTCTGCGGCACGCCCCAGCTGCCAGAGTGCCGCCTCTTCAAACGGCACCATCTCCTGTTCCAGTACGTGCTGCAGGTGCCCAACGATCCGCTCGGGCTCCATATTCTTCAGGTGGAACTGCAGACAACGGGAGAGAATGGTGACGGGAAGCTTCTGCGGGTCGGTGGTGGCCAGCAGGAACTTGACGTGGGGCGGCGGCTCCTCGAGGGTTTTCAGCAGCGCGTTAAAGCTGTGGGACGAGAGCATGTGCACTTCGTCGATCAGGTATACCTTATAACGGCCCCGGGTCGGCGCGTACTGCACATTCTCCAGCAGCTCGCGGGTATCCTCCACCTTGGTACGGGAGGCCGCATCCACCTCGATCAGGTCCACAAAGCGACCATCGTTGATTTCACGGCAGGCGGAACACTGGCCACAGGGCTCGGAGCTGACACCCGTCTCGCAATTGAGGCACTTGGCAAGGATGCGGGCGATGGTGGTCTTACCCACCCCCCGGGTCCCGGTAAACAGGTAGGCGTGGTGCAGGCGGTCGTGATCCAGCGCGTTGACCAACGCCTGCAGGACATGCTGCTGGCCGACCAGTTCACGGAAGGTACGTGGTCGCCATTTGCGGGCAAGAACCTGATAGCTCATGTTGGCCGGAAATCCTCTTATTCTGCATGGATTTACAGCCCATCCAGGCCGTAAAAAGACAATGGTCGATTATATCCGTTGCCCGGGGGGCTGGCGAATTTACCTGTAACCGGCGGGTTTTGGAGTGAATTTTGTACAGAAGTGCGAGAAGAGTCTGGGCTGCCAGCAAGGCTGGAAAGTGCAGGAGGAAAAGTTGTGTAAAGGCGGGAGGCTTTGGGTGGCGGCTCAAACCAGCCACACCCCGGCACATGATGTCACTGCTACCGTTGCTCCCTTCCGGGCCTGGCGGGGTTCACAGCTGATCATTGCGAGGGGACCGGTAAGAGCCACCATTGCAAAGAGGGCCGGATTATTCACGCTTTATAATCGATTTGCAAGTCGACTGCCCATTCGACGTTGCTCCAGTCGACAAAAAAAATATTTTCCTTCTGATATACTCGCGCCCTTGTTCTGCCAGGAAGGACCTTGGGGGGTCGTAGTTGCCGGCTTTTTGTCCGCGCGCCCTGACAGACTGGGTATAAAGTGAACAATAAATTACGACCAGGATGGTCTCTCTCTTCCGGCTTCATGCCGGCTCTGTGATGTTCCCCAAAAATAAAATCCATTAGTAGTAAAACAAACCAAAGAGCACAGGACTAACATCCATGACTAAAATCCATGCAAAACTTGGCTTGCTGACAGCTGCCATGCTGGCCGTGGGCAGCGTGCACGCCGCAGAAGTGCGCATTAACGGCTTTGCTTCCATTGCCGGTGGCCAAACACTGAGCGAGGGCACCACCACCAGCTCCCACCTGACCTCTGGCCCAACAGATCTGCCAACTGAAGGACAAGCAACATACGTTGCAGACCCGGTAACCAATGGTGTCTATGACGACCAGTGGAGCTTCAACCCGGACTCTAACTACGGTATCCAGATCACTGCCGACCTGGGCGAAGGCCTCAGCGCCACCGGCCAGATCACCGGTAACGGTGGTGAGAATTTCGAAGCCGTGGTTTCCTGGGCTTACGTCAGTTACGAATTCAACGAAAACTGGACCGTAATGGCTGGTCGTCAGCGTCTGCCGCTGTTCTACTACTCCGACTTTATTGACGTGGGTTATGCCTACCACTGGATTCGTCCTCCGCAGGAGCTGGTAGCCACCGACGGTGATACCTTCAACGGCGTTAAGGTTCGCTACAGCAACTACATCGGCAGCTGGGACTGGTCCGCCGAGGCTTACTACGGCAACAGTGAGGAAGACGTAGTTTCCGGCCAGATTACCGCCACCATTAAGTCAGAGGATCAGCACGGTATCGTGCTGCGCGCCAGCAACAGCTGGCTGATCCTGCGCGCCACCTACTCGGGTGCAGACACCGTGGTCGACCTGGAGCAGCTGCTCGGCGCCAGCTATCCGTCTATTATTCCGGACGGACAGGGCTCGGAAGACAACCCGCTGCAATACACCTTTATGGGCCTGGCGGCACAGATGAACTTTGGCAACGTATTTATCGTTTCCGAATACACCCACGGTAAACCTGACAACCCCTCCTTCCCGACCAATGGTTTCTCCGGTCGTGACGAAGCCGAAGGCTGGTACGTCTCTACCGGTATCCGTCTGGGCAACTTCACTCCGCACATCACCTACAGCGAAAACACTGTTGATTACGTTCAGACCGGTCCAGTCGTCACCCCGGGCGAGTTGAGCGATGTGACTGCAGAATTCCAGAGCAAGCGTGAAGCCATTACCGCGGGTGTACGCTGGGACTTCCACCCCAGTGCCGCACTCAAAGTTGAGTACACCACTCGTGCTGACAAGAGTGACGACTTCTACAAGGGTAACGGCAACTTCTACGAAGGTGCTGGCATGTGGGGTTACGGAGAGAACGGCGAAGTTGACGTAGTGGCAGTCGCACTCGACGTAATTTTCTAAGGCAAGGGGAGCACATAATTATGACAACGAATAAAATGAAAAAAGTGCTCGCGGCAGGCTTGGCCGGAATCAGCTTGCTGGCATCTGCAGCAGCATTTTCCGCGACCGCTGTTGTGGTTCACCCAACCAACGGCAACACCCTCTCAGAGCCGGAAATCGCCCGTATCTTCCTGGGTAAAAGCAAGTCATTCCCCGATGGCTCCGAAGCCATTCCGGTGGAGCAAACCGAAGGTTCTGCTACCCGCAGTGCTTTTGTGCGCACCATCCTCAAGAAGAATGACCAGCAAATCAAAGCCTACTGGGCGCAGCTCCTGTTCACCGGCAAGGGCACTCCACCCAAGCAGGTTGGCGGCGGTGCTGACGTGAAGAAACTGGTCGGACAAAACCCGGCCCTGATCGGCTACATTGATACCAGTGAAGTCGACAGTACTGTGCGGGTTGTTCTCGAGTTCTGATAACAGAACCCGATTGCACCACCCGTAAACGGCTGGCCAGAAATGGCCAGCCGTTTTTTTAGGTCTCTTCGCCGCGCCTCCCGTCCGGCACACCAAGGCAGTGTGCTAGCATAAATGCCTGCAACGCAAGCTGCCCCGGAGCACTACCTTTGCCTCGCCCGCTGATGCCATAGCGTAATTCCGCGGCCAGCCAGAATAGTCCACGAATCATCGCCTCAACCACAAAACAATAAGAGACAAGTCATGACATCCAACCACACAAGGAAAACCTGGCTCATCCGCATAGGGGTGCTGGCTCTGGCTCTTATCCTGCTGTTGACCGCCCTCACCGTGCAGCGCATGCGTACTTACGGTTTCTGGCGTTCGCCCGTCTTTGAAACGGTGCCGCCGGAGATACCGGAACTAAAACACCCTTCCATACTAATATTCTCCAAAACCAATTCCTTTATACACGTCGAGGCCATCCCTGCCGCCGAGGGGTTGCTGCAGGAGTTGGCAGAGCGGAATGGCTGGTCTGTTTACGTGACGCAGAATGGTGCCGTACATAACCCGTCTGATCTGGCGCGGTTCGACACCATTATCTGGAACAATGTCACCGGCAATGTACTGACTGCCGGGCAGCGCGACGCCATGCGACATTACATCGTAAACGGCGGTGGCTGGATTGGATTGCATGGCGCCGGAGACAGCTCATCCGACTGGGATTGGTATATCAATACCCTGGTGGGGGCCCGCTTTGTTGCTCACCCTTACCCTGAACAGTTCCAGCTGGCTACGCTCCACCCCGAATCCAGTGACCCGATAGTGTCACACCTGCCACAGGCGTGGCAGAGAACCGATGAGTGGTACTCTTTCGAAGCCAGCCCCCGTCTGCGGGGTTACAACGTGCTCACCACCATCGATGAAAACACCTACCAGCCTGATTTTCGTGGCAAAGACCTGCGCATGGGCAGCGATCACCCCCTGATCTGGAAACACTGCCCCGGGCGAGGCCGGGCGCTATACTCCGCCCTTGGTCACACCGCTGCCAGCTACAGCGAACCCGCCTACATCTCAGTGCTGCAAAAGGCTGTTCTCTGGACAGCCGGGCTCGAAGGCAGCGATTGCACGTCGGCTTCAGCGGATACCGGTGACAGGACAACCGCCCCTCTCCCGTAGCGACCGCTATAAGACGGCGGAAATCAGTGCGGAGGGAGGCCTTACAGTGCCGCCATGCACGGTAAGCAGCGCTGTAAAAAGTGGCACGAAGCCACTATTAATCACTTACTCCAGCGGACTCACTGAAATCGTAACAAGAAGGTTCGGCGTCATGGAACCGTGATGCACCTTGTGCGACCTGATATAGATAAACTCCTACCATCTCTTCAATTCCGACTCCCGGACAACAAAAAAAGGCCGGCACCTTTACAGGTGCCAGCCTTTCTGTTGTCGCCTGTCAGCGACGATGGATCAGAAGTTGTAACGCAGGCTTACACCCACTTCACGACGAGGAGCAACTTCTACCTCGCGGTAGCCGCCACCAACCAGCGCGTTGAGGTTACTACCTTCGCCAATCTCGATATCGTCGTAGCGAAGAGTCTCATCCTCACCGGTGACGTTCTTGACGAACATCTGCACATCCCAGGTGCCTTCACCGTCACGCACACCAAAGTACAGGTTCAGCAGACCGTAGGAATCGATAACAGTGTTTTCGTGTTTGTTATCGTTCTCACCCTGCCAGGAGTAGATACCACGTACGTAACCATCCATCATGTCAGTCACTGGCATGCTGTACTCGGAGGTTACAGACGCCGTCCACTCAGGCTGGGTACTGGCAGAGATACCGCCGGAACAGAAGTTGATCTGATTGGTTGCAGTGAGAGGAACAGAACTGTCATTACATGGAATATCGTCTGTCACTTCGCTGTCCATCCAGGCCAATACACCGGACACGGTCCAGTTCTCGGTGATCAGGAAGCTGGCATCGATATCAATACCTTGCACCTCGGTGTCGGCGTTGGAGGTGAAGTTAAAGGTATCCGTGTCCGGACTGGCAGTAGTTCCACTGTAGTAAATAATTTCACCTGGAGTGTAGTAGAAGTAACCTTCGAAGTCCTGGAAGTAGTAGGCTGCGTTCAAACGACCACGGCCATCCATAAAGTCCCATTTAGCACCGATTTCGTAGGAGATGGAGCGCTCGTTTTCACGCTGGCCAGTAACCCGGTCCATACCGCCCTGGAAAGGGATGCCGTCGAAGAAGTTAACGCCTACAGTAGCGTTTGGCCCCTGACGCACAGCGGTGCCCACGTTGGAGTACATCATGAACTCGTCGGTGAAACGGTGTGACAACGCCACGTTCCAGATAAACTCCTCATCCTTGCCAGACTGATCGTCCAACAAATTCCCTGCCACCAGCAGTTTGTCCTCTTTGGTTTCAAACCAGATCTGGCGACCACCAATAGCCAGCTCGGTGCTGTCTGTCAGGTAGAATGTAAAGTTAGCGAAGACCGAGGTCTCTTCACTGGTGGACATGGTCTGAATGGGAACATTCAGGATATACGCACCCTCAGCAGTACCATTGGGGTCCAAAACACCTGCCAAACCGCCATAAACGAAGGGGCTGAATGGTGATGCCCCAAGGAAACGGTGGGTCAAGAGGTTATTCTCACCCTCTTTCTTCTGATAGAAAAATCCTGCGGTATAGTCAAAGAAGTCACCAATCGGCTCTTCGGACGAAATACGGATTTCGTGGGACTCCTGGTCCTGCCACAGATCCAGATCCTGATACCACTCATCCACAGTTGTCGCAAAAACAAAACCTGCTGGCAGACCCAACAACGCACCAATATCGTTAGTTTCACCATTGGAAGTATCAATCCAGTTGATGAAATCTTGCGGACCGGTACCAGTGTTGGAGAACTTACTCACCTGCCCCACATAGCTGAAGACCTGACCAACTGCGGTCAGCTCCAGGTTAAGAACTGTAGCCTCAAGTTCATTGTCAGTCTTATTGGGGGATTTCTGTACACTGCGGCGATCCTGCGGATCAATGGCACCAAAGTCGTGATGGGACAAGCCACCGCCAAAGTTTGCCAATGCACCACTTTGCGCTTCACCAGCATGATGCGGGAAGATCAGACGATCCACTTCCATCTTCTGATGCATCAGGGAGCCTTCGAAGTTATCGGTTGGGGCGAAGCCCAGAGTGAAACGATAACCAGTGGTATCAACGTCAGGCTCCTGATCGCTGAACATGCTCTTCACGCCATTGGCTTCGTTCTCGTCGACAACGCCCGCCACACGCAGTGCCAGTTTGTCTTCCACCAGAGGAACGTTTACCGCACCCTGGTAGTTGGTGGCACCCTTGTTGGTAGCGGTAGCATTTACGTAGCCTTCAAACTCGGACAGGTTGGCGTCGCGAGTGGTTACGGTAATGGCACCTGAAGGTGCAGAGCGGCCACGCAGGGTACCCTGTGGACCACGCAGTACTTCCACCTGACCGATATCGAATACCTGGGTGAAGATCTGGTTGGACTCTACAGGAGCATCGTTCAGATAAAACTCAACGGACGGGGAAGACTGCGCTTCAACACGGAAGTCCACACCGCGCATACTGGCGCCGGTGGTGTAACCGTTGGAACCGGAGTCCAGCGAGATACCCGGAACCACGGACTGCATGTCTTCGAAGTTCAGGATGTTGAGTTTTTGGAAGGTGTCACTGCCTACGGCGTTAACAGTCTGGGGTACATCCTGCAAACTTTCGTCTTTACGACGTGCGGTAACAACGACTTCTTCCAGAGCGAAGCTGGCAGAACCACCAGCATCCTGAGCCATTACGTCTACCGCGCCGCCAAGGGCCAACAACGAAACAATTGCAGCAGACTTGCCGCCTTTGTTTACAGCCTTGATAGCACGAGCCAGAGGTGCTTGGGAGGGTTTATTCAGCATGTTATCGATGCTCCTTTTTATAGTTTTTTTGCTTTTTATTTATTGGTATTGCCTTTTTTGCCTGACCTGAACACAACTGATGCTATCCGTTCAGTTATTGTTTTCAGATCACACAGATCTCAGTGCTTGCTGATCCTGACGCCAGTCATACTAAGGGCGGGGATTGCGAGCTATCAATTACTTTTTTGATTTTCCGAAACTGTTTGTGCAATCCGTTGCTTTTGGGCAACTGTTGTTATTTATGTTGATTCCTTCTTGGCCGCGACAGCCATCTACTGCCTGATCGTTCTCACCTGCAGGATCTCCTGTTAGTCAGGTGGCGTCAGCCTCGTCGTAGCCGGGCAAGCTGATGATGCATAGCGCGACTCCAGAAGCGCCCAGCCTACTACAAACACCACGCGAAACAGATGTGGCTTTCTTGCCAAATCGCGCATTAAAAATCAGGTTGTTGTATTTTCTTTCCACCCTCTTGGGCGGGCTGTATTGCCAGGATCAATCCCGACAAGACCAAATGTTTTAAAACTTTATAGTTATACGTATTACTTTCAGGTCAACAGCGTTTGTCTTCACGCCCTGTTTTTATGCTGATTCTTTCAGGGTCAGGCAAGACCGGACTTTGCTGAACTTTACATGGTCGACCGGATACAGGTCAACAATAATAACTCGTCGCTATATGAATTGTACAAACTGATCAGGCTCACTTCCATGCCCCCCAATTTTGGACATCCTGAAAAACTTTCACAGCCTGAATAAATCTTTACTTTTCAGAAGGTTAAATTAGTTTAAAACGGACTTTCACCCACATGGTCTTCCCCTATGAATTACGACAGATACATCCACTACCGTTGGGTGGGCCAGGTTCGTCGTGGAAAAACAGGGCAATGTTACTGCTTCGGTGACTTGCGCCCTGATTTAACCGCCAATCCCAACCCCAGACTTGTCCGGACTAATGACGCTCTGGAGTCCATCACTTCGAAGAGGATCTCTGGCACACCCTACACCCCTGCCCAGGGCCACTACAGCGTGGCGATGGCAAACACTGCAATTGCACCCGATGGCAGGTATGGATGCCTTATTGCCGCCTCATACTCTGCAGCACATGCAAGGCACCCCTTAGTTCTGCCAGGGATTTCAGTCTTCCGCCGTAAGAGTAGCCGGGGTTAGTGCCAGGTTTGTCGACCTCTGCCGCCAGCAGATGACCGTGATCAGGCCGCATGGGGATCCGGCGGCCGCCCTCTTCTGAACGACGCCCCTCCTCATCAAGCAGCGCACTCATGATGCCGATCATATCGTTGTCGCCATCCAGGTGATCCGACTCGTAAAAAGAGCCATCCGCTTCCCGCTTTACATTGCGCAGGTGGACAAAATAGATACGCTCCCCGAAACGGCGAATCATACGCACCAGATCGTTATCCCCCCTCGCACCAAAGGAACCGGCACACATGGTCAGCCCGTTACTGGGGCTGGGCACAGCGGTCAGGATGGCGTTGGCGTCGTCTTCTGTAGACACCACCCGCGGCAACCCAAATAACGAAAAGGGTGGATCATCGGGATGGATACACATCTCCACACCAGCCTGCTCTGCCGCAGGGATAATATCCCGCAGGAAAGCGAAGAGGTTTTCGCGGTAACCCTCTGTACCCAGTGCAATAAACTCCGCAATGGCCTGCTGGATGGTCTCCCGCGAATAGGAGCCCTCGCCGCCCGGAAGGCCGGCAATGATGTTACGCTCCAGCAGGGATTGCTCTTCTTCTGTCAGCTCGTCAAAACGGAGCCTGGCCTTGGCCAGCTGCTCTTCACTGTAATCTCCTTCGGCACCGGGACGCTGCAACATAAAGACGTCGTAAGCGATGAAGTCGGACATTTCAAAGCGCAACGCGCGGGCATCACTCTTCAGGCGATAGTTGAGATTGGTACGGGTCCAGTCCACCACCGGCATAAAGTTGTAGCACACGGTATAAACACCCGCCTCTCCGAGGTTGATAAGCGTCTGGCGATAGTTATCCAGCAACTCCAGATAATTGCCTTTGCGCAACTTGATGTTGTTGTGCAGGGGGACACTCTCTACCACGGACCACTCAAGCCCCTCGGCCTCGATCTCCGCTTTGCGCTTGAGGATTTCCTCCAGCGGCCAGAGATCGCCGGTGGCGATGTGGTGCAACGAGGTAACGACTCCGGTTGCCCCGGCCTGCGCCACCTGCTGCAGAGAGATCGGATCCGAGGGACCAAACCAACGCCATGTTTCCTGCATAACTAATAGACCTGCCTTACCTAAAATCGTTGAAAAATATGAGGGAACTACCGGGGCAGAACGGCGCCCCGATGCATTACAACCTGTGCCGCCAACTGTTGCGCGCGTGTTACCGCAGTGGGGATGGACTCACCACTGGCGCGACTGGCGATATAGGCCGCATTGAATGAGTCTCCGGCACCGGTGGTATCCAGCGCGTCCACCGCTTCTGCGGACTGCACATAATGACTGTCACCCAGCCAGACCTGACAGGCAGGTCCCGGCACTTTGATCACCAGCTCGCGGGCTCCGCGGCGCAGATAAAAGTCACGACACGCCTCCGCAGAATCGATACCCCACAACAGGATTTCGTCATCCAGTGTGGGCAGCACCAGGTCACAGTGACCGAGAACTGCCTCATAGCAATCGCGGGCCTCTTCCACCCCGGACCACAAGCGCGGCCGGTAATTGGGATCAAACGCGATTTGGCAGCCACGGCGCCGCAACCCGGCAATCAGCTCTATCAGGTTGTCCAGCCCGCTGCGGGTTACCGCCAGCGTGATACCGGAAAAATAGAAGATGTCCGGCACTTCCGCCAACTGCAGCGGCTCGTTAAACAGCTCCCGCGCAGGGCTGCGACCGCGCCAATAACAGAACTCCCGTTCGCCGTCTGCCTGGTTGTGAATGGTGTAGAGCCCGGGCTGGCGCCCTGCCAGTCGCGGGATCATGGCAGTGCTGACCTGCTCCCGCGCCAGGGCGGCCAGGATTTCACCGGAGAAGTGGTCATCACCCAGCGCCGTCATATACTCCACGTCCATACCGGCACGAGCCAGATAGATCGCAGTATTGTAGGTATCGCCACCATAAGCCTGCTGCCACACCCCGTCACCGGAGGCAAATTCAACCATCACTTCACCGGCACACAAAATACGCATGGCTCAGACCTCAGCACCCGGCAATGTGGCCACCAAGGCATTGATCACCGACTGGTTACCTTCGTGGCAAAGACGGGTATAGAACGCCGTCACCTGTTCGGGGACGGCAGGGTATTGTGCGGCCAGGTCGCCAAACACCTGGCGCTGCGCCATCACATTGCGAATCAATCCGGCATCTCCACCTGTTGCGTCCAGGCGGGCCTGCAAGTCGGCCGCCATGGGATCGTCCACCACAAAAGTGTCGCGGCTGTCCCGCCGGCCACCCAGAAACTTCACCCAGCCGGCAATGGCTAACGCCAACAGCGTCGAATCCTGACCGTTGTCCAACAGCTGCCCCAGACTCTGTAACCAGCGCTGGGGAATTTTCTGTGAACCGTCCATGGCGATCTGTGCCGTGCGGTGTTGCAACGCCGGGTTGGCGAAGCGCCGCAGCAACTGCTCCTGATACTCTTCGATATCAAAATCCGCAGGAACAGTCAGCGTCGGCAATACCGACTGCATATATGCCCGCACCAGCGCCAACATAGCGGCATTGCCCACCACCTCGTGCACATAATCGTAACCGGCCACGTAACCCAGGTAGGCGATAAGGGAGTGACTGCCATTGAGCAAACGCAGCTTGATCATTTCGAAGGGGGTGACATCGTCCACCAGCAACGCACCCACCGAACCCCAGTCCGGTGCTGCCGTGGCAAAATTATTTTCGATCACCCACTGGCTGAACGGCTCGGTACTTACCACGCCCTCGTCCTGCACACCCAACGACTCCTCGGCCAACTGACGATCAGCCGCTGTGCTGGCGGGTACAATCCGGTCCACCATGGAACAGGGAAAGGTCACCTGACCGGCAATCCACTCCGCCAGACCGGCATCGACCCGCGCAGCCAACGCCATCACTACCGAGCCCAACACCCGACCGTTGTGCGGCAGGTTGTCACAGCTTAACAGCGTGATACCCGGCAGCCCCTGCTCCCGGCGGCGGCGCAGGCCGGCCACCAGAAAGCCAATGGCCGTGCGCGGCGTGGCCAGCCCATCGGCCAATTCAGCTTCGATCGCAGGATGGTTCTGCAACAACTCCCCGTTGGCCGGATCGTGGCAGTAGCCTTTCTCTGTGATTGTGAGGGTAACCACTTTAGTGGCAGGCGATGCTATGGCCTCCACCAGCTCATCAGGTGCCTGCGGCGCCACAATGACACGCTGCAGGCAGCCGATGACCTGAAAACCGTTGGCTTCGCTTTTTTCAATCAGGGTATAGAGACCATCCTGTGGGTTAAGCTGCTGCGCCACATCCGCGCTGCGCATGCTGGCTCCGATGATGCCCCAGTCGCCACCACTGCGATTAAGCAGTTGTTCGGTATACCAGGCCTGGTGAGCACGGTGAAACGCCCCCACCCCCAGGTGCACAATACCGGGCTGCAGGTTACGGCGATCATAGGATGGCAGCTGCACAGCAGCGGGCAGCGCCTCAAGCACACCATTGTGCAGCCGATTCACGGGTGTAGGGTCACTCATAATTTGTACGCGGTCCGGGCCAGGTTGTAGGCAAGGTCAACAGCGGTTTCCACCGCTTCCTGCTCAGTCAGTCGATGCTCTGCCACCAGCTGCGCAAGGAACGCACAATCCATACGCCGGGCCACATCGTGACGTGCCGGAATGGAGAGAAACGCACGGGTATCGTCGTTAAAACCGACGGTGTTGTAGAAGCCAGCCGTCTCGGTAATTTGCTCGCGATAGCGGCGCATCCCCTCGGGGCTGTCGTGGAACCACCAGGCGGGACCCACTTTCAGTGCCGGATAGTGACCCGCCAGGGGTGCCAGTTCGCGGCTGTAGGAGGTCTCATCCAGGGTAAATACGATAATGGTCAACTCCGGATTGTTGCCGTACTTGCTGAGCAACGGATGCAGGGCGTTCACGTATTCCGTTTGCAGAGGAATGTCAGCGCCCTTATCACGACCAAATTGGGTAAACAGCTGTGGGTTGTGGTTGCGGAACACGCCTGGATGGATCTGCATGACCAGACCGTCCTCCAGACTCATACCCGCCATCTCCGTCAACATCTGGGCACGGAACAACTCGGACTGGGCTGCGTTGGCGTGTCCGCTCATCACCAGCTGGTAGAGCTGCTCACAGTCTTCCCGGGACAGGTCCGCCGTAGCCGCACTCGGGTGACCGTGATCGGTCGCGGTTGCACCGTTGGCTTTAAAAAAGGCCCTGCGCGCAAACAACGCCCGCAGATAGCCATCGAAAGTCTCCACCGATTCGCCGGTCAGGCGACCCAGCTCTTGCACATTGCCCACAAAGCCCTCGTACTGGGGATCCAGCACCGGGTCGGGCCGGAAGGTAGTAATCACCCTGCCCTGCCAGCCGCTCTCGCGGATCTGGCGGTGATAGCGCAAGTCGTCCAGTGGCCCCTCGGTGGTGGCCAGCAGTTCGATATTGAAACGTTCAAACAGCGCCCGGGGACGAAATTCATCGCTGGCCAGGGCCCGGTTGATGTGCTGATAATAGTCGCCGGCGGTAGCACTGGTGAGCACCTCATCAATACCAAACACCTCGGCAAAGACGTGATCCAGCCACAGTCGGCTGGGAGTACCACGAAACAGATAATAATGGTCGGCGAAACGCTGCCAGATAACCTCGGGGTCGGTCTCCACCGCACCAGCCTCGTTGCCACCAATGCCCAATGCCATCAGCGGAATTCCCTGGCTGTAGAGCATACGTAACAGATAGTGGTCGGGCTTGATAAGCAGCTCAGCGGCATTTTCAAAGGGCTGATTGCCGGCAAACCAGCGCGGGTCCGTGTGGCCGTGAGGACTGATAATCGGTAACCCGGACACAGCCTGATACAGCTCACGGGCAATACCCCGGGTGGTGCTATCGGCGGGAAACAGTCGATCGGGATGCAAGTTTAGGGCAATCTTTTGCGTCATAACTCTCTGCACTCTCTACTCTTACTAAGTGCCCTGCTCCCCTTACACCGGAAATCGGTATAGTGGTAAGGCCAATTTGATGCTATTCTCACAGCCTGCGCTATAACAGTCAAGATAGCCGGCAATTGCCGCAAGCACATGACATAAGTAGCGGAACCGAACTGCATAATATTCACTAAAAACACATTCACTAAAAACACGTTCACTAAAAACAATAGATTGCCAACCTACGGCTCGCCATGAAACCACTGTCACTGCTTCTGCGGCTGCGAACCTGCCTTGTCGCCGTTCTGCTCACCACCCTCTGCGCCTGCGGTGGACAGGAGAAATACTCCGTCCTCAAGCTGGCCCACGGGCTGGATCAGAACCACCCCACCCATAAGGCCATGGTCTATATGGCCAAGCGCCTGGAAGAGATATCCGACGGTCACCTGCGTATGGACATCTACCCCGGCGGGCAATTGGGTGAAGAGCGCGAGTTGATCGAATTGCTGCAGATTGGCAGCCTGGCCATGACCAAAGCGTCTGCCAGTCCGATGGAAGGCTTCGTGCCCGCTTTCAAGCTGTTCAGCCTGCCTTATATCTTCCGCGACCACGAACACTTCTGGCATGCACTGGAGAGCAACGTAGGCCGCGACCTGCTCAGCAGTGGCGAGGCCGTGCGCCTGCGCGGGCTGGCCTACTACGACGCTGGCAGCCGCAGCTTCTATACCATCGACAAGCCAATTCAGACCCCGGAAGACCTCAGTGGCCTGAAGATTCGCGTGCAGCAGAGCATCACTTCAGTGGCCATGATCAACACCTTGGGCGGCTCCGGCACACCGGTGGACTGGGGCGAACTCTACACCGCCCTGCAGCAGGGTGTGGTGGATGGTGCCGAGAACAACCCCCCCAGCTTTTATCTCTCCAAGCATTACGAGGTCGCCCGCTACCTGAGCCTGGATGAGCACACCTATGTGCCCGACATCCTGCTGATCAGCCGCCCCATCTGGAATCGCCTCTCTCCCCACCAGCAAGGCTGGTTACAACAGGCGGCGGAAGAGTCCAGCCACTATCAGCGTAAACTGTGGCAGGAGGAAACTGAACGCGCCCTGCAACAACTCACCGCCGACGGCGTCACCATTGTCCACCCTGACAAAGCCGCATTCCGCCGCAAGGTACAGCCCATGCTGGCGGAATACGACGGCACCTCTGTTGGCGCCATGATCCAGGCCATCCGGAGCCTTCCCTGATGCTGCAACGACTCCTGCACCACACCGACCAGCTGCTCAAGGGCCTGCTGATCCTGATCGTATCCACCATGGTACTCAATGTCCTGTGGCAGGTGGCCACCCGTTTCCTGCTGGGCAGCCCCAGCTCGTGGACCGAGGAGCTGGCGCGCTTCCTGCTGATCTGGCTGGGCCTGTTTGGTGGCAGCTACGCCTACCGCACCCACGCCCACATCGGTATCGATATCCTCACCCGCAAGCTGCGTGGCACCAGCCAGGCCATCGTCACCAACCTGGCGCTGGTGGTAGTGGTGCTGTTTGCACTGGTAGTTATGGTCTACGGCGGCAGCCAACTGGTTCTGCTGACGCTGGCACTGAAGCAGACCTCCGCCTCGCTGGGCATCCCCGTTGGCTACGTTTACCTGGCCCTGCCAGTAAGCGGGCTGATGATTGCGATATACAGCCTTGCCCAGCTTTTCCAGCCCAAGCTTCGCGCCGAATAAACGGAACACACCATGGAATTTTCCGGCCTGTTACTGATTCTCTCTTTCCTGCTACTGCTGCTGATGCGGGTCCCGGTGGCCATCTGTATTGGCGCCGCCACGTTTGTGGCCATGCTGGCCAGCATCGAATTTACCGCCGCCGCCACGACGGTTGCCCAGCGCATGGCCGGCGGCCTCGACAGCTTTGCCCTGCTGGCAGTCCCGCTCTTTATTATGTCCGGCATCCTGATGGGCCAGGGCGGCATCGCCCGCCGGCTGATTGAATTTGCCAAGGTGCTGGTGGGGACTCTGCCTGGCGGCCTGGGACTGGTGAATGTGATCTCCTGCACCCTGTTCGGTTCCATCTCGGGCTCTGCGGTGGCGGCCACCTCGGCGATTGGTGGCTTTATGATCCCGGCGATGGAGAAGGATGGCTACAATCGCAACTTCAACGCCGCACTGACCATCACCTCCTCCACCACCGGCCTGCTGATTCCCCCCAGCAACGTGCTGATTATCTATTCGCTGGCCAGTGGCAGTGTCTCCATTGCCGCCCTGTTTATTGCCGGCTATGTCCCGGGCATCCTGCTGGCCCTGTCCCTGATGGCCATCGCCATGGTCTACTCCTCCCGGGCCGGTTTCCCCCGCTCCGGCCGCATTCCCCTGCGCCAGGCAATGCCAAAGCTGCTGGACGCCATCCCCAGCCTGCTGCTGGTGGTGATTGTCATCGGCGGCATTATCGGTGGTGTATTTACCGCCACCGAAGCCAGTGCCATTGCGGTGCTCTACTCGCTGATCCTGGCGGTGGGAGTCTACCGGGAGGTAAAACCCAAAGAGTTACCGGCGCTGATGATCAAGACCGCCGAAACCAGTGCCGTGGTACTGCTGCTCATCGCTACCTCCACCGCCATGTCGTGGATGCTCGCCTACGAAAATATTCCGCAGTCCGTCAGTGAACTGTTAATCGGCCTCAGCGATAACCCGCTGATGATTTTACTGCTGATCAACATTGTACTGCTGCTGGTGGGCACCTTTATGGATATGACGCCGGCTATCCTGATCTTTACGCCCATCTTTTTGCCGATCGCCGAATCGCTGGGCATTTCACCCCTGCACTTCGGCATTATGATGGTGTTGAATTTATCAGTCGGCCTTTGTACCCCGCCGGTAGGCAGCGTGCTGTTCGTCGGCTGCAGCATCGCCAAAACCCGGGTGGAATCGGTACTCAAGCCACTGCTGCCCATGTACGCAGCCATGCTCTTTACTTTGCTGCTGGTTATCCTGTTCCCGGACCTGAGCGAGTGGTTGCCACGGGTTAGCGGCCTGATTGACTGAGGGGATTGCAGCCGGCAAGAGCCGGCCGCGATGGCGGAGGCTCAGGCCTCCAGATAGGTTTTACTGTCGATCAATGCGCTGTTGATATGATCGCGCATGGCGTCTTCAGCGGCGGCAGCATCCCGCGCCGACAATGCATTAAACAGACGCTTGTGCTGTCCCAGGGAAGGATGCACACCCACTTCACGTACACGCTGGTGAAACAGGGTGCTCAGCTCCGAACTGATCCGCATATCCCACAGCCAGGTGACAATGGCAGCCAGGGCGCTGTTGCCGGCCGCCTCGGCAATAATGCAGTGGAAGCGCTTGTCAGCCTCTTCCGACACTGAGCCCTCGGTGTCTTCACGCCTCATATCATCCAGGGCCACTTGCAGCTCCTGCAGCTGCGACTCGCTGATGCGTTGCGCTGCCAGCTTTGCCAGCTCCGGCTCGATCATCAAGCGGGCTTCAAGAATCTCAAAGGAACCCGGGCCTACGTCCTCGATACCCTTGGCCACCGGATTGTTGCGCACATAGATGCCCGAACCAGTGCGGATCTCTACCAGACCCGCAATTTCCAGCGCGATCATCGCCTCACGGATAGTGGGCCTGCTCACCTCAAAGCGCACCGCCAGATCACGCTCGGACGGCAGGCGCTCTCCCGCTTCTATCTGCCCGCTGGTGATCAGGTTTTCAATTTGGCTGGCTACTTCCAGATAGAGACGTCGGACTTTTACGGCTTCGATTTTCATAAATTTATTATCAACCTGAACGGAAACGCAGAACTAGCAGCCCATTCTACCCTGCCCGCCCCTCCGAGGTAAGCCGCCACCCCGGGGCAAGAAGACGTCCCCAACCCGGGCATTTCCGTAAACCTGCCGCATCGACATGGACGGGAGGTACCACTTCTATATAATTGACAGCGCTGTCGGAATGGAGGAATTTGCCGGCCAGCCAACTACTACAATAAAAGCCTAACCACCGGAATTGAATTACACATCATGCAATCGCCTTCCCCCACCCACGCTGCAGCACGGGCTGCGACCGGCAGCTACCGCCTGCCACTGATCATACTGACCAGCCTGTTCTTTATGTGGGGTTTTATAACCGCGCTGAACGATATCCTGATCCCACACCTGAAGAGCGTCTTTGACCTGAATTACACCCAGGCCATCCTTGTGCAGTTCTGCTTCTTCGGTGCCTATTTTCTGGTGTCGCTGCCTGCAGGCGCCCTGGTGGGACGCATCGGCTACCAGAAAGGATTGGTACTGGGACTGCTGACCGCGGCAGTGGGCTGCCTGCTGTTTTTACCCGCAGCGAGCCTGCGGCTCTATCCGCTGTTTCTCGGGGCCCTGTTCGTGCTCGCCAGTGGCGTCACCCTGCTACAGGTATCGGCTAACCCCTACGTTACAGCGCTCGGCCCAGCCAGCAGCGCGTCCGGTCGTCTGACCCTGACACAGGCCTTCAATTCCCTGGGTACAACGGTCGCACCGCTGATCGGTGCAGCGTTGATTTTCAGTGCCGTACCCGAGCTGCCCGATGCAACTGCCGGCGCCCTGAGCGCCGCCGACAAACTGGCAGAGGCGGACTCAGTCAAACTCCCCTACCTGATTCTCGCAGCGATGCTGGGCACACTGGCGCTGCTGTTTGCGGTTATGAAGCTGCCCGCGCTGCACACTCCGGATGACCATCAGCAGGCGAGTTTCTCCGCCGTGTTGCGCTACCGGCATCTGGTACTCGGCGCGCTGGCGATTTTCACCTACGTCGGTGCCGAGGTATCCATCGGCAGCTTTATGATCAGCTTTATCAAGGAGCTGGGGCTGCAGGACATCACCGAGCATGAGGCGGCCCGCTATGTGGCTTGGTACTGGGGCGGCGCCATGGTGGGACGCTTTGTGGGGGTATGGCTCATGATGCGGGTGGATGCCCGCTACCTACTGGTGGCCAACGCCGGTTGTGCGGTGCTGCTGGTGCTGTTTGCCTGCCTTTATAAAGGCAACGCCGCCGCTGTCAGCCTGCTGGCCGTGGGACTGTGCAACTCCATCATGTTCCCCACCATCTTCAGTCTCGCCCTGAAGGACCTGGGGCCACTGACCAGCCGCGGCTCCGGACTGCTCTGCTGTGCCATTGTCGGCGGCGCACTGATCCCTCTTCTACAGGGCATGATTGCCGACTGGCAAGGGCTGCAGATCTCCTTTCTGCTGGCGGCAGGATGCTATGTGTATATCGCCTACTACGGTCTATACGGATCCAAAGTCCGCTTGCCGGATGGGCATTAAGGAAGAGTAAAAGCGGCGAACGCACATTAAGGCGTGATCAAAAAGGCGGGGGCTGACACCCATAGAAACACCGGGCTTTGCTGAAACCCCGGCTAAGGGTAAACGGGCGATACCAGTATCGCCCGCATTGTTCGTAACGAGATCACCAGGTGCCGAAACGCGGGATCAACCGAACCTCTGGACAGGATCCGTCAGTATCTCGACATCGTGTACCTTACAGAAATACTCGAAGTCCAGGTTTCGCAAGCTGCTCTCTACAAACGCTCCCTGAGCCGAGAACGAAAAATCAAACACCACACTGTTACTGTCAGTGCTGCTCTTGAGGCGTACGTAAATCTTTTGACGCTTACAACTACACGGATTCAAAACGGCTGCTCCGCATCTTAACAATGCGTTTGCGGATGACCGCCTCAAACTACGAGGGCAAGTCATCCAATCTGGACTGGGACACGTGCTGCAGGAAAAAACTCCAACCCTTGCGGGCTGGAGTAAAGCGCCTGACTGACGTCAGAAATGTTTTGCCAGAAACCGCAGATGATCTTCGATAAAAGAGGCAATAAAGTAGTAGCTGTGGTCATAACCTTCATGACGACGCAGCTCCAACGGGTAACCGGAACCCTGCGCAGCCTCTTCCAGCGCTTCCGGCTTTAACTGCTCCTTGAGAAAGCTGTCCGCTTCACCCTGATCCACCAGTGCCGGGACCGGCTGGGCAGATTCCCTCATCAGCACACTGGCGTCATACTCCTGCCAGGTACTGCGATCGCTGCCCAGGTAGTTCCCCAGCGCTTTTTGCCCCCAGGGACAATTGATGGGATTGGAGATGGGACTGAAGGCACTCATGGCCACATAGCGTTCCGGGTTCTTCATGGCAATGGTCAAGGCACCGTGACCACCCATGGAGTGACCGGTGATCGCCCGTTGCTGCGATACCGGGAACACCGACTCCACCAGCGCCGGCAACTCTTCCACAATGTAGTCATACATCTGGTAGTGCTTGCGCCAGGGCTCCTGGGTGGCATTGACATAGAAGCCGGCACCCAGACCGAAGTCCCAGGCGCCTTCCGGGTCATCCGGCACACCTTCACCGCGGGGACTGGTGTCAGGGGCGACAATCGCCACCCCCAACTCCGCCGCGATGCGATGCGCACCGGCTTTCTGCATGAAGTTCTCATCGGTACAGGTCAGGCCGGACAACCAGTAGATCACCGGCACCTTGTTCTCCGCTGACGCCTGTGGCGGCAGGTAGATCGCAAAACGCATGGTGCAGTTGGTGGCGGCAGACACATGGGTGTACTGCTTGTGCCAACCACCAAAAGTCTTCGCCTGACTCACTATTTCAATCGTCATCTCATCCCCCTTCAATTTGGTTGGTGAACTGCGATCAGTAGTGAATGACCGAGCGAATACTCTTACCTTCGTGCATCAGGTCAAAGGCCGTGTTGATCTCGTCCAGCGGCATGGTGTGGGTAATGAAATCACTGAGAGCAAACTTGCCCGCCAGATAATCTTCTACGATACCGGGCAGCTGGGAACGCCCCTTCACACCACCGAAGGCGGTACCGCGCCATACCCGGCCGGTAACCAGCTGGAACGGACGGGTGGAGATCTCCTGACCGGCACCGGCCACACCGATAATCACGGATTCGCCCCAGCCTTTGTGGCAGCACTCCAGCGCAGAACGCATGACGTTGACGTTACCGATACACTCGAAGGAGTAATCCACACCGCCATCGGTCATCTCGACAATGACTTCCTGAATTGGCTTGTCGTAATCCTTCGGGTTAACGCAATCGGTGGCACCCAGTTTTTTCGCCAGCTCGAACTTGCTCTCGTTAAGATCGATGGCAATGATGCGACCGGCCTTGGCCATGGTGGCACCAATGACGGCGGACAGACCGATACCGCCCAGGCCGAAGATGGCAACCGTCGCGCCCTCTTCCACTTTGGCGGTATTCAGTACCGCGCCCATACCGGTGGTAACACCACAGCCCAGCAGACAGACCTCTTCCAGTGGCGCCGCCTTGTTCACCTTGGCCAGGGAGATTTCCGGCAGTACGGTGTACTCGGAGAAGGTGGAGCAACCCATGTAGTGGTAAATAGGCTGGCCGTCCTTATAGAAACGGGTGGTGCCATCGGGCATCAGGCCCTTGCCCTGGGTCTCACGTACCCGGGAGCAGAGGTTGGTTTTGCCGGATTTACAGAACTTACACTCGCCACACTCGGCGGTGTACAGCGGGATCACATGATCACCCACCGCCAGGGAGGTCACACCCTCGCCCACAGACTCCACAATACCGCCACCCTCATGACCCAGGATCGCCGGGAATACGCCTTCCGGATCATCGCCGGACAGGGTGAAGGCATCGGTATGGCAAACACCGGTGGCCACAATGCGCACACGCACTTCACCGGCCTTTGGGGGATGAACTTCCACCTCTTCGATGGACAGGGGCTCACCCGCTTTCCAGGCCACCGCTGCCTGACACTTAATAATTTCGGCCATAGGAACATCCTCCACATGCTTGGTTAACGTTAATACCCAGCCATTCTAATTGTTTCAATTAGACGTATAATCCACCAAAATTGAAAAACACTATTACCACACAGTAACAATCTGCCAGTGACGACGGAGCATCATGGTTAAACTGGATGGCATCATTGAATTTATAGCAGTGGCGGAGACCGGCAGCTTCACCGCCGCCGCCCGGCGCCTGAAACTCTCCACCGCCCAGGTCAGTCGCATGATCTCAGCGCTGGAGAAACGCCTGTCATTGACCCTGTTCTACCGCACCACCCGGCGGGTATCCCTAACCGATGAGGGCAACACCTACTACCACCACTGTAAACAGGCGCTGGAAGGGCTGGAACTGGCGGAGCAGGCGTTGGGACAGCTGCATGTGGTCCCGCAGGGAAAAATCAAAGTCACCGCCCCCCACACCTTTGGCGAACTGCAGATCGCCCCCCTGCTGAACGATTTTGTGGTGGCCTACCCCGATATCGAGCTGGAGTACGAACTCACCAACAAACAGCTGGACCTGATCGAGGGGGGCTACGACCTTGCCATTCGAGTGGGACAGCTGGAAGACAGCAGCCTGGTGGCCAAACGGCTTGGCTCGCGGCGTCTGTTTGTCTGCGCCTCACCGGAGTATCTGGCCATACACGGCACGCCCCATTCACTGTCGGAACTGAAACACCACAACTGCATTCTTGGCACACTGGAATACTGGCGCTTCGAGGAGAACGGGCTGGAACGGAATATCCGTGTGAGTGGCAATTTGCGCTGCAACAGCGGACCGGCATTGCTGGATGCAGCCATGAAAGGCATCGGGTTGGTGCAGCTGCCTGACTACTACCTTGCCGATGCCATCAGCGAAGGCAAGCTGGTAACCCTGCTGGAGAAATCCCAATCCGCCCAGGAGGGAATCTGGGCGGTGTACCCCAGCCGCAACCTGTCATTTCGCGTGCGGACGCTGCTGGAGTTCCTGCTGCAGAAGATGGCCTCTGCCACTGGAAGCGGCAAGGCCTCAAAGGCCACTCCTTAAGCTCCCGCAGCCCATTCATTTTGGGCCACCTCCGGACAAACTCCGACACCAATCCACAGCGCGCCTTGCTCCCGCCCAGATCGGCCACTGGCGATGGAGAATTTGGCATTGCTTCTACTCTAGGAAATTGTTTGAGTTTGCAGTCTGGCCCAATTCAACATGACCCAATTGGCGGCTTAGTGCTAAACGCTGGCGCAGCGGCACTCCACAGGCCCACAGCCATTACTCTCAGTGAAAGGCAACACGCCGGCATTAAGTCGTCATAACCATGGAGAAATACTCCAATTTCAGTCATAATCGATCAATTGCCAACCGCCCATGCCTGGTTAATATTCGGAAACTGACGTGCTTGAAAAACAACGCCATCAACTGATCCTCGACTTACTTGCGGAGCACCACTTTATCAGCGTCGGCACGCTGACAGAGCAGCTGAAAAGTTCCGAAGCGACCATTCGCCGCGACCTCAACAAGCTCGCAGACCTCAATAAACTGCGCAAAATTCGTGGTGGTGCCGAAGCCTTGCAGGTTAACCCCCATGTCGGCAGCAGCCCACGCCTGAACAGTTCCCCCTTCCTGCTGGACAAGGAGAGGCACACTGCGACTAAACGCGCGATTGCCGAACGGGCAGTTGAGCTGTGTCAGGACGGCGACTCCATTATTATCAACGGCGGCAGTTCCACCTTTATGATGGGTGAGTTCCTTGTGGGCCGGCAGCTCAATGTTCTCACCAACTCGTTCTACCTGGCAGAAGAGCTGGTGACTAACAGCGATATTCAGGTAACACTGCCTGGCGGAGAGATTTATCGTAGTCAGGGTATTGTGTTAAGTGCTTTTGAGAACGACACAATCCAGTACTATCACGGCAGCAAGATGTTTATGGGTACACCTGGCATCGGTGAATTTGGCGTGATGGAGTCAGATCCGCTACTGATCCGTGCTGAGCAGAAGCTGCAAAAGCAAGCCGACCAGCTGATAATTCTCGCGGACAGCTCCAAACTGGGCAAACGCAGCAACCTCATTTTTGCACCACTGAAAGATGTGGATGTGGTAATTACCGATAACCGCGCACCAGAAAAGCTCATCAATCTGTTTGAACGCGAAGGCATTGAAGTACATGTGGTGCAATACTGCGAGCAAGAGTAAAGCGTCGCTCGCAGCACACCTACGGTCAGTAGCTGATTACCCGCGCCATCTCCAGGCACTTATTGGCGTAGCCCCACTCATTGTCATACCAGGCCACCAGTTTCATAAAGGTGGGCTCCAGAGCAATGCCCGCTTCTGCGTCAAATACCGAGGTGCAGATCTCATCGCGAAAATCGCTGGATACCACTTTATCTTCTGTGTAACCCAGAATACCCCGCAGTTTGCCCTGGCTCTGGGCCTTCATTTCCTCGCAAACCTCTTCGTAACTGGCACCGCGCTGCAGCTCCACAGTCAGGTCCACTACCGATACGTCGGCGGTGGGGACGCGGAATGCCATACCCGTCAGTTTGTTGTTCAACTCCGGAATCACCACGCCCACCGCCTTCGCAGCGCCAGTGGTGGAGGGAATGATATTGTCGAGAATACTGCGGCCACCTCGCCAGTCACGCACCGAGGGGCCATCCACCGTTTTCTGAGTGGCGGTGGCAGCGTGTACAGTTGTCATGAGTCCGCGCTTGATGCCCCAATTGTCGTGCAGTACGTGCGCCAACGGTGCCAGGCAATTGGTGGTACAGGACGCGTTGGAGATCACCGATTGGCCGTCGTAACGACCATCATTCACACCAAAAACAAACATCGGCGTGTCGTCTTTGGAGGGCGCACTGATAATGACTTTTCTGGCACCAGCCTGCAGGTGCTTTACGGCTGACTCATGTGTCAAAAAAAGTCCGGTTGATTCAATGACCACATCCACATCCAATGATCCCCAATCGAGGGCGGCAGGATCACGCTCAGCCGACAGGCGCACACGGTGTCCGTTAGCCAGTAAATGGTTACCGTCCACCTCCAGATCACCACAAAATCGTCCATGTACGGAATCGTATTTCAGCAAGTGACAGAGATACTCGGGATCCAGTAAGTCGTTGACGGCCACGACCTCTACATCGACAAAGTTCTGCATTGCCGCTCTGAAGACCATCCGGCCAATCCGTCCAAACCCGTTAATACCCACTCTGACTGTCATAAGCACCACTAATGTATAGAGCGTCGTCAGCGGCCGTTATCCACAGACAGACGTTATTAACCAAAAATAAAAAAGCAGCCCTGCCCAGAGACAGGGCTGCAAAGGCCGTTTTCCCGACAGGACAAGAAAAAACGACGGAGCAAAAAACGTTCCGAAACTCAGCGATCCAGGATAATTATCAATAGTTCCCGCGGCCCGTGGGCGCCCACCTGCAGGGTCTGCTCCACATCCGCTGTGCGCGACGGGCCGGTTATCAGGTGCATGGCGCGGGGCCTGTGGCCGGCGTTGATCCCCGCACTGCGCCATGCCCCTTCCTGCCGCGCGACGATCTGTGTGCGCTCAATCACCACCACCAGAAACTCCACCAGGTAGAGCAAGGCACTGGGCACGCTGTGACTGCTCAGGCACAAGGTGCCGGTCTCGGCGATGGCCAGCTCGGCACAGGCAAGGCCCCACTGCGCCGTGCGCGCGTCGCTGAGAGTGGAATGCCAGTTGAGGGTGTTGAGTTCTGCCTGGGGTGAGAGCGCCAGTGACTGGTCTGCCGGGATTCGAGCGGCCAGCAGCGCGGGCAGTTCATCCAGCGCTTGCACCTGCACCACTTCCGCACCGCTCACGGTGGCGTTGTGGCTGAAGGTAGCCAGCAGATCTT